>NZ_JABKKG010000009.1 GCF_013166595.1 Palleniella intestinalis | reverse complement strand
TTGCATTGCAGGTTAATCTTTAATGGGAAGGTTCCTCCTTCTGTGTATAAGAGAACCCTGTCGCTACGCTCCGGAACCTCTTATACACAGAAGGAGGGGGACTCATATGCAGTCAAGAAATTGCACTTCTATCTTGAATGTATATCCTGCAACAAAATATGGATAAAATTGCAATGTGCGCATTAAGGAGAAGTAGCCGCTATATTTATTTATAAAGACGAATGAAACTATTTCCACAATAATGGCACATATCAACAGTTTACGTATGCAGAAAGATTTAAACAATATGGAAGAAGCCATTCTCCAGATGAACAGGCTTAGCATATACCATGACGGCGAGTAGTTGAAAGAGAGCAAACTGTGAAGGGTAAGCCTGCCATGTCCAATCAACGTGAAGCCTACGTGTGAGATGATACATATTTCTATAAGGGGAAGGCTCTTTTTTAGCTCTTGCTTAAAATCTCTTTGTTTGTAAAAATAGCCGTTCATCCATATAAAAAGCGGCATATGGAATGAATAGATGATGCTGTATAGCATACAGGAAATCTGATTGTCATATCGGTTGGGCTCGATAAAATGTCCCAATATGACAAGAGATATCAGAACGTATTTCAGTCCGTCCAGCGAGTTATTTCTTTCCATTATAAATTTATTTCAATATTTGAAACCGTAAGTGTTTCAAAAACAATTTCTCAACCAAGCATTAGTTTTCGTTGTGCAATACGAGTCATAAGTGGTGCAGGATTTCTGAAGAATATACTTGCTAAAATAGAAACAGCATCTATGAAGAAATTCGTTACCTGACGGCTATTGGCTTTCCCTGTTTTACACCATCTTACGAAATGCTCACAATTATTTGTCATCAGTTCATAATGCCCCATGTTACGCAGTATGGAGAAACATATCTCGTTGCTTATATACTGGAAAAAATGTGGTAGCTTCTTTGTGCTGCCTATTTGCCTATGGATCTAAGATAGCAAAATATGTTATCCGTAATATCATGGGCTAATTGTGATTGCGAAATTCCAAGAAGACAGTTTAATTCCGTCAAATTATTCAAAAGCCAACCTGATATACAATACAGTAAATAATGATCGTATGTATTTTCAGAAATAAGCTTATGTTCTATGTTATATTTACTTATATCTGCATATATTCTTCCTGCACGCCCTAAAACAATGGCATAATCATCAGAAATATTTTGGGTGTGCTGCTTGTATATATTATCTATAATAATTTGGTACGATGTTCCCGTCATTCCTTGGTTCTGCAATTTATTCTCAAATTGCTGCAAGATTTTATATGCATTGCCTTCTATTTTGTCTATGAGAACCTGAGTCATTTCTTTGACAGTAACATTAACGACTATTTTATCTTCACTTGGGATGTCCAATGATTCAACATATTCGGAAAAATCTTCTGTAAATCCTGAAACGGAAACATACGCTTTTGATATGCGGTATACTCCATCAAAAAAATCACTCGCTTTATGTTCCCTAACCCCTTTAATTATTTGTGAAAAGCCCTTTTTTGTTGTTTCAGGCAATGCAGCAATGCCAACAGCAACACCTGTAATTCCTGCTGCGGTTGTTCCTGCAGCAATGGCACCTTCAACACCTAATTTGCCAACAATCGCAGCTCCGTTTTTCGCAATAAAAACCTTTACCGCAGAACATTTACTAAGTGTAATAGCTCCTTTTATAAGTGTCAATAAAGAGAATGACAATAATGGCATGTCATATATTTTTATTTGTTATATATTAAAGATTTCACTGTAAATGTTCTCAGCCTCTAATTTAATAGAGACAGAGAACGAATTTATAATTCCATTAGTAAAATCACCAATAGCCCAGCGCCAAAACACATACGCCTATAAGGGAGTTTTTCAAATACTTTTTGTAACTTTGTAAAAACAATTGCACTTGCGGGGTGACTCTTTAAAATTAAACCATCTCTCAGTTTTTTAAAAATTAGAGTTGGGGTTGAGCTTACACTAATGTCAATGACTATAAAATAAGGATTATATTTGCACAGTGAGCAATAACCGGCTTAATGATGAGCAGCTGAGTTTACCACCACTCACACACCTCCCCTATCCTCAAACAAATAGCCGTAATTGAGCATGAGCTGCTCGCGGTCAGACTCGTACTCCTGACGGATTTCGATGGCATGGACGGGAGTGCTGATTATGGTGTCTATCTCCTGCAGGATTGTGGAGCCAGCCTGAAGAATCGGGGACATCTTGTCCTTGCCGGTCTCCACTGACGGAGCATAGTAATAGGCAATTTCCTCTATGATGAAGAAGAATGTGCCAAGTGCCTCACGGAAAGAGAGCTTGCCTTTTGACAGTTCGGCAAGGGTCTGCGCTCTGAGGATTTCAATGTTCTCTGCCTGAATGGCGATGTCGCGGATGGTCCTGACAGGATGAAAATAACGGTCGATGAGTGCCTGACGTTCCTGAAGGTTGCGCTTGTACAACGCATCAGCTTCCGAAGGGCGGGCACCCGAAGCGTCCTGAACTACCTCGAATCGCTCTGCATGGACACTGGAAATGGCCACGCTCATGCCACCTACGTTCATCACGAGACGGCGGTCACGGTCGATGCGTATGACATAGCCTTCTAGTCCTTCAAGCTCACCTGATGTGATACGGAGCAATATGCGGTTACGGGCATAGTAATGGAAAGGATGCAGGAGGAAACGTATTCTCTCCGGATCCGACTCTGCAAGACCCATGAAAGGGCGCATCTGCCTGTCAGGTATCACCGCCACCTTCCCTGTGCTGCAATTCTTGCAGAGGTAGCGTCCCGGAAGCACATTGTCCAAATATTTTTGAATCTCCGCAGGATTGCCTTGCAGGAATACAAGTCCACTGACCGTAGGAATCTCTTTCTTGCGGACTGTCTTCGATTTGCCTTGACGGCGGTAATAATGGATTGTCTTATGTACGAAGAAAGGGCGGTTGTCTCTTTCCAAGATTGAGGATATACCTTTCACTTTGGTATGATGGACAAAAAGATATGACCATGACGGTTTTGGTTCTTCATACTTTCCTGCAATACTCTCGTGAGGTGCCCTGTTGCCACATGTATACAGTTTTACCTCTGGACCGGTCTTCTTCGGTTCAGAAATAAGTATGCCGGTTGGAAACTTTTTTGTTCCTTCAGCTGTAAGATAAGAGTTCGTACTGTCCAGTTTCATAAATTCTCATCTACTTTATGTCCTTGGCAACAACCATACATGATGGATACGGATGCCTGATTAACACACCGTTTTCTCTCATTTCCATATAGTTATAATTCTCCAAGCTATCTTCCTGTCATGGAAAGAGCCCAAGAAATTCCTAATCCATTCTTTTTCATGCTGACTATAAAACAATCAGCTTTCGCAAATGTCAAATAATGCTATCTTACAAGAAGAAAGGCATTTATCTGTATTAAAAACAGAATCAGCCATTTCCTTTTCGTCGGAATGGCTGATTCAACAAACATTTGCATGATACTTTCTTAAAAAAAGAAAAAAAACAATCAACTTATGTAATGAAATCAAAATAAATCACTAATTTTGTAGCACAATGCCTTTCTTCTTGTAAAAGAAAAGCCTTTCTGTTTTTTTAGCAAGTCAAACGCTTGTCTTTCATCACAATAGTCACATGCAAGAATCATGCTGCACCTTATTCCTCATTCCCTAATATTGCCTGCATGATTTTCCAATTTGCCTGATTAATTCTGTTTGTGCCTATCGATTCAAGATAAATCTGTGTTGTCCTGTACGAGTGATGCCCCATTCCCTCGCTTATTGTCGCAAGCGGGATGTTCATGTTCAACGCCGCACTTGCCCACGAATGGCGGGCGACATAGATTGTCAGTGACATTTTGAATCCAAGCATTTCACCAATCTTCTTCAGATTGCGGTTCACGTTCTGCAGCACCTGTTTGTATGCCCTGTACTCATTGCCGTCCTCCTTCCGTATTATCGGGAGCAGATACGATGTGCCTTGTGTCCTGGAAGCATACGCGTCCACTATGCGCTGGACGGGCGGCTCCCACCCTATTGTCAGGCTTTGGTTCGTCTTGCGGCGGTTATACGAAAGCACTCCGTACCTGACATCACTCTTCTTCAGGAACGCCATATCCACGAACGCCATGCCCCGCATATAAAGACTGAACATGAACATGTCCCTTGCAAAAGCAAGAGCAGAGCCTTGACGGAGACGAAGCTGCACAATCTTCCTTATGCATTCAATGGATATTGCCCTCTTTGAAGTACGCACACTTGATGTGCGCACATGGCGGAAGATGTTGCGTTCCTCCACAAGTCCAGTCTCCACAGCCTTATGGTAAAGTGTGCGGAGCGTGCGCAGATAGTAAGCTATGGTGTTCTGCTTCAGGCGTTGGCAGCACAGCCATGCCTCATAGCCTTCCACCATGTCGGAGGTAAGCGAATCAAAAGCGATGTCATCACCACAGCGGAAAGCACTGAATTTCCTCAAAGCATCACTGTATGTCTTGGCAGTGCCCCAACGCTTCATCTGTTCTTTTCTCTCAATCTGCGTCCTTATGAAGCTGAAAACGCTTTGGCATGAAGGCAAACGGCGCAAAGTCTCTGCCAATTCATCTATGCCATAGCCATATTCCTCCTTCTGCAGGACCACCGTCCTCATCTGCCTTAGCTCCCAACAGATTTTGTCCTGTATGAGTTGCAGATGCGCCTTGCGGCAGCTGTCTCTCGCTATATGCACCGAAGCGTGGCGGCTGTCCCACTCACACGGCAAGACATGGTAATCCGTGCCTATGCAGCGCACAGCACGCTGATTGATGATGTGATAATAAACCGTGCCTTCCTTGCCTGCTACCGAGGAGGGGCGAAACTTCACTTTGATTGTTGCCATAATTTTTTGTTTGTTGTGATTTTAGATTATATATTGAGGTATTAATTTTCAACAGTTACTTATAGTCAAACAAAATTGATTTGCGAAAACACTCATGCCTTATTGCCAACATCTCCATGCAAAGTGTGGCGGAGCCACAACCCTTACGGTAACCTCCGGCTTCAGCCGTGAGGACTGTAAAACAGATCAAACGCTGTGTGGTGGAACCACACTCCTTTATGCCGAACACACACAGACGGCACGAACCTCAACAATCCACTTTCATACGCTTGTGCGAAGATGAACCATAAAGGAGTGTGGCGCTGCCACACGTTATGTATGGACTATTCCCTACCCGCAGGGCTGAAGCCCGCGGTTACCGTAAAGGTTGTGGCTTCGCCACACTTTGCACGGCAGTTACTGTAGGACATGGAATTATACAAAAACGTAGTCATTGGGTAATAGGAAAACCATGAGCAATGCGCTTGCATATTTTCGCAAATCTATTCTTTCTTACTATAAAATACAACTGTTTTTCATATTGCAGCCTTAAATATTTGGCAGATAAAAACAAAAACATTATCTTTGCATAAGATAAGATGCACCTCAGCAATTCCGAACAAGCTCCATTGCGTTCGACTTGCACTATCTGTGCATAACAAATAATATGAAAAAACTCTGTGCTTATGGGACGAAAACTACCGGGAATCGGAATTCAGACATTCGAGAAACTCATCAAGGAGGACTGCCTGTATATAGACAAAACCGAATTTGTCTATAGCATGACACATGGAAAATCAAACTACATGTTCCTAAGCCGTCCGCGCCGGTTCGGAAAATCGTTGCTGGTGAGCACACTGAAAAGCTATTTTGAAGGCAGGAGAGAGCTTTTCAAGGGGCTGGCAATGGAGCACCTGGAGAAAGAGTGGACGGTGCATCCTGTGCTGCATTTCGACATGAGTACAGCAAAGCATGCAGGAGAGAAGGACCTTATATTGGAACTTGAAAGAAAACTGTTCCAGTATGAGAAAATTTATGGACGCGAAGAGGCTGACATCAACCCTAACCAACGGCTTGAAGGGCTTATCAAGCGTGCATGCGAACAGACTGGCAGGCAGGTTGTGGTACTGATTGATGAGTACGACGCACCGTTGCTTGATGTCATGCACGAGGACGAGAACCTTCCGAATTTGCGTAACATCATGCGCAATTTCTACAGCCCGCTGAAGGCATGCGACCCATACCTCAGGTTTGTTTTCCTGACAGGAATAACGAAGTTCTCACAACTGAGCATCTTCTCTGAACTGAACAACATACTGAACATAAGCATGCTGCCGCAGTATGCCGCCATTTGCGGCATTACACAGGAAGAACTGGAGACACGGATGCGGACAGAGGTGGAATATCTGGCAGGGCAGCTGGGAGTGACATACTGCGAGACGATGGAAAGGCTGAAATCGCATTATGACGGGTATCATTTCTCAAAGCTGTCTCCGGACATATACAATCCATTCAGCTTGCTTAATGCATTGTCAACAAATGACATAGCATCACACTGGTTCGGCTCCGGCACTCCGACATATCTGGTTGAGATGCTCCGAAAGTTTAACGTGCAACCGTCGGACATCGGAGGATACGATGCAGATGCTGCCGACTTCGACGCGCCTACAGAACGCATGACAAGCATTGTGCCACTGCTGTATCAAAGCGGATATATAACAATAAAAGGGTATGACAATATATTGGGTCTTTACACATTGGACATTCCAAACAAGGAGGTACGCATCGGATTGATGCGAAGCCTACTGCCTAACTATCTGCACGAATACACAAGCCGTGGCAACACAACGATTGCAAAAATGTATGGCTTCATGCTAAAGGACGATATTGATGGAGCTTTGCAGTTGATGAAGACTTTCCTTGGAACAGTGCCATATACCTCCAACACCGATTACGAGGGGCATTGGCAGCAAATGATGTATGTCATCTTCTCACTGCTAGGCGCATACGTCGATGTGGAGGTGCACACTCGCAACGGACGCGTGGACATGGTTCTACGTACAGCAAACAAACTATACATCTTTGAGCTTAAACTAAACAAAAGTGCAGAAACGGCCATGCAGCAAATCACACTGAAGAGCTATGATGAGAGGTTCGCACTCACCGGGCTGCCGGTTGTAAGGGTCGGCATAAATTTCAGCAGTGAGACAAAAAACATAGAGGATTGGGTGATTGAATAATGTGCACCCTTCAACAGCAACCACATTCGTCATAAAACAAGAAGTAGCTATTGGAGACCCACAGCATAAGCTGTAATACCAATAGCTACTTCTTTTTGATTTCTGCAAAGCAAAGGAAATGCTTCGGCAGTTTATATTCTATTGACTACTTAGACACAAGTTCCATTGTGTCAGTAGCAATCATCAGCTCCTCGTCGGTAGGGATAACGACAACCTTGACCTTAGAGTCAGGTGTGGAGATGACAGCCTCCTCGCCATGGATAGTGGCATTCTTCTCAAGGTCGAGCTTGATACCCATCCATTCCATGTCCTTACATACCATCTCACGGATGTCAGACTGATTCTCACAGACACCTGCAGTGAACACAAGAACATCGCATCCTCCGAGGGCAGCAGCGTAAGAGCCGATGTACTTCTTGATACGGTATGTGTACATATCTATTGCAAGCCGGCACTTAGCATCGCCGTCAACACTGCCCTGGAACACCTCACGCATGTCGCTTGACTTGCAGGAGATGCCGGCAAGACCTGACTTCTTGTTGAGGTAGTTGGAGATGCCGTCAGCGTCAAGTCCCTCTTTCTTCATGATGAAAGACACTGCACCACCGTCAATATCGCCGGAACGTGTGCCCATCATCACGCCTTCCAGCGGTGTGAGACCCATTGATGTGTCCTGGCACTTGCCGTCCTTGACAGCAGCGAGTGAGCCGCCGTTGCCGATGTGGGCTGTGATAACCTTCGTTCCCTCAGCCTCCATACCGAGGAATTCGAGTGCACGTGCAGAAACATAACGGTGGGATGTGCCGTGGAAACCGTAGCGACGCACGCCATACTTCTCGTACATCTCGTAAGGAATGGCATACATGTAAGCATGTGCAGGCATTGTCTGGTGGAACGCTGTGTCAAACACACCCACCTGAGGAATCTCAGGAAGGAGGGCAGAGACAGCTGCCACACCCTTAAGGTTTGCAGGGTTATGGAGCGGAGCGAGGTCGTTGCAAGCCTCGAAAGCCTTCAGCACCTCCTCGTCGAGGATGACAGACTTGGCGAACTTCTCACCTCCGTGCACCATACGGTGACCTACAGCGTCAAGTTCAGAAAGAGATTTCAAGGCACCGTCGACAGGGTCGGTGAGAACCTTGAAGATAAGTTCCACACCCACTGTGTGCTCAGGAATCTCCTGCTCGATTACTTTCTTGCCACCGTCAGCAGCGTTGAACTTGATGAACGCTCCCGGAAGACCGATTTTCTCGATGCCGCCCTTTGCAAGGACAGTCTTTGTCTCCATCTCGAAGAGCTGGTATTTGATTGATGATGAACCGCAGTTCAGTACAAGGATTTTCATTTTTTATGGTTGTAGGTTTTGGGTTTATGGTTGTAGGTTAAAGTAGGAAGCCAACCTTATGATTGGCTTCCAAAGATTTCCCATTTATCATTATTTCTTCGCATCCATAGCCTGGCAAGCGGTGATTGCCACGAGATTCACGATGTCCTCTACGGAGCAGCCGCGTGAAAGGTCGTTCACAGGGCGTGCTATACCCTGAAGGATAGGACCGAGAGCGACAGCATTGCCAAGACGCTGCACGAGTTTGTAGCCGATGTTGCCTACCTCGAGGTTAGGGAACACAAGCACATTGGCATGTCCCGCGATGTCAGAACCCGGAGCCTTCTTCTCGCCAACGGCAGGCACGAGAGCGGCATCAGCCTGCAACTCGCCGTCGATTTTCAGTGTCGGGTCAAGTTCCTTTGCCACCTTTGTAGCCTCAACGACCTTGTCGACAACCTCATGCTTCGCGCTTCCCTTTGTGGAGAAAGAGCACATTGCCACACGTGGCTCAGCGAAACCTGCCACCGAACGCGCTGTCTGTGCTGTGCAGACAGCAATCTGTCCGAGCTGGTTAGCGTCAGGCATAGGAGTAACGGCAACGTCGGCGAACACCATCACGCCATTCTCGCCGTACTGAGGAGCCTCGGTAATCATGAGCATTGCACCTGAAACACATGTGATTCCCGGAGCTGTCTTGATAATCTGAAGCGCAGGACGCAGTGTGTCGCCTGTTGTGGAGAGCGCACCTGAAATCTGTCCGTCGGCACCTTCTGTCTTGATAATCATGCATCCGAGATAGAGAGGGTTCTTCACAAGCTCGCGAGCCTGCTCGATTGTCATGCCCTTCTTCTCACGAAGTTTCTGCAGGAGCTGCGCCATTTCCTCAGACTTCTCATAGTTCTCAGGGTCGATGAATGTAGCCTTGCCGATGTTCTTCAATCCGTTTTTCTCAACGAGAGCCTGCACCTTTGCAGGGTTACCGATAAGAATAAGGTCTGCAATTCCCTGTTCAAGCACCTGGTCAGCAGCCACGAGTGTACGTTCCTCGTCTGCCTCAGGAAGCACGATGCGCTGCTTGTTAGCCTTGGCGCGTGCAATGATTTGTTCTACCAATCCCATAGTTTTAACGATATTAGATTTATTTTTAGTTGATTTATGTTTACTCTTTTGCAAAAGTAATAAAAAAAAAGCGAACAACAAAAGGATGTCCGCTTTTTTTGTTAATTATACCGAAAATCAAGAGATTTGGCACGTTTTCCGGTCGGCATGCTTGCAGAGGTTTCGCCATGCGGAGCAGCAAACATCCCGTCAGGCCACAACCTCCACGCACGAAGCCGCCGGCTTGGACTTTCCATTGCAACCAAGAGTCGGATTAGAAAACCCATGGTGTTTTTGCCCTCTGAGAATCGCGTAAAAACAAATTCAAAAGGAGCAACCGGAAAAATCGCATATTTTTGGAGATTTTCGCAAAGCACTCTCTTACAAAGACTTACAAATTCGTGCCAACAGTTCCATATTTCTCTATACCACAAAAGGTTACCTTCCGCACTGTCAAAGGTAGGCTTTTGCAGTACGGAAGGTAACCTTTCACAGTGGAGATGGCTACGAAAAACATGGTAAATCATTACTTTTTAAGTGAAAAACTGCCATTTTTCACTTTGTTTACTCTGTAAGAAGCAGGAATCAGGCGTGGGAAAGCGCATTTTATGGCGTCATTTCCCAATTACGAAGCAAAAACAATTGGAAAACTCAAACAAAAATCCCGGCATGTCCACGGAATACAAAGCGGCCGCAAACATGCCGGGATTTCCGGCTCTCACCGTGTCCTCCCCGTCATCATAAGGCGGCACAGGCGGTCCTGGAAGAGGCGCCCTTCCGCCACAGGGGAATTGGCGTTTATTATGGAGAAGATGTACTCATGTCCGTCAACACCATGCAGATAGCCTGCCAAGGAGGAAGCTCCGATAGTGACAATAGTACCGGTCTTCACGAAAATCCTGCCTCGCAAATCGGGACGTGAGAACCTTGACTGCAAAGAACCGCATCGTGCCCCTTCGGACGGTGTGGCGAAAGCCTCGTCACGGAAGAACTCATACATCTGCTTGCGTCACGCGCATATTTCAGAATGTCCACAAGAAACCTTGCGTCCAGACGGTTTGCAGGCGACAGACCGCTGCCGTCGTTTATCACAAATCCCTTCATCACATGCGTGCTGTCATCACGGAACTCCTTTTTCAGGAATGACTCCACGGCATGAGGTGTCTTCCACTCTATCATGCGTTTAGGGCGCAACCCCGCCTTGTAGTCAAGGTGGTAGAAGATAGCCTCCGCCCTTATGTTAGAGCTGTTTGTCAGCATAGGGATGAGGGCGGCACGCATCGGATGGGAGGACGATGCCGCATAATGGTATTTCCCTTTCGGGCGGACAGTGGCATCGCGCTTGAAGGTCACGCCTTCGGCACGCAAAGTCTGAATAAGTCGACGTGTGACATAAGGCTTTCCTTTCAGCAAAAGCGGAGTCTTATTGTACGGAATGTCCCATTTCTTTGCCGTAGGATGCTGTTTCAGCGTGTCCTCCAGTTCAAGGGTGACCATCACATTGCCACGGATGTGGCGTATCCCACGGCGACGCATCTGCCTTACAAGTCCGCTGAGATCCTCAAGCACAGGGTCGGCATCGGCACGCAGGAGGAGCGTTCCGACAAGAGTGTCGCGCCGAATCTCACCGCGGACGAGCAGCGACTCATAGTAGCGGTGGTTCAGACCAAGGAGCTTTATCGCCGCAACCGCCGTCGGAATCTTCAAGCATGATGCCGGAGGAAGGAGTTTTCTTTCATTATGCCCGTAGACATAGCTGCCTGTCGTCACATCATAGATGCTCACCGCTATGTCTTCCTGTTTCAGGCGCATAGGTTGTTGCATGAAACTGTCGATGCGGCTTGCCATGACCTTGTCGGCAAGCACCATCTCGGGAGTCACTTTCCTGACGGCGACAGTGTCCTCATTCTCCGCCTCTTTTCCGGAGAGGAGTGACGAGACACCTATCGCTGCATGGTAAACACAAGTGCCGGCAAGGCATAGCACCACCACCGGACACACAAGGAGAAGGAACACTCTGTCCCAACGTATTCTGTATTTTCTTTTGCTCATTTTATCCTAAACAACAAACTTTTTTGTTCTTTCTGCGGCAGACCGCCTATTTCTTCACAAGCAGTTCCTCCGTAAGAATAGCCTCCAGTTTCTCAGCGGAAAGGCGAAGGCGGAAGTCTCCCTTTATCGCCACGGAGATGCGCCCTGACTCCTCAGAGCATACTATGGCAATGGCATCGGAGTCTTGGGATATGCCCAAAGCGGCGCGGTGGCGCAGTCCCAATTCTTTCGGAATGTTCTGGTCATGTGCTACAGGGAGGATGCATCCCGCGGCGCATATACGGCGCTTGCGGATGACCATGGCACCGTCGTGCAGAGGGGAGTTCTTAAAGAAAATGTTCTCTATAAGGCGCTGGTTGATGTTGGAGTCTATTGTGTCGCCTGTCGCCACAATATCGTCAAGGGAGACTCCTCGTTCGATGACAATCAGCGCTCCGACTTTCTGGCGCGCCATGTTCATGCACGCCATGACAATAGGCATTATGGTGCTCATGTCGGGAGTGTCTGACGCATGCTTGTTGACAAACAGTTTCATGAAAGCACCGAAACGCTGGTGTGCACCGAGGGAATAAAGGAACTTGCGTATCTCCTCCTGGAACAGTACTATTATGGCAAGCACACCGACAGAGACGAGTTTGTCGAGGATGCTGCCAAGGAGTCGCATCTCCAGTATCTGGCTTACAAAAAGCCATACGAGGATGAAGACCATGATGCCTATGAAGATGTTCAGTGAGCGAGACTCACGCATCAGGCGGAAAATATAGTACAACAAGGATGCGACAAGGATGATGTCGACAATGTCCTTTGGCGAAATTTCTATGAACATAATGAAAAGGCGGCACCGTTATGGTGCCGGCAATAATACAGCTACATGCCGTTGTTAAGGTTGTTATTTTATATATTTATTCTGCAAAAATAATAATATTTTTCCAAATACTTTGTATTTTATACTATTTTTTGGTAATTTTGCAGAAACTTTATCCGGATATTGCTTTCCATAACACTGTGGAGCAAAACCAATTACGCCACGGAACAATGGACGCAGAACAACCTCACCCCACCCAACAGATTAGCAGCCATGGACTACAAACTGACAATAAGAGGGCAGCAGCATGTCATCTCACGCCCAGAAGTTATGGGCATTCTCAACTGCACTCCGGACTCTTTCTATGCCGGCTCACGCAAGCAGACAGAGGAGGAGATAGCCTTGCGCGCCAATGAAATCATCGCTCAGGGCGCGACAATGATTGATGTCGGCGGAATGTCGACACGCCCCGGAAGCGGCAATGTCACTCCTGAGGAGGAGATGCGACGCTTGCGCCTTGCCCTGCCGATAGTGAAACGTGAGCAGCCTGACGCAATCATTTCTGTCGACACATTCCGTCCGGAGGTGGCAAGGATGGCTGTAGAGGAATTTGGGGTGGACATAATCAATGATGTCGGTGAGGCAGAGGAATTCCTTACGGCAGACCTCGGTTGGATGAAGGACATCCCGTACATCCTCATGTCTGTGCAACCGACATTGGAAAGTACACTTTCCGCTTTCCGAAGCAAGACCGCCTTGTTGCAGGAGAAGGGCATCGGGGACATCATCCTTGACCCCGGCTACGGCTTCGGCAAGGATGTGCAGGACAATTACCGTCTGCTCGCAAGACAGAATGAACTGCTTGACCTTGGCATGCCACTGCTTGTGGGAGTGTCACGGAAGCGAATGATATGGCAATTGCTTGGCACTTCGCCACAGGAAGCCCTCAACGGAACGTCCGTAGTGAACACTCTCGCCTTGGAACGTGGCGCGGCGATCCTGCGTGTCCATGATGTCCGCGAGGCTGTCGAATGTGTGAAGATATATGAGGCGATGACCTCGTAACATCCGTTTTGGCAGATTTCATGCCGTCCACAAAAGGATAAAGACAAATAAAAACTTTCACAGAATCCACATAAAACACAAAAAAAGAATACAGCAACATGGATATTTCTGAACTTTACAGTCTGTTTCTTGAACACCCTGTTGTCACCACCGACACTCGCGACTGTCCAAAAGGCAGCATCTTCTTCGCACTGAAAGGTGCATCATTCAACGGCAATGAGTTTGCAAGGCAGGCTCTTGAGAACGGTTCCTCTTATGCCGTGATAGACGAAATGGCAGAGGGCGTGACGGCAGACGACGCTCGCCTGATTCTCGTCGATGACGTTCTGACAACCTTGCAGCAGCTTGCCAACCACCACCGCAAGGCTCTCGGCACAAAGATTATCGGTGTTACGGGAACAAACGGAAAGACAACGACGAAGGAACTCATCGCTGCTGTGCTGTCGGAGAAATACAATGTGCTGTATACTCTCGGCAACTTCAACAACCATATCGGTGTGCCGAAGACCCTGCTGCGCCTCACAAAGGAGCATGAAATAGCAGTAATAGAAATGGGAGCGAACCACCCGGGGGAGATAAAGACGCTTGTCGACATCGTTGAACCTGACTGTGGCATAATCACAAACGTGGGACGCGCCCACCTTGGTGGCTTCGGCAGCTTTGAGGGGGTTATAAAGACAAAAGGCGAACTGTATGATTTCCTTCGCCCAAAGCATGCCACGGTGTTCATACACAATGAGAATGAGCACCTTAAAAACATAGCCGACGGACTGGCGCTTGTCAAGTATGGCATAGAGAAGGCTAACGACCTCGCTGTCTATGGTGAGGTTGCGGAGTGCGCACCGTATCTGACATTCAGGTGGGGCAAGGGGTCTGACGCAAAAAACATCGTTGAAAGCAAACTAATCGGTGATTATAACATCTACAATATGCTGGCGGCTGCAACAATAGGTCTGACTTTCGGCATCACTGAAGAGCAGATTTGCCACGCCCTGACAGCATACACTCCTTCGAACAACCGCTCACAACTTACTGTCACAGAGCACAACCGGCTTGTCGTTGACGCATACAACGCCAACCCGACATCCATGGCTGCGGCACTTGAAAACTTCAAAAACATGAGTGTCCCGCACAAAATGGCAATCCTCGGAAGCATGGGCGAGCTTGGCGAAGTGTCGCATGAGGAGCATTGCAAGATAGTCGAGACACTGAAATCCATTGACCTTGACGATGTATGGCTTGTCGGTGAGGAGTTCGAAAAGACCAACCACCCGTTCCGACAGTTCAATGATGTGGAGGAGGTAAAGGAGGAAATAGCGGAAAACATGCCACAGGACAAATACATACTCATCAAGGGCAGCAACTCGCAGAAACTCTTCCAACTGCCTGAACTTCTGTAAAAACCGTTCACACAACTCATAATAAAAACAGCATAACGACACAATGAAAAAGTTCATTCTCACTTCTTCCATAACCTTTCTTACGGCATTGGCGTCCTTTGCCACAAGCGACAGCATTCCGGTAAACCGGGCACGACTGGCAGGACCGTTCACTCTGAAGCAGCCGATAATCATCGACAGCATTTCCGTAGCACAGGAGAAATATTCCGATGACAAACTAATCGACACACCATTGTCCGTCAACGCCGCTGACAAGATGCAGGAGAAAAGCCTCTCCTCATGGAACCTGACAAAGGGAACACTCAACCTTGCGTCGTTCACGGTCAGCGCTTCAAGCTACACAAAGGCAAACATTGAGATAAAAGGTGCCAAGCAGAGCAAGGTGTTCTGTGACGGTTCGCCTGCCGACGGCACAATGACACTTGCGCCGGGCGAGCACAAAGTGGCAGTGAAGTTCATCGCTGACAGCACAGCAATAGACATTTGCCTTAAGAATGCAGCAAAAGAAGGCAAAGAAGGAGCGGCATTCCCTCTCACCGTATGCAGCAATTCGGAGAAGGTTGCGTTCGGAATGACGCACAATCTCGGCACTCGTGTGACACGCGATGCCAAGCTCTCACCTTCGGGAAAATGGGCTTTGGTAAACTATTCATGGTACGATGAGCAGAACAAAGTGCAGTACCGCACCGAACTTTGTGACCTCATGACCGGCAAGAATGTCTTTGTCAACAAGGCGGACGGCTGGATGCCATTATCCGAAAAATACTATTTCACAGAGGAGATTGGCGGAAAGAAGCAGCTCATCACCGTCAATCCTGCAACCGGAACACGCGACATCCTTGTTGAGAACCTGCCGGAAAGCAGTTTCGAGATTGCTCCGACAGAGGATTTCCTCATACTTTATTCCGAGAAAAAAGGACCTAAGAAGGAAGACGGCGTGTACGAAATCCTCACCATGGACGACCGCCAGCCAAACTGGAGAACACGTTATGCACTGTCAATCTACGACATCAAGAGCGGATTCTGCCAGCCTTTGACCTACGGCTATAAGAACTGCTACGTCACAGACATATCCAAGGACGGCAAATACCTGCTCCTCGGCATCACCAATGACTCTCTGCTCCAACGCCCGACATCACGCACAACCATACTGCGAGTGAACACTCAGACACTTGCCACTGACACAATCATCAAGGATGAGGGATTCCTCGGCGGGATAATCTTCGCAAAAGACAACGACACATTCGTCGCAAAAGCCACTCCGGAGGCGTTCGACGGCATCGGAAACCGTGTGCCAAAAGGCATGACACCAAGCATGTTCGACTATCATCTCTATCTCCTTGACTCCAAGGCAAAGACCGTCAAACCACTGACTGCCGACGACAACACAAGCATAGAGTCCATGCTTTACTCACAGACTGACGGCATGCTCTACTACACTGCCGAACGTGCTGACTCCGTACTGCTCTACCGCATGGATCTGAAAAGCGGGAAGTCCATGCTCATCCCACAGCCTTTGGAGGTGCTTAACGGCTTTGACATAGCGGCAAAGACAGGAAACATCATCGTGCACGGCTCATCCGCCGATGTCCCTTACCGTGCCTATGCAGTACAAAGCAAAGGGACAAAGAAGCCGGCACTTGTCTGCGACCCGAACAAAGAGTTCTATGCCAACGTAAAACTTGGCACTGTGAAGCCGTGGAAGTTCACTTCCAAGCGCGGATATGATGTAACAGGATTCTATTTCCTGCCTGCGGATTTCGATGCAAGCAAGAAATATCCGGTCATCGTACACTACTATGGAGGCTGCTCACCGACATCAAGACGCTTCGGTGGTGGCTCCCACTACCCTGCCCACTATTGGAACGCATTGGGCTACATCACACTGACAGTCAACCCTTCCGGTGCAACAGGCTTCGGTCAGGAGTGGGCGGCACGCCATGTGAACACAATGGGCGAAGGACCTGCGCAGGACATAATCGACGCCACAAGGCAGTTTGTGAAGGATGTGCCGCAGGCTGATGCCGACCACATCGGATGCGTTTCGGCTTCTTACGGCGGTTTCATGACACAGTACATGCTCACCATGGACAACCCGTTCGCTTGCGGAATCTCCCATGCCGGCATATCCGACCACACATCTTATTGGGGCGAAGGCTACTGGGGATACTCTTACAGCCAGGTGAGCGCAGCCAACAGTTACCCATGGACACGCAAGGATTTGTATGTCGACCGTTCACCTCTCTACAATGCGGACAAGATTAAGAAGCCGTTGCTCTTCACACATGGCACAGTGGACACCAACGTGCCTATCGGCGAGTCCATACAGATGTACACCGCCTTGAAGCTCCTCGGCACTCCGACCGCCTTCATCCAGGTGGAAGGGGAGAACCACGGCATCATGAATCCTGAGAAACGCACAAAGTGGATCAACTCAATGGTGGCATGGTTTGACCGCTGGCTGAAGAACGACAGCTCATGGTGGGACGCAATATATACACCGAAGAAACTTTAATTGGATAAGTAACTGTGCTTTGGTAAAACTTAATTACCAACAGCTACTGAAATAGAAAAAAACAGTATAACGACAAATGGAGAATAACAGAAACACATTCAGCGGCTCGCTGGGCTTCGTGCTGGCTGCCGCAGGAAGTGCTGTCGGACTGGGAAACATCTGGCGTTTCCCCTATCTTGCGGCACGCGACGGCGGCGGATTGTTCCTCGCTCTCTACATCATCCTTGCAGTGACCTTCGGATTCACACTGCTCATCACCGAAGTAGCCATAGGCCGACGCTCAGGCCAAGGGCCGCTGACCGCCTACCGCTTCTTCAACAAGAGGTGGGGATTCCTCGGCATATTCTCCTTTGTTATACCTTATATTATATACCCATACTACTGCGTCATCGGCGGATGGGTGCTGAAATACCTTGCCACCTACGTCACAAACGACAGTCATCTGGCAGTGGGCGACGGCTTCTTCTCCGGTTTCATCACCGAGCAGTGGCAGCCTTTGGCATTCATGACGGTATTCGCCATGATGTGTTTCTACATCGTTTACAGGGGCGTGGAGAAAGGAATTGAGAAGTATTCGCGCATGATTATGCCGGCATTGCTCCTCCTTGTGGTGTTCATCTGCATCTACTCCTTCTTTATAAGCCACACCGACCCACAGACAGGAGTGACCAGAACCGGCATCGACGGGCTGAAAGTCTACTTCATCCCCAACCTTGAAGGCATGACACTCAAAGACATCCTCATGGTTGCCCTTGACGCCACGAGCCAGCTGTTCTTCTCGCTTTCCATAGCCATGGGTATCATGGTGACCTACGGTTCGTACATGAAAAAGGACGTGAACCTCGGCAAAGCCATCGACCATATAGAGATTTTCGACACCACCATAGCAATCCTCGCCGGCATGATGATTATCCCGGCGGTCTATGTGTTTATGGGAACAGAAGGCATGTCGGCAGGTCCGGGACTCATCTTCGTGGCGTTGCCGAAGGTGTTTGACTCCATGGGAGCCTTCGGCCCGATTATGGGACTGATGTTCTTCACCATGGTAACCTTCGCAGCCCTCACGAGTGCCGTCAGCATCCTTGAGGCTATCGTGGCCGGTGTGATGGACAAATGGGGCTGGAGCAGGAAGAAATCGGTGGTCATCATGGCTGCAACAGGCTTTGTTTGGTCTGTGCTTGTATGCCTCGGATATAATGTTTTCTACTTTGAATACGAGCTTCCTAACGGTGCCACGGCACAGATTCTCGACATCTTCGACTACATAAGCAACAATGTCCTTATGCCGGTACTGGCTATATGCACCTGCATCATGTTCGGATGGGTGGTGAAACCGAACCTCCTTGTCGGAGAAATGCGGCTCAACGGCTATTCCTTCCACAGGAAATACCTGTACATCGTGATGCTGAAATTCGTCGTGCCGGTGATGCTGGCAGTGCTTCTTCTCGGAGCTTTCGGCATCTATTAACCCGTAACCGACACCCCACAACCTATAACCGACTGTGAAAAACCTCTTCCATATACTCAAGAATGACAGGCAAGGGCTACTTGGTCTGTTTGTCGTTGCCATTGCTTTTGGCATCTTTTTCTTCACAAGAGAAACAGAAAAAGCGGAAAATGGAATGGCACAGGAGGATATGCCAAGGTCCGGACAAGCAGAAAAAACAAAGTCCGGAAATAGGGAAAAGGAGGCGTACTATGCCGTCCCTGAAAAGGAAATCCGGTTGCAGCCCTTCGACCCGAACACTGCGGACTCCACCGTGCTTCTCGGTCTGGGGCTTCAGCCGTGGCAGGTGAGGAGCATCTACAAGTACCGCGCCAACGGAGGAGTGTACACTTGCCCGGAGGATTTTGCACGCCTGTACGGTCTGACGGCAAAGAAATACCGCCAGTTGCGGCCTTATATCCGCATCAGCGATGACTACCGACCTGCAAGCGAACTGTATTCCGTAAGGCAGAAAAGGCATGACCATTACACAAGTGACCGCCCTTCACCCACCGATTCCTTACAGACAGCAGGAACAATCCCTTACCCACGGAAGCTGCAGCAAGGACAGACAATCTCCCTGAACCTGTCCGACACCATCGCACTGCGAACAGTTCCGGGTATCGGAGCGCACTTCGCAAGGAAGATTTTCAGGTACAGGGAGCGACTCGGAGGATTCGTCTCAAAGGAGCAACTGCTGGAGATTGAGGACTTCCCGGAGTCTGCCCTGCCCTATTTCTCTGTCGGCAACGATGACAAGATACAAAAGATAAACATCAACACTGCTACCAACGAGCAGCTGCGCAGGCATCCATACATAAACTACATGATGGCACGGCAGATATGCGACTACCGCCGACTGCAAGGAAGGATAGACGACATAAATGCTCTCCGCCTGCTGCCGACATTCAAACCGGAGACAATACGGAAACTCCGACCATACATAACATATTGAGACAACTAACATAACATATCAAAAGGTAACACTTTACCGAGTGAAAGGTAACGATTTGCATGACGAAAGGTAACACTTTACATTGCAAATCGTTACCTTTCATTTTGTCCCTTGGCATGGTTACTTTTTCATGGCTCAATAGGAATTCCGTGAAGGCTTTGTGTGAGCCTCTTTTGTTTTGCCGAACGACACCAATAACAAGTACGATAGTAATGCCGGCCGAGGGCTGTTATGCTTGGATTTCAGACAAAAAAGAAGAATGGAGAACTCCATAACAGGAAGTCCTCCATTCTCTTTTTTTTATTATAACTATGCTTTCTGTGAAGCCTTTTACGACTTGGCACGAATGCCTATCATTTCACAATGACCTTCTTGCCATTGATGATGTTCAGACCCTTCTGAGCCTTCTCAAGCTGCTGACCGCCGATTGTGTAGATAGCCTGCTTGCCGTCATTGGCAACCTCAACATTCTCGATGGCTGTTGTAGAACCGTTGAGCATGGCAACCTGTCCGGATGTAATCTGGTGAGCGCCATTATAAACATCCAATTTGCCATAAACAATGATTTCGTCGCCAACCTTAATCTGATTCTCAGAAGTGAACTTAGCACCATCAAACCAATTGCAGCGGAAAACAACCATACCCTCACCAGCTGCATCAGCGTCATTGATTGTGAACTCTGCGTTACCATACTGAAGAGCAACTTCCTTGATATTGGTGATTACCCCCTTTACATAAACCTTTGTGGCAAGTCCCTCTCCGGCAGCTGTCAGTTCGTGAGCCTTTGCTACGTTGTAAGCTGTCTCGAGAGTATTGCTGATGTCAACGATTTCCGGTTCATTGCCTTCCTCAAAGTACTGAACCTTGGAAATCTGAATGATGCCATTGGCAGAATGACCTGCACAGTCAAACACTAACTTATAGTAAAGTCCGGCCTTTGGTTCAGCTACCTTGAACTGCATATCCCCTGCCTCAATGGAGGAAGCAGGAACTGTAGCGACAACTGTATTGAATGCAGCATCAGACGCAACAACAAGGTTTATTGATTTCACTTTGTCAGTAGCAAGAATCTTGTCAACTGAAACCATAACATTACCAATAGCCTTATCCATTGCAAAATCTGTAGCAATACTTGCAACAGATGCATTGTTCCTTCTGCCACACTTGATGTAAGTCCAGCCGTTCTGGTAAGTATTAAAATTAGCGATAGTCCAGGTGTCTGTACCCTGTGTTGCTGTCCAGGCATCTGTGTATCCATTGATTTTCTCCCCACCCTGTGCTGGGAATTTCAGAGTCTTGTAGGCATCAGCGAATGCTACATTGCAAACCATTGCCACGATGGCAAGGAGTGAAAAGCGTAAAGTTTTTACCATAATCTTTTGTTTTTAGGTGTTAAACATTTTGTTTTTTAATTACAGTGGCAAAGGTACAAAAAAATCATAGTGATTCCAAATAATAAAGAGAAAATCCATAGTATTGTCACCATTTATTAATATTTGCCCGGCAATCGCATGGCAAAACAATATTTCCACAGCAGGCTGCCGACATTCCTACCATGTTTAGGGATTTTCCCACCACAACGTAGGGGAAAACCATTTGCCGCCTCATGCTTTCTTGCTACCTTTGCACCGGAAACAAAAAACAATGGCAAGAACAATAATAAGGTAATATATAACAGAGCCGGCATGGCTCATAAGAACTCTACGGATATGAAAAAGACTATCATCGGAATGCTCATAGGCATAATGACCATCATCGGTACAACGGCAAGTTTCGGCAACACAGACGGCAAGCGCCACTATAACCACAACCATTGCAGGCAGACGTACGCATGCAAGTACCATAAGCACGACAGTCATCGCTGTCCGTCAACATGCAGCACATACTGCACGAAAACTTCCAAGCACAAGCACAAGATGTACAAGAACAGCAATGTGTGCAAATACTGCAAGCAGCATGTCTGTGCACGGCCACACACACCAACACACAGCCAGCGCAGACATTTCAAAAGATAATCCATAGTTTAGGTTTTTGTTGATTTAGTTGAAGATTATTTTCCGCCACCGCTCCCACACAGAGCGGTGGCATGCTGTATATATAAAGTTTGTTACCACAGGTTAATCTATACGCGGATCATTCCTCTATCATCTTTTCATTCCTGTAACCTTTATTCAGGGAACACTATACATACAACATCTTATCCATACCGAGACAACTAATTTTAACTCTTTTACTCACACTGAAATAGTACATTTTAACCATAAACTTCGCACTACTATCTTTTTTTTGTGTAAATTTGCACCCATGGAACGGGAAAGCACCTGACGAAGAAAAATTTCCCGCCACCCAACAGAACCATATCATATAAACCAAACGTACAAAAGTATGATAAAGATTTATGTAATGAGCACCTGCCCTGACTGCACAGCGGTCAAGAAGCAGGCGGAAGGCAACAGCCGTTATGAGATTATTGACATAGGCAGCCACGTGCGCCGACTGAAGGAATTCATGCGCCTGCGTGACACAAGGGAGGAGTTCGCGCCTATGCGCCGCCTTGGATATGTCGGCATCCCATGCTTCATACTTGAGGACGGCACCATCACTTTCCGAGCCGAGGAAGCCGGATTTGCGCATGAAGAGGAGGAAGAGCCACAGGGTGCGGCATGCAACCTTGACGGAAGTGGCTGCTGAGACGAAAACATCATAACAACACATCATCATGAAGAGCTTCGAACCAAAACCGTGGGTTGTCCCACAACCGGTGCTGATAATCGGCACATACAACGAGGACGGCACTCCCAACGCCATGAACGCCGCATGGGCAGGGCAATGGGACATGAAGGAGATAATGATTTCCATGGGCAGCCATGCCACGACGAAAAACCTTTACCGCTCCGGAGAGTTCACCGTGGCATTTGCCACAAAGGAGACAATGGTCGCAGCGGACTATGTAGGCATCGTCTCTGCCAAGAAGGAGAGCGACAAGATTGGGAAGACCGGCTGGACTGTAGAGAAAGCCGGGCATGTCAATGCACCTGTGTTCACAGACTTCCCCATGACCCTCGAATGCCGCATAACACAAAAGATTGACGAGTCGGAGACAGGTTTCTACATCGTTGCCGAGATTGTCAACATCCTTGTGGATGAGGACTATCTTGCAGAGGACGGCAATCCAGACATCGAGAAGATGAACCTTATCACCTATGACCCTGTGCACCATGGCTACATTGCCCTCGGCAGCAGGGTCGGCAACGCTTTCTCGGATGGCAAGCAACTGAAATAGAGCAACATGAAAGATTTCAATTATTTCGACAAAACATCCTTCCTTGTCACCGTGTGCGACAAGGAGGGCATTGTGGTCTATCAGAATGAGCGTGCCATAAAACGTGACGGGAACGCGATAGGAAAGAACCTGTATGGCTGTCATCCTGAATCCGCGAACAAAATAATCCGCCACATGCTGGAGACCGGGGAGAGCAACACTTACCAGATTATCCGCCACGGCAGGCACAAGCAGATTCACCAGACACCATGGTACGACGAGGAGGGCAACGTGGCGGGACTCATAGAGCTTGCCATTGACCTGCCGGACAACATGCCTGTGTTTGACAGGGACAAAAAGGAGGAGTGATGAAGGCATACACATTCATTGAAAAAGGAAAGTTTGCATTACTTGAAAAGGCAAAGCCCGAGTTGTCTGAGCCTACCGATGCCATTGTAAGGATTACTTTGGGAAGCATCTGCACAAGTGACCTTCACATCAAGCACGGCAGTGTCCCACGTGCCGTGAAGGGCATCACCGTAGGCCATGAAATGGTCGGCGTTGTCGAACAGGTCGGCGCAGAGGTGACGAAAGTGAAACCAGGCGACCGTGTCACTGTCAATGTGGAAACCTTCTGCGGCGAATGCTATTTCTGCAAGCATGGCTATGTGAACAACTGCACGTCGCCTCACGGTGGCTGGGCTTTAGGCTGCCGCATCGACGGCGGACAGGCGGAGTATGTCCGTGTGCCACTTGCCGACCAAGGGCTTGACCGCATTCCAGGCAATGTCACTGACGAGCAGGCACTGTTCGTTGGCGATGTGCTTGCAACCGGATATTGGGCAGCGCGAATCTCTGAGATAACGGAGGATGACACTGTGCTCATCATTGGTGCCGGTCCTACGGGAGTATGCTCACTGCTCTGCACCATACTCCGGAATCCGAAACGCATCATCGTCTGTGAGAAGTCGGCAGAGAGGCGGGCTTTCGTCAGCAAGCATTACCCCGGTGTGCTGCTTACCACACCCGAAGAATGCGAGGCGTTTGTCATGGAGCATAGCGACCATGGCGGCGCCGACCGTGTGCTGGAAGTGGCAGGGGCAAAGGACACATTCCGGCTTGCATGGCGATGCGCGCGCCCGAACGCCATTGTCACTGTCGTGGCACTCTACGATGAACCGCAGGCACTGCCACTGCCTGACATGTATGGCAAGAACCTGACATTCAAGACCGGCGGTGTGGACGGCTGCGACTGCAAGGCGATTCTGCACCTTATCGAAGAAGGGAAAATCGACACCACCCCACTCATCACCCACCGCTTCCCTCTCTCACGGATAGAGGAAGCCTACTCACTGTTTGAGGAGAAGCGTGACGGAGTGATAAAGGTCGCTGTCTATCCTGACCAGAACACAACAACACATTAAAAACACACAAGAATGAAAAAATCGCTTATCGTCCTTTCCGGCGGCATGGACAGTGTGACACTGCTCCACGAGCGCGCCGGAGACATCGCGCTTGCCGTCACCTTCGACTACGGTTCAAACCATAACAAGAAGGAAACAGAGATGGCAAAAGCCAATTGCAAGGAACTTGGCATCGAGCATGTCATTATTCCTCTGTCGTTCATGCATGAGCATTTCAAGTCCTCACTTCTTGAAGGAGCTGACGCTGTGCCTGAAGGGCATTATGCGGACGAGAACATGAAATCAACTGTCGTACCGTTCCGCAACGGCATAATGCTTGCCATCGCAGCAGGAATGGCGGAAAGCCGCGGGCTTGACTCTGTGCTTATCGCCAACCATTGCGGCGACCATTCCATATACCCTGACTGTCGCGGGGAGTTCATAAACGCCATGTCTGAAGCCATGGCCAACGGCACTTACGCCAATGTGAGCATTGACGCTCCATATACGAATATCAGCAAAACGGACATTGCAAGAATAGGCAAGAGAATCGGTGTGGACTACTCCAAGACATATTCCTGCTACAAAGGTGGCGAGAAGCATTGCGGAAAATGTGGGACATGCATCGAACGCAAAGAGGCTTTGCATGATGCCGGCATAGAGGACCCGACAGAATACGAGGGATGACGGCTATCTGTTGACATTATCATTTTGGAGGAGAACGAACTTTGGAACCACAAATCACCCGGCACACATGCATGGCAATGGCATTCGGCTGTCACATCATTGCCATTAATGTCATCACATTCTTTGTCTATGGCGTTGACAAACTGAAGGCAAGGAAGTCATGGTGGCGCATATCGGAGAAGACCCTGCTTTTGCTCGCTGCCTTAGGTGGCAGCATCGGTGCGTGGGCAGGCATGAGACTGTGGCACCACAAGACGTTGCATAAAAAGTTCCGCTATGGCATCCCTGCAATAATCATTGCACAGGCTGCCATAGCGGCATATTTCGTTATTAGCATTCTATAAAAGTATGGTCGTCAGCAGTAGAACGACCGTACTTTTATCTATATACCCCACATTATACCCCTATAATGTTTTGTATTGGGATGAAAATTTTGTACCTTTGCACTGCAAAAAGGAGAAATGAAGCATCAGCAACTGCCGGCAATTAATCTTTTTTAGCAAAAATATTTTACGGCAAGAAATATGATGTCATTTTTTTTTTGTAATTTTGTACTATGAACAGAAGGCGGCATGCCTTTCTTCCATTTTATTATATTGTATAGCACAACGACATTACATTAGATATGAACAACGATTTCAGAAAATATGCAACCGGACACCTGGGCATGGACGGCATGCTCTTTGATGATGTCATGCGTTTCCAAAGCAAGGCAGCGATGAACATGCACAGCCAGTACGTGAACCCTTACATCCTTGAGGAGCGCCAGCTGAACGTGACTCAGATGGATGTGTTCTCACGACTGATGATGGACCGCATCATCTTCCTTGGCACACAGGTGGACGACTACACAGCCAACACGCTGCAGGCGCAGCTGCTGTACCTTGACAGCTGTGACCCGGACAAGGACATCTCAATATACATCAACTCCCCGGGTGGCAGTGTCACTGCAGGCCTCGGAATCTACGACACGATGCAGTTCATCTCAAGTGATGTGGCGACAATCTGCACAGGCATGGCAGCATCAATGGCAGCCGTGCTTCTTGTGGCAGGCAAGGAGGGCAAGCGCAGTGCGCTGCCTCACAGCCGTGTGATGATCCACCAGCCTTTGGGAGGTGTGCAGGGACAGGCTTCCGACATAGAGATTGAGGCACGTGAGATTATGAAGTTCAAGAAGGAACTGTACACAATCATTGCCGAACACTCCCACACTGACTATGAGAAAGTTTGGGCGGACTCTGACCGCAACTATTGGATGACGGCAGAGGAGGCAAAGGAGTATGGCATGATTGACAACGTACATTCCCGCAAATAGTCAGGAAGCAACAAACAGTTTTCGTACGATTTTTTTAAGGTAAAGAGACAGGTAAGGCGTTGCAGCCACCGTCCCTTTCTGATAATATATGGCAAAGAAAGAATTAAAGCACTGCTGCCTTTGTGGCAGGGATGAGACCCAGACAGAACTGATGCTGACAGGTCTTAACGGACATGTCTGCGGAGATTGTGTCATCAGCGCATACGAGATAGTCGAGAATGCGCTTGGCAACACCTCGGACGCTCTTGCTGCAAAGGCGAACAATTCCGTAAGAAACAAAGGTGGCGAGTCGTTTGACATGAAGGCTGTGCCTACGCCACATGAGATAAAAGACCATCTTGACAAGTATGTCATAGGACAGGAAGAGGCAAAACGCTTCCTATCTGTGGCAGTGTACAACCATTACAAGCGGCTCAGCCAGCCCGACACAAATGACGGTGTGGAGATCGAGAAGTCGAACATCGTCATGGTCGGCTCTACCGGTACAGGCAAGACCCTTCTCGCGCGTTCCATAGCAAAACTGCTTAATGTGCCGTTCACCATTGTCGACGCCACGGTGTTCACCGAGGCAGGATATGTCGGCGAAGATGTGGAGAGCATTCTCTCACGCCTTCTTCAGGTGGCAGACTACAACCTTGAAGCAGCACAGCGCGGCATAGTTTTCATTGACGAGATTGACAAGATAGCACGCAAAGGCGACAACCCGAGCATCACACGTGACGTCAGCGGTGAGGGAGTGCAGCAAGGACTCCTGAAGCTCCTTGAAGGAACAATGGTCAATGTGCCGCCAAAGGGAGGACGCAAGCATCCTGACCAGGACTATATCCATGTGGACACACGCAACATCCTCTTTATCTGTGGTGGCGCCTTTGACGGGATAGAGCGCAAGATAGCACAACGCCTTAACACTCATGTGGTAGGCTACAACAGCACCAATGAGCGGAAGAGCATAGACAAGAAGGACATCATGAAATACATCCTTCCGCAGGACCTGAAGTCTTTCGGCCTTATCCCTGAGATTATCGGCCGTCTGCCTGTGCTGACATTCCTCCATCCTTTGGACAGGGAAGCCCTGAAGCGCATCCTTGTGGAGCCGAAGAACTCCATTGTCAAGCAGTATGAGAAACTCATGGGCATGGATGGTGTGACGCTTTCTTTCGACGAGGACGCATTGGACTATATGGTTGACAAGGCTGTCGAATACAAACTCGGTGCCCGTGGACTGCGCTCCATTGTCGAGGCGGTGATGAACGACGCGATGTTCGACGCACCTTCATCAGAAAAGAAAACTTTCTGTGTCACAAAAGAATATGCACAAGCCCAGCTTGACAAGGCAAACCTTGCCTAAGGGCATTGCATGGATTGCCGGCAATGCCATAGCCATTTTGCATGGCAAAAAGAAAAACGACCTTCTAACTTCTGATAAATGAACATTAACCTGACAGAGAAACTCAAGCAATATTTCGGCTTTGACAAGTTCAAAGGCGAGCAAGAACGTGTCATCCGGTCTTTGCTGGAAGGCAATGACGTCTTTGTGCTTATGCCGACAGGCGGAGGCAAAAGTCTCTGTTACCAGTTGCCTGCACTCATTATGGACGGCACGGCAATAGTCATTTCACCACTTATCGCACTGATGAAGAATCAGGTTGATGTCATCAACGGCATCAGCGAGGACAGCGGACTGGCACACTATCTGAACTCTTCCCTTAACAAGTCTGCCATTGACCAAGTAAAGAAGGATGTGCGTGAGGGCAGGACAAAACTGCTGTATGTAGCCCCTGAGTCATTGACCAAGGATGATTATGTTGATTTCCTAAAATCTCCAGGAGTCAAGGTTTCATTCTACGCTGTCGACGAGGCTCACTGTATCTCGGAATGGGGACATGATTTCCGCCCGGAATACCGCCGCATACGCCCCATAATCAACGAGATTGGCAAGGCTCCTGTCATTGCTCTTACGGCGACAGCAACAGACAAAGTAAGGATAGACATAAAGAAATCACTCGGAATGTCTGACGCTCTGGAGTTCAAGAGTTCTTTCAACCGCCCGAACCTTTATTATGAGGTGCGCCCGAAAACAGATGGTGTTGACAAGCAGCTCATAAAGTTCATAAAGACCAATCATGGCAAGAGCGGCATCATCTACTGCCTGTCACGCAAGAAAGTCGAGGAACTTGCAGAAGTACTCCGTGCCAATGACATCCGTGCTGCCGCATATCATGCCGGACTTGACACACAGACACGCTCAGAGACGCAAGACAATTTCCTTATGGAGGAAGTGGATGTCATCGTGGCGACAATAGCATTCGGTATGGGAATAGACAAGCCGGATGTCCGCTTCGTGATTCATTATGACATTCCGAAATCCTTGGAGGGCTATTATCAGGAAACTGGACGTGCAGGGCGTGATGGTGGCGAGGGTGTATGCATAGCATTCTATTCGCACAAAGACCTTCAGAAATTGGAGAAATTCATGGAGGGGAAACCGGTGGCAGAACAGGACATAGGCAGGCAGTTGCTGCAAGAAACGGCGGCATACGCTGAGACTTCTGTATGCCGCAGGAAATTCCTGCTCCACTATTTCGGTGAAGATTATCCAGATGAGAACTGCGGGAATTGCGACAACTGCCGCAATCCGAAAGAAAAGGTCGAAGGCAAGGAAGAACTTATAGTGCTCCTTAACGCCATTATTGCCTTAAAAGAGAATTTCCGTTCCCAGTATGTTGTGGACTTCATCAAAGGACGCGGAACAGACGATATCGTTTCGCATAACCATGACAAGCTGGAGGAATTCGGCTCAGGGGAAGACATGGACGAGAAATTGTGGAATCCGGTAATCCGCCATGCCATGCTTGCAGGATATATCCGAAAGGATGTTGAGAGCTATGGACTTTTGAAGATAACGGATTTAGGAAAGGATTTCCTGAAGACCCCTGTGTCATTTCCTATCGTGAAGGATACAGACTTTCGCCAGTTGGATTATGGTGGAAATGGTGAATGCGGCACCTCTGCACTTGACCCTGTCCTGCAGAAGATGCTCAAGGATGAGCGCCTGAGGGTGGCACGAAAGCACAAAGTGCCGCCGTATGTGGTATTCCTCGACATGTCTTTGGAACAGATGGCAACGATGTATCCTGTCACAATGGAAGAATTGCAGCAGATACAAGGAGTCGGTGCCGGCAAAGCACGCAAATACGGCAAGTCGTTCTGCACCCTGATAAAGATGTATTGCGAGGAAAATGACATAGAACGCCCGGAGGAACTACGTGTGCGTACTGTGCCAAAGAAGTCCATGCTGAAAGTGAAGATTATCCAGAGCATTGACAAGCGCATGCCTCTTGATGACATAGCCCATGCCTTGAACATGGAATACGAGGAATTGCTGACAGAAATAGAGACTATAGTTTATAGTGGAATGAAGCTCAACATTGACTACTACATTGAGGATGTGCTTGATGATGAAAATGTTGATGACATCTATGACTATTTCATGAACAGCGAGACAGACGACATCCGCGTCGCTTCCAACGAGTTTGACGGGGATTTCACAGATGACGAGCTACGGCTTGTGCGCATAAAATTCATGTCAGAAATGGCGAACTGAGTTCATGGGGCAGAGGAATTTACCCTGCCCCATGAATTATTTTCGTAACAACTTGTTTTGCTGTTGTTTCTTGCATTTTCTTATCCGTTAATCCTATGTAGACAGCCTTGTTTGGCAAATTAGTGTTAATTGTCAGTAGATATTAACGGTATATGGGGATTTTTTTGTAATTTTGCATACAATATTCATTTTTAAACGATTCAACATATGGCATCATTTCTTGAGGACAAGGTAGTTATGGAGGGTCTTACTTACGATGATGTATTGCTTGTTCCGGCATACTCAGAGGTCCTTCCCCGTGAGGTTTCATTAAGCACAAGGTTTTCGCGCAACATTGAACTGAAGATTCCTTTTGTGACAGCGGCAATGGACACTGTCACGGAGGCTCCAATGGCGATTGCCATTGCACGTGAGGGAGGCATAGGCGTCATCCATAAGAACATGTCTATCGAAGAGCAGGCGCGTCAGGTCGCTATTGTAAAGCGTGCAGAGAACGGCATGATTTATGACCCTGTCACAATTATGCGTGGCAAGACAGTGCAGGACGCTTTGAACATGATGGCAGAATACCATATCGGTGGCATACCTGTTGTTGACAAAGACAACAAACTTGTCGGCATCGTGACAAACCGTGACCTGCGTTTCCAGACAGACATGTCCCGCAAGATTGATGATGTCATGACAAAGGGAAATCTTGTTGTCACACATCAGCAGGCTGACCTTGAGAGTGCATCCAAGATTCTCCTTGAGCACAAAATAGAGAAACTTCCTGTCGTTGATGAAGAGAACCACCTCATTGGTCTTATTACTTATAAGGATATAACAAAGGCAAAAGACAAGCCTATGGCATGTAAGGATGCCAAGGGACGTCTTCGTGTAGCCGCAGGTGTTGGTGTCACAGCTGACACATTCCAGCGTATGGAAGCACTTGTAAAGGCCGGTGTGGACGCCATTGTCATTGACACGGCACATGGACATTCAAAGGGAGTTATTGACAAGGTGCGTGAGGCAAAGCAGAATTTCCCTGAAGTGGACATCGTTGTAGGAAACATCGCCACAGGTGCCGCTGCCAAAGCTCTTGTTGAAGCCGGTGCTGATGCAGTGAAGGTTGGCATCGGTCCGGGTTCTATCTGCACAACACGTGTAGTTGCCGGTGTCGGCGTACCTCAGCTTTCTGCTGTTTACGATGTGGCACAAGCACTTGCCGGAACAGATGTTCCTCTTATTGCTGACGGTGGTCTTCGCTATTCAGGTGATGTTGTCAAGGCACTTGCTGCCGGCGGACACTCTGTAATGATAGGCTCGCTCGTAGCCGGTACGGAGGAAGCACCAGGTGAGACAATCCTTTTCAACGGACGTAAGTTCAAGTCTTATCGTGGCATGGGCTCACTCGAAGCTATGGAGAATGGTTCCAAAGACCGTTATTTCCAAAGCGGAGTGGTTGAGGCAAAGAAACTTGTGCCGGAAGGAATCGCCGGACGTGTACCTTACAAAGGCACTGTACAGGAAGTCATCTACCAGCTTGTTGGCGGACTCCGCTCAGGCATGGGCTACTGTGGCGCACAGAGCATAGAGAAACTTCACGAAGCAAAGTTCACCCGTATCACGAATGCAGGTGTACTCGAGTCTCACCCACATGAAGTGATTATCACTTCCGAAGCTCCAAACTATAGCCGTCATCAGTAATTCCAAAATATGATATATGGTGTGTTCTAAAGAATTCATTCATTAGGACACACCATTAACAATTATAAACAAACTAACTGTAGAACACGAAAAAAACCTCTTCCCCGGCTGTATCAATAGTTATGTAAAAGAGGCGATTTAATTCAACATAGCAATACATCTATATGAAATTAAAGACTGTCATAGCAATGCTTATCCTTGGCTCTGTCAGCACTTTTGCACAGACAGACGATCCTGTGATAATGACTATTGCAGGACAAAACATAGCACGCTCGGAATTTGAATACTCTTACAAGAAGAACAACTCAGAGAACGTTATCGACAAGAAGACCGTTGATGAGTATGTTGACCTTTTTGTAAACTATAAGCTGAAAGTACAGGCTGCCGTTGATGAGGGGATGGATACTCTCAGTTCATACAAAAAGGAGTTCTTGCAATACCGTGACCAGCAGATACGTCCGTCTTTTATCAATGATGCGGATGTCGAAGCTGAAGCGTATACCATATATAATAATGAGGTGAAGCGCATCGGTCCTGACGGACTGATACAGCCTGCCCATATCTTCGTGCGTCTGTCGACAAATGCAGACAAGGCAACAGAAGCAGCAGCAAAAGCACGCATAGACTCTCTTTACAACGCACTGCAAAAAGGTGCAGACTTTACGGAGCTTGCAACAAAGAAATCTGACGACCCGGGAGCCGCTTCCCGTGGTGGTGTAATTGGTTGGATTAGCCACGGCCAGACATTTGAAGAATTTGACAAGGCTGCCTATGCCTTGAAAAAAGGAGAAGTGGGAAAACCTGTACTGTCTCCTGTCGGCTGGCATATAATAAAAGTCATTGACAAGAAAATGCTTGAGCCGTTCGACTCACTTAAAGCAAACATCATGACTTTCATCGACCGCCGCAACATCCGCGAACAGATTATCGACCGCAAGGTGCAGGAAGAAGTAGCCGCAAGTAACGGCAAGACTGCAGAACAGATTATGGATGAGCATGCAGCACAGATGCAGGCTGAGGACTCCGATCTTGCCCACCTTATCCGCGAATACCATGACGGTCTTCTCCTCTATGAGATAAGCAACCGTGAAGTGTGGGAGAAAGGTGCAAAAGATGAAGCCGGACTTAACGCTTTCTTCAAGAAGAACAAGAAGAATTACAAATGGGACGAGCCACGCTTCAAAGGAATGGCTTACCATGTAAAGACCAAGAGTGATGTCAAAGCCGTAGCCAAATGCGTGAAAGGCTTGAAATTTGAAGACTGGAACGAGAAGCTCCGCACAACTTTCAATGGTGACTCTATCATCCGCATCCGTGTAGAGAAAGGTTTGTTCAAGAAAGGAGACAACGCACTTATTGACAGCTGCATATTCAAAGTCCCAGACGCAAAAGTCAAGCATCTCAAGGAATATCCTATAGATGCTGTCTACGGCAAGAAACTGAAAGCCCCACGCGAGATGGCTGATGTCCGCGCACAAGTGACTGCAGATTACCAGGCTAAACTGGAGAAAGAATGGGTTGCCGAGCTTCGTAAGAAATATGCTGTTGTCGTAGACCCTAACATCGTAGCTACCGTAAAGAAAAGAGTGGACGGTCTCAAGTGATGAATACAGTAATATAAAACAATATTACAAAAGAAAACCAAAGGACAGAACCTTTAATGAAAAGAACAGGAACATTTATAGTCGCACTGATGGCTGTCATTATGACAGCCTATGCGCAGGCGGACTCTGCAAAAACAGACTCCGTGAAACCTATGGATTCACGTCCAAATCCTTCAAGCATTGCTGACGAGGTCGTATGGGTTGTGGGTGATGAGGCTATTTTGATGTCTGATGTAGAAATGCTTCGTGCACAAATGGAAGCCGAGGGACAGAAAATCGAGGGAAATCCGGACTGCCGTCTGCCGGAGCAGATTGCAGTGCAGAAACTATTCCTCCACCAGGCTGCACTTGACAGTATAGAAGTAACCGAAGCCGAAGTGGCACAAGGAGTGGAACAACAGATAAACTATTGGATATCAATGGTTGGCTCAAAGGAGAAACTTGAGGAATACCGCAAGATGCCCATAACACAGATACGCCAGTCTCTGCACGATGATTTCAAGAACAACCAACTTGTACAAAGGATGCGTGAAAAGCTTGTAGAGGACATCAAGGTTTCCCCTGCCGAAGTGCGCAAGTATTTCAAGGACATACCGGAAGACAGCATCCCATACATACCGACAGAGGTAGAGGTGCAGATTATCACACGCACACCAAAGGTTTCACAGGAAGAAATCAACCGTGTTAAAGATGAGTTGCGCAGTTACACTGACCGTGTGACAAAGGGCGAAACTACCTTCCAGACACTTGCGCGTTTTTATTCGGAAGACCCCGGTTCTGCACGTAACGGCGGCGAATTGGACTATACAGGACGTGGAATGCTTGACCCTGCTTTCGCAGCTGTAGCATTCAATCTCACTGACCCTAAGAAAATATCAAAAGTCGTAGAGTCTGAATTCGGTTTTCATATCATACAGCTTGTTGACAAACGTGGCGATAAGATTAAGTGCCGCCATATATTGCGCAAGCCGCAGGTTTCGCAAGCAGCCATAGATGAAGGCATCCACATGCTTGACTCCCTTGTGTCAGAAATGAACAACGGAAAGTTCACATTTGATGAAGCTGCCACATTCGTTTCAGACGACAAAGACACACGCTCCAACAAGGGTGTGATGGTCAATAACAACGAACAGGGACGTACCTCGAAGTTCCGTATGCAGGACCTCCCTACAGAGGTAGCAAAAGCTGTGGAGCAATTGAAGGTAGGGGATGTTTCTCCGGCGTTCCAAATGGTCAACTCACGCGGCAAAACCGTATGTGCAGTTGTGAAACTCAAGTCACGCACTGAAGGACACCGCGCCACAATCACTGAGGATTTCCAGACCATGAAGGATGTCGTCCTTATAAAGCGTAAGAATGACTTCATCCACGAATGGGTGAAGAAAAAGATTAAGGAGACATACGTAAGAATGGACGACCGTTACAAAGGTTGCGATTTCGAGTACGAGGGTTGGGAACGTGACTAACACAAACTGCCATTACGGGTCTCCTGCATGACATTAGTGATAATATCAAATAAAAGTCGGTTATATACAAATAAGGTGCTTTGAACAGAAATATACATAATATATTTGGCGGGCATAGGGTTATCATGTTGATAGCCCTATGCTTCTTTGTCATAGGAGCCATTGTTGGGGCAAGTGGTCCTAAGAAGCGAGGGCGTGCAAAGAAGAATTCTACAGATACACGAGTCTATCTCCAACATGCCAACGAGTTCAGCTACGACATGTACGGCAAACATCCTGATGCCCAGTTTGTAAAAGGCAACGTATCCTTTTTGCACAAAGGCATTGTGCTTACTTGTGACAGTGCGCTGTATTTCCAGCAGACAAACTCGTTTGAGGCATTCGGACATGTGAAGATGCGGCAAGGGGACACTCTTACGCTGACATCTGACTATGCCTACTATGACGGTAACGATGAAATGGCTGAGGTGCGCCACAATGTCATCCTGACCCACCGCAAGACAAAACTGTATTGTGACTCACTGAATTATGACCGTATCTATTCCATAGGCTATTTCTTTGAGGGCGGAAAACTTGTTGATGGTGAGACAACCCTGACTTCAGACTGGGGGCAATACTCCACTGCCGACAAGCAGGCTGTCTTTTACTATGATGTCCGCCTGAAGAACAAGACATCACTAACCGAAGGAGACACATTGTATTATGATACACGCACTTCACGTGCACATGTAGTCGGTCCGTCAAAGATTACAACAAAAGAAGATGTAATAATTACCGAAGACGGATATTACAACAGCAAAAACGACCAAATGGAACTGTACAGCCGTTCCACTATCAACCGTAATGACGGCAAGGTCATCACCGCCGACTCTTTGCAGCACAACAGCAATACAGGCATCAGTGAATGTTTTGGCAATGTTGAGTTTGACGACTCCATAAACAAATCAGCTTTCCGTGGCGATTATGTCTACTATGATGAGAACAAAGGCTACGGACTTGCAACAAAGCGCGCCATCGCCATGGACTATTCACAGGGCGACACACTTTATCTGCACGGTGACACAATGCGCCTCTTCACATACAACATAAACACCGACTCGGTCTATCGCGTCATGCAATGCTCACCGCATGTCCGTGCCTACAGGAAAGATGTGCAGGCAGTCTGCGACTCAATGGTGATGCTCTCACGTGACTCTGTCCTCATAATGTACAAAGACCCGATACTATGGAGCGACGGCAGACAGATAGTAGGCGAAGAGATACGGGCTTATATGGCAGACTCCACAATTCGCTTCGCCCATGTCATTGGGCAGGCTTTCTCCATAGAGCAAATGCCAGACACTGTCCACTACAACCAAATATCGTCCAAGGAGATGAAGACGTATTTCACTGACGGCCGGCTGCGGCTCAACCAGGCAGAAGGCAACGTACTGACGCTCTATTATGCCGAAGACAGTGCCGACAGCACACTCATCGGACTCAACTATCTTGAGACTGATACCATGCGCATGTACTTCACCCCTGCAAGGAAAATGGACAAGATATGGGCATGCAAGCACAACGGAGTGATGTACCCTATATCACAAATCCCGCCCGACAAGTATTTCCTTCCCGGTTTCGCATGGTTTGATTATGTGCGTCCGTTATCCAAGGACGACATACTCGAATGGAGACCAAAGAAGGAAGGCATGGAACTGAAAAAGGAAAAGCGCCGTCAGGCTCCACGCAACACCGTCGCAACGCTGCAAAAAAACTAACATAAAAAATTTCCACAAACAGAATCCCAAACAGAACGACAATGGACAAGATACAACTTCTTCCCGATACAGTAGCCAACCTTATTGCAGCCGGTGAGGTGGTGCAACGCCCCGCCTCTGTGATAAAGGAACTGATGGAGAATGCCATCGATGCCGGTGCGACACAGATAGACGTCTTGGTCATCGAAGCAGGACGCACATCCATACAGGTCGTTGACAATGGCGTGGGAATGTCCGTCACCGATGCACGCCTCGCCTTTGAGCGTCATGCGACATCAAAGATACGCAAGGCGGATGACCTCTTCTCGCTTGAGACAATGGGCTTCCGAGGAGAAGCCCTCCCCTCTATCGCCTCCGTGGCACAGGTTACGCTGAAGACTCGCCAAGAGGATGACACTGTCGGCATTTCATTGCGCATCGACGGCGGACGTTTCGTGTCGCAAACACCTGTCGCATGCTCGAAAGGATGCCATTTCATTGTGGATAACATATTCTATAATGTGCCCGTACGCCGCAGATTCCTGAAGTCAAACACAACAGAACTGAACAATGTGGTCTCTGCATTCCAGCGCATCGCACTCGTCTACCCACAGATTGGATTCACTCTGCAAAGCAACAACCAGAAACTCTTCGACCTTCGTGCTTCGTCTCTCCATCAGCGCATCGTAGATGTATTCGGGAAAAAACTCAAACAGCACCTCCTGCCACTCGATGTGGAGACAACACTCGGAAAGATTGAGGGCTTTGTCGGCAAACCGGAATCCGCACGCAAGAAAGGGGCACAGCAATATTTCTTTGTCAACGGACGCTTCATGCGCCACCCTTACTTCCAAAAAGCGGTGATGGAAGCCTATGAGCGTCTTGTCCCACAGGGAGAACAAGTGCCGTTCTTCATCTATTTCACTGTCGACCCTAAAGACATCGATGTCAACATCCACCCTACAAAGACAGAGATAAAGTTCCAGGATGAGCAGGCTCTGTGGCAGATTCTCTCCGCTGCCGTACGTGAGGCGGTAGGCAGATTCAGCAACATCCCTTCCATAGATTTTGACACAGAAGGAAAACTGGACATGCCCGTCTTTGAAGAAATGGAGAACATTTCCATGCCGTCAATCGCTATCAATACACAGTATAATCCTTTCAAAGAAACCACGAGTCATGGCGATTCCGGAACGAGAGACCATAAGCAGAGTGTATCATCCGACTGGAGTTCTCTTTACGATAATGCAACTTCAGGGCAGGATGTGGTGGAGACAGAGATACATTCTTCCATTTTTGACGATGACCTCTTTGGAGATTCGGAGGAAAACATGTCTTCCAAGGCAAGCGATACGGCACCTGACATTTCATCATGCTTCCAATACAAAGGGTCATATATCCTCACATCCGTGCCCCAAGGGCTGATGGTCATCGACCAAGAGCGTGCCCACGAGCGCATACTCTTTGAGCGTTATGAGGAATCTTTGGCAAGCGGCAAGCATACCTCCCAGCCGTTGCTGTTCCCGGAGAAGATACAGTTCTCTGTGGCAGAAATGGTCATCCTTCCAACAATAATCCCCCAACTGGAATCTCTCGGCTTTGATTTCTCCGACCTTGGTGGCGGGACCTACGCCATCAATGCCGTACCCGGAGAACTCAGCAGCATAAACGCGGCAAAAGTTGTCACGCAGACTGTTGAGGCTGCCGAGGACACGGAACTGTCCGGAAAAAGTCTCTATTCGTCACTTGCAGCAACCATGGCGCGCAACTCTGCCATTCCCCACGGTCAGGTGTTGTCAGAGGATGAGATGCGCAACCTTGTGCGTGACCTTTTCCAATGCTCCAACTCCAACTACACTCCATCGGGAAAGAAAATCCATGCAACCCTCCGCCACGACAACCTCCTGCACATGCTTGGATAATCTGTCCTGAGAATAAGTAACTGTTGAAAATTAATTTACACTAAAAGCGTCATGAACATCGAATCATTCAGAGAATATTGTCTATCGCTTCCCAATGTAACGGAAAAGATGCCATTCACAAAAGTAAAAGACCCATACAGCCGGAATGTATTGTGCTTCTATATTGGCAGCAAATGGTTCTGCTACGTGAATATAGAGGTGTTCGACCGCTGCTGTGTCAAATCCGCACCTGATGAAGCTGAGGAATTGCGTGCAAGATATGCCGGAATAACCCCTGCATGGCACATGAACAAACGCCTATGGAATGATGTGTACTTCAACAGCGATGTATCTGACAGCAAAATATTGGAACTGGTTGCAGAGTCTTATCGGCTTGTACTCGGTTCACTCCCTGCCAAAGAAAGGAAAATATTATCACTAAAATAAACAGCACCCAACTCTCAAACCACAAGAGTTGGGTGCTGTTTTGTATAATCGACAAATTGTCTGCGCTATTTTTACAGGAAAATGCCAAGCTTTCTTATTTCGTGTACGCAGCTTTGACCTTCTTGAAAAGGTCGGAAGCGAAGACAAGGTCATTGAGTTTCTCGTTTGTCGACTCCATTACCATTGTCTTGTCGCCCACCCATTCCTTCTCACCATTATATATAAATAGGATGTTGTCGCCGATGCCCATGACAGAGTTCATGTCGTGAGTGTTGATGATTGTCGTCATGTTGAAATCCTCGGTGATGCCGTGCAGGAGTTCATCAATCACAAGCGATGTCTTTGGGTCAAGTCCCGAGTTCGGTTCGTCACAGAAAAGGTATTTCGGGTTGAGCACTATGGCGCGCGCAATGGCGACACGCTTCTGCATGCCTCCCGAGATTTCGCCCGGAAACTTGTCCTGCGCCTGTATCAGACCGACACGGTCGAGGCATGCCTGCGCACGCTTTACGCGCTCGCGATGTGTCATTTTTGAGAACATATCAAGAGGGAACATCACGTTTTCCAGCACGGAAAGCGAGTCAAAGAGGGCTGCCGACTGGAATATCATCCCCATTTCGCGGCGCATGGCGATACGCTCCTCCTTGGACATGGTGACGAAATTCCTGCCGTCGTAGAGCACTTCGCCCTCGGTAGGGTCAAAGAGTCCGACAAGGTTCTTCATGAGCACAGTCTTTCCCGAGCCCGACTGACCGATTATAAGGTTTGTCTTGCCGTTCTCGAATGTCGCGTCTATGCCTTTGAGCACTTCTCTGTCGCCAAAGGACTTGTGCAGGTTCTTTACTTCAATCATCTTAACTTAGGAGGTTTGTCAGGAAAACATCAGAGAAAAGTATGAGCACCGAACTGCTCACAACAGCGGAAGTGGATGCGTCGCCTACTTCCACAGAGCCGCCTTCCACACTGTAACCGCAGTAGGAAGAGACACTGGCAATGATGAAGGCGAAGAACTCGCTCTTTATGATGGACATCCACACAAACCACGAATTGAACGAATGCTGCAGTCCGAGTGTAAGGTCGTCAGGCGAAAGGATATGCCCTATGTATGCTGTGGCGTATGCACCAACGAATCCCATGCCGTTGGCAAAGATGACAAGCACGGGCATAAGCGTCAGCAGTCCGAGGATTTTCGGCAGGATAAGGTACGCCGCCGAATTGATTCCCATGATGTCCAGCGCGTCAATCTGTTGTGTCACGCGCATCGTTCCGAGTTCCGATGCAATGTTCGAGCCTACCTTTCCCGCAAGGATAAGGCACATTATGGAGCTTGAGAACTCAAGGAGCATTATTTCACGCGTTGTGTATCCACTTACCCACCGTGGCATCCATGGCGACTGGATGTTGAGCTTCATCTGGATACATATCACCGCACCAATGAAGAATGATATAAGAAGCACGATGCCAATACTGTTGACACCGAGCGCAGACATCTCCTTCACGTACTGTTTCCAGTACATGCGCAGACGTTCCGGACGGGAGAATGTCCTCCCCATCAATATGCAGTAGCGTCCGAAGAGGTTGAGAAACTTAAAGACTAACATGGTGCAAAGTTACGAAAATAAAATGAAGAACATGGAAAGGGTGGCAAAGAATTATGATTTGATTAGTTAAAAATATTGAATTACACATTGTTAGTAACATATAATTCGGTATTTCTTTGTAATTTTGCATCTCAGATGTGCCATCTTCTTGCCTTTGGAACGTGTTTCAAGGGCATAATGTCATGGCATATGGCAGATTTAACAACAATAAATTACCAAATACTCAAAACAAAGATGAATATCACATTTGACAATTCTGCAAAGGTCAGCGGCAAGCTGACACTCGTTGTTGAGGAAGCAGATTACAAGAACGAGTACGACAAGACTATCAAGGCGCAGTGCAAGCGTGCCAGCATTCCGGGATTCCGTCCAGGCAAAGCGCCACGTGCCATGGTAGAGCGCCAGATTGGCCCTTCTGTCCTCGTTGACACACTGAACAAGCTCGTGGGACAGAAGCTTTACGAGTATGTGCAGACAGAGAAGATAGACATGCTCGGAGAGCCTATGCCTTCTGAGTCACAGGAGCAGATTGACCTCGAGAAGCCGGCTCCATACACATTCGTGTTTGACATCGCTCTCGCTCCTGAACTTAACGTAACATTCGACGGAAGAACAAAAGTTCCTTACTATACAATCAAGGTTACTGACGAACTCATTGACCAGCAAGCGCAGATGTACGCAAGCCGTACAGGTTCTTACGAGAAGGTTGAGGAGTATCAGGACAACGATATGCTCAAGGGCGACCTCCGTCAGCTTGACGCAGAGGGCAACACCATGGAAGAGGGCATCAACCTCACAGAGGCTATCATCATGCCTAAGTACATCAAGAACGCTGACGAGCAGGGCAAGTTCGCAAGCATCAAGCTCGGCGACATCATCACTTTCAACCCACGCAAGGCTTACGAGAACGACGCAGAACTCGCAGCACTTCTGAAGGTCAGCAAGGAGCAGGTTGGCATCTATGAGGGTGACTTCAGCTATCAGGTGACAGAAATCAGCCGCTACCAGCCACATGCCATCGACGAGGAACTCTTCGAGCAGGCTTTCCCGGGAGCAGAAATCAAGGACGAGGCTGCTTTCCGTGCACGCATCGCAGAGGATTTGAAGGGTCAGTTGGAGCAGAACTCTGAGTTCAAGTTCCTTGCCGACATCCGCGAGGCTGCCATCAAGAAGGCCGGCGACGTTCAGTATGCTGACGACCTCATGAAGAAAATCATGCTTGCAAACAACACTGACAAGGGTCAGGAGTATGTTGACAAGAACTACGAGGCAAGCATCAAGGAACTCACATGGCACCTTCTGAAGAACAAGCTCGCTCAGGCTCAGGAAATCAAGATTGAGGATGAGGACGTGAAGAATGCTGCAAAGGAGATGGCTAAGATGCAGTTCGCTCAGTATGGCATGACAAACGTTCCTGAGGAGTATCTTGACAACTATGTTCAGGAGATCATGAAGAAGCGCGAGAACATCGACTCTCTCGTTGAGCGCGCTCTCGACGTTAAGCTCGTTGCTGCTCTCAAAGGCATCGTGAAACTTGAGGATAAAGAGGTTACTCTTGACGAGTTCAACAAGCTCGCAGAGGCTGAATAAAGTAAATATCTATGCGCAAAAGGGGCAAAGACGCACCATTTCGCATACATTCCATTAATGTGGGAAACGAAGTCACAAGACTTTGTTTCCCACATTTCATTTATATAACCATTATAAAAAGATACTGCTTTACGGCTGGAACGTAGACACAGAGCACATATTACAGCAGCCAGAACAAACTCCAATGCAAACGCTTGCATTACAAAAAAACAGCTTTCTTCTGCATTTTTCTATGGCTTTCGCTGAAAACAGCTACCTTTGCACCTGTGATAAAGATAAATAAGTCTCATAGTTGGTAAATAGTATCAGAGAGTATTGAAGAGTATCTGGCTAAGGTTCAGAGATTGGCAAAATCTTCAGGATAACACATTTTTGCAATAAGCGACATCAGATATAACTTGGAAAGCCTGCCGACAGGCGACTCATCGTCAATGAAAAAAAGACAGTAAAATAGTTTTGTTATAGTGTGTGGACTTATGGAATGAAGTTAGTTAGTTGGTAGTTTGATAGTTGGCACATACTTCTTTCATGTGTCCTTATTGGCTCATGTGCAATGGTACGCGTACGATTTTGCGGAAATCCATTAACATGAGCCATTTTCCCATCGCCTCCTTACCTCTCCGCAAGCCACCCTCCGAGAGACCGGAGACAACCTTTTGTTCCTTCAATACAAAAATGTGTTCCATATTTCCGCACAACTTTTAAAAACTCCAAAAATACTTTTCCTTAGACATCAAAAACCTTGTGATTTAAACAATTTTGAATATCTTTGCACAATATATGCTGCAAAACAAAAAACAAGGGAAGCCTATGCAAGAAATGAAACAAACTCTCTTATACATTGCCGTGATACTTTCCGCGCTGCCTGCTGCCTCGCAGACGCTGTCACTGGACAGTTGCAGGGCTTTGGCTCTTAGCAACAACAGGCAACTCGCCATCGGTCGGGTGAAGAAAGACGTGGCAATGAACATACGCAAGTCGGCGCGCACGAAGTACCTGCCACGCATCACCGCACTGGGCGGCTACGAACTGATGAGCAAGGAGGTGAGTCTCCTCAACGACGGACAGAAAGCCTTCCTGAACAACTTTGGCACAACAATGTCAAACAGTGTGGGAGGGATGATGCAAAACCTCCTCGGTCCATACATCGCCAACGGCACTATCTCCCCTGACGCTGCACAGAAACTGATGCAGGGTTTGCAGTCCATGGGCATAGAGACGAAAGGCAACAGTGTCGGCGCTGCCATAACAGAGGCTTTCCGCACAGACACAAGGCAGATGTTTGCCGGCTCTGTCATGCTTACACAACCTATATATATGGGTGGAGCGATAACAGCCCTCAACAAAATGGCCGACATCCAAGAGCAGCTTGCCGAGAACGGGCTGCAACAGCAAACCCACGAGACTATCTACGAAATAGACAACGTCTATTGGCTCGTAGTCTCTTTGCGCCACAAGCAGGAGCTTGCAAAGCAGTTCAACAAACTTGTAACGCAGCTGCATGGTGATGTCCTGAAAATGGTGCGTGAGGGTGTGGCGACAAAAGCCGACGGACTGAAAGTAGCCGTAAAGGTAAACGAAAGCGAGATAGCACTCACACAGGCTGAGAACGGTGTAGCATTGGCAAAGATGCTCCTATGCCAACAGTGCGGACTGCCGCTTGATTCCGACATAACGCTTGCCGACGAGAACAGCGGAAACATTGCCTTGGTCGATGAAAGGACTGTCGACACAAAGACTGCCATAGAGAACCGAACCGAGACAAAGATACTCGAAAACACCATTAATCTGTCGAAACAGGCGACAAACCTTGTCCGTGCAGCATTCCTTCCGCAAGTGATGCTCACAGGCGGCTACATGGTTTCCAACCCTAATGTCTACAACGGATTCGAGAAACGCTTCTCCGGTGTATGGAATGTGGGCGTCATCTTCCGTGTGCCTGTCTGGAACTGGTTTGAGGGAACTTACAAGGTGCGTGCCTCAAAGGCTGCCACGACAATGGCGGAATATGAGCTTGCCGAAGCGAAAGAGAAGATTGAACTCCAAATAAACCAGCAGAGATTCAAGCTCAGCGAGGCGAACAAGCGGCTCGCAATGGCTGAGAAGAACATCGACAGTGCGGAGGAGAACCTGCGTTGCGCCACCCTCGGCTTCAAGGAGGGAGTGATGAGTTCTACGGATGTCATAGGAGCACAGACGGCATGGTATCAGGCTAAGAGCCAGAAGATTGACGCCGAGATTGACGTAAGGATGAGCCAACTGTCGTTGCAGAAAGCACAGGGCGTGTTGGAATAATGCCGCAAATGCAACGGCAGTATGGATTTTCAAAACAAAAACACCGAAAAACAAAATTACAAATATATGAACGAGAAGCAGCAAAATAAGAGTGTGATGCTTGCAGTGGTGGCATTCGCACTCGTGGTTCTTGTAGTAGGCGCGATTGGCTATTTCACAATCGGCACGGCAAAGGAAGAGATTCAGGGAGAGATAGAAGTGGAGGAATACCGTGTGTCAAGCAAAGTCCCGGGACGCATCCTGGAACTTTGCGTCAAGGAGGGTGACTATGTGAAGGCAGGAGACACTCTTGCCATCCTCGACAGTCCTGAGATTAAGGCAAAGAAGGCACAGGCGGAAAGTGCCGATGATGCGGCACAGGCTCTGTCTGACATGGCACAGGCGGGGGCGCGCCAAGAGCAGATACGCGGCGCTTATGAGCTTTTCCAGCAGGCAAAAGCGGGCGCCGATGTGGCGAAGAAAAGCTATGAGCGCATACAAAGGCTGTTTGACGAGGGTGTTGTGACAGCCCAGAAGCGTGACGAGACTTACGCTGCATACAAGGCAATGGAGGCACAGATGAAGGCAGCAAAGAGCCAGTACGACATGGCTGTCAACGGTGCGAGAAAGGAAGAGAAGCGTGCTGCTGCGGCACAGGTCAACCGCGCCAAAGGTGCTGTGCAGGAAGTGGAGGCTTATATGCACGAGACTGTGCAGACAGCGCAGATGGACGGCGAGGTCAGCGACATCTATCCGAAACTCGGAGAGCTTGTCGGCACCGGCTCCCCTATCATGACAATATCCATGATGAAGAACATTTATGCCACGTTCAACATACGCGAGGACCAGCTGAACGGCATGAAAGTCGGCGACACATTCACAGCTTTCTGCCCGGCATTCAGCAAAGACCTGCAGATGAAGGTCTACTACATCAAGGACCAAGGCTCTTACGCCACATGGAAGGCGACAAAGTCCAACGGACAGTATGACCTCAAGACATTCGAGGTAAAGGCACGCCCTCTCAACCCGTTTGACGGCTTGCGCCCGGGAATGACACTTGTAAAGAAGTAAGCGGAGTAAGAACCAACAAACCATACCACCACATAATCATGTGGCGACATGGCACAAAAAACAAAACGAAACCATTGAGAAGACTTGCTGACATAATGCTGCGCGAATGCGGAAAGATAAGGCAGAACCCTATCTATCTGCTCAGTATGGTTGTCCTGCCGCTGCTTGTAACGCTGTTCTTCACATCACTGATGAGCGAAGGACAGCCACAGGAGATGCCTGTGGGAGTGGTGGATTTGGACAATTCCTCCACGACACGCGCCATCGTACGCCGCCTTGACGGCATGCAGACATCACACGTCGTGGCATATTACCCTTCGGCAAGCGAAGCAAGAAAGGCGATACAGCATGGCGAGATATACGCTTTCCTGTATATTCCGCAAGGAACGACCGAGAAACTCCTTGCGGCACGCCAACCGACAGTGTCGTTCTACTATTCCAACACCTCACTGACAGCAGGAGCATTGCTATTCCGTGACCTCAAGACTGTCACCACTCTTGCCGGTGCTGCCGTGGGACAGGCGACAATGCGGGCAAAGGGATTCACAGAGAAACAGACAATGGCGTTCCTGCAACCTATTACCCTGGACACGCATCTTGTGAACAACCCTGTCACAAGCTACAACCTTTACCTTTCCACAATGCTCATTCCGGCGGCAATAATGCTCTTCATAATGATTCTTACCACCTACACCTTAGGGACAGAACTGAAAGAGGGCAGCGGAAAGGAACTTATGGAACGTGCCGGAGGGAATGCCCTTATTGCCATCGCAGGCAAACTCCTGCCACAGACATTGCTGTTCGTTGCAATAATGCTTATCCACGCATTCTACCTCTTCGGAGTGCTCGGATTCACCCATGAAGGCGGCCTTGCATGGATTCTTTTCCTCAATGTGCTCGGTGTGCTTGCAGGACAAGGCTTCGGAATAGCCATCTTCGGACTAATGCCGTCCATGCGCATGTCCATGAGCGTATGCTCATTGTGGGGCGTGCTCAGCTTCTCCATGATAGGAGCGGCGTTCCCGGCCTTCGCAATGGATGCTCCTTTGGAAGCCCTCGCATGGCTTTTCCCGATGCGCCACTATTGGCTTGTCTACTCCCTTAATGTCTTCAACGGCTATCCTTTGGCAGACTCATGGCTGCACATTACCGCACTTCTTGTCTTTGCCCTTATGCCGTTGCTGTTCATAAGCAGGATAAAAAAGGCATTCGAGGAATATATCTATGTCAAATGAAAGGAGGAAAAGCGTGAACAAACTATTCGGACATATACGGCACATCTGTGCTATCTGGCAGCAGGAAGTGACAAGCATGCTCAAGGACGAGGGCATGCTGCTCATCCTTCTGCTCATCCCTCTTGCCTACCCCGTGCTTTACTCCTGGGTGTACAACAATGAGGTTGTGCACGAAGTGCCGGTTGTCATTGTCGACAAGAGCCACTCCTCACAAAGCCGCAAGTTCATTCAGATGTACGACGCCTCACCGTCTGTGAAGGTATGCTGCTACGCCAACAACCTGAAAGAGGCGCAAGACATAATCGGTCATCAGAAGGCGTACGGCGCACTCTATTTCCCTGAGGATTTTGGCAAACGCATCAACAGAATGGAACAGGCGACAGTAGGCGTCTATTGTGACATGTCGCTGATGCTCGCCTACAAGAATGTCTACCAGACAGCCACAACCGTCCAAGGGCTTATGGGAGCGGAAATACAGACAAAGCTCCTCGGCAACCACACCACACGTGAGGACGAAGTGGCTACACAGCCGTTGCATGCTGAGGAGGTGCCCATATTCAACACTACGGGCGGTTACGGAAACTTCATCCTGCCGGGCGTTCTGATACTCATACTGCAACAGACTCTGCTGCTCGGTATGGGGCTTTTCATCGGCACTACACGTGAGGAAAACGGCAGAATCATACCGTGCAACCCTCTGTACAGCAACTCTTTGAAGATAATCGGAGGAAGATGGATGGCGTACATCCTGCTTTACACGGTGCTCGCCGCTTACATCCTGCTCGTCATTCCGAAGATGTTCTCTTTCGTCAGCATCATCTATTGGAGGGACTTCCTGCTCTTTATCCTGCCTTTCCTCATGTCATGCATATTCTTTGGCATGACAACAATGAGCATCATACGCCGGCGTGAAGATGTCTTTCTCATTGTTGTTTTCACCAGTGTTCCCCTGCTTTTCATGGCAGGAGTGTCATGGCCTGCAAGCAGCATACCGGAATTTTGGAAATGGCTCAGTTACCTTTTCCCCAGCACTTTCGGCATCAAGGGCTTCATAGCCATGAACTCAATGGGTGCAAGGATAGAGGACATTCGTCCGGAAATCACAGCCTTGTGGGTGCAGACGGCAGTGTATTTCCTAACCACAGCAGCTATTTACCACCGTGAGATGAAGAAATAAAGCGGCATATTTGTACGACTATTTTTCACAAAATAACAATATCCATAAAACAATAAGGCTCATCAGGGTTATTATGAATCCCTGATGAGCCTTATTTGTTTTGCTTGTTATGACAACTTATTTCTTATAAGTGAACTGCGCCTTGCCACGGATGTCGGTTGAGGAAGAGCCGATGTAGACGGTGAACTTTCCTTCCTCGGCAATCCATTCGTGCGCTTTCTCATCGAAGAACTTAAGGTCATCGACAGTGATTGTGAACTCCGCCTGTGCCGTTTCGCCGGACTTCAGGGCGAGTTTCTTGAAACCTTTAAGCTCTTTCACAGGACGAAGGACGGAAGCCTTGTCATCACCGATATACAGCTGGACGACCTCGCTGCCGTCAACTTTTCCGGTGTTGGTGACAGAAACAGCGACTTTCACAGTCTCGCCGTCGGTGATTGTCTTTGCGGAAAGTGACGGTTTGCCATAAGCAAAGGCAGTGTAGCTCAGTCCGTGGCCGAAAGGATAGAGTGCAGGAACTTTCTTTGTGTCATGCCAACGGTAGCCGACAAGGATGTCCTCCTTGTACTCCACCTTCGGATTGCGTCCGCCATTGAGCACCGAACCGGGGATAGCCACGACATCATCCGTGCTGCTCTCCACTCCCGGGAATGCCACATTGCCAAAAGAGTGTGCACCGCAGTCCTCCAATTTTGCAGGGATTGAGTAAGGCAGCTTGCCTGACGGATTGACCTTTCCCGAGATTACGTCAGCCATGGACGCACCGCCCATTGTGCCAAGATAAGAGGCATGGAGAATTGCAGGCACTTCTTTCACCCACGGCATGGCATAGGCATTGCCTGAGATGTTGGCGATGATTACTTTCGGGTTTATAGCCAGCAACTTCTCGATGAGAGCATCCTGTCCGAAAGGAAGGTTGTAGGACTTGCGGTCAGTGGACTCGCAATCCTGCCAAGCGTTCTTGTTCAGTCCGCCGATGTAGATAATCACATCCGCAGTCTTTGCCATTTGCAGAGCCTCATTGACCAAAGAGTCGCTGACATTCTGAGGGATAACGTCCGCATGCTCATACATGGCACGTCCCGAAGTGTAGCCTTTTGCATATTTTACCCTGTCTTTTCCATAGACCTCCTGCAATGCAGCGAGCGGTGAGACGTAATCCTTCGGCTTCAGTTCCGATGAGCCTCCACCGTCGGTAAGACGGCGTGTTGCGTTCTCACCGACAACAAGTATCGTGCCTTTGAAATCCGTCGACAGAGGAAGTATACCGGTGTTCTTAAGCATTACGACAGACTCGTCGCCGATTCTTTTGGCAGCAGCATAATGCTCCGGTGTGCAAAGCGAACCGAAAGGCTTGCCGGTGTTCATCGCAGTGCGGAATATCAGGCGGAGGATACGGCGTGCCTTCTCGTTAACAACATCCATAGGCACCTCACCTTTCTTAATCATTTCAAGATAACCGTCTGCCAGATAATAGTTGTTATAGCCGAATTTGCTCTCCGAGGTAAGTCCGTTTGTGTAGGTTCCCATCTCTATCTCAAGACCGTTAAGAGCAGCCTCGCGAGTGTCATGAGCACCGCCCCAGTCGGTTATGACACAGCCTTTGAATCCCCATTCGCCACGCAGGATGTCGTTAAGCAAGCGCGAATTGTGGCAGCAGTACTGTCCCCAAATCTTGTTGTAAGCACCCATCACGCTCCATGCGCCACCGTCGACAACGGCTCTCTTGAATGCCGGAAGATAAATCTCGTACAGTGCGCGGTCGCTGAGCACAACATCCACCGTGCCGCGCCACTGCTCCTGGTTGTTCAAGGCAAAGTGCTTCACACAGGCAGCGACACCATTCTTCTGCAATTCCTGCACATAAGGCACAACCATTGTACCTGCAAGACAAGGGTCTTCGCCCATATACTCGAAGTTGCGTCCGTTGAGCGGGCTGCGGTAAATGTTCACACCCGGTCCAAGAAGCACATCCTTCTCACGATAGAGAGCCTCCTCGCCGATAGCTTTTCCATAGAGGGCAGACATCTCAGGGTTCCATGTCGCAGCCAGCGCGGTGAGTGCCGGGAATGCCGTAACAGAGTCATTGGTATGGTTGGCATAGCCCCAATCGTTCCAATTTATCTCCGCACGCACACCGTGAGGTCCGTCGCTCATCCACAGTTCAGGGATTCCGAGGCGTGCCACACCCGCTGTTGAGAACTTGCTTTGTGCATGGCTGAGAGCCACTTTCTCCTCGAGAGTCATTCTTGAGAGTGCATCCTCCACGCGGTCCTCTATCTTTGCATTACGGTCAAGATAGACCGGAGTCTGCGAGAAGCATAATGCGGCGTTCATTGCGCATAATGCCGAAATGAATAGTTTCTTGTTCATATCTCAGTTATTTTGTTTTGATGTTTATTCCAACTGTGTCAAGTCCCGGTGCGGAAGCCTTTATCTTGCAAACGCCCTTGCTGCCGTTGCTTTGTACGATGAGCAGGGCTTTGCCGTAGAAAGCCTTGCGTGAGTCCGCCTTGAAAGGCTCATGGGAAATCGGGCTGCCATTGTCCACACCGGCATTGAAGGCCGTCCCCTCGACGGAGAACGTGATTTTGTCCGTCGCCCAAGGACACACAATGCCGTCCTTGTCCACCACTTCCGCCGTGATGTAGCAGAGGTCTGTGCCGTCAGCGGCTATCTCCGTCCTGTCAGGTGTAAGGCGCAGATGATGCGGAAGCCCTGCCGTCCGCACTTCCTTGCGTGCAACCTCCACACCGTCCTTTCTGCTTACAGCGGTCAATGTGCCCGGTTCAAACTTCAGTTTCCACGCAGCGTGCAGACGGTCGTCTGTCTTTCGGGAAACTCCCTGTGATGCTCCGTTTAGGAAAAGCTCCACTTCATCGGCATTGTTGTAGTACGCCCACACATCCACCTCCTGCCCTTCCTCCCAATTCCAGTGAGGAAAGAGGTGCAGGACTGTCGTTGCTGTCTGCCATTCGCTTTGGTAAAGATAGTACACATCCTTAGGGAAACCGGCAAGGTCGATAATGCCGAAATAGCTGCTTCGTGCGGGCCACCCATACGGAGTAGGCTCGCCAAGGTAGTCAAAACCCGTCCACACGAACTGCCCCGTAATGAATTCATTGTCACGCACATGCTTCATCGTGCCCTCATGGGTGTTTCCCCACGGCACATGGCAGTTGTCATACGAAGAGCAGGACAACGAAGAGTCGAAGAAAGGCTTGTCCCAACGCTCCGGCCATACGAACATCGTGTCTGCCGGCATACGATAATAGCCGCGTGTCATGAGGGCTGAGACACTCTCGGTGATGTTGAAAGGCTTGCCCGGAAAGTTCTTTGGCACACCCTTAAACCAATCGTCGTGGTAGTTGAAACCTATGATGTCAAGGGCGTTGGAGCGGAAAAGGTGGTTTCCCGGGGCAGGCTCGTTGCAGCCTGCGGTGACAGGGCGCGTAGGGTCAAGTGTGCGCACACGGTTGGCGAGCTTTGCCGTAATGAGGGAATTGACGGACATTTCCTCGCCTTCCCCTGCAAGCTGGTCTTTTGAATGCCCGAAATTCAGTATCAGATTCGCCTCGGCAAGGCTCAGAGTGTCTGCCTTTGCGTCACTCCATTGTTCAAGAACCTCGTTGCCGATGCTCCACATTATTATGGAAGGGTGATTGCGGTCACGGCGCACAAGGTCATCAAGGTCGCGCTCATGCCATTCGTCGAAATAGCGTGAGTAGTCGTGCGCGCTCTTGCGTTTGCGCCACATGTCAAAACTTTCGTCCATGACGAGGAAACCCATCCTGTCGCAAAGGCCAAGCAACTCCGGCGCAGGAGGGTTGTGGGTGCAGCGTATGGCGTTGCAGCCCATGTCCTTCAGCATCTTCAGTTGGCGTCGTATCGCAGCCGTATTGACAACAGCACCAAGCGCACCGGCATCATGATGCAGGCACACACCATTGATTTTCATTGCTTTGCCGTTAAGCGAGAAGCCTTTCACGGCATCGAAACGAAATGTGCGGAAACCTGTTTTCGTCCCGTAAACATCAAGAGTCTCGCCCGTCTTACTATCAACCACGGAAGAAACAACTGTATAAAGATTAGGCGAATCCACATCCCACAGCTTCGGATTGCGGACATTCACCGATTGGTTTGCCACAGTGCGCTTGCCCTTTGGCAGTTTTTTGTCAGAGGAAACGCTCGCAACTTCCTTGCCGTCAGCGTCAATGACGGTTGTCACAAGACGCACTTTCCGATTCTTTTTTGAAAGGTTTTCGATATTGGTCTCTATGTTCAGCATGCTGCCCTCGGACGTTACGAATGTCCCGTCCTTAGGGATATGCACCTCGTCCACTATCCGCAGCCATACATTCCGATAGATTCCGCAGCCGGAGTACCACCGTGAATTGGGCTGCTCGGCATTGTCAATGCGCACGGCGATGACATTCTCACTGCCGCCGGCGGACAAGCAACCGGTTATGTCATAGCTGAACGATGCGTAGCCGTAAGGGCGAGTGCCGAGAAAAGTGCCGTTCACAAAGACGGAAGCGTTCATATATGCGCCGTCAAAGTCAACAAACACACGCTTGCCGGCAAGGTTTTCCGGCAGGCGGAACGACTTTCTGTACCACCCTATGCCACCCGGCAATGCTCCGCCACCCGTGCCTGAAGGGTTGTCAAGCGAGAAACTGCCCTCTATTGCCCAATCGTGTGGCAGCGAGAGCGCACGCCATCCGCTGTCGTCGTATGTGCTTTCCTTTGCCTCAGGCGTATCGCCAAGGCTGAATTTCCAGCCACTGTTAAAGTTCCGTACACGTAAATCCGTAGGACAAGAAGGCTCTGCACCCTGAGAAACCAGGGTACAGAGCGAAACTATCAGAACTAACCAAATTCTATTTATGTGCATAGTATTGTAAAAGAATAAGTAACCATTTACAGTTTCACAGAAACTTTCTTGCCGCCATATTCTATTCTCTTCCCTTTCGGCATTGTGTCAAAAGAAGCAGGATTGTCACGGTCAACCTTCACAACAGTGAACTTCCGCTTGGCAAGCATACCGGGGAACTTTCCTTTGCGTGCACCAATGGTGAGCGTGGAGGCGGCATCATCCCACAGGAAATCTATTGTAGCGTATGCGCCTTTCTCGTAATTGTAATTGTTGTTCTCGTCCTCGTAAAGCGTAAACTTGCCGTCCTTGCCTGCATAAACGTACAGCGTAATCTCCTCGGCAGGCTTCTGGTCGCTCCACTGAATGTCAGGGCCGAAAGGCACAATCGAACCACTGCGCACATACAACGGCATGCGTGAATACGGTGCATCAACGGTTTTCATGTCGCCACCTGTAATGCTTTTGCCGGTATGGAAGTCGTACCACACCTCGCCTTGCGGGAAATAGACATCACGCTTGCGGGCGTTGTACTCCGTGACAGGGGCTGCCATAAACGCCGGACCGAACATGAACTGATCCCAAATGTCATGGGTGCGCACATCAGCCGTGAAATCCATGACCAGCGGACGCATCATTGTGTAGTCGTTGAAGTGCACCATGCCGTTCAGAGAGTAGATGTAAGGCATCAGGCGGTAACGCAGCTTTGTGTAGTAAGTCATTGACTCATAGGCAGGATGTGTCTCCGGAGCGATGTTGAAAATCTCACGGAAAGGCCACTGGCCATGGGCACGGTAGAGCGGACAGAACGCACCAAACTGGAACCAGCGTGTGTTCAGCTCGCGCCATTCCTTAAGGTCGGCATTCTCATTGCCCGTAGAGTTGAACTCCTTCTGTGCCGCAACGTATCGGTCTTCGACACAGAAACCGCCGATGTCCATTGTCCAGAACGGAATACCACTGACGGCAAAGTTCAGTCCCGCTGTCAGTTGGGCACGCATATCCTCCCAACGGGTGGCGATGTCACCGCTCCATGTGGCGGTGGAATAACGCTGCTGACCTGCAAATCCGGAACGTGTGAGCAGGAAAACGCGCTTGTCATCAGCTGTCGTTGTGCGCTGTCCGTCGTAGATAGCCTCAGCATTCATCAGTGCGTAGGCGTTGAAATATTTCGCCGACGGCCCGAGAGCGGTAGGCGTGGAAAGGTCCTTGCGATACTGTATGTCCACACAGTCACGGATGTTAGGCTCGGAAGCGTCCATCCACCAAGCATCAATACCGAGAGGATAATAATGGTCTTTCATCTGCGACCAGAACAGTTTGCGCGCTCCGGCACTGTAAGCGTCATAGAAAGAGCCCAGATAGCCAGGTCCAACCCAGTCACGTATGGAGTCCTTAACTGCCAGCTTGTACATCCAGCCCTTGCGGTCAAACTCCTTGTAATGCTCAGTGGTGACATAGAATTTGGGCCATACGGAAATCATCACTCGTCCACCCATGTTGTGTATGTCGTCCACCATCTGCTTCGGATTCGGGAATCGTTTGCGGTCAAACTCATGGCTTCCCCATGAGTCCTCCTTCCAATGCAGCCAGTCGATGACGATGTTGTCGATAGGAATCTGACGCTTGCGGTACTCCTTCAGCGTGGAGAGCACCTCCTCCTGAGTGTTGTATTTCTCACGGCTCTGCCAGTAGCCCATAGCCCAGCGCGGCATTATGGGAGCTTTGCCCGTCAGCGTGCGGTAGCCGTGGATCACGTCGTCCATGTCATCGCCGGCAATGAAATAGTAGTCTATCATGTCCTGCATCTCTCCCCACCAGCGCATTTGGTTCTTCACATCGTCAGTGACAGGCTTGTAGACACGCAGTCCGCAGTAAGCCACTCCACCGTTTGGAGTCCACTCGATGCGTACAGGAGTGCGCTTGCCCTTCACAAATTTGGCGGAGAACTTATAGCTGTTTGGATTCCATGCAGTGCGCCAACGCTCCGGAACAAGCAGCTCATTGCCAATATACACCTTCTGATAGCCGGAGTAATAAAGGATAAAATCAAACGTTCCTGTGGCATCCGCCTCGATTTCTCCCTCATAGACGACTTTCGAGCCATTGAACTTGAAATCCTCAGGGAGATTTATCACGTGCGCAAGGTCACCGCGCTTAAGGTGCTCAAAGTAGATGTTTGGTTCTTGTCTCACAATAGTTGTGCCGTCCTTGGCTGTATATGTTCCGGTGAGATTGCCTTTCTTTCCCTCCTTATCATATAATGTGAAGGCTTCGCCAAGCTGCAGATAGTCGTCAGGATTGCCGAAACGGCACAGTGAATAGCTGTCCCACAGCACGCCATAGCCTCCTGTCGAAACGACGAAAGGCACAGAAACCTTTGTGTTGTACTGGAAGAGTTCCTCGTTCTTTCCCTTGTAGTTCCATTCGTTAGCCTGATGCTGTCCGAGTCCGTAAAGCGCCTCTTGGTCGTCAGGCGACGCCCATGTCTGGGTGACGGTGTAGGCTTTTGTCCCTTCCACCGTTATTGGCTTGAAGATCCTTCCTCCGTTGTTCTCCGCAAGCAGCAGCCTTCCCTTGCTGTCATAGAAGCTCACCTGACCGTCGGTATAGTTCACCGCCACATTCATTGCAGGGGTCTTGAGCACCACACGGTTGCCCTCGTCCTTTGTGGAGAAGGCGGAATACTTGCCTTGCGGGAGCACCACAAGACTCTTGCCGTCAGCAAATCTTTCACCATTCGGCACTGCCGACACTCTCGCCAGCTTGTCACCGAGAATCTCGACACGGACATTCTGTCCTGCCTGCGTATGCAGCACGACACCGTTCTGTACCTGCTCATACTTATCGTTTGCCTGCATCGGCAACACCGCTGCCAATACTGAAAGCAAAATAGCATTTCTGAATAGATGCATAAGAATAATTCGTTAGGTTTTGATTTTCTTTGTGCAAAGGTAGGCATAATCCTCCACATAACATAGGAATCTTGTTTTTAATATGGTGCAATATGTTACCATATACTCAAAAATGTTAACTTTAGGGGCATAATTTGTTTTCAACAGCTTGAATTGCCGCTATGCACAGAGCTTTTGCCGCCCAAAGAAAGGAAGAAAAGGATTGCCTTCATGCGGATTAAGAAGATTCATACTGATTGCCCTGCGCCCACTCTTTGCAATGCGAAAGCGGAACGTTTCTTTGGGCAACAATCACGCAAAAATAAGAAAACTCATGCCGTTTTTGCCCTCGGAGATTTGCCTGTAGATTTTTTCAGAAAGGAAATGCGGAAAAAACCGCTGTTTTCTTTATTTTATTATCATACTACAAATCAGCTGATTACATCTCCAAGAAGACTTGTGCGGACAAGAAAAACACTGCAATCCGTTACCTTTCAGTGTGTTTTTGGTAATGAATTGCAGTGCTTTTGGTATTGCTTTGCAGTGCAAAAGGTTATCTTTGACTGTACGAATAGTTACGATTGGCCCTGCCAAGCATCATTTTTGGCAGAAAAAGACCTTATTTTTACAATTATGATAAATAGGACATTAGAAAACTCATGCATATTTTTTTGCATAAGATGACGTGAGTTCGACGAAATTGCGCTATCATATCCCCCTCAAAAAAATGCTATAAAAAGCACCGTGAAACGGTGGCTCTTCGTTAACCCTGTATGGAGGCGCAGCCGAGTTAGTTACTCCCACACCTCTGAAATCTAAAGTTATGTTATAAATCTTATAGGATTTTGGTAAAATCATGTTTTTTGTTTAATTTTGCAAATATTTCACCTAACTATTATTTCACCCACTATCTATAATTGCCAGATAACACTTTCAATGCGAAAACTATTATATTGCATAACAGCATTTCTTGTTGCGACTTTCTTCGCCTGTTCAGATTCCGAACGCAACCGTCAGATACTTTTGCAGGCAGAGAATTGTATAGAAGCCTCTCCCGACAGTGCACTTGCAATATTGGAAGGAATAAAATATAATGACATCACCTCGCCTGAGGACCGTGCCGTCTACTCCCTGCTTTACACTCAGGCACGATGTAAGTTGATGGATATTCCTGAATCCGATTCTCTGATTGACTCTGCCATATCCTTTTTCAAGGCTAATGGTGATGACCGGCGGCTTGCGGTGGCATATTATTATAAAGGTGCAGTGAACTATAGCAGAAAAAAATATGAAACGAGTGTACAATTCCTGAAAATGGCAGAGTCTCTTGCTGAAGGTGCAGATGATGAGCTGTTGAAAAATAAAATTTATGAGCGGCTTTACATTGTGAATTACGTGAATGAAAACAGACGGCTTGCATTGGTATACGCAAAGAGATTTCTTGAAAGTTCGTTGACGTTTGACGATGCAGAGCTTATAACAAGAGGATGTTCCGGAGTGGCTTCTTGTTTTTATCTCTTGGGGCATGCCGACAGTACCGCAGTGTATCTGAATAAGTGTGTGCCCTATATTGACAGGCTTGCTCCAAAATTGCAGGCCTCTCTTTGGTCATATCTTGCTGCTGTAGCCTACGAGAACAGGGATGTGGAGCAGGCGGAGAGATTGCTCAAAAAATCATTTTCAATAGAAGAACAGCCTTATGCCAACTATATTCAAGGGCTTATGGAATTTGCGGCAGGGAATGATGATGCTGCCAGACAATGTATGGAAAAGGCTTTGGAAACAGATGATGAAAAGCTACGCGGCATCATCTATGAAAGATTGGCATACTATTATAACAAGAACAATATCATGGGAGAGGCTTATGATAATATTCTCAAAAAGCTTGACCAATTGGAATCGGCACATGACGACGGAAAACAAAAAAACATTATTGAACAACAATTATTGCTGGATTTGGAGCATTCTGCCAAAAAACAGCACAGCAGAATGTTATATCTGTGCCTTGGGGGCTTTGCTATATTGTCACTGTTGATTGTTTGTATAATATTTTACAGGCGTAAGGTTGGAGCTTGTAGAGCGGAAATAGAATCTAAAAAAAATGATATGTTGTCATACGAGGCAGATAATACGTTATATAAGGTTGAGCTTGATAAATATAAAAAAGAACTTGAAACAACCAAAAGCGGTTGCATAAGGATGATGTTCCGACATTCAAGAAGATTGTTGACAATATCGGCATGGCTATCGACAAGGATATTGCAATCACAATACGTTTCAACACCGACAGGAACAATTTCTCGCAACTTAAGGAGCTGAAAGCTTATTTCGATGAGCTTGGGTACACAAAGCATAAGAAGTTCGCAATAGATTCGGCACGTCTTGAGAACTTTGACGAGTCGCTTGACAATAAGGACAAACAGGCATTCCTGTCGCAAAAAGAATTCATAAAGAAACACGAAACTCTTGATTTTGAGTATGGATGTCATGACTATGCCACTTATGGCAAAATCTACCGCTCCATATATAAACAGACTCCGTTGCCATACAGGTCTACATTCTGTTATTCCCAAATAGGCGGCTATGTGTTCGACCCGTTTTTCAAGATCTATCCTTGCTGGGAGGTTATAGGTGAGCGAGACTATTGCATCGGCGACTATTCCGGTGGAGTGCCTGTATGGGATGAGCACCGTCTCAACTACTGGCACGAGGACAACATTACCAAACGTCAGGCGTGCAGCACATGTAAGTGTGCTTTGTTGTGTGGAGGCGGATGCACCGCCCATAATATCAGAGACCACCATTGCACTCACATGCTGGAAATGATAGCCTATGCCGCAAAAAAGGCATATAACAAGTATATGAACAACTAAAAAAAACAAACAGATGAAAAACGAACTAAACTCATTGAACAAAGAGTTGCCACAGTTCTTCCTGGAAGAACTTGAACAGAGATTGGAAACCGATCCGCTGTCAGTGGGTGGATTGTATGACTTGGACACTCCTGATGATGGTGAATATACCTGTAAAGTATATTTTAATTGTGGTGACTACATGGGCTGTCGAAATGTTGTGGTATGCCAACCATATTAAAAGTCAGTAGAAATTTAGTGGAGTATACACTTGTGATGTGTATCTGACCTCCAAAAGTGTGGCGGAGCCACAGTCCTTACGGTAACCACGGGCTTCAGCCCTGCGGATTAGAGATAATCTCCATTAGCTGTGTGGCAGCGCCACACTCCTTTCTGTTTCCTATGCTACATAGATAATAATTTATAGATAGGTTCGTGCTGATTATCTTTCCGACATAAAGGAGTGTGGTTCTACCACACATCGTTAGAGAGTATTAGCACAGTCCGCAGGGCTGAAGCCCGCGGTTACCGTAAGGACTGTGGCTCCGCCACACTTTTAGAGAGTTGCCGACATGGATAGTGTGATTGAAAAACTCAAACCAACTCCCCACTAAATTTCTACTGCCCATTAAGCTGCAATAAGAACAATGAGTGTCCCGGTCAATTTACAATAGAATGGGATACTCATACCAATACAAATATTATAAGTATGACAAATAAAAAATATGCTCTGCTATTTGCTTTTGCATCCTTCACACTGATAGGTAAAGCCTCTGTAAGTTATAGCATGGAGGGCAATTTTGTTCATGAAACAAAGTGTCAGTCAGACACAATCATTGACGGCAAAGCAATACAGGAAGTTGTTGTGACAGGAAGGGATATAATTGTAAAAGACGACAAACTGATAATCAATCTGAGCGACAAGATAAAGAAACACTCACACGACGGCTATTCAGCATTAGCCTTATTGAATGTTCCCGGACTTGACGTAGACCCCATAGATTATATTGTCACCACAAACGGAACAAGCACCATGCTTTGCATAAACGGCCGTGAGGTCGGAAAGGATGAGGTAAAGACCATAAATCCAAAAGACATAAAGCGTATAGACTATTATCAGACACACGACCCCAAACATCCTATAGCCAATTCTGTCATAGACTTTATTGTCAAGATAAGAGATCATGGCGGAATGGTAATGGTACAGGCAAACGAGAACTTGAACAAAGTTTCCGGAGATGACATGGTGGACTGGAAACTGTACAACAAGAAATCACAATTTGAAATTCAACTAACGGACAAGTACAATCACTTTACTCCTAATCGTGGTGTAGAGTCAACCACGTTGCTGGCTTTTCCAAGCGGTGATGTGGAGAAACACGTGATGACCAAACCATCCGGAAGCCATTCCAATGGTATTGGCGGCAAACTTTCGTATCTCTATAAAGACAAGACAAGTACGTTTCAGGCTGCTCTTTACCTTCAGGATAACCACAACGCAAACAGTATCGTTCAGGAACAAACATTATCGGGTATTCCCTCTCTGACATCAACCGATTACAGACATAATGACAATATCTCGCCGTCATTGAAATTGTATTATGACAAGAGATTCAGCAAAAAAGCTTCGTTGACAGTGAAACTTGATGCGAGTTACAACAATACAAAACAGTGGAGGGATTATGAGGCTATCGAAAAATATGCATCAAACACAAAAGAGAAATTTTATTATGTAAGACCAGAGGTATCGTTTAACTACAAACCGGGCGGCAAGGTGTCCTGGTTTGCCTTCGGTACATATTATTATAATCACTCAGACAACACATATATAGAGAATGACGTAATCACGCCTAATAAGATAACAGAAGGACAGGCGATAATAATGCCCGGCTGCCAGATAAAATTCATACCAAAGAAATTTGATGTTGTGTTGCAAGTGCAGGAACGTATCCAGACAATCAGCAACTTAAACGAGACATATACAAAGTCTTATATTACTCCATCCTTGATTTACAACATCACACTGTCCAAAAATCTCCGCATAAACGGCGCTTTATTTACAGGTGTCAACAGTCCTGACATGAAGTATTTCAACGAGGGCGAGAAGCGTATTGATGAATATCAGATTATTGCCGGAGGAAGCGAGCTGGAAATGGGGCGGCTGCTCTCAAAACAAGCGTCATTAAACGGTTTCTACAAATGGGGCGGTTTTCAGTTTTTTATGGCATACAACAATCATCAGAAAAACGTTTTCGAGGATATTTATTGCGATAATGAACGGAAACTGTATGTACACCAGTATAAGAATGGCGGAGCTTATGAGTCTTTCAGTACTGTCGCCACTCTTGACTTGAATCTTATACCACAGAAACTGAAATTCAGCGGGACCTGTCAGTATACTCATTCCAAACAGCGCATGGGCTTTCTGCACACTTTAGATACATGGATGGGACAGACTTCGCTGACATACATGGATAAGGGATGGCAGTGCAAGCTCAGCTACAACACAGCAAGAAAATCGCTAAACAGAGCCGGAGGAACATTCTATACGCCACAGCAGTTGACACTCTCCATGGGATATACCGTCAACAACTTGTTCTTCAATCTGTATGCGAGAAATCCTTTCATGACAACCTCACCAAAAACAGAGACGGACAGAAACGGATATTCAATATCATCACGCTCGTATAGACCACGCACAGACTACAACATGTTTGCCCTGCGAGTGAGCTATAGATTCACATACGGCAAGAAACATAGATATGAAGATGTGGATGTGGACAAGATTTCCCGTTCTGCAATTCTTGAACATGACGTGAATAAATAAATTGCAAATCAAACGTTTGTGATAATTTATAAATTAGAACAAATCGAAAAATGAATATATACAGATTCTTTCTTTTGGGATTGTGTTTCCTCTTCGCATCAATAAATGCTGACGCGTCATTGCAGAATGACACCATCATTGACGGCAAAACGATACAGGAGGTGACGGTGACAGGCAGGGAAATAGTGAACACCACCGATAAGACGATAATCAATGTTGGCGACAATGTAAAGAAACACTCTCATGACGGTTATTCTGCACTGTCTTTGCTGACCATTCCAGGACTTGAAGTAGACCCTATAGATGAAGCGGTAAAAAGCCATGGGGCGGAAACTGTGTTGTGCATCAATGGACTTCCGGCATCAAAGGACGAAGTGAAGACACTTAACCCAAAAGATTTGAAACGTATAGATTATTACAGCAACTTTCATCCTGAATTTCCTACGGCAGAAGGCGGCGTGATAGACTTTATTGTGCGCATAAGGGATAATGGAGGTATGGTAATGGCGCAAGCAAACGAGAACCTCAACAGGTGGACTGGCAGCGACATGGCTGATTGGAAGTTTTATAGTCGCAAGTCGGAGTTCGGTGTCCAGCTCAGTGGCGACTATAATCATTTCACCCCAAGCAGCGGCCCACAGTCAACAACGCAGATGGCGTTTGCCGGCGGTGATGTCACCAAGTCGGTGTTTACCAATCCGTCAGCAGCACACAAAAACGGGATAAAGGGCCAGCTCTCATATATGCACCGTTTTGATAGCGGAACACTCAAAATGGCTGTGTCGCTGAAGAACGGGCATAATGCAAACCATAAAAACACCAGCCAGCGCATTGAGGCTTTGGAGACCATTGATGTAGAGTCGCGCGATTACACACATTCCGACAATACCACCCCTGCATTTAGTGTGCAGTATAGAAATGTCTTTAAGAACAAAGCAACACTTTCCATAGGGATGAGCGGTGATTACACCGACACCAAACAGCAGCGCGAATACAGCGCCATAGACACCTATCAGTCTGACACAAAGGAGAAATACTATCGTTTGAAGCCTTCGATCAATGCCACTTATCCTGTAACAAAACGATATTTCACTCATTTGGGGGTGAACTATTATTACGACAAGTCGGAGATAAGCTACAAGGAGAACGGTGTTCCCTCACTCTCTACTCTCATGAACGGCCAGTTGCATGTTGTCTTCTCCAATGCGTTCAAGGTCGTGCCGAACATTTTTCATGTTACTCTTCAAACCGAAGCGCGTGTGATGACAGTTGACGACGGTGACAGATACACACACTCATTCTTCACGCCAAATATTTTCTATAATGTCAAATTGCCTCACGGCAACACTATCCGAGGTTCTGTGGGCATGGGAGCATTTACTCCTAATATGAAATACTACAACACTATTGAGAAGCGCGTGGATGAATATCAGGTGATTGTGGGCAATGCCGACCAGAAAATCGATTATGGCACATCGGCAGAAATAAGTTTCTCGAGCAGCCATAAATGGGGATTGTTTGAGCTTTTTGGCAAGTATGAAAATAACAGACGTCCGTTGTACGAAGATGTTGTATGCGACAATGACCGTAATGTTTATATACATACGTTCCGTAATGGCGGACGTTTTGAAAAGTGGATTGTGAATGCCGCTATGGTGTTGAATCTCATTCCAAAGAAGCTTAAGTGGATGTTTGCCGGAGAATATGATTACAGCAAAGGACATTTTGACATGAAGAAAGATTACGGCAGAATGGTTTACGGCTCAGAACTTGTATACGTGAACCGTGGATTTCAGGGAAAAGTGTCGTTCAACAGTAAGCTGAAAAGTTATTCCAAACTGGGGTATCTCGAAACGCATCCTGCTTCCTTGAAAGTGGCGTTGGGATATACTATAAACAACCTGCATTTGAACTTTTACGCCACAAACCCGTTCATGAAGACTCCTCGTGAGAACTCACTTGTTATTGGCGGTTACAGCAATGCCACCAAATATTATAGTCCCCGTGTGGATTACAATGTGTTCATGCTGCGCGCCACCTATCGTTTCACATACGGAAAGAAGCATAAGTATGAGGATGTAAATACAGAAGACGAGCATCGCTCCGCCATTCTCTACTGATGCGGCAAATAAATTGGAAATAAAAAGGAATATGGAACTGTTATCCGGAATAACAATAACAAGACTTTACGGTTCGACAGACGAGGAGCATTATCTCGTGATGTCGAAAGACAATGTGATGGAGGCAAACCGGCTCACTGCCGGTTTGCTTGACTCTCTGAAAAACGCCGAAGACATGGATGCCGGAATTGACAGCTTCCTGCAAACCCATAGCGACGCAAATGCCACTCACGGAGAGATTAAGGAACTGGTTAATGCCAAGATACTGCCAATGCTGCTGAAGGAGACAGCTCCGAGGAAGCAGTTCCTTTATCAGCGTCAGATATTGAGTGCCCGACAGATAGACTCCATATCCGACCGTTTGTCGTTTCTGTTCAACAAACATGTGATGTGGGTGCTGTCGGCCATGATGATAGTGGCAGACATCGCCTTTTTCATGACAACGGAGAATCTTCTGACCTTCAGCAACAGGATAAACGCCTACACCATATTTGCCCTTATGGCATTTATCGTGTGCTCATCGCTGTTTCATGAACTCGGTCATGCCTCGGCATGCAAACGTTTCGGACTGGAACACGGAGGCGTGGGCTTCGGTCTGTACATCAACTTCCCTGTGCTTTATACCGATGTTACCAAGGTGTGGCAGCTGCCGCGCAGCAAGCGTGTTGTTGTCAATATTGCGGGAATATATTTTCAGGGCATGATACTGCTGTTGCTCGCAGGCGGATTCTTTCTTACAGGCAATGATGTGTTGCGGTATATGATATTGACCATGAACTTCGGTTTCCTTCTCACACTGAATCCTTTTTTCCGGTTCGACGGCTACTGGATAGCGACAGATGTGCTCGGAGTGCCTAATCTCCGCAAACGCTCAACAGAGCTGTTGCGTTATTTCTATAAACGAATGACACGCAAACCGGTGACGGGCCGACCCTATCTGCTGCAAATAAGGAAGAGGGAGAAAATGCTTGTTATCGTCTACGCTTTGGCTGTGAACGTGTTTATGGGATATTATTTCCTTTATATCATCCCGATGTTTTTGTATGGCTTTGTGGGAAATTTCCCGGCGGAGGTTTATCAGCTGACACTCTGCATGTCCAACAATATCATGCCACCGTTTGCATTACTTCGTAATATGTTATCGCAGATATTGTTTTTGTCGCTCTTGGTTTTCATGTTCTATCGGATGGCATATCCTGTGGTGATGCGCAAAAGACTTCGTAAGGAATGAAAGAGTCTGGTGTGACACGGAATGCGGCACTGTTGCTGACAATAGTGATAATGGCACTGTTGCTGTTCGGAGTAAAGGGCACATTGGTTATCAGCATGCCGGTTATTGTTATCCTCCTGTTGGTGACGGGAAGTGTCCCGTTTGCGAAATGGAGCGTTGCCGATGTACTACTTGCGGTGATAACATTGCAGAGTATCGTCGCATGCTTCTACAGTGCAACCCCCTTGCCCGCATTTTCCACTGCAAGTGCCTCTGTGTTTATGTTTGCGGCATATCTTTTCCAAAGAAGCGCTATTGCATCAGGAAAGTCTGCCGGAGTAGTCATTCATGGCTATGCCGTAATCTTTTTTGTGGCTATTTTGTTAGCCATATCCACCTTTGTGATATACCATAATGCTGTTGTTCGTGCCGGTTTTCACGACACATACCATTTCAGGTTCATGTACAGACCGTTGGGGTATATAAACAATATGTGGGCAGAAATCACCATTATGATGCTTGGTGTGTCATGTCTTGTGGCAGACAAGTTCAGGATACCAATGATGTGCATGGCATTTATGGCTGTATTGCTGACATTCTCGCGCGGTGCCTATATCTCGGCAGTGGTGTTTGTTGCGATGTCATTGCTGTTGGTCAGGAAAAAGCGGTTTGTGGTGGATACACTGCTTTCGCTTGCTGTGGCAATGGTGGTGGTAGGCGCGTTCTGCAAGAGCGACATGATGACAACAATGCGGATGAATGCCAACACGGCTCAGCAAAAAAGTGTGGAATGGCGCGTAAACAAGACCTTTGCTTCCGCAGAATTGATAAAGGAGCGTCCTTTGTTCGGATATGGCAATGGCAGTTATACGCTTGTCACCGATGGAACGGCTATGTCGGAAGATCAGAACACATTCACAAATATGGCACCCAACATAGCAGTGTTGCTACTTGTTGAAAATGGGGTTGTGGGTACTGTGCCATACATTCTGCTTGCATTGTGGGTGTTGTCTATGATGTGGCGGTACCGGCGCAATATGCGCATAAGCATTGCCGGATGTACTTTGGTGGCTTTGGCTGTAAAGGAGATGACACAGGCGACAATGTCGCAGACCGGTGTCTTGCTTTTTGTTGTATGCAGTCTTTTGGCAATGATGCATAATGCCGTCAGTGATGAGACGCCGGTGTATGGGACATCGCGGCGCACTGCTATCGCAGAAAGCGTGGTATTGGTGTCATGGATGGGTGTGTTTGGAGTGGTGACAACAACAAATTATCTTCATGATAAGGAACTCTCAGCCGTAATCAAGGGAATGGAGGCTGTAGGACGATATGTGAAAACGCATGGCAAAGGTGACATACAGACAGCATGCCATGAGCTGGCAACAGCATCCGCGCAACATCCTTACGACAAAAACATCGCTTTCCTAAGTGCATACGCCATGATGCTGAATGGAGACAACAAGCATGCCATGGACATCGTTGACACACTTCTTGAGCAAAAGAAAGAATATGGACTGTATCAGTTTATGAAGGGATGCCTGTTGTATGACGAAGGAATGAAACAGCAGGCGCATGCAACAATGCGCAATGCTATATGCAATATGCCGCGACTGATGCATAGCAAAGAATTGGCAAGCATTACTGTGACAGACTCCACATTTTATGAGGCATTGAAAACGGATGTGATGACTGTTACAAGGCATTGCAGTAAAGTGGCATCACCAATAAAAAAAGCTAATTGCGGGTATATCCTGCACTATTGGGGGCATAGGGACGAAGCCATCCCCTTACTGTCTGATGCCGTAGGAAATATGCCTGGACTGCAAACTCCGTGGATGCTGCTTGGCGAGAAAGAGAAATACAGACTGCTGCGTGATGGTGTACTGAACAACGGCTATAAAACGGAATCCACAGGAAACACACCGCAGATGACAGACATGTTGGAACTGATGCTTGCTTCGTATCTTCCGAAGTTTGAGACCTGGTATTGTGCTGACTTGCCTTTTATGAACAATAAAACAGATAAACATGAATAATCATATAAATATAACCACTGTGTTGGTAAGCCTGTTGCTTACACTGACATCATGTAATGACAGAGCAACAGAAACACTTTCCCTTGCAGGACAGAATCAGACCGAATTGCTGGAAGTGATTGACCATTATGCGAAAAACGGAGACCAACACAAGCAGGAGGCTGCCATGTTCTTGATAGAAAACATGAAAAATCATTCCTATGTGGAAAGTGTGGCTATTGACTCGTTTATGGCAAAGGTTAGATTGCTTGAAACCGATGTGAATGCAGACTCATTAAGCCGTATATGGGCTACGGTGAAACAGCATGACAAGCCTGTGGTAAGACTTGACGCCAAGACGATAACATGCAGAATGCTTGTTGACAACATAGACAATGCCATGGCGCGCTGGCAGCAGGCGGCATGGAGAGACAATGTGGATTTTGACAAGTTCTGCCGCTATATCCTGCCTTACCGCATGCTTGACGAACAACTCTCTGAGGGATGGCGCGATACATTATATAATGAGTATCATCCGGTCATAGAGGGTGTAAAGGACATGAAAAAAGCTTTCTACCTCGTGCATAATGCTGTATCGGAAAGGTTCAAGCGCACACCTTTTGACATGCTGTATCTTGCTGACATACTCAAATTGCGACAGATCGGACATGGCTCCTGTGTACAGTATTGCATCTATGAGGCAGCGGTCATGCGTGCTTTGGCACTGCCGGTTGCTGTCGATGGCATAGAAGCATGGGCAAACTACAGCAAGAACGGACACATGTGGGTGGCATTGGTTGCGGACGACGGCACTTACACAGTGGCGAAAAATGACTCTGTGGCAAGAAAAATGAACTATATTGATTCCTCCGTCTTTGAGATGAAGAACCAACCGGAGGCGGATTATCCATATAATACAGACTTTAAGAAGCGTTGCTTCAAGATAAACAGATACACATACGAATATAATGATGTGAAATATGCCGACAATGAGACTGACAAGATGACAAGAAATCATTTCACTCAGCCATGGACTGTTGATGTCACACGTGACTATATGAAATGCCATGAGGTGGAGATAACGACAGACATAAATGCGGAATATGGCTATCTTTGTACCTTCAGAACCGGCAGAGGATGGACACCTGCCGTGTTTGCCAAGCGGGATAATGGCAGGTTCGTGTTCCATGACATGGCTGACTCGGTCATGTATCTGCCTGTCTTTTCAAAGGACGGAAAGATGTTGCCAATAAGCAATCCTTTCTTCCTGACGAATGGGAAAAAACAGATTGTCTGCCCAAAATATGATGAAAAGACAGAAATGAAACTGGACAGGAAATATCCCCTCACCCCACATTTCATAAGCTATTGGCCACCAATACGTGGCGCACGCTTTGAGGCTGCCAACACTCCGGATTTCTCTGATGCTGATATACTGCATGTTGTGCGACAAACTCCATTAATGGTGAACTATGTGAATGTGGACAGCAAAAAGCAATACCGATATGTGAGATATGTATCGCCGGAAAATAAGAATCCCGGTATCTCGGAACTGCAACTGTCATACAAGGGCAAACGCATTGCCGGAATGCCTTTTGGGGACAATACTCTTAACGACATGTACAATGCCTTTGACGGTGATTATCTTACAGTGACCGAGGCTCATGTGCCGTTTTCATTCGGCGTGGATTTCGGTAGGGCTGTGAACATCGACAAACTTATGTTCTCACCTAAGACCGATGCTAATTTTATCATACCCGGCAACAAATATGAACTTTTATATTATGATATGGGGTGGAAAACACTTGGTGTGAAAACAGCATCCTCCAATGTCATGGAATATTATGATGTGCCATCCGGCGCTTTGTATATTTTGCGAAACAAGACAACCGGTAATGAGGAGCGTATATTCTCGTACGACAAAGGACAGCAGATTTGGTGGTAGAATCGCCTTATCGATACAGGCATGTTGTCTCAAAGAATGTGCGTTGGTCAGGTGTTTCTCCAAGTTTTTGTCATCGCTCGAAGAAAGGAAAGAAGCAAAAGAATTTTTCTTTATGCATAACAAACAATGCAAGGGAGAAGCTATTTCTTTTGCTTCTTTGGATTCTTAGAGACACATACCTCACAGGAAAAGCCGAGGTTTCCCCTATGCGCCCTCGTTCTCCTGATAGACGGAAGGCGTCACTCCGAACTCCTCCTTGAAATATTTCGCGAAATGCTTCGGGTTGTTGAAACCGCATTTGTAGGCTATCTCCGACACATTGAGCTGGCTTTCGCGCAGATACTGTGCGGCACGCTTCAGGCGCAGGATGCGTATGAACTCTATCGGAGCTTTACCCGTGAGCTGCTTCAGGCGCTTGAACAGATGGACACGGCTCATGCCGAGATGAGAGGCAAGCTCCTCGACAGAAAGTCCGGAGCGGCCCATGTTCTCGTCAACATACTTCACCGCCTTCTCTATGAACTGCTCGTCCAGAGAAGTAATGGCAAGAGGCTCCGGCTCAGGGTCTATCAGTGTGCGGCGCGCCCCTTTCTTGCGCAACGCAAGTATGTTCTTTATCCTCAGTTTCAGCACATCCATGTTGAACGGCTTTGTCATGTACTCGTCCGCGCCAAGCGTGAGACCCTCTATTTTAGCCGCCACATCGTGCTTGGCAGTCAGCAGGAAAACAGGTATCGAGGCTGTCGCTTCGTCACCTTTCAGCTTGCGGCACAGCTCTATGCCGTCCATCTCCGGCATCATGATGTCACTGACGATGAGGTCAGGACTGTGGCGTGCCACCTGCTTCAGTGCCTCTATGCCGTCGTGTGCGGTAACGATGTGGTAAGTGCCGGAGAGCTCTGCGGAGATGAATTCAAGGATGTCATGATTGTCATCGACGAGGAGGATTGTCTCTTTCTGCGGCTCTTTCATTGCTTCCTCCTCACGGTCAGGCTGCTGTTCCGGCATGGCAGGCTCCGCCACTGGTTGCGCATTGCAGACGATAGGGATAGTAACGGTGAAGACTGTGCCGCCTCCGGCGTTGTCGGTTACTGTCACCGTGCCGTTATGAATCTTGGCATATTCCGAGACAAGGCTCAACCCTATGCCCGTGCCTGCCAAATGACTGTTCATGGATTCTGTGGCCTGATAGAAGCGGTCAAAGACATGCAGCTTTGCCTCATCGCTTATCCCAACGCCTGTATCGGCGACTTTCATCACCATGTTCCCGTCCGCCACCTCTATGCCGAGTGACACTTTCCCGTTGGCAGGGGTGAACTTGAAGGCATTGGAGAGGAGGTTCATCACAATCTTGCCCATCTTGTCCTCGTCATAATCCATCTGCAGCCTGTCACAAGAGGCATGGAACTCAAACCTGACATCCTTCTTCTCGGAGAACATGAGGAAGGAATCGGAGATAGACCTAACAAAACCCACCACATCACCTGACGTGGCGTTGAGCTTCAGGCCTGACATCTCGCTCTTGCGGAAGTCAAGAATCTGGTTGACAAGGTTCAGCAGGCGAGTGGCATTGGCTTGTATGATGTTCAGCTGCCTGAGTGATGTCTCGTCATGCTCCCTCTTGATTAGTGCCTCTACCGGTGCGGAAATCAAGGTCAATGGTGTGCGCAGCTCATGGCTGATGTTGGTGAAGAAGCGGAACTTCATCTGGTTTATCTCCTCCTGTTTGCGTGCTGTCTCCTCACGCTCACGCTCACGGAACTTCCGCTGCTCATGCCTTTTCATAAGCTGTACGACTCCATAGACAAACATGGCTATCAGCGTAAGGTAGACCATCCATGCCCATACGGAAAGATAGAAAGGCTTGGCAATGGTGATTTTCAGCGACTTGTATTCATCAGGGACAATGCCGTTGGGAGCAATAGCCTTGACTTGCAACTCGTAACTGCCGGAAGGAAGACTTGCATAGCTGACCTGCGGCAGACCGCCTTCAGGCAGTTCCACCCACTTGTCGTTGAATCCGACAAGGCGGTAGCGGTATCTTATCTTGTCAGCATTATAGTAATCCTCTGTCGCAAAGGACACAGAGAAATCATCATCGTCAGAGGACAGCTCCAGTTCGTCAAGGCAGTTCAGAGCCTTGTCCAATATCACACGTCCGTCATATTCCTGCATAGGGACGATGACATTGTTCCGTATGGCAAGGTTGGTGAAGAACAGGCGCGGTGTCTGCTTGCTGACATAAATGTCGGAAGGGTTTATTCCGGTCACTCCATGCAGCCCTCCTACAAGCAGTTTGCCGCTTGGCAGCAGGCAGAACGAACGCTGGTTGAAATCGGAACCGTGCTGTCCGTAGGGATTGTCAAACGTCATTGTCTCAAAGGAATAGCCTTTCTTCCCCTGCGACTTCACCTTTATGTTGATGATTCGACTGCCCACCGACGCCCACATCTGTCCGGAAGAGTCTTCCGCCACGCCAAGGATGAACTCGGGAGTCTTCTGGGAGCCGGTCTCCACAATATAGACATTGTCATTCCGCCTGTCATAAATGTTCAGTCCGGAATAGGTGGCAAGCCACACCAAGCCACGGCTGTCGACAAGCACCTGGTTGATGTTGGGATTGCTGAACAGCTGGTCGCCACGCTTGTTGCCTGTCATGTTGGTAAGTTTCTTTGTCTTTGTGTCAAACACTGACAAGCCCCATGAGGTCGCAGCATAAACGATTCCGTTGCCGCTCTTTGCCAGGGAATTGACATAATCGGAGCCCAAGCCGGAATTTTCCACCTTGAACACCTCCGATTTCTTTGTAGCAGGATTGAACAGTTGCAGTCCCCCACCAAGAGTGGCAAGCAGCAGGCTGCCGTCGGAAGTCTCCACTATGCCCCATATATGGTTTGCCGCCAGCTCGTCGGCAATGGTGAAGGACTCGGTTTTGCCTCCACCAATCCTGACCAGTCCGCCATTGTATGTCCCTACCCACACAGAGCCGTCCCTGCCTTCCGCCATACAGACGACGGCATGGACATTATGGTCGGAGGTGAACAGCGACTTCATTGCCGTCCTGCTTCCTGTGGAAGGATTCCATCTGATGATGCCCTCACAGTCAGTGCCGAGCCACACCTCGCCGTCCTTACGGCTCAGAATGGCATTGACATCAGGGAATGCGTTGAAATCAAACTTGGAGGTCTGGTGGCTGTACATGGATACACCGCTCTTGCGTGTGCCCACCCACAGCGTCCCGGTGCGGTCCTCCAGCAGGGCAGTCACACTGTTGTTGCTCAGCGACTGGTCATTGCCCTGCACGTTCAACGCTTTGAGAATCTCGCCGTCCGGCGTAATCTCCCAGATGCCGTCATGGTCAAAGCCTATCCAGATGTTGTCCTTGCTGTCATGGATGATAGTCTTTATCATAGGCATCTTAAGGCTTATCCCTTGATAATTGTCGCTCCATCCGCCGCCATTGAAATTGTAAATCCACACTCCCGGCTCGCCATAGACCCACAAATCCTTGTTCTTGTCGACAAAAATCTGATATATGGAAAAGATGCGGCTGTGATTCAAAGGGTTGGCAAGTTTCCGAGCGACCTTGTTCGCCTCAGTGTCTATAAGGATCAGATGACCGCGACCGTCAACGACAGCCATCTGCGCAGCATTGATTTTCCTTATGTCCGTGACCTCCACCTTTTGGAAATAACCGGCTTTGTCCTCCACCTTCACCGCCTTGCCCTCGCCAACCTTACGGCGATAGATGCCCCTGTTCTTCACGTAGAACCACTCATAGTCGTCCTCTATGCGTGCAATGTTCGGCTTGTCGGGCACACCGATGTCCGTCATCCGCTGCTTCACATTGTCCTCAAACTGCTCAGTCGCAGGATTGAAAATGACATAGCCTTTCCCTATCTTTATCCACATCTCACGGTTGGCAGACTGCTGTATGTCCTCGATGAAGTTGTCCGATGTCAGCACCGCCCCATGCCTTTTGTTGTGGAATGTCTGCACGGAATAGCCGTCAAAGCGGTTCAGCCCCGTCGCCGTGCCGAAATAGATGTAGCCTGCCTTGTCCTGGAAGATGGAATTGATCATGTTGCTTGACAGCCTGCCTGTCAGCGGCAAGCCCTTGAACTGCAGCTGTGCCACGGCTGCCGGTACAAAACACAAGAAGGCAAGAAGGAGGGTAAAGATACGGTTGGTCATAGTTGCATTAGGTTAACATTCCATTGCAAAAGTAAGAAAAATATGGCAATTCATGAAACATATTGCACTAAATCCGCCCTATGTTAACAAATAATGCCCTCTCATGAAACATTCTGCACCGTATTTTCCGTGTCTCTCGCAGCATGTTTCTCCCTATGTCTGAGCAAAGCAATGCCATCATTTTCCATATTAGTGGTATGCCTGCCTTTTCAGCACACTTACACTACGGAAAATGATAACATATTATAGGTAAAACGAAAGGTAACACTTTACTCTGTCAAGTGTTACCTTTCACCGGGTCAAACTTTACCTTTCGCCAAACAAAACGTTACCTTTCGTTATTGTGAGTTTATTATGTTTTTTCTGAAGAAAAATCGTCTGTTTTTTTGCACTTGTTGGAAATAATCAGTAATTTTGTCATGCATTCCATTGTCTATCGATAAATCGTTGATTATGGGATGTTTTCGTAAAACCAAATCATCCGTTCTGCTTATGAGAATATTGTTTGTTTTGACAGCCTTTTTGGCAGGCACAGGAACTTTCGCCCAAGAGATAAACAACCGCGTGGAGAAAGATTCTGCCGACATGGAAACCAACGTGCTTCAGCAATCTCTGGAGCAGGCTGTGGACATGGATGCGCCAACACCTGCCTACCACATCGGCTTGGGCAAGGAGGGTTTTAATCTGTCCAACGGCGAAGGACTTCTGAATGCGGATTATCCTGCACTGCCTGATGTCTCGGCATGGACATCAATGCCGACCTGTCCCGATTTCATCCGTGGTGGCAGGAGAACAGAACTTATGGGACTTGGGGAAATCAATCAGGCTGTGTTCGGGACAGGCAGGGACTATGGTGCTTGGCGTTTTGATATCAATGTGGGAGCAGAAAAGTATCATTTTTTCCACAACACACGGAACAATGTTTTTGTCAGCGGTGCCGTGACCTACCGTATAAATGAGCATTGGAGTGCGACAGCTTTCGGGACATACTCGCAGAATCCTTTCTTCCATTCCATGGCAGCATATCCGTATGTCACGACATCACGCTACGGTGGGACTATGAATTGGATGCCAAACAGGAACTTCGGACTACGATTGGGAGTGCAACGGGAATATGACCCTTTTGCACGCAGATGGACAACCAAACCGATTGTCGCACCGTCATTCAAGATAAACAAGGTTAGAATTGAGATAGACACCGGCTCTCTCATCCTTGACTGCCTCCGCCATTTGGTTGAGAAGGGGCGCAGCAACAGAGAGTCGCCTGTCATCATGCCACAGCGGTAGAGCAGCTGATGCAAAAAACAGCAGAAGGTGTGGCGGAGCCACAATCTTTATGCCGCGGGCTTCAGCCCTGCGGATATTCCGAATATCTCTAATGCTGTGTGGTGGAACCACACTCCTTTATGCTACCTGTCTTATCTCAGATGCACTCTATACTATGGACTTGTGCATGTGCTGCGGTAAGGCATTCAGTCGCTGACACAGTTCTCTGCACAGATTTATCCCAGCATAAACGTGTATGCAATTAAAGATACATTATATTTACCTGACACCAATAACTTGCAGAATAATTACTTATAACCGCAAAAGCAGCAAACCACAAAAAAGTCCTCCATAAGGTCATGCCTTACGGAGGACTTAATCATTTCTTATTCTGTAGTTTTATAACTATTGGTTGTGTGTATGACAGCAATCATCATCCACTCCAATGGTTTCAGACGGATGCTTAATAAGGCCATTTGCTTTCTGTCACACCTTCCCTTATACCGTCAAGGGCTACAGTGTTGAAGACGCTCAGGTTCTTGCGGTCGATGATTGTCATTATGCCGTCAGCACCACCACGGTTGGTTGCATTAATGTCCCATGCGAACGGAACCATACCGAAGTTTCCGCAGTAGAGGTTTACAGCCTTGAACCATGCCTTGATACTTGCATCGTGCTTTGCCTGGTCCTCGCCGGGCTTGCTGCTCAAATCACGCCAGTTGGCACCATACTCTCCAACGATGACAGGAATGCCATTCGCGACAAACTTGTCATGCATCTGCTTGAACTCACGCTCCATGGCTTCTTCGGTGTCGCTGTCACCCTGCGCTTTTCCCCAATAGTAGTCGTTGTTGCCACCGCAGAAATTCCAAGGACTGTAGTAATGCACCTCACACATCAATGCATCCTGCGCCTCATCGGCCGGCATGGAGAAATACTTCACTGTCGAGCTAATGTTTACCGACGGGCCTTGCACTATCAGTATGCGCTTTGCATTGTTGCCGCCGGTTGCACGCACAGCCTCAACGAACGCTTGGTTATAGCGCAGAAGGATTGGTGTCAGCTGCTGATGCTTGTCGTTGAAAAGATTGTATTCCTGGAACGGTTCGTTAAGTCCGGCGAACAGCAAGTGCTCATCATAGTTCTGGAATGCGTTGGCAATCTGTGTCCAGATGTCCTTCAGGCGGCTTGTCTTCTCAGCGATGGTCGCCTCGTCCACAGCCTCATACCTGTCGGTTGACTTGCTGAAGCCAAGTACCTCTATCCAACCACCGTCATAGTGGTCGTTGAGCATAACATAAAGCCCTTCATCGATGCAGTAGTCCACAATCTCCTTTACACGCCCCATCCATTCGGCATCAATCTTGCCGTTTGTGGAATGAATCTCCCATGAGCATGGGATACGCACAGACTTGAAGCCCTGAGCCTTTATGTAAGCGATAATCTCGCGTGTTGTCTTTGTTGTCTGCCATGCGGTCTCGGCAGCCAGCCCGTTGCCGGCAGCCTCCATGGTATTGCCGAGATTCCAGCCCGGATACATGTCCTTGGCAATAGCCTTGGCAGTGCGGAAAGAATACTCGACATCTGGCTTTGTGACAACTCCTGCCTGACGCACCTCCAAGCGAGTAAATGCACCGTCAAGGTTTACCAGAATCTGCCCTGTACGCTCATCCTCCTTGTTTGCCTCGCACACAACGGAGAATGACGATGCGTGCTTGTCCCCGGAAACACGTGACACACTGAGCCATTCCGCCTCGCTGCGCACAAAGGCTGTTCCGCCGTTTACGGTGAAATTGGCGTTGCCACCGTCTTTGTCAAACACCAGCTCGCTTACCGAAATATCCGGTACGCCTGTGCTCGGCGCCAATGGATTGGGGTCATCATTGCTGCACGATGCAAGTGCAACAAGAGCAAGCAATGTGAAAATATAAAGAGAACTTAATATACGTTTCATTGTTTTTCCTTTAGTTTGGTTTGTTTATTGCAAATATCACCACTGCGGCTTTTCAAACAATCTGCGGATGGTGAAGTCCACCTGTATGGAACTGTTGAACGCCAATTCATGTATGACATCGCCGTCGCGTGTGCCGAAGGCGCATCCGTTGCTGCCGGAGATTCCGAAGCAGTTCCATAGCTCAAGACGATAAGCACCACTGTCATCCGTGTCATAAATCTTGCTTGCGTCATAGCCTGTCACAGCCTTTCCGTCAAGCAGGAGACGGTCGAGTGTTGAGTGTGTGCCCGGGAACGCTTTCATCCAATTGTCTATCTGAACGAATGTCATGATAGAGCCTGCAGAATGTTCGGATGACTCATACTTGATTGAGAACGAGTTCTTTGTAAGAGCATACTTGCCTGTCGCTTGGTCTATTGTCACATCAAACGATGCGCCTTGGTTGTAGCCCCATGTGCCGCCCCATGACGGATTGATAGTGATGAGCTGAGGTGTAACATTGGAAAGACCGTCCTTGACAATCGAGTAGGTTATCTCCAGTTTGTTGGCGAAACTGAATGCCGGGTCGGAAGCGCAGTTGGTGGCAGAACTGAACGGACTCGCCACCACGTTGCCGTTTACAGCCCCCTTGCCCCAAACGTTGAACAATTCCACACGGAAATTGCCATTGTCCTCTATGTCGCCGTAGCAGAAGTTATTGGCATCGAACTTGACAGCCTTGCCGTCGCACTTCATCTCCTTTATGGTGACAATGGCATTAGGGAATCTTGATTTCATATTCTGAAGGTCGAGAGCGAACACCATCGCATCGATACATGCACCTTCGTAAACAAATGTGTGGTCGCCGTCAAGTTCTGACGGTGCAATGCTTCCAACCACACTTCCCCATGCTCCATTATAGTCGGAGCCTGCACAAATCAGTGACACTGTAATCTCATCATCCTTCTGACGCTTTGCCTCACTATAGTAGTTCAATGAATAAGCGTATGTCCCATCGCCTGCCGGCAGAGCTATCTGCAACTGGTCGTCGGTCAATGTGAGGATGTTCAGTGTGCCGCTCTTTGTTCCGAGCCATGTGTTGGCAGCCAATACATCCTTGTCAATGGTAATGGTCTTCGCTTTCGTGTCGACAGTATATTTGCCTTTGTCGTCAGTAACTGTGCCGTCCTCTGCTATGCGGTGGATGTTGACAGTGCCGTCCTCAAGGAACTCCATGTAGCCGTAATCCTTGCCGTAGGTGTAGCCAATCCAGCTATTGTCCTTGCCCATTTCCCAATGTATCTGCTCATATACATTCGGTTCATTGTTTGTAACTGTGCCATAGGTGTCGTGAGCGCCCCACTGTGTGAACGGACCTTCAAAGACATGCTGCTTGCCGTCCTGTCCGTTGTCAAGATACCATTTCTGGCAGAGCTTTTTCTTGTCGAACGGCACATTCTTTGCAACTGACACTGCACGTACAGACATTGCCGTATAGACAGGCACTGAGCTGCGTCCGTTGTAAGCCGAGTTGAAAGTGTAACACAGTGAGTAACGGCTGTCTGACGGATTGACAGAACCTGTCATATAGCGGCCATCAGTACCCTCGCCACTAAAATCACTTACAGTGCGTGAACCGGCCGCCGGCATGAAGATTGAGTTTCCGTTAGGACCTGTGAACTTGTAGCCTGGGACACCGTCCTGCTCCGTCCATTCTGTCTTGCAGCAGCGGAAGAGTTCCTCATATTCGTCGGCAGTAGGCAGCATAGCCTTACCCTCATAAGTAAGGTATGCCAAGTCTGTCGCTGTGCGATAGATGTTTGCACTTGCATAATCCTCAGCCTTGATGCTTGTCACGTAGCCTGCATTGTCACCAAATCCGAACAAGCCACCGAGGTCTGTCACCTGTGCAGCAGCGATGTTCTTCTTTGCCCATTTCACTGACAGCCCAAGGTCAACAAACTCTTTGTCGACATCGACAGCAGGAGCAGTGTTTGTGGTAAGTTCCTTGACATCACCGTAAACGATGCCTGCACCGAGGTCAAGGTAAGCGGCATAATAATATTTATGTCCCGGGAGCATACCCTTGACATCCACCTCATAGTTGTCACCGACAGCAGTTGCCTGAACCTTCACACCGGCACGGACATTCTCTTCACCCTCTACGCTTGATATCACGATGCCGCATTTTGCGTCAGAAGGATATTCGGAGAGCGAGCCTGAGAGGCGTGCTGTATAAGATGTGATGTCAACGATGCCGCCTGTGGCAGCCTTTGCGTTGGTCATGATAAGGCTCTTGACCTCACCGGTGTATGTCACGCGTCCTTGAAGAGTCACAAATGCCTGATAGAACACATTTTGGTTTGGCATGCCGGAAATGGATGCACTGAACTCGCCGTCGCTGTTTGCTGTGACGCGCTCAGTGAGCGCATCAGCAGCAAAACCGTAGTAGAAGCCTGTTGTATAGGCACTTGAAGCCTGACTTTCAAGTCCGGAGACACTGCCGTGCAATACGGCAGAAGTGGCAGTGACATCTGCAGAACCTGTAACCACGGAATTTTCTCCCAACAGGGCACCGGTGTTTATGCCGTAATCATCGGCATCGCTACAAGCTGTGAACAAGCCGGCGATGAGCAGCATAAAGCCGAATATTATCTTATTTTTCATAATATCTGTGTTTTTATTATTCAATAATTATAGACTCAACAGTGCATGCATTCTTGTAGTCGCCTTCCGCATCAGCCTCTACCGAAGCGTATCCGTCATACTGCATGGTGACTATGAGTGCCGATGTACCGTCGCCCCAGTTCTTTGTCACGCCGGAATCGTTGGTCCAGGAAACTGTGTATGTGCCGTCGCCATTGACTGTTATCGCACGTGAATAGTCGAAGCAGGCCGGTTCCCAATCTCCCTCGGCATAACCATCGTAGTTGAAACAGAGCACCGCTTTTGCCGGTTTGGTGAATGTGAATCCGTTAAGGCGTATTGTGACAGACAGCTTTTGGTTTTTCTTAACCTTAATGGCTGACGGGTCAACAAGGTTAGTGCCGTCGCCCCATGGGTTGTACAACTGACAACGGAAATACTTATCGGCTTCGATGTAGTTTTTAACGTTCTCAGGAGGAAATTTCACTACAGTCGGACCGGTCTGTCCTCCGCCTACCTGCTTGTAGTTAAGGTTCACTACAAGATAAGAGTTGACATTACCATTCTCGTCTTTGCTTGAAGGCACTCCAAGCTGCACTTCCTCGCCGGCAACACATTTAAGTACGGTGAATGTCTTGCCCCTGACCTCTACCGTGCGGTTGTCGCTTGCGGCAGTGAGCAGTGTTATCTCCTTGTCGAAGGTGATTGTGTTCTCATCTATGGTACATGTGCCGTCGGTATCACCGAGAGTATAGTTTATCTTGTCGCCAGACTTCTCGAACGTGAGTTCAAAATCCTCAACGGCATCACCGCTTGCAGCAGGTGCCCATGTCTCATTGAACTGTCCCTTTGTAACGCTCTCCCATGCTGACGATGCGCCGTTCCACCACTGCCAGTCGTAAGGCTGCTCATCATTGAGCTTGAACGACATCATGGTGCATGTCGCCATGCCTGCACCGGGAATCTCCGTTGTGAACAGATTTGTGGCAAGGTCAGCGATAGTCGGAAGTTCAGGGTCGGTTGGTTCAAGCAGTCCCGGGTCGTCCTTTGGTATGCAGGCACCGTCGGTAGCAATAACTTCTTCAGAGACAAAGCTCCATACAAGCCACCACGGACCCTCGGAGTTGGTACGCATTGTTGCCAACTGGAGGCAATAAGGGGTAAGCTCGACAATCTTGATTTCCTGTGTATAGTTGGCACATGCGTCATCCATATTAGCACTGTGCAGAGCATAACAGTCGTTGAATGAGATTACAGGATGCGTCTTATCATCAAGGTTTAGTACAAACTTTCCATTCATCAGCGTGCCGCCGTTGGCATCATTGCGGAACACAGTTGCCGTACAACCATCCGTTGCGCTCAGACCGAACTCCATGTAGGATGTCATGTAAGGGTCATCTGCCGGAATAAGCCAGCTCTGGATGCCCGGATCCCAGTTCGGTGTCCATGCACGGAACGCAAGGTCTGTGCTGTTTGACTCGTCGTTCCTTACATTGTTAGGGTCGCAGTAGGTAACTGGTCCTACTGTCTGCCCTACTCCATAATCCTTTGTTATAGGATACCACTTCTTTGTCTTGCCGACACCTCCTGCAAGGAATTCCCACTTCTCGTCACTAAGCATGGAGAAATCGTTCTGCGCTATGGTGAACTTGTAAGGCTCGCCATAAACAGCACCGGCACGTGTCTCGGCACCGAAAGTCACCTCATAGTCTCCAGCAAACGGCATATCAAGATAATAGTCAGCGTTCTGCGAACGTCCCGAAGGGGTAATCCACAATGGCGTGCAGTCTTTAAGATTGGAAACAAGGTGTACCCTGTTACCCTCTACAGTCACGGTGTAGGCGTCAGGAGCCACCAGTTGGTCACTGGTGTACTGAGCACTGCCGAATCCGTAATCGTCCGGCGAGCATGCTGTCGCCATAAGGATTGCAACTGCGCCAAATGATTTGAATATATTCTTTAGTTTCATACTGATAATTCTGATTTATTGGTTGATTAATTATTCCATCCTGCATTCTGTGTGAGTACGCCTCCGGAAAGTGTAATCTGAGTGTTAGGAATCTGCATCAATCCTTTCTTTGATGTGAAATTATTCTCATCAAATGATGTTGTAGCCTCAACACCTCCGCTAAGAACCTTTGCACCGTTCTGAGCCTCTTTTATGACGCGTGCAGCGTATGCACCATCCTTCTCGTAACGCATTATGTCCCAGAAGTGTATACCTTCAAAAGCAAGCTCTATGGCACGTTCGTTACGGATGTTCTCAATGCTGTAAGAGAGTGACTTACCAGGGTTGGAACGCTGATGAACCATATTAAGACCTTTGTTGTTGCCGTTAAGTTCAGAGTGCATCAACAGTACGTCAGCATAACGCATGATTGTATAATCCTGATAGTAAGTGATGTTCTGATGCTGCTCACCAAGCTTGAACCCGACTTCCTGACGTGTGCCGTCAGCGAAGCACATTGGCGCATACTTGCGTGTGTAGTAGCCTGTGTATTCGTAAGTATCGTTAATGTCAGCAGCGAAACCGGTCTCTTTAACGCCCCATACGCAGGCATTGAAGCGTGGATCTTCCTTATATTTCTCTACGAAATAAGGTGTCACCGAGCATCCGCCCCATCCTGAAGCAATACTGATAGCTGTATTGTTCTTGTTGCGCGGACCAAGATAAGCAGAGAACACCAGTCCGTCACCATTGCCGTTATAGTCATGCGTGGTGTTCATCTTCAGGTTGAGCACAATCTCCTTTGACAGACTGCCCTGTCCTGCGTGCCAGCCGTCCGCATTGTAGTACTTTCCTGCGTAAGTAGTCTCCCAAGCATAGTCAGAGCCGTTTGAGGCGTCCTTGGTGCAAGCCGGCATCCACAGGTCTGCATAATTCGCTTCCAGTTCGTAACCGCCATTGTCCACAACATCGTTGATGGCAGCTATCGCTTCCACTTTTGTACAAGCAGGATTCTCTTCGCCATAGTATCCTGTATAATACAGGTACACGCGTGCAAGCAGTGCCTCTGCTGCATATTTTGTGATGCGTCCGTCGTTGGCATTGCGGTTTTCCAACGGATAAGCGTTGGCAGGTATGTTGGCAGCAGCATATTTAAGGTCTTCGAAAATAAGTTTATAGACCTCACTTGCAGCAGTACGTGGCAGGTTGTCCTCACTTGGAGTAGTAAGCAAAGGCACATCACCGAACATACGCACAAGGTCAAAATAAAGCATCGCACGGATTACGCGTGTCTCTCCGAGTACACGGCCGCGTGCCACATCATTGCCTTTCCAATCGATTGTGGCATCGTTGGCAAGCAACTGGTTGCAACGGAAAATGCCTGCGTAATAGACTGTCCAGTCGGCATTGAACAAGTCATTGTAGGACGGTGCGACACTGAGATTAAACTGGTCAAGCACATTATTGTTTTTCGCATCAGCGAAACCGAGTCCTGCGAAAGCCTGTTCTGAGGCAAACTCCGCCAGCAAATACATGCCAACTTCCACGTCTGATATGGTGCGCTGCCACCCGTCATAGCAACCTACAAGGGCAACTTCTGCTGTCTCCAGATTGCTATAAGCCGTCTCCGTGTTCTGTGTGGTCTTCGATGAAGTGTCGAAGAAATCATCGCTGCACGATGTCATCCCCAACGCTGCAACAGCCATAGCACCAATGAATATATGTTTTGTATTCATAATCTTTACTATTAATTCTTCTTTGATATATGTTTTTCACTCGCTGCTAAAATGCCACATTCACACCAACGATGAATGTGCGCGGATGAGGATAGTAGCCCATGTCCACACCTGACACCCATGAGTCGCTTGAGTTTCCGTTTGTTCCGTTGTAAGAACCGATTTCCGGGTCCATACCGTCATACTTTGTCCATGTGAACAGGTTCTGGGCCTGGACATAAAGACGGAGTTTGGAGATGCCTTTCCATGAGATCAGGCGCTTGAAGTCATAACCGAGCGTGAGGTTCTGAAGGCGGATATAGTCGCCGTCCTGCAGATAAAGGTCGGAGAACATCCAGTTGCCTACATCACCATAAGTCACACGTGGCATGAAATTGCTTGTTCCCTCGCCTGTCCAGCGGTTGAGTATTGCACGGCTGTAATTTGCCTGTGATGAGTTAGGGTCACGGTATGACTGTGCAATCTTGAATCCCGCAGCACCAGTGGCATTGATATTGAGGTCAAAACCTTTGTATGACAAACCCAAGTTAAAGCCGAAAGTATACTTAGGAAGTCCGTTGCCAAGGTCTACCTTATCGTCAGCATTAACAACACCGTCATGGTTGACATCAACATACTTGACATCACCAGGCTGCACATTGGACTGCAGGACTCCGTTGCCGGCTGCTATCCAGTTGTTTATGTCCTGCTGATTCTGGAATATTCCGGCAGTCTTGTAACCCCAGAAATATCCGATGGCATGACCGTTCTCTGCACGGTAGAATTCCTCGGAGTTACTGTAAATCTGGTTTGTCTGACCATGGATGATACCGTCCTCTGTCGGGATGTTGCCCACCTCATTATGGTTATAGGCAAAGTTCGCTCCTACACTGTAAGTGAAATCCTTGCCGATCTTGTCGCTCCATGACAGTGCAAGCTCCACACCGGTATTCTTCACGTCACCACCGTTGATAATCGGTCCGCCTGTTCCTGCTGTCGCAAGGATAGGAGCCTGAACCAGCCAGTCTTTCGTGTTCTTCACATACCAGTCTGCTGTGAATGACAGTCTGCCCATAAGGAAACGTGCATCGATACCGATATTGGTCTGCTCGGATGTCTCCCATTTCACGGCTTCGTTTGCCAAACGGCTTGTGTATGAGCCTGTCACCCATCCCTCTTGTCCTCCGGTGGCACCGAAATTGTAGTTTGTGTTCTCTGTTGTGACAGGTGCGAGATACTGGTAGCAGTTGATGTTGGCATTACCCACCTGACCCCAGCTGACACGCAGTTTCAGGAAGTCAAACCATGATGACAAAGACTTCATGAAACTCTCCTCAGAGATTGTCCAACCTGCGGACACTGAAGGGAAGTAGCCCCAACGGTGTCCTTTGGCAAACTTTGAAGAACCGTCCGCACGCATTGTGGCATTGAGCATATAGCGGTCTTTCCATGACCAGCCAAGGCGTGCGAAATAAGACATTCCGCGTGTCTCATCGTAAGGCGCACCTTTCACTCTCTTGTTTGCAGTGCCCTCAGTGTTGTCAAGATAAGCATGGTCCCAATCATTGAAACCGACCTTCAGACCGGTATTGTCACCACCACTGCTGTTGCCGTCATAACGTGACATTTCCGTACCAAGCAAAGCATTGATGTTATGCTCCTTAGCTATTGTAAAGTCATAAGACAAAGTGTTTGTCCATACCATGGACAGACCGTGTCCGTTGCTCTGGCTGACCTTGCTCTCGGCATTGGCACTCTGCGGAGTGAACTGGTACTCAGGAGTATAAGAGCGGTACTCCGATGTTCCGTAGCTTATGCCATAGACAGTCTTGAACTTCAGATTCTTGATTGGTTCGATCTGAACGTAGACGTTCGCATCAAGGGCTGCATTGCGTGAGCGGTTGAAACGGTTGACCATCATGTTACCGTAAGGGTTGCCGTCGTTCACGTTCCAATCAGAGTTTACTGTGGAGTTATAGTTTCCGTCAGCATCGTAAACAGGAGCTATCGGTGATGCCGAGAATGCGCTGCGGAGGTTGTTGTTCCAGATGTTGCCCGTGTTCATGCCGTGAGAGTCACGCCACACGAAACTGACATGCTCACCCACGGTGATAAGGTCACCATACATCTTGTGCTCAGAGTTGGCACGGAAGTTATAACGCTTGTAGTCAGCCACATCGGCTCCACCAATAACACCGTCCTGGCTTGTATAACCGCCGGAGATGACGTATGTTGAGGTGTTTGAGCCACCGGTGAATGCAAGACTATGGCTTGTTGTCAGTGCACCGTCCTCAATGGCCTGGTCAATCCAGTTTGTGTCATAGATGTTTCCGTTGGCATCATGTATGGAATTGAGCGAAGCCCAGTCCACAGGAGACATTCCGGAGTTCAGGCGCGCCTCGTCCATGATTGTCATGTACTCCCTTGAGTTAAGCATCTCAAACTTGCGTCCCACCGACTGCCAGCCGACATACCCGTCGTAAGTGATTTTGCAGCTTCCCTGCTTACCGCTCTTTGTTGTGACAAGCACGACACCATTGGCTGCCTGCGCTCCGTAGATTGCAGCAGAGGCAGCATCCTTGAGTACATCGATGCGCTCTATGTCGGCAGGATTAAGGGATGTGATGTCACCGCCCACACCATCTATTATATATAGAGGCTGGGAGTTTCCCACAGTACCAAGACCACGGATTGTAACACTCATCGTTGCTCCCGGCTGACCGGAGGTAGACACGATGTTCACACCCGGAGTCTGTCCCTGCATGGCGGACAACGGATTGGTGGTGTTCATCTTCTGGATGTCATCACCCTTCACCTGTGATGTGGCACCGGTGACAAGTTTCTTCTTCAGCACACCATAGCCAACCACAACCACATCTTCAAGGACATCGGCATCCTCCTCCAGAGCGATGGTCAGTTTTGCACTTGTGGCCTTGACATCCTTGCTTTTGTAACCAATGTAGCTGGCGGTAAGCACCGCTCCACGCTCCACATTGGCAAGCGTGAAGCTTCCGTTCACGTCAGTAATGGTGCTTGCCGATGAGCCTTTCACCACCACACTCGCGCCAATGAGCGGCTCGTTGTCGCTTGCCGACACCACCGTTCCTGTCACCGTAAGGGTCTCCGCCTTTACCGTCAGAGCCCCAAGCAGCATCCACACCAGCACTATCGTGCGCCAATGCAGTTTCCGCATCAGTTTTTGTAACTTTTCCATAGTGAATAATGTTTAATTTTTCCGCCCGGAAAACCGGACACATTTGTATATGTTAGTTTAGTGAATTTTTCTGCTGCAAAGTTAACGCATAATTATTTATAATAGCATTTTTTATGTTTTCACATAAGGTTACAACCGTTATTTCTCCTTTAAGATGTTTCAGGAATGGGTACAAATTGTTATAAACGCCTGAAAACATGCTGTTTTATGGAGAAAAAAGGCAGGAATGAGCCCCAATCAGGCATCGGATGCTACTGTCCTGAATGATAACATTCTCATCCAATATATTTATGCCCCCAAAACGGTGTATCTCTCACACTGAGATTTATTTCTGTAGTTCCGCCTATCCATTTTAAATGCGATGCAAAGGTACAACATTTCACAAACGATTCCAAATTTCATGGGGATACAAACGGGGATACATTATTTAATCATAACACTTTTTCCAGACACATATAGTTTATAAGTGGCAGATAAAAAAACATCATAAATTCTAATTGCGCAACACTCATGCCACACCTTCTGAGAGTTATTGGCTATTCATACAGCGCCAAGCATGTAGCAATAGTGTCAGTAATGCAAGGCTGTGCTTTTTGTTAACTCGTATGTGGACATACGAAAACACGGAGCCTCCACATTTTTTATATGGAGGTTCCGTGAAAAACACAAAGTAATATCAAAGGAGCACTTAATCTCCAGCGTATGGAACAACAACCTTAGCCACCTTCATCATAATAGCTAAAATCAACTTCCGACCAAGGCTAATAAACTATGTGGACTGATTACGAACACGAACGGACTGTTCGCTCCTATTGCCACGAAATAGCCGGCACCCGCTGTGATAACCGCAAAGCCCGCTACGATGCTCCACGCCTTTTGCTTTTCACTGAGTTTCACTATTGTCTTTTGTATTATCATCATTATGTACGTGTATGTAAACTACTTACTGCCCTGTTTTATGTAACCTGATGCATCGCACTAAATACGCCACCGCTTTTGGAGCTTTCTCCCTACATTCCTTCAGTTGGCATAAGAATTCATCATCTGACATATCCGAATTAAATGCATCAACCAACTCGCTGTTTTCATTCGGCAACTGCATCCCACGCTTACGCATCAATAACCGTAGAGCCATTATGCCTCTATCATACTTAGGCTTTATCTCAACAAGTTTGCGCATTATGTCAAGCCCAGGCTCGCCTATGTGCATTTCGTTAAGCATAGCTATCGTATATATTATCTTTGCGTCAGGAGTAGTCATGTCAAATGTATTTACCATCTTACAATGCACCTCATCTGCTTCTTTATAGCGTTCCAATCTTGTCAAAGCACGTGCCTTAACGTACAGAATCTCTGAACATTGATGCTGTAGTAACACCTTGTCGGCATAATCCAGTGCTTGTTGGCATTCTCCTGCATACAGACTCAGCAAAGCAACAAGAAAGCGTGCTGCCCAATGTTCTTTATCGAACAGCTCTTGTGGTATTTCAGAGATACATCCAAACAAGTCATCGTCACATATCACCGTTTCCAGGAAACGCTTTGACAATTGCATCGCCTCCTTTATGTCACCTTCCACTGCCCTCTTTTGGATAAGCAGCAGATATTGCCTGGCAGCAGTATCATAGTCATTATTCTTCATAGACGCAAAAACCACTTTCCCACTTTCTATCTCGTTATCTATCTGATGCAAGTCATTATATCCATTTGCATAGGCAATTATCTCACGATTAGTGCGAGCATACTGAGCCACAACAGGACGCGACAAGAACAATCCCTCCAAAGAACGGACACGACTCAGTGCTACATACAGTTGACCCGATGCAAACATTCCTCGGCTCAGATCAACAGAGAGTTTTTCAAACGTCATACCTTGGCTTTTGTGAATGGTTATAGCCCATGCAAGAACTAATGGATACTGTGTGAATGTACCGCCAACCTCTTTTTTCAGTTTACGTTCTTCACGGTCATATTCGTATGAGAATGATTCCCATGAGCAACATGGCACGACATAAGTATCGCCACTCTCAACCTTCACATGAATTTCTTCTTTTGTGAGTTTCTCGACAATTCCCAGAGTTCCGTTTGCCCAACGATGCCACTGATCGTTACGTGCGAACATAACCTGAGCACCGACTTTTAGCTTTAGCCGTTGGCTGACAGGGAAGCGTTTTTCCTCAAAACGCCCCTCAACAGTACCCTCGTAGATATACTCTTTTGTGTCAATCGCATTCAACCGCTGTTCATTTATTGAGTCCGCAACAGACCTAACCGCAGTCAAGGTTATTACCATGCCATCTTCATCTGTAGGAGTACATACACGATTATTCAGATGCATGATATTCTCCGGAGTTATGCGGTTCTTACGCACATTCTCAAGAATATGGAGAAACTTCTCATCATCCTGACGATAGACTTTCCTGAACTCAATCTTCACAAGTCGCATACGACTGACAGCCATTGACTTGTAAAAGAAGAAGTCATCTGCATCATATATATCCTTGAGAATGTCACGTTCCGGACCTTGCTTCACAACAGGTGGCAACTGGAACATATCACCCACAAACACCATCTGCTTGCCACCAAAAGGCATATTGTTGCGAAGTTTCTTACGCATTGTATAGTCTATTGCATCTATGATGTCGCAACGCACCATTGACACCTCGTCAATGATGATTGTGTCTGCATGCAGCAATGCCAATATGCGTGTTTCATTCATCTTTCCGCAAGTGCCAGGAGAACACACCTCCATTGGCAACCCGAAGAAAGAATGGATGGTCTCGCCACCTGCAAGGATGGCCGCCACTCCTGTCGGTGCAAGAATGATAAACTGCTTGTTAACCATTTTCTGCACATTATGCAGGAATGTTGTCTTACCAGTACCGGCACGACCGGTAAGAAAGAAACTGGAATTAGTGTTCGCAATCAGTTCGTATGCAAGCTGCTGCTCACGGTTCTGTGGGTCTATCTGTATGTTGTCCATAAATCTCATTGTTGTTCTATCTGTGGAAGTATTTGGGTTAGGCGTGTATTGTAGTCATTATCAAGGAAACTCTTGTAACAACCATCTATGATGGCTTGGGCGCGTTCTCTTATTTCCTCAATCGGAACTACTACATTCTGCATCTTTAGATATGCAGAGATGAAATCACATAACATCTGTTCAGACTCTTTGCGAATGAATTCCTCCTTGCGGTATGTCTTGTCATAATCACGCTTCTGAACCAACTCCAAACAAGTTCCATTGAAGGCATACAGTTCGATGCCGTCAATATAAGTCCAGTTGTGGAACAAACCTACTTTCTCTATGATTACGATGTTTTCGCAGAATCGTATTCCACGATAATAGCGATTTCCGTTATCACTCTCGTATTCATCGCAAAGAAACATTTTTTGCCCATTATCCCATATTGGTACTGCCATGCGTGGATTGCCGTAAGTTGGCAGGATTCTGTCAAACAGTTCCTTGTTGATAGCCTTAGTCAATGATGCCATTGCATTATCCTTTCTTTTTCGTTTTCATTTTCATTTGTTTATCCCTATGATTCAAGCAAGTAGCTTACGCTGAGTATCATTAATCATACTGCGTGAGAAATCCAGCAGTTGCTGACAACTTACGGAATATCCGGCCAACTTTGCCTGACCTTCCAAGAAAGCCTTCAGCATCAGGATGCTTTCCTCTTTTGCAGTCTGCTCGTTGAAATAACGATAGTTGCAACATCCTCCCCATGATTTCTTTGCAATGAGTTTTGCTCTCTGTCCATCCCATGCATACAAGTGTATACCATTGAGGAAGTTGTGGCAATATCCTTCTCCGATGTCATAGTAAACCACAAGACGATCTGAAAAACGGATAGCCTTGTAGTATGTGTTGCCGGCAGCACTGGTATAAGCGCCAGCAAGGAAAATATTCTTCGCTGCATTGTAAATCACATTTGCACCGGAAAGTGCAGGAAGAGCCTTTGAGGCAATAAGTTGTAGAGATGTTGTGCTTCCCATATTTCGTTTCTTTTGATTTCTGATTGCAAAATTACAGATTTATGTTTTGATTAGAAAGTTTTGGAGGATAAGAAATAGTTCCCTTTATAGGAACTATTTCCCCTTCCCTCTACGCTTGCTTTAGATGTTCTCCGGGTTCAACCATGTTTCATCCGGTTTGGCTATTAAGCGAGCGTTCTGATAAGCCGCATCCAATGGTAGAATCGTCTCCGGAGTATAGATACATTCCTTTGAATCTGGCGTCAACACCAAAGCAAAATCCGGACACTGCTGGAAAGTTCCCTCCAAATAGATTGGCATCAACAACTGGATTGAATCTGTCTGCGGACGGTACATCGGCACAACAAACTTATAGTTACGCTGTGTAATGGCTACCGCGTAGTCTATCGCAGAGTCCAGCATGCGAGCCAGTTCCTCTGAGTTTTTTCCTTGGTGTTTGGCAGGGAAACGTTTGATACGTTGTTCAATGATATGAGTGAACTTATCAAAGTCCTTGTCCACTGTCCATTTTGTTTGGAATATAACCTCGTCCACGTTCTCGAAGAACTTCGGAGCTACAGGCTCATCACCTTTTCGGAATGTCTTCTTGCGACGGTCTGCTTCATTCTTACTGCGCACCGGATTGAAGTATACTCGCTTGCCTCCTACTGTTCGTACCTCTGCTACGATGATAATCTCGTGGAAGAACTTGTCAAGCAAGTTCGTGTTGAACACCATCCAGCGTCCATCTTGGCTGAAGATTATCTTTCCTTCACCGCCATTGGCCCCCTCTTTCTGTAATCGTGTGAAGATGTTCTCAATGTACGACTTAAGGATGGGATGCATCATGTTCGAAGTAGTGTGCTGATAACTCCACTTTTCAGGAATTGTACTTTGTGCCAAGTCCTCAAGGAATGACAATCCATCACACCATTCGTCGAAGTAGAACTCACCGATACGGAACTTCTTACTGTTCGCAACAGATGAAATGAAACTAGCCTCAGTCCCCCAAGTGATTCCTTCAAACCCCTTTTTGCTCTTAGTGAACCAACCGACAATCTCTCTGCCCTCCTTTGTGCTCCAACCTGTTTTAACAAGTTTGTAATGCACATTTGCAGGAGCTATCTGAGTTCCGTCACTCTCACGCGAGTATCCGTGGATATTACGGTTATCAAAACCATTAGTCTCCACCATGAGGTTGATGTCGCCAACGCTGACCGTCACACCTGTACCTTCAAGCAGTTCGTTAATCTCGTTAACGTATGTTCTCCGGTTCTTTACGAAGCCAATCATAAAGAGAGGATTACCGTTCTCACCCTTTTGCTGCTTACCGCTGTTTACGTTGTTACTATACTGGGTGCTGTTTATTGCACCATTAACTGCACTGTTTGTCTCTTGTGTCTGCATGTCTTTCAGATTTAAGAGTGGTGGCAAGCACTTGTTGACCTATCGGATAGGTTTTGTTCCGGACTCGCCTTACGGAACGATGTAATAATAATATAAAAATAAATAGTCAGTTCTGTTTTATGGTGGAAAACTTACCCATTTAGCAACTTATCATGTTTTGCAATCAATCTATCAAAGAACACTCTTGTCTTGTTTTGACGATGCAAAGGTAGAAACTTTTCCTATACCTTGCAAGAAAAAATAAAAAAGTAATGGTTCCAAACATATCAAACATGTGGAACCATTACTTTCTATTATTCATCGTATCGTGCGTACATTTCTTTTATACGCTTTGCTATTTCTTCCCGAACAACTTCTGGACTCACAATCTCAAGATCGTGGCCTAGCTGAAGCACCCTGCCATAGAATTCATTGTTCGGACGCACCCTTATGCTCACCTCTCCATAGCCTATTCTATCATCATAAGGAAGAATCGTTTCTTGTGACTTATGAATAGGTTTGGTATCAACCAATCCAAACATATACCTATTATGAATACGTATCACTATATCGTATTGCTCAGCCCCCTCAATATGCGTTACACCAACGATATCATCAAAATAATCAGGATAGACAACATCCTTTGGTTCAGCATAGTCTACACCTTTGATGACCTCCGGCAACTCAGATATCCTATCCAATGGAATATTGAAACCATCATGAGGTTCTTTTCCATCTGCATGACCGAAAATGTGCCAACGTCCATTAAATTCCTTTATGAAATGAGGATGAAAAATTACAGTAGTTGCCTCTTTTTGGAATCCCTCATGGTAAGCTATTCTCAGTACATTTTTATTACGAATCCATTCGTAAAAGTACGGCAGCCACTCTATATTTTTATGCTTTCGGTCAACGCTTGAGCCTATGATTTGATGTTTCTCATTTTTCTTTTTATTAATTTCAAATAGATCCAAAGTGCTCTCCAAATGATATTCCAGCCAGCTGCTAGGAATAAAACCAGCGGCATCTTGACAGAATCTGTAATAATCTTGCAAACCGTTTTTATAAGCTACGTGCTCCATTTCTGCCAATGGGTTTGGATTCTCTCCTATATAGCAGAATCTTTTGTTTCTGTTATTTCCATCTTCTATGAAAGCACCATCACCGCACTTTTCTCTAATAGCTTTGCGCATATTATAGAACGCTTTTCGTAAGTCCTGATACTCCTTCTCATCTGCCGACACTGAATATTTCAGTTCTTTAGCGGACTTCAGATTTTTGAAGTCCGCTAACACATCCGCATACGAGAACCATTCACCAGCCAGCATGCGCTTATAAATCTTTGAGGCAAAACGTGCTGTCCGACTTTTTCCTGTTAGTATATTTTTCATATAAATACTCTATACTCCACTATTATATTCATCCAATTGCATCGGCAACCCACGCGCGACCCATAAGTCGTTGGTAGATTAGCAATGCGAATTATGCTGATAGTTACCGCTATCAAAAATATTTTTGCACTGCATTATTCATCAGGACGGATATCAGTTGCATAATACCAAGGTAAAGACGGATTATCATGATTCTTACCAACCTTTACTTTGAATACAACATTCTTTATTGCTTCATAATCGCAAACTTTTGGAGAAACGGCAAAACCATTCTTGTGATCAACAGTACAAAGACCTTTTGGCCCTTTCACTGATCTAAGACCTATATTTATTGTACCATGGACAATCTCGCCATCTTCATAATGATCTAAATTATTTGTTGAATTCGTCTTTTTGTTTATTCTTTTCTTAAACTGCGTAAGATCAATTTTGTCTACTACTTTAAGCTGGGGCTTTTCTGTTTTCTTTGGTTCTTCTTCACCCATCGGTTCTTCTACTAGAATTTCTGACGGAACATAAAATTCCTCTAAATCTTCAAACGTTGTTTCGGTTCCATCTTGTTCATCATATACCTCAGCCCTATCACCTACGTTTTCCGGTCTAAAATCGTATAAACCAGGACCACTATAAGAAAATCCTAAAACACCACGTAATGTCTGACCTTCATCATGAAGTATATCAAAACCTTTTGCATTAAACGTGACTTCAACTCCGCAACGCATTTTGAGTATACCTTTATTCTTATTTATATGATGTATAACACCTGTAATTGTATCCGCATCGGTATCCTTCATATTCTTGTCTATGATACAATGAATGTCATCTCTTTCACCTAAATAGCATTGAGGTAAAACTGTTCCTTTATCAAATTTCTTCGCAAAATCTTCTGACTTTTTAAAATAAGTGGAAGCAAGTGAGGTTAATTCAAGATTCGGAACAGCTCCCTTAATGGATTTAGCACAATAACAAACTGCCAAATAAAAGCATACGTTTAGGTATCCCCATCCAAACTTGATGTTTTCGTCATATTGACTTTCCCATTCTTTAAGCAAATCAATAGTTTCATCAAGAGAGTAGTCTTCTGGACTATAGAGTTTTATCATAAACATTGTTTCATAACTCTTAATATCACCCTTGTTTTTTTGAAACTCAAGTATACCTTCAATCTCATTACGTTCCTGTCTTGTCAGATTTCTATATGCTTTACGGGTATCTTTGGTAGAAGTTTTACTATACACTATAGATTTGAGAAGTAAATTACCATAAAATAACTTCTTCTCATCACTCGCATTGCTATACATTTTGCGATATTTCTTTATCGATTCTATATTTCTGCCAACAAGATTCTCATGATATGCTCTTACACTTTCATATATGCAATATGAATTAAGGATTTGTGTCAATCCTTCATTCTTAAATGCATAGCATATTTGTTCAAACAAATCAAGAACAACACCTAATTTTTCTGTGTATTCAGAGAAAACATAATCTGTTTCGCAGAAAGAATAGTCCGTTGCTTGAAGCAATTTCCGCCCGAACTCTATGGCTTCCCTAAATAGTTGACTTTCTGCAGCATATCCATAAGGACTTGCAGGACTTAAATCAATACTTTTTTCAAACGCTTCATAAGCCCTTTGAACCCAATCTTCAAGACAATCTCGAATTTCTCTGATCTCGATTTCTTCAAAATCTTTTGTTTGAACATCTCTCTGGAACATCCTCATGAGAGCATTTATCCTTCGCCGAAGTAACATACCCTGCATATGGTATAAATCCGTATCGTCCGGATTAATGTTGAAAGCTTGGTTAAGCTGACTTTGAGCATCAATAAACAAACGGTCATCAATAGTTATAAATTTACTCATATTTGCTTTTTCATACAAAAAACGAGCAAAATGTCCTCTAAAGATAGCATCTTCAGGAAAGGCTTCCACTAAGGAATAGAATAAAGCTTCCGCTCTCTCATTATCATTAAGGTCTTTTACCAGTAGAGAAAATTTATTCCTTATATTTGCAGCTCTATCTTCAAGAGCTCTGTAATCTGCATTTTTTCTTATGACAAAAACACTATAAAGCATGTCTTTATCATCAGAGCCTAACTCGCCAGCATTTTTGCACAGAGATATAAATTCTTTTGCTATTTCAGATAGACCAGCTTCCCAATTTGACTTATAAGCACTAAGAATGAATGTAGAGAATCTATTATAACGAGGACGCCATATGCCAGTATTAGAACCATCTATAGTTTCTTCTACTAACAATTTTTTAATTGCGCTTACTACCTTTGGTTGATATAACATTATAGAAAATCTTTTATCTACTTTCCATATTGACTTCAATAAAGTCTGATTTACACCAAGATCAGAATATTTAAAGACAAAACCAACAAAAGCACAGAATTTAACAAGATTTTCTGGTAATACCCCCATCCATTCCTGTACATAAGAACATAGGTTTTGACTAGTTTCCTTATCTCTAAGCATTAAAGGAAAATCAACAACTTCTAGATGATTATTGTGTTTCTTCTGATTTTCCAAAAGTGACTCATCTAGCCCTAACTGTTTATACTTCTGCTCAAATCGTAGTAACTCATTGGCTTGTAATGCAGATTCAAGAAGAACAACATTTTTCTTTTTATCAGGATATTGCCCTGTACAAGGTTCAATATAAAAGAATAAAATTTTCTTTCCTGCATCAGACATTCGTTTTACCAAATTGTCAAATTTGTCTCTACCGATATGTTTAGACTCAACAATAGCAAGGATAGGGATGTTGTCTGTTTTTTCCGAGAGTTGACACAGATATTGGTCAGTAATGCGAATATTACTACAATTTCTAATATCTACGACAGTACATGATAAGAGTCCACTCTCATCATCTTTTGTTATATCATAGCCAAGTCTTTTTGCTAAAGTTGTAGCACCGCTACCGGGTCGATGGCGAAGAGTAAAAATGGAAGTCTTGCGAATTGTACGAATCAAGTCCGTTATTTTTGAACGTACAATCCTGTACAAGTCACGTTGAACATCACATTGCTGCTCTAATTCCTCCCATGTAATCTCTGCCCCAGAATAGAAATCCCATTGTGGCTTTTCTGATTTATTTTTTGAAGGACAATAGAAATCAATACCTGCTGCATGAAAACGTTCTCTTGCTTCGGAGATATCTAGTGATTTACCTCTTAATAAGATTTTTGATTCATAAGCATCTTTGGCTGGTTTCATTTCACTTAAATGCACCAAGAAATCTGCGAATGTAGCTTCAACAAAGGAAACTTGAACGCCAGAATATTTTGCCCATTCTTCAAGTTTTTCTTTATACGCCAAGTTGCTTGTGAATGAAACAATCTTACATCGATTTGCAGCAGTATCCCAATCGTCAAAAACATCCTCTAACTTAAAGAAAAGTTTCTCTGTAAGTCCAAAAGCATTATCTGAAAAATCAAAGATTATGTAATCCTTAGTTGAACCAGTCGTTACAAGTTTTGAAAATATTTTGGAAAAGAGTTTCGGGATATTTTTCAAGGTGGTTTTGTCATCAAATTCCCCTAAGTCCATGCGCCCTTTTGCGAACATCCAATTAATCAAATTTGAGGCACCTGTTACTTCACTGATATCGTCGGTAATTATGCGGATAGAAGATTTCTTGTCCAATGGAGCTTGTTCATAAATGCCATCTGGCGTTTTTCTATTAAGATCAACAATGAATTGCCAATCTAAGCGGAATATGTCTCGAAGCCTCTCTTTCCCTAAAATTTGACCATAGTTATCAGATAGCATTTCGGGAAGAAATGCAACATAATATTCATCTGTTGATTGCTCCAAATTGTTCGTTATACTGTTTAAAACAGAAAAATCATTGCTCACTTGAATAACTTTCTCAATGTCTGTATTTGGTTTTACTTCGCTTTCTACTGGCAAATCCAAAGAAGAGAAAAATACTACAGCATCTTCACTCACTTGTGATTTTAAATCATTAAATGCTTTTACAAAAAATGCAGCACAAGAATCAGCTTGAGCTTTCTCGTTAAGTGAAGAATCGGCAGTATGCACTATTTCACTTGCAGTGTTATAGTAGTCCTTCATAGAGTCAAAACAAGTGTCTATTTTGAACTTTATTCTGTTTGGCTTAGGGGACTGACCAGGGTTAAAAAGAGGAGGAAAAACATAATACATCGTGTATCTGGCAAGCTGAATAAAAAACGAGCCTTCAGGTTCTCTTGACTGAGCCTTTGTTGTTAAATTGCATATCTTTTGGTCATTGTCAATACTAAAAGAATAACCACCAGATATGATGTATGGGGCTTTGTCTTCCTCACCTTTTATTTTTAATGCGTCAAAAATCAGAAATTTACAGATTAATTCTATGCTTTTTCTGACATGGAAAAAATAATGTTCATAGTCTCCTTTATTATAGAAGTCTATAGACTTGTTGTATTGATTTTTTAGTTGTTCTTGAATGTTTTCCATAACTCAAAACTTTTGGTTTACTAATACTATAATTTCAATTTCAGCAGTTCTGAGACACTTTTCTGCGTCTGCACATATGGTTGATGGTGTTCGTGTACACCTACTGACGATGGCAGGATCATTGATAAATTATCATGTATCATAGGATTTCCATGAAATCAATCATCCAACAACCCTCTTAGCTTCAAATAACCTTTTATGTACTCTTTCAAGAATTCAGCCAACATTGAAGAATATTTTTCATCAAATTCTCTTTGTTCCTTGTTACTATATACGTTGGAGCGTGATATACCAGAATGCCACAATTTTTCCATACATTCAATAGCACTGTCAACAGACCGTGCAGAAATATGTTGTGGAGAATGTGTGTTAGACTTGTATAACACATTCAGGAGCTGCGCTAATTCAGGAGCTTGGGTGACACCATGAGCGAACTCCAAAAGAGATTTTATTACGTCTGTATTGTTCATTAGGTATAATCTTTCTGTAAAAGTTAAGTCAATATATAATTCTTGGTTACAAAGGTAATCATTATTTTTGGAGCATCCAACAATTTTGAACAGAAATTTTACAGAAATGTTTCTGAGAGGTGGAAACACGGATTTGCACTTGCAACGGTAGGCACATGGATGATATGCACTATGCAATTTTAACATTTCTATGGATATTCGTGAGGTGGGTTTTGAAAAGGTATAGAATATAAGCAAAACATAACATATTATGTATCAAACGATTAGATGTGTGGCTATTTATTCAACCACCTCTTTTTGTATCAAAATAGGGAATAAAAGGTATAACTTTGCAGTGTAAAAAGTATAACTTTACCATACATAAAGTACTACTTTATCATGCGAAAAGTATAAGATGATTCGAGGAATTGCTCAAACGCATTGTTTTGTGCAGCATTTTGCGGTTTATAAAGAAAATGGTCTCAAAAATCAATAGTTTCTATTGTCAAAATATTTCCCACTTTTAACAAATGTAAGATTTTTTAAATCCCGAAATCAAAGAAGCCGCATGAGGATAATATTATAATCGTTCTAAGAATACAAAGAATAAAAAGAAACGGTTTCATCATTGCATGGTCTATTATACATAAAAGAAAATTCTTTTGATTCTTTCATTTCTTCGAGGGATAACAAAAAACTTTGAGGGATTACTGTGAGAGATGCGGCTCAAAGAATACAAAGAAACAAAAGAAACATTGCTTCGTCATTGCATGGGTTATTATGCATAAAAGATAATTCTTTTGATTCTTTTATTTCTTCGAGGGATAACAAAAGATTTTGAGAAACATATCATAAAAAAGCGTCAGCAGGTAGGGAATCCTACTTGCCGACGCTTGTTAAGAGGTTGTTTCATTGGTTGTGGCACATCCATTGCCATAATGGTGGTGAGCTGCTCCATGGTAGGAGAAGCAACAGAGGACAGGCGGCGTGCCATGGAGGGGATGATACCCGTCTGTATGACATTCATCACATGGCGCGCATTGCCGAAATCCTTGCCACGGTTGCTGTAGTCGGTTGCCATGAGAGACCTTATCGCCTGCTGCGCATCGGCAGTCATGGCATAATTGTTCTTGGCGAGATAACGTTCCGCAATCTCACTGAGCTGTGAGGGGGAATAGTCTTCAAAACGGTAGATGTTGCTCTGCGGGATGCGCGACGACAGTCCCGGATTCAACGTAAGCAGCTGTTGTGTAGGCTCGGTGTAGCCTGCCAATATCAGCATCCAGTCACGGCGGCTCTCGTCCGCCAAGGCGGTCATCAGCGTGTCAAGGACAAAGCGTCCCGGATCTTTCGGGTCGTCAGGCTGGAAAAGCTGGTACGCCTCATCTATGAAGAGTATGCCGCCCTGCGCCTCCTCCAACGCTTCGAGTGTCTTCTCCGACTCCGAACTGTAGAACTGTCCGAGGAGTGTGGCGCGCTCCCTCACCACCACATGGCCTTTGGAGAGCATTCCCATATCATGAAGCATGGTGCCGATAATGCCGGCGACAGTCGTCTTCCCTGTTCCCGGAGAGCCAAGGAACATGGCATGGAGCGGTGGAATGGCGGTGGGCAGCCCACCTTCCTTGCGCATACGGAAGAAGTTCATCAGCACAGAATAGTCGTGCAACTTTGCCTTGACATCCTCCAGCCCCACCATGTGGTCAAGCGTCGTCAGGGGTTCAGGCTTTTCTTCCTCCTCCGGCTCGCATGAGCCGATTCGCGCATCCATAATCTCCATGCCTTTTTCCGGCAGGTAACGATCTATCGGAAGCAGTTCGTCGTCTTTGTACACTCCCTCCTCCTTCTTGCGGTCCAAGGAGAAGAGGACTCCTCCGATACATTTCCCCAACAGCAGCACCTCTATATAAATCACGCCACGGTTCTCGTACCACGGCAGCACCTCTATCTCCGCAGTGTACATGTCACCGCCCCGGTGGTCAAGAGGGACTATCTGCAAATCATCGGTGCAGCTGTGATAATGCATCCTGACGGCAATCTCCGGCATACACTCCGGCCGGAAGCCCATGTTCACAAAAGAGAGCACAAGTTTTCTACGCTCACACTCACCAAGACAGAGGTTGCGGTAGCGCATGCCATCCTCCTCCAAATATGCCTCCACAAGCTGTATATGGCGCACATGCAGCACCTCCGGGCGGAAGAAAGCTATTGTCTTTGAAGCCATCAGTTCGCCTGTCTTCTTATGGACAATCTCCAGTGTGTACGGCACATTAGTGTCTATGTCGTCAGCCGAAAGAGGAATGTCCACATGCGGATCTTCCTCATACACCCATAGCGCTGCATGCAGAGTGAAATCGACGGAGGTTATCAACCGCCCGTTTTCTTTCAGGGCAACGGTTAAGGGGTATCTGCGTGGCTTCTTTCCAATCTCACCGTAATCAAGGTTTGTGGCACGCATGGTGACTGCCAAGGCTGTCATTTTATGGGAAAGGACAAAATGGTTATACTTCTCAAAATCATCGGAAAAAGCGAATGACTTTGACAATTTGCTGTCGTTGTCATAAGGACATACGCGCATGTTGTTTATTACAATGTTACATTTACTCATATCATTATTGTTTTAAGGGTTAATAAACTTATAGGAAAAACACATAAGTGACTATTACAAATTAGTGGTGTCCGCTAAACATATAATGTATCCTTAATTTATGTCAGGATACCTCTGTGCGGAGAACCGCATTAGCGGTTGAATACAGTAGCCATGGGCGCAACCCACGGTATTTCGAAACTCTCTGTGCGCGACCGATTTATCGGTCGAATAAAACATCATCATCTACATATTATTCGACCGATATTCGGTCGTTGTGTGATGCCTGCTTGGCAATCCCTATCCAGCATACTGCAACAGGATTTCGCTGTAAAGTGTGGCGGAGCCACAATCCTTATGGTAACCCCCTGCTTCAGCAGTGGGGACAACAAGAATGCTCTCTCTATTGTGTGGTGGAACCACACTCCTTTATGCTACCAGTCTATGCTCTCTGTATTAGGGATAAAGGACTGTGGCTCCGCCACATCTTCAGGCATCTATTATTCAGAATAAATGCGCTACAATCATGTTTAGTTTTACCGGACGATACCACTAATAAACTTATAGGAAAAAATACACTCTCAACATCACAAAGTTGGCATCTCTTTGAAAACAATACACCATCATGTCAAAGAACGCATCCGCCACACTGTAGCAGCAGAGGGAGACGTGCTTCACCTCTGCCACACACCACATGACAAAAGGCGCATAAGCGCACCTCTTGACCCATGCAGCCGACGGGACAATAAGGACTTCATTGACGACAGGACACAGTTGTGGCTGTCATGAAAATCCTTGTTGCTTTTTTCCAAATGTAATTACTTAAAATCCATATAAGAATCAGCAAGCCCCACCGCCATGCAGTGTGGAACAAATAATCTCAAAATAAAATCGACTTGCCATGTCTTATATATTTAATAATGTATGAGTAAATTGTCTTTGCAATACTATCTTATGCATAAGATAAGCTGCACCTCAGCAGTCATGAGCAAGCTCAACTGCATTCGGTTTGCATTATCTTTGTGAAAGACGGTGCAAAGATAACAAAACTGTTTGAAACTACCAAACTTTTTTGGGGAAAACAAATTTGCCGGGCACAAATAATTCCTGAAAAATCAAAAGGTAACACTTTGCACTGTAAAGTGTTACCTTTTGGCATACGAAGTGTTACCTTTTACAATGCAAAGTGTTACCTTTCGTTGCACCAATATTTTCATTTCGCTAACACATTAATACTGTGATGATTACACAACCACAGATTATCGGTTCCCGAAGAGCCAATCACCGGCAGATGGATCGTATCTAAAGCCCTCGTACTCGAAAGCCTTGAGGGCTTCAGGCGAGGTGATTCTGTTTTGCAGAATCCATTTTGCCATCGCGCCACGGCACATCTTGGTGTAGATGACGATGGTCTTCAGCCTGCCCGCCTTCTCCACCTTGAACTGCGGAGTGACAATAGTAAGTTCCTTTTTCACACGCCGCCAGTCGAAGAGCCCACGGAACTCATCGCTCGCAAGATTGACAAGCATGCCGTCGTCCGCCTTCACTTTCTCTATAAACCAGTCCGTCAGGCGAGGTTTCCAATAGTCGAACATTGTCATCCCGATGCCCGGCAGCACGACATTTCCCTCCAAACGGTAACGGTTGACAAGGTCAAGAGGGCGTAACAGCCCATAGAGGAAAGAGCCGATGAGGAGATGCTCGTTGGCATATTGCAGTTCGTCATAGCTGAAATTCTCAGGCGCGAGTTTTTGGAACACCATACCGTCATAGCTGAACACTGCGGGCAGCCTTGCCGTTTCGTCAAAGAACGACTGGAAACGCAGGAAGTTCTCTGTCGCGATTTCCTTGTTCACGTTCAGCACCTCCTGCAGTTCCTCACGGCTGAAGCGTGCCATCCGGAGGGCATTGTCGTTCGCTTCCTGTTGGAATTGCGGTTCGGTGGTCAGCGGCAAATGGCGTGGCACTTGCCCCGTCATGATTTTTGCGCAAGCGAGAAGTATTTGCATGTGTTGTTTTTTATTTGGTTTTCTGGGTTATCAACAGACAGGCGCCTCCGCCGGGAGCAAGCCTGACGGTGATGGTGTCCTTGCTTGTGACATCTTTGTGCGACACCTTTGTCGTCTCGCGGTTTGTCAGATAGTCAGCGTTGTCGCCGTCCTCGGTTATCTCCACGTGGTAGCTGCCTTTGGGAAGGAAGTCCAACGGAATGTCTATTGTGCGGCGGTTCTCATCGGTTGCGGCACCTACGAGATAAGCACCGTCGGCAGCCCGGCGCATCATTACTATGTATTCGCCAATCCTTCCGTCCAGTGTCCTGCTCTCGCGCCACGGCATCTTCTGTGCCGAAAGGAAGCGCAGAAGTGACGGATGCTTCTCATAGTATTCCGGAATATCGGGGATTATCGTCGCACCCGAGAATGTTATCTGTGTGCGTGCAGCCTCAGCGACAACGGTGGACGGCACTTCTTGGTTGTTGTCCTTGCGTGTTGTCTTGCCCTGCCGTAGGTCAAACATTCCGTTGTTCTGGTCTATCGGGCCGGCAAGCATGTTCACGAACACCGAGGTTACGAATGTCTTGGGATAGAAGATGTCATGACCGTCGAGCTGCGCTTTGCAGTATTCGCGCGTCACGGCATTCGGCCATGTGCGCATCTGACCGTAAGGGTGGATGGGATAGTCATGGAAATCAACCAGCAAGCGGTTCATTGCACACAACGCGGTTATCTCCCTCGTCTTGCGGTTCTTCTCCTTTGCATCGCCCGTCATAAAGCCGTATTTCACACCGGCGGCACCCCACTCATGGTATTGTCTCAGTGTTTCCGCGATAGGATAGTTCTTTCCACCGACATCATTAAGGTAAAGCCAAATGCCAACGCCCTTGTCTGCCGCATATTTTATAAGGCGGCAGACATCCTTTGCCTTATCACCCTTCACCGGGTCGGAGTTCTTCTCAAACTCAGGGCCATACCAGTTGGCGTCAAGGACAAGATGCCGGAAGCCTTGCTTTGCAGCAAAATCAACCATGCGTACCCACGACGGATAGGACATTGTGTACTCAAAACCGTCCCACACAGCACCGTCTATGCGCCAGTCCCACAGGCATACACCCGGCTTCACCCATGAGAAATCAAGCCCCGGCATAGATTCAGGGCAAAGAAGTTCAAGGATGTGCGAATCGACAAGTGTGCCTATCTTGTCGGCACACATTACCACACGCCACGCGCTCTTGCTTGGGGAATGGATTCCACCGCCATTGATGCCCACGCTTGTACCGCCACCGCCGACAGTAAAGAGCCGCTCTCCGGCTTTGCTATGAAGCGTCATCGGCGCGACATCCTCAAGGTCAGCCTCGTGGACTGCCATGAAGCAGCCGCCGGCATCTATCGTCATGACGGGCAGCCGCTCGCCGTCGGCAGCAGAAAGTCTCTCCGGTCCGATGTTGTGTCGCTCACCATTGTAGTACCAAGCGTTGTAATCTCCGGCAAAACGGAACTCGGTTTGCTCTGCCAATTCCCTTCCTGTGCCGTAAAGCACGTAACGGAACGCCATGCCGTCATCATAGAGACGGAACACAACAGAAAGCTCATCGACAAAAGGAAGCGTAATTTCGTTGTACCTATCCCTGACCACGGAACGCTTGCCCCATACCGGTTTCCACACGCCTTTATGGCTTTTCTTAATCGCTTTACCTGCTTTTGACAATGCTGAAGGCATCAACACACCACTTTCTGAGTAGAGCCCGAATGCCGAAGAGTCTATGAGTTTTCTGCCGTCGCGTGTCAGGCTGTATGTCCAATGTCCGTTATTCATGCCGGCAGTCAGTGTCATCCGCTTATCAGGCGATGTCACAATGTATTGCTTTGTCTTTGCCGTCGCTGTCATTGCGAAGACCGACAGCAGAGTAATCAGTATGTGTAATGTTCTCATATCTTTATTGATTTATGCCCGATAAAAGTGTTATGGTCAGGCGATGTACCCCCCCCATTTATACCCCCATTTGTACCCCCATGAGATTTGGAATCGCTTGCGAAATGTAGTACCTTTGCATCCGGCAAGCTGCATATCGGCATACCTTAATAAATTCTGCCTGCTCTCAGCTTGCACCGTCTTTGCATAAGACAGGCTTCGGCTCAGCAATCAAAGTGGACTTTATTGCATCCGCCTTGCACCGTCTTTGCAAAAGCGTTCTTTGACATGTTTACCATATTTATATTTTACGTGAGTTCGATGAATTTGCATTTGCCTGTTGAAACAAGAAGATGTCATCAAAGCACCGTTTCACAGTACTTTGATAGCGTTTTTCTTCATTATGCCGGATAGTTGCAAATTCGTCGAACTCACGTATTAGGTGTTCCATTGTTTGCACTTGCTTTCTACCGTACACCGATAATTCTTGCCTGGATTGCTTGGAAAAAGCATAAAGAGACTGACTGACAGCGATTGTCAGACAGCCTCTTTGTGAGCAGGTGTTATGCCTATCGTCCTTATACATATATGTAAATATGCCAATCCCACACATCAGCGACGGCGTGTGGTACGGCGCTTGGCGGTACGGCGTTTTGCAGTCGAAGACTTTGAACCTTTGGTATGCACTGCGACCTTAGTTCCGACAGAATTCGCATCGTCCGAGACATAGATACTTCCATTACGATATGTGAGAATGACACTCTTCAGCTTGTTCGCTCCATGGTCAAAAATCCTTGCACTGTTGAACGGACGACCGTTGATGCGGCACTCAAAATGACAGTGTTCCGTTGTGGCGCGTCCCGTGCGTCCGACAATGCCTATCTGCTGGCCCGCTTTCACCCAGTCGCCTACCTTCACCTGGTTCATGGACTGATGACTGTAAAGTGTCTCCATACCGTTGCCATGACGGATTATGATGCACAGACCATAGCCGTAATGTGTTCCGGAGAGCACCACCTGACCGTCAAAAGCCGCATAGACAGGGTCGCCTGCCTTTGTCTTTATGTCCGTGCCGGCATGACGGCGCTTGCCGCCGAAAGGACTGATGACGCGGCCGCCCTTCATCGGGTATGCCCATTCCTCGGGTTTGAGTGCACCAAAGTTTATGGCGAACTCCTTTGCCGTGCGTTGCGAGGACTTTACCTTATCCTCAAGCTGTATGGACTGGAACTCGTCAATGTCCTCTTTGTCGTCATCTTGCCGCTTTGCCACATATTGCGCATTCTTTGCATATTTCTGACTTGCGGAAGTTTCCTGCTGAACCTTGACATTCTGCGTTTTCGTCATGTTCCCTCGCTGTGGCGGACGCCTGCCGCCCTGCTTCTTCAAGGTCTGCTCTTTCTCCTCCGTCAAGACCTTTACAAGGACTCCCCCACTCTGCTTCTCAAACAAAAGGGTCTGACGGCGCAGGCGATGACTGCGGAGTTCGAGGAGTGTTTCAGGATTCAGGCGCGCGCCGTTTACCATAACGGCAAACTCGCAGTAGGTCTTGTTGTTGCGCGTTCCGACAATAGCTATCGTCTGTCCGGCTTTCACACGGTCGCCGACCTTCACAAGATTCTGGGCGTTATTGCCATAGACTGTCTCCAAACCGTTGTCATGACGCACCACAATGGTATTTCCTATCCTGTCCGTATTGCGAGAAAGGCGCACCACACCGGAGAACATTGCCTTCACGGCATCCCCTTCGCTACTGCTTATGGAAATATGGTTGTTGGAACGTATGCCGTCAACCTTGCCCACAGGCAATGGGAAAGAGTAGTCTTTTTCTCCCATCTGGCCGAAATCCACAGTAAAGGCAGAGGAACGTTCAAACAGTCCCGGAGTCTCACAACTGATGGCTTCCTGCTCTCGGACGGTAAAGGTTGTCTGTGCATTTATACTCGTAAGGGCACACATGGCACAGACTATCATGGATATAATGGTTTTCTTCTTCATAGTCATTGGTTTTAGTCAGGCTGCAACGGACTGTCCGCCGCATAAAGTCGCAAAGTCCTATGCCGGAGGTTTGGCATAAGAAAAATAATGGCAGGTATGGCAAGTGTGCCATAAATGCCTGCATGCCTGTCATCCCGGGCATGCCTAATCGCATAATCACCTCAGCACAATGCCCGAAAGCATTCTGCCTGTCGATGCACCGTCACGACGCGCACTGAAGAAGCGGTCGTCGGTCATGGTGTCGATGGGCGACACCTCTATGTTTTCAGGAAGCACACCAAGGGAAAGGAGCTGCATCCTGTTGCACTCCTTTATGTCAAGGTGCCATTTCTCTTTCCTTACCGCAATCGTCTCCATCAGGAAGCCTGCCCGGCGGAAAGCGTCAAATACCTCATCGCCAACCTCGAAGGATTCCAATGAGATTCCAGGTCCTATGGCACAGCGCAGATGCTCAGGATTAGTGCCGTAAGCCAGCCTCATCTGCTCTATGGCTGCAATGGCGATACGTGCGACAGTGCCGCGCCACCCTGCATGGATAGCCGCCGCACAATGGTGTTCAGGGTCATAGCAAAGCACCGGGATGCAATCGGCAGTGGAGATGCCCACACATGCGTCCTTGACATCATAGATTACGGCATCGACACCGTCAAGAAGCATTGTGCGGATGTTCTCGGGAAGGGTGAAGAACTCCTCCGCCAACTGTCGCACAACAGTGCCATGCACCTGATGAGGACGTGCAAAACGCTCTGCCGGCACACGGAGTTCAGGACATAACAAGTCCTTGTCACGCCCATAGGAGCGTGTCGTTGTGAACGCCGTTGCCTTGTCAGAGAGATTGTACGTTATCATCATTGTATTCTTGTTTCGTGGAGATTTCTATTGTTTTCTGTGGAGAATCACATTCTTTTACATGAAGATTCCTATTCCACATCCTCCACTTCGTAATCATCAAGTTCCTCGATGTCAAACTCATCTTCATCCATTTCGTCTTCAATGAAGATGACATTGTCCTCGCCTTCCGCAAGCATCTCCTGCTTGAAGCGTGACATGTCCTTGTCACGGTGAACAAGGGTGTCGTCCTTTGTGATGTCAAGCAGCTTGTTGCTCTCTGAGTTAAGTTCTGCCCAAAGAATATCTTTCAGCTCGTCAATGCCCTTGCCTGTCACCGAAGAGATAAACACAACTTTCAGTTTTTCGTTGTCCGAAGAGAGGGATCTCTCCAGTTCCTCGCGCAGCATCTCGCACAACTCATCGTCAAGAAGGTCGCACTTGGTCACAGCAAGCACACGATGCTTGTCAAGCATCTCAGGGTTAAAGTTGCGAAGCTCGTTGAGCAGGAGCTCGTACTCTTTCTTTATGTTCTCCGTATCGCCGGGAACCATGAAGAGAAGGAGTGAGTTTCGCTCTATATGGCGCAGGAAACGCAGTCCGAGTCCCTTACCCTCTGACGCTCCTTCGATGATTCCTGGAATGTCAGCCATGACGAATGACTGGTGGTCACGATAGGATACGATGCCGAGGGACGGCTCAAGGGTGGTGAAAGGGTAGTTGGCTATCTTCGGACGCGCCGAGGACACAGCCGAGAGCAGTGTCGATTTGCCGGCATTAGGAAGACCTACAAGTCCGACATCGGCAAGGAGTTTCAGTTCCATGATTACCGTCATCTCCTGCATAGGCTCGCCCGGCTGCGCATAGCGCGGTGCCTGATTGGTGGCGGAGCGGAACTGGAAATTGCCAAGTCCGCCACGACCGCCTTTCAGAAGCAGCACCTCCTGACCGTCATAGGTCACGTCACAAACATATTTTCCTGTCTCTGCGTCATAGACAACAGTACCGCAAGGCACATCGATATAGATGTTCTTGCCGTTTGTGCCATGGCATTTGTCCCTTCCGCCATTACCGCCGTGCTCGGCAAAGAAATGGCGCTGGTACTTCAGGTGAAGCAGAGTCCAATAGTTATGGTTGCCACGAAGGATGATACTGCCACCGTTTCCTCCGTCGCCTCCGTCAGGACCGCCGTTGGGATTGTACTTAACGTGGCGCAGGTGCATGGACCCGCGTCCGCCCTTTCCTGAGCGGCACTGTATCTTGACATAGTCGACGAAGTTCGATTCCATAATATATTTATATTAATGTGTATGTTCTTTTAATAACCGGATGCCGGTTGTTCTCTTAGCAAGCCTTGATTGCCTTGCTGATTTCCGCATAGATGTCATCAATAGAGCCGACACCATTGATTTTAGTGTACTTGCCCTGCTCGATGTAGAAATCCTTCAGTGGAAGGGTCTGACCGTAGTATGTGTCAAGACGCTTCTTGGCTGTCTCCTCATTGTCGTCAGCACGTCCGCTGGTCTTTCCACGTGCAATGATGCGCGCGATAAGCTCCGCGTCGTCAACCTCCAGTCCGATTACTGTTGACACTTCAGTGCCACGCTCCTTGAGCATGACGTCAAGAGCCTCAGCCTGGGCTATCGTGCGTGGGAAGCCGTCAAAGATAACGCCCTTGATGTCCTTGCCCTTGCTGTCAAGAACGGATGCGAGGATGTCGATGATGAGTGAGTCAGGCACCAAATTGCCGTCATTGATGTATGCAGCAGCTGTCTTGCCAAGCTCCGTGCCTGCCTTTATCTCAGCTCTGAGCACATCACCTGTTGAGATGTGTTCCACTCCGAATTCCTCAATAATCTTGTCACTCTGTGTTCCCTTTCCTGAACCGGGAGCACCGAAAATCACTATATTCTTCATCTTTTTACCTTATATTTTTAATTGTCGCATGTCTTGTGAGAGGCATGCTTCTGTTTGTTTTCTCCTTAACTTCCCCTCACCTTATTCCGCACATGCCGTTACGGAATTATTGTGTATATGTCCCTAAGATTCCTTCCTCTCTGGTCATAATCCAGTCCGTAGCCCACAATGAAATCGTCCGGAATCTCAAACGCGCAGTAGTCGACCGTCACATCCTCCTGCAGTTTTGACGGTTTGAAGAACAGTGTGCATATCTTTATCGATGCAGGATGCCTGTTGGCAAGCGAGTCCATCATCTGCACCATGGTCTTGCCTGACTCCACAATGTCCTCTACAATGACAATGTCCCTGCCATGAAGGTCCTCGTTGATGCCTATCACCTCATGCACCTTGCCCGTGGACATGGTGCCCTGGTACGATGCGAGCTTCACAAAACTTATCTCACAGTCCACGGAAATCTCTTTCATGAGGTCACTCGCAAACATGAACGAACCGTTCAGCACGGCAAGGAACAGCGGAGTTCTGCCCTCATAGTCCTTGTTTATCCTGTCCGCAACCTCCTTGATACGTGCAAGGATGTCCGCCTCCGGCAACGAAAGGCGGAAAGACTTGTCCTTCAGTTTTATATCCTTCATTTGGCTTTACAGAATATATTTCTAATGTTGCAAAATCAAAATTTGCTACAAAATTAATAAAAAAACAGCAAACGGGGCATGTTATTTACATTAATTTTGTATTTTTGCACAGTATGAACGTTTTATTTATGCCAAACCTATGAAGATATTCACAAGCAAACAGATACACGAACTTGACACTTTCACGATAGAGCATGAGCCAATTTCCTCCATTGACCTTATGGAGCGTGCCGCCACCGTACTGACACAGGCTATCACAAAACGCTGGAGTCAAGTGACTCCCATAACAGTATTTGCAGGCCCGGGAAACAATGGAGGTGATGCCCTCGCTGTGGCAAGACTGCTGGCTGAGAGGCAATACAGTGTCACTGTCTACCTCTTCAACATAAAGAACAATCTCAGCAAGGACTGCCATACCAACAAGACAAGGCTTCAGGACTCCAAACACGTGAAGAGGTTCATGGAAGTCAGGGATGAGTTTGACCCTCCTATGCTCACAGAGGAGACTCTCGTAATCGACGGACTTTTCGGTTCCGGCCTCAACAAACCTCTTGGCGGAGGCTTTGCATCACTCGTCAGCTACATCAACACCTCAGGCAGCACTGTGGTGAGCATCGACCTGCCTTCGGGACTTATGGCGGAGGACAACACATACAACATAAACTCAAGCATCATCCGCGCCGACCTCACCCTTACACTGCAGATGAAAAAACTGTGCATGTACTTCGCCGACTGCCAACAGTTTCTCGGCGACATAGAGGTTCTTGACATCAACCTCTCTGAGGATTGGATAAAGAGCACACCTTCTCCTTTCACAGTGATTGAGCGCAACAACGTTGTGTCACTCATAAAGAAGCGCAACGATTTCGCACACAAAGGCACAATGGGGCACGCCCTCATCATCGCCGGCTCTTATGGTATGGCGGGCGCAGCCGTCCTTGCGACAAAGGCATGCTTACGCTCCGGAGTGGGAAAGGTTACGGCACACATCCCTGACCGCAACTATGACATCATGCAAATCTCTGTACCGGAGGCGATTGTGCATATCGACAAGGATGAATACTGCTTCTCCGAACCGATGGACACTGACCACTACAACGCCGTGGCAATAGGCCCGGGCATAGGGCAGCGTGACACAACGGCAGTGACTCTCATGTCACAGATACGCCGCACCTCGCGCCCGATGGTGCTTGATGCCGACGCACTGAACATCCTCGGCTACCGCAGGGCATGGCTGCAGCAACTGCCACCGGGACTGGTGCTTACTCCTCACCCGAAGGAGTTCGACCGTCTGGACGGTTCGGATAACAACAGTGACTACGGACGGTTTGCCAAAGCGCGCGAAATGGCGCAGCGCATGCAGGCATACATTCTCCTGAAAGGGCATTATTCCCTGCTCTGCCAGCCTGACGGTTCTGTCATATTCAACACGACAGGCAACAGCGGAATGGCGACAGCAGGCAGCGGTGATGTGCTGACGGGCATCATCGTGGGACTCATGGCACGCGGATATTCACAGGCGGAAGCCACCGTCCTTGGCATGTACCTCCACGGACTTGCCGGCGACATAGCGGCAATGGACAAGGGATGCGAGAGCCTTATCGCCACGGACATCATCGATGCGCTCCCGAAAGCGTTCCTGTCGCTCATGTAAAAGGCGCAACCCTCTCATACCAATGGCTTAGGCACAACATCCTATGATTAAAACAATATCAGTAAAGATGCGAAACAAGATACACTCCCTTGTCATTATCCTTATGGCAATAAGCTTGCCGGCAAAGCCTGACACCATACCGACAGGCTTCTCCCGTCCGGTGGAATGGCGCATCAGCACTGAGATTTCACCTGCATGGGTGCCTGGAACAAACAGTTGCCTTAGAGGAGAGAACCTTGCCGGCAAGATAATAGACAGCAACTTGACAGGGACATTGCGCATGGATTTCAGCTTCAATCCGGAGACGCGCGAGGGCTTGTTATACAAAGGGGTGTATCAGGGAGTGGGCATTGACATTAACACATTCCATGCCGACAATGTCCTCGGCACACCTGTTTCATTATACATTTATCAGGGTGCGCCGATAGCTCATCTCAGCAAACGGTTGTGGCTCGGCTACGAATGGCAGTTCGGAGCAGCGTTCGGGTGGAAACATAGCAACAGGGAAAACGCTGAGCAGAATACGGTAGTAAGCACTTCCGTGACCGCCCACATGGGCATCGGGCTGAAATTCCATTATGACCTTGACGACCGTTGGCGGATGATGCTCGGAGTGAACGCCAACCATTATTCCAATGGCAACACATCATGGCCGAATGCCGGAGTGAACACCATCGGCGCGACAGTAGGATTGGCTTACACAATCAATCCACAAAAAGAGCACCATAAGCCGGCTCCGGACATCGAACAGGAGGCAGACCGCAGACGCTGGTTCTACGATATCATGGCTTACGTAGCCTTGCGCAAGCGCATAGTCTATATTGGTGAAAATTCCGAGCCTCAGCTATGCAACAGCGTTTTCGGGATAGCAGGGCTTCAGTTCGCCCCTATGTACCGCCTCAACCGTTGGGTGGCGGTAGGTCCGGCTGCGGATTTACAATGGGACGAGAGTGCCGGACTGGCATCGTATCTGGTGACAGGCAACCATGATGAAGGAATGAAATTCATGCGCCCTCCATTCCATAAACAGATAAAAGCCGGACTTTCGGCACATGCCGAACTGACCATGCCTGTTTTCTCCCTCAATGCCGGCATCGGCTATGACATCATAAACCCTCAAGGGGATAAACGTTTCTACCAGTCTCTCGCGCTGAAAACTTTCATCACACGCCGGTTCTTCCTTAACGTGGGCTATCGTTTAGGCAATTTCAATGAGCCCCAAAACCTTATGATTGGTGCAGGAATACGCCTCTGAACGGCATCGAACAATTCAATACAAGCCCTTATTGGACTCCATATTTGTAGATGCTGTCACTTGCAAGGTCTATCATATCGTTCCAATAAACGCAAGTCCTGCTCTCATCAAGCTGCACTTGGTTGAAAAGACCATACACATCCTTCAAATCATGGAATATCGGCAATGTCCGAATATCGTCATTGACATCATACATCACCTTGCGTCCATCATCAAACTCAACGTAAAGATGATAGTTTTCCCTTGGTTCCAATTTCTTTATACGAGGTATCATATCCATAAAATCAGACTATCCCAGGCATAGCTGTTATTGTTTTCTGTTACTCAGTGTAAAAATACTTGTTTTTCTGCAAACCACAAAATTTTATATCATAAAAAATCATTTTTCGCAACTTCAACGCACATAATTTAGAAAATTTGTTTATCTTTGCAGTCGGATTCAGTTCTGTAGAGGCAGAATCATTGTTTCCGATTTACCAATAGCGGAATAATTCCGCCAAAAAGGTGTTATTGACATCTTATCTTCTAAGTTCAAACTTGGCCGTCTGAAACGAGATGAAGATTAGGTTGAGATAGCACCTGCACCGGTAGCTATATACCCACCCGTAAAGGGATTGTATAAGCTTAATCGGTGTGGGGCTGTCAATCTTATCCATCTCGTAGGTAAGCCAAGACCTGAACTTAGGGTAAGAAGCGATATAATCCTCACACCTTTTTATATATAAATATTACCCTATCGGCTGGATGAGGATTGACCAGCATGTTTTTTAAGAATATGAGAAAATACAAATTTTGTCGCACCATCCTCATTTCGCTGTTGACCATGGCAATGGTGTCATGTAGCGACAGTGTCAACCAGTCAGATCCGAAAGCAGTGGCAGAAGCGGCCTTGGTATGCAAAACCACTGGAGACTACGAATCCATGAAAAAAATCATCAAGCCTTCCAACACCTATACCATAGAGCAGATTGACAAGATGATTGCACTTGTGAAAGAAATGAAAGAAAAAGGAACTTATAAAGAGGAAGAGAAAGAACAAAAGACATTTACGTTCAAAAGCATCCATGCCGGCATCGGAGGTGGCGATTTCACGGATGAGGCAACAAGTGCGAAAGTTTTTTTTGAGGACAGCGAAGGCTACATCCGCGAGGTTGTTCTTGAAAAAGAGAATGGAAAATGGTATGTAGAAAGAGTCAACTAAGTCATGAGAAAAGTCATTTGTTCGTTATTGCTTGCACTATGCGCGGCAAGCGGCAGCTATGCCATAGACGCTAATAACCGTAATGGTATCAAGGGAGTTGCCATGAGCATAAACGTGGAACGCATCCACCGCTCCGGTAATGAGGCGCAATTCAATCTTGTCATCGTCAACAACAATTCAAGAGACGAGAATCGCGTCAACCTGTCATTCTCGGACAGCGAAGTAGTCATTGACGGCGAAGGAAAATATCCTATCGACGGAACCATAGGTTACGGTGCTGTGAACCTTCCCGCCAGAGAGCCGGTAGCCATAAACACATGGATTTCCGAAATACCTCTTAACGCCGAGAAGATAACATCAATAAAACTTGTTGGCAGAGCACCGGAATCAAGCAAATCCACTGACGCGAATCCTTACGGTGACTACGACTATCGGTTCAACAACATCGAATTGCCATCATTTCCGGTTTCCAACAAGCAAGGATGTGTGTTCTATGACAATGAAATAATGCTCAATGTCGGCAAAGTCTATGCCAACGGCAAGGATCTTGTCGTAGAGTTCACGCTTACCAACAACGGACGCAAGGATTATACTATCGATGTAGCTGATTTTGGCAGAGGTGTCGCAAGAAACGAAGAAGGAGAAGAATATCCTGTTTCGACAAAATTTCCTCAAACCTTACCGGTAGGGGAAGCCATAAAGGGACAACTCTCAGTGACCGGCGGTGCAAACGAGCGTTTTAATACGATACGCCAAAAATTCAATCTTTCACAGAATAGGAATCACTGGACTCCAGGTCTTTTGCTTCGTAACATTTCCAAACAATAAACAAGACACAAGTCATGAAAAAAGCGTCATTGACAATAGTATTCCTGCTTGTTGGGCTATACGCCATACAAGCGCAGTCCCTGTATGTTTCCTCAATGAAAGGAAATGTTAATGTCAGGACAGCCCCATCCACCGCCGCCGCGAAAATCGGCACACTGGCAGCTACCGTTCTTGTTCCTTGCATTGAGGAACTTGATGGTTGGTATAAAATAGAATTCAATGGCAAAGAAGGTTATGTCGCTCAAGCAGTTGCCACTACTTGCGAGGCAAATATCCCATTAGAAATGTTTGGCAAATACTTCACATCATCAAAGCCATTGGACAAGATACGCCACCAAGGCACCATCAGCATCGACAAAATCGACAATACTCATGTCATGATTCACACGGATTGGATGCGAGTGAACCTTCCGGCTGAGTCACAAAGCTATGTGGCAGAGTTGAAAGATGGTAAAATCACAGCAAAATACAGTTGTGCAAAATATGTCGACGAAGGAAAACCATTGAAAGAGATTCTTAACGAGATGGAAAAACTTGAAAAGCCAATCCCAATGGGATTTGACGAGTTCAACAACACCTTATATTTCAACGGCGGAGAGTTTTCTGAGTTCGAATAGGATGCACTCCGAAAGAGATAAAAGCATTCAAGACATACAAAAAAAACGACAATCCTGACTTTTTTATGGGATTGCCGTTTTTTTTGTAGCGCATTTTTCGGTAATATAACGTGAGTTCGACGAGTTTAATTGTTTGAGGGTCTGTTTGTAAAAGCAAAATTATCATTAAAATTCACATCAAATCTCGTACGAGTGTCGCTTGGAGGACAGGCTTTCCATCCTATCTGACGGCTGCAAGGCGTTTTGTCCACAGAGAACCACTGATTGATCGTGGACAAGCAGGAAAGCCTATCCTCCAAAAACAATAGGAACAAAATAGTTGCCAATGCTTTATAGATATACTTGTATATATGGCGTTTTGCTTCATTCTACCGGATAGTTGCAAATTCGTCGAACTCACGTTATTTTAAGAAAACTCACGCCGTTTTTGCCCTCTGAGAATCGCTTGCAGATTTTTCAGAAAGGGAAATTCAAGAATCCGGCAAATTTTAGCATTTCCACTATCTTCCTACCAATCAACGCTTTAGCATTTTCTCGAAAACCAAATAAGCAGAAAAGCACTGCAAATCGTTACCATTCATGGTGCTTTTGGTAACGGATTGCAGTGCTTTTAGTAACGTTTCATCGCGCCAAAGGTAACCTTTCACTATGCAAACACTTAGTTTTCGCTATTCGGATGGTCACGAATGACCTCACAACGTGTGGGTTTCCGCCTTGAAGAGCTATGTTTTTCCAATTATGATAAATAGAGAATAAGAAAACTCATGCACATTTTCGGAACAAAAAAGCATCATGCGGATTCAGTGAATTAATGAGGATAATCCGCACTAATCTTCTGAATCCGCATGAGAAAACATACTGTATTGAGTAATCCGAACGAGAATACATCATAGGACGGAGCGTTGGCGTATATACTCCTGTATCACCTCCTTGTTGCTTTCGGAGACAGGAATGTAGGTTTGTCCGAAGACAATCCTGCCGCGTTCGAGGACTTCTATCTTGTCCAGCTGCACAATGAAAGAGCGGTGGACTCTCAGGAATTGCTGCGAGGGGAGATACTCCTCCAACGCTTTCATGCTCATCAGGGAGAGGACCGGCCTCGGCTGCCCTGCAAGATAGATTTTCACATAGTCCTTCAAGCCTTCCACATAGAGGATGTCCTTAAAGTTGATGCGCACCGTGCGGTACTCACTCTTGACAAATATGCAGTCCGGAACCTGCGGCATGGAAGTCTCAGATGCAGAGCTGCGGCTGAGTCGAAACCATTCGAGAGCCTTGTCGGCGGCTTCCATGAAGGCACTGTAGCTGACAGGCTTCAGCAGATAGTCAAGGGCGTTGGCGCGATAGCCCTCCACCGCATATTGGCTGAACGCCGTGGTGAAGACTATGCGAGTTTCCTTGTCAACATATTTCGCGAACTCCATGCCGGTGAGGTCGGGCATCTGTATGTCGAGGAAAAGCAGGTCCACCGCCTCTTCCCTGACATGCTCCATGGCACTCACCGCACTGTTGTAGCGTCCGACAAGTTGCAGGAAGTCCGTCTTCCTGACATAACTTTCGAGAAGGTCGAGAGCCAACGGCTCGTCATCGATAATGGCGCATCGTAGTTTCATGGCAATCTGTTTTGAGGGTTGGTTTCTATTTCAAGTATGGAGCGATAGACTTTGCCGGAGGCATCAGTGCCTTTCGTCCACCGGTATTTGCCGGGATAAAGGATGTCCAGGCGCTTCTGCACCTGATGCAGACCTATGCCGCTCCCGCTTCTGTCCGACTGCTGTTTGGGATGGTTGCTGTTTTCCACCCGAAAACGCAGTATGCTGTCCGAGGTTGTGTCTATCGCAAGATGTATGAAGCAACGTCCGTTGGCGCTTATTCCATGCTTGAAAGCATTCTCTATCAGCGAGATGTAGAGCAGAGGAGCCACCTGCAAGGAATGGTTTTCAGGCAGATGAGTGTCAAAAGTGACATCCACATTCTCCGAAAGGCGGATGCGCATCAGGCGGATATAGTTCTCTATGAAACCTATCTCCTGCTCCAATGGGACATAGGGACTTTGGTTTTCATAGAGGACATGCCTGAGGAGCTTGCTCAGGTCAAGCACCGCTTCCTGCGCTTTCTCCCCGTTGAACTGTATGAGGGCATAGATATTGTTCAGCGTGTTGAGCAAGAAGTGCGGATTGATTTGGCTGCGCAGGTTCCTCAGTTCAGCCTCCGTCCTGCCGAGCTCCGCCTCCTTGCGCGCAGCCTCTGCCCTGCCCCATTCCTTGCTTGTGCGTATGGTCGTGGCGAAAATGATGCAGAGAATTTGCATGATGACATCGCGCATGATGAAGAATTCACGCGGCGGAGGGGCGAAACGGCGGACGTTGGCAGCGGAATGGGCAAAGCCGCCCAACTGCCGGAAGGTATGTTCCCAATAGACCATGAAGATGCAGCCCAGCAGACATACGATGATGTTTGACAAAGCGAAGCTCCTTTTCTTCCCATTAAGGTAGAGTTTTGGAACAAGGAACAGGTAATTGAGGTAGAAAACGGCAAGGATGTCCAACGGACCATTAAGGCGGCGGACGAACTCCGGCCAGTTTATGCCTGAGTTGCGGTCGGCGAAAATCAGTGGCAGACCAAACAGCACAGCCCATCCAACAAGATGGATGAGCGGTTCTGTGTAACGTTCTATTGTCTTTTGTATCATAGTTTGCTGTTCATTTTATTCATAGCGGATAGCCTCTATCGGGTCCATCATCGCGGCCTTGCGTGCAGGGAAATAGCCGAAACCAACTCCGATGATTGTGCAGACGATGAAGCTGACGACAATGCTCCACATGGGAATGGAGGTGGGAAGGTGGAACAATCCGCTGCAGACCATTGTCCCGACATATCCGACACAGACACCGAGAATGCCTCCCGTGATGCTTATCATGATCGATTCGATAAGGAACTGGTTGCTGATGTCTATGCTTCTCGCGCCCACGGACATACGCAGACCAATCTCTTTCGTGCGCTCTGTGACGGACACAAGCATGATGTTCATGATGCCTATGCCGGCGACAAGAAGTGAGAAAGCCGCCGCAACGACAAGGATAATGGTTATTGTGTCCATCGTTGAGGTCATCGTCTCCATCATCTCCTGCTGCGAATGGATGGTGAAATCGTCATCGGCATCGTCCTTCAGCTTATGGTTTGTGCGGAGAATGCTCGTCAGTTCGGCAATGGCCTCCTCGGTCATCTCCTCTGTAATGGCAGAACAGTTGATGTTGCTGAGATACGTCTGTGCCTGTATTCGCTTCATGACGGTGGTGTAAGGGGCGACAATCAGATTGTCCTGGTCCATTCCGAAACTGTTGTAACCTTTTGACTTCAGCACACCGATGACACGGAAAGGGATGGACTTGAAGCGTATTGTCTTGCCTATCGGGTCAGCCCCGTTTGGGAAAAGCTCATCGACAACAGTCTTGCCTATCACGCACACCTTGGCACTCTTCTTGATGTCCTCGTCGGTGAACATGCTGCCGTCCTCCACAGTCCACTGCTTGATGCTGAGATAGTCGGTGCTTTCGCCATAGATTGATGTGGAGGTGTTGTTCGCGCCATAGATGCACTGGCCTGAACTTGACACCTCCGGACTGACATAAGTGATGAACTTCGCCTCGGCCTGAATGGACTTGTAGTCCTCGACCTTCAGGGTCTGCATGGCACTCGGGTCTTGCCTTACTCCTCCACGCATGTCTGCTCCCGGACGCACCATGATGATGTTGGTGCCCATCTGTGAGATATTCGCCCGCACACTCTCTTTCGAGCCTTGTCCGATAGCCATCATGATGATGACCGCAGCCACACCGATGATAATGCCGAGCATGGAGAGGAACGAGCGGAATTTGTTGTTTGCAATGGCGTTTAGTGCCACTTTTATGAGATTTGTAAAGTTCATGTTCTTGCTGTTTTAGTCATCCTGAGGCAATGGAAGCTGTGCCAAAGCCTCTGCGGCAGACAGGATGTTCTCGTTCATTACGTCTTCGCGAATCTTTCCGTCACGCAGCACGATGTTGCGGCTGCTGTACTGCGCAATCTCAGGATTATGGGTGACAAAGATTATTGTGCGCCCTTCGGCATAGAGTTTTTGGAAAAGCACAAGCACTTCGAAGCTGGTGCGCGTGTCAAGGTTTCCCGTCGCCTCGTCGGCAAGGATTACGGCAGGATTGTTGACTAAGGCTCTTGCAATCGCCACGCGCTGCATCTGTCCTCCGGACATCTGGTTACTCTTATGGTCAAGCCTGTCAGCCAGTCCCACCGCCTCCAGTGCCGCAATGGCTGCCTCACGGCGCTGCTTGGCGTTGTACTCACTGTTGTACATCAGCGGAAGCTCCACATTCTCCACCGCAGTGGTCTTTGCAAGCAGGTTATAGTTCTGGAACACGAAACCGATTTTCCTGTTGCGCAGCCGTGCACGCCGGGATTTTGACATGGTGCGCACGGAGATTCCGTCAAGGTAGTATTCGCCGCTTGTGGGAGTGTCGAGACATCCCAGTTGGTTAAGCAGCGTGGATTTTCCCGAGCCGGAAGTTCCCATGATTGTGACAAACTCGCCTTCATGGATTTTGAACGACACACCGCGCAGAGCATGCACCGTTTCCGAACCGACCTTGAAGTCACGCCTGACATTGTCAAGCTCTATGACTGTTTTTCTTTCCTTGTTCTCCATGGCAGATGATTATTTCTTGTTCTTGTTTTTTCCCGGAGGGCCCGGCATGAAAGGGTTGCTGTTGTCCTGAGCCTGTTCGCCGCCACCGGCAGGACCGGCAATGTTGAAGTCAGTGATGACTGTTGTGCCGGCTTTCAGTCCGCCAAGGATTTCTGTCATTGTGCCGTTGGTGGTTCCTGTCTTCACTGGCACAGCTTTAAGGTTCGCCCCCTCACGCACCCACACCTTTTCCTTGCCTTGGCAATCGATGATTTTCTCATCTTTCCTGAGCAAATGCTCATTAGGTGTGAAGCGCAGTGCCTTGCTTGGCACGGAGAGGACATTCTTCTTCTCCATGGTGTATATGGTTACGTTGGCTGTCAGCCCGGGCTTCAGTTTGAGGTCATTGTTAGGTGCGGAGATGACAACCTCATAAGTGACGACATTACTCTCCGTTTTTGCTTCCTGGCGCACCTGTGTCACACGACCGTCAAATGTGTCGTTAGGGAACGCGTCCACGGTGAATGTCACACGCAGTCCCTCCTTTACCTCGCCGATGTCCGCCTCGTCAATGTCCGCTATGACACGCATATCGGTAAGGTCTTGTGCTATTGTGAACAATGTCGGTGTGCTGAAGCTGGCGGCAACGGTCTGTCCTTCTTCCACGGCCTTACTCAGCACCACACCGTCGATAGGCGATGTGATTGTGGCATAGCCGAGGTTTGTTTCTGCCTTTGCCACAGAGTTGAGGGTGGTCTGGTAGTTCTCCTTCGCCTTGATGTAGGCAAGGCGCGCATTTTCAAAGTCATTGTCGCTGACAAGTCCCTTGTCGTGCATGGTCTTATAGCGGTCGTAATTGCTCTTTTGGTAGCCCATCTCACTTCGTGCGCTTGCGCAGTTGCTCTTCGCTGTGCTAAGCTCACTCAGCAAGTTGGTCTTGTCAAGCTCGGCAATGACCTGCCCTTTTGCCACAACACTGTTGTAGTCCACGAAAATCTTGCTCACGATGCCTGATACCTGTGTGCCGACTTCCACAGAGGTAACCGGTTCGATGCTGCCCGTGGCAGTGATACTGCTGCTGATGTTGCCAAGGCTCGCGGTGGCGGTCTCGTAAGACGCCTGTGGTGCTTTGTCGCCTTTCGTGAAGAAGAAGACTGCCACCACGACAGCTAGAACGGCTGCTATTCCGATGAGGATGTTTCTCTTGTTGCTCATAAGTATGGATGTTTTTTTGATGTTTACAGATTGATGCTCTCCCCGGCATAGAACTTCAGAAGCTGCTCATTGAGGATGAACGTGTACTTGCTTTGCAGCTTGCTCTGACGGGCAGCCTGCAGATTGTTCTTGCCGTCCATGAGTTCGACAAGGTTCTTCAGACCAAGATTGAACTGCTCACTGACAAGATTGAAACTCGCCTGCATGCTTTCCTCGTTGGTGCATGCCGAACGGAACTGCTGCCGGGCATTGACGGCATCGAGCCAATAGCCCTCAATCTCGTTGTACAGCTGTTTCTGCAGGTCCTGCAAATCCAAGTCCGATGCCTGACGCTGCAGCTTCGCTTTCTCTACCGCACTGCGGTTCTTGCGGTTGCTAAGGATAGGCACGCTGACGCTGAGCCCAACTGTATTGTTCCAATTCTGCTTCCACTGCTTTGTGAGAGAATTGTCACTGCCGCTGTAATTGCTTGTGCCTATGCCGGCATTAAGGCTCACATTAGGCATACGCCCTGCCTTTGCCAGCGCAATGTCAAGTTCGGCGGCGTCACGGCTGAGCTGACCGCTCCGTATCTCCGGACGTGTCGTAAGGGCTGCGGAGTAGACCTCCTCCACGGCAGGGAGCGAAGAGAGTGCCTTCCGGTCGGAGACTTCTATGGTGGCGATGTCAAACGTCTCGTCACCGGTAAGTTCAAGGAGTTGCTTCAACGCTATCTTATAGCGCGCCACCTGTGTCCGGGCGTTGACCAGATTATACTCATCATTAGCCACCTGCGCCTCCAGTTGTGCAAGGTCGGTCTTGCTGAGATGCCCCACCTTCACCATTTCCGCAGCACGGTCACGCTGTGCCTTGCTGACGGCAAGCGTCGATTCGTTAACCTTCACCGACTCCTTGGCATAAAGAATCTGCACATAGTTCTGGACTATCTGCTCCTGAATGGTGTTGGCATTGCTTGCCGTAGCCAGCTCCGCCTGTTCAATCTGGATTTCCGCTTGTTCGATATTTTTCTTCCTCTGTCCGCCGTTCCACACAAGCCAAGAGGCATTAAGACCGTAATTGCCATTATAGTTCGTGGCACTTTGCGAACTGTTAGCCATCATGTTTCCTGTACCGTCAGAGACAACATTCATGGCATTCTCGCTCCACGGACGGTTGGTGACATTTTGGTTGGTGTTGAAAGTCAGGCTCGGAAACATCTGCGCTTTGGCAGTAAGCAGGTCTGTCTGCGCCTCTTTTACCGAGATACGGCTCTTCTGCAGACTGATGTTATGCTCCATGGCATAGTCTATGCACTGCCGCAAGTCCCACGCCTGCCCCCATGAGGCAAGGCTTGCCATGGCAAACACAAGAATAACAGATACTCTTTTCAACTTCATATTCTAAAACAATTTGATTTCATTTTCCACTGCAAAAGTATCAAAAGAAAATGAAATCACAAAAAATATTAGACATTTCGCCCTTTTTCCACGATGAAAACGCGGATTTGTCCTATAAAGAGTCTGTCGTAGATACGCATGGGCTTACATCGCAAACTTATGAAATCCACACAATGTTCTTACATCTTTTAGAAGCCAAACACAAAGATAAAAACAGCACATTTATATAAACAGAACGTGGACACATCTCTTATATCCTTTCGCTGTTTAGGTCTTAGGATGCCCGAATTTGCAAAAGGCAAGATGCGTCCACGTTATGCCTAAGCATCTGCAATATTATTCTTTATTGGAAATTATTATTGATAATTTAGCTATTCAAAATTTATTATTCCATATAGGTAAACAAGAATTCTCTGTATAATAATCCTGTAACAAAAGTGCCTCTATAAAAGCCGGGAGATATTTTTGCTCATCTATAATATACCATTCGATGAATATTTGCTGAATTTCTTTATTTTCTTCCATCTTCTTACGCAAAAATTTTTCCCGACCCATACCACATTGACTATTATTGAGCCTATCTTTTAAGCATTGTACTTCATAGCATCCATTTTGCAATATGGTACCGCTTTTTCCTATATAAAGGATTTCTCCATCTCTTTCATTCTTATGGAAAACATACACTCCATATCCATCAGGAATATCTTTAGTCTGAGTTCTTAGAGAATCACTTGATTTAAATGAGCAGTATCCTCTTTTTATATATACAATATCCATTATTCATAATTTAATTGTTCAAATCGCTTTTATTACTATGTTGTTCCAAGAAAAAACGTTTTTGCCGCTCTATTTCTTGGAGAAGTTCTTCTTCAGTTGGCATATAAGCCATATATTTTGCCGCATACAACTGATTACTATCATGTAAAACAGAATATTTCGCTATTGTTTTGTCGGTATCTGTACACAGCAAGACACCAATGGTTGGATTATCATCCTCACCCTTTACCAAGTCGTCATACATTCGCACATACATATCAAGTTGTCCGACATCAGCATGACTCAGAGCATGCGTCTTTAATTCAAATATTACAAACCTCTTCATACGGAAATTGTAAAAAACCAAGTCGGCATAGAAATCGCCCAAATCAGTGCGTATATGCTTCTGGCGGTCGACAAAAGCAAATCCACGGCCTAACTCCATTATGAATTGCTGCAAATTGTCAATCAATGCTTGTTCCAATTCTGATTCTGTATAGTCGCCATAACGCCTGAAGCCAAGAAATTCAGCGACTATTGGATTCTTTATATATTCCTCAGGCTCATATTTATCAACAATGGATGGAGCTGGTAATGATAAATTCTCTTTTTGAGAGGCTAATCTACGCCCATAGTATTGAGTAGTGATATTACGTTCCAAAGTGCGTACACTCCACATATCTTCCGTAGCTTCCCGCATATACCACATTCTCTCTTCTTCGTTTTCCACATGTATCAGCAAGCGAAGATGAGACCATGACAGATTTTGCACACATGTGTGCAAAATCTCTACATCAGGGAAAGCCAAATAGAATTTACGGTAATAGGCTAAATTACGCTTTCCATACCCACTGCCATAACTTAATTTCAATTTTTCAGCCAATGCCGGAATGATTTTCTTGCCGTACTGTGCACGAACATCCCCCGCCTGCTCTTCTTCCACAATACGTTTTCCGATATTCCAATAGGTGAGAATAGCTGTATTTGCCACAGCTGTAGATGCGGCAGCCATTCCTCGTTCGATTATCTCACGAATATCTTCTAATAATTGCGAATTTATTTCAGCCAAACTCTTCATTTCTTTTCTTTCTATATTTAAATTGTGTAGACGATATTGTTAGGAACTCTATGTCTTGCAGATTATAAGAACATAAATTCGTTTGTTTTCATTATTACATGTTCCTTTTCCAAACGGCTTCGGCAGTAACAATGTCATTCCATATGCTAATGGTTGGCAAATGCTATATATTATCCCATAATCTCTGAAAAACAATATATAATGTCTACTTTTCGAATATCTGTTTGATACTTACATAAAATGCCGGAGAATCCAATTAATGATACGCCATCTGTTTGTCACTACCCGAAGTTTTTTCTTCTTGGAAATGGCATTTACTATCATAGGCACAACCTTATCCAATGGCATGACCCAGAACAGCCCTTCTCCTTTAGCCATCCTTGTGTCTACTAAGCCGGGACGTATTTCCGTTATTACTATGGGCGTGTGCTTGGATTTTTGCTGAAGGGATTTGATGTAATTTATCTGAAACGCCTTTGACGCACTGTAAGACGGAGCAACAGGAGTCGGTTGAAGTCCGCCTACAGATGTCAGAACAACAAGATGGCCGGATTGCTGTTTCTCGAACAACTTATAGAGTGTTGCCACTGTATTTGTCCAACCGTCAACATTTACAGCTACCGTTGCCAACTCTGTCTTTATATCCAATTCCGGATTAAGTTCGCCGACACCGGCGCATACGATTGCCATATCAACCTTCTTGAACTTTACCGACAGATTATTATACAGCTCATTTGTTGCCTCTATGTCAGAAATATCACAGCACATCGGACAAGTGTGTTCCGGATATTCCTTTGTCATTTCATCAAGAAGTTCCTTTCTGCGCCCTGTTATAACCACATTATGCCCTTTGGAAACATAATGCTGCCATAGTCGGTACCCTATGCCGGAAGTAGCACCAATGATAAGTATATTCATGAATTAGTTTGCTTTATTATTGATTTGTTTTGGAAGGTATATTGCTCGGTGAAACTCGTTTTCGTGTATGATAAAAACAACCCGCTGATTTGAGCATTGCAAAGATGTTTATGGCACAAAGATAGTAAAACTATTTGGAATAGCAAAATTATTATGTCACGTTTGTTTTGCATTTTGATTATTTATTCGTAAATTTGCAGCAAACATACAAAACTGTTTGATTATGAGAAAGTACATAACTCTAAAGAAACATGTCCTCATACTATTGTCCTTCATCGGACTGCTCGCTTCTTGCAGTAACAATGAGGAAACGGATTCCGGCACACTGTTCGTCAATAATGCGAGAGTCGTGGAAGAGGGGAAGACGCTCTCGCCGGGCGACATTGTGCATCTGGAGGGGGATGGGTATCTTGCCACCGATGATGTTACGCTTGATTTCTTTTGGGAAACAGGAGAGGAACTTTTCCCTGAAGGCTACATAAAAGTCTACCATGCAAAGGTGCTTTCACAATCGCCGAATGGCATGACTGTGCAAATGCCATACAGGAAGCCGGCGTCCCGAGTTGAAATAAACTTGTGCAGAGAGGGCAGATACATGAAGATTGGCACTGTCAATCTTACTGACGGTACAACGCCAAAAACTTTGTACCTATATGGAATAAACAATTCCTCCGAACTTGCCTCTTCACAGGAATATGCCATGACACGCTGGCTGGACAACGACTGCAATACAACAGAAATGAAGACTTGGGGACTCAATGCTCATCCGGATTTCCACTCTGCAGTGGGAATGTACAGAGCTTACGGTATCTGCGGATTGGCAAAGGAAAACGGGAAGCAGTACCCTTTCTTCTTTGACTTGCTCACTCAGCAGTGGGAGAAACTCTGTGATGTGCCTGCCATCGCACTCGTCAGCCACCCTTCATATATCGCTGCACTGCAAAGCGACGACGGAAAGAATTATTGCTTGCGCAAAATATCATCAGATTTGGAGACCTCCTATGATGTGAAAACCGCCAAGGCACGCTCAGCATCTCCACCTCCAAACATGCCTTTACCAAACGGATTGGAAGCGGAGCATTTCGGTGAGTACCCCGGAGTTTATCATTCACGCTATATGCTCTTTTCTGCAAACAAAGGAAACGGCAAATGGACACCTGTCGTGTTTGATATTCAGATAGGCTTCCGTGTCCTTGAAGACATTGAGGCAGAAGCCTTAATCCCATTTTCTTTCTTCAAAAAAGATGTCAATAATGCCAATTCCTCAGCATGGATTTCCGGATATATCGTTGTCAGAAAAGAACCTGATGAGGGTTATAACAGCCTGTTCTACACGTTTGACGGCAACGCCACATTCACAAACGAACCGCTCACAGAGCATCCATACAAAGCATTGTCTGCAACAGCAAACAATGACAGGTCCGGCACACTTACCGTTCATTTCAAGACACCAAACAGTGGCAATGTCACATCAGAGTTATCATTGGAAGGCAAGAAATGGACAGAAATCCCAACATCCGGCACTTTTAATGAGATTGTTTGGATAAATTAAGTTCTACAGCCGTGTTCTGCCATGGCAGGAAATTTCAAAAAATCACATTTGACACCATTCATTGATAATTATACAATAGCTATGTCGATGTACAACTGTCCAACGGCATAGCTATTTATGGTTTACTTCCATTATCTGCGTTATAATTGCAGAACCATAGTCATCATCTTTTTGCCCTCATCGCCTTAAATTTGTCCAACGCCACTTTCTGCAAGTCGACATTGGTGTCCACTTCGTCAACGATTTCTTCTCCAAGCATTGTCTCTATCACATCCTCAATGGTTACAACACCTCGCAAACATCCGTATTTATCACAGATTACAGAGATATGCTCTTTCTTTCCTAGCATTTCTCTCCATATTCCGAAAACTTTCTCATCCTCATCGAAACTCAGGATAGGGCGCATTATCTCCGACATGCGAGTATCGAAACTATCCTTTGCAAGCAATTCGAGTACAGTCATTTTCAATACATAGCCGATTATGTAATCCTTATTGTCATGGTATACCGGGATGCGGGAATATGTCAGTTCTACACTGGAGAAAAATTCTTTGACGGTCATAGTGTCCGGCACTGATACCACAACAAGGTTGGGTGTCATAATGTCCTCGGCAGAAATACTTGTCAGTTTGAAAGCATTCTGAATAATCTTGCTTTCCTGGGTTCTGAGGACACCTTCCTCTGAAGCGACATCAACCATTGCCGATACCTCCTCGCGACTCACCGAAACACGGGATTCACGTGATGCGAATATTCTTGTGATGTATTCTGACAGCCATACCAAAGGATAGGTTATGACAATCATGACACGAATGACAACAGCAACAGGCAATGCTATACGACGCCAATGGGATGCACCTATAGTCTTAGGAATTATTTCCGACAGGACTAAAATCAACAATGTGAGGATGGCAGATATAATGCCAAAGCTCTCCTCGCCAAAGATTTTCACGGCTTCCGCACCGACACCTGCTGCACCAACTGTATGGGCTATTGTATTAAGGGATAGGATGGCAGCAATAGGGCGGTCAATATTGGCTTTGAACTTTTTCAACAGTGCTGCATTGGCAGAGCCTTCGCTCTCTTTCATGGTGATGAATGACATCGGTGTGGACAGAAGCACAGCTTCAACCACGGAGCATAGGAAAGAAATAGATATTGCACCTATCAGGTAAACAAACATTAAAATCATAATCAGAACTTTTTGTTAATATGGTATTAGGAAATAAACGGAAACAGAAATATATTGTCAGGAACTATACTACATAATTCCTATATATCTGTTACTATTCCTTATAGGTACAAAAAAGACTGAATGGTTTTACCAGCACATTATCCCTGTAATTATCCAAAATACGAACTGTATGGAAATTAGCAATCATCCATTCACGACATGATTGTATACACTCGGACGCGATGTGCTTCATTGTGCGTGATTTGCTTATGCCAAATATACACCCACTCTGCACCGGTTCATATCGCAACAGGTATGAATCATCGGGCATAGCCGCCTCTTCTTCATTTGTTGCAGTCCCTGCCAATTCCATTACCACAAATGCAATTATGGTGCACACTGACAACATAAATATATGTAGTGATTTCATGATATATTGTTATAGATGCAAAGTTACTGATTGTTTCCATATTAACAATATCTTTTGCGTTTTTTTGATACCAAATGACATTTTTTTGCACACATCAGAACAAAAGCACTATTCAGCGAATAATATTTCATTATAAGCATACTGCAAAGCGGTGTTTCAATGAGTTTTGCCGGAAACATGGCTGCACATTTGTGCTCGTGTGCCCGACCTCCGAGAGTATGGTGTCTCTACATCTTTGGAGAACTATAGGCACAAGTGGTATGTTTTTGGGGGCATCAAGCAAATTGCCCACAGAATTTCTACAAAGCATGTTTAAGATTTGGTGATTTGATGGATTAGGCTCCATAATGCATGTTTAAGTTAGCCCAAAATTAATTTGCAGTATCTGCGCTGTTATTTTTGAGGGAAAAGCGTAGGTTGAAGAGGGAGTGTAGCGGGCTACATGCCCGATGAAACCTATGGTTTTCACCAAAAAGGACAAGCAGAGAAGGAGAAAGACCAATCCATACATCACGATTGAACGTAATGTCGCTTAATTTTGTGGACTAACTTATTTATTGGTATTTAGCAAACATTCTACACAAGGTCTATCTTGCACATAAAAAAATATCCTGCAACCTTTATAAGATTGCAGGATATTTGTATGTAGATTAATAATATTAATCCTTAGCGACAACACGCTTCTCCTTGATGCGTGCCTTCTTACCTGTAAGAGCACGGAGGTAGTAAAGCTTAGCGCGGCGAACCTTACCATGCTTGTTAACCTCGATAGAGTCGATGTTTGGTGACTCCAGTGGGAAGATACGCTCTACACCAACTGTACCAGACATCTTGCGCACTGTGAAACGCTTCTTCTCACCGTGACCGGAAATCTTGATGACAACACCACGGTAGAGCTGGATACGCTCCTTTGAACCCTCGATAATTTTGTAAGCGACAGTTACAGTATCACCAGCCTTGAACTCTGGGAAGTGCTTGCCGGTTGCAAATGCTTCTTCAGCAACTTTAATCAAATCCATTGTTTCTTGATTTTATTAAATTTGTTTTATCGGACGAACCTAACATAGCCAAAAGTCCGATGAGTTTGCATATCCATGTTGAGAATAAAAGCAAAGACATCACTTCTGCCATAGGTTAGGCCGAAAGCTATTTTTATTTATTGTTTGGCTAAGGATTAAGCCTCTGTTGTCTCAGTTGCCGGAGCTTCTGCAGGAGTTTCTACAGTCTCTGCCTTTGGAGCAGCCTTTTTGCCGGCACGACGTGTCTTCTTAGCAGCCTTTGGAGCCTTTGCCATGTTCTCATCGAAATCGACAAGCTCAATGAAGCAAACAGAAGCAGCGTCACCCTGACGAGTACCGAGCTTGATGATACGTGTGTATCCACCCGGACGGTCACCAACTTTAGGAGCAACTACCTTGAAGAGCTCTGTGACAGCATACTTGTTCTGGAGGTAAGAGAATACAACACGACGTGAGTTTGTTGTGTCGTCCTTTGAACGTGTCACGAGTGGCTCAACATATTTCTTAAGAGCCTTAGCCTTAGCTACAGTCGTAGTGATTCTTTTGTGCATAATCAGCGAGATTGCCATGTTTGCAAGCATAGCACGACGGTGATCTGCAGTACGACTGAGATGATTGAATTTCTTATTATGTCTCATTTTTTGTTTTCGTTTTAACCAGTTTGGTCAATGTTATTCTTGCCACTCACCCTCATTGAAGAAAGCGAGGGACAAGAATGTCAAACATTAATCCTGATTAAGTTTGTATTTTGTAATATCGGTTCCAAACGACAGATTCAGACTCTCGAGCAAATCATCAAGCTCTGAAAGCGATTTCTTGCCAAAGTTGCGGAACTTAAGGAGGTCAGTCTTGTTGAACTGTACAAGGTCACCGAGTGTTTCAACATCAGCAGCCTTCAAACAGTTGAGAGCACGAACAGAGAGGTTCATGTCTACAAGGCGTGTCTTCAAGAGCTGGCGCATGTGGAGAATCTCCTCATCAAACTCTTCATTGCCCTCCATCTCCGGATTCTCCAGAGTAATCTTCTCATCGGAGAAGAGGAGGAAATGATGAATCAGAATCTTTGCAGCCTCTTTAAGTGCATCCTTTGGATGAATGGAGCCGTCCGTAGATACTTCTATAATGAGCTTATCGTAGTCGGTCTTCTGCTCAACACGGTAAGGCTCAACGCTATAGCGCACGTTACGGATTGGGGTGTAGATAGAATCGATAGGGAGCACATTGACATCAGTACAGAACTGACGGTTCTCATCAGCAGGAACATATCCACGTCCCTTATTGATAGTGAGATCGATCTGCATTGATGCTTTTGCATCTAAATGACAAATCACCAAATCGGGATTTAACACTTCAAATCCAGTCAGATACTTATCAATATCACCAGCCTTGAACTCTGTTGTGTTTTCGACTGTAATAGAGACTTTCTCATTCTCGAATTCATCTACTATTTGCTTGAATCTAACTTGCTTAAGATTCAAGATAATGTTGGTAACATCCTCTTTCACGCCCGGAACAGAGGAGAACTCGTGCTCCACACCATCAATTTTGATGGTATTGATAGCATAGCCATCAAGCGATGAAAGAAGAATGCGGCGCAAGGAGTTACCTATGGTAACACCAAAGCCTGGCTCAAGAGGACGAAACTCGAACTTGCCGACTTTGTCATTGGCCTCCAGCATTACAACTTTATCGGGTTTTTGAAATGCTAATATCGCCATTAATTTAATGATTATTTAGAGTACAACTCAACGATTAACTGCTCCTTGATGTTCTCAGGAATGTCCGCACGGTCAGGGCGGTGGAGGAACTTACCAGACTTTGTCTGCTGATCCCACTCTATCCAAGGGAACTGGCTGTGATTGCGACCTGCGAGAGAATCCTCAATAACCTCAAGAGACTTTGACTTCTCGCGAACACCAATAACCATACCTGCCTTTACAGAGAAAGATGGGATGTTTACAACAGCACCATCAACTGTAATGTGCTTGTGACCTACAAGCTGACGAGCAGCGCGACGTGTAGGAGCGATGCCGAGACGGTACACAACATTGTCAAGGCGGCTCTCAAGGAGCTGGAGGAGAACCTCACCGGTGATACCGTCAGCCTTTGCTGCCTTCTCAAACAAGTTACGGAACTGGCGTTCAAGCACACCGTATGTGTACTTGGCCTTTTGCTTCTCTGCCAACATGACACCGTACTCAGACATCTTGCGACGGCGGTTGTTGCCATGCTGTCCAGGAGCGAAGTTTCTCTTGGACAAAACTTTTTCTGAACCGAGGATGGCTTCGCCAAAACGACGGTCAATTCTTGATTTCGGACCTGTATATCTAGCCATAATTGCTATTTATAATAATATGTAAAATTAAATCAGGGATTATACGCGACGACGCTTTGGAGGGCGGCATCCGTTGTGTGGAAGTGGAGTAACATCAACGATTTCTGTCACTGCGATACCACAAGAGTGGCAAGCGCGGATAGCAGATTCACGACCGTTACCCGGTCCCTTGACATAAGCCTTAACCTTGCGAAGACCAAGGTCATAAGCTACCTTTGCACAATCCTCTGCTGCCATCTGAGCTGCATAAGGAGTGTTCTTCTTTGAACCGCGGAATCCCATCTTACCAGCTGAAGACCAAGAGATAACCTGACCCTCGCCATTTGTAAGAGAGATAATGATGTTATTGAAAGAGCTGTGTACGTGAAGCTGACCTACAGCGTCAATACGCACGTTTCTTTTCTTAGTTGCTGTTTTCTTTGCCATGACTTTACAATCTTTTAAGCGTTATTACTTAGTGGCCTTCTTCTTGTTAGCAACAGTCTTCTTCTTACCCTTACGTGTACGAGCATTGTTCTTTGTGCTCTGGCCACGGACAGGAAGACCGTTACGGTGACGGACACCACGATAGCAACCAATATCCATCAGTCGCTTGATATTCAACTGGATCTCTGAACGGAGATCACCTTCTACCTTGAATTCAGCGCCGATAATTTCACGGATCTTAGCTGCGTCATCGTCTGACCACTCATTAACCTTAAGGTCACGGCTGACACCTGCTTTGTCCAATATCTTTGCTGAACTACTTCGACCTATACCATAGATATAAGTCAATGCGATTTCGCCACGCTTGTTCTGGGGCAAATCTACTCCAACAATTCTTATTGCCATTGTTTGTTGATAAATGAATAAATAATAAACATAATGGGTACATACCCAAAAATCCGAATTGCAAAGTTAGTAAAAACTTTTGCAATTACGAATTTTCAGAGTGATACATCCAAAGTTTTTTAACTTCTGCGTTTGAGTTTTAACGTATATTAAAAACTTAACCCTGACGAGTCTTGAACTTAGGGTTCTTCTTGTTAATAACAAAAAGACGTCCCTTGCGACGTACGATTTTGCAGTCAGGAGTACGCTTCTTCAAAGATGCTCTTGTCTTCATTTCATTAATTTATTTAAGATTCCTTATTTGTATCTGAATGAAATTCTGCCTTTGGTGAGGTCGTATGGAGACATCTCCACCTTGACTTTGTCACCAGGAAGAATCTTAATGTAATGCATTCTCATCTTGCCGGAGATGTGTGCAATGATTTCCACACCGTTTTCAAGTTCCACACGGAACATTGCATTTGACAGCGATTCTATGATTCTACCGTCCTGCTCAATAGCCGATTGTTTTGCCATATCAATATATTTCGCCTTCTAAACGTTCTATTTCTTCAAATGATGATAATATCTCAGACTTACCGTGCCGCACCACTATTGTGTGTTCAAAATGAGCAGCCGGTTTATGGTCAAGTGTTGCTATGCCCCACTTATCCGGAAGAAGTCCAATTTTGCGTTCCCCCATTGTTATCATAGGTTCTATGGCTATACACATCCCGTTTTTGAGAGTTATGCCATTTCCCCTTCTGCCGAAATTAGGAACCGTAGGAGCCTCATGCATTTCTTTCCCTATGCCATGACCAGTCAGTTCCCGTACAACTCCGTAACCTTCTGCCTCACAACAGTTTTGAACTGCATAGCCTATGTCTCCGATTTTCTTTCCTGCAGTAGCGACTTCTATTGCCTTATACAAGGAGTCTTTTGTGGTTCTAAGAAGTCTTTTGACATCTTCATTAACCTCTCCTACACAAAATGTGTAAGCGGAATCGCCACAAAAGCCATTAAGAAGCGTTCCACAATCAATGGAAACAATATCACCCTCCTTAAGTATTTGCTTCTCTGAAGGGATTCCATGGACAACACAGTCATTTACAGATGTGCATATAGATGCCGGGAAGGGATCTCCATAAGGATTGGGGAAATTCAGAAACGTTGGTATTGCGCCATGGTCTCTGATGAACTCCTCCGCAATCTTATCCAGCTGAAATGTTGAAATACCGGGGATAACGTGCTTGAACAACTCAGCGAGGGTCTTACCAACGAGTTGGTTAGCCTCTCGCATGAGTTGTATTTCTTCTTCTGTCTTGAGAAATATCTCCATATCTCAGATTAATATGCAGCTACGCCACCATTGCGCGTGCGTCCGCTCTTCAACAATCCATCATAGTGGCGCATCATCAAATGAGACTCAATCTGCTGGAGTGTGTCAATGACAACACCAACGAGAATCAAAAGAGATGTTCCTCCGAAGAACTGTGCGAATGCCTGCTGTACATTAAGAAGCCCTGCAAGTGCCGGCATGACAGCTATGAATGCAATAAAGATAGCACCAGGGAGTGTCATGCGTGATACAACAGTGTCAATGTATTCAGCTGTATCATGTCCTGGCTTCACACCCGGTATGAATCCGTTATTACGCTTCATATCCTCTGCCATCTGTGTAGGGTTAAGAGTAATTGCAGTATAGAAGTATGTGAACGCTACAATGAGAAATACATATATCGCATTGTAAAGAAGACTTCCGGTGTCCATAAGCTGGCGAAGACCTGCTGATGCTCCATCCGATGTAAAGCCTACCAACGTAAGCGGTACGAACATCAATGCCTGAGCAAAGATAATAGGCATCACATTAGCTGCAAAAAGCTTCAATGGGATATACTGACGTGCACCACCTATCTGGCGTGCTGCTCCACGTCCTTCCACACGCTTGGCATACTGTACAGGCACTTGACGAGTAGCCTGTGTAAGAAGTATTGCCGCGCATACCACAGCATACAGAATCAGAATCTCGACGATAAGCATCACAATACCACCACCGGAGATAGCGGTAAAGCGAGATGTGACTTCCTGTACGAATGCCTGTGGCAAACGAGCAATGATACCAAGCATAATGATAATGGACACACCATTACCTATACCCTTGTCAGTGATACGTTCACCAAGCCAAAGAATAAACATGGAACCTGCAGCAAGGATAAGTGAAGCAGGAATTATGAATACCTGCCATGAAATACCTGATGCCAGTGCATCCATAGCCTGTGTTCTGAGGTTAATCAGATACATAGGCGCTTGGAACAGAAGGATGGCAACCGTGAGTACACGAGTGTACCAACTGATTTTCTTACGGCCACTCTCACCTTCACGCTGCATCTTCTGGAAATAAGGTACAGCGACAGCGAGAAGCTGCATTACGATTGAGGCTGAGATATACGGCATAATACCAAGCGCAAAGATTGATGCGTTGGAGAATGCACCACCAGAGAACATGTCAAGGAGCGACATAAGTCCACCGCTTGTCTGTGACTGGAGTTTCTCAAGCTGTCCGGGATTTATGCCCGGAAGCACTATGAAAGAACCAAAACGATATATTGCGGTGAACAGCAGGACGATGAGGAGCCGCTGACGCAGATCCTCAATCTTCCAACAGTTCTTTAGTGTCTCAATGAATTTTTTCATTACTTAAATAGTTGTTGTGTTACCACCCTGTGCCTTGATAGCCTCTTCTGCTGTCTTTGAGAATGCATGCGCCTCCACATCGACTTTAACAGTCAGCTGTCCCATGCCAAGAATCTTGACAAGTTCCTTGCCGTTTGTCAGACCGGCTGCAACGAGTTCGTCAATGCCAATCTTTGAAACATTCTGCTTCTCTGCAATCTTCTGGATAGTAGAGAGGTTGACAGCAAGATATTCTTTGTGGTTGATGTTCTTGAAGCCGAACTTAGGCAGACGACGCTGCAAAGGCATCTGACCACCCTCAAAACCGATCTTACGCTTGTAACCAGAACGAGACTTAGCACCCTTGTGACCACGTGTAGATGTGCCACCAAGGCCGGAGCCTGGACCACGTCCGATACGACGACGTGAATGTGTAGAGCCTGCAGCTGGGGTCAAATTATTTAATTTCATAATCGTGTCTATTTAAAAGATAATTATATTAATTACTCAACAACGGTCACCAAATGGTGAACCTTACGAATCATGCCACGGAGAACAGGAGTATCCTCACGCTCTACAACCTGAGAGATTTTGTGAAGACCAAGGGCCTGCAGTGTGCGCTTCTGATCGATAGGAGCGCCGATTCTACTTTTAGTCTGTTTGATCTTTATTGTTGCCATAATTATCCTCCTTATCCCTTAAATACTTTTTCCATACTGATACCACGCTCACTTGCGATTGTGCGTGCATCACGCATAAGGCTGAGAGCCTTGATTGTTGCTTTCACAAGGTTGTGTGGGTTTGAGCTGCCCTTTGATTTTGCAAGGACATCTGTCACACCGGCACTCTCAAGAACTGGACGCATAGCACCACCGGCTACAAGCCCTGTACCTGCTGCTGCAGGCTTCAGGAATACCTGAGCACCACCGTAACGCACCTCAATTTCATGAGGAACAGTACCATTGATTACAGGAACCTTTACAAGATTCTTCTTTGCAGCCTCTGTACCCTTTGTGATGGCTGCGGTAACCTCACCGGCCTTGCCGAGTCCACAACCGATTGAGCCCTTACCGTCACCTACAACAACGATGGCAGCGAATGTGAAGGTTCTACCACCTTTTGTTACCTTAGTAACACGGTTAATGGCAACGAGCTTGTCTTTGAGCTCTGACTCACCACTTACTTTTACTTTATCAATTGCCATAATTGTTTATTAGAAATTAAGTCCACCATTACGAGCTGCGTCAGCAAGCTCTTTTACACGACCATGGTAAAGGTATCCGTTACGGTCGAAAACTACAGATGTGATACCTGCCGCCTTGGCATTCTCAGCTACAAGTGCACCTACCTTTGCTGCCTGCTCCTTCTTTGGCATAGCCTCAAGACCGAGAGAAGAAGCTGAAGCGAGAGTGCAACCTGTCAGGTCGTTGATGACCTGTGCATAAATCTGCTTGTTGCTACGGAACACGCTGAGACGTGGACGCTCTGCTGTACCGCTTACATTCTTGCGAATTCTATATTTGATTTTGATTCGTCTTTCTACTTTCTTTGTTGTCATAATCGTTAATCTTTTTAATGATTATTACTTAGCCGAAGCACTCTTACCAGACTTGCGACGGATAACCTCACCCTGGAAGAGAATACCCTTACCCTTGTAAGGCTCTGGCTTACGGAATGAGCGAATCTTTGCGCAGATAAGACCGAGGAGAGCCTTGTCGCAGCACTCAAGCATGAGGAGTGGGTTCTGGTTACGCTCTGACTTTGTCTCAACCTTCACCTCAGCCGGGAGCTGGAGGAAGATAGGGTGAGTATAACCAAGTGAGAACTCGATAAGGTTACCCTGGTTGGAAACACGGTAGCCGACACCAACAAGCTCAAGAGTCTTCTTGTAACCTTCACTTACACCGACAACCATATTGTTGACAAGTGAACGGTAAAGACCGTGGAAGGCATTACGCTGCTTGTAATTCACCGGGCTGGTCTCATCAACTTCAAATGTGATGTGGCCATCCTCTACCTTAACGATTATGGATGAGTCAACTTTCTGTGACATTTCTCCCTTTGGGCCCTTGACAGCTACTACACCATCATTAAGAGTTACAGTTACACCGGCAGGGATAGCTATTGGCATTTTACCTATTCTTGACATTGCTGTTCCTCCTTAATTAATAGACATAGCAAAGAACCTCGCCGCCAATCTTAAGCTCTGCAGCCTCTTTGTCTGTCATAACGCCCTTGGATGTGGACAGGATTGCTATACCCAGTCCGTTAATAACACGTGGCATGTCCTTGTAACCGGTATACTTACGGAGACCTGGTGTGGAGACACGCTTAAGGCACTTGATTGCGTTTGCCTTTGTTGTTGGATTCCATTTCAAAGCGACCTTGATAGAACCCTGAGGACCGTCCTCAACGAACTTGTAGTTAAGGATGTAACCCTTCTCGAAGAGAATCTTTGTGATCTCTTTCTTCAGATTTGACGCAGGCACTTCAACGACACGATGATGAGCCATGATTGCGTTTCTGAGTCTTGTCAGATAATCTGCTATTGGATCTGTCATAATAAAAAAGTTTAATTAATCGGGACTGCCCCGACAATATTAAAAGATTAAAAGGTTTAATTGATCGGGACTTTCCCGACAATATTAAATTGCTTTCAAGCTAAAGCGTCATACGCAAGAAACGCGGACGTTTGTGGAGGCCTTCAAGCTTTATGAAGTCTGCCCTCCCTCACAAAAGAGGGAGAGCAAGGACTTTTATGTGCGGACGATTACCAGCTTGCCTTCTTGACACCAGGGATGAGACCGGCAGAAGCCATCTCACGGAACTGGATACGGGAAATGCCAAACTGGCGGATGTAACCCTTTGGACGACCGGTGATCTTGCAACGGTTGTGGAGTCGGATAGGGTTGGCATTCTTTGGAATGCTCTGGAGCTTGCGAGCAGCCTCGTATGCTTCAGCAAGATCATCGGTAGTTGCGATAATCTTCTTGAGAGCAGCGCGCTTCTCAGCGTAACGAGCCACCAGGCGAGCACGCTTCACTTCACGTGCCTTCATTGATTCTTTTGCCATATCTCTTAATCGTTTTTAGCGTTCTTGAATGGAAGACCGAATGCTTTCAGGAGGGCGAATCCCTCTTCGTCAGTCTTTGCTGTTGTGACGAAAGTAATGTTCATACCCTGGATGCGGTCAACATTATCAATATTTATCTCAGGGAAGATAATCTGCTCCTGGATACCAAGAGTATAGTTGCCACGGCCGTCAAACTTTGACTCGATACCCTTGAAGTCACGGATACGAGGAAGAGCGATGCGGACGAGCTTCTCAAGGAATTCATACATGCGCTCACGACGGAGAGTCACCATAACACCGATAGGCATCTTCTTACGGAGCTTGAAGTTCGCGATATCCTTTTTAGAATATGTAGCGACAGCTTTCTGACCTGTAATAGTTGTTATCTCGTTGATAGCGACCTCGATGATCTTCTTGTCCTGAGTTGCATCACCAAGTCCCTGGTTAACAACAATCTTTGTCAACTGAGGAATCTCCATTGACGAAGAGTAGTTGAACTGCTTCTGGAGTGCCGGAGCGATTGTCTCGGCATACACCTTCTTTAACTGTGCTGTTTCCATTACTTGATTTCCTCCCCTGACTTTTTAGAGATGCGGATTACATTCTTGCCCTCATGCTTGATTGATACGCGAGTAGCCTTGCCACTCTTTGGATCAATGAGACTCAGATTTGAGATATGAATAGAAGCTTCCTGCTCAACGATACCACCCTGTGGATTCTTGGCACTTGGCTTCTGGCTTTTCTTAACCATATTCACACCTTCAACGATTGCACGTTCTTTTTCAACGAGAACCTGAAGTACTTTGCCTGTCTTGCCCTTGTCCTTGCCGGCAAGAACGATGACAGTATCGCCTTTTCTAATATGTAACTTTGTCATTTTTCTGTAACTTTTAATTATTAAAGAACCTCAGGTGCCAGAGAAACGACCTTCATATTAACCGCACGAAGCTCACGAGCAACAGGTCCGAAAATACGGCTGCCGCGAAGCTCACCGGCATTATTGAGCAGTACGCATGCGTTGTCATCGAAACGGATGTACGAGCCATCTGCACGGCGAATCTCCTTCTTTGTGCGGACGATCAAAGCCTTTGATACTGCACCTTTCTTCAAATCACTTGATGGGATGACATTCTTGACAGCAACGACGATAACGTCTCCCACACTTGCGTAACGGCGCTTGGTGCCACCAAGGACACGGATGCAGAGAGCCTCGCGTGCACCGCTGTTATCACATACTGTAAGTCTTGATTCTGCCTGTATCATATTTACTTAGCTTTTTCAGTTATTGAAACTAATCTCCAGCGCTTTGTCTTGCTGAGAGGACGTGTCTCCATGATTAGCACTGTATCGCCCACATGAGCTTCGTTCTTCTCATCGTGTGCATGGTATTTCTTTGTCTTCTGGACAAACTTACCATATATAGGATGCTTCTCCTTGAACTTGGCAGCAACAACGATGGACTTGTCCATTTTGTCGCTGATAACAACACCCTGTCTTGTCTTTCTTAAATTTCTTGTTTCCATCTTGGATAATTGTTATTTGTTAAGTTCTCTTTGACGGAGTACTGTCTTCATACGTGCTATGTCACGACGAGCGCCCTTAATCTGAGATGGATTCTCGAGTGGAGTGATAGCGTGGTTGAGCTTCATCTGCTGAAGAGCAGCCTTTGCTGTCTCGAGCTTCTCGACCAATTCCTTGGTCTCGAGTTCATTTACTTCTTTAATCTTCATAATTATGCGTTCTTGTCGTAGTCACGACGAATAATAAACTTACACTTAACTGGCAATTTCTGAGCACCGAGACGGAGCGCTTCCTTGGCTACTGCGAAAGGTACGCCCTCTACCTCGAAGAGGATGCGGCCCGGAGTAACCGGAGCTACCCATCCTGCAACATCACCCTTACCTTTACCCATTCGGACATCGGCAGGCTTGCGAGTGATAGGTTTGTCAGGGAAGATACGGATCCACACCTGTCCTTCACGGTTCATATAACGGTTAATCGCCACACGGGCTGCCTCAATCTGACGGCTGTCAATCCACTTTGGCTCAAGGGTCTTGATGCCGAACGAACCGAAAGCGAGCTGAGTGCCGCGGTGAGCGTTGCCCTTGTTACCACGACCGTCTTGCGGTCTTCTGTATTTTACTCTTTTTGGCTGTAACATGATAGACTCTACTTTTAACGGTTATTGTTTCTCTTGCGGTTACCGCCTCTACCAGAGCGTGGACTGTTAGAACGGCCGTTGCTCTGCTTCTCCTGTGTGAAGTTAACGGTAACATCCTTCTTGCCATAAACTTCGCCACGGCAAATCCAGACCTTGATACCGAGAATACCCACCTTGGTGAGAGCCTCTGCCTGACAGTAATCTATATCTGCACGGAATGTGTGGAGTGGAGTACGTCCTTCCTTGAGCATCTCCTTACGAGCCATTTCGGCACCGTTGAGACGGCCGCAAATCTGGACCTTGATTCCCTCTGCACCAGCGCGCATAGTGTTGGCAATAGCCATCTTGATAGCACGACGGTAAGCTACTTTACCCTCGATTTGGCGAGCGAGGTTAGTTGCTACGATTGTCGCGTCAAGATCCGGCTTCTTTACCTCAAAGATATTGATCTGGATGTCCTTGTCGTAAAGCTTCTTGAGCTCTTCCTTCAGTTTGTCGACATCCTGGCCACCCTTACCAATGACAATACCCGGACGGGCTGTGCAAATAGTGATGGTGACAAACTTCAATGTACGCTCGATGATGATGCGAGACACGCTGGCCTTAGCGAGACGCTCATTAAGATACTTGCGGATTTTCTGGTCCTCAACGAGGTTGTCTCCGAAGTTCTTGCCACCGAACCAATTTGAATCCCAACCACGGACGATGCCGAGGCGGTTAGCTATTGGATTAACTTTCTGTCCCATACTTGATTAATTGTCATTAGTTTTTGCATCTACGAACAGTGTCACGTGGTTAGAGCGCTTGCGGATACGGTAGCCGCGACCCTGTGGCGCAGGGCGCATGCGCTTCATTGTGACACCCTCATCAACGAAGACCTTAGAGATGTAGAGTTCACCATCCTCAGCCTTACGATCATTCTTTATTTCCCAGTTAGCAATAGCAGAACGGAGAAGTTTCTCAACGTCAGCGGATGCTGCCTTCTTTGAGAATCGCAGCACGCCGAGCGCACGGTTAACTTCCATGCCACGCACCATATCTACGACGTAGCGCATCTTGCGTGGTGAAGAAGGGCAGCCGTTAAGCTTTGCGAAGTACAAATTCTTCTGGGCTTCTTTTCTTGCTTTAGCAGCGTTATGTTTTCTTGCTCCCATTTTGTTTCTTATGGTTTTGGATTGTTACGCCTGCTTACTTGCGGTTGCCTGCGTGACCGCCGAAACGGCGTGTTGGCGCAAACTCACCAAGCTTGTGGCCTACCATATTCTCGGTGATGTAAACAGGGATAAATTTGTTACCGTTATGAACAGCCACAGTGTGACCCACGAAATCAGGTGAGATCATTGAGGCTCTAGCCCAAGTCTTTACAACATTCTTCTTGCCGCTCTCATTCATGGCGAGAATCTTCTTCTCAAGAGAAACGTTGATGTATGGACCTTTTTTTAATGAACGACTCATAATTTACTCAGTTTGCTAATTAATTACTTCTTGTTAGCTCTCTCAATGATGTACTTGTTAGAAAGCTTCTTAGGTGCGCGTGTCTTCAAGCCCTTAGCGTAGAGACCCTTACGTGAACGTGGGTGACCACCTGACTGACGGCCCTCACCACCACCCATTGGGTGATCGACAGGGTTCATGACAACACCACGGTTGTGAGGACGACGGCCGAGCCAGCGTGAGCGGCCTGCCTTACCTGAACGCTCGAGAGCGTGATCAGAGTTGCCTACAGAACCTACAGTTGCCTTGCACGCAGAAAGAATCTGGCGTGTCTCTCCGGAAGGAAGCTTGATAACACAGTAACGACCCTCACGGGAAGTCAACTGAGCAAAGTTACCAGCCGAACGGACAAGCAGAGCGCCCTGGCCAGGACGGAGCTCGATGTTGTGGATCACTGTACCCACCGGTATGTTTGCCAGAGGGAGAGTGTTACCAATCTCAGGAGCTGCCTCCGCACCTGACATCAGAGTTGTGCCAACCTGAAGTCCGTTAGGAGCGATAATGTAACGTTTTTCACCATCAGCATAGTAGAGAAGTGCTATGCGAGCTGAACGGTTTGGATCGTACTCGATAGACTTTACTACTGCCGGAACACCATCTTTCTCTCGCTTGAAGTCGATGAGACGATACTTCCGCTTGTGACCGCCGCCCATGTAGCGGACTGTCATCTTACCGGTGTTGTTTCGACCACCGGTGCTACGCTTACCGTAAACGAGAGACTTCTCTGGCACGGATGCAGTAATATCCTCGAACGTGCCAATAACCTTGTGTCTTTGACCAGGAGTAACTGGTTTTAATTTACGTACTGCCATTTTATTTTAGATATTGCTATAAAAATCAATAGACTCACCCTCTTTAAGAGTGACGATAGCCTTCTTGAATGCGTTTTTCTGGCCCTTTACAAGACCGGCACGAGTATAGCGTGAAGAACGCTTGCCTGCATAACGCATTGTGTTCACATCCTCTACTGTAACATTGTACTGTGCTTCAACCTCTTTCTTTATCTCAAGCTTGTTAGCCTCAGGACGCACAATGAAACCGTAACGGTTAGGCTTTTTCTCAGAAATCTGGGTCATCTTCTCAGTGACCAGTGGTTTAATAATGAATGCCATACTATAGTGTCTCCTTTACTTTACTTGTTCAAGATATTGTCGATAGTTGCGAATGAAGACTCTGCTATCACGAGCACATCTGCGTTAAGCACTCCGTATGCATGAATGTTGGCAGCCGCCTGAACCTTCATCTTCTGTACATTGCGTGCAGAGAGATATATGTTCTTGTTCTCAGCAGGGAGGACGAAGAGAATCTTCTTTCCTTCTACGCCAAGGTTCTTTGCGATAGCAAGCATCTCCTTTGTCTTAGGAGTCTCGATGTTGAAATCCTCAACAACAACGATTGCATTTTCCTGCGCCTTGTATGAAAGTGCGCTCTTACGTGCAAGAATCTTTGTCTTAAGGTTGAGCTTTGTGCGATAGTCACGTGGACGTGGACCGAACACGCGTGCGCCACCAACGAGCACAGGTGAGTTAATGTCACCGCGACGAGCACCGCCGCCGCCCTTCTGACGGCCAAGCTTGCGTGTTGAACCGGACATCTCTGAGCGCTCCTTAGCCTTGGCTGTTCCCTGACGCTGATTGCCGAGATACTGCTTAACATCGAGGTAAAGCACGTGATCGTTTGGCTCAATTCCGAAGATAGATTCGTTTAACGTAACCTTTCTTCCGGTCTCCTGACCTTTAATATCTAATACGTTAACTTCCATTATTTCTGAATTAAGACTGTTGAACCATTATAACCAGCAACAGAACCCTTAACAATGATAAGATTCTGCTCAGGTATCACCTTTAACACTTTGAGGTTCTGAGTTGTCACACGCTCATTTCCCATGTGGCCACCCATGCGCATTCCCTTGAACACCTTTGCAGGGTAAGAACAAGCGCCGATAGAACCCGGCTTACGGAGACGGTCATCCTGACCGTGAGTAGCCTGACCTACACCTCCGAAACCATGACGCTTCACAACGCCCTGGAAACCTTTACCCTTTGAAGTGCCGACAACGTCAACGAAAGTAGCGTCGTTGAACAGGTCAACAGTGATTGTGTCTCCGAGGTTATACTCCTCTTCAAACTTGAACTCGGCCAAGTGCTTCTTTGGTGTTGTACCAGCCTTCTTGAAGACACCCATCATAGGCTTGCTTGTACGAGACTCCTTAGCCTCAGCAAAACCGAGCTGAACAGCCTTGTAGCCGTCCTTCTCGACAGTCTTCACCTGAGTAACAACACAAGGACCAGCTTCGATAACAGTGCACGGTACATTCTTACCGTCGGCACTGAAAACGGATGTCATTCCGATTTTTCTTCCAATTAATCCTGGCATTTCAATTTAAAATTTAATAATAATATGTGTAATTTTATTTATTTTCAGACCTGACTTTCCAGCCATCTTCTTCCAAAGGTGCATATATACGCAGAAACAGAACCACCAAAAGAACTTTCATCTTCAAGCTCTAAGGCGTTCATTTTCAGCGGGTTGATAACATAAGTCAGCGCAAACCACACCTTTTACGATGCAAAGATACGAAATATTTTATTCATATGCAAATATTTTTAAAAGTTTTTCATGGTATCATTACTAAAGAGTTAAAGAGTCAACCCGCAAGTGCAATTGTTTTTGCAAAGTTACATAAAGAATTTGAAAAACTCCCTTACCGGCGTAGAGAATTTCAGTTTTTCCCTTGGT
>NZ_JABKKG010000008.1 GCF_013166595.1 Palleniella intestinalis | reverse complement strand
ACCAAGGGAAAAACTGAAATTCTCTACGCCGGTAAGGGAGTTTTTCAAATTCTTTATGTAACTTTGCAAAAACAATTGCACTTGCGGGTTGACTCTTTAACATGATTATTACTGCTAAAAGCATCAACTTTTTCATGGTAGAAAGTGTTTAATATTAATGGATGTTTGTTAATTCCGCCACAAAGGTAGCATAAGTTTTATAAAACACCAAACTATCTTTCTGTTTTTTTCATGATTCACAAGCAAAAAAATCATATTGTCCATACAGCCTTGCACCATGCCATGCTCCTTTCCGTGCCGGGCACTGACCGGCGGAAGCAAAAGGAGGCTGCCTTGCAACAAGCCGCAAGGCAACCTCCTCTGATATTTTTTTATATAGGTATGGCTCTGTCTTCGGAGCCAGTACAAGCATGACTTACATCTTGAACTTATAGCCCAATGTGATTTGGAACACACTGTTCTTTGAGTTTGCGTATTTGGATACCTTTGTCAGTCCCCAGTTGTAGCGTGCGTCAAGCACGAGGTTGTTAAACTCGTAGGATGCGCCGACAGGGATGGAGAAGTCAAATGCCTTCACGCCGTCAGTGTCTTCGCTGATGGATGACCCGCCTTTTTCCAATTTATATTTGCCGGACACATTGATTCCCGGCTGCACGCCAACCTTAAACGCGAGTCCCTTTGTGACATAGATGTTGGCAAGGATTGGGATGTTGATGTAGTCGAGCTTCAGTGTCGCATCCACTCCGTCCTCTGATTCTGTTGCTCCCTGCATGGAATAGAGCAGTCCGGCGGAAAGGCTGATGCGGTCTTCTATCTGATACTCCGCCTCTGCGCCGATAGCGAGACCGATTCTGGAATCCGCCCCTTCTGCCTTTGTCAGGCTGGCAATGTTCATTCCCACTTTAGGCTGTATGGTTACAGAACCCACTTCGTGCTGTGCATGCGCACCGACCGAAGTCATAATAATCGCTGCTAAGAGAATTAACTTTTTCATGATTCAGTGGTTTTTAGAGGTTAATAAACTAAGAATGTTAATCTGGTGGCAAATGTAGTACAAAAATCCGAAACTCCAAAACATTTTGCTGTTTTTTTTCTTGCTTTTTTGGAAAAATAATGCAAAAAGGCGGTATATTGCCTGTAGATTTCCATTGTTTTTGCATTGCAACCATTGTATTAAGGGTTATTAAGAAAATACTTGCAACAGACCTTATGCAGAAAGGAACATGAGGGGCAGGAAACAGGCACATGACAATCACGAAACAAAAGGTAACACTTTGGCGTGCGAAAGGCAAGGCTTTATACAGTAAAAGGTAACACTTTGCAGTGCAAAGTGTTACCTTTTATAATAGGTTTTTTACTATATTGATTTACAGTAGTTTACGAATCTATCCGAAGAAGCCCGGCTGTGTGTACTTTATGCCAAGTTCGTTGTCCACAGTGGCTATGATGCCCTGCACCTGTGCCAGACCGAACATGCGGCCGAGAAATGAGTAGCCGGCATTGTAGCCCTTGTCCTCATCGCCAAGCATGGTCATGCCGTGGTCGACACGCATAGGGAGCTTCTGTGTGGAAGGCTTGCGTGTCTGCATGCGGCGCTGCTCCTCCTTCTCGAAGATGCGTGTGAGCTCCACGAGGTTGGCACGTCCGCCGAGGTGGCTTGCCTCTGTGAAATCGCCGTTAGGGAAGATGTAGCAGGAGCGGAGATGCACGAAATGTGTCCTTTCGTGGAACTTCTCGGCAAGCGGAGTGAGGTCGTTGTGACCGCCGGCAGAGAGGGAACCGGCGCAGAATGTCAGGCCGTTGTGCTCGTTTGGCACAGCATCGAGGAGCCATTGGATGTCCTCCTCGCAGTTGACGATGCGCGGCAGTCCGAGGATAGGATACGGCGGGTCGTCAGGATGCACGCACATGTCGATGTCATACTCGTCGCATATCGGCATGATTGCTTCAAGCCATGTCTTCATGTTGTTGCGCAGGTCATCCTTTGTCACACCTTTATATAATGCGAGGAGTTCGCGGAACAGCTCTACAGGCTTCTCGTCGCCCTCCTTGAAGTTGCCGGAGACGAAGCCTTGGGTCTTTATCACAATGTTCTCCACAAGCTCGCGGTCGTACTTTGCGTCAGCCTTCGCGCGGATAGCCTCAACCTCTGCCATGAGGTCGCGTCCCTGCAGAGCCTTTGAAGCGTTGGAGCCGTTGCCCTCGACAATGGCTTTCCACTCTTCTTCCGCTCCTTCGCGCTTGAGGATATGGATGTCGAAATAAGCGAACTCAGCCCAGTTGAAGTAGAGGTTGCTTGCTCCGTTGGGGTTATCGTGAAGGAGGTCGGTGCGTGCCCAGTCCAGCACCGGCATGAAGTTGTAGCACACGCAGTGTATGCCTTCCTTGCCGAGGTTGGCGAGAGACTCCTTGTAGACCTCTATCTGTTGGTCACGGTCAGGACCGCCGTACTTTATTGTCTCTGTCACAGGGAGTGACTCGACGACGCTCCAGCGCATGCCGTAGCTTTCGATGTATTCCTTCAGGTCGCGGATTTTCTCACGTGTCCACACTTCGCCGAGCGGCACGTCGTGCAGTGCGGTGACTATGCCTTCCACGCCTATCTGTTTAAGCATGGCAAGAGTGATCTTGTCGTTCTTGCCAAACCAGCGCCATGTTTTTTCCATATTGGGTTGTTTTTTTGGGTTTTGGGTCAGTAATGTCAGTGATGACAGTATTGTCACTATTGTCAGAATGGACAGTACTGTCAATACTGACGTTACTGACAATTTTTCTTTACATCGCTGTCACATTGAATCCTCCGTCGACAACGGCCACCGTGCCGGTGACGAACTTTGCAGCGTCGGACATGAGGTAGTGGATTGTTCCGCAGAGCTCTTCCGGTTCGCCCATGCGTGAGAACGGAGTCTGACGGATGACGTCCTGACCGCGCTGAGTGTATGAACCGTCAGGATTGGTGAGGAGAGTGCGATTCTGCTCCGTGATGAAGAATCCCGGAGCAATGGCGTTTATACGGATGCCCTCGCCAAACTTGCGTGCAGCCTCCTGTGCCAGCCAGCCTGTGAAACTGTTGATGCCGCTCTTCGCTGCAGAGTAGCCGCAGACGCGGGTGATAGGGCGGAATGCCGACATTGACGAGAAGTTGATGACACTTCCCTTGCCCTGAGCCACCATAGGCTTAAGGAATATGCGTGTAGGGATTACTGTTCCGGTGAGGTTAAGGTTCAGGACAGCCTGAAACTGGTCAGGCTGCAGGTCGAAGAAGGTCTGGTCAGGTGCGATGACTGCTCCTGCCATGTTGCCTCCGGCAGCATTGAGGAGAGTGTCCACCTTGCCGTATTTCTCCACGATATAGTCACAGGCAGCCTGCATAGCCTCCTCGTTCATGACGTCCATCTTCACGAACTCACAGACGCCTCCTGCGCTTTGGATGTCTGCGACAATCTCATTGCCGACTTCCTCCTTGCGTCCGCCGATGATTACTTTTGCACCTTCGAGTGCCAGATACTTTGCTATGCAGCGGCCGAGAATGCCCGTTCCGCCTGTGATGACTACGACGTAGTCCTTGATGTTGAAAAGGTTTGCCATTGTATTTTATTTTAGGTTGTTGTTTTTGGGTTTCTGACAGTATTGTCAATGGTGACAGTTGTGTCAGTGTTGTCTGTTTTGTCAGTACTGTCAGTTTTGTCAATATTGACAGTACTGACCAATCTTTATATCGACCAAACAGCGCCGTCAGCAGTGTCCTTGATGACAAATCCCGCCTCTTGGAGCTCATCGCGAAGGCGGTCGGATGTCGCCCAGTCCTTCTCAGCCTTGGCCTTGGCACGCATTTCGAGCACCATGTCCACGGCTTTTCCGAACGCTTTCTCCTTTGCAGGGTCGGCACTGCCGTCGGCAGGCTTCAGTCCGAGAAGCTCCTCTATCCACAGGTGCATTGTCTCGGAGAGCTTCTGCAGGTCGTCAGCGGAGATTTTCGCCTTGCGGTCGACAAGGATGTTCACCTGTCGGCATGCCTCGAAGAGGAGAGAAATGACCTCCGGAGTCTGCATGTCGTCGTTCATCGCGTCATAAAGTCGCTGCGGAAGCTCTGCCACAAACTTCTGGATTTCAGGCTGTGAGCCCTTTGCAGGCTGTATGCGCATAAGGTCCTTCAGACCCGCCTGCAGACGCTCAAGACCCTTCTCTGCCGCTATCAGTGCGTCGTTGGAGAAGTCCACAGTGCCGCGATAGTGTGCGGAGAGGATGAAGAAACGTATCGTCAGCGGTGCGAAAGGCTGTGAGAGAAGCTCATGATTGCCTGTGAAGAACTGGTCAAGCGTGATGAAATTGTTGTACGACTTTCCCATCTTCTTGCCGTTTATGGTAATCATGTTGTTGTGCATCCAGTACTTCACCGCAGAATGTCCCATGGAAGCCTGCGCCTGAGCTATCTCACACTCATGGTGAGGGAACACGAGGTCCATGCCGCCTCCGTGTATGTCAAACTCGTCACCGAGATATTTCCTTCCCATGGCGGTGCACTCGCAGTGCCAGCCCGGGAAGCCGTCAGACCATGGAGAAGGCCAACGCATGATGTGTTCAGGCTGCGCCTTCTTCCAAAGGGCGAAGTCAGCCTGGTTCTTTTTCTCACCTACGCCGCCGAGATTCTCACGGCTCGCGTCCTTCACGTTCTCGAGAGAGCGGCCTGAGAGTATGCCATACTTGAAATCCTTGTTGTACTTCTCGATGTCAAAGTACACGGAGCCGTTGCTGACATACGCATATCCGTTGTCGAGAATCTGCTGCACAAGCTGCTGCTGCTCGATGATATGCCCTGTCGCATGCGGCTCGATGGACGGCGGAAGCACGTTGAGTTTCTCCATTGCCGAATTGAAACGGCGTGTATAGTATTGCGCAATCTCCATCGGCTCAAGCTGTTCAAGGCGCGCTTTTTTCGCAATCTTGTCCTCGCCCTCGTCAGCATCATGCTCAAGATGTCCCACATCCGTGATGTTGCGGACATAGCGCACCTTATAGCCAAGGTGCTTCAGGTAGCGGAAAAGGATGTCGAAGGTTATCGCCGGACGTGCATGCCCGAGATGCGCATCGCCGTAGACTGTAGGTCCGCAGACATACATTCCCACATTCGGGGCATGGAGCGGCTCGAAGCGTTCCTTCTGCCTGTGGAGCGTATTGTAAATGAGAAGAGTCTGTTTCATTGTATGATAGTTGTTGTTTCTTGCTGTAAAACGCGGCTTGTCACGCAGCCTTTGCAGTGCTTTCCTGCAACAACGGCTGACATGACAGTCACTTCTGTTTATATTATATTAAGTGCAAAGTTACATAATTTCTCTGTAAAAAGTTCATAGATTGTAAAAAAAATGTGTAACTTTGCACAAAAATTCAAACATAACGCATCATTATAAAGACATGGCTTATACAAGACTTACTGCCTTAGAGGCAGCACAAATCATCAAGAATGGTGACACACTGGGACTCTCCGGCTTCACTCCGGCAGGCGCTCCGAAGGCTGTCACGAAAGAGCTTGCCGCCATTGCCGAGGCAGAGCATGCCGCAGGACGCGAGTTCAAGGTAAACCTTTTCACAGGAGCTTCCACAGGACAGAGCACCGACGGTGTGCTCTCTCTTGCCAAAGCGATAGGCTACCGTGCACCATACACCACCAACAGCGAGTTCCGCAAGTGTGTGAACTGTGGTGAAATACGCTACAACGACATACACCTCAGCCACATGGCACAGGAGGTGCGCTACGGATTCATGGGCAATGTGGACATCGCTATCCTCGAGGTCTGCGCCATTGAGGAGGGCGAGGATGTCTGCAAGGCTTATCTCACATCGGCAGGAGGCATCTCACCGACAGTGGCACGCCTTGCCGACAAGGTTATTCTGGAACTCAACTCCTTCCACCATCCGGAGGCAGGTCTGCTCCATGATGTCTACGAGCCTCTCGACCCGCCTTACCGCGAGCCTATCATGATTAAGAATGTCACTGACCGTGTCGGCAAGACTTATGTCGAAATCGATGCCAAGAAGATTGTCGGTGTGGTGGAATGCAACATCCCTGACGAGGCGCGCGGATTCAAGGGCGAGGATCCTGTGACAACGCAAATCGGACGCAACGTGGCGCAGTTCCTTGTGAACGACATGAAGCGCGGCATCATTCCGCCGGAGTTCCTCCCTCTGCAGTCAGGTGTGGGCACAACAGCCAACGCCATTCTTGCTGCCCTCGGACAAGACCCTGCCGTCCCGAACTTCAACATCTACACAGAGGTTCTGCAGGATGCCATCGTCCCAATGCTTCTCGAAGGACGCGTGAAGGAGGCCTCAACATGCTCTCTCTCTGTCACAAACGAGTGCCTGAAGCAGGTTTATGACAACCTTGATTTCCTCAAGCAGCACCTTGTACTCCGCCCTTCAGAGATAAGCAACTCACCGGAGGTTATCCGCCGACTGGGAGTCATCGCCATAAACACAGCCATCGAGGTGGACATCTTCGGCAATGCTAATTCCACACATATCTCCGGAACAAAGATGATGAACGGTATCGGTGGCTCAGGCGACTTCGAGCGCAACGCCTATATCTCAATCTTCACCTGCGCATCTACGGCAAAAGGCGGCGTAATCTCTGCCATTGTGCCGTTCTGCTCTCACCTCGACCACACGGAGCATGACGTGAATGTCATCGTGACAGAGCAGGGTGTGGCTGACCTCCGTGGAAAGTCGCCTATGCAGCGCGCACATGAAATCATCGAGAACTGTGCTCATCCGGACTACCGCCCACTGCTCCGCGAATACCTGAAGATTGCTTGTGGCGGACAGACTCACCACAATCTGCCTGCTGCATTCGCAATGCACGACACTCTGCAGCGTAAGGGTGACATGCACCTCACTGACTTTGCGGAGTACATGAAATAAGGTTTTTAGGAGGCTTTCTTTATCAGTATGACAGTAATGATAATAGTGTCAATAATGGCATAACTGACAATATTGGCAAAACACCGTCAGTACCGGCACAACTGTCAATACCGGCATTGCTGACCAACCTCACAACATGACCCAATGAAAAGAATATGTCTCTACATATTGTCAACACTCGTTCTTGCCTCCTGCGGCAGGAGCGAGTGTTCTTCGTATATGGGAGACAACAGCCAAATCCACGCCTCGTTAAGCAAAGACATCATCCTTCCCACCACACCGGTCAAGGATCAGGGAGCCACAGACTTATGCTGGATTTATGCCATGCTTGCCACAATCGAGACCGACCGCCTTGCACAAGGGGACTCCGTGCACCTTTCTCCACAGTGGCTGGCAAGGAAAAGCCTTGAGGAACAGGCTGTAGCGACTTACCTCAAAGGGACGGAAATCTCATTGCGAGGCACGCTCCCCGAAGCAATGCGCCTGCTTGAGACCTACGGCATAGTGGCATGGGACGCTTACCCAAGCACTTCCGGTGCTGCCTCACATGCCGAAGCGCGTCGCATTGACCGCATGGCAAGGATTTTCGCCAATAATAGCAAAGGGATCGAAAGCCTTCAAGAGACCGTTGAAAGTTCGCTTGACGATTCCCTCGGACCTACTCCGCGCAATGTCTTCATGCTCGGAATGGAGTACACTCCGTTAGAGTTCGCCCACAGCCTCTGCCTTCCCGGCGACTGGAGGGCTTACACATCATTCACCCACCACCCCTTCCACCGCCCTTTCGCCGTAGAGGTTCCCGACAACAGGCAGGGACATGAAGCCATGAACGTGCCAATAGGCGAACTGCTCCGCATGACCATCGAAAGCCTGAAGCACGGACATCCCGTGGCATGGGAAGGGTGCATGACCTTCATGGATGACAACGGCAAGGGTAAAGGAAACTCACGGAACGTCACGCCAAACGACACCGCCTCATTGCAAAAGAAACGCCAGCGGCTGTTTGAAAGCCACCGACTTACGGACGACCACGCCATGGCAATCATCGGCATGGGACACACAAAGGACGGGCAACGCCTGTTCATCCTCAAGAACTCATGGGGAGAAGATTTTGGCAACAAGGGCTTTGCCGTAATGACAGAACGGCAATTCGCACTATACACAATAATGATAATGCTACGAAAATGAAAAAATCAGTTCTCATAATCATCACCCTCCTGTACTCATTGTTCGGCAATGCACAGGCATTCCAAGGAGGAGATACCTTGGAGTACAAGATGTATTTCAACTGGCAGTTTGTATGGCTCAACGCCGGAACGGCAACAATGACAATCCAAGAGCGCGAATACAAAGGGAAAAAGGCGTTCCGATGCTCCCTAACGACACGCAGCAGCCAAAAGATTGACCGCTACTTCCGTATGCGCGACACACTCCTCTGCTACACCACTCCCGAATGCCTGCCGCTCTACTACCGCAAAGGGGCAAGCGAAGGGAAGAGGTATTATGTCGACGAACTATTCTACAACTACGACAACGGCGTGAATGTGATAATGAAGGAACTGACCTCACGCGGAGAACGCCTGCAGCAGGAACACCGCTTCCAGAAGCCTGTCTACGACATGCTCGCCATCTTCCTCAAAGCGCGCAACTACAACACCAACGGCTGGAAAAAGGGACACACCATCGTCTTCCCCATAGCTGACGGCGGCGGGGTGAAGAACGCCAAGATAAAGTACCTCGGAAACAAGACCGTCAAGGCAGAGGACGGCGCAAAATACAACTGCCTGCAACTCGCCTACATCGAGCCTGAAGGCAAGAAGGAGAAGGAGATTGTCCGCTTCTTCGTCACCGACGACAAGAACCATGTCCCCATACGCCTTGACCTCCACCTCAATTTCGGCAGTGCCAAGGCTTTCCTCAAAACCATGAAGGGTGTCAAAAACCCTGTGACGGCAAGGCTGTGACAACTCTTGTCAGGCAACAACGCCAACCTGATATTCATGCAACTCCTTCACGGTATACCATTAATTAAAATACCTGCATTGGCATAAACATCCGTTATTCATCACTCTTGCAGCGCCCGCAACCGGAACATCCGTTGCAGACAAGGTGCATTCCACAGGTGATGCAACGGGGATTCGCGAATTGTGGGCTATGGCCGTCCTGCTGCGGAATGGCAAAACCTAAAGGGTCGCGCAGGTCAAAGCGCAAGGGCTTGCCCTCAAACGACAGACCGGAACGGAAGGCTTGCTCCGACTGCCTGCCACGAGGGATGTTGTAGGTTTTGCCGTCTTTGACAAAACGGCTGCCTGTGCCACAGAAGACAAAAGAGACATTTGCGTTGCGGCATTGGCGGCTCAGCAGTTCCACCCACTCGTAATGGCAGGGGCGCGAGCCTTCGTAGTTCTCGCCGCCGCACAGCACTTGCTCTATCTGCCCTTCATGCAGATAGTCCGCTATGTCAATCCTGCCTATCAGCGGGGCGCACATGATGCCCTTATGCTTGAACGGCAGGCGGTGGAGGATGGGTATTCGCTCATCGGCGCGGAGCTGGTTCTCGCAGGTGACGTTGAAGAAAACATTCTCCCATCCCTCGCCCCAATCATGCGGCAGGCAGCCGTCCACACGCTCCGGGCGTTTCGTCAATAGGAAGAACACCACGTCAGGACGCCGGCGGATGATGCTCCATGCTTCCCCACGCCACGCATCCGCCTCTTTAAGGAAGAAATCAGAGGTCATGCAGACACGCAGCATCTCACCGCTTCGCACCTTGTAAGCCCCATTCCTGTCCCTTTGGACAGGATAGCCGAAGCCTTGCTTCGTGCGATAGATTTCGCTGCCGTCATGTCCGCGATAGCCGTCAATGGCATACATGTAGCAATGTGCGCACCCTTCGCTCTTCCTTATGCAACCATGCCATGGATTCCAAATGTCTCGCATCTTCTTTTGTTTCTCAATTGTTTCCTTTATTATTCCCGTCCATTCTCACGTGACAATTTCAAATCCGCCAAAAGGACGGCAGTCTCCGGCTCATCCTTTCCTGCATCTTTAGGTTTCCAAGCCACAACGAACCGCACAGAGGCAGATTCCACATTGTAGCCTTTGCGCTCCCATTCCGAAACTGTGTTCTGCATCTTTTGTGAGAGTTTTGCAACATACTCTCCTGTTGAGGCACTAGCTAACATGAAATCCTTGTAGACCAAAGCATCCCCTCCTCTCAACGCCAAGACCTCCTTTTTCCTGGCTTTGAAGAAGCCGAGGAAAACGTCTTTATGGGATAATTGCAGAATAACTTCATCAGGCATGCCATATTGTTGCTGATCAACCATATATTTGTCTGTCTGCAAATGATTGAAGAAATTGCCGTTAGTATGTATGAAAAGCCTGTTCTTTGCACGCGTCATTCCTACATAATACCTTCGCATAAGACCGTCATCTCTTGAATACCTGTCAGAGACCAGCATATATACGTCATCGAATTCCCTGCCTTTTGCCTTATGTATTGTCGACACCACGACATCTGCACCTGATATGTCACAAAAGTCTTCCACATCAGATTCAAATACAAATTCCTTGAAATCAGTGAAATATTTTGCCTTATTGGTTTGCTCAAACAGCTCCAGGCAATTTCTTAATAATGCCAGACTTGTACTTCTTCCATAAGCATTAAAGGTTGCATTCTTGGCATCCTCCCACAATTCTTCCGTAATAAGTGGTGTCGTTATCCGTTTCCCTATGAATTTCAGGAAATACCTCACCTCTGCCATATTCAAGAAACGCAAGCCGTCCATGGACTGTATCAGTTTGCTGTTCACACCATATTTCCGCAGAAGTGCAGTCACTATCACAGCTTCTTCATTCGTCTGAGTGAGCACACAGACGGTTCCATTGGTTCTATGACTCAGTAAATTTTCTGCAAGTGGCTGATACATGAACATTGAATCATGATATGTGATCTCCACCCATCCTTCTTCCTTTCTCATAGAGACAATGGGAGAGTTTTTTATCCTGCTCTTTATCGAGTTCAGAAAACAGTTGGCAAAGTCCACAGGCTTCAAGGCACAGCGGTAGTTCTCTGTCATCTCAATGAATCTGCTTCCGTCCTCTTTGGTCAGACGGTACATATATTCAGATGCAGAACCACGGAACTCGTAAATGTTTTGGTCATCATCGCCGACAGCAATGACACGCATTTCCTCGTTGTTGTCCATCAAAGCCTTCACCAAGGAATACTCTCCGACACTCATGTCCTGAGCCTCATCGATGACAAGCACCGACTTGCCAATCTTGTTTGGCTCAACCTCACCTTGGCTGATCGTCTCAGCAGCTTTCGCAACTACATCCTTCGCATCATCAAGATTGCCTATGCGTCCTAAAAGGTCAAAGCAATAGGAATGGAATGTCTTTATCTCGACAAAATGGGCGGCGTTGCCTATCAATCCAATAAGTCTCTGCTTGAATTCCATTGCGGCAGCCCTTGAAAATGTCAGCATGAGGAGTTGCTCATGCTTCACGTCCTCCAAAAGCAGCAGGGAGGCAAGTTTATGGACAAGCACACGTGTTTTCCCACTTCCGGGGCCTGCCGCTACGACGATACACCGTGAATCTTTGTCAGAAATAATCTCCATTTGACATTTGGACAACTGCCCGAACAGCTGGTCATATTTCTGCGGTGTCAGGTTACGCTGTATCTCGCTTACTCTTTCCCCTTTGAAGTATTTTGAGACGAATTTCCTGTAATCCATCTGGAAATAGTCCTTGACATACTGTAATGCAGCATTATAATCCCTTACCATCAGGTTCGCATATTCGCCGACAATATGAATTTGTTGGATTTTCTGTTTGTAGAACTCGTTGAGCATCCTGTAATCATCCAACTTGTAACGAGCTTTATTGTCCTTTATCCTCTTGATGTTCATTGCATTATAGAGGACAAGGAAACCTCCGTCCAGTTTCAGAGCACCGATTTTGGACAAATAGAGGAGTGCCTCTTCAACGTCTTCAAGGTGGACTTCGTCCGGACTATTGAAGAGTGACAAGGAATGTTCCTTTATATTGTCAAGAAGCTCTATGACAGAGAATTGCACCGATTTGTTCTCAGAACCGTCCTTTTCCCTCTCCAGAGCGATGCCATACAGCCATTCTATTGCAAACCGGCTTATCTCCAAACGTTTTTCAAACCGCTTTATTGTCGCTTCGGAATTGGCAAGGCGCACTATCTCCATATTGTTTGCAGCATCCTCCTTCTTGCGTGTATAGCCTTTTATAGTAAGGAAATATAGCAATGTGCGGATGTCTTTCTCTTTAGATGTGCCTATACCGGCATTCACGGCATCATCATTAAGTTGCTTACATGAAATGCGCAACGACTCCTCAGGTATGTTGTTAAGGATATATTGTTCGAGTCTGGCAAAGCGTTCAAGAAGCATCCGTGACTTTCGCTCCGTATCTCCGGCATCCAGCAGATAGGCAGAGATGTCCTTGCTGTCGGCAAGTATTCCCTCCTGCCTCATCCTCTCCACAACGGAGATGACATCCCTTTTGCTTAATCCGAGAATGTCTGCCAAATAGTCTATGCGCGACTCAGCTTCCGAGTCCAAAGCCTTGGCAATATGCTTTTGTGTAATCAGGGACTTGATGATTCTGACGGATTTCTCTATCTCATCACTTTCAAAGAGTCTTGATTCAGATATGCGCTTCCGTGCTTCGTCCATGTTCTTCACCGTGATTCCTGTGGCATAGACATGCGGCACATTGTTCCCTCTCACCAAATATCCGCTTCGCTCCAAGGCTGCCAATGCCGTACGGACACGCGTTTCTATATCTGACACAGAGTCATCCCAACCTGCCTGACGTGCAATCTCCAGTGCCGAGCAACTGACATTCATGCGTTGCTTGGTAAGGACTTTCACAGCCTTCCATACTTGCTGTATCTCACTAATACTCAACTTTGTCTGATTCAGGAGTATGAAATGCTTGTCCAAGTCATTGTCACTGTAAAGCACATAGCAACGTGCGTCAAGGCTTGGGTCACGCCCCGCCCTGCCGGCTTCTTGGACATAATTCTCCAAAGAGTCGGAAATGTCATAATGGACTACAAGCCCGACATCCTTCTTGTCCACTCCCATACCGAATGCGGATGTCGCCACAATAATCCGCACCTTATCGGTCATGAAAGCATCCTGATTGGCAATCTTCTTGTCAGCCTCCATCTGTCCATTGAACGGCAATGCTTTGTAACCGTCGCGGGTCAGTTTGGCAGCCAGGTCTTTTGTGCGTTTCGTGCGTGAGACATAAACAATTGTGGGACAATCAGAACTTGCGACAAGCTCTCTCAGCTTGAGATATTTGTCATTATCATTGTCAGCATGGATGACAGAATACTGAAGGTTTGTCCTTGAAGCGGTGGATGCGAAAAGTTGCAGGTCAAGATTCAGAGTCTGCTTGAAATAGTCACAGATGTCCTGTATCACCTTCTGCTTCGCCGTAGCCGTAAAGCAAGAGACCGGAATTGGTTCTTTACAATGCTTTTTCCGCTGATATTCCTTGATAAACGTGCCGATATACAAGTAGTCAACCCTGAAATCCTGTCCCCATGAAGAGAAGCAATGAGCTTCGTCAATGACAAACCTTACGACATGGCGCATCATGAGAATCCGCTCAATGGTTTTTGAACGGAGCATTTCAGGAGAGATGTACAACAGAGAGGCATCCCCTTCCTGCACCCTTTGTATGGCATTCGCCCTTGTGATAGGGTCTAACATTTAATAGTCACAGCATCCGTAATGCCTCTGTCGGCAAGATTGTCGACTTGGTCTTTCATGAGCGACTGCAAAGGTGAGATGACAATGGTGAGTCCATGGACAGCACGCCCTGCCATAAGTGCCGGCAGCTGGAATGTCAGCGATTTTCCTCCGCCGGTAGGGAATATTGCCAGCAGCGACTTGCCATCCACCGCTGCTTGGGCAGCCCTCTCCTGCAAGGGTTCACCCTCATAGGTGCGGAACTTGTCATAGCCGAAAAACACCTTCAGGTTGTGCAGCACATCCATTTGTGTGGAACAATAGTCACAGCCTTCCGCACAATGCGTGTTGCGCAGGAACTTGACAATGAACTCCACCTCCGGATAATTATGGATTACCCAACCCGGGGTCACAGAATGACTGTCCGTTGTGTCAACCAGTGCCAAAGCATAAGCCAATCCGCAAGGATGTGCCTTGACAAGAGATTCTATGTCGGCGTTTCGGCATATCCTTCCTGCATACAGTCGCTTTATCAGTTCAGGGAGCTTCTCATCGGCATATTCTGCTCCAACAATGCTTAGGAAGCCCTCAAACTCTTTCTTCCCTTTCAGCAATGATGCGAACAATCTGCGCTTCTCCTCCGGCAACGCATGCCAGTGGGCAATCTCATCATGCAGGAGGATTTCCGCTTTCTCACAGTCATTGACAGGATTGTTCATCTGCTCCGTCATCAGTTTGTCGTCTTTGACAAGCCTGTGGTAAGGGCGTTCCGGGAACAGCAATGGCGAGATATATAATGTATCGACCAATGCCCATCTGCACTTATCCTCCCCAAACAAGTATTTGGCATCATGGTGGATAATGTTATGCCCACAGAGGTAATCCGTGTCCTTCAAGAATTCAAGCAATTCGCTTTTTGAAGCTCTATGGAATGTCGCGCCATCATGCCGCAATGCCCCTATGTCATGGATTTTATGGTCTTTTACTCCCACTTCTATATCTATTATGGCATAGTTTTCCGGATTAAGCCGTGCATGTACAGCATTACCACTGAAGAAATTATCTGTATCTTCAGTTTTCCTGCCTCCTATTAGTCTGCTCCACAATGACATCGTGTATTCAGATGATTATTAGTTCGTCTTTAAATTAAGATATATATAGTTTTTCTTTTGCTTGCAAATTTACTAAAAAATATTTGGAGTTGAGCAACATGTGAGGAAAAATATGTTTTTTATTAGTGAACTTTTCTGCTTAGAGAGCGACATAATACAAGAACAATAGCTAAAGCGTTAACACACAGTGTGTTACAAAACTACGGGCAAAAGGTAACCTTTCGCAGTGCAAAACGTTACCTTTTACCATGCAAAGTGTTACCTTTCGCACCATGAAAGGTAACCTTTGGTTTTTCATGCCACAGCCATTTGCAAAAAAATGTGCCGAGGATGATTTTTTCAAGACTATTCTTTTTAATTTCCAATTAAAAATAGTATCTTTGCATTATGAACGAAAACAGACTGGAATATGAGATAATGGCACCCGTGGGCTCACGCGAGTCCCTCGCCGCTGCCATAAACGCCGGAGCACAATCGGTGTATTTCGGCATAGGGCAACTTAACATGCGTGCGCATTCGGCATCGACTTTTTCCATCGACGACCTGCACGAAATAGCGGCGACATGCCACGAGCATGGGCTGAAATCGTACCTTACGGTGAACACAGTCATCTACGGTGAGGACATCGAGACCATGCACCGGATAGTCGATGCGGCAAAGGCGGCACAAATTTCTGCCGTCATCGCCAGCGATGTGGCTGTCATGACTTATGCGCGCTCCATAGGGCAGGAGGTGCATCTGTCCACGCAGCTGAACATCTCCAACATCGAAGCGGCGAAATTCTATGCGCAGTTTGCCGATGTCGTGGTGCTTGCGCGTGAGCTGAACATGGAGCAGGTGGCGGAAATCCACCGTCAGATTGTGGAGCAGAATGTCTGCGGCCCGTCAGGAAACTTGCTCCGCATCGAGATGTTCTGCCACGGTGCGCTGTGCATGGCAATCTCCGGAAAGTGTTATCTCTCACTGCAAAACGCCAACCGCTCCGCCAACCGTGGCGAGTGTGTGCAGATTTGCCGACGCGGCTACCGTGTGACGGACATAGAGACGGGTAACGAACTGGAGATTGACAACAAGTACATCATGTCACCGAAGGACCTCAAGACCATCCGTTTCATCGACCGCATGATGGACGCCGGAGTGCGAGTGTTCAAGATAGAGGGCAGGGCGCGCGGACCGGAGTATGTGGACAATGTCGTGCGATGCTACAATGAGGCTATCAATGCCGTGCTCTCCGACCACCGTAATGCCGGTACGGGCTGCCCGAAAGAGTTCACCGAGGCAAGGAAAGATGAATGGGACGAGCGTCTCGCACGTGTCTTCAACCGTGGCTTTTGGGACGGTTATTATCAGGGACAGACCCTCGGCGAGTGGAACGATTCCTATGGTTCCAAGGCTACGGAGAAGAAGGTGTACAGCGCGAAGACCATAAAATATTTCTCCAAAATAGGTGTGGCGGAGTTCCAGGTCGAGGCGCAGGAGATAGCCGTCGGCGACACTCTCCTCATTACAGGCCCCACAACGGGTGCCGTGCGCTTCGAGTGTGAGGAGATTAGGTTTGACCTCAAGTCGGTGGAAAAGGCGGAGAAAGGCCGGCGTGTGAGCATCCCCGTGCCGGAGAAAGTGCGCCCGAGCGACAAGCTCTTTGTGCTGAAGAAGAGTTAAAGTTTCATTATCAATTTTGTCAGTTATGACAGTACTGTCAGTATTGTCAGAGCTTTCACAACTGACAGTATTGACAAAATTGTCATTACTGACCCAACAAAAAAAACACCAACAACCATGACAATCAACGAAATACAAGACGAAGTAATCGAGGAATTCCAGGACTTTGACGACTGGATGGACAAATACCAGCTGCTCATCGACCTCGGCAACGAACAGGAACCATTGGAGGACAAGTACAAGACTGACGACAATCTCATCGACGGATGCCAGAGCCGTGTGTGGCTGCAGGCGGACATGCGCGACGGACTTCTCCACCTTCAGGCGGAGAGCGACGCACTCATTGTGAAGGGAATCATCGCCCTTCTTATCCGTGTCCTTAACGACCACACACCGAAAGAGATACTCGATGCCGACCTTTACTTCATCGAGGAAATAGGACTCAAGGACCATCTGTCGCCTACACGCTCAAACGGTCTCCTCGCCATGGTGAAGAAAATCCGCATGTATGCACTTGCCCTTTCGCAGAAAGGATAGAAATTAATGGGGTTGTTGTGTTGCTTTTGCACCATGATTCATCCTGTTGAAACATGTTACATCATGGTGCAGGACGCTATATCATGGCGCATGACACTACATCATGAAAGCAATGCCGCGTCACGACAACCCTCTGACTCCATCATTAACCCATAACCTACAACCACGATATGACTTGGACAGACGAACTTTGGCCTCTTGTGGTACAGCTTTACCAAAAGAAACCGGAAGGCATAAAGCCTATGTACTCGCGCGACACTGTGCGACTGGCTCTCGAACTGCACATACCGCCGCAGGTCATCTACCAGAAGATGTTCTCCCTACGGCAGCAGTTGCCACCATCATTGGAAAGGTTCATGGCGACCGTCGGCAGGAATCCGAAGCGGCTTTCGCTGACTTGCAAGAAGCTGCGCGCACTGAACGGTATGGGAAATGCCGGCGAATTTTATGACGATGTGAAGGTGAACGAGACCTTCGAACTGGACTTCCGCCCTGTCAACGCTCCTACGGCACAACTCACAGGACGCCCGCTGATCACTCCGGTTATGCTCGTCATGATTCTTGACCTGTACTTCCAACTTATCCCTACGACAATGGTGGCGGAGACACCTGACGTGAAGGAACTGGCGAAACTCCTTGACATACGCGCCGAGGACGTTGCCTATGTACTCGGAATCTACCTCCATTGCGACCCATTTGTACAGACCCCGGAGGATTGCGACGACCCTTTGCTTGAGCCATGCAGGAAGATTTGGGAGAAATATGCTTATGACGACCCTACTGTCCTGTCAAACATGGCACGGCAATTGGAGTGCTACTGGAAGTGAATCTTTGAGGTTGTGAGTTGAAGGTTGTAGGTAGTGGAGTATCATGATGTACCATTATAACGCATGGTTCAACATGATTTCCCATGACAACCGCCACATCCCATAACCTAAAACCAACAACCCAAAACCAATAATCCACTATGAAACAAAGCCTTTCCAACATACAGAAACAGGAGCAGCGGCAGCTTCTGCAACAGCATCTGTCAGCACAGCAAGTGCTTGTGGTGAAGATGCTGGAGATGCCTCTTGCACAACTGGAGGACAATGTGCTGCGGGAACTGGACACAAACCCTTCCCTCGAACCTGACTATGATGACCGCGAGGCGGCGGACATGCCTTCCGAGACACCGGGAAAGAGTGACGAGGAGGAGCGGAGGGAGGACGCCTTGAACGACGCTCTTGACCTTATGGGCAAGGACGACAGGTTGCCTTACGGCGGCAATGGTGAGGAAAGGACGGTGGAGGATGGGAACACAGTGTCATTCATCGACATCCTCAATGAGCAGATGAACCTCGAGGAACTTACCGAAGATGAGCACCGGATAATGGAATATCTCATCTGCTCCCTTGACGATGACGGACTTCTGCGCAAGGATTTGCAGACTATCGCCGACGAACTCGCCATCTATGAGAACCTTTTCGTGGAGCCTGACGAGATAGAAGCTGTCCTTCTGCGCCTTCAGGAGTTTGACCCTGCCGGCATAGGCACCAGGAATCTGAAGGAATGCCTGCTCGTTCAGGTGGAAAGAATGACGGCAACGCCGCAGACAATGCTCATGTACCGCATCATCAACGAATGCTATGACGACTTCAGCAACAACCGTTGGGAGCGTATCGGCAAGACCCTTCATCTGTCTGAAGCACAGGCTGAGGACATCAGGCGTGAGATACGCCACCGCCTGAACCCTAAGCCGGGCGCGGCTCTTGGTGAGACTCAGGGGCGTTCCATGCAGCAGATTACGCCGGATTTCATTGTCCATGTGGATTATGACGGTGACATTTCCTTCGAACTGAACAATGGTCGCGTGCCGCAGCTCCATGTCGTGAAGGAGGACGAAGAACTTATAAACGAGATGAGTGGCACACAGATGACGCGCGAGGAGAAGGAGGCTTACGACTTCACACGCAACAATGTGGAGAGCGCACGGCAGTACATAGATGCTTTGAAGCAACGCAACGCAACACTTGTGACCACAATGGACGCGATAATCAAGATGCAGCGCCCGTATTTTCTTAGCGGGGACGAGAACGACTTGCGACCCATGGTGCTGAAGAACGTGGCCGAACGCACGGGACTTGACATCTCCACAATCTCCAGAGTGAGCCGTGAGAAATATGTGCAGACACCGTGGGGCACATTCTCCCTAAGGCATTTCTTCTCCGAAGGCTACGAGACAAAGGACGGAGAAGTTACAGCGACAAAGGTAATCAAGGCTGCCTTGAAGGAAATCATTGACAACGAGGACAAGAAACGCCCTCTCTCCGATGAGAAACTTGTCACCCTCATGACCGAGAAAGGCTACCCTATCGCCCGCCGTACGATAGCGAAGTACCGTGAACAGATGGGCATCCCTTCCGCAAGATTGAGGAAATAAGGCTTTCATCCCTCTCACTTTATGTTGCAAACGCATATATATTATAATAGGAGCAAGCAAGGTCCTACACATAATCCATAAGTAAACAAATCATGGGAAAAGAAGCACTGTGCCGCCAATTCTACAGGCTTTACCCAATTGCGTCCACACTGCGGTCGCAATTGAAAATGAGGACAAGCAATAATTACCGGACAAAGGCAGAAGACTCCGATTCCAACCTCAACAAATAAAGAAGAAAACCGCAACAACAATACATAACACACGCCAAAAAGAGCAAGATGTCCGAGAAGAAACTAATCCCCGTGGCACGCATGCTGTCACTGCTTTTCACACCGTTCTATCTTCCCATCGTGGGAATGATAGCACTGTTCGCATTCAGCTACCTGAGCCTCCTGCCGTGGCAGTATAAGCTGTATGTCGTCATAACAACATATTTCTTCACCATACTGCTGCCGACGGTGCTCATACACTCCTACCGAAAGTACCACGGATGGTCACTCTACCACCTCGGAAAGCGGGAGAAACGCATGATACCCTACATCATCTCCATCCTCTCCTACCTCGCCTGCTACCACATAATGCGGTGGATGCACTTCCCGCATTTCATGTCTGCCATCATCGTGGCGGCACTCTTCGTGCAGGTTGTCTGCGCAATGATTAACAATTGGCTGAAAGTGTCCACCCACATGGCGGCAATTGGCGGTATGACAGGCGGCGTGGCGGCATTCTCATTCATATTCGGATTCAACGCAATATGGTGGCTCTCCGTGCTCATAATCATCGCCGGACTGCTCGGAACGGCACGAATGCTGCTCCGCCTGCACACCCTCTCCGAGATATGCACAGGCTTTCTCGTGGGCTTTGTCACAACATTCTTTGTGGTGCTTATAATATAACACCCGAAAAACAGACAGCAACAAACGCAAAAACAACATAAAACAACAATAAAAACTACAGAAACATGAAACCATTGGTATCAATCATCATGGGCAGCACAAGCGACCTGCCGGTAATGGAAAAGGCTATGAAGTTCCTCGACGAGCAGCAGATTCCTTTCGAGGTGAATGCTCTCTCCGCCCACCGCACTCCTGATGCAGTAGAGGAATTCGCAAAGAACGCTGCCGCACGTGGCATAAAAGTGATTATCGCCGCTGCCGGAATGGCTGCCGCACTGCCGGGAGTCATCGCTGCATCCACTACACTTCCTGTCATAGGTGTGCCTATCAAGGGCAGCGTGCTTGACGGTGTGGACGCCATGTACTCCATAATCCAGATGCCGCCGGGAATCCCTGTCGCCACCGTTGGCGTCAATGCGGCACTCAACGCGGCCATCCTTGCCATGGAGATGATAGCCCTCTCCGACACTGCCGTGGCAGAACGTCTCGCTGACTACAAGGCTTCTCTCTGCAAAAAGATAGAGAAGGCCAATCAGGACCTCGCCGAAGTGAAGTTCACTTACAAGACTAACTGATAAGCGGACTATGGAAAGAAGAAGGACTACCGTCACACGTGTCGGCACAACCGCCATAGGTGGTGACAACCCGATACGTGTGCAGTCGATGACAACCACCAACACCAACGACACGGTGGCTTGCATCGAACAGGCAAAACGCATCGTAGCTGCCGGTGGAGAGCTTGTCCGCCTGACAACGCAGGGCAACCGTGAGGCGGAGAACATGTGCAACATCTCTGCGGCACTCAAGGCAGAAGGCATAATGACTCCTCTCGTTGCCGACGTGCATTTCAATGCAAACGTGGCGGACACAGCGGCACTTTACTGTGAAAAAGTGCGTGTGAATCCCGGAAACTATGTCGATCCGGCAAGGACTTTCAAGCAGTTGGAATACACGGACGAGGAATATGCGGCAGAACTGCGTAAGATAGAGAACAGGTTTGTGCCGTTCCTCAACATCTGCCGCGAGCACAACACAGCCGTGCGCATAGGCGTAAACCACGGTTCACTGTCCGACCGCATCATGTCACGCTACGGTGACACTCCTGCCGGAATCGTCGAGTCGTGCCTCGAATTCCTGCGCATCTGCCGCAAGGAGGACTTCAACGATGTCGTCATCTCCATAAAAGCGTCCAACACAGTGGTCATGGTGCAGAGCGTGCGCCTGCTTGTCGAAGCCATGGACAAGGAGGACATGCACTACCCGTTGCACCTCGGAGTGACGGAAGCCGGTGAGGGTGAGGACGGCAGAATCAAGTCTGCCGTGGGCATCGGAGCACTCCTGACCGAAGGAATAGGCGACACAATCCGTGTGAGTCTCTCCGAAGAGCCTGAATGCGAGATACCTGTGGCAAAAAAACTCGTGGCTGCAATCGCAGAATGTGCTGAGAAAAGGGAAAACGCTGTCATAACCGACGGCACACTTTTCCTGTCGTTCAACGAGGACAATCTTGAGGATTTGCAGCTGAAAGCGGCAATGTCGGCAGGTGCACTGCTTATCGACGGCAAGGCGAAAGACCTTGTCATAGAGAACCATTCCACACTTCTTGACACCGACCTCACTGCCCTTGCCGACAGCATCTTGCAGGCGGCACGCGTACGTTTCACCAAACCTGAGTTCATCTCTTGCCCGGGTTGCGGCCGCACGCTCTATGACCTTCAGTCGACAATAGCACGCATCAAGGAGGCCGTGAACAGCGAAGCGGAGCACGACAGCCGTTTCAAGACACTGAAAATCGGCATCATGGGCTGCATTGTCAATGGTCCGGGTGAAATGGCAGACGCTGATTTCGGCTATGTCGGAGCAGGTCCGGGCCGCGTCTCCCTCTACAAGCAGAAGGAGTGCGTGCAGAAGAACATCCCTGCCGAAGAGGCTGTGGAGCGTCTCATGGAGCTCATAAAGGCAAACATTTAATCGGTTTTGGCAGGATAGACAGTTCTGACAGTATTGACAAAATTGACAGTACTGACAATACTGACAGCCCCCTCTCTCCTGCCAAAACTGAAAAACAACAAAAAAAAATGAAATCATTACATCTCATCATCGCCCTGCTTCTCATCGCCCTGCCTGCCTCTGCGCAGAAAGAGATAAAGAATCAGAAATGGGGCTACGGCTTGACATTCCTCGACGAAGGCGACAGTATGCCCGACGCCCTACACTACCTCCCGGCACCACCGGAGTTCGGAACGGAGGAATTCACCAACGACAGCATCATCTACGAGAAGGGCAAGCGCCTGCGCCTCACGGCACGCGGCGACACAGCCGTAATGGATGCCAACACGTCCATAGCGTACTATCTCAAACGCTTCTCACCTGCCGTGGGCAAAGAACTGACCGAAAAGAACTGCCCTGTGCTCACAAAGACACTGAAAGGGCTGATGCAGGACGTGCGCGGCGGTATACAGCACGCCAAGAACACTTTCGCGCGCCACCGCCCATACCAGCATTTCAAGGAGGCGACACCCATTCCTGAGGACGAGGGACCTACGGACTACACATCCTATCCGTCAGGCCACACCGTGCGCGCATGGGCGGCAGCGATGCTCCTCACCGCCATCTATCCCGAGCATGGAACGGAAATCATGCGTGTGGGCTATGAGCTTGGTGCAAGCCGCACAATCGTAGGCTTCCACTACCAGAGCGACACTGACGCCGCACGCCTTTGCGCAAGCGCAGGTTTCGCACGCCTTTGCGCAAAGGAAAGTTTCCTCAAAGCCCTCGAAAACTGCAAGAAAGAGGCACGGAAACTATGACTGCACACGGGGCATGCTGCCTAAGGAAAAGGTCACGGTTGTGCGTTTCGCCACCCGGTGGTAAAAGGTAACAGATTGCCAACAAATCATTGATACAACAAAAGGTAACACTTTACTATGCAAAGTGTTACCTTTTATCATGTCAAGTGATACCTTTTGCAGTGCAAAGTGTTACCTTTCATTTTGGCAATAATTATCCTGTGTTTTTTATACCGTAAGAGTGCGCTTTTGCGGAACATATTCCTGCCCCAAACAGACGCAACGCCACATGTCAAAAAACTGTTAAAAAAAATATAGGTGTCCGGCAAAACGCAATGATGATTTGTTGGCTATTCGCTCAGAGCGGCATCCATGTTCGCTGCAGCACGGCGTCCGTCGCCCATTGCGAGGATGACTGTCGCACCGCCGCGGACGATGTCTCCGCCGGCATAAAGTCCCTTGTGGGAGGACTCCATGTTGTCGTTGACGACAATGGTGTTCTTGCGTCCGAGCTCCAGTCCTGCCACAGACTTAGGCACAAGCGGGTTAGGAGACACACCGACTGCCACGACAACCTGGTCGACATCTATCGTTATGCGCTTGCCGGTATCAACAGGTGAGCGGCGACCGGAAGCATCAGGCTCTCCAAGCTCCATGACAGCGAGCACTGCCTGCTTTACAGCACCGTTCTCATCGCCGATGTACTCGACAGGATTATGCAGCGTAAGGAAGTTTATACCCTCCTCCTTTGCGTGCTTAACCTCCTCCAGACGTGCCGGCATCTCTGCCTCTGAACGACGGTAGACGAGAGTCACATCAGCACCGAGACGCTTCGCCGTGCGGCAGGAGTCCATCGCTGTGTTGCCTCCGCCGACAACAAGGACGGACTTCGCAGGGTTGAGCGGTGTGTCCATTGTAGGGTTGGCAGCGTCCATAAGGTTGACGCGTGTGAGGTATTCGTTGGACGACATGATGTTCAGGAGGTTCTCTCCGCTGATGTTCATGAAGTTAGGAAGACCTGCGCCTGAGCCGACAAAGATGCCCTTGAATCCCTGCTGTTCAAGCTCGTCGACAGATATTGTCTTGCCGACAACGGTGTCTGTGTAGAATTTCACACCGAGTTTGCGGAGGTTGTCTATCTCAAACTCCACGATACTGTTAGGAAGACGGAACTCAGGGATGCCGTATTTCAGCACACCGCCTATCTCATGGAGAGCCTCGAAGACATGAACCTCATAGCCTTTCTTCACCATGTCGCCGGCAAAAGACAGTCCTGAAGGGCCTGAACCTACCACAGCCACCTTGATGCCCTTGGCAGGTGCACACTCAGGGAGTGCCGCCTTGCCGCTCTCACGCTCATAGTCGGCAGCGAAACGCTCGAGATAGCCGATAGCCACAGCCGGCTCATTCATCTTCAGATGTATACACTTTGACTCACACTGCTTCTCCTGCGGGCATACACGTCCACAGACAGCAGGGAGTGCAGAGGTGGATTTCAGCACTTTGGCGGCAGCGAGGAACTCTCCTCGCTCTATGTTCTTGACGAAAGAAGGGATGTTTATGCTTACAGGACAGCCCTCCACACACTGCGGTTTCGGACAGTCAAGGCAGCGTTTGGCCTCAATGAGAGCCTGCTCAGGGGTAAGACCCTTGTTGACCTCCTCCGTGCGGGTTGTGGCACGATAGACAGGGTCAAGCTCCGGCATCGTCACGCGCTCGATGGCAGTACGCTCCTTTGGCTTCATCGACTTGCGCAGTTCCTCACGCCAAGGAGCGTTGCGGTCAGTCAGTTCCGACAGCGGAGCATCGGCGGAGTCTGTGTTTTCCGCAGTTGCGGCGACAGCCTTGCAGGTCTCCTCCGCATCGTTATTGTCCGCAAGGTGCTCGGCGAAATGCTCCAGTTCGTCACGCTCGGCATTCTTGAATGTGCCCATGCGCTTCAGCATCTCGTCCCAATCGACAAGTGATGCGTCAAATTCCGGACCGTCGATGCAGACAAACTTCGTCTTTCCGCCTATGGAAAGGCGGCACGCACCACACATTCCCGTGCCGTCGACCATGATAGTGTTGAGCGACACCTCTGTCGGTATGTCATGCTTCAGGGTGGTCATCGACGCGAACTTCATCATTATCGCAGGACCGATGGCTATCGCCTTGTCTATATGCTCTTGCGCTATGAACTTCTCCATGCCCACGGTCACGACGCCCTTCTCGCCCTTTGAGCCGTCATCGGTCATGACAATCACCTCGTCGGAATGCTTTCTTATCTCGTCCTCAAGGATTACAAGCTCGGCTGTGCGTCCTGCAATGACAGACAGTACACGGTTGCCGGCAGCCTTCAACGCCTTGACGATAGGCAGCAACGGTGCTGTGCCGACACCACCGGAGGCACAGAGCACAGTGCCATAGTTCTTGATTCGTGTGGCGTTGCCAAGAGGTCCGACGATGTCAAGGATAGTGTCGCCGGCATTCAGGCGGCAAAGCTTCTTGCTTGACAGTCCCACTTCCTGAACCACAAGTGTTATGGTTCCTTTGCCGGTGTCAGCGTCCGCGATGGTCAGCGGCATGCGCTCACCCTTCTTGTCTACACGTACAATGACAAAATGCCCCGCCTTTCTTGACTTTGCAATCAGCGGTGCTTCAACCTCGAAAAGGAAAACCTTCTCGGAGAATTGTTCTTTTCTAATGATTTTGTTCATGTTATAGTGGTGTTTTTATTTTATCAGAATTACAGATATTTGTTCACTTTTCCGACAATCTCCTCCGGCTTTATGCTGTTCAGGCAGGCATAGTCGCCACGCAGGCAAGGCTTGTTGCCGTAGATGCTGCACGGGCGGCAAGGCAGTTCCGCCTGCACAATGTCCGTCTCGCTCTGTCCCCAGCCCATGAAGCCCGTGAACGGATGCGTCGCTCCCCAGATGCTTACGACCGGTGTGCCGACAAGGGATGCGAGGTGCATGTTGCCCGAGTCCATTGTCACCATGCACTTCATGCACTTCATCACGGCAAGCTCATCGCCCATGTCACGGCAGAAATCTCCGGCATACAGCACATTGTCATACATGCTTTGCCATGTGCTGAACTGCGCTTTGTCCCTCGGTCCGCCACCGAAGAGATAGATGTTGAGGTCCGGATGCTGCTTTGTCAGCAGTTGAATCACTGTCTCCATTTTGCCGACTGGGTAGATTTTTCCGTCATGTGCGGCAAAAGGAGCTATGCCGACAGCCTTTTCCGGGATTCCGACAGGCGGCTCTTTCGGTGCCAAAGGAGCTTCCTTTGGAATCTCGAAATCCAGTCCCAGCCGGCTGAACACTGCCTTGTATTTCTCGAAGGAAGTGGCCTGCTGCATGAGGATTTTGTCCTCCCGGCGTGTTATTTCCTTCCTTGCGGCGCGGTTCTTGTCGATATAAGATACAGGGATGCCCGCCACGCGGAAACGCAGACGGGCATATTTTGTGCGCAGGACATCATGCAAGTCTGCCACCATGTCCGGTTTCAGTGCACGGAGGTCATGATAGACATGCCTCAGTCCGTTGATGCCTTTGTAGCGGCTGTCTTTCAGGTTCATCCCCACAAATTCCACATTCGGTGCAAGTCCCTCGTAGAACGCCTTGGCAAACGGACGGCTGACCATGATGATGTGCAGGTCAGGGCGTGCCATGGCAAGAGCCTTGACGACGGGCACTGTCATGGCTACGTCGCCGATGGCAGAGAATCTTATGCAGAGTAGTCTCATTAAGTTGGTTGCGGGTTGGAGGTTAATGGGTTGTTGGGGATGAGGGTGGTGCAACATGACTTATCGTTGTTGCAACATGATGCACCATGCTGAATCACGATGCGGCATGACTTCATGATAAAACATGTTGAATCATGAGAAATCATGTTTGACCATGAGACATCATGTTGCACCACCCTATCCACTGCAACCCATTAACCCCGGGTGCTTATTTCTTATAAAGAACAGGGTTTGTTGACGGGTCGTTGTACATCTTCATCTGTCTGTATACCTTCATGTACTTGCGTCCTGCCTCGATGTCGGCAAGGAGCTGGTCGATGGCAGTAGGGAGGTCGACGTTCTGTTCGAGCAGCACATCGAGCTTTGCCTTGCACTTCGCCTTGTGTTCCGGTTGCGCATCATCGCGCTCCACCTGTTCCTTCATGTGGTAAATCTTGAGTTGCAGGATAGAGAGGCGGTCAATCGCCCATGCCGGCGACTCAGTGTTGATAGTCGCACCGTCAAGGACTTGCACATCGGCGTACAGCTTCAGGAAATAAGAGTCTATCTGTTCCACAAGGTCAGTGCGGTCCTGGTTGGACTTGTCGATGCGCCTTTTCAGCACGACAGCCTCTTCCGGAGCAATCTGCGGGTCGCGGATGATGTCCTCAAAGTGCCACTGCACGGTGTCTATCCAGCATTTCAGATACAGCCGGTTCTCTATTGTTCCCTCCTCGTAAGGGTTGTTTATCGGGGTGTCTACATTGTCTTTCACATGGTAATCGGCAATGGCGCGATTGAAGATGTTGATGGCGTTTTCAGTAAAACTCATAGCCTTGTAGTTTGATTATTATCTTTTGCAAAGGCAATGCAAACCGAGTGCAGTGGAGCTTGCTCAACACTGCCGAGGTGCAGCTTGCCTTCTGCAAAGGTAGTCATTTTTAGTGATTTGTCAAAATAAAAAGGAGCTTTATTCGGCATTCTCAAGAAAAATGAGTAATTTTGCACTCTGAATTAATAATATATTATGGCAAAACTACCAGAAAATGCCTTCCGCGAGCTGAAGGAGGGTGAAAATTACGAGCCGGTACTCTCCCCGAAGGAGAGCCATCCGGAGGTTAATGTGTGGTCCGTATGTTGGGGATTGCTCATGGCGGTTGTGTTCTCTGCCGCGGCGGCGTTCCTCGGCTTGAAGGTGGGACAAGTCTTTGAGGCAGCCATTCCCATCGCCATCATCGCCGTGGGAGTGTCCTCGGCGACGAAGCGCAGCAAGGCTTTGGGCGAGAATGTCATCATCCAGAGCATCGGAGCATGCTCGGGAGTAATCGTGGCGGGCGCGATATTCACGCTTCCTGCGCTATATATCATTCAGGCGAAGTATCCGGAGGTCACGGTAAGTTTCATCCAGGTGTTCCTCTCCTCCCTTCTCGGCGGCATCCTCGGCATACTTTTCCTCATCCCGTTCCGCAAGTTCTTTGTCAAGGACCAGCACGGAAAGTACCCTTTCCCCGAGGCAACCGCCACGGCACAGGTGCTTGTCAGCGGTGAGGAAGGCGGCGGTCAGGCGAAGACATTGCTCACTGCCGGCGCGATAGGCGGCATCTATGACTTCCTCGTCTCTACGTTCGGCACATGGGCAGAGGCGTTCTCCACACGTGCCATCCCTTACGGTGCGGCTCTTGCAGAGAAGGCAAAGTTAGTGTTCAGCATAAACACCAGTGCGGCGGTTCTCGGACTCGGCTACATCGTAGGCTTGAAATACGCGGCGATAATCTGTGCCGGTTCGGCAGTCGTATGGTTCGTTCTTGTTCCGCTTATGCCTTTCCTTGGCGACGAGACACTGCAGATGCTCAACCCGACCTTTGACCTTGCCGCCCTCGGCAGCGTCACGGACATGTCTCCGGAACTGATTTTCAGCACTTTCGCCCGTCACATCGGCATCGGCGGCATAGCCATGGCAGGTCTCATCGGCATCGTGAAGCAATGGGGCATCATACGCAGCGCCATAGGACTTGCGAGCCGTGAGCTGAAAGGCTCGGGCGCAACAACCGGCAAGGTGGAGCGCACACAGCAGGACATCTCCATGAAAATCATTGCCGTAGGCGTGATTATAGCCCTTGTGGCGACATTCATCTTCTTCTATGTCGGTGTGGTTGACTTCAACCTCATGCACGCTGTTGTCGGCATTCTCGTTATCGGTGTGATAGCGTTCCTGTTCACCACCGTGGCAGCCAATGCCATTGCCATTGTCGGAACGAACCCTGTTTCGGGCATGACCCTCATGACCCTCATCCTCGCTTCCGTCATCATGGTTGCCGTGGGACTGAAAGGCTCTGCCGGAATGGTGGCTGCCCTTGTCATGGGCGGTGTGGTCTGCACGGCATTGTCCACGGCAGGCGGCTTTGTGACCGACCTTAAGATAGGCTATTGGCTTGGCACGACACCTAAGAACCAGGAGATGTGGAAGTTCCTCGGAGTGCTTGTCAGCGCTGCCACCGTGGGAGGAGTGATGATTGTCCTGAACAAGACTTTCGGCTTTGTGGGCGAGAATGCCCTTGTCGCTCCGCAGGCAAACGCCATGGCAGCGGTGATAGAACCACTGATGTCAGGCACGGGTGCGCCATGGCTACTGTACGGAATCGGTGCTGTGTTGGCATTGGTTCTCAATTATGCCGGTGTCCCTGCGCTCGCCTTCGCCCTCGGCATGTTCATCCCTATGGAACTTAACGCCCCGCTTGTCGTGGGTGGCGCGATAAACTGGTATGTCACAACACGCAGCAAAGACAAGGCAGTCAACGAGGAACGTGGCGAGAAAGGCACGCTCATCGCCAGCGGTCTGATTGCCGGCGGAGCATTGATGGGCGTTGTTTCGGCGTTCATCCGCTTCCTCGAGTACGACTTTGTGAACACCGTATGGCTTGAGAATCCGATGTCGGAAGTGGCGAGTCTCGCGGTGTATGTCCTCCTTATCGCCTACTTTGTTAAGGCAACGAAAAAGTAAGGGTTGGCATCCACTTTGCAAAGTGTAACCTTTTGCCGCACGAAAGGTTACCTTTCGCCCTGTCAAAGGTTACCCTTTGCATAGTAAAAGCTAACCTTTTATAACTCTTTGAAACATAAGGTGTTACATAAAGTGCAATTAATAACGAACAAAACGAAAACAGATATATGTACCTTTTCACATCAGAATCAGTATCGGAAGGGCATCCTGACAAGGTTGCCGACCAGATAAGCGATGCTCTCCTTGACCAGTTTCTCGCCTACGACGAGAAGTCCCACTGTGCCATAGAGACATTTGTCACCACCGGACAGGTGGTCATCATGGGTGAGGTTTCCTCAAAGGAATATGTTGATTTGCAGACCATTGCACGCAGAACCATCAACAGAATCGGCTATACAAAGTCCGAATATCAGTTTGACGGCAACTCCTGCGGCATCATGACCGCCATCCATGAGCAGTCAGGCGACATCAACCAGGGTGTCTCCCGTGCCGAGGAGGACGAGCAGGGAGCAGGCGACCAGGGCATGATGTTCGGCTATGCCACCACGGAGACCGACCGCTATATCCCTGTCTCACTGGACATCGCCCATCTTATCATGAAGACCCTCGCCGAAATCCGCAAGGAAGGCAGAGAAATGCTGTATCTCCGCCCGGACTCAAAGTCACAGGTGACTGTGGAATACAGTGACGAGGGTGTGCCGCAGCGCATAGACACCATTGTCGTTTCCACACAGCACGACGACTTCGACGAGGACGAGGCGATGCTCGCAAAGATACGCGAGGACGTGCTCAACATCCTTATGCCGCGCGTGAAGTCACAGCTCAGGAGCGAGAAGATGCTTGCATTGTTCAACGACGACATCAAGTATTTCGTCAACCCTACCGGCAAGTTTGTCATCGGAGGGCCACACGGCGACACAGGACTCACCGGCCGCAAAATCATTGTCGACACTTACGGCGGCAAGGGAGCGCACGGCGGCGGAGCCTTCTCCGGCAAAGACCCTTCAAAAGTTGACCGTTCTGCGGCATACGCTGCGCGCCATATCGCCAAGAACATGGTTGCCGCCGGTGTTGCCGACGAGATGCTTGTGCAGCTCGCTTATGCCATCGGTGTGGCACAGCCTGTCAGCATTTATGTTGACACCTACGGCAAAAGCAACGTCAAGATGACGGACGGCGAGATAGCGGAGAAGATACGCCAAATGTTCGACCTCCGTCCGAAGGCTATCGAGCGCGCGCTGAAGCTCCGCCGGCCTATCTACAGCGAGACAGCCGCCTACGGTCATGTGGGTCGTGAGAGCAAGGTTGTCAGGAAGACATTCACCTCACTCTACCACGACACAAAAGAGGTGGAGGTGGAGCTGTTCACATGGGAGAAACTCGACCGTGTGGAGGAGATAAAGAAAGCGTTTGGCATTAATTAATGGTTTTGGTCAGTATTGTCATTATTGGCAGTTATGTCAGTACTGACCGGACAATACTGTCAATAATGACAACTCTGACAATATTGACAAAACTGTCATTACTGACCAAAGAAAAACAACCAACAACCATTGCTTCAGGAAACAGATTCCATACAGAAAGCTGTCGAGACGGTACCCGCGACCTTGTCGCCTGACTCCGTCGAGAAAGAGCAGATTCCCGACTTCACCTCCAAGAAAAGCCACTGGGAGGTGAAGGTGGACTCTGTCCTCATGCCTGACGCCGGCGAGGAAGTGAAGGCAGAGGTGAAGCCCCTGCCGAAATACTACAAGGAATCTTTCTTTGCAAAGGACTCCCTTCTGCACAGCGAGATTCACGGCGGACGCTACGGCATCCCCGGCGACCCTGTGCCTTACACGATACAGAGGGACGATGTTCTCACCCCGGTGCTCATCTTCCTCGTCTTCCTGCTGATGTTCTCCGCGAAGCGTTCATGGAGAACTTTCCGCATGCAGGCGAAGCATTTCTTCCATGATTTCCGCAAAGGCTCTATCATGGAGAAGGAGTCCATCGCCGGCACTGTCTACCTTTTCTTTGCCGGAGTGTACACCATGGTGATTCTCTCGCTCCTGTTCTACTTCTATGCCAAGGCATATATTGCGGAGGTGTATGTGACACTCAGCGAGTACACCCTCATGGGGTTCTTCTTCGCCAGTGTGCTAAGCATGTGGGGATTGGAGACAGCACTGCAGCAGTTTGCCAACTATGTCTTCTTCACCCCTCGCGACCGCTCGTTGTGGACGGCAGTGAAGATGATGTCAACGGCATGGCTCGGCATCCTGCTCACCCCCGTGTTCCTCCTTCTCGCCTACTTCAAGCTTAACGAGGGAAATGCACTTATATATGCGCTGATTGTCATTATATTTGTCAAATTATTGCTGTTTTATAAGTGCTTCCTCATATTTTTCAAGAAAAGAGGTGCATTTCTGCAGATTTTTTTGTACTTTTGCACACTTGAAATTGTGCCGCCATTGATATTGTGGGGTATTTTGGTAACTATAGCCAACTATCTGAAAGTAAATTATTAACTTAGATGATGATAAAGAAAATACTTGTTTCGCAGCCGAAACCGTCGGGAGACAAATCCCCGTATTTTGATATAGAGCGCGATTACGGAGTGGAATTGGTTTTCCGCCCATTCATTAAAGTAGAGGGAATCAGTTCAAAGGATTTCCGACAGCAGCATGTCTCACTCGGAGCTTATACAGCCGTGGTGTTCACATCCAAGCATGCCATAGACAATTATTTCGCACTTGCCAAGGAGCTGCGTGTGGAGATACCGGAGACAATGAAGTATTTCTGCACCACGGAGAGCATTGCACACTATATCCAGAAATACGTGCAGTACCGCAAGCGCAAGGTGTTCTTCGGCGAGTCCGGCAGGGTTGACGACCTCATTCCTTTCATGACAAAGCACAGCGGAGAGAACTATCTCGTGCCGCTGAGCTCAGTGCATAACGACGCCATAAAGGATTTGCTTGACAAGAACAATCTGAAGCATACGGAATGCGTGATGTACCAGACTGTCAACGATGACCTTACCGACGAGGAAAAGGAGAATTTCGACTATGACATGATTGTACTGTTCAGCCCTACAGGTGTGAAGACACTCCGTGACAACCTTGACGACAAGGTCAGGGACGGCTCGCTGAAAGTGGCAACTTTCGGTGTGGCGACAGCCAAGGCGGCAGAGGCAGAAGGCTACGAACTCGAGGTCCAGGCTCCTACTCCCAAGCAGCCATCAATGGTCGGAGCACTCCGTGCATATCTCCGCGAACTTGAGGACTAAGGCATGTATAACCTCCGCACATGCCCTGTAGGCAGGAAAAGCGGAGGCTTGTGCAGCAAGCAGCCAAGCAAAAGCATCACCATAACCGAACAAAACAAAAGCATACATTGAAAAGACTGTCATTATCGCCACGCCTGAAGAGCAAGTCGCTCATCGACGAACTCTTCACAAGCAAGAAGAGCAAGTCCCATACAGTTTACCCGATAAGGATGGTAAGTCTGGATACGGACATTGCCCAAGGTGCTGCAGGCTGTGGCGGAAAGGACGATTGCCCGGTCATGGTGCTGTTCTCTGTCTCGAAACGCCATTTCAAGCATGCCGTCGACCGTAACAGGATAAAGCGGCAGATGAGGGAGGCGTACAGGCATTGCTGCGCGAAAAACAAAGAAGAGGCACCCGGGATGCAGCCTTTGGTTCCTCAGGGGAAAAGGAGGCTGATAGCATTCATATGGCTTGCCGGCAAGCATTTTGAATCAAAAAAGGTTGACAATGCCATTAGCAAAGCTCTTGAAAAACTGCGTTAAGTGGCTGCTGCTTGCCCCGATATGGTTTTACCAGCATGCCATATCACCTTTTACTCCGTCAGCCTGCCGCTTCACGCCGACCTGCTCGGAGTACATGCGACAGGCAATCATCAAGCACGGATCGGTGAAAGGGCTGTGGCTCGGCATAAGGCGCATACTGCGCTGCCACCCTTGGGGCGGCTCCGGATATGATCCTGTGCCGTGAGATGAGGCAGTATTGCAAACAATATCAATATTGCCAATACTGTCAATAATGTCAATACTGACAAAACAAAAAAAACATACATACAATGAAGAACTTTGTAGAAGAACTTAAATGGCGCGGAATGCTCGCGCAGATAATGCCCGGAACGGAAGAACTGCTCCAGAAGCAGATGGTGACGGCATACCTCGGCACCGACCCTACGGCAGACTCTCTCCATATCGGCCACCTATGCGGAATCATGATGCTGCGCCATCTGCAGCAGTGCGGTCACAAGCCTATCATCCTTGTCGGCGGTGCTACAGGCATGATTGGAGACCCTTCCGGCAAGTCGCAGGAGCGCAACCTCCTCGACGCCGAGACTCTCTACCACAATCAGGAGTGCATCAAGAAGCAGGTTGCCAAGTTCCTTGACTTCGACGCTGAAGGAGAGAACGCTGCAGAGATGGTCAACAACTACGACTGGATGAAGGATTTCACCTTCCTTGATTTCGCACGTACCGTAGGAAAGCACATCACCGTCAACTACATGATGGCGAAAGACTCCGTGCAGCAGCGCCTTAACGGCACAGCACGTGACGGACTGTCATTCACAGAGTTCACCTACCAGCTCCTGCAGGGCTACGATTTCCTCCACCTCTATCAGGCAAAGAACTGCCAGCTGCAGCTCGGCGGCAATGACCAGTGGGGCAACATGACCACCGGAACGGAACTTATCCGCCGCACTCTCGGCAGCGAGACAGAGGCGTATGCCCTCACTTGCCCTCTGATTACAAAGGCTGACGGCAAGAAGTTCGGCAAGACAGAGTCCGGAAACATCTGGCTTGACCGCAACCGCACCACACCTTACGCTTTCTACCAGTTCTGGCTTAACGTAAGCGATGATGACGCTGAGAAGTACATAAAGATATTCACATCACTTGACAAGGAGACAATCGACGCCCTCGTCGAGGAGCATAAGAAGGACCCGGGCTACCGTATCCTGCAGAAACGCCTCGCGGAGGAAGTGACAGTGATGTGCCATTCAAAGGAAGACCTTGAGACAGCCAAGGAGGCTTCAAACATCCTCTTCGGCAAATCCACCAAGGATTCTCTCCTGAAACTTGACGAGCAGACCCTCCTTGACGTCTTCGCAGGCGTGCCGCACTATGAGATTGCCAAGGCGGACATCATCGGCAAGGCAGCCATTGAGTTGCTTACCACCGATGCACCGGTGTTCCCGTCAAAGGGCGAGATGCGCAAACTGACTCAGGGCGGCGGCGTTTCAATCAACAAAGAGAAGCTCTCCGACCCTAACACAGTCATCACCGAGGCTGACCTTTTGGACGGAAAATACCTGCTTGCGCAGCAGGGAAAGAAAAAATATTTCCTCATTATAGCGAAATAATGCCAAATATTGCATGTAATACAAATATTTTTTGTACCTTTGCAGTCAAATAACAGGATGTCTTCCTTTTAGCCCTACTTGTGAAGGAGGCTTTGCTTCCGGAACTTTATCGGGAGGAGGGCTATGAAGACAGAATATCCTGTTTTTTAGGATTGTCCCATGGTGTAATGGTAGCACAACAGGTTTTGGTTCTGTTTGTAGAGGTTCGAATCCTCTTGGGACAACGCAATGCGAGATGAACAGACACCGTTCATCTCGCATTCTTTACCGGGAAGCACTAAAAAAAACAAGCATGCCCTAAATTTGATTTTACTAATTTCTTGGTATTGTTGGAATGCGGAAATATTAGTAATTTTGCACTCGGAATTTTTTAATATTAACAAAAGGTAAATAGAATCATGAAAAAGACTTTTCTTTCAACCTTACGCGGCTTTGCTGCCTGCGTAATGGCAGTGTTCGTAAGTGTGGCATTCTCAGCTTGTTCAAGTGATGACGACGAGCCGGTAATCCCTGCTCCACAGACTTTCACCGGACAGCTTTCCACAAGCATTCCTTCAATGCCGGCATTTGAGCCGGTCGTCGGTGAGAATTCAGCTGTTGTCACTTGGGAGAACCCGGAGCAGACTTTGGCAACAGTGAAACTCGGTGCTTTCGATATAGCAGTAAAGACACCTATGGGTGAGCATTCTTACAACATTGGCGAGATGACAATTAGTGGTGTGCCTTGTGTGAAATCAGGCAACAAAATTACGATGAGCAAGCCGGAGTTTGAATGTCAGGCAGGTGATTTTGTGACAACAGGTTCGCTTGAAGGAACGCTGGAGAACGGCACATTCACTCTCACACTGCTGTACAAGCCGGGCACAATGCCGTTTGAGGTCCGGACTGTGTTGGTCGGAAAATAATTTGGTCACGAGGTGATAAGTAATTTGCAATAGTTGTTTTTACTTACAGCTCGCAACCATTTTCTTTTGGATTTCTTATTCTTTTTGGAGTGAAAAGCATAAGTCAGAGAGGTTGTTGGTTCGCTATGCCCCCTCTTTCACTTATGCTTTTCCCTCGAAATATATTTCAATTATACTTTTGTTGACAGACTTGGTGCCAAGTGCAGCGTTAGTGTTACGGTGGTGATGGTCATCGTCCGCCGGCTTTCGATGTGTCGACGTTGGCGTCAGCGTTGATGAGTTTGTCGGCACTGCGCTTCTGCCGTCCCCATTGCAGGTTGTAGCTGATTTGGATGTAAGGCATTCGCATGTCGATTCTGTCGTGCTGCTCGTTGCTGTTCCATTTGCTGAGAGCCTTATGGCCACGGTCGTATTTGCCGAAAGGCATTATCACGCCGGCGGAGAACTGCCAGCCTTTCATGTTGTAGCTCAGGTCGATGATGTTGATGTCCTCGCCCCATGAGATTTTCTCTCCCCACAGGTCGCGCTGTGCACGGATGTACTGTCCGCTGAGGACGAAGCCCCAATGCGTCAGTTGCAGTGAGGCGTTGCCGCTCCATGCGTTGTTGTGGTGCTCGTAGTCAGTGCCCCGCATGCGTTCCGTGCGGTACTGGAGGTAACCGCTCACGTTCAGCCACCGGGGTATGACCTCTATCTGTGGCGCAAGGAAGAACGAGAGGTTCTGCAGGCCGCGGCTGTTCTCGTAAGTAGTCAGCAGTCTGTCACCTTCCCACAGGAACATAGGGGTGATGGCATTAGGCGAGGTGAAGGCGCGGATGCCGAAAGTGCCGCTGACGCGTGGCAGATTGAAGCCGTAGCGGAAGGTGAGCATGTAGGAGTTTGCCGTCTTCAGGTCTTGGTTTCCCACACGCCACTGGAAGCCGTCGAGCTGCTGCGGCACGATGTTCGTCTCCGAGAGTGAAGGCGTGGACTGCCACGACGTGAAGTTAAGGCGGAAGTTGTGGTTGCGGTTTGGCGCATAGGTCACTGTCGCCTGTGGCCTCGGGCTCCATGAGTGAGTGCCAAGGCCGGACTCCTTAAAGAGAAAATCAGTATATTGCACGCCCATTCCCGCCGTTGCCGACCACTTGCCGAGGCGTTGGAAATATTCGGCGAACAAGTAAGTCTTGTCCTGCCGTTGGTGGAACAGTTGTCCGTCAAGGCTTTCATAGCGTGAGCGGTTGCGGTTAGCGTTGTAGGATGCTCCGGCGGTGAACCGTGAGCTCTTCCAGTTCTTTATGTAGTTGGCCTCCACGGCATACGCCTGGTTTCGGTCTTTTATGTTTGTGTGGATGTCCGTAATGTAAGTTTCCGTGCTGGGAAAGCGCTCCAGATAATCCGAAAAAGTGCGTCCGGAGTAGAACGAACCGCTAAGGCTGACGATGAGCATCTGCTTGTTGCGGAAGTTCTGCTGCCAGTAGAGGGAAAGGCGCGGAGTGCTTCCCTCCTTTCCGTTAGAGTCAGTGAGGTCGATGTCGCTTGTGCCGTCGCTCAATGAGAGTTGTCCGTGGTAGAGTTCCTTCTCCCTTATGTTACGGTGAAAGCCGAACTCCGCCATGAAGACTGTTGTGTCAGGCTTTATGTAGTTGTAGGAAGCCCATGCGTTAGCCGTTGTGTAGTCCATGTATCCGCCCAGCGGTGTCTCGTCCCGGGTGAGCGAAGTGCCGTCGGTATAGGTGAATGTCTCAGAATAGTCACGGTAGGTCTTTATCTTGTTTGTCAGCTTGAAATTGCCACCGACTTCCCATTGCGAGCGTCCTGTGTTGAACTTTGCGTCCGCCATGTAGAAGCCCCATGCGGTGTTCAATGCCGGCCGTGCGTTAGCCATCAACGAGCCTCCGACGGCAGGATTGGTGACGATGATGTTGAGCACATAGTTCGCGCCGCCGTACCGCAGACCGGGATTGTCTATCCATTCCACGCGCTTTATTGTTTCAGGCAGCAGTGTCCTCACCTGTTCTATTGAGGAGACTCTGCCGTTGATGCGCACCTGCACCGACTGTCCCGCCGCCTGTATGGAACCGAGAGCGTCGCTGACCGTCAGCGAAGGAATCATCAGATTGTTAAGCAGTTGCATGCCGTTCTTGGAGTTTTCGACAGCACTTTTGGACGGGTTGTAGATGTCCATGTCCGCTTTGCGTATGACTTTGGACGCTTTTACGACAACTTCCTGCAGCTCACGTGTCAGCAGAGTGTCCTGCGCCTCCTGCGCCATGGCTGTTGCTGTGCATAATGACATGGCGAGGAATGGCAGTATTTTGTTTGATTTCATGTTCTCTGTGTTTGTAAAAATATGTGATGTTGCTTGGTACGGTCGTACTAAGTTTTGGATTTCACGATGCAAATATACTTATTTTTCTTTATATTACTTATGGTTTTCCAAAAAAATCAGTATTTTTGCACCTATAAAAAATAAGGAGGTGAATATTATGAACGGTTTGTCAGAACAATTGGGCATCATAAAGAAATTCATAAAGCTCTATGCCGGCGAGGGTGATGAAGAGCAGGCACGCCGGGCGGTCGAGGCAGTAACGCCTGTTGCCGAAAGCGGCGATGCCAAGGTGCAATATCTGCTTGGCAAGTATTATTCATGGGGCTATCATCACGACTGTGACAATCAGAAAGCGATTTATTGGTTTGGGAAAGCCGCAGACAGTGGTGATGAACGGGCTGCCGAAGCATTGATGAATCTCTATGTTTATGATTGCCCTGAGGATATTAAGCCGGAAGAAGGTGTGGAGGAAGCCTGCAAATGGTATGACCGCTGGATAGAGATATTGACAGCCAAAGCAGCCAATGGCGATGTTGCGGACAAGATTAGCTTGGCAGACATTCTGCTGTATGGCGACGATGTGCCGGATGAGGTTTTGGAGAGTTTTACGGATGAGGATGACGAGCGGAGTCTGCTGCAGGCCATAAAACTATATAAAGAGGTTGTCAAATGCGATAGTGATAACTTCTTGCAGTCGGAGGCTTTGTACAGAATGGGGTGCGCCTATAATGATTTGGGAGAATGGAAAAAGGCACTTGCCTGCTTCAAGAAAGCGGTGAAACTGAACAACAATGAGGCGTATGTGAAAGTCGGCGACGCTTACCGCTATGGCAACGGTGTCGAACAGGATGATGCAAAAGCCCGCAAATGGTATCGCAAGGGTGCGGATTTGGGCGAAATCATGGCAATTCTGAGGCTTGCCGACTGTTATAAGAACAGCATCGGAGGAAAGCAGGATTATGCGAAAGCAATGGAATTGTACATGTGCCTTGCCGAGCGCACCGGTCGCAGGTGGGAACATCAGTCTGTAGGAATAGGCACGGCATTGTATGAGCTTGGCTGCATGTATATGGAAGGACTTGGCGTACAGCCTGACATGAAAAAAGCATGCCACTACTTCAAACTTGCCGCCAAGAAAGGGAACGGCTATGCCGAAAACGCACTGAATGATGAACGATTGAAGAAATTTAAATAATTTACACCATGACAGAACAAGATATACGTTGGAACAGATTTATAGAAGAAATATGCGGACGCGACTTGCCGACTCTTTCAACGATCCAGAAAAAAGCGGTTCTTTGTTTCCGGTATGATTCGGAGATGGAGAGCGGCGGTCATTCCGGCTATATGGAAAATCATCCCGATACCAATCCCGATGAGTTAGAAGAGGCTCTTCTTACCGTTGGCGACAAGGACATGGCCGATAATTACCGCAAGGCAATCACTGATGGCGAAGAGGATGATTGGGAAGAGACCGACAATGCTTATTACGATTTCGAGCCGTCGTTGTGCGACTGCCTTCAGGAGTTTGTGGAGAAGAACAAGGATATTATTTTTGACTAAACAGCTGAGCCACTATGGAAAGAAAGGAACTGTTTGACATCATAAAGCGGTGGATTGCCGACGGAGGCGATGCTGAAGAGGCACAGCAAGCAGCCGACGCTGTCACGCCGATAGCCGAGAAGGGCAATGTGCAGGCGCAATTGCTTCTTGGGCATTATTATTATCACCTTGACTGCGATAATCCCCGATTCATCCCTTGGTTTGAGAAAGCTGCCACGAATGGCAATGAGAAGGCTGCCGGATTCCTGTCCGATTATTACCGCTATGTCGCTGACGACCTTGATGCGGAGGAGAAAAAGGCATTGGGCAGAAAGTGGCATTACCGGAAAATCGAAATCCTGAAGAAGAAAGCGGACAAAGGCGGGGCAACTGCTGCAAAGGCTCTTATGAATCTCTATGTCTATGAACGTCCCGACGATATGACAGAGAAAGAAGGGCTTGCCACTGCCATAGAGTGGTACGACCGCCGGGTTGACATATTGAGGGCGAAAGCCGAGAACGGAAACGCCAAGGACAAAAAGAAACTGGCGGATATGCTGTATTGGAAGAATGAGGTGCCCGAAGAAATCCTGTTTGACATCCGTGACCGGCATGGAGAGGCGATGGAGCTTTACAAGGAACTCACCGATACGGAAGGCGACGGTTTGTCCTATTATAATTTGGGGCATGTGTACAGCCGGGAGGAGAATGGTTTTGAAAAAGCCTTTGAATGTTATCTGAAAGCTGCGGAGTTAGGGCATGTCGCAGCGTATGGCGATGTTGCTTCGGCATATCTTGACGGAGAAGGAGTGGAACGAGACCATGCGAAAGCCTTTGAATGGTTCAAGAAAGGGGCGGACAGTGGCGATTGCTTTTCCCAAATGAAACTTGCGGAATGCTACAAGCGCGGTGTCGGATGCGAAAAGGATTATACGGCAGCCATGGAGCTGTACCAACGTATGGCAGCCCGCAAAGGCAACAACACGGGAAATGCGGAATACGAACTCGGCAACATGTACCTTAAAGGACTTGGCGTTGAGCAGGACCTGCGGAAGGCTTACGACTATTTCAAGCAAGCCGCAGCCCATTATAACCGTGCTGCCGAGAACGCATTAAACAACAAGAAGTTCCGTGATTTCAGAAGATAAGGAGTAATCTCGTACAATGGAAAAAGACGATATAACGGAGCTGATAGGACGGATGTGTGCTCCCCGTGAGCCGGAGGCACACTGCTCGTGGGAGACTACTTCCTGGAAGGCTTTTCGTGAAGCGGAGCAACTGACGGACAAAGCTTTGTTTCCTGTATTGGAGGAGATAATCAGTGAAAGCGGTTTGGACATTCGCAAGGCTGCTTATTTCATTTACAAGAAACTGTTGGTCCGACAGTTTGATGAAGGCAAGTTTGCCTTTTTGCTCTCACAGTTGGACAAAGAGGTAGCAAAAGGCGAGTATAGGTGGTGGAATGACTTTCTTTGCGAGATGGAAATAAATCCCTACACTCCCATAACGCCTTTGCTCGCCATTGCCGAAAGAGGCGACAAGTATGATGTGAAATGGGTTTGCCGTGACATTGAGGTCTATGCCGGAAGAGGTAACGCCGAATCAATCAATGCTCTTCCTGCATTGAAAGAACGTGTAAAGGCTGCCAAGAAAACACAGCGACAGGCAACAGCAGACATCCTGAAAGAACACGGCATAGAGTCAAAGAGCGATATGGACAAACTAAGCAATGAGGATTCCGCCATACTCTACGAAGCCTTGAAATCCGGAGTGCTTGAAGCATACGACATCACTCCAAAGCGACTGGAAAAACTCATTGAAAAGATTTTAAAGCAAGATGCCGATGAACAGAATCTTTGAAACAGAAAGTCTTGACGAACTCCGCAAACACCTCTTGCAACAATCGGACACCGAGCGGTTGCGTGAGCAGTTGTATGCCGAGTTCCTGAAGCATTCGCAATACAGTAACGCCTCCGAATGGAACACAGCAGTAAGGATTTGCGAAGCCCTCGCCATTATCGGCTGGGGGAAGCATGAGCCTGTGGAAGCAATACGAGGAGCGTATTTTAACGGCAATCCAAACACCTATTTCGCTAACAAGGATGCAAAACCACGCTTCCTTGATGCCGTATGGTCGAAGCGCAAGGAAGGTTTCGCCATTGACCATGGGCTGTCATTCTTCTATGGCAGTGCGGAGAATCCATTGGATAAGCCTGTCCGCCTAAGCGAGTCGGTCGATGAAGCGCAAGACATCAAATTATGCAGCCAGCGCAATTGGATTCCCAAGAATCCTATACGCATCACTCGTGGTATAGCCAACTGCTACGAAAACTCCAAACCGCTGATTGAAAGCGTGGAAAAGGACCTCATGCCGGAACTCAACCGATGCATGCGCCCTGAGTTGTACGGCACTGCCGTGGATTGCATACTGCTTAATCTCTCGTTCAGTTTTTATGACAACTACCATTGCAAGACCAACTACATCATTGCCGACGAGTCACTGAAACTGAAACAGAAAGACTTCTATCCGAAACTCCTCGAAATGTATTCGGAAAAGGAGATAGAGGACAACGGCTATTATCTGAGAAACCGTTTCACCTACGGCCCGTTCCGCACCGACACCGGCACCACACGTGTGACGATTGTTCTGGAAAAGGAGTTCAGCCAACTGTCCGTGCAGGAGCAAAAACAATTGCTGGGCGAATACTTCATCCATGCCGTTGAACAAGTGGCGAAACGTTTGGCACGGAAGGTGAATTATGACTTTCAGCTGATGATTGCCGACTTTGAATCAATATTGGAATCTTGGAACAAGCGCAATGACTAAATGAAAAAAGGATTATACATGCACAGGGACAACGTCTATTACGGGCGTTACGATGAGAAGCAAGTTTCGGGCTCTGTCCTCGTTTCTGCGTGGGTGGAACCGGAGCAGATACACACGGACTACCCTATAAAAGAGGACGACCATGCAGTAATGTTCAATGACAACCACCGACTGCTTGAGCCGGAACTTGTGGATTTGCAGACCATGCTCTGCCAAATGAAATCATTCATAACCCTGAATCCCGGAGAAAAAGCCGATTTCAAAAGTACGGAGAAAAGGCTCGGTGTAAAATTCCCGAAAGAACTGAAACTGATATATACGGCAATCCTCAACCAAGAGGAATATTTCACAAGCACTGCGCATTTCCTGCCACTCGATGAGGTGTATGTGGAACAAGGCGTGCTCGTGTTCTTCAGGAGAAAGCGCACTCCGCTTGCCGGATATGACATGCAAAGCGGATGCCTTGCAGGATGTTGCAAGAAGCAGTGGGAAGTTTTTGAAGGAGATGAATGTGTCTACAAGTATTGCATTGGCCGGATACTTAATATTGCGATTGACAACAAACCTGTTGTCAAGAAAGGCAGATGCAAAGGCAGTTTTGTGACAACTCTCAATATTGAAAAGGAACTGGCTGATTTCTGCACTGACAAGTATCAGTTGATGACCGATATAAATAGGTATGGAGTTGCCGTGATGTATTCTGCTGACGGGCTTGTGGCAGTCATACAGAGCAACGGATTCTATGCCGACATTCATGCCGGAGCTAATGATGAGGCAGAGTTAATCGCTTTAGGAGAACATTTAGGACAAATCACTTGGAAATAGCTTATGGCAAAACTACAAACAGGCAAAGTCATCGTGTCGAAACGGATAAATGAGGAGCAGCCTTGTTGTACCTTTCAGCACAAGGCGGACATCAACAAGACCGGTTGGGACGGCGATGTTTCAAGTATGTTCCGATAAGCATTGACTGCAACATGGAAGACCCTTATTGGCATTTGCTTGATGTCATCGGCAAGATTACCGACCATGATGCCCTGTATTTTATTGATGCGGACAAATCTTTCCCTACACACCATTAAAATTTCATAGAACTCACGTTATGACAGAATATAGAATCAAAAATACAAGTGATAAGTTTGAGATTGACAAATGCCGTGAGTCGGCAGAATCAGGCTATGCTCCCGCTCAATATCAATTGGGGCAATGCTATGAGGAAGGCATCGGCGTGGAGCGCAATTTGGCAAAGGCTTTCAGATGCTATTGGTTGGCATCCGATAAATGCCGCCCTGCACGGGAACGGCTGAACAAAGATACTTATCAGTGCCAACTTGCCAAATGGCTGAAGAAGGCAGTCAATAGGAAAGACCTTGCGGATGCTGATTTGGCGGAAGCGATGTGTATGCTCGGAAGTTGCTATCAGCATGGCTATGGGGTGGATTGCGACATGACATTGGCCGTTGAATGGTGGCGTAAGGCGGCTGAAATCGGTGATGCCTACGCCTGTGATTGTATGGGTTATTGTTATAGTATCGGACAGGGAGGTCTGCCGAAAGACTTGGAGCAAGCCTTTGCTTATTATCTGAAAGCAGCCGAAAGAGGATATGCCGGAGCATATTTCACATTGGGACTATGTTACAGCGAGGGTAACGGAATCGGTCAGGATGATGAACAGGCCTTCTCGTGGTTCAAGAAAGCGGCAGAGAACGATAACCCTATGGCGTGGGTGGAGCTTGGCAAATGTTATTCAAATGGTAGCGGAGTGCCTGCCGATTATAGCCAAGCCGTCGAATGGTATGGCAAGGCGATTGACACAGACGGTTATGTGTCACCGGACGCGTTGTGCGGTCTTGGCGACTGCTATGCCGCCGGAAAGGGTGTGGAGCAGGATTGGGAGAAAGCTGTGGAGCTGTACCGTCAGGCAGCGGAAATGGATGACCCTGAAGGGCAATACCTGCTTGCCCGGTGTTATGCCGAGGGGCATGGCGTGGAGCAGGATATGGCGGAAGCCGTGCGACTGTACAAGAAAGCGGCGAACAATGTCTGTGAGAACAAAGGCTATTATGGGCATATCGATGCCATGCGCTGTCTTGGCGACTGCTATGCCGGCGGCAATGGCATAAGGAAGAATGCGAAACAAGCCGCTGCATGGTATGCCAAAGCCACGGAATCGGAGGCTGCTTCTAAGTGATTTTGGGACTATTATTGTTTGAAAAAACACTGACAAGCAGTAAAGCTACTCTCTTGCCACCGCTAACGCAGTTCTTTGCACAGACACATCCGGACATTGCATATACAATCAGAGATGTATTTGCGTTTTACCGGACGACACCAATAATTCCTTTTATGATACATAAGAATCCTGACTTTTATCATACAAATCCGACATATTCTAAAGCTCTTCCTGAACAAAACCATCGCTGCGACAAAGCATAGAGAGGACAAACAAGAAAGAGGATGTGCCGATTTGAAGTGAACCCTAAAGTCCTCCGGCACATCCCCTTTATTATAAAGAATTATTCCACAACAACCTTCTTATTACCTATTATATATATGCCTGAAGGGAGTCCCTCCGTGGCAGAGGACATGTCCACTTGCCGCTTTATCAGGACACCTTGGGCGTTATATACATCAACTTGCGCATGGCTGCCGATAACCTCCGTCACGCCGGTTGGCTCGATTGTCGGGTCTGTCACTATTGACAATTTCCCATATTCTGCAACCCATCCTTTGTAATTCTGGTCGGAGAAATCACCGTTGCTCACATAGTTGACAGAGTTGTTGCCGACCTTGATAACGGAGACATCATCAACATACACATCGCCATAGAATGATGAACTCGGCACCATATTGATTGACTTGACAGGCTTCTGTGTCGTGAAACTGATCTCTGCATCCCTCCAAGTTGTAATGATTGTCTGTCCGAACTTAATGTAGTCCTTGCTGATATGGTCATCATACATCACTGTGAAAGAGCAGGAGGTCTGGGCAGACGCCATTAATCTTAGCTTCAACTTGTAATTGCCGGCTTCCAATGGTACGGGGAACCGGTACTTCAACTGCATCTCGTTAGTTTTGTTTTTTTCACGCGAACATTTCAGACATGGATGCTCAACAGGGGAAGGTATAGGCAATATCTCACCCATCTCCCGCCATTCTTCGTTGTTTTTGTACGCTTCCAGACTTTCATCCTTAACATATATGCGTCTGTCACTCCCACTGAAGGCCTGATAAGCAGCAGGCGGCTCGGTGGCAAGAACTGTCACGTCAGATGCCGGACAGCCATTAAAAGCTCTTGCCATATCCTTTACGGATTCTCCAATAACAATATTATAGAGATTGTTACAGTTCGTAGAGATATATCTGCCTATATCTGTCACTGAGTTAGGAATTGTCATTTCGTATAAAGCGCTTCCTGAGAAGGCAAATTCTCCAATGGCAGTGACACTTTCCGGTATTTCCAATGCTGTTAGCGAATGGCATTCTGCAAAGGCACCGTTTCCGATTTTGGTCACAGAGTCAGGAATCTTCACCGATGTCAGGTTTGTATTACTCAACATATCATCACTGATTTCTGTAATATTCTCCGATAAAAGAATTTCCTTCAGTCCAGAATGTGAGAAGGCATAGTTCCCGATTTCCCTTATCGTGTTCGGCATGGAAACCTTCACGACATTTGTTCCTTTAAACGCAGATTCACCTATTCTTGTGACTGTGAATTCCTTGCCATCGGCAATCGCTTTCTCAGGAATATCAATTTCACTTGGCGGGTCCAACGCCTTCACCAAAGTGCATTCCGCAGAACCTTCCTCGTATTCATACACTATATTGTCATAAGTAAATTGCTTCACCAATTCCGGATCTTCAGGGTCTGGGTCCACAGGATCAGGATCTTCAGGATCAGGATCTTCAGGGTCTGGGTCCACAGGATCAGGATCTTCAGGATCAGGATCTTCAGGGTCAGGGTCTACAGAGCCTGACATAGGCAATATCTTACCCATACTACACCATTCTTCGTTGTTTTTGTATGCTTCAAGGCTTTCATCCTTAACATATATGCGTCTGTCATTCCCACTAAAAGCCTGAGAAGCAAAAGGTGGCTCTATGGCAAGAACTGTCACAGTCGATGCCGGGCTGCCACAGAAGGCTTCTGACATCTCCTTTACAGATTCCCCAATAACAATATCATTGAGGTTTTTACAGTCTTGAAAAGCACACCTGCCTATATTTGCCACCTTGTTTGGAATGGTCACTTCACTTAAACTGCTTCCTGAAAAGGCATGGTCTTCAATCTCTGTGATACCGTCATGCAATCCAATATCCTCTAATGATTCACAACCACGGAAAACATCAGATTTAAGTACGGTTAAGCCATTCGGTATGGCAATAGACGAAAGCGATGTGCAGCCCATGAAGGCTCCGCTTCCCAATGTCTGCAGGTTTTCAGACAATACTACACTACGCAAAGATATACAATTTTCAAAAGCAGCACCACCTATTTTCTTTATGGTGTTCGGCATGGAAACCTTCACGACACTTGTTCCTTTAAACGCTGAATCACCTATTCTTGTTACCGTCAATTCCTTGCCATAGGCAGTCACTTTCTCAGGAATCTCTACTTCATACAGAATCTCTACTTCATACAAATAGCCCAACGCCTTCACCAAAGTGCATTCCGTAGAGCCATCCTCGTATTCATAGACAAAATTTTGATCAGCAATAGAACCAATTACAGGCAATATCTCACCCATATTGCGCCATTCGTCGTTATTCCGGTATGCTTCAAGACTTTCCTTTTTGACATATATGCGCCTGTCATTCCCACTAAAGGCCCCGGAAGCAGCAGGTGGTTCAGTGGCAAGAACTGTCACTGCCGATGCCTGACAGTCATAAAAGGCTTCTGACATGACCTTCACGGATTCCCCAATAATAATATTATTTATGCGTGAACAGTTCTGAAAAGCATACAACCCTATGTCTGTAACTTTGTTTGGAATAGCCAAAAACAAAAGCGATGTGCAATGTCTGAAAGCTCCATTTCCCAATGTCCTAAGGTTGGCAGGCAATGCTATGTCACACAAGGAACTGCAACCGGAAAAAGCATAATCGCCAATATCGGTGACGCCGTCAGGTAGTTTTACATCCTTCAGCGCCTCACACCCACTAAAAGTACCCGACATAAGTGTGGTTACACCGTTTGGTATAGCAATAGAAGAAAGCGACGTACAACCCAAGAAGGCACTTTCTCCCAACATCTTAAGGTCGGCAGGCAATGCTATCTTACTCAAAGATTTGCAATAGAAAAAAACATTACTGCCAATATCAGTGATACCGTCATGTAGTTTTATATCCTTCAATGCCTTACACCCACTAAAAGTACCCGACATAAGTGTGGTTACACCGTTTGGTATAGCAATAGAAGAAAGCGACGTACAACCCAAGAAGGCACTTTCTCCCAACATCTTAAGGTCGGCAGGCAATGCTATCTTACTCAAAGATTTGCAGTTGTAAAAAGCCAAGGATTCAATCTCTGTAACTCCGTCTGGCAGTTCCACATTTGTCAGCAACGCACAATCTGAAAAGGCACTTCCTCTGATTTTAGTTACAGATTTAGGAATCTTCACCGATTTCAGCTTTGTAAAGCTAAACATGCCGGAACTGATTTCTGTAATACTTTCTGATAAAACAATTTCTTCCAAATCAGAACTTGAAAAAGCACTGCCTCCTATTTCATTTATAGTATTTGGCATGGAAACCTTCACGACACTTGATTCTCGAAACGCTGCATAGCCTATTACTGTGACTGTTAGTTTCTTGCCATTATCAACCACTGTCTCGGGAATATCTATTTCACGTGGAGAGCCCAGCACCTTCACCAAAGTACATTCCTTCTTAGAGCTATTCCAATATTCATAGACAATATTGTCATAAATGAACTGTCCAGCCATCATCATCTGGCATGCGCCAAGCAACAGCGTCACTGCCAATAGTCTTTTCAATAACATAATAATATCTCCTCTATTCATGATTAATACTGACGCTATTCAGCTGTCAGTGATTACAGCTGCCCTAAAGACCACAACAACTTTGATTAGTCATTATTACGGACAGCTGTAATCTCATTCTATACTCTCATTGCAATAACGGATAAAGTCTTACAGTATCACTTTCACGGTCTTTCCGGAAGCATAGCGGAGGATGTAGATGTCAGAAGGAAGTGCCATAAGCTGTGAACGGTCTGCCTTCTGAAGCAGCTTCATGCCTTTAAGGTTGTAGACATCAAACGATGAATCGTCAACGGCAATGCCCTCCACACCGCTTGATTTGCTGCGGACACCGCGCACAACCACGCCCTGCGTGTTCTTGCGGTTCTCGAAGCCCGGAAGCATGCCTGACATGAGGTACGCTGCCGGATAGTTGCCTGACACCAAGTCTGTGTCGTTGGTCTTTGAAGTCTGGAAGTAAGCCGAACTCTTGTCGTTTCTTGCAGAAACATTCATGTAACCGGTAGCCGGGAAGAAGAGTTTCTCGCCGTTTTTCTTTGAAGTGAACTCAAAGCCTCCGTCCACACTTGACATTGTGCAGTTGTCAAACAGCTCCTGCACTTGCTCCTTGGAAGGAGTGAACCAGCCGTTGCCCATGAACACTGTTGCTGCGTCATACTGTGTGCCTGTCACATCCTCCACAGGGACAACGCGTGGATTATTGTTGACGTATGGGGAAGCGGTGGCCGACCATTTCGTCACAATCTGCGGAGTGGCAAACATGAAGAAGTCGCCCATGTCCTTGGTGGAAGCAGCACCTACATTGGCAGGAGCCCAGATGACACTGAGTCCGAGGTCCACGCCGTCATTGTCTGCCACTTTTCCCACAGTGACCTCGCATACAGCCGCGATGCCTGAGCCGTCAGTGGCAGAAGCTGTGATTTTGGCTGTGCCGTCACCCACTGCCTTCACACGGCCGTAACGGTCGACGGTGGCAACACTCTCGTCGGATGTCACATAGTTCACCAAACGGCATGAAGCATCTTCCGGCTGCACAAAAGCATACAGTGCAGCCTCATCGCCAACGCTGAACTCAAGTTTGTCACTGTTGAGCGCGATGCTGCTGACAGGCTTGGCAGTGGCGTCCGGCTTGTCCTTCACAGGAATGATAAGGCAAGGCGTGTTGCGGTCGGCAGGCTGAAGTTTTGCCCCCGTAAGTGAGAATTCATACATCCATGCCTTGGTGTAGTCTGTGTCGGTGTCCGATGCCCTGTAAGCTGTCGATGTCCAGAATTCGAGAGTCAGATAACCGCTCTTCACCAGCTTGTACACCACCGATGCGCCATTTGTTCCCGTGAAAGTGTATCCACTCACTCTGTTGTCCACGATATAGTCCTGCATGCCAAGCGCAAGCAGTTCCTCCACCTCGGCTTTTGTCGGCAATCGCCAGCCGTCGCCCCACACCATGGAGGCAGCGTCGCAGTTGGTGGAGGAGACTGAAAGCCCCAAATCCATGTCATTAGGCATGAATCCGGCATAGTCCATGTATGAAGCACGGCTGAACGGCGATGCCCACACATACTCGTTAGAATAAGCGTCGGACGAGGATGCCTCCAGATACTGTGTCGACCAGATGACGCTCAGTCCGAGGTCCACACCTTCCTCTGCGGTCTTCGCCGAAGAGTCGGATGCCGGCACAGCAGCGGACATTGTGGCAGTGGACAGAGCCATTCCTGCCATTACCATACCGACACTGCGGGATGCCTTGCCAAAAATTTCCTTGGTGAATTTGCACAAGCCGCTTCTTCCCCATAAGGAAGAAGTTGATGTTGTTCTACTTTTCATTTACTTGTCTGTTTTGGGTTAATAATAGTTTGTAAAACGAATACGTAGAACCACCGCCTAACGTCGTCATGGCCTACCACAGCCAACTTACCTATAGGAAAAAGTGGTTCCACGTTATGCTTCGGACACACTCCACCCATTAGGTAAGTTGAAAAACAGCCTTAAGAAGTCTGATGTGGTAGTTCGACGACGATTAAGCTGTATGTCTTAAAACGAACCTCTCTTAAATTCGTTTATGGCACAAAGGTAATCATTTTTATTCAGATATACAGACTTAATTATTAAAAAAATATTTAAAATAATCATTAATATAGTAACGGTTCGTGAAAGGTAAGCCTTTGTTTTATAAAAAGTGACGGTTTATCAAACAAACGGTGACACCTTGCAACGCAAAGTATCACCATTTGTTTTTCCATTTATTGTCTCACTCATTCCGCACCGTCACATGCCGCCCGTCACATCATAGCGAGAATGTCCTGTCCCACACATTGCCTCTGCCCTCTTTCCTGAAGATAAAGAAGTTGATGGCATAGTGCATAACCACGAAAAGCAGCACATCGACGACAATCATCAGTGTCTGGCTGATGTTGGAGACGAGGTAGTTGACCGTGATGAACATGACAGACAGAAGCAGTATAGCCACCATCGTCATCCTTCCCGTAAGCCCGGTGCGCAGGAGCTTGTGGTGTATGTGGTTCTTGTCGGGCAGGAACGGGTTGCGTCCGTCACGCAGACGGGAGGCGAAAACGCGCACAACGTCGAGCAGAGGGATGGTCAGTGTGCTCAGCGCCACTATGCCTATGTTGTGCAGGGAGTCATTCCACACAGGGTCTTTCTGCCAGAAATGCAGCACAAGGAACGACAGCGTGAATCCCAGAGTGAGACTTCCTGCATCGCCCATGAAGGTCTTGTCGCGCTTGCAGAACACATTATAATAGAAGAAAGAGACAAGCACTCCGAGATAAGCCACCGGAATCAGTGCCCATGTGAAGTTGCCTGAGATGATGTTCAGGCCGGCAATCACCGCCATTGCCACTATGGACAATCCCGATGCAAGTCCGTCGATGCCGTCGATGAGGTTCATGGCGTTGGTGACATAGACCACGAAAAGCACCGTGAAAGGCATGCCTATCCAAAACGGAATGGTACGGATGAAGAAGACATATGAGAAATCTGCCACCCAAAGCCCGCTCACACAGAGTAGCATGGCAGCAAAAATCTGCACACAGAACTTCACCTTGTAGCCTACTCCGTGTATGTCGTCGTACAGTCCGATGACATAGAGCATCATCGCGCCTGCCATGTATGCCAGGAAATGCTGTATCGTGGCACCTTCCCAAACCTTGTCGCCCATCACGCCCATGCGCAGCAGCACCACCAGCACAAGTGTGATTGCGATGACCACAGTGGGGAGGAACATCACGCCGCCCATCCTCGGAATGGGAATCTGATGCACCTTCCTGCTGTCGGGAAGGTCATAGAGGTGCAGCTCTTTCGCCACCGCCACCACACGCGGAGTGAGGAAAATGCCAATGCTGAGGGTGAGGACGAAGGTCACTGCCAAAACAAATATAACGTTCATTGCAAGTTCTTTGTATGTTCTATAATAGTCAGTCCGGATGTCTTTTAATATTTCTCAAAGTGCAGACGCAGCATCTTGTCACGCAGCACCATCCTGTCTCCCGTCAGCCGCTCTACGAAAAATGAGTCCTTCAGACAGTTGATTCCGTGGCGGTTGATGTCGGCAAACCATTTATCTTCCGTCACTTTCTCATCCCCCAAGGTACGGTCGGAGAGGTAAGGCTCGGTGACTGCGACAGTGTCTTTTGCATGGCTGAAGCGGTAGACGAACTTGATTCCCGTGGGCATGTCCTCCGACTGCATCAAGTCTGCCTGGAAAGCCCAGAAGACACGCTCACCACTGTAGTCCACAGAGACACCGCTGCTGAGCGTGTCCACCTGCCTTAGCGACCAGTAGCCGTCAAGTCTGCCATTGTCGGAACTGTGCAGTGAGCATGCTGCAAGCACAGCCGAGAAGATTATAGCGTAGGTTATTTTTCTCATGGTTTGTTTTTTCTGTCAGATTGACAACTTGACAAATTGCCAATTTGCCAAGTTTATGAAAAACTAAAGTTCATACTTCACTGTCATTTGCACTGCCTTGTTGTCCCCGCGAAGCTCACCGAAGTCCGCGCCAAGTCCGAGGGTAAAGGTCACAGGGCGCAGGCAAGAGGACTCTTTCGGAGTGCGGTAGGAGGCCTCGAGAAGCAGGCTCGTGTTCTCCTTCGGCAACATATACGGGTCTGCATATCTGCCCCACCCCTTCTGCCAGCTTGCCTTCAGGCGGTAATGCAACCCTTGCAGAGGGTCGCCGGCGACACCGAAATGCACGGCGCGGAAGCGGTTGCAGTGCGTCCCTATGTACCCGTCATCGTTGTAAAGAGGGGAGAGGTACAGAGGATTGCCCATTACCTGCCCCCAATGCTGCCACCCGGAAAGGCAATAGTGGTTGTAGTAGTCGTCCCGTCCGGCAACATGGTCGCTGATGTTCTCCGTGCGGTCATGGTAGATAGGACCGGACTGATACGTGGTGTTCATGTACTCCAGCACGAATTTGTTGACGATTTTCACCTTCTTCAACTGCAAGTCAAAGCCGAGATTGAAGTCTTTCAATGAATAAACGAAGTATCTGCTGCGCTCCTTCACATTCCAATTCTCTCCCGAACCGTAGCCGTCATAATCGAGGAAGAACATTCCCGAATGGTCCTCAAAGTAATGGTCCATGTACAGTCCTGCCGTTATGCGGTCGTCATTCCACTGCAACCGTGCCACCCACGAACCGAGGATGTTGCCTTCGGCGTTCTCATAAATCCCTTCACCGGCATCGGCTGTCGCACTGCCTACAAAGGCATTCCAGTAGCTTTTAAGGTTGCTCTTCAGCTTTACCGCCTCCTCATGGTTCTCGTTCTCATCCGTTCCTGCCCAGTTGTAGACAGTACCGCCGAACTGCGATGCCATCTCCAGCCCGAGAGTGAGTGTCAGATGATGCGCCTCATCGTCCTTTCCGATGCGCAGATAGCCGGCTTTCTGATGATAGCGCGTGTTCTTGTTCCATTTGTTTGGTGTCCCTTTGGCAAACGATTCCTGCCAGTTACCGTCGGTCATCATGCCGAAGGCGAGATGTCCCTTGAAGGCGAACCACCTGCCGAGTATCGGAATCGTCCAATAATCGTTAAGCCCGAGACGCACCTGAGGCACAGGACGCGCATTGATGCCGAGGGTCTGGGCACCGCTTGCCAGCTCATTGTCACGCAGTTCCATGGGTTGCTGCTTGCTTCCGATGGTCAGCGAACCGAGCTTGTAACGCCCTTCAAAATACGCCTGCTGCACAATGAACGAAGAGGTCGTGTTATATGCCGTGGCGATGTCCAGCCCGTAGCCCACTCCCCACCGTCGTGTGCTGTCGGCAGCGACATCGCGCTCCACCGCCACACGCAAGTATCCGTTGTCCGAATCGAGTGAAGAAAGGCCGTATTTGTTGGCGTTGAGCCACAAAGGGTTAAGTCCCTTGCCCACCGTCACCTGTGTCTCGGCATACGCACCTATGTCGGAAAAGATGTCGCGCTTTGCATCTGCATTGCCCTCTGCCTGCCCGAAGACGGACAGGCAGCCCAAAAACGCCACCACCAATGTATATATTCTCTTTGTCATTCTCATAAATCTTCATTGCGGAGAAGCCCGCAGAATCATAGTCCTTTAGTTTTTAACGCAAAACAACCTTATTTATTTTATAATTGATGCAATAAATTGGAAAGTTTCTTTTCCTGACTGTCCGTTTCATTGATTTCCACCTTCTCGCAAGCAAAATGCTGCGGATTTCTTTGTTTTTCAAAATTAAATGCTTATCTTTGTGGCGCAATTTGCGTTACGCAATTTGCGTAATAAGCATAAAACCCTAACCCAAAGACTGTTACAATGAAGACAAAGAATCCTTTCCTGACCTACGGATACATCAGTCCGGAGTTCTTCTGCGACCGCGAAGAAGAAACCGCAACCCTCATTTCCGCACTGGAAAACGGCAGGAACATCACACTGGTGAGCAGCCGGCGCATGGGCAAGACGGGGCTCATACATAACGCTTTCCACCGCATAGGCAGGGAGATGCCGGAAGTGAAATGCTTCTATCTTGACATTTTCCACACCAATTCGCTGAGAGAGTTCACACTGCTGTTTGCCAAAACCGTCATCGGACAGCTGGATTCCTTCAGCGAAACGATGCTCGGCAGACTGACATCGTTCTTCAAAAGCTGCCGCCCTGTTGTCTCCGTCTACAGCATGACGGGCGCGCCGTCGGTGACTCTCGACTTTGTGCCTGACAATGCGGAGCAGACATTGGGAGAGATTTTCGAGTATATGAAGCAGAGTGGCAAGGAATGTGTCGTCGCCATCGACGAGTTCCAGCAGATAACGGAATATCCGGAGAAGGGAACTGAGGCCCTGATTCGCTCATACATCCAGTTCCTTCCGAACGTAAGTTTCATATTTTCAGGCAGCAAACACCATATAATGCTTGACATGTTCATGTCGCCGAAACGCCCTTTCTACCAAAGCACGCAGAAGATGCACATCGGAAGCATTGACGAAAGGAAATACCACAGGTTTGCCGCATGCCACCTTGCCAAAAGGGGCATAACGATGGATGAAGGGACTTTCCATTATCTGTACACAGCATTGTTCGGGCACACGTGGTACATACAGCGTCTGTTGAACAAGGTGTTCGAGATTGGCGAAGGCAATGTCAGTGAGCAGGACATCAACGAATGCGTAAGGATAATAATCAGCGAGGAGGAATTTAATTTCCAACAACAGTTCTCAATGCTGACCCTCAACCGGCGGAAGCTGCTGACAGCCATTGCCAAGGAAGGCACTGTGGAGGGCATCAATGGAAAGGATTTCATGCAACGCCATTCGTTAGGCGCACCGAGCAGCATCAACCGCGCACTGGACAACCTGCTGAAGAATGAGTTTGTCACAGACAATGGCAACAGCTACCAAGTCTATGACCGCTTCATGGGAATATGGCTGAGGAAACAAAGTATTTAGCAGATGTCCTGTAAAATATAACGTGAGTTCGACGAATTTGCTGTATCCGGTAAAAAGTAAAATGCTATAAAATTCGTCGAACTCACGTTAATATGCAAGAGCTTCACTGCTTGTCATTGTTTTTTAGCGTACACTAACAGTTTCAAAAGGTAACACTTTACCATGCGAAAGGTAACGGTTGACATGGTAAAAGGTAACCTTTCACAGTGCGAAAGGTTATCTTTTGTTTTACTATTTTTATAACATTGATTTACAATCTGTTACATCTTATCTCCCGAACTTGTACACAGCGAATGACTGTGCAGGTACGGAGAGCTTCAGGATGTTGCCGTTTTGTGCGGCAAGGGTTGTGGTCACAGGCTTCACGACATCCTTCTTGGCGATGGTGTTTATTGCCTTTGGATTGTCGGAACGGAGAGTTGTGACAGTCTGCGCACCGATGTTCTTCAGGCCTTTCACCTCTATTGCGACCTCACGCGCGGCATCGTTGAGATTGGCGATTTTCAGGATATACTCCTTTGTGCGCTTGTCATAAGTGGCGGAAGCATAGAGTCCGTCCTCGCCGGCGACAGGCTGCTTGCCGGCAGTCAGCGGGAGGACGTTTGTTCCCGGGTTGGTGGAATAGAGCTGCTGCACATAATAATTAGGTGTGAGGACAGTCTCCAGATTGTCCACCCAGATAAGGTCGGGACGCCACTGCCAGCCGTCGACATGCGCGAAGAGTGGCGCATAGGCTGTCATGTGGACGACATCGGCGTTGCGCTCCATGCCGGTCATGAACGCCGCCTCATGGAGTGCGGAGAGGAAATTGTTCTGTCGTGTAGGCTCTTTGCCCTCGGCTTTCTTTGTGTGGCAGGCATATTCGCCGGCGAAAACCTTAGGCCCTTTGCGCGGATATTTGTCATAGCGCTTGATGTTGTCACGGAACCAGTTCTCGTCACGGTAGTAGTGCTCGTCGACAAGTTCCACGTTAAGGTCGCGCATACGCTTCCAGCCGTAGTCGAATCGCTCACCGCTTGGGTCAGGACCGGAGGAACCGATGATGTTCATCTTAGGATATTTTGCCTTTATAGCCTTGATGAACGGCTCAAGACGCTGAGGGTACGCCTCGTCCCACTGCTCGTTTCCGATGCCGATGAACTGCAGGTTGAACGGTTCGGGATGACCCATTTCCGCGCGAAGCCTGCCCCATTTTGTGTCTGTCGTGCCGTTTGCGAACTCGATAAGGTCAAGAGCATCCTGGATGTATGGGTCAAGCTCTTCCAAAGGCACATTGGCTTTGGCTTCGTTTCCCTTGTTCTGATACTGGCACGCCATGCCCACGTTAAGGATAGGCAATGGTGTCGCGCCGATGTGTTCAGAGATGAGGAAGTACTCGTAGAAGCCCAGTCCGCCCGTCTGATAATAGTTCGGGTAGAGGCGGTGAGGGAATGTGTAGTTCCAACGGTTCTCGTTCAGCGGACGTTCCTCCACCTTTCCCACGGTGTTTTTCCACTGATAGCGTGAGGCAAGGTCAGTGCCCTCCACGATACATCCGCCCGGGAAGCGGAACACTCCCGGCTGCAGGTCCTTCAGAGCCTGAAGCATGTCGGTGCGGATAGCCCCTTTCCATGCGTCGGAAGGGAAGAGACTGATGTGATCAAGATCCACACCGTCCTTTGATTCAAGGTAGACGCGCATGAAGGCGTCCTTTGCCGTTATGGGCGAAGTGATGGTGACAGTATGCTTCTTCCATTCGGTGGAAATGATGTCGAGACGGCTTTTGGCAACGATGTCGTTATCCTTGTTGATAAGTTCCACCCTTATCTTGCCGGCTTTCGCGCCTTTGTCGGCAAGTCGCGCCTCAACGGAGAAATTGTAGACCATGCCCTTCTTCACGCCCATTCCGAAGAATCCGTGGTTCTCAAGACCTGTGCGCTTGTCGCGATGTCCCGGGTCTTTCAGTGTGACATAGTGCGGATTGTTCTTGAAAGCAGGGTTTGCGGTGTTGACAGTGACATTGCCGAAGGTGTTCCAGCCCATGAGTGCCTGCGGGAACTCAAACGAGCGGTTTTCCACCATCTCGGCATAGAGTCCGCCGTCCGCGCCGAAATTGATGTCTTCGAAGAATATGCCGTACATCGTAGGCTGTACGGTGATTCCCTTCTCCGGCTTTGCGGCGTTGAGTGTCCACCTTGCCGGAGCGTCCTCTGCCATGGCAGTCGCTGCAAGGGCGCACATGGCGAGGGTTGTAAGCAGTTGTTTTTTCATAAGTATGAATAATCGTTTTAGTGTATGTAAATATGTTTTGTGTCTTGTGAAATCGTTATGTTTCGCACGGCATACCCCCATTTATACCCCAATGATATTTGGAATCACTTGGGAAATGTTGTACCTTTGCATCAGATAAGCTGCACCTCGGCAATCAGGAACAAGTTTCATTCCATAATTTAAGCTGCACCTCGGCAACATCTCTATCTTGGCTGTAACCAATAATAACTCTGAAAGTGTGGCGGAGCCACAGTCCTCATGGTAACCCCTGACTTCAGTCATGGGGATAGTGTGAATGCTCATAATGCTGTGTGGTGGAACCACACTCCTTTATGCCTCCTATACCCCTCCACCTGTCAATCTTGGTCACCATGACAGCATCGTACCACTCTTTATCCAACATAAAGGAGTGTGGCGCTGCCACACAAGTTACTAATGGACTTTCAAGACCCCATGACTGAAGTCAGGGGTTACCATGAGGAATGTGGCTCCGCCACACCTGCTGCATTCCAAAATCAGCGACTTTAATAGACTACTGTCGTGAGCGCCAATACCGTCGCAATGGTCTCTGTATCCTAAAATCAGTGCTTTTAGTAGACAAATATCCTGTAATCCTTCACGCTTCCGGGAGCACCTGTTTCGGCGCGAGGCAGATATTCGAGGGCGGAGACAGTCTGTCGTGTGCCCAAGTCGATGACAAGCAGATGAGGAGCTTTGGCGTTTTTCGCCGTGCTCCAGTAGGTAGACTCCTGAAGGTCAAAGGCCTTCTCGCCCGTCATGTTCCTGTTTATGTCCTCACTGTCAGCGTATTTCACCGTCCATGGCTCACGGCTGATGCGCCTGCCGGCAGTGTCAAGGAGGTAAAGCTCCGCTATCTGCACATTGCCGGTGCCGTCATGCGTAGTGAGGCACTCTATGGCTATGTGGCGTCCCTCGGCTGGCTTAGCGAAGCGGACGGTCTGCCAGCCGTTGCCGGAGGTGAAGGATGATGCGGCGATTGGTGTGGAGGAAGCGAGGTCAGGGCGGTTTTCAGGGTTGTCGTTCCTGCGCGGCTTCTCTGTCTGCAACTTGTCAAGCTCCGGCGAATCCTGACACCACACGACAGGTTTCTTAGGGCCTGCGACATCAAGCACTATCACTTCGTTGCGCCCTTTCCTAAGCCAGCAGCCCGGAACGTAGAGCGTCTGCTGAGGGCCTATATGCCAGAAGCGGCCGAGAGCGTGGCCGTTGACATAGACTTGTCCCTTGCCGAGGTTCTCGACATTGAGGAATGTGTCGCCGGTGCGTGACAGATTAAACCATCCGCGGTAATATCCTGACGCTCCTTCGATAGGGGACGCTGTCTTAGCCTTCATGCCAAACGCCTGCAAGGCTGTCGCATAGTCGTCAGGAATGATGTCCATCTGCCAGTTTTTCAAGTCCCATGTCAGCTCATGTCCGTCGGATGAGGTCTTGATTGTCACTCCGTTGGTGATGCCTTTGAAATCCTTTATCGCGCGACCGAAGTTGATTCGTCCCATGGCTTCCACCACTATTGTCAGGCGGCTGCCTTTCTTGACGGCAGGGAGGGCGAGGGATTTCTCCTTCCTTACACGGTCGATGGAGCCTATCAGTTTGCCATCGATGAACACCTGGCTGTAGTCGTGCCCCTCGTTCAGTGTGAGCAGACTCTCTCCTTCGAGTTCAGGCAGCTCCGTGGAGTACATGGCTGTGCCCCACCCCATGTCCATTTCCTCGAATGTAAGAGGAGTGCGGGCGGTGAGAGTGTTGCTGATTCCGTAGGACAAGGGCGCATATTCGTCCAGCGAGAACTGAGGGACGGTGATGATTTTCGCAGGCAGTCCCGGCACTTTCGGCAGCTTTTCCTTGGAATGTCTCTGCATCATCTCGCGCAGTTCGTAGTATTTCGGTGTGGCTTTGCCATACTCGTTGATTGGCGCATCGTAGTCGTAGGATGTCACATCCGGCGCGAATCCCGGCGAGTTTGCTCCTGCCCAGTGACCGAAGGATGTGCCTCCGTGGGTCATGTAGAGGGAGAATGAGATGCCTTTCGTAATCATCTCCTCCATATTGTCCACCATTTTCTTTGCCGGACGTGTCTCATGCTTCGCGCCCCACTTGTCAAACCATCCGCTCCAGAACTCCGAACACATCTGCGGAGCGTCAGGACGCAGTTCGCCAAGCCGCTTGAACTGCGCGTCGATGTTGGCACCTGTGCCGAAGTTCATTGTCCATGTGAGGTCGTCAAGTCCGTTCTTTGTGAAGTTGCTCGCCCAGTCGCATTGGAACAGCTGCACCTTGTCAAAGCCCGAAGCACGGACTATGTCGCGGATTTCCCCGACATATTGCTTGTCCTCACCGTAGGAGCCGTATTCGTTTTCCACCTGCACCATGATGATAGGGCCGCCTTTCTCGATTGTGAGCGGTGAGAGTTGCTTGCCCACTTCGCCCATGAACAAGCGCACGCGCTCCATGAAGTACGGGTCTTGCTCACGCAGCCGGATGTCTTTCTTCTTAAGAAGCCACCACGGCAGACCGCCCATTTCCCACTCCGCACATACGTATGGGCCGGGTCGGACGATGACATACATGTCGTTTTTCTTGCACAATCGGCAGAACTCCGCTATGTCATTGTTGCCTGAAAAGTCAAATTTGCCCTCCTTCTGCTCATGGATGTTCCAAAAGACATACATGCAGACGGTGTTCATTCCCAACGCTTTGCACATCTTGATGCGGTGCTCCCAGTAGTCGCGTGGTATGCGTGGATAATGGAGTTCGGCAGCTTTCACGAGGAAAGGCCGGTCGTTCAGCAGGAAAGTCTTCTTGCCTGTCGTGAATGTCCCTGCTTTGTCTGCCTCCGGATTGACGGCTTTTCCCTGCATGGGGATGAGAGAGAGCAGTGCAAGTAAGGTCAGATGTTTCAATGTTTTTATTGTTTTCACAGTGTGGTTGGTGTTTCTTGTTATGGAAAATTCGCTTGCTACCGGACAGCGGCATGCCGCCGGAAACGCGCTGTTTTTACTTCTTTTTAGAGTTCAAACGTGTCCCTTCAGGATTCAGACGTATGACAGTGAATGAGTAAGGGCTCATCTCGTAGTCGGTCATCGGACTTATTTCGAGTTCCGTCTTGACAGGTGCGACAGCCTCATCGGCTGGTTTTCCCGCCATTGTCTCTGCCGTCGCACGGACTGTTGTGCCAAGAATTCCCTCAAGATTCAGCTTTGTATTTACCTTAACAGGCAGGAGATTCATCAGTTTTATGATAATGTCACCCGTCTTGGAGTCACGCACAATGCTGTGTCCTATGCGCAGACGAACATTCTCCTGGTTATTGTCGGCCTTGGCATAGCAAGGGATATACTCGTCACCGGCATTCCGTCCGTAGAGTTTCTGCACATGGTAGTCGGTGGTAAGGCGTATGGATGCGTTGTCAAAATAGATGAGATTATGCGACCACTGCTGATGTCCGCGGCGTGAGAGCAATGGCGCATAGCTTGACAGGCGCACCACATCGGCATTCCTTTCGACAGAGGCGAGATAGAGGGCAGTGGTCAAGGCGGACTCCATGTTGTGCTTCTTGCCCGGCGTATGTGAGGCATACTCGCCGAGATAGACCTTGGTCTTGTTGCGGTCGTAGGAATCATAGAAGTCCTGATTGTAAATCATCCAGCCCGAAGGGACATAGTAATGCTCGTCGATGATGTCGAGATTCATCTCGTTTGCCAGTTTCCAGCCATACTCATAGTCAGAACCTCGGTTGAAAGGTCCTGCCGTTCCGACAATTTGGATGTCGGGATACTTCGCCTTTACTGCCTCGCAAATCATCTTGTAGCGCACGGTGAAGACATCGGAGATAAGGTCTTCGTTGCCTATACCTATATATTTAAGGTCGAAAGGCGCAGGATGTCCCGCCTTCGCCCTGAGGCTTCCCCATTTCGTGGACTTGTCGCCACGTGCCCATTCGACAAGGTCGAGGATGTCCTGGATGTATTGTTCCATCTCCTCCATAGGCAGACCGCCCTGCTGACCGTCACCTCCGTCGGAAGAGTTCTGGCACGGCACACCTGCGGCAATCACCGGAAGCGGCGTCGCACCGATGTCTTCGCAGAAGCGGAAGTACTCGTAATAACCGAGTCCCATTGTCTGGTGGTAGTTCCAGATGTTGCGCATTCCTTTTCTTTCCCACAGTTCTCCTATGGTGTTCTTCCAGCGATAGATGTTGTGCAGGCCGTTGCCGTGGGCGAGACATCCGCCCGGGAAGCGCACAAACCGTGGATGAAGGTCCACAAGTTTCTCGGCAAGGTCCTTGCGCATACCGTTCTTCCGCCCTTTGAACGTGTTTTGCGGAAAGAGCGAAATGAAATCAACAGCAACCTTTCCTGTCGCCAGCGGGCGGAGCTCAAGTCGTCCGTCACTGACCGTTTTATCAGGAACGACGACAGTTTTCGCCTGTTTCCAGCCCTTGCCGCCAATGTTTATCTTACGGCGTGCTATCACATTGCCGTCCTTGCCGACAATCCTCAGTTCGAAAGGCATCACCTTTTCCGACTTTGCGAACATCGAAAAGTCATATTTCTCTCCGGCTTTGACCGCCACACCGTCCCAACCGGCATTGACAAGTGCACCGCCAGTGGTGCTTATGTCCAGCAAGGCATAGTGCGAATTGTTGGGATGCAGAGGTGCAACGGTGTCAATGGACATCGCAATTCCCCCTCCTTCAATGCTCCAGGCGTATGTAGCGTTCCAGTCCTTGTTGCGTCCGCGGACATCATGGGGTGTATATTCAAAGTCACGGTTCTGCAGAAGTTCCGCATAAAGTCCGCCGTCAGCAGCATAGTTGATGTCCTCGAAGAATATTCCGAACAGTTCCGGACTGATTGCTTTCTTGTCGTTAGGGTTGGCGGTGACGGTGAAAGTGACGTCCTTCAGTCCTTTGAACCTCATCGGGTCGTCACGCATCAGTTCCGACTGGCGTGCGTTACGGTATTGGCTGCGCTCATATTCAGCGATAAGGTTGTTCACCACTGCGCGCTCAACTTTTATCACAATGCCCTTCAGACGGTCACCGTCAGGGAACGTAACCTGTTGCCGTTCAATGTTTCTGTTGCCGTTCTTCTTGTCACCGGCGGCATAATAATCCTGCGGTTTCCATAGGACAAGGTCGTCCGTCTCGGTGTTTGCAATGACTTTGCCGTCCTCGTTCACAAGCCATGTGCACACCCATTTGCCGTCCGGACGGCGTAGAAGCACAGGGTCAATCATCCTTTTTCCGCTGCCCCACGGTCCATAGTCACTGGACACAAAGTTGTGAGAATCACCTATCTTGTGCCACGACTTGTTGTCTATGCTCCACGCAAAATGCAGTCCGTCGTGGTTCTTGTTATGATCGGTGGTGTAGGAAAACAGATAAAGAGAGTCCGGTTGGTTCTCGATGGCGTGAGTGTTGACAGCCGCTGTCGCCAACATTGCCATGGCTAATAGCTTTTTCATTTCAGGACGATATTGGTTGGTTATGATGTTAAGTTTCTTGGTTAAAAGGCTCTTGCCCTTGCATCTGCAACGGCAGGAAAAAGGTTTGATGCACAAAATTAGTACTTTCCGAAGGCAACGGCATGCAAAAATGTGTGCTAATCATGTATTTTTGTGTACAGACATTGATATTTGTGCACTATCGCATTAACGGCATATCCACAGGCATTAAGGAATTCAAGAACCTTAATGCCTGTGGATACAAAAATCAAATCATCGGAAACTGTTTACGGCCTCAATGACTTCCGCTGCCTCTTCCGCTGTCATGCAGGGGCTGATGGGCAGGGAAAGCTCCTCGCAGGCAAGGCGTTCCGTGACAGGGAGCGACAAGTCTGCCATGGCAGGATGATTGGCATAGCATTCCTGACGGTGCGGAGGTATGGGATAATGGATAAGCGTCGGTATGCCTCTCGCCGCAAGATGGTCGCGCAGACAGTCACGCTCCGGCGAGAGAACGGGGAAGATGTGCCACACGTTCTGCTCTTCGGGAAGCAGCACAGGCAGTGAGACGAGCGGATTGCTTATACCTTTATTATATAGGTGAGCTATCCTCCGGCGGCGTTCGTTGTCACTGTCAAGATGCGCAAGTTTGACGCCCAGCACGGCAGCCTGAAGCTCATCAAGACGGCTGTTCCTGCCACAATACTTGAATACATACTTCCTTTGCGAGCCGTAGTTTGCCAATGTGCGCACCGTCTCGGCAAGTTTCTTGTCGTCAGTCGTCACCGCTCCGCCGTCGCCAAGCGCTCCGAGGTTCTTCCCCGGATAGAAACTGTGGGCGGCAGCGTCACCGAGCGAGCCTGTCCGCCTACTGTTGAAGCGGCAGCCATGTGCCTGAGCGTTGTCCTCAAGGAGCTTCAATCCATGCTTTCTGCACACCTCTGCCATGCGCTCCGAATAGGCAAGACGGCCGTAAAGGTGGACTGTCATCACGGCTTTCGTGCGCGGTGAGATGCGGCTTTCGATGAGTGAGTCATCGATTTCCAGCGTTTTCGGGTCAGGTTCGACAAGGACAGGCGTGAGACGGTTCTCGGTTATGGCAAGGATTGTCGCGATATACGTGTTTGCAGGGACAATGACCTCGTCGCCCGGAGCCATTATGCCGAGTTCCATGTATGCCCGAAGGATAAGTATGAGAGCATCCAGACCGCTTGCGCAGCCCACGCAGAAGCGTGTGCCGATGTACTCCGCATAGTCGTTCTCAAACCTTTCGTTCTCCTTTCCCTGCAAGTACCAGCCCGAATCCGTCACGCGGCGTATGGCGGCGTGTATCTCTTCGGCATGGCTTGCGGTGATGTCTTTCAGTGAGAGGTAGTCCATTGGAAGTTGTGCGTTATAAGGTTTTGTTGTGGGGTCTTCGGCAAATTGACAAGACATTGGGTTGATGAGTTGTCAGAAAAACCTCACCTTTACACTTTCTGCATATCGTTCAGTTTCTTGTAGTATCCGTCTTTCTCTATGAGTTCCTTATGCGTACCTCGCTCGACAATCTCGCCCTCATGAAGCACACATATCTCATCGGCGTTCTTTATGGTGGAGAGGCGGTGCGCCACAGCCACGGTGGTGCGCGTTTTCATGAGGTTTGTAAGAGCCTCTTGGACAAGGCGTTCCGACTCAGTGTCGAGGGCAGAGGTTGCCTCGTCGAGGATAAGGATAGGCGGATTCTTGAGTATGGCGCGTGCGATGGATATGCGCTGCCGCTGTCCTCCTGACAGCCGGCTGCCACGGTCGCCGATGGATGTCTCGTAACCCTCCTCGCTGTCCATGATGAAATTATAGGCGTTGGCGATTTTTGCGGCACGGTCGATTTCCTCCTGTGTGGCGGAATCCACGCCGAAGGTTATGTTGTTGCGGAAGGAATCGTTGAAGAGTATCGCCTCCTGATTGACGTTTCCGATGAGCTGCCGCAGGTCATGGACACCCATGTCCCTGACGTTCACACCGTCGATGAGCACCTCGCCTTCCTGCACATCATAGTAGCGTGGGATAAGGTCTACAAGGGTCGATTTGCCGCCTCCCGACTGTCCCACAAGAGCCACTGTCTGTCCCTTGCGCACAGTGAGGTTGATGTGTCGCAGAACCCATTTCTCGGCATAGCGGAAACCTACGTTGCGGAACTCTATCTCGTGCTCGAACGTTGTCGGACGGACAGGGCTTTCCTTCTCCGTTATGTTGTTTTCGGCTTTGAGAATCTTGTCGATGCGCTCCACACCGGCAAGTCCCACAGGGATTGTGTAGCCTGCCTTGGAGAACTCTTTGAGAGGATTGATTATGGAATAGAGGATGACCATGTAGTAGATGAATGTCGGTCCGGTCAGCGCCATTTCGTTAAGCACGAGGATACCACCGAACCACAAGACTATGACAATCATCATTGTGCCGAGGAATTCCGACATAGGATGAGCAAGACTCTGCCTTACGCCCACCTTGATGACCTGGTTGCGGTGCTCGTCGTTGATATCACTGAAGCGTTTGTTCATCTTTTCCTCAGCACAGAACGCCTTGATGATGCGCAGACCGCCGAGGGTTTCCTCCACCTGTGACATAGTGTCGCTCCACAGGTTCTGGGCTTTAAGAGAGCCCGCTTTCAGCTTTCGTCCTATGCGCCCCATGATAAAGCCCATGACAGGGACGAAGATGAGTGTGAAGAGTGTCAGCTGCCACGAGATGACAAGCAGGGTTATAAAGTAGGTTATGATGAGTATCGGGTTCTTGAACATCATGTCCAAAGAGGTCATGATAGAGTTTTCGACGGTGGAGACGTCACCTGTGATGCGTGCGATGATGTCGCCCTTTCGCTCCTGTGTGAAGAATCCTATCGGGAGTGATGTCACTTTTTTATATATCTCGTTGCGGAGGTCGCGCACAATGCCCGTTCGCATCGGTATGACAACTGCCGAAGAGAGGAAGTACATGCCAGTTTTCAGGAATGTGGTGACGACAAGGAAGAGTCCGATGATGAGTAGTGTGGTGGTCTGTCCGACATTGTCGATGAGCATGGTGACATAGTAGTCGACATTGTTTGTGACCGCTTCCTTAAGGTTGTCGAAGGTCATCGGGATGTATTCCGTCACGCGCTTGCTGCCCTCTGTCTTGAAAAGGATTTGCAGGATAGGGATGAGCGCAGCGAAGGAGAAGATGTTGAGCAGTGCCGAGAGTATGTTGAAAAGGATTGTGAGTACAAGGTATTTCTTGTAGGGCGGCACGAAACGCCGCAGGATTACTATGAAGTCTTTCATTGTCTGGGTGGTGGTTATTTTGTTTTTCTGACAGTATTGTCAGTTATGTCAGTATTGTCCGGTCAATACTGTCAGTACTGACATAAGTGTCAATACTGACCTTATTTGCTATGCCTTTCCGCAAATTCGGAGTATGTCACGAACTCTTCTCCGCGTGCCTTCAGGTCAAGGATTACAGCCTTCAGGCGGTCGTACATGCCCTGTCCGGCATTGTTGCGGATGATGAACGGCATGCGCAGTTCGGGATGTTCGCCGAGCGGATAGAACTCCCATGGGTGGAAATACGTGTTGAAATATCCGTCGTGGCGTATGATTCTGTGGCACAAAGCCTTGTAGAGCCAAAGCGGAAAGTTGTGGAGCGAGAGCCAGAACATCGGTATCCGGAGCCATGGAGATACACTTGCCGGTATCTGCATCACGCCCTCCTGCATGAACCATGTCCTCAGAGTGGTGAGGTGCATGTAGCGTCCGGGGATGAAAGCAGGGTTGAGCGAGGCGTTGTAGAGATAGCCCTGACGCGCCTGTTCCTTAAGGTCAACCTTGAACATTCGCGGCTGGCGGTAGCCCTTTATCTGCCGTCCGGTCAGCTGTTCAAGGACTCTCTTGGAGTTAGCGACGTCCTCCGGCTTCGGGTTCCAATGATCACAACCGTGCGCAGCCACCTCATGCTCTTCGTCCATGATGCGCTTCATGACCTCCGGAGCATGCGTTGCGAAATTCGTTGTGCAGAAGAATGTGCCCTTCACTCCGCACTCCTTGAGGCAGTCAAGGATACGGTTTGTGCCGTAGCGGGACACTTCCATGCCTTCTTTCAGTGTATCGTAGTCGACACCGTGTTCACGCGGAACATCAAATTCTTCGGTGTCAAAGCTCAGCATTATCATTGTATTATGTTGTTTGGGGAGTTGCTTTTGTATAATCTTTTGTGATAAGTTCGTAACAGAGTTTCAACCACACCATGGCTACAGGTAGGGCTTTCAGGGCGTACGGCTGTATGAATTCCTGCCTGATGGTGCGTGGGAAGAGGTCGGAGGGTGACATGCTTGTGATAAGGAAGACAAGAACCATCAGCGCGATGTCCGCCGATGAGCGTTTCCACGGTGCGCAGCAGTACCAGATGACGCAGCCTGTCATGGCGATGATGTAACCGCTTGACTCCGTTCCCGTGGAGAAAAGGCAGACGAACATCAGCACTCCGGCGAGGACAGTCTCACGGAAAGCCGCACTTTTCCATTGTCCTATGCGGAAGTATCCGGCAGCCATCGCCGCCATTCCTGCCACAATCACAGGCAGGTCGGAATAGCTTCTCATCCACCAGTTGGCGGCATCCACGGGGCTGTCGCCTGCCGTTATGGAGAGGAAAGCCGTATGTCCGACGGTGCAGGCGTAGCCTATTTTGCGGAAAAGTCCGAGGATGGAGATGTTCTGTGCACGGCTCAGGAGATTCTCACCGTTCTTTCCGCCAAGGCATTCGAACCATTCACGGTATTCGGCAAGTTGGTATTCTGGGGAGGAAATGAGCATGGGGAGGCAGAAAAGCACAATGGTCCAAAGACAGAGCGACAGGATGTAGCGCGTCTTGTGCTTTGAAAAGAAGAAGAAAGCGATGCCCACTATGCCGTAAATCTTCACGAGTGTGCCAATGACTATGAACAATGTGGCATACTCATCGCGCTCTTTCTCAACGAAATAGTAGCTCAGCAGGATTATTGCCGCTATGGCAATGTTGAACTGCTGCATGAACAACGCTGTGAGAAGCTCATGGGCGCAGAACCAGATTATGAACGGAAGGATCACACCGTTGACGGCTTTTGTTGTGCGGTTATTGTCTTTTGGCTTGATGCTTCCTGCCACGGAGACCGTGGAGTATCTGCTTACCGCCCAATAAAGGAACACAGCAAGGCATGTGCACCATAGCACCAGACCGAGCCATTCGGGCACAACAGCGAACGGTGCGATAATGATTGAGAAGAATGGGCCGTAATGGTTTGTGTCCCAGAAACCGCCGTCCGTTGCCGGCGCGTATAGTGATGTCCCCTGCCATGTGTTGTAGAAGACATAGCGGAAGATGTCAAAATTGTTGTGCGCCTTCATCTTGCACAGGGCAGAGATGACACCGAGTGCCACCCAGAGCCACGGCATGAAGCGCCTGTCGGACAGTATGCTTTTTATTCTTTCCTTATCCATTATGGTTGTTCTGCATTGTTTCTTTTTGAGTGACTTTCCGGTTTTCCACCCCCCCCAATTTTTTCTTTGACGATATACAGTGGGCGGTGCTTCACTTCTATGTATATCTTGCCGATGTATGTGCCCACGATTCCGACGGAGAGTGTCAGTGCCGCACCGATGAACCATATCGAGCACATGATTGAAGCCCAGCCGTTGGCATAGTGGCCGAGGATAAGCGAACCGATGACATAGCACAGCATGCAGAAGGCAATGATGAGCATTGCCACGCCGATGGTGATGATCAGCTCTATCGGGCGTGTCGAGAACGATGTTATTCCGTTGGTTGCGAGGGAAAGCATCTTCCTCAATGTGTACTTCGAGCTTCCTGCAAGGCGCGCCGAAATGATATCATCGACGGTGGCAGTCTTGAATCCTATCAGCGGAATCATGCCGCGGAGATAGAGGTTTCGTTCAGGAAACTCCGCCAAAGCGTCCAATGCGCGCTTGGACATGAAGCGGAAATCGGCATGGTTGTAGACAGTCTTCACGCCCATGGACTCCAGGAGTTTGTAGAACATCTGCGCCGAAGTCCTCTTAGCCCATGAGTCAGCTTCGCGGCTGACCTTGACGCCATAGACGATGTCCGCTCCCTCATTGTGTCGGTCAATCATCTCTTCTATGGCGTTGATGTCGTCCTGCAGGTCAGCGTCTATTGTCACCACGGCATCGGAACTGTGGCGTGCCGTCATCATTCCTGCCATGATGGCGTTCTGATGCCCCACGTTATGGGCGAGGTCAAGTCCGCAGATGCGGGCATTCTCCCTGTGCAGTTCGGTGATTATCTGCCATGTCCTGTCCCTCGAACCGTCATTGACGTAGAGGATAAAGCTGTCCTCTGCAATCTTTCCCTTCTCGATCAGGCGGTCAAAGAGTGCGGAGAGTGTCTGTGAGGACTCACGGAGTACGGCTTCCTCGTTGTAGCATGGAGAGACGATTGATAGTTTTATCATTGGGTGGTTGTGATTATTTTTTTTCAGACAGTAATGACAGTATTGTCAATAATGTCAGTACTGACAATATTGTCCGATTACTTCTTATACACGAAATGCAGCATCATGAAGTTCACGGGGACGGCAGAGCCCATGGCGAGCAGTGCCGCATACTCCTTCGGAATGCCTGCCCAAAGGTAGAGGTTCAGGAAACCTAACTGCACGAAGAAGTTCACAATGTGCGACCCTCCGAAGCCTGTCAGCCTCTTCCATGACGGGCGGCTGTGGAACGTCCAGTAGCTTGTTATGACGAAGTTGCAGCAGAACGAGACAAGGTAGCTTATGGTGTACGACAGGTTTGGATTCATCCAACGGATAAGAACCCAATAGACCGCATACTGTATAGCCACGGCAAGGCATCCGTTTATGCAGAAACGGATGAACTCGCCCTTCTTTCCGCCACCCTGGAGCGGCATTTTTTTGCTGTTGTTTTGCATGTTTTTTCGGCTTTAAGTGCGGTGAGTTTACTTGAGAAGCCCCTCGTACATCGCCATCATTTGGCGTGTCAGACCATCCGGATCGAAACTCCTGCGTGCATAATCCTCAAGTTTTCTGCCCATCGACTGACGCAAGTCTGTGTCCGAAAGCAGACGGTCGATGTGGTGCGCCATAATCTCCGGGCAGTCCTTGTCGTGCGGATTGACGAGGAAAGCGTCAGGACCTGCCGCCTCAGGGAGCGAGGAAACCGTGGTCGTTATCACCGGAGTGCGCTGCAAGGCAGCCTCAACGACAGGCAGACCGAAGCCTTCATAGAACGAAGGGTAGGCGAAAACCACCGCCTGACGGTAAAGAGCCTGAAGGAGACGGTTGTTGTGTATGCCCGTCGCTATCGTCACCCATTTCTCCAGTTGGTGACCGGCGATGTACTCCTCCACCTTCTTCCTGTACTCCCTTCCGTTGCCTACGACAAGGAGCAGAGGACGGTTCTCCGCAGGGATAAGCTCCATTGCCTGCACCAGTGCCAGCAGATTCTTGCGCGAATTGATGGAGCCGACATAAAGAACGTATGGGCGCACACCTTCCGTTCCTGACGAAAGAGCGTCGCCGAAATGCTCCTTTATTAACCTGACAGCCTCATCCTCCGCCATCGGAGTATAGTAATAATCCTGCACAGGCTGGTAAATGACCTCTATACGCTCTTCGGGGACACCGTAGAACCTCATGATGTCACGCTTTGTGGACTCCGAAATGGCCACCACACGGTCGGCTTTCCGGCATGAACGCCCGTACTTGAAGTCATAGATGTGACGGTCTGCCCAATGGTACATGTCAGGAAACGTGAGCCAAGCGATGTCGTGCATAGTGACCACGGACATAATTTCTTTTGCCCTTCCGCCACATTTCTTTGCGCGGAGGATGTCCATCGGCAGCTCATTTGACAACCCATGGAACAGTTCGCAGCCGTCCTTTGCCGCTTTTTTGCCAAGGGAAAACACTCTCGGGAACGTCCCCTCATCATAGAGAAGGTAGTCATTCCCGGGGAAAAGCCTCTGCAACCCTTCCACCAAAGTGCGCGAATAGTTGCCCAGACCGGTATTGTTGTGATAATAACGCTTAGCGTCGAACCCTATTTTCATGGAAGAACAGCAGATAGAACATATAATAAAGCAGCAGTCCCGAGAACAGTCCTGCGATTGCATCGACAAGATAATGTGCGCGGATGTACACCGTCGCCATGCTGAGGAAGACGAAGAACGGCAGGAAGACATACATCGGACGCCACTTTCCGCGCTTCTTGCAGAGTCTTGCCAGCAGGCATCCGACGACTGTCGATATTCCTATGTGGCTCGAAGGGAAAGCCGCCGTGGCACGCTCGCCCTCATGAACGGCACCGCTCCTTACCAAAGAACGGCAGAAACCGTCCCACCCCGTGGCGGGAAGCATGTCCCTTGACTGCAGGAAATAGTCACCGACATCAGGAAATACGCCTTGCTTCGCATTCTCCAAACCTATGGCATTGAAATAGTACTGTGGCCCTGTGACCGGCACAAGGTCAAAGATTATGTAGTAGGCGAAGAACGAACCGAGAACAACCGACACCGCCTTGACAAAATCCTCGTAACGGTAGATGAAGTACATCATCACCACCGCCAGGATAAGATAGAAATAAGAGTAGTAGCCAAGGTATATCGGTTCGGAGAAAATCCCCCACGGCATTGCCTCAGAAAACACCAAGGAGGGCTGGCAGCCGAACAGATTCTGCTCCATGGTGGCAAAGACATGGTCCATGTTCGGCAGTATGCGGTTAAGCTCGTAAGTGTCTGTGTACCACCAAGGGAGCATCGCCATCTGCCCGACAACGCGCAAGAACACTGTCAGGCGGCAGGGGACAAGCCGGTAGACGCCCCAAAGCAGAGCCATGATGATGAGCGTCTTCACACGCCCGAAGATCATTTCGCCGGGATGAAGGAGGTGGGTATAGCAGAATATCAGCATCACTGTCGTGGCAAAGAGATAAGCCAAAACAACCCATTCGAATGCCATCAGGCCTTTGACGGGCTTTTTCTCCTTTGCCAGCAACGTACTGAAAAGTTTTTTCATCGCGTTCTTTTCGGTTATCGGTTTTTGGGCTTGGGGCTTGGGGAAACTTTGGTCAGTATTGTCAATAACGACAATAATGTCAATAATGTCCGATTGACCTACAACCAGAAACCCATAACCTCCAACCCACAACCTTGGGTTTGATTTATGAAAATTTAATGTATTTTGCTTGCAAAGGTACAAAATATTTCGTTACTTTGCAAAAACTTAAAACATAAAGACTATGGGAAAGGGTAAAAAAGGCGGTAAACGCATGACAAAGAAAGAGCTGACTCCGGTGCTCATGGACTTTTTCCGGCAAGAACCGGGAAAGACTTTCTCGTTCAAGGAGATATTCAAAAGGCTGAAACTCAATACTCATCCATTGAAGATGCTGGCAATAGACATCATGGAGGAGATGGCGTGGGACGACTTCCTCACACGCGTCACAGACTCCTCTTACCGTCTGAACCGGCAGGGACAGACAATAGATGGCGTGTTCATACGCAAGCGTACAGGCAAGAACTCGTTCCAGCCTGACGGCACAGACCAGAAGCCTGTGTTCGTGGCGGAGCGCAATTCGATGTACGCACTTGACGGCGACCGTGTCCGGGTGACCATGATGGCGCGCCGCGACAAGCATATCCGCGAGGCTGTGGTGACGGAGATTCTGGAGCGAAAGAAGACGCAGTTCGTTGGAAAAGTGCAGATTGAGCACGATGTGGCATACATTTCTCCTGACGGGGAGAACCTCTCTCGCGACATCGTTGTGCCCAAACGCCTGCTCCACAAGGCACAGGAGAACGATGTGGTCATCGTGCGTGTCGTGGAATGGCCTACCGACGAGCGTAGCCGTATCATAGGCGAGGTCATCGCAAACCTTGGCACAAAGGGCGAGAACAACACTGAGATGCATGCCATCCTGGCACAGTACGGCCTGCCTTACGAGTATCCTCGCGAGGTGGAGGATGCTGCCAACCAAATCAGTGAGGAGATTACCGCCGAGGATTATGCGGCACGCGAGGATTTCCGCAATACGTTCACCTGTACCATTGACCCGCATGACGCCAAGGACTTTGACGATGCATTGTCACTGAAAGTGCTCACAAAGGGCAGCGAGGAGGACGGAAAGGGCGCATTGTATGAGGTGGGTGTGCACATCGCCGATGTCTCTCATTATGTCAAGGAGGGCTCTGTCATCGACAAGGAGGCACAGGCTCGTGCGACAAGCATCTACCTTGTCGACCGCACAATCCCTATGCTGCCGGAGCGTCTCTGCAACTTCATCTGCTCACTCCGCCCCAATGAGGAGAAACTGGCGTACTCCGTAATCTTCACCCTCGACAGCGAAGCGAAGATAAAGACCTGGAGACTGGTGCACACAGTCATAAAGTCCGACCGCCGGTTCACCTACGAGGAGGCGCAGGAGCGCATAGAGAAGAAGGAAGGGGACTATCAGGAGGAGATAAACATCATGTGGAACCTCGCCCGACAGCTGCGTGACCGCCGCTTTGAGGAAGGCTCTGTGAAGTTCGACCGTGAGGAGATGCGCTTCGACATCGACAAGGACGGTGTGCCTGTGCGCTGCTATTTCAAGAAATCAAAGGAGGCGAACAAACTCGTCGAGGAGTTCATGCTCCTCGCCAACCGCACCGTTGCGGAGAGCATAGGCAAGGTGAAGCGCGGACAGACTGCCAAGACTCTGCCTTACCGCATCCACGATGAGCCTGACCCACAGAAGCTTGCGGAGCTGAAAGGCTTCGTCGCCAAACTGGGCTACAAGATGAAATCCACCAGCACCAAGGGGGCTTCGGCACGTGCCATGAACCAGCTTCTCGCTGACTGTGAGGGCAAAAAGAACCAGAAAGTGGTGGAGATGGTCGCACTGCGTGCCATGATGAAGGCGAAATATTCTGTCCACAACATCGGCCATTACGGACTTGCCTTCGACTACTACACGCACTTCACATCGCCCATCCGACGCTATCCGGACACCATGGTGCACCGCCTTCTCACACGCTACCAGCAGGGTGCGAAGAACGCAAGCAAGGACAAGTACGAGGAATTGTGCAAGCATAGCAGCGAGATGGAGATGACGGCAGCCATGGCGGAGCGCGATTCCATAAAGTACAAGATGGTGGAATTCATGTCAAAGTTCATCGGTGAGGAGTTCGACGCCCACATCTCGGGAGTCGCTTCCTACGGCATCTACTGCGAGATTGACGAGAACCACTGCGAGGGCATGGTCCCCATGCGCGACCTCGGTGAGGACTACTATGAGTTTGACGAGAAGAATTTCGCCCTCGTCGGCCGCCGTCACCACCACACCTACTCCCTCGGCGACCCTGTGCGCATAAAGGTGGCACGCGCCAACCTCGACAAGCGCCAGCTCGACTTCGTACTTGTAAAGGACTGAACGGCAATGCCTTGCGCATGCCGGCACGGCAGTCCGTGAACCGCAAGTCACTTTTCTTTGTAATTCGTTGAAACACAATAAGAAACAAAAGGTTACCTTTCGCATTGTGAAAGGTAACCTTTTGTCATGTCAACCGTTACCTTTTACAGGGTCAAGCGTTACCTTTCGCCACATACAACCTCATGTGTATCCTTACGGATGAAGAAGACACATTGCACGAAAACCACCAACAGAAATCCTCAAGAATCCGCATGAGAAGTTATTTTTTAGCCAAACACTTGCATATCTCGAAAAAAATGCTTTATTTTGCATACAGGTTAAGTATAGCATACAATGACCGACATACCACACTCCTAAAACCCCAAACAAGAAAACACATGAAAAGATACACGGTGCTGTCCTACATCGTCAACGACTACGAAATAGTCCGAGAAGTAGATGCCAAAGATCCTGATGCCGAATACATCCTTGTCACGGATCATGCCGGGACACATTCCGACACATGGACAGTGGTCCACGACAAAGACCTTGAAGGCATGTCGCCATTTGACAAGACCTTCTACATACGCTACAACTGCTTCAAGTACTGCACAACGGACATCTGTCTCCGCATAGACGGCAGCATAAAGGTCAAGCAAAGCCTGAAACCTCTGATAGACATGTTTGAGGAAGGAAAGTATGACGCCGCACTGATGGTACATCCGAGAAATACGGACTTCCGCTCAGAATACAGGATATGGGAAAAGACACGCAACTACCCGAAAAGCCAATCAGAGAAATGCCTGAAAGATATGGCGGCTAAGGGCTATGACTTCAACTATAAAGGGCTGTTCCAGACATGCTTCTCCATACAAAAAAAGGGAGGGGTAACTGACATTATAGACAGGACAGTGTTCTCTTACCTTAAGCAGCTCGGACAGGACGACCATATAGAAAGGCTGGACCAGATACCTTTCTCATACATCATGAACACACAGTTCAGCCACCTGCACATCATGCCTGTCAGCGAGCAGGTGCTGCATTCCTACTGCATGCAGTTCTGCGTCCACCGCTCCGCACAGCGACTTTACCCTGACATGGCAACCATTGACAAGGACAGCAAGGGATTCCTCTTCAACAAAGAGACAGAACTCGTAAGGCTGTATCCCATGAACGACATGGATGCCATTGCAGCACGCGAGAAGGAACTTATAGAGGAACCGCAGGAGGAGCTTGTCAGGTTGCGTGCAAAAAACATCAAGCACCTGAGGGCTTTGCGCATAATGACTTATGCACTCGTGGCACTCGCCACCGCTCTTGTCCTTGCACTGCTGCCATGAAACAGACACTTGACATCTCACACATGCAACAATGAAAATACTCTTTCTCATAAGCCGCTTCCTTGACGGTGGTATTGACACAGTGCTCGTGGAGTACCTTAACGGACTGTGCCGGTACACCGGTCATGACATTACGCTTGCCATCGGCATGAAGATGAACAAGGCGGAGGTGTTCCTGCCGCGCATATCGCCGGAGGTTAGGATAGAGTATCTTGTTGAGAACGATACGCTTACCGCCTACAAGCGTGCCAAGCACCACCGCCGCAAGAATGCTTTGCATGGGGCTTTTGACGAGATTGTGCTCAATCCGCTGCGCCGTTGCATAATGCGGAGAAGACTGAAGGAACTTTCAAGAGAGAGCGATGTGGTTGTGGATTTTGACAGTTGTTTCAGTTCTTTCATGGATATTGTGCCGGAAAAGGTAAGGAAAATAATGTGGTTCCACTTCTCCCTCGCCGCCGAAGAAAGCAGGGCGCCGAAGCGCATCAAGCGGCTAAGGAAGAACATCCGGCACTATGACAAAGTTGTGCTCATAGCCGATGCCATGCTGGAGGAGGCAAAGCGGATGATGCCGGAACACAAGGAAAAGTTCTGCCGCATATACAACTGCCTGAACAAGGACACTGTCATCAAGAAGTCCGGTGAGCCTCTTGACAACAAAATGGCGGCGAAACCGTTCTTCCTTGCCGTGGAAAGGCTTGAGGAATCACAGAAAGACCTCACCACTCTCTTCAAGGCTTACGCGCATCTGAGGAGCACCACGGCGGATTTTGATGTCCCGGCACTGTACATAATAGGTGAAGGGAAGAGCCGCACATGCTTGGAAAGCCTCATCCGGTCTCTCGGAATGGAAAGCCATATCAGGCTGTTAGGTTTCAGACCGAACCCTTATCCGTGGATGAAAGCTGCACAGGCGCTTGTCCACAGCTCCAAGTTTGAGGGACTGCCGACGGTGCTTGCCGAAGGGCTTATGCTCGGCAAGGTCATCATCTCCACCGACTGCCCTACCGGACCGTCAGAGATTCTTGCCAAAGGCAGGGCGGGACTGCTGACACCTGTCGGTGATGTGCACGCACTTTCTGACGCTATGCGGAGGGGAATGACGGACAAGGAACTGCGTGACAGACTCATTATGGAGGGGAAAAGCCATTGCCGGCTGTTCCTGCCGGAGCATAGCATTGCCGATTTCAACAGGATTATTGAATCATGACACTATGGAAAAGCAGAAGATAAGTGTAGTCATCAATACATATAACGCCGCCCTGCGATTGCGTGAGGTGCTTGATGCTGTGAAGGATTTTGACGAAATACTCGTCTGTGACATGGAGTCCACGGACGAAACCTTGCAAATAGCAGCGGAATATGGTTGCCGTATAGTGACTTTTCCACGAGGAAAGCACAACATTGTCGAACCTGCACGCGAGTTTGCCATACACCGGGCACAGCACCCATGGGTGCTTGTCGTCGACGCGGACGAGATTGTCACTCCTGAACTGAGGGACTATCTCTATGCCTTCACACAGGGCGGAAGCGACGGACTGCTCATCCCACGCAAGAACTTCTTCATGGGAAGATTCATGCGCTGCCTGTATCCTGATTATATCCTGCGCTTCTTCCGCAAGGACAAGACCCACTGGCCGGCTATCATACACTGCTCGCCGGAAGTGGACGGCAAGGTGGAAAGGATTCCGAAGAACCGCATGGAACTGGCTTTTGTGCATCTTGCCGATGAGTCGATAAGCACCCGTCTGCAGAAAACTGACCAGTACAGCACCAACGAACTGCCGAAGAAACGCCACAAGAACTACGGCACAGGCGCGCTCATAGGACGCCCGATGCTGTTCTTCCTGAAGACGTATTTCCTCAAAGGGGCATGGCGCGACGGCAGAGCAGGCTTCATAAAGGCTTCCTTGGAAGCACTCTACCAGTTTGTAGTCGTGGCGAAACTGTTGGAGGAGCGAGTAAAGAAACAACATAATGACTTATAGAAAAACATGCTGTTCGTAAGAGACAAAGGACAGATGTGTAACAACATCTATCAATATATTAATGTGTATGCATGGGCAAGGAAGCATAATCGCAGAAGCATGAGCATGCGCTTCGCCCATAAGTACAAAGGGTTTGCCATCTGTCGAATGCCTTATCATAACAAGGCTGTGTATTCTCTTGTAAAGGCATTGGGAGGGGTACGGCTCATACCTTGCATAAATTATGACAACAAGAGTATGACTATAGCACAATGCGAGCAGCGTCTGCTCTCTTCATGCAATGCCATTGTCGAAGGGTGGAATGTCCGTTATGGCAGTCTTTTGCCGGAATATATGGACGAGATAAGGCAGCTCTTTGCCTTTGACGATGGAATAAAGGCTGCTGCACGACGCAACATGCTGCCGGCGGACGACACCACTGTGAACATCGGGCTTCACATCCGGCGCGGTGATTACAAGTCGTTCATGGGTGGAAGGCATTACTTCACGGACAAGGATTTCATGGATTATCTCGCTCTTCTGCTTGACAATTTCAAAGGAAAGCGGTGCAACATCTATCTGTGTACCAACGACAAACACCTCGACCGTGACTTCTTCCTGCGTACAATACGAAGCCGTGAAGAGTGGAACGACTGCCACATCGTCTTCCCTCATGGCAGCGGACATGAGGATTTGTGCCTTCTCTCGGAATGTGACTTCATCCTCGGGCCTGTCAGCAGCTACTCCCTTATTGCCACAATGTACGGGAAGGCGCGCTGCCTGTGGATGAGCCACAAACGCAGGACTATGCTTCCAATGTCCCTTTTCCGTGATTTCCAAAGCCTTACAGATATTTTTGACATCAGTTTCTTCTCTGATGAACATCTATGATAATCCACTGACGACATAAAAAAAACAAAACACCAACTATGAAAAAATTACTGTTCCTTGCGTTCTTCGCCTTTCTGCAAGCAACCGCAATCAACGCTGCGGGTGGGAAAATAGACCGCCACGCACTCGTAAACCGAAACAGTCCGCACATCACGGCGGCCGATTCGCTCAGTTCACTGTCGGTGGGCAACGGTGAGTTTGCCTTCACTGCCGACATCACAGGACTGCAGTCGTTCCCGGAATACTACAAGAACGGTGTGCCGCTCGGCACACAAAGCCAGTGGGGATGGCACAGTTTCCCTAACGTGAAAGGGTTCAAGCCGGAAGAGACGCTTATGGAGTACGACTTCGGGCACGGGCATAAGGAGCTTTATGCCGGACAACCGAAGACACCGGGACGACAGAAGGAGGCTTCCGACTGGTTCCGTGTCAATCCTCACCGTCTGCATCTGGGCATGATAGGCTTCGACTTCGACCGCAAAGACGGTATGAAGGACATCACCGCTGTTGACCAACACCTTGACCTTTGGACGGGAACGCTCGACAGCAAGTTCAAGTACAAAGGTGCAGAGGTTAAGGTAAAGACAGTCTGCCACCCACAGAAAGACATGGTTGCAGCAGAGATTATGTCAAAGAAGCGCACCGGAATATGCTTCCGCTTCCCTTACCCTACGGGGCAGCACTGTGACGATGCGTGCGACTGGAGGGATAATGATGACAGGCACGAGACACAGCTTATATATAAAGACGGCAACAGCAAGAAGGACATCTACTGCGCGAGGCTGAAACGAGTGCTGGACAATACCGTCTACTATGTCACCATCGTATGGGAAGGGAAAGCAACTCTGACAGAGAAAGCCAAGAACTATGTCGTCCTTACTCCGGAAAGTGACCGCTTGGCATTTACTTGTTCCTTCAGCCAACGACCAACACCAATCAGCTTACAGCCTTTCGAAGCTGTGGAAAATGCTTCGAAAAAGCATTGGAAAGCATTCTGGACTGACGGCGCAGCGGTGGATTTCTCCTCCTGCACCGACCCTCGTGCAAAGGAACTCGAACGTCGTGTGGTGCAGAGCCAGTATCTCCTCGCCATACAGTGTGCAGGAACAACACCGCCACAGGAGACAGGACTGACCTACAACTCATGGTTCGGCAAGTTCCACCTTGAGATGATATGGTGGCATCAGGCACAGTTCGCCTTATGGAACCGCACGGAACTGCTTGACCGCACCCTCGGTTGGTACCGTTCAGCCCTGCCTATTGCAAAGGAAATCGCAAGGAGACAGGGATTCAAAGGTGTGCGCTGGATGAAGATGACCGACCCTTCAGCCATAGAAGCGCCGTCAAAAGTGGGCAGCTTCCTCATTTGGCAGCAGCCGCACATCATCTATCTTGCAGAGCTTGTCTACCGTAACGCCACGGACAAAGCCGCCGTTTTGGAGAAATATGGTGACCTCATCGAGCAGACAGCGGAGTTCATGCACTCGTTCGCGACACTCGATTCCGCTAACAACCGCTATATATTAAAAGGTATAATCCCTGCACAAGAGACTTTGAGAGCCGCCGAGACCGTCAACCCTCCGTTTGAACTCTCCTACTGGCATCATGCCATGAACGTGGCGCAGGCATGGCGCGAACGGCGCGGAATGGCACGCATCGAAGCATGGGACGACCTCATCGACCGCCTTTCGCCTCTCGCTTACAACGATGACAAGCTCTATCTTGCAGCGGAGACAGCTACCGAAACCTATCGCGACATACGCTTCACATCCGACCACATGGCGGTGCTTGGAGCGGTGGGCATACTGCCGATGAGCCGGCTTGTCAACGAGGACTACATGCGCAATACGCTCCACTGGATTTGGGACAACTGGAACTGGAACAAGACTTGGGGCTGGGACTACCCGATGACGGCAATGAACGCCGCACGCCTCAACGAGCCGGAGAAGGCAGTCGGCGCGCTCCTCATGGATAAGCGCACAAACACTTATCTCCCGAACGGCCACAACTACCAGGACCAACGCCTCCGCATCTACCTTCCGGGCAATGGCGGACTGCTCACTGCCGTAGCCATGATGTGTGCCGGCTGGGACGGATGCACAACAGAGAATCCGGGATTCCCGAAGGACGGCAAATGGAATGTACGCTGGGAGGGACTGGCCCCGATGCCGTAAGTCCATGCACAACACACCGTGACACAGACATATTTTGTTGTCTGACAAAAGTTTGAGCAATAAAGAACTATTGGTATCTGCTAAAAAACAATGACAAGCAACCAACCTTTTGTATATTAGCATCTTATAAGATTGTTCTTCAAAAGTGGCTTGCCATGTGAACCGCGTCAGCGGTTCTCCGCAAGAGGTTTCCCGGCATAAACATATATACATTTTTACCGGACCACTAATTTGTTTTCTAATGACAGACTTGGGGTTACCCGTGCACATGCATTGCCAATGGGAAAAATACCGGCGTAAAAAAAAACGAAATGGCACTTGACCGTGAGAAAGATAATCTTTCACCAAGTCAAGTGCCATCTTATGTCATGCGAAGCGTCACCTTTCCTCACTGCCCGAGTAACAGAAGTCGTGTCAGTCTATTACGTTCAAGCAGCCCGACAAGCAGTGAGCAGAGAATGAACTCCAGCACTGCCACGGAGAAGACGAGAAGGATGTTCCAACCGTCACTTAGCACAGGGATTTCAAGGTTATCGGAAAGATGTTCAAGAAGATAAATCTGAAGGCAGTAAATGCCGAGGGTACGCCTTCCGCTTGCAAGCAAGAACCGCGTCAGAGAGTTCTCCCCCCCCCCTTATATTTTTAGCGAAAGTACTGAAAATCAGTATCAGAGCCATACTCCCCAGCATTCCGACAGCGAATCTGTAGGTTACTATGGCAAACGAACTGAAGGAGAATTCCACACCTTTCTTTATTGACATAATCCTATAGTGCGGCATATCGTATTCCAAATTCCAGAACATGTACAGCAAAGCAAACGCCACCAGGCATGCCGGCAGCAGCCATTTGGCATTCCTTGCCATGCTTCCCTCATGCTTGCGGACATAATGTCCCAGCCAAAGGAACGGCAGAAGGCGGAAGATTCCCACTCTTGAAACCGTCACAAGCAATGCCGGCGGCACGGTCGCCGCCAACCATTCACGGCGGAAGAGCTTGTTGGAGACATAAGCTATCACGCTGCATCCGAAAAGATATTTCAGGAACCACATGTCACCTCCTGCAAGATAGTCCGCAAAACCGAGTCCCATGGTCATGTCCAGCGGTGTCAGCAGGCGGACAAGGAATGCCACAACCGAGAACGAAAGCACAGGGAGGAGCAACTGGCGTGCCCTCTTCAGGAGAAAACTCTTAGGGTTGTCGGCAAGCATTTTGCCAAGAAAGAGCCCGCTCAGGGTCATGAACAACGGCATGTGGAAAGAGTATATGAAATCATACACCTCGCTCAAGCCAGCGCAAGTGGCAAGGCACTGTATGGAATGCCCCAGTATGACGAGGAAGATTGCAAACGCCTTCAGACTGTCAATCCATATGATTCTCTCGGTTCTCCCTGTTCCCATATTTTATTTTTGTTAATCTGTTAATTAAAAGTATTCTGCATCACCAACACACTGTCCGTATGTTTCATTCTTTATTGTTCTGCTGCGGACAAGCACAAAAGCATCTCTCCATGCATGGAACACCATGTATTCAAGCCAGGATTTGGAAACTGCGATTTCCAAATCTCAAACGAAGGCACGACAATGCAGGCTACAATATGTTGCAATCATCGCGTTGTTTGTTGAAGCGCATGCGGATTTCCGACAGCACAGCTTATCGATGTGCAAAGATAATGGATTTTTCTGTATTATTGGCAAAGTTTCAACAATTATTTCAAAACAACTTGTGGAGTTTTACCGACCGATAATATTATTGCCGGATACAGGCAATCAAGAAAGCTACAACCCATATATTCCGACTTTAAGGATAACTGCTTGTAATACAACTTATTACAGAAGCATAGACAAAAGGTAACCTTTCGCACTGCAAAAGGTGACACTTGACCATGCAAAAGGTGACACTTTGCATGGTGAAAGGTAACGCTTCGCAAGCAATACCAATATGCATGGTTTTCAAAGTGGTTGCTTCTGCCGTGAAGCAAGGTGTAGGAAACAGGTGGGAAATGACCTAAATGGGGAGAAAACAGGCGTAAAACGGTGGATTTTTGTCCGATGGTTTGGGAATATCAATAATTTTAACGAAATTTGCAGAAACTTTCCTATGCGCAACAAATCAACAGATAAAACTATATGACTACATTTCCCAAACGACTGACACTTATGGCTCTTGGCGTGGCGATGACATTCTCCGCCACAGCCCAGACAACTTATCCCTATCAAAACACGGCACTCACTCCCGAGCAGCGTGCCGACGACCTCATCGGCAGACTGACGCTTGAGGAGAAGGCAAGGCTCATGATTGATGTCTCCGGTCCTGTGGAGCGGCTCGGCATAAAGCCTTTCCAGTGGTGGAACGAGACGCTCCACGGCGTGGCGAGAAACGGATTCGCCACGGTGTTCCCTATCACTATGGGTATGGCGGCGTCATGGGACGACGCACTGCTCTTCCGCTGTTTCGACGCTGCGAGCGACGAGGCGCGCATAAAGTACCGTCAGGCGGTACATGCAGGGCAGATGAACCGCTATCAGGGTCTGTCGTTCTGGACACCTAATATTAATATATTCCGTGACCCGCGGTGGGGACGCGGACAGGAGACTTATGGCGAAGACCCATACCTCACGACACGCATGGGACTTGCCGTGGTGCGCGGTCTGGAGGGTCCGAAGGACGCCAAGTACAAGAAACTCCTTTCCTGCGCCAAGCACTATGCCGTGCATTCCGGGCCGGAATGGAACCGCCACTCGTTCAACATCGAGAACCTGCCTGAGCGCGACCTGTGGGAAACCTATCTCCCAGCGTTCAAGGCTCTGGTGCAGGAGGGTGATGTGGCGGAGGTCATGTGCGCCTATCAGCGCATCGACGGACAGCCTTGCTGCGGTCAGACACGCTATTTGCAGCAGATTCTCCGTGACGAATGGGGTTTCAAGGGCATAGTCGTCTCCGACTGCGGAGCGATCCGCGATTTCCATACAAAGGGGCATCATGAGTACACAAAGACACCTGCGGAGTCGGCTGCCAAGGCCATCCTTGCCGGAACGGACAACGAATGCGGCTCTGTCTACAAGGTTATTCCCGAGGCAGTCAAGGCCGGCGAGCTTAAAGAGAGTGACCTCGATGTTTCCCTGAAACGCCTCTTTGTCGGACGTTTCCGCCTTGGCGAGATGGACCCTGACCACCTTGTGCCATGGATGCAGATACCTGAGGAGCGTCTGTGCTCCAAGGCTCACAACGATCTTGCCTACAAGATGGCACAGGAATCAATGGTCTTGCTGCAGAACAAGAACAACATCCTCCCGCTTGCAAAGGAGAACCTGAACATCGCTGTCATAGGCCCGAATGCCAACGACAGTGTGATGCAGTGGGGAAACTACAGCGGTTACCCTACCCACACCGTGACAATCCTTGACGGAATAAAGGCTAAGTTGGGCAAGAATGCCACCGTGAAGTACATCAACGGTGCAGGGCATGTCGCCAATGCTGTTACCATAAGCCATTTCAATGAGCTGACAACGCGTTCCGGAATGCCGGGTGTTGAGGCGTTCTACTGGAACAACAAGAAGCAGGAGGGCACACCGGTTGCCACTGCTGTGTATGTGAATCCTGTGCACCTGGACAATGGTGGCAACACAGTCTTTGCGCCCGGTGTGGAGCTGGAGGACTTTTCCGCCACCTACACCACTGTGTTCAAGCCGCAAAAGGACTGCACCGTGACCATTGACCTTAAGGCTGATGATGGCTACCGCCTGATTATCAATGGCGACACCGTGGCTGACCGGTTCCGCTCGGCTCACGGCATGCAGACCACTCGCAGGGAACTGAAAGCCGTTGCCGGCAGGGCATACGACATTCAGGTTGACTACATCCAGGTCAGCGGAATGGCTCATTTTGAGTTTGACATCAATGAGAAATATGCCGTTTCTGATAATGACCTTGTGGCTCAGGCAGCGGACGCCGACGTTGTTGTATTTGTCGGCGGCATCTCCCCACGCCTTGAGGGTGAGGAAATGAAGGTCGACGCTTACGGATTCAAGGGTGGTGACCGCACGGACATACAGCTTCCGCAGTGCCAGCGCGAACTTATCAAGGCGTTGAAGGCTGCCGGCAAGCGCGTTGTCTACATCAACTGCTCAGGTTCTGCGATAGCCCTCACTGACGAGACAGAGAACTGTGAGGCGATTCTTCAGGCATGGTATCCGGGCGAACGAGGAGGCGACGCTGTCGCTGATGTGCTCTTCGGTGACTATAACCCTTCGGGCAAACTCCCTATAACATTCTATAAGAGTGTGAACGACCTGCCTGATTTCCTTGATTACACTATGGCAGGACGCACATACCGTTACTTCCAAGGCACACCGCTGTGGGCTTTCGGCTACGGAATGAGCTACACCGACTTTGTGTTTGGCAAGCCTCGCTACAAGAAAGGCAAGCTCTCCTTTGCTTTGGAGAACACCGGCAGCCGTGACGGCGAAGAGGTTGTGCAGGTTTATGTGAAGCGAATCGCTGACACAGACGGCCCTATCAAGACGCTCAAGGCTTTCCGCCGCGTCAACGTTGGGGCTGGGCAGAAGACGGAAGTCGTGATGGATTTGCCTCGCGAAGCCTTCGAGTGCTGGGACAAGGAGTCAAACACGATGCGCGTAATCCCGGGCAAGTACAACATAATGGTGGGCAACAGCTCACGTGCCGAAGACTTGCAGACGATTGTGGTGACTGTGAAATAAAAAGTCATTCCATGAATGCGCCCCACGATACATTCTGTTTGTAGTAGTTCAACAGGTAAAAGAAACGCTATGCGGTAGATGGTATATCGTAGAATAAGCGTGTAAATATTTGATGAAATATCTAAATACAAAGAATCGCACTTATGGTTTCTCAACGACAGCCATAAGTGCGGTTCTTCTGTTCGGTAAGTTGATATTGCTTTTAATCAATCAGAAAATTGCTTCGGAGTACATCAAGAATATCCTTTTTTGATACTGATGCCTGTTTGCTTTTGTCATAGATCAGGGCAAGATAAACAGTGGAGTTTTGCGTATCAATATAAAGTGTGAACGTGATAACCCTTGCTCCATTGCTTTTCCCCTTGCCTTTTGAAGCTATTGCCATTCTTATTTTGCGGATGCCATTGCCCAAATCATCACCTAAAGATGGGTTGTTTGCATAATCTGCGCAGAATTTCTTCAAATCATCTTTGAATGAATGATAGCGTTTTGAAAGAATCTTTGCCTCTCGTAGGAATTCGTCTGTGTACCTGAATTCTATATTCATAGCTGTTCCCAGAGTTCGTTTAATGGATGTGTCCGTCCTTCTTTAATATCTGTGAAGCTGGCGACAACTCTGTCAAGCATTTCCTTTTTTGTTGTCTCTACTGCCTCTTTGGACTGGGAAAGGTCTTCCATCAGCCGGTCTGAAAGCCAGCGCTTGTTCTTGATGGACAACGACTGGATTACAGTCCAAAGGCTTTCCACTGGCATGTGCATTATTGCATTCATATTGTTTTTGGTATTATTGGGTTGATGATGCAAAGTTATTCTTTTTCATTGGAATATGCAAATCATTTGGCTGAAAAACTTCTGTTTTTATGTACATAATGCTTTCTACGTATAGTTTTTTTGTTAAGAATGGTCAATAATTGAATAATTTTTATTATCTTTGCACGGAATAATGTGAAAGTCTGCAATTTTGGTCATCCAAAGTTGCTTTCGGTTTGCATGGGTTCTGCACAATGTAAGAAAAAATCTTATATAAAAAATGACAGAAATAATACAGAAAAAGCTCAATGACTCTCCGGCAATGCGCTGGACAGCACTTGTGCTCATTGCGTCCATGATGTTCTTCGGATATATGTTCGTGGACGTGATGTCTCCTATTCAGGCTCTTATGGAGAGCCAGCGTGGATGGACTCCTGATGTGTTCGGTACTTATGCGGCGTCAGAATACATCGTCAATGTCTGCGGTTTCCTTATCATCGCCGGTGTGATTCTCGACAAGACGGGCATCCGTTTCACAGGCGAGTTGTCGGCATCCATGATGTTTGTCGGTGCGGTGATCAAGTTCATCGGTATCACAGAGTGGTTCCAGACAACGGCAATGGCTGACTGGCTGAACTCATGGTGGGTGAGCATGCCTGCCAGTGCCAAGATGGCTTGCTTCGGATTCATGATTTTCGGCTGTGGCTGTGAAATGGCGGGAACGACCGTTTCAAAGGCTATCGCGAAGTGGTTCAAGGGCAAGGAAATGGCTCTTGCCATGGGTCTGGAGATGGCAATAGCACGTGTCGGTGTGTTTGCGATATTCTCTATTTCGCCGATTATTGCCGACAAGATGGGATCTGTCGTAGCCCCTGTGGCATTCTGTACTGTGCTTCTCCTCATCGGACTGATAACCTACACGGTGTTCACCTTCATGGACAAGAAGCTCGACAGCCAGACAGGTGTGACTGCAGAAGAGTCAGACCCGGAGGAAGAGTTCAAGTTCAGCGACCTTGGCAAGATTCTTACCTCTGAGGCTTTCTGGATTGTGGCATTGCTCTGCGTGCTCTATTACAGTGCGATTTTCCCATTCCAGCGCTACGGTGCTAACATGTTGCAGTGCAATCTTGACGGCATTTCCGCTGAAGAGGCATCCAACATCTTCCGTTGGTTCCCTATCGGTGCGGCGGTAATCACACCGTTCCTCGGCAATTTCCTTGACCGTAAGGGCAAGGGAGCGACAATGCTCATGTGCGGTGCGCTGCTGCTCATCTGCTGCCACCTTGTGTTTGCCTTTGTCCTTCCTGAGACAAAGAGCGCGGTGATAGCCTACTCTACCATCGTGCTTCTCGGCATTTCCTTCGCCCTTGTGCCTGCTGCTTTGTGGCCAAGTGTACCGAAGATTGTTGACGAGAAGATTCTCGGAAGTGCCTATTGCCTTATATTCTGGGTGCAGAACATCGGACTCTGCTTTGTTCCGAAACTCATCGGCAACATTCTTACGTCAACCAACGAGGACAATCCTGCCGTCATTGCGGCAAAGGAAGCCGGTGCGGACTTCATCCCATACGACTACACTGTGCCTCTGATTGTGTTCGCAGGCTTCGGTGTGCTTGCACTTATCATCGCCATTTACCTTAAGGCGGTGGACAAGAAGCGTGGTTACGGACTGGAGCTTCCTAATATAAAATAAGTACTATACAATCTAATTCATAAAAAACAACTAACCGTCCCGCGCCTCTCTCCGCATCATGACGGAGGGAGGGCGCAGGGACAACAAAAACAGAAAACTCTATGTTTGAAGGACAACCTAAAGGCTTGTGGGCTCTTGCCCTCGCCAACACCGGTGAGCGTTTCGGTTATTACACCATGCTCGCGGTATTCATTCTCTATCTGCAGGCCAATTTCCACTATGAGCCGGGGCTTGCGACAACTATTCACTCCACATTCCTGATGCTGGTTTATTTCCTCCCTGTCATCGGAGGTGTTGCCGCTGACCGCTTCGGATTCGGAAAGATGGTGACGACAGGCATCTTCATCATGTTCATTGGCTACCTTCTTCTGTCTGTGCCTTTGGGAGGAGATTTCCTCGCTGTGGCAGTGATGGCGGTGGCATTGGTGCTTGTCAGTCTTGGAACAGGCCTTTTCAAAGGCAACCTTCAGGTGATGGTCGGTCGCCTTTATGACGCACCGGAGTTTGCCGACAAGCGTGATTCCGGTTTCAGTTTGTTCTACATGGCTATCAACATCGGTGCTATGTTCGCGCCTACGGCTGCCATAAAGATTATGGACTACGCACAGAGCAGTCTCGATGTGTCAGAGGCCGACTCCTACCATTTCGCTTTTGCAGTGGCTTGTGTCAGCCTTATAGTCTCCATACTTATATATTATTTCTCCCAATCAACCTATAAGCATGTGCTTGTTGGTGAGAAATCAAAGAGCGGCGGCGCAGAGAAAGCGCAGACAAACGTGCCGGAGCTTTCTGCTTCCGAGACACGTGAGCGCATCGTATGCCTTTGCCTTGTCTTCGCAGTCGTTATCTTCTTCTGGATGGCATTCCACCAGAACGGTGCTACTCTGACACTCTTCGCACGTGACTATACACAGACAACCTCCGAGGGATTGCAGAGCATGGCATTCGATGTGACAAACCTTGTGGCTTGTATCTTTATCGTCTACGGCCTTTTCGGCATTTTCCAGAGCAAGACAATGAACGGACGCGGCATCAGTGCGGCTATCATCGTTGCTGCCGGTGCTTTCCTTTCCTACAAGTACAACTCACTCGAAGGCATCGTGGACGTCAAGGCTCCTATCTTCCAGCAGTTCAATCCATGCTACGTTGTGATGCTCACACCGGTCAGCGTGGCACTCTTCTCATGGCTCAACCGTAAGGGTAAGGAACCTACAAGTCCGCAGAAGATAGGACTCGGCATGCTTGTCGCTGCAGCAGCTTTCTGCCTTATGATAGCAGGTTCGACAGGACTTCTTGCTCCTATGGACCAGGCGGCAGCAATCGAAAGCAATGCATCTCCTGAACGTGTGAGTGCTAACCTGCTCATTTCCACCTATCTTGTTCTTACCTTCGCAGAGCTTCTCCTCTCACCTATCGGCATCAGCTTCGTCAGCAAGGTGGCTCCTCCTAAGTACGCAGGACTCATGATGGGTCTGTGGTTCGCAGCCACAGCCATCGGCAACCAGCTTGTGATGATTCCGGGACTGATGTGGGGATGGAACTTCTCTCTCCCTGTCATCTGGGGAATCCTTGCAGGAATCTGCCTCCTCAGCGCACTGTTCATCTTCTCAATCATCAAGAAGCTCAATAAGGTTGCATAGTATGGCAGTGCCTTAATCTAACAAATTGACAAGTTGGCAAATTGTCAATTTGTCAGAATAATATAACCATTAAAGACTTTACGCTTATGTCTATATTCTCTAAAATTGCTTGTGGAGAGATTCCAAGCTACAAGTGTGCGGAAAGCGACACGTTTTATGCTTTCCTTGACATAAACCCTTTGCAGAAGGGACACACACTCGTCATTCCACGCCGTGAGGTGGACTACATCTTCGACATGGAGGACGACGAGATTGCAGAGTTCCAAGTGTTCGCGAAACGCGTGGCAAAGGCGATAAAGAAAGCCTTCCCTTGCATAAAGGTAGGGCAGGCGGTACTTGGACTGGAGGTGCCTCATGCGCATATTCATCTTATTCCGATGCAGTCGGAGAAGGACATGATATTCTCCAATCCGAAACTCTCCCTCACACAGGAAGAGTTTGAGGAGATTGCAAAAAAGATTCGTGAGAACTTTGAATAAAGAATAAGGAAAGTGCGGTGTTATCTCCATACGGGGTGATGCCGCACTTTTGCTTTTTATAGGATAATGAACTAATAACATAATTTTCTACCAACATGACAAAGGGATATATCCAAAAAGACCATGGGAAGCGCACAAAACGATATGTCCAGACCATGGAACTCAAAGACAGTGAAGAGCTTATCCGCCGTTATTGTGAGGCACACGACGAACTGCACATGCGCCCGGAGGTGCTTGCCGGCATGCGCGAAGTGGGAATCCTTGAGATGGAACTCTACCGTCTGGGCACACAAGTCGTTATGATTGTCGACGCTCCCGAGGATTTCGATTGGGACACAGCAATGGCAAAGCTTGCGCAACTCCCCGGACAGGATGACTGGGAAGCCTACGTGGCACAGTTCCAGCAGTGCAATCCCACTGACACCAGCGACCAGAAATGGAAGATGATGGACCGCATCTTCCGTATTTATGATAAGTAAATTACAATCACATGACAAAAATTACCGTCCAAAATACGGAAGTAAATGTTGTAAAAGTTAATGGTGAGGATTATATCTGCCTCACTGATATGCTTCACGCCAAAGACGGTGATTTCTTTATCACTGATTGGTTGCGCAACCGTAATACACTTGAATTCCTTGGGATTTGGGAAAAGGTCTACAATCCAAATTTTAATTATGGCGAATTCGCCACAATTAGAAATCAGTCTGGTCTCAACAGTTTCAAGATAAGCGTAAAGGAATTTGTTGCCCGTACCAATGCTATTTCTTTACAAGCGAAAGCCGGACGATACGGTGGCACATACGCACACAAGGATATAGCGTTTGAGTTTGCTATGTGGATTAGCCCTGAGTTTAAGGTTTATATAGTCAAGGAGTTTCAGCGGCTTAAGACTGAAGAACAACGGCTTGTCGGTTGGTCAGCGAAGCGTGAGTTGTCCAAAATCAATTACCGCATACATACGGATGCCATCAAGCAGAATCTTATTCCCATGGAAGTGACCAAAGAGCAGGCGAGTATAATCTATGCCAATGAAGCGGATGTGCTGAACGTGGCGATGTTCGGACAGACTGCAAGGCAATGGCGTGAGGCAAACCCAGATTTGAAGGGCAATATCCGCGACTATGCCACGGTGAATGAACTTATCTGCCTCTCCAATATGGAAAGCCTCAATGCCGTATTCATTGAGCAGGGATTGTCTCAATCGGATCGTCTTATCAAACTCAACCATATTGCCATCCATCAGATGAGCGTGCTGGAAAGCGGCGGTAATGACAGAAAATTATTAAAATAAAGTGTTGAGAGTTTTGGTGGCAAATCTGTAGATGCCGCGATAACGCATTCTTGTATCATCTTCATGCTCTCTGCCATGCTGGTAAAAAAGATTGCTTTCAAATATGTGCACAACATCCAGGCACAAAATATCAGCCAAACACAACCCACATACCGGCATTGTCCTTGCCCTTATGTTTCAAGATGCTCATCTTTTTCAAAACAGACAGGCCGTGTTCTATTGTACGTGAATTCACAGCCAAAGTCCCGACATTTGTTTGGCGGTGCCCGATGGTGATGCTTTGATGCAATCGAGTATTTTCCACTGACGTTCAGTGAGTTTGTTCTCCGGCATATCTCCGCCATTCAGCATGTCGGTGGAGGCGTAAAGGGTTGTCTGAAACTGTGTAGGAGTAGATTTGAACACAGGTCTTAGTTCGTCTCTATACCCATCCAAAACCTTGGTCTCAAAAGATATTTTTGCCAAAGTAATGTATTAAAGGTATAGGCACCTAAGTAGTTGTAACTATTGGTAAAATTTGCATAAAAAAAACAAAAAAAAACTTTCTCTTAATATACATTTTCTTTATCTTTGTAAAAAGTATCAATTATGACATCTGAAGACAATAAAGTAATAAGATTCTATGGCAAAAATGTGTGTTGGGGAATCCTCTCCCTCCTTGCAATCTTATGCGGTTGCGAATCTGAGAAAAATTTCACTTCGTTGACTATGCAAGATGGTTTTGTTATAACCATCAACAAAACAACCAAATACTATCCAACAGAAGAAGATTTTTTCCATAATGTACGCACAGATTTCCCACATACATATATGATTGAAAATGTGGAGAAAATGGAGTACGAAGAAAATAAACACTATGAAGTTATAGGTTATAACCAAGATTTCGTAGGTTGCTGGGAAAAGGCAAAATTTGGAAATTGGGCAGAAAACTATGGACTTACGCCAAATAAAATTTATTACGTTTCAACAAAATTATATGCAAAATATGTTTCAAAGCCCGATAACACATTGATGATTGTCCCTGAAAAAGGTTTGCAAAATATGGGATATTGCCCAGGCCTAAACGATAAAACATTCTGTGTAGAACAAGATAATGTTACAAATACAAATATTCTAACAACAAGTACTCGCTTCATAGGCTACAATTCAGAAGGCAACCATGTGCAATGTACAATAAATTCATTCACAAACAATAAATTAATATGGAAATTTTTAATTTTACAAGATGTATGGGATTAGTCCCTGCCACATGTACGTTTATTTGCTTAACATTTTGTTCATGCTCTTCAATAGATGAAAGTTTTGGAGATACACAAGATGAGAGTACAGGAAAGATTATACACCTTGACAATGGTGAAACAATAATTCTTTCTGACACAACTACCTATTACCTTGATAATGAAGAGACAGAAGATAGCATCGCAACATCTGTTGCGAATGCCAAGAGTAATTTGTTTGATTTGCAGAGCAGAGCATCAAATGTTTATAAGGCATACGGTTATGACCGCCTTGAACCAGAAAGTGATTGGAGGAAATATAGTGTTGGCAATAGGTGGGTTGATTATGGAATAGTCCCTGGCAGTTATATTGCACGATATTTTATAGTTCATAAAAACTTAACAACAGAACCAGGCACATCTGTTTCACCAGGCAACTATGAGTCTGCAAATGCTCCTAAAAATGCAATGGGACTAAATGGCACAACAGGAAAAATTGGTTTTATTCCTATCCCAACAACAGATTATATTACAGACGGAGTATCAAGAATATTCGTTATCAATTGTGATGCATCAGGAATAGTATACAATAAAAATTTGCCTGCTGACCCATCGAATTTCATATGGGCATATCAACTTATTGAGAATTCAGATGTTTGGCAATAGTACTTTTATGAATTTGCAATTCAACATTAGGAGTTTTTGTCACACTTGCTAATCATAAATTCTATGAAGGTCACTTAAGCAATAAAACAGATGGCGTGTCAGTGTTGTGATACGCCATCTGTTTTATTGCTTAAGTACATAATGTTTCTTATACAAAAAATATCTGTATAATTACTTTTCATATATACGGAAGATGATGGACCGCATCTTCCGTATATATGAAAAATAGAGGATAAAATGACTGCTATAATGAAAGGTGACACTTAGTATCTTTGTCTTTTCATGTCTGCGCATCTCGTTTGTAATTCCTGTGTAATTTGTATTTTACCTATTTAAAATAATGCAGGACTGTGTCATGATAAACGACACAGTCCCGCATATTCTTTTGCATATATGCCTATGGAAAACCTGCTTGCGGAGCTTTCCGGAAGCAGCAGACACGGATGTTTACTCGATAGTGATGCTGTCGATGCGCAGCTTCAGGATGCCGCGAGGAATCTTGATTTCCACCTCATCGCCAACCTTTTTGTTGAGCAAGCCCTGTGCGATAGGAGTCTCTATGGAGATTTTTCCTGCACGGAGGTCAGCCTCCTGCTCACTTACGATGGTGTAGGTCATCTTGGTGTTTGTGGCAAGATTTGTCATCTCGACCTTTGACAGAAGCTGCACGGCATCAGTGCTGAGACGGCTCTTGTCGATGATTTTCGCGTTTGCGATAGTCATCTTCATCTGATTGATTCTATCTTCGAGATGCGCCTGTGCCTCTTTTGCCGCATCATACTCCGCATTCTCTGACAAATCACCCTTGTCACGAGCCTCTGCGATAGCCGCCGAGGCCTTCGGACGCTCTATTGACTCCAAACGCTGGAGTTCGGCCACGAGATTCTCGTAGCCTTCCTTTGACATGTATCCCATATCTTTTAGAATTTAAAATTAGCTGTTAATAATGTTGTTTTTCAAGCAGACGGCAAAAATATAAGAATCCTGATACAAACCGTTGCACCAGAATTCCCCACAATCTTTACCGTCAAAATAAGCGAGCATCACGATGCTCGCCATTCCTTAGTTCCGTAGTACCCAGAACCGGGATCGAACCGGCACGCCTTGCGGCATTGGTGTTTGAGACCAACGCGTCTACCTATTCCGCCATCTGGGTGAACAGTATTTTCTGTGATGCAAAGGTACTAATAAAAGTTGAAAGTAGGAAGCCTTAGGTTAAAAGTTGTGCGTAATTAAGAATTATTTAACAATTTTCTTCCCATTTATCCTTGGAATATCTTATCTTTGCAGAAGATAAGCTGCACCTCGGCAGTTCTGAGCAAGCTCAGCTGCTCTCGGTTTGCATTATCTTTGCATGCATAATAAATATGAGAAGCACAACTGCGGCACCTATTCTATAAATGCCTTTCTGTCGGCATTGATGTGTCGGACATTAGGGCGGATATGGCGGAAGTGCTGTCTCTTAATCCTACAAATCTATGAAAATAACTGATAAAGATAAGCGTTTCATGCAGACGGCCATAGACATCTCTGTCGAGAATGTCAGGAATGGCGGCGGGCCTTTCGGTGCTGTTGTTGTCAGGAATGGCGAGATTGTTGCCACCGGAGCCAACAGGGTCACTGCCAACAATGACCCTACGGCACATGCGGAAGTGTCTGCCATAAGGGAGGCGTGCCGGAAACTTGGGACGTTCAGGCTTTCCGACTGTGTCATCTATACGTCGTGCGAGCCATGTCCGATGTGTCTCAGTGCGATATACTGGAGCGGTATAAACACCATATATTATGGTAACACTGCCGCAGACGCTGCGGACATAGACTTCAGCGACCGTTTCATTTACGAGGAAATCGGGCGTCCTATGTCCGAGCGCACCATCCCATGCATCAATGTCATGCGCAATGAGGCGCTTGCTGCCTTCCGTGCATGGCGCGACAAGAGTGACAAGATAGAATATTGATCAATGCGGCTATGGCAGTAACGCCCTGTATGCTTGCAGAAAGCACAGCCGCGAAACAACTTTAATCCCATGAGCAACCAGAAAAACACATTGTGGGAGAAGTCAGGAAAGACAGCCCACTACTATTGCCTTATTCTTGCCGGCGGCAAAGGACGCCGCCTGTGGCCTGTCAGCCGTGAAGAGTGCCCAAAACAATTTCTTGATTTCTTTGGGACCGGCAAATCACTGTTACAACAGACCTACGAGCGTTTCGAACGGATAATTCCGAAGGAGAACATATACGTGTCTACATATATCGACTATGAAGACATTGTGCGTGAGCAACTGCCGCAACTCTCCGAGGAATGCCTCCTTTGCGAACCGATACGGCGCAACACGGCTCCTATCGTGGCGTGGGCGACACATCGCATCAATGCGCGGGACATCGACGCCACAATTATCGTCACACCGGCAGACCAACTGATACAGGATGATGTGGCTTTCCGTGACGATGTGCTTGAAAGCCTTGAATATGCCGCCCGGCACGACTGCCTGCTTACAATGGGCATACGGCCCACACGCCCTAACCCGGGATATGGCTATCTGCAGAAAGGAGAGCCGTTGGAGTATCGTGATGGCAGGCATGGGGATTTCCATACAGTGCAGTCGTTCACGGAAAAGCCTGAACGCGAGTTTGCCGAGATGTTCATGAAGAGCGGCGAGTTCCTGTGGAACACAGGCCTGTATGTCATCTCCACCAAGATGATACGTGACCATCTTGCAGCGGTGATGCCCTCTGTGGCACGCCTCTTCGGCAATCAGGAAGGTGCGACACCTTTGAGGGAGGAAGCCTGGATAACCGACTATTACTCCATGTGTCCTAACCTTTCCATCGAAGCGGGAGTGCTGGAGAAATGCAAGAACATCTGCCTCCGCGAGTGCCATTTCGGCTGGGCGGACATCGGAGCGTGGCATGGCATCTACGAAGCGGTGTCCACAGACAGTGCCGCCAATGTCACCCTTGCCACGGAAGCCGTACTCTCCGACACGGAAGGATGCCTTGTGATTCTGCCCTCAGGCAGGAAGGCGGTCATCAACGGCCTGAAGGATTTCATCGTTGCAGAGCATGACGACATACTTCTCATTACTCCAAGGCAGGACACTTCCGACCAGATTGTGAAGACAATGACACGCTATAACGGGAAATAGGTGTGGCATCTCTGCCGGCGTGGTTGCGGCGGATATTGGGTAAAATGTTACACAAATATGGGTAAAATGTTACAAAAGACAGTTTCACCGTTCTTTTCCCTTGGCTGTTACGTGTTTTTTTCGTAACTTTGCCTTACTTTCAGCGAAGGAAAACATTACATATAATCATCAACAATAACTAAAACGAAAAAGAAAATGGCAAAAGAGTATTTTCCAGAGATTGGCAAGATCCAGTACGAGGGTCCGGAGTCAAAGAACCCAATGGCGTTCCATTACTATGACGCTGAGCGCGTAGTTGCAGGCAAGCCTATGAAGGAGTGGATGCGCTTCGCTATGGCATGGTGGCACACTCTCTGCGCTGAGGGCGGCGACCAGTTCGGCGGCACAACAAAGTCCTTCCCTTGGAACCAGGGCACTGACGCTGTAGAGATTGCCAAGCAGAAGGCTGACGCAGGCTTCGAGATTATGCAGAAGCTGGGCTTCCCTTACTACTGCTTCCACGATGTTGACCTCGTGAGCGAGGGCAGCTCCATCGAAGAGTATGAGGCAAACCTCACAGCAATCACTGACTACCTCAAGGAGAAGATGGACGAGACAGGCATCAAGCTCCTTTGGTCTACAGCCAACGTGTTCGGACACGCACGCTACATGAATGGTGCGTCCACAAACCCTGACTTCGATGTTGTCGCTCGCGCTATCGTTCAGATCAAGAACGCTATCGACGCAGGCATCAAGCTCGGTGCTGAGAACTACGTGTTCTGGGGCGGACGTGAGGGCTACATGTCTCTCCTCAACACTGACCAGAAGCGCGAGAAGGAGCACATGGCTACAATGCTCCGCATGGCACGCGACTATGCACGCTCAAAGGGCTTCACAGGCAACTTCCTCATCGAGCCAAAGCCAATGGAGCCGTCAAAGCATCAGTATGATGTTGACACAGAGACCGTTATCGGTTTCCTCAAGGCTCACGGTCTTGAGAAGGACTTCAAGGTGAACATCGAGGTCAACCACGCAACACTCGCAGGCCACACATTCGAGCATGAGCTTGCTTGCGCTGTTGACGAGGGCATGCTTGGCTCTATCGACGCTAACCGCGGTGACGCTCAGAACGGATGGGACACTGACCAGTTCCCTATCGACAACTTCGAGCTGACACAGGCTTGGATGCACATCGTGCGCAATGGCGGTATCGCTCCGGGCGGCACAAACTTCGATGCTAAGACACGCCGTAACTCTACTGACCTCGAGGACATCTTCATCGCACACATCTCAGGTATGGACGCATGCGCTCGCGCACTGCTCAATGCTGTGGAAATCATGGAGAACTCCGAAATCCCTGCTATGGTCAAGGCACGCTACGCTTCCTTCGACAGCGGCATGGGCAAGGATTTCGAGGACGGCAAACTCACACTTGAGCAGGTTTACGAGTATGGCAAGAAGAACGGTGAGCCTAAGCAGACTTCCGGAAAGCAGGAACTTTACGAGGCTATCGTTGCTCTCTACACAAAATAATCCTTACTGTTCCTGCTCCTGTTCTCCGGCAATCCCACTGCGGATGACGGCGGAACGATAGGATGGAATTAGGATAAATAACAATAAAGGGACATTCCGTTTTCGGAGTGTCCCTTTTTGTGTTTGCCTGACATCATGGCTTATCCCTCAGAGAATTGTCGTAGTAACATCTATAGGATTTGCCGAATGCCAATAATAAAAACAGTCTTGAGAGTTTTCGTTGCTATCAAGACTGTTTCTGTTTGTTTGGAGTGTGCTTGCCGGTGTATGGCAAGCACATATGGGTTTAGAGTACCACCTTGACTCCGTCAATGATGTATGCACCCGGAGCGAGTGCCACTGTTGTGCTTCCCTGATTGACAGTCAGTGTGGTTACACACATTCCGGAAACGGTGTATATGCTGATAACGCGCTTTTCAGCTGACACAATCACAAGCCCTTCTTCGCTTCTGTATAGCTTTGTGCCACCGTACAGTTTGCCGGAATCAATGCCGGTGGAGGTGTCAGCCTTACCGATAGCGAACGATTCGGCTGCCTGCGGACTGTTTGCTCTTGCATAAACCGAGAATGGAGCGATGAGGCTGCCCACCTCTTCTTCGGCTATACGGACGAAGCGGTAGCCTTCTGCATCAGGCAGATACATGCCGTTGTCGGTCTTTGTTGCAGCATAGCATCCGTAAAGACAGAAGTCGCGGCCGGTCTTGATGATGGCATCTTGTTCCGGTGTTATCGGCATATCGAAGGTTTGTGACATATCATCGGCAGCCGGTGCCTTGTCATTCTTTGTGCTTGTGGCAGAGAAAATGAGTTCTATGTCTTCCTTCGGACAAGCGTTTATGCGTACCATGTACGGCTTGTTAGCTTCAATCGAAGTGTGGCGTTCGAGTGCTGTGCCATTGGTCTTGAATGACATCACACTGATTGTATTCTTGCCCTTGCTGCTTATGGCATACTCGTTTCCGTTGATGTCAGTGATGCGTGTCGGTACGAACGGCAGGATGATGCCTTTCCAATCCTTTGCGACATCTTCCGGATGAGTGTAGGTCAGCTTGACAGGCAGTGATGCGCTTCGCTTGCCAAGTTCGAAGCTGGCAGGGATTCTGAATGCCGAATTGTCATTGAGGATAATGTCGGTCATAGCTTCACGCTTGCCATTGCCGTTGAGTACGATGTTCGTCTTTGCAGAAATCATACTCTCCAGACCTTTAGACATATAGATGATACAGTTCGGGTTGATGCCTTTGAATGACTCGTCGGTTATGCCTGTCACGGTAGCGCGTGTCTGTCTGCCGTTGTTGTTACCGTTGAGCATAATGCTTGTGATTGACGAACATCCGTCGAAAGCTCCATTGCCGATGGTGGTGACAGAGTTGAGTGTCAGCGATTCAAGCTGTGAGCAGCCTTTGAAAGCATCTTTGCCGATGGCAGTTACGTTATCCGATACTACAACATTTATCAGCGATTCCATACCCGCGAAAGCATTGTCAGGAATCTCCGTGTTGTTTGTTCCCGACAGGTCGAGATTCTCCAAGGATGTGAAATTATTGCGTATGTTCGCGAATGTGCTGCCGGTCATTGTGCCTGACAATTCAAGGCTTGTCACTTCTGCGGCTTCCTCCTTGCCGATGTTTGTCACATCTTCAGCGTCAAGTACAGGCTCGTCATCTTCGGAAAGTGCCATTGTCACATCCATTGTCACGTCCGACTGTAGGTTTGTCACTGCATATACCCCGTTTTCATCTGGATAGATGGTTTCGCCGCCCATCTTCACTACCGGTGTCATATTTGCGTTTTCGGATGTAACGGTAAACCTGTATGTGCCGCCCTCTTTATACAGTGTAGGGCGTTGTGTTGAGCCTTCCACAAACTTGTTCATCTCTGCGTTTCGCCAGACGCTTGCCTCGTCCAAGTCTACGAACTCAATCTTTGCTTTGCCCGACAGGTCATTGACTTTTATGTTGTAATGGAACACAACGTCAATGACATGATCCTGTGGACAGGTAAGATACTGCGGGTCTTTTGACTCGCCATAGAATGGGACAAGGTAGACTCCGTTTCTGGCAAACACATTATTATAATCAAGTGCATTGAGCAGTCCGGTCACGTCCTGCTTGTTGTCATACAATTTGAATGCCACACCCTCCCTGTAGCCCGGATTCGGCTTGTAGGAAGTCGGGCGGAAGTTCGGCAGTCCGAGCTGCACGGTCTTGTGTTGGCTTCCCGACGGTCCCTCAATGTGTGTCAGCGGCTCTTTGTCAGAGTACTGGAACACTCTCTCTGGGTCGATCTGTATGTTATAGTAGACAGGAGATACACTGCTTGTCAGGTCTTTCCAGAATGCACTTGCGGCATAGGCAGCCTCCGCACCCTTTGGAACTTCGAGGGTTATGCCTGAAATGTTTGTCGGGAACGGACTGCTTGTCAGTTTTACAGGTATCTTTGACCTAACCACGATTTTCTTGAGGTTTATACATGAGGTGAAAGCTCCGCTTCCAATGTAGGTCACGTTCTCAGGAATGATGATTTCCTGTATCTTTGCGCAACGGTAGAATGCATTTGCCTCTATGCTCTCAAGGTTATTCGGCAGGAGGATAGTCGTTAACGCCGTTGCTTGTACGCCTGACGAAGCGAAAGCCATTGAAGGCAATGAGTTTTGGTTCGGATAGCTTTTGATGGTCACGTCTGTAAGGTCGAGTGCCACAAGTTTTGAAGCATTGTCCTGCAGTACCTTGAAGTCGGCGGCGTTCATCTCGCCCATCAGTTTCAGGCGTGACGGGAATGCTCCCGGCGAAACCTTTGAAGCCAGCTCACCCGTATGGATGTTGATGGCAGTGTAAGTGTCATTTCCGGCAGCCACAACCTGTATGGCAATGTCAAGGTCTTCGCGCACGCTTTCCACTTTGACCTGTGCGACACCTACGCGGTCAGCTACAACCTTACCGTTTACAAGCACAGTGATAGCATCCGCCACAGAGACAGGCATGATTTTGCATGCGAAGTCCATTCCGCGGACAATTTGGTCGGCAGCGCCTTGGATGGTAGCACCCTTCACCGCTGACGGCATGGTAATCTTATGATAGACAACCTCGTTGCCGATGGCGTTGACAGCATCTTTGACAGCATTGTTTGTTCCCTTGACAAGATACCAGTCTTTCTTGTCGTATGAAGTGACGATATGCACTTTGTTTCCTTCGCGTACAGAAGATTCTTTCACCTGGCAATTGAATGTGCAAGGGAGGTTGCCGTAGTTGCTTGCCGAGTTGTTGAATATTGGGGAAATGAATTCCTTGATGGCTCCGTTGGCATCGGTGAGTGCGGCAGCATAGAACATTGCTGCTTGCTCCTTTGGAATAGCCAATGCGTTGGCGCGTATGGAAAACGCCTTTCCCGGCAGCACATTGATGACATCGGTAGCCAATCCAATACCGCCTTTGGCGTCGGTCAGTTTCCATGATGACGCGCCGATGGTCGGTGTCGGATGGACGAAGTTGGCGTGAATCATGGTGTTGGCATTCACCGTTACCGTATATCTGCCGTCAGAGCCGGCATTCAGCTTGGTTGTATTGGCATAGACCTCCATCATTGCATCGCCAAAACGCTCGTCGGTCTCAACAGTGAAAGAGAATGATTTGCCCGCCTGCACTTCAAGGTTTTCGGTTTCGGGAGTGATTTTCACACCCTCCTTCTCCTGAAGAACCACCTTATAGGAAGAAGCAGGTGACGGATTTTCCTCAACAATGTTCTTGAAATCCTTCCAATTGTCCTTTGCCTTGTAAGCGGCAGACGCTCCGACAGGCACGACAAGTTTTGCTTTCGGAGTACCGGTGAACACGCACCAGTTCACCCAAGCCGGCGCATTACGACGTACAATGACTTCGCTCAGATAGGAGCAGTTAAGGAAGATGTTGTACTCATATGTGCCGACAGATGCCGGTATTTCTATTTTTCTCAATCCGGTGCCGTTAAAGCATCCGTTCTTCAGTGTGGACAACTTTTGTGGCAATATGATTTCCTGCAATGACCTGTAACCGCTGAACGCCTTGGTAGGTATGGCGTTGGCAGGATTTGAACCGTTTGCCACAATGTTTGTACCTGAAATATCAAGTGATGTGAGCTTCATCCGCTCACGTATGAAAGTGAAGTCGCGCACGTCGATTGTGCCATAAAGTGTCAGTTCCTTTATGGTTCCCGCATCAGCCTCACTTATAAGGCTTTCAAGTCCGCCGGCACTGACCCACAAGCTGCGCTTGCTAACCACCTCGGCGGCTGTTTGCACTATGATACGAATCTGCTGGTTGGCGGTAACATTGGTGATGCGGTAGACATTCTCACTGTTTGGCGAAAGGATGAAACCGTTAGCCTTGACCGTGACAACCATGTCTTTGGATGCCGGTACAACCTTGAATGTATAGTCGCGTCCCTTTATCACTTTGTTGTCGGCACCGGAGATGACAGCACCGTTCACAGTGGCAGGAATGTCCACGGTGAAGTACTGTATGGTGTTGTTCTTTGCCTTTATCTCATTGGTAGTGATGAGATCGCCGGTTACAGGCTGCCATTCGTTTGTCCCGTCAGCCATGGTTGCCAGACGCACAATGTCGTCATTGGCAACAGTTGTGCCAGCAGGGACAATACAATCGAAGTCAACATAGCGTTGCTGCATAATCTGCATAGACTGCAGTGAGAGAGTCTTGCCGTTGCAAAGCATTGCTTTCCGCTTTCCGTCAGCAGAATAGAGAGCCACGGCAATACGCCCGGCAAAGTTGCCATAGGACACGTTTTTCAGTGCTCCTGCTCTTACCGTGAACTTTGTTCCTGCACTGATGTTTGCCACATCGGAGGTCATACCCACCTGACGCTCGTCGGAGGTGAGATGGATTGGCGACCAAACACCGGTGTTTGCTGCCGGCTTGATGTTGTAAATAATTGTTGTCTGGTCGTTGAAACTGTGCGAAGTGCTGACTGTCGGGTTCAGTGCGTCGGAAGAGAAATATCCGTTGGCAGAGCCACCCCATCCCCAGTTGATATGGAAATATGGCACAGTCCCCCTCATTTCGTAGCCGTCGCATACGAAAGCATGCCCTACCGACACATCCTGTCCACTGTAGATGACAGGGCGTCCGGCCTCAATCTCATTTATGATGATGCCATCCCAAGTGGCGCGGTCTGTCTCCGAACGCTTCTTGTAAGAGACTTGCGGTGCATAGCCGAAATAGGAAATGAGGGCAGCAGGCACACGTACCTCGAAAGCACTTGAACCGGACATTCCGAAATCTGTCTTGACGGAGATTGCACAGTGTGCCATAAGTGTAGACACCGCCTTGGCTTCCTCTGCCGAATAGCCATAACGGTAGTTGTCGGTTCTCATGTTCTTCCAATCATACGGCGTGTTAAAGTCCGTGCCGTCAAGCGAACCGGTGCCGCTTGCAGGGTGATTGTGGTATTTCATCACAGTAGCCATAGCCGTTCCGACACATCCCACCAGACGACGGTTTGGGATGAGGTTGTTGAACGGTGACTCCTGGCTCCATTCCGCTGTCTTGATGAGTTTCTTGCCTGAGACTCTTGCCTTTGCACGGCTGCGGAGTTCCCCTGCGCGTCCTGCCACTTGCTTTATGGCATTGGCAATCATCTTCACCGTAGCATCGGAAACATTGTCCGGCATGAATGACGACTCATAAGAGTAGCCCACAATAGGAATAGCATTGTCGTCAGCCGAAATGATGATGAATCCTCGGCTGTCTTTGGCATTAAAAACGTAGTAGACGGGAGTGCCGTCACTCTTTTTAGAAGCACACACCAGTTCCAAGGCGTCAATGCTGCTCAGGCGCGAGACATTGCCGGCACTAAAGAAGTCGGTTGCAATCCGTGCAGCTTCTTCCGAAGTGATGGTTTTGGCTTGCATGCCGCAAGGGACACACACGCACATAAGAAGAAGCAGCGATTTGAAAAACTGTTTCAACATAAAAAAAGACTAATCGTTTCTTTTAATTTGATTAATGAATATAATGTTTAATTTTCTTGTTTTGCGATTGTAAAAATACGATTTCACAAAATCGGCTGCAAAATTAGCAATTATTTCCCAAACGGACAAAAAGTTTTGCAAAACAATAGTGATTTTTTCTCGAATTTGCCATACATTAATCTTAATGCCCATGCCACTTCCATGTAGTGCGGTTTTTATATCTTTCTATTGCGATGCTTACGCTTCGCATGTTCACGATTGCGCCACCACATGCCACCTGAAGCTGAAAGGGAATTGCCCGATACTCAACAGATGCCATGTGATGGCGCAGACAGAAGGCTTGCCTTGATTATTCCATGACCTTAATCACGACAGGTCCGAGGAGGCCTGACGGCAGAAGCTCGGCATCCTTCTCGTAGAACTTGAACGAAACTACAGTACGGCGGTTCGCGGAAGGGCGTGGTTTGCCTGATCGAAGCCAGTCGGGCACGGATTTCATGAATCTGCCGGCAGGCTTTGCGTCAGGAGTTGGTGCGAAGCGGTAAGGCTCGCTCCACTCTATGTCGTCAGGCTCTTGCTCGTCACCGATAAGGCGGTTCACCCACAGGTTTGTGACCGAAACCTCGATTTCGTTATTTCCTTTGTGCAGGGCGTCGGTGATGTCACAACGGAATGGCGGACGCCAGAGGTTTGCGACATCCTTGCCGTTGACTTTCACCGTCGCGAGATTCTTGACCGTTCCAAGGTCAAGGATGTATCGGCTATGCTTGTCAATCCGCTTAATCTTCACCTTTGTTGTATAGGCGGCTGTGCCTGAGAAGTATTTCACGCCATTATTTTCCGATTCATGCCATGAAGAGAGTTTGTCGAGAATGAGGGCGTCAGGGACAAGAGCGCTTGGAAATTTCACTGTCCATTTGTTGTCCAAAGCAATTGTCCCTGCGGCCTTTGCCTCAGAAACAGCCTTGCCTGTTGACTCCGTACCGTTTCTGAAAACGAGGAACAGGGCATCTCCGGCATTCATGTTCAGGTTTACAAATGTCTTTCCGTCGGCAATGTTCCAATTATCTGCCTCACCGATTACTTCCGTCTCAGGATTCCAAACTTCCGGCAGACGACTGTTGATATTGAAAGAAACCGTTGGCGATACGGCAGATTCCGATGTGTTGGCAATGAAGAAAACATCAGCATCGCCATCGCGGCGGTGTGTCCATTGTATGGCTTCCGCATTGATTGAAGCACCATCTCCGCTCTTTACATCATCGACAGAAAGCGACTGTTCGCGGCTCTTGAAATCATCGATGAAGCGTCCTCGCTGCAACAGAGCCTGACAGCGTGCCATATAGCCGAACAGAGCCTTTGCTCCGCCACTCTGCCACCATGTCTGTCCCGGTGTCCACTGTGTGCCCCATTGTCCAAAAGTCATACCCGGTTTGTGATCCGTCCAAGGATTCAATGCTCCGGCATGGAGCATCAACGAATTGATTCCGAGACAGAAAGAGCGGTCAGCCACCCTTTTCAAGTCGTTCGGGTCATCCTTCCAGGCATGCAACGGCCAACATGTGAAACCCTCGGCAAAGACAATCTCGTGGCCGCCCTTGCGTGCTGCAGCCACGACTCCCGGCACTTGCGGCCAACCCCATCTTTCCGGTTTTATCCAGAATTCTGCACAGACAGGGTCATCCGCAGAGATCCGGCTGATGATTTTTCCTGTGTTTATAGGATTGAAAGGCTTTGAAGAGCCCGTGCCGTAAGGCTGCACAATGAGTGTGAGCCCATGCCGGTGAGCCAGTTCGCTCATATATCCGTAATAGTTCTCGGCAAAAAGGTCTTCCACCGTAGCACGCCAATCCTTGCGGAAACGCTGTGTTGCTGCGTCGTCGCCAATCGTCACACCCGCAATGACAGGCAGCCACGGACGGATGTCATAGCCACGACGCTTCCGGAATTCCTCCGGCATCAGCTTTGTCCATTCCTGCCCTCCGGCTTCATAACTGTCTATCTCAAGGCGTTGGAACGCTCCATGTCCTGCATCATTGCCTGACAGTTCGAGCAACATTTGCGGATAGCCTGCCCAATAACGGTCGAGTGCTTCGCGGCTCATCTTGTCGCATTCCAGCCCCACACCGCCCATCGGAGCTGTCGCATAGTTGGTCTTGCCGTTGGTCGTATGCCCGAAACGATAGACACGCCAGTCCCCTTTCGGCAGCACACCGCCATCCACCACGATTACCGACTCCGGCGAAACGGTGTCCGCATCAGGCATTGCAATCACGGCAATGTCCTTGTAATAATTGTATTTCGCGTCAACTTCCGGCTGCGGAAGCTCCACACGTCCGCCCTTGCTGCGTGCCATGCTCCACACAATCTTCTGCATAGAGTCCTCCGGCTTCACTGTCGGGAATGCGCTTGACGACCACCCCGGACAATTATGTGTGCCGAACGACAGGCCGAGTCTCTTGCATTCACTGATGGCGAAACTCATCTGCCTGCGCCAGTTCTCTGTTCCGATAGCGTTGGCAGAGTCGCAAATCAATGTCTGCACCTCTCCTCCGACAAGGAACTGCTGCACACCTCCGATGCCCGCCTCTTTGTAGGCTTCGAGGTCTGCTGTTATTGCTTTCTCGTTCACCATGCCATCCATCCACTGCCAAATCATCAGCGGTTTCGCTTCTTCGGACGGTTGACGGAATGCCTCTTCTGTGGTTTTTCGTGGCTTCAGTCTTCTAATAAACTGAAAGCCTGTGGAATAGAACAGCTCATGCCCTTTGGCGTTTAGATGAGCGGTGTCCTTCGGTCCTTGGAAAAAATGCTTGCGGAAATCGGCATTGCCAACATTGATGCCGCCGGTGTTTGCAGCATTAAGGCATGGGATAGAGTATTCCGCACATACTTCGCTGATAGCCCTGATAGTCTGCGGGAAGCCATCGCGCGGCACATCCCAAGGAGTCACAAACGCGATGACAGCCTTCGGATATTTCTCGATGAGGCACTTGCAGAACAGTCGCAGCCCGTCGCGGAAAATGCGTAGCGAGTCGGCATTGCCGCCAATCTTGAACGCATCGTTGTGACCTGCAATGACAAGCACATAGTCTGCCGTATCGTTCATTTCCTTGTAACGTTCCAACATCGGTTTGCCCCAGCCCTCCTTCTCGCGGTCAAAGACGATGCAGTTGCCGTTCCTGCCATAGTTGCGGTAAACCATACCGTTACGCTCCGCCACCAGCGAGTGCCACGCTTCGGTGAAAGGACGGCGGTGGTTGCGCACGTAGCTGTCGCCTATCACATTGATGATTTTCCCTTTCAGGTGGCTCGCACCACTGTCAAAACTCTGCGCCTTGCCACAAACGGCAACCGCAACAAACGCAATAAATATCAGCAATCTTCTCATTTTCAAAGCCTTATTTTATCGTTTTCCATATTTCTTTTCAAACACATCCTCGTGCTCTTCGCCCCATGCCAACAGGGAGTCGATGATGGGAATGAGCGATTTACCAAGCTCCGACAGTGAGTATTCCGAACGTGGCGGCTGCTCGGCGTAGACGGTTTTTTCGACAAGTCCGTCGTCAACAAGTTCTTTCAGCTGTATGTCGAGAACGCGCGGCGTGGCTTCCGGCAAAGCTTTGTGCAACTCGCTCGGGCGCATTTTCCGATTACGCAGTTCGTCGATGATGCAAGATTTCCATTTCGCTCCTATAAGGCTCATCGTCAGGCGCAGCGGACAATCAAGGTCAACAGGTATTTTTCTTTCGTACATGTCTTTCTTCAGGTGTTTCAGGGCATATCCTTGTCCTTGGTTAGTGTAGTGGTGAATAAGTTTTGTTTCTATTTATGTCAGGTGAGACTCCGCAAGTTGTTGTGAAATCACGTTTTCATAGGAAATGTTTCTCATAAGATGTGGCGGAGCCACACTTTACAGCGAAATTATGTTGCTGTATGTGAGAATTGTGGCTTATCACAACTGAAACAGATGAATGATAATGTGTTGTATATGTTTAGCGGATACCAGTATTTTGTTTCTAGCTACAAAGATACGAATAATATTCCGATTTCGTGGCATACCGTAGAAAATTTTCGGTACATGAATAATTTTTCGGTACTTGCAGGATTATGGGAATTGTCGTAATTTTGCAGCCGTAATCAACTTAACCAACAAATTTATGAGAGCAGAAATCAAAGAATATCGCGCTGTGGAAGAGGCTGCGATGAAGTTTGTCAAGAGTGTTGCCGAGGGCAACAGCGAGTATGCAAAGACATTGTTCACGGATGATGCCGTCCTTTTCGGTTGGCTTGACGGAGCATTGGAGCACGGTTCTATCGAACAGTTCTACCGCAATGTCGACACCGTCGGCGCCGGTGATGATTTCAAGGCGCGCATCGATGTCCTTGCCGTGGAGGAGACTGTGGCAGTGGTGCGTGTGCTGGAAGAGAATTGGGGCGGTCGCATCGACTTCACCGACTTCTTGCTCCTCCTGAAAATCGGCGGCGAATGGAAGTGTGTGGCTAAGGCATACAACCAAAATTCCGACACCATAAAGCATTGAAAATCAAGCTTATTGCAGACCGTTATACAAATATGCATGCTGTTTCCCTATGTGAAGCGGAAATGACTACAAACATGTTAATGACAAAAGGTAACACTTGACAGTACAATGTGTTACCTTTTGTCGTGTAAAGTGTTACCTTTGATGCGGTCAAGTGTTACCCTTCGTTTTGCAGACAATATTCTGGCAGTTTGAGATTCGGCAAAAAACAAAAGCAACAGGTTTGCCGGTCGAATAATTGGCTGTCGTCATTCGATTGGCAAACCTATTGCTGAGTGAGTGCTGTTTTTCGCTGAAGCGGATGTTTTGTTCCGCCGGGACAGTGTTTTTTTATTTCGCTTTCTCCAGCGAGGAACGCTTGTCGCGGTGGTAGGAGCGGTAGTCGTCAAGCTCTATCTCCACATCCGGCTCAGTGAGTTCTGCGGTGCGTGGCAGGCGGAACTTCTGGTATTTGATGTTCAGTCCGCGCGCTATCCACATCGACTCGTAGTAAGTCTGTATGGAAAGGATGCGCTGCGTCTCATCGTCCAGCCCCTCATGGTGATAGAGGTCGGTGGTGCGGAAGAGCAGAGGCAGGGCGTTTGTGTCCACCATGTACGACGTGTAGGTGAAGAGGAAATTGGAGTCCGTCTTCAGATGCACTATGCCTCCGTCGACAAGGAAGCGGCGGTAACGCTCCATGAAATATGTGGAAGTCAGGCGTTTGCGCGGATTCTTCATCTGTGGGTCGGAGAATGTCAGCCAGATTTCCTGCACCTCGTCCTCTGCAAAGAAGCGGTCGATAATCTCGATGCTCGTGCGCAGGAACGCCACATTCTTCAGTCCGTCTTTCAAAGCCTGTGTCGCACCTGTCCACATCCTTGCGCCCTTGATGTCCACACCGATGAAGTTGCAGTCCGGATAAAGGCGCGCAAGTTCCACAGTGTATTCGCCCTTGCCGCAGCCGAGCTCAAGGACAATCGGGTTATCGTTCTTAAAGAACTGCTCTCGCCAATGTCCCTTCATCTCGAAAGGCACATTGTCGACAACAGAATATGGATACTGGAACACATTCTCGTAGCGTTCCATGTCAGCGAATTTTGCTAATTTTCCTTTTCCCATTTATGTTTTTGAGAGTTGTTTATATAACTTCCTCATATTTATTGTCAACCATTCCGCGCTCAGCTTTCAGCTCCTCGTAGAACACGGCGCGTGCTGTGAGCATGTAGGGCTCAAGGAGTATGACTCCGAGACCGAGGGTCAGCAGTGCAAGAATAGCCCAGCCGATGAACGAAAGGTCAAGGAGGAAAAGTTTCATCTTGTAGCCTTTCATCATTTTCATACTCTCGCAGATAGCCTGCTCGGCACTGATTTCAGGGTTGTCCTTCAGAATATATGGAGTCATGGAATAAGAATAGTACTTTATTATTCCGGGGATGAGGAACAAGAGCATCCATAAAATCAGGTAAAGTGCTGTCAGGAAGCCCAATGCCCACACTTTTCCGGTTGTATAGTATTTGAAAAGATTGCCGGTTCTCACAGCAACTCCACGCACCAATCCGAGGAACGCAACCATCATGGCAAAGTTCATTGGAAGAAGAAGGAGTCTCATGGCAAAGCCGGAAGGATCGGCAGGCTGACCTCCTATGGTGTAAGTCAGTCCTGCGTTTATGCATAATACGCTTCCACCCACACTGAGAATGCTTGCTATTGTAAGATAGACAAAAGTCATGACGCTTGAATCTCCCCAATTACCATCAAGGGATTCCAATGCTTTCTGGCGGATTTTCTTGTTTTGTAACATAATGTTTAGATTTTAAGTGTTAATATGTTTTCTGTACTATATCTTTGTCTAATACAGCCGTTGTCAGCCGATTACGACGCGCGTCCAGTTGTGAGTGTCAGGCTCTATGCCATACTGTATGTTGCGGAGCTTAGTGTACAGTTTCTCCGACCAAGGCCCCGGCTTATCGCCAAACTGATAGCTCTTGCCGGTCTCCACATCATCAATCCTTGAAATCGGCGAGATTACGGCTGCCGTTCCGCAAGCACCTGCCTCCTCGAATGTTGCAAGTTCCTCTTCCGGAATCTGCCTTCTCTCCACCTTCATGCCGAAATCTTCGGCAAGCTGCATGAGCGACTTGTTAGTGATTGACGGCAGAATGGAGGTGGACTTAGGAGTGACGTATGTGTTGTTCTTTATGCCGAAAAAGTTTGCCGCTCCGGCCTCATCGATGTATTTCTTTTCCTTTGCGTCGAGGTAGAACTCGCACGCATATCCGAGGTCATGCGCTTTCTTGTTGGCAAGGAGGGAAGCGGCATAGTTTCCGCCCACCTTGTATATACCTGTACCCAACGGTGCAGAGCGGTCAAAGTCGCGGATGATGACATAAGGGTTGGCGAAGAAACCTCCCTTGAAGTACGGTCCGACAGGTGTCACGAACATAAGGAAGAGATATTCCGTGGCAGGATGCACTCCGACTTGTGCCGACATGCCGATGAGCAGCGGACGGATGTAGAGTGTCGCACCGCTTTCGTAGGTAGGGATGAACTCCTGATTGAGTTTCACCACCATATCCACCATGTTGTTGAACATCTCCGTACTCACCTCAGGCATGAGTATGCCGCGGCAAGTAGATTGCAGGCGTGCAGCATTCTCGTCAGTGCGGAACACACGCACCTTGCCGTCCGGGCAGCGGTACGCCTTCAGTCCTTCGAAAGCCTCCTGTCCGTAGTGCAGGCAGGTGGCAGCCATGTGCATATTGATGTTTTCTTCGGAGCAGATTTCCATTTCGCCCCATTTTCCGTCGCGGTAGTAGCAACGGACATTGTAGTTTGTCTTGTGATAGCCGAATCCAAGGTTTGACCAGTCGAACTCCTTTGTCTCCATCGTTACAGTCTTTTTAATGTTTGCGTTTCAATTTATAAGAGTTTAGTCCTATTGCCTTGCAAAATTACATTAAATTCGGCATATATGCAAGCAAATTGTGATAAAATCACTCCTCCCCGTCTAATATTTTCTGAATCTCGTTGTCCGCCTTTGTCAGGCTTTCGTTGCAGAATTTGACAAGTGCTCGTGCACGTTTCAGTTTTGTGGTGATGGCATCAAGGTCCATGTCCCCAGACTCCAGCTGTGCCACAATCTGTTCGAGTTCTGTGACAGCGTTCTCGTATTTCATTGCTTTTTCCATACCTTTGATGTTGTTTTTCCTTTTGCGAACTTTGTTTCGATGATGTCCCCTTCGGCAAGATTTGCGGCGTTTGTGACAATCCTGCCATTGCAAAGCGTCATCGAGTAGCCTCGTGCAAGCACTAATTTAGGGTCAAGTGCGGCGGCACGATGGGCGAGCAGCTCTATTTTGTGGGTGCGCATCCTTATTCCTTGGCGTGCCATGAGTGGTATTTGTGCTGTCAGCGAGGCAAGTCGCATGCGCTCAATCTCCAGGCGGTGTCTTACTGCTTGTGCCAGGCGGTCGGCAAGATTGGCGAGCTTGTCGTACACCGCTGCCATGTTGTCGATGAGGAATGCCGCCGCTGCTGTCGGAGTCTTCACACGGATATGCGAGACCATGTCCAGCACACACTCGTCGCGGTCGTGTCCTATGCCTGTGATTATCGGCAGTGGGAAGTTTGCCACGTTCTCCGCAAGGGCAAGGGTGTCGAAGCCAGACATGTCGCTTGTCGCACCGCCACCGCGGATTATCACCACGCAGTCGAACTCCTCTTGCACGGCATAAATCCTGTCAAGGGCAGCGATGACAGACTTTTCCACGTTCTCGCCCTGCATCGTGGCAGGGAACAGCCGTGTCATGAACCGGAAGCCGTAGTCGTTCTCCGACAGTTGGTTGCAGAAATCCCCATAGCCGGCTGCTGTCTCACTGGAAATCACTGCTATGCGCCGGCATAGCATAGGCAGGGACAATTCTTTTTGAAGATTGAAGATTCCCTCCTCTTTCAGTATGCGCACAATCTCCTGACGGCGGCGTGCCATGTCGCCGAGGGTGAATGTCGGGTCGATGTCCGTCACTATCCATGAGAACCCATAGGCAGGGTGGAACTGCGGATAGACCCTGAGCAGGAGCTTCATCCCTGCCGAAAGGCGTTGTCCGGCGATTCTCTCGAAATGTGCTTTCAGGGGCGTCCATGCTGATGCCCAGCACTTTGCCGATGCACGTGCGACGGGAGTGTTGCCACGCTCGTCCTTCTGTACAAGGTCAAGGAACAGGTGTCCGCGCCGCTCATTGGCTTCGGCGAGTTCCGCTTCTACCCAATACTGCATAGCCATCGATTCCTCGATGGTCTGTTGCACAAGAGTGTTCAGTTCGTATAGTGAAAGATGCTCCAATGTGTTTTCTGTTTCTTTTTGTTGCCGATGCTGTCCGGCAAAGGTTGTTATGGCAATGTCCGCATGACAGAAGAATGATATTGCGGTAGCCGTAAATGCCGGGAAATCTCTGCAAATTTACATAAAATATCTGTGAAAGTCAAACAAATCTCCGGAAAAGTTATTGCGAATTCTGGAGTTGTTCATGTATTAAAAAAAGAAAAAGGGACAGCGCTCTGTCCCAATCTTTGTTAACCTTAAATCTAATACTATGAAAAACACGATGCAAAGATAAGGACATTATTTGTTTGTTGCAAGTTTTTACACTCAAAAAAGAAAGCTAATTATTGTATTTTTGATTTAAATCTACGTAACAACATGATAATCATGCAATTTGTAGTAATAATGATGAATATTTTGTACCTTTGCATAAGATAAGTTGCACCTCGGCATACATGAACAAGTTCTGTCTGCCCTCGGTTTGCATTATCTTTGCATTACATTCTGAAATCTAACAAGCGATTTGGGTTAAACAATAAAATAAAGATTTATGGATTCATGCTTCTATCCGTTGTCCTCCATCCATCCTCTTTCGGAGCGTCTGAACTGTCCGTTCTATTATCGTCCCCATGCTTTGTGCCTGCAGGCTGCCGAGGTTATGCAGAAAGATATAGCTGCCATGGCGGAATGGACGGACGAGGTTGCGGAGGGAAAGATGTTCGGTGTGCTTGTCATCAGTGACGCCAAGGGCGGCACAGGCTATCTGCGCGCCTATTCAGGCCAGATTTGCGGCAAGGCGGACTGGCAGGGATGGGTGCCGGCTGTCTTTGACTATCTGCAGCCGGACGGATATTTTGCTGTCAGGGAGGCGGAAATTTCCGCATTGAACGGTGAGATAAAGGAACTTGAACGCTCGCCACGGCACACTCTCGACTGCGCCGCCCTTGCCAAGGCAAAGGAGGACGGGGAGCGTCGCATAAAGGAGTACCGCACATTTATGGCGGAGCAGAAAGCCCGGCGTGTGGCGCGCCGTGCGTCAGGAGAGGACGAGGCAGCGCTGATACGCGAGAGCCAGTTTCAGAAAGCAGAGCTGCGGCGCTTGAAAGCTGCGGTGAAAACCTCGCTGAGACCTTTCGAGGAGACCGTCGCAGCCTATGACATGAAGCTCGCAAAGCTGCGTGTGCGGCGCAAGCAACTCTCGGACTCTCTGCAGCGTTGGCTGTTTGAGAGGTTTGTGATGCTGAACGGCAAGGGCGAGACGAAGAACCTTATGGAGATATTCGCAGAGACACCCGTTCGCGTTCCGCCGTCAGGGACAGGCGAATGCTGCGCGCCGAAGCTCCTGCAATATGCTTTCCGGCATGGCTACAAGCCTTTGGCGATTGCGGAGTTCTGGTGGGGAAAGTCACCCGTTGGCGAGATACGGCATCATCTGGAGTTTTACCCTGCCTGCCAGGGCAAGTGTGCGCCGGTGCTTGAGTTTATGCTCCAAGGGCTTGATGTTGAGCCCAATCCGTTGCACCGGCAGGAGGAAAGGACGGAACTTTCCGTGGTTTATGAGGACGAGTGGCTCATTGCCGTCGACAAACCGGCAGGCATGCTCTCCGTGCCGGGCAAGGGGCCGCGGTTGTCGGCGCATGAGATTCTCTCAAAAGCGTGTGCTCCGGTTTATGCGTGCCACAGGCTCGACATGCAGACTTCCGGCATACTGCTGTTTGCAAAGACGGAGGAGATGCAGCGCACCATACAGGGAATGTTTGCACGGCGTGAGATCCGTAAGATGTACATGGCTGTCCTTGACGGCATAAGCGACCGCCCTTCGTCAGGGGAAATCTCCCTGCCGCTGTCTCCGGATTATGCCAACCGTCCTCGCCGGCGTGTGGATTTCGAGGACGGGAAAGCGGCTGTCACACATTATAATATATTATATGCGCGCGACGGACGGTCGGTTGTAGAGCTGTTCCCGCATACCGGCCGTACGCATCAGCTCCGCATCCACTGCGCTTATTCCGACGGGCTTGGCGTACCTATTGTTGGAGACGAACTGTACGGCCGTCATTCCCGGAGGCTTCTCCTGAATGCGCAGCGCATGGAGTTCCGGCATCCGGTGACGGGTGCGGAGATGAGGATAGACTCACACTTTGACATTGTGAGCGTATAAATCTTGCCACATGTTTGGTGATTTCAGATTTATTGATTATCTTTGCAAAAAGAATATGTATCTATGAACGATTGCAACAAATACATCCGTTTTGACTGGGCTGCAAAGCGCATGCTTAGGGACAAGGCTAATTTCGACGTATTGGAAGGACTTGTAACGGTTCTTCTGAATGAGGAAGTGAAGATTATCGAGTTGCTTGAAAGCGAGAGCAATCAGAATGCGCGAGACGACAAGTTCAATCGTGTGGACATCAAGGCCCTGAACAGCAAGAACGAGATTATCATAGTGGAGATACAGCAGTCGCGTGAATTGTATTTCCTTGAACGCATACTGTATGGCTCAGCGAAAGCCATCTCCGAACACATCTCCCTTGGCGAGAAATACGACAAGGTGCGGAAAGTGTACTCTATCAATATCTTGTATTTTGACCTTGGTCATGGTGCGGACTATCTTTATCACGGCAAGGTGTCCTTTGTCGGCGTGCACAAGCATGATGAGCTGAAGATAACGACAAAGGAGGAGGATGTGATAAAGATAAAGACTCCGGAAGAAATTTTCCCCGAGTATTTCATTATCCGCGTGAATGAATTCAACGATGTTGCGAGAACTCCGCTTGAAGAATGGATGGATTATCTGAAAAATGGCAATATAAAGGATGACACCACTGCTCCCGGCCTTAGTGAGGCTCGCACGAAGCTCCAGTATCTGAGCATGAGCAGGCAGGAAAAGTCTGCCTATGACAAGCATGTTGAAGATATAATGGTGCAGAACGACATACTGGACACTGCAAAAATGGAAGGGCGTGCGGAAGGGCGTGCGGAGGGCCTGAAGGAGGGCCTGAAGGAGGGTATTGAGCAAGGAAGACTGGAAACAGCAAAGGCTCTTCATCAGATGGGACTCTCTAATGAACAGATTGCCCAAGCTACAAAATTGTCCATAGAGAAGTTAAAAGAATTATTCATATAAGTATTTATTAAATATTATACCATGGAAAAGAACAATAATCAGCAACAGCAGATGCAGTTGGAGATACAGCCGGACGTCGCTCTCGGCAATTACTCCAACTTTGCCGTCATCACTCATTCAAGTTCAGAATTTATCCTTGATTTCGCAACAATGCTCCCGGCAATGCCAAAGGCAAGTGTTGCCACACGTGTAATCATGGCTCCTGAGCATGCTGTCCGTCTTCTCGGCGCACTGCAGGAGAACATCAAGCGCTATGAAGCGCAGTTCGGCAAGATACAGATGCCGGGAATGCCTGTGCAGCGCACGATTGCTCCGTTCTCCAACGGTAACGGTGGAGAGGCGTAAAGACTTTTGACGCGAAAACAATACAGAAACGCGAAGGAAATTCCTGTTGATATTCAAGAATTTCCTTCGCGTTTCTGTATGCATTGGTATGCAAGCGTTGTATTTTGCATCCCTATCACTTGTGCTTACGGTTGGCACGCTGCTGCCTATATTTGGCTTTCTGCATGGCAGAGCCTGACCCATGGGCACCGGTGATGTACTTTTTCTTCTTAGCCTTTGTCTTCACTTTGCCGTCATCCGCATTATTGCGCTGACCGCCACGGCCGAAACTGATGCCGTTTTGCAGTATCAAGTCAAAATCATCCATAGATGGTTGTGGGTTGTAGGTTGAGGGGGCTGTCAAGAATAAAACCTATAACCAAAACCCCACAACCTATAATCAATTAATGGTGGAAGAGGCGCACGCCTGTGAATGCCATCGTGATGCCGTACTTGTCGCAGGTTTCGATGACATTGTCGTCGCGTACAGAACCACCTGCCTGTGCGATGTATTCCACTCCGGACTTATGGGCACGCTCAATGTTGTCTCCGAATGGGAAGAATGCGTCTGAGCCAAGAGCCACGCCCTTGTTCTCTGCAATCCATGCCTTCTTCTCCTCACGTGTCAGAGGTTCCGGCTTTTCAGAGAAGAACATCTGCCATGTTCCCTCGGCGAGTACGTCCTCATAGTCGTCAGAGATATAGACATCGATGGTGTTGTCGCGGTCGGCACGGCGTATTCCCTCCTTCCATGGGAGGTTCATCACCTTAGGACACTGGCGCAGCCACCAGATGTCTGCCTTGTTTCCGGCGAGGCGTGTGCAGTGGATACGTGACTGCTGACCTGCACCAATACCGATAGCCTGTCCGTCCTTAACGTAGCATACGGAGTTAGACTGAGTATATTTCAGTGTGATAAGAGCAATGATGAGGTCACGCTTTGCAGCCTCTGTGAAGTTCTTCGCCTGTGTAGGGATATTCTCGAAGAGGGCATCATCAGCGAGGTTTATCTCATTGCGTCCCTGCTCGAAAGTGATTCCGAAGCACTGCTTTGTCTCGATTGGCTCCGGCTTGTATGCCGGGTCAATCTTGATGACGTTGTATGTGCCCTTGCGCTTGTCCTTCAGTATGGCAAGAGCCTCAGGAGTATAGTCCGGAGCAATGACACCGTCGGACACCTCACGCTTAATAATCAGTGCGGTAGCCTCATCACAAGTATCGGAGAGAGCAATGAAATCACCGTAGCTTGACATACGATCGGCACCACGTGCAGCAGCATAAGCGCAGGCAATCGGTGAGAGAGGCACTTTGATGTCGTCAACGAAATACACCTTTTTGAGTGTATCGGAGAGTGGAAGTCCCACTGCGGCACCGGCAGGGCTGACATGCTTGAAACTTGCAGCAGCAGGCAGTCCTGTCGCCTCTTTCAACTCTTTGACAAGCTGCCATGAGTTCAGGGCATCAAGGAAATTGATGTAGCCCGGACGGCCGTTAAGCACTTCGATAGGCAACTCTCCCTCCTGCATGAAGATGCGTGAAGGTTTCTGGTTCGGATTGCATCCGTACTTTAACTGTAATTCTTTCATTTTTTTTATATGTAAAATATTGTATGTCGTAAAAAAAGAGTATCTTTGCAGGCGATAAATATCATCAATGTCATGAAGAAAGATATAAAGTGCCTGCTTGCAGAGGTGGAGAGCAAACTTGTGAAATGCATCCATGAGCGTCCGTCAAAGGAGGCTCTTGACCGCCTTGCCTTGTTTGTCGGTTTCCAGGACTGGGAGAGTTTCAGGAAAGAGTTGCATGAAGGTGAGGACCTTTATGTGGGGAATGAGGATTCAAAGGAGGCAGAGAAAACCACCAAGGAATAGTCCCATCATTTCTTTTTCTTCTTCTTTTTCAGTTCTTCCTCTGTAGTTACGGTTATGCGTCGGTTGCTGTTGTCGCGCAAAACCTGGAGGACTATCTCGGAAACCTGTTGCTTCAGTTCAGAGATAAACTGCTGGGCGTCATATTTATGGTGCTCTATGTCACGCAGTTTCTTCTCCCAGATGCCTGTCAGTTCACATGATTTCAGCAGTTCCTCGCGTATTATGTCGATGAGGTCCATGCCCGTCGGAGTGGCAAGCAGGTTCTTGCGCTCACGCCGGATGTAATGGCGTTTGAACAGCGTCTCAATGATTCCTGCACGCGATGACGGCCGACCGATGCCATTCTCTTTAAGAGCAGCGCGCAGCGTCTCATCCTCTACAAACTTTCCTGCCGTCTCCATGGCACGGAGGAGTGTCGCCTCGGTGTAGTACTTTGGGGGAGTTGTCTGCTTTTCCGTCAGTGTCGGTGTGTGAGGTCCGCTCTCGCCCTTCTCGAAATTAGGCAGTGTGCGCTCATCTTCCTCTTTTTTCCCATTATCAGCGGATGCGTTTGCACTGTCACTTTCTGTCTTGTTTTCCTTTGCGAAGACAACGCGCCAGCCCGGATCAAGGATTTCCTTGCCACTTACCTTAAACTCAACTTTCTCCTCCTCACCCTGCACCTCACCGTTTACGGTTGTGGTGCTTATTATGCAGTCCGGATAAAAGGCGGCTATGAAGCGTCGCGCTATGAGGTCAAAGACATTCCTTTCCGCATCGCTCAACCCATGGGGAGGCACTCCGGTAGGGATGATGGCATGGTGGTCAGTAACCTTTGAGGAATCGAACACACGCTTTGATTTCGCGAGTTTCTTGCCTCCCAAGGGACGGACAAGGTCGGCATACGGTGCTTGTCCGGCGAATTTTGTCTGGAAAAGACCGTTGAGGGTCTGTGGGCATTTTGCGTAGATGTCATCGGAAAGATACTGTGTGTCAACACGCGGGTAAGTCGTAAACTTTCCTTCATAGAGCGACTGTATCGTTCGCAATGTCATATCCGCCGAATAAGAGAATTTCTTGTTACACTCAACTTGCAGGGATGTGAGGTCAAAGAGCTGCGGACACTGTTCCTTACCCTTCTTTTTCTCAACTTTTGTGACTGTGAACGGTCTGCCTTCTATTATGGAAAAGGCTGCCTCACCCTCCTCTTTTTTAAGGTATTTGCCTTTTGTGGCAGTGAATGTAGTGCCGCGATAGATTGTCGAGAGCACCCAATAAGGTTCAGGGACAAAGTTCTCTATTTCCCTTTGTCTGTTGACAATGAGGGCAAGGGTTGGCGTTTGCACTCGTCCTATGGAAAGAACCTGACGGTTCTGCCCATATTTCAAGGTGTACAACCTTGTGGCATTCATGCCCAAAAGCCAGTCGCCAATGGCGCGTGAAAGCCCTGCGAAGTACAGCGATTGGTACTCACTTTGGTCTTTAAGGTTCTGGAAACCCTCACGGATTGCGTCCTCTGTCAGTGAACTAATCCACAGACGCTTCACCGGACATGTAGCTCCGGCCTTCTGCATCACCCACCGCTGTATCAGCTCTCCTTCCTGCCCGGCATCACCACAGTTTATTATTCCGTCGGCAGCCTGCATCAGCTTTTCCACAACAGCAAACTGTTTCTCGATGTGCTGCTGTGGAATGAGCTTTATTCCGAACCGTGTAGGAAGCATCGGCAATGCCGAAAGCGACCACGCCTTCCAACGGTCGGTGTAGTCGTTCGGCTCTTTCAGTTCGCACAGGTGACCGAAAGTCCAGGTCACCTGGTAGCCGTTGCCTTCTATGTAGCCGTCCTTCGCCTGTGTCGCCCCTATCACTTTGGCTATGTCACGGGCGACGGACGGTTTCTCTGCGATGCAAACTATCACGCTGTCTTCTCCTTGTTTTTTTATGGTTTATGCGCAACTAAGGCAGACTGCCATGTCGCAGGTTCTCGTCTGTTGTCACAATGTGAGCAAAAATGCAGAATTGCTTACACTTTGCGCTCTATCAAACATATTTTTGTGACAGAAAATTTCAATAGGCGTAACTATCTTCTTTGTTTCGCAAAAGGTTACGGTTTGTTGTGTGAAAGGTGACGTTTTGCGTTGCAAAGTGTTACCTTTCACTATGCAAAAGGTCACCTTTCATTTTGTCACCCGTTATCGCCTGCTTAGCGGTTTGAATACATTGACTCGTAATATTTCTCGTATTCACCACTTGTGATGTTATCCATCCAAGCCTCATTCTCGAGATACCACTTCACTGTCTTCTCGATGCCTTCCTCAAACTGCAGTGAAGGTTCCCAGCCGAGTTCCTTCTGGAGCTTTGTGGAGTCTATGGCATAGCGTGCGTCATGGCCAAGGCGGTCGGTGACATAGGTGATAAGGTCAAGGTCGGCGCCCTCAGGTCTGCCGAGCAGACGGTCGACGGTCTTGATGACGGTCTTGATGATGTCGATGTTCTTCCACTCGTTGAAACCGCCGATGTTATAGGTCTCGGCTATCTTTCCGTTATGGAAAATCACATCGATAGCACGTGCATGGTCGACGACATACAGCCAGTCGCGCACGTTCTCGCCCTTGCCGTAGACAGGAAGCGGCTTGCGGTGGCAGATGTTGTTGATGAAGAGAGGGATGAGCTTCTCAGGGAACTGGTAAGGGCCATAGTTGTTTGAGCAGTTTGTGACTATCGTCGGCATGCCGTAGGTGTCATGGAATGCGCGCACAAAGTGGTCGGAACTGGCCTTGGAAGCCGAGTATGGGGAGTGCGGATTGTACTTTGTCGTCTCGTAGAAGAAATCCTTTCCGTAGGCGAGGTGGTGCTCGGAGGATGACGCGGTGGTGGTGAACGGCGGCTCGATGCCTTCCGGATTGGTCATCTCAAGTGCACCGTAGACCTCATCGGTGGAGATATGGTAGAAGCGCTTGCCCTCGTATTTCTCAGGCAGTGACTCCCAATAGAGCTTTGCAGCCTGGAGAAGCGAGAGCGTTCCCATGACGTTGGTGCGTGCGAAAGTGAACGGATCCTTTATCGAACGGTCGACATGGCTTTCGGCGGCAAGGTGGATGATGCCGTCAACCTGCTCGTCCTGCATCAGCTTGTAGAACGCATCGAAGTCGCAGATGTCCATCCTTACGAACTTGTAGTTCGGCTTGTCCTCGATATCCTTGAGGTTGGCGAGGTTGCCGGCATAAGTGAGTTTGTCAAGATTAATAATCTTGTACTCAGGATACTTGTTAACAAAGAGGCGGACAACATGGGAGCCGATGAAGCCGGCACCGCCGGTGATTACGATAGATTTCATTGTATTTGGTTTTTAGGGGATATATTTTAAAATTGCCTTGGAGTGTTTTGTCTAAGTTTTATGTAATATCAACTGTCCATAGACGAATAACGCGGAGTATTCGCAGACCATGGCGCAACCTGCTTTGGAGCCTCTGCGGCATTGCGGTTGGCATGCTTTGAAAGTTCCTTCTCTATGCGCTCACTCTCAGGAAGTTCTGCCACAGGAGTGTTCATCGGGTCAGCAGCCATGCGCTTGAAACGCCGCATATAGACTGCCATCATACCGATTGCCACGACAACCGCCAAAGCGTCGCTTGCAGGAAGCGCAGCCCATACACCGTCGATGCCATAGAACTCCGGCAGGATGACTATCAGCGGTATGAGGAAAAGCATCTGCCGTGACAGTGAAAGGAAGGTGCTTATCTTCGCCTTTCCTATCGAGAGGAAGAAGTTGGTTATCACTATCTGGCAACCGATGATAGGGAACAGCAGCATATTTATGCGCAGTCCGTGTGTCGCCGCCTCTATAAGTTCGAAATCGGTGGTGAAGAGACGGATGATGGTCCGTGGGAAAAACTCACCTATGCACCAACCGACAATCATCACAACCGTAGCGCTTGCCATGGCGTAGTTGAGGGCTTGCAGCATACGCCCGTACTGTTTCGCACCGAAATTATAACCGACGATAGGCTGCATTCCCTGGTTTATGCCGATGCAAATCATCACAAACATGAACGAGATTCTGTTGCCGATGCCGTAAGCACCGACAGCCATGTCACCGCCATAGGCAACAAGGGCATTGTTGATGAATATGATCACAAGGCACGCACAGGCATTCATAAGGAACGGAGATACACCGATGCCGATGATGCGCCTTACAAGTTCGCCCTTCAGACGGTAGATGCCACGGTGGAGATGCAGCAGCTCGTCCTTGTTGGAAAGCAACTTGAACTGCCAGCAGAGTGCGCATAGCTGCGCGAGGATTGTCGCCAACGCTGCGCCGCGGATGCCCATGTCGAAAGTGTAGATGAACAGCGGGTCAAGGATAGTGTTGAGAATCACGGTGAAAATCGTGGCATACATTGCCATCTTCGGCTTTGAAGCGGCACGCAGCACGGCATTCATGCCGAAATAAAGATGTGTGACGATGTTGCCAACCAGCAGCACCTCCATGTACTCACGTGCATAAGGCAGTGTCTGGTCTGACGCTCCGAAAAACCTTAGTATCGGTGAAAGGAACACAAGACAGGCTACGGCAAAGGTGATGCCGGTGATGCAGTTCAGTGTGACATTGTTTCCGAGGATATTCTTCGCACCGTCATAATTCTTCTGCCCGAGGAACACACTGATGAGTGTCGATGAGCCAATGCCTATCGCCGCGCCGAAAGCTCCGGAGAGGTTCATGAAAGGGAATGTTATGGCAAGTCCAGCAATAGCCATCGGACCGACACCGCGTCCGATGAAGATGGAGTCCACCATGTTGTACAGAGAACTTGCCACCATAGCCACAATGGCAGGTACGGCATACTGCATGAGCAGTTTGCCGACAGGCTTCGTGCCAAGTTCCAATGTTGCTTGTTTCTGTTGCATGTTACTGAAAATTTGGTGCAAAATTACAAAAAATCTCTGTCATTACATCATAAAAAAGGAAAAACAGTTGTATTCTGAACAGAAAGCAATGAAATTCCTGCTTCCTGAATACGGACAAGGCTTTTTCCGCCGCGGCAATCATCCCATGATGACCTTGCCGGAGGCGGGGTCGTACATCTTCAGCCACTCCTCTTTGGTGCGCTTCCAGCGGTTGTGGCTCCACAGCCAGAGGGAAGGGGCTTTGATGATGGTCTGCTCCAGCATGCGTGTGTAGCGTTCCGTGATGGCAAATTCCGGCTCTTGCTTCGGACGGTCAGTGATGAGGACGAACTCCGCCTCATAGCAGCCGCGCTTCACTTGGCGCACATCGAGGTAGTAGACATCCATGTCGAGCTTCTTCATTAGCTTCTCCGCACCGGTGAAGATAGGGGTCTCGGGGTGGTTGAGAAACGGTGTCCAATAGTGTATGTTGTTCCAGAAAGGCGCTTGGTCGGCAATGAATCCCACGAGGATTGGCTTGCCTTGCTGCTTAAGTTTTACCATTGCGCGCACCGATTCGTTGACGGAGATGTTCACTGCTCCGAAGCGTTGGCGCGTGTAGGCTATGAGTCGGTCGAACACAGGGTTCTCCAATGGGTGGTAGAGTTGTGCCGCCGTGCATGTGCCTTCTGTCCAAAGACTGAACGAGGAAATCCACTCCCAGTTGGCGTAATGTCCGAGATAGATGCCGATGTTCTTGCCGTTCCGCGCGGATTCCCTGACACGCTCCACGTTGATGAAGCGCATACGACGCATGATTTCCTCTTCGGACATGGCGAAATACATCACCGACTCCGCGAGGATGTCACAGAAATGGAGGTAGAACCGGCGTTCCAAGAGCCACAGTTCCTTGTCGGACTTCCCGGGAAAGGAGTCTTTCATCTGTCGGTGGACGAGTTTCCTGCGGTAGCGGATGACATGGAACAGCAGCGCCGAGAGCCACAAGGAGTTGAAATAATGGACGCATGCCGGCAGCTTGGAGACAGCGTACCAGCAGCAGAACATTATGCGGTAGAGGACTTTTTCTTTCATAGTTCGGAGGTTTTCTTGTACAGGTTCTGCAACAGTGCCTTGGCTTTCCGCTCCCTTTGCGTGTCATTGCCAACGACGCATCGCTCGCCATCGAGGTCGAAGGTGGTGCGTCCGGTGGAGTCGACGAAGGTTATGCCGCTGTTGTAGACATGGAAAGCGTTGGGATAAGTGTATGTCGCGCTTGTCACATCGCGTGAGAAAAGGAACTTGTCGTGCTTTATTCCCATTTGTCCGAGCAACGTTGCGGGGAGGTCAGCCTGGTTCATGAGTCTGTCAATCTTCATCTTGCGTGCCACAGCTCCTCCCGTCCATATCATCGGGATGTGGGTGACGCTGTGGTCATGCAGGGTGGCATTCTGACCGTAAGGTACGCCGTGGTCGGAGGTTATGATGACAAGCAGATTGTCCCACATAGGGCTTTTACGCAGTTTCGCCATGAGTTTGCCGAGGCAGCGGTCAGTGTAGTTGAAGGCATTGAGCACATCGTCGTCCATCGTCCGTGACGGCACTGTCCACGGCTCATGGCTGCTGAGGGTCATGATGGTGTGGAAGAATCGTTTGTCCGGATGCTTCCGGTAGTCTGCGCCAATGCTTTCGAACGCCTTGTCGAACAGTGTTCCGTCGTAGACACCCCAGTCCGTGGCGATGTCCTTGCGAGGAAAATCCTTGTCGGAGACGGTGGTTTGGAAGCCTGCCTGGTGCATATAGCCGCCGGTGCTTGCGAAAGAGATGTCGCCACCGTACCAGAATGTCGTCCTGTAGCCATTCTCCAGCAGTGTGCGCGGCAATGCCGGCATGTGCTCACATTTCTCGGGAATCTTCATGAGTGACGTCTTCGGGATGGCGGGCCATCCTGCGAGGAGCGACAGTTGTCCGCGGTCGGTGCGGAAACTGTTGGCGTGGCAGGCAGTGAAGTCCACCCCTTCGCCTGCCAAGGCCTGAAGATGCGGCATGGCGTTCATGTCGCGTGCAATATGCCAGTCTGCTCCTTCCCATATCACAAGGAGGATGTTCGGACGCCGGTTGGTGAGGAGTGTGTCCACGGTTATTGTCTCTGTGTTGTAGATTCCCTTGATGATCTCCTTGCATTCCTCCTCCGGAAAGTACTGCGCCTGTGACCCGAAATCCTCGAGTTTGCCTATGGAATAGAGCATGTTGAACACCGGATTGACAGCCGCATGGTTAAGATACTGGTTGTCGGAGTAGTAAGCCTCGGAGACATTGTTGGTGCCTTTGCCCACTCCTCCCCTTATCATAAGCACGAGAAGGGCACAGACAGCGAGATAAAACGCTGCGTTGAGGAGGTTGCGGGTTAACGGTTTTGTGGTTGAGATGGTGGATTGCTGGTTCTTTTTTCCTATTGCAAAGAACAGCAAACGTCCTGAGAACCATGCCCATACAGCAATGAGAAGTACCTGACGGACGATGAATCCTGCCGAGACACTTGCCATTGCGTCCTTCGGTTTGTCGGTGTAGAGGAACACTGAGGTGTCGAGCTTGAAATGCCAGAAAGGATAAAGGGCGGCATCAACGACAATGATAATGGCGCAAAGGGTCACCACCACCGCATAATATAGCCTCAGGAAACGGCGCAGCCCCTCCTCTTTCCTCTCGCAGGACGGAGGGAGGAATGCCGTGACGACTATTGCCAGGAAAGGCAGGATGAGGGTGTATGCAGTGACGGCACTGTCGAGTTTCAGTCCATGAAGCACCACTTCAAGGCTGTCAGTAAGAGAGTTTCCTTCCTGCCATGTGAGAAACAGGAAGAAAAGTTTCTGCACCATGAAGACAAGCATCATGGCAAGGAAGAGCCTTACCAATAGGATTATGCCGGAATTTCCTGTTGTGTGTTTCATTTTATGACAAGTTTGTCGTTCACCATTCGTTGCATATAGGTCTGTATGACAGCCTTCAGTTGCCGCTCATAAGCCATGATTTTCTCACGCTCGGATGTCGGAAGAGCGAGTTGTCCGTCGGCTTTCAGGAGGTTATGGCGCAGGAGCCAGTCGGTGCGGAAGTTATATACAGCGTGCATGTTGTTGCCGTCGAATTGCAGGAGATAGTCGCCTTTGACAAACTGATACAGCCCGCTGCCGGTGTGGTTGACAGCCCATGTCTCCTCGGAAGGGGTGTTCAGGAGGTCGACGCCCCACGCAATGTAAGGTTCGGGATAGCGAAGCCACCCGAGGATGGTGGGCAGGATGTCCGTCTGCTGTGCTATGCAGTGCATTCGTCCGCGAGGCATCTCGCCGGAAGGGTCGAAGAAAAGCAGTGGCGCACCGAACAGTCCGAGGTCCGTACGGTACTCGGGATGGTCGGCGATGTTGGTGTGATCGCTGGTGAAGACAAAGATTGTGTTCTTGTACCACGGCTGTTTCCGCGCTGTCTCAAAGAACTTCCGCAGCGCCATGTCCGTATAGCGAATGCACTTATGGATAGGGTTTGTGCCCTCTTCCTTATAAATATCCTTGTACTTCTCCGGCACAACATACGGGTGATGACTGGAGGCGGTGAAGACAGAGGTGACGAAAGGCTCGCGGAACTCCGTCATCTTCATGGCGTAGAACTGCAGGAACGGCTCGTCCCAGATGGCCCATGTGCCGTCGTACTCCCGTTCTCCGCCGAAGCGAGGGTCACGGTCGAACTCCGTCCTGCCGTAGTAATCCTTGTAGCCTGTAGACTTTGCGAACGCCTCAAAGCCCATGCTGCCGTTCTCCGCGCCATGGAAAAAGGCTGAGTAATAGCCCTTTTTGCCCAGTTCGCCGGCTATTCCGCTTACATCGTTCATTGATGCCGGGGTAAGGAAAAACGGCTCTATGAAACGCGGAATGCCTGAAAGTATGGACGGCATACCGTCGATTGACTGTCTGCCGTTGGCGAAAGTGTAGTCGAAACTCAGGCTTTCCGCATACAAAGAGTCAACAAACGGCGCATAGCCTTTGTACTTTCCGCCGTCAAGGTGCTCATTGTACGCTCCGATATATTCCCTGCCGAAGCTCTCTACGATAAGCACCACGACATTCTTCCGCCACATTTCGCCCTTCACAGGCTCATGGACGGGTGAATAGATTGTAGCGAGTTCCTCATCGGAGAAGTACTCCGGGTCATGGAAGACGTCCTTGCCAATGGTGCGAATCATGGAGAACGGGGTGTTGAGAATGAGCACAGCCTCAGCCGGACGGCGGACATATTGGTTGGCGTTGCTGACGGTTATCGGGCGAACGGCTGTCGTCCACCCTCCTCGCATACCGGCTATGCAGAAAGGAACAAAGACGAGGAGAGTAAGGGCTCGTGAGGAAATCTCCGCCCAACGTGGGAGAAGAGAATGCTTTCCTACAGCCATTATGCGGCGTGACAGCCGCCATACGGCATAGAAAACAAGGAAAGCAAGGAGGAAAAGGTACCAATGGCGCAGGGTCTCCGCACCGAGAATCTGCAGCAGATTGCTCTCGTTGGAGAATTCGCCGAATACGGACATGGTGGTCCTTTTGCCCGTATATTGGAAATAAACCGCGTCGCCGAGGTTCATTGCGAGTGTCAAACCGGTGATCAGGGTGTAGACAACGCTGACAGTCTTGTCCCATTTCCGGGGAAGGAGGACTATCAGGAGGACGACAAGGGCGTTGGTGTACATTATCGCCGATGTGTCGAACATCAGGCAGCCTTGCAACAGTCTGCCGATGGAATTATGGGAGAACACGTCCGTAAAGACATCCTTATTCTCCAGGAAATAAGCCACACGGGCAATGAAAAACACAGCGTAAGAGAGCATAAGGTGCAGGAATACCCGCACCGCACATGATAACAGACTCATAGCTTTGTGGTTGCTCGTCATACGCTGTGTTTGGATTATGGGATTTGGTCAGTATTGACATAATTGTCAGGGATGTCAATATTGACAATGGTGTCAGTATTGTCAGTACTGTCAATGGCGACAATACTGACAAAAACAATTATTTCTTCCTGCGCGCAGCAGGCTTTTTCGCCGTTTTCTTGGCTGTCACGGCAGGAGCCGGCTTCTCTTCCTTAGGCTCTTCTTTTGCCTTTACCTCCACGACTTCCACCTTGAAGACGAGAGTCGAGAAAGCGGGAATCTTGCCGCTCGGGCGGCTGCCGTAGCCGAGATTCTCAGGGATATACAGCTCCCACACAGAGCCTTGCGGCATCATGCAGAGTGCCTCCGTCCAACCCGGGATGACCTGTGTCGGCTTGAAGGATGTGGTCTGCGGATCGCGCTCATAGCTTGAGTCGAAGACTGTGCCGTCAATCAGCTTGCCCTCATACTTCACGACGACCTCGTCATCCTTCTTTGCAACAGGTCCGTTGCCCTCGGTGAGCACCTTGTACTGAAGGCCTGAAGGGAGCACCTTGACACCCTCCTTCTTGGCATTCTCGGCGAGCCAGTTCTTGCCGGCAGCCTTTGCAGCCTCCTCCTTGGCTTCCTTTATGGCGTTCATGGCAGCCTCGAAGTATTTTGTGGACTCTTCCATGGAGAGCACACTGTTGTCATTCTCCACGGCATCGGTGAATGCGCGCTTGAAGAGAGCTTCGTCGAGAGCAGCATCCGAGCCTTCCATCTGAGTCTTGATGTTAGGGAGCATGCGCTCCTTCACCATCTGTGCAATCTGCTTTCCGGCAGCCTCAGCCTTCATCTGCGGTGTCTCCACCTCGTTGAGCCCTTTCTCTATGCCTTTGACGAAGTCGGCCATATAGGCGGTGTCCACCTTGAGTTGTCCTACGACATAGTCCATCATGCCCATTGTCAGGCTCTTGCCTGCGGCATAGCTGATGGAGTCCGCTTTGGTCTGCAGGGAAACAATGGACTTCTGTATGACAGCGGCAGAGACGGTCTTCTTGTTCTTCTTGTCCTTTTTGGCTACAGCCTCAGAACAAGCGGCGCCCGCTACCATAGCGAGCGCCAGCATTGTTATTGTCTTTTTCATTGTTTAATCGTTGGGCGAATCATTCGGATCAATCGGATTATTCGAGTCATTCGAATGAGTCGAGTGAGTCGGTTGAATCGCTTCCTCCTGAAACTTTACTTCTTTATCTCAAGAAGCTCAATCTTGAAGATGAGGGTTGAGAAAGGCTTGATGGTACCTGCCTGGCGTGAGCCGTAAGCGAGGTCCTGTGGGATATACACTTCCCATGTAGAGCCTACAGGCATCTTTGTGAGCACCTCTGTCCAGCCCTTGATGACCTGGTTGGCACGGAGAGTGGTAGGGTTGCCTGACTTGTAGGTAGAGTCGAACACTGTTCCGTCGAGGAGTTTGCCCTCATAGTTGACAACAACGGCAGAAGTGTCGGCAGGAACAGCTCCTGTTCCCTCCTTCAGAATCTTGTACTGAACGCCTGAAGGGAGAGTGACAACGCCCTGGGCTGTCTTGTTCTTAGCAAGGAAATCCTCACCCTGCTTCTTGTACTCACCAAACTGCTCCTCGAGGTTCTTGGCACGAATCACCTCCATCTTAGCCTGTGCTGTCATTCCGGCCTGCTCCTGTGTCATCAGACCGTTCTTGCCTGTGTAACCGTTGATGAAGCCGGCCATGAAGTTCTTGAGGGAGATGGTCTTTGTGGAGTCCTCACCGAAGATTTCATGGTTGATGCCCTTAATCATCTGGTTGGAAATCTGCTGACCGATTTGTATGCCGGCATAGTATGCTGCCTTCTTCTTGTCGTCACCGGCAGACACGCCTTCGTTAAGACCCTTTATGAATTCGTCCACACATGTGGAGTCAACGCCCATGCGCTCCACGAGATACTGTGAGAGACCGTTGGACTGTGCCATACCGATAGCGTAAGAGAGTGTGTCGAGGTCGTCGTTAAGGTCCGCCTTCGGAGTGGAGTTTCCGCAGCTTGAGAAACCAAGTGCTGCAGCGGCTGCAAGAGCCAGGAATGTAATTTTCTTCATTTTATCTTTTTGTTGTTTTTGTTTTCTTTTGTCATGTTGTATCATGATGCATCATGTTTTATCATGTTGCAGCTCATGTTGAATCATGAGGCAACATGTTACATCATGATGCGTTTGCTTTACTGCACCTCGATAAGCTCAACGTCGAAGATGAGAGTTGAGAACGGAGGGATTGACGCTCCCGCTCCGTGCTCGCCGTAACCAAGGTTGTAAGGGATATAGAGACGGTACTTTGAACCCTCAGACATGAGCTGTAGGCCTTCTGTCCAGCCGGCGATGACACCGTTGAGCGGGAATGAGATAGGCTCTCCGCGCTGTATGCTTGAGTCAAAGACAGTGCCGTCGGTGAGGAAGCCCTCGTAGTGCACCTTCACTGTGTCAGTGGCCTTTGGCTGCTTGCCGCTGCCCTGCACAAGCACCTCATACTGAAGTCCTGAAGGAGTCTCGATGACCTTCGGATTCTTGCGGTTTTCGGCAAGATACTTCTCTCCTGCCTCCTTCGCGCCCTTTCCAGCCTCGCGGCGGCGCTCCATCTCGCGCTCCTCCTGCTTCTGGAAGAACTCGCTGACGAGTTTCTGCGCTTCCTGCTGTTCCACTTTTGATTCGTTTCCTTCAAGCATGTCCTTCACAGCCTCCATGAAGTCTGCGAGGTTGAGGTCCTTTGCTCCGAGCTGTGCAAGCTGTGTGCCGATGCCAAGTCCGAGAGCGTAACTTAATTTGTCCATTGTCTTTATTTACAGTTTATTGATTTTACGATAGTTTGTCCTCACAGCTGTCCGTGGGCTGTCATAAGGCTTACATTCTACAAAATTACAAAATAATCCATTACCTGTGGTCTAAGGCATTTAACCTTTAACCATTTTTAGAATTTGCTGTCCACCTTTTCTTTGTCGTACTGTAGTCCCATTTCGGCGGCGCGCTGTGCGTTGCGCAGGCGGATGGTCTTTTTCTTCTCGCCTTTCTGCTTCTTCATCTCGCCCGGTTTCTGTTGGTGGAACGGGATATTGCCGATGGCGAAGGTTGTGGTAAGATCCCATTTTGCCTTGCATTCAATGGGTTTCGGGTTGTAGTAGACCTCCTCCGGCTGCAGGTCGAGGGAGTAGTCACCGGTGTCCCATTTGCCATTACTGTTGCGGTCAAGGATGCACCGCATGTAGTATGTCCCCGGCGTGAGGTAGTAGAACTCCGCCGTGTTGTCCTTGGCAACGGCTTCCGCCAGTTGTTTTCCTGCGCGGTCGAGGATTTGCACGATAACCTGTCCGGTGCTGTCCCTAACCCCTTCGACATTTACAAAGAGCGTTGCGAAGTCCTCTTCGGAGGCAATCTTGATGCTGTATCTCTTCGGGTCGGAGACTCTTCCATAGATGTCGCGGAAGGCTATGGAGTCTATTTCGAGGAGATAGTCCGTGTCCGGCTGCCATTCCCCTCTGATGCCGTAGGTTCGCGGAGGAAGCCCTTCGGAGTACATCTCCCACGGCACGTCGGTCTTTACAGAGTCGACGAGTGTCGTAAGGTGGATTTTCTCGCGGAAGATGGTGTCAAGCGGCGTTGGAAACTCAATGGTCAGGCTCTTGTCGGGAGCCATTTGGGAGCCTCCGCCGGCGAATTTCGGTTCCAGGGCAACGATGCGCGGATCGCGTTCCTTGAACTCTCTTTCCTTCTTCTCAGCCTTTTCCTTTGCCTTTTCCCATTTCTCCACGTCCTCGTTGAGGAACTTCATGCGTTTTTCATAAGGCACTTTGGCAAGGAATTCAATGGTGTCGGTCTGTGAGACAAGAGTGCCGAGACTGTCTGTCATCATGTATTCGAGGGCGATGCGCAGTGTGTCTTGATTGACAAGGGCAGTGTCGCGCAGCCAATAGGTTATTGTGTCGCGTCGTTCCGTTGTCTCGATGATGTAGGCATCCTTGTCGTTGAAGTTCAGTGCCGTGAGCTTTGGCAGCGTGTCGGTCGGCGTGCTGAAGAAGAGAGTGAAGCGGTCGGGCTCCTTTCGCTCCGTCTTGATGAGGTAGCGTTGTGTCGGTTCCTGTGTGAAAGAGCGCAGGCAGATGTCGTCAGGGAGATAGCGCAGGTAAGGCACGCGCTTGATGTCGGCGATATGCAGGCTGTCCTTCCAGATTGTGTCCTGCCGTATGTCGTCCTTTGTAGAAGGTACGATTATGTCGTGGCTGAACGCCAACGGTTCGCCGCGCTGTGAGAGTTTGAAGTCACTGTCGCTGTCGCCGAGGGAGTAGATGCGGTACTTTCCCGGTGCCACGCCACGGATTACGAAATGCCCGTAGGAGTCTGTGCGTCCCGTGCGGAGCATGGGTTCGGTGGTGAAAGCGGAGTCTGCGAGGTTGGCATAGAGGCCCACAAGCTGCCCTTTGACCGGTTCGAGGTCCTCGGCGTTCACGACATAGCCGCTTACGGCAAGGGTGTCTATATGGTCGCCTGTGGAGAAGACATAGGTGTAGTTGCCCATCGGATTGTTCTCGTTGTTGTCCTTTATGGCATCGGAGAAGTCGATGGTGTAGGTGGTGTTTGCCTTCAGGGAGTCGCGGAAGGTGATACGTATGGACTTTCCCATGGTCTTTATGTCCGGCTGCTCTATCTGCGGAGGGCAGAAGACAAGGTTCTCGGCAGCGTTTTCCAACTGAACGAACTCATTGAAATACAAGGTTATGCGTTTCTGTGTGACACCTGTGGCGCGCTCTTGTGGCATGGTAGCCACCACGCGTGGCGGCACTTCGTCGTACCATCCGCCGTCAGGAGAGCCCATGCGGGCGCAGCTGTGGAGGAGGATTGCCGCTGCCGTGGCAAGGAGGATTATGGAAAGTCGGTGTAGCATTTGGGTGGAATTGGGAGTGGTTGGAGGTGGGTTGGAGGTTGTTGTAACATGATGAATCATGAGAAAACATGATGCAACATGGCATCATGATTAAACATGTTGCTTCATGATTCATCATGTTGCAACAGAAAGCCTCCCTTAATTCAATTTCAGGAGCTGCTCGATATGCTCGCGTGTGTTGCTCAGTCGCGGCACCTTATGCTGTCCGCCGAGTTTGCCGCGGCGCTTGAGCCACGAGTGGAAGAGTCCCGGACGCGCCTTGATTATCTCAAGAGGCTGCAGGGTGATGTCCTTAAACCGCTTCGCCTCGTAGTCGGAGTTTATCTCCTGGAGCTTGTCATCGAGAATCCGTGCGAAACGGCCGAGGTCCTCAGGCTCACGCGCAAACTCTATGAGCCATTGGTGGCGGCACTTGCCGTCGTCGCCCATAAAGACCGGAGCTGCGGTGTATTCCAATACTTCCGCACCCGTTTCGAGGCAGGCATGTGCCAGTCCCTGCTCGGCATTGTCGACGATGAGTTCCTCACCGAAGGCGTTGATGAAGTGCTTCGTGCGCCCGGAGATGATGAATTTGTAAGGGTTGGTGCTCGTGAACTGCACGGTGTCGCCGATGACATAACGCCACAGGCCACAGCTTGTGGAGATTACCATGGCATAGTTCTTGCCCACTTCCACGCCCCATAACGGCACAACGGTAGGCATTTCAGGCTTCGCGCTCATAGGAGCGGCAAGGTAAGCGTTGAGCTTGTCAAGCTCTGACATAGGCACAAACTCATAGAATACATCGTAGTCAAGCATGAGGAGCATGGACTTGTCGTTCGGGTCGCTCTGTATTCCGAAGAATCCTTCCGATGCGTTGTAAGTCTCCTCGTAGTGCATGTCCGACTTTGTAATAAGCTGTTCGTACTGCTTGCGGTAAGGAGTGAAGGCTATTCCGCCATGGAAGAACACTTCAAGGTTGGGCCATACCTCTTCAAGATGCTGCTTGCCTGAGAGTTCCATGACACGGATAAGCACCGAGAGCATCCATGAAGGCACACCGGAGATGTTGGTGACGTTCTTGTTGAGCGTCTCCATGGCTATCCTTTCACGCTTCACCTCAAAGTCGGAGAGCAATGCTGTCTGCTTCTTCGGCACACGAACCATGTTCGCCAACGGGTTGATGTTCTCGATAAGGATGGCAGAAAGGTCACCCACGAGAGAGTCCTCGACATTGTAGTTTGCCTGATGTGAGCCACCGAGAATCAGCGCGCGTCCGTCAAAGATGCGCGAATTGGGATTGTTCATGAGGTAGAGGGCCACGGAGTCCCTTCCTCCGGCATAGTGCATCCGCTGCAGTCCCTCTTTGGAGACAGGGATGAACTTCGACTTGTCGTTCGTCGTTCCCGAGGATTTGGCGTACCATCTGACTTTTCCCCGCCAGAGGATATCTTCCTCGCCGCGGCGCATGCGGTCGATGTCCTGCTTCAGGGACTCATAGTCGTTAAGCGGAAGGTCCTGTGCGAAGGTCTCATACTTATGGATTGAGGAGAACGCATAGCGTCTTCCAATCTCCGTATCATCAGCACGACAAAGCAGACTCTCCAGCACTTTCTGCTGAAGGTCTGCCCCGTGGTTGATATGTTTCTGCAGTTCATTCTGCCTTCTTGCGAAGTAGAGTTTCTGTGCAATGCTTGTTATGCTCATTTTCTATGTGTTTAGCGGCAGGCGGCAGTCACCATGAGTGCCGCCGTTAACCGCCGTTCAGAGGCACACTCCCCATTCCTTGGCGGAAAAGGGGGCGTGCCTCTGCCGGTAAAAATACTTTATTTATATAATATATGTATAGAGATTCTCTCCATATATATCACACAAGCCTGTGTTGTCGGCTGCCGGCGATTATTCCGGGCGCATCACAACAGTGAGCTTATTGCCTGCCACAAGGACATTGTTCTTGAGGAAAGCGGAAATCTTCTCAGGTGTGACAGCCTCGACAACCTTCTTGTAGTCGGTAATCTCATCAACACCGAACTTGGTGTAACCGTCAATCACTCCTGCCCAGTAGCCGTTCTTCTTGGCGTTGACGTCAGCGTCCTTGAGCATGTTAGCCTTCACTTTGGCAACAATCTCTGCGTCTGCGCTCTGTGCGAGCTTCTCGATGTCCTTGTTGATAAGGTCGAGCGCGAGGTCAACCTGCTCAGGCTTAGAGATAGGAGCATAAACCTGCATAATCACCTCAGAACCGAACTTGTAGCCGGAAAGTGAGAGGTAAGCACCGCAAGAGTAAGCAGCGCCTGCGTCCTCACGCACATCCTTAAGGAGCATCTGTGACAGAACCTCACCGACATAGGATGAAAGGACACTGTTCTCAAGAGTGTAGTCAACCGGAGCGTGGAGCATCTGCATGATAGAAGGCTGCGGAGTCTCCATCTTACGCTTGAAATCCTTCACGACATTGCCCTTGAACAGGGTGCGCACGTCTGTCACCTTGGCAGCCTTTCCCTTACCCGGGAGTGACGCGATGTACTTGCAGATCAGCGGACGGATGGTTGCCTCGTCGAAGTTGCCTATGATAGTGAATGTGTAGCCGTTAGCATTTGAGAAACGTTCCTTGACGATTTCCAGACAGCGGTCAAGACTTACGTTAGGCAGGTCGGCCATTGTGAGCGGCGCAAAGCGAGGGTTGTTGCTGTAAAGACCGTTTGTCAGGGAGTCGGAGAGTGCTACCTGAGGCTTCAGGTCGCGATTCTTCAGACTTGTCTCAAGGCTCTGCATGAGTTTGTTGTAAGCCTTCTCGTCTTTCTGAGGGGCAGTGAAGTAGAGGTAAAGGAGCTGCATCATTGTCTCGATGTCCTTCGGTGTGGAGTGACCTGTCACACCGTTGTAGACAAGGTTGCCGAGATTGACATCCACATTTGCCTGCTTTCCTGCGAGAGCCTTCTCAAGCTCGTTGCTTGTGAAGTTGCCGAGTCCGAATGTTCCGGCCACATAATCAACGAGTTTCATGTTGCTGTAGTCGGCAGCGCCATAGAGGTTCTTGCCGCCGTCAGCCCATCCGCGGAGAAGGATTTCGTCGTTCTTGAAGTCAGTCTTCTTAAGGATAACCTTAGCACCGTTGGAGAGAGTGAGCTCAGTATAGCCCAGCACGTCGTTCTTCTTCTCAGACTTGATCTTGCCTGCCTTGAGCATCTTCTTCTCGTCAACGAGAGGCTCGTCCTTTGTGTTGTCCACCCAAGCCTCGACAGCCTGTGCGCGTCCCTCGGCAACCACAGCCTTCATGTCCTCGACAGTAAGGTACTTGGCACCTTCCTTCTCCTGGGCGAAGCAAGAGATGACAAGGTTCTTGTCCTCATTGATTGTGATGGATTCCTTCAGTCCCTGGTTGATTACTTCGAGAGGAATGTTCTGTGCGATAGCCTGCCAGAGCTGGTAGTCAGTCTCTGGGTCAGGCATTGCCGCGCCTTTGAGGTAGTTGTTCACACACTGCTGATAGAGTTCTGTGTGCTTGCGCTTGTCACGGTTGGAGTAAGCCTTCTCGCGCTGTGAGAGGAACTCCTCCTTTGCACGCACGAACTCACCGCCTGTGACACCGTGCTCCTTGATTCTCTTCAGCTCGCGAACTGCCGCAAGGAGAGCCTCACGTGCCTTGCCTTCCTTGGCAACGATGGTCACGTCGAACGCGTCCTTTGTCGTTGAGATGCAGTAACCGCCGTAAGACATTGAGAGCTGTACGAAAGGACAGTCAGGGTTCTGTGCTATCTCACGCATACGTGAGTTGAACATCATGCAAACGAGGTCGCTGAGATAAGAGTTCATGTACTCCATCTGAGTGTTCATCATCTCTTTTGGCAGCGCATCGCTCTTCATGGCTATGGACATGAGAGTGTACTGCATTTCCTTGTCCTTGTCGAAGATGTAGATGGCCTCCTCATTGTCAGGCACCGGAACAGGCTCGACATGAGCGGCATTGGCGTGAGCCTTGATGTGGCTGAAGAGTTCCTTTATCTTCTTCTCTGTATGGTCTACATCGATGTCACCGATTACGATGATTGCCTGGTTCTCAGGGTGATACCACTTCTCGTAGTATGCGCGGAGCACCTCAGGCTTGAAGTTGTCCACAACCTCCATAGTACCGATAGGTAGGCGGTAGCCATACTTACAGTTAGGGTACATGGCAGGGAGATTGTTCTCGAACAGGCGCTGCATGGCAGAGTTGCGCATAGCCCACTCGCCATGGATGACGCCACGCTCCTTGTCGATGTCCTCCGGGAGGAGTGAGAGGCCGTTTGACCAGTCCTGAAGGACGAGGAGACAGGAGTCAAGGGCTGTCTGGCGTGCTGTAGGCACATTATCTATATTATAGACAGTCTGCTCGATTGAGGTGTAAGCATTGAGGTCGGCACCGAACGCAACACCGAGTGTGCGCAGGTACTCTATCATCTCATTGCCCTTGAAGTGTGTGGAACCGTTGAACGCCATGTGCTCAAGGAAGTGGGCGAGACCGCGCTGGTCGTCGTTCTCCTGTATGGAACCGACACGCTGCGCAATATAGAAGTTCGCCACTTTCTCAGGATAAGCGTTATGGCGGACATAGTAAGTGAGACCGTTGTCGAGCTTACCTATGCGTGTGTTAGGGTCGGTCGGCAGTTTCGGCAGCGTCGGCATCTGTGCGAGGGTGTAGGAAACCACTGCGAACAGGACGACGATGATTGAAAGAAACTTTTTCATTTTGTTGTTTGTTGATTATAGAAAATTGAAGTTGTTTGTCAAGGTTGTTATCACGATTCATCATGGTTTATCATGAGACATCATGATTTATCATGGAGTGGTCATCATGATTCAGCATGATAAAACATGATGCAACATGATGAATCTCACCACTCTTCCTCTGCTAAAGCAGGTGTCTCGTGAGGTATCTCACAGGGTAATACACAGAGATGAAGCCCACGGTTATCACCGTGACGAAGATGACCGCCACATCAGAATAGTGCACGCTGAGCGGATAGGCGTCGACAATGAACGTGCCACTGGACTCGCCCATGCTGACAATTCCGAACTCCTGCTGCAACCAGCACAGCAGCAGACCGAGTCCTGTGCCGACAACAGCGCCGACAATGGAGATGAGACTGCCTTCAATGAGGAATATCTTCCCTATCAGACTGTCAGATGCTCCAAGATACCTCAGTGTCCTGACATCGTCCTTCTTATCGATGATGAGCATCGAGAGCGAACCGATGATGTTGAAGCAGGCTATGACAAGGATGAACGTGAGGAAGATATAGGCGATAATCTTCTCAATCTTCATTATGCGGAACGTGTCCTCCTGCTGCTCGAACCTGTCTTTCACGACATACTTGTCGCCGCAGATGCCGCGGATTTCCTCCTTCACCGCCTCGATGTCCGTACCCTGTTTCAGGCGCAGGGCGAGGCTTGTAATCTCGCCTTGGCGGAAGAACAGGTTGCGTGCGAAGGTTATTGAGGTGAGGATGTACTGCTTGTCGTACTTTGCCTGCTTGACGGAGAACACGCAGCCGGAGGACATCAGCGAGTCGACACTGAACGCCTCGCCAGGGTTGGTCATGTCAAGCTGTCCCTCGCGCTGCGGGGCGTAAATCTTCAGCCAGTCCTGCCAGTAGGCTCCCGTGCCGAGATCTATCGCCACGCGGATGCCCGGAATGCCATACTCAAGGTCGGCTGCATGGAGCGTGAAGTCGCCCTCGCCGATGAGTATGCTTCTGATGTTGGTCAGGTAAGGGTAGTTGTCCTCCACGCCTTTTATGCGCACCATCATCTGCTTGTCCCCATAGACAGCAAGTGCCTGGTCCTCCACGCATTCCGTGGCGACATCTATTTCTGGCAGCGACTTCACCTTCAGCAGCAGCGGGTCGTCGGCAGCGCATGCCTTGCCCTTTGCCGGAGTGATTTCTATCTGTGGGTCAAACGCCGTGAAGAGCGATGCCACAAGGTCGTGGAAGCCGTTGAAGACGGAGAGCACAATGATGAGTGCCATGGTCGCCACCATTACTCCGATGACCGAGATTCCGGAGATGATGTTTATAGCGTTGGTGCTTTTCTTGGCAAACAGGTACCTGCGTGCTATGGTGGTGGCTAATGACATTGGGTTTTTGTTATGTTTTTTGGAGGTTGGAGGTTGTGGGCGTGGACAATGCTGACAACATTGACAGCTCTGACAGTACTGTCGTTATCGTCCCAAGCCCCCACTCCTCGGTTAATTATTCTTTCAGCAGTTCGTCGATGCGCTCGATGTAGTCGAGTGAGTCGTCGATAAAGAAGCGCAGCTCGGGGATGATGCGCAGCTGGTTGCGCACGCGCCGACCGAGGTCGTAGCGTACCGTAGCCTGGTTCTTGTTGACGTTCTTGATTATCTCCTCGCCCTTTTCGGACGGGAAGACGCTTAGATAGGCTGTGCAGATGGAGAGGTCTGGGCTTATCCTGACGCGCGTAACACTGACCATCACGCCATGCATCATACGGGTCTGTGACTGGAAAATCAGGCTCAGCTCCTTCTGCAGAAGGCGCGAGATTCTATTTTGTCTTGTCTCTTGCATATCCTTATTGTGTTAAGTTTATGATGTTCCTCGTAAGCCTGCGCCCGTCATTCCACGAAAAGCGGTGGCAAAGGACTGTGCGGAACGGCAGTGAATCCGTGCGCAAGTCATACTGTTCGCTTTCCATATCCTTTAGACGCATAATGCTCCTAATAAACTACAAAATTACTCCAAATATTCGAAAAACAAGCCGTAATTAATCTTTTTTAACCTGACACACCTTCTTATATATAAAGTTTTATTGGTGTCCGGCAAAACTCCACAAGTTGTTTTGAAATCACATTTTCATTAAGAGGTGTTTCTCATAAGATGTGGCGGAGCCACAACCCTTACGGTAACCGTCGGCTTCAGCCGTGCGGATTAGAGAAGAACTCCATTAGTTGTGTGGCAGCGCCACACTCCTTTATGTCTCAATTCCTTACGCCCACAATAAAAGAGTGTGGTTCCACCACACAATGCAGAGAGCATTCTTGTTGTCCCCACTGCTGAAGCAGGGGGTTACCATAAGGATTGTGGCTCCGCCACACTTTACAGCGAAACCATGTCACTGTATGCGAGGATAGGGGTTTGTCACAACTGAAACAGATGAATGGTAATGTGTTGTATATGTTTAGCGACACTAATAATAAAGTTTCCTGCTGAAATCCGCCATAATCCCAAACCTGCTTCCTATGCACTGGCAACAGTTCGGGAAATGTCCTGCAACAGTGCTGTGAAAGGTCAGCAAACATGCATAAAACAAACCGTTACCTTTCGCATGACGAAAGGTAACGGTTGACCATGTGAAAGGTTACACTTTACCGGACAAAAGGTAACGCTTGGCTTTGCATGCCTTAACCTTTGTTTTCAAAATGATATACAAAGAGGTCAACAGTTCTTATAATAACCTATGGCTCAAACACATACAGCGCATACCGGTCCCTGTCACCTCTTCGCCTTTTGAGATGTCTTCATCGCGGTATTCGCATATTGTGGTAGAAATAAGGCATCGGACTGTAACGGTCAGGCTGCAGCATGTGCATGTCAAGGAAGTCCTTGACCTTCTGCGTATATTCCTCGGGATGGTCGAGATAAGCACGCGCGTGCTCTGAGCCCGGTGCTATCCACAGTTGCTTTGAATCTCTTTTCGTTTCATAGAGCTTGTGTGCCATCCATGTCGGGACAAAGGTGTCCTTGTCGCCATGTATGAACAGGATAGGATCTATGCACCACCTCATCTGCTTCAACGGTGACGCCTCGCCGAAACTCCACCCGTTCTTCAGTTTGCAAATCACACTGGCAGAGTACATCAGCGGGAACTCCGGGAGGGAGAACTGCTCGCGAAGCTCCTTCGAGAACTCGTCCCATACGCTCGTGTATCCACAGTCCTCGATGAAGCAGCGTATAGTGATTGGAGTTTGTTCTCCGGCTACGCACATTGTTGTTGCAGCTCCCATGGAGACACCGTGGATGACAATCGCCGAATGTTTCTTCTCGTCGCGGAATATCTTGTCCGCAACATACGCCCAGTTGAGGACATCTTCCCTGTCCTTCCACCCCATCTGTATGCTCTCGCCGTCACTCAGTCCGTGGGCGTGAAGGTCAGGGAGCAGGATGTTGCAGTTCAGGTACTTATGGTACATTCTGCCGAGGTAAAGAAACGTGGCATGGCAGTCCTTGTAGCCGTGGACAATGATTGCCGTGCGTCCGTGTGCGTTCTCGTTGCGCATGTACACGGCATGGAGGCGGCGTCCGTCGTACCTTGTTACGAACGTGTCGCGCAGCAGACCGTTTGCCTTGACGCTGTCGGTCCATGCTTTCATGAACGGTGCGCGCTTGAACATCACCTGCATCGCACTGTCAATGTCGCGGCGGTTGGGGTCGGGCGTGAGGGAATAGCTGAGCATGTAGAAGCTGCCGCCGATTGTGATTGCTGTGACAACTGCCAAGACTGCCACGATGGGGAGGAGGGTTTTCTTCTTGATTTTCATTGGAATATATGTTTTTATATTGTGTTTTTATGGGGATAAAGTGGAAATGTCGGAATAAATGACTAACTTTGCATAAGATAAGCGGCACCTCAGCAATTAAGAGCAAGCTCTATTGCGTTCGATTTGCATTATCTTTGCAAAATATTCTGCGTTCTTATTTTATAGTAATCATAAACCAACAGTAATATGTTTGTTGTATTCGGATGCTTGTTTTTGGGAATAATCTTGGGGCGTTTGTTTTTGCGGAACCGTGAAAACGGGTGGCTGTCAAGCGCCATCACCGGCATTGTCCGCCTGCTTCTGCTCGCGTTGGGACTGGAGGTCGGAGCGGATAGCATGATTATGGGCAGCCTTGGTTCGCTGGGCTTGACAGCATTGTGGCTCACGGTGGCAGCAATGGCAGGCAGCGCATTGACGGCTACTTGCCTGTGGATTGCCGTGCGGAAGAGTGGCAGCAGTGCATTGGAATGCCTTCGGAAGTCTTCAGAGGGAACGGCTTCGGCAGTGGAGAACGGCAAGCACGGAGGCATCGGAATCCGGCTTAACATGCTGTGGGAGAGCATGAAAGGCAGCCTTATGGTTGTCGCGTTCTTCCTTTTGGGCATAGTGCTCGGGCTGGCGGGAGTGGCGGATGCGGACGGCAAGTCTGTCTCGCTGACAAGCTATGTGCTTTATGCCCTGCTGCTGTGTGTCGGCATGACCATAGGCGAGGACGGAGATTTCTTCAGCCGTGTGAAGGGGTTGGACAGGAAACTGATGCTTCTTCCGCTGATGACGGCATGCGGAACATTCCTCGGTGTGGCGGTCATGTGGGCTTTCTTCAGGCAGTATCTCCTGACGGACTGCCTTGCCGTGGGTTCAGGGTTCGCATATTACTCGTTGTCAAGCGTGTTCATCACGGAGATGAGGGGTGCGGAATTGGGCACTGTGGCGCTGCTGTCGAACATATTCAGGGAGATTCTCGCCCTGCTTGTCATCCCTCCAATGGCGCGCACTCTCAATCCGCTGGCGGCGGTGAGCATGGGCGGTGCCACGACTTTCGACACCTCGCTGCCGGTCATCATGCAGTCGGCAGGGAAGGATTTCCTTGTTGTCGCCGCCTTCCATGGCCTGACGCTCGATTTCAGTGTGCCGCTGTTCGTCACACTGTTTTGCAACATCGGCGGATAAAGGATAGCGGAATTTCACGGCTTTTCCCTTGTTCTACAAACGACAGTGGGGCTGCACCACCTTGATGATGGTGCAGCCCCACTGCTATATATCGTAGAATTTCCATTGCTTATTTCATGGGATAATACTCCTCGAAAGAGGATTCCGCGTCGCTGCGCTCCGCCTTTGTGACAGCCTCAACGATGGAATTGCAGTAGACTTCAAGGTCTGTGTACCAGCCGCGCTTGTCGAGAGTGAAGGTCGCGGAGTTGTCCGTGCCTACGGAAAGCCCGTGTGCCTTCTCCCATTCGTCGGCAATGCCGTCGTTGTCCGTGTCAAAATCCGCAGGACGCTGTGATGTCCCGAAGTTATTTTCGGTATAGCCGTTGACATCGGAAACAAGGTCTATGAGTCCCGGCTTCTGTGTTACAGAACCTTTGTAGGTGGCTGTACCCGCCTGAACCTCTTTCATGTAGCGTGCATCCACATCATCACGGTACAGCGATGCACCACTATGCGCGATGACTTTCATGTACGCCTTGTCTGCCGTGTGTGTCGTGACGCTGCCGGAAGGGCAAGGCTTCTCCATACGGATTGGCACACATTGCTCGCCGTTCTCGTTCGCAACGTGCTTCACGGAACTGCCGTAGAAGTTGTGGATGTCCTTGGAACAGATGTCGCCGTTGATGTCATGCACGCCTTTGCCATAGCTCACGCCGCGCCAGTCACGGTTGGGAGTCTTCTTGCCGGCAGTGGTCTCGGTGGTGTTTCCCGAGATGTAGTAACGGCTTGTCATACCGAAATACTTGTCGTCGCCGGTCATGGAGTTGGCAGCTTCCGCCACCGACACGGTGGTTATGCGCTCCTGACTGCCTTTTCCCGAAGGGCCTGCCTTGTAATAGTTGTTGACCATGTTCACCTGTCCTCCTCCCGGGCCGCCGTAGCATGTGCCTTGAGCGTTGTACATCAGGCAGTTGCGGAAATCGACTATCTCCGACTGCACAGGATTCTCCCATTTGTAAGTGCCGTAAAGGTTATTCTCCTTATAGCCTTCCCAGCCGTTTCGCGCGCCGTTGAAGCGCGGGCCGCGGTTGGAAACGTGGGCGATGAGGTTATGGTGGAACGATGCGAGTTTGCCGCCCCATATCCCTCCGTAGCCGTGTGCGCCTTTGGAGTGTCCGGGATTGGTAAGGCTCTCGGCTATGGTGCACCACTGCATGGTGAAGTTGTTGTTGTCATAGAACGACGCTACCTCGTCGATGCTCCATGAGAAAGAGCAGTGGTCAAAGATTATTCCTGTCCTTCCGCGTGCATAAGAAGCGTCGGCACCGTCGTTGATGTCACGCTCCTGACCGCGCCGGAAGCGGAGATAGCGGATGATGTTGTTGGACTCCGGACTGACGGTGTAGTACCTCAGGGTGATGCCCGGAGCAGGGGCGGTCTGCCCCATGACGGTGGTGTTTTGCCCGATTTTCAGGTTTTTCTCCAAGGCGATGACACCTCCGACATCAAAGACGACAATCTTCTTCTCATCGCCTTTCACCGCCTCGCGCAGCGAACCCGGACCATTGTCGTTGAGGTTCGTGACATGGACAACCTTTCCGCCACGCCCTCCGGTGACATATCTGCCATGCCCTTCCGCACCGGGGAATGCCGGCGCGCTGTCAAACTGTGCCAAGGCAGCCACAGGCAGGGCAGCAAGGAGCATGGAGAGTAGTTTTTGTTTCATTGGAATCTGTTCTTTTTTGTTCCGCTTCCTGCTGTTGTTTTTATTGTTTCACAGCAGTTTTCATCCTTTCATTGCAGGCAAATCAGTCAATGACCTTTGTCGAAATGCGCTGATTGTTCTTAAGGATCACGGTCTTGATTTTCACGCCTTTAGCGTTTGCGTCTATGCGCTGTCCCTGCAGGTTGTGGTAGATTGTGGCAACAACCTCCTTGTCACCGACAGTGGTTCCGTCGATTCCGGTGGAGACAAATGCAGGATAGTACTCGTTAACAGCATCGATGGCGTCGCTGTTGCCGCCCTTCATTATATGCTCCACAAGAGAGTTGGCATACACCTCAATGTTTGTGTACCAGCCGCGAGTGTCTATTGTCGTCGCCGAAGCGTCGCTTGCATCGTTAGGATTCAGACCGTTGGCAATCTCCCATGCGTCAGGAATGCCGTCCTTGTCTGTGTCAAAGTCGGCCGGACGGCTTGTAGATTCAAGCTCAGGGAAGCTCGCAGTGGTAGGGTCAGCCTCCTTTGAAGGGTCGTTTATGACATCAAGAATTCCGGCAGTATTAGCATGTCCTCCTGTATAAGTCACAATTCCAGCCCTTGCTTCTTCCATATAGCGCGCGTCAACAGCATCACGGTGAAGGCTTGCACCACCATAAGAGAGCACCTTCTCATAAGCCACCTTGGCGTCATGTGTTGTGACCTCACCTGCATCGATAGGACTGTCGAGCTTTATTTTAATGTAATCAACACCGTCTTTGGTTACATAAGTCTCATTCTCACCATATCTATGCTCAGGGTCGTTACTGTATCTCTCACCATTGATTGTAAGGATTCCACTATCATAAATCACACCTTTCCAGTCATAATTCTCTGGAGAAGAGGCTGCTGTAACATAGTTTCCATGGATATAGTAACGACTTGTGTAATTAGGGAAAGGATTACTGCCACTATTACCTGCGTCAGCTTTGGATATCTGTGTCACACGAGTCTTGTTCTTTGTACCGGGACCTGCCTTGTAATAGTTGTTCACCATATTGACATAACCACCTCCGGGACCGCCATAGCAGCCGTTACCGTTGCCCCAGTTGTACATCACGCAGTTACGGAAGTCCACACGCTCCGCCTGAATAGCGTTAGCATACTTAGTCTTGTCGTAGCCTGTCCAATTATAGCGTGCGCCATTGAAGCGAGGAGCACGGTTCTGCACATGCGTGATGTAATTATGGTGAAAAGAAGCACCTTTACCACCCCAGATGCCACCATAACTGTGATCGCCTTTACTATGTCCTGCGTTAAGTCCCTCACCAAGAGTACACCATTGCATTGTGAAATCACGGTTGTCATAGAAAGAAGCTACCTCATCGGTACTCCATGAGAAAGAACAGTGGTCAAGGATTATGTTTTTATGACGACGTCCCCATGCAGCATCAGCACCATCATTCTCGCCAGTACCTGTGTTTATATCTTTCACCTGAGAACGGCGGAAACGCAGGAAGCGGACGATGACATTGTCACAACCTGTAAACGTAACGGTGCGGTAACGCAATGTGATTCCCGGCGCAGGTGCTGTCTGTCCGAGGATTGTTGTATTTGACGTAATGTTCAGGTCGCCTTTCAAATCAATGTATCCTCCAACATCAAAGACGATAATCTTTTTGCCTGTGCCGCTCAAGGCTGCACGCAGCGAACCGGTGCCGCTGTCATTAAGATTAGTCACATGGATGACCTTTCCTCCGCGTCCTCCGGTGGTGTATCGTCCATGACCCTCTGCACCCGGGAATGCCGGAGCGGTCTCTGTCTGTGCCGCTGCCACCAACGGCAGGGCAGCGAACAGGAGTGTAAAAGTTTTCTTTACAATAGTCTTCATTTATGTTTCAATTGTTTTGTTGTCCTTCAATAAAATATCTTTACCTGACTTTTTCCTTTTGCATCGTCTTGCGGCCTTTCTTTATTTTCACGCCGGCGGAGTGCTTCCCTGTCGGCTGTCCGGCAAGGTTGAACGTGGCGGTATAGAGGTTTTCCGATGCGGAGACATGCCCAACGCCCGTCGGAGTACTGAACAATGTCGCACCGGCATTGCCGCCCACCTCCTCCGGAACTGCGGAAGCGTCCATCGGAACGTAGGAATAAGGCATCCTGACCGTGCCATTTGTAGTAAGATTGTACTTGCTGTCAGGGTCCACGGCGATGTTCCCGCGGCACTCATGCGCCCTTGCGTCCTGCGCCCGGAAGCATTTCCGCACGCCCTCGGCGAAATGGTTTCCCTCGACGAGCATAGCCACCTTGTTCCTCGCGTTTATGCACGGAGAGGAGTTTCCGGGGCAGTTATAGTAGTTGTTGAGGAGGTGCAGCGTGCCGTAGCGTGCCATCGGCATGCGCGCCATGCAGCCTTTTCCCCACATGTTGTTGGCGAACGTGATGTTGAGCTTTCCCTCGTCAGCAGGCGATTCCTCCGCACTGCACACAAGATTGGTGAAGGAATGGGAATAGGAACGCTCCGTATAGCTGAACGTGCACCAGCTTACGGTGACGAAATCCGACTGCATGGTGATGTCGAAATTGCCGTCCATGCCGTCGGTAAAGTCACAATGGTCCACCCAGACATGCTCCGAGGAAGTCATCTGCAGCAGATCCGTGCCGCCGACATCGATAGATCCGGGACCGACAAACCTCAGGTTGCGCACGATGATGTTCCTGCATTCCGACATCCGGAACACACCCGCCTGCCGGTGGTTCTCGTTGCCGTACATGTCGAGGAGTATCTGGCGTGTGTGCTGCTCCTGTTCCTCCGCGACATAGACACCGTTGCTCAGGTAGCCGCCCGTGCCTGCATTGCCACTCATCGAAGGCACTCCGGCATCGTCAAGCCGCTTCTTTGCCTCAGGAGTGACAAACCATTTTGTGCAGAGCCGTGCACCGTTTATGCCGAGCAGCGTCTTGTCCTTCAAGCCTTTAAGCGGCACTGCCTTGGAAAGAAGGAAATCGCCTGCCGAGCCGTCGAAGACGATGATGCTGTGGTTCGCCACCGCATCAAGCACCTCGGCATACATGTCCTTGCCTGTGGAGGTCAGAGTTTTCACCATGCCGGCATCGATTCCACTGAACGGATAGTCCTTCACACCGCCACCTGTGACACGGAATTCCTCCGCCCCACTGTCGAGTGACGAGCACACAGCCATACCGAAAGGCGCGTTGAGGTCATGGACCGACTGTCCGTAGGATGACAGGCAGGCAATGAAGAGCAGTGCCGATATGATAATGTTCCTTAGTAGCATAGTTTTCAAAGCGTATACAGTGCATTCTATTTTGAATATAACGGCAAAACAAAAGGTTTATTGTACATGCATGTTGTAAAATGTGTGAAAAGTTCTTTCATTGCCGTCCCATGCCGCCTTTCATAGTGAAAGGTTTCAATCTTTTACAGAATGTAAAGTATAAAACATATAAAACAAAAATGTTACCTTTGTTTGACAGGACATACAAATTGGAATTTTGAAAATATATTAACAAAGCAACTCCTATGTTAAAAAAAACAAATCGAGAGGCGTTGTCTACAAAAAAGTTTGTACATTTACAACATTAAAATGCGGAATAGGTAATATGCAATGATAAGAATGCAGCATTATTGATTCCGTCCAAATCAGAACAAACAGGCAACCTGCTTGACAAAGCAGATGTCAAGACTAACTGTCGCTTTTCATAATATCAATGAAGAGATGTGATGGTCTTTACTTGCCACAATCTTGTATACATTACAGTCTAATGTTACCAGAAATGGCATAAGCAGGAGCACGTATTCATTCCTGCAGGCATAACAGACAGAATACGATGTTGAATATTTAATTCTATTATAAAAAAGAAAAGAAAAAGAACGGAACGCAAAGAAACTTGACAGCCTAAGGCTATGTCTGAGTTATGAAAGAACGGCCGTGTTAAGACACATGGCATAAACATTAACAACAAAGGCGCTCCATTCTACAAACTTGAAATGAACATATAATACATATTGAGCTTTTAGCTCTTGTTCTCTTTCGATTGAATACCGCCAATATTCGCATACTGAGAGCAAGCAGACTGAAAGTTCACGCTCATAAGGCGTGGACTGTTCTATGCTTGTCAGTATGCAGGTCACTTGGCGGTAACCCAATCGAAAGGCAAGCAGAAAGAATGGTTGCACGCCTTTTTTAGTGACACCAGTACAAATGAATTCAAATGTTTTTAATCGATTGACAATGAAGATGGCCATGCTTATGGTCATAGCATGCTCAATTGCCGCAAGTTGCTCTGCCCATCCAAGCAACCCAAGCAACCGTGAAGATTCCGCAATAAAAAAAGATTCTGTCATGCGCAAGGCGATGGGAGACAGTATTTACGCAATTATCTCCGATGCAAAGAAAATCAAGGCGGAGGTCATCAAGTTGGAAACGGACTCAACCTCTTTGCAGAATACTGTATTTGTTAAGAACAAACACATCCCCTTAATCAAGTTTGTCTTGTCCGACCCCCAAATATACAGTGTCAGTACTCCTGCGTACGGCTCTTTCATGCCATGCTTCTCGCTGACCTTTATAAGGAGAAAGGAGAGTTGTACAGCGGAATTCGATTTTGGCTTAAGGAAATGGTCTGTTTGTGATGACAAAGGAAATAATCTGAAAACATTCGATTTGTCTTCAAATGACATGTTAAGGGTCGCCGATTTACTATTTCCGAACAGTAAACATCTTCAATCACTTATCAACACAGAGAAAAAATGAGACGGTTTATATTTATCACTTTAGTCCTGCTTGGATATTCTGCAATACAGCTCCAAGCGAAAACAATCCATTGGCTGACATTCATTGACACGACAGATGGAATAGGGAAGCCTGAAGGCGGAGTCGGCGAGATAGATCAGAATACACGCAAAATATTGTATGCGAGATGGATAAACCTTGTGAACGCCTCATTAGGCGAACAAGGATACAATGTGAACATAGTTGATATCCACGGGAATAAGACCTCACCTGAGAATTGCAAGACCATTATCAATGGGCTACAGTGCGGCAACGAGGATATTGTGATGTTCTATTATGTCGGGCATGGCACGGAAAATACCGGTACAAGCAAGTTCCCATTAATGCTCATGGCACAAAGCAACGTGAATAAATTCGTTCCTCTGACTTGGGTGCATGAAACTCTGAAAAAGAAAGGTGCGAGACTTACCATTTCCATTGGTATGTGTTGCAATGCCCGGCAGGGAGCACCGGGTAGGATTGCCCCGACATTCAGCATGAATTATGGGAATACGTATATAGATCAGGATGTATCCAAAAACATAAAGAAATTATTTCTGAACTATCGAGGTGATTTAATAGTCACCTCTGCATCTCCGACAGAGAGTTCTTGGGCATGCGGGTCAAATATTGGACCGACTGATTATTTTACCCTGAACTTGCTGGCGTATTTCAACAACATCCTTCCGGACGACAATAATCCAAACTGGGAGAACATGCTGGCTGAAATAAAAAAGACGGTATATGACGAGGTCAAAAACAACGTGGGTATTCAGAATAAGTTTCCAGGCTCAACCCAGACTCCTGTTTGGGAGAGTCATCTCATCGCGGCCAGCAGCCCGGCTCCTACCCGGCCAGCCCCTCCTGCCAAAGAGGTAACCCGGACAGATGACGAGGTTATCTCGAAAACTGCACTGAATAAAGCTCTGGCATACATTTCATCCAACAGTGCGGATGAAATGGAAAGAATAAGAGCGGCAGAAAGACTTAAAGATTCTTTCAGCGGCAATCTGACAGTAAAAATCCTGTCACAGGACGGGGACATTGTGATTGACAAGGAAATAATATCTGATTATCTTGGTCGCATAGCAACAAGCCGCTCACTGATGAATGTATCAATCGACAACATTAAAGTCAACAAAAACGGACAGGTCATCTTATTAAGTGTCCGTGAATCATACAAAAAAAGTAAATAGGAATATATGAAGGCAAGAATATTTTTAGCATTGCTCTTATTCAGCAGCATAGCGATGCCTTATGTGTACGGGCAGACTCCGCAAGAGGAGGAAGTCCTGAAGCAGCGGGCAAAAGAAAAAGTCAAAATGCTCAACGACTACATCTCTTTCATAGCAGACCCACGGAAGAAGATGGAAACGAGAGCACAGTACAAAGGCGAGGCGCAGAAACTGTTTGTGCACAACTGCAACAGCTATACGGAAATCCTGGAGTTTGCCGACGGCACAAAGAAAGAGATACACAAGGACGGAGTGACGATGGGCATAGCTTCTGTAAGAAACAGGACTCCGAGGCAGAAGCCCATGAGGCAATATCTCCGAGGCCTGATGACTATGGGGTACAAATCTGTCACCATAGAGACGACAGATATTGCTGACATGCGTGTGTCAAAACTGCAGCCGTATGGCAGGGACGAGGACGGCAGGATGCTGTATATATGTTCCGTTTATTTTGACCAGGTGTTCATCGGGCAAAGGGGCGATGGCGGGACTTATAAGGATTTGACACGCAAATGGGTTGTCTGCTATGTGCAGGTAGATGAGGTCCTGAATGAAGAAACGGGCGAGACAAAACCTGAATATATGGTCAGGTTAGGAGATGTCTATGTCATTTCTGTCGAGAAAGTATTCTAAGAGCAGCGCTTATGGTAAGGAAAATATTTGTAACCATCTTGTTTTGTGCAGGGGCATTGTGCACTTCTGCACAAACGACGGTCTTTAACCCACTTGACCGTGACCAATATTTGGCAAGAGTGAAAATGCTTGATGAATTCATGGCACGTTTCAACGGCGAAGAGAAGCGCGGCAATATGCCGGCTGAATACGCAGACCGCGCATCCAATATCCTATTGCTCTTTGACTTGTCAAGATTCAAATCAAAAGGCGACAGCTGTTTTGTTGCCGCCAAGGATTTCGCGAGCCACGCCGTGGAAAGCAAGTCGTCATTGAGGAATGAAGATGACAACTGGTTCGCAAAAGTGAGATGTCATGGCAGACTGGGAGAGAAGAAGGTCAAGTTCGACATGCTCTTATGCTTCGAGAAAAGAGATAGTGCCATGTACGGATGGGCAATAAGCAATGTTGAAGGCGACATCTTCAGGACATCACGTGACAATCCCCATAAGGAATTGCTCATTATGCCAAATGACAACGAACAGTTTTTCCAATCTGTGATAAAGGCCACAACAGAGACATGCCAGTATATTGATGACTATGCGCGTAAAGGATACCGGGCTGACGCTCTTTCGACCTTCCTTGCACTTGTGCGACACGGTCAGCTGAAGATTGAGGCAGTGACAGACGTACGGTTTGTCTTTCTGCAAGTCCCTGGGTATGTCTTTACTGTCAAGTATTTTGAAAGAGAAAGTAAAAATGCCGGTTGGCTTATTGACTCATGTGAGAGAATCTCCGACCAGAAAAAGGATTCACTATTAAAAACCATACACCCATGAAGAAATATATATATTGTTTGTTGCTTTTTTCCCATATTGCCGCATACGCTCAGGAAGAAGATGTCTATGCCGTGCGTCGGTTCGGCAACAGCTTGCAGGAATGGTGCTCTACGGAGGACATCAGCTTCCGTTTCAGATTACAGGACATGTGCGCGTCGGCCTGCAGGGTGAAAGATGAGATCATGATGGACTTTGCGCGTAATAGCGGCATTAGCATAAAGGACTATGTCGTCCAGAACTATCTGAACGGATTTGAGACTGCGATGAGCAGGGGTAAGGTTACTGTTGATGTGAGCAATATCAGAGTAATCTCGTCTGACCAGCAGTCGTATTCGGCGTATGCCACGAGGACAGAAGAAAGAAAGGCAAGGAAGTTTACTACAATAGCCTGTGATGTAAGAGTCAATGGCACATTGAACTATGACATAAAGGACCTGTTCTATGTACATAAAGGGGAAATCCTTAAAATCACTCCGTATGAAGAAGTTGTAGACAAGAAGACAGGAAAGAAGAAAGTCAGAGTTGATTTCAGCGACTTGTACTATAATTCTACTATCGGGTTCTCTTACAACTATGGGCAAAACTTTCCAGTAGGAGGCTCTTTCAACTACTCTACAGCTGGATTGCCATTTATGGTAAGTGTTGACATAGGTGTGAATCTGGATAATGACAAATATATCATAGAAAAAGTTGACATGAAGGACATTGAAAATTACGATAGAGTAAAGAAGGTTTTCGACCCCAAATGCTTCCTGACAATCACACCGCAATTGTATCTCAGATATTTTGCCATAGGATGTGGTGTTGGACTTTTGTACATGGATGGGACAGAAGAAACGACATGTTCATCCTCGGACTCTTCTGCCGGAAGCAAAGTATCATTACTGGACTATAGGAATGCTGAAATGTTCAAACCTATGATACGCCCTGTAGCAAAAGGCTTCATACCTTTGAATATAAGAAAGGATCTTTACCTGTCCGTAAGCGCAGGCTATGATTACATCTTTGGCTATAAAGAAAAGAACGGATTCAACTTTGGAATCGGTCTTCAATGGGCAGTGAACTGAGAAATGCAAAATCATTAAACATACAGATTATGAGATTCAATACAAGAATATGCAAGTATGCCGTATATGCCGTATACGCCGTATTGGCAGCATTCACGGCGTCAACTGTTTTCTCGTGTGAGGATGACAATGTCGGAGAGTTCAGGCTTACAGGAGACATACGCCATCTGATACCTGACAGCTCCTATGGCTTGCAAAAGACGGTCACAAGTGACGGACAATATATTGTGTTTACCCCGAAACTCAATCCCGGCTTCGAAACCTGGGGGCTGGCTCTGGCGCAAGTGGAATACTATATTGACGATGCTCTTTACATGACAGAGAAGACGGCTCCTTACGAGGCCTTCATAAATAAGGACGACATTGGAAATGGCGACCACCAGATAAGGGCAAGGATGACTGTCACCGGTGAGAGCTGTTACGATGTCATTCTTGAAAAAGAAGAAAAGTTTAATCTATCTGGCGATGATGCAGCATCAAAGGTTCATGGTGATTTCTACATAAACTATAACTATGTCACCACAGGTGACGAACTTATAATAACACCTGAACTGCTCGTTAACCGCTCAAGTGAGGGGTGTACGATAGACGAGGTGAAATATTACTGGGACAAGACTTTGGTCTCAACCGTAAAATCTTATCCATACAGTCTCAAGTACAAAGTCAATGCTGCGGCAAATTCCTCTCATCAGATAGAAGTGGAGATAAGTTATCATGACAATTCTTCAGCGTTTCTTACATACAGATATATCTTTACAGGTTATAATGTTCTTGGTGCAGATGACGACCGTGCAAGTTGGGATATAAAGTCCAAACGGAATGATTACACAAACGGGGAAACCGTTTCGCTAACTGCAAAATCATTCAAAGGGGCAAATGTAACCAAGAATCATGAAATAGAGTTTTATCTTGACGACAAACTTATAGGCAAATCTTCATCGTTCCCATACACATTGGATTATACATTGAAGAATTTGAAAAGAGGAACCCATGTGATACGCGGACATATCAGTACTAAGGATGGTGATTCTTCCTCAGGCTACGCTACTGAGAAAACAATAGTCATTACAAAATAGTCCTGCCGGCATCATCCTGAGGAGTGTTTCCATTGACTGATTCAAGCCATGCCTTGATTTGAGGGGAAAAGCGCAGAAAGGAGCTGTTTTTCACGTTTTACTCATACGGGTGTCATTCTGCAAATCATACTCCAGGTGCGGAATCATCTCCTGCGTCCGGCAGGCAAAAGTTACCATCCGCCGTGCAAACGTTAACGGTTTGCACGGAAGGTGGTAACTTTTTTGACACTTGTGAGTGCCTGCATTTGATTTTACACTGAAAACGCCGGTTTGCTTTCCGTAACATGCAGATGCTGTCTCCATTCACTGTTATACCATCAATGAGAATGGGTAGCGGTTCACAATTTTTAACCGCCAAACTGTTTGCCGTTTCATGGAAAACGTGTAAATTTGCAGCCGATAACAAATATTTCCATGAATACCGGTTTATAACCTTTGGGAAACAACATGTCACGACGACGGATTCACATATTCCTCCTGACGCTCATTGCGCTGTTCTCATGCACGGACTTGTATGAGAAGACGGGCGACGTGCTCATCGGAACAGCGGTGGAGAGCGAGGAAGTCCGCAGTCAGGCAGCTGTCCTGTCATGGGATGACAGTAGGGAAACATCGATGGCACAGCCGGGAGAGGTTGTCAGCATTCCGGCATGCCTGCCCACTCCGCCGGCTCCACACAGCGTGGCAGTCGCAAAGCATCTCCGCACAGGAAAGACGCTCCTGCGCATGCCGTCGGCAATCGTCGCCGAGAGGCATGCTCGCCGTCATCATTTCCCGGTGTTCTTCGCAAAGGCAGGCACCGCCTTTGTCTCGCCCCGTGCGGCAAACTATTATGTGTTTGCCCTGCGGCGCATGTTGTGTTAGATTTTTTCCGTTTTCATGCATGCCCTATTGTTTGCCCGCCCGACATCCGTCAGGGCGCGTGCCGTGGCATGCACAAAATCCACAGATAACAGTCCTGTAGGCAAAAGGTAACGCTTTGCCGTGTGAAAGGTAACCTTTCGCATGGTAAAAGGCAACCTTTTGCAAGGTAAAGTGTTACCTTTTGTAACACACTGAGACACAGAATGTTTCAGAAAATCATTTCAAAACAAGCAATAAAAAAACACAAATGAAAATGGAAAAGATAAACACTACATACCCACTTGTTGACAAAATCATCAACACCTTGCCTGAGATAGAGCGCAGACGCAACGGTCTGCTGAAGACTATCCTTGGCAACAAGTACACACTGACTTATCTTCCTACGGGTGCGGAGGTGAAGCCCTACAGCGAGACTTACGGCATGGGGCTGGCGGAGGACATAGAGCGCATGGTGAGCACCGGCATGATTTCCGACCTGCCTGTCCTCGAGCCATCTGCCAACGGCAATGTGATGATTCAGGCGTACATCAGCCACGACCTCCATTTCTGTGCCATCCAGGCATTGCGCTTCCTGGATTTCGAGTATTCGCCGGTGACAGAGCCTTGCGTGTATACCGGTGACAAGGCATACGAGATTGTATGCAAGATAAAAGGAATGGCATAGCAAGACTCCCTGGGCTGACATCATGGTGTGGCAGCCCGGGGAGGTCTGTTTGGTTGTTTGGTCAATATTGTCATTACTGTCAGTAGTGACAATATTGTCGGTTTGGTCAGTACTGACATCATTGACAAAACTGTCAGTACTGACCAAATCATATATTCCTCAATCCGATGCATCTCGGATAATCGATGCATCCCCAGAACTCCTGTCCCTGTCGCTCCCCTTTCTTTATCATGCGCCTTTGCATCGGTTTGCCGCATCGCGGACATTTCGGAGCATTCGCGGCGGCAGCCTCCGCCTTCCTTTTAGCAAGCCTTTCCTGCGTCATGTTCTCCGTGAAACCTCCAAGTTTCCTGAACGCCTCCAGCTGAGAGTCCATCATGTTCTGCAGCATCCTGTTAAGACGCTCGCACAGGAGCAGCAATGCATTGGCGCATATCTCAGGGGAATCGCTCTCAATCCATGGGTCATATTTCGCTTTCTGTGCTATGATGTAGTCCGCAACGTCATGGAACAAGTCCTTTGAAAACATAGGCTTGTCAACAGAAACGTTCCATACATCCCTTACATTAGGGTCGTCCGTGCGCCAGACGCCGTATTTGTTGGAGACAAGGAAATTGAAATAGTTGCCGAAAAGTTCGTCAATGCTTCCGCGTGCAACATCCGTCAGGCGCATTTCAGTCTCGATGGAGGTGTCGTGGCGTGACGTTCCTTCCGCAATGTTCGCCACGGCGGAGCGCGCAGCCATCACCATCTGGTCGTAGAGACGGTGGCATGGGTCTGTGCGGTAGTCTATGAAGCGGTGGCAGAAGCTCTGTGTGCCAAGCTGGATGATGTTCGCCACAGCCCACGATTTGAGCCAGAAATAGGACTTTGAGTAGTGGATGGTTACGCCCATAGGTGGTGTTGGTTTTTAGTTATTATTGTTTTTGTCAGTAATGTCAGTATTTGGTCAGTACTGACACTATTGACATAACTGTCAGTACTGACTAAAAAAATCTATCCTCCCCTCTCCGCCCAGTCACCGCGGTCAAGGGTGCGGTAGGCGATTGCCTCGGCGAGATGATGCGAAAGGACGGAAGGCGACGCTTCGAGGTCGGCAATGGTGCGCGCAACCTTCAGTATGCGATTGTAGGCGCGTGCGGAGAGTGACAGACGCTCCATGGCATTGCGGAGCATTGCCAGTCCGGCATCGTCAGGGGCGGCATACTCATGAATCATGCGCTCCGTCATCTGCGCATTGCAGTGGATGCCCTTGCAGCCCTTGAACCGCTCCTCCTGTATGCGTCGGGCGGCGATGACACGCTCACGGATTGCCGACGAAGGCTCTCCGGGCGACTGCTTGCTGATGTCCTTGAACGGGACGGGCGTAATCTCACACTGGATGTCTATGCGGTCGAGCAGCGGGCCGCTGATTTTGTTCATGTAACGCTGTATCTGCCCGGGCGTGCAGACACAGTTGTGCGTAGGGTCGTTGTAGTATCCGCAAGGACAAGGGTTCATAGATGCCACGAACATTATGGAGCATGGATACTCTATTGTGTATTTTGCGCGCGAGATGGTTATTTTCCTGTCCTCCAACGGCTGGCGCAGAACCTCCAGCGTACTCTTGCTGAACTCCGGCAGTTCGTCGGCAAAGAGCACGCCGTTGTGCGCCAGACTTATCTCGCCGGGCTGAGCCTTCGTACCGCCGCCGACAAGGGCTACCTGCGAGACGGTGTGGTGTGGCGCACGGAAAGGACGGCATGAAATCAGCGAAACATCACTGCCGAGCTTTCCGGCAATGGAGTGTATCTGCGTCGTCTCAAGGCTTTCGGCAAGCGAAAGCGGAGGAAGAATGCCGGGAAGGCGCTTTGCCATCATCGACTTTCCACTGCCCGGAGGACCTACCATGATAAGGTTGTGCCCGCCTGCAGCGGCAACCTCAAAGGCTCTTTTCACACTTTCCTGCCCTCGCACATCGGCGAAATCAAGGTCAAAGTCCGTCTGACGGGCGTAGAACTCTGCCCTTGTGTCGACAAACACCGGCTCATCCGTACGCATACCGTTAAGGAACTCCACAACATCCGTTATCGTCGACATGGCATGGACATCAAGATTGTTCACCACGGCGGCTTCCCTGCCGTTCTGCATGGGGACAATAAGTCCGCGAAACTTCTCTGCCCTTGCGCGGATTGCTATGGGCAGCGCGCCTTTTATGGGTTGCAGACGCCCGTCAAGTCCCAGTTCTCCGACAAGCATGTAGTCGCCGAGACGGTCGGCGGACACCTGTCCGTCGGCGGCAAGGATGCCGATGGCTATGGGCAAATCGAAACTTGCGCCCTCCTTTTTCAAATCGGCAGGCGCAAGATTGACTGTAATCCTTTTGCAAGGATATTCGTATTTGTTGATTGTTATGGCGGAATGGATGCGGCTCTGCGCCTCACGCACAGCCTCATCGCCAAGTCCGGAGAGGAAGAATTTCTCGCCTTTTGTGGCGTTCACCTCCACGGTGACGGTCTTCACGTCAAGTCCGTTGACCGCCGCGCAGAATGTCTTTACAAACATTAGGGTCAGGTTATTGGTTTCAGTTGCGTCAGTTATCTCAATTATGTCAGTAATGACATTATTGTCAGTACTGTCAGTAGTGACTGTTGTGTCAGTAATGTCTATACTGTCAATTATGACAATACTGACAATCGTGTCGGATTATTTCTTGAGTTCCTTTATCAGTTCGTCGACAGAGAGGTCGCGGGCAGCAATCTTGCCATTGCGCACGACAATGTTCCGGCGTGTCTGGAAGAAGCCCAGTTTCTTTGCTACAGGACTGTCCGCCATTCTTCCGTCACAGAAGACAGGGAAGTCACGCTCCTCCCTCTTAAGCATAGCGTCCGATGCATCATAGGACACGCCAAGGATGCCCCACTCTCCCTTCGTGTCCTTCCTCTCGTTGGAAAGGCGGCGCAGAATGGCTCCGCTCTCAAAGTCCCATGAGGCGAAACAGCAGACAACCCATGTCCCTTTCCTAATGTCCGGAAGAGGGTCGCCCATGATGTCCGTGCCGGCAATGCGTTGCACAGCAGCCCCTTTGGCAGAACGGCGCAGCTCGTCAATCTGTGTCTTGAGCAGCTTCAGAGCGGCATTCTCCTTCTGTGCGCCAAGCATCCTGTCTGCCAGTGCCAAAACTGTGTCATAGTCAGGCGAAGGCGAAGCAAGGATATACCGTCGCAAGAGATACATGCCGACAGACGACTCAGGGCTCTCCTCCACAAAAGCCTTCAGTTCCTTGGCAACCGCCTTGCTGTCCTTGGCGCTGCCGACCGCCTTGCGGAAACGTGTGAGGAGCTTGTTCTCGTCGCCTCCCTCTACCTCCAGTTCCTGCAGGTTATGGGCATTGCCTTCCATGGATGCCGACTTTCCGGGCGTCACAAACACCGGAATCTCCACACCATTGGGCAGCATTATGACCGCCACCCCCTCATGCTTGCAGGCAGGTTCATAGGTGAAGCGTCCGCCTGCAACGGTGATGGTGTCTGTCCCCTCCAGGGAACCGTCAGGGCTATAAACATAAAACTCACCCTGATTAAGGTTCAGCAGATGACCTTTGAGCCTGAAATGCCCATTGTCAGGTCCGCACGCAACCAACATCAGCGTGAGTAGCAGAAGTATGTTTCTCATTGATTTGTATGTCCTTTCTTCCCGGCTCCGGCACATGAAGAAGCCTTTCCGCCAAGGAGTACCGCGAGCGGGACTCGAACCCGCACGGCCGTTTCGGGCCAGGAGATTTTAAGTCTCCAGTGTCTACCATTCCACCATCGCGGCACATAAAAATGTGTCTGTTCTGCAAAATTACTTATTTTAATCAAGATTTAAGAATAACAAACCCTTTAATTAAGTTTTTTTAGTAGTCAAGGTTAAGAATAGAGGTTATCCGACAGATTGGTAAACTATCAAGTTACCAAATTGACAACTTACCAAATTGACAATTTACCGGACTGACAACTTGCCGGATAGATGAGCCATGTTTTTTTATAGGACGTCCTCTATGTCACTCTTTGTTGTCACCGAGTCCGGCTCGCTATGCATAGACACGTGCAAGGAGTCTGAGGGCTGACTTCTTTGTGAAGCGTGCGCGGTTATTGTACATCGTATACATCTCTGTGGAACTGTAGCCGCCGTTGGTGACAGGGATTGCATGCTTCCAGATGACACCGTCAGTGTTTTGATGCAGTACTCGGCAAAGACATCGATGCGACCGTTAAGCAGTGATGCGTCAAATCACCTCTTCAAGCCATACCCCACTCAGTTCTTTTCCTCTCCCTCTCCTCCTGTCCCTATCCCCTGCTGTCGCCAGCCCATGAACGCATGAAGCAAAAATTCCCCCGCCGACCTTTCAGTCAGCGGGGGAACATGTATCAAAGAAGGCGGCCTCCTACTCTCCCGCATTGCAGTGCAGTACCATCGGCGCAGGCGGGCTTAACTTCTCTGTTCGGAATGGGAAGAGGTGGAACCCCGC
>NZ_JABKKG010000007.1 GCF_013166595.1 Palleniella intestinalis | reverse complement strand
CCACCTCTTCCCATTCCGAACAGAGAAGTTAAGCCCGCCTGCGCCGATGGTACTGCACTGCAATGCGGGAGAGTAGGAGGCCGCCTTCTTTGAGACATGTTCCCCCGCTGACTGAAAGGTCGGCGGGGGAATTCTTATTTCATGCGTTCATGGGCTGGCGACAGCAGTGGATAGGGACAGGAGGAGAGGGAGAGGAAAAGAACTGAGTGGGATATGGCTTGAAGAGATGATTTGGGGAGAAGTGGATGATGACGAATTCAAGGTGAATGGGAAAAGGCAAACGGAGAGAAAGTGTTGTATAAATATAGACAATATGATGCTTAATAGGCTTTTTATAGAGGAGAAAAATATATTTTTATAGAAAAATACATTTTTTGTTGGAAAATTGAAATAATTGATGTATCTTTGCAGATGAATTCATTATTGGGGCAAAAATGAGAGAAGTCCCAGTAATTAATATTAGTTTTTTTAGTGAAAAAGCATTATGCTTTCTGAGATTTTTAATTAAGATTGACATGAGAGCGCAAAATTTATTGAGTGGGCATATCTGCTGCTTGTTTGTGGCAGTTGCCAATGACATAGAATAGTTCCGAGATAGTGACGCAGGATTGCTCTAAATCTCCTTCTATCGCCACGGAAGACAAGTGTTTTCCTAATGGTATTCATGTTTCCAGAGTTGAACAATCGTCGGCTCAGGGAATAGATTTTTTGTCTCAAAATGAAAGACAAAGTGCAGGATTGAAAACCTTTGAGAAGTCTCAGTCATGGGGGTATATTTATATCCATAATATGGCAGTGAAGGCATTTGAGGAGAAAATGGAGGATTATAATGCCAGCCACAAGGATTCCCAGCATGCTTGTTTCATTCACCGTTCTTATAGATATAAGGCGAAAAAAGATTCTATTGGAGTTAAGAAAGAGCTATGTCAGACAATAAGCGGATTAGTGTTTTTGCAGGGCAGAACTAGAGAGTTGCAACTTTTTCTGAAAGAGAATTTCCCTCTGTACCATTTAGTCAATGATTGTAGTACAGGCAGACCTGCTTCTATTGAGAATCGTGTTATGAAACCTTTTATGGCTGTCATGCAGGCAAAGCCAGAGAACATAACTTTTCTTCGTGAGCCTTTTTTGCATTTTGCAAAGAATCATGTCCGTTTGCGTGTGTTGTCAGGATTATTCAAAGGTCAGGAGGGGTACATTGTCCGTATTGATCGTGATCGCCAGCTTGTCATGGAGTTCGGTGGCTATGCCGTCGCAATCCGCGGTCTCCATAAAGAGAATTTTGAAGAGGTGAAATAGCTTTTACAACCAATCGGTTAATGGTAGATTATAGTCTCAAAAAAAATTGAGTTGTATTGATATACAAGATAAATATCAATAGTTATTTCTCAACAAAGATTTTTTATGTTCGTATCACATCAGTAAGTAACTGTTGGAAATCAGTTTCTACTAAAAACAACTGCGTTTTAGTAGAAACATAACTTAAATATAAAGTAATTTACAATAGCTACTTATAATATTTGCTGATATGTTTGCAGGGTAATATAAGCCCATATAGATATTTTTTGTTAGCAAAAAAATAATAATCCAATCACATATATATGAAAGATATAAAGGTAGCAGTAGCAGGTACCGGCTATGTAGGTTTGAGTATAGCCACCCTTATTGCGCAAAACCATCAGGTAATTGCTGTTGATGTTATTCCTGAGAAAGTAGAGAAGATTAACAACAGAATATCTCCTATTCAGGATGATTATATTGAAAAGTATCTGTCAGAGAAGGAACTCAATCTTACCGCAACTTTGGATGGTGCGGATGCCTATAAGGATGCAGATTTTGTTGTGATAGCGGCTCCTACAAACTATGACCCTCAGAAGAATTTCTTCGACACACATCATATAGAGGATGTCATCGACCTTGTGTTGTCAGTCAATCCTGATGCCGTGATGGTAATAAAGAGCACAATACCTGTCGGCTACTGTCGCAGTTTGTATGTAAAGTATGCAGGAAAATTTGCAAATACTCCTGAGCTTGCCGGTAAAAAGTTTAACCTGCTCTTCTCTCCGGAATTCCTTCGTGAGAGCAAGGCTCTTTATGATAACCTTTACCCAAGCCGTATCATAGTTGGTTATCCGAAGATTATCGTTGATGACCAATTTGAGGAAGAGAATGCAGCAATTCGTACCATAGCCGACATACCTTTCCTTGAGGAGGCTGCACACAAGTTCGCTTCTCTGCTTCAAGAAGGAGCATTGAAGGAAAACATTGATACACTTTTTATGGGCTTGAAAGAGGCAGAGGCTGTCAAACTCTTTGCCAATACCTACCTTGCACTCCGTGTTAGCTATTTCAACGAACTTGACACCTATGCCGAGGTGAAGGGGCTTGACACACAGGCTATAATAGATGGTGTGAGTCTCGACCCGCGTATTGGGCAGCACTACAACAATCCATCCTTCGGCTACGGCGGCTATTGCCTTCCTAAGGACACGAAGCAGTTGCTTGCCAACTATGCCGATGTGCCTGAGAATCTTATCCAGGCAATTGTGGAGAGTAACCGTACAAGGAAGGACTTTATAGCTGACAGAGTCCTTGGCAAGGCAGGCTATTATGATTACTACAACCGTGGAGATTTTAGTCCTTCTGATGAGAAGAGTTGTGTTGTCGGAGTCTACCGTCTTACAATGAAGTCCAACAGTGACAATTTCCGTCAGTCCTCTATTCAGGGTGTGATGAAGCGCATCAAGGCGAAAGGGGCAGAGGTCATCATTTACGAGCCGACCTTGGAGGATGGCTCTACATTCTTCGGCAGCCGTGTCGTAAATGACCTTGCTGCGTTCAAGTCCCAAAGTCAGGCAATCATCGCCAACCGTTATGACTCCTGCCTTGACGATGTGGAAGAGAAAGTATACACACGTGATATATTCCGTAGAGATTAAAAAAAACAAGTAGTATTGTATAAGCTTTTTGGAAATATAAAATAGAGAGAATAGAATTATGGATGCAATCTCTTTATACAAATTGTGCAATTCTCTTTCTGAGCATTTAGAGAAAGTTCCTGATGATTTTATCAAAAATGCAGAGAAGGGTTTCTTTATTATGAAAGAGATACAAGATTCTTACATTGAGCCGTATCTTTCTTTTCAGTCTGGTTGTAGTCTTAAGAGTCAGACAGAATCCCCTCAAATAATTTTGATTTCAGCTGTAGGTGCATCTGGCAAAACCATGATGACCACTCATTTGTCGGCAAAATTAGGAATGCCGGTCTATGATTTGGGAAAATCTAAGGCTGTTGCAAGCAATTCTTTGACAGGATTGCTATCACAAGCCTTGACTCCTATGGGGTATGCACATTTTTCACATGATTTAAGTGCAGGAAAAAAACTTATAGTAATAGATGGGCTTGATGAGGGGCAGATAAAAACATCATCAGAGGGTTTTGATGCTTTCCTTGACAATATTTGCCAGTTTGCATCATTATCAAAAAACACATCATTTATTTTATTAGGTAGAACCTTGTCTATAGATTACACCGCACTGTATTTTGAAGATAAGGGGTTGAAAGTCTCTGTGCAAAGGATAGAACCCTTTGACATGTCCCAAGCTCGTAATTTTATTGACAAACATTCGTGTGACAATAAGAATATACAATATGATGTGAACTATAAGAAATTACGTGACTATATATTAGACAAAGTTCAGGCTTTTTTCAAAAATCAATCGGATTTGGAAAGGCAACAACGTATACATTTCTTAGGCTATGCCCCTGTACTGATGGCTATTGCAACTTCCATTAAAAAAAATAAGAATTACTATGGCTATCTTACTCAGCTTGAAAATTCTCAGAACACGGGGCTGGAGCTTATTTTGGAAATTGTAAAATATATAATAGATAGAGAACAAAACGACAAGATTGCTAATCTGTTAATCCCACACATTACAAAAGGACGAGGAGAAAAGGATATACGACAGATGAAAGATCATGCCTATTGCGAAGAAGAACAGTGTTATAGATTGATTTGTAATGTACTAGGGATTTCGTGTGATTATATTGTCTCTGATGATAATAAACTCAATGAAAGATATAATGAAAGAATAAATGAATGGGTTCGGGAACATCCATTCTTGGATTCTCAAAACCATGATTTTCAGAATATAGTATTTGAATGCTATGTCCTCAGTGTATTGATGAAATGCGGCAAATACAAGGAATATGTAAATTTATATTTGGAAAGCAAATACAAAGATTCGTATATGTTGTATTTCATATATACTCATTTTGCAAATGTTGTTGATAAGGATCACGTAGATTATATTTATCATTCTCTTAGTTCGCTGGATCAAAATAATGATAAGGCATACATGCAAATTTGTCAACTGGAGGATAGTGAACAATATTACAATTTCGAAGTGCTATTGAAAAATGATGGTATAAAAACGAAAGCAGGACTGTCTCTGTCAATTAGTAAGGATACTCCACGCCTTACGCTTAGAAATATCATTTCCAATGTCATTATAGACGCGGAGAATATTGATTTGAATATAGAAGTTGCAAATAATAGCAAAAATATTGAAATATATGCACCTGTTACAATAACTTGCAACAATGTAAGTATAAGTGGCTCTATTACACTATATCCGTGTACGGAAACCGTAAACGGAGTGCTTTTGGACTGCAAAAAATTTGATTTCAAGTCGGTCGCAAACAATGAGTGCCATGTTATAAATCATTTGAGGGAGAATGAGGCTTTTGAAATATATTCCAATAATCACACCTCATTTCCCTATGAACAGTATCGTCAGGGAAAATCAGAAATTAAATGTGAATCGGAAGATATACGACAGAAATACATCAAACTTCGGAAAATCATAATCTGCTTCAGATCGCATAGTAAAGGAAGTATGGCGCGCTATAAAGGGAAAATAGGAAGTTCACGTTTGATTGGCTCTGATATGGGGCCAATAGTTTTGAATAGCCTTATTGAATCAGGAATTATTGATGACAGTGATAATATAATGTATTTTCTGAATAGGGATAAACTTAGTGAAGTTTTGGGAGTTACTTATGATGAGATAAAATCAAATAAACTAACGCCTAAGATATCTTCATTTTTAGGATCCATGAAGTAGTTGTTGATTCCCAAATCTGCCTGCTGTCAGACAATATGAATATCATATTGTCCTTGTAAGTCAAAAAGGCTGATATCCCCAAAGGACAATAAATAATGAGGAAAAATAGTATCATTTTTGAGACATTATAAATATGAATATAGCTTTATTAATTGCCGGTGGTTCAGGCAACCGCATGGGACAAGATATTCCCAAACAGTTTATACATGTAGATAATTGCCCAATTATCATCCACACCATGATGTGTTTTCAAAGGCATCCTGACATACAAGCTATTGCTATTGTATGTCTAAAAGGCTGGGAAACCGTGTTACAGTCATATGCGAACCAATTTTCAATAACGAAGTTAAAGTGGATTTTTTCAGGAGGTAATTCTGGCATGGAGTCAATTCATAATGGTATTTATGGATTAAGGGATGCTGGATGTGCAGATGAAGATTTAGTATTGATACATGACTCGGTGCGTCCTCTTTTGTCTCAGGATATTATTTCAAGCAATATTGCCATTTGCAAAGCTTATGGGTATGCCATAACAGGGATAAAATGTCGTGAAGCGATATTGGAAAGCGAAGATGGTTTTACTACTAAGACAAGCATTCCGAGAGATACACTTATTCGTACGCAGACGCCTCAGACATTCAGACTGAGAAATATAATAAATGCCCATGAATTAGCTAAGGTTAAAGGTTTGGTTGATTCTGTAGCCTCTTGTACTCTGATAGCAGAGCTGAATGAGAATATAGAGATGCATATTGTGCCAGGTTCTGAAAAGAATATTAAAATTACGACAGTTGAGGACTTGGAAATATTAAAGGCATTGATGCACACCTCAAAAGAAGAATGGTTAAAGTGATGAATCCTTATCAACAAAATTTACGAGACGTTAATCTACCCGATTTGTCTGTATTGTATGGTGCGAACATACTCGTTACCGGATCAACAGGTTTGATAGGTAGCTGTCTGACGGAGCTTCTGACTATCTATGCGGAAGAATATGGGTATGAAGTTTATGCCGGGTGTAGAAATGTAGAGCGTGCACGCAGCAAATTTTCTCCCTCCGAGCATCTGCATTACGTTTTGATAGATGTCACTGTTCCGTTGCAATGTGATATTAAGTTTGACTATATAATAGATGCCGCAAGTAATGGCTCTCCTAATTTTTTCGCATCAGACCCTGTGGGTGTAATGAAAGCTAATCTGATGGGTGTTTGTAATCTATTGGATTATGGCATTGACCATGGACTTAAGCGTTTAGTCTACATATCTTCTGGTGAAGTCTATGGAGAAGGATGTGGTGACAGGTGGAGAGAGACGGATAGCGGCTATATCAATACAATGTCGCAAAGAGCTTGCTATCCATCGTCAAAACGTGCTGCCGAGACGTTGTGTGTTGCCTACGCTGAACAGTATGGTATAGACATCTCTGTTGCTCGTCTATGCCATACCTATGGACCAAATTTTACAGAGAGTGATAATCGTGTATATGCACAGTTTATTCGTAATGTATTGAATGGTGACGACATTGTACTTAAAAGCAAAGGAGAACAATACCGTTCATGGTTATATGTTGTAGACTGTGCGGCAGCTTTGATATATGTACTGGTGAAAGGTGAAAATAAAGCTGCATATAATGTTGCGGATGAACAGTCAAATATAACGATACGCGAATTGGCTGAAACCATAGCTAGTATAGTAGATAAAACTGTAATATTTGACTTGCCGCAAGTTCAACCTACGGTAGAGACTCCGATAACAAAGGCTGTATTTGATACAACAAAACTAATGGCATTGGGATGGAATGCTACTTACCCAATAGAAATGGGTATTAAAAATACAATTGAGACATTGTTGGAATAATCAGAATTGAGAAGGTAAAGGAAATATGCATTTTGTAAACAGAATAAAAAGATATTGGAATTTGTTTTCAACGACAAATGTATTGAAAACAATATATTTCAATTTCAAAATGTTTCCATTTAATGTTGCTATAAAGCATCCTATTCATTTGGCTTATGGAGTGGAAATTATTGGTGCCAAACGTGGTGTAATTGTATTGGATAAAATAAAATCGGGGGGGGGTAAAAATCGGCTATCTAAAATACCCTATGCATCCTGGGAAAGGGATGGGGACTCTTATACGTATTGGCTCAGGAAATGCAAGGCTTTATCTTGGTGGTGAAGATATAAATATTTACAAAGGATGTTCTATTATACTGGCATATCCAGAAAGTAAATTGTCCATAGGCAATGATACTTTAATAAATCAGGGTGTAATGCTATATTGCAGCAATAGTGTTACGATAGGAGAACATTTTAGTTGTGGTTGGGATAGTCAAATATATGATTCAAATTTTCACTATGTATTTGATGAACAAAATCATACAATAGCTAATAGAACCAGACCTGTTAAAATTGGACGAAATGTTTGGATAGCAAACCATGTGACAGTAGCAACCGGTGCCCAAATACCTTCATATTCAATAATCGCTGCTAATTCTGTAATAAATAAAGATTATTCAGAAATAACCACAAAGGGTAATTTTTTTGCAGGTAGTCCGGCAAAACTTAAGCGGACGGGGCTTTTTAGAATATTGAATTTAAAATTTGAGTATGAACTAAATGCTTTTTTTCGGGAAAATGGTGAAATTTCCTACAAATGTACTCATGTGTTTGACTATAACAATTATGCCACAAGATAGAACTCTTTTTATGAATGATTGAAAGAAATCATATAATGTTATGGAATACAAAATGAAACAATATTTACAATCTATTGAACAAGAAGAGCGTTGTGGATATTTAGTTACACAACAAACAAAGCAAATATGGAATATCCAGTTGGATATGGCTTTACATCTTTTGGATGTTTGTAAACGTCATGAATTAAAAATATGGGCAATTAGTGGTACAATGTTGGGAGCTGTTCGTCACCATGGTTTTATTCCGTGGGATGATGATATGGATTTTGTAATGTTCAGGGATGATTATGACAAGCTCTTGAAGATTGCTAAAGATGAATTTAAGTCTCCTTATTTCTTTCAATGTGCATATACAGAAAAAGGATATTATAGGGGACATTCCCAATTACGTTATGAAGATACTACCATGATTCTGCCTGATGAAGCGAAGTTAGGAGTAGATTTCAATATGGGAGTCTGTATTGATATTTTTGTTGCAGATGGATTCCCTGAGGATGAAGCAGAAAGAAAGTTTTTGATAGGGCAAAGAGACCTAATTCTTGATTATTTGTGGTGTAGACATTATCCTGTGTACAGAGCACTTCGGTATAAAAACTATTTCAAAGGTTTATTTAAGTTAGGGAGAAAGGCTTTTTGGTCAGATATTAAGCTGTACACATATTTGGAAGATATGTTTCGTAAATATTCTATTGATAAATATGAAAGGTCATGTTGTACTTTGTTTGCTTATAAACCACGTTGGGTACGGCGCAGTGAATGGTTTGATAAAACTATTATGATGCCATTTGAGACAATAGAATTGCCGATTCCTGAAAAATATCATGAACTCTTGTCGCATGAATATGGTGATTATATGAAATTTGTAGTTGGTGGAAGTACACATAGCCAACCTATTATTGATGTCTGCAAACCGTATATGGATTATATATCAGGAATGAGAATGTCATATATATACGCATATTATGTTTTGATTGGGACAAAAATAAAGGAAGCAGGTGTATTTACATTGAAAATGTTGGGGGTGAAGTAAGAATGGGAATGGCAGGTAATTCGTTAAAAGGCAAAGCCGTAAATGGCATGTTTTGGACTTCAATGGAAAAATTTGGAAGCCAATTCATACAGTTGGTTATAGGTATTGCTATAGCACGTGTATTGTCACCGTCAGATTATGGTGTGATCGGTATGACAATGATATTCATGGCTTTGGCAAATACTTTTATGGACAGTGGTTTCGGAAGTGCCATAATACGCAAAAAAGACAGAACCGCAGAAGATTATGCAACTTGTTTTTATTTTAATATTGTTGTATCTGTTATACTGTATATATTGTTCTTTGCATGTTCTCCTTATATTGCACGGTTTTACCATGCTCCAATATTGACACCTGTGTGTCGTGTTTTAGGGCTTTGTTTTATAGTTAATGCAATGTGTATGGTACAGAGCACCAAACTCACTGCAGAACTAAAATTTAAGCAATTGTCAATTATAACTGTCAGTACAGGAGTGTTGTCTGGTGTGTTTGGATTAATCCTAGCTTACACTGGGTTTGGAGTTTGGGCTTTGGTTTTTCAGAGTTTGTTTTCTTGTATTTTACGATTCATTCTTGTGGAATACTATACACGTTGGAGACCATTGCTGCTATTTTCAATGAAATCATTTAATTATTTGTTCTCTTTTGGTTCCAAATTCCTTTGTTCGAGCATTATTAATATTATATATAACAATTTATATACATTGGTTATAGGGCGTGTATATGCACCTTTAGAAGTAGGGTATTATAATCGAGCTCTACATTTTGCATATATGCCATCACAATCAATTCTTGATACTGTGATGAAAGTCGTTTATCCGGTAATGTCAGAAGTTCAGGATGATCAAGAGCGCCTAAAGCGGACATATCAGAAATTTCTTAGAATTCCTCTGTTTATCTTATACCCAATATTGGCAGGAATGATAGCACTGGCACATCCGTTTATATATGTTGTGTTAGGAGAGAAATGGCTTCCTTGCGTTCCATATTTGCAGATACTTGCACTAGGGGCGATGTTTAGTCCATTAACACATATAAATTTAAATATACTATATGTAAAAGGGCGTACAGACTTGGTTCTGAAACTTGAGATTGTAAAAAAAACCATAGCTTTTGCGATTCTCTTCTCAATGATAAAATTTGGTATAGTGTGGCTTATCATAGGTAAGGCGTTTTATGAGTTAGTTGCGTACTCCTTTAATTGTTACTATACCGGAAAATTAATAAATTTCGGTTTTTGGAAACAAATGTACTATAATATCCCTATAATATTTAAGTCTTCTATTATGGGTATTGCATGTTATTTGACAACAATATTGGTAGAACCAGCGTGGCTAAAAGTTCTATTGGGAGGAATTGTCGGATTATTTGTATATGGTACATTAGTTATAGTGACCAAAGATGAAAGTTTAAAAGATATTATTGAAATTTTGAAAATGAAGAAGGGACGATAAAGAAAATTATTTAAATGGAGTAATACCAAAAATATGAAGCAATACGATTATCTTATAGTAGGCTCTGGTCTTTTTGGAGCAACCTTTGCTTATCGTGCAAAGCAGATGGGCAAAAAATGTCTTGTGATTGATAAGCGCAATCACATAGGTGGTAATGTTTATTGTGAGAGTATAGATGGAATAAATGTGCATAAATATGGTGCACACATATTCCATACATCAAATAAAGAAGTATGGGATTTTGTGAACTCGATAGTGGAATTCAATCGCTATACAAACTCTCCTGTGGCAAATTATCATGGAAAATTGTATAACCTGCCATTCAATATGAATACATTCTATCAAATGTGGGGAGTAAAAACTCCTGAAGAGGCAGAGAAGAAATTGGATGAACAACGTGCAGAGGCAAAGGAACATTTGAATGGCAGAGAACCGCAAAATCTCGAGGAACAGGCTCAGTTGCTCATAGGCAAGGACATTTATGAGACATTGATAAAAGGATATACGGAAAAACAGTGGGGCAGGGACTGTGTAGAACTTCCGGCATTTATTATAAAGCGTCTGCCTGTGAGAATGGTTTTTGACAATAACTACTTTAACGATAAATACCAAGGTATTCCTGTCGGTGGTTATAATAAACTGATAGAAGGATTGTTGGATGGTGTTGAAGTACATCTGAATACAGATTTCTTTTCTTTGGGTGATTGGCATGGGATAGCGGAAAAATTGGTTTATACAGGTCCTCTTGATGAATATTTCTGTTATAAACTTGGGCGGCTGCAATATCGTACTGTGTCTTTTGAGACGACGGTGGAAGATGTGGCGAACTATCAAGGAAACGCTGTAGTGAATTATACAGAACGTGATGTTCCCTACACACGAGTGATTGAGCATAAGCATTTTGAGATGTTTGGACAAGAAGTCTATGATTGTCTCAAAACAGTCATTAGTAAGGAATACTCAACAGAATGGCAACCTGGTATGGAACCCTATTATCCGGTTAATGACGAACGTAATAATCTGTTGGCGGAACAGTATCGTCAGTTGGCAGAAACAGAGAGTGATGTTATTTTCGGTGGTCGTTTGGCAGAATATAAATATTATGATATGGCTCCGATTGTAGAAAAAGCAATGGAAATTATAATATAAAAATGGTAATCAATCTCACCAAGAAAGACACTTCTGTTCTGAAAGGGATAGCATTGTTAATGTTGCTTTGGCATCATTTATTTTTTGTAGCTACTGATTTGTTTGATGACATACATCTTTGGGGCGAACATTATTTAGTGAATACACTAGGATTGATTTGCAAGTTGTGTGTGGCAATCTTTGTATTTCTTTCAGGTTATGGATTAACCATACAGGCTAATAATAAAAATGAAGAAATTAATTATCTATCTTTTGTAAGCCATAGAGTATTTAAGTTGTTTCCTACTTTTTGGCTGATTTGGCTACTGTTTGTTCCCTATGGAGTATTTGTGTTAGGGAGAACACCTGATGTAATTTACGGCAGCTATCCATATTTGAATCTGTTTTTGGACATCACTGGGTTGTTGAATGTTTTTGGAAAAATAGGTTATAATGGTAGCTGGTGGTTTATGAGTTGCATTCTTGTATTGTATTTTATTTTTCCGCTATTGTATAAGTTCTTGAAATCCAATCCGCTATATGCTATTTCGGGGGGGGGTAATACTGTCAACAGCAGTCCCATTCATGGATTGCATTAAGAATTACTCTATAATTTTTGTAATAGGCATGATAATGGCAAATGAGAATTTTTGTGACAGGTTGAAGATTCCTAATACAAGAACGCTTGTTATGTTGCTGATTATAATGTTGTGGCTACGTGTAAGAGCTCTCAATACATTACAATTTGATTGGTTTATCACAATAATTACTATACTATTGTATACGAGGCTAACAATTAACGAAAACCTGAAAAGAGTTCTTGATTTTTTAGGAAAACATTCAATGAATATTTTTCTATTTCATAACTTTATATATTTGTCATATTTTCAGGATTTTATTTATGCAAGCAGAAATCCTGTAATAATATTTTTTACTTTATTAGTGGCATGTATTCCAATATCTATTGCTATTAATTATATAAAAAGAGTTATACATATATAATACAAAAAGAGAAAATACATAGTTGGTGAAAGATGATTGTTCACTTATTTAAAAAGATTCTTGGATTTTAATCTAAATATGAGCTTGTTGTAATTGAAGAATGAAGGAAATTTTTTATTTGATGGAAATGAAAAATTATGAATATAATATAGGATGTGTAGTTGTAACTTTCAACAGAAAAAATCTGTTGAAACGCTGTTTGAATGCTATAGAACAGCAAACGTATAAGCCGAAGACTGTTTATATAATAGATAATGCAAGCACAGACGGTACTGATGAATATATAGTTTCCGCAGGGTATTGCAATCAGGATGTAAATGGTATTTTCTTTCAATATCACAAATGTGAGAAGAATGAAGGGGGGGCTGGTGGATTTTACACTGGTATGAAACTTGCATCAGAATCCGATTCTTTTGATGGAATATGGGTCATGGATGATGATGGAGAACCCGATAAGAATTGTTTGAAGGAACTTGTTCCTTTCTTGAAAGATAGGGATTATATAGCTCCTGTAGTTTTGTCTGACGAAGACCGCGATGCATGTTCTTTCGTTCCGAATGCAACATATAGCGAATTCTGCAAGAAAGCAGATTCCAATGGTATTGTCGAAGGGTGGGCTTCTCCTTTTAATGGTATCCTTTATTCTGCAAGGTTGATAAAAAAAATCGGTTATCCTAAAAAAGAGATGTTTATTTGGGGTGATGAAATTAATTATCAGATACGTGCGGAAAAAGCCGGATTTCATCGTATGACTACCATTAAGGCTATTCACTATCATCCTGTTGATAGACAGAATGTTGTTCGAAATGCAGATACATTCAATGCTTATCTTGTTATAGTGGATGTTGATTGGAAGCTATACTGTGCCATACGTAACAGGGTATATAATATCATGTTGGAGCAGCCAAGTAAATGGCGTGGATTCAGAATGAGCCAGTATCTGTATCGTGCTTATAAAAATTATTATAGAGTAACTTTGGGCAATGATTCAAAAACAAGTCTGATACGTGATGCATTTATATCAGGATTGATTGGGTATTTCGGTGGATTGAAGAAATATTTCAATAGGTGATTTTATGCAAATTAAATCCGTTTGTGCTGTTACAATTCCTCAAAAATGATATTTTCATAAATAGGACTATTTCATCATCAAAGAATTCATATGAAACAACGTAATGAGGTCGTAGATATAGCAAAAGGAATAGGGATAATTTTGGTTGTAGTAGGGCACATTGCATCATCAAGTTTTGATGCAATAATCTCAATTATATATTTGTTCCATATGCCTCTATTTTTCTTTTTGTCAGGTTTTTATTGCAAAACCAATAAGTCTTTTATTCAGTTTTTTTCAGACAAAGGATGTAGACTATTAATACCATATATAATATATTTGTTTGCCCAAACAATAGTAATGGACATAATTATTTTTGCTTCTTATAAAAATATAGAAGAAATAAAGGGGATATTTCTGTCCTTCCATCCCTTAGCAATCTGGTTCTTAATAAGTCTTTTTACATGTAATATATTACACTGGATAAATAGTAGACTTAAATTCCCCCCCCCCCTCTATTGGCTATAGTTACAGGAGTTTTAGGCTGCGGCATGGTGTGTAGTAAATTGGATTTGCCATGTTGTTTGTCGCAATCATTATTGGCTTATCCTTTTTTCTATATAGGCGATGTCGCTTACAATAAGATATGGGGAAATAACAAGCGAACAATATACGGTTGGCTTGTTAATAGTCGTTGGAACTATATAGTTCTTGGAATATTCAGTATGGCTTTGGTGTTCCACCCTAACATCTACACAGATATGTGGTCTTTGACAATAACAAGTTTCGTGGGTTGCTTCGTATATGCTTTGATAGGAATCTCTGTTGTTATCATTGCCTCGTCCATAATTTCGCAATATAAAACTATTAGTAGATATCTTTCAAAAATAGGTGTCTTATCCTTACATGTGATGTGTTTGCATTGCATGATAATAAAAGGGGCATGGTTGGGTGTGTCTATTGTTGCCAAAAGATATTATCCATGGTATGATTTGAACAATCCCAAAGGAGATGTATTTTTAGCAGTTTTTGTACTGGTAATTACGCTGGTGAGTTCTATATATGTAGCTTTATGGATAGATAAGCGTTTTGGGACTTTATTTAACTATAAAATAGAATTCAAGAAATGAACAAATTATTTTTTTTATTAAAAATTTTGAGATATAAATGGAATTATTTATTGTTAAGGAATTTACATAAGACAATAATCAAAGGACATCTTTGCACCCGAAATATTTATATATCTGATAAGGGGCAAAATAACAGAATATTGGCAGGAAAAAATGTTATACTGGAGAATTGCAAGTTCTTTTTTCAAGGAAATAATCATGTTGTGAAGTTTGGGGATGGTATCTGTGTCAGTGGCGTTACATTTGCTTTTGAAAAAGAAGAAAGTTGTATAGAATTAGGCAAAGGAACTTGGATTGGACCAGGCTGCTGTCTATCTGCAATGGCTGATACAAAGATTTCGATAGGTGATGGTACACTATTGGCAAAAGACTGTGTCGTAAGGACATCTGATTCCCATGTTATTATGGATGAAGAGAATAAAGTAATAAACACTCCTCAGGACATAATTATTGGTAATCATGTGTGGTTGGGTGAGCAAGTTTTTGTACTGAAAGGTGCTAAGATTGCTGATAGCAGCATAGTTGGTGCTAGATCTGTAGTAACAGCATCTACAAAGAGTGAAATTTCGTCGATAATTGTAGGACAGCCTGCAAAAATAGTAAAAAGAAATATATCATGGAAGTTGTAAAATGTAGTCTGCATGCGCGAATAATAATGCGCATGCGTAGTTTATATGGAAAAATAATTGGTCCGCATGCAGAATCTTTCTTTACCAAAGAAAGTGAAAAGGATAAAGAAAAAATCATGTCAATAATATGTGATGCTATCCAATCACGAAAACCTTTGATGATTGCTCGGTTAGGTCATACGGAAATGATGGTTTTGGAGAATTTGAAATACACATTTTACAAGTATCGTTCCAATGTGAAATATATCATATGGAGAGGGCAGCCAAATTTCTTGAATCCGATTCTTATTCCGATGTTCAATCAACTTTCCGGATTCTTCCCCTCTGATGATATTGAAGCTTTGAGAAAATTTTACGATTTGATGGTAAAATGTATGTCAAAAGTGGATATTCTTGGAAGCTGGTGTTATAATGAAGCAGATTTCAAAAAAGAATTAGCTTCGTCTGTAAAGGTTGACCGTGAATTAATGACTCCTTTGTTGACGGAAAACCCATGGACACGCGCATTGAAGGGGAAAAAAGTTCTTGTGATACATCCTTTTGAAGAAACAATTAGAAAACAATATGCACGAAGGGAAAAATTATTTCCCCAATGTCCTGATATATTGCCAGAATTTGAGCTTCATACAATTAAGGCAGTTCAGACTTTAGGATGTGCGGATGAAAATTTTAATGACTGGTTTGATGCTCTTGACTATATGAAGCGCCAGATGGATGCAGTGGACTATGATGTCTGTCTGTTGGGATGTGGAGCTTATGGGTTTCCTCTTGCAGCCTATGCTAAAGATTGTGGAAAGCAGGCAATACATTTAGGTGGTGTGTTACAATTACTTTTTGGCATAAAAGGAAAGCGTTGGGAAACGGATGAGGGATATATAAAAATACATCCCTATGCGTCAACCTATTATAATGAATATTGGGTTCGCCCTGACGAAACAGAAAAACCTCAGAAAGCCGATGGCGTTGAGGGTGGATGTTATTGGTGATTTATGAAAGTTGTTCATGTATGTAAACTTCCTGATGGTGGTGCAACATGGTGCGCCATGAGGATAAGTGCCGCATTGAATGAGGCGGGCATAGAGTCTTCTATGCTTCTGATGAGCGGAGAAGAAAGTGATGGCGTCGCTATTGCTGTCAAGGATGCGGTATATAAGAGATATGATAATACTCTTATACGCATATTGATGAAAGTGGTTAAGTTCATTGTCAGACCACGTTTCGAGTATCTTAAATATTTGCGCCGTAAGGCTGAGACTTCGGGCTCGATGTTCTTCACTTCTCCGGTTACGGAATATACTTGCCTTACGGAGCATCCGATGATAAAAAGTGCAGACATAGTGCATCTGCATTGGATTTCTGATTTTGTTGATTTTCCTTCGTTTTTTAAGAAAATAGACAAACCAGTCGTTTGGACGATTCATGATGAGAATCCCGGTTTGGGTGGTTTCCATTATGTAAGTGCCAAGCAGAATGCCGGAGAAACTTATCTTAAGTTGGATAAGATATATGTTGAAATAAAGAAAAAGGCAATCAATAGTGGAAAGAAACCATATCTGGTCGCGATTTCTTCGAAAATGCAGGATTTCTTCCATTCGAGTGATATATTGAAAAATTGTCCGGTGACGCTTATTCATAATGGTGTGGAAGGAAATCTGTATCAAATGCTGGATAAGGAAGATTGCAGAATGAGGCTGGATATACCGTTGGACAAGAAAGTGTTCCTTTTCTCATCTTTTGCCATAGAAGATAAACGCAAGGGACTTTCATTGCTGATAGAGGCATTGGAACGATTGGATGACAATCGCGTTATGTTGATTTGTCTTGGAGGATATAAGGATGTGCCAAAAAGTAATATTGAAATCCGGTGTGCCGGTTTGGTTTCCGATAAGAACTTGCTGTCTCAATATTATTCAGCGGCAGACTATTTTGTACTTTCTTCTTTCCAGGAAGGTTTTGCACAGACACCGTTGGAAGCCATGGCTTGCGGTACTCCTGTAGTAGCATTCCCTTGCAGTGGAGTTCCTGAACAGATTACTCCTGCCACAGGTGTGATTTGTGAGGACTTTACGGTGGATGCCCTTGAGATAGGGATACGTAATGCTATGGGGACAACCTATAGCCGTGACATTATCCGTACAGATGTACTGTCTCGCTTTTCTTATGACATTATAGCCAACCAATACATAAAATTGTATCGAAAAATAGTTTAATACTCATACAGATATAATTAGTCTTGATATATGTGATCATCGTGGATTTCCATACACGATGATCGTCATTGTCCAATAGAGAAATATTCACTATTTATGTTGAAAAATAAAAAAGGAAAAAGAATGAGTTTGAGATTACATCAAGTAAATATGGCAGACTATATTTCAAAATGTCGTTTAGGGCTGATGGCTTTAGCCATTGTTCTTGTAGTTGTTTACCATTACAAATGTTGGGTAGGAGGTTTTCCTTGGTATATAGGAATGATACTTCAATGGGGATTTATTGGGGTTGATATATTCTTTCTACTTAGTGGTTTTGGATTGACATATTCTTTTCGTAAAAATAGTATAGGAGGTTTTTACAAGAATAGGTTGATTAAGATATTACCTTGTTATTTGCTAATGGGTAGTATACTTGTTCTGGATAGACTTGCTGGAGGATATGAAATGTCAGGTGGTGAGATTCTTTGGATGTTCAGTACATTGGACTATACGTTCAACCATGGAGGAGTGGATTGGTATGTCAGTGCAATTCTGCAACTTTATCTCCTATTTCCTCTGTTTTATTATATTATTGTACGAACTCGTATGGGGGGGTAATTCTCACAGTTCCAATAGTTTTGGCTGTAACATGGCTATGCCCTATGCATTGGTCTCAGCTTGCAATGCTGCATCGTATTCCAATGTTTGTGTTTGGAATCTATCTGGCAATGTTTCGTGATACTTATCGTCAGCAGCAATATATTACAATTTTCTATACGCTCAGTTTTGTGGGGCTGGTAGTGTGCCAAGGTGAGGATGTTAATTTCCTATTGACAACTCTGATCACCCCTTTATTGGTATTCTTATTGGCTAAGATGCATTGTGTTTTCGATAGACTCAATATTGAAAAATTGCATGTGGTATATAAGGTTGTTGGAAACAATACTTTACAAATCTACTATGGTACAAATTTAGCATTGCTTTCGTATGACTTCATCTCTGTGGGGCGAGGGGTGAAAACGATAATCTTTTTACAAGCATTGATTTTTGGTTCTTATTTGTTTTATTGGATAACAGATAAAGCAAATAAACTTATTAATAAAAGTATATGAAACTTTCAATCATAACAGTATGCTATAATGATAAAGCAGGATTGGCACGTACATTGGAAAGCGTTAGCAACCAGATCTGTAAAGATTTTCAGTATATTGTCATAGATGGAGCCTCAGAGGATGGTTCCTGCGAGCTGTTGAAGCAGTATGATGAAATAATCGATTATAAAGTAAGTGAGAAAGACAATGGCATATATAATGCCATGAATAAAGGAATAGCTCAGGCAAGGGGCGAATACTGTCTTTTTCTGAATGCGGGTGACTCATTATATTCTCATGATACAATAGAAAGTGTTCTTCCATTGTTGGGAGATGCTGATTTTATCTCCGGAGATACTCTATGCACTTTTTCCGATGGCCATACCAGTGTATGGAAAGCTGTAAGTCAGCCGACAACCTATCTTATGGCAATATACTCTTTGAGCCACCAAGCGACATTCATTCATACATCATTGTTGAAACAACGACCTTATCGAGAAGATTTGAGAATTGTATCGGATTGGGAGCAAATGTTCTTTGAACTGATCATCAAAGACCGTTCCTATAAGAAAATAGAAAAATTCATTTGCAAATTTGCTCAAGGAGGGGTCTCGTCTTCTCAAAAGGAAAAGAGAGAAGAAGAACGCCAAAAAGTACTTGACGAGCATTTCTCCAAACGTATGCAGCATGATATAGTGCACCCAAATCTTCTTGTCCGTATTGCTACGCTTGCTGATGTGGAAAGCAATTATTTCAAGACTTTAGAGTTTACGGCAAGAGTTATAAGAAAGATGTTCGGAAAATGACACAAAATTGATTGAGATAGAAAAGAATGACACAGAGACCTTTTGTATCTTTTATTGTTCCTGTTTACAATGTGGAACAGTATCTGTGCCGGTGCGTGGATTCCGTCATTAGTCAGACTTGCGGAGACTGGGAGCTGGTTCTTATTGACGACGGAAGCCATGATACATCTTCACGGATATGTGACGATTATGTGGAGAAGGACAGCCGTATAAAAGTCATTCATCAGGAGAACCAGGGAGTTGCCGTCGCAAGGAACAGCGGACTTGATGCTGCATCAGGAGAATGGATATGGTTTGTAGATTCAGATGACTGGATAGAACATGGGGCTGTTAGCATCCTGAAAGATGCCTGTCATAGCTATTCTGATAATGACCTTGTCATGTTCGGTCAAATCAGGCATGAGGGAGACCATGCAGTCTCTCATGAAAGAAAGGAGATGAAGGACATTGGGAAGAATGATTTCCTGAGGAATCAGATATCCTTCTTCAACCAGTGCATGATTTTCAGGAATGATGTCATACAGGAGCATGGTCTGAGGTTTACAAAAGGTATACGGTTGGCGGAGGATTTGGAGTTCCAATATAAGTATGAGATGCTTTGCCTGAATCCTATTTCGATCTCAGAGCCGTTGTATCATTATCTGATACGCGAAGGTTCGGCAACGCATAGCTGTCGATACAGGCGTAATGCTGTTGATGATCTGTATCTTGTATTGCATAATCTCCACGGATTCATTGTTAAGCATGGCATCGCATCATCTGTATGGCTGAACATCCGCCTTGAGATGCTTATGAAGAACTGGCTTTACTCCGCTTCTCTTGTAGAAAGACTTGATAGGCAGGAATATCAGAAGCGTGTATGTGAGATCGTGGATATTTACCGTAGTATAGGTTTTACTTGTTTTGAAAACCGGAAAATCCGGCTGGCATACAGTAGTGTGCGATTATATTTTATTACAAACAAAATTTATCTGAGAATAAAAGGAATATCATGATACCCAAAATAATACATTACAGTTGGTTCAGTGGAGAACCATATCCAACATTTCTTAAAGAGTGTATGGACACTTGGAAGAAAGTGCTTCCTGACTATGAGTTTATATTATGGGACGCCAAGAAATTGGCGGAGTGTAACAATGTTTTTGCCAATGAGGCGGTAAGCGTTAAGAAATGGGCTTTTGCAGCTGATTTCGTGCGCCTGTATGCCGTCTACCATTACGGCGGAATCTGGCTTGACACGGACATTGATGTGTTCAAGCCGTTTGACCCGTTCCTGAATGACGGAATGTTCATAGGCCGTGAGTACTATGTGCATAAGGAGCAGGGCAAGGAAGATTACGCCACACTGACCTCCCATTGCTTCGGTGCCGAGAAGCATCATCCTTTCATAAAGGAGTGTCTGGAGTTTTATGAGCACAGGCATTTTATCCGTTCTCATAATGAGAATCTTCCTCAGGAGCTTCGTTACGACATGACGATAATCCCAATGCTTCAGGTTCGTTTGGCAGAGCGCTATGGTTTTGACTCAAGGGATTGTGTGAATAAGTTGCAGGTATTGGATAATGGCATACATATCTATCCATACCAGTATTTCGACCAGCCGGGTTATACAAGTATGAAGGATGTAGTATGCATTCACCGTGTGGCACAGAGTTGGAACAAGAAAGCCGGCATGAGCACTCGCGACATCACGAATCCCAAGAAGAAGACTTTGGGATACAGGAAGATGAAACTGCAGGAGAAACTTGCGAAATGGATAATGAAGCTGTAATATTATAATGAAGAAGATACTTCTATTACCTTATATACTTGTATTCGTATATTATTCCAAACGTATTCCACTTATCCTTGAGGACTTGAAGGCTTGGAAACGTTTTATTGCTATTGATGAATCGGTTAGTGACGTCGATGCTTTTGTAATGCTGTTGTGTAAGCGTAATGAGTATAGAACGGTTTTCTACCATAGACTGCCATTTGCAGTCAGACATATATGCAATATTTTTCTAAAACGTGTGCAGAACTGCTATCTTCACAGTAATATATCGGGGGGGGTAATTATACAACATGGCTTTTCCTCAATAATAGTAGCGGAAAGTATTGGAACTAATTTCTGTTTTCATCAGAACTGTACGGTAGGATGGGGCAAGGATGGCAAACCTGTTATTGGGAATAATGTGACAATGTATGCGGGTGCTGTAGTTGCAGGAAAGATAAGGATAGGAAATAATGTAAGAATATCAGCGAATGCGTTTGTCAGAACAGATGTGCCGGACAATAGCATTGCGTATGGTAATCCATGCGTGATAAGGAAAATGGAATCAAAATCAAAAAAAGCAGATACATGACTGTTAAAATATAAATTTGTTAATAGGTAGTAATGAGCAAAGTTTATAATTATAAAAAACAGTAGTAGATATTTATTTATGATTAACCTTTCGATAATTATACCTGCATATAATGCAGAAAAATTTCTTCCAAAGTGTTTGGAAAGTTGCCTTCATCAAGATATACCAACTGATGATTATGAAATAATAGTTGTTGATGATGGTTCTACTGACAATACGAGCAAAATAGTTGACTCTTATCAGAATGTAAATCCGAATGTTCGATATATTTTCCAAGAGAATGCCAAACAGGGGGCAGCTCGTAATAATGGTCTGCGGCAAGCATGCGGTGAATATATATGGTTTGTTGATGCGGATGATTGGATAAAAGAAAACTGCCTGAATAGGATTTTGACAGCTCTGAAAGAAAAAGATTTGGAGGGGATTACTGTTGGGCATGCGACACTCCACGGACAAGAATTGAAAAGGTGGAGAACTTTTGATGAAACTAAAATTGTAAGTGGAAAGGATTTATTGTGTGATTCTATTTTCTTGATAAGTCCGACTTATACTATATGGAAGCGTTCACATCTGATAGATAATGGGTTGTTTTTTATAGAAGGAATGTTCCATGAGGATACTGAAATATGCCCTAGAATGTACTATCGTACAAATCGTATAGGTTTTATAAATGAAATCTGCTATTTTGTCTATCAGAATCCGGAATCGACGACTCGTGGAATAAATCCCAAAAGAGCTTTTGATCTTGTTACTGTTGTTCGTGAGTTAAGCTGTTTTGCAGTTTCTGCTAGAGAGCAAGATATCCTTGTGTCATTAAATAACTATATGTCCGAGGCTTTGAACGCATCTTTGTATAATACGTACAAATTTGATTGTCATCAAGAAAGAGAACTGAATCGTTTATGGTATGAAAACCGTAATTTATTTAGGTGTCTTTTGTGTACTAATGTATTGAAATACAAACTTGAAGGTATTCTGTTTAGAATGTTTCCATGGAGGATATCTAAAATTTATAAATGTATTCAGATTTTCAATGCAACTCCTGGGGGGATGAAGCGCAAATGATATAGCGAAATGTGAAGAATAAAATTATGAAATTTAGTTTATATACCAAGTCCTCCTATATTGACAAGGCGATAATTGTGCGTCATTCTATGGATGTGCTTGGCTTTGATACTGCCGTTGCAACTCTGCTGGCTGTAAAATAAATATGTTATGTGGAAAGCAATCAAAAACTATTATAGGAATAACAAAATGGAACTGCTGATAACGTTCTGTATATTCAGCAATCTTTATCCCTATAATATTCCTACATTTGTTTATTACATCGGTCTTGCCTTATTGGGCTACAAGATGAGCAAGTACAGTGTGCGTATGGAGTCAAAGTACTCTATCTATGTGCTGTTCCTTGCCGTTGTGTGGCTTGCATCCATAATAAATATGGCTTTGGACTTACGTCTGATACTGTTTACGGCAATCCTTGTAATGTGCGGACCTTTTATGACAAGTGTTCGGTGGCACTTGTTCAAAAAGAAATTGATGAGAAACTTCGTTATAGGATTTGCTATAACAGTGATAATAAGTCTTATAGCGAAGGCTCAGGGAGTGAATAACCAGATAATCCGTTATGGCGGAAGTATGATGGAGTATGGCGGTGTTGATGAGTTTTCCGGATATGCCAAGTTCCCGATGTGGAACAGTGCCGCAGCGGCAATGAGTATTATATTGTTTGCTTATCTGCTGTTTAAGAATAAGGGTAAGGGTTCTAAATACCAGTACCTTCTTCTCCTGATGCTCCTTGCTTCAATTTATGTTTGTCTGCTTTCCGCTTCTCGTTCGGCAGCAGGCTTAGCGGTTGTCTCTTCCGGCTTGCTTTTCTATTGGCTTTCATTCAATGCGAAAGCTATTATGAAGTATGTGATGGTATTTGGTGTGATAGGAGTCCTCTCATTTCCTTTTTTCATGAAGAGTGCGGAGCGTATGATGCAAAAGCAAGATGCACAAGAGGCAACGGGGGTAACTTCTAGAGATGCATTGTGGATCAAGCGAATGGCAGAGTTCAACTCTTCTCCTCTTTTTGGAGTAGGGTATGCTGTTAGTGGTGTGGGGAGTGACCGTAAGATTGGACGTGACGAGTCCGGTGGCAGTTGGATTGCAATCCTTGCCCAGACAGGCATAATGGGCTTTGTTATCGCCCTGATACTTTGGCTTCGTACTTTTACCTCCGTTAAGAATATAAAGTATGATACGGAATACGTTCTGATGTATGCAATCTTCTGTTTCTTTACAGTACATACTATTTTGGAGGGTTATATGTTCCAGGGCGGATGGTACATGTGCATTGTCTGTTGGATGTGTATTGGCGTGCTGAGTGAGGCACAGATGTACAAGCAACAACTTATTGCATTAAAGCAACAAGGATATGAGCTATAAGAATATAAGAAAGTATAGTATTATATTGGCTGTACCAGCCATATTTATCTGTTCAGAACTTCTCCTTCGCGCTTTCGGTTTCTGTGATGCCCTTCTTTACAACGAAAGTGAATTGTATGAGTATATTGCACAGCCGAATCAGGACAGATATAGGTTCGGTGCTCACATAAAGACGAATTCTTTTTCGCAACGTAACAGCGAAGAGCCGGACACGACAAAAACAATTGTGCTTGGTCTTGGTGACTCCGTGCTGTTCGGCGGCACAATGACTGACCAGGCTGATTTGGCATCAGTCCTTTTCTCTAAAGAAACAGGGATGCAGATGCTGAACATCTCTGCGGGCAGCTGGGGACCTGATAACTGTGCTGCATATCTGAAAGAGAGTGGTACTTTTTGTGCCAAGGCGATGGTGCTGGTGTGCAGCAGCCATGATGCCTACGACCGTATGTCCCATGTGCCGGTTGTAGGCAGGTTTCCGAATTATCCGGACAAGCAGTACAAGTTGGCGGTATGGGAGTTGCTGGACAGGTATATTGTTCCGAAGGTTACGGTGATTTGGAACAAGACAAAGCAACAGCTTGACCCGGACGAGACTGTTGCACATCAGGTGGCGAATGCTGTGGTGCAGCCAAAGTCTCCGATGGAATATCCCATAAATGAAGGCTTTGGTGAGTTAAAAGCCATTGCAGACTCTGTAGGAATTCCTTTCAGCATCTATCTCCATGCCGAGCGTGGTGAGGTTGAGGCCGGTGAGTATAACGCCATGGGGAAAGTCATCCTTCAATGGGCGGAAGAGAATGATGTCCATTGCATGACGGGACTGGAATCCGGTGAGACTCCGAAGATGTTCCGTGACGGCATTCATCTTAATGAAGAAGGTCAGAGGCATTTGGCAAAATGCTTGGAGAAGCTACTGCAGAGTATATCACAGTAAGTCCCATGAATGGACATATTTTGTTTGGCATTGGTTTCAATGCTTTTCTTTCATCGTCCATATGACACAAAATAATTTTGTTTATGAGTTTTAAGAATTTAGCGATATTGCAGCCTGAGGTGCCGCATTACCGTGAGGATTTTTTTGCAGGTCTGCGTGAGCAATGCGGAAAGGCAGACATCTATGTCTACAATTCTCAGGCGGCAGCGGCAAAGAATGGTTTCAAGGTACAAAGTGAAGGGGCAAGTTATATTCCGAACATGCAATGGCATGGCATACTGTGGTATAACCCTTTCAAATTGTTGCGCAAGGAATATGATACACTTGTGCTGATGCTCCATTTCGCGCATATCACCACATGGCTTTTGCTACTGACAAAGTTCATCCACAGGAAACATATCATACTGTATGGTCAGGGCATTTCCGTGAAACGCTATCTGAAGGAAGAACAGCAAGTGGACTGGAAACTGAAATGGATGGGAGCAATGGCTGACGGTATATGGCTGTATATGCCGAAAGAGGAAAAGCAATGGAAAGAGATTTTCCCAAAGAAAAAGATAGTGGCACTGAACAACACTGTGACAGGCATGGACGGCATAGTCTCATACATCCCACCAATGTCCAAAGCGTCATTGAAAGAGAAGCATGGCATAACGGAAGAAAGAATACTGATTTTCTGCGCCCGTTTCACTTCCCCTTACCGACGTGTCGACCTGCTTCTTCGTGCCATAGAGAGCCTTGACAGCAGCCGTTTCGGTTTCATAATAATCGGCGACGGTGCCAACAAACCAGATTTCAGCAGCTATAAGAACGTGCATGACTTTGGTGCTGTCTATGATGTCAATCTGAAACGCGAGCTTTTCTCTGCGGCAGACATCTATTTCCAGCCCGGTTGGGTAGGGCTGTCCATTGTTGAGGCTATGGGCTACGGCTTGCCAATCTTCACGTTCCGTCGCTCCACAGAGACATTGCAGTGCGTGGAGTACAGTTACATAAAGTCAGGAGTCAACGGTATGATTTTCGACACTTTTGATGACTGCGAGCGTACTGTCAGCGACACTCCGGACTGTGACATTGTCCGCATGGGGCAGGAGGCAAAGGCACTTGCCTGCACACTTCTTCCGGAGAATATGGTTAAAAACGCATTGAGTATCTTATGATAAAGGTAATACACTACATTCCAAGCCTTGACCGCACTTGGGGCGGCACGGCTTTTTATATGCAGCTTCTTTCCAAGGAACTCGGACTGCTGACGGAGCTTCACATTGCCTCTCACGGAAGTGATAACGAACTTCCTATGGACAACGGCATAGTCCACAGGCTGCCGTCATGGAAGAGCCCTCTGAGCCTGAAGCATTCATGGCAGGAACTTCTGTCAGAGGTGCATCCGGACATTGTCCACATCAACTGCTGCTGGACACCAAGTTGTGCCATGCTTCAGCGGTGGGCACAATCGTCAGGATATAAAGTTGTCCTTACCCCTCATGGCATGCTTGAGCCATGGATTATGCAGAGGCATTATTGGACAAGGAAATTCCCGGCATTGCTTCTCTATCAGAAGAGTGCCGTTGTCCGTGCAGAACACCTTCATGCCACAGCGGAGAGCGAGAAAGACAATCTTCTTGCACTGGGCTACAACAATAAAATCAGTGTCATAGCCAATGGCGTAGATGTTGACAGCATAGAGATGAAGACATCATGGAAGCGCAACAAGGAGATACTGTTCCTGAGCCGTGTACATGTGAAGAAAGGCATAAACTTCCTCATCGATGCGGTGGCAGAACTGAAATCTGAACTGCACGGATACACCGTGCGTATTGCCGGCGAAGGTGAGGAGACCTACATCAATGAACTGAAGCGTCGTGCTTCCGACCTTGGCATTGCTGACATCATCCGCTTCGAAGGCGGTGTCTACGGTGACCGGAAATGGGAACTGTTCCGTCAGGCAGACTTGTTTGTCCTTCCGACACACAGTGAGAATTTCGGCATAGTTGTCGCTGAGGCGTTGGCAAGCGGCACACCTGTCGTGACCACCGAGGGAACACCATGGGGCGACCTTCATGATTACGATTGCGGTTGGTGGACAGCCGTCGGTACAGAACCTACGGTGGCAGCCCTGCGCTCTTTCCTCGAGCTTTCGGAAGAAGAGTTGGAGAAGAAAGGGCATAACGGCCGACGACTTGTGGAAGAAAAGTATTCCGAGCGCAAGGTCGCTGAGGAATTTGTGGAAATGTACAACAACATACTTGGCAATGGGAAGAGTTGATTTGGGAGCTTTCACCACGGGAAATTTCGATAAAGGGGCCGGCGGGCTGAAGATAGCACTGTGGTATTTTGTCAATGCGCTGTTTGTCCGCGCCTCATGGAATCCTTTCATGGGAATAAAGGTTTTTCTTCTTCGCGCGTTCGGTGCAAAGATAGGCAAAGGCTTGGTGATAAAGAATAATGTGACCATCAAGTTCCCATGGAAACTTACGGTGGGCGACAATGTGTGGCTGGGTGAGAACTGCTGGATTGACAATCTCGACCATGTGACCATCGGCAGCAATGCCTGTGTGTCACAAGGAGCGTTGCTTCTCACCGGCAACCATGATTACACCATACCTTCAATGCCATACCGCAATGCCCCTATTGTCCTTGAGGACGGAGTGTGGGTTGGTGCTCGCGTTGTTGTCTGTCCGGGCATAACGATGTGCGAGAACTCCATTGCCACAGTCGGCAGCGTGATAACAAAGGACACTGAATCTGCCGGGATTTACCAAGGCATTCCGGCGGTGATGATAAGAAAAAGAAGGATAAAAACTGTCTGAGGGAACATCAGAAATTCCTTTCAGCAGCGATTTCACTAAGAAGAAAAACACTGTTATGAAGATATCTATAATCACCTCTTGCTACAACCGCGAGTCCACCATCCGTGGCGCCATAGACAGCGTCATGTCGCAGGACTACCCGGATATTGAGTACATCATCGTTGACGGCTCTTCCACGGATAAATCTCTGGAGATAATAAAGGAAATGGAACGCCTTTCCAAAGAAGCCGGTTTCAGGTCTACGCATCCCGGTTTCGAGATGAAAGTCATCTCCGAGCCTGACGGCGGGATGTATGAGGCACTGAACAAAGGCATCCGCATGGCAACAGGTGACATCATCGGTCTTGTCCATTCCGATGACTTCCTGTACTCCGGTGAGACAGTCTCCCATATAGCCGAGCGCTTCCGCGAGAGTCATGCCGACTTCCTTTACGGTGACGGTCTGTTTGTGAACCATGAGCGTACCGGCAAGGTTGTCCGCAACTGGATAGGCGGCAAGTACCGCCTTTGGAAAGTCCGTCACGGCTGGCTCCCTTTGCATCCTACGTGCTATATCCGCCGCAGCGTGATGGAGCGCAAGGGACTTTATAACGAGAGCTACAAGATAGCAGCGGACTCCGACCTTCTCTTCCGCTACCTTGTCGGTGGCGATCTGTCCGTTACCTATCTGCCGGAGTACATCGTCCGCATGCGCATGGGTGGCCTGAGCACTGACAGCGCACGTCGCAGACAGATGTGGCGTGAGGATGTGCGCATGTACAGTTCCCACGGCATGAACCCTGTGCTGATGAAGATAGAGAAGATGCTGTGGAAGGTTCCGCAGTTCATCGAGGCAAAGTTCAAATGATAGGATGTTTTGATGTTTGTGCGTGCTAATGCTCTCATAAATAATGGTTTATGGCAAAAAGAGAATAAGAGATATTTGCACATTCGTTTTTAGATAATCAGTGGCAGTATGAAAGGTAACCTTTCGTACTGTAAAAGGTAACTCTTGGCATAGTGAAAGGTAACCCTTCATATTGTCAAGGGTTACCTTTTACTATGCCGACCAATATCTTGCTATTTTTATTGCTTTTAAGTTTGTCAACAGACCAATAATCCCGGCCCCTTTTAAGCAACATTTTCGTCAGTCAGTTCCCTTGGCAGCTTGGGGATTATACGACATCAGCCGGCACGCTCGTGATAAGAGTCAGTGCCAGCTGATGTCGTATAAGATTGTTTGTCCATATATGTAATGAAATATGGACTGTGGCTTTGTTTAGAGGTTTTTCTTGATGAGTTCAATCATGTCCTTGTACTCTTCGTCGGTGAGATAAACCTCACCCGGATTCATGCGGAACAGTCCCGGATAGTCAGGGCCTCCTACGTACTTAGGAGCGAGGTGGAAATGGAGGTGGGAGAGTGTATCGGAGAATGCACCGTAGTTAATCTTCTCAGGGTTGAATGCGCGCTGCATGGCACGTGTGGTCTGTGCCACGTCCGCCATGAAGTCGTTGCGCTGCTGGTCGTTAAGTTCGTTGAGGTCATTGACATGTCCGTCATAAGCCACAAGACAGCGTCCGCGGTAAGTCTGCTCTTTGAAAAGGAAGACACGTGAAACACGGAGGTGGCAAATCTCAATCATGAGGTTGTGCAGTGTCTCATTGTTCTGGCAATAGAGACAATCTTTTGGGTCTGAATACATAATTTTGGTAGTTTGTAAGTTAATGTTTATATAGTTTGTTATGATAAGGTAATGTGTGAATTTATGAATACTTCATCCATTTCCACATCTCCTTAACGGTTGGTTTCTTGCCATACATGAGTATGCCTATGCGGTAAATCTTTCCGCCTACCCATACAAACAGCAGGGCTGTGGCGTAGAGTATTGCGAGAGAGAGCAGTTCCTGCCACAGAGGCACGCCGAACGGTATGCGCACCATCATGACAATAGGGCTTGTCAGAGGGAACATGGAAGCCCAGAATGCCAATGGGCCGTCAGTGTTCTCGGCAGAGCCCATTGCTGCATAGAGCGCGAAGACCATTATTATCACCATAGGTGTCATGAACTGTGAAGAGTCTTCTTGCGAATTGACTGCTGCGCCTATGGCTGCGTAGAAAGAGGAGTAGAGGATATATCCTCCAAGGAAGAAGAACAGGAACATTATGCCTATCTCTGCCAGTGGCAGATTGCTTGCAGCCTGCATGAATTCTGCCGATGAGTCGTTATTCTCCAATGCTTGAAGGGCTGCCTGCTGTGCCGTTTGTCCTCCTTCCATCCCTATGGCCGGGTCTGCCATGGAAGGCATGACACTGATGCCCACAAGTGCACTGATGCCGAGAAGCATTGCGCCCCATACAAGCATTTGTGTGAATCCTACAAGCATCACGCCGATTATTTTTCCCATCATAAGCTGGAATGGCTTCACGCTTCCCACAATCACCTCTATGATGCGGTTTGTCTTCTCTTCCATAACGCCCTGCATTACCATTGCGCCGTACATGAGCACAAACATGTAAATGAGGATAGCAGAGATAAGTCCAAGTGCCATTGCGAGTTCGCTTGACGACAAAGTCTCTTCACCGTTGTCACCCCATTTCACTGTCTTTATGTTTATGCTTGTCTGCAAGTCGCTCACGATGTTCTCAAGCTGTGGGATGTTGTATGCGGCGAGTTTATCCTTGTGAACTTGTGTGTCAAGGATTCTCTCCACGTGGCGTATGAGGTCGTTCTGCACCTCGTTACGGCTGTATATCTTTATTGCGTTGGGGTCTGAAGTCAGGTCTCCTGTTATGCAGACAACAGCCTCGATGTCCAGTTCTTCATTATTATATAATTGCACATCGCCTGCTCCCGGTACGAATTTGTAGCCCTTCATTTCATCATCCGAAGCACTGTTGCAGGCAGTGCCGGTGTTGGTGAAGAGCGGCAGGTATTTCTCTGTCTTGTCCATGATGACTACCTGTTTCTGCTCGTCATCCTTTATGGAACCAAGAATCACAGGGAATGCGCACAGTGCGGCAATGAGGAAAGGCATGAGAATGGTCAGTATGAGGAATGACTTCTTCTTCACACGTGTCATGTATTCCCTGCCGATAACTATTCCTAAATTATTCATTGTATGGTCTTTTTATTTGTTTGTGCCGGAGGTTATTGTGTTAAGGAACACATCGTTCATTGACGGAAGAACCTCATGGACTTCTACATTCTTGAGTTGTTGGGCGAGGTTTTCAACCTGCTCGCGCGTTCCCTGTGCCTTGATTTCGAAAGTGCCGTCAGCGAACTGCCGTTTCACGTCAATGACGCTTCCTGATAGCACTACCCGGCTTTTGTTGATAAGGGCGATGTCGTCGCAGACATCTTCCACGGATGCCATGTTGTGGGTACTGTAGATGATGGTGTGCCCCTCGTCCCTCAGTTGTAGTATCTCGCGCTTAAGAAGCTCTGCGTTTACAGGGTCGAAACCTGAGAAAGGCTCATCAAAGATAAGCAGGGGAGGGCGGTGGACAACGGTGGTTATGAACTGCACCTTCTGCTGCATGCCTTTGGACAGTTCCTCCAGTTTCTTGTGCCACCATGGCATTATCTCAAACTTTTCAAACCATTTCGTCAGCTCCGCCTTAGCGTCCTGTGACGACATACCTTTCAGTCGGGCGAGGTAAAGAGCCTGCTCTCCGACTTTCATTTTTTTGTACAAGCCGCGCTCTTCCGGCAGATAGCCAATCTTACGCACATCATCGGCACTGAAATCGTGGCCGTCAAAGATTACTTTTCCACTGTCCGGGGCGGTGATACGGTTGATTATACGGATTAGCGTCGTCTTGCCGGCACCATTCGGTCCCAGCAGTCCGAACACTTTTCCCTTCTTGACGTGGATGCTTACATCGTCAAGGGCGGTATGCTCAGCATACCTTTTTACTATATGTTCTACTTTCAGCATAATCTAAAATAGTTTTCTTGCATATTCGATAATGGAGTCCTTTCCGCGCCGGAAGTCCTCATCGCTCAGTGAGACATTTATGTCCGGGTCTATTCCCTGCTCCGTTGAGTTGCCGTCAATGTCATACATCGGGCAGGCGGAGAACCTTACAGACCAGCCGTTGGGCAGTTCCGAGGAGAACGGCATCCCTGCTCCGCCGCCTGTACGGTCGCCGACGATTGTCGCTCCGCATACCTTCATGTATTTAACGAACTCATTTGCAGCACTGTAAACGCCACGGTTTGTCAGCACCACAACCTTCTTCTGCCACCGCAGACGGTTGCTTGCTGACAGATGCTGCTCAGCCATGGCAGAGAAATCCTCATGTCCTTTGCCCGTCTTGTGCTGCATGTATCCCACAAGGATTTCACGGTTGGTGAATCGCCGTGCGAGTGCTTCCGCAGAGGTCAGCATGCCTCCGCCGTTGGAGCGGACATCAATGATGAGTCCGTTGGCTGGGGCAAGGTAGAAAAGAATCTCATCAATGTTCCCTTCTCCTATAGCCTGTCCGAATGATGAGCAGCGTATGTAGCCGATGTTGTCATCAAGGAAGCGGTACTGCATGCCACATGCCTGGCGGTAATCCGTATCGAGATACGCCCTCAGCAGTGTGTCAGAAAGGTTGGCAGGGTAGTCCTCGCGCCATGACCAGTTGCGCGCAAGGTCAAAGGAGGATGACATATTCACATGCCCGTCCCGTAATTCGCCAAGCATATTGCCGAGAACCTCGAACAGTTGGTCACCGTTAAGCGGGGCGGAAACCTGTCGTTTGTAGCGTTCGTGAACCTCGTTCCAGTTTACGCCAAGCTCTTTTTCCTTAAGAGGAAAGAAGCAATAATGCTCGTCCATGATTTTCCATAGAGCCTCGAAATTGCCGTTTGGATTGTTTTCGAATTCCTCCTCATTGACGCAGCTTGACATCGTTACTGCACCGAAAATAAGCATAAGAAACAAGAATAGCCTATGGAAGAGTTTGCCATGGATGCTGCTCCGGCATGTTCCATGTGTCATTTCTGTATTGGTATGTTGCATTATGGTTTCCTCCTTCCTGCATAAAAGCTGTGTGTCATGCCAAACATGAACATGGAACTGTATATGTGTTGTTTCAGGTTGTTCACCTGTAACTGCCGGTAGTCGCCAAGATAGCCCACGGAGAGGTTTATCCGCGAGAGGCAAAAGGTGAACGTCAGTTGCTGGCGCAGTGACGGCATGGAAACTATTGTTGTAGGAACTATGTTGCGGTCATAGTTCCCTTCGTTAAAAATCTCATAGTAGGACTGCCCGTAGTTAGGGGAAAATGTCAGACCGAAAAGAGGGCATGACGCTTCGTAAGCCACGGTTATGCGTCCTTTGCCGTCAGCATTTCCGCCTTTTAGGGCATATTCCGCCATGGCAACAGATCCGATGTCAATGAGTGCACGTGCTTGTGCAGGATTGTTGCCGTTGCGTGTGTTGTAGATGAATCCTCCAAGAAACTCCGCCTGTGCGCCGCCTCTCAGTGTCAGACGGTTGGCGAGGAACGACCATTTCCGTAGCACACCATACTGGAAATGGTAAGCACCGGAAATCGTTGCGCCGTTCTTGGAGCGTGACTTCCCATAGGAAACATACCCCTCATTGATGATAAGCCGCGTCCAACGTGTTTTTTCTTTCGTGGCATCCTGCACAAAATTGGAGTCACATGTGGCCTCTGCGCGCTCACGCACGGTGTGGGAGAGGTAGCGCACCTCTGGTCCGCCATAATGCTCAGGCGAGAGGTAAGTGTCCTGCACACTGTTGTATCCCACGCCAAACATCTTTGTGGAGGTGACATGCTTCTCCTGTGCCGACAGCGACAGTGGGACGAAAAGGCATATTATGGAAAGGAGTCTATTCATCGAAATCAAATGTCAACTGTCCTGTAATTTCATCCCTTACCTGCTGCTCCGTCTTCCCCTCGTCCGGGTCAAGTGACTCTACAGGCGTTTCATTGGCAGTTGCAGGGCTATTATTGCTGTCCTCCTCGGCAGTCTCTTCTGCAGGAGGCTCCGGCTTGCGCGTAGGTTCAAGTTCCTCAACGCCGGCAACAGGCCATATCACCACACGCTTTCCTTTCGCCTTGAAGCCTGCAACCTTGACATCAATGAACGGCTCGCACTCAACCTCCAACGGTTCGCGCTGTATGGTCGCGTTGTTCTTGAAATCCACTCTGACACGCGGATATGGCGTGTCGGTAAGAAGAAGGAGCGATGACCCCTCCGAACCGAGAATGTTCTGGTGCTTCTTCGTTGCAAGGTCCATGCGGAAACGCTTCATGTAGACCTGTCCCTGCTGCTCCCCATTGTGGAAAAGCAATGTCCAAACCTTGGCTGTGTCCAGTTTCTCTATCACGAGAATGTTCTGCTCATAGTGGTTGTTGAGGTCGAAATTCGTGATGTATACCTCACCATTGTCAAGCACCACAAGGATAGCATCGTTATCGTTGAACTTGCCAAGATACTTTCCGTGCTCGTCATAGTTGAGGCGCAGCACATCAGGGTCAAACCAAACGTCGCGCCCGTCAAGAGTGGAATGACCGCGAGATTTCAGGGATATGCGGTGGATTGTCGTCTTTGACAGGATGTTTCCTCCTGCATTGCGGTTCTTCACAGCAAGACTGCCGAAATCGTACTCCACGAACAGTTTCTTGACCTTCGCACTTGGTTCAAGAGTCACCTTTATTATCTCCGCCTCACCGTTAGGGTTTGCGGTAAAGTAGACCACCTTTGAGCCTGCCGTGCCTTTTGTCAGGTCATATTCGCTGTCACGCGTGAAACTTGCGACATTGAACCTTTTGGCATAATAGCATCCGTGCTTGCCGTCGCGATAGACAACATTATAAATTGTGCGTGTGTCGTTTTTCTTCTGAACCTGCACATGAAGGACATTTTTGCCGATAAACATCTTCTCCTGAACCCTGACAACCTTGTACTTGCCGTCCTTGTAGAAGATGATGACATCGTCAAGGTTAGAGCAGTTGCAGACAAACTCGTCCTTCTTCATGCCTGTGCCGATGAAGCCCTCCTGACGGTTTATGTACAGCTTCTCGTTGGCTTCCAGCACACGCACAGCGTCGATGTTCTCGAAACTGCGTATCTCGGTAAGGCGCGGATAGTCAGCACCGTATTTCCCTTTCAGGTACATGAACCAGTTGCATGTCACCTCCGTGAGATTGTCAAGGTCACGGTCAATCTCCGCAATCTCCGCCTTGATGTTCGCCATCAGTTCGTCCGCCTTGTCCTTGTTGAACTTCAGGATGCGCTTCATCTTTATCTCCATGAGGCGTATGATGTCGTCTTTTGTAACCTCGCGCACAAGTTGTGAGTAGAATGGAGTAAGGCGGTCATCGATATGCTCGCATGCCGCGTCAAGGTTTGCCGCATTCTCGTATTTGCGATCTTTGTAGATACGCTCCTCGATGAATATCTTTTCCAAAGAAGCGTAGAACAACTGCTCCATGAGTTCGCCACGCCTGATTTCAAGTTCCTTGCGTATGAGGTCTTTTGTTTGGTTGGCACTGTAGCCGAGAACGTCGGAGACCGTGGCGAAAATAGGCTTGTTGTCCTCTATGACACAGCAGTTCGGGGAGATAGAGACCTCACAGTCGCTGAACGCATACAAGGCATCAATGGTCTTGTCCGAGGATATTCCCGGAGCAAGATGCACAAGAATCTCCACCTGAGCCGCCGTAAGGTCCTCCACCTTGCGTGCCTTAATCTTGCCTTTCTCAATGGCAGACGTGATGGACGCGATTAGCGTCTCGGAAGTCTTTGAGTAAGGAATGTCGCGTATGACAAGCGTCTTGTTGTCGATTTTCTCTATCTTGGCACGCACGCGCACCCTTCCTCCGCGCTGTCCGTCATTATACTTTGATACATCGATGCTGCCGCCTGTAGGGAAATCCGGGTACAGGTGGTACTCCTCACCGCGCAGATGAGCCACGGCAGCATCGCACAACTCATTGAAGTTGTGCGGAAGAATCTTTGACGACAAGCCCACAGCAATGCCTTCCGCCCCCTGTGCAAGGAGCAGCGGGAATTTCACAGGCAGCGTCACCGGCTCTTTGTTCCTGCCGTCGTAGGACATCTGCCATGCCGTGGTTTTCTGGTTGAACACCGTCTCCAGTGCGAATTTCGACAATCGCGCCTCAATGTATCGCGGTGCAGCGGCACGCGAACCGGTGAGAATGTTTCCCCAGTTGCCCTGACAGTCGACAAGCAGGTTCTTCTGTCCTATCTGCACAAGAGCGTCGCCGATTGACGCATCGCCATGCGGATGAAACTGCATGGTGTGTCCCACGATGTTCGCCACCTTGTTGTAGCGTCCGTCATCCATGCGTTTCATGGAATGGAGGATGCGGCGCTGCACAGGCTTCAAGCCATCCTCGATGTGCGGGACGGCACGTTCAAGGATAACGTATGAAGCGTAGTCGATGAACCAATTCTGGTACATCCCCGAGAGATGGTGGACTATCGAAGCATCAAAACGGTTGGTGGGTTTGTAGTCTGTTGCCTGCTGACGTTCCTCAGCAGATTCCAATTCTTGTATATCGTCGCTCATGGAGAATGATAGGTTTCTGTGGTTTTTATGCAAAAAAGAGCCGATAAAATGCTCCTATGCAAAGTTAATCATTATTAAGGAAACGGCAAAATTATTTGACATATTTTTGAGGTTACAGACTTTTTTTGTAATTTTGCATACATAAATGACATGCAACGTGCCTGCATTTTCTCTGATTAGTGTAATGCTGGGTTGCAATATGACACCTTTTTATTCATTGGCTTATGAGCAAAATCGACATAATAAGAGTAACCACAAAGAAAGAACGGAAGGCGTTTGCGCATTTCGGAAACGAGCTTTACAAGGGCAACGAGTACGCTGTCCCTGACTTGGAGTTTGACGTCCTCAACACGTTCGACCCAAAGAAGAATGCTGCATACGAGTTCTGCGAGGCAGACCTCTTCCTTGCAAAGAAGGACGGAAAGATTGTCGGACGCGTTGCAGCAGTGATAAACCACCGTGCCAACGAGACTTGGAACACCAAGAATGTCCGTTTCGGCTACATTGACTTCATAGACGACACAGAGGTGTCAGCTGCACTTCTCCGTACCGTGGAGGAGTGGGGCAGGGAGCGCGGCATGACTTCTTGCCAGGGACCGATGCTCTTCACCGATTTCGACAAGGAGGGCATGCTCATTGAAGGCTTTGACAAGCTCGGCTCTGTCGCCACGATTTACAATTATCCATACTATGTCACACACATGGAAGCTCACGGTTATGTCAAGGAAATCGACAGCGTGCAGGTGCGCGTCGCCGTCCCTGACGAGATGCCGGAGAAGTTCAAGCGTGGCGGAGAGATGATCATGCGCCGCTACAACCTCAGCATTGACAAACTGACCACCGACATGGTGTTCAAACAGGGCTACGGACAGAAAATCTTTGACCTCCTCAACGCTGCCTATGCACCGCTGTTCGGCTTCTCGCGTCTGTCGCAGAAGCAGATTGACAGCTACATAAAGACCTATTTGGGACTCGTGGACCTGAAGTTCGTGACCTTGGTTCATGACAGCGAGAAGAACCTTATCGGTGTCGGCATAACGATGAACTCCATGTCGCGTGCCGTGCAGAAGGCGAAAGGCAAGATATTCCCGTTCGGTTGGTTCCATTTGCTCAAGGCACTGAAATTCAAGATGGAGGACACTGTTGAGATGCTTCTCATCGCCGTGCAGCCGGAGTATCAGGGCAAGGGGGTCAATGCGCTGTTCTTCTATGACCTTATCCCGATTTACCAAAAGGCAGGTTTCAAATATGCGGAGACTGCCCCTCAGCTGGAGACAAACATGAAGAACCTCAACCAATGGGAGATTCTCAATCCGGAATTCCCTAAGCGCCGCCGCTTCTTCTGCAAGAAACTGTAGGCTCTTCCTGCCCCTTTAATGCCGGTTTCCCTGTCGGTTTTCCCTGCCGTTAGTGGGGGCTTCCGTAAGGGCCGGTTACGGTGTTTTCTGTCGCGTGTAATGGATTTTGTGACGGGCGGTTACAGTCTGAATTTCCAACCGTTACACTTTACCATGCGAAAGGTAACCATTTGACACATAAAAGGTAACGATTCGTTCAACGAATCGTTACCTTTTGTTTGTATGGTTGTATGGTGTTGAATATCAAAGGAATATGGTTTTGTTCCGGTAATTGTGTCATGCTTTACCTCCACCCCATAAACATCCGTGTCGTTTCCGCATCGTGGTGGTCGAAGAAAAGGCTTTTGCCTGTGTCAAGTGTGGCGATGGCTGCCATGTCCTCATCGGAAAGTGAGAAGTCGAAGATGTCGAAATTCTGCCGCATTCTTTCGATGTGGGTTGATTTCGGAATGACGATTACACCGCGCTGAATCAGCCACCGCAGGGCAACTTGCGCAACACTCTTGCTGTATTTCGCCCCGATTTCCGCAAGCAGCGGTGTGGCAAAGAAATTGTTTCGTCCCTCTGCAAACGGGCCCCACGACATGATGTGTGTGCCGAACTCCTTCATGATGCGCTGCGGTTCGGTCTGCTGGTCGAAGACGTGTGTCTCCACTTGGTTGACCGCCGGCAGGATTTCCATGTTGCTGGCAATGTCGATGAAGTGGTCGGGATAGAAATTGCTGACACCGATAGCACGGAGTTTCCCCTCCTTGTGCGCCTCCTCCAATGCGCGGTAAGCACCGTAGCGGTCGCAGAAAGGCTGGTGAAGGAGCATCAGGTCAATGTAGTCTGTCTGCATCTTGCGCAGGCTCTCGTCGATGGAAGCCTTAGCCTTCTCGTAACCATAGTTTGAGATCCATACTTTCGACACAAGGAAAATGTCCTTGCGGTCGATGCCACTTTTGCGCACTGCGTTGCCGACTCCTTCCTCATTATGGTACGCCTGTGCCGTGTCAATCATTCTGTAACCCACCTTCAAGGCATCGCTTACGCAACGTTCGCACTCTGCCGGTGACACCTGAAAGACGCCGTAGCCAATCTGTGGCATCTCGACGCCGTTGTTCAATTTTACTGTCTGCATATTCATTATGTCTTGGTTTGTTTTGTCATGTCGGTGATTATCCGGCTGCAAAGTTAAGCATATCCATTCGGATTTGCGGTACACAAAATACGGTTTGGATTACCATTTTTTCGGAAAGTGGCATGTGACCTCTGCAAAAACAGGAAAAAGTGCATCATCAACCGAAATTCTTACAACGCTTTTCATACGCACTGCAAATTTTCGATATGTTCGGATTCTCTTCTCCTGCTTATTTCAGCCGTTATGTTCATCAGCATTTGGGAGTCAAGCCGTCGGATTATATGGAATAGATGCACGAAACCAAAGGGTGCACATCTTATGTCTTATCGGTCATGTAGCTACTCGTTTCCGACACAGGACCACCCAAGGGTTTCATGAATATTTCCCAAATAAATACCCTTTATTCTCTGCCACACCTTTAAAGTTGCATACGTAATAATGAGTAGAGACTTGCCATACACTGATAAATTCTAATGACCTATTTGGTATTCTTGAAAAAATCCGGCAAAAAGGTTTTGGTTTCTCGGAATTTATTATTACCTTTGCCATGTCATGAGGAAGATGTTTCCATTAGGAGATGCCTCGTGAGTATTGACAAACTTTTATCTAACAAACCGAATAACTATCAAACACTATGGACAAGAATTTAGAACTATGCCCTAACCCTGTAGTGGCTGCAATAGGCAAACCTGCAGACGAGTTTACCAAGAAGGACATCATCAAGTACATTGGGGAGAATGGCATAAAGATGGTGAATTTCATGTATCCGGCAGGGGATGGCAGGTTGAAGACTTTGAATTTTGTCATCAACAGCATGGCGTATCTGGAACAGATACTGACATGCGGAGAGCGTGTCGACGGCTCAAGCCTTTTCCCATTCATCGAAGCAAGCAGTTCGGATCTGTATGTCATCCCACGTTTCCGCACCGCATTCCTCGACCCGTTTGCAGAAATCCCGACACTCTCGATGCTCTGCTCGTTCTTCAACAAAGACGGCGAACCGCTTGAGTCGTCGCCAGAGAACACGTTGGCGAAGGCATGCAAGGCATTCACCGATGTGACAGGTATGGAGTTTCATGCCATGGGTGAGCTTGAATACTATGTCATTGCCGATGACGAAGAGATGTTCCCTGCCACCGACCAGCATGGCTACCACGAGTCCGGACCGTACGCAAAGTTCAATGAGTTCCGCACCATGTGCATGGCATACATAGCACAAGCGGGAGGTCATATAAAATACGGACATTCAGAAGTGGGCAACTTTACGCTTGACGGACAGATATTTGAGCAGAATGAGATTGAGTTCCTGCCAATCCCGGCACAGAAGGCTGCTGACGAACTGATGCTTGCGAAATGGATAATCCGCAATCTGGCCTATCAGGAAGGTCTGGACATAACTTTCGCACCGAAGATTACGGCAGGCAAGGCGGGCTCAGGTCTGCATATCCACATGCGCATAATGAAGGACGGAAAGAACATGATGCTTGCCGACGGAAAGCTGTCAGACATTGCACGCACGGCAATAGCCGGCATGATGCAGGTGGCTCCGTCAATCACTGCCTTCGGCAATACAAATCCGACATCATATTTCCGTCTTGTCCCTCATCAGGAAGCTCCGACCAACATCTGCTGGGGCGACAGAAACCGAAGTGTGTTGGTGCGTGTGCCGTTAGGATGGACCGCTAAGACAGACATGTGCGCCATAGCCAATCCGCTTGAGAAGCCAACAGGCATCGACACAGCGCAGAAGCAGACTGTGGAGATGCGTTCGCCGGACGGTTCGGCGGACATCTACCAGCTAATGGCAGGTCTGTGCGTGGCTTGCCGGTTGGGATTTGAGTTGGACAACGCATTGGAGGTGGCAGAGAAGACTTATGTGAACGTGAACATACATAACGCTGAGAATGCAGACAAATTAGCGCAACTGGCGCAACTGCCTGACTCTTGCGCTGCCAGTGCCGATTGTCTTGAAAGTCAGCGTGCTGTGTTCGAGAAACACAACGTATTCTCCCCGGCCATGATTGACGGTATAATAAAGAAGCTGCGCTCATACAAGGACAGCACATTGCGCCGTGACATCGAAGGTGACACAGAGAAGATGCTGCAGCTTGTGAAAGAACATTTCCACTGCGGATAATGTTATTCTGAAATATACATAGAAAGGATTCAAAAGATAATAAAGATATTTTTCTCTATGCGAGACCTTTATTACCTTTTGAATCTTTTTGTAAAGACCAACTTAATATATTTTTCTTTGTTTCGCTTTGCATATACATGGAAAGTTTGTAACTTTGCAGTGGTAAAACAACAACAATAAAAATATATGTTTAGCAAAAAAATAGCGGAGAAACTTGCACTTTCAGAAAAAGCAGTCGGCAACACGCTGCAACTGTTGGACGAAGGTTGCACAATCCCATTCATTTCACGTTACAGGAAAGAGCGCACAGGAGGACTCGATGAAGTGAAGATTGGAGAGATTGCCGGCCTTTACGCCACGCTGAAGGATGTGGCGAAGCGCAAAGAGACTATCGTCAAGACTATCACGGAACAAGGGAAAATGACTCCTGAGTTGCAGAAGCGCATCGACGATTGTTGGGAAGCCAACGAATTGGAAGACATCTACCTGCCATACAAGCCGAAGCGCCGCACTCGTGCGCAGATAGCACGTGAGAAAGGGCTTGAGCCATTGGCAACGCTCATCATGCAGCATGGATGCGACCCTGAGCGTGAGGCAAAGAAATTCCTTAACGAGAATGTCGCATCGGTGAAAGACGCATTGCAAGGGGCGCAGGATATTATCGCGGAGAACATCAACGAGGATGAGCGTGCGCGCCAAGGAGTGCGCATATCTTACCAACGTGACGCCATTATTGCGTCAAAGGTGGTGAAGGCAAAGCAAGACAGTGATGAGGCACAGAAATATGCTGACTATTTTGACTTTTCCGAACCGCTGCGCAAATGCTCTTCCCACCGACTGTTGGCCATGCGCCGTGGCGAGGCGGAGGGCATACTGCGTGTGACGATTAGTGCCGATGAGGAGCGTTGCATAGATAAACTGCACCGTTTGTTTGCCAACAAGAACAGAATTTCCACAAACGCTCTTGACGCTCTGAAAAACAAGTTTAACACATCAGGCAGAGGCGTGGCAAAGACTATGTCCACCCCTGCTGGTGACCGTGGCAGCGAGGAGGCGTGCAATAAGATTATCAAGGAGGCCTGCGAAGATTCTTTCAAGCGTCTGCTCAATCCTTCGATAGAGACAGAGTTTGCCGCACTGAGCAAGCAACAGGCTGACGATGAGGCGATAAAGGTGTTTACGGCAAACCTTCGCCAATTGCTCTTGTCTGCGCCGCTTGGACAAAAAAGGGTGATGGGTGTTGACCCGGGATTCAGAACCGGTTGCAAGATTGTTTGCTTGGACGAGCAAGGCAATCTGCTTCACCATGAGGCTATTTTCCCTCATCCGCCGAAGAACGACCGCTTGCGTGCGATGGGCAGTGTGCAGCAAATGGTGAAACGCTATAAGATAGAAGCGATCTCAATAGGCAACGGCACTGCCAGCCGTGAGACAGAGGAGTTTATTCGCGACATAAAGTTTGAATGCCAACCGCAGATATTCGTTGTCAGCGAAGACGGTGCTTCAGTGTATTCCGCATCTAAGACAGCACGCGAAGAGTTCCCTGACGAGGATGTTACAGTGAGAGGAGCTGTGTCTATCGGGCGCAGGCTGATGGATCCGTTGGCGGAATTGGTGAAGATAGACCCTAAGAGCATTGGTGTCGGGCAATACCAGCATGATGTTGACCAGACGAAACTGAAGAACAGTCTTAACCAAACTGTGGAAAGCTGCGTCAACTCGGTAGGCGTGAATCTGAACACTGCCAGTGTGCATCTCCTTACTTATGTCAGCGGACTTGGTCCGTCTCTGGCGAAAAACATTGTGGAATACCGCACCGCCAACGGAGCGTTCACCTCAAGGGCGCAACTGAAGAAAGTGCCACGCCTTGGTCCTTCTGCCTATGAACAGTGTGCCGGCTTCTTGCGCATCCCGGGCGCAAGGAATCCGCTTGACAACAGTGCGGTACATCCTGAGCGTTACAAGATAGTGGAACAGATGGCTAAAGAACAGGGATGCACTGTCTTGGAACTGATAAAATCGCCAGAGAAGCGCCGGCACATTGACATAAAGAAATATACGACAGAAGATGTCGGGCTCCCAACTCTCACCGACATTATGAACGAGCTTGAAAAGCCGGGACGTGACCCACGTGAGCAGATTGAAGAGTTTCAATTTGACCCTAATGTGCATACGCCTGCCGACCTTACTGTTGGCATGACGCTGCCGGGCATAGTGACCAATATCACAAACTTCGGTGTGTTTGTTGACGTTGGTGTTCATCAAGACGGATTGGTGCATATATCGCAGTTGGCAGACAAGTTTGTGAAAGACCCTAACGAGGTTGTCCACCTCCGCCAGCATGTCACGGTCAGGGTGTTGGACGTGGATTTGAGGCGTAACAGGATTGCGCTTTCCATGCGGCAGGACAGTAGTTTTGGTGTCTAACTTAATAAAAAGAGGTCACTATTCGCATAATAACGGATCGTGACCTCTTTGCTTCTTACTGCAATATTCCGTATTATTGGTGTCTGGTAAAATAAAATATCACCTCATGTCATGAAAAATTGATGCAAGGTTCACGAGACAAGCCTCTTTTAAAGAACGCCCTTCAAAGATACTGAATAGTTGATAATATCCGTGAAAATCCGCGTAATCTGCAGGAAAACATTTGACTCCACAATTGCCTTGTCCTCAACAAGCAAGCCCGGGAGTGTCCCGCAGATTTCGCAGATTTCCGCAGATAGTTGTTTGTGGCATTATCAGCGTAAATCCAGGGCATATGCGTGAAACCATTCATTGCAACCGCATTGCACACCACCATTCAGACATCTGCGGGACCTTTATCTCTGTACGGAGAACTGCGTCTGCGGGTCACAAGACAAGCCCATTTGGAAGAAAAACTCATAAGATGGTTATATGTAAGAGATTTGCTGCTTGTTATGATTTTTTACCAGACACCAATAATTCCGTATAGATAAACCTGTTTGGCAAAGCATCAAAACAGGGACCGGAGAAATGTTATTTCCCCTCTACTGCTTTTGGCGTCCAAGCGTTGAAGAAGCGCAGTACTTTCTCTTGGCTGTATCCCTGTCCTTCCTCCAAGAAAGAGCTGTCCTGAATGTGGATTACGTTGCCTTTCTCATCCAGAACCACCATTACAGGATAACCGAAGCGTCCCGGATTGCCAAGGCGTTTCAGCAGTTCTGCCGGTGCTTTCCTGCGCGGATAGTTTACATGTATATAGACATAATTGTCCGCAACAACCTTTGCCACTGCCGTGTCCTTCTCTATGAAATCGGCAAAGCGCAGACACCACGGACACCAATTGCCACCAATCTGACAGACAACGTATTTCCCCGTCTGTCCTGCTTTCTTCACAGCGTTGTCTATCTGCACCATTGGGTCAATGGTTTCATCATAAACTTTCTTCACTTGTGCATCGCCATTCAATGCGAACGCCACAATCATCAATGCGGATAAAATATATTTTCTCATAATTATATAGTAGTTTGTTTGTTATACTGTAGAGGTTATTGAGCCTCTGTTGCTGTATCAATAATCCTCTTTATCTGGCTGATATAATAAAAAGGAACACTGAGGAGCGTGAATGTTTTGCCTTTGGATGTGGTGACAGTATCTTTGCGGAATTGGTTATCCCAAATTCATCAACCCTGTGTCAAGCCAAAGAAATTTCGGACGGCGAGTCTGCGAAGGAGTGATTGGAAGTGTAGGGCTGACTGTGGGATAGGCAAGCTCCAAAAGCATGGCTTTCTCCAATGTGCGCATGGCATCGCCGACCTTGCACGTCTTGTAGGGAGAATTGGCGAATTTTGGCAAACTGTTCTACCAAAGTGGATTTTCCCACTTGTCGTGCACCACGCAAGACAAGCGGTTTCCTCAATGGCGAACTCCTCCATTCTCTGAGCCTCTTTATCAGTAACCTTTCTATCATAATAGTTGCAAAGATGATACAAACCGAGTGCAGTTGAGCTTGAACCGAACTGCCGAGTGCATCTTGTATTTTGCAAAGGTATGTAATTTTCTTGTAATCACCAAAATAAATCCGTTGTTTGTTAGAAATATAGAGATACCCCGATAGGATTTGTTAGAAATACAGACTTGTAGTTTCATTACAGAAACGACTCTTATTTTGAATAAAGCCTTGTAAGACTCTGTTTTTGTAAAATGGAATTTATGTCATGCAATGCGTAAAAAAATGAAAATACTTGCATTTTTCAGAGAAAAACATTATCTTTGCAACAACTTTACCAATGCTCTTGCCTTGACAGCATGGCTGGAATCTTTATGGTAGGATGCCTTTTATGCACAGAGAGGTCGGAGAAGAAAGCCAAGAACAAACTAAAAACCTAAGAGAAAGTATGATTGATTTTGTTATCGGAAATGTCCCTCTTGACTGGGCTTTATGGATAGTAGTGGGTGTTGCTTTCCTTATTATCGAGTTGCTCACAGGCACGTTGTATGTCTTTTGCTTTGCCTGCGGAGCGCTGCTGAGTTTCCTCGTGTCCTTCTTTACGGACAGTTTCGTTGCGCAATTGTCGGCGTTTGCCTTTGCCACGGCGGTGAGCATATTCCTTATACGTCCGGTGATAAAGAAGTACCTCCACCCGAAAGAGAATGAGAAAGTGAGCAATGCCGATGCCATAATTGGCAAGGAAGGTCGTGTGAGTGAGCTGATTTCCGGCACAGGCTATGGCAGAGTGGCAATAGACGGCGACGACTGGAAAGCGCAGTCGCAGGACGGTATGACCATTCCTGTCGGCAGCAAGGTGAGGGTTGTCTCACGTGACAGCATAATCATAACCGTTGCTCCATTGTAAGAAACTTTAATTGTCCGTGACCATAACGGGCAGAATCATAACCAAAAACATTATAATAATATGGTAGGAATCTATGTTATCGTAGCCATCGTAATCCTGGTGGCTCTCTTTGCCAAGAACGCACTTGTCATAGTGCCGCAGTCGGAGACTCGCATTATCGAGCGTCTCGGCAAGTATTTCGCCACACTCTCTCCGGGTGTGAATGTCATCATTCCGTTCATCGACCGTGCAAAGCCTATAATAACCTTGCGCCGAGGACGCTATATTTACTCGTCTTCCATCGACCTTCGTGAGCAGGTGTATGACTTTGACCGACAGAATGTAATCACGAAGGATAACATACAGATGCAGATCAATGCACTTCTGTATTTCCAGATTGTTGACCCGTTCAAGGCTGTCTACGAGATTGACAACCTGCCAAACGCCATTGAGAAGCTGACGCAGACAACATTGCGAAACATCATCGGTGAACTGGAGCTTGACCAGACACTGACATCACGCGACACAATCAACACAAAGCTTCGTGCCGTCCTTGACGATGCGACAAACAAATGGGGCGTGAAGGTCAACCGTGTGGAGCTGCAGGACATCATGCCGCCGGAGTCTGTGCTTCAGGCAATGGAGAAGCAGATGCAGGCAGAGCGCAACAAGCGTGCCACTATCCTTAATTCCGAGGCTGACAAGCAGCAGGCAATTCTCCATGCCGAGGGTGACAAACTTGCGATAATCAACCGTGCCGAGGCTGACAAGCAGCAGGCTATCCTGCGTGCCGAAGGTGAGGCACAGGCACGCATCCGCAAGGCAGAGGCTGAGGCCATTGCCATACAGAAGATTACAGAGGCTGTCGGACAGAGCACCAATCCTGCAAACTATCTCCTTGCACAGAAGTACATACAGATGATGGAGGAGCTTGCTCAGGGTGACAAGACTAAGACTGTTTACTTGCCTTATGAGGCCACTAATGTCCTCGGCTCTATCGGTGGAATAAAGGAATTGTTCAAGGAAGGCAAGTAAAGCATGCTTGAAATCCTCACACCGCCATTTGTCGAACGGTGTTGAAGACAGAAGTATAATACAGAACAAATGTGCAGAACCGTAACCATTTCGGTTCTGCACATTTGTTTTTCTTCGTTGTTGGGCTTACTCTTCTTCGTGATTAAAACAACCTTTCTTCATTATTTGAAATACCTCTTTTTGTTGTTAAGAAAATCTAATTATTCTCCTGTAATCCCAATATAGTTTTGCAATCTGCCATTTTCTTCGTACCTTTGTATTCGCTTTTGCGCCTGTGGCGAAATTGGTAGACGCGCCAGACTTAGGATCTGGTGTTTTGCGACGTGTAGGTTCGAGTCCTATCAGGCGCACAAAGAAGAGTCCTTGCAGTACATTTGTACAGTAAGGACTCTTTCGTTTTATGTGATAATATGTTTGCTTTTTCGCCACGAAAAAGGAGGATTTTACAAAAAAGTTTTATAATTTTGCACCTGATAGTTTATAATTGAAAAACGAAACAGATATGCCACAGTATAAAGAACAGGAAGGGACAGGCTCGAAGACAAGGGTTAGGGACGAAGAACCGGACATGTATGATGTAGTGATGCTTAACGACGACTTCACGACAATGGACTTTGTCGTGGAAGTGTTGCGGACGGTCTTCTTCCATAACCGGCCTGCTGCGGAGCGGATAATGCTTGCCATACATAAGAAAGGGCAGAGCGTTGTCGGCACATACATTCTTGACATTGCAGAGTCAAAGCAGCACAAGGCAATGCAAATGGCGCAGGCGGAAGGGTTTCCGTTGCGCGTTAAGGTACAACCTCATAAAGGATAGAAGATGCTAATCATAGAAAACTCCACAGAACTACTTCAGGAAGCCCTGAGCGAAGCGGAAGCTTTTGCACAGGAATCACGCCACGAGTTCCTTACTCCGGAACATCTGCTGTGGGCTATTGCGCAGCAGGAACAGTTCCAAAAGGCATGCCCTGACAGTGAAGAATGCCAACGTGCACAGGACAGCCTGCAAGAATATCTGGAGAAATATTCGTCGGTTGTTCCTGACGACATGGACTGTCAGGTTGCTCCTTCACAGCACCTTGGCAAAGTGGTGAATGCCGCCTTCTTGGCTCTTGAAGGCGCTTACGGAAGGCTTCTTGATGTTACGCATATCGTTCAAGTGATGATGATTCAGGAGGATTCCTATTGCAGCAAGATTCTTGCCCGTATTCATGGCGGAAACAAAGGGCTTTTCATGTCGAACCTTGTGACGGAATACGAGTCAGAAGGTATCGAGGAAGAGCATGATGAGAGTGCGGAAACAGTAGAAAAGCAGAGTGAATGGGAGAAATATGCCACTTGCCTGAATGACAATGTTGACCGGTGCAATCCTTTGGTGGGGCGCAAGGAAGAGTTGGAGCGCACCATCCGGATTCTCAGCCGTAAGGACAAGAACAACCCTCTGCACGTAGGCGAACCGGGAGTAGGCAAGACGGCAATCGCCTATGGTCTTGCTGCGATGATAGAAAACGAAGAAGTGCCGGAATGCATAGCCGGCAGCAGGATCTACGCCCTTGACTTAGGCGCGCTCATTGCCGGCACAAGCTATCGTGGAGAGTTTGAGAAACGTTTGAAGAGTGTGCTTGACGGTGTTGCGGAGACAGGCAATGCAATACTGTACATTGACGAGATTCACAACATCATCGGTGCCGGTAGGATGGACCAAGGGTCGCTGGATGCCGGGAACATCATGAAGCCTTATCTTGCCGACGGCACTGTGCGTGTCATCGGTGCGACAACTTACGAGGAGTACAACAAGAACTTCATACGCGACAAGGCTTTCAGCCGAAGGTTTGAGATTGTGCCAATCCTTGAACCGTCCATTGACGATTGCATAGAAATCCTTAACGGTATAAAGGGCAGATACGAGGATTTCCACCATGTGGTGTTTACGGATGAGGCTGTAAAGTATGCCGTCACGGCGTCTGCAAAGTTCATCACAGGACGCTATCTTCCTGACAAGGCTGTCGACATTTTGGACGAAGCCGGCGCATGGAGAAAGCTGCATCCGACACAAGACTCTGTCCAAACCGTTGACAAAAAACTTGTTGCGGAGGTGCTGGCAAAGATATGCAAGGTGGACATACTTGCCGAAGACAAGGACGATTTGCAGCGTCTTGTCGATTTGGACAAGAGAATCAAGGCGCAGATATTCGGCCAGGACAAGGCGGTTCTGGAAGTCTCCGAGGCGGTGCAGATGGCAGGCACAGGACTGATTGACGACAACAAACCCATGGGAAGCCTGCTGTTTGTCGGTCCGACAGGTGTAGGAAAAACGGAGGTTGCCAAGGTTCTTGCAGCAGAATTGGGTGTGCCGCTTATCCGCTTTGACATGAGCGAGTATGCCGAAAAGCATACTGTCGCCAAACTAATCGGCTCACCTGCGGGATATGTCGGCTACGATGACGGCGGTCTGCTGACAGATGCCATACGCAAGACTCCCCACTGTGTCCTGCTCCTTGATGAGTTGGAGAAGGCGCATCAGGACATTTACAACATTCTCCTGCAGGTCATGGACTATGCCATGCTTACCGACAACAAAGGTCAGAAAGCGGATTTCCGACACGCCGTAATCATCATGACCACCAATGCCGGTGCGCAGTTTGCCAAGCAGTCCATAGGTTTTGCCAGCACATCTACCGCCGGCAGCGTGATGATGAAGAGCGTGAAGAGCACTTTCAAGCCGGAATTCCTCAACCGCCTGACCTCAATCACTGTCTTCAACGACATGGACAGAAATATGGCGCAGCGCATTCTTGAAAAGAAACTGCAGCAATTAGCCGACAAACTGAAGGCGAAAAACATCACTCTGAGCTTGTCCGAAGAGGCAAAACAACTGCTGCTTGAAAAAGGTTTTTCGGCAGAATATGGCGGCAGGGAGATAGACCGCGTCATCACTTCGATGCTGAAACCGTTGCTCATGCGCAGCATTCTGCGAGGAGAAACCATGAATGGCAATGCCGTGGAGGTCGTTGTCGAAGACTCTAACCTTAAAATAAAAGCGTAATTCCCGATATGGCGGATACAGAATACTATTATGTTGAGGTGCAGGGAAAGATAATCTTTCTGCTGGATGATGACGACAAATCGTTCCCTGATCCATTGTCCGTTCCTATGACGGACAGACTTTCGGATGGGCTGTTCGCCGTGGGCGGAGACCTCAGTCCTGAGCGTCTTGTCGAGGCTTATTCACAAGGAATATTCCCATGGGCGGCATTCCGTCTCAACGAACTGCATTGGTACTGCCCGATGGAGAGGTTTGTCATCTTTCCGGAAGAGATACATGTCTCGCATTCCATGCGCACATTGCTGAACAAAGGCAAGTACACTGTCACGATGGACACATGTTTCCGCGATGTCATCAATCACTGTTCTCGACTTAGGATAGAGGAGGAGGGTGCTTGGTTGGGACCTCAAATGGTCGAGGCATACACGCTACTGCATGACCGGGGCGTCACACACAGTGTGGAAGTGTGGGACATGGACGGCAAACTTGCAGGCGGACTGTATGGCGTTTACCTCAATGGCGGATTCTTTGGCGAGAGTATGTTCTCCCTTGTGCCGAGTGCGTCGAAGGTAGCACTGGTTCGTTTGGCGGAGCATCTTAAGGAACATGGCGGCAAACTGATAGACTGCCAGTTTGAGACTCCCCACCTGAAATCCATGGGCGGACGGCATATCTCCTACGAAGAGTATATGGATATCCTGTGGACATAGCATTTTGGAATAATGATAAAGAGGCTCTGCCGAAACAGGCATAGTCTCTTTTTTTCACAAATTCCTATTGAAAATTATAGGTATCTGGCAAAAAAATATCACCTCATGTCATGAAAAATTGACACAAGAAAACAGCAGAAGGTGTGGCGGAGCCACAGCCCTTAGGGTAACCACCGGCTTTAGCCGTGTGGATAGTGCGGATGTCTCTAACGCCGTGTGGCAGCGCCACACTCCTTTATGCTACCACTCTCATCTCAGATGCTCTACATATCAGGCAAAAAGGAGTGTGGTTCCACCACACAGCAAGATGGCGTCATTACTACCTCACGGCTAAAGCCGGAGGTTACCATGAGGATTGTGGCTCCGCCACACCTTAAGCGATATTTTGTATATTAATGTTTAAATATTGCATTGAATTTTACCGGACAGTAATAAAAAAACACTTCTTCGTGTAGTTTTTCGCCAAAAACGAATACTAACGATTGAAAGCTGAACAAAAAAACAACAGAAAAATGGAACAGAAAGAACAAGAGTTCATGCAGATGGTCAGGGCGAACAAGAGCACAATCTACACCGTCTGCTATATGTTCTCCAAAGACAGCGATGAGGTGGACGACCTCTTTCAGGAGATTCTCGTCAATCTCTGGCAAGGCTATCCGCGCTTCGAGGGGAGAAGCAACATCAAGACTTGGGTCTACCGTGTAAGCCTTAATGTCTGCATCACCCTCGACAAGAAGAAAAAGCGGAAGCGCGCCGTGGAGAGTGTGCTAAGCGGTGTGAGTCCTTTCGACGACACGGACAGCAATGCCCGACAGATGGAAATGCTGCGCAAGAGACTAGCCAAGCTCTGTCCGTTTGACCGCGCCATCATCCTCCTTTGGCTTGAGAACATGAGCTACGAAGAGATTGGCGATGTCGTGGGCATCACGGCCAAGAATGTGTCGGTAAGGCTTTTTCGCATAAAGGAGGAACTTAAACGGATGAATTCACAGGACAATGAATGTTGAACGATTAAAAGACAAATGATTATGAATACAAATACAACTGACGAACTGGAGATGATGCGCAAGGAACTTTCCGCATTCAAGGAACGGCTTGATAAGCAAGTGACCGTGGGCGACAAGATGCTGCGCAAGGCGATGCACTCGAAAATCATGTGGATACGCAACTGTAATGTCTATATCACCGTGGCAGGGCTCATCATGCTGCCACTTGTTGCAGCTGCCGTCTATTCATTCACGCACTCGCTGTTGCTCACAATGACCCTCTGCATCGGTGCGATAGCCGAGGCTGTCTACAATGCTATTAACACACGTGGGATGAAAGACCTTTCGACGGGTGCCCTCCTTGCCACAAGCCGCCGCATGCTCCGCTTCAAGCGCAATGAGAAACTTGCCATGGCGATAGAGGTGCCGGCACTGCTTGTTTGGCTGGCTTTGCTGACATTCTGCATGTTCCAGGACCATTCCGACAATGCGCTGATGCTCTCAAACATCTATGTGATGTTGGTAGGTTTCGCCCTCGGCTTAGTGTTTTTTGCATGGATGTTCCGCAAGGAAATGCGGCTCATCAACGAGACTGTCAAGGAGATAGAGGAGTTCACGGGACAATGATTCCGCACCCAATGTAAACACTTGTTTTTGCACGCTATGAATTATATGTGATTTGAGAATGGAGACGAAAGTACGACTTAGCATCAATACTCAAATAATCTACTAAAAGATACGGCTCCGATAGTTTTTTTTGAAACTATCAGAGCCATGTTCTTTTATACTTCACATTCGTTTATAATCTCTTTTTTTCAGAGTTTCCTGCTCCTGTACCCTTGTATTTGTGTTTAGAGGCATTGAGATTGTAGGAGAGTGTCATCTTGAACAGACGAGTGTCGAAAGTGTTCTCCTGCAGCAAATGCATCTGATTGCTGTATATAAGGTTGCCGGTCTTTTGCAAATGAAGAAGGTCTTTCCCCTCGAGTTTCAGCACAAGTCTGTTCTTTAGGAATTGCTTTGTGACTCCCATGTCCAGACAGAATACGTTTCGTGTGGAATATATATTCTGATAGTGCCCCTTGGATAGATAGCTTATATCCACATTGGCAATCATATCCCAAGGCAGTCTTATGATATTTGCCAATAGCACATTCAGCATAGGCTTGTTCATTTTGAAAGTGCCCATCATTGTCTTCAGGTCAAGCCACTGTTTTCGTATTCCGACAGTAAAACGTGGATTCCACAATCCAAAAGATGGAGCAGCGGCAATCATAGCATCAAAACTCTTGACACTATTTTGGTTTTTGTATTTTATAGTGGTAACAGATGTGTTTTCAGGCATCTGCTCTGCCCAATATATGATAGCGTCGCGATCGTCTTGCCAACCGGCCATAGCCTGAATGAACTTCCATTGAACCATGGCTGTGATTGCATGAATATGCTCACTGCCAAGATTTGGATTGCCGGACTGCATGGAAAAACGGTTGATATATATGATATTGTTGGATAATTGACGATAAGTTGGCCGTTTGGTCTTGACAGAATATCCTATATTGAGACTTGTCTTGCCTATGTTTGTGGTCAGGGAGAGAGTTGGAAACAGATTGTTGAAATGATGGCTTTGGGACGGCTGGTCGGTGGCATTCTCGTAATGTTTGAATGAAACATGCTCAAAACGTACACCGGCGTTCAGCCGTCCAAAAGATAATCTGTACTGATATTCAAGGAATGGGCTGACTTGGAATTCTTTGAGCCGGCCGGCTGAATTGGAAAGGATGTCCGTTTGGTCGATTGTGTAATCATCATGGCGGTTGTTGGCAACAACTTCAACACCACTCCTGAGTGTTCCTCCAAACAGCGGATTCCCTACAATCAGTTTAGCCGCAACCATGTTGTTGCGTACAGAACTCGTTGATGTGATTTCACGAGATTCATGTGATATGCTGGTCTCGTCATTGTGTTGAGTATTCTTGTTGTTATTGAAAAAGTAGTCAACATTCATGTTGACCGATGTCTTGCCCAGCATTCCATTGTAATAAGCGTTCAATTGATGCTTTGGCCGGTTGTCATATTTTGTCCAAGTGTGTGTGGCTAATTCATCGTAAGCCTGCCCGTTTGCTGTCATCTTGGTATATGTAAGCAAATCAGAGCAGTGGTGGCCATTGAAACTTGCTATGTACCTGACCCCGACAGAATGTTTCTTTGATATCATGTAATCAACTCCGGCTGTCAGGTCATGATTGTTGTTTACAACTTGATTGTCCAATTCGTTCGTCTGTTCCCATAATGGGTCTGCATACACGGTCTGCTGTAAACATCCTTTCTGGAGCACTTTGTCGTGGCTCCATTTGTACAGGCCAAAGGCGTAAAGCCCCTTCTTGTTGTAAGAAAACTCAATCTGAGTGGAATAGTCAGAGTTCTCCGATTGGGCATAAGTGCCGACAAAGCCAATCCCTAACCCTTCGCCCTTAGGCTTCAGAAGGCGAATCTTAACTACAGCTCTTGTGTCAGAAGGGTATTCCGGACCGGGGTTGTGAATGACTTCAACATCCTTTACTTGGTTGGAGTTGATACGCTTCAATTCTTCAGAATTCCTTATCTGACGGTCATTGATGTATATCAAAGGGGTGCCCTTGCCGAAAACATTAATGCCTTCGTTGGTGATTACCATCCCCGGAACATATTTGAGAATGTCCATTATAGAGCCTGCCAAGTTAAGAGATGTTCCGGCAAAATTGGCGACAAGACCTTCCTTGCCCATCAAATATGTAGGGCGACGCCCTTTAGCCGTAATCGTGCCAAGCGTCTTGATGTCTTGCTGAAGGACAATCTCGCCCCCAAGTGGAACAGAAGAAACAGTTTTTGGGACAAAACCAATGACACTGACACGGATAAGACTTTTCTCTGCCGGAGCTGTAATGCGGAACTCGCCATGCTGACCTGAAACAGTACCAGAGATGAATGTGCTGTCACTGTCACTAATGAGGATGACATTGGCGAATTTAATGGCCTGATGATTCTCGTCCACTATGCGCCCCGTGATTTCCTGAGCGGACATTGCTGGCACGATGCAGAGTAATAAAATTGTCAAGACTTTTAATACTTTCATGTTTTTACTTTCTTTTTATAATTGCTTTGTTGTTAATTTCGTAAACTTTATCCATCTGCCGGATAATGGACATTCGGTGGGAAAGCACAATAAGCGTAGTGTCTCTTGATATTTCAGACAAGAACTCATTGATGCATTGTTCCGTCTCCTGATCCAAAGCACTCGTTGCTTCGTCAAGTATGATGATTTTTGGATTTCTGACAAGGGCTCTGGCAATCGTGATGCGTTGCCGTTGCCCTCCAGATAGATTTATTCCATTTTCGCCTATTATTGTATCGTATCCGTCTGGGAGGCTTTTGATAAAATCATGGGCACACGCATAGTGAGCGGCTGCAATGATTTCTTCGTCCAATACATCTGTATTAGGGTACATGATATTTTCCTTGATACTGCCAGAGAATAATTCGATATTCTGAGACACCACACCGAACATGCTACGGTAATCTTGCAGGTTGAATGTGGCAACATCAATGCCGTTAAGCAGAATATTTCCCGATGTAGGTTGGTAATACCTGAGAAGCAGCTGCACCAAAGTCGATTTGCCACCTCCGCTTTCACCTATGATGCCAATTCGGTCACCTGCATGTATGGCTAAACTAATGTCGGAAAGCACTGGTTCTGTCCTTGATTTATAGGTGAAGAATACATTATTTAACAATATCTCATGGAAATCGTTAGACACCGGATTCCCGGTATACTTTTCTTCTTTGGTAGTAAGCAGTTCGCGGAATGTCTTTATTACACCAAGCGTATTCATGACAGATGCGAAAATGGACGATATGCTGGAAATTGCGTTGACAATGAATATCGTGCACATAATAAACTCGAACAGTCTGCCAGTAGTCATTTCTGACTGTTGAATCAGATATATGGCATAAAGCATTATCAGGAATAATCCTGTAAGTAAAAGGCAAGATATTACAAATTGTAATAAGATTCCTGTAAACGAAGCAGAAAGAGACTTTTTCCTGATTTCGGACATAACCTTATTGTACCTATTCTCCTCATGCTCTTCACCGCAGCAACTTTTAATGAGCCTGATAAGTATAAAATCTTCAGCGCGTATCTGATTTGCTGCCGCATAGCAGTTATAAGTCTCTTTGGATGTTTTTTTGATTTTCCCACCTAAGATTATGGATGTCCTTAAAATTAATGGAAATGTGAGTATAAGTAATAATGTAAGCCTGAAACTGATAACAAACAAATTGCACAGACAAAAGACAATAATTAACGGATGAAACAATAACTGGGCTATTTGTTCAGAGCATAGTCGTTTAAGTGACTGGACATCATTGCTTAATCGACTGGACAGACCTCCTGCCTGTGTTTGCTCGAAAAAAGATAAAGGAAATCTTAGAATCCTTGAAAACAGCATCTGACTAATTTCAACTGTGGTTGTTTCAGCAAACATCAAGAAGCAATAATTCTTAATCAAATTAAATAATGTATTCAGCAAGAACACTGTAAATAACATACAGAAGGACAATTGAATACTAATTTCTGTATTTCTGCCAGAAAGTACATCAATGAGTGCTCCAATTAAATATGAGAGAGAAACCTGAGACAATCCTGCACAAAGCACCATGAGCACTCCTATGAAGAAATATTTCTTGTTTATTAGAATTTGCCCTCTGAAATTCCGGTACAGAAAGGTAAAATCCTGTAGTATGGCTTTTGTGTTATGCATAATTGGATATTCTGTCAATTCTTTGTGATACATTTGGATGCTTTGAGAAAAAGTTTCCAGAGAAAGACTTGTTTGTTTTATTAAGTGCACTAACCAAAAACTTTCTTTCGAGATGGGTCGTGACAAACTTATCGGCATCATACTCTTGATTGCGTTGGAGCCAGCACAGTAGCAAACGTAATCCCCACATAAATAGTTCTATACTGATGAAGCAAAATATAAGCGCTTGTAGAGTGGATAGAGATAGTTTAATGCATAGACATGAACATAAGCTGATAAACACTATAAACGCAGCATTTCTGAGACCATAATAAAATCGGATCTTTTTATGATGACTCTTCTTAATATGCCCAATCTCATGAAAAATCAGTGCTGCCATCTCGTATGTATTCAGTTTTTGCAGCACTGCAGATGTAAGGATAATGTAGTTACAATGGTTTCTTTGGATTAAATGTGAATTTATTTCATTGCTATTGTAATACATAATCTTCATGGCAATGTTTGCTGTTGACAGATACTTCCTGATAGATTCAGGCAAATCGTCTTCTTCCATATTTTCAAAATATTGCTCCGGGATATGTCTGTTTTGCAGCTTTTTATCTATAATGATGTTCAAAATAAATATTAAACATGCAATTATCGTACTTGCAGTGAAAACCATTCCTTTCAAGCTGTCGTGTCTTGATAAAATAAGTAAAGCCCCAATAAGAATAGCCTCCATAAATATTTTTTTGATATACCCTATACGCATCTTACAACTCATTTTATTCTGGATTTCCGTATCTATTGTACTTCAGAATTGTTGCTATACAATCGAAACTAATACATAGTATTGCACGTAGCTCATTTGTTTCAAAATGCTTTTTCAGATAGAATCCAAAATAGCCTTCAGGATTCTGCTGCATGCGTAGAAAGGAATATGCTGATACAATTGACTCATTGTTGACTGCCCCAATCCGTATAATCAACCTGAATAGTGCATTACCTGTAAATAAATCATATTTGCGGTATGCTTCCAACAAGCAACCTGTAAGCAAGTTTGTATGGTCGCTCAGACTGCTGAATAGTGAATGATATTTATCTTTGATATTAGAAATCTTTTCTTTATCCAATTCGTATTGCATTACATCATAATCTCGTGCAATATTTTTGTTGATGTTCAATGAAGTTGAATGTTGGCGGAATGTCCTAAACAGCCTAAGATGAAAAGAAGTAAGACTATCTTGGTTATCTCCTTCTTCAATACCAGCCAGTTGCAGAATCACACGTGAATCAAACCAACTGGAGTTTTCAACATTGATACCATTCTGCAACAACAAACAATAAGTGTTGAAAATGATGATGGCACACATTCCATCTACCTCAGTACTATTAAGGTAATCGGAAATCCATTTTTGGTATTTAGAAAACTTTTCATTCATTATGTTTGCCCCTTTCTATACAGATAGAAGCCATGATGGCTACCAGCGTTGTATGATAATTGTTCCTAACAATATTCTTTTTGCGAAGTTTCAAATCATTCACATTCTCATCAAGTTTTTTATTGTTCTTTCTGGTAGGTCCCACGATACAGCCTTCTTTTGTCTGTTGCTGCATTAAAATGCCATAGATTTCCTCTCGATAGCTTTTGAGTGCATTAAGATTACACATATTGATAATGTATTCACCAAGCAAATCAAAATCTCTAACAATCAGTTTTTTTGATGATAAAATTGGAAGATTCCGTATTGCCTTTTCCCTGAGTTCTTGGGCAAGGTTGTACTTTCCGAAATCTGTGGCATAGAAAATTGAATGCGTTAAGGCATATTCTTCTCCTGTCCCCCAGTTTAAGACATCATAGTTTGATGCTAAGATAGTATTGAATACATCCCGATTTATTTTCTGCCGGATGTTTGTACCTGTGTACCTTTTTGTCAAACTTATAGTATGTTCTGTATCAAGAAGTCTGTATGGAAGCAGCTCAGGAGTTATATTGTATGCTTTCTTGTATGAGACCTTTATTAAATACTCAAGGACAGGATGACTATTGTAATTAAGATAATATATAACAGATGCTGCTGATACTCTAAAACATCTGAGATCCAGCAAAAGATGTTCATAGTAAGTTGGATTTTCTATGATCATTTTGGAAAATGCAGATAATTCATCTAGAAGAGTAATGGAGTCTGCTTTAAGAATATTTTTGTGTCGGTGTCCTAACAGTAAAGCCAACTGGAGCTCTGCAAACATCTTTTTTATATGTAAATCCGTATCATCTGATAAAGGGTTAAAAAAATCCTTATTGTCATATATCCATTTTAAGGCTTTGTTCAGCATCAGAATTCAATTTTTCTTAGTAAAAGAACCTACAGTGATGCTATCGCTGTAGATTCTTAAATCAATTAGTAATTGTCTTATGGGGCAACCTCAAGGGTAGAATTATTGTACATAATTGTATCATTTCTACATGAAGAGCCATAGAACGCATTGCCGGAGTTAATCATAAACGAGTACGTAACCGTCGCCGAAGAGGCAGCCCCAATTACTTTGGAGCTCATCTCCTGGCGCATTGTCTTCTACAAAATTTTGTGCACTTGCAAGCAATTTCTTCTCGTCGATAGCACTTGCCTTGGTCATTTTGATTCTTGTCATTTTTCTCAAGTTTTAAAAGTTTAATATAGTTGTTACAAGAGATTCTGTTGTATGCAGAGCCTCCCTCTATCCGGATAGTCTTCGTCTTTGGGGTGGTTATCACAAAGCTATGATGCCTTTGAAATCGGGTTGCAAAATTAATGTGTTTTTCTTTACAAAACAAAAAACTGGTGTAGTACATTTGGGTGATTTTGCGTTGTGAATATAATTTTGTCACCCGATAGTACTACATTTTGGCATTATTTTTATACCTTTGCACGCAGAAATCACAATAAGTAGCTATGATGAAAAAAGAAGACCTCATGTATGTCAGCAATGTCACAGAGAAAGTATCTGATGCAGAATACGAGAATATGCATTTATTATATGACACATTAGACGCAGCCGCCAGAGTGTCAAATTCTACTATGTTTGTAATAGATTTTTCGCAAAACAAATTGGTCTACCGCACCGAAAAGCTTTTGTTTGCGGACGATGCCTGTATAAAAGATGTGCAGCGAGAAAATGCCAATCCGTATTGGTCGCTCATGACTACGGAAGATATGAATGTCATGTTGGAAACAAGAAAGGCATACCTCAACTTGATAGACGGCTTCACCGTAGAACAGAGGTTGAGACATTTTTTTATCATGGACTACAGTATAGTATTGAACAACAGAAGATTCGTCATCACCCAAAAGTTTACTCCCCTAAAATTACGCCCTGACGGGAAACTCTGGTTAGGTCTGTTCTTTATCACGACATCGCCTAATACAGCTTGTGCGAATATTTTTGTCTTTGGTGAATGCTTCCGCTATATTTATGATTCCACAGAAAAGAGGTTCATATTATATAATGGAGGTAATATATTAACTTCCATAGAGAAGTCTATTCTATTAAGGGCTTCCAAAGGGCTTACGACCCAACAAATAGCAGATGAGCTTTGCCTATCTATAAACACAATAAAAACTCATAAGTTTCGTCTTTTCGGCAAGCTGCATGTCTGTTCTATGAATGAAGCTTTGAGGGTTGCCGTTAATTATGGACTATATTAACGTGACTCCGACTAATCACTGCTCATGTAAACACTTGTTTTTGCGCACGGAAAGGACTACGGACGGCACATGCCATGAGTGGTGAAACGAAAGGTAACACTTCGTGCTGTGAGAGGTAACGCTTTATAGTGCAAAAGGTAACGCTTTGCACTGTAAAGCGTTACCTTTTGTTTTGCTCGTCGTATCTTGCTGAATAATAGCTTGATAGCTTCCGTAAAGATGCAAAAAACGTTAAGAAAGGGCAGAATGAAGAAAATACAGAACAGAAGGCGCGTTTTTTCACGGATTAATGTATACCTTTGTAGTGAAACTATTATGAAAAAACGAAAAAAATGACTAAAGGACTGAACTTTATTGCGATAGATTTTGAGACGGCGACAGGCAAGCGCGCTTCGGTGTGTGAGGTGGGCATCTGTGTTGTCCGTGACGGTGAGGTTGCGGAAACTCGCTCTTGGCTGGTGCAACCGGAGGACAACCAATACAGTTACTGGAACATTAAGTGCCACGGCATTCGTCCTGAAGACACTGCCGACAGTCCTTCTTTCCCTGAGGTTTGGGAAGAGATTGAGCGTCTGTACCTTGACGAGTTTGACACGTTTGTGGCGCACAATGTCCCATTTGACCGCAGCTGTCTGGAGCATTCCGCCAACCTCCACCACCTGCATCTGCCGGACTTGAAATGGCATTGCTCATTGAAAACCGCTCGTCAGGTGTATGATTTCGGTTGCAACACGTTAGGGTATCTTTGCGAACAGCTCGGCATTCCCGAAGGCACTCACCACCGTGCCGGTGACGATGCGGAGATGTGCGCCCGCCTGTTTTTGAGGGAAATGGAGGATATGCTATAGTGTAAAACCGGAATTGTAAAGCCTGCTTGCATTGCTGCAAGCAGGAAAAAGATTATTGATTGCGTTCATCAAAAAGTTTCATCCTCCTCAAATCCTTGTCTCTTCCGAAGAGGAGCAGGATTCTTTTTTGCTCTTCGAGGGTCGGTATCTTTACAGTCAGATTTCCAATGTGCATTTCATGGAAATGATTGATGTGGACATCATGCCATATATTGTTCTTCATGACTTGAAGACCTCCCATTACTTCTATGTCCATCAAAGGCAGATTGAATCTGGCAAAATTAGAGCGAAACAGGTCATTTTCCTTTGTCGAAGGATTAATTTCCATGTATTTCTGCATATGTTCCTGAAACTCATCAGCTCCTTGGGTTGTCGTTAAGATGTCGATATCGGAAGTTTTTGCGATGTTGATTCCAGATAAAACCATTGCAGAAGAACCTATTATGTACCATTCAGGTTTTACCTTTTGCAATTTGTCCTCAACTTCAAGCAAGGTATGGATTATCTTTTCTTCTATTTCCATTGCGGGATACGGATAAATTGTTTTTATACCAAAGTTCTGTGCCATGAAGCTTGTCCTTTTTTGCTATATGGAACTAAACTTGCAGTGTGGACATTACTGCCGGCATTTCTGGGAATTCCGTTCTTGTCCTTTTCGGCATTTTCGCCACAACCTCCGCATAACTGTGGCGTATCATGTCGATGATGAGGCTGTCGGGAAGTGTGCCGAAGATGTTAATCTGATTCCAGTATTTCTTGTTCATGTGCCATGCTGCCTGTATCTCGTGGTGGTTCTCACGCAGTTGGAGTGCCAAGTCTGGGTGGCATTTCAGTACGAACCATTCCGGATTGCTGAGACTTATCATTGCGAAAATCTTGTCCATGACGCGGAAGGCAAGCGCATCCTCGTCGAATGGAAAGTCTTCGGAAGTCTGTGGGAGTGACAGGCAGTAATGCCTTATTTGTTCGATGTCCATGGTTATGGAGGAGTTATAGGATTGTGTACTGTAAGCCTACTGCAAGGCATATTATGTCCTTGAGTGGTATTGTCTTGCTCAGGAATTTCTGTCGGACATAGAGGTCGCATGTGGACACTTCGTAGTAGAGTGAAATCTTGTTTGCAAGAAACCGTTTGTTTGCCGGTATGAGGTATGTAATTTTCTGTCCTATGCCGAGGTGGAAACGTATTCTGCTCGAGAAGCCGTAGTAGCCTTTCGGGTAGCGGTCAGGCTCTTTTGTCCAAAATTCATCACTGAGAATTGAGTTGATGAAGAATGTACCGTAAAGTGGTTCGACAGTCAATTTCTTTCCCACCGGCAGACTCCACGGGGTGTACACCTGCTTGACAGTGAATGACCAGTAGGATGACGGTGTGTGGTTCTTCGGGAGATAGCCGAGGAATACATGCGTTCCCCATTGTCCGCGTTTTCCGTAACACCAGCCAATGCCGGCAGAAACCATTCCGATGTCTCCGGCATATTGCAGGGAGAATCGGTTCGGAATCAATGCTGCCCACCGTGCTTTGTACCAGTTTGTGCGCTTCTCGTAGTTTTGGAACTTACGTTGGTCTTCTGTTATGCTGTCGTTGCAAGTAACCAGTGTTAAGGAGTCTGTTGCCACGCTTATTGTATCTGTCTGTGCCGATGCTGTTCCGGTGGATGTGAAAAGCAGTATTGCGGGCAGCAGTTTAGAAAGTAATCTTTTCAAAGTCATATCCGTCTTTCCTTATTTTAAATACATAATAGGCACGCTCCTTGATGTTTGTGCAGCCGTAATAGATTATGCCGTTGTCAAAGATGTCGCTGACATCGTCGCAGTGGTTATGTCCGTTCACACAGAAAAGGTTTGGGTACTGTGACACATAAAGGTTGAATACTTTCCCCACATTGTTGTTGAATTGCTCGTCACCTGGTCGTGAGTGCATCACGGCAATTGTGCGTTTGATGGAATCCTTCTCGGCATTCAGCTTGTTGACAGTCTCAATGTCTTCTTCGATGAAGTTGAAGTCCGGCACAGGATGGGAGTAGTCGTATTCTAAGGCAACAGTGTTGAGGCATACGAAATGGATGTATCCTGCATTGAACGTGAAGTTCGGAGTACCGTAGAGGTACTCGAAAGTGTGCTCGCCATTGCCGAGACAGTCGTGATTGCCTATCACTGAGACATAAGGAAGTCTGGAGGTTTCAAGCAAGTCTCTGCACCACATGAACTCTTTTGGTAGTCCGAAGTCTGTCTGGTCGCCACCATGTACGATGAAATCGATGTCGCCGCGTTCCCGTATCAACTGTATGGCGTCCTGCATGTTTGTGTTGCTGCCCTGCGTATCGGTGATGAATGCGAAGGTTATCTCTTCCTTGTCCTTGCACAGACGTTCAATCTGTTCTATGCTGGCAGCGTGTATGTTTGTCCTTCCCTCAAACTCTGTGCTGTATGGGTGGTATTCAAACATGTCACATCCTGATAGGGTGATGGCTGATAAGGAAGCTGCTAAAAGTTGTTTTATGGTCTTTATATTCATCATGATAGTGTGTCGCCGGCTATGACAATATGCCGGTAAATCAGTGCAAAGGTATTTCTTTTGTTTCAATAGGAAAACTTTTTTAGTGTTTATTTGCAAAAAGACTCCTCAATGTGAAATCTACTTGTATTATGTCTGTCAATTCCACTAAATTTTCATATACGAAACCTCCAACATGTAATTCTTTACGTTGGTTATCAATATATGTTTCTCTGTAAGAGGCTGCACATGGTGTAACCTCCATTAAGAACCTGTGCCCATGTAGCATTACGGAATAAAATCCATAATTATTAATGTCTTCTATTTGAGAAGGTGGAAAATTGAATGTTGGATGTGACATATCGCACTGTGTGAGATAAATTCCACGGTTAACAAAATAATAAACAGGCATGTTTCCTATGTTGTATCGGACAAAGTTTCTTAGATTATCAAACTTAGGGTCCAATGCATTATTATTAATGTGATAAGATTGGAGAAATAGCTCACCCAGACCACGGGCAAATTGTCTTGCATAATTCTGACGCCATAAGGTGTTAAACCTAAAAGCAGGTTTAATTTTGATAGTTTTTTGTGTGTGGTAATAGTTGAAGAATATTGATTTGATTCTTTTGCCGATATACTCTTTGCTGTTTGATTCTAGTAGAAGGCGGGATAAATTGAAAATCTCTTTCACACAAACTTCGATAGAACATGGTATTGGGTATTTCGATAGTTTGTCAGGATTGCCAAAATACTTATTACATTTATCGCATATATCTACGCCAATTATATCCCCTCCCATACTCTTTGGAAGCACATGGGGCTTAGTATAGAAGGAAACAGCTGGATATGATTTTCCACAGAAGATGCAAGTTCCGGTTTTTATATATGCTTTTTTCATCTTCCTTTATGTTTTGATTATATAATAAACAGTTAAAAATAGTTGTATTATTGCAAATGATGTGTTATTTTTGTACTCCAAATGAATATGTTTGTAAAATGATAAAATCAGATATTAGCTTTTGTTTTTTTCAGCTTTGATGCGTTCAAATTCCTCATTGTGCCATTTGAGATAGTGACGTCTTTCGCCGTCAATATATAAGTAGTCAATTTCTTTGTCATGTAAATATTGGAAATCAGGTTCATTTTCAAGTTCGGGAAGATATTTTACTTTGCCAGTTTTTGCATCCACGGTCATATATTTTGCTGACTCAAACAATTTGTCACAAATAGGGCACATAAGTAATCCGTTGTTGCTGTTCATGGCATCATAAGTGTCTTCGCATTTTGCATATGGCAGAATATGGCTTGCAATGAGAAATGTCTCATAGCTGAATCCGCATATAGGACAAACTTTCGGTGTGTTCTCCAATAATCCTCTTCTGAATTCGCCTTGTACTGTACGAACGCGTCCGGAAGCCGTTTGCTTGTATTTGGCATTCTGTGATTTGCGTTTACGCTCTATATTATCTCGTTTATCAAATAATTTTAATTTTCCATCTGCAATGTCTTCAGCCAAAGAAGGAGAGTAGGTGATTTCCAATGTGTTAGGTACATCAATTGTAAGATATGGTTTCAAAGTCAACCGTACATAGTTTTCATCAAAAGTGTACAAGTAGTCGTTCTTCTTAGCAAAGCCATAATTATTTCTTGTGCCGGAAACATTCAGTGCCATATCCTCAATAGAACAAATACGGTCTTTTATGTTACCTGTACGTGTCACATGGTTTTGTTTGTTGGCAAAGTTCAAAACCTCAATATGCTGTTTCGTGACAAACATGGGATAATTTGATGTTTGAGGCTTGTTTACAGTTCCGAACGCAGGATTAGAAGCATACATGCCATGTCGTAATTCCTGAAGAATTTCCTTTTTTATACCAATTTCCTTCGTTTTACAGAATTCCACGTACAAATTCCACCAATTATATGTTTGGTAAATATTATACACCAACATATAATTGAAAATATAGGCATTTTCAAAGCTGGAGGAAATGAATAGCAGCATCTCCTCGTCTATGATTTTGTAGATGCGATTAGCTTTTTCTGTCTTGAGGACACCTGCAAAGCAAAGAACAGCAAGAGCCTCGGTTAAATAGTTCGGAATCTGTTTCGCACCTTTGTCCAACATGAATAAATATCTTGTGTATTCATTGGCATCATTAATGTGGTCACGTTTGTGGAACATGTTTCCAAATCTGAAATGTTCTATGAATCTTGACATAAAGAACATTGTATCAAAAGCATACGCTTTGTCAGAGAGCGTATGTCCATCTTCTGCGTCTAAAAATATGTTTTTGAACTTGGCATTTAGCCAATCTGTAATTTGTTTGTTATACTGTTTCATTTTTTTATACCAATATAATGAATAGAGCAATTATCTATATTTAAAGTGAATCGAGAACGACTTTTAACGATAGCATAATACTCTCTAAAAGCAGGAGTTGCATAGATGGATAAATCTAAGTTGTGGAGTTTGACTTTCGGAATGAGAATTGCTATGCTGCCGTTTGGAATAGTATTTGCAGGAAGCATTGTAGCTCTAGTGTTATATGTGAAATTTGGCATAATAATTGATTCTGTGTTTAAATATTTGCCAACGCCAAAAGCTGATGCATCGTCAATGTATTTGTCATAGCCATTGATATTCACTATAGAGCCATCATTCAATATATTTTTGGATCGAAGGACTCTTATGTTTCCACTGTTCTTAAGATGTTTGTTTGTAATCTGTCTGTCTCTGAAAGTTGTAAAGATATCAAGTTGGAGTCCTTTTATATATTCATCGAACCAAGCGTTTCTGTAAAGAAGCCAAAGTGTATCATGGTAGATATAGCCCTGTGGATGAGAATAATATTTATCATTCACATAATCAATGATTTTCAACTGGTCATCGTAGCCTTTTTGAAAATGTATGGATATAATTTCTACGAACACCTTCTTGAAAAATTTCACTCCAAAATCACATAACCTAACCATAGGAAAATTCTCATATTCTTTGCGTACAGAACGGAATTCATCCGCAATGACAAAGTTCTTTGGTATGACACATGCTATTTGGTCAGCATTGTTCATGAATTTTATCATGAATAATGCAAATAGGTTTTTTGTCTTGTGTGTGTCGCCAGTTATCTGTGGATATTTTTCAGATGTTTTACCATAAGGAGGATTTGTGGCTATCAGGTCATATTTTCCTTGAATATGGAATTTTAGGAAATCATTATGATGGTAGTTGATATTCACATTACATCCTAAATCAAGATATCTTAATGCACGCTTTAGTTCCTTAATAATATTTACATTCAATTCCACAGCATCAATTTCTATTTGATTGGCAGCAGAGAAAACTGTAGCTAATTGCGGTAGGAATGCACCTAAACCTACAGATGGTTCAAGAATCCGAACAACATCTTTATTTATGGACACTGTCTTCAATGCATCAAATACAACGCACTGTGGTGTATAGAACGATCCTGTTTCCTTTGCATTGTTGATTTTTTGTTCTTGTAGGAAGGTGTTGATATAGAAATTATTTTCGTATTCTTCACCAACATAATTAGATATGTTCTCTTCCTTGAAATTATCAACAAAGTCTTGGAAATTAAGCATTGTTTTAATTTTGGACGCAATTTCATGGATTATATGAGTAGGAACAGCTTCTCCAATACAACGTCTGATGTTAAGCTCGTGCATAGCGAGATATCTTTCAGAATCGTTCACTTTGATATATGGTTCTTCCTTGCTCCAACGAAATGAATCAGGTATAGTCATTACCTTCATCAGTTCTCTAATGCTAAGAACTCTGTTGTCTTGTGGGTGTATTGTGTCTTGGCTTGCGAGTTGATCGTTACGTGTTGCGACGCAAGAGCATGGCTTGTCCCATGATAGACGACGATACTTATTACCCATATAGGCTCCCTTTAAAGGGACTTTTTCGCCATCCTTGTCAATCTTGTATGGTCTGCGGGATTTGTCAAGTTGTGCGAATGCGCTTTCACCTTCTTTCAGATTCTCAATCCATGCAATTTGGTATTCGGGAAACTTTCTTGCAAAATGATAGATGTCGTTCGGGGATTTCTCACCAAAAGCTAGTGATGGGAATTCTCCGATAGCCTCTCTTAGCGAAACCTGTTCCTTTCTTGTTGGGAAAAGGTTTAGTGGTGTTATGTTATGTAGAGACTTCAATGTGCCTATCACAATGGTGCGTGGGCGACTTGAAGGTACTCCATAATCCATAAAATTGATTACTTTATGGTATATGTGATATTTGTCTCCGAGATTTTCATATATGCTGTCTTTTATAAGTTTGTCTTCTCCAGATATATCTGTACACAATGTGTTCATAAAGGATCTGACGTTTTCAAAAACAAATACTTTAGGATGTATCTTTAGTATAAGCTTTATAGCTTCTACAACTAAAGAATTGCGTACTTGTTCTTTGTCACTTTTTTTGTAGTTTGCAGTGGACATACCTTGGCAAGGCGGAGTTGCAAATACTACATCTACATCTTTTATTCCTACATAGGTTTTCCAAAGATGTATTTCATCAAGCAAGGCTTGTTTTGTCTCTTCTTTTGTAATGTCACCACAAATATATCCACTATCAAAATCACACTTGTTATTTGCTTTCTGAACGGCTATGCGGCTTTCAACAAGTTCGTTCGTTGCTATACATTTGAACCCATTTTGCTTAAATCCATAACACCCTACGCCGGCACTACTAAAAAGGCTGACGTACGTTCTACAATTTACACCATTGTATGCAGTGCCCATTTCTTGAAGCATTTTTATCTGTTCTGTGGGTGCTATATATTTTTTTATCATTTTTATTTGTTAACATTAGTTTCGCAGCAAAAATATTTGTTTAAAGAATGAAACTTGCCTTGTCATTTTTCTATGTATGTCAGGAGATCTTTTGTCTTTAGTGCTGCAAATATAAAAGATAAAGACTCTCAAATATGATAGCAAAGGTACAAATAAAAAAATAAAAAAAAGAATATTTGTAATGGAAAATTTCAAAGTAGGGAGAATAGTAGAGAATTTTTGCGGTAATCCATTGAGTATTTTTGCGGTAGTATGTCTTTATTATGCAAGCATACTATGTAAAGAACAGCACCGCATCGGGTGAGATTTCCCGATGCGGTGCCGTATGTTGTTCCCGAAAGTGGAAATGTTTCCGGAGAATGGTCGCTTATCCGTAGATAATCTTGCCGTTCTCGTCAGTGTTTTCAGGGATGAATGACTTGTTGTACTGCTCCATTCCGCGGAGAGACATACCCATGTTGGAGAATCCGCCGTCATGGAAGAGTGTCTGCATTGTAACCTTCTTTGTGAGGTCGGAGAAGAGTGTGATGCAGTAGTCTGCACAATCGTCTGCCGATGCGTTGCCGAGCGGTGACATGCGGTCAGCGAAATCAAGCATACCGTCGAAGCCCTTGATGCCGCCACCTGCCGTGGTGAGGGTAGGGGACTGTGAGATACAGTTGACACGCACCTGCTTCTCACGGCCGTAGATGTAGCCGAAGGAGCGTGTGATGGACTCGAGAAGAGCCTTTGCATCAGCCATATCGTTGTAACCGAAGAATGTACGGTGGGATGCAACGTATGTCAGTGCGAGGATTGAGCCGCCTTCTGCAATAGCGTCAAGTTTCTTAGCCACCTGCATCATTTTGTGGAAAGACACTGCGGAGATGTCAAGAGTCTTGTCGAGGAATCCGTAGTCGAGGTCGTCGTATGTGCGCTTCTTGCGCATATTCACTGACATTGCACATGAGTGCAGTACGAAATCTATCTTGCCACCGAGAGCTTTCTGTGCCTCAGTGAAAAGGTTTTCGAGGTCTTCAACGCTTGTTGCGTCGGCCGGGATGACGGCTGCTGCGTGAGTAGTCTTAGCGAGTTCGTCGAGTGTTCCCATGCGGATAGCCACAGCAGTGTTGGTGAGTACAATCTCTGCACCTTCCTCTACGGCACGTTCTGCCACTTTCCAAGCTATGGACTGGTCATTGAGGGCACCGAAGATGATGCCTTTCTTTCCTTTAAGTAAGTTGTACATATTTTCTTTTCTTATGAATTTTGTATCTTGAAAACTTTGGCAAAGGTACAAACTTTTTCATTAACAGACAAATAATTGTAAGAAAAACCACCATAATCTCCGTTTTTGAGGAGATTATGGTGGTTTAAATCATGTCTGTGAAAGTATTGATACAGCTTTCATGCAGTATCTGTTCTTTCGTTTATCTGCGGTAGTCTGCGAGGTCTTCGGCTGTTGCTGACATCACGAAATCGTAATGCTTCTCAACCTCGGATGCAGCGTGGCGTGCATAAACACGTGCCGATTTGCCGAAGAGTTCCGGAGCCTTTGAAGCGTCGGCGATAAGGAGAATAGCCATGATGCAGTCGCCTGCCATTTCGTAGAGGTGGCGGATGACGAGGTCCTTGAACTCATCGTTCTTCTGCTCGTTGGTGTAAGCGACAGCTGCGTTGTACTTCTCAGCCATCTTTGCCACACGCTCCTTCAGTGGAAGGAACTCCTCTGCGCACCAGTCTGCAGAGCCTACGTAAGCCGGAGCCTGTCCAGCCTCAAGCATTTCGGCAATGACCTGACCATAGAATCCGTTTGTGATGTAGCGTCCTGCGGCAACAGTCTGAAGCTGTGTAGTGCCCTCGTAGATAGTGAGGATACGTGCGTCACGGTACAGACGCTGGCAAGCGTACTCAAGCATGAAGCCGGAACCGCCGTGCACCTGTATGCCGTCGTATGCTATCTGGTTAGCATACTCGGAAGTCATACCCTTAGCCATTGGTGTGAAAGCATCGGCAAGGCGTGAGAATGTCTTGCATTCAGCCTTCTCCTCTGCAGTAAGACGCTCACCGTTCTCCTTGCGCTCACGCTCAATGTCCTCAAGAGTCTTGTACATATCTACGTAGCGTGAGGTTGTATAATATAATGTACGGCTTGCGTCAAGCTTAGCCTTCATTGTGGCAAGCATGTCGTAAACGGCAGGGAACTCGATGATTGCCTTGCCAAACTGCTTGCGGTCCTTGGCATAAGCGAGGGCTTCGTTGTAAGCCATCTGTGATGTTCCAGTAGACTGGCCTGCAATTCCGAGACGCGCACCGTTCATAAGTCCCATGACATACTTGATGAGTCCGAGTTTGCGTGAGCCGCAAAGCTCTGCCTTGGCGTTCTTGTAGACAAGCTCACATGTAGGAGAACCGTGGATGCCGAGCTTGTTCTCGATGCGTCGAACGTCAACACCGCCGTCGCGCTTGTCATAGATGAACATGGAAAGTCCGCGTCCGTCGCGTGTGCCGTCCTCTGAACGTGCGAGCACAAGGTGGATGTCAGAGTCGCCGTTGGTGATGAAACGCTTGCAGCCGTTCAGTCGCCAGCAGTTGTTCTCCTCATCGAAAGTCGCCTTGAGCATAACGCTCTGCAGGTCGGAACCTGCGTCCGGCTCTGTGAGGTCCATTGACATGGTCTCGCCATTGCATACTCGTGGCACATAGCGCTTGCGCTGATCCTCGTCGCCGAACTCATAGAGAGTCTCTATACAGTCCTGAAGTGACCAGATGTTCTCAAAGCCTGTGTCTGCGCATGCTATCATCTCGTTGATGGCAGAGTAGATTGCCATAGGAAAATTCAAGCCTCCGTAACGGCGTGGCATTGTCACACCGTTGAGTCCGGCTTTGATTGTAGCGTCAAGATTCTCGTAAGTCTTTGACGCATAGACCATGCGGTTGTTCTCCACATGAGGACCTTCCGCATCCACAGCCTCGGCGTTAGGAGCGATGATGTTTGCCGTAACATCGCCCGCGAGGTCAAGGACACGCTCGTAAGAGTCCAATGCATCCTCGAAATTCTCAGGGGCATAGTCATACTTGCCGAAATCAGAATAGTTGCGCTCCTTGAGCTCCACGATTCTTTTCAGCAAAGGGTGGCTGAGATGAAACTTTATCTCAGGATTATCTTGAAAGAAATTTGCCATTGTTTGTTTTCTTTGGTTGTAGGTTGTGGGCTGTTAGTTTTTGTGATGTATCATGTTGCATTATGTGTTATCATGTTGCATAATACCCAAAAAAAACTAAAACCCAAAACCAAAGTTACTTGTTGTTCTGCTTGTAATACTTTATGAGTTTCGGGAGCACCTCCTCGACTGTGCCAGTGATGACATAGTCAGCGATAGCGTTGATAGGTGCATCCGGGTCGCAGTTTACGGAAATGATGATACCTGAATCCTGCATACCTGCGATGTGCTGAATCTGTCCTGAGATACCGCAAGCGATATAAACCTTCGGACGCACAGTCACACCTGTCTGGCCAATCTGGCGGTCATTGTCCACCCATCCTGCATCGACAGCGGCGCGTGACGCACCAACCTCGGCATGAAGCTCCTTGGCAAGCTGGAAGAGAAGGTCGAATCCTTCCTTTGAACCCATGCCATAGCCGCCGGCAACAACGATAGGCGAACCTTTCAGATTGTGCTTTGCTTCCTCCACATGGCGGTCGAGAACCTTCACGACATACTCTGTCTCAGGAACATACTTCGCAACATCATGGCGGATAACCTCACCCTTGTAGTTCTCGTCGAGCACCTCTTTCTTCATCACACCCTCACGCACTGTCGCCATCTGCGGACGGTGCTCCGGGTTGACGATTGTCGCGACGATGTTTCCGCCAAAGGCAGGACGAATCTGGTAGAGCTGCTGCTCATAGTGCTTGGTCACAAGCTCACCGTCATCATTCTTCACCTTCATGTCGAAATCGCCGATTTCAAGCTCCGTGCAGTCGGCTGTCAGACCGCTGAACAGTGCAGAAGAGACACGCGGACCGAGGTCGCGTCCGATGACAGTAGCACCGAGGAGGCATATCTGTGGCTGCTCCTCCTTGAAGAGATTGACCACAAGTGAGGTGTGAGGATTGGTGGTGTAAGGGAAAAGCCCCTCTGCGTCAAAGACATGAACCTTGTCCACACCATATTTCATCACCTGGTTTTCCACGCCGTCAAGACCGGAACCGGCGATGATACATTCCAGCTGCACGCCGAGAGTGTTGGCGAGCTTACGGCCCTTTGTGAGAAGTTCGAGAGCGACATCCTTCACGGTCGTTCCCTCTATTTCGCAATATACAAATACGTTGTTCATAGAAAATGCGCCTTGTTATCCGATGATTTTCTCATCGAGAAGTTCTACAATAAGTCCGTTGATGTCCTCGTCCGAACCGGTCAGTGTGCGTGACTCCTTTGCCTTGAACACAATGTTCTTCACGGCCTTCACGTTTGTTGGCGAACCAGCCTTGCCAATCTGCTTAGGGTCGCACTCGATGTCCTGTGCGTTCCACTCAGGGATGGCGGTCTTCTTGTACGCCATGATGCGCTTCGCATTAGCCGGACGGCATGGTGCAGCAGAGCCGTTCACTGTGACAACGAGCGGGAGCTGTGCCTCGACAGTCTCCACACCGCCGTCGATATGACGCTTGATGACAATCTTCTTTGTCTCCTCATCAAGTGAGAGAATCTCCTCGGCGTAAGTCACCTGAGTAAGTCCCAACTTCTCAGCTATCTGCGGTCCAACCTGTGCGGTGTCACCGTCGATGGCCTGTCTGCCACCGAGAATGATGTCCACCTCACCGACTTTCTTTATCGCCTGAGCAAGAGTGTAGGAAGTCGCGAGAGTGTCCGCGCCGCCGAGAGGGCGGTCGGTCACGACATATCCGCAGTCAGCACCTCTGAAGAGAGCCTCACGGATGACAGCCGAAGCCTTCGGCAGACCCATGGTTATGACAGTGATGGTAGAGCCAGGGAACTTGTCCTTGAGGATAAGAGCCTGCTCAAGAGCGTTGAGGTCGTCAGGATTGAAGACGGCAGGCAACGCGGCACGGTTGACGGTTCCCTCGGCAGTCATCGCGTCAGGACCGACATTTCTTGTGTCAGGTACTTGCTTTGCAAGCACAACAATCTTTAAACTCATAAGAATGTAGTTTTAGTTATTTTCGTTCTTTCTTGTTTTTTCTTTGCACAGCCCCCATGTGGTTCTGTGGCTATGTATGCCGCTTTCTCCGCACGGTCATGCTTTGCAAAGAGGATGCAAACCCAATGCAATGGAATTTCTTCACAACTGCTGAGGTGCAACTTATCGTATGCAAAAGTACAAAAAAATTCCGAAATAGCAAAAAAATCCATAAAAAATGTATCGCCACAACAATCAGACACACTAAAAAAGCGGTTTGATTGTGTGACGGTTTGCTTGTTTTATGTTGCTCAAAGAAACTTAGTAACTCAACGCATGTTGGGCGCAATGCCGATGTCCCTTTGCTTTCTTTGCTTTCTTTGCTTTCTGTGAGGCATGTCTGTTCTTTGCATAGGTGTCCTGATAAACGTTGGGTGGCTTCTGAAATGTTTGCCTCGTTTGTTTGCTCAAACAGTCATTAGTGAAATTTTGCATTTGTTAAAAGTGTGAAATGTTTTGACAATAAAGATTGCTTTGCCATTGCTCTGGCTATGCTTTGAAAACAGGAAAACCATGAGCAAAACAGCGTTTCCCGACAGATTTTCCTCCGTTTCTGCGTCGAAAACACCACCAATGATTACCTTTCACACTGTCGTTCGTAACCTTTCGCAGTGTCAAGCAATACTTTGTGTACGGTAAAGCAATACCTTTTACACTGCAAAATGGCACTTTTCGCATCTTTTTTGACGAGAAAAGGGCGTTAAAACAAATAGATTTCCATGTAATATATTGATACATAGGTAATTGTGTTTTGATGCGTATTTTCGCAATATTTCCAAGTTTGTTTCGAGTTTTTTTTGAGGAAATGTTAAAATGATGTGTTGTTTTCCTCATCTTACCTTTGAGAAATGGCTTTTGGAGGCCTGAGAAAGCAAAGAAACAAGCAATACGATTGCAATGCCGTTTGAGGAAAAATCCTTTGTTTTCTTCTCTTCCATCGAGTTGGAATGTGTGCTGCGATACGCTTTTGGTGTCTTTCTTGGAGGTTTGTTTTTATGGGCTGCGAATGCTTGTTCAATAACATTGAGGCATTGTGTTTTGGCATAAAACACTATTGATATGTAAAATTTACATCAAAAAAAGTTTGGAGCTTTGAGGGAAAATGGTTATCTTTGCGCTGTAAAATTTACATCACAAAAAAGATATGAAGATAAACTACCAAGGCGAAGAAGGCTATTTTTACAAGTATGAGCATGCGGCGTTCACGACAGACTCAGTCGTGTTCGGCTTTGACGGAAAAGAGCTGAGTGTGCTGCTCATCCAAAGGAAGAGTGACACTTACGATGGCTGCTGGGCGTTCCCCGGAGGTTTCCTCAATATGAGTGAGGATGCCGACGAATGCGCGCGGCGTGAGTTGGCTGAGGAGACAAATGCCGTAGACATCAGTCTGAGTCAGTTCCGAATGTTCAGTGCTCCGGGACGTGACCCACGCGAGCGAGTCGTGACAATGGTTTATATAGGCCTTGTCCGCAAGGGCGATTACGACAAGGTTTTGCGTGCGGACACCGACGCGCAGGATGTGGCATGGTTCCCATTGGACGAGGCGATGGCAATGTCGCTGGCGTTCGACCATAACCTTATTCTTGTCGAAGCGTATGCGGAGCTGAGGCGCAGGCTGCGCTATACAGACCTTGCGTTCCACCTTCTCGACGAGAAATTCACCATCAATGACCTTCGCAATGTCTGCGAAGTGATTAACAATGAGGAATATGATGTGCGGAATTTCCATAAGAAAATCACCGGCGCAAGGTTCATAGAGAAGACCGGAGAGCAGGGCGAGCCTGTCCACAACAAGCGTCCCGACCTCTATTCTTTCCGCGAAGAGGCATTCGTGGAGGAGCGGGCGGCAGCGCAAAAGTTCCCGTTTGATTTTTGATTCTAAATTGCACGATTATGAAAAAAGCAACTTTATTTGGAGCCATAGCAGGGGATGTCATTGGCTCTGCATACGAGTTCCGACCTACAAAGGATTACAATTTCACTCTGTTGGACGAGTGGAGTGACATAACCGACGATAGCATCATGACCATTGCCGTGGCAGACTGGATATTGTCCGCTAAGGATGCAGGACTGACAGCTCACAGCCTGACAAGCAAAATGCAGCATTGGGGCAGGAAGTACCGCTACCCGATGGGCGGTTATGGAGGGATGTTCGGAGAATGGCTCGGCAGCGAATGTCCGCAACCATATAACTCCTGGGGCAACGGAAGTGCCATGCGAGTGTCAGCCTGCGGCTTCGCCTTCGACACGCTGGAGCAGACTTTGGAGGCTGCGAAGGCAAGTGCGGAAGTGACGCACAACCATCCCGAGGGGATAAAGGGTGCGCAAGCCACTGCCGCCGCCATATTCCTTGCGCGCACAGGGCATGGGAAGGAGGAGATAAGGGACTATATCGGCAAGACATTCGGTTATGATCTCAATCGCACATGCGACGTCATCCGTGCCGACTACTCCTTTGAGCCAAGTTGCCAAGAGACCGTTCCCCAGTCGCTAATCGCGTTCCTTGACAGCAAGGGCTACGAGGACGCCATCCGTCTGGCAGTATCCCTCGGAGGCGATGCCGACACGATGGGCGCAATCACGGGTGCCGTCGCCATCGCCTACTACAAGGAAATGCCTGACGAAATCCACTCCTTCGCCATGTCCCGCCTCCCCAACGACCTGAAGGACGTTGTCACCCTGTTTGAGGAAACGTACACGGAATAAGGTGGATAGGTGTGCAGACTATGAGTTCGCAACCACTGTTTTTGTGGCCTAGAGCTATGGAAGGTACGGACATGCAGAAGTCTTTTGCGAATGTGATAAAGGCCCCTGCATGCTATCAGACAGTTTTTGTGAAATTTTATCTAAAACCATTTGGATTTTACAGAAATAATGATTAATTTTGTGCTTGAGAACTATATACAGGCTTAGTTTTACAGAATACGACAAAATTATGGATAGTAAAAATATGATGAAATCTCTCTTGGAGTTCGCTTGTGGAACTACTAAAGTTCCAGGATTAGCAAAACTCTTGAATGTGTTATCCAAGGCTGACACAGATTCTCAACAGCATATTTCTACACATACTGTTGACAGTGCCATTAAATGTATGGAAAACTTATGGCATTCGGAAATATCACGCTCCAATGTATACCGTAATAAGGAACAAAGAGAATTTGATGAAACATATTCTTCAATGCTGGCAGAACTCTTGAAGGAGTATATGAAAGGTTATCTAAGGCTAAGAGGGTTGTTGGATGAATAGCACATGTCAAATATATTCATTAAATGATACAAGGAAAAGTGTCTTGTGGGATTGAGTATTCCAATAAATATTTAAGACTATGCCTGTACCGAAATACATATTAGCTTGTATATTTTCATTTCTGACGATAAGTCTTTTTGCGCAGTCCACTATAGCAGAAAGATTGGAAGAAATGATATATAACACACAAGATTTTGAAGAAAGTGTGAAGGTGTATCAATCCATTACTCCATTAGATATTGAGCAAATGGAGGATAGTGTTTTATTCGATTATTATTATTTAGGCGGATATATCAATAGAGAGTTGAAAAACCATTCTAAGACTATTGAATATCTGTCAGAAGCAAGGAAATTGTGTGAAACAAAACTCGGTACTCACACGATACAATATATGGATTCAATGAAAGGGTTAGCTGATGTGTATCTTGAAATTGGCGACAATGAAAAGGCTTTGGAAACATTCCAAGAAGCTATTGTAAAGTCAATGGCTGCTTGTAATTATGGTGGACAAACTTTTGGAAATCTTATTATGGGCATAGTTGAATGCTATGAGAAATTTGGGTGGTTTGATGAAATTCCGAACCACTTAATGGATGCATGGTCATTTTGGACAAAGGATGAAGCGCCGTTGGTTACCTATAATTACTATCCATTATGGTATTTGGAACAATATTATCAGCGATATGGTATGTATGATAAAGCAATTGCTGTAAGTGATAAGATTGTTGATTTTATTATTTCAAAAGGAGGTGAAAACCACCCTGAATTATGTCACGCATTTTATATGAGAGGAAATATACTCCGTAATACTGATAAAAAAGAAGCTATTGCTACTTATGAACGAGCCATCACTATAGCAAATGCTAATGGAAACTCAGATTCAGATATATTAGGTATGATATATGGTAATCTCATAACAGCTTTAGCTGATGAAAAAGAAATTCATCGGTGTAAAAATATATTAGCTGCGATAAAAGAGTATAGTACTTCTAAAAATAATGGTAGATTTTATGCCGATGCTGCGTACACTTGTGCATTACATCTTGGACAAGCTAATTGTTATGAGGATGCACTTACTTTTATAGAACTGATACCCACAGATGGGTTCTCCGCAGATGAACAAAACCTGATTAACAACATGCGAGAATCTTATCAGAAAAATAGAGAAATACTTTTAAAATTTGATGATTTAGTCAATTCTCAAAAAAATATGTTGTAGGATCAAGTGAATGGTATGATATCTCATATAAAGTGGCTAATGCCTATATGATGAAAGATGATTTTCTGCAATGTTTTAAAATGTTTGAAACAATCTATCAAGCATACTTGGCAGATTCATCAAATCCAGATGCGTCACCATTATATTTAATGGATTGTTTGCTAAATCTCTCAACACGGCTTGGCGATACTTCATCTTTTTTTAAATATGCGCTCGCACAATACGACATTCTGAGTAAAATGAACGATGTGCCACAGGAATATTTTATAGAATGTCAAAATAGTATTGTGGTAGGACAATTACGATGTCGACAGTTGGACGGTATTGATGACATGCTAAATAAAATAGAATCATTTTATCGCGAGCAATATGGCGAGGTTTCCAATAAGTATGCTACTTATCTACATAACAGAGGATATGCCTACCAACTACAAAACAAATTGGACGAAGCTAAAGCAACATTGCTAAAAGCTATATCCATTCAAAACAAAATTGAAGGTAAGCCGTTTGAAAAGACAGTGAAGTATTACATGGAGGTAGAACAAGCACTTGGTGAATTATGAAGAATGTTGTTAAAATATTATTATATCTTTTCATTGCCTATCTTCCTATAAAAGTGCATGGGCAAAACGATTATGCTCGTCAGTTTGAGGTCATGTCGCAAGTTGACTCTTTAGTAAAAGAAAAGAACTTTGGTGAGTCTAACTCTAATATAGCCAATTTAACCATAGATGCTATGGATAATTTTATGGCGAGAAATTATAACAAAGCAATACCTCAATTTATACAAATTGTGGATTATACCAAGGTCAATAGACCAAATGAATATGTGCAGTTGGTAGCATGGCAGAATGTCTTAGCTATGGCATATATGAATATTGGGGATTATAAAAAAACTGAAGAATATTATTTGTCATCTTTGGATATTCTGGAATCTAAGAACCTTCAAAATGAAAAGATTTATCGTAACGTACTGGATGGTTTGGGTCTATTGTATTTTCATGTGCATAATTATGATAAGGCTAATCGCTTAAATGGCAGAGCGAAAATATTATATGAGGAGGCTTTGGATTTTAGTGATGAGTATGTACGATGTCTTAGCAATGGTGCTTTGATTAAAAATGCATTAGGATACAATACTGTTACTAAGATGTTTGTTGATGTGGCATTACGGCAAGCTAAGAAAAATTTGTCTGATACTATTGCAATTAGTTCATCTGTTGCTACGCTCGGGCAGTTGTTTGGCGAATCGCAAAAACGAACATTAGATCACAATTTCTACATTCAAAGCAGAATAATTCCTTATGTCACTTTATTGACAAATTCTTTTACAATATATCTACAGATAGGATATTTTTCTGACGCGGTTAGGGCTGTAAAGGAATCTATTCGGGTTTCAGAACATTATGGACTGAGAGAGTCGTCTCCATATAATAATCTTGGTACACTTTACCTGTGTAAATCAAATTTCCCTCAAGCTGCCGAATGGTTCTTGAAAGGATATTCTCTCTGTAAGACATCATATGAACGAGCTGAGGTTGGCATGAACACCGTACTTGGATTATTCCTGTCTCATGATAAAAGGGCGGCTTCTTTTGCGTGTGAAGTATCTTCTGAAATGAAGCAAAATATCCGGAATAATTTTGTATTTCTCAATTCGATGGAACGAGTTAGTTATTGGAAACATTTTGAAAATTATTTTCCAATGATGAATCTTGTCATTTATGAAAGCAGGAAGACTGACTGTTTTGGAGTAATATACGATAATATAATTGAAGCAAAAGGGCTTTTACTGCGTTCGTCAAATAATATTCGTGATGCGGTTCTCAAATCCAACAATTCAAATGACAAGGCAACATTCCAGACATTGAAAATGTTTAGACAGAAATTGCAAAGTGAGCGTGATTCTTTGAAAAGAATAAACATAACGAAGGAGATAGAAAAATTAGATAAAGAGCTTACTCGTAATGTAAGTACTTATGCAAATTTTGTACGCCAAAACAATGTCAGTTGGATGAATATTCGTGATGCTCTTTCCGAGAAGGATGTTGCGATTGAATTCTATAATATTCCTTTGATATATGGATTAGATTCCATTCAAACACTAAATGGGGAACCGAGATATTGTGCTATCGTTCTAAAAAAGGGCTATGCATATCCGCATATAATACCATTGTGTGAAGAAAAGTTGCTGACAGGATTGGAACAATATGATTTATATTCAACAGATGTTCTTTATAATGCAGTTTGGAAACCGTTGGAAACGGAGCTGGCAGGAATGAAGCGTATTTTCTTTTCTGCGGATGGAGAACTACATAAAATTGGGATTGAGAATGCCGTGTTGCCTGATGGAAAGCGTATGAAAAATAGCTTTTCGTTATTTAGGCTTTCATCTACAAGGGAACTTGTGACCCAGTCAAAAACTATATTGCCAGAATCTGCAGTCCTTTATGGAGGTTTGCTTTATGATATTCAAAAAGATGATTTGATAGTAGAGAGTAGGAGTGGTGTATATCATCCATCCAATGCGACTCGTACAATAACTATGGATAATTTGCGTTATGGCGTTAAAAATCTCGACGGTACAAAGAAAGAAGTAGAGTCAATTGCTGAATATTTTAATGACAATTGTCGTTTAATTACAGGGGCTGCCGGTACGGAAGAATCGTTTAAGGCTTTGGATGGCAGTTCTGTTAATGTGGTTCATTTGGCTACTCATGGGTTCTTTTGGAATGAAAAAGAGGCGCAAAAAAGAAATTATGTAAGTTTTCTGACGACAACAGCACATGATAAGCAATCTTTTGAAGATAAGGCTTTGTTACGTTCCGGTTTGCTATTTAGTGGTGCTAATATAGGATTAGCAGGCGAAACTCTTCCTGATGATGTAGAGGATGGAATTCTGACAGCGCAAGAAGTATCAAATATGAATCTGAGTAATATTGATATGGTTGTTATGTCTGCCTGCCAGAGTGGTTTAGGAGAAATTACTGGAGAAGGTGTGTTTGGCTTACAGCGAGGACTTAAATTAGCAGGTGTCAATTCAATATTGATGAGTTTGTGGGAGGTTAATGATGATGCCACTTGTCTATTGATGACGGAATTCTATAAAAATCTCCTTGCTGGCAAATCAAAATGTGAGTCATTACATATTGCACAACAGACACTTCGAAACCATAAGGATTTTTCAGACCCAGAATACTGGGCTGCATTTATATTGTTGGACGCATTAAATTAATTTTATAAAATAACGTGAGTTCGACGAATTTAGAATACAGTAAGCTGCTTGTCCAGAGTTCCTTTAACATTGATGCATGGCTTCTTCGGAAAGAAATAGTATCATATAGATTCAAGACAAAAATGCTTTATGCAACAGTAGGCGGAACTATGGAAGAGTATCACTATCAGCATCACCTCCGCATCTGAAAGAGTGCTTGCACGGTGATATTTGCGTTTTTTCCGTCCTTAATGTTATGTTTTTCCATATAAGTGTTAAAAAACTTGCATAATTCATCTGCCATAAGGAAAATTTCAGTAACTTTGTCGTCAGCGAACATAGCGAAGATTATTTGTAATTATTTATACTTGAGTACTATAAAGTTACAACAATTTTTCGTTAATCACCAATTTTTTAGACAATTAATCTCGTCAAACTCACGTTAATATAATTAATCGTTATAAATTATGAATGAAACAGATATAATCATACGAGAACTTACCAAAGAAGAATTGAGTGCAAGAAAGCCTTTCTCACATTTTGGCTGGGAAGGAGCCGGAGCGTTCTCTTTTTTTACCATTTCAGAGGGATATTGGAAAAGTGCAAAAATGTTGCTTGAGAGAATGGAAAAAGAAAGCAATAATTTTGCTATTGTCGATTCTTTGGTATATCCTTTGTTTTTTAATTATAGACATTCGATAGAAACGTACTTAAAGTTATTGTTTTTCAAATACGGAGGACAAACGGAGCAGGATAGGCGTAATTTTCTTGATTTAGGACATGATTTGCAAAATCTTTGGGTCAATTTACGACCACATTTGAATAAAGGAAAAAAACACGTAGGAAGTACTATAAATCTCAATGCAATGGAGCATTATATAAAATCAATAAATAGATTTGATCCTGATTCAATGATGATGCGTTATTCTATTGAAAAGGATTTAAAAGCAAACAAAGAACATGACCATCATTTCGATTTTGTCAATTTTGGGAAACGAATGAATGAATTGTGTGTTTCTTTTAGACAACTGGATGATGATTTGTCAAACCAGATGTTAGAAATGGCATCATTGGAAGAACTGAATACCTATCTTGGTATGATTGAAAAATATCGTCCTAAGATAGATAGTTTTTTGTCAATATTGAAAGCTGAATCAAAAGAAGAAGCCATAAAAACATTCAATATTTATGACTTTTTTGATAATTTAAAAAGTTATGAACCATCCAATATGTATAAGTTTCTCAATGAATGTGACCCTGATGTGCTTATTCTTTTAGATAATTTATTCTATGGTGGACGAACTGTAAATTCAAATGAAATTCGTTTATCAACTTCTCCGGTTTGTAGGCAAAAAGAGTTTGTTAAATTTTGTTTTGAGTTGTTGGACAATGATGGACTCTGCTTTAGAACAGTTCCTCGTGAAGAACAAATTAACATTTTTGGCAAAACTGCTTCGGCTCTTTTAGATGGAATCTCTACAGCACTTTCTATTATAGATTTAGAATCCAATAACTAATAATACGTGAGTTTGATAAATTTGCATATATTTGTCTGGGATATCGGTATATCCATAAAGCATTGATAACCATTTCGTTTTTATTCATTTTGGAGGACTGGATTTCTTATTGTATACAATTAACTGGTGATTCCTTGTGAACAAAATGCCTTTCAGTCGTCAGACAGACAGGAAAGCCTGTCCTCCAAGGTATACTCGTCCAAGATGCAATGTGGATTTTAATGATAATTTTGATGTAACAAGTTCTCAGATAGATAAATTCGTCGAACTCACATTTATCATATATCAACTAAAAATGAGCTACTAAAAGTCATGCGGTTGGGTAAAGCCAGCGATTCGTATTTGCGCTTTGCGGTAGAGGTCTTGAAAAATGCTGGTGCTCTTGAAATTGGTGACGATGTCTTATGTGAATTATTTATCTAAACAAATGCGATGAACTTTACATATTCATTATTAATTACAAATGTGCTTGTTGCTGTGGTGATTTGCTTTTCCACTCTCAATGCTGAGGCTCAGACGAAACATGCATTACTCATTGGAATTTCGGACTATGGCAATGCAAGAGAATACCAAGGGAAATGGTCGGATATCAATGGTGCTAATGATGTCGCTTTGCTTTCTCCTTTGCTCACAAAGCAAGGCTATAAGGTGAGGACAATAGCTGATGCGCATGCAACATACGCCAATATTATCAGTGCCTTGAAAAAGGTGGTGAAAGAATCCCGAAAAGGGGATATGGTGTATCTGCATTTTTCTATGCATGGTCAGCCTTTTGAGGATTTGAATGATGATGAGACCGATGGTTGGGATGAAGCGTTAATCCCGGTTGATGCACAGATGCGTTATGTCAAAGGAAAATATGAGGGGCGGAAACATCTTCTTGACGATGAATTGAAAAGATATATTGCTCAGATTCGTTATAGGTTGGGATCAACAGGGCAGTTATATGTTGTGCTTGATGCGTGTCATGCAGGAACACTTTCACGAGGAGATGAACATATCCGTGGTGTGAAGGAAGGTTTTAGTCGTTCTGGCAAGGTGTACAGACCTGATAGGAATAAAGAGAAGAACGACTATTTTAAGATTAAGACATCTGCCGGTCAGTCACCTGTCGTTTTTCTTGAGGCTTGCCGTTCGTATCAAAGGAATATGGAGGTGTTTGACAAGCATAGCAAGAAATGGTATGGTTCATTATCCTACTATGTTGCGAAGGCAATGGAAAAGTACAAAATAGACGAGTCAGGGGAATGGGTGAAGGTTGTTAAGGCAGGTATGTGTTCAGACCGCAGGCTCAGGCATCAGAATATGGTTATAGAAACATCAGACAAGAATAGAAATGGGAAATGACAAAGAACTATTGACTGACGAAAAGAAGCTGAATAAGTTTCTTACGGAGCAGAAAGAAAAGAATTCCAAGTTGATAAGGAAATATTATCCTCAAATCAAGAGTGAGGACATTGAGGATGTTTATCAAGAAGCATGCCTTGCCATGTTCATCAACATAAAGTCGAACAAGCTGAAGGAGTTCGTGTCTACAAGGCATGAAGGTGTTGTTCCGAAAGCTTCGACTTATTTCTCTCGGATATGCCTGAGTCAGGCAGGCAAGTTCTGGCGGGGCGATAGCAAAAGGGACTCATTGGATGAGATTATAGAGCAACATTCGCACAAGCTTAAGTTTCATCAGGAAGGCGATGATAATGACAACGATGTTGATTTTGATGACGGCTTGGTCAACAGTCTTATTGACGGTGCGACAGACGACGCAAAAGAAACTACGATGGTGATGCGTGAGTTGGTGAAGCAACTGCCAAGCCCATGTGAACAAATTCTTTGGTACTACTATGGCAAAGAGAAATTAAGTTTGGCAGACATTGCAGAGGAAATAAATTTCAAGACGGCGAATGCTGTAAAGGCAAGAAAGTCTCAATGTATGAGCAGGCTGAAGGAAAAAGTCAGTTACTTGACCGGTGTGGTGAAGGGGAGACTTAAGGAGGACCCTAACACCTGCATAACAAAATTGATAGACAGTTATATGGACATAAACACTGATAGCCATGAGTAAGATTGATTATATGGAGTTTGATGAGAAGGTAGAGCGCTATCTTAAAAAGAAAATGACAGCCGATGAGATGGCGGAGTTCAAGGCTTTACTTGCACAAGATAATGATTTGAAGGAGCGTGCTCGCATGACTGCTTTGATGATTCGCACCATGAAGGATGTGGAAACTGAAAGTCTAGCAGAGGACAAACAGTTGTACAAGACAATTTCAAATATGACGGAGGAACAGTTCCGTAAGGCTGCCGGAATAAAGCCAGCATTGAGACCTGCGGCAAATAAAGTTCCAAAATCCAGGAAACTGTGGCTTGTTGTAACAAGATGGACTGCGGCTGCATGTGTGGCATGCGCTCTTGTATTTGGTGGTTATAGATATTATGGCTATCAGCAAACAGTTGTATTGGGAAATACTTCCTATACGGCTTACGTTTCGGACATATCAAGTTCCGGTGGTGTGCGTAGTTCCAGTGACGATGTGGAAATCAGCAAGCAGCTTTATGCATTGTTCGACAATGTAAAAAATGGTGAGGATATTTCTTCATCAATAGAAGAACTGAAAGGTTTGTATGAACAGGCGCAAGATGAAAACTCAGAATACAGTGTGTATATTGACGACATAGCATGGAATCTTGCCATAGCTTATCTGAAGGATGGTGACAAGGAAAGTCCACTGCCTATTCTTGAACACATGTTGGAGCGCAACAAAAACTATTCTGACATTACGAAGCCTGTACAAGAGCTGATAGACAAAATAAAGGATCTGTAAATAGTACCACTACTTAGCGAAAAGAAGATTTTCCAGAAATGGGAAATCTTTTTTTCGTTTTTTTCAATTATATCGTTAACCTTTTTGAATACTCTGGTATATATGAACAGCAAGGAATCAATAAAACAAATAAACAATAACACTAAAAACAAAAAAACATGAAAAAAAAATTCGCTATTACGCTCTTACTTTTGAGCACTGTGATTTCTGTTAACGCACGTGAACCATACGGTGATTATATCTGCCGTTATATAGTGACAGACGTGAATGGTTACAAGAAATACCATCCAGTATACAATCCGCTGAAAGTCACTCATTATGGATTGCAAGTCAAAAACACGAATGCTGGAACCAAGACTTGGAAGGCGACATATCAGGGGACGATAAGTTTGACGAACAGTGCAGGTAGTGAGCGTTTTCATAATTTTTACCTTGTTAATCAGCATGTGGAGTTTGACATCAGCGACAGACCGGTAGCAACATATAAAGGTAAAACATACTATGTTATAATTTTTGACGGACAGTGGCAGCTGGCTGAGGCTGTATATTAAAAACAAGAAATGTTAAATCAAATAATAATGTCGATGTATATGGATAAAGGTTATTCTATTTATGCAATTATTAGGCAGAGCAACTCTAATCAACTGCGACTGATAGAGAAAAGAGCTTGCTTAAATCGAACTCTTAGTCTAAACGACTATAAGCAATACCATGATTATGCAGTGGATTTGTATAGATCATACTGTAGTTGCATACCTTGGAACACAGGTATAAACAGAATTGATCAATTAACGCTTGGAGAACGTGATGCCCGAGAGAAAGCATTTGCATTTGAAGATACGTTATCACAAATGAAAAATGACTATGATGTCGTGGCTTATTCGCATCGTAAGGGTGGTTTCAAATCTTTTGTATGGCACTTTAATGATGATATAAAGATTGTTGTCTATACAAACTTCGGATATGGATCTTCAAGTAGTTTTGAGCAGAGCTTCTACTACAAAGGTATGAGACTGACTCCATATTCACACTTGATAAGATTCCGGTATGCCAATTATTCGCAGATAACGCAATATACGTATGCTTATAGTTTTGAGTATTCGGAATGGAAAGTGTTGCTTCAGGATTCTCTCGACTTTTACAATGCATTGATAAGTGGGGCTGATCATTATATTTTCTCATGGATTACAAACCATCTTGAGAAGATGACGAAGGGATTGGAGGATTATCTTGCTGCCAAATACGTGTATTTTGATAACAAAAAATGCGTAAACAACTATGGGTACATCCATTATGAGACTGTGAAAGAAAAAGTTGAAGGTGATGAGCTGTGGGTTGTTAAATCGGGAAAGATTGCTGATTCTCTGAAATTCATTGACAGCATCAATGCACTGCCTGCCCAAGTTTGCTCTAAAAAGTATGTTGAACGGATTATAAATGTTAGCAATAGTTTTTTGCCAATGCTGGAGGCTAAGCTGACGGAACTTAATACAGAAATCGAAGAATTGGACAAATATATAGAACAAATTCATTCAGATGGGAATTTTGCCCTTTATCAAAGAATCTGCAAGAAATATGTCAATAAGTACCCTAAGATGAGATTCTTCGTATCGCTGTTGCACAGAAAAGGATTGTGTGTCAACGATGTCAGAACAGAAATTGCCAATACAGCTGATCTGGTGAGGAAAGAACAAGGTCTGTCAAGCGATAGAAAGGCGAAAATGAATTTGCGCGACATACTTGATAATAATATGAATTCCATCAAGACTTACTTTGACAAAAACCGAGATCAACTTGACATTTGAACATATTCCAAAAAGGCAATGTTTCATTCGAAGATAATTAAATTATTTTCGAATGAAACATTGGAGAACTATAAAAAAAGCATTATGGTATCATACTTATCATTAAACGAAAGAAGCAGACAACTCATAAAAAATATATGGGTTAATGCAAACAACCATCCGATGTATGCAGGTTATTTGGTAGAGAAGGATGAAGCAAGTTATTTTACGGCTGGTGCAATAGCAATCAAAGTATCAAAGGGCGGCAAACCTATGAATATGTTTCTATTCTATCCTGCTTGTGACAATAGCGGAAAGATTGGCTCTGTGGCAATATACGGGTGCCAGTTGGAAGGTCATAAGAAGGCTATAGAGCGCAGCATGTTGATGTTTGGACTACCTGTGGAAAGTGTGGAGATGGATTCCGGAATAGAGGATTTCGTTGATGTGACGCTTAGAGATTATAATGATTGTTAATGGTAACTTGAAATCTTGTTTTCCAGGAATATCATAACTTGTAGTAAAGGATTGTAAAAAAGCGCATCATGTTAATCTATAGTCAAATAGAATTGATTTGCGAAAAACAGTAGATGTTCATAATTGATATTCTAATGATTACGCAACCAGATTTTTGTAATATACTTATATTTGACTATAAAAATGTATAATAACGATAAAAGAAACAATCAATGGAATTAAGTAACAAACAAAAAGCGTGGGCGATAGTCGGAGGTTTTGTCGCCATCACAGCAGGTGCAGGTTATCTCGTGGCGATAGGAGCGGTCAGTCCGTTCGTGTTCGTATTGTGGCCACTAATGTTTTGGCCATGGGGAAAGTATGTGTGGTTGGTCTGTTTGGATGAAATGAATGACTCCATGCGCCTTGTGGACAAGGCGTTGGGTAAGTTCAATTTCACTGTTGAAAAGGTGGAATGGAGTGAGGACAAGACCATAAGGCATGTCATAGGAAAATACCAAGAGCAGCATTTCATGATAGAGGTGTCTCCTGGTTGCTACACAATCCGCATAATCTATTTGCCTTGGTCGGAAGTTGATAGTGCAGACCCTAATGTGCCCAAGCTGATGGAAGCCGTCAATGACACTAATGCGGAGTTTTCCAATCTCTGTGTGGTGGTAACCAATCCTGGCGATGATGGGAAACGTGGGATTTACACCAACATGAATCTGGTTTTGCCTTCTTACCGAACCGCAGAGGTTCTTGAACAGATGCTCATTGATATGTTGAACAGCAGAATCTGCCTTAACAGGAATCTTGACCGTGAGCGTCCTTGGATGAACCAAAAGAAGAAAGTCGTAGGTTTTAATGCATACAGTCAGGAAAAGGATGAAAAGAAAGATGCTGTCATCGCTGCAAAAAGCGAAACGAAGATAGAGGGTTGAGTCCGTCGTACCAATAAAAACACAACCAAGTCAAATGAGAAACGGAATAGTGTTGATGGTTTTAGCAATGCTGCTTGCAATAAGCAGCATTGCATGTTCAGAGAGGAAGGGTGATAGCTATACTTTCACTTGTGCAAAGAAATATTTCGAGATTTGCGATTATGACAAGGCGTTGGAGTACGCACAAAAGGAAGTGGCGGAGAATCCGAAGAACGGAGCGGCGCATGCTATTATCGGTAGTGTGTATGTCTTCAGAGGTGAGTCTGTCAAAGCGTTGACAGCTTTGGATAAAGCCTTAAGCAATCTGTCGGAGAAGGACAAGAAAGAGAGAGCACACGCTTTGTATTACCGCAGTGTTGTGCATTCTTGTATGAGAGATACATTGGCTGTGCTGGAAGATTTGAAAAAGTCGTCAGAGTGTGTACCGGACAATAGGATTGTCAACTATGCCCTTGCTTGTCTTTATGAGGAAATGAAGATGTTTGCCAAAGCAGACTCCATCTATCGCAGGATGCTTGCGATAGGCAAAAGTGATTCTGAGACGGTTTTTAGTCATGCGGAGGTTGCTCTTGCAGAAAAACGCTATGATGAGGTGCACCGGTTAGTTGCGAAGGCCCAGTTACAGGGTGAGCAGGGCTATGTGTTGGACAAGCTGGAAATGGAAACGGCTCTTGTCAGAAAGGACTATGACAAAGCGCTTGAGAAGCTGGTTGCAGTACTTGAGCAAGGCTATTTTTCATCTGATATAGATGAGGCTTTCATGGAGTTAAGCAAATTCGCATACGCAAAAACCGTTGATGTGTTCAGGAAAAAGGCGATAGAGAATAAGGAACACAGTGATATATGGCTTTTTTGGTCGGGTGTATGTCAAATGTATGGCAAGGATTATGTCCATGCCGTGCAGACTATGAAAAGAGTAGCTGATGGCAACTCACCGGTCAGGCCTTCTGCACTGCGTGGCTTGATAGAGTGCTATGAACGTCTTGATGACAAGGAACAGATGGGGAAAGCTGCGGAACGCTATCTTGAAATCCGTCCGGATAATGACTATGCAAAACAGAAACTTGCGGAATCACGTGCCACTCCATGAAGTTCTCATTGCGCATTCTTTGATGAATTTTGGACACAGCCAAAGCTGCCTATGCAAAAACCATAAGACATCTGCTGTACTATAATATAAAAGCTGTACTATAATATAAAAAATGAACGATAATGAGTAATACAAAAATTCCCGGTCTGAGCTTTTCTTGGAAGAGAGCTTTAGGCATCACAAAAGTGAAGAGGGCTTTTACGAAAGCAACAGGAATCCCTACGACCAAAGCGGGGATAGAAAGAAAAATTGGTGGCACTATACTAAAACTACTGATAGGGAAGAAGTGACAATAGCAATATTTACATATAAAAGCAAACCAAATGGATATAGAGATAATGATACCGTGTGCGATACTTATTTGTGCCGCTTATATAGCTGGCAGGGTAGGTTTCGCTATAGAAAAGGACAAAGAAAAGAAATCTGATTATGACAGAATGGAAGATGCTGTTAATAAAGCAATAAATGAGGAAGACCGGAAAACGCGTAACTTGTTGGCAAAGGCATTGGATACTATAGGCTGTCAACATGAGGTCAATGATAAAGGAAACATTGTGTTCAAATATCAGGGAGAAGAGTTCTCTATAAGTGCAAGTGATGATGGTGATGTCATTTGGGTTTATAATGTCGCATGGCGGGTAATGAACATAGATGACCCAAAAGTTGGATATATGAAGCAGGCGGTGAATAAGGCTAATGCACACTGCGGAATCACGAGTCTTTACACGATAGATGATAAGCAAGGACTGGTTGGCGTGCATAGCCGAGGTGCTACATATTTCGCTTATAACATGCCTGATTGCGCAGGTTACCTGAAAGATTTTTTAGACGGATTCTTCTATTCCCATAAAGTGGTTGAGGAAGAATTTGTGAAGATATGTAATAGAGAGGGAAAATAAAAGTTTTTTTGTAGTAGATAATTAGGGAATATTCGTGGCTTTTGGATTAGCCACGAATATTTTTATTTTATTTAATAAATTCCACCAAAAGCGTGTGGTTTCTCATTTTTTATTTGTAATTTTGCTGACATATAGTAAATAAAAACCAACTACTATGATTACTCAAAACGAAAAGGAAGCGATAATAGAACTTATCAAGCAGCAGGTGGTGCCGGCAATTGGCTGCACGGAACCGATGGCTGTTGCGCTGTGTGTGGCTCGCGCAACGGAGATTCTTGGCGCAAGACCGGAGCGTATTGCACTGAGACTGAGTGCGAACATGATAAAGAACGCCATGGGCGTAGGTATTCCCGGTACGGGGATGATTGGGCTGCCGATAGCGGTGGCACTCGGTGCGCTTGTCGGAAAACCGGAGCTTGGGCTGGAAGTGTTGCGTGACAGCAACAAGCAGGTTGTGGAGGAAGGCAAACAGTATATTGCTGAAAACCGCATAGAGATAAAGTTAGAGGAGGAAGACCGGGACAAGCTCTTTATCAATGTCATTTGTCAGGCTGATGGCCACGAGGCGGAGGCAAGGATAAAGACTCACCATACTGAGTTTGTCTTCCTGCGCAAAGACTCTGAGGTGCTGCTACAGCAGGACGGTGCTGCTGTTCATCATGAAGGGGAGTGTGAGGTCGACCTCACATTGAGAAAGGTTTATGATTTTGCCACGGAGACCGATGTGGAGGACTTGCGTTTCATCCTTGAGGCGAAGCGGCTGAATGAGGAGGCGGCAGCAAGCGGTTTGCGTGAGAACTATGGGCATCAGCTTGGCAAGACAATGTGCAGTCCGTTGGGGCAGGGCATCATGGGCAACAGCATTTTCTCAAAGATTCTCTCCGTCACCAGCTGCGCCTGCGATGCACGTATGGCGGGAGCTATGGTGCCTGTGATGAGCAACAGTGGCAGTGGCAATCAGGGCATCTGCACCACTTTGCCGGTTGTGGTGTTTGCCGAAGAAAACCACAATACGGAGGAAGAACTGATAAGGGCGCTCATCATCAGCAACCTTACGGCGATTTACATTAAGCAGCACCTTGGCTCATTGTCAGCACTCTGCGGATGCGTGGTGGCAAGCACCGGCAGTAGTTGCGGCATGACATACCTTATGGGTGGAACATACGAGCAAATTTCCTTCTCTGTGAAGAACATGATTGCCAACCTTACGGGAATGATATGCGACGGAGCGAAGCCAAGTTGTGCGCTGAAACTGACGACCGGCGTGAGCACTGCTGTGATGAGTGCGATGCTTGCCATACAGAACAAGCATGTCACTTCCGCAGAGGGAATCATCGATGACGATGTCGACCACAGCATCCGCAACCTCACGGCTATCGGCAGCCGTGGCATGGACATCACTGACCGCTATGTGCTTGACATCATGACGCACAAAGGATAAAAACAATATTTCTTGTCTAAATTATGAAAAACAAAACATTTGCATCCTACATCAGCCTTTTGGTTGCCGCCCTCTTCGTCTGCCAAGAGGTTTGCGCACAGCAGAAGCAGCCCTTGTCAGGGTTGAATGCCAAACAATTCAACAAGTATTGGAGAGTTGAGTCTGAGTCGCCCGACTATCGGGTGACATTCAGGGGGGATACAGCAGAAATTTTGTCCCCTAAAGGTTTGACACTCTGGCGTAAAGAGAAGATGAGTGGCAAAGTGACCATAGAGTACGATGCCTGCGTGGTGGTAGAGAAAGAAGGCGACCGCCTGAGCGACTTGAACTGCTTCTGGATGGCATCCGATCCGCAATCGCCTGACAATCTGTGGAAACGGGCTGATTGGCGCAGCGGCATATTCCTGAATTGCTACACACTGCAGCTCTACTATCTTGGCTATGGCGGAAACCATAACTCCACGACACGATTCCGCCGATATGACGGTGATGAGGCCGGAGTGACCAATAAGGACAAACGCCCAGCCATCCTTACGGAATATACCGACAAGGAGAACCTGCTGAAACCAAACCATTGGTATCACATCAAGATTACCAATGAGAACAACCGTGTATGCTACTACATTGACGGAAAACGCCTGGTGGACTTCCGTGATCCAAACCCATTGACAGAGGGATGGTTCGGATTCCGCACCACCTTGTCACGTACACGCATCACCAATTTCCGCTACCACTGTGAACCTCTGCAAGCCTCGCAAGTTCCATTGCAATGGATAGGTGAGGCACCGGAATCCGCAAAGCCTGTCAGCTTCGGCGTGCCTTTCTCCAAAGGCTATCTGCGTGCCAATGACCCTTTTGTACTGAAAGATGCCAATGGAGATGCCATTGCCATAGACACTTGGCCGTTGGCTTATTGGCCTGACGGCTCTGTAAAATGGAGTGGGGTGGCAGGCGTTATTCCTGCCGGAGCAAAGAACATTATGCTGCAGAAAGTTGACGGCAAAAAGAGAAAAACGGAAGTGGCTTCCTGCATCAAGGTGAGCGAAGAGTCCAATCGCCTTGTCATAAATACCGGAAAACTGACGGCATACATCCCAAAGTCAGGAGAAAACCTGATTGACAGTCTTCTGAAAGGAGAAATAAAAGTGGGCGGCAATGCCCGTCTGGTGTGCCGCACACAGAGCGAACCGCTATCGGAAAGCACTCAGCAACTGACCTTCCAAGACTATACCGGACACCTTCAGAAAGCAAGCATAGAGCAAAACGGAAAAGTACGCGCCACCGTCAAACTGGAAGGTGTGCACCACGGCAAGGACGGACGTGAGTGGCTTCCTTTTGTCGTGCGCCTCTATTTCTATGCCGGAAGCGAACAAGTCAAAATGGTGCACAGCTTCGTCTATGACGGCGATCAGGACAAGGACTTCATCCGAGCATTGGGCATACGCTTTGAGGTGCCTATGCGTGAAGCTCTCTACAACCGCCATGTCGCTTTCTCATGCGCCGACGGAGGTGTGTGGAGCGAGCCTGTGCAGCCGTTGATAGGCAGGCGTGTGCTGACCTTGAATAAGTCGGACGAAAAGCCGAAGAACATTACCCATGGATTGCTTCAGCAACAGCAGATGGAGGGAAAGCGCATTCCAGAGTATGAGGCATTTGACAAAACAAACCAAAACCTGATAGACAACTGGGCTTCATGGGACGGCTACCGCCTTTCGCAGTCCAATGCTGACGCATTCACCATACGCAAGCGTGCCAATGCCGACAATCCTTGGATTGGGACTTTCTCCGGCACACGCAGCGACGGCTATGCCTTTGTGGGCGACATCAGCGGAGGACTCGGACTCCGGATGCACGACTTCTGGCAGTCCCACCCGTCAGCGTTGGAGGTCAACGGGACAAAAAGCAAGATGGCAGAACTCACAGCATGGATTTGGAGTCCTGACGCCGAACCGATGGACTTGCGCCACTACGACAATGTGGCTCACGACCTGAATGCCAGCTATGAGGATGTGCAAGAGGGCATGAGCACTCCTTACGGCATTGCCCGCACCTCTACCTTTACGCTCATCGCCGAAGAAGGCTATCATGGGAAAGAAGCGTTCGCCCGACAAGCGGAAGAGCTGTGCAAGCCGGGAATGCTTATGGCAACACCCGAATATCTCCATGCCCAACGTGCGTTCGGAGTGTGGAGTCTGCCCGACCGCACGACACCTTTCCGCACAGCCGTGGAGGACAGACTTGATGCATACATCGACTATTACCGGAAAGCCATAGAGCAGCATAAATGGTATGGCTTCTGGAACTACGGCGATGTCATGCACGACTACGACCCTGTGCGCCACTGTTGGCGTTACGACATCGGAGGATATGCGTGGGACAACACCGAATTGGCGTCCAACATGTGGATTTGGTACAATTTCCTGCGCACCGGACGCGCCGACATCTGGCGGATGGCGGAAGCCATCACACGCCACACCTGTGAGGTGGATGTCTACCACATAGGCCCTAATGCGGGATTGGGCAGCCGCCACAATGTCAGCCATTGGGGATGCGGAGCCAAGGAAGCCCGTATAAGCCAGGCGGCTTGGAACCGCTATTACTACTATCTGACCACCGACGAGCGCTGCGGCGACCTGATGGCGGAGGTGAAAGACGCCGAGCAAAAGCTCTACACATTAGACCCTATGCGCCTGGCGCAGCCTCGTGAACTCTATCCATGCACAGCTCCCGCACGCTTGCGCATCGGCCCTGACTGGATTTCTTATGCATGCAATTGGATGACCGAATGGGAACGCACGCAGGACACCCTCTACCGTGACAAGATTCTTGCAGGCATGAAGAGCATCTGCAAGCTCCCTAACCGCATTTCCACAGGCCCTGCCGCATTGGGATTCGACCCTGCTACTGGCATCATCACTACCGAGTGCGACCCGACTTTGCTTAACACTAACCACCTTGTCACCATTATGGGAGGCTTTGAGGTTATGAACGAAATGATAACCATGGTTGACCTGCCCGAATGGGAAGATGCTTGGCTGGAATACGCCTTGAACTACCGCAAGCGGACAAAGTTCAGGAACTCACGCCTCACAGGCTATGCCGCTTACCGGACAATGGACAGAGCCTTGGCGGAGGAGGCATGGAAAGCCTTGCTGAAAAGCAAAGAGGGCGGCATACCGCAGCCTCTTGATATAAAGGCAATTCTGCCTCCTCATGTCCCAGCCCCCGCAGATGAAGCTGTCGGCGTCACCACCAACGGAGTGGCGACATGGAGTCTTGATGCCATCTATCTGCAGGAAGTGGCACCTGTGAATGATTAATAATTAAACTGATTAATTGAAAACTAAACATAATGAAACAGAAAAGAATTATCCTGATTGGCGCATTGGCGCTGCTTGCTTCAACTGGGATGCAAGCCCAGAAGAAGAAAAAGGAAGTGATGAACGACTCCAACACTCCTCTGCATCTCTTGCAGCCTGCGTACAAAGTGCCTTATGGGGCTCTGACCATCGAAGGCATCAAGAAAGACATGGACAGAGTGCTGCACTATCTGGAAGCCAACACTCCAACTCGTGTCATCAATGAGAAAACCGGAAAGACCATAACCGACTACAGCTTTATAGACAAAAACTCCCAATTGGAGCGTGGCGCTTTCCGACTGGCAAGCTATGAATGGGGCGTGACCTATTCCGCCATGCTTGCCGCAGCCGACGCCACCGGCGATGCAGCCTACATGGACTATGTCACCGACCGCTTCAAGTTCCTTTCCGAAGTAGCCCCTTACTTCCGGGAACTGATGAAGGAAGGGAAAGTTGATCCGCAGATGCGCCAGATACTCCGGCCGGCGGCATTGGACGATGCAGGCGCAGTATGCGCAGCCATGATCAAGGCTTCGCAGAAGGACAAGAGCCTGAAACTGAATGACCTGATTGAGAATTACATGGACTTTATCCTCAACAAGGAATATCGCCTTGCCGACGGTACTTTCGCCCGCACCCGTCCGCACTGGAACACACTTTGGCTGGACGATATGTTCATGGGAATACCTCCGGTGGCCTTCTACTCAACGATTGCCGGCAAGGATGCGCAGAAGTATCAGGCCGAAGCCGTCCGCCAAGTCCTGCAGTTTGCCGAGCGCATGTGGGTGCCCGAGAAGAATCTCTTCCGCCACGGATGGGTGGAGGGCATGAGCGAGCACCCTGCCTTCCATTGGGGGCGCGCCAACGGTTGGGCATTGCTGACCATGTGCGAAGTCCTCGATGTGCTGCCCGAGGACTATCCGCAGCGTGACAAGATCATGAGCCTCCTCCGATCCCATATCCGCGGACTGGCAGCACTCCAAAGCGCTGAAGGACTGTGGCACCAGCTGCTTGACCGCAACGACTCCTATCTTGAAACCTCCGCCACCGCCATCTACGTCTACTGCATGGCCCACGCCATCAACAAAGGATGGATAGACGCCATGGCCTACGGCCCTGTCGTGCAGCTCGGATGGAACGCCATAACCACACAAATCAATGCCGAAGGACAGGTCGAGAACACTTGCGTCGGCACAGGCATGGCCTTTGACCCCGCATTCTACTGCTACCGCCCCGTGAACGTCTACGCCGCCCACGGCTATGGCCCTGTAATCTGGGCAGGCGCCGAGATGATTAACCTGATGAAGCACCAGCACCCGAAGATGAACGACAGCGCCATACAGTTCTATCAGACAGAGCAGAAGACCACACAGCCTATCTTCCATGCCGACAGCCCCGAAGCGTCAAGGTGAAAAAACGGTGGTGCTTGAAAAAATAAACTTTTTATGAGGTTTGGAGCTTCCCATTTCCAATTCGTCCGTTTTAATGGACGAATTGGAAATGAGCGATGAAATAGATATATCTCATAGCTTATAACTTTATAATTGTGTGGGAGTTCTGGTTGAATATTTTTTGAAAGAAATCCTCCAAAAGATGTTATTGCTGTCTTTATTATGTCAGTAGATTGCGCAAAATTAATTATACCAACGGGTTTCGTGATTAAATATGTAGAATTCATGACTCTCAGTGTAGATATTTTTGGCAATAATGCAGGTAGATGACTTTTGGAAAGTCTCTAAAAACATTAATAATAAATAATTCAGTGCAGACATTTCATCAGAAATGCCTGCACTGAATGTATATGAGTTCGTCAACAAAAATAATCAAGAAACAGAATTAGGGGAGATTGTATTGCTTGATTTTATTAACGAATCTGGTTATTCTTGATTCATTTGATTTGTATTGTTTAGATATATGCATCATTCCTTTATCTGTAATTCTGTAATGACCACGTTTTACGGTTTCAACCATTCCTGCCATTCTCAAATGGTGTTTTGCCCATCCAACATTGAAGTGGATTTTTGTATCTTTTCCATTAGGCTGAAGAGTATTGCGTTCTTCTTGTGTTAGATGAAAGTGGTTGGCAATAGCATCGCTACACTCCTGCCACGAGTGTGTTTTACCGTCACTTAAGAAATGTAGTAAAGGTTCTTGGCAATCTTTGACATTAGGTATCATTGTTATTGTAAGTTTGGATGATTAATATATTTAGATGCAATGTTGTACATTAGATGTTACTTCTTTGCAAATTTAGTTGAAATATTCGACATCTGCAAATGTTCTTATTTTTTTAACAATGCGACTCTTTGCGGTGATATTGTTGGTTATTCCGCTCCGTACTCGCAGAGTAGTATGCAGACTTTGTCCTGGAATGCTTTTGCGGGTGCGGCGCGTCGGATGCCTTGGTTGATGATGGAGAAGCAGAGTGTGGAGCCGCTGTCGGTGGTGAGGTAGCCGGCGAGGGAGGAGATGCCGGAGAGTGTGCCAGTTTTGGCGCGGACATTGTTCCTGCCCTTTGTGCGCTTCATGCGGTCCTTGAGTGTGCCGTCGACTCCGGCGATGGGGAGTGAGGAGTGGAGGTGGCTGTAGATGTTGGAGTCGTGGTAAGCATAGCGCAGGAGGAGGGTCTGGAGCTCCGCTGTCTGGTAGTTGTAGAGGGAGAGTCCGGAGCCGTCGGCAAGGCGGTAGTCGGAGGGGTTGAGCCCGAGTTTCCTTATCAGTTGCTTCATCACGGTGAAGGCGTGCTTTGCAGAGGCTTTGCGTCCGCCGTGGCGGTGTGCTATCTGGTAGAGCATTGTCTCGGCATAGAAGTTGTCGGACTCTTTCATCATCCTGCCGAGAATCTGGTCGAGGGTGTGGTGGCGTGTGATGAGAGTGGCGGGCTTGACGGCTGATGATGCGACGGCGATGCGGTTGCCGAGGGAGTCGAGGGGTATGGAGTCCTTGGGGAGGATGGTGATGTTGGCGTCGTCAAGGCGTTGCCGGAACTTCTCGAGGAAGTTGTCCTTGCGGCTCCAAGGCAGCGGAGTGAGCACCGGATTCTTGTCATCCCAGCACCAGCCTTCGCCAAGGAGTTTGTCGTCCTTGAAGGAGCGGTCCGCCTTCAGAGAGCCGTAGATGGTGTCCAGCTTGAGTTTCTCGATTGCTTCCACGAAAGCGTTCATGTCGTCAGTGTTGAAACGTGGGTCCATTCCGCCGGCAACGGTGATGTCGCCGTCGTTGTATTTCAGTGAGGTGGAGTAGCGGTAGGAGCCTTCAAGGTAGTCCAGGGCGGTGATGGCGGTAAGGACTTTCATCGTTGAGGCAGGTCGCAGAAGCTGCCGCTCGTTGTGGGCGAAGACGAGGGTGTCGGCGGTGAGGTCGTAGACCATTATGCCGACCTGTGTCTTTTGGAAGAACTCCGTGTCGAGGAGTTCATGGATGCGTTGCTGTATGGTCTTTGGTGTGACGGAGTCGCACTGTAAGGTGTCTGGTGCGATACTGTCCGAGAATGCCAAGATGCTGTCGGGTGAGATGGTGTCTTCCGGTATGGAGTCAGTCATTTCTTGTGCTGTTACGGGCAGGAGGAATGCTGCTTTGAAAAGGAGGAATATCAGAATGAAAAATCGTCTCATAGGTATTTGTTTACGATACTTTATGGTTAGTTTTTATGTTCAATATTGTGACTAAAACGAAAGGTAACACTTTGCGTGGTAAAAGGTAACACTTCACCATGCAAAGTGTTACCTTTTGTTTGGTCAAGTGTTACCTTTCGGAAAGTCATGTGGCAGGCATCATCTTGCCAGCGAGAATTTCAGTGACAGTCCGAAGTCCTGCGTTGTCGTAGGGTAGGAGTTGTTCGACAGCAGCGGAGTGTTGCTCTGGCGGTCGAAATAGAAGCTCATGGTCATCAGTCGTGACATGGCGTAGTCGGCAGAGAACGACAGTTTGAAGGCGTTGTTGCCGCTTGTCGCCGTGGAGACCATGGAGGCGATGTCACGGTTGATGGCCGCCTGCTTCCTGAAACTGAGGTCGAGACGCAGGTTAAGGTCGTGGCTGAATCCGTTGCGTCGTGTGTTCCTCTTCGTGCTGTTTTTGTTTTTATTGTTGTCATCGTCATTGCCGGAGCCTTTCTTGCCGGAGCCTTTGACCTTGCGGTGGTTCGTTCCGCCGAGGAGGCGGAAGTCCTGAATCTTGTAGCCCATGCCGAACACCCAGTCCTTGGACGTTGTCTCAGAGATTTGCACACTTGTCATGGAGAGGTTTATGACACGTGTGGTACGGTATTCGCCCTTCAGTGTCATGCCGTTGTGCAGGGTCACGTCGATGCCGAGGAGAGGGGAGAACGCCTCGTTGATGCTCACCTGTGAGATGTTGTACATCGAGTTAGGGATAGGGTTGGAGGTCGCTGCGTCGGAGATGAAGCCCAGTCCGTTCATGAACTCCTGGAATGTGGAGAAGCTGCTGTAAGAGCCTACGGCGTAGATGCTCTTGTAGCCGTGGTTGATGTTGACGCTCTTGAACTTGTTGCGGAACCATGTGAGCTGTCCAAGCCCGCTGTAGCGCAGTGTCCAGTTAGGCAGCAGTTTCGCCAGTGACGGGAACGGGCTCAGGTCGTTGCCACCCATGGAGGTGTAAGCGTTGAGGAACGCCGGCACCATCACGTCGGCACTGTATTGGTTGACGCCACCGTATTTCGCTGCATCGAAAGGTTGTCCGGCGAGAGCCGTGCCCTCCGGATACCTTGCGCCCGAGTACTGCGCTTCCACACGCTGGCGGAATCCTTCGAGAGAGTTGCAGAACTTCTCGAAAGTCTTGGAGCGGAAACCGTTGCTTTGGCTTCCGCTGCCTTCGAGAGCCGAGCCGAGGGAAAGGGTTGTCATGGTGAATGTGCCGGAATGTGTGGTAGGGTTGCCCCGGTACATGTACTGCACACTCTTCGCCCGTGTCATCGTGCGGCTTGCGTTAAGGTCAATCTTGAATTCGCGGAACGGTTCGAGAGTGGCACGGAACTGTATGTCCTCAGTATTGTTTGTTGCGGCAGGAGTGGCTATGGAGTCGTTTGTCATGAGCCATCCGCGCTCCTTTGCATGGTCGATGTAGCCGTCGCCGACAAGTCCGAAGGCGAAGTCAAGTCCCGGCGACAGCAAGCCGTCGCATTTCTTTTGCCCGAAGGCGTCGCCCACAGAGTTCATGAATCCCGGCAGGGAGAGTGAGTAAGTGTTGCGGTAAGTGAAGCTGACGTTGCGCACCATCATGAGGAATCGTGCCACGGACTGTGCCGTGCGGTACCATTTCTCGGAGTCGAGGTCAGGGAGTTTCATCACAGTGAGCTTCACTGTCATGGCGGAGTCGGCTTTCAGGGAGACCGCAATCTTGTTGTTGTCCTTCTTCTTGAAGCGGACAGGCACGAGTTTTCCGTCCTTTGTCTTTGCGGTGACAAGGAGGCGCTTGGAGTTCTTTCCGTGTGCGAACTCTATGAGGCTGTCAGGATAGAGAGTAAGTTCTTTCTCGACGGAGTTCTTGTTTTTCGGCAGTTGCGTCTTAGGGTCGTTCTTGGCATCCTTGGAGCTTTTGCCGTCGTTCCTGCTTTTTGCGAGCTTTGCCTTTGCGGGTTTTGCGGGAGCACGCTTGGGTGCACGCTTGAATCTTTCGTTTGTTTTTTTCAGGAAGGGCACATGGTTGTACAGTTTTTCCATGGCGAAAGTGCCGTTGAGGGAATATGTACGGTTCATCGCTATGGTGTTTCCGAGCGATGTGCCGTCCTCAAGTTCTGTGCCTCGCACCCAGTTGTAGGTCGATGAATAGCTGCCGTCGGCGGTGAGCCAGTCGAAGACAGGAATCATGTTCAGCGGCAGTCGGTAGGACGCGCTGACGTTCTGGCTGTAGTCGAGTGGTGTGCCGAAATGCCTTATGCTTGTCCATACAGAGTCCTTCCATGCCTGATAGCGTTCAGGATAGAGGTCTTTGTTTACGGCAGTGTACGGCTCTTCAATCTCAGCGTGTGTGGCAGACTGGAAATTGAAGTGCAGGTTCTTTGTCAAGTCCCAACGCAGCGAGAAATCACGGTTCCACAGGAACTGCGAGTTGAAGGTCAGTGGCAGTTGTGAGTCGCCCATGGCCTCCATGTCACGCTCTTGCAGTTCGTAGTAGGAACGTGTCATTTCCGTGTTGAAAGCGACAGACTGTGGCAGCCAGTTCAGGCCGAAGCGTTTCAGGATGTCGTAGTATTTGGATTTTGACTTTATCTTCTTGAACGGCTCAATAGGCTTGTAGACAGGGCTCCATGAGTAGTTCATTGAGCCACGCCAGTTGTCCTCGTTCTCGTAGATTGTCGTCTCGCCCTGCTTGTGAGTGTGCGAGTGGCTGTAGGAGAATGAGAAGTTTGCCGGGTCGTAAGGCATAGGATGTCCTTTGGTCGATATGCCTACGCGAGCGTTGGAGACAGAGAAGTTTGTGTTTGTTATTTTAGATACGGCAATGCTCTCAATGGAGTCCCTGCGGTGCTTGTCAGGTTCGGCGTCAAGAGCCTCCTTGAGTTCCATGTCGGTGTCCAGAGGATTGTACTTCGGGGAAGTCTTTTCCTTTGTCATGCTGTAGTAGACAGGCACGGATACTTTTGCCTTGTCCGGGAAGAACTTGCCGAGTTCGACGTTTGCTGTCACGGAATAAGTCGTGAAATCGTCAGTGGAACGCTGCGTGACGCCCTGCTCCAATCCGCCGAATCCTGCCGATGTATGCTTGCCGTTGACATTGACGGTTCCGAGGTCCGACAGCTGCAGGTTCATGTTTCCCTGTGCCGCCCAGCCTCCGGAGTTCTCCGTGTCTTTGAGGCGCAGCTCGTTCACCCACACTTCTCCCGACTTGGTTGTCGAAGAAAGGTTACGCACACCGATAATCATGGTCTTCACCTCGCCGAGAGTAGGGTTGCCCATGATAGACACTTTGTTCTTCGGGTTGTTTGGGTCGTAAGCCGTAAAGACTTTGTTGTATGCGCTGCCTGTTCTGTTACGCTCTTTTTTCAGGCTTGTGAAGACGGTGAGGTCGATGTCGAGCATGTTCTCTTCGGGCCATACGGCACGGCGTTGTTCAGAGGAATATTTTCCTTCAGGTGTGAGTTTCAGTGGAATCTCGTATTCGTAGAAGTTGGATTTGTAGTCCGAACCGACACGCACGAAGAGAGCAAGCTGGTTGTTTTCCAATGCTGTAGGGTCAGCTTCGAAAGCGTGTGCGTGGCTGAACATCTGCAGATGCTTGTAGTAGCGCATGTCAAGGGACATGTTTTTGTACACACATTTTGACTCTCCCGGAGCCAAATTGGAGAGAGTCATGGCAAGAGCCTGCTCGTTGTTCTCTGTCAGCTGTGGCTGTGAAGGGTCTACCACACGGGAGATTCCCGGCGGCAGGACGTAGTTGACAGGAGTCTTGTCGTTGTTTTCCTCTATGTTTACAGCACTTACCGAGAGTGTACCTGTTGATGCGGAACTCTCAAGGCTCTGCTCATAGATACGCCATTCGCCACGGACAAGGTCGAGTGTGCCGAGGCGCACGATGACAGGTTTCTCGAAATTGGTGAGGAACATGCGCATGAAGCGTATGGATGTGAAGTCAGAGATAGAGCCCACTTTGCTCTCGTATTCACGCAGAGGAATGCGGAACTGATACCATGTGACCTGTTCCGTTCTGTCACCGCTGTTCCTGAGTGGCGGCAAGGCCACACGCTTGTCGACGATGAAGTTCTTTCCCACCTGCATGTCTTCAGGGCGCAGTGAGATGTGGTACTGGTAGTATTTCTCGTATTCGTTAAGTGTGAAGTCCTGGTTTATGTCCTCGACATCAGGCGTAGTCTTGTAGGATGTGTCGTAAGCCTCTGTCCTTTGGTCAGAGTCAGGAGAGTTTCCCTGTGGGTTGTTTATCCGTTTGTAGCGTTCAAGGATAGGAGTTTGTCTGTTGTCAAACTCTGTGCTGCGGAAATACTGGTAGTTGTCGGCAGCCGGGTCGTTCATGATAGCGTTGTAGACAGAGTCGTTTCCGCTGTATGTCGTATTGACAAAGTCAAGGAATGTGCGGTAGCCGTCGAAAGAACGCTCCTCGTCATCTGTCAGTCCGTTATAGCCCACATCCTGCAGATGGCGTGTTCCCGGAGCTGTGGAGAAGGCGTAAGTCACGGCAGCCTGTGTAGGAATCTTGCCCCATTGTGTGGTTGTGAAAGCCTGTGAGCCGTCGGTAGGCATACCGCTCTCATAGAATTTCTTGCCGTCACGGAGGATGTCCTCGCTCACTTCGCCGAGGTTGAAATACATGTCTCCTCCCATTCCTTGTGTGTCAGCGTAACCGTTAGGCGAGGTGATGAACGGGTCAAGCATCCAGAATTCGATATACTCCACGTTGGCTGTCTCGAAGTCCGATGTGTCAAGTTTCCTCATCATGCCGCCCCAACTGCGCTTAGGCATGGTCAGTCTGCCCTTGTCGTTGAGGGCAGTCGTGAAGTTGTACGGACCACGCTCGTCAGGGTAATATGCGAGGTTGAGTATTGAAAGGGTGCTTGTTGCGCCGTTGTATGTGCTTTGGTCGCGGTTAGGGAACAGTTCGCTGACATACACCTCACGGACATAATGGTTGGAAAGCTGGTCCAAGTCGCCCTTGATGTGTCCCGGTGTGAGTGACGAGCCCTGTCGTGTGAACAGAGGGTCGATGTTGTACCATGCAAGGCGTGAGCGGTTGAAGCCGCTTCGCAGAGTGCTCTTGTCCTTCTGTTCCTCGAACATTGACGGCACACTTGACAGTGTCCATGATGTCGGAGTGGACACGTCAATCTTGTTCGTGGCATTCTCAAAGTCGTCAAGATAGGAGGCGTTGTCCTGCGTTCCGCTGGCAGTTCCGGCAATGAGTTGTGCGAATTCTGCCGAGATTTGTATGGACGATGGTGCTGTGAGATGCAGGAAAGGCAGTTTGTCAAGGATGTTTGTCAGCCATTGTGACTCCTTCTTCCAATTCAGGTTGACGCCCCAGATGGTGTTCTTCAATGGTTCAGAGCCCATGGTCACCTTTGTTGTCAGTGCCTGCTCGGAGAGATGCTGGAACGTTCCCGACATCTGGAAATCCTTGGAGAAGTTGTATTCCCAGTTCAGTCCGACCATTGTCTTCCTCTGTTGGCCGTAGTCGGTGTCGCTTTCCAATGAGACATTGATGTTCGTTCCGGCATCGATGATGCTCTGGTTGAGGATTGTCACCTCACCGGCAGCGTAGTCGACAGAGTAGTCTGAGCCTTCGGTGAGCACCACTCCGCCCGCTGTGACAATGACAGAGCCACGCGGAACATTATATGCTCCGAGTGAGATGACGTTGGATGATGTGCCTTTGAACTGTCCGGTAAGAATGAATTTGTCTTTTTCTGCGATTTGCTTCGCTATGGTTTTCGTGGAGTCGTAAAGCTCTGTGTAAGCGTATCTGTCAGGGTTCGGCACACCGGCGTTCCTGAGTGTCTCACGGAGATAGCTTCCGAACGGTTCTACTTTAGGGAAGAACACACGGCCGTTGCTCACGGTGTAGCCTTCAACGAAGTCGAAATAGCCGTTGGAGTGTGCCTTGTTGTTATTGTCAAGGCGGTCAGCGCCGAGGAGTTTCACCAATGGCGTGCCTTTCACTTGTTGCTCCGGAATGTAGGTGAGGTAAACACCCGCCGAGTCAGACTGGAACTTCACATCAAGGCGGAACTTTGTTTTCTCCACGCTTGACGCAAGGTAATAGACGTTCTTCATCATCAGCGGCCAGTTGCCCTGTTGCGGATTGTTTGCCGTATTCTTAAGAGACTTGACGAAAAGAGCCTTGGAATTGTCCGGCTGGTCTGCCGCAAACTCACCCACCTGGTATGTCTGTCCGCCGTAAGTGTATTCGTATGCCACGGCAAGCACCTGGTCTGTCTGTAGGGTAGTTTTCAGAGAGACATATCCGAGGTATTGGTTTACGGTGTATTCTGATGATGACAGCTGTCGTGCACGCTCTATTTTCTCATAGTCAGCGCCACCGACAAGACTATAGCCGTCGAGAGTCGATGATGTCAGGTCTATGTCACGTGCCGCCTGCAGCGTGCTGACCATGGTGGCATACTCAGAGTTTGCGGAGTTGCTTGAAGGCACATCACTGCCTTTGTCGCCACCCCAGAGGCTGTTGCTTATCTTCTGCGCTTCGCCAAGGTCTGTCAGTGCAACGACATTGCGGGTGTTGGATGTTGCTCCGGACTTGTTTGTCACCCAAATCTCCACACGGTTTATCTTCACTCCGGTGGTAATGTTCGGGAGTGACGCCATGCCTTTGTCGTACTGCGCACGGAAGAAATTGGAAAGGAAGAAGTGGCGGTTCTCCTCGTAATTCGCCACATCAATCTCAAACGGTGTCAGCTGCACGCCGCCCTTTGAGTTTACGCTTGAAGAGTTGGACTTCTTCTGTGACAGTACGGTCTGCAGCTTCAGCTTGCCGAACTGCATGTCAGTACGTATGCCGAAGAGCGAGGATGCGCCCTGCACAAGTGAGGAATTGGACGGGAAGGATACATTGCCCGCTTCCACGAGTTTGATAATCTCATCCTCTTTGCCCTCATATTTCAGTTTGATGTTCTGCTGGTCGAAATTGAAAGTAGCGTCAGTGTTGTAGCTGAGTCCCATGTTCACCTTGTCGCCAACCTTACCTGTCACGTTGATATTTATCTTCTCGTCGAAGTCAATGGATGTCGTTTTGCGGTTGCGGATAGGGAGTGAAGGGTTGTCAATCTTCTTTACTGTCGCACCGAACCTGAGTTCCGCTGTTCCCTTTGTGGTGACCCTTACTCCTCCCGGGCCGAAGATTTTCTCCGCCGGTCCGAGGTCAAAGTGCATGTCAGTGAAGTCGAATTTCTCCTTGCCCTTCTTCTCGAAAGTCTCAGTGTTCTTGTTCCGATAGTACTGTGCACGCTGTTTCTTTCCGACATAGTCCAGGTATTCATCAAGAGTAAGCATAATAGGGGCGTCAAGATATGTGCCGCCCATTTTGTAGCCGATGATGTAACGGTCGATGGAATCGTTATACTCTATTTTCTGTTCGAGGTTCTCCGGCCGCTTCAAGTCTGCCGAACCTTGTTTAAGATCCTCAAATGTTGCGGGAATTGTCCTTTGGATTTTCCATCTCGGGTTAAGCAAAGAGTCCGGAATATCCTCGGTGTCGATAACGAGAATCTCGTCAAGCTTTGTTGTCAGCGAGTCCTTTTTCTCTTTGTTGGCGTTATCTTTTTTCTGTTGCCTTACCGCCTGCGGCATGGTCATGGCATAGCCTGTCAGCACAGTAAATGCACTGACAAGAATCCATGTGGCAATATTTCTCAGTTTGTTCAAGCCTGAATCGCTTTTTTATGTAAGTGAGCTTACAAGGTTGTTCTTTATGCAGTCAATTCGGAAGTGATGTCGCTCACTTACTTTATCATCTTCAGTGCCGCTTTGATTACATCCTGCACAGGAGTGTCAGGAGCATCCTTGAGGATAGCCGTGACGGCCTTTGCCGACGGTGCAGGGGAGAAACCGAGGGCAGATAGTGCGGCAACAGCCTCGTCACGGATGTCGGTATTGACAGTCTCCGCGGCACCGTCGGTACCTGCGCTGGCATGCAGTTCGCCTGTTATTCCGAGTGAGACAATCTTGTCCCTGAGTTCAAGGATTATCCTTTGTGCTGCCTTTGGTCCGATGCCTTTCACTGTCTTCAGCATTTTCTCGTTACCGCTTGCTATGGTGTTGCACAAATCCGCCGGTGTTGTGGCAGAGAGAATCATGCGTGCAGTGTTTCCTCCCACGCCGTTGACGGTGATGAGCAGGCGGTAGAGTTCCCTTTCCTGCTTTGACGAGAAGCCATAGAGAGTGAAGGAATCGTCCCTTCCTCCGGTCACGAGCTGTTCATGGACATAAAGCTTTGTCACGTTGTCTTCTTTGTTCTTTGTCCCCTGCAGCGATGTGTATGTGTTGAGTGTAATGCACAGTCCGTAGCCCACGCCTCCGGCTTCTATCACAGCCATGGCGGGAGTCAGTTCGGTGAGTTCTCCTTTTATGTATTCAATCATGATGCGTTTTTATAAATATTTACGTGTGTACAGAAATAATAACGCACGAGAGGTGCTTTTATTGCCTTGCAGACTGATATTTGTGTTAAATAATATTACCCGAATAAAGAAAACAGACAAATAGTAATGATTCACGAGAATTATTGCTAATTTTGCATCCGAAAACATCAAAAGCCTTACATAAAGCAAGTGGAACTGCGATGTTTTAGGTAAAAAACACTCAGGAATAACTATTAAAACAAAGAAAATAATATGGGAAAAATCAGAGCAGCCGTAGTGGGTTACGGCAACATAGGTCGCTTCACCGTTGAGGCTCTTGAGGCGGCAGAGGATTTTGAGATAGCAGGCATCGTGCGCCGCAATGGTGCGGAGAACTGCCCGAAGGAGATTTCTGACTACAAGGTCGTGAAGGACATCAAGGAACTTGGTGATGTTGATGTGGCTATTCTCGCCACTCCGACACGCTCATGCGAGGAATATGCAAAGCAGATTCTTCCGCTCGGCATCAACACAGTGGACTCTTTCGACATCCACAGCTCTATCGTCGAGTATCGCCGCTCCCTTGGCAAGGTCAACAAGGAGACCGGCACTGTCAGTGTCATTGCTGCCGGATGGGATCCGGGTTCCGACTCTGTTGTGCGCACACTTATGGAGTCTCTCGCACCGAAAGGCCTTTCCTACACCAACTTCGGCCCGGGACGCTCCATGGGACACTCCGTCTGCGTGCGTTCAAAGGCAGGTGTCAAGGACGCTCTGTCAATGACAATCCCTGTGGGTGAAGGCATCCACCGCCGTATGGTTTACGTGGAACTGGAGGACGGTGCGGTATTTGAGGAAGTGGTGAAAGCAATAAAGGCTGACCCGTATTTCGTCAATGACGAGACTCATGTCTTCCAAGTGGAGAGTGTGGACGCCCTCAATGATGTCGGTCATGGTGTCAACCTGACACGCAAGGGTGTCTCTGGAAAGACTCATAATCAGATGTTTGAGTTCAATATGAAAATCAACAACCCTGCGCTCACTGCACAGGTGCTTGTCAATTCGGCACGTGCTTCCATGCGTCAGCAGCCGGGATGCTACACAATGATAGAGATTCCGGTGATTGACTATCTGCCGGGTGACCGCGAGAACCTTATCGGACATCTTGTATAAGACAATCTTATCAATGGTACATATACAGTTCAGGGCACGTGACCGATGGCGTCACGTGCCCTGAATCGTATGTGTGCTTTCTGCGGTTATTAAGCCTTTTTCTTTGCGGTCATAAGTATTACCGCCGTTGTCATTGCTTCTGCGAGTGGCAAGGCAAGCCACGCACCGTTGCTTCCCACTGCCATAGGGAGGAGGATAAAGCATGGGATGCAGAAGACAAACCCTCGCAACACGGTGAAAACCATTGCTTTCTGTGCCTCCTCGATGCTTTGCAGATAACCTGTCATCACAACGTTTACGGCAATGAACAGGAATGCCGGAGAGTAGTAGGGCAGTCCGTCACGGCACAGCTCGTATGCATGGCAGCCCGGGTCCATGAAGGTCATCGCAATCAGGCTTGCTCCAATCCACATGAAAAGCATGCCGACGATGCCTGTTATTACAGCCGTTCCGAAGGCTATGCGCCGTGCGCCGGCAAGCCGTTCGCTGTCGTTCATGCCATGCGCAAAACTGATTATCGGCTGCACACTCTGTACAATGGCGTTGCCGACCATGAAGACTATCGGCAGGCAGTAGCATCCTACGGAGAACGCTGCCACACCGTCCTCGCCGAGATAGTGGATGAAGACATAGTTCCCGACGATTATTGTCGATGCCAAAGCCAGCTCTCCGAGAAGTCCCGAAGCACCGATTTTCATCTGGTAGCCGAGGTTTCGCGCGGTCAGTTCCATACTTGTGTGGCTCGTTTTCAGCCTGCGGAAATGCACGTTCTTTGTCTTCTTGAGCAGAAACCACAGCAATGGTATGCTGCCGGTGGCGAATGCCGACATGGTGGCTATCGCTGCGCCCTCCAACCCCATTTGCAGCGGAAAGATAAGCAGGTAGTCCAGCAGTATGTTCAGTGCTGCAATGGAGCAGTTTATGCCCATGGCAAACTTCGGGTTGCCGTCAAGGCGCACCATGAACATGCCTGTCATGCCGAACATGTTGAACGGAGTGAGCAGTGCCACCCACTTGATGTAGGAGCAGGCAAGTGGCAGCAGTGCCTCCGAACAGCCGAAGAACAGGCAGGTCTCCTTTTGGAAAGTGAAGACAAACGCTCCGAGAAGAATGCCGACAATGATGCTTGCGAGTACGCTTTGGGTAAGGTTGATGTTGGCAGCCTTTGTGTTTCCTTTCGCAAGATGAATGCTTGCCACCACGCTGCCGCCTATGCCGAACATCAGTCCGAGACCGCTGACAATCAGGTACAACGGTGCCACAATGCTCACCGCTGCCAATGCGTCGCTGCCCACACCGTGACCGACGAAAGCACCGTCGGTGATGTTCAGCACCACCATGGAAATCATTCCGACAAGGGTAGGGAGGAACATCTTGCGGAAAAGTCTCCCCACCGGTTCTTTCGAGAAGTCTAATGAGTCTCTGTTGTTGTTCATATTGTTTGTTGTTTTCTTAAGTTTTTAATGCAGCCATGCCTGCCGTCAATAGTTATCGATTACCATGCGCTGCTTCTCCTCCCACATCCTTCTCTTCTTCCCGAAGTCAGGGAGAATCTTCAGTTTTTCGGCCGCAAATAGCAGCAGACCAAGGAGGTTGCCGCCCATATTGCCGCCAATCTCCGCCAGCTCGGCATCAGTCTTGGTCATCGGAGTGAAGAGATTGGCTTGGTTGCCGCGCTTTCCCCATACCGTCACCTCCGCTATTGTTCGGGAGGCGGGCAGGAGGAAGAGAGTGTCAGTGAACTCGTCGCGCCGCAGATGGCGTGTGAGGAATCCGTTTCTCGTTATGCTTGCCGTGGCGAACGCCGTGTCCGTGATGCAATATTTGCCGTCCCATGGTGTGGTTATGGTCTTGCCGTTGCTTAGAGAAATGCAAGCTCCACGCAGTGGGACGTGCGTCAACTGGTTGGCAATCACTCCTTTGATTGTTGTGCCTTGTTCCTGCGTAATGCTGTCGCAATGCACTTCCTGCCTTGCCTCCGCATACAATGTGGACGCGAGAAGCATAGTTGTCAGAATCTTGCATGTCATAGGATTTTCTTTTAGAGGGGGTGATTTTTGTGGCAAAGGTACGACTTATTTTGCGAAGACCAAAACCTCTTGTTTGCGCTTTTGTGAAAGATTCAGGATAATAGGCATTAATTAACAAAAATCCGTTGTCTTGGACAGTTTGTTTCTGCGATAGTGCTTGTTGGCGATGTCCTTTGTTGTGATTGCTTGTTTGTGTTTGTCGGAAAATTAGAAAACTCATGCCTGTTTTGGCTCCTGAGGATCGCGTGAAAAGAAAAAATGACGGATTTCTGTGAAAAACGCACGGATTTTGTGTACAGGATAACTATTTGATAATCAAAATGTTGTGTATTTTGGTATGCAGAAAGATAACAAAAACAAGACAAAAGGTTACCTTTTGGAATGCGAAAGGTAACCTTTAGCAGGGCAGAGCGTAACCTTTAGTAAGGCAAAAGGATACCTTTTTCACCGTAAAATGTGGATTTTTTGCTTGGAAAACACCAAAAACAGCATTGAAAATTCTGATAAAACGCCATTTTGACCTTTGTTTCTCTGATTATGATAAATAGAACATTAGAAAACTCATGCATAAAAAACACTTGCTTTCCCATACCGCCATGCAGCATGAAAACTGCTATTTCCGCACCCACACGGAATCAGTTTGGCAGGTGAGGCGTTACCTTCGGATTAGCGACACAAGAGGGAACTTTAGTTAATTATTGTATAAGTTTCGTGCGTAAGTCAAATATTTATAGTAATTTTGCATTTATAATAAAAAAGATACACGCGCGTATGAAAACAAGAATGATATTGTGTGCCATGGCACTCACTACAGTTGTGGCGTCTGCACAGACAGTAAACGGCGGCCTTGACGCTGCCCAGATAAAGGATATAACAACACGTTCGGGTGTGGATTCGCCTGCACAGAAGGCTCTGACTACAGCAATCCGCATGAACCCTATCGACCAGTTGGCGAAGGGCGAGGCACAGCTGAAGGCTGTACCGTCACGTTTCTCCGTGGAGACAGCCAAGCAGTCCATCCACAACCAGAAGAGTTCGGGACGCTGCTGGATGTTCTCCGGCTTCAATGTCCTCCGCTCCGACTTCGCCGCAGCCGACACATTGGGTCGTGTGGTGGAGTTCTCTCAGGGCTATCTCTTTGTCTATGACCAGTTGGAGAAGGCCAACCTTATGCTTCAGGGAGTGATTGACACTGCCAAGAAACCTATGACTGACCCGGAGGTAGATTTCTTTTTCAGTCATCCTATAAGCGACGGCGGAACATTCTGCGGTGTCGTTGACCTCGTGAAGAAATATGGTCTTGTGCCTATGGAGGTCATGCCGGAGACATATTCTGCCGAGAGCACATCACGCATCGACCGCCTTGTGTCAAGCAAGCTCCGCGAGTACGGACTGAAATTGCGCAAGATGGTTGCCGACGGCAAGAAGCCTGCGGTGGTGAAAAAGGAGAAGACGGAGATGCTGAAGACCGTCTACCGTATGCTGACAATGGCTTACGGTGTGCCTCCTACAGAGTTCACCTACTGTCATCACGACAAGGACGGCAAGCCGGTGGGTGAGGAGAAGACCTACACTCCGCTGTCTTTCGCCGAGGAAGTTGGAGCGTTGAAGACGCTGAACGACGGCTACCTCATGGTCATGAACGACCCTCGCCACCCTTATCACAAGGTTTACGAGATAGAGTACGACCGTCACACTTACGACGGAACCAACTGGCGTTACCTCAATCTGCCTATGGAAGAGGTGGAAGCCCTTGCCATAAAGGCGCTGCAGGGCGGTCAGAAGATGTACTCTTCCTACGATGTCGGCAAGTTCTTGGACTCAAAGCGCGGTTTCGCATCGCTTGAGAACTTCGACTATGCAAGCCTTTTCCAGACCGATTTCAGCATGAACAAGGCGGAGCGCATCAGCACACACGACAGCGGTTCCACTCATGCCATGACCCTCTCCGCCGTGAATCTTGACGCAAAAGGACAGCCTACGGCATGGAAAGTGGAGAACTCATGGGGCTCGGACCACGGACAGAAAGGCTGTCTCGTCATGACTGCCGACTGGTTCAAGGAGTATATGTTCCGCCTTGTTGTGCCTGTGAAGTACGCTTCCAAGGAACTCATGAAGGAGTATGCCCAAAAGCCGGTCATGCTGAAGTATGACGACGCACTGTTCTCTGACAAATAAGCCGGGGAAGAACAGCATATTAAGCAACTGTCGTTTAGCCTGAAATTGCTGTCCGACAGTTGCTTATAACACGAAAAAACACGAAAAGCAAGGAATAAAGGAGAAATGTCTCAATTACTTGATAAGATTAATACTCCGGAAGACCTCCGCCGTCTCAGGGTGGAGGAACTGCCGCTTCTGTGCGATGAACTGCGCCGTGAGGTTGTCAACGACTGTGCTGTCAACCCCGGACATTTCGCCTCAAGCCTCGGAGCACTGGAGCTTACGGTGGCTCTCCACTATGTCTTCGACACTCCGGAGGACAGGATAGTCTGGGACGTCGGTCATCAGGCTTATCCGCATAAGATACTCACCGGACGCCGTGAAGCCTTCAAGACCAACCGAAAGCTCCACGGACTGAAGCCGTTCCCGTCACCGGAGGAGTCGGAGTACGATACCTTTACCTGCGGACATGCCTCAAACAGCATCTCCGCAGCTCTCGGTATGGCGGTGGCAGCGCGTCTCTCAAAGGACGAAGCGGCTAAGGACGGCAAGAAAAAAGATAATGGAAAAATGCGCCATGTCGTGGCCGTCATTGGCGACGGAGCAATGTCCGGCGGTCTGGCTTTTGAAGGACTTAACAATGTCTCTTCATCACCTAACGACCTGCTTATCATCCTGAATGACAACAACATGTCCATCGACCGCTCTGTCGGTGGCATGAAGCAGTACCTTCTGAACCTGAACACAGGAAAGAGGTACAATGACTTCCGCATGAAGTTTGCCGGTTGGATGGGGGCACATGGCTGGATGGACGAGAAACGCAAGAAGACAATCATACGTTTGAGCAACGCTTTCAAGTCTGCATTGTCACAGCAGCAGAACATTTTCGAGGGGATGAACATCCGCTATTTCGGCCCTGTGGACGGCAACAATGTCATTGAGACCGTGCGTGTCATGCGTTTGCTGAAGGACATGAAAGGCCCTAAGCTCCTGCATCTGCACACAGTGAAGGGTCATGGCTACAAGCCTGCCGAGGAAATGCCGACCATCTGGCACGCACCGGGAGTCTTTGACCCGGAGACAGGCAAGCGGCGTGAGGGTGAAGGACAAGAGGGGGAGAATGAAAAGTCTCAGAAACCTCCTAAGTTTCAGACTGTTTTCGGTGAGACTTTGCTTGAACTCGCCGGGCAGAACCCTAAGATTGTCGGTGTCACTCCTGCCATGCCGACTGGCTGCTCCATGAACATCATGATGGAGAAGATGCCTTCACGCACCTTTGATGTGGGAATCGCCGAAGGCCATGCCGTGACTTTCTCGGGAGGAATGGCTAAGGACGGGCTGCAACCTTTCTGCAACATCTACTCCGCTTTCGCACAGAGAGCGTATGACAACATAATACATGATGTGGCGACAATGCGCCTTCCTGTCGTCCTTTGCTTCGACAGGGCGGGACTTGTCGGTGAGGACGGGCCTACGCACCATGGTGCTTTTGACATGGCAGCGTTGCGCCCTGTGCCTAATCTGACCATCTGTTCGCCAATGGATGAGCATGAGTTGCGCCACATGATGTACACTGCACAGCTGCCGGAGAAGGGCACATGGGTCATCCGCTATCCTCGCGGATGCGGTTCACAACCGGACTGGAAATGCCCGATGCATGAACTGCCGGTGGGAAAGGGCAGGCTTATGTGTGAGGGCAAGCGCACTGCGGTACTCACAATCGGACCGCTTGGCGTGGATGCCGGTGAGGTGGCAAGGGAAGAAAATGCTGCACATTATGACATGCGATTCCTCAAACCTCTTGATGAGGACATCCTTCGTGAGGTTTCGGAGCGATATGAGCGTATTGTGACCGTGGAGGACGGCACACGCAATGGCGGTCTTGGTTCTGCTGTGTGTGAATGGCTTCAGGACCATGGCAAGATGATTCCTGTCACGCGTCTCGGGCTTCCTGACTATTTTGTGGAGCATGGAACGGTGAATGAATTGAGAGAAATTGTCGGACTTGACAAGGATTCCATCCGCTCTGCTATAAGAGGCTGCGGAGGGTGCTGCGGAAAACAAATGACAAACAAGGACGAAAGATGAGACTTATTATAGCCGGTGCCGGAGATATGGGTGTTCACCTGTCAAAACTTCTGGCGGGAGAGAATTTCGACTGCACACTGATAGACGATGACAATGAGCGTCTTGCTGATGTCGGTGCAAACTGCGATGTCATGACGATGGTGGCTTCACCGACAAGTCTGCGTGCGCTTTCCGATGCAGGGGCGGCAGACTCGGACTTGTACATAGCCGTCACTCCTGACGAGACGACGAACATAACGAGTGCCGCAATAGCAAAGGCTTTGGGCGCAAGGAAGACTGTTGCGCGCATCGATAATTTTGAGTATATCGACCCGACATTGCCGGATGTGTTCCCGAAAATTGGCGTGGACTCCATGATTTATCCTGAAGTGTTCGCTGCAAGGGACATTATCAACGGACTGAAGATGTCGTGGGTGCGTCAGCGGTGGGATGTCTTTGACGGTGAACTGGTGCTGCTTGCCATAAAGATGCGCACCTACTCAAAGATTCTCGATACTCCGCTGAAAGACCTTTGCGGACCGGATGACCCGTATCACATCGTTGCCATAAAGCGTGGCAACGAGACTGTCATCCCGGGTGGCTGGGACACGGTGGAGGATGGTGACCTCTGCTATTTCATGACCACTAAGGAGTACATCCCTTACATCCGTCAGATAGTTGGCAAGGAGGATTATGCCGACGTGAGGAATGTCATGGTTATGGGTGGCGACAAGGCTGCGGTACGCGTGGCTCACACCATCCCTGAGTACATGAACCTCAAGATCATAGAGCGTGACGAGGCACGTTGCAACCGCCTTAACGAATTGATTAACAAGAAGAATGTTATGGTTATCCATGGTGACGGTCGCGATATGTCTCTTCTTCGTGACGAGAACATTGCCAATACGCAGGCTTTTGTGGCGTTGACCGGCAATGCTGAGACGAACATCCTTGCTTGTCTGGCAGCGAAACGTCGCGGAGTGCGCAAGACTGTGGCACAGGTGGAGAACGTGGACTATATCTCTATGGCGGAAAGTCTTGACATCGGAACGATTATAAACAAGAAAATCATCGCGGCAGGGCATATCTATCAGATGCTTCTTGCCAACAATGTGTCAAACGTAAAGTTCTTCATGACGGCGAACGCTGATGTGGCGGAGTTCCTTGTGGCTGAGAAATCGAAGGTCACAAGGAAGCCTGTGAAAGATCTCGGGCTGCCGAAAGGCGTCACCATCGGCGGACTTCTGCGTGACGGGCATGGAATGTTGGTGTCGGGTAATACGCAGATTCAGCCGGGCGACTCCGTCATGGTGTTCTCCCATGATGTGAATCTGCGCAAGATAGGGCAACTGTTTAAATAAGAAGCCATGGTGAGTTGAAAAGGTTGTCATGGGTCTTCATGATGTCTCATGTTGTCTCATTTGTTGCAACATGTTGTCTCATGATACATCATGTTGCCTTTAACAAAAAAAGTAAAGAAAGTGCTTAACTGGAGAATAATATCAAGGATTATGGGCTCGCTGCTGTGGCTGGAGGCATCGCTTCTCCTGCTGTGCATGGTGCTCTCTGTCTGTTATGGTGAGAAGGATACGTTGCCATTCCTGTGGACAATAGTGATTACTGCGCTGGCAGGGTTCGGATGCTACACCTATGGAAAGGGGGCACGGAACAGCCTGAGCAGGAAAGATGCCTATTTCCTTGTCTCTGCAACGTGGATTGTCTTCTCGTTTTTCGGAATGCTGCCGTTCTATATAGGCGGATATATCCCAAACCTGACGAATGCTTATTTTGAGACAATCTCAGGGTTCACCACTACTGGAGCGACAATCATCGATGATGTTGAGGTGCTTCCTCATGCCATACTCTTCTGGCGGACGATGACGCAATGGATTGGAGGCCTCGGCATCGTGTTCTTCACCATAGCACTGCTGCCGTCGCTGGTTGGCGGAGGTGGCAACATAAAAGTGTTCTCGGCAGAGGCGACAGGACCGATAAAGACAAAGCTGCATCCGAGAATCTCCACCACATCCCATGCCATCTGGATGGTCTACATCATACTTACTGCGGCATGTATGGGCTTCTATTATATAGGTGGCATGTCTGTGTTCGACAGTGTAAACTATGCCATGACAACGACGGCGACAGGAGGCTTTTCGACACACAACTCATCAACAGAGTTTTTCAACTCACCGTTCATAGAACTCTCCGGAGCGTTCTTCTGCTTCCTGTCAGGCGTGAACTTCACACTGTTGTACATGTCTGTGGTGAAACTGAAGATAATGGACTTGTTCAAGAACACCGAATTGCGCTTCTATCTCTTCGTGACATGTGCCGCAACGGTGGTTGTCATGTATTATCTGATAGCGTACAATGACTATTCTGTATGGCGGGCGTTCCGCTTTGGCATATTCCAGGTGGTCTCTTTCCTTACGAGTACGGGACTGTTCAGTGACGACGCTGCACGCTGGCCTCATGTGACGTGGATTGTTCTTGGCATCTGCATGTACATCGGAGGTTGTGCCGGATCTACGGCAGGAGGAAACAAGTGCGTACGCATCGTGATTGTCTTCAAGATAATCATCAATGAGTTCCGCCAGATTCTTCACCCTAATGCGGTGCTTCCTGTGCGCGTCAACGACACGATAATATCGCAGTCGGCACGTAATCGGCTGCTGGCATTCATGATGCTTTATTTTGTGCTGTTCCTTGTGGCGGCGACATATTTCATAGCAATAGGTGTTGATGTCATCAACTCCATAACGCTGTGCCTGTCGTGCCTTTCCAATGTCGGTCCGACACTTGGCACGGAAATCGGTCCGACAATGTCATGGGGGGAGTTGCCAATGACCTGCAAGTGGTTCTGCTCTGTGCTGATGCTTGTCGGACGTCTTGAAATCTTCACGGTGCTGATACTCTTCACACCGGAGTTTTGGAAAAACAATTAATGTAATATATAAAAAATTAAGGTAAAAGAAAAATGAAAGTAGCAATTGTTGGCGCTTCCGGCGCAGTCGGACAGGAGTTTCTCCGCGTTCTTGACGAAAGGAATTTCCCTCTTGATGAGCTTGTGCTTTTTGGCTCTACACGCTCTGCGGGCACAAAGTACACATTCCGCGGAAAGGAATATGAAGTGCAGCTCCTTAAGCATGGCGATGATTTCAAGGATGTGGACATAGCATTCACATCTGCAGGTGCCGGCACATCAAAGGAATTCTGTGAGGACATCACCAAGTATGGTGCGGTGATGATTGACAATTCCTCTGCTTTCCGTATGGACAACGATGTGCCTCTCGTTGTGCCTGAGTGCAATGCCGAGGATGCTCTTGTGCGTCCGCGTGGCATCATTGCCAATCCTAACTGCACGACAATCATGATGGTTGTCTGCCTGCAGCCTATCGAGAAACTCTCTCACATCAAGCGCATACATGTCGCTTCTTACCAGTCTGCGTCAGGTGCCGGTGCTGCGGCAATGGCAGAACTGCAGCAGCAGTACAAGCAGCTTGCCAACGGCGAGCAGCCGGAGGTAGAGAAGTTCGCTTACCAGTTGGCTTACAATGTCATCCCTCAGATAGATGTTTTCCAGGACAATGGTTACACAAAGGAGGAGATGAAGATGTTCAACGAGACAAAGAAAATCATGCACACCGACGCGCGCTGCTCTGCAATGTGTGTCCGCATCTCTTCTCTCCGCGCACATTCCGAGGCGGTATGGATTGAGACTGAAGAGCCTGTATCCGTGGAAGCTGCAAAGGAGGCATTCCGTAATGCAGAGGGTGTGACGCTCATCGACGACATGGCGAAGGTTGGTGCAAAGGCTGATCCGGACGCAGCCAAGGAGACAATGGAAGGATTGCCTTACCCGATGCCTCTCTACACAGCAGGAAAGGATGATGTCTACGTAGGCCGTGTACGTGAAGACCTTGCCGGTGACAATGGTCTGACATTCTGGCTCTCAGGTGACCAGATAAAGAAAGGTGCGGCTCTCAATGCCGTACAGATTGCAGAGTATCTGATAAAGGTAGGTAATGTAAAATAGGATAAAGGCAACTGTATGTTGCAGCGCAATAAAGGGGAGCGTCAGAAGCTCCCCTTTTCGTTACGTTTACCCTCCAAGGTCGCAGGGTAGTGCACATATTAATAATATAGAACGATGAAGAAATATTTTGTTGATGCCTTGGGCGCAATGGCTCAGGGACTTTTCGCATCACTGCTTATAGGCACAATCATCTCCACCATAGGACAACAGGCAGGTGTTGCATGGCTTATTGAAATCGGTGATTTCGCAAAATCAATGGCAGGCCCTGCCATGGCTGTTGCAATAGCTTATGCCTTGCAAGCATCGCCATTGGTGCTTTTCTCTATGACCGTTGTCGGAGCGGCAGCCAACGCTCTTGGCGGTGCCGGTGGACCTTTGGCAGTGTTCTTTATGGCAATTGCCGCTACGGAAGCAGGCAAACTCGTATCAAGAAAGACAAAGGTTGACATCATTGTCACTCCGCTTGTCACCATAGGTGTGGGCGTCGGGCTGTCACAGTTGCTTGCACCTGCCATTGGCAGTGCCGCAATCAGCATCGGTGAGCTTATCATGTGGGCTACCGAGCAGCAGCCGTTTGTCATGGGAATTGTTGTCAGTGTTGTCATGGGAATATGCCTTACGTTGCCGATTTCTTCTGCAGCGATATGCGCAGCCCTCGGCCTGACAGGACTTGCAGGTGGTGCTGCCGTGGCAGGATGCTGTGCGCAGATGGTTGGTTTTGCTTTTGCAAGTTTCAAGGAAAACCGCTGGAGTGGCCTGCTGTCACAAGGCATAGGCACAAGTATGCTGCAGATGGGCAACATTGTTAAGAATCCCCGTATATGGCTTCCTGCAATCCTTGTCAGTGCGGTGACAGGCCCTCTTGCCACCTGTCTGTTCCACCTTGAGATGAATGGCCCTGCTATCTCTTCAGGAATGGGAACTTGCGGCTTGGTCGGCCAGATTGGTGTCTATACCGGTTGGGTGGCAGACATCGCGTCAGGAAGCAAGGCCGCCGTCACGACAATGGACTGGACAGGCTTGTTGCTCATCTCCTTTGTCCTGCCGGCTATCCTCGCCCCACTTTTCCGTTACCTGCTTGAAAGAGTAGGTTGGATAAAGACCGGAGACATGAAGCTTGATGCGTGACGTCCGTTTCCATCGTCCATTGCATAAGTACACTTTTCTTGCTCAGCCAAACAGCTCTTGCAGCTCATCGTTGCTGAGTTTTCCAATCCAGCTCTCGCCGCTTGCCACTGTCATGTCGGCGAGAGCTTTCTTTTTCTGTATCATGTCATCAATGCGTTCCTCGAATGTTCCTCGAGTGATAAACCGATGCACAATGACATTCTTGTTCTGACCTATGCGATAGGCACGGTCTGTGGCTTGTGCCTCGACAGCGGGATTCCACCAAAGATCATAATGTATCACATGGGAGGCTGCGGTAAGGTTCAGTCCTGTGCCGGCAGCTTTCAGTGAGAGTATGAGCGCACGGTCTTGAGTATTGTTTTGGAAACGCTCCACTATTTCGTTGCGTTGGCTTATGCTGCATCCGCCATGATAGAACAGCGGTTGGCGTCCTGTTTTTTCCGCAATGAAGCGTTCAAGCATGTCGCCCATCTGTTTGAACTGTGTGAATACGAGTACTTTCTCTCCGGCATCGGTGATGGCTGCGATGTTGTCAAGCAAAGTCTGTACCTTTGCGGAGATGTCAGGGCGAAAGTCTCCGTTCTTAAGGAACAGGGCAGGGTGGTTACAGATTTGTTTTAGGGCAAGAATCATTTGGAGTATAAGCCCTTGGCGTTTGAACAACTGTTTGTTGTCATCGCTCTTTATGGCGGTTATGCTTTCCATTGCAGCGTCCAGCGTTGTCTGGTAGAGTGCGGCCTGGTCAGGCAATAGGGTGACATAGTCGTTCTTCTCTATCTTGTCAGGCAAGTCACTGATTATACTCTTGTCGGTCTTCATTCGCCGCATCATGAACGGTGCAGTTATTTTGCGAAACCGTTCTGCGCATGCGGCATCGCCCTGTTGCTGTATCGGTTTGGCAAAACGCTCATGGAAGTCTTTTTCTGTGTCAAGGTATCCGCGGTTGGTGTAGTTCATTATGCTCCAAAACTCCGACAGGCGGTTTTCAACAGGTGTTCCGCTTAATGCTATGTGTATGTCGGCAGGAATGGAGCATACGGCTTTTGACTGCTGTGCAGTATGGTTTTTGATGTTTTGCGCCTCGTCGATTACCATGAGCCGCCATGGTTGTCTCTTTAGTTTTGCCGCATCAGTGCGCACCATGCCGTAGGTTGTCAGAAGGATGTCAGAATGGAAACGCCTCAAGGAGCGTGCTCCGCCATGGTACATCTCGCATGAAAGGTTTGGTGCGAACCTTTCCACTTCCGCCATCCAGTTGGAGAGAAGTCCGGTAGGTGCGACGATAAGGATACGCTTTTCGCTCAAGGCGTTTTCTTCCTTCAGTTTTGCGATAAGGGTTATGGTTTGCAGTGTTTTTCCGAGACCCATGTCATCGGCAAGTATGGAGCCAAAGCCTATCCTCATGTTCCGATACATCCATGAGAATCCTCGCTGCTGGTATGGGCGCAGTGCGGCGTTGATGTCCGCAGGCAGTGGTATCTCTTCCTGCTGTGTAAGTTTTTTTATGAGTTCTTTTACTTCATCGCTGAGTTGTATGGGAGCAGACTCATATTCTCCGCTCAATACAGTTTGCAGGAGTTTCCCGTCACTGAGTTTGTCTGTCTTGGATATGGTGTCATGAATCTTTTTCAGGTCATCAGGACTTGTATATACAAACTGCCCTTTGAACTTCAGTAGTGTAGCATTGTTGCTCATCAGTTTTTCAAACTCATCCAAGGAGATGACGGTGTCACCGACGGCTACTTTCCATGAGAAAGACAAAAGATCTTTAAGTCCGAACATGCTGTTGTCACTGTTCTTGCGCGACACCTGCATTGTGGCTTTTGGGCGCAGCAGGGCAACAAAGGATTTTGGCATATAAACCTTGATGTCCAGTGTTTTTACAATAGGAATGACATCCAACAACAGTGGAGCAAACTCCTCATAACTGTATGTCAGCGGTGCGGCAGCTCCACGGTCGATATATTCTGTTATGCCCTTTATGAGTGTGGCTATCAGCGCGAATGGGCGGAGCATGATGAAGCGTTCGTCCATATAGTCATCGTTGCCAATGACCTCGCTCAAGGCGATGACCCTTGATTCCGGATGTTGGCGGTCGCTGACGGCAAGATGCAGAAGAACTTGTTCTTTCTCTTCATCGTCAATAAAACTGAAAACGGGCTGATAACGCCCTTGTACGCTCCAAAGATGGTCAATCCATGCCTTTACCGCACCGGGGCGTTCCGTGTCGCCGATGTTGCCAAGGCTTACTGTCTTGTTTTTGAAGAACACATTGTATATGTCATCATTGGAGGCTGAGGAAGGTGCCAGCTTGCTTATAAGGTGGGTGATATATAGCGATACAAGTGCCTTTGCCGGTTCTTGTGGGTATGTTCTCCGCTTTTCTTTGGGAAAGACAACTATGTCCGGCGGTGTAATGTTTGTAAGTTCAGAAATGACGTTACGAACCTGATTGTCTATCTCGGCGGGCATCCAGAAAATGGCGTATCCTACTTTAGGATAACATACTATCCGAGGTGCGACACAGCCGCACTTTATAAGATGTATCGCTGTCATAAGCGCTTGATGGGCGGCAATGACGCTATGGGTATGGCTTGAAAGAGCATCAAGGTTCAGGCTGAGCAATGACATGATGTTCTCGCCAATGGTGTCGGTGGCCGCCACTGTCTGTATCTTGGAATCCTCCGTGAGTCGCAGATAGGATTCTACACCAAGAACCTTGCCGGCAGAAGCCACTCCTCCAAGCACTCTGTCCAGTGAACGCTGCACCTTCTTTAATGTTGTGGCATACGTGCTTTTGAAATTACCTCGTGTTGCAAACGACGGATTGTCAGGTAAAAGTTGAAGCAGCATCTCTGTGTGGTTTTCAAGTGTACTGAAATCAATACGCTTGAATGAATTGCCGGAGAGTGGTGTGGCTGATGCGGCCGGGTTGGAGGAAAGCCCGAACAGTGTGTCTTCCGTGGGAATCTCTGTTTCTTTCTTTGTGCTTTCTGCTCCTATTCCTCGTTTTGCAAGTTCTTCCATGAGGTTTACTCCGTGCATCTCGAAAACGAGGAAAGGATTGTTGTCAATCTCACGGCTAATCATATATATGACCGCGGCAAGATGCTTGCATGGGACAGCCCAATCAGGACAGCTGCATTGCATCTTAAGGTCGTTCCATGTTGTTGGGAACAACTGTATGCCACATTTGTCCGCTATGCTTAGAACCTCGGTGTCGAGTTTGCGGTCAAGGAGGTTGCTGATGATGGAAGGATGGGTGCAGAGTGCGTCAATCAGCTTGTGTGCCTCCGCAGGTGAGAATCTCGGTATTTCTATCCTTATATTATATGGTTGTGCTTTGCTGCCTTTAACTTTCGCATTGATTACATTCCCGCTGATCTTTATTTCCTTGACACATCCGTTACGCGCATACTTTGTGCCGCGAGGGATACGATTGACGTAATCTATATGTGTCAGTGAACGCAGCCAAGCCTCTCCCCACCATGTCTTACCGAATTTCTCAGCCATAGTTTATGTTTGTTTCTCTTTGGATTGTAATCCTCATGCATATTAACTCAACTAATCTTTAGAATCTGCATGAGAAGATGATAAGGTATGTCTTCTTTGAAATCCATGTGACAATGAGTGCCTATTCTTGCAACATGTTGTTGAATCAACAGCAATCAAGAGTTGCAAAATAGAAACCCTCAGTCTGCAACTGAATCTAATAGTTTTGTTACCTCAACAATAATGGCAGGGATGTCATGTATTGCAGTGTTCCACAATGTTTCAGGAACCACTGTACTATAACCATGAACAAGAACATGGCGCATACCCGCTATTTCTTTCCAAGGGAGAGTAGCGTGCTGTTCGCGGAATTCCTTTGTGAGCATATAAGCTGCTTCACCAACTATTTCCACGTTCTTCATGACGGAATAATAGATGGTAATATCATCTCTAAACTGTTCAAATGATTTTCCTTGGATGATTCGGATGACATTCTCGGAATAATGCAGCATATCCTGCAGTCGTCCCTTGTCCCTACTTGCCTCTCTCATAAATCAGAATTTTATCGCGTTCTACGGTTTCACGAGCATAAGGACGCAAAGCACCATCCTCAATAAAATCAACTTTTCTGCCCAAGAGCTGGTTCAAATCCATATAAATGGCTCCCTGAGTGAAAAGACTGAAATGTTGACTCCTGTCAGCTTCAAAAAGTAAGTCGATGTCACTGTCTGGCCTTTCTTCCCCACGTGAACAAGAGCCGAACAGCCAAACTTTTTTGATTGGCCGGTCTTTCATGAGAGCCCTGATTTTGGGGATATATTCACGAACTTGTTTGTTTATCATACTTTTGTGAAATTAAATTATTTGCAAATATAATTTTTTATCTGCAAATCACCAAACAAAACAGCCTTTTTATGCTAAATTAAGGATTCTTTCTTTTACAAAGCACTATGGTGGCAAGAGAATAAAACATTCCTCTTGCCACGTGAGCGCAAAGTCAGTTCTTTCGTGGATGAAAACTTTCTGCTGCCTTGAAGTTGAATATCGGCTTGATGATGTTTTTGATTCTGACCGTATCTTGGATGTTTGCCATGATTTCTTCTTGAGGCTTATAGACCATCGGTGATTCGTCCTTAGTCTCCTCTGTGACAGTCTCGCTATAGACACCTTGCATGGACTGCTTGAAATCGTCCATGTCAATCTGTTTGAATGCTTGGCTGCGACTCATGATGCGTCCTGCGCCATGTGGGGCGGAACAGTTCCAGTCGTCGTTGCCCTTTCCTATGCAAATCAACGAACCGTCGCGCATGTTCAGTGGAATGATGCAACGCTCATCGAGTTGTGCGGAGATAGCACCTTTGCGAATCATATTGTTGTCAGCGATATAGTTATGGACGCTCTCGAAAGCGGCATCATAATCGGGCATACACCCCTCCTGAATCAGAAAGTCCATTAACAAGTCTGCTATCAGACGGCGATTGATTACAGCCCAGCGCTGGCACAGGCGCATGTCATGCAGATAGTCCTCACGGAACTGTCCTTCAAGGAAAGAAAGGTCAGGAGCCACTTTTGGCTTGCGCATCTTGAAAGAGCTGTGCAACTGACGGATGACCTCCTTCAGTTCCGCCTTTCTGCCTGCACTCTTGTATTCCTCAATCAGCCGGTCTCGCTCTGCCACTAACTCGTCCCATCCTGATTGGCACTTCACGGCAAGTGTCTGATAAATCTGTGCCACCTGCTTGCCGAGATTGCGGCTGCCGGTATGCACAACGAGATAAAACAGTCCCTTATCGTCCTTGTTCAACTCAATGAAATGATTGCCACCGCCCAGCGAACCGATGGATTTGTTGAGGCGTCTCAGTTCTTTCAGTTCACGATAGCAGTGCATTTGCAGTATCAGCTTCTTCGCCTCACTGTACCGTTCCATGTACTTTTCAGGCAGCGGAGAATAATTATCGTCCCTATGGTTTCTGCCTGAAGGTATGGTACGGAGGATGTACTCATTGAAAGCATGGAAATCAATGTCTTTCGTGACAGAGAACGGCTGTACAAGAATACCGCAACCTATGTCCACGCCCACTATGTTAGGAATAACCTTGTCGCCCAAGTTGCCTGTGAATCCTATCACACATCCTGCACCTGCATGTACATCAGGCATGATTCTTATCTTGCAATCGCTGAATACATCAATGGAGAGAAGTTCCTCTATTTGCTCGATTGCCGTCTCTTCCACATTGTCTGTGAATATTTTCACATTGTAGTTTTCTATTGTTTTCATACACTTTGTGCTTTTAGTTTAATAAAAACTCCCATCCACCCGTTAAGTGATTAATGATTTCGAATGTAAAGTTGCAGCATGAGTATGCCAAAATACTGCATAGGATGAATAAATTAATGGATTTTATTGAAATACTTTCATTTTTCCCGTCATAATCAAGCGTTACGATTGTCAGACTTCTTGTTTGTGCGTCTTCTCCATGAGTAATTTTGTAATAGCTCTACTATCGCACCTATGATTATAAATGGCATCCCAGCAATTAAAGAAGCATACAAATAAACTTTAAGTGCTATTAGGAAGGCAGTTCCTGTTCCGCTGTCCATAATGTGCTCATGCCAAATCAGAACCGTAGTGGCATATTCTCCCAATATGTCATTAAGCCATGTCGGGTAATCGTAGATAAGCAGATAGCAGACAATCGTCATAGGAGGTATCCACACGAACAAATCAAGTAGCAAAACCAGCAATTTAAATACCATGTCGTTGCTGCCATTACAAGATTCAGAATCTTTTTTCTTCATGGCATTCTTTTTTTTGTTTCTGTAGTTTCGCAGGTTTCTGTATGTGTATATTTGCCCTCCAATATACAAACATACCAATAGCATGTAAATAAGGATATCTAACCAAAGTATTCCTATTGGGACGCCAAAAAATCTTTCGACCTCTGCTGGTAAGACACTCAACCATCCTTCGTTCATAATTCTTTGTTTTTTAGTTATGTAAATATTGTTTCCGTAGTCCGATTCCTCCTGAGAGGGATTTCTGAGTGCAAAGTTAAAGGCGATGTGTGCCAAAACGCGGCAGAGGAAGAAAAATGTTTAGAAAATAAGTTAGTCCACAAAATTAATTTGCATTATCTGCGCCGTTATTTTTGAGGAAAAAGCGTAGGTTGAAGAGGGAGTGTAGCGGGCTACATGACCGATGATACCTATGGTTTTTACCAAAAAGAACAAGTAGAGAAGGCGAAAGACAAATCCATACATAACGATTGAAAATAATGTCGGTTAATTTTGTGGACTAACTTATCGTTTAATTTTGTGGACTGACTTATATTTATTCTTTATAGAAGATGAAACACCTGTTGCTCTTGTTTTTATCCGTTATAAGCAACTGTTGAAAATTAGTTTGTACTAAAACTTGTTCTGTTGCTTAGTGTTTCTATTAACACTGCCAATTATATGAAGATTGTGGAGTTTGCCATAATAGATTGCACGGAATTTTTGTGGAAATAGTGCACTTTGATGTTATTAAAATCGCGGAATAGCGCAGTTTATGGATTAAAAAAACATAAAATAGCGCACTTTGATGCTGTAAAAATCGCAAAATAGCGCAGTTTGTGGACAAACTTAGTTACTTATATGCCTTCCATTGATTCTGCGTGCATTTGACTCCTTAGCTCATTGCTAATCAGTGGTGGCATCATCACAGCCACCTCATTATTATGGAGGTGACTGTGATGTTAGTACGCATCGTGCGTTGTAGAGTGATACATATTTTTTGATATAATGTCGATTTGCAAAACATTATAACTATTTGCCCAACATTCCAAGAAGCAGTTGGAACATCTTTGGACCTATTCCGTTGGAATCCATATAGGAATCATCGGCACAGTTGCGTTTTCTCTTGCCACTCAGCAAGTCCCAATAATACTTTGTATCCATATTTAAATGTTTTTGTTAATTATAATTTAATCATCAAATGACTCTAACCAATCCTCTTGATCTTGCGTACGTTCTTCGTAGTCCTCATCAGTTTCGTCATCTTGACGTTCCCAAGATGTTGGAGTGTAATCGTCAAACTCCTCTTCATCATCGTCATAATTTTTCATCATAGTGCTCTTCTTGTGTTTGTAATTATTTTGGTTCTACTTCAACACTTCCGTCTGGATTGTATTTGACTTTGTATCCTTTGTGGATGCCATAAATAGCAGCTGTCCCTCCAAGGATAACCGCAATTTCTGCAGCAGATATGGTTACCGTACCTACTGTTAATGCAGTCATGGTTGCTAAGCCGGAGAGCCCTCCTGTGAATGGCATAGCAAGTAATCCTCCTACAGCAACTGCTGCCGCAGCTATTTTTGTATTCTTCTTGCTCTTTTGTTTTTTAATAAAGCTGTCAGCCAAAGGTCCAGTGACTCGTACTTTCTCTTTGGCTTTTAGAGCTTTTGCAAGTTCTTCTTTTGTTGTAACTGTTCTCATAATTATTATTGTTAGAATTATTTATTATTACCAAGACATGTTCTCCGGTTATTTGCTTTTATTGCCATAGAGTTTCCATAGAGCTTTAACCAAGAACTCGCCAGCTTTTCTTTTGCCGTTATGATCTATATAGCTTTTGTCAGAAGCTGACATGCCTCTTGTTCCTGTTAAAATATCCTTTGTCCATTTTGTATCTTTGGACAAATCTTTTGCAAGTTCAATTGTGTCTTTGAGAAATTTCATGATGATTTGTTTTTATACGTAAAATCAGACAAATTAGTCAATTAAGTTCTACGAAATTCATAACCCTGTTACACATACGCTTTCTATATCGCCAAGCCGCCTTGATGAGGGGGATTGCCGTGGATTTCTTTATGGGCGGGCCTATCAGTTTTTTTATTCTTCATATTCTGCTTCTTTTGCCTTCTGGTATCCACTTCTAAAAAGTTCCATATCCTCTTGTAGTCTAAGATTTAGCTTTTGTGCCATTGGTTTGAAAGATGCATAAGTTAGACCGCCAGAAATAGCTGCGCCAACAATCGGTATAATCTTAGATAAACCACGTGCAAAACTTTTTTTTGTGACACTAATTCCAATCTATGCGGCGACTTTCTTAACAATAGGATAAATCACAGTTTTAGTTAAAGCCATTCTTGGTACCCGTTTTGTTATTTGTTCTGCAAAACCACGTACGATAAAGTTTACTCCCTCATTGGCGACTACAATACCAGACATTACGCCGACAAATAAGGTCAATATATTTTTAGACTCCTCAGATAATTCCCCATTATCATCAGTCAGAGAAGGATAACCGTAAATGTATGCTAATTCTTGAGCTAAACGTAGTACATGACCATAGAATTGTGCTAAATCGGCAGGTATGGTTCCAACCATACTAAACCCTCCAGGGAGTCCTGCAGCTGCCGATAACAATGTAGTATTACGTGTTGATGATGCTATACAATCTGTTACTACGCGTTTAATGATTTTTTCATCCAAGTAATTTGCAGGGCTGCTTTCCAATATCCCTAACATTGTTTTCGCATCGCAATACTTGCGAAATTTTGCAGTGAGGAAAGCGTTCCTATCCACTTTGATGACAGGAAGCTTCATGGCGGAGCCTAAGATTCCATTCCACACTTGTATTCCCTTTTCTTGATTTTCCATTGTTGCTTATTTAAAGATTGTTATAGATTTTGTTGATCAACTTATTTTCACACACTCACCTTCAATATTGCCACGCCACCTTGGTGAGGGACATTGTCGTGGATTTCCCTTGGGACGAGTTGGAGGGTTTTTAGGTCGATACATTCGTGCCAGACATAGTTGTTAGTGTCTTTCCATGCATACACTTCCTCCATGGTTTTGCCGAGGTGTTGGGCGAGGATGGCGAAGGCGGTGTCATGGAGACGGGTGCGTATGCCTTTTTCAAGTTGGCGCTCGGTGAAGCATGAGCCTATGCCATCGGGGATTATGACTTCTGCTTTCACCAGACCGGTGCGTGCGAAGTCTATCTCTCCGTTGGTAAATATGATACCGTCAGTGCAGGAGTTCTCCTTGAGAATTTGACTCCATGGCTTTCCCCACATATTATTATAGTGCTTGTTTTTTGGTATATAGTCCGTGTCAGGAAGCCAGCGTGAGTTGCCTTGTTCACCGCTCCAACAGCCGTTGGAGGTTGGAAGTCCACCCATAAGGTTGTCATGAAGGTCTGTGGCGGACATATTGCCTATACTTCTAATGACTCCCGCCTTATAATTACTGATGTTACTCATAGATATGTTTTTAGGTTATATTTGTTTACAATGCCGGCGCATGTGGTCCTTTATTACTTCCTTTCGGATGGTAGGCACATGTGCCGCCAACCATTGTCATGATTGATGGGAATTGTCTGCCACAATACTTGCAGGTGTACTTGGACTTCTCGCTGCCTTCGTAGAGTTTGTGACGACCGCGGTTGCAGCCATCAGGATGCCTTGAACAAGTGGCGGAGGTGAGAAGACGAACATCGGGGAACTTGTGCCCGCAATATTCGCAATAATAGTTGTTTTTAGCCATACTTAGGTTTATATTAGTTAAGCAAATTATCAACAATATTTTTATAGATAAAGTCATATTGCTCAGAGTTTTTTTTATTGCTCTAAGAACTCTAAGAATCCAAAGAAATTTTCTTGATTCGTCAGGGTGATTTGTGAATGACAGGAAGTTTCTTTGTTTTCTTTTGTTTCTTCGAGAGACTGCTACTTATGTGAACAGTTGGATGCCGAGCATGATGAGGAGACCTAACAGTGCGATGATGAGGATACCGATGAGGGCGACAATCCATTTCAGGTATTTGGCTATTGTGCCGAGCCATGCCATGCTGTCATTGCAGGTTTTCTGTATGAGGTTGAGAGTGCCTGTTGCTGTGATGAAGAAATCGTCTATCCACCCGATGACCGGGATGTCAGGGATAATGTCAACAGGACTGATGTCGTAAAGGATGCATAGTCCGAAGATAATCCAAGGGGTAATTGGATTGCCATTGGAGGTGTTTTGCAGTTCGTTTGCCATAGTATGTATTATATAAAAGTCAGGTTTACAGATGTATATATAGCAAGAAAGGCGTAGATGCTTCGTCTGCAACTACACCTGACTCAAAAGGTATCGCCAAACACCTGCCAGAACAGGTGCGGAAGAAGAGGAATACATGCTACGCCGTATGCTGACAGGTGCGCATTCCTGCACATTGTCGTCCATTACGTGCTCCTCTTTCTGTAACCTTTTGTTTCCTCGTGTATAGTTACAATGCACCATTGCCGTCTGTTAGCTATGGACGGCAAAGGAAAGAGGAGCGTAGCTGCGTTTCACCCTTCTGTTAGAATTTTGGCGATTTCTTTGAGTGGGTTGTTGCAACTTGCCAATCTTGCTGTGGAGTTCTCTTGCTCCAACCGGTGGCAAAGGTACACATTTTTTTGCAGACTACGCTCCTTTTATGCAAGTTTTTTATGCGATGGCGTGAAATTTTGTTTCTGCTGACATCTGTTTATCAGAAAACTATCTCTTTTTTGCCGTTGACAATATAGATGCCGGGTTGGAGATTATGTTTCCAAGCTCCATAGATCACTTGCTTTTTCACCAATACGCCACGCACATCATAGACATCCACCGTTGATTTAGAGGTAGTGTTCACGTCTTTTATGGCAGTGGACGAAGACTTTGTCACGCGGTTCATGCGGACTGCTGCCACCTCGCCGTCCTCGCCAAGTATGTTGACAATGACAATCAGTTCTCCGTCAGGCAATGCAGAGACATCCACATTTGCATCCCACTGTCCCGGAGCCATTCTCAATCGTCCCTTGCTCTTAGCCTTATTGCTGTCACCGGAGATTTCCTGTCCCGTCTCCTCCTGTATGATGCGGTAGGTGAAGCCATAGAGTGTGCCGGTCTCTGTTGACAAGCCGAGATTAAGGATGTTGTCATCCGTCAGTTCGGAGAACAGCACATAGTCGGTAGATGAGTCATCCGGCTCGAACAATACTGTTTCGACAAAGTTGTATGTCCTGCCGTTCCACGCCTTGTCCCATGTTGTGAGTTCTGCCAATCCCCAAATGCCTGGTGTACTGCCTTGTGGCAATACGCAATTAATGGTGTATCGCTTCCAGACTGTCGGGTCACCATCAAAAAATATCTTCCAATCTCTGTCTGTTGAGGTTCCATGCCTGATGCCCTGAGGGTCAAGTAGAGCATAGTCAAAATGGTCAATTCCAGAAATGTTGTCTCGTCCATAGAGATTAATAGTGACAAGAGTTTCACCATCGGGTGCTTCCGGATGAGTAGGTTCTGCATAGACAACGATTCTGTTCAAGTCAATCTCTGCACCTTCCGTGTCAGGGTTAGGTGTGGTTATATTCACCTTTACAAGTGGCTCGTCCAATGGAGACTCCGAGAAAGTGACCCATTTATCAACTCCGGTAGAGTCATTTATGAAAATGTTTGAAACAAAATAATCACCTGATGGATAGTAATCAGGAATTATGGCATCAATGATACCCAATTGGCTTTTCTTGTCATATCTTCCATATGTATCAATACCATAATATGACATATTTCCTCTAGCCAATCTGCACATGACATTCTTCATACCGATATTATCTGTAACCTTACATATAATTCTAAGATTCTGGACATGACGGTCTTCAACAACGGAGTCTGTAAGTTCATATCTCAAACTTCCTTTTTCATAGACAGGGCTTTCCAAATCCTCTAATGGATTGTTCACATAACTATTGACAACAACATCGTTGCGTCCTTCAAAGCGTTGATTCCCTACTGCGTTATCTACAGTTATATCTCCTGCTGCCCAATACCCAGCCTTGCAATATTTACTAATAGTTGCTTCGCCACGCAATAAATGGTCATTACCATCAACAGGGGACATCCTAACATCAGCAAAATGAAATAGTTTCTCACCAAACTGGTCTATATATTTTTGGCTTGAAACCCTGACATAAGCGCCTGTAGCTCCATCATCATATCCCTCCAAGTCATTAAGCTCTATCTCAACAGTCAGGAGTTTGTCCTCTTCAGGTGCGCCTTCCACTTTCACATCCACGCGCTTAATCTTTCCCGGATAGTCATAATCCGGGAAGAGGTTCAGCACCTCGAATGTAAGATGGTCAGGAATCTTGGAAATATAACGTGCGTCATGCATGATGCGGTCACGTATGAACTCATATTTCTCAGGAGCGCGTGACAGAAGTTTGTCAGGGTCTTTCAGATAGTAAGCCACACTCTCAGCCATGTCCTCATTAGGGTTTTTGCTGTGAGCATACTGTGTGACAAACTCCGTATTCTTAGTTGTCGACCAGCCTTCTGCAGCATTAGGGTCAGGATACCATCCGCCAACCTCTGCCCAATCGTTCCTTATCTCCTCGGAGAAAGAATACGCCCAAAGGAAATGGGTCTTTTCGTGGAGAATCAAGCGCAGGGTCTCAAACTGCTGATTGTTTCCACCGAAAGCTGATTCCATAAACTCAATGTAGCCATTATCCACACACCATGCTATGGCCGCAGCCTCCGGCTCCAATGGATGTTTCATACCATTGATTCTGCGTATCAGATAGTTCAAGTGTGGAGTCTTGTGGAATCCTTCCGGCAACTCCTCAAACATATTGATTATGCTTACCAACTCGCTTGGCACAAACTCCTGGAAGCGTCCGGCATCCTCGTTTGTTTGTCCACGTGTAAGCTCTTCGTAATTGATGTCCAACACTTTACATCCGAAACGTATGAAAAGTATGTCGTTGACACGATATTTGTCGCGACCGAAATCGGTCACATAGTTCACCATAGCATGATGCAGGCGCTTTGAGAAGAACCTGCCACGCACACCGTCAAGCGACACAAGGAATGGATTGGCATAATAGAATGCGTCTTTGGAGATTCTCACCTCGAAGCCTTCGCCCAAATCCTTTACTTCAATGTCATCACCTAAGTGGTCTGCTGTAAGACAGAATTTTGCTGGTTTGTCACCGCCATAAGGAATTGTCTTCAGTGTCTCAACAAGTCTATACGCATATTCCTGTGTCCAAGGTTCTTCCTCGTCGGCAAGCAAAAGATTGTAAGTCTGTTGCAGGATGCTGAATGACGGTACATCAGCCGGCACAATCTTCTTGCCAAGGAACTCAACTTCCGGCGGAGTATTCACATTCGCCGTTGTTGTATGACCGCCTGTACTGCCATCCTCCTGCCAAGAGAAATGCCATTCGTCAGGGTTGTCGCTCATGCGTGTAACCGCAACTTTCAGTGGCTCTTTCGGTGCAACACTGCCGTCGTCATTGACGACAACACTCAGAGACGGAGGCAGGTTGTAGCCTGGTGCCTCAACTTTCACAGCGTGCTTTCCTGCCGGAACATTCTCAAACTGATAGTCACCATTGGTGGTTGTGACAATGGCATAAAGATAAGCATTGGACTCCAAAGTCAGCGTGACTTTGTTACCGTCCTCCACTCCTGTTAGTTTCACTTTCACAGTTCCCGTACCGGCTATTGCCATCTGGACAACAGTCAGCATCGTGATGAAGCTGCATAAAAATACTTTTTTCATAGGTTTGTTGTTTAGGAGATTAATATATGAGGTTAGTCGTTAGTTTCGTAGATGTTGCGTCCATAATGACGCAGACAAAAAGGCATAAAAAAGCGTGAACCGTTCTCTCTCTACTTGATAATAGTTTTTATAGTTAATCTTTTTGGCAAAGATAATGCAATTATCTGAAACAGCAAAACATTTCGGAACATTTTTATCAGGTATGAGCCTTTTTTGCTTTAGACACAACGCTTTATGCCATAATCGTGTTATTCATATAAATTCTATTGTTCCATTGTTCTTTTGAATTGTTTTTTGTATATGTTCCCAGCATTTTGGTTCTACACAGTGGTCGGGTGATATGACAATCTTTGACAGCTGTGATGCATTGCTAAGGGTGATTCTACGCAGATTGTGGCAACACCAGCATTCGAGTGTCTTGAGGTTGTCGCACTTGGAGAGCAGAAGGCTTTGCATTTCTCCGCAACTGCAGTCCAGCGTTTCGAGCTGAGTGTTGCTGTTCAAATCCAATGTTGTCCCGGACGATTCGTGGTACCAAAAATGTTTGAGTTCTTTGAGTGGTGATAAGTCTGCATGAGCGCCGTGACTTTCCAATGTCTCTAAAGAGGGAGACTCGCGGAAGTCGACGTTGTCAATTGCCATATCAAAGCACCCCGTGTGGAAATACTTGAACGTGCAATCTTCACATTCAATAATGACCTTGAAAGGTTCTCCTGTCTTTTTTGCACTGCTATGATAGCTATGTTCAGCACGTATTTCTTTCCCATGGTAATGTGATGTGTGGCCGTCTCCCCATTCTACTTTCAACCGTCCAATGTCGGACAACGTGAAGTAAAAGAAAGCAACTTCGCCCATAGTCCAGTCCAAAGCATGAAGCTTTACAATGATTTTCTCTTTCTGCATAGGTTTATAGTCTTGTGTCTCTTGGCGTAGCCCAATGGTCAATGTCAATCTTTATGTTTATGTCATATTCCTTTATGTGGAGTATGTCGAAGAGCGACCATAGGGTGTGGTCGTACATGTGGTGGAAATAGCGTGGGAGCTTAATGTCCTTGCACCATTCCCGGTCCATTCTCTCGTCCCATGAGCTTAGGCTTGAATAAAGGAACTCGTCATCGTCCATACATTCGTGGTACTCGTATCTGGGGGGCATGTCAAGATTGTATTCCAGTCCACCGAAGGATTGGTCATCAAACATGTCGTGGAGATTGTCCAGATACTCTTCGTCCGCTTCGGGATGGCTTATGGAGAAGTCAAACCGGGGATAGACATAAGCATCTATGGCTATATCTTCACCGATTTCGGTATGGCTGCCAATGAGTTCGTGAGTGATGCGCAACCGCTCGCGCATATCAAACATTGCTGCTTTGGACTTTTCGACAAACTCCTCTAACAGCTTGTGGTTCTCGTCGGTAGAGAGGAATGCTTTGTCCAGGATACGCTTCCTTTCTCTCAGCAATTCTGTGTAGATGTTATCCCGATGATTGGAAGGGAAACAGTTCCTGTACAACTGTGCAAGCCGCCTCTCTATTGAGTCGACAACAGCAAGCTGTGCTTCCGTCATCTCTTTGAAATATACAGGTAGTCTTTCCATAGCTTTATTTTTTTGTAAACAGTTTTATTAGCTTGTCCGGCCATGTCATTGTCCATGGCCATTCCACTTCTGTCCATCCTCCGCACTTTGGACACTGCACCGGGGCGGTGGCGACTGTGCACTTCCATTCGATGTCGAATGCCTTGAACTCGTGCCCGCAGTGGGGGCATTTGAAAGTTCTTATTCCTCTTACCATAATGTTGTTATTTTTTTGTGGTTAGAAACTTTTTGTACGCATAGGCAAGCCTTTCGTAAGTGTCCTCGTAGCTTATGCGGGCAGACGGATGATAGCTGTTGATTGCAATCTTCCCGGTTGAGGGGGAATAGTAAATCCAGTCTTCGCACTCGGGCAGATACTGCAAGTCGGGCAGGTACTGTGCGCGGACAAAATCAAGGATTCGGTTTGTGCCGGCAGAGCAACCGCAGCATAGCAGCAGGTTGGCGTCGTAGAGGGCTATCTGGCGACTGAGGAGTGGGGCGTAGTCATGCATATACTTCAGCAGGGTGCTGTCGGCGAGGCTGCCGTTGCCCACCTGCTTCTTGCAGTTTATGCGTGCGATAGGAGCTTGTTCGTAGAACGGCCCTGTTACTTTCATGTCGCGCGCCTCGCGGAACGAAGGGGTGTTATCCGCCGTGGCGGTAAGCAGGAGGTAGCTCCACATCCGCAGGTTCTTGTAGAAGGGTAGGGCCTGCTCGTAGTTGAAAGCGATGGTGTTCGTGCGTCCCGTCTCCTGACGGATGTCCCATGCTTCGTCGTCGTTGAGGTCCTTGGTGAGGATAAGCAGACGGCGTGGTGCGGCGTTCCACGTTCCCTCTTCGTCTCCTCTCTCGCGGTGCCAGTAGCCATCGCGATTGCTTATCTCACCTCGGAACAGCAGACCATCAACGCAGAGTTCGTCAGCGTCCCCAAACCTTTCCGCTTCACGCAGCCATTCGGCTTGCAGCGCCTCTTCTTGTTGGTGGATATTCTTCATGTTTTTTAGATAAGTCCGTTTTTCTCCATATCGTCAAATAGTGAATCCAAGCCTTTGACGCACAGTGCCACGCCTACGCCTATTGTAAGTGCGGTGTCGACTTTCACGCCAAGGATTTTCGGTGTTTCCTGTGGCACACCTGCGTTAGTGTTGTTGTTTTGCATGGTGTTGACGCCTGACACCAACAGTTGCATAATCTCGTTGTTCATAACTTTGTTTTTTTATTAATAGGTTAAGGCATGCCGCCTTTGGCACAACCACGTTTTTTTGTTGATTGCGATGCAAAGTTAGTAATAATGATGCTATTACAGTGGGGTCATAATTGATATTGCCTTTTTATTGCCGTAATAATAAAAGGATAGTGATGAATATCAGTGTGTTATGCGTGAATAAAAAATGCGTATCTCCAAAAATCCTCCAAAAAAATATATTGGGTTGCGAAAGGTGACCTTTTACCGGGTGAAAGGTGACAGTTGACATGACAAAAGGTGACCTTTCGTTGTGTGAAAGGTCACCTTTTGTTTTTTGTTTGTTTATGTGTGGTTAATATTCTCTGACAATCCAATAGCTGAGGAACACATCATAGACAGCGTAGTGTCCTTGCTCCTGTGTGACATAGTCCTTCTCCAACAGGCCGCGCAATGCCGATTGCACGGTGCTTGCACTGCTCAGTCTGTGCTTGCGGATGAAGGCACCCGATGTGACAGCCGCCGCTTCGCCCTCTTTGGCTATGGCTATCAGGACGCGCCCCTGCTTCTCCGGCAGTCTGAACATCTGCTCGCGGTAACCGAAAGCCTGGCTGTCAAGGATGTATGCCAATGCCTCGTCAACCATGTTTACTGTGCATTTGCCACCTTGTTCTGTGGCGGCGAAGAGGGTGTTCATGAGTTTCTGCATGTACCAAGTTATATTCTTTGACAACATGCAGACCTTTTCCACAACGCCATCTTCCAGTTGTTTGCCGTTATCCGTGAAATGTTTCTTGGCAAAGTAAGCGTATTTCCCTTCGTCAATTTTCCCTAAGTGCATTATGGAGACACTTTGGTAGAATGGGCGTGAAGGGCTTAGGAATATTTGGCTCATCATGTGGCGTTGGCTTCCGGAAAAGATGAATCTCGCGTTTGGGCATTGCTGGATGTATGTCCGGAGCAGTGCCTCTACATTCTCATCGCCATAGTTGGCAATCTGTTGGAACTCGTCTATTGCCACTATGCATGGACGGCCGGCAGATGAAAGGTAACTGAAAATCTCGTCAAGTGTGCTTTCCGATTGTACGATGTCGCCAATCTGCAGGTTGAATGATACATCTCCAAGCGGTGAGAATGATATGCCTGCCTGCAACGACCTGACGCTTTCCCAAAAGCGTTGCAGCGCTTGGCGTCCGTAGGGCTTTAGTCCTGCGAGGATTTCCCTGCTCATGCGGAATACAAAGTCAGACAATGAGCGTGTGGCGTAAATGTCTATATAAAATGTGTAGAACTCATTCCATATCTGCTCTTGTTGGAAACAATGCTTTACCAATCCGCTCTTTCCCATACGTCTTGTGGCGACCAATGCCACATTATTGCCGTTAATCAACTCGTTGGTCAGTTGCATTGTCTCTTGCTCACGGTCACAGAAGTATTCCGAACCTTCATATCCGTTGATTATAAATGGGTTCCGTGCCATGCTTTTCCTTTTATTGTTTTATAATAACGTAAAGATAATAAATCGTCATGTTGCGCTGCAAAGGTAAGCATTTTATTTCATTGGCGCAACTTTTCTTCAATGTTTTCGTGGCAAGTGACGGGCGGGAATTGCGTTTTTGGTTTGCAACAAGGCATTATTTGTATGGCGTTATTTCTTGATGTCTCCACTTATCTGCCAACTTAGGGAAGCAGTTTTTGGTTATAGTTATGCAGAGCTTGTCTGTTTTTGCGTCTTCTTCTTTGTAATACGAATACTTTGCAATATTCTTTTCATCGAACATTTTCGCAATGGCTTCGTTTGCGCCTCCTATCTTCAGGAGATATTCTTCTTTCAGGAAATGGAAGAAATAGCCTTTGTGCTTTGTTGTCCATTTTCCATAGAAGCTATTATTAAAATAGATGGAATCTTCGGTAGTACCCAGCAAATCACTATCTACCATATCATAAAGGTTGTCTCCAAGTTTGCGGATTAGCCTGTTCTGTTGGTCTTCATCTGTTTCCATATATGGCGATAAGCTCTCACGCACCTGATTCTTGAACCATTCTTGATGGTGTATTGTGGTTTTTATGCCATAGGTGTAGCGGATACGCCGTAAGTCGGAGTCCGGTATTTCTTTCGCAACAGGCAGGTAGGCAAAGGCATAGACCGACAGGCCGTGGGCCATGTTTGCCTTGCCGAGATAGCGAAGAAGGTCGGAATGGTTCTTGAGAACCTCGCATACGCGGGTGTTCCAAACGTAGATTATGTGTGGCTTTAGCTCCTCCAAAACCTGCAGGAATGCCGGGAAACTGTCCGCATAGAGTTGCTCATCGGCAGGCAAAGTCTCATCATTGTCGTGGAAAATCTGCAGATAGTTGGTGAAAGCGACATGCTCCCAGAATTCCTTTTTGCGCTCGTAGGGCATTTCATCGGCAGCTTTCAGCATATAGTAGGTGAAGGCGGAGTATGCCGGATAGCGTGCCTCACCATCGATGAACGACAGTATCTCTATCTCGTTGGAGTTTGAAAGGCGGTAATAGTCTTCTCTCTGTTTGTAGCAGGGGCATTCCTTGTCCATCGTTTTTATGCCTTCAACAGAGGTGCAACGGTCATGGAAAGGGCAGCTGTTGGTGCAGATGTGTGTCACGCCCACTACCAATGTGCGGAGATTCCGGAAGCCTTCTGCGTAGTGTTTGCCCACTCTTGGCATGAAGAAATATGCTTTTCCGCCATCGGTGTGTTCCGATATGTATCGTTCTGTTTGCATAAGAAATTGATGAAGAGATAGGTTTAGTGTCAGTTTTACTTGTCTATCAGGAATTCAAGCCTTTTAGCGATGGCTTCGGAGGTCGGCAAGAACTCTCTGTAAGCCTCAGGTAGCTCAGATGACAGATTGTAGGTTGCCACTCCGATAGGCATTGTCGATGATTTCAAGGCGTATTCAACGATTGTCCTGCTTTTTGATTTGCAGACGATAATACCTATAGCCGGATTCTCGTGTGGCATTTTCACTGTGTCGTTGAGGACATTAAGGTAGAACTCCATCTTTCCCTTGTATTCGGGTTTGAATTCTCCGACTTTCAGTTCAACAGCCACCATTGCCTGCAATCGGCGGTTGTAGAGAAGGAGGTCAATGAAGAATTCTCTGCCGTCAATCTCTATCCTGTATTGGTTTCCCATGAACGCAAAGTCCGGTCCGAATTCCATAAGGAAGGCGCGGATGTTCTTGACTATGGCTTGTTCCAGCTCGTATTCTGAAGGCTCGTCGCCCAGCTCCATAAGGTTCAGAGTGTATTCATCCTTTACAGCCAGTACGGCTTGACGCTTTATTTTCTCAGGAAGTGTGCGCTCAAAGTTTGTCTGTCCCAAAAGGAATTTTTCGTATTCCTTCAGCTCTATCTTGTTGATTAGCACGTCTTTCGTCCATCCGTAACGTTTCGTCGCCAATATGTAGAACTGCCGTTGCTGCGTATCCTTGCACTTGGTGAGGATGACAATATGTTTTGTCCAACTGATTTCTGCAACTAACGGTTGCAGAATTTCATTGGACCGGTATTCAGCATAGAATCGTGCCATATCCCATACGTTTCTAACCCCGAATCCTTTGATTCCGGGAAACTCTTTCTGGATATCTTTTGACAGGTTCTCCACCACGGATTTTCCCCAGCCCTGAGCCGATTGTCGCTCGGTTATTATCCTGCCTATTTCCCAATATAGTGCAATGATTTCCTTGTTTACGGCTTTGGCTGCTTCATATTGTGCTGTCCTTATCCGTTGGGTTATTTGGTTTTTGAATGTTGCGTACTCAAATTCTCCAATCTGTTTGTTTTCGGTATTCATAGTGTAATGGCTTTTAGTTATTGCTTGCAAAGATATATCTTTTTAATGATTAATGCAAATTATTATGGAGATTTCTGAATATCAATAACATAAGTTGCCGTTACAAGAAACATTGCATGAGCAGCGCATCTTCATAGTTGCCGTCATGGATGAGCCAGTCTTTCAGTATGGCAGACTGTTGGAAGCCGATGTTGAGGAGCATTTTTTCCGACGCAAGGTTGGAGGAAGGGACGATGGCGTATATCTGGTGGATGCCCACGATGTCACGGGCGTAGGCCATAACCACCTTTATTGCTTCTTGGGCGATGCCTTTTCCCTGTGCGGACTTTGTGATAGCGACGCCAAGTTCCGCACGGTTGTTGCGTGCAGAGAAGTTGAAAAGGTCGATAAGTCCTACTGCTTGCGGTGCTTGTCCGTCACCGGTCTCTGCCTCGATGACGAAGCGCACCTGCTCATCTTTATATATGTCAGACTCGCAGGTGGCAATGTATTCCTTCAGGCGGAACCGTGACAATGGTGCCGTCTGTGCTCCCAACCACCATAATGAGCGGTCGTTCTCGATGGTGTAGAGTAGTTCGAGGTCCTCCGGTTCTATAGCTCTGAGTCGCATCGTTTGACGGTTGGTGTGATGAATGCCATGGAAATGAAGCCCACCATAGCCATATAGCCGAAGGCAGGAGCCATGTAAAGATAATATAATAATGTGTTTACAAGCATCGGTAGGCATATCAAAGCCATGCGGACCAATGCCATACGGAACAGTCCGTCTGCCTTTTTCCTCTCAATGATGCTTCTGACAGCCTTGAATTTGAACAGGCGCAATGCCAGCGGTATGGAGCAAATGGTCAGTAGTTCCATAATTGTGACAGTGAGGAACTCGCCCTGCACATCGCCTGCAAGTCCGCCTTCGAGGATTATTTGTGTCTCATAAAGCACTACCATGCCGGCAGCAAGGATGATGCTGCCGATATATGGTATCATAAGTTTTCTGCTTGTCTCTTTCATTTTAGTTCTGTTCTGTTGACGATTGACCGTCCGAGTGTCACCTCGTCAGTGTATTCAAGTTCGTCACCAACGGATATTCCTCGTGCAATGACTGACAGTTTTACGCCCAACGGCTGCAGCTTGCGCGAGATGTAGAAATTGGTTGTGTCGCCTTCCATTGTCGAGGCAAGGGCGAAAATGACTTCTTCCACACCGCCTTCCTTGACACGTTCCACAAGGCTTTCTATCTCAAGGTCGCTCGGTCCGATGCCGTCCATTGGCGAGATGATGCCTCCAAGGACATGGTAAAGTCCGCGGAACTGCCCTGTACGTTCCACAGCCATGACGTCCTGGATGTTCTCTACGACACAGATTGTGCTCCTGTCCCTCTGCGGATTGGCACAGATAGGGCACAGTTCCGTGTCGGAGATGTTGTGGCAGACGCTGCAATAGCGCACCTCGCGCCGCAGTTGTGCCACGGCATTGGCAAGGTTCTCGGCAGCATCCTTGTCCTGACGCAATAAATGAAGCATCAGTCGCAAGGATGTCTTGCGACCGATGCCCGGTAGTTTGGAGAACTCGCCCACGGCGCGCTCCAACAGTTGTGATGGATATTGTTCTATCAAAAGTCTCCTGTTGTTTTCAGGGGTGTGTATTAAACTTTAAGTTGTTGAATTACGATTGTAACCGATTCCCAATACCTCTATGTTAGAATCGGAAACCAAGTGTCATCAGCAGCTGGTGACGCTTGTCACTTACGCTTGTCGCTCCCGGATTGTTTGTGTAGTCACCCTTGCCGATTCCGTCGTAGAATGGGTAGAAATCACCGTTTGTCTGGCTGTACTTGTAAGCCACATCGATTGAGAACGGCCCTTTTGCGTAGCCTATACCACAAGTGAAACGGTTAGTGTCCTTCCAGTTTGTGTATGCTGCTGTTGATGCGAACTCCACACCCTGTGAAGGAATGTCAGTGTCACGGCAGCCAAACTCAGAGTATTTCGGAGATACATAGTTATATCCGAAGCGCAGTGCTACCTCAGGACAGAGCTTGAGTTCGGCACCCAAACGGAGAGTGTGCACTCCCTGAAGGCTCTTCTCTGTGTTGCGCTTCATGGCTTTGTCCGATGTCGAGCGGTCACCTCCGTAGTAGTAATCATCATACCAGCTGTCATAATAATAGTCCTCATCAATCACACGGTTGTCCAAAGAACCATAGTCGCTGTACTCGTAAGTTGCGCCGATAGCAGCAACATTGCCTATCGTATGACCTAATGAAACACCGAAGAGCCAAGGCGTGTTGAGTCTGAAATCAAGATGGTCTTCTGACGAAATGCTGATGATTTTGTCTGTTTCAAAGTCCTCTGTTGCCATCTCTGTATAATTGGATGTTGTCAGTTTGTACCATGTCGGAGTGTGGACATAAGCACCGATGCGGAACGGTGAATCATCCACAGGGCGCACGATAGCACCGAACTTGACATTGAATCCTGTACCTGTTATTCTGCGAGAATCATCAAGATACATCATTCCCATCTCATCTATGTCATTCTCAAACAGCAGAGTCTCTGTATAAAGGCTGCGGCTTTCGTAGTTGACATCCTTTATTCCGAAGGTCAGTCCGAGGTAAATACGGTTATGGATGTTGCCACTTATGTTGAAATCATAATCTCCAATGTAGCCACTTTGCACCTGATGCTGTGTGAAATCCTTGGCATGGAAATAGGAATTGAATGAGCTAAGATATTTGCCGTCACCATCGACAGTGTAAGGATTAACCAATTGGTCGTTCAACCAATCCACTGTGGAATAGCTTGGGTCATAGAAATTATTGTCAGTGTCTACATCTACAAACTTATTGAACGACACTTTATTCAGTGACGCGCCATTCAAGGAGTTTGCGGCAGAAAGCAACTGGTTGAAGTTCTTTGACTTGTGATAATTGAATCCGAAGTTCAGGTAGGAGTCATATCCGGCTTTTGTAGTCAGCACGAAACCAATCTGGTCAAAGCTGCCTGTGGTCTTTTTGCCGTCAAGATAACTGTTGAGAGTGTTGTTCTCGTAGTTGCCTCCGAACACCTGCAGACCTCCGGAGACAGATGCCTGAGACTTGCGAAACATGCCTATTCCGGCAGGGTTGGTGCCCATTGTCGAAAGGTCTGCACCGAGTGCTTCCATCGCTCCGCCCATTCCGACATAGCGTGCCGTGCCGTTGAGGTCATCGCCGGCTAACCGGGCGCTCTGATATGTGTCCTGTGCAGCAGCAGAGAGAGACACTGCCATAGCTGCCATTGTCATGATTTTCTTCATATATCTGTCTTTTTATGTTGTTCTTTTTGCACAATGCTTTAGGAAAAATCCGCATCATCTGCGGCCTCCGCCACGTCCTCCGAAGCCACCTGCACTGCGTGAACCGCCGCTATGGCTGCCACCTCCGAAGCTGCCACCGTGGGAACCGCCTCCCATGTTGCCGTTGGAATAGTTCGGGCGGTTTGCAGGACGGTTGTTATTGTTGTTCCAGTTGTTGCGGTTGTTGAAGGAATTGTTGTCATACCTTCCTGACGTGTTGCGGTTGAAATGGTATCTTCCTGTCCTGTCACCGTTCCTGTTTGCCACAGCATAGCTTGAGTTCCTGTTATGGCCGCGTGCCGTGTTCAGTGTGCCACGGCGGTGCACTCCGGCATATCGTGTAGGTGCGTTGCCTGCCGGTCGGTAGCTCGGATAGACAGGAACCGCCCATCCCATGTTGTGCCACGGATGATACCATGGGTCGTACCAGCCCCAGCCCGGACCGTACCAAGGGTCAAACCACGGGTCATACCAGCCGTTCCAAGCGTAATAGTTGTAGCTCCAGCGCGGTCCGTAGTACCAAGGATTGTAGTACCATGGGTTGTAGAACGGGTCGTGGAAGGCATACCGGAAATAGAAATCGTCATAGCGTGAGAGCAGTCGGGAATAACGGTAGTCGTCATCGTCCATGACAATGTACTTGTAAACCGTGTCCACACGCGCCTCGTCTGCGGTAGGGTAGACGCCCTTTTCCATGCGTGACGCGTTGCCGGCAGGGAACTCTATGATGTCACTTGCTATGGAATCCGTGCTTGCAAGGATAGTGTCGTTGATGGCTACCGGCTTGAAATCCCTGTGGCTTACGCGACGGTTGTACTCGTCATCAGTCTTGTTCAGTCCGCTATAGTACACCCCACGTGCTTGCTCATACGCCTTTCTGCGTGCAATCTCCGCCTCACGGTCCTTCTTTCGAGCTTCCTTTGCAGCTTTCACCTCGGCTTTTGTCGGTGTGAAATACATGTCGTCCTGCGCCATCATCGTGAGTGGCAGGAGCATTGCGGCGAGTGTTGTAAAGATTGTCTTTTTCATATTGTTCATCCTTTCATCGTTAATCTGTAAACATCATTATCTGTTTCCTGACGCAAAATTATGGAAAAATAACTATGCAAATATACGGAATTTTCCTAAAACGTATGGGGATTTCCCCTATTTTTTATAATTTTGCACAGTATTTTAACAAATAGTCTACATTAGAATTATGGATTACAGCGTAACCCACTTTAAGATAGAGGTGTCAGAGGAACTGATGCAGGTGTGTCGCGAGCTTCTTGCCGACAGTGTTTGTGAGGCCGGTTATGAGTCGTTCGTCGATACGGACGACGGCATTGACGGTTATATCCAGACGCAGTACTACAGTGAGGAGCATACCCTCGCGCATATTCTCGATTTCCCGATAGAGACGGCAGCCATCAGTTTCCATACCGAGGAGGTTGAGTCCCAGAACTGGAACGAAGCCTACGAGAAGGAAGTTTTTGACCCGATACGTGTCGGCAGCGAATGCGTCATCTACGATGCGGCGAGCCCGGAGGCGGAGATTCTCGCCACGGAGGCACCCATTTCAATCGCCATAGACCAGAAGATGGCGTTCGGCAACGGTGCCCACGAGACAACGAAGATGATTGTAGGGAAGCTCCTGCAGTTTGACTTCGCCGGCAAGCGCGTCCTCGACTGCGGATGCGGCACGGGCATTCTGTCCATTGTGTCAAAGCGTTGCGGGGCGGAGCATGTGACGGCTTACGACATAGACGAGTGGAGTGTGGACAACACGCACCATAATGCCGCGCTCAACGATATCACCATAGACGAGATACTTCTTGGCGATGTCTCCGTGCTGAGCCATGTCGACGGTGTCTTTGATGTCATCGTTGCGAACATCAACCGTAACATCCTCCTTGCCGACCTGCCTGCGATTGTGGAGACACTGAACATGGGTGGCACGGTGATTCTCAGCGGTTTCTACGAGGAGGATGTCCCGATGCTCCTTGAAAAGGCTGATGAATTGGGGCTTCACGAGTTGGAGCGCAATGTCACGAACGATTGGACAATGCTTGTACTTGGCAGATAGTGAAAAACGTCCGAAGGCTTGCCTGGTTATGTGCCGGTCTGCCTTCGGGTGCTTCTTTTGTTCATTAATGCTTTTTGTCAACCTACATTGTGCCCACTGCATATAATGGAATGTTTTTGCTCAACATAGCCGTTCATGGAAAGACGGATATCAGTGGCTTTCTGTTTTTGCTTGCCTTCCAGTCCGTTAACTGTTTGTAAATCTGTCTTTTCATGGTTTGTGATTTTTGTTTTGTTTTGCAAATTTACATTTTTTCGACGATAAAGTCTGTTAAAACCTACATTTTTTCGACGATAAAAACAAGCAAGCCCTACATTTTTTCGATGATAATTCTTTGTAAAACACAGAACAAAAGCATGGTCATCCGGTGTTTTTAACATTTGTTTTGCAATAGACTTGGAATGTGAAAAAATAACGGAAATTATTATCCGCAAAAGCGTGTGAGTTTTTTTATTGCTTTGCTGTAAAGTCGGGAGAAATGGCATGTGTAAGAGTGAAAAATGCACATTCCAACCTTGTTTGTAGCAAAAAAGAATGCGAATGGTATCACTTTGCAATATGAATAGTATCGAATCACCACCCGAATCAATACCAATTGTTATGCGGAAGGCTACCAACCACATTGTGACAGGTTGCCAATTGCATCTTGTTGAAGGAGAATTGATTGTGGGATTGTGGCTAACATGTTGATTGCTATGTGATTAGGCGAAATGCGAAATTTGCGGAATCTTTACTGCTTTAGTTATTTTAGTTTGTTTTTCGCGAGTATTTGTGTTAAAAAATGCGTGAGTTTTCTAATTCCCGGAGGTGCTTTTCCTTGCTGGCGAAGGAGGTGGATGCACACAAAAAAAGGTGTCTGTTTGCAATGCAAAAGAACACCTTTTTGAATATTGTAGTGCAGTCCTCTACTTGAAGAATGTTAAGTCTCAGGATGTAAATATGGTTGTGGTAGGCTTGCATGCCCTATGAAAAACGAGGACAGCCATTATTTCTCCTTCTTTCCGAACTTAGGGTCTATCTTCAGCATCGCGGCAACAAGGAACGTGACAGCACAGGTGCACATGACGATTATGAAGAAATTGCGGTAGCCTACCGCCTCCTGCAGCGCACCGGCATACAAGCCCGGAATCATCATGGAGAGAGCCATGAAGGCTGTGCATAAGGCATAGTGGGAGGTCTTGTATTTCCCCTGGCTATAATAAATAAGGTAGAGCATATACGCTGTGAAGCCGAAGCCATAGCCGAACTGTTCCACGAAGATGCAAAGGTTGACGATGAAGAGAGAGGAGGGCAGGGCATAACTGAGGTATATGTATACTGCATCCGGCAGCGTTATGGCGCACACCATAGGCCATAGCCACCGTTTCAGGCCGTCCTTTCCTGCACAGATGCCGCCGATTATGCCGCCGATGGTCAGTCCGACAACGCCCACCGTGCCCTGCACAAGACCGTATTCCATGGGCGAAAGGCCTAGTCCGCCGGCACTTTGCGGGTCAAGAAGGAACAGCGACGACACCTTTACAAGCAGTCCTTCAGGCATGCGATAGAGCAGCATGAACAGTATTCCTGCCACCACCTGCGGCTTCTTGAAGAACGAGATGACAGTCTCGCCAAGCTCTGCGAACATCGCTTTTGTGCTTAGTGTGCCTTTCTCGCCTGACATGCCACGTTCGTCGTCTTCTTTCGGGCGCGGCAGTATGTAGTTATGCCATAGCCAAAAAGCTACAAACAGTCCGAGAAGCCCATAGAAAGTGAGGCTCCACGAGAAAGCTATGCTCCCTCGGAACACCACCTGCAGATTGCCTGCTATCATCACGAGAAAGCCTTGTCCCATAATCATTGCAAGGCGATAGAAGGTCGAGCGTATGCCTACAAAGCAGGCCTGGTCGTGCTGGTCCAGTCCGAGCATGTAGAATCCGTCGGCTGCAATGTCATGTGTGGCGCTTGAGAATGCCATAAGCCAGAAAAAGCAGAGCGTCCCCTGAAGCCATATTGATGTCGGAATGGTGAATGCTATGCCGCCGAATGCCGCGCCGATAAGCAGCTGCATTGCGGTTATCCACCAGCGTTTGCTCTTGATTATGTCCACGAAAGGGCTCCAAAGAGGCTTTATCACCCATGGCAGGTAAAGCCATGATGTGTAGAAAGTGATGTCAGCGTTGCTCAGGCCAAGCTGCTTGTAGAGTATGAGTGATATGGTCATTACCGCCACATAAGGCAGTCCTTCGGCGAAATAAAGTGAGGGCACCCATGCCCATGGTGAAGATTTTGAGTTCATTCTGTTGGTGTCGGATTTGTTCTGAAATATGGAACATTTCATGAAAATATTATTGCAAAGATACAAAAATACTGCTAAATTGTGGCATATTGACATAAAAAAAATACCTTTGGCACACATTTTTAATTGCAAGGGTATGCAGTTTGCCTTTTTTTTCGTAACTTTGCACTCCTTAACGACTATTCCACAACGAATGAATCTGACAGAACTGATACAACACCCTGAAAGGATGGACCGTGAGACTCTTTATGACCTGAGGAGTCTCATAGCACTGTATCCATACCACCAGACTGCCAGACTGCTGATGCTGCAGAACCTCTATCTGCTGCATGACGCCACGTTCGATGAGGAACTGAGGAAGGCTTCGGTGTACATCACTGACAGGAAAGTGCTGTTCCAGCTTGTCGAAGCGGCGCATTACAAGTTGCGGAAACCTGAAGGCGCTAACGCCGAGGAAAAGAAAACGGCACGCAAGGACGGTGGAAACGCCGTAAGCAGGACATCGGAACTTATTGACAACTTCCTTGACTCCTTGCCTGAGGAGAAACAGGAAGAGAAGCCTGCCAGACGAAGGAAGCCTACTCCGGCGGACGCTACAGTGGACTATGTGGCGTATCTCCTGGAAAGCAGTATGCCGGCAGAGGACGAACCGGAGGTGGAAGCTCCGCAGATGAAGGGGCAGAGCCTTATCGACGACTTCATCTCACATGAGGGAAATCCGTTCACGCTACCGGATTTCCGTGACGAGGAAAGCAGGGAAGAGCCGCGTGGGTATGTCCCACCGCCTCAGGACGATACACCACCGCAAGTGACTATCTACACGGAGACAATGGCACAAATATACGTGCATCAGCGAAGATATTCACAGGCATTAGAGATTATTAAGCGTTTAAATTTGGAAAATCCGAAAAAAAATGCTTACTTTGCAGACCAGATACGTTTCCTTGAGAAACTTATAATGAATAATAATAACAAAAAAACAAAATAACCAATGTACACATTATTCGTAATTCTTATCGTCATTGTAGCACTTTTCATGATTGGCATCGTGCTCATCCAGGAGTCTAAAGGTGGCGGTCTTTCAACAGGATTCTCAAGCGGCAATGCCATGCTTGGCGTCCGCAAGACAACTGATTTCATCGAGAAGACAACATGGGGACTCGCTGCAGCAATGGTAGTGCTGAGCGTCTTCTGCGCATACGTCGCTCCAAAGGCAGTTACAGAGGAGAGTGTCATAGAGAAAGCCGCTACAGAGCAGCAGACAACAAACCCTAACAACCTGCCGGGCTTCGGTGCAAGCCAGACAAAGCAGGCGGCACCTGCACCTGCCGCACCGGAAAAGGCAAAGTAACCAAACCCCAAAAACATAATACTATGATTGATGTAAAAGAGACCCTCAAGAAAGCTGAGGAAGAGATGGAAATGGCATGCACATTCCTCTCCGAACAATTATTACATGTCCGTGCCGGAAGGGCAAACACTGCTCTTGTTGACGGTATCAGAGTGGAATCCTATGGTTCTATGGTGCCTCTCAATCAAATAGCAAACATCTCTACTCCTGACCCGCGCACAATCGCTATCCGCCCATGGGACAAGAAGGCTATCCGCGAAATCGAGAAAGCCATCGTGAACTCTACTCTCGGCATCACTCCGGACAATAACGGTGAGATAGTACGTCTTTGCATCCCTGTTCCGACAGAGGAACGCCGCCGCGAACTGGCAAAGCAGTGCAACGGCATTGGTGAGAAGGCGAAGGTTTCTGTACGCAAGGCTCGTGCCGAGTATAAGGAGACCTTCAAGAAAGCTGTAAAGGACGGACTCGCTGAGGACGAACAGAAGGATGCGGAAGAGAAACTGCAGAAGCTGCACGACAAGTTTATCAAGAAGATTGATGATATCCTTGCCGAGAAGAATCAGGAAATAATGACTGTCTGATGCAAGGACTCGTAATTAAAAATACAGGATATTGGTACACGGTGCTCACCGATGAGGGGAGCACCGTGGACTGTAAAATAAAGGGCAGTTTCCGGCTGAAAGGCATCCGCAGCACCAATCCGGTGGCTGTCGGTGACCGTGTGACAATCACCGAACCGACACAGAACACCATTGCGGACAAGACGCATTCGACAGGGGACATGACGGCTTTCATCACAGAGATTGCCGACCGGAGGAACTACATCATACGCAAGTCGCAGAATCTCTCAAAGGCAAGCCATATCATTGCTGCCAATGTCGACCAGGCTGTGCTTGTCGTCACGGTAAACCATCCACAGACAAGCACAACGTTCATAGACCGTTTCCTTGCCTCGGCAGAGGCTTATTCCGTGCCGGTGATACTTGCTTTCAACAAGAAAGACCTGCTCTCGGAGGACGAACTGCATTATCAGGAGATGATGATGGCATTGTATGAGACCGTGGGGTACAAGTGTCTTGCCCTCTCAGCCCTGCAGAACGATGGCGTAAACGAACTGTCGGCATTGCTGAACGGCAAGGTCACACTCTTCAGTGGTAACAGTGGCGTGGGCAAATCGACTATTCTCAACGCTCTGCTGCCGGGAGTCAACCTGCGGACAGCGGAGATTTCCGATGCCCATAACACCGGCATGCACACCACGACATTCTCGGAAATGCTTCCTCTTCCTGACGGGGGAGGATGGTTGATTGATACTCCGGGAATCAAAGGGTTCGGCACTTTCGACATGGAACCGGAGGAAATTTGCTCGTATTTCAAGGAGATTTTCCACTTCTCCAAGGACTGCCGGTTCAATAACTGCACACATACTCATGAACCGGGATGTGCTGTCAGAAAGGCTTTGGAGGAGCATTACATCTCCGAAAGCAGGTACAATTCCTATCTTAGTATGCTTAATGACAAGGAGGACGGCAAGTACCGTGAGGCGTTCTGATGTGATTTTTTTCTTACATCATGATGAATCATGGTTTATCATGATGGTATCATGTTCTATCATGAGACAACATGTTGCATCATGATTCATCCTGCCACTATTAACCAAAACAACAACAATCAATCCCTCTTTCGCCAATGAAAAGAATAATCCCATTCATCTGCCTTGCATGCCTCATGCCGCAATCCATGTGCGGACAAGAGATTTCCGGCTCTTGGAAAGGCAAACTTAGCTTGGGCATGACAAAACTGAACATTGTCTTCAACATCCAAAAGGATGGTGAAAAGCCTGTCTGCACAATGGATAGTCCCGACCAAGGGGCAAAGGACATAAAGGCGGAAGTGGATTTTCTCTCTGCTGATTCATTGGCTGTGTCCGTGCCTTCTCTTGGTGTCTTGTACAGAGGACATCTTGACAACGGCACGATAAAAGGAGTATTCACACAGGGAGCATACAAATTCCCTTTGTCACTCAAGCAAGGGACTGTTAAGTTGAACCGCCCGCAGACACCGGTTCCACCGTATCCTTATGCGACAAAAGATGTGGAATTCAGGAATAATGCTGACGGAGCGGTGCTGTCTGGCACGCTGACTTATCCTGTCGGATATGACCGTACAAAGCAAAAGAGCTCCATTCCTGTCGTGCTGATGGTCACCGGCAGCGGTCTGCAGGACAGGAATGAGGAGGCTTTCGGCCATAAGCCGTTCCTTGTAATAGCGGATTTTCTTGCGCGTAACGGCATAGCCTCATTGCGATATGATGATCGCGGATTCGGGAAATCGACAGGAGATGCTAAGAATGCGACTACGGAAACATTCAAGAACGATGCCAAAGCGGGGCTTGATTACCTGCGCTCAATGAAAGAGTTTGGCAAAATCGGTGTCCTCGGGCATAGCGAGGGTGGCACGATAGCGTTTATCCTCGGTGCAGAAAAAACGGCTGATTTCATTGTCAGTCTTGCAGGAATAGCACTTAGAGGCGATAAAGTCATCATCGAACAGAACCGCGCAGCATTTGCCGGCGCAGGATTATCGGAGGCGGAAGTGACGGCTTATTGCGCTGCATTGGAGATGATATACGAACAGAAGCGTGACGGAAAGAAGCCTGAATCACCGGAAAACATATTGGAGAAATTCCTTAGCGACAATGGTTTCTCTCTTCCGGAAGGTGCGAAAAAGAATCTCCTGACTATCATGAAAATGGATAATGCATGGATAAACCATTTCGTTTCCTACAATCCGGCAGAAGCCATCCGACGGATTTTATGCCCGGTTCTTGCCCTCAACGGTGACCTCGACCTGCAGGTTCTGTCAAAGGACAACCTGCCGGAGATTAAGCGACTTCTCCCGAAAGGAAAATATAATATGGTGAAAGAATACCATGGACTGAACCACATTTTCCAACATGCCACAACTGGGGCTGTCTCTGAATACGGGAAAATAGAAGAGACAATATCGGAAGAGGTGCTTAACGACATTGCCAACTGGATAAATTCCCTGAAGAAATAATTATTTACGCTTGCTTTTTTCATGAACATTGACGAGATAAAGGATAAGAAAATAGCTGTCCTGCTGTCAGGCGGAGTGGACTCCGCCGTGGTGCTTCATCTCCTGTGCGAGCATGGATTGCACCCGGACTGCTTCTACATAAAGATTGGCCCTGACGAGGAGGAAGGCTACGACTGCACATCGGAGGAGGACCTTGAGATGGCGACAGCATTGTGCCACAAGTACAAATGCCGCCTTGAAGTGGTGGACTGCCACCGCGAATATTGGGACAAGGTGACAGCATACACCATGGACAAGGTGCGCAACGGCTTCACCCCAAACCCTGATGTCATGTGCAACAGACTCATAAAGTTTGGTGCTTTCCATGAGAAAAGAGGTCACGACTACGACCTTATCGCCACAGGTCACTATGCTCGCACAGAGATTATCGACGGCAGGAAATGGCTCTGCACATCGCCTGACCCGATAAAGGACCAGACGGACTTCCTTGCACAAATCTACGATTGGCAACTGAAAAAGGCTATCTTCCCTATCGGCGGACTACACAAAGAAGATGTTAGGCGCATTGCAGAGGACAACCACCTCATCAATGCCAAGCGCAAGGACTCGCAGGGGATATGCTTTCTCGGCAAGATAAACTACAATGACTATCTCCGCAAGTATCTCGGAGAGAAGGAGGGCAACGCAATAGAACTCGAAACAGGAAAACTCATCGGCAAGCACAAAGGACACTGGTTTCACACAATCGGACAGCGCAAGGGTCTCGGTTTTGGCGGAGGACCATGGTTTGTCATTAAAAAAGACATTGCGGAGAACATCATCTATCTCTCGCATGGTTATGACCCTGCCGACGCATACGCATCGGAGTTCATCATACACGACCTGCATCTGCTCACGGACAATATCATGCCGGAGCGTGAAATAACTTTCAAGATACGCCACACAGCGGACATCAACAAGGCCATCATTGACGACCTCGGCAACGGACGCTACAGAATCCTTTCAGAAAAGCCTATCCACGGCGTCGCCCCCGGCCAGTTCTGCGTCATCTATGATAGCGCCCACCACCGCTGCTTCGGCTCCGGTGAGATCACCTTGTGACAGACTCCTTCCAAAGGGAACTCTCCCATAAGGTCCAATATCATTAAGACAATACCCTCGTTCATGAGAACAATAAAAGTCGTTTCTTTTGGATTCTTTAATTTCTTTGAGTGATAAATCTCTTTGAGGAAACATCTCTCGAAGAATAAAAAGAAAGAAGTAGATTTGTATTGATGGCGAATAACTGCGTTTAGGTTTAATCGCTCAGCAAATGAAACTCCGGCGGAGAGAAAATCGAACCGCGAATTACGCTAATTTCACGAATTCATTCCCATGCGGATTATGCGGAGAAATCGCATTAGCGGTTTAAGACCGTAGCTTTGCCGAATGACACCCATCGTGGAAGAATCCGCGCAAATCTGCGGGACACTTTCCTCTCCGCATGCCTTGCGCCAATTCGTTGTTGAGAGTCGTGGTTCGAAGAAGATGAAAAAAATAGAAAACTCATGCATATTTTTCATGCAGAAAATTCTTTGGTTTCTTTGTTTTCTTAGAGCGGAGAATTCCTTTGAGAGGATCCGCACCAAACACAATTAAGAATCCTCCGACAACGGGCATGACAAAAGGTGGCACATTGCATGGTAAAAGGGTATCTTTCGCCATGCAATGTGCCACCTTTCGCTACACGTTCAAATATCTTTTATTGTTCATACCGCTATGAAAGGAAACCTCACATAAACAATACATGCTGTAAGATACTTTCACCTTGTGAATGAGGATAAGGCACAAAACAGACGACCATTAGCAATATCAAGAATATAGCTACGATTATTACCGTGCCCCATTCTACAAGAAACGGAGGGATTTCTCCTAATAGATTACGAACTTTCTCAGAACGCAGTTCCATACCGGTGGATTTTCTCTTTCTCATCTTGTCATTTTTTTATAATGTATATTAAGTTGCTCAGTTTCCGAGTTCAAGCTGGTTCTTGACCAAATTGTAGTACGCGCCTCTTGTCTCGATAAGAGAAGTATGGTTGCCTGTTTCAACTATCTTTCCTCCATCAACAACAATGATTTGGTCAGCGTTCTTGACTGTAGATAGCCGATGCGCCACCACCACAACTGTACGGCCTTTGTAGAATCCATCCAGATTCTCAACTATTGCCCTCTCGTTCTTAGCATCAAGGGCATTTGTGGCTTCATCCAAAAAGATGAAATCCGGATTTTTATAGACTGCACGGGCTATGAGAATGCGCTGTTTCTGACCTTGGCTCAGCCCAAGACCGTCACGCCCGATAATAGTGTTGTATTTTAGAGGAAGTCCAATCACATAGTCATGGATATTCGCGATTTTCGCAGCTTTTTCAAGTCGCTCCACATCTATCTCGCCATCATCAACAGCGATGTTCCGGGCTATGGATTCAGAGAATATCACTCCATCCTGCATTACCACTCCACAATGGCGACGCCACCATTTGAGGTTGTATTCATTGATATTTCGCCCGGCAATAGAGATTCTCCCCGCCATAACAGGATAGTAGCCGAGCATGAGTTTTATCAATGTGGTCTTTCCACTCCCCGATGCTCCAACGATAGCGGTCACTTTCCCTTCAGGAATCTCAAATGATACATCTTCAAGCGTTTTCTTCAAAGCATGAGGATCGTATTTGAAATCAATGTTTTCAATTCTGACAGACTTTTCTGCGTCAAATGTCTTTACATGATTCTCTTTGGACTCTTCGTTTTTGCCTCCATGAATCTCATTGATGCGTTCAAGAGAGATTTTTACATCCTGCAACGAATATATGAATGACATAAACTGCTCGACAGGAGAGTTGAGCTGCCCCACGATATACTGAATGGCAAGCATTGTGCCAAGAGTGATCTGATCGTTTATCACTGCAGTTGCTGCAAAGACTGTTATCAGTATGTTTTTGACCTCGTTGATGAATATTGAGCCTGCCTCCTGTGTCTGTTGCAGTTTCAATGAATTCATTTGAACTCTGAACAAGTCGGCCTGTGTGTCCTCCCATTCCCATCGTCTGCGCTGTTCACAGTCTTGGAGTTTTATCTCCTGCATCGACGTTATGAATTGGTATGTTTTGTTTTGGTTAATCGCCTGCTGCTCGAAGATTTCATAATCAAGTACCTTGCGACGCTGTAGAAAAGATGATATCCATAATCCGTAAATAATACTTCCTGCAATAAAAATGCCAAAGATTTTTGTGTCGTAAATGAACAGGACAATACCAAATGTCATGAAACTTAAGAATGTGAATACAACATTCAATACCTGTCCGGTAAGGAAATTCTGCACACGAGAATGGTCTCCGATACGTTGTAACAAATCACCCATCAATTTTGTGTCGAAGAACGACATGGGCAGTTTCAATAACTTGATAAAGAAGTCACTTACTAATGAAATGTTTATCCGCATAGAGATATGAAGTAACAGCCAACGACGTATGAAGTCTGTGGCTGTACGCCCGATAACAATCATCAGTTCTCCTAATAACACAAGCCAAATAACCCCAATGTCGTCATGCTTTATTCCAATGTCGACGATTGCCTGGGTTAAGAATGGCATGATTAGCTGAAGTAAACAACCCAGCAGCAAACCGAGGAAAATCTGAAGGAAATATTCACGGTATTCCATGACATACCTCAAAAGGAAGCGGGATGAATGCCGTTCTTCTGTCTGCACACCATGCTGACAATAGAATCCCTGCGTCGGTTCAAGCAACATTACAATTCCCTTTTTCTCACCGTTAGACTGCATACAGACCCAATGGCGTTCGAATTCCGCCCTGTTGTATTTTATCTTACCTTTACCAGGATCTGCCACATAGAACTTTTTTCCATTACGGCTGACTTTATATAACACAACAAAATGATTCTGATTCCAATGTACAATGCATGGTAGTATGTTATTGGTTAACTGATCAACAAATAATGTTCCGCATAAAGTGTTCATACCTATTTTTTTCGCAGTGTTAGATATTCCATTCAAAGAAACGCCCTCAGGCGTGGCAGAGCAGAGACTGTCTAAAAAGTGATAGCCACATTTAACACCATAGTATTTAATTATCATTTGTAAGCATGCAACACCACACTGCATGGAATCACGCTGTTGAATAAAAGGGAATCGGAACATACTGTATTACTTGCTTATGCCAAAACGAGACTTGTCTATGTCAATTGTCTTAGGCTTGAAACTGTTAAAACGATAAATGAACGATACCTTAAATTGGCGGGTCATATCATAAGTGTCCATTTTTAAATTCTGCCCATATTTCATAATCGCCATTTGTGGATTCCATGTGTTGAAAACGTCTGTTCCGTTAAACATCAAGTCGGCTTTGCCATTTAGCATTGTCCATTTCAATCCTAGATCAAACTTCCATATATCACTCAAGTCCGTGATACCCTGTAGTGATGAAGTCAACCCTGTCAACCCTACGGTCAAATATAGAGAGGATTTGGGCAGAAGTTTGACAGAATTAGTAAAGTCCGCATAAAAAGAGAATTTCTCCCGATCAAATTTAATACCATGGAAATCATCGGCTTTGTTATGCGTATAATATCCATTCAGCGTCAAGGAGGACTGCAATGTCTGTCCGATGTTAAATGGAATACGCACCATCAAACCCAACATCTGATTATAATTGTAATTTTGTGTCTGATAGATGAGCTTCAAGATATCAGGATGCTGGTATGGCAACTGGACAAAATAATCATCGGTATAGTTATAATACAAGACTGCCATATATTTCTGATGATAAATATAAATCAGCTGATTCTCATAGGTGTACGAAGGTTTTAACATAGGATTGCCCACCAGCATCATATAGTTGTTCAGCCATGTTTCCCCACCATGTATTTCCCAATACGAAGGATAATTCTTAGTGGTTGAAATGTCTATTTGGAAAATATTGCGCGGACTCTTCATGTAAGTGAGTGCGATTTGAGGCGATACCCACCATTTTGTATCATTATTGCGGTGATAATAATCAACTTTAACAGATGTAGAAAAACTCAAGCCATTCTCAAAATTCCGTTCAACACCTACATAGGCGTCCGCAGAATATTCCTTTAATTGAGTGTTGAAATTGTCCGCGTCATCAGAGGTCATAAACGATTGGGAGCTGTAGTCGTTAGAATAGTCCATTAACAAGCCGTAGTTTATCCCCCATTGCTTGACATGGTGAGACTGGTCTGCATGTAAATGATATTTCTTGATATTCTGCGATGATGTATAATCCCTCAAAACTTCCCCAGCCTGTCTTTGATATAGCACAGTATTACTATTCTCCTTATAGTTTGTATAGGACATTCCAAGAGTCAGGCCAAATGAGCTTTCGTAATCAATGTTGACATTATTGAATTTATTGGATGAAGGATAGTCTTTTGATGTTGTATATTCTCCCAAAGTTCCAGAAGAGAAGTTTGTGGCATATTTGATTGGATTAATTTGAAAATTGTATGAAACAGATATATTGTTTTCCTTGCATAGCTTCCAGTCGAATCCTACATGACCATTGTGGCTATGCCCATTTGTTGTTGACTGCTCATTCTGTTTAACGGACTCATGGGTTCCGCCAAAAATATGATATGAATCGATGAATTGATGTGCCCAATCTTTACCTGCTGTAAAATTGTACATAAAATCAACCGACCATTTGTCTGCAGAATAAGTACTTGCTATATTGACTGCCCCTTTGGAATAGTGCTGCTGTAAGAAATCCAACCCCATCTGTCCCTGCAAGCCGTCCAAGGCAGATGGGGTTTTCATGATAATGTTTATAGAAGCCCCATCAACATGATACTTGGCAGGGGTGCTGTACATTACTTCCACATTTTTCAATCTGCCAATAGGATAGGATTGCAAAAGCGCTATAACGCTTTCTTCAGACATTTGTGGACGCTTTCCATTTATCAGTATAGTAATTCCATTTGTACCTGCCAAGGACAAGTTCCCAGACAGCTCTTTGGTTACACCTGGCAGATAAACTAATGATTCATAGATGTTAGTGACAGGCTTGTTTTTGATTATAGTGGGCAAATCAACAGAAATGACCCCGTTTTTCCCTTTTATTTGAGGTTTTTCTCCAATCACAACAACCTCAGCTACATTACAACTTTTTATTGAGTCATCTTGGTTTACAACAGTCTGTGCTAAAGCTATCGGCAAGTAAAACAAAATCATACTGATAATAATTAGGAATCGCATCATATCAATAATTTATTTAAGTTTATCTATATTTATTATTGTGACTATTTCTGAATAATCATGATTTCTATATAAAAGTTTTTCTTTTGCTAAAGAATCAATAATGCTTGTGACAGAATCCTTCGCCAGACTTAATTGTTCTATAAGCATATCTATAGAATAGATTTGTTTATTGCACAAGCAAAGTATTTTCCAATATGGTTCATCTTCGTTAAATTCCAATTCATTAATCACTAATCCATTATACAATTCTCTATAAAAAATGGAGGAGTTATCTGAGAGGAGTGAGTATGAGTAATCATTATTGATATAATGTTTTTCAATTTGGGCAAATAAGTTCCATTTTTGACTGTGCCCTGATTTCATAAAATCAAGTATTATAGCAAATTTATCTTCGTCATTTATATATCCTTTAGGAAGGAAATCAAATGTTGACGAATGACTCCATTTGTCCAGAATGCCAGATCTATCTAACTCTTTGAAATATCTTGAAGCTTCGCAGATCGCCAAGTCAGAAAGAGTATGAGTGAAACTTCCTTCTTTGAGGAAAAACCGCATATAGCATAAATTGGAAATGCCTTCATCAATGTCCATTTCTGTTTCTTCTGGAAGATTTCTAATAATATTTGCGCCATTAATACATATACCGAAAGTCGTTGCCCATTTTATAAAAAACAAATTACTTGCGAATGTATTCTTTTTTTCAATCTTTTTGAGAAGTTCTGAACTTGGTGATTCGTATCCTATTTGCACACCCTCAAAATTTACTACTGCCATTTTTGCAATGGCTTCATACGTTATTCCTTTGGTGATGATTTCTGCAGACTGAATTGAAAAATCATTATATTCTTCACGAAGTTTTATTAATCCATCAAGAAGATTGACAAATCTATCTTCATCGCCACCTATGATGTCATTGTCTAAGAATAGAAATCTTCTTACATCATATTTTTCAATATAACTCCTAATTTCATTTATAATAACATCACTTGATTTAGTGCGACTTTTATATCCTGTATTTAAAAAGCAGAAATGGCATTTTCTCCAATGACATCCTCTTCCTCCCTCGATAGGAAGTACTATTTCTTTTTTATCAAGCACATTTTCTACTTGCTCGAAATAATCTGTAAAATTGAATCTCAGTGTATTTATATTTGAGTATTGAAATGGCCTTACATTATTATTGGCAATACCTTTTACTGACAACGTATTTGTTATATCACAAGTATCGCCTCCCTGTGATAAAATGTCACATATTGATTTGAGGGAATATTCCCCCTCTCCCCATGACACAAAATCAAAAAAATCGAAATTCCTCTGAAATGCTGAAGCTTCATTTTTAGTTCCAAATCCTCCAATCACCATATGAAGGTCTGGCAATGATTCTTTAACCTTACGGGCAATGATTGTGGCAATAATCCATTGATAAAAAAGTGAAGAGAAACCTATTAAAAGATATTCTTCATGCAATAATTTTTTTTCAATAAATCCATCTATATATTCATTGAAGAAGTCGTAAAACTTATAGAATTCCGATATTATATACTTTTTCCCCTTTATATGAAGTTGCGGTTTGATATACAGCACGTAATCAGCCAGCGAATTCAACAATGCGCCCTGCTTGTATTCAACCCCTAAGTAAGCATAAAAAGGGATAAATTTATTAATTTCAGCCTTATATATATCATTTCCAAAATTCAAGAAAGACTCCAGTGAAGAACTAAGCTTTAAATTCCAATATTCAATATGAACATCATATCCAAATTCTTCCAAAGTATTTTTCAATACCGAATGCGCAGGTGATGGCATATTCTCCATTGAAGGAGGAAGCCAATTTAATAGAACTTTAGCCATATCAATAATTTTAACGAGGGTTCGCCAAACTTGAGTATAGAGAAAGTGAAAAACAGACAACTAATGTTTTTAGTAATAATAAAAATGTTTCACTATTCAAAAACTGATGCTTAATCTAAAATCACTACTTTCTTTAGCTGCTATTTGTAACTTTTATGAATACTATCCTTAGGTTTAGCCAACCCTCTTAAATTTGTAAAATTTTAATCTCCAATAATAGAATTGTTAGAAATTTCAACACTTCCACTCACTCCTTTACAGTTAACAGAAGCAGTGCCTTTTACATGAACTTTTCCACCTTTTATTATGTCATTTTCACTTTGGGTGAAATTATCTATTAAGGTGATGTTTGATTCAATGTTCTTCTTTTTCATTGTTTTTCTGTTTAAAAAGTTATTCCTACACCAATACTAACCCAAGGTTCATTTGGCATTGAAGAGGTAGGTGTTCCTTGTAAGGAATTTTTAACAAGTTTTCCACCTTTGACAGAGTCCAAAGATGTTTGTGTAAGGAAATCAATTTCCTTCACACTAAAATCTACAACTTTTTTTTTCATATGCACTCAATTTAATATTCCGATTATAACGCCTTTCGGATTCGCGCCTTTTGTACAGTCTGGTCTGTGGGATTATTGTCGACTTTAATCTTTCATATCTGATTATTGCACTTCAACTTCTCCTTCCGCATTCCATCCATCCCCTTGGATCAAGATTGTGTAAGTACCGGGAGCCAAAACTGTGAAATCCGTGTTCAGCGTTGATGAGTAGTTTTCAAGAGCGCCGTCTGCACTATAAAGGAAAACTTCGGCTTCCATAGTATCATTACCTATAACCGATATTTTGTGAGTATCGGAATCGTAGACAACTTCTATTGGCAGAAGCATACGTGAACGGTTTACATCTCTAGTATTTTCTGCCTTATTTTTTCGATAAAACCTCAGAAAAACACCTTGTTGCTCTGCTAAAGAGTCAACCCGCAAGTGCAATTGTTTTTGCAAAGTTACATAAAGAATTTGAAAAACTCCCTTACCGGCGTAGAGAATTTCAGTTTTTCCCTTGGT
>NZ_JABKKG010000006.1 GCF_013166595.1 Palleniella intestinalis | reverse complement strand
TTGCATTGCAGGTTAATCTTTAATGGGAAGGTTCCTCCTTCTGTGTATAAGAGAACCCTGTCGCTACGCTCCGGAACCTCTTATACACAGAAGGAGGGGACTCATATACAGTCAAGAAATTGCACTTCTATCTTGAATGTATATATGCTGCTGCAAAAGGCAATGGGTGTTGAAATAATAAAGTGATATTTTGCTCATGGGCAGAGATGAGGTTTTGTTTTCTTATTGTTTGTCATTTTTTATGATGATTTGTATGTTTTTTCTTGAAATTCCTTGCGAATTTTCTTCGGAATGCAAGTAAATGCGTTATTTTTTTGTAATTTTGCACATTAGTAATATGTTTTTGGTGTAGGATGTTTGTCTTTCATCATCAGTCAGGCATATTTTTCATACATAAATATCATTCATTAATTTAACAACAAAAGCTTATGCAGAAATTTTTCCTTCGGACCATGTTCGTCCTCACATTCCTTGTGGGCGGAATGGTCATGGAAGCACAAGCGGAAAGCACAACCCCGAAGAAGGGTGTCATCCGTGTGAAGCTGCAGCCGGAAGTGGCGTTGCAAGTGGGCACTGCCCCTCGCATGCGCACCAACGGCGTGGTGACCACCGGCATCCGTCCTCTTGACAGGGCTGCCCGCAATGTGAAAGCTATCAGCATCCGTCCGATGCTCCCTTATTCCGCGAAGTTCGCGAAGCAGAGAGCGGAGTACGGACTTGACCGCTGGTATGTGGTTACTTTCGATGAGTCGGTTTCATCGGCTGAGGCTCGCAAGGTGTTTGCGACGACGGCAGGTGTGGAACTCTCGGAAGTCGTTACTCCCATGTCCCTGAAAGAGGGCAACAAAGGGTTCCGGAAACTTGACCGTAGCAAGGTGCTCACCGCTCCTGCGGCGACCATGCCTTTCAACGACCCTTTCCTTCCGCAGCAGTGGCACTATCAGAATTTCGGCACAATCCCTTACAGTGTCGTTGGTGCCGACATCAACCTGTTCAACGCATGGAAGGTTTCGACCGGTTCTGACGATGTCCTTGTGGCAATCATCGACGGTGGTGTGGACTACACTCATGAGGACCTTAACCAGAACATGTATGTCAACACTGCCGAGCTCAACGGCAAGGAGGGTGTCGATGACGATGGCAACGGCTATGTCGACGACATCTACGGCTGGAACTTCTGTACCAACGAACCTAAGATTTACCCTCACAGCCATGGCACACACGTGGCAGGCACTGTGGCAGCCGTCAACAACAACGGCATCGGTGTCGGCGGTGTGGCAGGCGGCAACGGCACTCCGGGCTCAGGTGTGAAAATGATTTCATGCCAAGTGTTCGACTCCCGTTCCGGCACTGCTGACGGTGATTTCGCCGCAGCCATAATCTATGCGGCGGAGAAGGGTGCCACCATCGCCCAGTGCTCATGGGGATGGAGTGCCCCGGAGTACAAGGAGCAGGCTGTCCTCGACGCCATCGACTATTTCACTAAAGAGGCGCGCTCCGAGAAAATGAACGGCGGTCTCTGCATCTTCGCCACCGGCAATGACGGAAAGACCGGCAACTACTATCCTGCCGCTTACGACAAGTGTGTGGCGGTGACATCAATGACCTCCGAGCTGACCCCTGCCAGCTACTCCAACTACGGCGAGTGGGCTGACATCATCGCACCGGGCGGTCTGCTTGACTACGGCCAGGCACAGGGGGTCCTCTCCACTCTTCCCGGCAATGAGTATGGTTTCAATGAAGGAACATCCATGGCCACGCCTCATGTGTCGGGCATTGCTGCGCTTGTGCTCTCACGCTACGGTTCGCCGACATTCCTCAACGAGACTCTGCGCACGCAGCTCCTTACCTCTGTCAATGACTTCTACGGCTACGGAAACAACAAGCAGTATGAGGGACTCTACGGCTCCGGATATATCGATGCGGCAAAGGCTCTGCAGATGGACGAGACCGGCAAGCCGGAAAGCGTGAAGGACTTCGAGCTTTTTGCAGCACAGGATTATATCACTCTCTCATGGATAATCCCTGCATCTTCCGACAATAATGTCAACAACCATATCATCTACTACTCAAAGACTCCGTTCACAGCCTCCGACGACCTGACAAAGCTCCCTCGCGTGGCTGTCGACACAAAGTTCTATAATTCAGGTGACCCTTATACAACGGAAATCAAGAACCTTGACAACCTCACCACCTACTATGTGGCCATACAGGCAGTCAACCGTTGGGGCAAGGCTTCTGAACTCTCACCTGTCAAGAGTGTGACAACAAACGCAGGACCTAAGCTTACTGTGGATGAGGCAGAACTCTCCATGGCATCAGACGAGGCGAACCCTGTGGCAACCTCCCGCCTGACCATCAACAACGAGGCGGAAGGCATCCTCAAATGGGAGGCAACCCACCGCACTGTCTCTGCACAGATGCAGGCAGCACGCCCTATGCCGGGCAAAGTGGTTCCTTTCACAGGAAAGCTTTCCATACAGAAGGCTGCATACCGTGCTGCAACAGCGGCTGCGGAATATGACGCTGACGAATATCCGAAGAACATGACATGGTCAGAGCAGCTGTTTGCCATGATTGGCGATACAGACAAGTCGCTCCCGAACTCCATGGCACAGTGGTTCAAGGTCGACCCTGAGAAATATCCTGACGGATTCAACCTCACCTCTCTGTGGTTTGAAGCTCCGACAGAAGGCGTCTTCGGCGCGAATCCTAAGCTCGCTATCTACAAGGGTGATGTCGGAATCTCCAGTGCCTCACTCATTCAGGAGGTGGACTATATGTTCTTCACATATAACTACGACATTCCTCTCAAGGAACAGATATGGTTCGCTCCGGGAGAGTCCTTCTGGATTGTGGCACATTTCGACGCCAACCAGGAAGGTTTCCCTCTCAGCATGGGCCATACAACGCAGCCTAATGTCTCCAACAACAGCTACATGAGCAACGACCTCGGAAAGACATGGATGCAGCTCTCCACCGCACTGAAGGGCAGCAGCTACGAGTCCATGGCATCTGAGTTCGTATGGGCCATTCGCGCACGCTCTCTCAATCCGGACTGGAGTGAGGTTCTCGAGCTCAATCCTGCATCAGGTCAGGTGAAGAAGGGTGAGAAGCAGACTGTAGATGTTAAGGCTGACGGGCGAAAGATTGTCAACGGAAATTATTCTTTCAACCTCAACCTCACATCCAACGAGTCAGGCAACAAAGTGACAAAAGTCCCTGTACAGTTCTCTGTCAGCGGCAACAAGCCTTCCGTTGAGGTGCCTAAAGTCGTGAACTTCGGCAACATCCTTACCGGAGAGACAAAGACAATGACCGTGGAGGTTTATAACAAGGGCTACGGCTCTTTCCGTGGTTCGGAGTGGGGAGCAGGTCTCTATGATGGACAGAACATTACTTCCAGCTCCGAACATTTCTCCGGTCCGGAAAGTGTGAACAGTGGTTTCCCTGCACGTGCGATGACCAAGTTCGAACTTAAGTACAATCCTAAGAGCGCAGGTTCCCACAGTGGAACAATCACGTTCAGCAACGATAAGGGCGAGACAGTGAGAATCATTGTCCAGGGTTCTGCAACCGACCCGGCACGCCTTACTGTCACTCCACAGGAGGTTGAGGCCGGAACACTCACTCTCGGAGAAGCTCCTAAGGAACTGTCCTTCACTATCACCAACGACGGAAAGTATCCTCTGGAATATGTGTTCCCTAAATTCTCCTCACAGACAGTGGAGGGAGCGGCAAATCTCCATAAGTTCGGATACACCGTAGGCTCTACTCTCGAAGGCTACAATGAGTTCGCTTATGAGCCGGCTCCTGAGCTTATCAACCCTACGGATGTTGCTGCAACCTTCAATGATGCAGTCGCTTTGACAAAGCCTGTGTCACTTGGCTTCAATTTCCCATTCTACGGAAAGAGCTATGACAAGGTCTACATCACATCATTCGGCGGCGTCCTCTTCGCACCTAACCAGGAGACACTCCGCAGCCCGCTGTCCGAGACATCGACATCACTCGCCGGCACAGGAGCAATCATGGCTTACGGACGCCAGCTTCAGATGGCTCCGGACTCAAAGGTAGAGTACGGAACGAAGGACGGTAAGTTCGTCATCAACTTCAAGGACGTTCTCGCTCTTGTCTATGATAAGGACTATACGCCTATATCATTCCACATGACACTCTCTCCGGACGGAAACGTGGAGATGTTCTATGACAATTACGACCCGTCAGGAATGTTCCAGCAGGGCAGCTCGCTCTATTGCGGCATCGCCGACCCTGACATGGCTGACTGCGTGACATTGACTTCCGCAGACATGGCGGACTGGTTCGGTGTCAGCGAGCCTACAGCCGACAACTCACGCTTCCGACTCTTCACATCAGGAACAGCAGTGAAATTTGAGGCTCCGCGTGCACAATTCGTACGCACTCTCGAGCCTGCTTACGGCATTGTCAGCCCCGGCGAGTCCGTGGAGGTGAAGGCTACAGTAAGCGTCAGCGATGACATGAATGCTGGAGAGACCTACAACAATCTCGCCATCGTCACCAACGACCCTGCTCCGGCAATCTCCGCAGTACGCTTCAATGCTGTCGTCAGTGAGGAAGGCATGGAGCCTCTCGCTGTCGTGGATAACAATAAGATTGATTTCGGAAAAGTGTTCCGCACGTCAAAACTTGTCCTGCCGGTGGCTCTGAAGAACAATGGCCATAAGGCTATGACTCTCACCGGTGCGACATTCGAGAAGAATGCTCTCACTGTCTCTAACGAGCTTCCTGTAGAAGTGAAGCCGGGCTCTTCCGTGGATATTCTTGTCAATGTTCCTACGGACAAGGAGGGCGCTGTGGCAGACAAACTCACTCTCACCACAGATGCCGGTGCGCTTGAAGTTTCCATCAAGGGTACTGTCATCGGATGTCCGGACTTGGGACTCTCACTGGAAAGCATCAAAGAGACTCTGGAGAGCGGCACGCCACTCACCAAGACTCTTGAAATCTCAAACAACGGCAACGAGCCTCTCGAGTACGCTTTCTCTTCCGATGAGAATGTGAAGGTTGTTGTACCTGAGAAGAAAGACTCTGAAGTGTCTTATGTCTACGGAGCTTCCGTTGACAACAAGGCAGAATACGACTGGGTGGACATCGTCGATAATGGTCTCGGAGAGCAGAATGCGTTCCGTTACTACAACAACCATGACTTCGTCGAGGTAGAGCTTCCGTTTGAATTCCCATACTACGGCAAGAAGTATTCCAAGATGTATGTCTACAACACCGGTTTTGTATCGTTTACAGAACGCCGCGATGACAAGATATGGCCTGAACCACCGGGAGAATTCCCAGAAGGAACAGTGTTCCATAACATCATCGCACCGTACTGGGGTCTCCACACCATGAACACCACAAAGACAGGCGGCACATACCATTATGTCACAAAGGACCGCGCCGTGGTTTCCTTCATGGAATACGGCAACTCTATGAACTACGGTGTCTGCTACCAGCTCATCATGGAGAAGGACGGCAGCTTCAAGTTCCAGTACAAGGGCTATGACGAGAATGCTAACATCATGTCGGCTTTCGGTCTTGCAGGAACATGTAACGAGGATGCTACGGACGCTATCCGTCTGCCTGAACGCTACATCGCCTTCGGCAATGCCGTGGCATTCACTCCTGTCATCAAGAACACTGTGGCACCGGGCAAGAAGGATGTCGTGACAGTCACTGTCAACACCGACCGCCTGGCAGGCGAGTACCCAAGCACAATCTCAATTGCAACAAACGTTCCGTCAAAGGAGACTGTGGAGATACCTGTGAACATTACAATCACAGGCGAGGCAAAACCTGTCATCACTGATGCCGTGAATGTTGAGAACGTACGCGGCTACCGCAACATGGATATGTCTGACCCTCTGGTACAGCAGGGATTCTGCTACGGAGCATACTTCTCTGCTGCAAACGAGGGAACGGCTGCATTCGAGGTTGTCGATGTCACCTACATTTCTCCGATGATTCAGGACCCATGGTTCGGTTTTGAAATGCCTGCATTCCAACTTCTTGCCAAGCTTCCAGGATTCGACTGGATGACAGGCGAACCGACAGGCACCGACACATGGCAGACTGTGGAACCGGGATTCTTCCAGCCTCAGACCGTAGGCAAGGCTCCTCTGGAGTTCGCTGTGGCTATGCAGGAGGGCGAATACTGGGAGACACCGGGCGTGTATGAGGTTCCTGTGACAATAACCTATGTGGCTAACGGTGAGACAAAACAGAAGACCGTGGATGTCAAGTTCACTGTCACACCGGCTCCGGCAATGGCGTTCGACAAGCCGGAACTGCGCATCTCCAACGCTGCTGACAACCATACTTCCGTAGAGACCCTCAAGATCACCAACACCGGCGAGTACAAGCTGAATTACTCATTCTACCTTGACCCGTCAGGCGTAGGGGAAGTACAGGAAGATCTCGGCGGAGGTATCGCTCCGACATCATTCACCAAGGCTCTCACTGCTGACGGTGAGGTGCCTGCAGACCTCTATGACGGTATGCTGCCGAAGGTTAAGGCTCATGGCAGCCAGAGAGACGTCAATCCGTTTGACCTCCCTACAAACTTTGAGTTCACCAACGCTCTCTACTATGATGCAATGCCGGGCAGCCAGGCTCTCTATAACTATGGTGCAGGCAATCTCTTTGATGTTTATAAAGAATCAATAGCGTTCAAGGCTCCGAATACAGGTATCAATGTATCACATATTTATATACCTGTGGTAACGGAGGGTGCTGAAAACGTCAACATCAAAGTAGAACTCCTCTCAGGTTCTAACCCTGAAGACGAGGGCGATGTCCTCGGACGCGGCACTCTCTTCATAGAGTCACAACCGGATCCAAGGCAGGGCAATTTCTATATCGTGCCTCTTGAGAAGCCTGTCTACATGAACCCTAACGAAGAGTTCAACGTAGTGGTCACTTACCCTGAGGGACTTCAGTACCCTGCTTACCTCTGCGTCAAGGAAGAGCCTGTCAAGGCAGGACGCTACCTCGGCTGGACAGAGGGGACAGGCTGGTATGACATAGGACAGCTCTTTGAGGATCAGGTCGGCTCTGTCGGCTATATCCTGACATGCCTTGAGACAACTCCGGGCGAGCCTTGGATAAGCCTTGTCACTGAGGAGACAGAAGGCGAGCTTGCCGTAGGTGGCGAGAAAGAGGTGAAGGTCAAGGTCAATGCTGCCGCTGCACGTCTTGAGAAGAACAACAAGGCGGTCATCGTCATCAAGAGCAATGACCCTGCACAGCCTGTCGTAAACTTCCCTGTATATCTTGACAAGAACGGCGCACCGGTTATAGACGCTCCTTCAGGAAAGGTTTATGCTAAGGAAGGTCAGACAACAAACGTTCTCTTCACCGTATTTGACGAGGATGGCGACGACATCACTCTGAAACTTGATGACAACGAGGGAATAGCTTCTGTTGGCGAGGTTTCCGCTTCCGAAGGTGACAACATCACTGTCGAGAAGGCTGAGAATGGCACAATGACCGTCAAGGGTGCTACAATGCCTGTTAATGTGAATGTTACTCTTGCTCCTGCATTCGGACAGGAAGGTGCACACATGTTCACACTCACAGCTGCTGACAATGCAGGCCATACCTCTGCCGTCACACAGGCTTACGAGGTGGAGAACGTCAACCGTGCTCCTGAGGCAGAAGGTGACTTGGACATCACTGTCAAGCTCGGTGAACTGTCAAAGGTGACTGAGTTTGCGACAATCTTCACTGACCCTGACGGCGATGAGATGACCTACAGCTTCAACTTCCCTGCAAATGCTGTTGCCGATGCGTTCACAACACCGACAGGTGTGGTGTTCCATGGTAGAAGTTTGGGTACTGCTTCCGGCACGATCACCGCTACTGACAGTGAGGGACTCTCCACTTCCGTGAAGGTGAATGTGACGGTAAGTGACAATGTAGGCATCGACGAACTGACAGCAGGCAATGGTCTGATAAGCCTTTCTGCTTCCGCATTCCACGAGTCACTCAACTTCAAGTCTCTCGTAAACGGCAGCCTCTCTGCCAAGATTTATGACGCGGCAGGCCAGTGCGTGCACGCTTCCGACCTTGGTGTCGCAGCAGGAAACACCTACAGTATCGCCCTCGGTGGCAATGCCGACGGTGTGTACATCCTCCATGTGACATCCGCAGGCAAGACAGAGACCTACCGCTTCATCAAGCGATAAGTTGGTTCTTTAAGTGACTGTTGGAGAATGATTTATACTAAAACATAGTTGTTTCTTAGTACAAATACAACTTAAATGTAAAGTAATTTGCAATAGTTACTGAGTAAATAAAATGAAGCCGTACCTGATATGGGTGCGGCTTCATTTCGTTTGTCGATGCCATGTTTCTTAGGGGGTATGACTTAAGGGAAAACAAAAGGTAACACTTTGCACCATAAAAGGTAACACTTTGCACCATAAAAGGTTACACTTTACAGCATAAAAGGTAACCTTTCGTCACACGAAAGATTACCTTTTTATATAATATTGAAAACCAATACTTTGCCAAACAGATACGATACTATTTGTTGTATATCTTCTCCGCCTGCCTGGAGCCGTCGTTTGCAGCGATGCCCGATAGTTGGAAATAGACGACACTGAGAGGATTCTTCGGTTTCAGCTGCACATAGATTTCCTTCAGGATGCACCGCCTGCCGTTGATTGTGCACAGCGCCACCCATTTGCCTTTGTGCTTGCATATCTGCAGGTTGCGCTTCTTGTAGGCGGTAAGGCGCACTTCCGCCTCCTGATTGCCGCGGTTCAGCACTTTCACTCCGTACGCCATCTTGCGCTGGAAATATGAAAGTTCGTTCTCATGTCCCGGGTTGTCGGAGTTGTTGTGCCAATAGACATGCACCGGGTCGTCCATGTTGAGCTTGCCGTTCTTCACCCTTGCGTCGTAGCAGACCCAGTTCGGATTAAGGCTTCGTGCGATGTGGAACAGGCGTTCATCGGCGCTTGCCGTGGTGGAAAGTGTCGAAAGGTGGAGTGTGAAGATGAGGATTAGTGAGAAAATTCTTTTCATCTGTCTGACGATTGACGTTTTTTTTTGCTTATGCAAGGCACTTCACGAGGAAGAAACCGCCGATGACAAGCCATACGTAAAGCACGCCGGCAAGGTAGAACGGTTTCGCTCCCGCCTGCTTGAACTTGTCGATGCATGTGTCGCTGCCGAGGGCTGTCATGGCGAGTGTGAGCATGAAGGTGGAGACAATCTCCACTATTTTCAGGCTGTCGGTGAGCCATTGCCGGTCGCCGAACATGGCGTGAAGACCGCTGTTGACACCTATCATAAGCAGGAAGACGAAGGCGAACCAAGGGATGTTTATCTTGTTTTTCTTCTTTTCGCAGCCGTTTGTGCCGCTTTTCCCGCTGTCCTTTTTCCTCAGAAGCCACGACATGGCGATGAGGACAGGTACAAGGAGCATGACGCGCACCATTTTCACGATGAGGGAGTCTGTCGCTATTTGGTCGCCCATGGCATTGCCGGCACCAACAACGTGTGCCACTTCGTGGAGCGTCGAACCTGTGTAGATGCCCATTTGCTGAGGGGTGAGGAGGTCGGCGAGGCCGCTGCGGTACATGATAGGATAGAGGAACATGGACAATGTGCCGAAGATGACCACCGTGCTGACTGCCACCGCTGTCTGGTGGGGCTTGCCTTTGACGATGGATTCCGCACCGAGGACTGCCGCCGCGCCACAGATGGCGGAGCCGGTGGACGTCATGAGGGTTGTCTCGCGGTCAATGCCGAGCCGCCGTCCGAGCCATACGCCGAGGAGGATGGTCATGATGACCACGATGCAGTCTATCAGGACGGCCTTCGGTCCGACGGCGATGACATCCTGGAATGTCAGGCGGAAGCCGTAGAGGATGATGCCCAGGCGCAGCATACGTTTGGAGCAGAACTTTATTCCGCCGTCCCACTCCTTCGGTTGCCTGTTCCTTAGTGTGTTGGCGTAGACCATACCGATGAGTATGCCTATAATCAAGGAACTGAAAGACAGTGCCTTTACTGCCGGAAGTGTGGCGATGTACCATGCCGCAACGGACATTGCGGCGATGACAAGGAATCCTTTTACTGAATTGCTGTTCATCTTTTTCTGTATAATGTTTGTTGTTTGTTATGATTATATTGCCGGCTTTGTGCTGTTGTCAGGCTTGTTTTTCTGTGTTTTCCCTGCCGATACTGTTGGCGACAATATAGCCCATTGTCCATGCAGCCTGAAGGTTGAAGCCTCCAGTGACAGCGTCCACATCAAGGACTTCCCCTGCAAAGTAGAGTCCGGGGTAGCGGCGTGATTCAAGAGTGCCGGGTTTTATGTTGCTCAGGGCTATGCCTCCGCAGGTGACAAACTCCTCCTTGAACGTGCCACGCCCTGCTATGTGGTGCGTGTCGCTTGTCAGTACGGTGGCGAGACGGTTAAGCTGCTTGTCGCCGATTTCCATCCATTTCTTTGTCGGGGAAAGCCCTGCACGCTGCAGAAGGTAGCACCACAGGCGTTGGTTCAATGCGGCCGGGTAGACGCTTGACAGCTGTTTTTGGCGGTTGTTGTCACGGTAGTTGTGCAGTTCTGCCACAGTCTCCTGCTCTTTCTGCTCGCCAAGCCAGCCGATGCAGACATCCGCCTCGTAGTCTTTCTCGGCAAGAAGTCGCGCACTGTAGGACGAAAGGCGCAGTATGGCAGGGCCGGAAAGTCCCCAATGGGTTATGAGCAAAGGACCTGAAGACTGGAGTTTTGTGCCGCAGAGTTTGCATGTGGCATGCTCGACGACCGTTCCCATGAGTTCGTGCAGTGCCTTGTCGTTGACGTTGAACGTGAACAATGCCGGCACGGGAGCTACCCTTTCGAGTTCGAGGGAGTCAAGAAAGGAGAGTCCGGAAGGCTTCGGAGCGCCGCCTGTCGTCACGACAACGTTGTCGTAGTCTGACATAATATCTTGCAAATCAGTGACTCTGTGGTTTAGAATCAGCTTCACTCCGAGGTTTTCCATAAGCCTTGTGAGCGTCAGGACAATCTCCATTGCGTCCTGAGAGGCAGGGAAAACGCAGTTGTCCTCCTGCACGACAAGGCGCACTCCCTCATCCTCGAACCATTGCATCGTGGCGTTGTGCGAGAATGTTTTCAAGGCTCTCTTCATGAGTCGTGCACCGCGAGGGTACACGCTCTCTATGCTCCGCACAGCGTTGAAAGAGTTTGTGAGGTTGCATCTGCCACCGCCCGTTATGGCAACCTTCGCCAATGGGCGTGTGCCGCTTTCGTAAACGCACACTTCAGAGTCGGGAAACCTTCGCTTGAGGGTTATCGCACAGAAGCAGCCGGCTGCACCGGCTCCGATGATTGCTGTTCGCATGGGTTGTTGGGTTATAAGGTTTTGGGGTCAGTATTGTCAGTACTGACAGAATTGACAATACTGACAATACTGTCGGAATTATAGGTTCTTGCGGATTATTGTAAGACCGTCGCGCAGAGGAAGGATGACGCGTGTTACCCTGTTGTCTGCCGCTATGTGGTCGTTGAAGGCGCGGATGCCCTGCGTCTGTCTGTCGCGTTGGTACTCCGGGTCTATGACATGGCCGTCCCAAAGAGTGTTGTCGGCAAGGATGAACGCACCCGGTGACATCAACGGAAGCAACGCTTCGTAGGTCTCGATGTATGTGCGTTTGTCGCCGTCTATGAATGCCATGTCGAACATCTCACCCACTTTCTGCGCCTCTGTGGCAGCATCGCCGATGATGAACGTCACCTTGTCCGCCCACGGCGACTGCTCTATCCACGGTCGGGTGAAATCCTCCTGCTCGTCGTTTATCTCGAATGTCCACAGATGTCCTTCCGCATCAAGCCCTTCAGCCATGCACAAGGCGGAGTAACCGGAGAATGTTCCCACCTCGATAACCCTCTTCGGTCGGACCATTTGCACAAGTATTTTCAACAGTCTGCCCTGCAGATGCCCACTTGCCATACGCCCATGGAGCATGTGGACATTAGTGGCGCGCCACAGCCGGTAGAGATATTCCGGTTCCGGGTCACTGTGTCCTATGACGTAACTGTCAAGAGCCGCCTCGCCGTCAAGTGTCGTATGGTTCGGGTCTTGTGTCTTTGACTTAGCCATTTGCGAGTGCTGAGATTGCGAGACGATAGGAATCGAGTCCGAAACCGCATATTACGCCCTTGCAGGCAGCGGAAATCATGGAGTGGTGGCGGAACTCTTCGCGAGTGTGGACATTAGAGATATGCACCTCGATGACGGGAGTTTTCACGGCGCGGATGCAGTCGTGGAGAGCTACGGAGGTATGGGTGTAGGCGCCGGCGTTGAGCACTATGCCGTCGTAGGAGAACCCTACCTCCTGGATTTTGTCAATCATCACGCCCTCGATGTTGCTCTGGAAATACTCCAACTCTATCTCCGGGAACATCGATTTGAGTTTGGGGACATACTCTTCGAAGGACATGCTGCCGTAGATTCCCGGCTCACGCACACCGAGAAGATTGAGGTTTGGACCGTTAAGAATAAGGATTTTCATCTTTTTTATTATCTGCGGAGTTTGTTTTATGACTTATTTTTTGTATTTTTGCATTATGTTTCGGCGCGTGCCATATCACGGTAATAAGGCAAATATGACAGCACTGGTGTAACATAATCTTTTTGCAAAGGTAATAAAATAAATGGAAAAAGCAAACAATAATAAAGAAATAACGAAACGTTTCCGCCGTTATCTTCGTCTTGAGCGTTCATATTCAGAGCATACGATGGATGCTTACATGAGGGATATCGACAAACTCCAGTCTTTCATTTCGTCAGAAAAAGGCGGTGAAGGAGCAGCGGAAAGCAAGTCGTTGCTGAAGGTCACGCTGCAGGACCTTCAGGCTTTCCTTGCCTCATTGTTTGACCTCGGCATCTCAGCGCGTTCACAATCAAGGATTCTCAGTGGCATACGGACATTTTATAAGTTCCTTTTGCTCGACGGATTCATAGTGCAGGACCCTACGGAACTTCTTGATTCGCCCACTCAGGGAGAGCATCTTCCTGAGGTGCTGAGCGTGGAAGAGATAGACATGCTTGAGGCTGCCATAGACCTTTCGCAACCTGAGGGGCAGCGCAACAAGGCGATTGTCGAGATGCTTTTCTCTTGCGGACTGCGCGTTTCGGAACTTGTAAACCTGCAGTTGTCCAATCTTTACCTTGACGAAGGCTTCATCCGTGTCATCGGAAAGGGCGACAAGGAACGCCTTGTGCCAATCTCGCCGCGTGCGATACAGGAACTAAGGTATTGGTTCATTGACCGTAACGCGATGAAGATAAAGCCCGGCGAGCAGAACTACGTGTTCCTGAACCGTCGCGGTGCTCACCTTACGCGCACCATGATTCTCATAATGATAAAGCGTCTCGGCGTGGAAGCCGGCATAAAGAAGACCATTTCCCCGCACACTCTGCGCCATTCCTTCGCCACATGCCTGTTGGAAGGTGGTGCCGACCTCCGTTCCATACAAGCTATGTTGGGACACGAAAAGATTGGCACCACCGAGATTTACACGCATCTTGATATGTCACGGCTGCGCGAGGACATAATAAACTGTCATCCGAGAAACATCAAATACTCTCAGGGCGAGGGGCTTTGAAAGGGCTTTTCTAAAGGCATTAAGGTTGTTAGGGACTTTAATGCCTTTAGAGTTTTTATAAAAAATGGGAGCAATATGTCGTCAGAATCCTTTGCGATATATGGTAACGCCGTCTTTGTTTATGTCGGCTATGAGTTCTTTGTTTGTTATTTCATTGAAGATACTGGTGTCAAAGAAAAAAGGAAGATAGGAGTAATGGAGCTTGTCGTCCAGCTCCAGCAAGTCCCGCCGTGTAAGGTTTTCGCCTTTCAGGGTTATGTCCACATCAGAGGCTTGACGGTTGTTGCCTTTTGCCCTCGAACCATACAGCACCACTTCCGCGATGTTCGGTATAGAAGAGAATATGTCGTTCATCTCCAGAATGTTACGCTCACTGAATCCATACATAGCCTTGTACTGTTTTTAGAGAAACATATCTGTTGGCGATGTCGTTGAGAGTTTTTCCATTCTTTTCAGGAAAGCGACCATCAATGGAAAGAAATCATTGACTATACGGCTTATCGCTTCTTGGGCTATCTCACCATTATAATTATGTGCAGTCTCATTTCTCCACTTTATCATGTCCATCCATGTCTCTGCATCAGTAATGAGTCCCATGTCAAAAGCATGTCTTGTGGCATCCCTTGAACCGCCTATGTCCTGCCGTCCTTGGTATTCTGCATAACATTTCATAAGTCGCCATGCGGTCTCATGTGTGAATTCAAATCGTTTCACTATACAGTCTTTCTCGAACTCGTTAAGAGTCCGTGACTTGCTTTCATTCACAATCTCCGCCAGCCTGCTTAGTGCTTTGCGGTAATTCCCTAATCGTTGCTCCCATCGTTCCATAACTGTATGATGTTAAGATAATCACAATAATCTTTTGCAAAGATAATAAAAATATAGATGATTCAAAGCATAAAACGAGAAAATAAAGCACATATCATCGTTTTTTCAGTACTATTGAATAAGGCAAATCCCCACCGGCTTCATTGTCGGTGGGGATTGTTTGTGCATAAACACTTATGCTTTGAGCTTCTCATGTATGTCAAGCAGGGACTGTTCTCCTCCCACATTGCCGGGGAAAATGATGTAGCCGAACTTCTCTGCCATGACACACGGGACACTGTTGATTGCTTGTCCCATGACCCTGCCGACTTTTATCGCAAGGCCTTTCGTGAGGATGTCATGGCTTGTTATGCCGCCTTTCGCCACAAGATAGGCAGGGGTGAAGGGCATGCGGCGCACGATTTCGACAAGGAAATCCGACACTGTCCGGCCGAGATGCTGGCGCTTCTCCGGGTCATCGATGCGCACTTCCTTCCTTGCCGTGAAGACAACAGGCGATTTGCCGTCATGGAACACGGCGGACATGGTGCTGATTGTCTCGTCCATAAGCCTTTCCTTGTCATCCAAGATGCGCTCTATCGGCAGCTCTATGCCACGGACTGTGCCGGCGGTGAGCAGATTCTCCAACTGTATGGTGGTCTTTTTCACATGTGAGCCTACTATGAACACTCCCGGAGTGTCACCCTTTATGCCGAGGTCCTCACGCGAAAGATAAGGCTTGTCACTGATTCCGGACATCGAACGTGGAAGAGACGACGAAGAGCGGATGACCACTGCACCGTCAAAGTCCTTTGTCTCCGCAAACAGTCTGTCACGGAAAGCGTCAAGCTCCGCATAACTTTCAGCATCGACAATCTCGTAATCGTCCGGATTTCCACCTTTTTCTATAATATAGTCTGTCAGCCTTGCGTTCTTGTAGCCAAAGACATTGTCACGCGCAAACTCCGTTTCCGACACAGGGACAAGCGTCTCTTCGCCCGCCATGCCTGAGGCTGACGGCACTTTCATGTAATGAACGCCCTCGATTGTCACCCTTCCGCTCTCGATGAACGCAGGGCAGAACGGTGTGCGCTGCCATACGTTTATGCCGTGCTTCTCCAATGTCCGTCGGATTATGTCTGTCTCCAACGGGAAGTGACCGCGAAGACAGGAGTCGCTGCGCGACACGCAAATCAGTCTGTAACCTGACTTTTCGTTCACTTTCAGCACAGCTTCCACGGCACTTTCAAGCACACTTTCCGCTTCGGAGGCTGTCAGTGCGCGAGTGTTTGTGAGCACATAGAAGAACGGCTGCTCATCGTTCATCGCCTTGATGATGTTCTCCTCGCTCCAGTCGGTGACGAGAAGGCAGCCGTGGACTGTCTGTATACCTGTCGGGTCGTCGTCGAAGACAACCATTTTCGTGTTCTTATTCATCTTCTGTGACTATTGGTTTTGAAGGGTTTATGAATGCGAAGAGTGTCGCACTGAGCAGAAGCATCGCGGCAATCATGTACAACGGCAGATTGTAGTTGCCTGTTGATTTCAGCAGATAGCCGAACATCAGCGAGCAGCAGAAGCCGCCGAGGTTGCCGAAGGTGTTCATCGCTCCGGAGACAAAGCCCGCATAATGCTTGCCGATGTCAATGCACAGTGCCCATGCCGACGGGAGCATGAGGTCGAAAATGCCGAAACAGAGCGACAGAAACACAAATACCGCCATCTTTCCCGGTATGAACGCCGCGAGTACCATGCACACGGCAGACACCGCAAGGCACACTGTGCCAAGGGCTTTCCTGCCCACCTTTATGCCGAAACGTGCCGTAAGCCTGTCCGTGAGGTAACCGCCGGCGATGTTGCCGAACATGCTCATAATGAAAGGTATAGCCACAGCATACTTCAATTCTTCGGCAGCGAAGCCGCGTCCCTGCTTCATGAACTCAGGGAACCATGTGAAAAAGAACCACGAACCGAAGGCGTAGAAGAAGTACATGCCGCAGATGATCCAGAACTGGCGGTGGGAAGCGATGTCGCGCCAAGGGATGTCCTTGCGCTTCTCCTTTATGATTTTCTTTGCCTGTTTAGCCTGTCTCGCACCGATATGCACCTTCTCGTTCGCCTGATGCAGACGCTCACGGACGGTGCGGTGGGGATGAGTCTTGTCACGGTAGGTGTAGACCCACACCAGCGCCCATATCGCTCCGATGCCTCCGAGCAGATAGAATGAGAAGCGCCAGCCGTGGTTTGCCACAAGAGGGATGACAAGGAACGGTGCGGCGGCTCCTCCGAGGCGTGTCGCAGCCCATACGAAGCCCTGCGCCTTGCCCACCTTCTCCTTCTCAAACCAGCGGCTTATGACACTCGTGGAGCATGGCGACGCACCCGCTTCGCCTATGCCGAAGCAGAAGCGTATGGCGAGCATGGACATCAGTCCGCCTGCCATGCCGGTGAAGCCTGTGAACAATGACCACCAGAGGACTATCAATGCCAGCACCCAACGGTGGCCTACCTTGTCGCCAAGTGCGCCCAAAGGTATCTGCATAAGGCCGTAGGAGAGGGTGAAGATGCTCATCACCCAGCCCCAGCCGCTTTGGTCTATGCCGAGGTCCTCCTTGATTTCCATGGAGGCGAAGGTGATGCATGTGCGGTCAAGGAATGTGATAACGCTCAGCACTACAAGGAGCACCAAGATAATGTTTTTCTTGCTCATGATGTCAGGTGTTTTTCTTTCCGGAGCTTTCCCTGTACGGACAGTGGTGGCATTTGCAGCCTTTTTTGCCATAAGACACGGAGCTTGTTGTGGTGGTGTATATGTCTGTTAATCAGGTGTGTATGCGTTATGTGTGACTTGCGCATACCATGCCCGTTGTGAAAGGTAACACTTTGTCATGCAAAAGGTAACACTTTACATGGTCAAAGGTAACACTTTATGGGGTGAAATGTTACCTTTCGCAAAGGCATATACCATGTCTCTGTTCACGCAGGCTTGTCAACTGCGGTGCACACCACTGCGGAACCACCCCGAACGGTGAGGGAATACGCTCCGGAAACAGCGTTATTTTTCCCAGTAAGTGCCAATCTCCAACATCTCGCGTGCCTCTGCCGGAGTAGCCGGCTCACAGCCCATAAGGCGGATTAGCTGCACAAGTTTTTCGACAAGTTCGGCGTTTGTGTGCGCACGCTGTCCCGGTGCGTAGTAGAAACTGTCCTCGAAGCCCACGCGTACGGCGTTTGCTCCCATGCCGATGGCACAGGCAAGCATAGAGAAATCCTTCATGGAGTCGTGGTTTATGCCCCACGATGAGCCGGGTTCTGCCAGCGCATTGAGTAGCGCAAGGTTGCGTCCTGTGGCGGAAAGGTTGCTGCTTGCACCCGGTCCGACACAGAAATTGTAGTGCAGAGGGCGGCGTATTACTCCCTCGTCGGCAAGGCGTGAGCAGCATTCCACGTGCGAAAGGTCGAACAGCTCCATTTCAGGAACCACGCCGGCCTCCTTCTGACGCTGTGCCCAATAGCGCAGGTCAGGGTTTGTGTTGACATAGACCGTCTCGCCGAAGTTCACTGAACCCATGTTCAGGGATGCTATTTCCACCTCCGGAACGTTGAGGCTCACGCAGCGCTGCTCAAGGGAAAGCGTTGAGAGTCCTCCCGTTGAGCCTTGGATGATGATGTCCGGAGCTTGCTCGCGAATCATGCCTATGGTCTTGGAGAACACGTCAAGCTCGAACGTAGGGTTGCCTTCGAGGTCGCGTGTGTGCAGATGCACTTGGCACGCCCCTGCCTTGTAGCAGTTGACGACGTCCTCCGTAATCTCTTCCGGTGTCAGCGGATTCTTGCACTCTGTCGGGATTTCCTTGCCCACATGGCATACAGGGGCAACGGTAACGATGATTTTTCTCATGTTTTTAGGTTAGTGGTTGTAGGTTATTGATTCAGGGATGCCATTGTCTTTTTCCCCTTGTAAGTTAGTGGTGGCAAAGGTAATTAAAATTTATGAATTATCCTGCAAAAAAGGAAAGAAAATCTCAAAAAAAAGTATTATGTGGCACGCAGTGTATCCTCAGACTCTGCTATCTGTCAATCCACTCCTTAATCCGCTGTGCCTTTTCCTTGCTCACTTTTATTTCCGTGTCGGGATAGCCTTTCAAACGGACAATAAGTTTTCCGCCGAAATAATTACCGAGGAACAAGATGTGCTCGACGTTGATGATATACTGGCGGTTTGCCCGGAAGAAATAGTCAGGATTCAGTTGGTGTTCAAGCTCATCCATTGATACATTGACCACTTCAGAAGTGCCGTTGTTGAGACGGAGATATACCGTCTTGTTTTCTGTTTCGATGTGGTTGATGTCCGAAACGCGCACGGTCTTATATCCGTCACGGTAAGGAAGCAAGAAACGCTCCCGATAACGGAACTTGTTCTTCTGTAAGGCATCAAAAAGCTGTTGCAGGTTTTCATCGGTAAAATTCTTACCGGCTTTGGCTGCCTTGTCAATGGCCGTTTCAAGTTCATCCGGGTCCAACGGTTTCAGAAGATAGTCGAAACTGTTGAACTTGAATGCCTGTACCGCATATTCATCGTATGCAGTGGTAAATATGATGGGTACGGTTGCCGGGGCATGTTTAAGAGCCTCGAAACTCAAACCGTCAGTCAGACGGATATCCGCAAGGATGAGGTCTGTGGTTTTGCCGGATTGAAAGAATTCGACTGTCTCTTTGATGCTGGCAAGCGGACCTTCGATAACAAACGTTCTGTCTATGTCGTTCAGCAGTCTTATGAGACGTTTGGCATTGCGCTGTTCGTCTTCAAGAATCAGTATTTTCATAAGGGTTGATGTTTTTTATGATGGGCAGACTTACCGAATAGAAGTTTTCGGCATTCTCTATCTTGACCTTTTTATCACAAAGCAACGCATATCGTTCTGTGATATTTTTAAGTCCTAAACCGGTTGATTCGATTGGGGACATCAAAGGTAGTTTCAGGTTGCAGACGGTTATGTAATCATCGGACAACTTTATGTCGATGACCAGCGGATGTTCAGATGAAAAGCTGTTGTGCTTTATTGCGTTTTCCACAAGAAGCTGCAATACAGCCGGAGGAAGAAAACCTTTGCATTGTCTGACTTCCGGACTTATTTTTGCAATGATTCCTTCGTCGTGGCGCACTTTCATCAAGTACAAATATGAATCGAGAAACCTGATTTCGTCCGCGACAGGTATCAGATTCCTGTCCAGATTGGTGATGATGTATCTATACACTTTCGACAGATGGCTCAGGAATTTTCCGGCAAGTCCGCTATCCTCCTCAATCAGCTCCAGCAGGTTGTTGAAGTTGTTGAACATGAAATGCGGATTGATTTGCAGTTTCAGGGAATTGAGCTGCGACTGCAAGGCTATCTCCTTTTCTTTCATCAGTGCCATTTCAAGTGTCTGTTTCTCGTCGCGTGCCTTGATGTAAGACTGAAGATAAAACGTGTTGGCATAGACACTCGACAAGAATGTGGAAATCATGGCAAAAGTATATGCGCCTTTCATATTGAGGAGTTCGTCAAGAAGCCCGTTCCCGTTTTCACCCCATAAGAAATTGAACAAAGAAATCATGCCGAATGCGACAACGTTGTTCAAGGTAAAAAGGCAGGATGCATAAACAATCACCCACACGTAGGATGTTTTGAATGGCAATATTCTAAAGACCAAAAAGGAAAATCCTAAAGAGATGTAGGTAAATAGCATACACAACAGATAATCGATGATATAATCGGCTATTGCCATCTCCGGCAATTGACCGGCGGTTTCATCATCGAGTATAAACCACAGAATGAGGTAGAGCATATAGGAAACGGTCGATAACAACAGACCGTTCTTCCAATTCATTATTTTCATGTTTTCTTTTGGTATATCGGTTGCAAAGTTACTTAATATTCCACAAAGATGATGCAGAGAGGTAGCAAAATGTTCAAATTAGCTTGAATGTCATGCAGCTTATCTTTTGCAAAGATACGGCTTTTCTTCTTTAATTGGCATGAATGGAGCGGCTAAAACGGACAAAATGGCAACCAAAGTGATGAAAATGAGCGTTGAAGCGAACGGTGCATGACTTTTTCCTCGTTTGAAAAAATGGCACTTTGTGGATAGGCTTGTTGTTTCATGAACTGCCGATTTGGACGGTTCGGGCACTGATTTTGCTGTTTCGGGACTTATAGGATTGCAAGGGTTTTTATATGGAGGTAACTTTGCATCCCGAAAGAAAACAAGCGTCTCTGTCGAAGAAAACGTGCAGAACCTACCATGAATTAATGCTAAACAAGAAGAAAATATGAGATTAGTTGTTACTAATTTTGCCGCTTTTGCTGTTCTGCTGCTTCTGCTTGCCGGATGCAAACAGACGGACGAGAAGCAGGATGAGGCACAGAATTATCGGGTCATGAAAGTGTCGTCAAGTCCGGTGGACATCTCCGAGTCCTATTCCGCCGCCATACGCGGACGGCAGGATGTGGACATCATGCCGCAAATATCCGGACGCATAATCCGATTGTGCGTGAAAGAGGGTGGGCAGGTGAAGACCGGACAAGTGCTGGCGGTGATTGACCAAGTGCCCTATAAGGCTGCATTGCGTACGGCTTCGGCAAATGTCCGTGCGGCACGGGCGAAGGTTGAAACGGCACGGGTAGAGCTGCGTGGCAAGCAGGCGTTGTTTGATGGGAACATAATATCCGATTATGACCTGCTGCTTGCCAAAAACACGCTTGCTGTGGCACTTGCCGAACTCGACCAGGCAAAGGCGCAGGAGACGGATGCACGCAACAACCTTTCCTATACAGAAATCAGGAGTCCGAGTGCCGGAGTGGTGGGCACATTGCCATACCGTATCGGTGCGCTTGTCAGTCCCGGTATGGACAAGCCTTTCACGGTGGTGTCCGACAATGCGGAGATGTATGCCTATTTCTCCATTTCGGAGAATATGCTGCGGCGTCTTTCGGCACATTATGGCTCAATCGAAAGGATGATTGCCGGAATGCCGGAAGTCAGCCTGCAACTTAACGATGGCAGCATGTACAAGAGGAAGGGGCATATTGAAACCGTAAGCGGAGTGGTGGACCATGTTACAGGAGCGGTGCAGATTAAGGCTTTGTTCCCTAATCCTGACCGTGAGTTGCTGAGCGGAACTATCGGTAATGTCATAATCCGGAATCCGAAAACGGAGGCCGTAACCATCCCTATGACCGCCACCGTGGAACTGCAAGACAAGATTATCGCTTACCGCCTGAAAAACGGACAGGCGGAAGCCGCCTATCTCACGGTGGACCGCCTGAATGACGGCAACCGGTTTATCGTAAGAGACGGACTCTCGGTCGGTGACACCATTATCGCCGAAGGTGTGGGACTGGTGAAAGAAGGTATGAGCATAACCCCTAAAAACGAAACGAAATGAACCTGCGATTTTTTATAGACCGCCCGGTGTTTTCGGGCGTTATCTCGGTGGTAATCGTACTGTTGGGCATGATTTCCATGTTTTCCCTGCCGGTGGAACAATACCCCGACATCGCACCTCCGACCATCAACGTATTTGCAACCTATCCGGGTGCAAACGCCGAAACCGTGCAAAAGGCAGTGATAACCCCTCTGGAAGAAGCCATCAACGGTGTGGAGGACATGACCTATATGACTTCTACGGCATCGAATACGGGGGATGCTTCCATAAACATATATTTCAAACAGGGAGCCAACGCGGACATGGCAGCGGTAAACGTACAGAACCGCGTGAACGGCGCACTGAGCCAGCTTCCGGCAGAAGCCACCAAAACCGGTGTCACCACCGAAAAGCAGCAGAACGCCGAACTGATGACTTTCGCGCTCTATTCGCCCGATGACCGCTTCGACCAGACTTTTTTGAACAATTACGTGAAAATCAATGTCGAGCCGAGGCTGAAACGTATCAGTGGCGTGGGAAAGGCGCAGTTGTTCGGTTCCAACTACAGCATGCGACTTTGGCTAAAACCCGACAAGATGGCGCAATACGGGCTTATTCCCGATGACATATCCGCCGTGCTCGCACGGCAGAACATCGAGGCCGCCACCGGTTCCTTCGGTGCCAATCATCCTACCGCCAATGAATACACGATGAAATACCGCGGGCGTTTGTCCGGTGCGGAAGAGTTCGGTGAGTTGGTCATCAAGTCACTTCCGGGCGGCAATGTGCTACGGTTGAAAGAGGTTGCCGATGTGGAACTGGGTGATGAATACTACAATTACTCCTCCGAGGTGAACGGGCATCCGGCAGCCATGATGCTCATCAACCAGAAAGCCGGTTCCAATGCTTCGAGCACCATCAAGGAGATTCATGAAGTGCTTGACGACCTTAGCCGGGACTTGCCCGAAGGGACGGAATTCGTGGTGCTTACCGATACCAACAAGTTCCTGTATGCCTCCATTCATTCGGTCCTCCGTACCTTGCTGGAAGCGATACTTTTGGTTATCGTAGTGGTGTATGTGTTCTTGCAGGATATCAAATCAACGCTTATCCCTACCATATCCATCTTCGTTTCCATCATCGGCACATTTGCCGTGATGTCCATGATAGGATTCTCCATCAACCTGCTCACCCTGTTCGCGCTTGTGCTTGCCATCGGAACCGTGGTCGATGATGCCATTGTAGTGGTGGAAGCGGTGCAGGCGAAGTTTGATGAGGGCTATCAATCAGCAGTTCTCGCGGCCGATGATGCCATGAAGGGGGTATCTTCGGCAATACTTACCTCTACCATCATCTTTATGGCAGTGTTTTTCCCCGTTGCCATGATGGGCGGGACTTCGGGAGCGTTCTACGCGCAGTTCGGTATCACGATGGCTGTTGCCGTGGGTATCTCGGCAATCAATGCCTTCACACTCTCACCGGCACTCTGCGCGCTGCTGCTGAAACCCTATATTGACGAGCACGGCAACACCAAGAACAATTTTGCAGCCCGTTTCCGAAAAGCGTTCAATGCTGTTTTTGACCGTCTGAGCCGACGCTATGTACGTGGGGTGATGTTCATTATCCACCGTCGGTGGCTGTTGTGGAGCATTATAGGCGTCTCTTTCGGGTTGCTGGTGCTGCTGGTCAATGTCACAAAGACGGGACTTATTCCTGAAGAGGATACCGGGACGGTCATGGTGAGCATGAACACGAAGCCCGGCACGTCAATGGCTCAGACAAGTAAGGTGATGGAGCGTATCAACAGCCGTCTCGACAGTATCAATGAGATTGAATACAGCGGTGCGGTCGCCGGTTTCTCTTTCAGCGGTTCCGGTCCCTCACAGGCGATGTATTTCGTAACGCTCAAAGACTGGGAGCTGCGCAAGGGAGAGGGGCAGTCGGTCAATGACGTTATCGGAAAGATTTATGCCGCCACCTCGGACATTCCCGATGCCACAGTGTTCGCCATGTCGCCCCCGATGATTGCCGGATATGGCATGGGAAACGGTTTCGAATTTTATTTGCAGGACAAGGCGGGCGGAAACATCACCGCTTTTAAGGAAGAGGCGGATAAGTTTGTCGAAGCCTTATCGCAACGACCCGAAATCGGCGAAGTCTATTCCTCCTTTGCCACGGACTATCCGCAATACTGGGTGGATATTGATGCCGCGAAATGCGAACAGTCGGGTGTGTCGCCCGCAGATGTGCTTTCCACCTTGTCGGGCTATTATACCGGACAATATGTTTCCGACTTCAACCGGTTCTCCAAGCTCTACCACGTCACCATGCAGGCTCCGGCGGAATACCGTGTGAATGCGGAATCCCTTCACCATATTTATGTATGTACCTCTGATGGCGGTATGTCGCCTTTGAGCCGGTTCGTGCGTCTGACCAAAACCAATGGACCGTCAGACCTCACCCGCTTCAACCTGTTCAATGCCATCTCGATTAGCGGTTCCCCGGCTCAGGGGTACAGTTCGGGGCAGGTGCTCGAAGCCATCGGTGAGACGGCACGTGAAGTTCTTCCGGCAAATTACACCTACGAGTTCGGCGGTATCTCGCGTGAGGAAAGCAAGACAACCAATAATGCCACGCTTATATTCCTGCTCTGCATGGTTCTGGTCTATCTGATTCTGTGCGCCTTGTATGAGAGCGTGTTTATTCCTTTCGCGGTTCTGTTGTCTGTGCCTTGCGGACTGATGGGCAGTTTCCTGTTTGCGTGGCTCTTCGGTCTGGAGAACAACATCTACATGCAGACCGGACTGATCATGATTATCGGCCTGCTTGCCAAGACCGCAATCCTGCTTACCGAATATGCCGGCAAGCGACGGTCGGAAGGCATGACGCTGGCACAGTCGGCGTACAGTGCGGCAAAAGTCCGTCTGCGCCCCATACTGATGACCGTGTTGTCTATGGTGTTCGGTCTTATACCGCTGATGGTGGCTCACGGCGTGGGTGCCAATGGCAGCCGTTCGCTTGCCACAGGTGTAATCGGTGGAATGATTGTCGGTACTTTGGCTCTGTTGTTCCTTGTTCCGTCATTATTTATCGTTTTCCAATATATTCGGGAACGTATCAGACGGGAATAAGTGGAAAAGCAGAGATATGTATGATTATCCTAAGACAAAAAGGCACTGCCCCGGGATATGGGACAGTGCCTTTGCATTTATCTCTTGTATTGATAAAATCCAAGGATTAGAGAGCTGCATTGAGCTCTGCGCCAGCCTTGAACTTTGCAACCTTCTTGGCAGCAATAGTGATTTTCTCCTTTGTTGCAGGGTTGATTCCCTCACGAGCAGGACGCTCGTTAACAGAGAAAGTTCCGAAACCTACGAGAGCAACCTTGTCATTTGCCGCGAGAGCCTCCTTGATAGCGTCGAGAGTAGCATCAAGTGCCTTCTTTGAATCTGCCTTTGTGAGACCTGCAACTGCTGCAACCTTCTCAACCAATTCTGTCTTGTTCATAATTTGCTATTTATTTAAATTAATACTGTCCTTTATCGCTTAAACACAAGTAAAATAGGGGTTTGCGACAAAAATATTCGGCAAATTTAGTATTTTAGTTTCAGAAAACAAACAAATTTGTCAAAAAAGTTATTAAAATCAACGAAAAAAAAAGCTTTTCGGGCTGTTTTTACGGCTTTTCGCTCTTTTTTTTGTACTTTTGCGCCCGAATAAGGAAAAAGACAGGAATGTTAATGCTCCGCTCTTGCGGAATGTTCTCAGACTGTGCCGATTGTGGCAGAAAAAACGCATTTTGAAGCAAAAACAGGCAGCAGGAAAATCAAGATAACAACATTACAAGCAAAAAAACAGAAAAACATGCGACAGATACCACCTATCACAAAGAATCTCCTCATCATCAATGTACTGGCATTCCTTGCCAACCTTGTCATGGGGTCAAGGGGCATAGACCTTAATGACATCTTCGGACTGCATTTCGTCATGGCGGAGGATTTCGCCATTTACCAGCTGTTCACATATATGTTCATGCACGCGAATGTTACTCACCTGTTCTTCAACATGTTCGCGTTGTGGATGTTCGGATGCACAGTGGAGAACGCATGGGGACAGAACCGTTTCCTTTTCTACACCCTTGCGTGCGGAATCGGTGCGGGATTGTTCCAGGAATGCGCACAGTTCATCTCGTATGCAGTGGAGGGTTTTGCCGCCTATGACAGTGTGAACATCGGCGGAATGATAATGCCTATGGGGGAATTCCTGAACAATTGGACCACAGTGGGCTTCTCAGGAGCTGTTTACGGCATACTCCTCGGATTCGGAATGACATACCCTGAAGAGCGGATCTTCATCTTCCCTCTGCCTGTCCCTATCAAGGGAAAATGGTTTGTCTGCATATACGCTGCGATAGAGCTGTTCTCTGCGCTTGGCACTTCCAACGACAATGTGGCTCATGTGGCACACCTCGGAGGCATGGTGATAGGTTATTTCATCATACTCTATTGGAAGAACCAGTACAACAGGCAATACCGGTTCCAGGGATGGGACGGATATGAAATAAGGGAAAATGACAGTTTCTTCGACAAAGTCAAGGGATTCTTCTCGAAAATGAAAGAGAACAACTCACGCAAGGATACTCCGAAGGACAAGAATGACGAGGAGCGCAGGCGCCAGGCTGAGATAGATCGCATCCTCGACAAAATCAAGCGTTCGGGCTATGACTCCCTTACGACGGAGGAGCGCAAGAAACTTTTCGACAGGAAATGACACTGCCGGAATACAGGAAAAACAGATTTTTCAGGATAGAGACATGAAAATGACAATAGTAAACATGCTTCTTGTCGCCAACATCATTGTCATTGCAATGCTGCTTGCGACAGGATTCTCAGGATACCTCAACCCGGAGAGGTTCACCCGTCTCCACCTTATCGGGTTCGCATTCCCAGCGTTCCTGCTTGCCAACGCCCTCTTTGTGGCGGTATGGCTGTCCGTTGACTGGCAGAAGGTGTATGTCCCTGCATTGGGATTCCTGCTTGCCTATTCGCCGGTGATGACGTATTTTCCTTTGAACATGTACAAGGAAGTGCCGGAGGACGCCATAAAAGTGCTGTCGTTCAACGTCTTCAATTTCAACAAGACAAACATTCCGGAGGATGAACCGAACCCTATACTCGAATACATAGCCCGGTCGGGAGCGGACATCGTGTGCATACAGGAATTCTCCGATGTCCCCGGACAGGATTCTTTGTGGCAGGAGATGCGTCGCGAATATCCGTACCATGATTCCATGAATAACGGTTCCAGTGGGAGCAGCACCATTGCCATGTACAGCAAATTCCCGATAAAGGCGAAGGAAATGCTGCCTATCGTGTCGGAAAACAACCTTGCCGGAGTTTTCACGGTTGAGATAGGCAATCAGGAAGTTAAAGTCATCAATGCGCATCTTGAGACAGTAGGCTTCTCCGTGGAGGACAAGAACAAGTTCAGCAAAATGGTTCACGGCGGCACAAACCGAAAGGGAATTAAAGAGGACTCAAAGGATTTGCTCTCCAAACTTGCCCATTCGGCAGCGAAAAGGGCAGCCCAGGCAAGGGTGATAGACAGCTATGTGCGGGAGAACCGTGACACACCGGTCATCTTCTGTGGCGACATCAATGACCATCCGCTGTCTTACGTGCACAACACCATAGCGAAGAACCTTAACGACTGTTACCGTGAGACGGGGCATTGGGCAGGTTTCTCCATGCATTACTACTCCATGCATGTGCGCATAGATAATATAATGTGCAATGACCATTGGGACATATATGACTGTGTGGTGGATAATTCCGTCAAGCATTCCGACCATTATCCTATCTTCAGCCACATAAAGCTGAAAGGCTCAGGCAAATAGGACAATGCCGTACATGAGGGGAAAATGAGGCTTGCCCCACATGTGCGGCATTGTTTTTCTTGCAGCCATGCCGGTAGACAAGTGCCTTTGAAATGCCATGAACCATGTAATTGTTGCCGACAAAACACAGGTTTTGCCACGTTTTTGAAAAAATAACCGACTTTTTTCTTTTATTTGGATAAAATTAATTAACTTTGCACGCGTATTGTGTATAGCCCCCATTGGCTCCATACCTTAACAGGGACGCATGCAGACATGGCAAGCACGAAAATAAATAACAAAAAATAAATAAAAAAATGCAAAACAAAGGAATTGTAATTGTTACAGCGGTCCTTCTGACTCTGGCAAGTATCTTCTACCTTTCCTTCTCGGTGGCTACAAGCTACTATGACAGCAAGGCAAGCGAGATAGAAGACCCTATCGCCCAGCAGGACTACAAGGACTCTGTGAAGTACCTTGGCGTCTACACCTACCAGAAGTGTCTCGAGACACAAATCGGTCTCGGTCTTGACCTTAAGGGTGGTATGAACGTGATTCTCGAAATCAGTGTTCCTGACGTTATCGACGTGCTCGCCGACCACAAGTCTGACGCAGCCTACAGAAAAGCTCTTGAAGAGGCAAAGAAAGAAGAGGAGACAAGCCAGTCTGACTTCATCACCCTCTTCATCAACGCTTACCACAAGGCAGCTCCTGGCCACCGCCTCGCAGAGGTGTTCGCCACACAGCAGCTGAAGGGAAAAGTCTCCACACAGTCTACTGACGCAGAGGTTGAGAACGCACTCCGTGCGGAAGTGCAGTCTGCCATTGACAACTCATTCAACGTTGTGCGCAACCGTATCGACAAGTTCGGTGTCGTACAGCCTAACATCCAGAAACTTGAAGGTCAGGACGGACGTATCATGGTCGAGATGCCGGGCGTTCGTGAGCCTGAGCGTGTCCGCAAACTCCTCCAGGGGTCTGCAAACCTTGAGTTCTGGGAGACATACAACGCTGCAGAAGTCCTTCCTTATCTCCAGCAGCTTGACCAGCGTATCGCCAATGGCGAGACTGCTGCTGACACAACAGCTACTCAGGAAGTTGTTGCCAAGGCAGAGGTTGCCGAGGACACAACAAAGGCTCCTGAAGCCCAGCCTAAGTTCCAGTTGAAGAAGAACGAGGCAAAGGCTGATGCGGGAGTGGCTGCCAACAGCGCAAAGAACACTGACAAACTCATCGCTGAGGCTAAGAAAAAGAATCCTCTCTTCGCTGTCTTCCAGCCGACAGGAGGCCAGAGCCTCTCCGTTGTAGGTTACGCAAACGCACGTGATACAGCATACATCGCACAGCTCCTCAACTCTCCTGAGGCAAAGCAGATTATCCCTTCCGACGTGAAACTTCTTTGGTCTGCAAAGCCTGCTGACGGCATTCAGGCTAAGAACATCTACGAGCTCCACGCCCTGAAGGTCACAACATCCAACGGACGCGCACCGCTTGAGGGTGATGTCATCGTTGACGCAAAGGACGATTTCGACCAGTACGGACGCCCATGTGTGTCAATGCAGATGAACTCCGAGGGCGCACGCCTGTGGGCACAGCTCACAAAGGCTAACGTAGGCAAGGCTGTCGCCATCGTGCTTGACGGCGTTGTGTACTCCGCTCCACGCGTAAACGGTGAGATTGCCGGCGGCAACTCACAGATTTCCGGCAGCTTCACCATCGAGGACACAAAGGACTTGGCAAACACACTCAAGTCAGGTCGTATGCCTGCTCCTGCACGTATCGTACAGGAAGAGGTCGTAGGTCCTACACTCGGTGCGCAGTCCATCCAGCAGGGTCTGACATCATTCGTCATCGCATTTGTGCTCCTCTGCCTCTACATGATTATGATGTACGGCTTCATCCCAGGCGCAATGGCTGACGGAGCTCTCATCATCAACCTCTTCTTCACAGGAGGTATCCTCGCATCCTTCCAGTCTGCATTGACAATGCCTGGTATTGCAGGTATCGTGCTGACACTCGGAACGGCGGTGGACGCTAACGTGCTCATCTACGAGCGTATCAAGGAAGAAATGAAGCGTGGTCTCGGAATCAAGGAAGCGCTCAAGGCCGGTTACAGCAACGCCTTCTCCGCTATCTTCGACTCTAACCTCACATCTATCATAACAGGTGTAATCCTCCTCACAATCGGTACAGGTCCTATCAAGGGCTTCGCCACAACATGGATCATAGGTATCGTCTGCTCATTCTTCACGGCAGTGTTCCTCACACGCCTGATTTATGAGAACCGTCTTGCAAAGAACAAGTGGCTCGGTCTGACCTTCTCAACAGGCATAAGCAAGAACATGCTTCAGAACACAAACATCCACTTCATCTCAATGTGCAAGAAGACATTCGTTGTCTACGGAGTGTTCGTTGCAGTGTTCATTGTTTCATTCTTCGTGCGCGGTCTGTCACAGTCTATCGATTTCACAGGCGGACGCAACTATGTGGTGGCATTCGAAAAGGCTGTAGAGCCTGAGAGTGTGCGCCCGATCCTTGCAGCGGAATTCGAGGGAGCAAACACCTCCGCCCTTGCCATCGGTACTGACGGAAAGACTCTCCGTGTTTCTACAAACTACAAGATTGAGTCCAACAATCCGGCTGTCGATGACGAGTGCGAGACAAAGCTCTACAACGCTCTGAAGAAGGCAGGCTTCGTGAACCAGGCTAATGTTGAGGCGTTTAAGAATCCGGACATACGTGAAGGCGGCTCTATAATCTCTTCTGCAAAGGTAGGACCTTCTGTTGCGAAGGACATCACCTATGGAGCCATCATCTCCGTGCTCGTTGCCCTCGTAGCAATCTTCATCTACATCCTTGTGCGTTTCCGCAACATGGCATTCTCTGTCGGCTCCATTGTGGCCCTTGCCATCGACACTGTCGTGGTTATCGGCTGCTACTCTGTGTTCTACGGCATACTGCCGTTCTCCCTCGAGATTGACCAGACGTTCATCGGCGCCATACTTACCGTGATTGGTTACTCCATCAACGACAAGGTGGTTGTGTTCGACCGTATCCGCGAAAACCTCGGATTGCACCCTAAGGCTGACCTGCAGAAGACATTCAACTCTTCTATCAACCAGACTCTCGCACGTACAATCAACACATCACTCTCCACACTCATCGTGCTGCTCTGTATCTTCATCCTCGGCGGTGACAGCATCCGCAGCTTCTCATTCGCGATGATTCTCGGCGTTGTGTTCGGTACATTGTCATCCATCTTCATTGCCGCACCGGTGGCTTACATCACTCTCGGCAAGAAGGTAAGGGACCTGCGCACGGAAGAGGAGTAAAGATATGCCCGCAAGTGAAGGATGAATCTTTACCCTGAAGCATACGTCCTTCCTTGCCATAACATACAGAAAAAGCCTGCTCCCTGCAAAGGTGGCAGCCTTTTTGCTTATAAGGCAACAAAGAGTAAAACAGATATTTTCAGTTTAACATCAACATTTTCCACAATGAAAAAGAACCTTGAGACACTCTGCATCCATGGAGGATGGAAAGCAAAGAAAGGAGAGCCGCAGCAGCTGCCTATCTACCAGTCAACGACATTCAAATACGAGACCAGCGAACAGATGGCACGCCTCTTTGACCTTGAGGACGAAGGCTATTTCTACACACGACTCGCAAACCCTACAAACGACGCTGTCGCAAAGAAAATCTGCGCCCTTGAAGGCGGAGTAGGGGCAATGCTGACATCCTCGGGACAAGCGGCCAACTTCTACGCTGTGTTCAACATCTGTCAGGCAGGAGACCATTTCATCACATGCAACAGCATCTATGGCGGCACATACAACCTCTTCGGAGTGACCATGAAGAAGCTCGGAATCGAATGCACCTTCATCGACCAGGACTGGACTGACGAGCAGATAGAGGCTTGCTTCAAGGAAAACACAAAGTGCTTCTTCGGCGAGACAATCTCCAATCCCGGTGGAAACGTGTTCGACATTGAACGCTTCGCCAACATAGCACACAAGCATGGTGTGCCACTCATCATCGACAACACCTTCGCGACACCGGTTAACTGCCGCCCGTTCGAGTGGGGATGCGACATCGTGACCCACTCCACGACAAAGTACATGGACGGCCATGCCACACAGGTGGGTGGATGCGTCGTGGATTCCGGCAATTTCGATTGGGACAAATACGCTGAGAAATTCCCGGGACTGACAACCCCTGACGAGTCGTACCACGGACTGACCTACACAAAAGCCTTCGGAAAGATGGCTTACATTACAAAACTCGTCGCACAACTCATGCGCGACCTCGGTTCCATACCTGCCCCTCAGAACTCTTTCCTCCTCAATCTCGGACTGGAAACTCTCGCCCTCCGCATGCGCCAACACTGCGAGAACGCGCAGAAAGTGGCAGAGTGGCTTGAGAAGAACCCGAAGGTCAGCTGGGTGAACTACTGCGGACTGCCGTCCAACAAGTATCACACTCTTGCGCAGAAATACTTGCCTAACGGCTCTTGCGGCGTGATTGCCTTCGGACTTGACGGTAGCCGTGAGGAGGCTATAAAGTTTATGGACAACCTCGACTTCATCTCTATTGTCACCCACGTTGCCGACACACGCACCTGTGTGCTGCATCCTGCGTCACACACCCACCGCCAGCTCTCCGACGAACAGCTCCGCGAGGCGGGTATCGCGCCTGACCTCATCCGCCTTTCCGTAGGCATCGAGAATGCGGAGGACATCATTGCCGATCTCGAGCAGGCAATGGCGAAGATGTAAGGCATCTGTACTCCGGCAGCGGAAAACATGCAATTCCTGCACCATAAGCGGACAACCCCGACAGGAAGCAGTAGGGATGTTCTTCGTTTTGCTAACATGTTGTAAACCAATAGGCTACAAAACGCTTTATAAAAGGTTACCTTTTGCAATGCGAAAGGTAACCTTTTTGCATGTCAACCGTTACCTTTTACACTGCAAACCATTACCTTTTGCAAAGCGATATGTTATACACCCCAAATCGGACGGCAATAGTGTTTGCAAAAATCGTTCGAATCGAAGTATATTTCGGTAAAATGCCGGTTTTGTCGAAATATACTTCGTGATTTCAGATTATTTTGTTGTCTTTGCACATACCTAACCCTCCGTCTTCTTCCCATTGGTTAATGTATTATAAAAACTGACGGAAATCAAGTCATATACAAAAACTTTTTATTAATTTTGTACCAAGGATGTTGCCGCCGGAAAACATGGAAAACGGCTGCCAACACAAAGAACAGACATAAACAACTATCATAAAAACAAACTACTATGGCAAATCCATTCTCACTCGAAGGTAAGAACGCCTGGATCACCGGCGCATCTTACGGTATCGGTTTCAACATCGCCAAGGCATTCGTTGAGGCAGGTGCAAAGACAATCATCTTCAACGACATCAACGAGGCAGCACTCGAGCGCGGTCTCGCCAACTATAAGGAAGCAGGCATAACAAACGTGAAAGGCTATGTTTGCGACGTGACTGACGAAGAGGGCGTTAAGGCTCTCGTGGAGAAGATACACGAGGAGGTTGGTCAGATAGACATTCTCGTGAACAATGCCGGCATCATCAAGCGCATCCCTATGCACGAGATGAAGCGCGCAGAGTTCCAGCAGGTCATCGACATCGACCTCGTTGCACCATACATCTGTGCCGCTGCAGTGCTTCCTGAGATGATGGAGCGCAAGGAAGGCAAGATCATCAACATCTGCTCAATGATGTCTGAGCTCGGCCGCGAGACAGTTTCCGCTTATGCGGCAGCAAAGGGCGGTCTGAAGATGCTCACACGCAACATCTGCTCAGAGTACGGCGAGTACAACATCCAGTGCAACGGCATCGGTCCGGGCTATATCGCCACTCCGCAGACAGCTCCTCTCCGCGAGCGTCAGGCAGACGGCTCACGCCATCCGTTCGACTCATTCATCTGCGCAAAGACTCCTGCAGGACGCTGGCTTGACCCGTCAGAACTCGGCGGTCCGGCTGTCTTCCTCGCATCAAAGGCTTCTGACGCAGTGAACGGTCATGTGCTCTACGTCGACGGCGGTATCCTTGCTTACATCGGCAAGCAGCCTTGATGACCATGCCGTGCGGGGCACCCCTGCACGATGACAAATACAATGTATAACACACTTGCTTACTTTTCTAAATGATAACATTCAGAAAAGCGACACAAGCGGACGCACTCTTCATAGCCAAAGGCTTCCATGCGGCAATGCTCATGGAGGACGCTCCTGAAGAGCGCATCCGCTTGTTTGCTGAAAAAATATGCAGCCGTGACGATGTGCTCTACAGCGCACGCAACACGACAATAGCGGAACTTGACGGCAAGCCCGTAGGCATGCTCACAGCCTATGACGGCAGCCGTTACGGCGCAATGCGCCAAGTGACCATGCAACTCGTCAAGGAACACCTCGGCACAGAGTTCCCCGGAATGGAGGATGAGACAGTCCCCGGCGAGTACTACCTCGACTCCCTCGCTGTCAGGCCCGGACTCCGTGGCAAAGGAATAGGGCGCAGACTGCTCGAAAACGGTATCGCTGAGGGCAAAAGCCGTAACCTCACTGTCACCCTCGCCGTAGACCCTGTGAACGAAAAAGCGCAGAAACTCTATCGCGCAATAGGCTTCCGGCCGATGGGCGAACTCTTCATTTTCGGGCATACCTACTGGAAATGGGGGATAAAGCCGGAGGAATAGGAAAACATTTTTTTCATTCAAAAATGACAATGAACACCGGAAAATATGCACAAAGCTATCAAGCGTGTGCACAAAAAGTGTCATTTCTTGTTAAAATGTTTGCCCAATTCAATAATTATTTGTTACTTTGCAAACGATTTCCGGTATATAAGGAGAAATCACGACATTAGCACCCCATAATTATAAAAGAATATTCAACAAACTTAAAAAATTACAACTATGTCAGAAATTGAAAGCAAAGTAGTGAATATCATCGTTGACAAGCTCGGCGTTGATGAGACAGAGGTAAAGCCAGAAGCATCTTTCACAAACGATCTCGGTGCTGACTCTCTTGACACAGTAGAGCTCATCATGGAGTTCGAGAAGGAGTTCTCTATCTCTATTCCAGACGACAAGGCTGAGAAAATCGCTACTGTAGGCGACGCAATCGCTTATATCGAGGAGAATGCAAAATAAGCATACCTCAAAGATATAAAACTTATCGGAAGTTGTGCCATGGCTTTGTCAGGGCGTGGCTTCCGATTATTTCGTTAAAATAAGCAGGCTGCTCCCCGGGGAAAGGGAAACTTTCGTCGCATAGCCACAAAGAGTGGTGAGAGCAACCGGAAAATAATAACTCCCCAAAAGATTATATGGAACTGAAAAGAGTTGTTGTGACAGGTCTCGGATGTATCACACCTTGTGGTAACACTGTCGAGGAAACCTGGAACAATATCGTTGCCGGCAAGAGCGGATGCGCACCAATCGAGGGATTCGATGTCGAGAAGTTCAAGACACATTTCGCTTGCCAAGTTAAGAATTTCAAGGCAACAGATTACATTGACCGTAAGGAAGCACGCAAGATGGACCCATACTGCCAGTTCTCATTGGCAGCAGCGATGCAGGCAATCGATGACGCTGCATTCGACATGGAGGCACTTGACAAGAACCGCGTAGGCGTGGTTATGGGTGTCGGCATTGGCGGCATGCGCACCTTCCAGGACGAGATTGAGAACTTTGCAATCAACGGACCGACACTCGGCCCTAAGTTCAATCCGTTCTTCATCCCTAAGATGATTGGCGACATCGCCTGCGGACACATCTCAATCAAGTACGGATTCCGCGGTCCTAACTACATCACTTCATCAGCATGTGCATCTTCTACCAACGCACTCGCTGACGCATTCAACCTCATCCGACTCGGAAAGGCCAACGTCATCGTCAGCGGTGGCGCAGAGGCTGCCGTGGTAGAGTGCGGTCTCGGCGGATTCAACGCTATGCACGCCCTCTCCACTCGCAATGACGACCCTGAGCGCGCAAGCCGTCCATTCTCAGCAAGCCGCGACGGATTCGTTATGGCTGAGGGTGCCACAGTCCTTGTTCTCGAGGAACTGGAGCATGCAAAGGCACGCGGAGCGAAGATTTATGCAGAGATGGCAGGTGCAGGAATGTCTGCCGACGCTTACCACATCACAGCGTCACATCCTGAAGGTCTCGGTGCGAAACTCGTCATGGAGAACGCTCTCGAGGATGCAGGAATGAATCCTGAGGACATCGACTACATCAATGTCCATGGCACATCGACCCCTGTCGGTGACATTTCTGAGGCAAAGGCTATCAAGGATGTCTTCGGTGATGCTGCCTACAAGCTGAACATTTCCTCAACAAAGTCAATGACAGGCCACATGCTTGGCGGTGCAGGTGCTGCAGAGGCAATGTTCTCTGTCCTTGCAGTCAAGAACGACATCGTGCCGCCTACAATCAACCATGAGGAGGGTGACGAGGATCCGGAGATAGACTACAACCTGAACTTCACATTCAACCAGGCACAGAAGCGTGAGGTGCGTGCAGCACTTTCCAACACATTCGGCTTCGGTGGACACAATGCCTGCGTCATCTTCAAGAAATACGCAGAGTAAGAAATACGTATGGTAAATACTATCATTGATAGGATAAAGCTCCCTTTCCGCAAGGACAAGGAGCTTTATCTTACTTTGTATCAGATACTGGGAGTCCTCCCTCACGACATTTCCTTGTACAAGCTTGCGCTGATGCACAAAAGCGTAGCTCACCGTAACCAGAAAGGCCGCCCCGTAAACAATGAGCGTCTTGAGTTCCTCGGTGACGCAATCCTTGACGCAACGGTGGGACACATCGTCTATGACCATTTCCCTGGCAAGAAAGAAGGCTTTCTTACCAACACACGTTCAAAGCTCGTGCAACGCGAGACTCTTGGCAAGCTCGCCAAGGAAATGGGTATAACACGCCTTGTCCTCTCCAGCGGACGCTCCTCCGCACATAACTCCTACATGGGCGGAAACGCTTTTGAAGCACTCGTAGGCGCGCTTTACCTTGACCACGGATATGACGCTTGCATGAGGTTTGTGCAGCGCCAGATTCTCTCAAAGCTTGTCAATATTGACAAGGTGGCTTATAAAGAGGTGAACTTCAAGTCCAAACTTATTGAGTGGACGCAGAAGAACAAGGTCTGCATGGAGTACCGCAGCATCTTTGAAGGAAAGGACGAGAACGGCTCGCCGGTCTTCGAATGTGTCTGTGTCATTGAGGGGATAGAATGCTGCAAAGGAAAGGGCTTCTCAAAGAAAGAGGCGCATCAGCATGCTTCAGAAGGCACATTGAAGAAACTGCGCAAGCAGCCTAAGTTCTGTGACAGCATCTTTGCTGCCAAGACAGCACGTACAAAAATGGAGGAAGAGCCTGTAATGGCTGCCCCGGACATAGAAAAGGAAATGGCAGAAGGGCAGCAGTTCATCATTGTCAGCACACAGGAGGCAACCGTCTCCGGCACCTCCAAGGCATCAAGCCTTAAAGGAACGGCTGCACAATCCGCGGCAACAGGTGCAAGTGATGCCCATTTCGACATCGACTTCTCTGACATACAGACAGAAGCAAAGGAACCTACACGCGAGGACATCATTGCCGCTGCAGAGGCTGCCGCATTCAAATAGTGATGCCGTCTTGCTGCAATGACAACGGAAAAAACAAGAAAGTGGCTGCCTGAAACAAGGAATTCAGGCAGCCACTTTTCGTAGCTCCGCTGAGAATCGAACTCAGATCTGCCCTTTAGGAGAGGGCTGTTCTATCCATTGAACTACAAAGCCGCGTTCTCGCCAATCAGGAGCAGTCTCGCCCACTGATTGGCTTTTGCTTTGCAAAGGTAATGCTTTTTCTCCAAACACACAAATAAATGGATGAAAAAGTGGTGTTCATGCCTTCAGCAACCTTATTTCTTGTTTTTCATGATTCCAACAGAATAAGATATATATTAATAAGAAATACAGTCCATTATGGTGTTTGCTGCACACCATAAACAATGCTTTCCATGTAAAAAAAGTTAATTTTTCCACAAAAAGTCTTATTTGAATATTTTACCGCCTATCTTTGCAAAAACTTTCGATTGTGTACGTTAACAGCGCATTTTGTATGTGCGTCCATGACTTTATGCTGATATCCGGAAAACAGTCAAACAACACACTATAATTTTACAATCACTAACTAAAAATTTACAAACAACAATGAGAAGATTTTTGCAGCACATTGCCATTATGGCTTTGACACTCATCGTGTCATTGTCTGCAAAGGCTGCTGTCATCACGCAAAGCGGATGGTTTGAGACAGCCTATGCAAAGTGGGAGCCGGTGAACGGGGCTTCCGACTACCAAGTGTTCATAAAACCGGTAGGAGGCACATACACACAGCTCGACAAGGAGCTTGTGCGCCAATATCCCGGCTACTACCGTGCCGATGCCGTAGGACTCAGTGCCGGCTCATACGTCATGAAGATTGTGCCTGTCATCAGTGGCACAGCCGACGAAAGCAAGGCAATGGAGACCGCAGCAATGAATGTCATGCCGCACGACCGCAACGGTTTCGCACACTACAACCGCAGCGAAGGTGTCGGCGCATACAACAATGACGGCACACTGAAGAGCAATGCACGCGTGATTTATGTCACAGGAAACAACGCTAAGACAATCACTCTTGGTGTGATGCAGGACAAAGAGGTGTCTTTCACAGGACTTCAGGCTATTATTGGCGCATTTGAGAAGGGTAAGGAGACACGCCCTCTCGCAATCCGCATCATAGGCACAATCAAGGGCGAGGACATGGACAAGTTCGGTTCGAGCGCGGAAGGACTGCAGATAAAAGGCAAAAGCGGTGCCTATAATGCAAACATCACTCTCGAAGGCATAGGCAATGACGCTGCCATCCATGGCTTCGGCATCCTCTGTCGCAGCATTTCCTCTGTGGAATTCCGCAATTTCGCCATAATGCTCTGCATGGATGACTGTTTGTCCCTTGACACTGACAACCATAACATCTGGATTCACAACATGGACTTCTTCTATGGCAGCACCGGTGGCGATTCCGACCAGGCAAAGGGCGACGGCACTGTCGACATCAAAGGAAAGTCAAGCCACGTTACAGTCTCATACAACCATTTCTTTGATTCCGGCAAATGCTCACTCGGAGGCATGAAGAGCGAGACAACAGACTGCTGGATGACATATCATCATAACTGGTTTGACCACTCCGATTCACGCCATCCACGCATCCGCACTGCGTTCTATCATGTCTACAACAACTACTTTGACGGCAATTCAAAGTATGGTGTAGGCGTGACAAGCGGCGGCTCTTCTTTCGTGGAAAGCAACTATTTCCGCAACTGCAAGTATCCTATGCTAATCTCCAAGCAGGGTACTGACGCAGAAGGCAGCGGCACATTCTCCGGCGAACCGGGAGGCGTGAACAAGGCTTACAACAACTTCATAAAGGGCGAACGCAAGGTTCAGTATTATGACGGCTCACAGACCGACGGCAAATGGGATGCGGTACTTGCGAAATCACGTGACGAGTCTGTCACCGCGACAGCACTTGCCGGAGGCTCATCCTACAACAATGCTGCCGACACGGAAGCACGCAAGGCAGTGCCGGCAAGTGCGATAGAGACACCGGAAGCTGCACGCACTACGACACAGGCATACGCCGGACGCTGCGAGCAAGGTGATTTCAAGTGGACTTTCAACAACTCCATAGAGGACGAGAACTACGGAGTCATCTCCGAACTCAAGAATGCTGTAGTAAACTATCAGTCTACTCTCATCGGTTTCGCTGACGGCACAGCAATCAAGAACGGAGGTGCACAGCCGGCAGGCGACGGACTCGCTGTCGACGGCGGTAACGGCAAGGGCATCGACCCTGACAAAAACGAGGAGTATGTCCCTTCATGGGCAGGTGGCGGCGGTACAATTACTTCCGGTGATTACGTCATAGGAACAGACAAAGAGTATTTCTGGACCATTGCCGACAATGCCACTGAGACCCGGAAACTCCTTGACAACGGCACAATCACCCTTAATGAAGGTTCGTCATTCCAAACCACAAGCAATGTTGCAGGAAGCGACGGAACCGTCTTCTCTGACAAAGTCGGCTCACTCCAGCTTGTAAAGAGTACAGGCACAGCGACCTTCTATTGGAAGGACGGCATTCAAAGCATAGCTTTCTATATTGCACGCACAGGTTCGATGAAGGGTGATATTCTCACGAGTGACGACGGAACGACTTTCACAAAGCATTCCGATTACACCGGAAATAAAGGCACAAAAGACATTGCCGTTACTCCGGCAGAGCCTTGCAAGTATGTCCGCATCACAAATACCGCTACAGGCAGCCTGCACATTCAAGGAATAAAGATTGCCACTGTGTCTGGTTCTACCGGCGTTGACGGTATCGAGACTGTTGTCTCCGACATCGAGCGCATGTACGACATCACAGGACGCAGGATTGCTTCTCCTGTAAAGGGACAGCTGTACATAAAGGGCGGAAAGAAACATATCGCACAATAATATCTAATATATTTCAGAAAACACATTAATGACAATGCCGTGGACTTGATAAGCCCACGGCATTTTTGGTTTTACCGTTTACCGATTTTTGTATATTTCTCCAAACAACAACTCTAAAATGCAAGGCGCATGCCGAAGCTGAACTGTCGCGGTGCGCCCCAATATCCGCGGAACGACTCAAGGTCGTGTGTCGTTCCGTCGATGCCGCGCTCAATGTAATGCGCATCAAACAGATTCCTGCAACAAGCGAAAAGGTTCAGGCGCAGACCTTTGCTTACGCTTCCTTCCCAGCCGACGGTGGCGTCCACAAGACTGTAGGACGGCAGACGGTAGGCGTCAGGAGCATCCTCGTCTGTGCGTGATGATGGCTCAAAATCAGCATACATCCGCGCATTCAGCTGCCAACCGGCATTGAAATACAATGCGCCCGCCTTGCTTCCCAAGGCTGCTGACAGAGGAATCCTGCCGTCAAGGGTAAGACCTGCCTGCGTCTGCGGTGCATCGCCGACATGCAGATTGTTGCAGTAAATCTTGTATTCCTTCAATGTTTCTCCACTGAAAGAGTCGTAAGTCACGCCCTTGCCGTCACTCTTCCAGCGCCATGAGGCTGTGGAGAAGAACGCTTTCGCACGCAGCCAAGGCAGCAGTCGCTGATGCACGGCAAGTTCAATGCCACGGTGCAGGGCGTTCAAGCCTGTTATGTTGTACTTCTCGGCAGCCTCGTCGGCACGCTTGGTGATGTTCACTGTCAGCGTCTTGTCACGCCATGAAGCAATGTATCCCGACAGTTCCGCACCACCGCCCTGCCATGAGGCGCGCACTCCAAGCTCGCCAAGGAGGTTCTTTTCATTGACAATGTCGTTGGTGATAGACAGGTCGCTTGATGCAAGATACACACCGGCATACGGCAGGCGTGAGTTGTAACCGCCGTTAAGATACACCGACAAATCACGGTTTCCGCCGGCATCCCCTTTCAGAATATGGTAGAGCACACCGCCCCTCACTCCTCCTCCGAAGCCGTGAGCCCAACGGCTGCGCTCGCCGGTGATGTCATTATGACGGCTGTATGTACCGCTGAACAGCGACGCACCGATGTTTGCGGTCAGGCGCTCCGTGGCATACTGCCCCTGAATGTACCCCGAAGCATGGTGCGTGGTCCTGCCGTAACGCGCTCCGGTGTAGTCACCCACACCGACATTTTGCTTGGAAGTGGTGTCATACCAATGGTTTCCGCCGAGAAGGTCAAGCACCTTCATCTTCGACCATGTGTCGTAATATTGGTACTGGACGCCACCAAGCACCTTCATTTCCTTAGTGACAAGATACTCCGCCGATGCTATCGCACCCGCCTGAGTGTGTCCCGAAAGATAGTCCAGCATGATGTTCTGCGAACCATCCGCCGACGCACGGTTCTCCGCCTGTACGGCATCAAAGTCGATATGCCCGTCAGTTGTCTGGTGGCTTATTATCGGAATGCTGCCTTTCTGTCCGTAGGTGGAGCGTCCGCCGCCGTTGGCTATGGCAACGTACACGGAGTTTTTCATGGAGAAACGCTCACCGTCAAGGATATGCTGAAGGGTGAAATACGGCTTGAAATAATGGTTTCTGCCTATGGAATACTTCTCCCCGTTGAGCCAACCCCAGTTCTTTGAGTAGCCGCGCCCATACTTTTCCACCTCCGCAGCGGAAAGCTCCGTGTTGCGCTGGTCGTGCGTCTCCGGCGAACCGAGTGCCGTGAAGATGAGTGTGTTGTGAGCACCGAGCAGTTTGCTGACACTCAGCATATAGGAGAAAGTGCTTACATCCGAGCACTCCACGAAGCCATGTCCGCGAGTGTACGACACCATCGCATCGATGTTCCACCCATGACGCAATGTCCCGGTAGAGTAGTTCAGCACACCTTTCGTAAGCCCCTCGTCAGTGACGGAGAGGGCAAACGAGCCGTTAGGCAGACCGTTACCGGTCTTTGTGATGATGTTCACCATACCGCCCATGGCACAATCGGCAAGCATCGAGCCACCCATGCCCTTCTGCACCTGCACGGAATAGGTCGCCTCCGCCAAGCCCATCCAGTTGCTCCAGTACATGCTGCCCGAGGTAAGTCCCTGGATAGGGATGCCGTTAAGCATTATGGAGATGTTGTCCTGCTTGAATCCGCGCATGTTAAGCGACGCATCGCCATAGCTGCCCGTGGAGGCTGTGGCATAGACTCCCGGCACACCGTTGAGCATCTCCACATAGTTGGGAGACGTAAAGTGCAGGCGTATGTCCTGCGGAGTGATTGTTGTAAGGTTAAGCGGCGTTTCCCTCTCGTTGCAGAAATTGCCACGGATGGAAACCTCCTGAAGTGTGATTGTCGTGTCGGAAAGTTCCGTCGGACTGACAGAGCCGGACTTGCCGGCATCCTTCTCGCTTACGCCACCGGCGTAGGCGAGGTGTGTGGACATGATAATGCCCAGCGATAAAACAGATTTTTTCATTCTTTTCTTCTTTCATCCAGACTTTACTGTCGGTACCGTAATGGCGACTTTCGCTTCAACGGTTCTGCCTTCCACGCCCTCCGCATTGCCATTTTCCGTTATGTCCTATGGCGTTGCGTGAAGCGTTTCAGGCTCGCGGACTTTACCGCCGATCGGGAATTACACCCTGCCCTGAAGATTTTTCTTTTATGTTGTGGCAAACTCAGTCTTGGCAGTCATGAGCATCCTCCTGTTGCCTTGTCTTCGTTTTTCCGGCTGCAAAGTTATAAAAAAAAATGTATTTTCCATTATCTATTGCAAAAAAATCGTGGTAAGGGCAATAAAAAAGACGATATTCGGGCATGCGGAGGTGCAACCGTACATTATTATATGATGCTATTTTCGGGGCAGTCCAAGGTTGTCCGCCTCAACATTGTTAGTCCTGTAATCCTCTTTTGGAAATGTGTAAGCAAAACTTGTGTTATTGCTTTCAAAATGATATGTGTATTTGTGTTTTGTGTAAGCTAAAAACTTAATGAATATTAAAATACGGTTAACATAACTAAAGGTAACACTTTGCATTGTGAATCGTTACCTTTTGCCAAGCCAATCGTTACCTTTCATCATGCAAAAGGTAGGCTTTCATTTTGTCACTCACGACCTTTCGCCGTATGTGTGGTTTTGCCGGTGTTTGCAAAATGATGTGACTCACAATTGCAAAGGCAGCACATCACCGCCGCAAACCTTGTGGCGGACTCCGGCGGCAATATAGGGCAATGCAGTAGAGAGTGAAGGATAATGCCTGTGGTTGTGTCCGGAACATGTAAAATGTAGATGATACAAGCATTCAATATAGCACAGCACTTTTTATATATTTTTTCTTTCTTTGTGTTTAATACTGTTAAAAATTATCGGGGGGGGTAAAATGTGTTAATTGGATAGTGTAGATACTACCATTATATATTTATTTTGCTAAATTTGCGCCACATAATCTTTAGTTACATGTGCATACAAGTCACATTTTTATTAGAACTAACTTAACATTTATGCAAAAGAAGAAAACTTTTGTCAACAAAGCTATGAAAGCTATGTTGGTAGCCGGTTTTGCAGCAACGATGTCACCTCTGTCGGCACTTGCCGGTGGCAGTGTGAACACTTTTGTGCAGGCGCGGCAGAATGCAATCAAGGGCACTGTTGTCGACGAGGCAGGCGAACCGATGATTGGAGTGACAATCAAGGTGAAGAACTCACAGGCTGCCGCCATCACAGACCTTGACGGCAACTTCTCAGTGAACGCTTCTGACGGTGCGACAATCGAAATCTCCTACGTGGGATACATCACGCAGACCGTGAAGGCGCACAACGGAATGAAGGTGCAGCTTGCTCCCGACTCGCAGGTGATGGACGAGGTGGTGGTCATCGGCTACGGCACGGTGAAGAAGCGCGATGTCACCGGTGCCGTGGCATCCATAAAGAACGAGGACATCGTCATCGCTCCTACAAGCAATGCCATGGAGGCTTTGCAGGGAAAGGTTGCCGGTATGGACATCGTGAAAGGTTCCGGACAGATTGGCGATGAGCCGGAAATCCTGCTCCGTGGCACACGCTCCATATACGGAAGCAACGAGCCGCTGTTCATCATCGACGGCATTCCGGGAAGCTATTCCGAGGTGAACCCTTCGGACATCGAGACTATTGACGTGCTGAAGGATGCCTCTTCAACGGCTATCTACGGTTCTGCCGGTGCCAACGGTGTGGTTATCATCACCACAAAGCGCGGACAGACAGGCAAGGTGCGTGTCAATTTTGATGCTTACTATGGTTGGAGCGGTGCCCCAAACTATGAGAACAGCATGACCGGCGATGAGTGGGTGAACTATCATCAGGAGGCTTACAAATATGAGCACGGCAACTATGCTGCCGACATGGCTACGCTGTTCGGCAATCAGGACTATCTTGACGCTTACAATGCAGGCAAGTGGATTGATTGGGTGGACCTTGTTTCTGGCAACAAGGCTACCACGCAGAAATACAGCTTGTCAGTAACAGGCGGCACAGACAAGACGAAAATCTATGCTTCCGCTATCTATTCCAAGGATAAGGGCCTGCTTTCCAACGAGCAGCGCGACAAGTATGCTCTGCGCCTGAATGTCGATCAGGAGATAAACAAGTGGGCAAAAGTTGGTTTCACATCCAACCTTACTTACTCTAACCATGACCGTGGCGTGAAGAACACATTCACCCGCGCGCTCACTGCGTTCCCTCTCGGCGATGCTTACGATGCTGAGGGAAACATCGTTTCAGAGTATATCAACGGACAATATTCTCCGCTTGGCGACTTCATCCCTAACCAGTATGCCAACGAGACCCACACTACTTACGTGAATGCCACCGGTTTCCTTGAGCTTACTCCGTTCAAGGGGATGAGCATACGAAGCCAGATTTCAGGCTCCACATCCCACGCTCGCCAGGGACTCTATTGGGGGGCGCTCTGTAATGCCAACCGCCCTACATACGCGGGAACGCCTCATGCCGAGAAGGTGTTCAACGACAGCTGGAGCTATACATGGGAGAATGTGTTCGCATACAACACGACCATAGCAAAGGACCATAGCATCGGTGGCACGTTCATCACATCATGGTCAGAGTCACAGAGCGAGCCGACAACTGCCGGCGGTTCCGGACAGACAATGGACCAATGGCTTTTCCACCGCCTGAACGCTGCAACATCACAGTACATCAAGTCTGAGTACACACAGACTCAGAAGATGTCTTATGCCGTACGCTTCAACTATTCTTACAAAGGACGCTATCTCTTCACAGCCTCCAACCGTTGGGACGGTGTCTCATGGCTTTCCGAAGGCAACAAATGGGAGAGTTTCCCGGCAGCTGCCGTGGCATGGCGCATCTCTGACGAGGCGTTCATGGGAGGCATGAGCAGTTGGCTTGACAACCTGAAGGTGCGCATCGGTTGGGGTATCACAGGCAACTCCGGCGGCATCGGCGCTTACGGCACACAGTCACAGCCTTACGCTTACAGCAGTTCCGGCGTGACAGTGGACGGCAAAATCGTGCCTTTCTACCAGTACACAGGCACTTACGCAAGTCCTGACCTCACATGGGAGAAGTCCTACAACTGGAACATCGGTCTGGATTTCTCTGTCCTTAACAGCCGCATCGACGGCTCTGTCGAGTGGTTCAGCACAAAGACTCGTGGCCTGCTCTTCGCACGACAGATGCCGAGCACTACAGGCATCACCGGCTGGGGCTCACCATTGAAGGTATGGCAGAACCTTGCCAAGACAAGCAACCACGGCGTTGAGTTTACTATCAACAGCCGTAACATAAGGACAAAGGACTTCTCTTGGAACACATCTCTCACCGGAACATGGCAGAAAGAAAGGATAGAGGAACTCCCTGACGGCGACCTCATCGCTGAGAACCTGTTCGTCGGCTCACCGATAAAGGCTGTCTATGGATACAAATATGCAGGAATCTGGGGCACTGACACTGACAAGGCTACGCTTGACGCTTATGGCGTGGAGCCGGGCTTCATAAAGGTTGAGACAAACGAGAAGTTTGATGCTAAAGGTGTTTCTGACAATGGTGTGCACAAGTATGGCGAGGACGATCGCCGCATTCTCGGTCACAGAAACCCTAACTGGATTCTCGGTCTGAACAACACCTTTACTTACAAGAACCTTGACCTGACAATCTATGCCATGGGACGTTTCGGCCAGACCATAGAGAGCAGCATGCTCGGCTACTATACGGCAGACAACAGTCTGACAAAGAACCAGCCGTCAGGCGTCGACTATTGGACAGAGGACAATCAGGGAGCGTTCTATCCACGCCCGGGTACAGGAGGCAAGCAGGCCACTGTCTACTCTTCACTCCGTGTCGTTGACGGCTCTTTCATCAAGATAAAGAACATCACTCTCGGCTACACATTGCCAAAGAGCTGGACACGCAAGGCATTGATAGAGAACTGCCGCGTCTACTTCACAACCTACAATCCGTTCATCTTCTCAATGGACTCACGCCTTAACGACACTGACCCTGAGACCGGCGGAGCTGACAGCTTCCCGACCTACAAGCAGTATGTCATCGGCATCAACCTAACCTTCTAACGAAACAGACTTATGAAAAGATACATAAAGCAGATAACAGGAGTCTTCGCATTATCATCATTGGCACTTCTCAGCTCTTGCTCCTTGGACGAGAAGAACCCGGGAGGCTTCACCTTCGACACTGTGACCATGACAGAGGACGGCTATCAGGCTATCCTTAACCAGATTTATTTCGGCGCGGAGCGTGTCCTCTACGGCACTGACGGCTACATGCAGTTGACAGAGGCTGACACAGACCTTTGGACAACAAAGGCCAATGACGGCAACAGCAACACACAGTATTTCTGGTTCTTTGGCGGTGCGAGTGCTAACACGACATACACAAACACTATCTGGAATGCTATTTATGACGGTATCGGAAGCTGCAACACTGCCATCGCTTATGCTGCCAATCCGCCTATTTCCGAGGCAAAGCGCAACAACAGCATAGCACAGGCTCGCTTCATGCGCGCTGTTTACTATTTCAATGCTGTGGAGCAGTTTGGCGGAGTGGTGAAGGTCACTGACCTTGGCGTGCCTAACTATGCGCCTGAGCGCACTGACCCATTGACAATATATAAGGAGGTGATTATCCCTGACCTTGAGTTCGCTACGCAATATCTTGACAAGGGAACCGACGCAACTTGCACGACTCCCACAAAGAAATCGGCATTGGGATTCCTCGCAAAGGCTTGCCTTCAGACTTACGAGTATGGTTCTACGGAGTTCCTGCAGAAGGGTATGGACGCAGCAAAGGCTCTTATAACCGACTGTGAGAATGGCGGTTCGCAGTATGGAGCATACATGTATTCCAACTTTGAGGATGTCTTCAAGCAGGACAACAGCTGGGAGAACAAGGAGGCTTTGTGGAAGCATCGCTGGTATTCCGGAAGCGACGGCCATGGCTCATCCAACGGTGCGCAGAAGTGTAACCGCAATGATGAGATGTTCCTCGCTGCCATCAACCATTTCGCTGCGCGTCAGGACAATCCACAGGCGCGACAGACATGGGAAGGCGGACAGACAGGCAGCTTCATGCCTACCCGGCATCTGCTCAACCTTTTCGTGCAGGAAGACGGCTCACTTGACCCGCGTTTCCACAAATCCTTTGTCACAGAGTGGAACTGCAACCGTGACTACACATGGACGGACGGCGACGCAAAGACTTATGGCAAGGACGCTTCTGTCGTAGGAAAGACCCTGAAATTCCAGGAGAACATCCTTGACAAGACACAGAATTCCAAGGCTATCGGTGACCTTGCCATTAAGTTTGTCATGCCGCAGGATGCCGGTTACGCATCGGAGGTTGCCAATGCTGCCAATGCTTCTTATCTGCTTGTGGACTATAAGAAGGTGTACAGTGACGCCGACCGTAACGTAATCATGACTTCCGGCAATGCAGAGAACCACTGGCGTTACTTCTATCCTTCATTGAGCAAGCACAACTCCAGCAACATCTATGTTGTTAACGAGAGCAAGAACCGTTTCGCAAACCTGAATGCTACGTTCATCATGCGCATGGCTGAGGTTTACCTTATCGCTGCCGAGCTTGACATTTATCTCAACGGTGGCAGTGGTGCGATGGCGTATATTAACAAGGTGCGCACAAGAGCAGGGGCAAACGCCCTCTCAGGCACTGCCTCTGTACGCACTGTGCTTGACGAGCGTGGCAGGGAGTTGTGTGGCGAGTACAGCCGTTTCTATGACCTGAAGCGCACCGGTATGTTCAAGGATGCCAACTATCTGCAGGAGACACACCCTGACCTGGCTAAGTTCTTCACTCCTGAGTATGCTCTGCGCCCTATCTCCACGACATATTTGGCGACAATCACCAATGGCGCCGGATGGCAGAACCCCGGCTATTGATAAAATGAACTGACGACTTGTTCAGTCGTCTGATTAACATGTAATCCGTGATACACTCTCAAAAGAGGGCATGTATCACGGATTTGTTGTGTTAGAAGGTCTCTTATTTCATGACATTACTCCTTTGTCAGTTCGATGACATGGCTCTGTGTCTCTTGCGCAGTGAACACATCAAGACCGACCTTCATGAGAAAATCGCCGCTGAAGACCTTATTGTCGGAAGCCCATGTTGACTTGTATGACGGATTAGGAGCGGCAGAACTTCTCTGCTTTGCGGACTTTGTTGTGTCTATCATAGGCATGACATTTATTTCTTTAACGCGATAGTTTGCCGTTGGAATCAGACCTTGCAGCTTCACTTTGTGGAGCTTCTCGGCAAAGCGAGGGTGTATGTCGAAGGCGAAGAGGACAGCCTTTGTGGCATCTTCCGTGGTGTACATTGTGGCAGTGTGGTTGCTTTCGTAAGGCGAAACGAGACGGTACTGCACACCGTCGAGGATTGCCGGTTTCAGACGGTTCCAGTTCTTTATGGCGTTTTGGACATAGAGGAGGTCTGTGGGAGAGAGGTCTTTGAGTCCGATGTCAAAGCCCAACTTGCCCATTGACGCTACATCGGTGCGGAATTTCACGGAAGTCTGCTTGTTCCAGCTTGTCACATGGGCGCACATAGCCTTGGCAGGGAAGAATTGGGAGAAGCCCCATTGTATGAAGAGTCGTTCCACAGGGTCTGTGTTGTCAGAGCACCAGAACTCGGTGAAGTATTTCAGTGCCTCGTAGTCGCAGCGTGCTCCGCCACCCGAGCAGAGCATCATTGGGGTGTCGGGGAAATTCTTCTTGATGCGCTGCAGCACTTTGTAGAGTCCGCGCACATGACCGATGTAGAGTTGCTGCTGCTTCTCCTTGAGGTAGTGTGAGAATATGTTTGTTATCGGAGAATTACAGTCCCATTTGAAATATGCCACGTCCGGGTTGTTCCTAAGTATGTCTTCCACCACTTTGTAGACATGCTCCTGAACCTCAGGGTTGTTGAGGTCAAGGACAAGTTGGTTGCGATAGTAGTATGTCTTGCGGTCAGGGAGGGTGTAAGCCCAGTCAGGATGTTTCTCAAAAAGTTCACTTTTAGGGTTTACCATCTCGGGTTCTATCCATAGTCCGAATTTCACTCCTGCCGTTTTTGCTGACTCTGTAAGGGCGTGGATGCCACCGGGCAGTTTTGATTTCGTTGGTTGCCAGTCGCCAAGACCTGCCCGGTCGTTCTTACGGGGATGCTTGTTGCCAAACCACCCGTCGTCGAGGAGGAACATGTCCACTCCGAGTTCCTTTGCTTCGTTCATAAGTTGCGCAAGAAGATTCTGGTCGAAATCGAAGTAAGTGTTCTCCCAGTTGTTGAGCAAAGTCATGCGGTCGCCCATGCCGTCTTTGAGTTGGTAGAGCCTTGCCCAACGCTGCAAGTCGCGGCTTCCCTCGCTGGTGCCGTGCTGTGATAGTGTGAAGATGAACTCAGGTGTGGCAAAACTCTCTTTTGCCGCCACCTCGTAGGTTGAGGCATAAGGGTTTATGGACGGCAGGATGCGCAGATTCCCCACATTGTCCACCTCAAAAGTGAATTGGAAATTCCCAGTCCATGCAAGTGTTCCCATGAGAACCTCGCCACGGTTCTCGCTTGCAGGCGTGTCCAATCCTATCTCGAAGAACGGGTGTGTGTGCATGGCGGCACGGCTTCCCAACTTTGTGTCGATGACTTTCTTTCCGAAACAGAGCGGTTGGGTGCGCATCTGCGCCTCCTTTGCCCAGTCGCTTGAGAACTCAGTGAGATAGTATTCGCTGCGGTTGAAGTAGAGCATTGCCGAGGCATAGCGCCACAATGCCACCGCACTTTTACCGTTGTTGCTGATTGTTGCCCATGTCTTTATGATGTTCTCTTTGTAGTAGGACTCATAATGGAGAGTCACTTCCACAGGGTAGAGCTTATCCTTCAGGCGTATCTCCGTTATTGCTCCGAAGGGCGTCTGCTGCTGTGTATGGTCGGAATATTGCAGGATTGTCGTAAGATTTCCGTCATAGTGGGTCATGGCAAGTGCCGGTTCGTAGTAGTCCTCCGCACCGGAACCGGGATAAACTTCCCATCCTCGTTCCGAGACACTTCCATCGCTGCCGCCCTTAACGTGCCAAGGCAGGATGTCACCGTCGGACTTGTTCAGTAGTTTTTCCCCGAGATAGGTTTGGTAGAGGCGTTTGTTGTCTCCCACTTTCAGTATCAGGTCGGTTTTTGATGTTGAGATGTCGATGCGCTGTGCGTCGATGTTCGTTGCTGAAGATAAGAGCAATAATGATAGTAGTACAGGTTTCATTGTTTGTATATTGTTAGGTTAAAATTCAAGTTTCATGCCAAATTCAAGTGTGAACGGACGAAGATAGTTGCCGCTCATGTAATGTCCCGCAAACAGATGAGCATCCTCTTTCGAGATAAGTTCGCTTCCGTTGATTGTGCCGCTTGCCCCTTTTTGATTTAGGAAGTTGATGACAGTGGCGTTGAGGCTGAGGTTTTTGTTCACTTTCCAGTTTATTCCGCCGAAGGATTCCCAGCGTCCGTTGAAGAAAAGTGATTCCTGAAGGTTTGCGTAGGTCTTGCCGAAATAGCGGAAACTGAGCCAAAGACGCAGGTCATCGGTGATGTTATAGCTTGGGTCAAGTTCTATTATTGTCTGTGGAATCTCTTTTACAATGTTCCCGTTGGCATTCACAGCCATGCCGGTGCCGTCAGAAAATGTCACTGATGCGTTGTAATCCTTGTATGTAGGCTTTTGGAGTGTCAGCAAAGCGTGGAGGTGTGCCCCTTTGAAGGGCGTTATCTCAGCCGATGTTGTCCACCCTATGGTTTGTATGCCGTAGATGAGCAGGACTGTCTTGCTTTCGGTGCTTCCGGGGCGTGTGAGGTTTTGCTGGTCGATGTTGTTTGTCTTTCCGATGTAGCTGACCATGGAAGTGAGGTCAAGCCATGAATTGCGGTATGTCATTCCGCCACGGACGAGAGGGATGGTTACGCGTTTGTACTGCTCTTCTGTCGGTCCGGTGCCGGCATATTCGTTAATGCGTGGGAATCGTGTCGCTACGGTTGCGTCCGCGGTAAGTCCGAAACCATGGTTCAAAGTGTAGGTGGCACGGAGCGTGGCGGCATAGTTGAGCTTGTTTTTCACAATGTTTTCCACAGCCACTGTTGAGCCGTCGACAGGCGAAGTCGCTCCAATATGGAAGCCGTTGAAGCGGGTCATCGGGATGCGGTCAGCGTTCATGCGGTAGTACTCAAGGCGTGCTCCGGCGAAGATGTTAAGGCGTCGCGTTGCCTGCCATTGGTCCGTGGCATAGAAGGCAAGTTTGTTTTCGTAGCCTTTTGTGTATTCCGGGCTCAGTTCGTTATAGCCATAAGTGGAGTTAAGCATACGGGGATATTCCTCGACTGTGGCGTCCCACTGCATGGAGGCTGAATGATAGTCCAGTGAATAGTGCCATTGGTTAAGTCCGAGTTTCAGTGTGTTGGTGCGGAAAGTCTTCTGCAGCTCCGTTGTGAGAAGGACATTTTTCACCTTGCCGTCATGAAGCCAAGTTCTTCTGCCTTCCTTCAGTCCGGTATATATAGAACCGTCGTCAAGCATATAGTTGTCGTCGGCACAGACTTCTGATATGGAGCTTCCACCGAAATCCACATATTTGGCGCGTGGAGCGTCCATCCATTTGAACGAGAGGCTGCCCTTCCATTCTTTGTTGAAGCGGTAATCGGCGACCAGAGTAAGCTCATTTGCCATGTTCCGGTCATCGTCCCCAAGGTTCCAAGTCTTCATTTCGCCGGTCATAATGTCCATGTAGTGGAAAGAACCGTTGTGTGGCACATAAGAACTTGTTCCCAGTTTGAAGCCCGGAAGTTCCTCAACGCTGCCGTCGCCTTTATATATAAACGGTGCAGCACTGGAAAAATTGCCCGGGTTTTCGTTACGTGAATGCTTATACATGAGGGATATGCGTCCGCGGTTGTTTGGCAGAAGGTGCGTCAAACCGAGATGATATAACTGTGTGCGGTCGGCATAATCCGTGAATTTCAGTTTGAAACTGCCCGGGTCGAAGTTCTGATAGACGGACGCTGTGAAGAGCAGATTGTCGGTGATTTCCCCTGAAACGTTCATGTCAAAGTTCTGCCAACCGAAGTGGTTAGCCTTGTATGAGAGTACGGCATGGAAGTCTTTCTCTCCCCATCGGCTGTTGCTGTTGACGGAGTATGCTATGTTTCCCGTGGCGATTGCCGATTCCGAAGGAGTCATGAGCGACACTTCGCCAAGGGAATTGTCGCTGCGCCAATGGGCGGAGAGCTTATGCACAGCGGAAGAATAGACGGCAGGGAGTCCGTTTTCATAGACATTGATGTCCTCGCTTGGCAGTCCGATTTGGATTTCACGCGGTTTGTTGGCGTCGGAGGCGTTAAGCATGACGTTGCGTTCCTCCTTCTTTTCCTGCGTGACGGATGCTGTTGTGTCACGCTTTTCCGTGGCTGCACTGCTTGCGACGGTTGCCGCAAAGGTCAAAGCAAGTAGAGATGTTCTTTTCATGTGGTGTATATCTTTTAGGTTTTTGGGTTTCCGTCGGCAAAGATAATATGATTTTCTTTAGGTTGTTCCGTTAAGTAATTGCGCGGTAAATGTACAGTAGTGTACTATTTTGTGTAATTAGTTGGTAATCAAAATAGTAATATTTCATATTTTGATGTTTCGGGTAAATATAATTAATTGAATTATTTGGTGGAATGCAGGAAAAGTATTATCTTTGCATAAGATAAGCTGCACCTCAGCAATTAAGAGCAAGCTCTATTGCATTCGGTTTGCATTATCTTTGCATAAGATAAGCTGCACCTCAGCAATTAAGAGCAAGCTCTATTGCATTCGGTTTGCATTATCTTTGCAAGAGATAAACTAACACATTACCCCTATGCGCAAATCAATAATCCTTTTCCTGATTTTTCTTACGGCTGCCATTGCCAAAGGCGAGACCGTCAGTATTGATTCATTGGACAAAGTCCTTGCAAAGCGCGACCATTATGTGCGTTTGAAGGAGCAGACCATAGAGCGTGTGAAATCAAAACTTGCTAAAACCACCGTTCCCACGGAGCGATTGAAGCACCTGAACTCCGTCTATGAGGAATATTCAACATTCAGATTTGATTCGGCAATGGCTTATGCCGACAAGCTCCATGGTGAGGCCCTCAGGGCAGGAAGCACGGATTATGCTAACCTTGCCATAATCCACAAGGCGGACATGCTCACCACGGCAGGGCTTTTCCATGAGGCTTTGGGCTGTCTTGGCAGCATCAGCCGTGAGGAAATTCCCGATTGGATTCTGCCCGACTACTACATGGTTTATGAGTGGTGTTACGGTGTTCTTGCGGAATATGCCGAGGGGACTGCCTATTCTGAAGGTTATCATGCTAAGGAAAATGTCTATTTGGATTCTCTAATCTCTGTGCTTCAGGAGGGTACGGCATCGTGGTATTACATGAAAGCTGAGCAGGAAATTAAGCGGAATGACCACCGCAAGGCATTGGAACTTTATGAGAAAGCGTTGTCTGGAGTGGCAGTTTACGAGCGCCTTTATGCCCAGATAACTTTCGGAATGGCTTCTGCAGCTACTGCTTTGGGGGACAAGAAGATGCGTCGTGATTACATTGTTCGTGCCGCCATCAGCGACCAAATCTGTCCGTTGAAGGAAAATCTGGCTTTGCAGACCCTTGCTTTGGATATGGTGAATGACAAAACGCCTGATTATGAGCGTGCTAACATGTATTTGGACTATTCGCTTGACGATGCCATCTTCTTCGGAAACCGTCTCCGTCTGCTGGAAATTTCGCGGAAGATACCGTCAATTGTGAATAATTATGAGCGTCAGCTTGTCGAGCGCAGCCGTCAGCGTGGCTACGTTATTATGGCGGTTGGCGTCATGGCGGTGCTGCTTCTTGTCGTTGCCGCCCTCCTTCTCGTTGACCATAAAAGGGTGAAAAAGAGCCGGTTGGCATTGACTGTTGCCAACGAATCGCTGAGCGCGGCAATGGAGAAGGCTGAGCGCACGAATGCAAGTCTTGACAGGGCGAACAAGGAACTGCTGCTTATGACGAGGCAGAGGGAGAGTGTCATAAGCATGTTTATGGAACTTACGGCGGCGTATATAGCCAAACTTACTCATTTTCAGACTACTGTACAAAGAAAGGTGAAGGCGAACCAAGTTGCCGACCTAATGAAACTTGCTAATCCGTCGCGCATGACGGAGGCGGAGGCGAAGGAGTTCTTCAACAATTTCGACAAGGCTTTCTTGCTTGCGTTCCCTGATTTCATTGAAAAATTCAATGCTCTTCTACAGCCCGAAAGCAGGATAAGTCTTGGCATGGGCGGTGCGATGAACCTTGATTTGCGTATCTTTGCGCTGGTGCGACTTGGCATAAATGACAGTGCGAAGATAGCCGTTTTGCTTAACTACAGTACGCAAACGATTTACAACCACCGCTCCATGGTGAAGGCGAAAGCGATGGTGAAAGAGACGTTTGATGAGGATGTGATGAACCTGTGATGACCGGGCATTTTCAGTTATGCCATGATACAGAAAACCAAAGGTAACCTTTCACAATGCGAAAGGTTACCTTTGGCTATGTAAAGTGTTACTTTTTGTGGGGTAAAACGTTACCTTTTGTTTTTGAGCTGTTGTGGTTTCTTTTAACTGGCTGATTATCTGCGGGTTGATGTTTGTGGGGATTGACAATCAAGCATCATGATGTACCATGTTTTCTCATGATACATCATGATGCCTGATTACTAACTTTGATGAGTTGTTTCAGCTTATCTTTGTTGCCTTTTCTTGGCTTATCCCACCACAGACCCCGGCTTCACCTCTTGGTCAAGAGTGGAGGTGACGTGCAGAGTGCCGTCGTAGTTCACTGCTGAGAGTATCATGCCCTGTGATTCTTCGCCCATCATCTTGCGAGGAGCGAAGTTGGCAACGAAGAGCACCTGCTTGCCTACAAGCACCTGAGGGTCTTCGTAATACTGCGCAATGCCTGACAGGATTGTGCGTCCGTCCTTTGTTCCGTCGTCAATGTGGAACTTGAGGAGCTTCTTCGACTTCTTCACTTTCTCGCAGGAAATCACCAGTCCGACACGTATGTCAAGCTTCTCGAAGGTCTCGAAGTCCACGTTCTCCTTGATTGGTTCAGGCTCAAAGTTGGCTGCTTCGTTGGCACGCTTTGTGTCTTCGAGCTTCTGCAGCTGTGCGTCTATCACGCTGTCCTCAATCTTTTCAAAGAGGAGTGCAGGCTCGTTGAGCTGCTTTCCGACAGGGAGGATGTCCATTGTGCCGAGCTGCTCCCATTCAAATGTGTCCATGGAAAGCATCTCGCGCAGCCTCTTTGATGAGAACGGCAGGAACGGTTCGAATGCGATTGAGAGGTTGGCGGTGAGCTGGAGGCAGACGTAAAGTATTGTCTCGACACGCTTCGGGTCTTCCTTCCACACCTTCCACGGCTCACATTCTGTGATGTAACGGTTGCCGATGCGTGCAAGGTTCATAGCCTCTTTTTGTGCCTCGCGGAACTTATACTGGTCAAGAAGTTCCTCAACGTTCTTCTTGACATCCTTGAATTCTGCTATCGCATTGTTGTCAACGTCAAGGAGTTCGCCACAGGCAGGGACTACACCGTTGAAATATTTCTTTGTCAGCTGCAGCGCGCGGTTGACGAAATTGCCGTAAATCGCCACAAGTTCCGAGTTGTTATGCTCCTGGAAGTCCTTCCATGTGAAGTTGTTGTCCTTGGTCTCCGGTGCGTTGGCGGTGAGGACATAGCGCAGCACATCCTGCTTTCCGGGCATGTCAACGAGGTACTCGTGAAGCCATACTGCCCAGTTGCGCGATGTGGAGATTTTGTCATTCTCGAGGTTAAGGAACTCATTGGAAGGCACATTGTCAGGCATGATGTACTTACCGTGAGCCTTCATCATGACAGGGAAGATGAGACAGTGGAACACAATGTTGTCCTTTCCGATGAAATGCACGAGCTTTGTGTCCTCGTCCTGCCACCACTGCTCCCATTTTCCGAACTTCTCAGGGTTCCGGTCGCAGAGCTCCTTTGTGTTGGAGATATAGCCGATAGGCGCGTCAAACCACACGTAGAGCACCTTTCCCTCAGCCCCTTCCACCGGAACAGGTATGCCCCAGTCAAGGTCGCGTGTCATTGCGCGCGGCTGGAGGTCCATGTCAAGCCATGACTTGCACTGTCCGTAGACATTCGGACGCCACTCCTTGTGGCCTTCAAGTATCCATTCCTTCAGCCAATCCTGGTATTTTCCGAGCGGCAGATACCAGTTTTTTGTTGGTCGTTTGACAAGTCCGTGACCCGGATTGTTCTTGTTTGTAGGGTTGATAAGTTCGTCCGGAGAAAGTGTTGCGCCACATTTCTCACACTGGTCGCCGTATGCTCCCTCTGCTCCGCATCGCGGGCAAGTGCCGACAATGTTACGGTCGGTGAGGAATTCCCCTGTCACCTCGTCGCAGTACTGCTCTTCTGTAATCTCTTCAAGCTCACCCTTTTCGTAGAGAGTGCGGAAGAAGTCGGAGGCGAACTTGTGGTGTATGTCGGATGTTGTGCGGCTGTATATGTCGAAAGAGATACCGAACTTCTCGAAAGAGTCCTTTATCAAGTTGTGGTAACGGTCGACAACCTCCTGCACGGTGATGCCCTCTTTGCGTGCGCGGATGGTCACAGGCACGCCGTGTTCGTCAGAGCCGCCGATGAAGATGACGTCCTTCTTCTTCAGGCGCAGGTAGCGTACGTAGATGTCCGCAGGGACATAGACACCGGCAAGGTGGCCGATGTGCACACCGCCGTTGGCATACGGCAGGGCGGCTGTTACGGTAGTTCTCTTGTATTCTTTCATGTTTGCTCTTGGTTTTTCTTGTTTGTTACATGGTTGGAAATCATTGTTCCGAAATGCAAAATTAATGTTTTTTTTTGACATTGTCAGCCGTTTGCGGGAAAAAAGTAGTACTTTTGCAGAAAAATACGTTACTTTACAAGACACGATATGGATGAAGCGATACTTTTATGGGTCAATTCCCATCATTTTGAGTATATGGATGAGTACATGTGGATGCTGACTTACAGGTTCACATGGATACCGATGTACCTTGCCGTTGCATACGCCGTGGTGCGCTCGCTGGGGTGGAGAAGGGGGCTGTTGTACATTGTCGCTGTGGGACTTACCATTCTCCTTGCCGACCAGATGTGCTCCCATGTCATCCGTCCATGGGCGGAAAGGTTGCGTCCGTCCAACCTTGACAATCCTCTTTCTGCAGTTATTCACATCGTGCACGACTACCGTGGCGCGCCATACGGCATGCCTTCGTGCCATGCAGCGAACACGATGGCGTTGCTGACCATACTCCTTTGGCAGTTCCGCAGCAGGGTTCTTGCCGTGACAATGACGGTGTGGATGCTCTCGCAGGTGTACTCGCGTATGTATCTCGGTGTGCATTACCCTACCGATTTGCTTGTCGGAGCAGCGGTGGGAGCGGTGTCTGCCACACTGATGTTCTTTGTTTACAAATGGGTTGTGGCATGGAATGCTGCTTTTTCGACAGGCACAGCCAATGCCGGTGGACGCTTGCCGATGCGAGCAGTGTGTGTGCCGGCAACGGTGTTCGTGGGCATCCTTGCCGTGATAGCCGTCCTTTCAGCGTTCTGAGAGTGGATTGTGGCATAAGAAATCCCCTGTTTCCAAAGCAGAAAAACTGTTTTGAGAACAGGGGAAAGTTGTGTTTTAGCCAGATTACAAGTAGTTTGTTGCAATGTTATAATCAGTTTTTTTTTGTATTATAAGCCGTTTCTTATAATCCGAGATACTTTCTCAGACCGAGCACACCGAGACAAGGCGATGAGAGAACCGGCTTGCCTGTGAGTTCTGCGAGACGCTTTTCCATGCGCTCCATAGAGCCTTGCGCAAGCACAAACATGTCCACCTTGTCCGCAATCTTCTGTGCTGCCTCGGCGATAAGGCGGTCGTGTGTCTCACCGTCTCCGCTCTGTCCGGCAGCGAAAGCTCCGTCAGCGAGTCCCTCCACGAGCTCTATTTCCTTGCCGGCCGCCTTTGCGCAGTTCTGCAAAAGGCGGCATGTAGGGTCGAGAGTGGTAGGAAGGGTGGAGATTACACCGATCCTTTTTGCTTCCTGCACAGCCTTTTCAGCCATCGGCTTGTCGATTCTGAACACCGGGATGCGGCAGATTTGGTTGCCGAGGTCTGCTATGTCGCCCACGGAAGAGCAGGTGTTGAAAATCACATCCGCACCGGAATCCGCAGCGGCGTTATAGTAGTCCAGCAGGCGGCGGCGCACAGCAGGAGTCATGGCATTGTTGGCAATGACCTCCTTTATCAGTGAACTCTCGGCGATATGCTCAACCTCCACTTCCGGAATGAGCCTCTTGAATGTCTCTGTCAACGGCCCTACCAGAGCCATTGCAGTATGAACGCATACAACTTTCATAGATTTTCTTTGTTTGATGATTGGTTTTAAGATTATGCTTTTGTTATTAAGTGTTCCGGCCTTTCTGCCTTTTTGTTCCGGCAAAGTTAATGAAATCTTTCCTTTATGCCAAACATTCCGGTGGAAATCTTAGTCCCACCAGAAGTTCCATACTGTCGATTCCTTGTCGGCATCGGCAAGTGTCGCAAGGCTGCCGTAGCCTTGGTCGATAATGTCTGGACAGTAAGCGAACTGCTCTTCGGCTAGTTCCAGTGTGTCTTTTGTGACAGGTTGTGGGAGGACATATCCTATTGTGTCGGACGACATGGCGGCAACCACAGCGCCATACTTCTCGAACCAGTATTTTGCGACAGCCATTTGCTCCTCCGCATCAGGGCATTCGTTCCAACCGCCCATAGGGAGATAGGCGAAGATTTGCCACGGATTCTTTACCGGAACCTCCACAAGCAGGATGTCATTGCCATAGAAATCGAACGCTGTGGATGCTTCCGCCCCTTCGGATGTCCCGACCATCACCTCTTCCCAGTCGGCATCTTCGTCGTTTTCTTCAAAGAGTGCACGCTCTTCTTCAAGTCTTTCCGCAAGCAAAGCCTTACCGTCCTTTACCGGATTGTCAAGCATCTGCTGTCTCCATGCGGCGAATTCCTCTTTCTCTGTCAGGCATGATGGTGTCGAAAGGCTGTCAAAGAAATTGTCGTTTATCTCCAGCAGGATAGGGCAGAACCCTTCTTTCCTGCCTCTTTGGTATTCATTCTGCCACAATTCCTTCAGTTCCTGCTGTGTCAAGTCCGGCGAAAGAGGTCTGCAACGGCAACCTTCAAGGAGTGATACAATCTCTTTGTATTTGTCATCATCACTCAGACAGTCATCCTCTGTTTCTTGCTTAATCTCCGATTCTTCCTTCTTTTCGGAAGGGACATAAGACTGTTCTTCACTCGTTTTAATGGTTTCCTTCTTGTTTTTCAGGAAGATAAAAAGGCAGAATGCTGCCAAAATGATGATAAAAATGGTAATGTACATAATTAGATGTTTATATGGTTAGTGTATGAAAGAGTATGTCCGTCTTTACCCTTTCCTCAGTGTTATGACCACGATTTCGGGCCAAACGCCGAAGCGGAAGGGTAGGTTTCCGCCTGTTCCGGTGCAGACAAATAGCTTGCGACCGGCTTCTTCGTACAGTCCGGCGTACTCATCGTAGATAAGGGATGCAGGAGTCCACCCGAAGAGTTTGAACTGTGTGGAGTGCGTATGTCCCGAAAGTTGCAGCTGCACACTCGTCTCCGGCAGCACGTTGCGCCGCCAGTGGGTTGGGTCATGGCTGAGAAGTATGGTGAACAGACTGCCATTCTTGCTCGCCGATGATGCTTTTCTGCCTGTCGATAGTGCTTTCCGCAAGTCCCCATAGTCAGGGAACGGCGGACGGCTGGAGTTCTCCACACCGGCAAGGAGTATGGAATCACCGTTATGGTGTATAGTCCTGTTGTCATTGTTCAGCAACTGCCACCCGAACCTGCGCTCACGTTCCTGCAGGTCGCGGACAGACTTGCGTATGGCTTCCGCGCTCTTGTCCCTGGTGTAGGTGCAGTAATCATGGTTTCCCATGACAGAAAACACACCGTCCTTAGCCTTCAACTGTGGAAAAATGTCCATAAAACCGTCAAGCTCCCTTGGGCTGCTGTTGACAAGATCGCCAACGAAACAAATCATGTCCGGTTGCCTTTGGTTCACTTCGCGGACAATCTTCTCCACGAATTCCGGCGCACTTCCGTAGGTTTCGATGTGCATGTCGGACATCAGCGCGATACGGTAGCCGTCAAAACCTGCTGGCAAGTCCTTGAACGAGAGTTCCACTTCATTGACCGTAAGGCGTCGCCAGCCGAACAGCATGCCATACATCACGATGCCCACCATTATTGTTCCGACAACCGCACCGGCACCGTTCATCACCTGCCATGCCACAGGCAGCAGCGGGCGTGCCGCAAGTCCTATGAGCGAAAGGAGCATGAACAGCAGTTTTGGGACGGTGAATATGAGCATAAGCATCATGCCCACGCGGAACATCCATGCCTGATACAGCGGTGTCTGCACAAGCACCATGCACAGAATCGTGGCGATGACCGGCACAAAGAATGCCGCTTGCCACGCCCAATGTGTGCCGCGCAGGAACATATACCATATATATATGTCAGGGATAAGCAGTAAAAGAAACAGTAATGCTATCATTTCTTAGTGTTTTTGGTTGTGTTTTTTGGAGGTTGTTGGTTCACTCGAATTATTCGAATGATTCGGTTAAGTCGAGTGAATCGGTTAATTCGAATAATTCGAGTTAACTAACAATTCTCACCAATCCTCCTCCACATCGTCCACATCGCCGATGCACTCCCTCGCTTCGGCGAAGGAAAAGCCCCTGCCTAAGGCAAAGCGGAGCAGCTTTTGGTTTATCTCGTAGTCGTTTCTGCCCTTCACGGACTTGCGTTTTTGCCTGATCAGCGGACGCAGGATGTCCGTCCATCTGTCCTCGTCAATCTCGTCAAACAGCGGTGTGGAGATGCTTTTCTCTATGCCTTTCATCCACAAAGCCTGCTCAATCTTGCGTCGGCCCCAATGGTTGTACTCCATTTTGTCATGGATAAGGCCGCGGCAATAACGGTCGTGATCGATATAACGCTCCTCGATGAGCGTCGCCATGATGCGTGCCCGGGCATCGTCGGGTATCTCCCAACGGCGCATTTTCTCCAGCATCTCGCTCTCGCAATGCTCACTTTGCGAGCAAAGGAGCGTCAGCCGCTGAAGGGCTTCCTTTTCGTCTATCTTCTGCATAATACAATCCTTGGGTTTCCAAACCGGTCGTCGATGACTTTCGCGTCGTGGTATCCGAGTGCGGAAAGCATACTGCACATCTCGCTGCCATAGGCGCGGTTGATTTCAAAGGCTATCCTTCCGCCCTCGGCAAGTGCCTCCCTGCCAAATTCAGCGATAGTGCGGTAGAAGAGCAGAGGGTCATTGTCCGGCACAAACAAAGCTGTTTCCGGCTCGTGGTCGAGGACATTGCGCTCCATTTCCGCGGCTTCTTTACGGCAGATGTATGGCGGATTGGAGACGATTATGTCGTATTTCTCCGCTGCGGGAAGTGCATGCCATTCACGCCATTGCAGTATGTCAGCCTTGCGGAAGGCGACCTTTGCGCCAAGGCTTGTGGCGTTTTCCCGTGCGACAGCCAGCGCTTCCTCGCTGATGTCCATGGCTTCCACATGGCAGCGGTGGCGCAGTGCGATGCTTATGGCTATGCATCCGGAGCCGGTGCCTATGTCAAGGACACGGCAACCGCTGTCTGCCACGCCGCATTTGTCCACAAGAAGCTCCGTCTCGGGACGAGGGATAAGCACTCCCGGGGCTACCCGAAAACTGTTGCCGCAGAACCATTCCCGCCCCAGGACATACTGGACAGGCTCATGGTTTTCTAAACGAACCATAATTTTTTCGAGCTCTTCAAGGTCTTCTCGGCTAAAATCATTAACTTTGCCCAAGGCAATGTCCGTCAGCGAAAGCCCGAAATGCTCCTCCAGCACGAGCCTTGCCACTGCCCGCGCCTCGCCTTGTCCGCAGACAGGCAGCAACCGTCGTATGATTTCCTGATAAGTCATCGTCTCACAAAATTAGCAATTAATCGAGACAAAACACCGCCTGCCGGCGAAAGATTAAGATAATTTAAGGCGGAAAGCCGACAGTGTTGACACAATTGTCAGTATTGTCAACACTGTCAATCAGACAATTCTGACATAACTGACAATACTGTCAATCCTAACCAAAACCAATCCCCAATGAACCTCCGAAGCATAAAAGACGCAATCTTCCCACGCACATGCCTTTGCTGCGGCGGACGGCTTATGCCTACCGAGAGGCATGTCTGCCTCGGCTGCGTTGCCGGAATGGCGCGCCCGTCACCACACACCGACCCTCGCGACAGCAGACTTGCGCGCCGGTTTTGGGACATTTTCCCCGTGGAGAGTGTGGCGGTTGCGTTTCAGTATGTCCCTGACGATATGGCACATAGCATCATCTTGCGCATGAAGTACAGCCATCCCGATGCCGAACTCTGCCGTTATGCCGGACAACTCATGGCGCTGGAGGACGTGCCGGCACGGATTCTTGCCGAGGGCGAGGTGCTTCTGCCTGTGCCGGTGACGCCGTCGCGGCGGAAGAAGCGCGGTTTCAACCAGAGCGAGGAGCTATGCCTCGGCATAAGCGAGGTCACCGGGCTGCCCATAGTCACGGATGTGTTCACCCGCCGGGAGTATGCTGTCAGCCAGGCATCCACGGCGCATCACCGGAAAACAGGCAATGACAGTGGTTTCCTTTTGGGTGACATCGGATGCCTGACTGACCGCCATGTCGTGCTCATCGACGACATAATCACCACAGGAGCGACCGTCAGGGCGTGCCTTGAGACGTTGAGGGACATCCCCGGCATTAGAATAAGTGTCCTCGCTTTCTGCCAGACGCAGAGGTGAAAGACTGTCATCAGCGTTTTATTGTATTATGGTTTGTAAAACTACTGTAAATCAGTGAAATACAAAAGGTAACACTTTGCCTGCCCAAAGGTAACACTTTGTCGTGCGAAGTGTTACACTTTACCATGCGAAAGGTAACCTTTTGTTTTGCAGATGCTCACAAAACCACAAAAAAAGTGAAAAATGCTGCAATATCAAAAATAATAACTACCTTTGCAGAAAACATCGGACATTATTGAAAATAGCGCGCGAAAGGCGCATACATGGAAACGTAAAACAATAAAAACATACAACACATGGAATCAATAAAAAACGCATTCGCAGCAAAACTGCTCGCAATCAACGCTATCAAGTTGCAGCCACAGAACCCGTTCACATGGGCATCGGGCTGGAAATCACCTATCTACACCGACAACCGCAAGACGCTTGCTTACCCTGAGGTACGCAGCTTCGTGAAGCAGGAGCTGTGCCACCTCATCAACAGCGAGTTCCCTGAGGCGACAGCCGTTGCAGGTGTGGCGACAGGAGCGATAGCACAGGGCGCGCTGGTTGCCGAGGAACTTGGCAAGCCTTTCTGCTATGTGCGCTCAAAACCGAAGGACCACGGCATGGGAAACCTTATCGAGGGAACGCTGCCGGAGGGTGCCAAAGTCGTTGTCGTTGAGGATCTTATCTCCACAGGAGGCTCTTCTCTGAAGGCTGTCGAGGCTCTTCGCGCCGCAGGGTTTGAGGTAGTGGGCATGGTAGCGTCCTACACCTATGGCTTCCCACAGGCGGAGGAGGCTTTCAAGGCTGCCGATGTGCGCCTCATAACGCTCTCCGACTATGAGCACACCACTGCCATCGCTGCCAAGACAGGCTACATCAGGGAGTCTGACCTCGAGGTGCTCTCAACATGGAGAAAGTCGCCTTCAACATGGATGCAGGACTAAATATTCAGGTTTTAGGTTATGGGCAATATTGACAGTGCTGTCAGTATTGACAATATTGCCCCACAAAACACAACCTAAAACCCACAATCCAAAACCCACAACCAACTTATGGCAAAATACGAAAGTGAAGTAAAATTCCTGCCACAATGCACTGTGGAACAGGTGTATAGCAAGCTCTCGAACCTTGAGACTTTCCGCCCTATCCTTGAAAATGCCGCCAACAACCCGATGATTGCGGAGAAACTGAAGGAGGCGGGACAGGACCCGGCGCAGCTGGAGAAACTGAAAGAAGTGGAACTTACCGGTGACAGCATCTCTTTTCCTGTGCCGATGATTGGCTTGATGGAGCTACGTATTGTCGAGCGTGAGGAGAACCGCTGCATCAAACTGGAGGCTGTCGGTGCGCCGCTTGACGCGAATCTGTGGATTCAGGTGCTCCCTGTGAGTGCCGGCGGCTCAAAGATGAGGCTCACCTTGAAGGCTGACCTCAATATGATGATGAAGATGATGATTGGCAAGAAACTGGCGAAGGGCATCGACCAAATGGCGGATATGCTTGCCGGTCTGCCTTATCAGATGATGTAAATTATAGAAAAACAGTAGTGACTATATAGTGGATGCAACTCCAGTAACGAAGGAGCACCGCGAGGCGGTGCATTCTTGTTAACCCCGTATGGAGCAGAGCGACATGCGGGGTGGTAGGGCAATTCTTCAATAGCACCGTAAGACGGTGCCTCATGGAAGTCCATGCAAAGTGAAAAACTCAGTGTGAGGCACCGTCTTACGGTGCTGTTTTACACTTTACGTTGTACCCCGCATGCCGATAAACGGCATACGGGGTTAACAAAAAAACACCGCTTTGCGGTGCATTGAGCATGGATTTTTCTGCTTTATGGTTAACAATTAATACCACGATTTCTTATGAAACTTTGGAGCAAGGGATTTGAGATAAACAAGGAGATAGAACGCTTCACCGTGGGCAGAGACCGCGAAATGGACCTCTATCTCGCAAAGTACGATGTGCTCGGCTCTATGGCGCACATCACCATGCTTAACAGTATCGGACTCATCGGTGACGAAGAACTGCCGCAACTACTGCACGAACTGCGTGCCATCTATGACGTCTGCGAGAGGGGAGAGTTCGTCATCGAGGACGACATCGAGGATGTCCACTCACAAGTGGAACTTATGCTCACACGCGCTTTGGGAGACATGGGCAAGAAAATACATAGCGGACGCTCACGCAACGACCAGGTGCTTGTGGACCTGAAACTGTTCACACGTGCCGCTCTCCGCAGCATTGTGGAGGAGACAAAGTCTCTCTTTGATGAGCTTTTGGCAAAGTCGGAGGAGTACAAGGACGTGCTTATGCCGGGCTATACACACCTGCAGATCGCCATGCCGTCATCCTTCGGACTGTGGTTCGGCGCTTATGCCGAGTCGCTTACCGACGATATGCTCTTCCTGCAGGCAGCCTACCGCATGACAAACCGCAATCCGCTCGGCTCTGCTGCCGGCTATGGCTCGTCGTTCCCGCTGAACAGGCAGATGACAACCGACCTCCTCGGCTTCGACACGATGAACTATAATGTGGTCTATGCACAGATGGGACGCGGCAAAATGGAGCGCAACGTGGCAATGGCAATGGCGAGTGTGGCAGGGACAGTGGCTAAAATGGCGTTTGATGCGTGCATGTTCAATTCACAGAATTTCTCCTTCGTGAAGCTCCCTAAAGAGTGCACGACTGGCTCTTCCATAATGCCGCACAAGAAGAATCCGGATGTCTTTGAGCTTATACGTGCAAAATGCAACAAGCTGCAAGGGCTTCCACAGCAGGTGACGCTCATCATGAACAATCTGCCTTGCGGATATTTCCGTGACCTTCAGATAATCAAGGAGGTGTTTCTCCCTGCCTTCGAGAACTTGAAGGACTGCCTGTCAATGGCGGCTTACATAATCAACCGTATGGAGGTGAGGACGGACATCCTTGACAATCCTATGTATGATGCCATCTTCTCCGTAGAGGAGGTTAACCGTCTTGCTGTCGAGGGCATGCCGTTCCGTGACGCTTACCGCAAGGTGGGACTGGACATCGAGGCCGGGAACTTCACGCCTGACAAGGACATCCGGCACACTCACGAGGGTTCTATCGGCAATCTCTGCAACGACAGGATACAGTCGCTGATGGAATCCATACTGAAGGAGTTTAACTTTGAACGTGTTGACGATGCGGAAAGGAAACTCTTGGCTGTATAGCCTGTGCCTTGTGGCGCTTTCCATGATAGGGTGCAGCGGTGACAACACATACACAAGCCAGCCGTGTTTCCTTATCATAGACAATGCCATCCATTTGGATGAGACGCTCGCCTCTGCCATGAACCGGATGTCACCGGGAGTGTTCTGCATGATAACCAACAATGAGGCGCGCAAGGAGTTCACTTTCAAGAACAACAGCGGGCAATCCTCGACAAAGCGCTATACCGCAGAGGACGACCGCCGCTCACGTGTTCTCGGGATGAACGGCGGGCTTATCGTCGGCTTCGGCACACTGATGGACGGCCAGTTCTGCGCCTATGACCGCGAATGTCCCAACTGTTTCGACCCTAACGCAGTGCCAGTGCGTTCCAAACCCCTCACGATGTCCGGTGACGGCATTGCCACCTGCAGTGTCTGCAAGCGCCGTTACAACATGAACAATGGCGGCAACTGCGAGTCCGGTGGCAAAGGCCTGACGCGCTACCATTGCAGTACCCAAGGCCCTTATGGTGTGCTTCAGGTGGGCAACTGATGCCGTTAGAATAGGGCTGTACAGCCGTTGCGCTTCGCTAATAATGACTTTTATATTAAATGATAGTACATAAAATAGCCGTATCATTACTCTGTTAGAGAGTCTGATACGGCTTTTTTTGTTTTACAGCATTATGAATAATATGAAAGAGCTGTACCGGTTTGGTGCAGCTCTTTCATGTATATAGAAATTATATGACCAACATTTATTCGTTATCAGCCGAGAATGCGTCAAGGCTTAGATAGAGTATTGTTGGATTCTTGGCTATGAAGTTACCTTCGTCCGCCATATTAAACACAAGGGAGTTTGCAGGGAAAGTGATGACACCCTTTGCCTCGTCATAAATGCCGAGAGGGTATGCCTGAATGTTAGAGCTCAAATTTCCGTAGATAGAGCCAATGCTGCACGCACCATAGCCCCAATTCATACCTGTCTGAGTCATTGCCATGGAAGCAGAAGTTCCTGTACATGTGATCTCGAACCAATGAGCTTTCTCGTCACCGTCCCCATCCTCGTTATAGACATAACCGATATAACCATGACCATCATTTTTACCCTCTGGGTTAGCATAAGACCATGGGCCGATGAAACGATAGATAGTCGCCTTACTTGTCTTGGCAAACTCAATCTCTACTGCATAAGGCAGAGTGTTGTCAAGATTGAAAGCTGCGGATACAGTACCGTCAATCAGGTAGCCAGTGCCCATTGGAGTGAACTCCAGCTGTTTGTTATAGCTGAAAGTTGTGGTAATGTTGTTTGCCGATGTGTTATATTTATCTTCAAGTTTGATTTTGGCAGTATAAGTGATACCAGGCTCAGCATCTGTCACGTTGATGATGTAGTCAGCAGTAGTCTGACCATCAGCAAACTCAACATTTTCAGCACCGCTAAGCACTTCAGGGGTAGCTGTCTCGATTGTTACAGGGATAGAGACAGTGCCGTTAGCATTGCCACGAGTAAGTTTGACAGCGAACTGTGTTGTCTCGTCAGCCATTGGAACACTGACTTTAGTGCTTGTCTGGTCAAATGAGACTTCACTTACTTGGTTAGGTGCAGCCTGTTCCCAGTAGCCGTCATCATTACATGATGTCAGCACCATTCCCGCCATAACGGTCAATATTGCGAATAATTTGCGTATTGTCATAATTAGTGTAAATATTATGTTCTACAAGTTATTAATTGTCAGTGACAGGTGTAGGAAGTGACACTGAAGGGTTGTTCTGGTCCTCGCTGATAAGTGGGTTGGCAGCAATCTCTGACTGAGGGATGCGATAAATCAGTGCAGGATCACCGGCAGGGATGTTGAACACGTAGCTTGGCTCAAAGCCGGCACCACGGCGGTCAACACCTTTCTTCAAGCGCATGATGTCAAACCAAGTGAGTCCCTCGCCCCAAAGCTCAATACGACGCTGCAACCATACAGCCTCTTGGACACCTTCCGCTGTGGCTGCCTTGCATGTGTAGGCAGGGTTACGGTAAGTTCTGACAAAGTCCTGCAATGTTGCTGCTCCTGCTGCTGGATTTCCGTTCATAGCCTCTGCTTCGGCCTTGATGAGATACATTTCCTCAACGCGCATGAGAGGGATGTCGCTTGCGTTTGTAGACTGAGCCATGACGCCCTGATAAGGACCGTACTTCATCTGAGTGTAAGCAGGGCAGCCATAAGCAGCGGCCTGTTTCTTCATGTTATCGTCAAGGTTTGCTGATTGTCCGTTTGCATCGAGCCACCAGCCTTTACGTACATCCGTGGCAGGAATTTCGTCAAAGAGGCTCTTGCTAATTGTGCGCCATGCGCCTACTGAAGCATAGCCATAGTTGAGAGAACCCATGTGGGATGGGAAGTTCACAATACCGGAAGTGACAACACGATCTGTCTCTGCAATCAGGATTCCCCACATCCAAGCGTGGTCGTCAATATCGTTGAAGCCCGGAGTGCTTACTTCTGCAATGCTGTATGGTGCTCCACTGCCTGCAATAGCCTTGTCTGCGTCGTCAATGGCAGCTGCCCAGTTGCCCATAACAAGCTCCACACGTGCGCGGAGTCCATAGACAACCTCCTTGCTGAGATAACGCTTGTCAGAGCGTTCCATTCCGCTTGCCTCAAGAAGTGAAGCTGCTTTGTTGAGGTCAGACATGATTTGGTCGTAAACCTCCTGCACAGTGCTGCGTGCGCAACCATTTGTTGCGGCCTCGTCAGCATTAGCGTCTGTAATGATCGGTACGCAAGGTTTTGACTCGTTGCCCTTGTATGTCTGCTGGTAAATCTGAGCAAGCATAAAGTAGTCGAAAGCACGTATGCCGAGAGCCTGTGCCAGATAGAACTGTGAAGTGGCATCATCTGTTTCCGGGTTTATCACAGCTGCCACCTGGTTAGCTGAGTAAATCTGGTTGTAGAGAGTGTTCCATGCCAATACTGTTGCACGACCTGTATAAATCAAGTCTTCATAAGTCACTCCGGCAGCGAACCAGTTGTAACCTATATTCGTAGAAACGAGGTCTGTGCCACGTGAGTCAAACTGCAACATTATACATGGATAACCGATGTCATTATGGCCGAATGAAGCCGGGATTGCCTTTCCATACTGGCTGAACATGGCGGTGATGCCTGCAACGCTGGCAGAAATCATCTCAGGATTTTGTGCAACAACATTCTCTTTCTGGTCGGAGGTGACATAAGAACCCATAGGAGCCGTTTCCAGGTCATTACATCCAACCACCATGATGGATGCCATTGCAACCAAAGATATCTTTGTCTTTAAAAACTTCTGTTTCATATATCTTTTTCGAATTATCTGTTTGTAAAATTAGAACACAACCTTCAGACCGGCAGAGAGACTGCGGAGAGCACCGTAAGTGGCATTCTCTGATGTAACGTAACCCTGGCGTGGGTCAAGTCCTTTGCGTGCAGCCCACACTGCAATGTTGTCAGCAGCGAAATAAACGCGTACAGACTGGATTCCTGCACCTGAAAGAAGGGACTTTGGCAGAGTGTAGCCAAGAGTGATGTTGTTCAAAGCAAGGTAGTTTGAACTGATGAGCCAGCGGTCGCTTGACGCATTGGTGTACTCATCGCTTGAACATAAACGTGGAACGTCAGTGTTTGTGTTTGTAGGAGTCCATGCGTTTGCAATGTCCTTATGCCAGTTCCGTCCTGCACCGTTGCTGTTACCATTGTGCATCAAGTCCTGATAAGTGTAGTCCCAAATCTTGCCGCCCATCTGGTAAGCGAATTGGATAGAGAAGTCGAAACCATAGAAATCAACCGATGTGCCGAAACCACCGTAGACCTTAGGCATTGTGTTGCCTGTTGACTGCTTGTTTGTTGCTGATGCCACTGACCAGTCTGGTGTTGCATACTCTTCACCATCCTCTACAGTGACAAGGTTACCTTCTTCGTCCTCTATCTGTGGCTTTGCCCAGTAGAGAGGCTTACCTGTTGCTGCGTCAACACCTGCATACTTGACAAGATAAAGCTGGTACATAGACTCGCCCTCACGGTAGATGCGTGAACCGTTGATAAGCTCGCCTCCAAGGTCAGGGTGGAGCTCTATCACTTTGTTGTTAATCTGTGTGATGTTGCCGAAGATGTCCCAAGTAAGGTTCTTTGTCTGTATAGGAGTGTATTTCAACTCAACTTCCAAACCATAGTTCTTCATTGAACCGACATTCATAGGAATGCTGCTGTAACCGTTAGAGGAAGCAACTGGCTTGTTGTAGAGCATGTCGCTTGACTTGCGGCTGAAGTATTCGATTGTACCACTCAGTTTGTTCTTCAAGAGCGAGAAGTCGAATCCAATGTTGAATGAATGGGAAGTCTCCCAAGTAATATCCTTGTTGCCTTTGTAGTACAGAGTTCCGTCAGAGAACACACCGTCAGCACCTGTTACCTGGTATTGATCGATGTATGGATAGTAGTTCTTGTAACCTTGTGTGTCACGCAAGTCATCGTTGCCCTGCTGGCCGTAAGATGCCTTGAACTTCAACATGTCAACCCATTTCACATTCTCCATGAACTTCTCCTTTGAGATTACCCATGCAGCTGATGCTGACCAGAAATCACCCCAACGGTTGTCCGGATGGAAGCGTGAAGAAGCATCGCGACGATAAGAGACGCTTCCGAAATATTTCTCATCAAAGTCATAGTTGATACGTCCGAAGATACCGCGTGTAGAGTACTCAGTTGCAGAACCGCCACCTCTAATCTGGTCTATCGTGTTGTTGACAGTGAAGTCATTCTCCTTATAGTAGTTGCTACCGATAGCGTAAGAATTCTCGTAGCGATAGTCATAGCTTTCGTAACCGAGGAGGATGTCAGCGTGGTGCTGTCCGAATTCACGACGGTAATTAGCCAAATACTGCTGGTTAAGTCCGGAAGTGCGTCTGTGCTCCTGCATGATTTGTCCACCGTAGCTTGCAGACTGTCCATAGAGTTTGTTGCTTATGAGGTGAGTACGTGTGTTGTCAATGTCAACACCGAGTGATGCTGTCAGTTTCAGGCCCTCGATAGGAGTCAGTTCGGCAAACCAGCGAGTGCTGAAGATGTCCATAAGGTATTCCTCTGTATTGTAGATGAGGTCACTCATAGGGTTTGATGAAGACATCCAGTTGCGTGAACAGTTGGTCTGGTTAGGGAGCGCAGAGTTACCGTAGTCATAAACGACATTGCCTGTTGACTTGTCGTACATGAGGCTGCCATCAGCGTTGCGCACATACATTGGGTAGATAGGCGCAATCTCGTTGGCAAGGAGGAAGGCGTTTCCTGAACCGCTTGCATTTGTCTGCTCATCAGGGTATCTGCTCTTATTGTAGTTGTAGCTGAGGTTTGTACCGATTTTCAGCCATTTCTTCAGCTGGTAGTCAACCTTGATACGTGAAGATATACGCTTGAAGCCGGAGTTCTCGATAACACCACCGTCATCAAGGTAACCTGCTGAGAGATAATAGTTCATCTTGTCAGTTGAACCTGATATGCCGAGGTTGTACTCCTGACGTGTCTGATTGTCAATAGTACCCTTTGTCCAGTCATCTGGAGTGTAGTAGTACTGGCCGTCAGAATATCCGAGTTTGGCGTTAGGATTGATTTTACCGTCCATGCCGATGAGTCCCTCGCCTGCAGGAAGTGTATATATCTGATAACCGGTTGCAGAGAACAATTGTGAGTTGGCTGCCATGTTAGCTGCCTCAGGAGAGAGGTTCTGGTTGTAGTAAGCCTGGTTGTAGCGAGCTTTGTAGAGTGTCTCATAATATTCTGCTGGTCCTTCCATTACGTCATATTTGCCAATCTGACGTGAGTTAGAACCCAAACGGGCATCAAGAGATATAGTAGGCTCTCCGCGCTGTCCTTTCTTTGTAGTGATAAGGATCACACCATTAGCACCGCGAGCACCGTAAAGCGCAGCGGCAGCAGCATCCTTCAAGACAGTCATGGACTCAATGTCCTGAGTGTTGATAGATGACAAGTCCAGGTCGTAAGGCACACCGTCAACGACATACAGAGGGTTTGTGCCGGCATTGATAGAGCCGATACCACGGATACGGACGTTGGATGATACGCCAGGTTGGCCATTGCTGCTCAACACCTGCACACCTGCAACGGAGCCGGAAAGTGTCTTTGTGATGTCTGAAGCCTGACGCTTGCCCAACTCTTCCGATTTGATGACGGAAGCAGAACCGGTAAATGCTGATTTCTTTGCAGAACCATAAGCGACAACCATGACCTCGTCGATAGCCTGTGCGTCAGACTCGAGGGCTATCCTCATGTTCTGGGAAGCCTTGACCGCCTTTGTAATCATGCCGACATAAGAGACCTCAAGGCGTGCGCCTGGGGCAACGTTGAGTGAGAACTCGCCGTTCATGTCGGTGACTGTTCCCGTCTGACTTCCCGCAACCTTCACGGTTGCGCCAATCACAGGCTCGTTGTCCTCAGCGGAAACGACAACACCCTTGACCGGTGTCTGTGCCAGGGCTATCCCTACGCAAAGGAACATGCTGGCAAGAATTAAAGTAAGTTTTCTTTTCATAAATAAAATATTTGTTAAACAATATTGTCTCATGAATGCCACAGACACGATTTCCGGCGTGCCCGAACATGCAGGGCGGTGCGCCGGAGACATCATGTATTTAATAAGGTGCTGCGCTCTTCTGTGGCAAGAGGAGCATGGGATGCTCTACAATACGAACTGCAAAGTTAACATTTTTTTTACAATTGGTTGTCTTTTTTGTCTAAATATTGCTTGTAAATTGATACGGACAAGTCTTTTCTTTACATAAATCAAGTGTACATGGCAGAGTGTTAGTGTTTTTCTATAAAAAACATGCGAAAGTATCACAAATCATTGCAATAAGCAAGCAAAAGTTTTGCTGTTTGGCTTATTTCCCAACCATGGAGTGAGATGTCATTGTGCTTAAAACAAAGTGTTACTTTTGTTTCTGCCAAGGGTGGCTTTTTGTGTGGTAAAAGTTGACATTTTGCATGACAATGTATGACACTTCGTTTTTTTGAGTGATTCATAATTGCAAAGGACGCCTCTGCCATGGCAAAGGCATCCTGTCTTTGATGTCTTTGGTCAAAGAAACAACCTGAGGAAATCTGTATGCCATGTGCAGACTTTCAGCGGCATAAGGCATCTGCCACGATGTTTGCCACGGTGATACTGTCGCGCCTCATCTCTGCATCAGGAATGCGAGCAAGGTATATTTCCGTTGTCTTGATGTTGTTGTGCCCGAGAGCCTGCGAGATGTGGTGCAGGCTTACTCCTGAGGCGTTTGCGAGGGACGCCCAGGTATGGCGGGCGACATAAGACGTGATGTCCTCCGGGAGTCCGGCGGAGACAGAGAGGCGGTGCAAGGCACGGTTATAGCGTGTAAGGCAATTATGGTACTCTTGCCATCCGCTGTCAACGGAAGAGAGTATGGGGAAGAGCAGTCCGCAGGGAGCAGTGTCTTCGTAGCGGAGGATTATCTCACGCATCTCGGGAAGCAATGGCACGGTGATGCGCTGTGATGTCTTCCGTCGGCAGTAGATTATGCTGTCCCCAACGATGTTGTCAGGTGACAGCCGTGTGAGGTCAGCGAATGGGATGCCGAGTCCGAGGAACGAGAATAGGAATACGTCGTACCACAGGCGCAGTGGGGATGTTGGAAGCGGTGCGTTGGCTGCGAACTGTGCCATCATCGTTGCGCTGAGCGCGCGTTTGCGTGTCTTTTCGTTGCCTGTGAACACGCCCGTGAAAGGGTTTCCGGTATCAGGGAACGCCCTTCGGTACAGTGAGCGCAGCGAACGTATGTAGCACGACGAGGAGTTGCGCCGTATGCCTTTCTGCGCCAGCCACTGCTGGTAGTCAGCCATTGTGTCGGCTGTCATGTGCCTGTTGCTTACATTGTCTTGGCAGAAGGCCGTGAGGGAGCGCAGTGCAGTGTTGTAGTTGATTAATGTGGAGTTACTGACTGTGGCAGAAATGGTGCTGACGATGTCGTGTGCCGATGAAAGGAACTGACCGATTGTGGGTGTTTCGGTCTGGCATTTCTTTTTCTTTCCGAAAGAAAAGCATAATGAGAAATCAAAGGTTACCATGTTGTTGTTTTTGTAGGTTAATTAATATGTTGCACGTATTTCTTTCAGGGTAACTGTTCAGGAATGCTCCAAAGGTAATAAAGATTCGTTGATAGTGGGACTGCATGTTAACATCTTTATTATCTTTTATATCTTTGATTTCTCAAAAGACGCTTAACCATCCCATGCTCCTCTTGCCACAGAGCGCAGCACCTTATTAAATACATGATGTCTCCGGCGCACCGCCCTGCATGTTCGGGCACGCCGGAAGTCGTGTCTGTGGCATTCATGAGACAATATTGTTTAACAAATATTTTATTTATGAAAAGAAAACTTACTTTAATTCTTGCCAGCATGTTCCTTTGCGTAGGGATAGCCCTGGCACAGACAGATGTTAGTGGCACTGTGGTGGCACAAGATGACGGTCAGCCTGTGATTGGCGCGACTGTCATGGTCTCCGGCACACAGGTCGGCACAGTGACAGATGCAGAAGGCAGATTCTCTTTGAAGATGCCTGAAGGAAAGAGTGTCCTCAGGGTTTCATACGTTGGTATGGAGACTATAGAGGTGGCTGCTTCCGGTTCACGCATGCTCATCAGGCTTAAGAATGATGCCAGCGCGATTGACGAAGTGGTTGTTGTGGCTTATGGTACAGCCAAGCGCCAGTCCATTACAGGCTCAGTGTCAGTGGTGGGTGAAGACAAGATAAAGGACCGCATTTCCACCTCTGTTACAGCTGCACTTGAAGGCTCTGCACCGGGCATACAGGTCAACAACACTTACGGTGAGCCTGGTTCTACTCCGAAGATTCGCATCCGTGGCATCGGTAGTCTTGTCGGCGGTGCTCAAGATCCACTCTATGTGGTTGACGGTGTGGTGTTCGAGGGAGACATTGCAGAACTCAACCCTAACGACATTGAGAACATGTCCATACTGAAGGATGCGTCTTCAGCAGCACTTTATGGTAACCGTGCAGCTAATGGTGTCATCCTCATCACTACAAAGAAGGGTAAAGGTCATGGTAAACCAAACATCTCGGTCAAGGTCAACCATGGTTTCTACACACGTGGTATTGCAGAATACGATCGTCTCGGTGCCAATGAGTGGATGGAGGCTTCATGGACAGCTATGAAGCATTTCGCCATGTCCGGTTCGCTTGGCTTGGACGATGCTGCTGCGCGCCAGTATGCCACACAGCATATTGTTACCGACTATGTGCAGCGCAACATTTATGACGGCAGCGCAACATCGTTGTTTGACGATAATGGAAAGCTCACAGCAAGCATTCTTCCTGGATATACAGACCTTGACTGGGCGAAGGACATAGAGCGTACCGGCCATCGTCAGGAGTACAATGTTGCGGGAAGCATGGCAGGCGAGAAATTCAATGTATATGCATCTGCAGGCTATTTGGATGAGGAAGGCTATGTCCGCGGCGTGGGATACGAGCGTTTCAACGGTCGTATAAACACTTTGTTCACTCCTAACAAGTGGATTAAGCTGGGTGTCAACCTCAATGGCACTTATGCTAACCATAGCTTCAATGATAATGCTGATGGCAATGCCTATGCAAATCCGTTCTACATAGTTCGCTATATGGCTCCTGTCTACCCATTGTTCTTGCACAATGCTGACGGCTCTTTCCTGCTTGACGAGTCCGGCAATGTGCAATATGACACACGCTCCTCTTATCTCAGCAACCGTAACGTTGCTTATGAGCTTGGTGTGGACGGTGACAAGCGCCGCCGCTCTGTTCTCAATGGTCAGGTGTTTGGAACATTCACCCTTCCTTACGGTTTCTCGTTTACATTGAGAGGTGACGGCACATATTCCACCACCAACCGTAAGAAATACAACAACCCTGAGATTGGCGATGGCGCTACAAACAATGGACGTCTGACAAACTATGCTTACCAGTACAATTACTATACTGCACAGGAACTTCTCAACTGGGAGCACGACTATGGTGTCAACCATATCGATGTCATGCTCGGTCATGAGAATTACAGTTGGAAGCGCAGCCTTACTTACGGCATGAATACAGGCATGGCTGTCAATGGTAATCTTACGATGGGTAACTTCCTTAACAACTCATTCTTGCAGGGGTATGATGACGAGTACAAGACAGAGTCTTATCTTGCTCGCCTGAGGTACAACTATGATGAGAAATATTATGCAGATTTCTCATTCCGTCGTGATGCTAGCTCCCGTTTCCATCCGGACAATCGTTGGGGTAACTTCTTCTCTTTCGGTCTCAACTGGAATGCTAAGAGGGAGAATTTCCTGAAGGACGTGAAATGGGTTGATGCTCTTCGCGTGCGTGCCTCTTACGGTGAGGTGGGCAATGATGCCGGTGTAGACCTTTATGGATATCAGGCTCTGTACACCATCGACAGTAACGGAGGTGAAGGCGCTTACATCAAGCAGAGCCTTGCTGCTAACGACATCAAGTGGGAGACCACCCAGACTTTGGACTTTGCTATCGAGGGACGTCTCTTTGACCGTTTGGATTTCAACATCGGTTATTTTGACAAGCGTTCCAAAGATTTGCTCTTCCAGGTGCGTCTGCCATTGTCTGCGGGCTCATTCCCTTATGTTGTGGAAGGTGACCCTATGAATATGACACAATATAAAAATATAGGAACAATCAGCAACCGTGGTTTCGAGATTTCGCTGAGTGGTGATGTCATCAGGACTAATGACTGGACCTGGACATTGTCTGCTGACGCTACATTCCTGAGCAACAAAATCAAGAAACTGCCTGGCGGCAAGGATATCCTGAACGGCCTGCGCCAATATTCTGAGGGACATGACGCTTACGAGTTCTACACTTACCACTTTGAGGGTGTCGACCAGATGACCGGTAACTCGCTTTACACTCTTAACGCTGACATGCGCGACAAGGCAGAGGCTAACGGTGCGCTTGTGGCTATCAATGGCACAGAGTACACAACCCAGACTGCTTTCGCCAAGAAGCAGTGGGCAGGCTCTGCACTGCCTAATGTGTATGGTTCCATCGGTTCAAAGCTTCGCTGGAAGGATTTGTCTCTCAACCTGCTCTTCACTTACAGCCATGGCGGTAAGGTCTATGACGGTTCTTATCAGTCGCTTATGTCTACAAGCTCGGCTTCTTCGGCTACTGCCAACCACGTAGATGTCCTTGGTTCTTGGAACGGTGTGCCGGAGGGAATGACAGAGACTTCTCCTGACCGCATCCTTGCTGATGGTATTCCTGTGCTTGATTTCAACCTCTCTACATATAACAATGATACGAGTGACCGTTGGCTGACAAGTGCTTCATACTTCATATTCAAGAATCTGTCGCTCTCTTACAATCTGCCGGCAAGCCTTATCAAGCCTCTTGGCATAGAAGGCGTTACAGTCACATTCGGTGCAGAGAACCTGTGGACATGCACTTCACGCAAGGGTCTCAACCCGCAGTACTCATTTAACGGAGGTTTTGACGACACTTATGTTACTGCACGTGTTGTCAATTTCGGATTGGCTGTTAATTTCTAACACAGAAATCTTTAATTTAAAAAGAATAGATATGAACAAATATATGAATAAAGTTTTTGCATTGGGCATGGTTGTCGGAGCATTGACGCTTGGCTCATGTTCGAGCGACTATCTTGATACAGACCCTACCGGTTCATTGAATGCTTCCGGTGCACTTCAGAACACTGATGAGGCTATGAAGTCACTCAACGGTATCGCCAAGTGTATGACAACACAGCAGTCTTATTTCGGTCAAGGCTTCTGTGGTGAGAATGCCATATACCGTCTTTATGAGAGCATGCCGAGCCAGAACTGGAACTATAATGTGTATGCTGCAGGATGGTCACCGCTGCATAATCAGGAGTTTCACATGAATACGAACAGCGTATATGACTCGTATGCATGGTACTATTATTATCAGCTGGTAGGACAGGCCAATACTATCATCGCAGGTATTGACAACGCAGAAGGTTCAGAAGCTGACCGTCAGTTTATAAAGGCTGCTGCACTCACTTTCCGTGCTTACAGCTTCGAGAAACTTGTACGTTACTATTGCTACCGCTGGCAGGACAGCAACAATGGCGCTTCACGTGGTATAGTGCTTCGCCTTGACGAGACGACCGGTGACCACAATGTTGCTACGCTTGCAGAAACTTATGCTCAGATTTACAAGGACTGCCAAGATGCCATCGCTTTGTTTAACGAGAGTGGTGTTGACCGTCCAAGTGGCAAGGTTTGGATTCCAAACGTGAATGTGGCTCATGCCGTTTATGCACGTGCAGCACTCAACCGCCAGGACTATGCCACAGCACTTGCCGAGGCTAAGGCTGCTCGTCAGGGGTATCCTCTTATGAGCAATGAGGACTATATGGCAGGCTTCTGCCGTCCTACAAGCGAGTGGATTATGGGCAGTTTTGGCGATGCCACAGAGAATACTTGGTATTGGAGCTATGGCACTCAGGATGCATGTAACGGATATTATGCCGCAGCAACACAGTGTGGTGCGGGAAGCATAGGCCATGAGCTTATTTCTCGCATTCCTAATGATGATGTGCGCAAGCAGAACTTTATCACAGAGGACAAGCTTGGCATAGACATCACCAAGCCTGGTACGCTGGATGGCACTTATGGATATATTGGATTGACATCCGATTTGTTGGGCATCGCTGATAAGGATGCTTACATGGCAGCTTATGAATTCGTGAATTCACGACAGATAAGTGGTCTGCCACCTGTTTACGAGTCAGAAATCTACCATATTGATGGACAATTGAAGTTCTGGGTGCTTGACTTGCCTGGTGTAAGTTATTTGCCGTTTATCCGTTCAAGTGAGATGTATCTTATCGAGGCAGAGGCAAACTATTTCCTCGGAGACATTCCGGCTGCACAGGCTTCACTTGTTGAGCTGAACACTGCAACCAACCGTACTCCGGGCTACACTTGCACTCTGACCGGTGAAGACCTCTTCAACGAGATAAAGGATTATCGTGAGGTTGAGCTTTGGGGCGAAGGCTTTGCCTGGAGTGACTACAAGCGTTGGAACATTCCTGTAGTGCGTCATAGTTTTGCACAGGGTGGCAATGCTCATGCTGCTGTTGCTATAACTGTAGCAGCCGACTCCGGCAACAAGTGGACTTGGGAGGTACCTCTTGCCGAGACAGAGTACAACGAAGCTTTCAAGAATGCTGATGCTACAGGGGCAACAATGAAATAAGTCTCTAGAGTTTAGTGGCACAATGACAGGTTGCTTTTAATAAGCAGCTTTATAGAAACAAGAGGCAGGAATGGATTCCGGATATTGTCCAATCCTTCCGGCCTTTTGTTTTTTTTATTCGTTTTGTGCTAATAGGTTGTAGGTTTGTGATTAAGGAAGCGAAGTTTTTTGTAACTTTGCAGAAGCTATAAAAGAGAGCGGAAATGATTGCGCATGCTGCCACTGTTAATGAATCTTTCACACTTCCGCATGATAAATTTCTACAAATGCTGCTTGTTGTTACAATGGCAGGGGAGTAGGGGCATGGAAAATAACATGTTGTTACTTTTTGCAGATTTTTTCTAATGAAATGACAATAAAAGGTTTTGTTTCTTGATATATATTAAAAAGAGCTCCTGTTGTACATTTATTATGCAAAGTTGACATTGTTTTGTAAAAAAATCGTTAACTTTGCATGAGAAAAAGTGCATTCGTGTGCTCATAAAGAAAGCAAAAAACGCATTTTTGCAGATTTTTGTGTTTCAGGATGCCATTATGGGTGGTGTTTGTGAGCCTGACATGCCGTGTTTGCACTAAATGAAATATATAAATATAAAATTAAGGTGTCCCGTCTCAAGGAGTAAACATCAGTTATTTCTGTGGGGAGCGATTTTGTTTAACTAAAATAATTTTATGAAAAGAAAACTTACTCTAATTCTTGCCGGCATGTTGCTCTGTGTAGGAGCAGCCTTGGCACAGACGAGGATTACAGGTGTCGTCGTTGAAGACGGCACTGATGAGCCTATTATTGGAGCCTCAGTCATGATTACGGGTACCAAGAAAGGTGTCATAACAGACATTAATGGTAATTTCACCATTGAAGTCCCGGCCAACAAAAAGTTGACATTCAGTTATATTGGTATGCAGCCAGTCACTCTTGCCGCAAAGTCGAATATGAAAGTGCTGATGAAGCCGGACAATACGACTATTGATGAGGTTGTTGTTACCGGTATGCAGAAGATGGACCGAAGAATGTTTACCGGTGCTGCTGACAAAGTGAAGGCTGAGGATGCTATGCTTGGCGGTGTTGCGGATATCAGTCGTTCTTTGGAAGGACATTCTGCCGGTGTGAGTGTGCAGAACGTTTCCGGTACATTTGGTACTGCGCCAAAAATCCGTGTCCGTGGTGCGACTTCTATTTACGGTTCTTCTAAACCGTTGTGGGTTGTTGACGGTGTGGTACTTGAGGATGTTACTGATATATCAGCGGATGACCTTTCGTCAGGTGATGCAGAGACTTTGATTTCCAGTGCGGTAGCAGGCTTGAACTCTGACGATATTGAGTCTTTCCAGATTTTGAAGGACGGTTCTGCTACTTCCATCTATGGTGCGCGCGCCATGGCCGGTGTGATTGTTGTCACAACTAAGAAGGGTAAGGCAGGTTCTGCCAATGTTAGTTATACAGGTGAGTTCACAACTCGTTTGATACCAACTTACAATGAGTTTAATATTCTGAACTCTCAGGATCAGATGGGTATATACCAAGAACTTGCTGACAAGGGATGGCTCAATATTTCAAACACTATCAACAGCTCGGATTATGGTGTCTATGGAAAGATGTATGAGCTTATCAACACCTATGACCCGGCAACAGGCTCTTATGGCTTGCTGAATACGACAGAGGCAAAGAATGCCTATCTTCGCAATGCAGAGATGAGGAATACCAACTGGTTTAAGCAGTTGTTCTCTTCTGCAATTTCTCAAAATCACTCTGTGAGCCTCAGTGGCGGAACAAAGAAGAGCAACTATTACGCTTCAATTTCTGCAATGGTAGACCCGGGATGGTATAAAGATTCCGAGCTTAACCGCTACACTGCCAACCTTAATGTCACACATCACATTATGGATGATTTGAGCATCAATATTATAGGTAGCGGCAGTTATCGTAAGCAGAAGGCTCCGGGAACCATCAGCCAGGATGTGGATGTTGTGTCCGGTAATGTGAAACGTGATTTTGACATCAACCCATATTCTTACGCCTTGAATTCATCACGTGCGCTTTCTCCAAATGAGTATTACCAGAGCAATTATGCTCCATTCAACATTATGCACGAACTTGAGACAAACTATATAGACCTTAACGTTGTTGACACAAAGTTCCAGGCAGAGTTGAAGTGGAAGCCTATCAAAGATTTGGAACTTTCTGCCCTTGGTGCCATCAAGTATGCTACAACATCTCAAGAACACAATGTGCTTGACTCTTCAAACCAAGCACTGGCTTACCGTGCCATGCAGACATTGAATGTGCGTGACGACAACAATTTGCTCTATACAGACCCTGATGATCCATATGCACTGCCTATCACTGTACTTCCGCAGGGTGGTCTGTATCAGCGTACTGATAACAGCATGCTTTCTTATGATTTCCGTGCGACTGCAAATTATAACCATACTTTTGCTAATACACATATTGTGAATTTCTTCGCCGGTACTGAGATCTCTTCAATAGAGCGAAGCCGCTCATGGTTTAATGGCGTCGGTATGCAGTTCGATTCTGGTGAGATACCGTTCTATGTGTATGAATTTTTCAAGAAAGCATCTGAGGAGAATACTGACTACTACACACTTTCGCATTCTCGTTACCGTAGTGCAGCCTTCTTCGGCAACCTTACCTATTCTTATAAGGGACGTTACAACCTGAATGGCACATTGCGCTATGAGGGTTCAAACCAGCTTGGACGCTCAAACAAGGCTCGCTGGCTGCCTACATGGAATATTTCCGGTTCTTGGAATGCTCATGAAGAGCCTTGGTTTCACGATGTGTTCAAGTCTGTGCTCTCTCACCTTACTCTTAAGGCCTCATACTCTCTGACTGCCGACCGTGGACCTACAGACTATACAAACTCTACTGCCATACTTAAGGCATACAACCCTTGGCGTCTCACATCTTCCGACCGCGAGTCCGGCATAGCTCTTGCTGAACTTGAAAACGCTGACCTCACTTACGAGAAGAAGCATGAGTTCAATTTTGGTTTCGATGCAGGTTTCCTGAACAACCGTATTAATTTGGCTGTAGATATATATTCACGTAACAACTATGACCTTATCGGCGCCATCGCCACACAAGGTATCGGAGGACAGATTATCCGTTATGGCAATACAGCATCCATGAAATCCCATGGTGAGGAGTTTACGCTCTCTACAACAAACATCCGAAACAAAGATTTCACTTGGCAGACGAACCTTATATTCTCACATACAAAGAATGAGGTTACAGACCTGATGTCACAGAACAGCGTGATAGGCTATATCACAGGTTCTGGTTTCGCCAAGGTTGGATATCCTGTACGCTCTCTCTTCTCAATTCCATTCATGGGGCTGGATGAGCAAGGTCTGCCAACATTCATTAATGAGAAAGGTGAGATAACTACCGATGACATCAATTTCCAAGAGCGTGACAATACAGAATATCTGAAATATGAGGGCTCTACAGACCCTACAGTCACAGGCTCTTTCGGCAACATCTTTACTTACAAGGGCTTTAAGTTGAATGTCTTCATCACTTATTCTTTTGGCAATGTTGTTCGTCTTGACCCGGTATTCTCCGCACGTTACAATGACCTCAGTTCAATGACCAAGGAATTCAAGAATCGTTGGATGGTTCCCGGTGACGAGAATCGTACCACAGTACCGACAATCGTCAGCTATCGTATGTACAGTGAGAATTCACAGATACGCTATGGCTACAATGCTTATAACTACTCTACTGAGCGTGTTGCCAAAGGTGACTTTATCCGTATGAAGGAAATCTCATTGTCATATGATTTCCCGAAGACTTGGTTCAGCGGCACTGTTCTTAACAACCTTTCGCTGAAGCTGCAGGGCACAAACCTCTTCCTCATTTATGCGGATAAGAAACTGAACGGCCAGGATCCTGAGTTCTTCCGCTCAGGTGGTGTATCGGCTCCAATGGCAAAACAGTTCACACTCACAATAAAAGCAGGATTCTAAAAACAAATACAATGGTAAAAGTAAATATAAAGAATTGTCTGGTGGCATTGGCATTGACTTCCGTTGTTTCATCATGTAATGGTTTCCTTGATGAACTGCCAGACAACCGTATGGAACTTGACAGCAAAGATGATGTCGCAAAGTTGCTCATCAGCGCCTATTCAACAGCATTCCCGGCATATCTTCTGGAAACATTCTCAGACAATACAGACGAATATGTTAAACCGGGCTGGACAGCCTACGACCGTTATCAGGAGGAGGCATGGAATTGGTCTGATATTACACAGGTGGGCAATGAGACTCCTCAGCATCTTTGGAACTCATATTATTCAGCGATAGCTTCTGCCAACCAAGCTCTGGAATACATGGATGGGCTTGATGCCGCAGCTCAGAAAGAGTACTCTTCACAATTGGGTGAGGCTCTGCTTTGCCGCTCCTATGCGATGTTCAAGATGTCTGAGGTTTTCTGTCAGGCTTATGACCCGGAACACGCTGCCACAGACCTCGGACTCCCTTATCCGCTGAAACCGGAGAAGACTATTGGTGAGAAATATGAGCGCGGTACACTTGCAGAACTGTATGAGAAGATTGATGCAGACTTGCAGCGCGGTCTCTCTTTGTGTGGTAACGAATATTCTTCACCTAAGTTCCACTTCACACAGAACGCAGCATATGCTTTTGCATGCCGCTTCTACCTTAACTACCGCAAATATGACAAAGCTGTGGAGTATGCTACAAAGGTGCTTGGCAGCAATCCTACATCAAAATTGCGTGATTGGGCTACGTTCAAAGGACTTTCTGCAAACGAGCAGATACAGCCAAACGATTATGTCGATGCACAGAAAAGCTGCAATATTTTACTCCTTCCTGTGGGTTCAATATGGGGTATATTGAGTGGTCCTTATTCTCTTGGACAGAAATACCGCCACGGTCAGTTTATCTCTGAAAAGGAAACGTTGGAGAGCAACGGTGTTTGGGGAACAAGTGACAAATCACTCGGAATCAATGTGTTCATCAATAACTCTTTGGCAGGACATTTCTTGCGTAACATTCCTTATGCATTTGAGTTCACCGATGTACAGGCTCAGACAGGCTACGCCCACTCTGTGTTCGTAGAGTTCAGCACAGACCGTCTGCTGATGGAGCGTGCAGAAGCTTATGCGCTCATGGGCAATTACGATGCTGCGATGGAAGACCTTAATGCTGAGTTGGCTGCTTTCTGGGTTTCCGGTAATAAGTATCTGACATTGGATGATGTTGTAAAGTTCTACAAGTCAGTCAAATATCACACTCCGGAGAAACCTACTGTGAAAAAAGCTTTCAACACCAGCATGGTCACAGACATGGAAGTGCAGGAGCCACTGTTGCAGTGTATTATGCATCTTACACGAATCCTTACAATGCACGAAGGTGAGCGTTTGCAGTATGTAAAGCGCTATGGCATAAAGATTCAGCGTCGCTCTCTTGACGGTGCACAGAACATCCTTCAGATTAAGGACGAAATGGATGCGCGCGACCCACGTTTGGCAATACAGCTGCCGGCTGATGTCATAACTTCGGGTATGGCTGCTAATCCAAGATGATCGTTCAATATTATTTAATCAAAGAATAGAAAAATGAACAAGAATATATTTAACATACTGGCTGCTGCCATGTTTGTACTCGGTCTTGCCTCCTGTTCTTCAGACGAACCGTCTGATGTAAGCATATTCCCTACGGACAAGCAACCGACAAATGAGTTTGACGAGTGGCTGCTACGCAATTTCACATATCCGTACAATGTGCAGGTTACTTACCGACTGAACGACATTGAAACTGATAACAACTACACAGTAGTGCCTGCAGATCAGGTGAAGGCTGCTAAGTTGGCAAAACTTGTCAAATACATGTGGTTTGACGCTTACGATGAGGTTGCAGGCCACGAATTTCTCAAGACCTATGCACCACGTATGATTATGATGGTAGGTTCAGGTATGTATCAAAGTCAGGGAACTGTAATTCTTGGTTATGCTACAGGCTCAATAAAAATTGCTTTGTGTAACGTCAACAACCTTGAAGATGAAACTTTCCGTGACATAGAAACACTCAACAGCTGGTATCTTTCCACGCTTCATCATGAGTTCCAGCACATTTTGAACCAAAAGGTTGCATATGACCGTGCTTTTGAGGCTATTTCCCAGGGTGATTATGTCAGTGGAAACTGGTATCAGATGAGGAATGAAGACTCTTATGATTCTGACGGCAACTTGGTTCAAGGCGCTTATTCTTTGGGTTTTGTACGCAACTATGCAATGCAGGAGGCTGCAGAGGATTTCGCAGAGACCATGTCTGACTATATTGTGTATACCGATGAGAAATTCGAATACATAAAGAAATGTGCAGGTGGTGCAAACTCTAAGGGATGGCTGAAGATACAGGAAAAGATAGACTTCATCCGCAACTACATGCAGTCTGCTTACAACATCAATATTGATGAGTTGCGTACTGTAGTTCAGCGTCGTGCCAAAGAGATTGACAAGCTGGATCTTGAACATCTTGATTAAAGATGCCGTAATATAGAATTAAAAAATAGGAATTTCATTTTTATAAAATAAGTGATATGAAAAAGATATTCAATTTGTTGGTTTTCGCTCTTGCGGCTCTCTCACTGCAGTCATGTTTGCATGACGATAATGAGATTTTTGATGTGCCGGCAGCAGAGCGCATCCAGCAGACTGTGGAGGAGGTTAAAAAGCAGCTGAAGTCTTCTCCTAACGGGTGGCATCTGCAATACTACACAGGGCAGAACTATTCCGGTGGCGGCTATAATGTATTCTTGCGTTTCAGTGACATGTATTGTGACGCTTCTGCTGACTACACTGATGCCGGCAAAGTGGCCAGCTCCACATGGGATGTGAAGAAAGACCAAGGTCCTGTTCTCTCTATAGATTCTTATAACGAGGTAATCCATGAGATGAGTAACCCTTCAAGTTCTGCTATAGATGGTGCTCAGGGTGATTATGAGTTCGTTGTGCAGAAAATGACCGATGATACAATATACCTTAAAGGTAAGAAATGGGGTAACCACATGGTGATGACTCGTGTTGCAGATGATGTGAATTGGAAGAACTATCTGGAGCAGTGTCAGTTGGTTAATGACAGTATCGGACGTAAATACACTACTCCGCAAGGTTCTGTATTGCTTGTGGACTATGACAATCACAGGCTTGGCATCGAAAGCGATGGCGTGGGCACAGCATACTGTCCAACTCCGTCAGGCATTGTATTCCCGGAAGCTTACACTATTGACGGTGTGCCGGTTAATAGCATCAGCTATAACCCAATCACATTGGTTATGCAGTCAGAGGAGTTGGGTGGAAACATTGCCGAGCAATCCATAACAAGTGTGGAATGGTTTCTTGCTTCACGGTGGTTCCTGACACAAGATGGTGCAGGCTCTGGAGCGATGACATACTTTAATTCGTTCAAGAATGCTGCAATGAACTTGAAAGGAGAAAAGGTTGGATATTTCGCTATCGGTGAAGTTTCAGAAGACATGTGGGGAGCTCTCATGAATTTCGGAACAAACGAGACAGGCTTTACTGCATGTGCCTTGGGCATGGAGTATGAAGTGCTTGGCGATAACCGTATAACGCTTACTATGGATGGTTCTCTTGCCGGTTCCGCCGATTACTGGAACGGACAACAAATTCAGCAGGAGATTATGAATCTTATATCCAACAAGTTCAGTGGACGCACATGGACATTGTCTGTGCCTTCAACAGAGTCAAAGCGCAAGCCACGCAAACTTATGCTGAAATATAACAACTCTACATATTTCTACATGTCAAAGGATTTTGTAACCTACCCTTTCAATCCTGAAGACAGAGTAGAAGAATAAATATAATGTAGGCAAACGAAACTACACTAAAACATATATACAATGAAAAGTTTGAAAATATTCGCTCTCATGCTCATTGCTGCAGCCTTTACGGCTTGTAGCAATGACGAAGGCAATGATTATATAATTAATGATGCCACCGTAAAGGTCATCTCGACGCAGACTTCAATAGGGGCAGCAGGAGGTGAAGGCAAGGTGGTTGTGGACAAGGCTGTGATGAAGGCGTACTCAGAACAGGATTGGCTCTCAGTTTCTGCTAATGGCAGTGAAGTCAGCTTCATTGCTCAGGAGAACATTGGTAGAGAGTCTCGTTGCGCAAATCTTGTCATCAAGTCAACGGAGACGGATTCTGTAATAGTTTCTGTATCACAGTATGGCATAATCTTCACTGCTGATAATGCAAAAGACATCAGCCTTTCAAATGTAGCATCTACAGCAACTATCCCTGTGGAGACAACCGGCAATCTGCGTGTTGTCAGTGCTCCGGAGTGGGTTAAAGCTACTGTTGTGGAAGACGGTATTAATTTGGACATTGAGGACAACACTACCGGCTCTGCTCGTTCCGGCTGGGTGGTTTTTGCAGCAGGCAACATAGAGGATAAAGTCAGTGTAAGCCAGTTTGACGCAACAGACGTGTTCGGCAAGTATATGCTCACTGCAGTTGATGCAACAACAGGCAAGGACATTGAGCCTATGGTGTGTGAGATTGACGCTAAGAGCCTTTCTCTGCCAGGCTTGGGGTTGAAAGCTACGGGAACATTCTCTGAGAGTGCATACACACTGTCCATAAAGAACGGAAACTATATGGGCACATATAATGGCACACGCATAAACGCTATGTTTACAACTGCGGATAAGACTTTGGTGTACAGTATTCTGTCATCTGCGCCAAAGGGTGATTTCGTATTCAAGTATGACTTGGAATCAGGAAAGTTCACTGCAAGTCTTAGTGGAACATACCGTGACTCCGCTTTAGAGTACATGTACCTTGAGAAGTTCAAGACATCATCAATCAATAAGAATGGTGACCTTGGCACACTCATGGCATTGAAAGATATCAAGCTCGTGGAAGTAAAAGAGTAATACGCAGCTTGCAAGCAAAGTTGCACATTAGCACAAGCGTTCTTTATATTCCGCAGCCCGTAGGAGGCTGACCGATATTGACATAACGATATAGTCATATTTTACGGGCTGCGGTTTTATAGAGACGCTTGCTTAGATAAGCAATTACAGTTCATTTATTTATAAACAATTTATTTTTTTTACAATGAGAAAATTGTACACAATTATTGCATTATGCATGAGTATCAGCATTTTTGCAATTGCAGGTACTCCTGTAACAAAGGCAACTGACGCCAAGGTTCAACAGACAGTATCACAGAAGACCGTTTTAAACACTTTCACAAAGTCTGTCAGTGTTAATGGTGTCTCTCTCAAAAAAGTTGAAGGTGCAAGTATGGCGGCTCAGGCAAAGGCACCTGCAGCTTTGGCTGATATAGTCGGCGTTTATGACTATACTTATTATAGCTACCTGAATAATGATGCCGGAGACCACAATTCAAAAGTGACAATTGAGATTGTAGATGAGACAGACGGCTTTGTTTCCTTGGATGGTCTTTATCCTGGAAGGAAAGTAGAAGGAATTTATGATGCAGAAAGTGGTGTGTTGACAATTCCATCCCAAAAACTGTTCACAAATACACATTATGAAGAAGATGTTTATTTATGTATTGGACAGTGGGATAAAGAAGGTAAGAACCCTGTTCCATCTTCTGCTGATTTCATTTTGGAATATGCAAACAATGGTTTTGCTCAGGTTTCTGAGAATGAAAACGGTTATGTTTCTTTGGCTGCTACTTTGGAGTCATGGTTAGACAATCCGAATTATGAGGGTTGGTTTTTCCTCTCTGATGTAATGAATCTAACCAAACAAGTACCTGCAGAATGGAGTGTTATTGGTACAGCACAGTTCTTGGATGGTAGCATGTTTGCAGGCGTTTTTGGAGCTACAGCTACAGCACCTTCTACTGTAAATGTTGAGAAGGACGCTGCTGTCAAAGGTCGTTATCGCTTGGTTGGACCATGGAACGAACTTTTTGGAGAAGAACTTCCAAACTCATATCTTGAATTCAACTGTGCAAACGTTGAGAATGTTGTCATACCAGAACAGAAGACAGGTTTAGGCGACAGAGACTGGGGTGCAGCTTTTGTTCAAAACTACAGTGGCATGTTTGAAGCTATGGGAAGAGAGCCTTCATATTATTTGCCACTTCTTATCGCAAACAACTTGCTGAATAAGTTGGTTGACAATAAGATTACAATACCTGTAGGAACGGCATTTACGACCTTTGAGAATCAACCAGACCCAGATAATATATTTTACATCACAGCTGAAAAGGGTGGTGTGGACAGCTACATTGTTCTTGACGAGAGTGTAATGAAGGACATCAAGGAAGCAGGCATTGGTACCGGTGTTGATGCTATTGTTACAACAACAGCTGATGCAAACGGCAAGGCTTACAATGTAATGGGACAGCAGGTTAATGCTGCAAATGCTAAGGGTATCATTATCAAGAATGGCAAGAAGTTCATTACGAACAAATAATAATTCTCATATTATAGAGAACAATTAACGGTAGTCGGGGCTCTTATGGGCCTCGACTATTTTGCCTTTTGAATATTTGGGATTATATTGTTGACAAAAAAGAATGATAACCTGATGAGGAAGATAATTCTAACAATGTCTGCACTCGCGCTATCAGCAATGATGTGGGCTGTGCCTGCAAAGCGCGGAATATGGAAGACTGTAAAACTTGCCGATGGCAAGGAGGTTCGCGTAGAACTGCATGGCGATGAGCATCTGAGCTTCTGGCAGGCGGAAAACGGAGTAAGATATGTAAAGTCAGCCGAGAAAAACAGCTATGTTCTTGCGGATATGGCTACATTACAGAGACAAGCAAGCAAAAGTCGTGCCATGGCTCCATTGCGCTCGCCTGAAAAAGTAGGTATCGGTGGCAACCACCTGGCATTTATAGGCAAGAAGAAAGGACTTATAATACTTGCCGAATTTACTGACAAGAAATTTGCTGACGGTCATGATGCTGCCTATTATACGGCACTTGCCAATGCTGAAAATTTCACTCATCCTGATGGTCATCAAGGTTCTGTCCATGACTACTACATGGATCAGAGTGAGGGACAGTTTGACCTCACATTCGATGTTATAGGTCCGATACAACTCAGCCACAACATGGCTTACTATGGAGCACATTCTGATGGCAGTAGTGATATCCGACCTCGTGAAATGGTTGTGGAGGCGGTACGTGGCGCAGCTTCTCAGATAAAATCGTTTGCCGACTACGATTGGTTTGGCGACGGATATGTTGACCAAGTGTTTGTCATTTATGCCGGCTATGGCGAAGCAAGTGGCGGTGATGAGAATACGATATGGCCACACCGCTGGTCATTATATGACAAGGCTTTTTATATGGGAGGAAAAGTTATTAATGACTATGCTTGTGCCAACGAACTTGTACCATTGTTTGATAAAGGTCAGATAGTAAGCGAACGGGTTATGGGAATAGGCACTATTTGCCATGAGTTCAGCCATTGTCTCGGACTTCCCGACCTTTATGACACAGCGTATACCGGTAATTATGGCATGGGCAATTGGGATGTGATGGACCAAGGAAGCTATAATGGCAATGGTGTTGGCAATCGCCCTTGTGCTTATAGTGGCTATGAACGTAATTTCTGTGGCTGGAAAGAGCCAATAGTGCTTACAGAAGATACTGAGGTAAAAAACCTGAAAGGCATAAGTGAAGGTGGTGACTACTATATTGTAAGGAATGATGCTTATGAAAATGAGTATTATATTCTTGAAAACCGCAGTAATACCGGCTGGGATGATGCACAATATGGTTCCGGATTACTTATAACATATATAGACTTTGACCAGAATATTTGGGCGAGAAATGCTGTGAACACTACAGTGGGGAGTGGCAACGACCATCAGCGTTACACACCATTCCTTGCCGATAACAGTACTGCTGCAAATTCTGCCAACGCTATTGCCGGCGATTTGTATCCGTATAAGAACAACAACGAACTTACCAGTGTATCTATGCCTGCAGCTACATTATATCATGCAAATGTGGACGGCTCTAAGTTCATGAACAAGCCGATTACCAATATTACAAGGAATGCAGATGGCACAGTGTCGTTTAGGTTCAGAGCTACTGAAGAGGAAGAACCTCCACTTCCTCTTCCGGAAGGAGTATTCTTTAAGGAAACATTTGACAAGTGTGCCGGTATTGGTGGCAACGACGGTGATTGGAATCCGACGGCATCAGAACTCAGCACTTTCCAGCCAGATAATAGAGGGTGGATTTGCTCTGTCAGCAATGGTGCAAATAAATGTGCTGTTATAGGCACGAACTCAGGGACAGAAGAGGGGACGGCAATAACTCCTGCATTTACAATAACAGAAGAAGCCGAGTTGACATTCAATACAGGTTATATAACTCTTGCGGGAAGCAAGATAACGCTTAGTGTGGTTAGCGGAAATGTTACTTTGTCGGATACAGAGTTCACAATGGAGAAGAATAAGTGGAATACGATGAAGACAACTGTTTCCGCTCCAAGCTATCCTGTGAAATGTAAGATAAAGTTCGCTGTAAATCGTCGCCGCTTCTTCCTTGACGAGGTGTTGGTAAAGGAAAATGTTAACACAGGTATCATGGAATTTCCTTGCGCACCATCCTCTTCGAAGGCAGAAGATGCCGTGTATAATCTCTCCGGACAGCGTGTCGGCAATGATTATCGTGGCATAAGAATCGTGAATGGCAGGAAGGTGGTAAGATAAGTGAACAGGAGTAACTGTTGTATACGGCTTCATGTGGTATCTTATATTAGCGCAAGTTAATGCGCAACAGTTACTTCTGCTGATTTTTGTATACATTAATGGCGGCTGGCAATCAACTTGTCAGCCGCCATTAATGGTTTTAATCCCAAGTGGAATGTTCGGTTTGGGTTAATATTTCACTTTCTTGAAGTCGTTGAGTTTCTTTGTGTAATAGGCTTTTACGTCATTCCAGCGGTAGTAGGGCCATGTGTTGGTAGGGATAGGCAGGCGCGCCTCGTTCTCGTTGCGGAGGACTTTGACGAGGATGTCCTTGCCACGGCTGTCCTTTCCGCCGGTGCCGGCTTTGGCTCCTTTGCTGCGGTAGAATACGAATTGGATGTTGCATGCCATGGGGAAGATACGGTAGTCGCACCATTCCTGCTCTGCAAGGGTGTTGAGGTCGAGGATGTCACGGTTGGTGTTGTCCAGTTCGAGGAGACAGGTGAGCGGCATGACCATTGTGTCGTGACCATAACGCAGTGTCGCTCCGCAGTTGTCAAGCATGAGGCAGGAGTCCGCTTCGCTGATGATTTTGGTGAGGAGGTTGCGCTGTGAGTAAGGCTGGAGGCCTCGGCTGTAGCTTGACGGACCGTAGGTGAGGTACCAGAAAGCGTTCTTTGTCTGCCAGAGGTCGTAAAGTTCCTGTTGTGTGAAGTAGCCGGTCATGTTCAGTTTGTGGCGTATTTCGGAGCTTTGCACGTTCATGGCGAGTTTGTAGATGTTGTGCATCAGTGAGTTAGCCTTAATGGAATCTCTCCAGTACGTCTCTGAGGAGAACAGTTCCTTCATTAGACGTTCAGGATGAGTGTGGCTCTTTTCGAACGCTGTGCCTACGGAGTCCATGGCAGCTTTCTTGTATTTGTAGACATCGTCAGCGTTTTGGTTCATGTAGTACATGTCATGATGTGACGCGTCATGTGTGATTTCGAGCTGCGGGTTCATGCCTTTCAGTTGCAGCAGTGCATTCTCCATGGAGAGTATACAGCGTATGACGATGGTTGATTTTGCGTCTATGTGTGTCTTCTTGCCAAATATTTCGGGGAAATTACGGTACATGCGCTCTGCAATCTGTCTGTGCTGCAATGCGCCGAGCTGTGTCAGTTCGCCGTCACGTCCGGCAGCCTCGTCCTTGAGCATCTTCACCTGTTGCAGGAGTGTTTTGCCTTTGGCTGTCAGCACGTTGGCAGAGTCGGCATGCTGAAGGAGACTGTAGACGTGTGTATAGACAGTGCCGATATGGTAGCGGCTGCCATGCCTGCCGTAGTGGCTGAGGTAGACTGGCTCATAGCCTTTAGGCGCAGGTGTCAGCGAACCTTTCGGTCCCGGGTAAGCCACGTAGTTGGAACCGGCGAGATAGGCATCGCGTTTGAAATCGTCCTTGCATGTCTGTGCTGTGGCAAGGCTGCCAAGTCCTGCGGATTGCAGGGCGAGGAGGGTAATGAGGGCAAATGATTTTAGTTTCATATTGTTGTGTTTTGATTTGTTTTTTCTTTTGCAAAGGTAGTAATAAGAAATTGAAAAAGCAAATTTTCCCCCTCTGAAGATTTCAATGGGAGATAAAACTTTTTCCGCAGAAGTTGTTGTTTTTCAGGAATAATATGTAAATTTGCACTTGATGACTAAAACCAACCAGTGATATGAGAAAGATTGTTCTTGCGATGGCGATGTCCGTTTGCAGTGTTTGTGTGATGGCGCAGCAGGCCATTTGGTGTGTTCCCCAATTCAAGTCTCCGGAAGTAAATGCCGACAAGACGGTGACTTTCCGATTCGTTGCTCCCGATGCCAAGGAGGTCAAGGTGACGGGAGATTTCCTTACGGTGGAGAAAGTCAAGACACCTTACGGTGAGTTTGAAGCCCCGGGAAGTGCACTGTTGACCAAGGACGACAAAGGAATGTGGACATTCACGACCTCTGTTTTGTCTCCCGAACTGTACAGTTATTCGTTCATCGTTGACGGGTTGAAGACCACAGACCCTATGAATGTTTTCGTAATCCGTGACACAGGCACTTTGACAAACATCTTCCTTGTCGATGGCGGTTATGCCGATTTGTACAAAGTCAATAAAGTTCCGCACGGCACAGTAAGTAAGGTGTGGTACAATAGCCCTTCCCTTGGTATGGACCGCCGCCTTACAGTCTACACTCCGGCAGGATACAATGAAGGGAAGAGGGCATATCCCGTCTTCTATCTGCTCCACGGCATGGGCGGCGATGAGAACGCTTGGACAGAACTTGGGCGTGCTGCGCAAATCCTTGACAACCTTATTGCTCAGGGCAAGGCAGAGCCGATGATTGTCGTGATGACCAATGGCAATGCTGCCCTTGAAGCAGCTCCGGGCGAAGGAACTACAGGTTTCACGCCTCCGACGATACAGTTGCCAAAGACCATGGACGGTTCTTTCGAGACCTCTTTCCCTGAGATTGTACGATTCATAGACAGCAACTACCGCACGAAAGCAGACAAGGCACATCGTGCCATTGCCGGTCTTTCGATGGGAGGATTCCACTCCCTGCATATCTCCAAGGAATATCCGGACATGTTTGACTATGTCGGACTGTTTTCAGCCGTGATAATGCCGGACAAAGGTGTGGCATCTCCGATTTATGACAATATGGAGCAGAAACTCGCCCGGCAGTTCTCCAAAGCCCCGAAGCTCTATTGGATAGCCATCGGCGACAAGGATTTCCTGTATAAGGCAAACGTGGACTACCGCAAGTTACTTGACGGCAAAGGCATCAAGTATGTCTACCGTGAATCCACTGACGGGCATATCTGGAAGAACTGGAGGATATATCTCTCAGAGTTTGTCCCCAAACTGTTCAGGTAATCCTCTAAGTAACTATATATTTTTTTTAGTATAAATTATAGTAAGAAAGAATAGATTTACGAAAATATGCAAGTGCATGGCTCATGGTTTTCCAATTACCCAATGATTGCGTTTTTGTATAATTCCATGTTCTACAGTAACTGCTGTCGTGCAAAGTGTGGCGGAGCCACAGTCTTTACGGTAACCACGGACTTCAGCCCTGCGGGTAGGGAATAGTCCATACATAACGTGTGGCAGCGCCACACTCCTTTATGGTTCATCTTCGCACAAGCGTATGAAAGTGGCTTGTTGAGGTTCGTGCTGTGTGTTCGGCATAAAGGAGTGTGGTTCCACCACACAGCGTTTGAGTTTCTTTACAGTCCTCACGGCTAAAGCCGGAGGTTACCGTAAGGGCTGTGGTTCCGCCAAACTTTGCATGGAAATGTTGGCAATAAGGCATGAGTATTTTCGCAAATCAATTATGTTTTATTGTAATTTCCAACAGCTACTTATCCGCAATAAACCTCTTTGAACCATATGCGGAACAGCGGGTCTTGGAATTCCGCTCTTCTGCCATGGATGTCGATGATGTCCTGCATGGAAAGAATCCGTTTGTTCTTTGTCACGCTGGCAGAAGAGCCGAGCCTGTACCGCTTCACTACGGCTGATGACGACAGTTGTGTCTCATCAGCCGCTATGGCGCGCAGCAGATTGAGTTGGGTTTCCGGCAAGTTCTCGCATGTCTTGCGATAAGAGTCGGAATTGACATCCACGCACCATTCCAATGCCTTCTTGAAGGCTGCCGTGTCAGTTTCCTGCCCCGTGAAGTTCCATACGGCGCTTGACAACTGCTGTACATACCACGAGTGGCGGTCGACAGTGTCAACGATTTTTTCTGCCAATGCTTCGTCTATGCTTTTCCCGGTGGCGGAAAATCTGTCTATGATATACTTTTTCCAGTCATTTCCCTCTATTTTCTTCAGGTTGTAGACTTGTCCGAAGCGGAAGAAGGGCTTTTCTGTGGAATTGAATATTTCTTCCATCATGTGGCGTTGGCTGCCGTACAGGCAGTAAGCGACATGTTGCTGATGTTGCCATACACTGCGCATCATGCTTTCGAGGCGGGCGTAGTCGCTCAGCCGTGCCAGTTGCTGGAACTCGTCTATGCACACGATTACCTGCATGCCACGTTCTTTTGCCATCATTTCCGGCAGGTTGAGGACTTCTGATTCATCATTCCCGTTCCCGCTAATGTCCAAGGATATGGAGAATTCGCTCATCGGTTCAGGGCTGAATGATATTTTGGGAGAGACGCTTTTCAGGAACTTTCCAATGGAGTTTATGGCACTTTGGACTTGTGAACAGGTGGCGTTCAGCACCTTTTGAGCGAAAATCTTGTAGAATTCCGCCGATGAGGTTATTGGGAAAGCATCAATGTAGCACACTCTGACATCCTTCTGTTCGTTACAGAGTTCCGACATTGCTTGCTTCACAACAGAGGATTTTCCCCAGCGGCGCGGCGAGACAAGTATCACATTTGTACCAGAATACAATGTCTGCTTAAGGAACATTCTGTCAATGTCCCTGTCGATGAAATTCTCTTTCTCGGCAACTTTGCCGTATTGGAATGGGTTTTTCATATAAGAAATTTTTATGCAAAGATACTGATTTTACTGTTTAGTAAGTTACCTTTTGGTAAGATTGTTTTGCGTAAGCCTGCTTTTTTAACAGTAATTGTGAGTTTTGGACATGTTTTGCTGTTGTTTTTCAGGCAACTATTTGTGTAATGCTACTTATTCTGCGGTGTCCTTTTTAAGCTATATGATTATGTCCAAGTTTTCAAATGCTCTGTTTATCATAATGGGAAAACGGCATAGGGAAATGCGTCTTTTTACGTTTGATTATGGCATTTGTTAGCGGAAAGAGAGCGGAAAAAGACAGTTTTTGATGCAAAAGGTTATGGATTGCCATGTTTTTCGTTACCTTTCGCAGTGTCAAAGGCTACCTTTTGCAGTGCGAAAGGTAACCTTTTGTGTAGCGCATGACGGCAGAATTTTGGGAGGTTTTGTGTAAGTATCTCATTGATAGTGTTTTAATAAAATGGCAAAATTCTGCGATTTTTCAAGGATTTCTTTCCGAATTTGTTTTCAAGCGATTCTCATAAGGCAAAAAGGCAGTGAGTTTTCTAATTCTGGAGAAAAATTCTTGTCCTTTTTTGCGTATGCCGTGGAAAATGCAGGCAAGAGGAAGACAGGGAAATAAGTATGGATGTTGTGTTGCAGGATGTTCCAGGAATACACATAAATCAATAACTTTTCGTGATAAAGGTGCAAATGGACAACTTTTTTCCTGAAAAGGAAGAAAAGTGTGCGTTGTTTCAAAAAAATGTATTAACTTTGCAAAAATTTTATAGATTTTACTATAATTGCCATAGGATACTGCATATATTCAGATATTCAAACATATATAAATCCAAACGTATGAAGAAACAACTCAAGAAGGTACTTGTACTCGGTTCCGGTGCTCTGAAAATCGGACAGGCAGGAGAGTTTGACTATTCCGGCTCTCAGGCATTGAAGGCGCTCCGCGAAGAGGGCGTCAGTTCGGTGCTTATCAATCCTAATGTTGCTACGATACAGACAAGTGAAGGTATTGCAGACAAGGTTTATTTCCTGCCTGTTAATACCTTTTTTGTTACAGAAGTGATAAAGAAGGAACGTCCTGACGGAATCTTCCTTGCCTTTGGCGGACAGACAGCACTCAACTGCGGTACGGAGCTTTACAAGAACGGAACGCTCAAGGAGTATGGTGTGGAAGTGCTCGGCACAAGTGTCGAGGCCATCATGAACACCGAGGACCGTGACCTTTTTGTCAAGGAGTTGAACAAGATAGACATGAAGGTGCCTGTCTCCCAGGCTTGCGAGACCATGGAGGACGCTGTGGCAACGGCACGCAGGATAGGCTATCCTATCATGATTCGTTCGGCATACGCTTTGGGCGGTCTCGGTTCAGGTGTCTGCCAGGACGAGAAGACATTCATGGAGATTGCCGAATCGGCATTCACTTTCGCCCCTCAGGTGCTTGTCGAGGAGTCGCTGAAAGGCTGGAAGGAGATTGAGTTTGAGGTCATCCGTGATGCCAACGACCACTGTTTCACTGTCGCTTCGATGGAGAACTTTGACCCGTTGGGCATACACACCGGCGAGTCTATCGTCGTTGCGCCTACCTGCTCACTGACAGAGGAACAAGTGAAAATGCTTCAGGACATCGCCGTGAAGTGCGTGCGCCACCTGAATATTGTCGGCGAGTGCAACATACAGTATGCTTTCAATGCCGAGACCAACGACTACCGCATCATCGAGATTAACGCCCGCCTCTCACGCTCGTCAGCCCTCGCGTCCAAGGCGACAGGCTATCCGCTCGCTTTCGTGGCGGCGAAGATTGCGCTTGGCTACACTCTCGACCAGATAGGTGAGATGGGAACTCCTCATTCCGCATACAAGGCTCCTGAACTGGACTACATGATTTGCAAGATTCCACGCTGGGACCTCACCAAGTTCGCAGGAGTAAGCCGCAAGATCGGCTCTTCCATGAAGTCCGTCGGTGAGATTATGTCCATCGGACGCTCGTTCGAGGAGATGATTCAGAAGGGTCTCCGCATGATCGGGCAGGGCATGCACGGCTTCGTGGGCAATGACCACACCAAGTTTGACAACCTCGACGAGGAGCTTGCCAACCCAACCGACCTCCGTGTCTTCGCAATCGCTCAGGCGCTGGAGGAAGGTTACACCATAGAGCGCATCCATGACCTGACAAAGATTGACCCATGGTTCCTTGAGCGCATGAAGAACATTGTGGACTACAAGGCTAAGCTGGAAGGCTACAACACGCTTGAGGAAATCCCTGCCGATGTCATGCGTCAGGCAAAGGTGTGGGGCTTCTCTGACTTCCAGATAGCACGCTTTGTCCTGAAACCACAGACAGGCAACATGGAGAAGGAGAACCTTGCAGTCCGCGCTTATCGTAAGAAACTCGGCATTCTCCCTGCCGTGAAGCGTATCGAGACTGTCGCAAGCGAGCATCCGGAACTGACAAACTATCTCTACATGACATACGCCGTAGAGGGCAACGACATCAACTACTACAACAATGAGAAGTCTGTTGTCGTCCTCGGCTCAGGCGCTTACCGCATCGGCTCTTCCGTTGAGTTCGACTGGTGTTCCGTTAACGCCATCAACACAGCGCGCAAACTCGGCTACAAGAGTATCATGATCAACTATAATCCGGAGACTGTCTCCACGGATTATGACATGTGCGACCGTCTGTACTTTGACGAACTCTCCTTCGAGCGCGTGCTTGATGTTATCGACCTTGAGAACCCTCGCGGTGTGATTGTCTCCGTCGGCGGTCAGATTCCTAACAACCTCGCGATGAAACTCCATCGTCAGAGCGTGCCAATTCTTGGCACAAGTCCGGTGTCTATCGACCGTGCAGAGAACCGAGGCAAGTTCTCCGCAATGCTTGACACTCTCGGCATCGACCAGCCACGTTGGTCTGCGCTGACCTCTATGGAGGATGTGCAGTCGTTCATCGATGAGGTAGGTTTCCCTGTTCTTGTCCGTCCGTCCTACGTTCTGTCAGGCGCGGCGATGAATGTCTGCTACGACAATGACGAGCTGAAGCGCTTCCTTGCCGCAGCTTCCGAGGTTTCAAAGGAATATCCTGTTGTAATTTCAGAGTTCATGACTGAGACCAACGAGATAGAGTTTGACGGTGTGGCACAGAACGGTGAGGTTGTCGAGTACGGCATCTCCGAGCATATCGAGTATGCCGGTGTGCATTCCGGCGACGCTACAATGGTGTTCCCTGCCCAGCAGATTACCTTTGCCACAATGCGCCGCATCAAGAAGATAGCGCGTGCCATAGCGAAAGAGCTGAACATATCCGGTCCTTTCAACATCCAGTTCCTTGCCAAAGGCCGCGATGTGAAGGTCATCGAGTGCAACCTCCGTGCTTCACGCTCCTTCCCGTTTGTCTCCAAGGTGCTCAAGCGCAACTTCATCGAGACAGCGACACGCATCATGCTTGACGCTCCTTACAAGCAGCCTGACAAGTCAGTGTTCGATATTGACCGCATGGGCGTAAAGGCTTCACAGTTCTCTTTCGCACGTCTGCAGAATGCTGACCCGATCCTCGGTGTGGACATGTCCTCTACCGGTGAGGTGGGATGCATGGGCGACTCCTACGAGGAGGCACTGCTCAACTCGATGATTGCCACAGGCTACAAGATTCCTTCCAAGGAGAAGGGCATCATGCTGTCAAGCGGCGGAGCAAAGGAGAAGGCTTCTCTCCTCGACGCTGCACAAGCTTTGGACAAGGCTGGATATGCTGTCTATGCTACAGAAGGCACAGCCAAGTATCTTGGTGAGAACGGTGTGAAAGCCACAGCAGTGGGATGGCCTGACGAGGATTCACATGTGCTCAATGTCATGGACATGATTCACGACCATAAGTTTGACCTTATCGTGAACATTCCTAAGAACCACAGCAAGCGCGAGCTTACGAACGGTTACAAGATTCGCCGTGGCGCAATCGACCACAACATACCGTTGATAACCAATGCGCGCCTTGCGTCTGCATTCATCGAGGCATTCTGCGAGAAGCAGCTTGACGGTCTGCAGATAAAGAGCTGGCAGGAATATGAGTAATCCTTCGGGTTTGCCCTGAACAAAAGGCAGATGCGACAGCCATGCCGCCCACCATAGCCCTCGTGGCAAGTGTGGCTCCGTGGTGACTGTTGCATCTGTCTTGTTGTTTCCTATACATATTTATATATGCAGCCTGCCACAATAACGGAAAAGTTTCTGCGTTATATTCATGAATGTTTATAAACTTTTATGATTATGAAAAGAATAATTTTTCTCGTTGTGACAATGCTTCTTTGCCTTTGTTCCTATGCCCAGAGTTTCGATTTTGGCGTTACCGGCGGTCTGACTGTCTCTGACCCGAAGGATGTCGGAAGCCATGTCGGATATAATGTCGGTGTGAAAGGCGAGCTTCTGATTAACGAAGGGTTCAATGATTTCTTCTTCTCTCCGGAGCTGCTGCTTGTGCATAAAGGGTGGAAGGAACTTGTCTATTATGTTGAAGAGGACGACAAAACCCATGATTGGATGTGGAATCTCAACTATCTTGAAATCCCTTTGCTGGTCGGAATGAGGATGTGCAAAGACAGAAATACCCAGTTTGTTTGGGAGGCAGGCCCTTATGTAGCTGTCGGACTGTGGGGAGACAACAAGTTAGAGGACGACCCTAATTTTGGAACAAGCCGCATTTTCTCGGATAATGTGTGCAGGCGTTTTGACTGTGGCATAAAGGCTTATGCCGGCATGGAGTGGGGAAGGCTGCGTTGCGGGGTAAACCTCACTCATGGTTTCCTGGACACACTAAAGGATCCTTATGACGTAGTGGGCAACAGGAAAATGTTCACCTACGGTGTGCAACTGACATATATGATAACAAAATAAAGGATTAAAACTAAAAAACTAATACATGGTGATGACAAGAAAAATGGCATTGTGCCTTTGTGCACTACTGTTTCATCTCTCTTCCGCCGTTGCTCAGGTGACTTTCAAGCCATCTTTGAATCAGACAGCGCCGGACGAGATAACCATAACCTTCTCGGGAACGATTGCCAATGGCTGGCATGTCTACGCTCCGGATGAGAAGAACGGTCCAATCCCTGCCACCTTCAATGTCGAGAAGATTGAAGGACTGAAGGCTGTCGGAGGACTGAAAGCCAACAAGGCTCCTACGCGCAAGCATGAGGAAATGTTCGGTGCGACAGTCTCTTACTATGAGAATGCCGTGACATTCATACAGAAGCTGAAGATTACCGGCAAGCATTATTCTGTCCAAGGCTATCTGGAGTATGGGGCATGCAACGACCAAAGCTGCCTGCCTCCTACTAGTGTGGATTTCTCTTTCTCGGGAGATGTGAAGGGAAATGACGCTGAGAAGGTTGAGTCTGCTGACACTAAGGAGGAGAACCTGGACGCCGAGCCTGCCACTGAGACAGCCACGGCAACGGACACTGTCGCTGCTGACACTGTTCCTGCCGTCATTTCAGGCAGCGAAGGGCTGTGGACTCCGGTCATAAAGGAGCTTGCCGAGTTCAAGGACGGCAACACTCCGGGCAGCGCAGAGGAAAACTCGCTGCTGACAATCTTCATGCTTGGCATCCTCGGCGGTTTCATTGCACTGATGACCCCATGCGTGTGGCCTATCATACCGATGACCGTCAGCTTCTTCCTGAAGCGTGCAAAGGACGACAAGCGTAAGGGAATCCGCGACGCTTTCACTTACGGACTGTCAATAATCGTCATCTATCTTGCCCTCGGGCTTGCCGTAACACTGCTGTTCGGTGCTTCCGCGCTCAACGCATTGTCGACAAATGCAGTGTTCAACATATTCTTCTTCCTCCTCCTTGTTGTCTTCGGAGCATCATTCCTTGGAGGATTCGAGATTGTGCTGCCGTCAAGCTGGACAAACGCCGTTGACAGCAAAGCATCCTCGACGACAGGATTGTTGAGCATCTTCCTTATGGCGTTCACCCTCGCCCTTGTCAGCTTCTCATGCACAGGCCCGATAATCGGATTCCTGCTTGTGGAGATGGGCACCTCCGGCAACATCGTCGGACCGGCTGTGGGCATGTTCGGTTTCGCCCTTGCCTTGGCTCTTCCGTTCACTCTCTTTGCCATTTTCCCGACTTGGTTGAAGAGTGCGCCGAAGTCAGGCAACTGGATGAATAATGTTAAAGTAACTCTCGGTTTCATCGAACTGGCATTCTCGCTGAAGTTCCTGAGCGTTGCCGACCTCGCTTACGGTTGGCATATTCTTGACCGCGAAGTGTTCCTTTCGCTGTGGATAGTGCTCTTCTTCCTCCTCGGATGTTACCTTATAGGTTGGATACGCTTCCCGCATGATGAGGACGAGTGGGACGAAATGGGCGAGAAAATCATCAATCACCGCACACCGGTGACAAAATTCTTCGTTGCCATGTGCTCCTTCGCCTTTGCCATATACATGATTCCGGGACTTTGGGGCGCACCGTGCAAGGCTGTTTCCGCCTTCGCTCCACCGATGTCAACACAGGATTTCAACCTTGCGGAGCATGAGACAATCGAGGCGGAGTACAAGGATTATGAGGCAGGAATGGAGGCAGCGCGCCATGAGGGCAAGCCGGTGATGATTGATTTCACAGGTTTCGGCTGTGTCAACTGTCGCAAAATGGAGGCTGCTGTGTGGACAGACGAAGGTGTGAAGACTATGATTACCGACGATTATGTCCTTATCCAGCTCTTTGTCGATGACAAGACACCGCTTCCTGAGCCAATAGAGGTGACGGAGAACGGCACACCTCGCAAGCTGCGCACTGTCGGTGACAAGTGGAGTTACTTCCAAAGAACAAAGTTCGGCAGTAACACTCAGCCGTTCTATGTCCTCCTTGACAACGACGGAAAACCGCTCAACAGCGCCTATTCCTATGATGAGGACATTCCTAAGTATAAGGATTTCCTCTCCACAGGTCTGAGAAACTACAAGAAATAATATACATATAATTATATGAAAACCGCCCGAAACATGAGGCTCTTTCCTTGTGTTTCGGGCGGTTTCTTGTTTTATTTCTTGTTGATTTGCCGTTCAAAAACAACCATATCCTTCAGGACGACTCCGGCCTCAATGATAGTATGGTTGTAATTGTCTGTGAAAAAATCCTTTATCCGATAAGTTTCGGTGAAGCCGCACGACAGATAGAATGGCATGGTCAAAGGACTGTCGCCTGTCCCGACACGCAGTAGTTTGTGGCTGTTGTATTGCTTTGCAATGAATTCGATCATCCTTTTGCCATAACCATGCCTTTGCTGTTCCGGAACGACAGCAAGGTTCTTTATCTCCAAAGTCCCGTTTCCTTCATCCGTTACTACACATGCCGCTTTCAGACCATTATCCTCCAGCACCCACATGTCGCCACGGTCAAGGTAACGGTCTATCATACTCTCTTGCTCATCGGCAAGCAGAAGCAGTTCCATGTACTTTTTCTTGTTGTCACATATAGGACGGAATATGGTTTTGTTCATAGTGTAAAGTGAAAGAGTTGCATTTTGTGCTGCGTGTGCCTCCGGTGGCGAGTGCCTCTGCGGTCTTGCTGTGGCTGCCTTTGCCTTTCTGCCCTTTGCCTGATGATGCGGCATTGAAGGCAAACTCGCTTGCCGCGCTGCCTTTTGCCCCCGGTGTGGCAATCGCCGCATCTTTCGCCACACTCTGCTTCTGCACCCGGCTCTGTACGGCATAGTTCTTGGCGTACTCAGCCTTCACACCTGAGACAAGTTTTCCTGCCGCAGCGCGGGCTCTCTCCGCACTTGCCTGTGCAGTCATCTCCCTGACACCGCTGACGGCACTGCGCCATGCCCCTTTGAAATCCCCGGCGAAGAGTCTGGAGAACGCGTCGGAAAGCTTGCCTATGCCGCCGACAAGCGCTGTTATACGGTCAATGGCATAGTTCCTTATGATGTCACCGAAGCCTTTCACCGTGTCCCACATGGTGAGAATGAAAGCGCGGAAGCCGGCAAACTTGTTCCAGCAGTATACGACGGCAGCGACAAGACCGGCAATCAGTGTAATCACCAAGCCGATAGGATTGGCGTTCATGGCTATGTTCACAAGCCATTGCACACCTTCCCATATTTTTGTAACAGCCGTGACCGCCTTGACTGCTCCTGCGAGCCCGAATATTGCAACAGTGTTGAGATTGAATGCAACGGTACCCACTGCAACGACAGCAGCGAGAAGCCCAAGTTCCTCCTTCCAGTCAATGAGAAAGCCTGCCACTTTGCCGGCCACCTTGAAAATATCCTGTATGGCTGACGCTGCCGGCGGCACTATCATGATGAACAGGTCAAGCAGCCCGCTTATTACCGGCTTTATCTCCCCGAACATGTCCACGGCAGCCTGCTGCACGTTGCCGGCGAGGGTCGAGAACTTGCCGCTGACGGTCCGGCTGAGCTTGTCGCTCATTCCCGCAAATGCCCCGCCTTCATCCGTGGCGTGCCGGATGGCTGCCGCCACGGCGTCAAGACCTATCTGTCCCTTGCCCATCATGTCCTGAAGCTCACTGTATGTCTTGCCGGTCATCTTTTCCAGTTCCTTGAGAGGGTTGAAGCCTGCATTGATGAACTGCAGGAGGTCCTGTCCGCTCATCTTTCCCGCACTTGCCACCTGCCCGAAGACAAGGGACAGGCTGCCGAGCTTGTTCCTGTCACCGGCTGCGATGTCTCCCAGCTGTCTCAGGTAGCCGTTGACCTTGTCCGCCTCCACGCCGAAGTTCAGCATGGTCTTGGCATTGTCCACAAGGTCAAGGTTGGAGTATGGCGTCTTTGCCGCGAAATCATTTATCTGCGCAAGGATGCCCGCCGCCTTCTCCTCGCTGCCGACAAGCGTCGTGAACGCCACTGAGGTCTGTTCCGCCTGTGCTCCGAGACTTGCGACGGCGCTTATCCCTGCACCTGCAAGAGTGTACGGGTTGGTCAGGAACTGCATGCCCGGCACGGACATCAGGGAGTTCCCGAAATTGGATATGGAGAAGGCATTGCGCAGGCGGACCCCGACAGAAGCCGCCTTGCGCGAGACAGTGTCCAGCTGCTCGGAGGTGCGCCGCGCCACGTTGAGCACGTTGCCGCCGTCCGCCTGCAGTTTGATAAGAAATTTAAGAATGTTGTCCATTTGCAGCCTTCGCCTCCATTCGTCGGATGTCTATGAGATACCGGATAGTATGTGCCCACTCTTCGTCACTCAGTGTGTCGGGGTCCATGTGCATGTAATACCTCAGCATGGTGTTCAGGAACAGCACGTCCCCGTCCTCCGCCCCCGGAACCTCCGCATCCGCTAAAGTTTTTTTATCTGTGCCTCCTTTATTTTCATGACCTCCTCCAGCTTTGGGATTACAGGGAGGAAGTACTCATCATCCTCCTGTATCGCCGTGTCACCGTCAACCCACAGCTGGCGGAGCATCGTCTCGCTCATCTTTATAAGGTCCTTTATCACACTGAGGTAGCTCAAGTCCTTGCGTGTCGGCTTGCGCACTATGCAGCTCTTGCCGCCCACTTCTATCTCAAAGATGTCCCCGTGCTTCTTCTTCCATGCGGAGACCTGTTCTTTCGTATAAACCATTTTCAATTGCTTTTTGATTGTTGTCTGAATGCCGTTCGGACAGTGTTCAGGCTGTCTTCCTGTTGGTGAAGAGGAACGGCAGCGTTTTTTCCTGGAACTTGTCGCCCTGCTTCCACTCGGTGTTGTCCTCAGTGAATTCGCAGCCGACAATCATGTCCGTCGTTATCACGTCGCCCTTTGTCGGGTTGCCATAGGAGACGACCATGTCGAAGCTCGCGTCAAGGATGTCTCCGCCGCAAGCCTGCCGCAAAGCCTCATACTCGGACTGCAGGAGCGTAATCTCGCCCTCGTAGCTCTTGTTGCCGCGCTGTATGCTGTGCGGCTTGTTGCCCTTTGCATGCAGCAGCTCCTTCTCCTGCTTCGCGCTGTATTTCACGCCGCGAAGCCCTGTTATGGGACGGCCCGCCAGAACGACGCTGACGTCCGCCCATTCGTATTCTCTTGTATTGAACATATTGCTGTCTTTTTATGATGCTGACGCCACCAGGAATCCAAGGTCGACATCTATATAGCGCGCATAGCCGTGCGGGCGCACCTTGACCTGCACTTTGATGCGTGACGTGGCGGCAATGTCCTGCTTCTCGTCGATGTGGCACTTGCAGCCTTCACCGCTTGCGTCCGCACTCAGCTCGCCGTTTGCGGTCATCTGCCTGTTAAGGGCATTCTCGAACGCCTGCTGCCAGCTCTTCACGACGCCCAGCGCCATCGTGCCGTCGTCGTTAAGCTCTATCTCGTCGAGCAGGAAATCCAATGCTGTGTCATACACGACCCTGTACGCCTTGTCTATCACGCGCCGCATGGCAAGGTGCGCATAATCGTCCGTAATGTCGCATGCCATGCAGTCGTCTGTGAAGAAATATCCGCTCCTGCCGACATATTTGCGTGGTGTGATATACCCTTTTGAGTATATCTCTGCCACGGCGCTGCCGCTCTCATCCACTTTCCTGCCGCCGATGAACATTTCCAAAGGGAAGAGGCTGCCGTCCTTTACGCGGCCGATGTTGCGGTTCACAGGCACGGAGGCAGTACGCCCCAGCAATGTGCCGACGCATGCACCCTTGCCGTCCTGCAGCGTGTCACCGATCAGCACGCATACGCGGTTATAGTCCTCCTGTGTCAAATCCTTCAGGCTCTTCGGCGAACTGTAGCTGCGCCCCTCAATAACCATGAAGAGCGGGGCATAAAGCTCTGTGGTGCTCCATTCCGCAAGCTGCTGCGCTTTGGGGAGGGCGGAGTACACATCGGCGGCAAGGCCTTCGGAACCGGCGGCACCGTCACCGACATTGGCGATGGCGATGCCGCGAAGTGCACCGTTCAGCCTTGTTATAAGGTCACGTATGAAACCCTTGCCGCTTTCGGTGTAGTCGCAGAGGGCGGCCATCGTCTCACCGGTGGAAACCGGATACAGGACAAGCCTTGTGCCGTTGCCTGCCTCGTCGTAGAACTCCCTCACATGCTTGTGCAGCGCAGCGTTGTTCCCTGCTGTCACGCCAAGGGCGGTGAGGTCATCCATGCCGCTTATGGTGTACGGCTCGTTGAGTGCCATGGTGTCCCCGACAGCCTCCGCGCCGCACACAAGGGCCATAAGCCCGTCGGGACTCTCACCGACGGTGCCCAACTGGCCGTTAAGGAATTGTATCTTTACTCTTGGAAGTTGCATGATGATTCTTTTTTTTGCGTTAACCCGCTGCCTCTACCAGTGCAGCCACACCCTTCTTGTCATAACGGCGGTACTTGCCGCCTGAACGCATCAGGAAGGAATAGATGTCGCCATAATACTGAGGGTTGTCCATGGAGTCGAACATCTTGACCTCGCCCTGCGCGCGGCTCACGCACTGCTCCTGCCATGCAAGGCCTGCGGCACACTCTTCTGCGACAGCGTCCTTCTCCCATTCAAGGAGGGTGTTGCCGTCGCCTGCCATGCGGAGAACCTGGCTGCGCTCCATGATATGGAAGCTGAACAGCTGTCCGAGGATGCCTTTCTCCGTGTCGGCGGAGTTCTGGAACGCCCAAAGCTCTTTCTCTGAAAGGTCAGCGATAAGGTCTGCATACATCACACTGTCAAGGAGGAGGTAGCGGCCGTCCTTGGCGACATTGTCCTTGTTGAAGAGTATCATCAGTTCAAGGATGTCATCCTTCGTCACCTTCTTGCGCTTGCCGCTTGCTGTCCCGCTTGTGTGCGCGTCACGCGCCTCGCCGGTGGTCTTCACGATGTTGCCGCCGGTGAACCATTTGTAGAGAAGGTTCTGCTGCGCATTGCTCCTTAACGCCTCACGGTCGTTGGCAAGCACGCTGTTGCGCTTGTCGTAGCTGAGCTCCACAGTCTCGATGTGCGGAATGTATATCGGGTCTGTCGTCAGCTCGTCAAGGTCGTAGGTGAGGTCGTTGTCCGTGCGCTTCGTCACATCCGCAGGCACCTTTGAGCGGTTTATCTGCACCTTCGAAGGCGCACCGGCGTTTGGTATGTGTACGGTGTGGCAGCTGACGAACGCCGAGTCATCGACACTCTTCACCGCGAATGAGTTGTCCGGATAGAAGTTCTCCTGTATGGCGCTGAGCCAAATCTGTCTGTTTAATGCCATTTCTCTTTATGTGTTTTGTTAGTTCTTGTATTCGATGCCGAACTTGTCCTTGTACTTGGCCGCGAACAAGGCCGGGTTCTCGGACTTGAGCGAGGCAAGCATCCCGGCACGGTCAAGCTCGTCCCAGGACTTTCCCTCGAAGCCGCTGCCGCTGCCACGGTCTATGAAGTCTGCGGCACGGCGTGTCTCCTTGCGCGCCTTCATGCTGTTTATGAACTCTTCCGCGGCGGTGCGGTCGCTTGCCATGAGCTTCTTCATCGAGGGGAGCTGCTCCTTGCCGATCTTGCCGTCGGCAACCGCCCGGTTGAGGAAATTGTCCGCATCCTTCTCCTGAAGCTCCGCAATCTGAGCCTTGTATGCCTCGTTAGCTTGCCGGAGGGCTTCAGCGCCTGTCGCCTTGCTCTCCAACGATTTGATGTGCGCCACGATGGCGCCGGCATCCGCCTTGTCTGAAAAGGACGGGATTGCCCTGATGTCGTCTATTAATGCCATTTCATTGTCGTTTTTGGGCTCAAAGCTGAGCCTGTTATTGAAATAATGATAAATCTCCTCGTCTGTCTCCGGCCTGCCTTCATCGTCCTGCATGTCGTAGATGCTGTCGGCAAGCCCCATATCCAGAGCCTCGCCGGCGGTGAGCCAGTGGTCTGAACCGTCAAAGTATTTCTCAAGGACATCCGCCGACTCCATGCCGCAGCGCCCCGCAATCATCTCCGCAAGGTCCTTCTGCAGCCGTTCCATCTGGTCGGCAGTCTGGCGGAGGACGGAAGCATTGCCCCAGGTGCCGCCGCTCACACTGTGAAGCATCAGTTTCGCGTATGGGCTCATGTGGAGGGGCTTCCCGCAAAGGGCAATGATTGCGGCGATGCTTGCCGCGAGTCCATCAACGTATATCACAATCTCACTCTTCGACCGGCGGAGGGTGTTGTATATCGCCATGCCGCTGAACACATCACCGCCACGGCTGTTGATGCGCACATCGATGCGCCTGTACCGCGACTGCAGGGAAAGCAGCTCGCTCACGATGCGCCCGCTCTCCACTTTGTCGCCTTCACCGATGTCTCCATACAGAAGGATGGTGGCGCGGTCCTCTTCCGGAATTATGTTAAAGAACTGTCTGGTCATGTCATGCTCTGTTTTGGCTGCAAAGTTCACTAAAAAAAACGACACTGCAAAACGCAGTTTCCGTCATGTGCTTCACCGTGGACATGTTGCATCTCACCGGGTCAAACAGAAAAACATGGTTTTGTTTTATCGCTGAATATTAGGAACTTTGCACCGATTTTAAGCAAAAAGCACATGACAAAGACAAACATCGACAGAAAGGACATTGCCAAGTCCCTGTACCTCAACGGCAGCTTCACGCAGGAGGAGATTGCCGGGAAGGTGGGGACGACGCGGCAGACGGTGGCAAGGTGGGTGAAGGACGGCGGATGGGAGGAACTGAAGGCGTCACGCACAATCACACCGGCACAGATACTTGCCGGGCTGAACCGGCAGATAGTGGAGATTAACAACAACATCAACGGACGTGAGGAGGGAAAGAGGTTCGCCACCGTGGCAGAGGCGGACACCCTCGCGAAACTCGCGTCAGCGATAAAGAAGATTGAGAATGATGCTGGCATCGCCGACATCGTCAACGTGGCGATACGCTTCACGAACTGGCTGCGCCCGCTTGACCTTGACATGGCAAAGAGGTTCAACGACCTCCTCGACACATTCCTTAAAGAGCAGATGAGATGACACAGGAAGAGAAAAAGGCCCTGCAACGCTGGGCGGAACACCACAAGGCGCTCGCCGCGGACATCCCCGTCGATGACGGGCTGTCGGCAAGGGACATAGAGAAGAAGCGGGCGGAGCTGGAGAAGGACCCTGTGGAATGGATAAGGTACTTTTTCCCGAAATACGCAAAATATGACTTCGCGCCGTTCCACATCCGCGCCATCAACCGCATAACAAGGAACAGCGAGTGGTATGAGGTCCTTTCATGGAGCCGTGAGCTTGCAAAGTCCACCGTGGCGATGTTCATCATCATGTACCTCACGCTGACAAGGAAAAAGCGCTTTGTCGCACTCGCCTCCGCAACAGAGGCTGCAGCGATAAGGCTTCTCGCGCCATACAAGCTGAATTTCGAGAACAACCCGCGCCTGAAGCAGTTCTACGGCAGCCAGGTGACATTGGGAGCATGGACGGAGAAGGACTTCACCACCCAATGCGGAGCGAAGTTCGTTGCCCTCGGTGCCGGCTCAGCCCCGCGCGGCGCCCGTAACGAGGAGGTGCGCCCGGACATCATCTGCATGGACGACTACGACACCGACGAGGACTGCCGCAACCCTGAGACGCTGAAAAAGAAGTGGGAATGGTTCGAGGGCGCGCTTTATCCGACACGCTCCATTTCCGAGCCGACACTCGTGCTGTGGTGCGGCAACATCATAGCAAAGGACTGCTGCATAAAACGTGCCGGAGAACACGCAAGGCACTGGGACATCATCAACATACGCGGAAAGGACGGGCGCAGCACATGGCCGCAGAAGAACACGGAGGAGCAGATTGACACCGTGCTGTCAAACATCTCGGCGCGCAGCGCGCAGGCGGAGTACTTCAACAACCCGGTGTCGGAAGGGACTGTCTTCAAGAACCTGCCGTTCGGCAAAGTCCCGCCATTGGAGAAGTTCCCGTTCCTCGTGGCATATGGCGACCCGGCATATTCCGACTCACGCAAGAAGGCGAGCTCCACAAAGGCTGTCTTCCTCATCGGCAGGCTGAAAGGGGTGTACTACATAATCAAGGGCTTCCTTGCCCGTGAGCTGAACGCAGTGTTCATATCCTGGTACTTCGACCTCGCGGACTATGTCGGAGGCAGGACAAACGTGTACTGCTACATGGAGAACAACAAGCTGCAGGACCCGTTCTTCGAGCAGGTGTTCAAGCCGCTGCTCCGTGAGGAGGCAAGGAGAAGGGGCAGGGAGCTCCATATCCGTGGCGACGAGCGCAGGAAGACGGACAAGGCGACACGCATCGAGGCGAACCTTGAGCCTGTCGACCGGAACGGAGCTTGGGTGTTCAACGAGGAGGAAAGGGACAACCCGCACATGCAGGAGCTCATCAGCCAGTTCAGGATGTTTGAGATGCACCTTCCGTACAATGCCGACGGACCTGACTGCATAGAGGGAGGAATGACCATCATCAGCCAAAAGACAGCGGAGATGCTGCCGCCTGTGACAGTCACTTACCGCGAACTTAACGAGAACAACAGATACAGGATGTGACAACATTGCAAATCATGGGAAACTTCATAACACTGACAGACTACGACGCGACAATACACCGCGAGATACTTGACGCGCTGCTGCGCAAGGACGCGCCGACCTACGACCCACAGATAGTGGAAATCTGCGAGGACCGCGCTGTCGCCGAGATGCGCTCCTACCTTAACAAGAGCTACGACTGTGACAGGATATTCGCCGCCACAGGCACAGAACGCCACCCGCTCATACTCATGTTCGCCATCGACATCACCGTCTACCACATCTTCTGCCAGCACAACCCTTACAAGATGGCGAAAATACGCCAGGACAGGTACGACCGCGCGATAGAGTGGCTTAAGGGCATCATGAAGGGCGACGTCACCATTGACGGAGCGCCGATGATTGACGATGACGAAAAGGCAGAGAACTCGCCATGGCAGATTCTCGCGGACACCGTAAGGCCGACTTTCAGATGACCATGGAGGAAGGGAAAATGAAGTGCCACCTTTCACCGTGCAAAGCGTTATCTTTCACCACATAAAACGTTACGCTTTGCAGCATAAAGTGACACCTTTTGTTTTACTGTCTAAAAGCCTTTGATTATCAATCATATACAGACAATGAAAAAGAAAAGCAAGAAACTCTCGGAAGAGAGGCACATAAAGCAGGGAGGGATGCGCACACAGCAGGGTGAGCGCATGCCCGACATCGTCCTGCAGATGCCGGAGATTTTCCTCTTCGACATGAACGCGTACATGAACGCCGTCACACAGGCGAAAAGCATAGACTGCTCATGCCGCACAAGACTCTATGACATGTATGAGTCGGCAATGCTCGACCTTCATCTCTCAGGAGTGCTCGACAAACGTCTCAGGGGCGTCACACGGCTGCCGATACAGTTCGTGCGCGACGGCGTGCCTGACGAGACAGTGAACTCACAACTCCGCTCGCCATGGTTCAAAAGACTGTGCAAAGACCTCATCATGTCTGAGTTCTGGGGATTCACGCTCGTGCAGTTCTACCTTGACGACGACGGAAGCATACAGTATGACCTCATAGACCGGAAGCATTATGACCCGGTGCGCAAGAGAATCCTCAAGTTCCAGAACGACCGGGACGGCATCCCTGCCGGGGAGTTCCCGGACATGATGTTCGTAGGCTCGGAAAGAGGGCTGGGAATATTCGCGGAACTGATGCCGGCTGTCCTCTACAAGCGCGGGAACATGGCGGACTGGGCGCAGTTCTGCAACATCTTCGGCATGCCGATACGTGAGTACACATACGACGCCGGGGACGAAATGGCACGACGCAGGCTCCTCGCTGACGCAAGAAGCCAGGGAACCAACGCGGTGTACATCCATCCGAAGGACTCCGACCTCACGCTCATTGAGTCGGGGAACAAGACCGGCTCCTCAGACCTCTACAAGACTTTCGCCGACTACTGGGACAGCAAGATTTCCATACGCGTGCTCGGCAACACACTGACGACAGATGCCAGAGACACAGGGACACAGGCTCTGGGGACAGTCCACAAGGAAGAGGAGGACGACATGAAGGCGGACGACCGCAACTTTATCCTTGATGTGCTCAACTATGACATGAGACCAATCTTTGCAGACCTCGGCTTCAACGTTGACGGCGGAGAGTTCGTCTATATCGAAAAAGAGAAGATGGACCCGGCACAACGGCTGGAAATAGTGCAAGGGCTGAAAAACATGGGGCTGCCGATGGATGACGACTGGCTGTATGAGACATTCAGCATCGAGAAGCCGAAAGACTATGACCGGCAGAAAGCGGAAGAGGCTGAGCGCAGGGACATGCTCCGCAAGGCTCTTGAGGACAACGGCAATGAGAACGGGACGGAAGGGAAAGGCCGTTTGAACAGTAATCGGACACCGTTCAAAAACCTCCTGAACCGTTTTTTCGGAGTCGCCCCGGAACCTTACGGGGCGGACACCGAATTCTGATTGACACGCTCTACAATGACGAGGGCAATGGTGCGCGGTTCCAAAACTCCGCACCGCTGCGCTTCGACGGCAACGTGCTCAGGATGTTCATGGAGAGGCTGTACCGCGAAGAGGGTGCGGAATCCGCCGTTGACAAGGGACTGTGGCATGAAATACTACGGATAATCAACGAAGGCACAGTGGAAGGACTGTCACAGGCTGCCGCACCGCCTGCTCATGACGAGCTGTTCTGCCGTGAGCTGCGCCACTCCAACGAGGTGTTCGCGGCATTCAAGGCGCACACCATGGCGGACGAAATGGCAGCGAAACTCTATGATGCCGGCGGCCACCTGAAACCTTTCCGCATTTGGGAAAGGGATGTAAGTTCCATAAAGAGCCATCAGGTGGGCTCATGGCTGCGCACGGAGTATGACACAGCAGTAATCCGCGCGCACAACGCCGCCGACTGGAGGGAGTTCGAGCGCAACAAGGATGTCATGCCTAACCTCCGGTGGATGCCTACGACATCGCCGGAACCGGACAGCATACACAGCCGGTATTGGAAGGCAAGGCTCACACTGCCTGTCGGTCATCCGTTCTGGGACATGCACCGCCCGGGTGACCGATGGAACTGCAAGTGCTCACTCGAGGCGACGGACGAGCCGGCAAACCCGGAGGCTCTGGACAGTATGGAGGATGTGAAGCCGCAGCGCGGACTGGAGAACAATCCGGGAAAGGACGGGCATACGTTCTCGGACTCGCACCCGTATTTCCCGAAGGACTGCAGGCACTGCTTCGCATACAGGAACAGCGGATTCAAAAACAGGCTCAAAGGATGGTTCAAGAACCAACAGAAGGACTGCTACAACTGCCCTTATATCAATGAATGTATGCCTAAAACCGAAGAATACAAAACTCTCCCGAAAACAGAGAAAGAACGGAAAAAAGCTAATAAGGCTGAATACAACCGCCTAAAGAGGGATGCCAACTATACAGACGTGCATTTTGACAAGGAAACAGGCGGGCTAAAGGCTACCCATGTCGGTCATCAAGTTCATTCGGCTGAAAAAGAAGATATATTTTTCGGGAAATATACATCAACACAATTGGAAAACCGCTGTGTTGACCAACTTTACAGGATGGGGCACAAGATTATCCTGTGTGATGAAAGCAAAAGGTCTCCGGAGGGAAACTTATACACAGCCCTTGACATCAGGCTCAACGGCATCATAATGGATATACGTTCAATAACAACGGAGAACAAACATTATGGCGGTGCGTTGATAGCAAAGAACATTCAGCTGAAGAAATACAATGCAAGACCGGATGTGCCGGAACCTGCCGACTCCGTGTGCCTTTATTTTGAAGAACCATCTTTGTTTGAGGAAAGGAAAGTCATAAAAGCAATCAACTACTTTACTTATTTCCGGAACAATAAGGGAAATCTTCTTAGAAAAGTCCTGAAGGATGTCTATGTTGTTGTCAGAGGTGAAGATTCCGTAAGGAAATATACTATATAAAAAAGTGTTCGGCTTCAATCCGAAGACTGTCGCCGAACAAGCGGGGATCACCCGAAATGCCTCCTCGCTGCTGCAAAGGTACAAAAATATTTTTTAATTCCAAATAAATGGACGCAAAAAACATAGAAAAGCACATTCAGCATGCCAAAAAGGACATCGAGAAGGAGGTTTGCGACCGCCTTCCGCGCAAAGTGGGCACGATAGCCGTCAACCATTTCAAGCAGAACTTCCGCGACGGAGGATGGCTTGACGGCGGCCTGCACCCATGGAGGCGGACAAAGAGGCAGGACGGCAGCACCTCCGATGTAAAATACGGACCGCTGACATCAAGGCAGAACCACCTCATGCGCTCCATACAGGCGCGCCCGTCTCCCGGCATGGTGTCCATAGAGAACCCTGTGCCGTATGCCGCAATGCACAACGACGGCGGAGACATACAGACAACCGTCACAAAGAAAATGCGCAAGTACGCATGGCACATGGTCTATTCCCTTGCAGGAGTGAAAGGCAAAGGCAGGAAGCTTCCGAAGGAACTGCCCCGGGAGGCGGAAAAATGGAAAGGGCTTGCGCTGACAAGGAAGAAGCGTCTTGCCGTGCATATCCCGCAGCGACGGTTCATGGGCGACTCGCAGGAGCTGCGCATGAAAATCAACAAGACTATCAATGAATCACTGGACAAAATAAAAAGCAAACTGACAAATGGAACACCTTCTTCATAAACTTGCAAGCCACATAAAGGAGAGCATGCCGTCGCTCTCCCTTGTGGACGAGGACTACGGACAGCTGGAGGCGCTTGACAAGGACAACATCGACATGTACCCTCTGACCTTCCCCGCCGTCCTCATCGATGCGCCGGAGTGCGACTGGTCAGGCATCGCCGGCAAAAGCCAGAAAGGAACGGCAAAGGTCGGCGTGAAGCTCATCATCGACTGCTACGACGACACGCATTATGCGTCAGGGACAACGGACGCCATACTCGCACGCGCCGGAATGGTGGCGGAGCTCCACAGGCTGCTGCAAGGCTTCCGCCCTGCCGATGAAGGGGGACTGGACCGCGAGAAGTCACGGTTCTACACATGGAACCATGGCATAAAGGTCTATGAGGCGGTCTACTCCGTGCCCGTCACTGAGGAAATCCGGGAAACAGGGGCATATCAGGGGCAGGAGCGTCTGAAGGTGTCGCTTTCCGCCGGGCTGTGCCCTTGAAGCCTGTGAACAGGGGCTTCTCTATCTGCCTGCCCTCGACTGTGGCACCCTCCTGTATCATCCTGCGGACAACCTGCATGACACGCCCCTCCGAGACGAAGAACTCCTCCTCGCTCAGCTTCCTTATAGCGTCATCAAAACGCAGGCGGCGGACTTCCGTCCAATAAAAGTACCTTTCAAACATCCTGCGGTCACGCGCGGCGACCAGCACCTTGCTTCTTCCTCGTGTCATGACTGCAAAGATAGCAAAAATAATACATACCGGCAAACATAAAATGAGGCACTCCGCAAGGAATGCCTCATTTTATGTTAACAGTTTATACAAAAGTTTCTACATGCCCACCTTTACCGGCTTTTTCACCTTCTGAATCATAACTGTGTGTCCTCCTTCTTAGGGTCCACATAAAATGTCTCGTCCTGTACTACCTGAATGCCACACTCAGCCATACGCGCGGACATCGTGGGGACACCTTCGCCAAAAACATACTCCTTGTCTGCCAAAAGCCTGTCCTTCGCAATCTCCTCCGTATGGCGGATATAGTCGGGAAGGAATTTCCTTACCAGCTGCAACGCACTCGCCCATGTGAAGCCCTTCAGGGTCTTCAGCTTCGGCGTGCCTGTCCTGAAGCCTATAACGCCGTGGGTCATGTCAAGGCTCTTCTTCTTTGCGAACAGCTCCGCCTGGTTCTCTGTGGCAAAAGCCTGCAGGGTGTCGAAAGCGGCAGCCTTCTCCTCCTCCAGTTCCGCCAGACGGCCGGCATGCTTCTCACGGATTCTCGCACACTGCAACTCAATGTCCGCTTTAATTTTCGAACTCCGGGCCTCTGCCTTCGCATAGCTTGCGAATGCGTCCTCGGCAATCTCCCTGCTAACGCCTGTCACCAGGACTTTCTTTGCTCTTTTTGCCATAATGTTGTCTGTTTATTTGTTAGTATCTTCAAAAACATCAAGTATAGGGGGCTCGGTGATGGAGACTATTGAATAATCCGTCATCGCTCCCACAATAAAATTGCGTACATACTGAATCGCCAGTTCCGGCGTTGCAGCCTGTATGAGATGATGCACGGTCAAGCGCTTCTCTTTGTCAGTCTTCTCATCAAGTTTGTTGATGTGCAGCTTCACCTTGTACCAATGCTCGTCAGGTCCTCTGTCAGAGTAGAATATCTCCTTGTACGATGCAGGGAATATTCCTGCAACCTCAAACTCGCCGTTTATGCAACAGGCCATCTCTTCCGCAATGCGTGCCTCCGCTTCCGTGTGGCTCGATGCTTCCACGACATAATGCTCTGCTGCCTTCTTTACCCGGCCGTCCTCCAGCGTCTTCTCATAACGCACCTTTGTCTGGTACCAGTCTGATTTCCTGATTCTCATGATTCTTGTTCTTGTCTGTTGTTAATACTCTTCTTCATTTATCCCTTGGGTGTATTGTGTCAGTTCTATGTGGCACTCGATCTCATGCTCAAGCTCCTCAAGCAGTTCAAGGTACCGCTCGCCGTCAAGCCGCTTTGCCTCCGCAGTGTCAAAGATGTACTGCATTATGCGTTTTACTGTTTCTTTCATGTCAGTTACTGTATTTGTTGTCAATATTTATCGGTATGATGAATGCCACGCCACCTCCCTGCACGCGGTCCTGCTTCTGAGGCTTGAAACCGCCCTTGCGCTCTATGCTGCGCAGCTTCGCGCACAAGGCGTCAAGCTCCTCCACGGTCAGAGGATAAAAGTCCTTGCCGCATATCCTCGGGTCGCGGCACAGGGCGTTCACCCTTGACCAGTCCGCAGTGTTGACGCCCAACTTCTGCATCAGATGCAGGCAGGCGCTGCGCTTCCGTCTCAGCCTGTGTTTCAGGGATACCTCATCAAAGATGCCAAGCTCACGCTCAAGGCTTGCACACAACGCCTCATATTCCGACTCCCTGATATATCTCAGCTCATCAGTCCTGCCGTTCGTGTACCGGCTTACAAGCACTTTCCGCAACTCATCACGGTCACCAACATAAGCCAGACGCTTGAAAAGACCGAAAAAACGCTTGAAATCAAAAACTTCCTGCTCCATATCATTTGTTACTAAGAAGAATGTCGCATTCTATTGTCTTTGCACTGACACGACAAACATGTTTAACCGGAAGAATATCTTTATAGTTATCTTCAAACCGCTTGAAATACAACTTCTTGAGCTCCTTTTTTGCTACAGAAAGCGCCTTTTTGTTATATTCCCCGGCAAACCCGACACGAGTAGTAAAAGTCTCACGGATTGTCCCTATATAATATGTAGAGGTCAAAGTGAGAACCACTACACCGGATTTCATTTTTTCCATATCGTTGTTTTTTATGGTTATTCAAACAATACCTTTATCCCGCAAGAGCTCGCCACATCAAGCTCCAGCTTCGCGCCCTTTGACAGCTCCCAGCCTTTCAGCATATAGATTGCGTCGCAGTCCAGAAGCATGCGCAGGTCGACTCTCATGTGCTCACGCCAGTCACCCGGCTGAGGGAGACCGTTCCGGAAAGGGTTCACAGGCAGACAGCCCGCCCTTAGAATCCTTTCCTCAGCAGAGGCGAATGCGCCCATACGTTCCTCAATGTCATGGTGCGAAATCGCCCCACTGATGTAGATTTTTTCCTTCTCCATATTTTATAATTTTTATATGATTGATAACTGTCATTGCTTTCCCCAATACTTCTCCGCGCCCTCACCCCAGATGGTGTACTCGCCGGTATCTCCGATGAAGCGCCCTTTAGAGAACGCCTTGAAGCCTTCCACCCATATTTTCAGGGTGGCGTCATACATCACGCTCTCCGCCGCGCTGCCGCGAGGGGCGCGCCCCTTGGAGTGGCTGATGAATATCAGGAGCTTGTCCTTGCAGCGCCTCTTCAACGCCTTGTAGCCTTCATACGTGAGACCGGTGTACTGGAAGGAGTCGATGACCACGATGTTCCAGCTCTTGCGCCTTGACAGGCGCTCCATGAGTTCCTCGATGTCCTCGTCATCCAAAAGGCTGAACCGGCGCCCTGCCTCGCCCATGCCATGCCTGACAAGGCTCTGGCGCATCGTGAGGCTCGCGCCTTCCTCCATGCTGTCATAAAGGACACGGTCGTACCTGCAAAGTTCCTTGCACAGCTGCATAAGGAAGCTGCTTTTGCCGTTGCCTGAATTGCCCCAGATGAACCACACTCCTGTCCTCTCGGGCTGACCGAAGGCGGAAGCCCAGGCTCCCTCGAAAGGGAACACCTCGCGCTTTCTGCCAAGCACCTCACTGACTGTCAACGCTCTGCCCATAACATCACTTCTTCTTTCTCCTCATTACCCTGTGGACACTCTTCTTCACCCTGCGGAGGTCAAAGTCGCACTGCTCCGCATCACGCATGACCTCGTCAATGTCCTTCCGGTCTGACAGCCCGTTGGCGGCACAGATGGCATAGACATCGCCCGGAGTGGTGTCGTCCAGTTCAAAATATTTCCTGCCTATCCTGCTGTAAAACTCCTTGTAGCCCGGCTTCTCGCACCTGAGCCCCCGCTTGATGCGCTTCTTGATGTAGTCGGTGCTCAGGAAAACGACACCGCACCTGTCCTCAAGCTTGTTGTAAAGGCTGATGAAGTAGTGGAAGACGCTCTCGGTCAGCTTGTCGGCCTCGTCGAAGATGAGCAGCGGGGCATCCATCTGTATCAGGCTGTCGAGGATGGCCTTCCACAACTCCCTCACGGTGCAGCCCTCGCCCCTGATGCCGACAAGGCGGGCAATCTCCCTCACGAACTCGCCCTTGTGGATGTCTTCCGAGCATTGCAGGTAGAACACTTCCCTGTGCTCTGAGGCGTACAGCTTCGAGGCGGTGGTCTTGCCGCAGCCTGCCTCGCCGACAACCCACATGACGTTCTTCCAGCGCTGCGCATCGTCAAGTGCGAAGGTTATCTCCTGGTATGCGCCCGTCTCCACAATCTGCCATCCGTTGTCGCTCCTGACGCCAATCTGGTCGGCGATGATGCGCCACATGTCATCGCTGATGAGCTCCCACTTGCCGTTCAGGATGCTGCTGACAGTGCCGGCACTGGTGCCGCGCAGGCTGCTGGCGGCTTTCGCCTGGCTCGGGTATTTCTTTACGTATTCTCTCAAGCGTGAGCTTATGCGCTCCTTCTCATTCATTGTAAGTTCCATATCTTTTTGCTATAGGGTTTATAACTTGCCACTGATGGCTTTCATGTCTTTCTTCTGGGGCATTGGTATTACAATGCCATTTTCATTTGGTGAACATTCTGCATCCAGCATGTCCATGTTGCTGATGTTTTTCTCCATGCGACCAAGACTCAACTCAACAGGCTCATGACTGTATTTGCGTGTCCTGCGCTCTATCTGGCGGCGAACCTCGGCACGCACTCCCTTAAGTTCCGGTGTGACAAGGCCATGCTGCTCGGGCGCGACACCTTCGGCAAACTCTATTTCTTTCGCCTCCACCTGGCGCTCTATGCGGTTATGTTCCGTGGCTGACTGTTGCGCCCTGATGAAGAGTGCCTCACCTTCTGTCTGCTCTTGTATTGCGCGGTGGATGACAATGTATGGCTCTGCAACACGCTCAAAGCGGAGTCCTCCGGCCTTGTCCTTCCAATACAGGCGGATGCTGGAAAAGTCGTAAGGGTCGTATTTCACGACAAATCTCTGGTAGGTGTGCTTCCTGCGCCATTCCAAATCGGGAACACCCGGACTGCTCATGACCTCATATATCCTCTTCTTGCCCTTCACCGTGATTTCTATGCCACTGCTCGTGAACGTGCTCATTCTGTCACATGTCACCCAGAACATTTCCACCATGTCACTCGCTGTTACAACCGGTGTCTCGGTATTGACGCTCGCCTCATACATCTTTATGCGTGGCTCGCCGGTGGCAGGGTGAGGCATCTCGTTCCAATCAGTCCTTGCCTTGACGTAGGCAGCCTTCAGCTCTTCAAGGGTGTAAAGCCGGTCCTTGTTGGCTTCCACAAACTCAATGTTCGCATGGCTGCTTGACTTTACGGCCGTAACGTTCTGGCCTGTGAACCGCCAGTCCTTATGCAGCACCTGCTGCTGGAACCTTCCAAAGACGCTTTCAATGGTCTTCGACGCTCCGTTGTATGGCGCGGTGGTTCTGTGCACATGGCACAACTTTTCAAAGAACTGCTGGTTCTGGAGCTTCTTGTGCCCGCCTTGGTTGTCATGGACAATCTCGTAAGGCTTGTGGCCGCTGACCTGTATAGCCATCCTGTATGCCATATATTGTGCCTCGTAGTCTTCATTGTCGCTGATGTGGAAACCAAGGAACACCTCAGTGGCTGCGTCGATGACCTCGTAGACACTCGTCGTCCTCACCTTGCCGTCCTCATCCTTATAATAAAGGTTCAGCTTCGTGCCGTCACCGTACCATAGCGCATCCCTCAGCGTAGGCAGCTGCGTCTTGTGCCTGCGGTCAAACTTCTGGTGGGAGCTCATCTCGCCAAACACAGCGTCGTGCCACAACGGTTCCACCGCCGGACTGTTGAGCCATGCCTTCATGCCGCTAAGGCTCTTCAACGGCTTCCAGCCCTTCGCCTCCGCCTCCTTGTTGAACGCGGCGAAAATCTGGCTGTCGGTATAGACCGGGACACGGCTGCGCTTCAGGGCAATCAGCCTCCTGCCGGCTTCCTCGGTTATCTTGATGGTGTTCCTGTTGCCGACCTTGCCGCTGATGACGGACCGGTAGCCGTCTGCCTTGAACCTCTTCATCTTGTCCTTCAGCCTCGCAAGGTGACCGGGCAGGGTGTGGCCTGACACCTCCCTCAGCCTCTCGCTTTCATTGAAGACGATGTCCCAAAGGTCGCCGCGCCGCCCATTGCAGAGGGCGTGGCTCGTGGAGACCAACCGGTTCATCCGGTCCCACAGCATAGCCATGACACTGGCATTAATGGTATACTCCTGTATCAGCTTCTCGCTCAAACGGGTTTGAACACCGTTCAGACTGTATTCGAACGACTCGTAATACTCGCGGGCTTCACCGCTCATAAGGACTGTGGCGGCGCTCGCTGCCTCCTTCTCCTTCATTATCTCCTCGGGATTCCCGTACTTCTCCTCGAAACGCTGGCGGTACTTTGGAGGGAGTGAAGAATATACATAGAGGGCATAGTTGCCTTCACCCTTGCCTTGACGGGCATTCTGGATACTGCCACGGTCAACCCTACTGAACAAGGTCTTTTTCTTAATAACAGGTTCATCCCCCGTAGTAAGTTCCTCAAAGGTAACGCACAACATTTGCTTGTAATATTCCATATACTTCCTCACTAATTAGGTTTAATTACTCTGCAAGGCTTCTGCCAAATGCTTTGATGCCGCAATAGATTGGTACCATAGTCACTGAATAGATGATGCCGACGACTTTCTCTGCCATTGACATATCCTCATAGCTCCATTTGAAACTCAGGACAAACCATATCCAGATAAGCCCGAGAGTCAAAGCCAAGACCATTTTTAATAATGTCTTCATAATGCGTTCCTCCTTATTCATTGCCAACTTCAACGCCTCCGAACTGGGTTTTTGCGACATGGCGAATCTTCCGTGCCAGAAAACTGTTCTTCTTGTAGTTAAGCGCATGGCTTACCATCACAGGCGTACAATTCATAGCCTTTGCTATCTTGCTCGCATTACCATATTCTACAATAATTCTTCTTTTCATTTTCGTTTTTCCTATTTTTGTTTTTATATTTTTCGTTTTTCTCGATAGAATTTTGTACCTTTGTCAGGTGTTTAATATTTAAATGTGCTGCAAAGATATAGAGAATATCTCTAATAACAAAATTATTTAGAGTTTTTTTCTAATTTATTTATAAAAGATGACGGTTAAAGATAGGATCAAGACATTTTGCAAGGCAGAAAAGACAACTGTTTCTGCCTTTGAGGCATCAATAGGGGTTGCTAATGGCTATGTCAATGCCATTAGTAAAAGTATAGGTATTGATAAAGTTCAAACTATTTTAGAGAAATTCCCTAATCTAAATCTGGAATGGCTTTTGGTTGGCAAAGGAAATATGTATAAAGAGGGGACTTTGCAAGACACTTTGCCAATAGCTATACACACCGAAAAGCCAAATGAGGGAATACCATTAATACCAATATCTGCAATGGCTGGAGCATTTCAAGGAGAACTGTCTGTCCTTGAATATGAGTGTGAACGTTACATTGTACCGTCATTCAAAGGAGCGGATTTCCTTATACCGGTCACAGGCGATAGCATGATACCAACATTTCAGTCTGGCGATATTGTCGCATGTCGCAAGGTTGATATGTCAAAACTTTTCTTTCAATGGAACAAATCTTATGTTCTTGACACAAACCAGGGACCAATAATTAAGCGTGTAAAGCCTGGTAGTGACAATGAACATGTCTTAATTGTGTCAGATAATCAAGACTATTATCCTTTTGAACTTGAATATAATGACATATATAATATTGCACTTGTTGTCGGTCTCATCAGGCTTGAATAAAACGAAAAGTGTGCGTTTTTCTCACCTGTTTTTAGTTAAATGCCTGATATTTGGAACTTTGATGTGAAAAGTACCCATCGAAAACGGTTGTTTAATGTACATTCTGCCCATCGAATAATTAAAAAACAGCCGTTTTCAGCCTTATTTTATCCCGTCTGCCCCACGAATCCACTTTTATTTGTGTTAAAAATGCAGACCTAAATGCAGACCTAAATGCAGACCTAACCCAAAATTCAGCAAAAAAAGTAGGAAAAGACAGGCTACAAAGAAAAGGGCAAAAAAGCCTCCTCAGAGCCTCAAAAAGAGAGTGATAACAGCCCATATAACACACCGCAGCGACAAGCCCTCCACAGCCAAAGGAAAATAATCAAAACACGAAAGAAAAGAGAACTGTCTAATCCATGGAAACCTCTGAAAACAAAGGGAATACGTCCCACAGCATCCCAAAACAGCAATGACAACCAAAGCCACGACAGAGAGAGCAATTTCCCCACAGAACCGCCCTAAAACAAAAAAGGCAGCCCATTAAGCCGCCATGTTACATTTCACCTATAAAATCCCCCTCAAATCCCCTCTGAATGTAACACAAATGTAAAGTACATGTTACATTTCGTTTTTGAATTTTGTCCCGCACTTTCGTTTATTTTTAACGCGCAAGTCGTTCATTAACAACGAATTGAACGTTTTGAGTCGTTTTGCCGCTTTTATACATTTCGTTTTACCGCCCTTACATTTGTTCCCGTTTTGCAAATTTACGACAATTATTTCATATAATGCGGCAAAAACACCGATTATTTTTTGTAACTTTGTTTCTTGAAGTTACGAAAAGAGTGTAATTTATTGGAAATGAGCGTAGGTTAGTCGCTCTTGATAGTAATAGGTTACGAATTAGTTAGTTATCTACTGCATTATTCCTCTGCGCGTTGCGTAACCTTCAAAGAACTCTTTGTATGCAAAAGTAGCTATTTAATCCGAGATTTTGAAATAAACTCCCAGATTTTTTATTCCCTCATTCATAAGTTTTTCCGTAAAAGCGGTTTTATCCGTCGGTACATAATCGCAGCGGACAAGTCCTAACGAATATGTGCCGACTACCGCATAGCCGGAGAAAAGGGCATTGCCTCACGCCTAAACGATGTTTAGACTGAGATGCAATGCCCCTTTCTTTTGTGGCTATGCCAAGAGGTGCTTTTACGGGTTTTCAGATGATTTTTCTTTTTTCGCTGTCCATTTGTGCCGGAAACGGAAAGGACGCAGAGTGTGTCAGCCTGCCCCATGAATGAAACAAGCGGCCACACACAGCCGGGCAAACCGGGAATAAAGACTGTTTCCGCCCGGCTGGACAAGTGCAGTCGGATCGGAAACATTCATACTTCCTTGTTGATGGTTTGCCCTTTTCACGCTTCCGGTGATGTCTTTTATCTTTCAGCCGGTTCTTCTTTTTTTTACGGATTTTCTCTGAAGTTTTTCTATTCCAATCTGCCTCTGTTTTCGTTTACCTCCATCCTGCGCCTTTCAGTAGAATCGCATCAGGCAGTCATTTCCGTTTAGGGCGCAAAGGTACTTCGGGATTGTACGGAATCTCAAAATTTTTCTGAAAAAATCTCCAGCCCTGCGGGTAGTATTTTTCCCGAAAGATTTTGCTTATCCGCATCCCGACCTTTTAAGCCCCCGAAACGAAAACGACCGATGCGACCGAAAGACGCATAAAAAAATGTCGGATAAACGAGAGGCAGATAAGATAGTTTGAAACTCAACTCCCTCAGCTCTTGAATCCGCATTAAAAAACAAAAAAACTCAAAAACAGCGAAGATATGACAGCAACGGCAGATTTCAGACACACAGCGCAAAACATCGGGCTTGCTATATGCGGTTTGATAATGCGCACCGCCTTCGGGGTGTTCGGCATCCTTTGGGGCATCATCAGAGAGATTGTAAACGGAGTGTTCCGAGTGGCAATAGGTGTAATCGTGGCTATCCTTTCCACCATTGCCTTCTTCGGCTTCATCCTTTGGTTATTCACCCTTTAACCCTTACCGATATGGCAAAGAGAAACAGCAGGACGGCAGCGCAGCAGTGCAGATATTACGAGGTGGACAACATTTTCGTGTATATGGTGGAAACGTACATCAACGGCAATTTCAGCACATTCCGTGAACTCTACCACGAACTGAACAAGGACACACGAAGGGATTTCATTGACTTTCTACTCAGCGAGGTGGAGCCGACCTATTGGAGAGAGATACTGAAACAGACAATCTAAAAACGAAAGCAACATGAAAGGAACAGACCATTTCAAGAGAACGATACAGATGTATTTGGAACAGCGGGCGGAGGAAGATGCGCTCTTTGCGAAGAACTACCGCAACCCAGCCAAGAACATAGACGATTGTGTTACCTACATTCTGAACTATGTGCATAAAAGCGGTTGCAACGGCTTCACGGACGGAGAGATATTCGGGCAAGCCATCCACTACTATGACGAGAACGAGATAGAGGTGGGCAAGCCGATGAACTGCCAAGTGGTTGTGAACCACGTTGTGGAACTCACGGCAGAAGAAAAGGCGGAGGCACGGCAGAACGCAGTCCGCAGATACCAAGAGGAGGAACTCCGCAAGTTGCAGAACCGCCACAGACCGTCAGCGAAAAAAGAAACCCAACCCCAACCCTCATTATTTGATTTAGGCTTATGAAACCGAGAACACGCATACAGCAGGAAGTCGCAGGACTAAGCAAGCGACTACCGATATTGACCGAAGCACAGAAGGCATACGCTTTCCGCCATTGCTTCAAGCATTACGCAGTCAAAAGGGCAAACGGCATGAACATCTGCACCGAGTGCGGACATTCGTGGAAGAGCGGACACGACCTTGCGGACACCATTTGCGGATGCACCTGCCCCCGTTGCGGTATGGAGTTGGAAGTGTTGCGCACCCGAAAGAGGGTAATCAGCGATATGGAGTATTTCTCCATTATCACCACCTGCAAGCAGTACCAAGTGATACGCTTCTTTTTCGTCAAGTCCCGATACAAAGTAGGACAGACAGCCAAGTATTCCATCTTTGAGGTGGTACAGAGGTGGATTGCCCCAAACGGCAAGACAACAACCGTTGCCCGACTGCGTGGTATGTCGCTTTTCTACTATGACCAGTGGACGGAATACAGCGACATGGAGGTGCGCAAGAACCAAGAACTCAGGGCATACGACATCGCCCCGATATGCACCTACCCCAGACAGCGTTTTATCCCCGAAGTGAAACGCAACGGCTTCAAAGGTGAATATCACAATATACTGTCTTACGACCTTTTCAAAGCCATTCTAACCGACTGCCGTGCGGAAACGCTTTTGAAGGCAGGGCAATACCCTATGTTGCGCCACTATCTGCGCTACTCATTCAACATCGGAGAGTATTGGGCATCAATAAAAATCTGCATCCGCAACGGCTACACCATTGCAGACGGCTCTATGTGGCGTGATATGATAGAACTCCTGCGACACTTCGGGAAGGACACGAACAGCCCGAAGTATGTCTGCCCCCAAGACCTCAACGCCGAACACGACAAGTGGGTGGAAAAGCGCAACCGCCAAAGGGAACGGCAGCAGTTGAGGGAACGGCAGCAGGAAGCGAGAAAGCACGAAAAGGAATACCGCAGGCTCAAAGGCAAGTTCTTTGGCATCGCCTTTACAGACGGCACACTGAACATCCGTGTATTGGAGAGCGTAGCCGAGTTTGCGGAAGAAGGAACGAAAATGCGCCATTGTGTGTGGTCTAACTCCTACTACCTCAAAAAACACTCCCTTATCCTTTCGGCTACCATAGACGGAGTGCGCATTGAAACGATAGAGGTGTCGTTAAAGACATTCAAAGTGGTGCAGAGCCGTGGCGTATGTAACAGCAACACCGAGTATCACGACCGCATCATCGCTCTTGTGGACAGCAATATGAACCTAATCCGCAAGCGAATGAGAAAAGCGGCATAGCATAACCCCTAAAACGATATTGATATGGAAGTAAGAATTGAAAGTATGATTTGTGTGTGGGATGATGCAATCCCCACCATGTTCCTTGAATTTGTAAACCTCCTCACTCTCGCAACGAGTGAGGAGGGGTTAAGAAAAGGTGTAAGGGAATTTGCCGAGAAGCATGAACTTGACAAATTCTTCCATTATGGCTTCGGCTCACACCATTTCTACCTGCACCAACGCTACACGAGCAACCCCGAAATGGTGATGAAGAACAGACTTTTATCAGTACATTTTTAACATCTAAAAGAGCAATGATTATGGCAACACGAATGACCATTAACGGAGTAAGCACCTGCACGGAAGCAGGTACGGAGAAATACGAGCGTTTCCAATCGGGTATCGGCAGACGCAGGCGGACACTTGTGCAATACGACTACCGCCACACGGACGGAGAGTTGTTCGCTTGTGTAAAACCCACATTGAACGAATGTCGGGAAGCACGGGACAAGTGGCTGAACGAAAAAGCAGGAAAGGAGGACAGAGTATGAACGCAACCTACCAAACGCTGATTGTCAAGTTCAAAGAGCCGATTACGGCATTGGACGGCATATTTAACGATGCCTAAATGTGGGGAACTGACACCCTCAAAGGGTGGATAGATGATTACGAAAGCACACGCTTCACAGCCACCGACAGCCATACGGCAGTCATCACGAGCGAGTATAATATGGAGTGCGTGAAGGAATGGCTACAATGTCAGACACCCATTGCCGAGATGATAGAATTTTGAACGAGTTGGCGGTGCGAACACCGCCAACACTTAAAACCCTAAGAACAACGGATATGATAGCAAAGACGATATTACAGCAGATAGGAGGAAGACGCTTCGCCACCATGACAGGAAGCCGTGATTTCATAGATATGGGCAACGGCTTACGGATGAGCCTTGCGAGGAACAAGACAAGCGCAAACCGCCTTGACATCATCTATGATGCAGGGGCAGACCTCTACAATATGCGTTTCTACCGCAGGACATTCAGCAAGAAGACATTTGACTGCAAGGAAAAGGACATTGCCGTACACGAGGGTATATATTTTGATATGCTGGAGGATATGTTCACGATGGTTACTGGACTTTACACACGCTTTTGAGTGGTGGGGCGGCGAGAGCCGCCCTACTTTCTTTCAGTGAGCAGGATGGCGGACAAAGAAAGTAGCAAAGAAACCGCTGTACAATCTGCGATACCATTCACCTAAAAACAAGTTTTAATTATGGAAGCAATCAGACAGAACGGAAAAATCATCTTGCACAGCAACAACGGCATAAGCATAAAGATGATTTTCAAAAACCTTACGGGAAAAAATTTTCAAGGTCAGGAGTATGCAGACTATATCCGTCACATTGCAATCGGAAGCATGGGGTTTACGCCCGGCATCATAGAGCATTGCAGGAACGGTGATATTGTTGATGTTGGTTGTATAACGCTATAAATCAAAGGAGGTGTGTCCCTTGCGGAACACACCTCCTCACTTTTACCATAGTAGCCCTGCAACAAATGCCAGAACTACCTCAATAACCCTGGCAAACTCATTTTCTGAAAATTCTATTTTCATACTTCTAAATTTGAAGGTTATGTTTAATATCGGACTTCTCCGGCTCACGAATCTATACTCAGACGCTTAGTGAGCCTACACGCCTGAAATGTTGCCCCTTTTTCATTATAGCAAAAGACGTGCCAAATTGAATTCCGCACGTCTTTTGTCAGTTTTGTCAGTCGTTTTATGGGATATACAGCAACGCAAACTCCGCCTTTCTCCGTTTGAGCAACATTGCGTGGCGTTTACCTTTGTAGTTGCAGAAGGCGATATACTCACGGTAGATGTTCCTGTCGCCCGCTTCCAACTTTTTGATTAAGGTGCTTTTGGGGATTGTCTTACTACCCAAAAGCCGGTATGGTCCGACATTGTAGGCAAGCGTGGCAAGCAGAAGACTGTCCTTTCCGAACTGCCGGAACATCGCGCAGAACTTCCGCAGGTCTTTCCTTAGGAGCGCGTCCGCCTGCCTTTTCGTCATGGTTCGTGCCGAGTACCTTTCGCTCGGCAACAAGCGGTGTCCGTACCCGACATACGGATGGTGTTTCTCCGAGTGCCAGCCCTCAAAATACTTCGTGCAACGCACAGCCCTCTCGAAAATCGGCAGTCGGTAGATTTCCGCCTGCCCGTCCGTTCCCTCTTGGCGGCTGATCTGTGCCGACACAGAACAGACCGCCAGAAGCGAACAGAGCATCATCATCCACACACGCATCATTTCTGCAAAGGTCTGAAGTTGCCGATGGGTACGATGGTGAAGCCGTCATCCTTGATGTTGCGGTTGTTGAAGTCAAATTCCAGCTCGAAGGTGTTGCCAAAATTATCCTCCACCACCACGATGAAGTTGTGCGCCTCTTCGCCCTCCGCCGTGTAATACAGGCGGAACTTTTCGTTCTCCAGCAGGTAGCGGTCATTGGGCAGAAAGGTGATGCCGTTGTCCATCTTCAACTTGCCGCTTCCCTCGAACTGGAAATAGCGGATGGTGTAGAGCGTGTTGGCGAAGTCGCCCTCCTTTTTCAGCTCACATCGGATTTCCACCGTCTGCCCCTTCGTCACCTTGTTCGGCACGGGCATTACCTCCACTGTAAAAGGATAGGACTGTTGGATGTCCATGTCGTCGTCGCACGACACGAGGGTGAATGACACGGCGGCAATCAGGCACAACGCCACCGCCTTTAAGATTGATGTTCTCTTGTTTCTGTTGTTCAGTATGCTCATATTCTTCGATTTTTAGATGGTTGTTTTTTTATTTTTGTTGTCTGTTGCAGGTGTTCATTCAAATCCTTGCAACCGTCATAGAGGATGGAACGGTCGGCGACACGTTCCCCGTAACATTTGGTGAGTGCGACAAGCGTCCGTCGTCCGGCTTCGTCACGGTCGAGGAAGCAGTCGATGCGCCCGTAGCCGTCCAGCAGTTCCTTCGCTTTCTTCACGTTGGCGACGGAGTTCAGCACAAGGCAGTCCGCGTTACCGGTTACTTGGAGCGTTTCAGCCGAAAGGAAGTCCATGAAGCCCTCGAACACAAGGCACTCATTAGACGGAGCATCTTCCGATTTTACCAGCGATACGGACTTTGGTGGGATGCACCCTTTGAAAAATCGGCTTCTGACTTCATAGCCACCTGCCATGTTCGGGAAGCCGACGGCAAAATACCGTTTTCCACGAACACCGTAATTCAGACGGCAGCAATGGCGGGATGCGATGCCGTAAGGGATGCCCCGTTCCGACAGATACTCCGTCAGCGGTGAGCGGAGCAGCGGGGCGACCTCCACATCCTCAAAGACGGGTTCGGTCGGCTTCGGGAGATAGGTCGGCTTTTCCCATCCGGCAACCGTCATATTGGCGGCTTCCGCTATGAACCTCGCCTGCACCATGAAGTCGTCGCTTTGCAGCAACTCCCCGGCAAGCGTGAAGATGTCGCCACCCTTGCCAAGCCCGAAGTCGTACCAGAGTTGTTTCGCCACGTTCACACGGAAAGAGGGTGTGCGCTCGCCCCTGTACGGGGCGAGATACCACAACTCGTTTCCGCTCCTTCTGACAGGCTCATATCCCAACCGTGCGAGGAAGTCCGCCAGCGGGATTGTTCGGAGTTCGTCAATGTTCATAGGCGCATACCCCGCTTTCGTTTGGGTGGTTCCGGCTTCGGCTGGTTGGCGTTCCTGACGGGCGAAGCCACGACAATGTTTCCGTCTACCTCCTTGCCGTTTGCCGTGACGCCGTACATCTTCACCTCACGCACCTTTTTCATTTCGGATGCGATGAACAGGTTGAGTTCCGAGCGGTTGGCACTTCCGGTAATCTCATAGGCGAGATCGTAAATGCCGCCATACAGTTTTTCGGGTTGTACCGTGTCGTACCAACCGTTAGCATCAGTATCAACAACTATATTCCCTTTTGCCGAGTACGGCGACTTGAATGTAAGCTGGTTAGCATTTCTATTGACAGGCTCGTAGCCCATAGCCTTCATAAAATCTTCAAGGGGAAGATTTTTGATGTCAAGGTCAATCACAGTCAGTCCCATAGGCTCATCCGATTATGAATTTTACACCGAACCCGAACTGCGTGTGAAACTTCCTTGTGTCGCCACCCCACAGGCAACGCTCCCGCAGGTTGGCAAGCAGGGCGATACGGTCTGCCACATAGCACTCCACATCGAGCGTCAGCGCACCGCCGTAGATGAAGGCGTCCCGGTCGTGCAGCGTGGAGCCGTCATGCAGCACCTTCTTCCCCCAGTTCACCGACTCATATCCGGCGAGAGCCGAAGCCCCGGCATAGACGAACACGATTTTTCGGGCGTCCGACAGTATCTTGAAGTAATAGCCGCCCTCCGCCGTGAACTGCGCCACGGGTATCTTGGTATCCTTGTAGGGGTTGTTCTTCAAGAGGTATTCACCACCGAACACCCACTTGTTCCCCTTCTTCGTGTAGGTGGAGAGAGCCGCCCCGAAACTGTACCCGCCGTACTTGCCGCCGGGATTGAAGCCGTCCGCCATGTTCGCCCTCACCTCGATGCCCTGCATCTTCGGCAGGCATCGCTGGGCGTGCGCCTGCCCCGTGAAAAGGGCAAGCGACGCGATGATTATTGCGATGTACTTTCTCATGGTCAGCGCACTTGAAGTTCGTTGATGGTATTGGCGCGTACCAGATCCTCGTTCTCAATCACGAAGGACTGGTGACGACCGCCGTTCTTCTCGTTCAGCTCCACCACGAGGCACTTGTCGTCAGGAATGGTGAACTTCGCCATCGTGAAGACCGTGCGCTCACTCTTCTTGCCCGACACGAGTGTGGCGTAGTTCTGCGCACGGAGCGGCAGGATGATCTGCTCCTGCACGGCGGTGCGCTTCGCCACCTTCTTGTCCACGATTTTCCAAGTGATGTAGTCCACATCGAAGGGCACGTTGCTCTGGTTCTTTATCTCCGTGTGGAAATAGAGCAAGCCGTTGTGTGTGTAGATGCCTTTCAACAGGTACTGGATGCCGAAACGCTTGCAGCCGATATGCTTCACCTCGCGCCTGTTCTGCTTGTGGATGGACTTCATGATAAGGCGCACCAGCATCGGACTTTCGCTGCCCAGCTCCTTCAGATAGATTTCCTGCGCGTTGTTCGGGCGGTTCACCGTGCTGCCGTCATGGATGAAGTCACACATCTCCACGTTGAGCAACAGCGGTTCGGCGGCGTACTTCACATTGAAGGTGTAGAAACTGCCATCCTCCGTGATGACGGACATATTGGTTTCGTTGGGGAAGTTACGCACGGTAGCCTTCACGCGGATGATGTTCTCCGCTCCGTCGGCTTTCCCGGCAATCAGGTCGGGCGAGCCTAAATCGACATAGCGCACCTCCGCCGGAAAAATGACGTGGACGGTCTTGTCGTAGGTCACTTCCAGACCGTGCGGCGGTATCATGCGGTCGAAGGTCAGCTTGCGCGACAGACCGTGATACAGGTCGCCGTCCGCCTCCTTCTGCGGATAGACCTCTTTGGTCAAGGTCGGTTGTTCATTACTTCCGTTGTTCTGTTCAACGGTTACATTCTCCTGCGCGTTGGCAGTTGCGATGCCCATAGCGAGGGCAAACATGATGATTACTTTTCTCATTACTTTTGGATTTTAGTGGTAAATGTTTTTTTGATTGATAGTTGTTTTCAGTCCTTTTCTTGGTAGAGCATGACCCTGTACCCGGCTTTCAGATACACCTTGACGGTGCGCATCTTCTTGGCGATATACTGGCTCGTGCCCTGTATCAGCCCCTTGCCCAAGTCGGAGGCAAGTTGCGCCCCTGCGTTGGTGGAGATGTTGATGCTGCTCCCTAACGAGCCGCCCATGTTGGCGGCTACCTCCCTGACGGCGTTCATCTCCATCGAGTTCGGGATGAAGATGCCAGACTGCCCGTCCGTGTCATAGACCGCAAGCTCCACGGGGATAATCGTGCCGTCGTATTCCAGTGAGGTAATCTCAATGTCGAGCCGCTCTCCCTGTATCTTTCCCGTGCCGACCACCACCGCATTGCGGGGGATTGTCCTGCCCGCCACCGCCATCGGCTCTAATAAGCGCAGCCTTACCGTCTGCCCGTCCGTCACGCTCTGCGCCCCATGCACACACGCCGGTATGGTGTTCCTGTCCGATACCTCCGCCGTGCCGACTGCCGTGTTGAAACCACGGTTGCGCTCCTGCGAGAATGTGGCGACAAACTCAGCGTTGCTCATGGGCTGTGATAGTGAGGAAACCACTTGGCGGCTCACTTGCTTTACGGGTGTCGCCGTGTTCTTCTTTCCTTTCTGCACGGTGGAAGGTTGTTCTGCCGTCTGTTCCGGCTTTCCTCCGTTCTGACCGCCCATATACTTTGCAGCCAGTTCGTAGGACTTCTCCATAAGAGCCACTTGGTCGTCCATCGGGGAAGCCTTGCCTTTCTCGCTTTCCAGTTCCGACTCCAGCGAGGCGATGCGCTCCAGCAGCTCGTCCATTTCGGCATTGTCATTCTTCGGCTGTTCATAGAAGTTGCCGAGTGTGGCGTTCAGGTCACGGTAGGCGGCAGCCGATGATTGGATGGTCTGCGGAGTGGCGGGCTGTGCCGCTTCCTCCTTGCCGCCCGGATGGGCGAGGTCGAAGTCCGTTCCGTCCTCCGTCTGCGCCACCTCACGGTCGAACATATCGCCCAACTGCCCGATGGCACGGTTACGGCTCTCCAAACGTTCTTCCATCTCCCCATGCTCGTAGGCTTTCAGCTTGTCACCGATAATCTGCCCGTTGTTGGCATCCGGCATTTCGGTGTTGTAGCCGTCCGTCCCCGGTTTCTGTTCCTTACCGGAGGACGGGGCGAATATCAGCCACATCGCCCCGATGAATACCAGCACCATAGCGGGCAGGACTATCATCTTCTGCCGTTTCAGCCGTTGCGCCTCGGTCAGTGGTTCGCGCTCCTTTTTCGGCTTTCCCGTGTCGGGAGCGGTTTTGTTTTCTTTTGTCGGTTCATTCTTCTTCTGTTCCATATAAATAAGGTATTAAGTGATTGTCTGTTTCTGCCGGGGTCGGCAGTTCCACCTGTCCGGCGTGTCCCGTTTCCATGCGTGAGCCGTCGTTCCTGCCGATGTCATAGACGGCTCTGCCAAAAGTGTAGAGGGCAAGTACCGCGAAGGCGGCAAGCATCCCCAGCACGATGCGGCGGCGTGTTTCCGGCGGCAAGCCGTCAAGATAGCCTTTGACGTTTGCCACGATTTGTTTTCTCTTGTCTCGAAGTTTCCATTTCATAATCCGTTACCTTTTGATTGTCTGTAAATCCTTGTTCTCGATGATGGTGAACCCCTCGATGGTGAAGCCGTTGGGATTGTCGTCCGACCGTGAGGCGTTCAGCAGGCGGCAGGTGGTCACGAGGCTGCGCTCGGTGACGTTGCTCTGCCGGATGATTTTCTGCGTGGCGTAGGTCACGGCACGGTATGGATAGGCGTTGAAGTCGCACACCACGCTGTCCACCTTCAGCACTTGGTTGATGTTCCCGGCGATGACGCGGTTGTAGTATCCCTTCTCGGCGAAGTCCGAATAATAGTGGTACACGCTCTTGTCCGCCAGCAGCAAGGCACGCTTCACGTTGTGTTCAATCGCGCTCTTTTCGGGCGAGAGCGTGAAGAACAGCTCGTGGAAGCGGCGTATATGCTCCCGTGCCTCCGCCGGGCGGTTCTGCGACAGGTCCTGCGACAGCGCAAGCATCAGCGACTTGCCGTTGTCCAGCACATAGATCTTCTCCCGTTGCTTCTCGGCGAAGCGGTAGGAACTCCATACGCTCCACACCGTCACCACGGCGCACAGCGAGAGGAAGACGATACCGAACAGGCGTATCTGCCTGAACGACGATTCGATGTTTCTGAGTGATTTGAATTCCATTTTGCTTTTTCCGTTTTAATTATTACACATTGGTTATTTCAGCAGCTTGCCGATGCGACCGACCGCGTTTCCTGCCGTTGCCCCGGCGACTCCGCCCGCCATGCCTCCGGCACGTCCCGCCATCTGGTTCATGGTGCGGTTGTAGCTGCCCATGCCTCCGGCTTGGATGATCCAGCCCGCCACGGTGGGGATGGTGAAGTATCCGATGATGCCGATGCAGAGGAACACGATATACACCCCGTCGCTCGAATCCAGCGAAAAGTTCGGGTCTGCCTGCATCCGCTCGATGTCGCTTTGCAGCATCAGCACCTGTATCTTAGCCAGTATGGTGCTGAACATATCCGATACCGGAAGCCACAGATAGACCTGTATGTAGCGGCATATCCACTGCGTGAGCGTGCTTTGGAATCCATCCCACACCGATATGGCGAAGGCTATCGGACCGAGTATCGCCAGCACCACGATGAAGAAGGTGCGGACGGTGTCTATCACGAGGGCGGCGGCTTGGAACAGCAGTTCCAGTATCTCGCGGAAGAAGTCGCGGATGCCCTTCTTCATGCTGTACATCCCCCGGTCAATATACATTCCAGCCATCGTCACCATGTCGGCGGGCGACCAGCCGAGTTCCTCCAGCTGTTTGTCAAACTCCTCGTTGGACACCAAGTAGGCGGTTTCGGGGTTGCGCATCATCGCCTCGTATTCCAGCCTGTCCTTCTGTTCGCGGTAGGTGTTCATGTCGAGCGTTTCCGCCTCCAGCATCTTCGCCGTGCCCTGCACCACGGGCGAGAGGATGCTGTTGATAGTGCCAAGCACCACCGTGGGGAAGAACATGATGCAAAGCCCGATGGCGAAGGGGCGGAGCATCGGGAACACGTCTATCGGTTCGGCTCTCGCCAGCGATTGCCACACCCGGTAGGCGACATAGAACAGCGCGCCCAGCCCGGCGATGCCTTTCGCCACGCCCGCCATGTCCTCGCACAGCGGCATCATCTGCTCATATAGGGAGCGGAGTATCTGGTGAAGGTTGTCGAATTCCATAGGCTACCAGTATCTTTCGTTCATGTTCCCGTACAGCCCCATGATGCGGTCGAGGTCGTTTTTCTTCTTCGCGCGGAGGTAGGACACCGATATGTTCTTGTTGGTGTAGTAGCTCACGAGGTTGCGGTAACGCCGCATCTTCGAGTAACAGCGTTCCACCACGTCCATGCGCTCCTTGTCGGTCATGGATAGCGTGGTGATGTTCACCACATTCTTCAGTTCGGTCAGTACGTCGTTGCTCTCTTCCAACAGCTTCGTGTAGCCGAAGGCGATGGCTCCCAATTCCTCCACCGTGAAGTTGTCGTCACGCATCATACGCTGGAAGTTGGTCACATAGATGTCGGTGATGTCGCCCACCATCAGGATGGTCTGCTGCACCTTGCGGGCGTCCCGGACAAGGTTGTTCACCGATTTCAGAGCGTCGTAATACTTCTTTCCTTGCTCATAAATCTTTACGGTTTCCTGAAAGTTCTTCACCATGTTCTGAGCCGTCGTCGAGGTATGCACCACGTTCTTTGAGGTGTTCACGATGCTCTGCGCGATGTTGGACGGGTCTATCACCGCCCACTGTGCGCTTGCCCTGCCCGCGAGAAGCAGACACAGGCAGACAATCATTGTCATTCTTGTTCTCATGTTACTTTGGATTTTAGTGGTTTCAATTTTGTTCTTGTTCCTCAATCGGGGTTTCCGTCTGCGGCTTCACCCGCACATAATCCCCGTTGGGCGAGAAAGTCAGCACGTCCGTAGCCTCGTTGTAAGCCACGTCGATGCGGAATCCGGTGTTCATGAACAGGTTGCCGTTCTCTTCCTGCAAGAGATAGGTTTCCGGTTTCAGCTTGCGGCGCAGACCGCTCCGGCGGAACACCGTCACCTTGTAGGCTTCGCCCTCCTTGTAGATAAGCACGTCGGGCTTCCCCTCCACGCTCTCCCAGTTCCCGCAAAGCAGTTCACGGCGGTTTTCCTCCACGTCACAGGATTGCAGCATCACGACCGCCAATCCGATAAGACACTTGCTGACTTGCAGCATTTTCACTTTTGATAAACTCATACGCATTTTTGTTTTTAGTTGGTGATTAAATGATTAACTGTTGTTTCTCCGCCTTTCGGCAAGTTGCCGGATGGCGGCTTCGATGTCGCCGCCCAACTTCTCCGCCAGACGGTAAACCTCCACTTTCTCCGTTTCCTCGGTGGTATACGCCAGATACTCTTCAGCACTGACCTCTGTGGCATAGACCGCCGACTGTATGCCGCCCAAGCCTATCCACACCTCCTTGTAGAGCCGTGAGGGGTTGTTCGCCATATTGATACTCAATATCTGCCCCTTCTCCTTTTCCGTAAGTCCGAGCAACGCCTGTATCTGGTCAAACTTGTTCATATATTTCCTTTGGTCAAGCAGGATTTTACAATCCGAGTTGTTGATGATGCTCTCCTTGACAACCGGGGAGCTGATGATGTCGTCCACCTCCTGCGTCACCACGATCGCCTCGCCGTAATACTTCCTGACGGTCTTATACATATACCTCAGATATTCAGCCATGTTCGCCGAAGAGAGAGCCTTCCAAGCCTCTTCCACGATGAGCTGTTTGCGCACGCCTTTCAGCCGTCGCATCTTGTTGATGAAAGCCTCCATGATGATGATTGTCACCACCGGGAACAGTTCGCGGTTTTCTTTTATACTGTCAATCTCGAAGACGATGAACCGCTTGCTGAGCAGGTCTATGTTCTCCGTGGAGTTGAGCAGGAAGTCGTAGCGTCCGCCCCGGTAATACTGCCGCATGGTGGTGAGCATATTGTCGATGTTGAAGTCGGACTTCTCCACCTTGATGTCACGCTCAGCCAGCTCACGGCGGTAGTCGTCACGCATATACTCATAGAAGGTGTTGAACGACGGCACGATGCCACGGTCGGTCTTGATGCGCTCGATGTAGGCACTTACGGCACTGCCCAGCTCGCCGCTCTCGGTCTTCGTCACCTTGTCGTCCTCCGACTTCCAGAGCGTCAGCAGCAAGGTCTTGATGCTGTCTTTCTTCTCCACGTCGAAGACATAATCGTCGGTGTAGAACGGGTTGAAGCTGATGGGCTTTTCTTCCGTATAAGTGAAATACACCCCGTCCTCTCCGCCCGTCTTGCGCTGTATCATCCCGCACAATCCCTGATAGGAGTTTCCCGTGTCCACCAGCACGACGTGCGTACCTTGCTCATAATATTGGCGGACTAAGTGGTTCATAAAGAAAGATTTGCCGCTGCCTGACGGTCCTAACACAAATTTATTCCTGTTCGTAGTGATGCCCCGCTTCATCGGCAGGTCGCTGATGTCGAGGTGCAGCGGTTTACCCGTGAGCCTGTCCACCATCTTGATGCCGAAGGGCGAGAGCGAACTGCGGTAGTTGGTTTCCTCCGTGAATAGGCACACCGCCTGCTCGATGAAGGTGTGGAAACTCTCTTCTGCCGGGAAGTCCGCCGCATTGCCGGGTATCGCCGCCCAGTAGAGTGTCGGGCAGTCGATGGTGTTGTGGCGCGGCACGCACTCCATGCTTGCCAACTGACTGCCCACGTCGTTCCTTATGTGCTTCAGCTCTTCCGCGTCATCGCTCCACGCCATGACATTGAAGTGCGCCCGTACCGAGGTCAGCCCGTATGAATGGGCTTCGTTCAGGTACTGGTCTATCCACTCGCGGTTGATGCTGTTGCTTCTTGAATAGCGGGACAGCGACTGCATGTTGCGGGCGGACTTCTCGAACTTCTGCAAGGCTTCCTCGCTGTTGTCTATCAGCACATACTGGTTGTATATGTGGTTGCAGGAGAGCAGCAGCCCCACGGGGGAGGCGAATGACAGGCGGCAGTCGCTCCGGTCGGTGGAGAGTTTCTCGTAACGGGTGTCGGTAGCCACCTTGCCCGGCAGGTCTTCCGCGTCGGAGAGGGTGTGCAGACACAGGCAGTTGTCGCCGATGCGCATCTCCCTTGCCGAAAGCTCGATGTCCTGCAAGGTGGTGTCACCCTCCGGCATGAGCGAGAAGTAACGCTCTATCAGTCCGATGGACTTTTCCGTCCCCACAATCTCGTCGGTGGTGAGGCGGCGCAGTTTTACCAATCCGCTGTCGTTCATGATGCGCTCGAACTGTTCGCAGGCTTCCAAGAATTTGGTCGTGGTTTCCTTGTCCAGCTCCTTCGGGATGATATGCCCGCGGCACAAGGTGCTGAAGTTGCTCTGCATCCGGTTACGCTCCTTTGTCGTCTTGGTCAGATAGAGATAGCAGGTGTGTTTCAGGTACGGACGCTCGTTGAAGTGACGCTCGAAGGAGCGGCTTAAAAAGCTAATGTCGTCTTTTTGAAGCTCCGGCTTGTAGCGTTCCTTGATGAACCAGTCCTGTTTGTGGACGACGGAGTAGTCCGGCAGCACCTTGATCGCCTTGCACCAGCAGCCGTGGACAGCCTCGTACTCCGCGCCCGTCACGGTATAAAGCTCCGGCAGTTCCACCTCGAAAGCCACCGTGATGTCGGCGTCCTTTGAGATGATGCAGCCATGCTCCACCGCAAGCAGGGGGAACTTGTTTTCCAGTGTTGTCATTTTCGATGTATTCCTCATTGTCTTTCTTCCTTTCGTTGTCGTTTGAACAGTCGGGTTATCCGCCGCCGGTTGATAAGGTATCGGGGATGGCTCCGTGCCGCTCCCATTTTCATCAGCCCGTGTTCGCCGTACCGGGCGTTCAGCGCGAAGGTCTGCCACACAAGGAGGGACGCCGATGCCGCGCCGAAGCCGATACATACCCACTGGTCGATGCCGACCATGTAGAGGATGACGAACAGGACGAAGAGAGCCAGCAGACCTCCGCAGAAGATGAAGAGGTACTGAGCCTTCAAGCCCTTGAACTCTACCGGGCGGCCGATACCCTTGTTGATCGGGTATTCAGCCATACATTATTTTATTAAAGGAAGAATGAGCGCAGGATGGTGGCGGCTACGATCAAAAATATACACGCGCCGAACCACGAGGCGGCAGTCTTGCTGGTGTCGGGGTCGCCCGATGAAAACTTGCCATAGACTTTCACGCCTCCGATAAGCCCGACGACCGCGCCGATGGCGTATATCAGTTTCGTGCCGGGGTCGAAATACGAAGTGACCATTGAGGTGGCTTCGGTGATGCCCGCGATGCCGTTTCCCTGCGCGAAGGCGGAGGCGGTTGCGGCGATTACGAGTGCCGCAGAGAGGATTGCTTTTCTGTTTTTCAAAATGTTCTTGTTCATAAACTGTTCTTTTTTGTGCCGTCGAAAGGGTGGATGGTCCTTTGTCGGGCGGTTGATACTTGGTTACTTTACTTTGGTTTTAGTGGTCGCCCGTTTGTTTCCACGGACTTGGGCTGTCCGTTGCGTACCGGATGCGCCTTGCGCATCTTCGCCGCGTGGGTTGGTTGTCACTTCTTTGTTTTCATCATTTATGTTACAGTACGGTTTTGTTGTCATACATAGTTGCGGATGTCGAACTCTTCGATGTTGTCCGGCACGACGAACACCTTTTTAGGCTTTTTCAGCCGGATTTCGATAAGCCCCCTGATGCGGATGGCTATCTCCGAAGAGCCTTCCATCATTTTGTCGTACAGCTCCGTGCCTTCCATGTCGGCGAACACCTTTGCCGCCTTTTCACGTTCCACCAGTGTCGCGTCCGGGTTCTTGGCGGTCTTGCAGGCGTCGTCAATCTCGTCAAAGCTGTTGCCCGAAGCCTGCGGTGTATCCGAAGCGTCCTCCTCCGGTTCATCCTCGCCGAACTTCAGTTCCTCCGGCGGTATGCTCGTGAAGGTTTCTTCGAGTTTTTCCTCCGGGACTTGTGCCGTTCGGGATGCGCTTTCCGGGTTTCCGTCGTCAAAAGTAGTGTCTTCCTCCGACAGCTCAATGCCTTTTTCCGAAGTGGCGGCTTGTTGCGTCGGTATGGCAGCGGTTGTCCGGGTTGAAGCCATCCTGAAACGGCTCTTGCCGATGATGCCCGCCTTTTCCGCAGGGACTTCCTCTTGCGCTGTTTCTTGCTTTATCTCCGTGCCGCCCGACAACCGCCACAATCCGGCGATGCCCTTGAAAAAGCGGACAATCCGCGTGTCCATGATGCGCTCGTAAAGGAGCAGGAACAGAAACCACAGGTTGCATCCGACCGATACGGTCAGCAAAATGTCTGTTATGCTTATTGTTTCATTCATACGCTTCCTGTCTGGGTTAAAATACCGGGTTGTAATTCTTGGCGTAAAGGCTTCTTATGGCATCCTCGCACTGGTCAAAATGCTGCGTCAGCACATGGTCGATGTAGGCGGACAGGTTGAGCCTGTCATGCCCGATTACGCGGATGATGCGCATGATGCGGTCGTGGTACTCCGGGCGCACATACGCCATCTTCCCCTCACGCGCCTTTACTTCGGGTTCACGGATGAACAGACGTTCATAGTCCTTCTCACTGCATTTGCAGATTACCGTGGCAAACGATATGATTTCCACGCTCGTCTGCATCTGGGCAACCATGCCCTTGCCGTCTTGTTGCGGCACTCTTCTTTTCTGGTTCTTTTCCTTTTTCATGTCAAATTAAATCTTCTCGTTGTTTTTTATACAGTTCGTTAATTCTCTCCTTGTGCTGCTCCAGATGTTGGCGTAGCACGGTATCCACATAGCCGCCCACCGAGATTTCACCTCCGGCAATGTCGTTCACGATTCTGAGGATTTTGCCGTGGACATCGCGGCTGATATAGACACACTGGCGGGTCTTTATCTCATTGCGGCGCAGGAACAGCTCGTTATAGTCCTCGTCCTGCCTTTTCCGGCGGTTGCCCTCCCTCTGTGCCTTCTCCCGTGTGGCGGGTTGCATAGGAGGCGGTTCCGGCGCGGCGGTGCTTTCTTCGGTCGGTGCGGCTGTCGGAACTTCCTGCGCCGGGCGCGGTGTCCCGTCCTGAGTACGTCGCCCGATGGAGGCTAACAACAGTTCCTCGTCTATGCCTTCCGTGTTCACTTTCCTGCTGCCCATGCTCACTGCGGTCTGATGATGTCGCTTATCTCTTCGGAAAACTCACGGATGCCGCTACCTTTCAACAAGGCAGTGTCCATCGGGAAGATGGTCGAGCGGAACACGCTCCTGCGCTCTTCCGAAAGGTCACGGCGGAACTTCTTGCTGTCGGGCAGACGGGTGGAAAGCACCGGGAAGCCCATTTCGGCGATCACTTCCTCGTAGATGCCGTACAGGTTGTTCCTCTCCCTGCCGTCCACCATCGTCCAGAACAGATAAAGCCCCATTGTTTTCGCTTGTCCGGTCGTCATCAGCCTGTCGCGGAACATCGTGACGAATTTCAGGGTACTTTCCACTACAAAGCGGTCAGCACTCAAGGGCGTGAAGATGTAGTCCATCTGCGAGAGCGTCTTTATCACGCCGTTGCTTCGGAGTGTGCCGGGCATATCGAAGAACACCACATCAGGTTTCACATCTTCGGTGGCGATCATCCTCTCGGCATCATCGAGGGCGTCCGCTGCGTTGCTTTTGACGATGGTGTAGGCGTTCTTCTTTATCTTGCGGAAATGGTCGCAGGCGAGAGCCTTGAAGTAGGTGCTGCTGTCTATAAGACCCATTTCGTGTTCACGAAGTCCGTGGATGCTGTGCTGCGGGTCGTCGCAGTCCACGACGGCGACATTGTAGCCTTTCACGTTGTGGAGGTAGCTGGCGGCAAGTGCCGTTACGGTGGATTTGCCGATGCCTCCTTTTTGTGTTGCGAATGCAACGAAGATTTCCTTACTCATAGTTCTATATATTTTAATTGTTGATGATTTTATTTTCTGTTTCCATGCGGACTTGGCTGTCGCATTATCCGCTTCCGTGATTACACGCATAGGCGGGTCATCGCGTATCCGGTTCTGTGGTGAAGCGGTGCAGCGGATAAATGATGAATGACGACATTGCGTCATGAAGTCATTGAATCCATACGTCACCGAATTGTCGGATAACCGGGTTTCCGACGGTTCGGATATCCGCTTCGGCAAGTATCCGCAGAAGCGGTTTTCCGGGTATTTGAATGTTCCGTTTCTCATATCTTCAAATCGTTCGTTTCTTGAATCATGCTGCAAATAAACAAGTATATTCTGGAACTTGTATCACTTCTCCGGCAAGTGGCAGCACGTTGCGCCGGTTGGCAGTCATTGACCGGATCAAACATCTGTCCGATACCGCATTAAGGGTGTAACTTTGCCCCCGGACAGCAGGGTTCGCCGATGGTGGCGCAGCCGGAGTCCTGAAAGGTATCTTCCTATCCGTCCCCTGACGGATTTTTATGTTCACCTGAACATAGCAAGATGTCTTTTCAGCCGCTCAAAATATTTTGAGCAGCCACGAAAAGCACTTGCCCTTGCAGGGGGCGGGCTTCCCCTCCGAAGTCGGGCAGCCTTTCAGACCTACGGTGTCTGTGCCTTGAAGCGGCGGCTTATGCCGTCAATCCGCTAAATCCAAAGTAATATGAAAGAGAAAAGGAAAAGCAAAGCAGGGAGAAATCCCAAACTGGATCCGGCGGTGTACCGCTACACCGTCCGTTTCAACGAGGAGGAACACAACCGTTTCCTCGCCATGTTCGGAAAATCGGGTGTCTATGCACGGTCGGTTTTCCTCAAGGCGCACTTCTTCGGACAGCCGTTCAAGGTGCTGAAGGTGGACAAGACGCTGGTGGACTACTACACCAAGCTGTCGGATTTTCACGCGCAGTTCCGAGCCGTGGGAACGAACTACAACCAAGTCGTGAAGGAACTGAGGCTGCATTTCTCCGAGAAAAAGGCGATGGCGTTGCTCTACAAACTGGAGCAACACACCATCGAACTCGTGAAACTGAGCCGTCAGATTGTGGAATTATCGAGAGAAATGGAGGCGAAATGGTCGCAAAAATCAGTGTAGGCAGCTCGTTGTACGGCGCGATCGCTTACAACGGTGAGAAGATTAACGAGGCGCAAGGGCGGTTGCTCACCACCAACCGCATCTACAATGACGGTTCGGGAAAGGTGGACATCAACAAGGCAATGGAAGGTTTCCACACCTTCCTGCCGCCGCAGATGAAGGTGGAGAAGCCGGTGGTACATATCTCGCTTAACCCGCACCCGGAGGATGTGCTGACCGATGCGGAATTACAGAATATCGCCCGCGATTATCTGGAAAAACTCGGCTTCGGAAATCAGCCTTACCTTGTTTTCAAGCACGAGGATATTGACCGCCACCATCTGCATATCGTGACGGTTAATGTGGACGAGAACGGGAAACGGCTCAACCGGGATTTCCTTTACCGTCGCAGCGACCGTATCCGCAAGGAACTGGAACAGAAGTACGGCTTGCATCCGGCTGAACGTAAAAATCCGAGATTGGATAACCCGCTGCGCAAGGTGTACGCTTCGGCAGGCGATGTGAAGAAGCAGGTGGGTAACACCGTGAAGGCTTTGAACGGGCAGTACCGCTTTCAGACGATGGGCGAATACCGTGCGCTCCTTTCCCTCTATAACCTGACGGTGGAGGAAGCGAGGGGCAACGTGCGCGGACGGGAGTATCACGGGCTGGTCTATTCCGTCACGGACGACAAGGGCGACAAGGTGGGCAACCCGTTCAAATCCTCGCTTTTCGGGAAGTCCGCAGGCTATGAAGCCGTGCAAAAAAAGTTCGCACGTTCCAAGCAGGAGATTAAGGACAGGAAACTCGCCGACACGACGAAACGCACCGTCCTTTCCGTGCTGCAAGGCACTTATGACAAGGACAAATTCGTGTCCCGGCTCAAAGAGAAGGGCATCGACACCGTGTTGCGCCATACGGAGGAAGGGCGCATTTACGGGGCTACCTTCATCGACCACCGCACAGGATGCGTGCTGAACGGCTCGCGCATGGGCAAGGAACTTTCGGCGAATGCCTTGCAGGAACACTTCACCCTGCCATACGCAGGACAGCCGCCGATACCGCTATCCATTCCGGTGGATGTTGCGGACGATGCACACAAGACACAAGGTCAGACCGCATACGACCGTGAAGACGTGTCGGGCGGTATGGGCTTGCTCACTCCCGAAGGTCCGGCGGTCAATGCCGAGGAAGAGGCTTTCATCCGGGCGATGCAGCGCAGAAAGAAGAAAAAGCGCAAGGGCTTGGGAATGTAATCAGAGTATCAACAATCAAAAAATCAATGTATGTCACAACAAGAAGACGATTTGAGGGCATTGGCGAAAATCATGGATTTTCTGCGTGCCGTGAGTATTATTTTAGTGGTAATGAACGTGTACTGGTTCTGCTATGAAGCCATCCGGCTGTGGGGCGTGGACATCGGCGTGGTGGACCGGATACTGATGAACTTCGACCGCACGGCGGGGCTGTTCCATTCCATACTGTACACGAAGCTGTTTGCCGTCCTGCTACTTGCCCTGTCCTGTCTGGGGACGAAAGGGGTCAAGGGTGAGAAAATCACTTGGCGGAAAATATGGACGGTGCTTGCCGTCGGTTTTGTGCTGTTCTTCCTCAACTGGTGGATACTGGCTCTGCCGCTTCCGGTTGAAGCGGTCACGGCTCTCTATATCCTTACCATCGGCACGGGCTATGTCTGCCTTTTGATGGGCGGTTTGTGGATGAGCCGCTTGTTGAAGCACAATCTGATGGATGATGTTTTCAACAACGAGAACGAGAGCTTCATGCAGGAAACGAGGCTTATCGAAAGTGAGTATTCGGTCAATCTGCCCACACGTTTCTATTACAAGAAGCGTTGGAACAACGGCTGGATAAATGTGGTAAACCCGTTCCGTGCTTCCATCGTGTTGGGTACGCCGGGCAGTGGCAAGTCATACGCTGTGGTGAACAGCTTTATCAAGCAACAGATTGAGAAGGGCTTTAGTCAATACATCTATGATTTCAAGTACCCCGACCTCTCAACCATCGCTTACAACCACCTGATGAACCATCCAGAGGGCTACAAGGTGAAGCCGAAGTTCTATGTGATCAACTTCGACGACCCGCGACGCTCACACCGTTGCAATCCTATTCACCCGGATTTCATGGAGGACATTACGGACGCTTACGAGAGTGCCTATACCATTATGCTCAACCTCAATAAAAGTTGGGTGCAAAAGCAGGGCGACTTCTTTGTGGAATCACCAATTATTTTGTTTGCCGCAATCATCTGGTATCTTAAAATTTTTCAGGGTGGAAAGTATTGCACGTTCCCCCATGCCATCGAGTTTTTGAACCGCAGGTACGAGGATATTTTCCCGATACTGACCTCCTATCCCGAACTGGAGAACTACCTTTCCCCGTTCATGGATGCTTGGCTCGGAGGGGCGGCTGAACAGTTAATGGGGCAGATAGCATCGGCGAAAATTCCGCTTTCGAGGATGATTTCCCCGCAGCTCTATTGGGTGATGTCGGACAGCGAGTTTACGCTGGACATCAACAATCCCGAAGAGCCGAAAATCCTCTGCGTGGGCAATAATCCCGACCGCCAGAACATCTACGGGGCGGCTCTCGGTCTGTATAACTCCCGTATTGTGAAACTCATTAACAAGAAGGGGATGTTGAAGTCGTCGGTCATTATAGACGAGCTACCCACGATATACTTCAAGGGGCTTGATAATTTGATTGCCACCGCGCGAAGCAACAAGGTTGCCGTGTGTCTGGGCTTTCAGGATTTCAGCCAGTTGGTGCGCGACTACGGAGATAAAGAAGCGAAGGTTGTGATGAATACGGTCGGTAACATTTTCTCCGGGCAGGTGGTCGGGGAAACAGCTAAGACGTTATCCGAGCGGTTCGGTAAGGTATTGCAGAAACGGCAGTCCATTTCCATCAACAGGCAGGATGTTTCCACCTCCATCAACACGCAGATGGACGCGCTCATACCGCCAAGCAAGATTTCCGGGCTGACGCAGGGAATGTTTGTCGGTTCGGTGTCCGATAACTTCAACGAGCGCATCGAGCAGAAGATTTTTCACTGTGAGATTGTGGTGGATGCCGAGAAGGTGAAACGGGAGGAAAGGGCTTACAAGCCTATCCCCGTCATTACCGACTTTACGGACGAGGACGGCAACGACTGCATGAAGGAAACGGTGCAGGCGAATTACCGACGCATCAAGGAAGAGGTGAAGCAGATTGTTCAGGAAGAGCTGGAGCGCATCGCAAACGATGATAATCTGAAACATCTGTTGCAGCAGAAGTAGAGCCTATTGGCAATAATGGAAACAAGCGGAACAAGTTGCAAAACCTGTCCCGCTTGTTTTTTGATGTCATTTTCTCATGCGTTCCAACTCTTCGTCGCGCAACATTCTCTCGTTCAGTTTTTCCTGCATCCTGTCAAGGAAGTAGGTGCGGCTTTCGTTCTTCCGGCGTTTGATGTCAATATAGAAACGATAGCAGTCCTTTGATTCAATACCGAATATCTTGTAGAGAAGCGGGGCGAGTTGTTTGAGCGGCATTTTGCCGTTGTTTATGCACCCCATCTCGTCTATGCCGTAGATAAGTTCCACGAGGTCGATGGCGTTGCCCGTCCATTGCAGGAGGTTGGCAGTGTTATCGGTTGTAGTGTTGGCGGATATTAGTGGTGGCACTTGGGGCATTGCAAGGAACTTCTGCATCTTCCTGACGAAAGAGAGAGCCTTGCTGACGTATGCGGCAATCTCTTTCCTTTCTTCGGAAAGGTTGCGCACGGGATGGTGCTGCAATTCAATCTCTATGTAAGCTAATGCGATGATGGTGCGATTCGCATCCATGTTACCGTTGCATAGCTCAATCACTTGGGTGGCGAAAGCCGTGTATGCCGTTTCCATATTGCAGTCGCCGGCTTCGTTTATCAGGCGGAAAAAGTCGGTTTCCGCTAATAAAAAGTAGTTCATGTTCCTGTCAATTTTGAAGTTTTACACTCTGTTTTTCGGTATGCGCACATGAATATTATTGGCAATAAGCGTGGCAGAAAACAGAAAATCCAACGCTCAATTTTACAAAGCACTGGATTTCAACTGTATAAAACTCGATATTTTTTATCGGGAATAAATTGACAGATACTTAATTTGACTGGAAATTAGACATTTATATAATTTTTTACAAGTTAAAATGTATGACCGGCATACATTTCGGGTGTTCTTATTTATCTGTCAAGGGCATATATGGAACGGCATACACCGTTGGGATAGCTTTTCAGCGAAGCAAGTGTCCAGTGTTTTTCATAGAGTGCCGACTTGAAGAAATGCCGTCCGGTTCCAGCAATGAAAGGAATGGTGTACAGTATGATTTCATCTACCGCCTGCATACGCAGCAGCCCGTTGATATAGTCCGCCGTGTCCGGTGTCGCTTCCGCAAGATAGCAGGTGTTTGTGCCATCTTCTCGCCATTCATGCAGCATGGAGATGGAATAGTCAGGCGTGACACGGTAAAGGGCGTTTTTTCTGATTTCATCAAGACCGCAACGGTCAAGACGCAAATCCTTATGCGCTTTGCCATATAACTCGGAAGAAAGACATCCGTCTATTGTAAGGACGGCAAGAATCTGAACTTTTCCCATAATCGTATCCTTTCGTTAGGCAAGGTGCAAAAAAAAGTAGCGTGCAATCCACACTACTTCAAGCGTAGGCTCTGGTAAAGCCCCTGAAAGAAACGCGTGAATGCACGCTATGCGTAGGCATAGCATAAGCATCACGCAATTAGCTTCTTTCAGTTTCAATTTACCAGATTTACGCCTGAAACTCCTTGCGGTCTTATTCTATATGTCGGCGGCGAAAAGCTCCTGCCAATCGCCGTTATTTCTCAAATGTTTTGCAAAGATAGCGAAATTCAGCGAATTACGGGCTATGGTTGCTTGAATTTATATTTAAGTCCATACTCTTCAAGTTTACTATAAAGTGTAGCTCTGCTTATTCCCAACAGTTCGGCGGCGGCACTCCTGTTGCCGTTTGTCTGCTTTAACGCACGCATTATCCGCTCCTTATCCTCCGCGTCATTGCGCAGGGCGAAGCTGACGGGTGAGGTCGGTTTCGGTACGGCAAGTTCAAGATGCTCTTTCGAGACCACACCCTCCTGAGCCTGCAATACCGCTCCCATGATTTTCTGCCGAAGCTCCCGCACGTTGCCCGACCATGCGTGGGTCAGCAACGCTTTACGGGCTTCGGAAGTGAAACCGCCCACATTACACTCCAGTTCCTTATTGGCTACCTCACGGAAGAACTCCGCCAGCGGCATGATGTCATCCTGACAGTCACGCAAGGGCGGAACGGTTATCTCGAAGTCGCGCAGACGGTAGAGTAAATCCTGCCGGAAACGCTTCTCGCTCACTGCCGCCTCCAGATCCTCGTTTGTGGCGGCGATGATGCGGACGTTGAAACTTCTGTCCGATTTGTCACCGACCGGACGATAACGTCTTTCCTGTATGGCACGGAGCAACATCTGTTGTGTTTCCAATGCAAGGTTGCCCACTTCATCCAAGAACAGCGTGCCTCCTTCCGCCTCATGGAAATATCCTTTCTTTGTGCTGTCCGCACCTGTGAACGCTCCTTTGACGTGTCCAAAGAAAGCCGACGGCGCAAGTTCTTTTGAGAGTGAACCGCAGTCCACCGCCACGAAGGGCTTGCCCACCCGTTTGCTCTTGTCGTGCAGGTGGTGGGCGATATGCTCCTTGCCCGTGCCGTTCTCTCCGAATATCATCACGCTCATGTCGGTGGCAGCTACCAACTTTATCCTGTGCATGATTTTCTGAAAAGCGGAGCCGTCACGGGCAAACACAGGCATCCGGTTGTGTCCTGACTGCCGCTCTTTCTGTATGGAGCGGATAAGCGGGACGAGTTTATCCTCTATCAGTTTTTTAGGGATATAGTCTATCGAACCGAGTTTCATACTTTCGACTGCCGTATGCACTTCGGCGTAGTCGGTCATGATGATGAACGGTTGTATCTTGCCTTCCTTGCGCATCCAACGCAGCAGGTCTATTCCATTGCCATCGTTTAGGCGCAGGTCAGAAACTACTATATCATCATCCGTCGCCTGTTGCAGATGTTTTTTCGCTGTCGAGAGGTGGTAAGCCTTCACGGTACTGTATCCCTCCCGTGCCAGCAGGTTGCAGATATACTCGCAATACACGATGTTATCCTCAACTACGATTATTCTTGTCTTATTCATTTTCGTATTTTCTCCTTTCTTCTTTTGCCTGTCGGATTATTCCCGCTCCCTTATCCAACACTGCGGACACGGCATTACTTAACGCTTCGTTATCAGACTTATCCTTACCATGAAGCACTCCATAAAGTACCCTCAGCGGTTGGTCAGCACGGAGTATCTCCCACGAACTGCGCAAGTGGTGTGTCAAGGCATCAAGTTCTTGCAGGTCGTTTCGCGTTGCCGCATCCCGAACCGCCTGCATTTCCTTCTCTGTTTCCGTTATCAGCTTTTCCAGCATGACGGCTTCATTGCCGTAGGATAACAAGGCTGAAAAATCCAGTTTACCGTCCTTTGTCGCTTTAATGGCGCACTTGTCGGAAACCTCCATCAGCTCCGATATGGAGAACGGCTTGAACAGGCATCCGGCAAAGCCCCGTTCCAAAAGTTCCTCCGCATTGCAACTGCCCGAAGCGGTTGCCACGACCACGGGGATTGTCTGTGAATTGCCCACGTTGGACGAGCGCAGAAGTTCCAGCAGTTCAAAACCATTTATATGGGGCATATTCAAGTCTGTCAGCAGCAGGCTGTATTCTTTCCGGCGTATCATTTCCATCAGTTCCGACACATCGGTGCAGGTATCGCAGTGTATTCCTTCTTGTGCATACATTTCTTTCAGCATCAGGAGCAGTACCTCGTCATTGTCGATGGCGACAACATTAAGGTTTCTGTCTTTTCGGTGGATGTAAGTCTGTATCTCTTTTTCCGGCACTTCTTCGGCTTTCGACATGGGTATTTCCACCGTGAAACGGCTTCCTTTCCCTTTCTTGCTTTCCAAACGGATTTTGCCACCAAGCATCGTCACTATATTCTTCACAATGGCAAGCCCAAGTCCGAAGCCGTCTTTTGTGGCGGCGTTTGAAAGGCGTTCAAACGCACCGAATACACGATACTGTTCCTCTACGGTCATACCTGTACCTGTATCTTCAACAGTAATTGTTAGAACTCCGTCAGCATAATAGGTAGTCAGCGACACGCCGCCTTTTTCCGTGAACTTGATAGCGTTTGACAGCAGGTTGTTCCCGATTTGGATTATCCGCTCTTTATCGGTCAGTACAACGGCATCGTTTACGTTCTTCATTATCAGCGACAGACCTTTGTTCATGGCAACGGGCATGAACTCCGTTTCGAGTGTATGCACTATGGTTGAAATGCGGCAGGGCGACAGTTTGGGTTGTTCCTTGCCGTTGTCCAAACGGAAGAAGTCCAACAAAGCGTTGAGCATATCCCGCATACGGTTGGAAGATTGCTGTATGCTTTTGATGTATTGTTCATTATTATTGTTGTTACCTTCTTTTTGCAACAGTTCGGTATAACCTGTTATTGCCGCCAGCGGTGTACGCAATTCGTGGGTGATGGTATGCACCGCTTTTTTCCGTGAGGCTATCAGAACATCGTTTTGTTCAACGCTAAGATTCAGTTCATTTATGAGCCGTTCCCTTTCTTCCCTTACCTGTACCTTCTTCTTTATATCCCGTTGTATGATGAGATAAAAGACAACCAGCATGATGATAGAGAACATAATCAGACCGGAAATGATAACTGTCGAATGCTCGTAGGATGCTTTCAGACGCATCTTCTTGTTCCGAAAAGCGAGCCATGTCTGTTCGTCCAGATTTGTAATCAGCATACGCATTTTCCTGTTGAGTTCCTTGTTACATAACCGCAAGCTGTCTGTATAGGCTTCTATATCACGTTGCTGTCTGTTTATCTGAGAAATTAGTTTTTTATCCAATGTGGTTTGCCGGGTCGTAACAGGTAGCTGCACGGTTTCCTTGCCTCCGAAAAATCCGGCTATGCCTTTCTTCTTGCGGGTAACGGTCTTTGTTGTCGTGTGTGTGGTAACAGTCGGTTTCTGGTTGAACAGAAGACTGTCGGTCTGCCTTTGTTTCCGTGAGGCTTCCATGATTTGAAACAGATGCGCTTCTTTGGCGGCTAACAATGTACGGAGCGAATCAATCTGAGTGGGTCGTATGAAATCTTCACATTGCATGCGTAAGACTTGCAGCATGGAATCGGTCTGTACACGGCGTTTCCTATAAGCCTGAGTGTCCTCATTATCCCATACCAAGACGGATTCTCCATAAGTTGCCAATGCGGTCACATATCGGTGGGCGGTGTTGATGTCATGCTGGGTCTGGAAAATGGTAATTGATTCGTCTTCTATCTTCTGCACCCGGTTACGCTCATGGAGAACAATGGCGACCATGCTGCCGATGATCGCCATCAAAAGGAAATATCCTATGAATATCTTATGCTGTAAAAGTATTTTCATTCATCTTTGAGTTTTTTACAATCCATATACTCACTTCATAAAGTACCCACATCGGCAGTGCGACCAACGAAAGCGTGAACACATCCGATGTCGGTGTAATAATGGCTGCAACTACAAGGATAATCACAATGGCGTGTTTTCGATAGCGACGCATGAAGTCTGCCGAGAGAAATCCCAGTTTGGCAAACAGCCACGAGAGTATTGGTATCTCGAAGACGATGCCCATTGCAAGGCACATCATTACAAGTGTAGAGATATACGATTCAAGCGAGATGAGATTATCCACATCACCACTAACCTGATAAGTTCCCAAGAAACGGAATGTCAGAGGAAATATCAGAAAATAACTGATAATTACACCTAATGCGAACATAGCGTATCCGCCTCCGACAATCCGTGTGACATATCGCCGTTCATTGTCATAAAGAGCTGGAGAAACAAATCGGAACAACTGATAAAGGATATAAGGCGAAGCACACAACACTCCGGCGCACAACGCTGTCTTCATGTGGATGATAAACTGTTGTGCCAATCCGGTATTAATAAGCCGGACGGAGAACGGTTCTACTGTACCACCAGCCCATGCCGCCATACGGTCAAGTAACCGATAAGTAATGAATTCATCCTCTTTTGGTGCAAGTACAATGGAGAATAGTTCTTCCTTGAAAAAGAATGCCGCGATACCGAACACAACGGCTACGGCGACAATCTTCATGATTGCCGTCCGCAGCACGTCCAGATGCTCCCAAAAGGATTGTGTGTTCGTTTCGTTTGCCATACAGTTATTCCTTTCGTTCAGAGTCCCTGATTTCGTCAATCTCTTTTTCTACATTGTTCATTCCTTCTTTGAAAGAACGCACACCCTTGCCGAGCCCTTTCATCAGTTCGGGAATTTTCTTGCCGCCGAAAAACAGCAGCACGACCAATACAATGAGCAGCACTTCTTGCATACCCAGACCGCCTATAAATAGTGGTGTCATAATCATTTTCGAATTATATGGTTAATAAACAACCATCCTCCGAATATCTGAAACAGCATACCCGGAATACCGATTCTGAAATCCTGTATGGCAAGCCAAAAATCACCATTCATAGCCCATTCACCTAATGTGCCTACAAACTGGTAAGCCAACACAACTCCGACGAGCAAACCAAGTGATGCTCTTTTGAAATGCGAAGCCACATATCCGGCAGCTATGGCTAACAGTACAGATTTTAGCAAGATGGCAGGGAGTACCGCCACAGCCGGCATTCCGAAAAGAGCGGAGTTTGCCAATGGGGATAAAACAGCAGTCAGAAGTCCCACCTTCCAGCCATATTTGTAGGCTCCTACAAGAGTGAAGAAGTAGATTGGCAACCAAATCATTCCGCCTTGCGGTATGAGATGAAAGAGCTGTGGCATAACCAAGTTTCCCAAGACGAAGAGAGAAGCTGCCAAATAGGTTTTTACGTTGTTGTATGACAGCGCATACAATTTTACAGTTGTTGTTTGCATATCACTTATTATTAAAATTTTAGATTTATACCTACCATTACCGTAGCTCTCGGCATCGGGTATCCGGCGTTTATTTCATAGCGTTGTGCCAACAGGTTCTCTCCCCGTGCCCAGATGTCAAGCCATTTCAGGACACGGAATTGTCCGCGCAAATTCCAAAGCACGAAGTCTTCAGTTTTTTCGGTTCCGTGACCGTTTGTGATAACCGAAGTATAGAGTCCGGCTACATATTGCACTCCTGTCGATACAGACCAACGCCCTTGTGTGAAATTCGCCCCGGCATAAAGCTTATGTTCGGGAGCGGCTATCACAGGATTTTCCATGTGCAGGAAACTGTAATTGGCATCCACTGACCACGATTCGCTGATACGGTAAGCCATTTGTGTTTCAACTCCGGCGTTGTCTATCTTGCCTGAATTTTGGTTAAGCATACCGCTACCATTCGGGTTGGGCAAAGTCATAATCAGATTCTTGCCGTCGATGTAGAACAGATTGACTCCATAAAATAGTTTTCCGCCAAACAGTCTTTGTGAAAAGGCTATCTCGTAGTTCCACATTGATTCCGGTTTCAGAGCAGGATTCTGTGGCGGGAACATATACATTTCTCGGAGTATCGGATAACGGAAACCTTTCGAGGCGGATGCTTTCAGTTCAATGGAATGCGGCAGATGGAATGCCAATCCTGCCTGTGGCACCCATTCCGTGCCGACGCGGGAATGATGATCTATACGCACACCGGCATTAAGCGTCAGCCAAGAACCTATATCTTGACGGAAATCCACATAACCAGCGAACTCATCTTCGTGCTTATTTACCAAGTCCCGGCGTGCCCCGGCTTGTTCTCCGCTTACAAACTCAGTCCATGCTTTGCCTCCATAACGAAACCAGTCGAATCCTGCCGTGACACGGTTTCCGTTGAAGAAGCGGGCACTTTGGTACAGGGAAATCCCCATCATATCATCGAATGAGTTGAACCTGCCATCTTGCGGTCCTTCTCCGGCAGAGGGTGTATAGCCGTCGTTAATCCAATGATCGCCCCAGTTGTAGAAGAAACTCAATGCACCGGAAGTTTTTTCATACTCGTTCTCCACGGCAAAGGAAGTCATACCTCGTGTAATACGCTGGTCGCCGTCTAAAAGCGCGGCAGATACCGGACCGGGATAAGAGGCATTGAAGTGGGTCACGTTCACATCTGCCCGCAGATTCCAATTGTCGGTTACTTCATAACCGATCCTGCCATAACCGCCGTATTGTTCAAATCCCATATCGGCACGATGTCCGTCCGTGCGGTTATACGAGCCACTGACAACACTTGAAAAACGTCCTTTGCGAATACGGTTTGTCAGTTCGGTTTCCACGGTGTTGTAAGAGCCATATCCGGCGTGCAGGTTGGTACTGATGCCATCCTCGTGCATTTTACGGGTAACGATGTTCACCACACCACCCATCGCGTTTGAACCATACAGCACGGATGCCGGACCACGCAACACTTCCACACGGTCAGCCAAAAGTGTCTGGTAAGCATCGGATATCGGATGCCCGAAAATACCGGCATATTGCGGATGTCCGTCAATCAGTACCATCAGGCGGGCATTGCCACCACTCAGTCCGCGCAGCGAAATGCCTCCTGCCGCACCGTTCGATACTCCGTAGCCCATCACGCCACGCGAAGTGGTGAATAGTCCCGGCACCTGTTCTGTCAGCACTGGCAGCAGGGAGGGTTGCATCGCTTGTTCCAACTTGTTCCGGTTCACGACCGAAACCGTTTGTGACAAATGGCGAATGTCTGTCTGGTTACGGGTTCCCGTAACCACTACTTCACCAATCACAATCGGTGTTTTCATTGACAGGCTGTCCGCATCGGGTGTATTAGCAGAAACGGTAATACCTCCCGCCAATACCAATGTGGCAAATAGTGAATATCGTTTCCTCATTTATCACTTTGTAATTTTATAAATTCTTCAATCCGGCAAAGACAATCCTGTGGAGTTTGGCAGTCATGGCAACGGGTTTCCAAAGGACACCAACCGGTCTGTGTTCGATTGATGATATGAGGAACCACAGTAACGTAACTGACACTTATTTTGCTTCCGGCAAACAAGTCAAGAGCCAACTGACTGATAACATCAGTATGCACCTCTTTTATCTCTGCCAGAATCATCAATGCCGCAGCCGCTTTGCCTACAATCTTATCTACAATAGAAGCTCCTTTCAGAAAGCCGGGATCTTCTTTGAAAAGACTGTACAAATCACTCACGCCATGCCCGTTAAATGTACAGACATCGCCATTGGCAACAACCAAAGAATGGTTACCGGAATGAAGCAGTTTTATTAAATCATCCGTCATAGAGTCCCTTGTTTCAGCTGTTCCACAAAATTGTCAATACGGTGTAGTTCCTCCGGGATTTTTATACCTTGAGGACAATGCGGAGCACATTGGTTACAACCTATACAGTGGTTTGCCTGACGAAGTTTCGGCACACTTCGGTCATACCCAACGAGGAAAGCCCGGCGTGCCTCCCGGTAATTTTCCGCCTGCTGACTTTCCTGTACATTACCCTCATTGATGCACTTGTTGTAATGCAACAGAATAGCAGGAATATCCAGCCCATATGGACACGGCATACAGTATTTGCAATCGTTGCACGGGATTGTAGGAAACTGCATCATCAAATCTGCGGTGGAATACAGAAATTTCTCATCATCTTCCGAAAGCGGTGTGAGAGGACAGAATGAACGCAGGTTATCTTGAAGATGCTCCATGAACGTCATACCGCTCAGTACAGTCAGCACCCCCGGCTTGCTTCCGGCGAAACGGAAAGCCCACGATGCCACACTACGCTCAGGTTCACGCTGTTTCAGTCGAGCAACAATATTGTCGGGCAACTTCGACAAACGCCCTCCTAACAAAGGTTCCATGATTATAGCCGGAATGCCTCGTTTTTCTAATTCTCCATACAGATATTCAGCGTCCGTGTTACGTGGATTAATCTCTTTGGCGTGGTGCCAGTCAAGGTAATTGAGCTGAATCTGCACAAAATCCCACTTATAAATATCGTGTTTGGAAAGCAGGTCATCAAATACACTTATATCGCCGTGGTATGAAAAACCGAGATTACGAATCCGTCCAGCTTCCCGTTCTGACACAAGAAAATCAAGGACACCGTTATCAATGTATCTTGCCTTGAACTCTGCCGGACCATCGGAACCCATACCGATGCCGTGCAGAAGCATATAGTCGATATGGTCAGTCTGAAGTTCCTTCAGTGAGTTGTGATACATGGCAAGCGATGCTTCTCGACTCCATGTAGATGGAGCGAAGTTCGACAGTTTGGTTGCGATAAAGTATTTGTCACGCGGATGGCGGCTGAGGGCTATCCCTGTAGCATGTTCCGACTGTCCTTTACAATAAGCGGGAGATGTGTCGAAATAATTCACGCCATGCTCTAATGCGTAATCCACAAGACGGTTCACCATTTCCTGATCAATGGAATCGTTGCCACCCTCACGGGCACTGCGTCCGTCGACCGATGGCAAACGCATCATGCCATAGCCTAAGATTGATACTTTTTCTCCGGTTTTGGGATTGTTCCGGTATGTCATTTTATCCGTAGGAATTTCTGTAGTTGCGGTCAGATTCCCGGTCACCGGGTTTTGTTTAGAGTCACAACCGGTCAATGTTGCAACCGAAACAGCGGCAGTCCCGATGCCAATCCGTTTCAGAAACTCCCTGCGGTCTATGTTGTTTTTTTCTTTCATTGCTTCTATGATTTAGATGATTCTGTGATTTTCATGTCCTTCGACATATATCGCGCTGAACGGACGCGCCGGACAAAGGTTTTCGCAGGCTCCGCATCCGATGCAACGTTCATCATTCACGACCGGTACCTTAGGGGAATCAGGATTATCCTTGTCGGAAGGTACCATCTGAATGGCTCCCACAGGACAATGGCGGGCACAATTACCACATTCCACACCGTCAGTAAGAGGTACGCAATTGTCCTTTACCCACACCGCATGACCGATTTGAACTGAAGATTTTTCAGCCCGGTCAAGTTTTATAATTGCTCCCGCCGGACAAACCTCAGAACATTTGGTACATTCCGGACGGCAATATCCACGCTCGTACGAAGAACGGGGTTGCATAAGAGTGTCAAGGTCAGAAGACGGACGCAGCACACCATTAGGACAGGCGGCAACACATAATTGACAACCGGTACAATGGTTTGTCAGATGCCTCAGGCTTATTGCCCCCGGAGGAACTATAGGTGTCTTGCGTTCCGGTATTTTCTTGTCGGTTATCACGGCAAGACCTCCATCAACCGTTTTCTCTTCCGCATGAAGGATGGCAGTCGTACCGATAGCAAATGTTGTCGTAAGGAAATTACGTCGTGAAGGGCCTACAGATCCAGTCGTATCCAACTGCTTGTCAGTATTTACTTTTCTGCGGGAATATGATATTGCGTTTTTGTGACATTTGCCGATGCAATCCATGCAAGCCACACATCGGGAATAGTCAATCGTATGGTTCTTGCTGTTGATACATGCCGCTTTGCAGTTTCTGGCACATAGTCCGCAACTATTGCATTTCGTCACATCTATGACAGGCTTGAATAACGAATACTTAGATAGAAATCCTAAGACTGTTCCGACCGGGCATATCGTGTTGCAATATGTGCGCCCGTTTCGCCACGCCATTATTCCGAGTGCAACAATGGTTGCCATAGCGATTCCGAAAGTTATGCCACTGCGTATCCAGACATCTACCGGATAAAAGGCATAGCTTTCATATCTGGCTGCTAATTCCGCAAGAAGGTTATTGCCATATCCCCATATCGGAGAGAGCAGGTTTTGCGCAATGCGTCCATATGAACTATAAGGAGCAAGCAATGCCACAATTGAGCCGATACCAAGAATAATGGAGGCAAGCATCACTATCAGCATTGTATAGCGCAATATGTTTTTAGCAGGGGAATACGAATAACGGTTTTTCTTTTGTTTCTTTCCCATCCAACCGAATATGTCTTGCATAACCCCCAACGGGCATATCACAGAACAGTAAACTCTGCCAAGAAGCAGAGTCAATGCAACAAGCGCAACGATTACACCGAGGTTCAACGCAAGCACGGCTGGTAGGAACTGTATTTTAGCCATCCAACCGAGCCATGTGTGAGTTACTCCGGTGAAATCGAGAAAAAGCAGCGTGATACCTATAAAAAATATCATCGCTAATGTAATTCTGATTTTTCTCAACATGGTCTGTTATTTTGTTAAGTAGTTATGATTATTTCAGCCTTTCAAGCCATGTGTTGACTGTTTTTCGAGCCTGCTCACGATTGTTCTGTGCTGTAGAGCCTTTCACCGCAAGACCTTTGGTTATCGTTGCACCTTTGCACACATCTGATATGTATTTTTCTGTATCAGATAGTCCACTGCCTTCATGTGTGCAAAACGGAATTACGATTTTTCCTTTCCAATTATGTTTTTCGAGAAACGTATAAACAGGCATCGGCATATCTGCCCACCAGTTCGGATAGCCAATGAATATTACATCATAATCCTCTACGGCGATGTCCCCTTTTATTGCAGGTCGAGCTTTTTCCGCCTTTTCCTTTTTGGCGATATCCACCACCTCATCATATGAATCATGGGGATATTCTTTTTCTGGCACGATTTCAAATAGTTTACCTCCGGTTGCCTCACCAATCATTTTAGCAATGATATGAGTGTTACCCTCAGAGATATTGCCGACAGAGTAGTTTTCCCCCGTATGTGAAAAGAAAACCACAAGAGTCTTTTTGTCTTTAATACTTGTTTCCATACTATCTTTCTTATTATTCTTATTCGCATTGTTCCCGGCACATGATGTAATTGCCGTTGTCAATATTATCATTATAATGCTTAGTATTCTTTTCATTTCAGATCTGGATTTAATGGTCCGTAAAAATAGGATGCGGTGGCACCTCCGTCAATTAGAAAATCTGTACCGGTAATAAACGCGCCTTGTGGACGCATAAGCAATTCAGCGACATTGGCCACTTCATCAGCTGTGCCGGGACGTCCTGCCGGACATTTGGCAAACATATTTTTGTAGAAGTCACCGCGTGGTCCATTGAACTCGTCAATGGCAAGCGGTGTAACAATTATACCCGGTGATATGGAGTTGATTCTCGCGTTGCGTTCTCCCCATTTCACCGATTCAGCCATGACGCGCTTCACATTGCAACGTTTAGCCAACTGGTAGGCATGGAGTGTGTCACGGATATTTGTCGGATGCAGCATTTCAAGTGACAGCAGTTCTTCTGTGGGGGTCATGGCGAACAGCGTGTCCTGTTCCTGTGTCAATGCCGGCATACGGTGTCCGCTTTGGCTGGAAATTGTAATACCCGTGCCACCTTTCGCAATGACCTTACCCACCTCTTCAAGTAATACGGCGGTGCCATACAGATCCACTTTCAAAATGGTTTCAATGGATGCTTGACTGGGAGATACGCCTGCGGCATTGACAAGCATGGTTATGTCCCCATGTTTCCGTGCTTCTGCTATTATGGCAAGGATACTGTCACGACTTGAGAGGTTCATTTCAAACGGGACACAATCATATCCTGCGTTATTCATCACATCACAGATAGCGTCGGCATTCTCTATCTTTTTATCGCCAATAATAATCTTCATGCCGTATCCCATCCGCCGGGCAATCGCCATACCTATCTGACCGGCACCGGTTAAAAGCATAACATCTTTCCTCATTGTACTTGTTTCTTTACTATCTTTTTTATTATCCTTGCTGGATTCCCCGCAACGATGGTATTTGGTTCAACATTGTGCGTGACAATGCTTCCGGCTCCTACAACTGCATTCTCGCCCACAGTTACGCCGGGAAGAATTGTAGCTCCGGCTCCAATCCATGCACGTTTGCATATATGCACCGGCTTACACGTTATGACCCAACGATCGTTAAGGTCGTGGTTATTGGAGATAATCTGCACGTTTGCCGCAATCATCACATCGTCATCAATAGTGATTCCTCCGGCAGACATCATCAGGCATCCGGGCATAATAAGCACCCGATTCCCAATAGAGACTTCATCTGTCCGCACGGCAGTGATTGGTGTGTTGATGCGACATTCCACGCCAATATTGGGAAATACCTTTGCAATCAATTCTTCATATTCCTGCGTATAGGGCATTGTATGGTTGAGCCGAAACATCAACTGCGAGAGATTTCTTGCCTTCTCCAATTCTTCTGTGGTTTGGTGGGCACAGTCTATTCGTTTTTCTTCCATATTGTCATCTTATTGATTTCCCCATTTCGTATGCCTGTCGCATATATGGTGTGCCGCTAATTTCTCCTTTTTCATAGACTCCTTTGCCGCATATAACGCCCATCTCTTTTGAGCCTTCAAAGCAAGCGGCAAGACCACGGAAACATTCAAGTGTGCAATCCATAGTATGTCCCTCGTCTTCTGCTGCTGTCATGATGTAGTAGAACTCCTTATTCTTTAATTCAAGCCAACGGGCCACAGTTCGATCGATAACCGCTTTCATCTGAGCGTTGACTGAATAGAAATATACGGGCGATGAAAGCACAAGCACCTCTGCATCAAGCATTTTCTGCAAAACTTCGGACATATCGTCTTTTACGCAACACTCACCGCCATGATTCTTACAGTAATAGCAGGCACGGCAATAGCCAATCTTTTTGCTGGGAATCCATATTTTCTCCACGACATTGCCACTTTCCTCTGCTCCGCGCATGAACTCATCGCAGAGCAAATCTGAATTTCCTCCTTTTCGAGGACTTCCCGACAGTATCAATACCTTTTTCATTGTTATATTCATTATTATCAGTAATATCAAATTTATCCAAGTGCAAAGTTATAGCGTATTATAATAGGGGGTACCACACAGATTACGGATTGAATAACCAATTTTACCTATATGACGAAAAGTGCTTGGTTGTAATGAATTGATAGTGTAATTTTGCACTAAATTAGCAATGTAATTATGAAAGATAATATAATCAATCTCCCGTCTGTTCAAGACTATTGCCGCTTGCTTGGAACGAAGGCTCAGCATCCTCTCGTTTCGGTAATCGATATGTCTGAGCTTCCCCAAATGGCACATTCAGTTAAAAAATTTGGGTTCTTTTGTGTCTTCTATAAGGAAATTAACTGTGGGGAAATGCTTTATGGCAGGAATAAATATGACTACGAAGAAGGCACCATGATGTTTATTGGTGCAAATCAGATTGCAGGAGTCAATGACGGGAAGATTGTTCTAAATCCTAAAGGACAGATTCTGATGTTTCATCCAAACTTGTTGATTGGCACATCTCTTGCGAAGCGTATGGAAGAATACTCGTTTTTCTCCTACGATTCTAATGAGGCACTTCACATGAGCGATAGGGAGAAAACCATTATACTGAATTGCTTCCATGAAATCCGTGAAGAACTCGACCATGCCATTGACAAGCACACGAAACATATAGTTACGTCAAACATAGAAACAATGTTGAATCACTGTGTCAGGTTCTATGATCGTCAGTTTGTGACACGTGAGATATTGAACGCAGATGTAATGGCTCGGTTTGACAAAGTTCTTGCCGACTATTTCCATTCAAATAAAATTGTTTCACAAGGTTTGCCAACTGTGAAATACTGCGCCTCGGAAGTATGTCTTTCTCCAAATTATTTTGGAGATCTTGTAAAAAAATCAACCGGGCATACTGCAATTGAGCATATACATCTATTCGCTCTTAACCGTGCTAAAACAATGCTAACCGAAACCAACAAGTCTATATCGGAAATTGCCTATGCTCTTGGGTTCAATTACCCACATCACCTCACTCGGTTATTCAAAAAGCATTTCAATATCACCCCGGTTGAATACCGTGCCATAGCAAATTAATATTCTATTGGGAATGAAATAATATGGCTTGGCTGTCACATTTTGACAATCAAGCCATATTATTTGCAATTGTTTTAGCACAACCCTCGCCACGACATAAACAAACGGGCAGCTTCTGCCGAATGGTGGTCAAAGAACTGGCTATATCCGAGATCGAGTTTCGCTATTTCGAGCATATCTTCTTCGGAAAGTGAGAAATCTGTAACACTCAGGTTCTCACGCATACGTTCTATGTGCGTTGACTTCGGTATGATTATGACTCCACGCTGATAAAGCCATCTTAAAGCGATTTGAGCCACACTTTTACCATATTTTGCGCCGATATTCTCTAATACAGGATTGGTAAAAAGACCATTGCGTCCTTCTGCCAAAGGTCCCCACGACATTATATGACACCCGAATTCCTCCATAATTTTTTTGGCTTCAGTCTGTTGGTTGAATACGTGGGTTTCCACTTGGTTTATCATCGGAGGAATTTCTACATTACTGGCAAGGTCGATAAAGTGGTCAGGGAAAAAGTTACTCACCCCGATAGCCCGGACTTTACCATCCTTATACGCTTGCTCAAGTGCGCGATACGCAGAATACCTATCACAGAAAGGCTGGTGTAGCAACATCAGGTCAATGTAATCAGTACCAAGTTTGCGAAGTGATTCATCGATGGAAGAGAGAGCTTTGTCGTAAGTATAGTTTGAAATCCATACCTTACTCACAAGGAAGAGTTCATCACGACTAATGCCACTATTGGCAATGGCTTTGCCCACTTCTGCCTCATTGTTGTAAGCCTGAGCTGTATCAATCATTCTGTAACCTACACTGAGTGCGTCTGCAACACATCGCTCACATTCTTCGGGTGTCACTTGATAAACGCCATAACCGATCTGTGGCATTTCCACACCATTGGAAAGTTTAATCTTATTCATATCATCTTTATTTGTTGTGATTTATGTTGCAAAATTACCAGATTATATCATAGGAGTTTTTACCTTTTTCACTCCATTACTTTTCAAAATTCACCAAATCAATTATATTTGCAGCATGGAATATGCTCTTATCCCTCAAAATACAATATATTCGGAAAATCTATTGTCAATACTTGACAAAGGTTTCGGCAAAGATTGGTGTGCACATGTATTGTGTCATGCTGGAACTTTTGCAATGATTTTTAATGGTCAATTGATTACTATGAATCCCGGTAATTTATTCGTATCATCACGTCTTGACCTGATTTCCAAACTACAAATAGGACCTAAGGGGTGTAAAGTCGAAATGATTATTGCTCCGCACCAATTTCTTCAAAACCTACTTCCTACCAATAATTACTCTGTAGGAGGCAGTATATCCCTTTTTGAGAACCCGATAATAACGCTTGATGAATATGAAACGGAATTAATTTCTACAGATTTTCAATCAATAAACAGACGACTTTCAGACTCATCTCATCCCTTTTTTGAAGAAATAGTTGGAAGTCTTTGCAGAAGCTTGATGTATGATATATTTGCAGCCCATATAAGGCGTAATACTATGAATAAGCCAACAACAATACAGGGAGCCGATATAATATCACGTCTGCTGGAGTTATTATCATCAGGATTACCGGAGCGTCACCGCACAGTTGATTTTTACGCCGACAAATTATTCGTTTCATCAAAGTATCTTTCAAATCTTGTTCGGCGTCACACTGGACAAACAGTGACAGACCTGATTAACAGTCACGCCTTGCCCATACTTTCAAACTATCTTAAAAATACAACTCTCACACTTGACCAAATTTGTCATGCTATGAACTTCTCTTCTCCATCATATCTAAGTCGTTACATTACCCGTCATTTTGGAATGTCCCCTAAAGCATACCGTGGTTTATAACTATCAGTATGCACTTTTTATTAGATGTAGATACAAGATTTTTGGGAATACAATTGAAATGAACACTACATTCATTAATTGGCGTTTTAGAAAATAATACGCATATTGAAAAATAGAAAAACAAAAATTGTCCGCATCAGTGAACCGATACGGACAGTTTTAGATGTAAGGTTTATATTTTCAATCCTTTCGGACGGGTCTCATCCTTGACATACAGCCCCGGACGCCCGATTATGACATGGTCGGCAATGAAGTTGCCTGTGGGACTTCGTTCACTTGCCGGACTGCGTATCTGCGGTGGTGCATTTTCAGGATATTGCGTCTGCCTGTTCCGCACATCTTCCGCTTCCGGCTTTACTTGCTGCCCCTCATTCTCCTTTTCGGCAACTTCGGGTGTGGGTGGCGCAAGCTCCAGCTGTATCTTGCGGTCGAGGGCGGCAAGTTCGGACTTCAACTGTTTCAGTTCGTCCTCCTTCTTCCACACCTTGCCCGCTATCTCCTGCAACTGCGGTATCTCACGTTCCAGCACCTCGTTCTTCGTCTTGTACTGGTCGATGATGGAGGGGATGCGCTCCAGTGCGTTGAGAAAGTTGCGGGCGGCAGCCACCGGATCAGCCATCGCCAGATGCCCGTTGTTGTAGGTGTACTTGTAGTTACCTTCAATCACGAAGCGGTTGTCGGTGAACTCCAACCCCTCTTTGAGCATCCTCTCGCTTACCACTTTCACCGGGAAGCCGTACAGTTCCCCGATTGGGCTGTACTGCCCTCCGGTGGTGGCGTTCTTGGCTATCTCCTGCAAACGCTTTCCGAGAACCTTCTCGTCGGTGGAATCCACTCCGTCCACCCGCAGGTGGTTAAGTCGGTTGCCCTCCTTGTCGGTCTGCACCACCGAGAGAAAGCGGTTCCAGTCCTCCGTCATGGCATCCACCATTGCCGTGTTATTTCGCAGTTCACTTGTCTTCGACTCCAATTTGAACTCCGAATCGCGCCTGCCCTTGTTGAACGACTTGCGTTCCCCTTCGAGCGAGGCTATGCGCTTTTCAAGTTTCGCCTTGTCCAAAAGATCGGTGTTGCCGGATAGCAACGCCATGTACTCCGAGAAGTTCATGCCCGACTTCTCATCCATAGCCCCCTCGTCGATGGTACGCGCACCCATCGCGCCGCTTTTGAGCTGACTGATGAAAGTCTGCTTGCAGTGCAGGAGGTTGAACTTGTAGCTGTCCAGCGACTTCTCAACGGCATAGATGATTACATCCACGTTGTTCCCGGCGAAATGCTTGGCGATTTCGTTGCCCGCTCTAACTCCGCGTCCGTCACGCTGTTGCAGGTCAGATGGTCGCCACGGTGTATCGAGATGATGAATGGCGACACACCGTTTCTGAGCGTTCACGCCCGTGCCGAGCATGGAGGTGGAGCCAAACAGCACCCGCACCGTCCCGGCGTTCATGGCGTCTATCACCGCCTTCCGTGCCTTGTCGGTCTTGCACTCCTGAATGAAGCGTACCTCACCCGGCGGTATGCCGTAGTCCTCCGTCAGCTTGCGCTTGATTTCCGAATAGACGTTCCACCCGTCGCCCGGCTGGTATGTCCCCAAGTCCGAGAAGACAAATTGTGTGCCTTTCTGCGCGTCGTATTTTTGGTAATACTCCGCAATCATCTTGGCGCAATGACTCGCCTTGTTGTCGGGGTGATCTTCATAGTTCGGGTCTATCATGCGCATATCCAATGCCATCTTGCGGGCGTAGTCCGTGGCGATGAGCATCTTCGCCTTCTCCTCCGTTTCCGAGAGCGGCAGCCTGCCCAACAGGGTGGCGTCGCCCGTCTTGGCGAACTCCATCAGTTGCTTGATGAAATACTCTTGGTCGGGCGTGGGCGGTATGTGGTGCAGTATTTCGTTCTTGTGCGGACGGTCCACGCCCACGTCCTCCGCCGTGCGGTAGTCCGTTATCTCGTTATAGAAGGCGGCAAGTTCCGGCACTTTGATGAAGTAGCGGAAACGCTCCTTCTGCACCACGTTGTTCGTCACGTTGAACTCGAAGTCGGTGGTCTTCTTGGCGAAAATCGCAGCCCACGCATCAAAACAGCGGATGTCCTGCCGCTCCAGCTCCTTCGGGCGCAGGTACTTGAACAGCAGGTACAGCTCCGTCAGCGAGTTGCTGATGGTCGTGCCGGAGAGGAAGGTAGCCCCCAAGTCCCTGCCCGTGCGCTCCTGTATGGTGCGGATGGCAAAGAGCATATTGAGAGCCTTCTGGCTTCCCTCCGAGTTGCCCAGTCCCGCCACACGGTCGTGGCGCGTGTTGAACGTAAGGTTCTTGAACTGGTGGCTCTCGTCGATGAAGATGTGGTCGATGCCCATCTGCTTGAAGTCCACCACATCGTCCGTGCGTGACTGGATGGCGTGTTCCACCTTCTCCAATTTTGCCACAAGGTTGTGCTTGCGCTTCTCCAGCCCTTTCAGCATCGCCCGCGACACGTTCTTTCCCTGTTCACGCAGCACTTCGAGGTTTTCCTCCACGGTGTCAAGCTCCGCTTGCAGGATGCGCTGCTGCAACTCCGGCGACTGCGGTATCTTGCCGAACTGGTCGTGCGACATGATGACACAATCGTAGTCGTTGTTTCGGATGTTGTTGAAGAAACGCACGCGGTTGGCGGTCGAGAAGTCCTTTTCCGAAGCATAGAGAATACGCGCGTTGGGATATGCCGCCTGATAGGTGGCTGCAATCTCCGCTACATTGGCTTTCAGCCCGATAATCATCGGCTTGTGCGCCAAGTTCAGACGCTTCATTTCATGCGCCGCAATGCACATTATCAGCGTCTTACCGGTTCCAACTTCGTGGTCACAGATCCCGCCGCCGTTCTGTTTCAGCATCCATACGCAATCCATCTGCGAGGGATATACGCTCTTGATACCCCGGCTTGCCAAGCCTTTCAGATTGAGGTCGGGGAAAGTCTGGTGTGAGCCGTCATACTTCGGGCGCACGAAACAGTTGAACTTGCGGTTATACATCGTTGTCAGCCGTTCCTTGAACTGTGGCGACTGTTCCTCCAGCCACTCGGTGAATCCGTTTCGTATCTCGTCAATCTTGGCGTTGGCGAGCTGTATGCCCTCGCTGTCGCGCACCTTGATGTCGTTGCCATGCTCATCCTTGCCGATGGACTTCATCATGTCGGGGCAGGTGTTGTGCAGGGCGTGTTTCAAAAGGCTCATGCCGTCGTAACTGCGGTAATAGCCCTTCACGCAGAATTCGTCCCATATCTTGAAATTCTTGTGGCTGCAAGCCACCGAGAACTCATCCAAAGTCGGAGAGTAAGCAATTTTCACGTCCGTGCTGTAAAAATGGCTCATGTAGGCGGAATAGACACCTGTCGGAATCCAGCGTTCCCCGAAGTTGAAGTCCAGATCCTCGAAGGCGATGCGCGGCGGTTCGGCGTCTTTCAGTGCCTCCAACGCCTGTTTGACCTCCGGCATACGCTCATTTTCGGGATTGTTATCCATCCAAACCTCTATGCGTTCCGCCTTTTCTATCACGTTCCCGGCGATGAATCGGTCTTTTATCTCGTAACCGGTCACGAGCGGATTGTAGTAGATGCGCCCTTGCAGGGCTGTGAGCAAATCCTCCGCCGTGCTGTCGGTTATCTCACGCATATAGTCGAGATTGACCGTGCCGAACTTGTTGAGCGATGCGGACAGGGCTTCTTCGGGAGTGCCAACATTGGCATGGTTCTCCACCGAGAAGGAAACGGGACGCTCGAAGATGTCCGCCTTGACGAACTTTCCGTTCTCCGCCCGTTCCAGCGAAAGGATGTCACGCCCGCCTGCGTCCATCATCACCAGCTTCACATTCTGCTTGGCGTTGAGGTTGCCGTAGCGCATGACGAACTCGTCGTAACAGGTGTTCAGATGCTCACGCCACGGTACATTTTCCTCTTGACTGTTCGATTCATAGCGGTACAGACGCTCGTAGGCATCGCGCAGCGACACATACAGCAACGCCTTTTCCTTCTGGTAGCCTTTCAGGTCAAGCGGCTGGAATGTCGCGCCGTAGGGCGTGATGTCTTTCAGGTAGCCGACGGTACTACGCGACCTGTCAGCCACCAGCGACCCTTCACGCAGGTGCATTTCCGGTGTGCGGTGGTAGGCACGGGGCGAGAGGTCTATGACTTCCTCCTTCGGCTTCTCCGCCTCGATTTCGGGGAAAAGGGAGGATGCCGCCTCCGACGGTGTGTCAGTGGCGACTGGTGTTGCGGCGACCTCCGGCTGTGTTTCCTCCTGCCGTGGTTGCTCACGGGGAGTTTCCGGTGCGGTTTTCACCTCTGCCTTTTCCGTTGCCACCTGCTTCTCATTGTGCTGTCTTGCCAACTCCCGAAGTTCTTTCCGACGTTCCGGCGTGAGGTTCATCATCATCTCATAGAAACCGTTGATGGGAGGATTGGTTTCCCAGTCCAATGTGGCGTAGATGTCGTCCGGGTCGGCAGGCTTGGCGGTGTTCTCCGCTTTCACCTCCTTATTTTCCACAACGGTTTTTGCAGTTGGTGCTGTCGGCGTAACCGTGGCTTTCGGTTTGGGCGGAGTGGTCTTTGCCGTAACTGCCTTTTTCGCCGTCTTTTTCTTTTTGGCGGTTTTCGGTTGTTGGCTGACTTCTTCCGTCATTCCCCAAAGGTCAAGTAATGATAGCTGCACCCCGTCGGAATATTTCGGACGTGGCTCTATCTCCGGCTTTTCTTCAACGGGTTGTGGTTTCTCCGTCGGAGTTTCAACAGTGTGTGAAAATACCGTTTCCTGTGTTACCGCAGGACGTTCCGGCTCCTTTTGAACGGTAACCTTTTCTTCCATTCTTGACCGTTGGATTGAACCCGAATACAGGCGCATGACAAGGCGGAAATGAAAATCCTCGTCAAGCATACGGCGCAAGTCCCCGGCGATGCCTTCGGTCTTGCCCTCGTGCAGATAGACCATAGCGGGCTTCCCGTAGGGGTCGGTGTCAAGTTTCGCCGTCGTATGCACGATGCGTTCCGGGTGGTGGATGAAGTAGGCGTTGTCGGTCAGGTCGGTTTTCGTGTCCGTCTGTATCACGGTCATCAACCGCTCGTCCTGCGACATTTCCGTCTTTTTCAGGTCCTTTTGCAGCACGATAAGGTCACTACCCACCTCTGTGCCCGCATTGTCCGTGAAAAGGTTGTTGGGCAGGCGTATCGCCGATACCAGATGAGCCTGCCGGAACATCTCGTTACGCACGGAGGTCTTGGTGCTGTTCAACACCCCCTGCGAGGTGATGAAAGCCACGATGCCGCCGTCGCGCACGGCATCCAGCCCTTTGAGGAAAAAATAGTTGTGGATGGCGTTCTGTGCCGACCGTCTGCCGAAGGAATCGCTACGCTGAAACTCAGGGTCGAACACGGCGATGTCGCCAAACGGTATGTTGGACACCGCCAAGTCAAAATAATTGTTGAACGGTCTTTCGATTTTCTCAAAACCGCAGGTTCGCATCTTTTGGTCGGGATAAAGATGCCGCAGGATTGTACCCGTGAGCAGATCCTTCTCAAAAGCCATCACATCCGCACTGGGGCTGTGCCGCAGCACGGAGTCCACGAACACGCCGACGCCTGCCGACGGTTCGAGCATACGGGCGGGGCGGACGCTGTAATCCGCCAGCACGTCCGCGATGGTGTCGGTTATCTCTTTGGGGGTGTAGAAGGCGGTAAGCACGGACGCTTTCAGTGAATCCACAAACCGCTTGTACTCCGTTTCGTCCTTGCTGTTCTCTCGGATGAGCCTGTGCAGCTCCACCGTCGGGGCGAACAGTTCGAGGTCGGATTTCGCCCAACGGACGGCATCCGTCAGTTCCTTCGCGGGGTTCAGGATACATTTCAGACCGCCGAAACCGCAGTACCTTTGAAGTATGGCACGCTCTTCAGTTGTCGCTGTCCTGTTTTCCCTGTCAAGGATGAATGCCGTCCGTATCGCCTCGATGTTGTCCCGTAACTTCTGTTTACGGTTAAATGCCATATTCCTCCAAATAAAGGACGGTTGCACCCGTCAGCTCTGTGTAGAGCAGGTCATGGTCGGGCGACAGGGCGAAGTTGTCGTCCGAAAGGTCATAGACGGAGAACACGTTGCCGACAAGCGGCAGTAGTTTCAGGATAAAGGCTTCACGCTTCTCTTCCGGCACTTCGTCGGAGAACTCGTTTTCCACCACTTCGCGGAGGATGGCGTACCGGGAATAGTGCAGTCCGCGCAGCAGCGTGTCCATCGCCAGCTCTTGCGCACCATCGGCGGGATAGCCTTCAAGCCGTGCCTTCTCATACGTTTCGGCGGCACGGTCGGCGCGTTCCCGAATGAAGGCGGCATCGGAAGCCTGTTCAAACTTGTTCGTGCGGAGGTAGTCCAGCAGGTACAGACCGTAATAGGAAAAGTCGGTCTGACCCTCGTTTCTTTTCTTGTTGTTCATTACTTTGGATTTTAGTGGATTGATATTTAACGGGATAATTACTTGTAGAAAAGGAAGAAAAAGGCACTCGGTATCCCTCCGAGTGCCACCACTAAATCCAAAGTATGAGTGTAATCCGGTATCGAAGAACAATTCATTACTCTGAACAAGTGGCAAAGTTAGTGATTATTTCCTTTTCTTCGGAGAGGAAGCCTTGCTTTTCTTTTCCGGGAACACGAAAGTCGTGTTATATTCCCCGTCAAAGGCGACAATGGCATCGAAACTCTTGCCTTGTTTGCTCTTGAAGCCTTTGAGCAGCTTGGTATGCCCGTCGGTGAGCAGATCCTTGATTTCGTCGTCTGACAGGGTGCGTCCCGCTTTCAGGCGGAACACGGGCAGCCCGCACTCCGTGTTGTCGCAGCGTACCACCTTGCCGTAGAACCGCATCCTGCCAGTGCCGCACTTGGGACACGCGCAGCCGGAGTCGCGGCTGCCGAAGAGCTTGTCGCACGAGAGGAGTTCGGAGGTGATCTCCCGTGTGTACGCCTCTATCTCCTTGCGGAAGGTGTCGGCGGACAGTTCCCCGCGCTCGATGCGTGCCAGTTCCTTCTCCCATTCGCCCGTCATGGCTACATCGGCGATGCGCATCGTCTTGACGACGGAGTTGAGGGCAAGCCCCTTTTCGGTAGGCACGAGCGACTTCTTGCAGCGTTCCACATATCCGCGCTTGAATAGCGTTTCTATGATGGCGGCGCGTGTGGCGGGAGTGCCGATGCCGCAGTCCTTCATCGCCTGCCGCAGTGCGTCGTCCTCGATTTCCTTGCCAGCGGTTTCCATAGCGGATAGCAGGGTGGCTTCGGTGTGCAGCGGTTTCGGCTTGGTCTTTCCTTCGGTAATGGACGAGCCTTTCAGCATGAGCGTGTCGCCTTCCTGCCAGCCGGGGATGGTGGTTTCCTCCTTGTCCTCGCCATAGACGGCACGCCATCCGGCTTGCCTGATGACGCTGCCTTTCACGGCAAACTCCACTCCGGCACATTCCGCCGTGACGTTGGTGACGTCCTTGACGCATTTCTCGGAGAATGCCTCTATCATGCGCCCGGCAATCATCTGATAGACGGTGCTGTCCTCTTTGGAGAGGAAGAGCGGCTTCTCGCCCGTGACGAGCAGGGCGTGGTGGTCCGTCACCTTGCCGCCGTCCACGCTGCGGCGTGTCGGCACGGCTTTCGCCTTTGCCTTGCCTTCCCATTCGGGCAGTGTGCCGATGAAGGCGAGCAGTTTGGGGATTTCGGCGAACACGTCTTCGGGGATGTAGCGGCTTCCCGTTCTCGGATAGGTTATCAACTTCTTCTCGTAGAGCTTCTGAGCGATTTCAAGCGTCTGTTCCGCCGTGAAGCCGTGCTTGGAGTTGGCTTCCTTCTGGAGTGTGGTCAGGTCGTACAGGAGCGGTGTTTCCTCCGTCTTCTCCTTGCGCTCGGCTTTTGTGACGGTGGCGAAGCCTGCCGCCTTTACCTTATTATACAGTTCCATCGCCGGCTCTTTCTCTTTCCATTTTTCGGAGGATGAGAATTTCACGACCTCACCGTCGCAACCGTCCGTTGCGATATGCAGTTGCCAGAAGGCTTCGGGTGTGAAGCGGCGGTTCTCCCAGTAGCGTTCACACACCATCGCCAATGTGGGGGTCTGCACCCGTCCCACGGAGTATGTGCCGTGTCCGGCGGCGATGGATAACGCCTGAGTGCCGTTGATGCCCACGAGCCAGTCGGATTCGCTCCGCGCTTTGGCGGCGAGATAGAGGTTGTCGTACCTGCTGCCGTCTTCGAGGTTGCGCAGCCCCTCGCGGATAGCCTTGTCGGTAAGAGAGCTTATCCACAGGCGCACAAACGGGGTGGTGCATCCCGTGTAGTGGTAGAGGTATCGGAAAATCAGTTCACCCTCGCGCCCGGCATCGGTTGCCACGATGATCTGTTCGCTTGTGTCGAACAGCTTTTTGACTGTCTTGATTTGCGACACCACGCCGCTGTCGGGCTTGTAGCCCTTCTCCGTCCTGACCTGACGGGGGACGAGCGTGAAGGTGTCGGGGATAATCGGGAGGTTGTCACGGACGAATCCGCGCACGCCGTAGCCGTCGGGCATGGCAGGCTGTACGAGGTGTCCGAATGCCCATGTAACGAAATAGCCGCCTCCCTCGAAATATCCTTCCTCTCTCTTTGTCGCGCCCACGATGCGGGCGATTTCACGTGCCACGGAGGGCTTTTCTGCAATGATTGTCTTCATGCTTTTTCTTTTTTAATGATTACTTTTTTTACTTTGGATTGGATTTAGTGGCGGACACGGATTTACATCTTCATGCCCTTGTTGTTTTTCTTCGGCTTGTCCTGCTGCCGTTGCTGGTTCTCGTTCTTCGGGGCGGTCTGTCCCTTCTGCAACGGCTCTTTCAGTTCCTTTGTCGCCTCGTTGGTCTTGCCCTCGTTGTTCACCGCCGTCTGTGTGCGGCTCTCGTTGGACGGGGCTACCTGCTGCGCGTTGTCGGGGTTCGTGTCGTAGCGGTACGGGCGACCCTTCTCCGGGTTGAACTTGAGGTACATGGTGGCGTGGAAGCCCTGCTTGTCGGTTACGTTCTCTAATTTGATGGTCTTGCCCGCCACATAGTCGGCTTTCTGCTGTTCGGTGAAGTTCACGCCGCTCCATTTGCTGATGGGGCGGATGCTGCCGTCCTCGTTCGTCCATGTGTTGCGGCGTTCCTTCGTGGTGTTGGCGGCGTTTCCACCGTCATGCGTCTGGCTCTGCGAGGTGTCGCTCTTGGCTTCCTGCGTCTGTGCGGTACGGGGTGACTTGCCCGTTCCCGGCACGAACTCCACGCCGCGCTGCTCCACGTTCACTTGCAGGGTGGTGACGAACTTCCTGCCGTCGTTGCGCTCGATGAGCTTGTCGCGCACGGGCAGTCCGGCGCGGAGCATATCCTGCTCCTGCTTGGTGATTTCCGTCTTGCCGATACGCTTTGGGATGCGCACCCTGCTTGCCGCGATGTCCGTGATTTCATTAGTCTTGCGGTCGATGCTGATGAAGGAGGGCGTGATTTCTCCCGTTTCCTTGTCCACAAGGTCCACGACCCTGCCGAGGTTGCCCGTCTCGCGCAGACTTTTCCGTTCCTCGTCGGTGAACTTGTGTCCCTTGTATTCGTCCAGTTTCTGCTCCTTGCGGATGAAGTGCGGCACGAGGCTGATGTTTCCCTCGCCGTCCTTTTTGAAGGAGAGGCGGGCGTCCAGCTCGAATGATTCGCCGCCGAAGGTGGGCTTGACCTTCACCAAGTCGGACTTGCCGTAGTTGAGCATCTTGGTGAGGTCGCCCGACTGTTTGAGGTCGTCATACTTCACGCCCCATTTTTCCTCCAGCTCCTGCCAGTTGATTCTGCTCTCGTCAATGGGTTGGTAGCCCTGTCTGCCCTGCGTCTGCTGCGGGCTTTCCTGTTGCTGTTCTTTCTGTTGTTCCATGTTTTCTTGTTTTTGATGTTCTTGCTTTTCTGTCTGTTGTGCCGCCTGTTCTTCCTGCACCTTCTTCTCATATTCGGAGGTGTCCACCTTGTGAGGGGCGAGCATCTCCTTGTTTCCTTCGGGGTCTTCAAGAAGTTGCCTGATTACCTCCAGAACATTCTCGGCTTGGTCTGCCGCGATGCGATAGAAACCGAAGCGGCTGGGTTCCTTGCACTGCCGGAAGAAGTTGGTGAAGAAGTTATCCAGCGCGTCGCCGTGTCGGTCGAGTTGCAGGAAACCCTGCGCGTTCTCCGCTTTCGCGGGGATGCGCTTGGGGGAGCCGTCCGCGTTCAGCCCGGCTACCACGCTGATCTCGCCCGTCTTCTCGTCACGGACCACCAGCACGTCCTTTTCGTCTTTTTTCTTTGCCATTTGAAAAAGTTTTTAATTGGTTATTTATGAAAGAAATTATGGATACGAGCCTTGTAGAAGGCTATATCTTCCTTTTTGAACTCCTTGACATGGTTGGAAAGGAATGTCAGCACGTCTTCCTCGCTGTAATAGGTCTTCTTCCCAAGTGTCTTGTAGGGCAACGCGCCGATGCTGCGGTAGCGTTGAAGCGTGCGCTTGCTTATCTGGAGCAGCATGCACAAGTCCTGATTGTCGAAAAGGCGGACGCTTTCCGAAAGCGTGGGCTGTTGCCCCTCCGCCTTCATTGACAGCAGAAGTTCGTCCTGACGGTCGAGCCGTTCCATCAGCTTCTGCATCCAGCCCTCGAAATTGTTTCGTGTGAGCATTTCCATGACCTATGTCCTCCTTCCTTTTGGTTTGCCGCCCGTGCGCAGCCTATGGTTGTGGAAAAGGGTGTCTATTGTCCCTTCCTCGTTCCTTACGGTGTTGTCCTCCAGCAGCCGCAGTATCTCGGAAAGGCGGTAGCGGCAGCTTCCGCGTACCACCACATACTCGATGCGGTGGTCGGTGCGCATACGCTGCATGGTGCGCTTGCTCACGTTGAGCATCTTCGCCGCCTGCGCCGTGTCAAGCAGCTTGTCTTCGGTTTCCCGCTTCCGTTTCTTCTCGTCCCTTGCCTCGCGGATGTATCCGGCGATGTCCGCAATCTGCGCCATCATCTCCTTGTAGGCGGAACTTTCCATTGTTATCACTTTCATATTCAGTCCTTTTTTCTTGTTTCTGCGGCAAAGTTCGGGAATAAACAAAGGGGGCATTAACAACTCACTACATGACTCACGCAAGATTTTTATGGAAGATGGCTCCGTAACCCGGTCAAACGGCGCAACAAGCGGCCTTTCAGCGGAAAACGATACGTCTTGTATGCCGTGTCGTTACCTTTGCGGCAAATTCTAAATGACATGAATATGGAAATAGTATCTATCGAGAAACAGACTTTCGACGGGATTATGGCACAGATGGGTGCTTTCGTGGAGAAAGTCGCCGCCTTGCAGCGCAAAGGCGATGAAAGGCGGCTTGCAAAATGGCTGACCGGGGAAGAGGTCTGCCGACAGTTGAGAATCTGTCCCCGCACGCTGGCGAAACTGCGCGACCGTGGCTTCATCGGCCACTCGCAGATCGGCTACCGTTTTTATTACAAGCCGGAGGACGTGAAAAGGGTCATTCCGCTGGTCGGCACGATTTACCCCGCAGACCGTTAATCGAGTGTTCACCTTAAAATCCGATGCAGAATGAACGAGGAGAACAATGTAATCACGATGGACACGGAAGATGTGACCGTGCTGTTGCAGAACGTGCAGAAAAACTCGAAATGGCTTTCCGCATTTCTGGAGAGTTACAGCCCTCCGCTGGACGGGGAGCGTTACCTGACGGACAAGGAGGTGTCCGAACTACTCCGCGTGAGCCGCCGCACCTTGCAGGAATACAGGAACAACCGCGTGCTTCCCTTTATCCTTTTGGGCGGGAAGGTGCTTTACCCGGAATCTGGTCTGCGTGAGGTGCTGGAAACGAACTACCGCAGACCTATCAGATAGGGCGATATGAAAAAAGGAAACGGGCGGCACTTCAAAATGGTGTCGCCCGTTTCCTTTGTCCTATTTTTCTTTATATCTCAACTGTACCCGATGTTCCCGTTTGGGAAGAACATGACGTATGCCTGCCGCTTCTCTTGTGAGAGAGCCTTGCCTACCAGCCATGTGCGGAACAGGTGGGTGTTGTAGGTGTTCAGCCTGAAAGCAATGGGGATGATGATTTCAATCGCATACACATCCGCGTACAGTCCGTTTTCAAGCTGCATATAGCGGCACACCTCGTAGTCGTTCAGCACGTCCGACTTGCGGACGGCTTTGATGGCGGCGTTCACTGACGGAACTCCCGCGTGGAACAGTCCGGCGATTTCGGTTGCGGTCATCCACACGTCGTTACCGGTTACGCTGATCGCCTTGTCCTCTATGATGATTATGTCACGTTTCATGGCTTTTCTTTTTAGATGGTGCAACCTGCAAATTCCTCGACACTGTTCAACCTTGCGGCAAGGTTTTCCATGTCCTGATTGAGCTTCTCTTTGGTTATCTTCGCGTAGATCTGCGTCGTCTTTATGCTCTTGTGTCCGAGCATGGAACTGACGGTTTCGATGGGTACGCCGTTGGAGAGAAATACCGTCGTGGCTGCGGTATGTCGGCTCTGGTGCCAAGTGATATGCTTGGTTATGCCGCATCTTTTAGCCACGGCACGGATGCCGTACAGACAGGTCATGTAGTGCGGTACGGGGAATATCCTGCCGTCCTCACACAGCCCGCGATACTTGTCTATGATTCGCTTGGCGATGTCAAGCAGGCGGATGTTTGACACCACGCCCGTTTTCTGGCGGTTGATGTTTATCCACTCGTGTTCGTCGAAGTAGGTACGGATATTCTCTTCAGTGAGGTTGCGCATATCTGCGAATGACAAGCCCGTGAACGCACAGAACAGGTAGAGATCACGGTACAGTTCCTGTTTGGCGTTTTTCAGCTTGCCGTCCATCAGCAGGCGGATTTCCTCTTTGGTCAGGAAACTGCGGGTGGTTTCCTCCTTCTTGATTTCGTACTCGCGGAACGGGTCGCGTGTCAGCCACTCGTTGTTGATGGCGATGAATACCATCGTCCGAAGTGGGCAGACGTACAACCACACGGTGTTGGTGCAGCAGTGCTTGTCCGTGCGCAGGAACATCTCAAAGTCGGAGATGAAAGCGGGGGTAAGCTCCTTCAAGGCTATGTCCTTCACATGGTAGCGGATGGTGAGGAACTCTTGCAGGTGCTTGTAAACGGTGCGGTATTTGGCAAGCGTGCCTTTGGCTTTCATGCCTGCCTCCACCTGTTTCTCGTAGTCCTCGTTATGCTGGCGGAACACCTGCATCAGCGTGTGGTAGCGGTGTTCCAGTCCGAGAAAGGCGTTCTTCACCTTTTCAGCAGTGACATAATTGTCACGCTCCATGATTTCCTGATAGTGCCTGTTGATGCGCACCCGCATCTTGTCAAGCATACGGTTCGTTTCGAGTGCCGCCGTGCTTCTGCCCGTGACACGTCCTCCTTTGGTGTCCCACAGCTTCGGATCGACACTCAGCTTGCAACTGAACTGTGTCTGGCTTCCGTCCACCGTGATACGTCCCATGACGGGAACTGTCCCGTCCTTTTTCACTACCTGCCGTTTGAGGTAATAGATTACTGAAAATGTACTCTTCATCGTCCTAAAATTTTTTTGGTTCAAATTTAGTTGGTGAAGAGTCCGCTGTCGATACGCAAAACGGGGAGGAACGGCGCAATCTTTGTCAGGGGCGGATTATTTTTGCGTGAGTTGTTGGTAACTCACTATAAAATAACTAATTTCGCCATTCTGCAAACAGCAGAAACCCCGGATTTTCGCATGGTTACGGAATGGTAACGTAGCGAAGTCACGACATGGCTTCCAACTGGCTTTTAATGCCTCCGGCAGTATTTTTCAACTTCTCCGTTTTGCCTATCTATCAAAGACTTTGCCTAATATTTCCGTATCTCACTATTTATCGCTAACTTTGTGTCCGCAATAAATCAATCTATCAGCATGGCATACTTAGAATCAAAACCACGTTACGAAATTCTTGACGGTTTGCGCGGTGTAGCGTCGATGATGGTGATACTTTTCCACATCTTCGAGATCTACTGTCCGCACGGCGAACAGCAGCACATCAACCACGGCTATCTTGCCGTAGACTTCTTTTTCCTCCTTTCCGGCTTTGTCGTTGGCTATGCCTATGACGACCGCTGGGGAAAGATGACCACATGGGACTTCTGCAAGCGCCGCCTTGTGCGCCTTCATCCTATGGTTGTCATGGGAACATTGATAGGAGGCTGCATGCTGTTCTTCACCGCAGGCAATTTCCCTATGGTGCTGGAAGTCAGCGGTTGGCGGATTATTGGATGTTTCTTTATGGCGCTGTTCATGCTGCCCTGTCCGCCAAGTATGGACATTCGCGGCTGGGGTGAGACAAATCCGCAGAACGGACCAAACTGGTCACTGACGTTTGAGTACATCGCCAACATACTTTATGCTTTCCTCTTCCGTCACCTTCCGACATGGGCGTTGGCAGTGCTTGTAGTAGTTGCAGGCTATTTTACACTTGATTTGACCCTCGGCATAGACCTGTTCAACTTCCTTTCCGCACCACATTATCATGTCAAGGGTGGCTGGAGCATCACTGCAGACCAGATTTACATAGGTTTCACACGCTTGCTCTATCCGTTCCTCTGTGGTTTGTTGATTTCCCGTTTGCTGCCAAGCCGTATGACAAAGGACAATCCAAGCGGCAGCCCTATAAGCGCACGCGGCGGTTTCTGGTGGGCATCATTGATTCTTGTCGTCATATTCTCCGTGCCTTGCATCACAGGCGATGACGGCATTGCCAACGGTATTTATCAGGCAGCGGCAATCCTGCTTGTGTTCCCGTTTGTCGTTCTACTCGGCGCAGGAAGCAGTACCACAGACCCACGCAGTGCAAAGGTGTGCAAGTTTCTTGGTGATATATCCTATCCGATATACATCACACATTATCCATTGATGTACATGCAAATGGGATTCGTCAAGGAACATCCTGACGCACCGTTATGGATGCACATCGCAATGAACACCGGAGTGTTCGTGATGTCCATACTCCTTGCCTATTGCGTGATGAAGGCATACGATGAGCCTGTACGTGAATGGCTCAAAAGGAAATGGCTGAACAAGAAAGCGTAAAATAAAACTATTGCTGCCGTGGGAGAAATGAATACTGTTTTTCCACGGCAGCAATAGTTTTATTTGTATAATCATATTTTCTCAAAGCATCAGACGGCGTGCGAACTCCCATATTATTATGCCCGCAGTGACAGAGACATTAAGCGAATGCTTGGTGCCGAACTGCGGAATCTCTATGCAGCCGTCGCACAAGTCGATGACCTCCTGATGCACGCCATGCACCTCATTGCCAAGGATAACGGCAAATTTTCCGCCCTTTTCGTTGGGAGTCACAGCGTCGCCGAGCTTGTCAAGCATGGTCGAACCCTCACACTGCTCCACCGCAAACACTTTGTAGCCGTCGTGATGCAGCTGTTCCACAGCCTCCACGGCAGTAGGGAAATGCGTCCAGCTGACACTCTCCTCCGCACCGAGAGCCGTCTTGTGAATCTCGTTCTGTGGCGGTGTGGCGGTTATTCCGCAAAGGAAAACGCCCTCGGCACGGAAAGCGTCGCAGGTGCGGAACACACTTCCGACATTGTGCATCGACCTTACGTCGTCGAGAACGACAACGAGAGGCATCTTCTCCGCCTCATGGAACTCCTCGACAGAGATGCGCTGCATCTCCATTGTCTTTAGTTTTCTTATCATAGTGGTATTTTCTTTTCTGCTTGTTTTGAGTTATACACCGCCAATCCCTTCACCGTCAGCTTGTATTTCTGACGTGGATGCTTCGGGCTGTCAGGATAAATCATCGTGACAAAGCCGGCTTTCATGGCAGGGCTGAGATAGTTTTCGATAAAGTTTTTACGGTCATTAAGCCCCATTGCCGCAAGCATTTCCTTTATTGACAACTGCTGTTCTGCCAATGTCTCAACAAGTGTTTGAACTTGCGGGGTACTTGTAGGGTACTTGTGGGGTGCTTGTGGGGTGCTTGTGGGGTTATGCTTCGGAATCCACTCCGGTGGCGGATTGACAACCATGTGGCGGTTCTTCAGTTCGTTCTGCTCGCCCATCATCAGGTTGCGGAAGAAGAGAACAAGGAAACTTATGTCCGGTTCGATGCCTTTCACGATGTTGCGATAGTTCGCTCGCACCAGCGCATTGCGGAAGTACCACGAATGTTCCGCAAACAAATCATTGTCAACATCAAAGCCTATGCTTCTCAGATACTTTATCGTGAACACTGCCGTCGTTCTCGTGTTGCCCTCGCCGAACGGATGAATCTGCCACAGATTGGAGACAAACTTCGCTATGTGTGCGACAACATCGTCAAAGGACAGCCCTCGGTAAGAGAACTCTTTCTCCTGTTCAAGGTCATATTCTATGGCACGGTGCAGGTCTTCCGCATTGACATACAGCACCGTGTCACCACGCAGAACCCACTCTTTCTTCGTTATGTCGTAGTCCCTTATCCTGCCGGCAAACTTGAAAACGCCCTCAAATAGCCTGCGGTGAATGGACACGAAGCCGGCAACGGAGTAGGCAAACGACTGCTCGTTGAGAATCCGCACTATGTTTATGGACACCTTGTCCGCCTCCTCCACGCCCTCGTCGTCAGGCGTCCGCACGGTCTTCGATTGGTAATAACCGTTGATAAGCGCCTTTACCTCATCGATGCTTATGTCACCCTCAATGTGCCTTGCTGCCGTTTCCTTCAGATAGTCGGAGGTCTGCAGACCGTCCACAGCCTGCAGTCCGATAGCCGTCTTCCATGCTGAGGCTTTCTCTTTTCTGTCAGGCTCCCCGTGGCGGATATATTCATCGAAATCAATCATTGTCGGTCGGTTTTGTCGTTTATGTGTGAAAAGGGCAGACATGCTACTTTCCGGCAGCGCATACGCCCTCAAAAACATAAGGTTCACGGCTCTTTCACATAGCCCTCATAATAGTAAGACTGCTCTATGCCTTTGAAAATCACATCCCTGTCGTCCACATTCTCCGTCAAAGCAGGTTGCAGGAGGAAGCGCAGTTCCAGGTCATTTATGGGGCTGCGCTCCATGGCTTGCAGGTACATGTCCTTGTCCACCATGCGCCAATCGACGACTTTTCCGAGGTTCTTCTTCAGCATCATGTCAAGCCAGATTCTTGTGGCGCGTCCGTTTCCCTCCATGAAAGGGTGGGCGATGTTCATCTCCACATACTTCGCGATGATTTCTTCGAATGTCGTTTCCGGCATCTTCTCAATCACGGGTAGTATAACATCGAGGAACATGGCATTTGCAAATCGGAATCCACCCTTTGCGATGTTAAGTGTGCGCACCTTTCCTGCAAAGTCGTAAAGGCCGCCAAACAGGCACTCATGTATCTGGCATAACCCTTTGGCTGTGCCTGTTTCTATGCTGTTTATGCAGCCTGTCTCAAACAGTGCTTTGGCTTTCTCAAGGCTCTGTTCGTCTATGTTGCGTTGCGTCTTGTTTTCCATCTTTGGTGATTTAGGTGCTTTTTCGCTTATCTTATGCAAATTTACATAAAAATATTGATATATAATCCTGTTGGTATAAAAAACTGAAAAGAAATCTCCGAAATACAGAAAGTACAATAAATTATACTTACGCATAATATTTAGCGAAATTAAGTCTGAATAAGAAAACTCACGCTGTTTTTGTCCTCTGAGAATCGCGTGTAAAGATTTTTATGAAAGAGAAATTTCGGAATTGCGAAATTTTTATCGAGTCGTAGTGTACTGAAAACCAATGTTTTATGTTGTATCGCTTTGTGTTTTTCTGCCAAAATGCCGGATTTTCGTGTCTTTTTTATGCTCAAAAAGCTATCTTTTTTCATGCAAAAGGTTATACATTGCAGTGCAAAAGGTATGCCTTCTTGCTGTGAAGGGTTATACTTTCCTGCGAAAGTTGTCTTTTTTGGTATAAAGAACGCATATTTTTCCGATTATGATAAATAGAGCATTAGAAAACTCATGCATAAAAAGCATGCCGTTTTTCAAGGCAAACAGCCACCTCATCCATGAAAGATTGCGGTTGTAATGAAAATGAAAAACATTTGTCGCACAACCTTTAAGTCCATGTAATCTCCATGAAACTTAACCTTCCTACCTTTGCAGCGGATTTATAACTTACTAAAAAAGTATATGAAAAAAGTTATTAAAGCAGTTTCTTTAATGTTGATGATGGCCGGCTACAATAGCCACGCCTTTGCAGAAGTGAATGAGAATGTAAAGCAAGGTGCTGTCCATGGACGTGTCGTGGACAGCGGAAACCAAACTCTTCCGGGAGCTTCCATTTTTGTGGAGAACCTGAAATCCGGAGTCGTAAGTGATGTGAACGGTTTCTATACATTGTCAAACCTGAAGCCGGGAACGTACACTGTGAAGGTGACATACGTCGGTTACAAGCCTATAGAGATGCGACTCACCGTCCCCGAAGGCAAGACTTTGGAGCGCGACATTGTGATGAACGATGGCTTGGAATTGCTGGAGGTGCAGGTGCAGGGCGCATTTCAGGGGCAGAGGAAAGCCATAAATGCGCAGAAGAACAATCTTGGCATTACGAACATTGTCTCTGCCGACCAAGTCGGGAAGTTCCCTGACTCTAACATTGGTGATGCGTTGAAGCGCATCAGCGGCATTAATGTGCAGTACGACCAAGGGGAGGCGCGCTTCGGACAGGTGCGCGGAACAAGTGCAGACCTTAGCTCCGTCACCATCAACGGCAACCGTATCCCCTCTGCCGAGGGAGACACACGCAACGTGCAGCTGGACTTGATACCTGCCGACATGATTCAAACCATCGAGGTAAGCAAGGTGGTCACTCCGGACATGGACGGCGATGCCATCGGCGGCTCTATCAATTTGGTCACCAAGAACTCGCCTTACAAGCGCACTTTCAACGCTACCGCCGGAAGCGGTTATAACCGGATAAGCGGGAAAGCGCAACTGAATCTGGGGCTTACTTACGGTGACCGTTATTTCAATGACAGGCTTGGAATGCTGCTCTCTGCCTCTTACCAAAACTCTCCGTCAGGTTCTTATGACACAGAGTTTATGTGGGAAAAGGGCAAGGACGGCAAAGTGTATCTCAGTGATTATCAGATGCGCCGGTACTTTGTCACCCGTGAGCGGCAAAGCTATTCGGCAGCCTTTGACTTTAATGTGAATGGGAACAACAAACTGACGTTCAAGAGTATCTTCAACAACAGGAACGATTGGGAAAACCGTTACCGCACAAACATCAAAGACCTTGACGAGGACGGAAAGGGAACAGTGCGCATACAGACGAAAGCCGGCACTCCGGACAACCGCAGTGCACGTCTGGAGCGTCAGCGCACCATGGATTTCGCATTGGGAGGCGAACATTTGTGGGGAGCAATAGGCATGGACTGGACAGCAAATTATGCCAAGGCAATCGAGGAACGTCCCAATGAGCGTTATCTTGACTTTCAGTTGAAGAAGCAGAAATTTGACATCGACCTGAGCGATGAGCGCCGTCCGTATGCCGTTCCGAAGTTAGGCTCCACCATGGTGTTGGGCGAAGAGTTCAGTCTGAAGGAGCTTACGGAGCAGCAGGAAAGCATAAAGGAAGAGGATTTGAAGTTCTCTGCCAACTTCAAGGCCTCCATGAACAATGGCGCAAAACTGAAGTTTGGCGCGAAGGTTGTACGCAAGACGAAGGAGAAAGATGTTGATTTCTATGAATATACACCGACGGACGAAGAGGTTTTTATGGCAAACAGTCTGAATAACGCTGTGGACAAAAGCACGGAAAAGTTCATGCCTGACGCGAAATACCAGGTGGGTGTGTTTGCCGACAAAGACTATGTTGGCGGTCTTAACCTGAACGATGCCTCCCAATTTGAGAAGGAACAGGTGCAAGCGGAATTGGCAGGGAACTTCGAAGCGCGTGAGACAGTCACTTCGGGCTACGTGCGTTTCGACCATAAGTTCACTCCGGATGTGAACCTTATGGCAGGTTTCCGTCTGGAACACACATCGTTGCGTTACACCGGAAGGAACTATGATGACGAGACAGACGTGACAACAAAGACGGAACGCGTGACAAACAGTTATGTGAATTTCCTCCCTTCGCTGCTGGTGAAATGGGATGTGAACGACGATTTCAAGGTGCGTGCGTCATACACTCAGACTTTAAGCCGTCCGAAATATTCCGCTTTGGTTCCGAGTGTGAACATCAGCAGGGGCGACAATGAGATAAAGATAGGCAATTCGGACTTGAAACCGACTCTCTCGTATAATCTGGATTTGAGTGCCGACTACTACTTCAAGAGCATTGGTCTTGTGAGTGCCGGTATGTTCTACAAGAGGATTGACGGCTTCATTGTTGACCAGGTGGTGAACAATCATGAGTATCAAGGCAACGTATACACTCGTTTCACCCAGCCGAAGAACGCCGGCAATGCCACTTTGTTGGGATTGGAGTTCTCTTATCAGCGTGATTTCGGCTTCATTTCCCCTGCCTTGAAGTGCTTGGGATTCTACGGAACCTACACCTATACACACTCACGCGTTGAGGACTTCAACTTTGAAGGCCGGGAGAATGAGGGCGGTCTGAGCCTTCCGGGGGCGCCTGCACACACGGCAAACGCTTCACTTTACTTTGAGAAAGGAGGCTTGAATGTGCGCCTGAGCTATAACTTTGCGTCCGCTTTTATCGACGAAATGGGAGCAAGTGCTTTCTATGACAGATACTATGACGCAGTGAACTACATGGACATCAATGCAGGCTATACGTTCGGAAAGAATGTGAAGACGACTTTCTATGCGGAGGCAAGCAATCTCCTGAACCAGCCTTTGCGCTACTATCAGGGAACAAAGGACCGCACGATGCAGGCGGAATACTATGGAATTAAGGTGAATGCAGGCATAAAAGTGAGTTTTTAATGAGTATGGATTTAATTTATTAAGCATTATATGAATATGAAAAGAATCATTTTGTTGGCATTGACCGCTGTCATTGCCTTGTCAGTAAACGCCCAAACTCCTGAGGCATGGAAAGGGCTGAAGCGAGGTCTCAACTTCTATATGGTCAACGATTTGGGGCGCAATGGTTACTATGACCAGAAGCCCATTGCCGAATTGATGGGAGAAATGGCAGAGGAAATCGGACCGGAATGTGTGTTCGCCGCCGGCGATGTGCATCATTTTGAAGGAGTGCGCAGTGTGGATGACCCGCTGTGGATGACCAATTACGAACTCATCTACAGCCATCCGGAACTGATGGTCGATTGGTTTCCTATGCTTGGCAACCATGAGTATAGGGGAAACACTCAGGCTATCCTTGACTATACGAACGTAAGCCGGCGATGGACGATGCCTTCCCGATATTATACCAAGGCGTATTCCGGGAAAGGAACATCAATAAGGTTTGTCATGATTGACACCACTCCGCTGATTGGCAAATACTGCAATGACGGCGAAGGCTATCCGGATGCCTGCCGGCAGGATGCGGACAGGCAACTGGCATGGGTCGATTCGGTGCTGAATGCGGCAAAGGAGGATTGGGTGATCGTCGTGGGGCATCATCCTGTTTATGCCGAAACACCGAAAGACGGCAGTGAGCGCGACGACATGCAGAGGAGGCTTGACCCGATACTCCGTAAGCATAAGGTGGACATTTATGCTTGTGGGCATATCCATAATTTCCAGCATATCCGTGTGCCGGGCAGTGATGTGGATTATGTTGTCAACTCTTCTGCTTCGCTAAGCCGTAAGGTGAAGCCGGTGGAAGGCACAGTGTTCTGTAGTCCGGAAACGGGATTCTCGGTGTTTGCTGTGGACAAAAACGAACTGGCGATGCACATGGTTGACAAGACAGGGGCAGTAATCCATACTGTAAAACGCACGAAATAGTTTTCAGAGGGCTGTTGTTCAGCCCATACGAAGATACGCATAAGTAGACAGAAAACTTTGAATGAAATTTGGTTTTCTGTCTACTTATGCGTATCTTTGCAAATTATACAGCGATTGCTGTACAGGATTTATACTAAAAAATATAGAATATGAAGATTTATGAGATTTGTTTCAGCCCTACAGGCGGAACAGAGAAAGTTTCCCACATACTGGCTGGAGGATTGGGATCTGAGCCGATATTCGTTGACCTTTCCGACAATGCCGCAGTGTCTGCCGGTGTGGTGCTTACAGATGATGACCTTGCCGTGATTGCCGTTCCGTCGTACAGTGGCAGAGTGCCTGCCACGGCTGCCGAACGCATTGCAAGCATAAAAGCCAATGGAGCCAAAGCCGTGATTGTGGCAGTCTACGGCAACCGCGCTTATGAGGACACGCTTGTGGAACTGCAAGATGTGGCGGAGAATGCCGGATTTGCCGTTGTCGGTGCTGTCGCTGCCATCGCCGAGCACTCCATCGCCCGCCGCTATGCAGCCGGAAGGCCTGACGCGGAGGATGCTTCCTGCCTGAAAGAATTTGGAGACAAGATAAAGGCGAAACTCGATAAAGGGGATATGAGTGTCCCTGCCATTCCAGGCAACAGACCGTATCGTGAGGTAGGTGGCAAAAAGATTGTGCCTTCCGCCGGTGGCAAATGTACCAACTGCGGGCTTTGTGCAGCGAAATGCCCTGTGGGAGCAATCAGCAAGGACAATGCCAAGGAGGTTGACAAAGCGGCATGTATCTCATGCATGCGCTGCGTGGCAGTGTGTCCGCATAATGCAAGAAAGATTAACTGTGTCCTTCTTTCTGCTGTCAATCTTATGCTCCGCAAGCCTTGTTCGGTAAGGAAAGAGTGCGAACTGTACATATAATGCCAATGTCTCCGCACATATTTTGCGTAAATGCTGTTGTCCTTTTTTAGGAATAATTGTGACAAAAGATGTTGTTTCTTGTTGTGAAAAGTGACAAATGGTTGAAAAAATATCTGCTCATCTGCATTTAAAAATATGCAAATCGGTTGCTGTTTCATGGTTTCTTTCTATCTTCGCCGCAGAAGCGCATGGGAAACATGTATCTATTTCTTGTAAGGTACGTGTAATACAAGAAACAGTGTTTCCCGGCAGCGTGGAGAGTTAGCCAACGCGGAAATCCTCCATTTCAAGCGCGATGTGCTTCGTCAGCACTCTTTCTTCAAAGAGGTGATGGGCTTGGATGCGAAGCCGGAATGTGATGTGCAGGAACAAATGCCGGTTTATTTTTGATTTTGGAGCCTGTTGCTTCAAATGTCAGATGAACAATATATTATAAGTAAGATAGTCAGATGACTATTCTGCAAAAAAAAAGGACTGCCTGATTTTCGTCAGGCAGTCCTTTTTTTCGCAGAATATGTTTGTAAAATAGTCTTGCAGCATGTTTTTTTTATTTCATATATTTCTTTCCGTTGCGTATCACGATACCACCGTTCTGTAGATATGAAGGATTGATACGCTGACCCGCGATGTTGTAGGTGGCATTATTTGTTGTATCCGTGTCAGAAATGGAGACGTTGCATATACCGGTCAGGATTTCTTGCAGTTCTTTCCAATAAACCACAGGTGAGTAGGAAACATGTGGAGGTTGGTTGTAGGTAGTGTTCTGCCATACGATGGCATTGTCGTAGACATGGTCGTCACGCAAGTACGGCAGCATGTAGTTGCTTTCGTAGTTTGTGGTGATGATATTCAGCCCGAATTTTCCGGCTGCAGCGTCTATGGCATAGTAATAGACAACCTCCTCGCGCCAGTCGCCGAGGATGTCAGCCTGGAGAGACGGAACATTCTTTGAGCCGTTGATGGATGATGCACCCGGTGCGATGTTGTAGAGGGTTGTCAGGCGCTGCCACTGTTTTGTTGTGCTGTTCCACTTGTCTATGTGCTGTCGGTCGTGGTACTCGTCATAGAGGTCTCCGTCCCAGTAAATGCGGAAATTTATGGAAGAGGAGCTTGTTGTGCCTACATGCCAGTCGCTAATGACGTTACCCTTGCTGTCGTACAGTCCGGGATAGGCGGAGCACATGGATTCCGCTCCCTCATGCTTGTCGTCAAAGTCACCACAGAGTCCGCGTCCGCAGTCGCCGCCTGTCTTCGGGGTGCCCCAAAGAAGCTGGCCTGTCTTTGCGTCGCGCATATCCTGTGCGTAGTGGACATAGGATGCTTTGCCATCCTCCATGACAGAATAAATCTCCATTCCAGGGTTGTTCCAGTCAAAGTCGCCTATATGCAGCGCGTCACCATGACCTTCACCACTTCTCCACAGCACATTCACACCGTCATGGTCAAGCACTGCCGAACCGGCAACTATCTCATCAAAGCCGTCACCGTCGACATCCGCTGACTGGAGTGTGTGGTAGCCTTGCCCATACATTCCCTTTCCGCTTGTTGTGGAGGAGTGACGCCATAACTCATGGAGTTCCTTGCCGTCAAAGTATGCTGCCATATAGTATGCCTGGTTGTAATAGCCATGATTCATCACTGCACATGGAGTAGCCTTGCCGTTGACGTCAAGTCGCGCCATGGTTGCGTTATAACGCTCTATGCGTGCTGCACTGCCATAAGCCTGTACGTTGTCGCTGAAATCATCGTGTGCAGGCCAGTAGTGGATGCTGCTTATTGCACCACCTGTTGTGCCGTCGAATACAGTGAGATACTCCGGTCCGCTCTCCACGCGCCCATTGGCAGCAACGTAGTTTGCATAAGGGTCATCATTGCCCATAAGCACGAAATTGCCTTCGCCGTCTATTGTTCCTGGAGCGGTGCGTACAATCATCTCGCCATAGCCGTCACCGTCAAAGTCATAGCAGAGGAATGTTATTGTGTGCTGTGACGCCCACATGTTCCTTCCAAGATTGATGCGCCAAAGGTGTGTTCCGTCAAGTTTTACACAGTCAAGGAACACTGCACCCGTTGAGCCTGTATTTGCGCCATCGCGTACATTGGAAGGTTCCCAGCGTATGACAATCTCCTGCTCGCCGTCGCCGTCCATGTCGTAGCATGAAGCATCATTCGGCGTGTATGTAGCTCCGGTACCGTTGGTGTCCGTAGGAGCCTGTGGCAAGACGAAAGCAGTGTTCTGCGCACCCCATGCTGAAGTCTCCTGCGTTTCAAGCACAGCACCGTCGGCACTGCATACTTCTATGCGATAGTTCGTTCCGGCAGTTTTGCCACGGTCCTTGTAGTTTGTCTTTAGTTTCAAGGTCTGTATCAGTTCGCCCTCACGATAGAGTTTGTACAGAGTGGAACCCGGGATGTCTGTGGCACGCATACGCCAGCTGACAAGATTTCCATCGTTAAGATGAACAGCCAGCAAGCCACGGTTGAGCGGTTTCGCCTCGCCACGGTTGCCGATGTGGCTGACCATGAGGCGTACAGCTGATGAGTAGACAGTGCTGCCATTCTCCTTTATGGTAACAGTGGCAACATTGTTTGCATAGTCGACATTGGCAGTATAGCCTTCCGTCGGTACGGCATTGAAATCTGTAGGAATTTCTGTCAGTTTTGTTCTGAAAAGGCTCTCGACACCATTGCCTGAATCCTTTATCACAGGGTACAGGTCAATGGTTTCTCCGTTGGAACGGCAAGTGAATGCGGACAGGTAATGTGACATGTTGTACACAGGCTCATCCACGATGCCTTCTATTGCCACACTGCCTATTGCAATCTGCTTGGTGTTGGCGATTCCCATGATGTATATGTTCACAGTGTAGGATGAACCTTCTGCTATCACACCGTTGATGTTGTATTCATGCGTGCTGAATCCGGTAGAGTTGCCTGACATGATTTTGTTGCGCAAAGGGGTGATTCCTTGTGCAAATGTTGTTGCAGGAGCAGAACCTGTCTGTGTGGTTATGCTTATTGTGCCTTTGTCTGTTCCGCAGCGTGCCGCATCGAAGGACAAGCGAGTTGGTTTGAATGTATGCCCTTCAGCAATGTTTATGCTGAAAGAGACACAATAGCCGTTGGTGATGTTTTTCACTTCTGCGGCAGGTTGGAACTTGGTCATCGGGCGCTCGTATGTCACGGCAGTATAGCCGTTGTCGGCACCGGAAACTGTCAGCAATTCTGTAGCTGTCAGCTTGTCGCCTGTCGTGCAGGCTGCCGTCAACTGGGCAACTGCAGTTTCATCGCCTGTAAGGCTTGCAGTTGTCAGGTTCTCCAAATCATTGAGACTCCATAATGCTGTCGCTTTCTGTGCCCACATTGTTGTGGTTGTTGCAAGTAAGAGTACAAATAGTAATTTTCTTAGCATGTTTGTTAGTATTTTTAGTTAGTGTTTTGGTTAATCAGGTCAAGCCGTTCCATGAGACCGTTTGGCTATGTTGGAAGCCGTCTTTTTGTTAGGTCATTTCCATTTCGGGTACAAAATTACGAATTTATTTTGATATAAATGTCTATATGCAAGCGATTTTTCATTTCTCATTCATATAATAATAAGGTGAATTAATAAACTTTTGCGAAATAATTTTGGTGGTACTTTGGGTATTTTGTAATTTTGCATATTAATTGTTGTGATTTATCATTTATCCGTCTTGAACGGCATGGTGTACACTCTCTTTGGTGAAAGATATAGGGTTTTCCCATATACAGTTAGGGGAATTCTATTCTGACGTTACCGTGGAAATGAGTACCTTTGCACCAAGTGACAGAAATGGACAAGCCAACAGATAAATATATTTGCAACACTTATTGCTGCTTATGGGCGGCATAGTATTAAAAATGACAATTAAAAACGTAAAACAACAATGAAGAAGATTCTAAGCATTATCGCAGCATTAGTATGCGTACTTACAGTAAGTGCACAGTCAGTCAACCAGTCGGACGATACCCAAAAGGCTACAACAACCTCATGTGTCAGGAAGCAGTGCACACAGTCTGACAAATGTACAGCGAAGTGTGGCACAGCGAAGTGTGAGAAGCAGTGTGACAAGTCCGCAGACTGCAAATCAAAGTGTGAGAAGAAATGCGAGAAGTCAACAGACTGCAAGCAACAGTGCACAAAGCAGGAAGAGTGCAAGAAACAGTGCAATAACAGCAACGCCAAATAAGCGGCAATGTGCTTTGTCACTGATGTGAACAAGTGAATTTCTTGATAATAATATATTCAACATTACTTTTTGATGAAAATTCTGTTGCTTGGCTCAGGTGAACTGGGTAAGGAGTTCGTTATTGCTGCAAAGCGCAAGGGCGTGTATGTTGTGGCATGTGACAAATATGACAATGCGCCGGCAATGCAGGTTGCTGACGAGCGTGAGGTGTTCTCCATGCTTGACGGTGACAAACTTGCAGAGGTGGTTGCTAAGCATAAGCCTGACATCATTGTCCCGGAGATAGAGGCGATACGCACAGAACGCCTTTTCGACTTTGAGAAGCAGGGCATACAGGTTGTACCGTCGGCGCGTGCCGTGAACTATACCATGAACCGCCAGGCCATACGCGACCTTGCCGCAAAGGAACTCGGGCTGCGCACAGCGAAATATTTCTACGCAAAGACCTTCGAGGAACTTGAGGCAGCAAGCCGTGAGATAGGTTTCCCGTGCGTCATCAAGCCTCTGATGTCATCTTCCGGTCATGGCCAGTCCACTGTAAAATGTGCTGAGGAACTGCGTCCGGCTTTTGATGCGGCTATGGCAGGTGCACGTGGTGATGTGCAGGAAGTAATCATTGAGGAGTTCATACACTTCACATCTGAATTCACATTGCTTACCGTAACACAGAAAAACGGCCCGACTCTCTTCTGCCCTCCGATAGGTCATGTGCAGAAAGGCGGCGACTACCGTGAGTCATGGCAGCCTTACATGATTTCTGAAAAAGACCTCAAAGACGCACAGGACATGGCGGCAAAGGTCACTGCGGCACTCACAGGTGCAGGCATCTGGGGTGTGGAGTTCTTCCTTACCGAGACAGGCGTTGTCTTCTCTGAACTTTCCCCACGTCCGCATGACACAGGCATGGTGACCCTCGGTCATACCACAAACCTTTCTGAGTTTGAACTGCATCTGCGCGCTGTCCTCGGTCTGCCTATCCATGACATCAAGCTGGAGCATGCCGGAGCGTCAGCCGTCGTACTTGCCGACAAGGATTATGAAGGCGTGCCGGAATACAACCTTGCCGATGTGCTCTCCGAAGAGAATGCACGCATCCGCATCTTCGGCAAGCCTGAGGCTCACAAGGGACGCCGTATGGGTGTTGTACTGACCTATGGCGATGTTGAGAATGGCACAGACTGCCTGCGAGACAAGGCCAAGCGTCTTGCCGAGACAGTACTTCGATAAAACATTTTTTATATCAGCATTGGGAATGGGACGCATTGTGCGCCTTGTTCCCAATGTTCATGAAAAAGAACTTACAATGCAAACATTATATCCCAAACTAATCACCGACGCACTTGCCACAGTGAACTATGCCGGAACGAAAAAGAACCTCATCGAGAGCGAGATGCTTGTCGATGATGTCCGCATTGATGGCATGAAGGTCTCATTCACACTCCTGTTCCCAAAAGAGACTGACCCTTTCCTGAAATCCACAGTGAAGGCTGCTGAGGCTGCAATACACTACTACGTGGGCAAGGAAGTGGAGGTCACCATAAAGACCGAGTTCAAGACAAAGCCGCGTCCGAAGGAGGACAAGTACCTCACAGACCTGAAGATAATCGCCGTAAGCTCCGGAAAGGGTGGCGTAGGCAAATCCACGGTATCGGCAAACATCGCTGTTGCCATGGCACGCCTCGGCTATAGGGTAGGACTTCTTGACACAGACATCTTCGGCCCTTCCATGCCAAAGATGTTCGGATGCGAGGATGCGCGCCCTTATGCCGTGGAGAAGGACGGCAGACAACTGATTGAACCTATCGAGAAATTCGGCGTGAAACTCCTCTCCATAGGCTTCTTCGTGTCTCCTGAGACAGCTACACTGTGGCGTGGCGGCATGGCTTGCTCCGCATTGAAACAACTTATCTGTGATTCAGATTGGTCGGATATAGACTACCTTATCCTTGACACTCCTCCCGGAACGAGCGACATTCACCTGTCATTGCTCCAGATACTGAACATCACGGGAGCGGTAATCGTCTCCACTCCGCAGCAAGTGGCGCTTGCCGATGCACGCAAAGGCATAGACATGTACCAGAACGACAAGGTCAATGTGCCAATCCTCGGTCTTGTGGAGAACATGGCCTACTTTACTCCTGCCGAACTTCCGGAGAACAAATACTACATCTTCGGCAAGGACGGCTGCAAGAATCTTGCCGAGCAACTCAACCTTCCGCTCCTTGCACAAATACCTATCGTGCAGAGCGTTTGCGAGAATGGCGACAACGGTACTCCTGCGGCAATGGATGTCGCCTCACCTACCGGCCAGGCGTTTCTCGCCCTTGCGCAGGGAATTGTTTCCAAGGTACGCTTATTATAATATGGTAAGTACGTCAAAGAACTCTGCAAACCAACATTCTTGATGTTTCTGGTTTCGCTTGCAAAGGTACGACATTTCACAAGCGATTCCAAATATTATAGGGGTATAGATAGGGGTATGTTCCAATGCAATAGAATAATTCTGTAGGGTACTAATAATATAAGGTGTAAATTATTTATACATTTCCAATGGGGCTGGCTTCATAAATGAGAACGGTCCCATTGTGCTATATGATAGTTCCGTAAGAACAAACTACATTATATTTTGCAATATTGGTGTCGTTCAGCAAAACAAACTGTAGTATCTCGTTGTGCAATATCACGTGAGTTCGACGAATTCTCGCTATCCGCAAAAATCACTGAATTAAAATTCAAGCTAAATCAGCATAATCTTCTGAATCCGCATGATAACCTGTTTGCAACCAACTTGCAAAACATTTTCCGTAATTTTGCACTCGGAAATCGGGATATGTGCGAAATCCACTGTATATTTCCCAATAACATATACATTAAACAAACTACATAAAAAAATGATTATGATTAAAGACATTTTCTCAGACTATGTGCTTTCGTTCTGGCATCTGTTGTGCGAAATGGCACCTTACCTCCTTCTGGGATTCTTCATTGCAGGACTGCTCCAGGCATTTGTGCCTCGCAGCATGTTCTCACGCCACCTTGCCTCCAATGACTGGAAGTCAGTGGTGAAAGCAGCACTCTTCGGCATACCACTGCCATTATGCTCTTGCGGAGTCATACCAACCACTGCCGCTCTTCGCCGCGAAGGAGCGTCGAAAGGTGCTGCGACATCATTCCTCATCGCCACACCGCAGACGGGAGTGGACAGCATAATGGCGACATACTCCGTGCTTGGACCGGCTTTTGCCATCATACGTCCGTTGGCTGCGCTTGTCACATCGTTCTTTGGCGGCGTGCTTGTCAACAAGCTTGACGGTGGGGAGGAATGGAAGGGAAATGCAGAGACCGAGACAGAGGAATGTTGCGGCGAAGGCTGCTCCTGCCACAGCCATGAGGACAAGGGCTCGTTCGCAGCACGCATGAAGTCCGCCCTCAACTATGGTTTCGTGGAGATGCTTCAGGATGTTGGCAAATGGCTTTTCATCGGTCTGCTCATCGCAGCCCTCATCACCGTTGCGGTGCCTGCGCAGTTCTTTGAACTCTTCTCGGGCAACACACTCCTCAGCATGGCTCTCGTGCTGCTGGCTGCCATCCCTATGTACCTTTGCGCCACAGGCAGCATACCAATCGCCGTGTCGCTGATGCTGAAAGGCCTCTCTCCCGGCACAGCCCTTGTCATGCTCATGGCAGGACCGGCAAGCAATGCCGCCTCAATCCTTGTGGTGCGCAAGATTATGGGTCGCAAGACTCTCATGATATACCTCGCATCCATCATCTTGGGCTCCGTCCTCTGCGGTCTGGCGATGGACTATCTCATGCCTCGCGAATGGTTCGCACTGTCTCCTTTTGGCGCGATAGCAGACGGTTGTTGTGAGGAGAGCGGCCCGGGCTTTGTGGAGATAGCTTCCGGCATTGTGCTTGTCGCGCTCATGGCCAACGCTTTCATTTTCCGTCGTGGCAATCATCATCACGGTCACGAGCAGAAACCGACAGCCACCGACATGCCGGCCTACAGGATAAAGGTTGCCGGCATGACCTGCTCCCACTGCCGCGCCGCTGTCGCAGGCGCCGTGCAGTCTGTCCCGGGAGTGGAACGTGCGGAGGTCCTTCTGGACAATGGCGAAGTGCGAGTATGGGGCACTTGCACGGCGGAAGCGGTGATGAAAGCCATTGACTCCGCAGGATTTGACTGCCGCCTGCTGTAATTTTACACATTTTTAATGACATCTCTCCCGACATCAGACAATTATCTTGTGTCGGGAGAGATTGCCGGTTGACCTGACCGGAATTGAAAAAAGAGAAAACAAATGAAACAGTTCGTTGATTTGGAAAAATGGAACAGGAGAGAGCATTTCGAGTTCTTCTCCTCCTTTGACGACCCCTTTTTCGGGGTCACCACTTTGGTGGATTTCACAAATGTCCGCAAGAGATGCAAGGCGGAACAAAAATCCTTCTTCCTGTATTCTGTGCATTTCTTGCTGCGATGCATAAACGAGACAGAGGCTTTCAAGTTGCGCATCGAAGATGGGAATGTCGTGAAGTACGACACGGTTCACGTGTCGCCGACCATAGGAAGGGATGACGGGACATTCGGTTTCGGCTTCTTCGAATACAATCCGGATTTTGCCGTATTTGCGCAAAACGCCGATAAAGAGGTGGAGAGAGTGAAGAACAGCAGCGGGCTCGCTTTCTCCGACAATACGGGGCGTGAGGATTTGATTCGTTATTCGGCTCTCCCTTGGTTCGCATTCTCGGAAATGAAGCACGCAGTCTCTTTTGGCAGGGGCGATTCCGTTCCTCGCATTTCCACCGGAAAGTTGATAACGGAGAATGGCAAGCACCTGCTTCCGGTTTCCGTTTCCGTCAACCATGCTCTCATGGACGGGCGTGATGTGGCTGAACTTATCGAGAAGCTGGAAGCCGCAAGCAGATGACATAGAGCAATTCCCAACAGCCGTTTATAGTCAAACAAAATTGATTTGCGAAAACACTCCTGCCTTATTGTCAACATCTCCATGCAAAGTGTGGCGGAGCCACAACCCTTACGGTAACCTCCGGCTTTAGCCGTGAGGACTGTAAAGCAACTCAAACGCTGTGTGGTAGAACCACACTCCTTTATGCTGAACAAGACGGCACGAACCTCAACAATCCACTTCATACGCTTGTGCGAAGATGGACCATAAAGGAGTGTGGCGCTGCCACACGTTATGTATGGACTATTCACTGCCCGCAGGGCTGAAGCCCGCAGTTACCGTAAGGACTGTGGCTCCGCCACACTTTATGAGAAACATTTCCTATGAAAATGTGATTCCACAACAACTTGTGGAGTTTTACCGGACAGTAATAGTTAAATATAAAGCTACTGTATTAAACCGCTGACGCGGTTTTCTGCACATAAACATCCGGACGCATATACAATCAGAGATGTATTTTGCGTTTTACCGGACGACACCAATAATTTTTTTTGTTTGTGGGAAATAGAATTTTGATACAAAAAGAAAATTTTCTCAAATATATTTTGTAAATTAGCACTTGGTTGTTGACTGATTTTGCACATAAAAAACAAACATAACTGATTATGAGAAGAACCATTTTGCTCAGTATGATGCTGTTTTGAGGAACATGACTCCAAGAAATCAAAGAACTTAAAGAAACGGCTTCGCCATGGCATTGATTATCAGCAATGCCTGCAAAGGGAAGGTTCTTTTGGTTCTTTTCTTTCTTCGAGCGATAACAAGAGAGGATGCCTCCCATATCGTCTCTTACGGCAACGATATGCCGACACCTATTGCGAAATTGTTTTCGGAAGACGCGGGGAGCATGTTCCTTGCGTACTCCGCCTTGACGACTATGTGCTTGATGGGCAGGTAGTTCAGGCCTACGGTCACACTGTGGCAGTCCTCCTCATGGTTGGAGAAATCATAGCGTGCGAAGGCGAAAAGCCGACTCCCGGCTTTTGACAGGCCATGGAGCAGGTCATAGCCGGCCTCCGCACCACAATGGACAGCCTTTGCCGTCTGCGAATAGGTGGCAATGGCACGCCCGGTGAAAGCATCGGAGGAGAGATTGAGGTTGCCGCTGACAATGAACTTGCCGTCGTAATATCCGCCGATGCCAAGGCTGAGATTGTCGTCAGGGCTGTTCTCGATGTGCACAGCCACTGCCAAGGAGCCATTCTGCAGCAGCATTTGCGCCTCATAATTCCATGTCTTCCTGCTTCCGAGGAACGAGATGCCCATGAGATTGCAGTTCTCGGGCAGAATCTCTATCTCACCCGCCGGCAGGGACACGGCGAAATGGTTCATTGGATTGTCGTGTATGTTGGAGATGCCGAAAGGCACAGTCATCTTTCCGAGGCGTACCGTTGCCCATTCCGTGAAGGTCTTCTGTATGAAAAACTGTGTGATGTCCACCTCATCCATGTACTCCACCTCTCCGAATGCGCTCCATCCGTCCCTCCATGTGTACTCCGCGCCGGCTACTATATGCGGGTCGATTGCGCTCCAGCCGTCTTGCGTTTTCATTATTCCCGTCTCGCCGTAGCCCTCAACGGCTATCGAGTTGTCCCTTGTTTTGCTGCCGTTGTCCTCATTTGCCGCCGCCGTGAGTGACATGACCGCCATTGCACAGAGGCAGATGATTGCTTTTCTCATATTTTGTTCTTGATTTTCTGTTTTTGAATCGAGGTGCAAAATTACAAAGTTTCTTTTTCCGGGGCAATACCTAAAAATAGGTAATTGGGTTGCAGGATTCAAATGCTTGGCAAATGACAGGTTGAAGAATATGCTCTTTAATCGATAGGTGAGTAGTCAATGATTCGCTTTTGTCAATATGCAGTCAAATAGGGTGTGGTTGCTTGCAAAGTGATAACTTGTGCTCAATTTTTGATAAACCAAAAGATTGATAAATGTTAAAATATAGTTGATATGCCAAAAGGTAACACTTTGGCCAACAAAAGGTTACCTTTTGCCAAGTCAAGTGTAGCCTTTTGCAATGCAAAGCATTACCTTTCAGTTTGTCACATAGTATGACATGGGGATGTGTTGCTTCCCTTCGGTTTTGTTAAGGTAGAGAGACTGCACCGGAGCTCTTTCCATGTCGGATAATCAGAACTGTTTGGAGGCGTGACGTTTTTCTTGGGGGATTTAAGGTTTCTTCTCCTTATGGAATCAATGTTCTTTAGGAAAAGGTGTGTTGGTCTATATGCTTTACATGGAGGAGTTCCGTATGGTGAGCGAGGTGGACTACACAATTTTGCCCGAGATGGCAAGACTATAGCCAAGTATGTGAACAATGCACAGTAAGAAAAGTTGCACTGTATGTCAGTTGTCGCAAAGTTTGCGACTATTCAAAAGGAATGTATTTCTAAAATAAGTCATGTGGCACAAAGGAAAAGTATAAAAGAAAATCAAACGTTATAAGCAAAAATATCCCCAAAGTTTGGCGGTGTGGGAACAATGTTGTACTTTTGCAGCATACCCCCTTACAAGCTCAGTCGTGGGAGCTTTTATTCTTATGCTATGGAAAACCTTTCTGTCGGCTACCGTGTGAACAGCAAAAATGCCACTCTTTTCCGCCGTTGGGCAAACAGTGTGCTGAAAGACTATCTGCTGAAAGGCTATTCTGTCAACCGCCGTCTGACAGAGTTGGAGCATACTGTCGCTGAACATTCCCGAAAGATAGGCTTCTTTGTCCGCACCTCGCTGCCTCCGGTGGAAGGGATTTTCTACGACGGACAGCTGTTTGATGCTTATAAGTTCGCCACTGACCTGATACGCTCCGCACGGAAATCCCTCTTGCTGATAGACAATTATGTGGACGAGTCGGTGCTGCTGATGCTAAGTAAGCGTGGCGACGGTGTGACAGCAGACATCTACACGCAGACCATCAGCCAACGGCTGCAACTGGATTTGCAGAAGCACAACAGCCAATATCCCTCGATAAACCTGCACACCTGCAAGAAATCCCACGACCGTTTCCTTATTGTTGACGGTGTAGAAGTATGGCACATCGGTGCCTCACTGAAAGACCTCGGCAAGAAGATGTTCGCCTTCTCCAAATTGGAACTTCCCGCCACAGCCATCACCGCCCTGCTGTAGTCTGTCACGAAACCTGACATTATCCATGCTACACATCGCTATCAATGCCATGATTTCCATGGCAGGGGAGGTGTGAATGTATGATTTGTATTGCCTTGTTTTGCTAAATGATATGCTTAAAAGTTATATTATCTTAAAATTTAGTATTGGTATGGCGGTAAATATCTATTTAATTATGTTATTTTAGGGAAATTGTGTAACTTTGCACCCTGAATCGGCTTTATGGGAGTCGTGTATACCTATGCATATAAGTAAATACAATAATATATAAATTAAAAACAAAAAATTATGCCTACAATTCAGCAATTAGTTAGAAAAGGCAGAAAGGTGCTCGTAGACAAGAGCAAGTCTCCGGCTCTGGAGGCGTGCCCACAGCGTCGCGGCGTTTGTGTGCGTGTCTACACAACAACACCTAAGAAGCCTAATTCGGCAATGCGTAAGGTTGCCCGTGTTCGTTTGACAAACCAGAAGGAGGTCAACTCCTACATCCCGGGAGAGGGACACAACCTCCAGGAGCACTCTATCGTGCTTGTACGTGGCGGTCGTGTGAAAGACCTTCCGGGTGTACGTTACCATATCGTGCGTGGTACACTCGATACCGCAGGTGTGGCTAACCGTACACAGCGCCGTTCAAAGTACGGAGCAAAGCGTCCTAAGGCTAAGAAGTAATCAGGTTACAGATATAGCACAAGACATCTTTTAGAAAGAAAAACAAACAAGAAAGTTTTGCTGGAGTCTATATAAAGGTTGAGTAAATGTCCATGAGAGGACGTTGAAGAACAAGAAAATGACAGCCCCATGCAAGATTAAACGACAAACAAAACAATGAGAAAAGCAAAACCAAAGAAGCGCGTAATCCTTCCGGATCCGGTGTACAATGATCAGAAAGTGTCAAAGTTCGTGAACCACCTTATGTATGATGGCAAGAAGAACCTCTCTTACGAGATTTTCTACAACGCCCTCAAGACTGTCGGTGAGAAGATGCAGAACGAAGAGAAGTCAGCTCTCGAAATATGGAAGCAGGCTCTCGACAACGTTACTCCTCACGTCGAGGTTAAGAGCCGCCGTATCGGTGGTGCGACATTCCAGGTTCCTACAGAGATCCGTCCTGACCGCCGCGAGTCCGTGTCAATGAAGAACATGATCCTCTTCGCACGCAAGCGTGGTGGCAAGGGTATGGCTGACAAGCTCGCTGCTGAGATCATGGACGCATACAACAACCAGGGTGGCGCATTCAAGCGTAAGGAGGACATGCACCGTATGGCTGAGGCTAACCGTGCATTCGCTCATTTCCGTTTCTAATATTTAAGGAGGAAAAAGAAAATGGCAAAACACGATTTGCATTTTACCCGTAACATCGGTATCATGGCTCACATCGATGCCGGTAAGACAACAACATCAGAGCGTATCCTCTTCTACACAGGTAAGACTCACAAAATCGGTGAGACTCACGACGGTAGCGCAACAATGGACTGGATGGCTCAGGAGCAGGAGCGCGGTATCACTATCACATCCGCTGCCACAACATGTTTCTGGAACTATCTTGGCAAGCAGTATAAGATCAACCTTATCGACACTCCGGGACACGTTGACTTCACCGCTGAGGTGGAGCGTTCACTCCGTGTTCTTGACGGTGCAGTCGCAACATACTGTGCAGTAGGTGGCGTGGAGCCACAGTCCGAGACTGTATGGCGTCAGGCTGACAAGTACAATGTGCCACGTATCGGATATGTCAACAAGATGGACCGTTCAGGTGCTAACTACTATGACGTGGTTAAGCAGATGAAGGAAGTCCTTGGCGCTAACCCTGTAAGCCTCTGCTGCCCAATCGGTGCAGAGGAGAATTTCAAGGGCTTGGTTGACCTCGTGAAGATGAAGGCTATCTTCTGGCATGACGAGACAATGGGTGCTGACTATGATGTAGAGGACATCCCTGCTGACATGGTTGACGAGTGCAACGAATGGCGCGACAAGCTCCTTGAGTCTGCCGCTGAGTTCGATGAGGCTCTCATGGAGAAGTATTTTGAGGATCCTTCCACAATCACAGAGGAAGAGATTATCGCTGCTATCCGTAAGGGTACACTCTCTCTCCAGTGTGTTCCTATGCTCTGTGGCTCTTCATTCAAGAACAAGGGCGTACAGACAATGCTTGACTATGTCTGCGCACTCCTCCCTTCACCGGTTGACACTGAGAACATCGTAGGTACAAACCCTGACACAGAGGAAGAGGAAGACCGCAAGCCATCTGAGTCAGAGCCTACATCAGCTCTGGCATTCAAGATTGCTACTGACCCATACGTTGGTCGTCTCGTATTCTTCCGCGTCTACTCTGGTGTTGTCGCTGCAGGTTCATACGTTTACAACCCACGCTCAGGAAAGAAAGAGCGCGTAAGCCGCCTCTTCCAGATGCACTCCAACAAGCAGAACCCTGTAGAGGAGATTGCAGCAGGTGACATCGGCTCAGGTGTAGGTTTCAAGGACATCCGCACAGGTGACACACTCTGTGACGAGGCACATCCGATCGTACTCGAGTCAATGACATTCCCTGACACCGTTATCTCTATCGCTGTTGAGCCTAAGTCACAGGCTGACATCGCTAAGCTTGACAACGGTCTCGCTAAGCTTGCTGAGGAGGACCCAACCTTCACAGTGCGCACTGACGAACAGTCAGGTCAGACAGTCATCTCAGGTATGGGTGAGCTCCACCTCGATATCATCATCGACCGTCTGAAGCGTGAGTTCAAGGTAGAATGTAACCAGGGTAAGCCACAGGTTAACTACAAGGAGGCTATCACACGCGAGGTTAACCTCCGTGAGGTCTACAAGAAGCAGTCCGGTGGCCGTGGTAAGTTCGCTGACATCATCGTTAACGTCGGTCCTAAGGATGAGGACTACAAGGAGGGCGACCTTCAGTTCATCAACGAGGTTAAGGGTGGTAACGTGCCTAAGGAGTTCGTGCCTTCTGTACAGAAGGGCTTCGAGGACTGCCTGAAGGCAGGTGTGCTTGGTGGATTCCCTGTTACAGGCCTCAAGGTTACTCTTATCGACGGTAGCTTCCACCCGGTTGACTCTGACCAGTTGTCATTCGAGCTTGCAGCACGCAACGCCTTCAAGAACGCATGTCCTAAGGCAGGTCCTTGCCTCATGGAGCCTATCATGAAGGTGGAGGTTGTTACTCCGGAAGAGAACATGGGTGACGTTATCGGTGACCTTAACAAGCGCCGTGGTATGGTGCAGGGCATGGAAGAGGCTCGCAGCGGTGCTCGCATCGTGAAGGCTATGGTGCCATTGGCAGAGATGTTCGGCTACGTGACAGCTCTCCGTACCATCACTTCAGGCCGTGCAACTTCTTCAATGGAGTACGACCACCACGAGGCAGTGTCAAGCTCTATCGCTAAGGCTATCCTCGAGGAATGCAACGGACGCGCTGACCTCGTATAATCCGGTCACGCACTAAGCAAAGACAAAATGTGAAAAGGGACTCCGTGAGCAAATGACTCTTTACGGAATCCCTCTTTCACAATCATATATCTCATACAAACAAAACAAACAAGAACTAATGAGTCAGAAAATTCGTATCAAGCTGAAGAGCTACGACCACATGCTCGTAGACAAGTCAGCAGAGAAGATTGTGAAGGCTGTTAAGGCCACAGGTGCAGTTGTCAGCGGTCCTATTCCACTCCCAACTCACAAGCGCATCTTCACCGTCAACCGTTCAACCTTCGTTAACAAGAAGTCACGTGAGCAGTTCCAGCTCTCCGACTACAAGCGCCTTATCGACATCTACAGCTCAACAGCCAAGACTGTTGACGCCCTGATGAAGCTTGAGCTCCCTTCAGGTGTTGAGGTTGAAATCAAGGTGTAGTCACTCTCTTGTAAACATACATTATAAAAACCGGCTGCTTAACATTCATTTGTTAGGCAGCCGAGTTTGCGTTTTTTGCTTGGGTTTGTTTTATTTGAGCTAAATTGTAAATTATCTTAGTGTGACACTTTACAGTTTAATATTTTTTACACATGTAAAGTGTCACCTTTTGTATAGTGAAGTGTCACTCTCAATTTTGCGTCTCTTATCTTGCTTCAACGGCTTAGTAAACCCATGGTGGAATTAAAACTTAAGGTTAATTAATGTTATATATAGGTGTAGCCTTGTTATCACATATTTTATTTTTGTACCTTTGTAATGTGAACCTAATTAGTGAAAATGCCTACTATCTGGATTTGCTGAAGTTTATGCAATAGCTTACAGAGAGGTAATAATTAATATAACCCAATAACTATGAGAATAATAATAAAAACGACTCCTAATACTGAATTTGTTAGTTTTGACTATCAACAGAAACTTGTAGGGACTATACATAAATGGATTGGGGAAAACAACGCATACCATGGGATGATTTCACTGTATTCTTTCTCATGGTTGCAAAATGGAAGGATGCAGGATGGTGGGCTAGTATTTCCTGGCGGTGCCAAATTCTTCATCAGCTTTTATGATGAAGATGTGATAAGAGACATTGTCAGATCAATACTAAACGAGCCTGATATGTTTTGCGGTATGACAGTTTGTGATGTATCTATAGTGTCAGATCCTGATTTGTCCGGCAAGGAATTGTTTTATTTGGCAAGTCCAGTTTTCATTCACCAGCAGGAAGAGGACGGCAGGTATAAACATTATACCTATAATGATGAACGTTCGTCAGAGCTTATGACAGAGACATTACGAAGAAAAATGAAAGTGGCAGGCCTGCCGGATGATCCTGATTTTAGTGTTGAGTTTGACATGGCTTATAGTGGCAAACGTATAAAGCTCATGACATACAAGGGGATAAAGAACAAAGCAAGCATGTGTCCTGTCATCATAAAAGGCACGCTGCAAAGCAAGCAGTTTGCGTGGAATGTCGGTATCGGCAATTCTACAGGTATTGGTTTTGGTGCAATTTATTAAATGTGTGGAAGATTATGTATTATGTTGTGAAATATACAGGTCCTTTTGGCTTTATCAAGCCTTGGACTGCTGTTAGAGATAGTGAGACATATAGCCAGCAGTTTCTCACTCCATCGATTATAGAGGGAATAGAGAAGAAACTTTTTCCTGAGATGCTTCCAAAGCCAGGTATTATAGAAAAGATTGCAAGACATAAACTTTCGTATGCGTCCATGAGCGTGCAGCAGGAGGTTACGCAAGCCAAAGGTTGGAAGGTTTCAAAAAAGAGTGCGATGAGAGAGCGCAGTGTGCTGAATAGAGGCGTGATGATAAATCCTGTTCTTCATCTGGCATTTTGGAATGAAGAAGATGCGGCTGTTGCTGCCAAGCAGCATATTTGCTTATGCCGAAATGAAGATGTTTTGCTGCCGCATGCATTTGTCGCCATGGAAGAAGACGCTTTCAATGAAATTCCTGGATTTGAATTGCGCTTTAATATGTCAGAAGAATCATTTCTTGTTGGATATAATCGTTTTGATGAAAACAAGCCAATGTATGGAACGTTAGAAATCAATGGTGAATCGATATTGAAACTATAATGGGTAAATATGACTACATATTAGCTAAAAGTGAAGAGCAAGGTGGACAAACATTATCTTCTCATTTAAAGGATGTTGCAGAAGTTGCGGTGAAAATTGCACAATATTTGCATATGGATGAGGAAACGGCTCGTTTGGGAGCATTGCTGCATGACATTGGCAAGGCAAGCCCGCATTTCCAGAAAACTTTGCAGAAAGGCTACACAAGACGGCCGGGAGAAGTGTTCCGCCACGAAATAGCATCGCTTTTCTTTGTTTCTTTGGTTGAAGAATCAAAGCGCGATGCGGTGATAGAAATGATTGCTGCACACCACAAATCTGCTTATAATGATGGGCGAGAACTTGGTATAATAGATTTGGACGAGAGTGACGACTGTTTTGGCATTCATTCAAAAGATTTTGACAAATGGAGTCAGATATCCACAGGGGTACTTGAGGAAATAGGGGTAGCCACGCATCAGGTTTCTTTAGAAGAAGCACATGATAATTATGAATATGCCTTAGACTATTGCGATAATGTAATCCGTAAGTCCTGTTATTCGGAATGGCGAGGCCTGCTTATGGCTGCCGACCATTATGCTTCAGCATTGAATGAGAAGACAGTTGGTAATATAGAAAAGCTGTTTATCAAGCCTGATTTGAAATTCTATGAGCGGCAAAGCGAATTGTATCCGCTTTCGATTATAGAAACGGATGACAAGCGCCCGCATACGATCGTTACAGCCCCCACCGGTGCAGGCAAGACGGACTTCTTGGTTCGTCGTTGCAGAGGACGGGTCTTTTACACATTGCCTTTTCAAGCATCTATAAATGCGATGTATGAACGCTTCAAAAAAGATCTTTCCGACACTGATGCACAGGTTTTTCTGCTTCATTCGGCATCAACACTGAAAGTGGAAGACGGCAACTTGGAGGAAAGCATTTTGCAGCGTCATGTAGGGGCATCAATTAAAGTCTTGACACCCCATCAGATGGCATCTATCGTTTTTGGAATAAAGGGTTATGAGGCGATGATTCTTGATTTGAAAGGACAAGATGTTATTTTGGATGAGATTCACACGTATTCAGGGCCGACTCAGGCAATTGTATTGAAGATAATAGAAGTACTTGCAAATATAGGCTGCCGTATACATGTTGGGACTGCCACAATGCCAACGCTTCTGTATGACAGAATAAAGAATTTGCTGGGTGGAGATAAAAATGTGTATGAAGTGTCGTTACCTGATGATACTTTGGGAACTTTCAATCGCCATATAATCAATAAGGTGGAGAGTTTTGCTTCCTGTACAAGCATCATAGATGAAGCAATAAGAGAAAATCAAAAGATACTCATTGTGTGCAATCAAGTTCAGCGTTCGCAGAATATGTATTGTGAATTGAAAGAACGTTATCCAATGGTAAAGGGAATGCTTCTTCACAGCCGCTTCAAACGTGGTCACAGAAATGAGTTGGAAACAAGGCTGAAAGAGGAATTCAATGAGAGTGCAGAGGCTTGTATTGTTGTGTCAACCCAAGTTGTGGAAGTGAGCCTTGACATAAGTTTTGACATTATGATAACGGAATGTGCTCCGATTGATGCCATGATTCAGCGCTTTGGACGAATCAATAGGAAAAGAACAAAGGATACAATAGGGCGCTACAAGCCTGTCTATGTTCTTGCCCCGTTGGCTGACAAAGATGCTTTGCCATACGATGAAGATGTATTGAAACGTAGTTATGAAGTCTTGCCAAATGGTGAGGTCATGCGAGAAACAGAGGTGCAGCAAATGATTGACACAGTTTATCCTGATACGCATTTTATGGATATAGACTATTCTGGGGCAATATTCATTGATGGAAGATGGACTTTGTCGGAACTTTGCCACCGTGACAAGGCTGCGTTCCTTGATTTGCTTGACATTCAATCGGCAACTTGTGTTACAGAGTCAGACGTTGAAACCTACAAGCATGGCACGTACAAGGAAGCATCGCTTTGCGAAATTCCATGCAGCTATCACTCCATAGCTCACCGTAATCTTGAGCGAATAGACAAACGGCAACATCCATTTGTTGTTCCCAATATGGCTTACACTGAGGACATGGGACTGCTGATGGATAATATTTCACCGGTTAATTACAACAGTTTTGAAATAATTTGAAGAGAATATGGTAACATCAACATTTGGAAAGATTTTCCTTGATGCCTATAATGAGAAATATGACACAAAATATGGCGCAAAGGAATTTTTCATAGAGAAGTATTGGCCACTGTTCTTTGACCATAACAAGTATATGATGTGGGCGCAGAATTCTCCTTTTGTTCAGATGAAAGCTGGGCAAAAGGTGGAAACGCTTACAGAAATTGAGCGTAAGGATAAATTGGAAGAATTCATCGCAAAGGTTGAAGGCGGAGCAGTGGATGCAAGTGTGGCATTAGGATATGCTGCATCTGAAGAAAAGGAGTTTGCAACAACATCCGGACAAGTAACAAGCATTCCATTGGAAAAGAATGTGACTGACATTTATTTGTCATGGATTGGCGCTAGTCTTGCTTTGGGAGTTGTTGGAGGAATGACCATTCTTTTCAACAACAAGGGAATACTTCTGGATATATTTGAAGGATGGGAGGTTTATCGTTCTGCGTTGGCAAAAAACGAGCAGCTGAAGGGCAATCAAATCAGTTCTTGGAATGGATTATGGCTTGCTCATCGATACAGCCGAAGCTATAATCCACAGAGCTGTATGGACAATTTCGCCCCGTTTGTCACAAAGGGAGGAGATATGTCTGTCGGGCTCAATTCATGGACAAAAATCCTGTCAGGGATAGCACGGCAATACGACCAGCCAAAGATGCTTGGGTATGTTTACAATTTTGGACAGACGAACACAACTATCGGTTTCATTCCTTTTTCGTTGAATCATATTCGCCGTACAGCTCAGCTGTACAGACAGTTGTTTGGTTATGAGGAATATCGCCAGGCAGAAGAGCTGTTTGGAACAGCCGAAGGACTGAAGAAAAGTTGCCAGTTGGGAGCGATTGGCATAAAAGCATTAGAACCTAAAGGACTTGCCGAATATGTAAAGAAAGGCATTGTTCCGAAAGACAAGGACATAGAGAAGAAACGAATCAATTTTCATACATATATAATTTGGATTTTAGCTATGCTCAACAACCAAGAATTATGGGATAAAGCCCAGACATTTGCGTCTGCCCTAAAGGCTTTCTCGGAGTCGGGTGAGAAAGGACGTAGAGACCGTGTTAATCTGACCAACGAGGTGCTGTCTTCAACAAACAAGCGTATCTTTATTGATAAACTATCGGGAGTTGTGCCTCTTGTTGAGGATAAGGCTGTGATAATCGAGACGGCAAAGCTTGTTAATGAGATTCCAACAGATAATGTACCTTATTTCCTTACACTTATCCGTTTCCAATATGCAACAATTAAATAAAACCAATATGAATAATTCATTTATCTATCTACGCGCTTTGCGTCACGTTGACTATAGTGTGTTTTGTGTTGCTGATGGTCAGAAAACTTATTTTGACCCAGTGTTCAATCAGTATGTTCCGTTCTCGAGCGGGCAGCAAGTAAAACGTTCGATAATGAATGCTATTGTCGACAATCTTGGCGAACAGCCTTCACCTGTTACTTTTGTGTTTGATATTAAAGGCAAAGCTATGGGAGAAGGTGAAGTCTTGTCAGAATGCGACCCGACATACAGTGACCAACTGTTTGGTGGCTGGATGCGTTCTGTGAAAGGTGGCAAGGAAAAGACCCTTAAGCGTCGCAGTCCTTTGTCTATATCGGCAATGCGTCCGATTCACACTTTGCTGGCTTCATCACCAAGGGAGAATGCCACTTTCGACCGTTCTGACAAACCTAATGTGCATAAAGTTGTTGTTCGCGATGAAAAAGGAAAGCCTTTGACTAACGAGCAGATAGAAGGGTTCTTGGAGGGCACGGACCGCAGCCTGTATCGTAAATGGATTGCTGATAATAAGCGAGCTACCGGACTTTTTGTTTATGATATAGCTATTGACCTTCGCACTTTGTTCTGCGTATCACTGAATCAATTTGAGCCTGAGCTAAGAAAAGACACGGCTGCTGAATTGATTTCTAAAGGTTGGATGGAAAGCGAGAATGTTTTCGGTCCTTGTCTCGTTATGCCAAAAGCAGAAAGAGAGCGTTTGATTCCTGCTTTGGCGGATGCTTTGCTCAATTGGCGAATTACGTCAAATCAAGCACGCACATTCAGTTTGATGGAGACTTTGGCTGTGGCAATCAGCGATAATGCAAACAATCTTGCAGCGGCTATTCGTGCCAAACTAATAGATGATGGCGAGAAACCAAAGGCAAAACCGATAGTCGACGCGAATGCAGGAGCAGAGCTGTTTGTTACGCTACCTTGTGCCGGCTATATGGTGACAGAAACAGAATCTGCCACTGCACTTGATGATGCAAAAGCTGGGCTCATAGCAAAGATGAAAGCCTTTGATTTTGAAAATCAAGTGCTGCCGTCTGCAAAGACAGAACTGTCATTATTCTAAAATGTTTTATACTGTTGCCATCCAAAGAACCTGGTGTGCTCTTTGGATGGCACTTTGATAATGATATGGAAATAACAGGAACACATTTCAATTATTACCAGATATGCCACAGAAAACTGTGGCTTTTTGCCAATGGGATAAACTTTGAACATACGTCTGATATTGTGTATGAGGGGAAACTGATACATGAGAAAAGTTATCCTCAACGCTCAGCCAAGTATGAGGAGATAGAGATTGGGGGCATCAAAGTGGATTTCTATGACGCAAAGAACAAAGTGATTCATGAAATTAAGAAATCCAACAAGGTGGAAAGGGCTCATGAGTGGCAGTTGAAATACTATATGCATGTGTTTGAACAGTGTGGAGTGGAGGGCGTTAGTGGTATATTGGAGTATCCTACTCTTAGACGCACTCAGCGAGTGGAACTGACAGATGATGACCGTGATGCTATCTGTAAGATGAAGGCTGACATTATGGAAATTATTAGTCGGAATGAGTGTCCTGGACTTGTTAAAAAGGGAATCTGCAAGGCATGCAGTTATTATGAGTTTTGTTTTACGTGTGAAAATGAGGATGTATGAAGAAGACATTTTATTTGTTTAATCCGGGAACACTGGAAAGGAGGGATAATACTCTGAAATTCTCTCCTATGGATGATGAAGGGGTATTGCAACCATCGTCGCAAGTTCGCTATCTGCCTGTTGAGGACATCAGTGAGTTTTATGTGTTTGGAAGTCTGCATGCCAATAGCTCCCTGTTCAACTTTTTGGGACAGAAGGATATATGTATGCATTTCTTTGATTACTATGAGAACTATACCGGTTCGTTCATGCCACGTGAGGGTTTGCTTTCTGGCAGGATGCTGCTTGCCCAGACAGAACATTATCGTACGAAGGCAAAGCGTATGGCAATAGCACGTAAGTTTATAGAAGGTGCAGCGGCTAATATGTTGAAAAATCTTGCTTATTATAATAGGCGTGGAAAAGATTTGGAAGACTTGATGAAAAATATTAAAGATTTGTCAGAGAGTATTGACATGATTAGCACTGTGGAGGAACTGATGGGCATTGAAGGAAATATACGCAAATTTTATTATGATGCGTTCAATTTGATAATCAATGATTTTGAGATGGGGATAAGGACGAAACAGCCACCGCAGAATGAGGTGAACGCCTTGATTTCTTTTGGAAATATGATGTGCTATACGATTTGTTTAAGGGCTATTAGTCAGACACAGTTGAATCCTACCATAAGTTATTTGCATACGCCTGGCGAACGTCGTTATTCATTATGTCTTGATGTCTCCGAAATCTTCAAACCGATAATTGTTGACCGCACAATCTTCAAAGTGCTTAATAAACGTGAGATACAGTCTTGTCATTTTGATAATAAGATAGGGCGGTGTTTGCTGAACAACGCTGGCAAGAGGATTTTTGTAAAGGCATTGGAGAATCGTTTGATGGAAACGATACAACACAAATCGCTGGGGCGTAAAGTGAGTTATAAGCATTTGGTTAAGCTTGAATGTTACAAACTTGCGAAACATTTGTTGGGAATAGAAGATTATAAACCTTTTAAAATGTATTGGTAATGTACGTTATATTGGTGTATGATTTTGGAGAAAAGCGTACAGGAAAGATGTTGAAGCTTTGCCGTCGTTATCTCAATTGGATTCAGAATTCAGTCTTTGAGGGAGAAATCTCTGAGGTGAGATTGAAAGAGATGCTTATGCTTGCCGATAAATTTATGGATAGAGATTCTGACAGTATAATAATATTCAAGAGTGAGTTTCAGCATGGTATGGAGAAGATGATTTTAGGTATGGAAAGAAAAAAGTTGGACAATTTTCTTTAGAGACTTTGTTGTCGATGTGATGGTTGTGGCTGGAGGTTGTATCTTTTGAGCGAATCAAGCGTTCTTTGACTTATTGATTTTTAGTGATTTATAGCAGTTGTCGGTGGGCGGGTGTTTTTTTATTATTGGTAATCGACAGATTTTGGATATTTTTTTGTAACTTTGCAGTGTCGTAACAGATTGATGGACAGACAGGTCTGTTTGTGATTGTAACGGCTTTTAATTGCACCTTATGGAATTGAAACAACATACTCAGATCTGCTGATTTCAACGATCTCACACTTTTAATTGCACCTTATGGAATTGAAACGACCTACTGTTTTGGAGACAGTTATTTCCTATCTGTCTTTTAATTGCACCTTATGGAATTGAAACGGTCTGGCAGCATATACAGGCTTGCCAGTTACTCCCCTTTTAATTGCACCTTATGGAATTGAAACACTAACACTGACTACTGGAACCTGTTTGGATCTCAGTCTTTTAATTGCACCTTATGGAATTGAAACGATCACACGTAAGACTGGCACAGAGGACTAATCAACTTTTAATTGCACCTTATGGAATTGAAACGAGCTTAAGGTGCTGGATGCTGATGTGAGAGGGCTGCTTTTAATTGCACCTTATGGAATTGAAACATCTCTCGTTCTTATGACACTTTTGACGAAGACGGCTTTTAATTGCACCTTATGGAATTGAAACTGAGTAGTACGAGTAACGGTAGGTGGAGCACCTTTACTTTTAATTGCACCTTATGGAATTGAAACACTATTTTACCACCTTGATATACTATAGTCAGCAAACTTTTAATTGCACCTTATGGAATTGAAACGCGGACGACATTTCACAATTCACAAGAGGATTGTCTCTTTTAATTGCACCTTATGGAATTGAAACGATTCAATAACTTGCAAAAGTGAGAACGAAGCACACTTTTAATTGCACCTTATGGAATTGAAACTCTTTTGAAGAAAAGACTTTTAATTGCACCTTACTTTTAATTGCACCTTATGGAATTGAAACATACACAAGCTGTATCATAAGGATTGGCAGAAACCTTTTAATTGCACCTTATGGAATTGAAACATAAGCTCCGCGCTTATATAAATCACATTAATTTTAACTTTTAATTGCACCTTATGGAATTGAAACTGTTTCTAAGACGGAAAAGTTTCAAATAAAAAATGTTCTTTTAATTGCACCTTATGGAATTGAAACGCGGCACGTTTATCAGCAGTAGCAGTCTGAACAGCACTTTTAATTGCACCTTATGGAATTGAAACTGTACATATCGAACCCGAAAACAATTAACCACAATGCTTTTAATTGCACCTTATGGAATTGAAACAATAGGACTCTGCCGGGGGCTGTATGCCCTTCGCATCTTTTAATTGCACCTTATGGAATTGAAACTCAATGTCAAGTATCGTGAACGGCAATCCTTCGCTTCTTTTAATTGCACCTTATGGAATTGAAACAAGTGACGTTGATTTGTCCATTTTTTCACTTGAGAACTTTTAATTGCACCTTATGGAATTGAAACGCGGTAATATAATCAATAGAAGACGGAGATTGAACCTTTTAATTGCACCTTATGGAATTGAAACCTTCTGTGTAGATGCGGAAAGTTGGGCGTTAAGCGTCTTTTAATTGCACCTTATGGAATTGAAACAAGGTGGGAACTTGAAGAGTAGCAAGACGAACGACTTTTAATTGCACCTTATGGAATTGAAACTATTATTGTCACATTGTATATTCGTCCTGTTTCTTCCTTTTAATTGCACCTTATGGAATTGAAACATTTCGGATAGTTTTGACACTTATGACGATGAGACTTTTAATTGCACCTTATGGAATTGAAACCATTTCCTGCCTTGAAAACTACTTTAATCATGCGTAACTTTTAATTGCACCTTATGGAATTGAAACGCAGAAGGAGAAACAGCAGTTCCCGAAGAGGGGGACTTTTAATTGCACCTTATGGAATTGAAACTGCGGTTAATAACTAAATAGAAGAGCAAATGGCAGCTTTTAATTGCACCTTATGGAATTGAAACTCCTTATGACGAATAGAGCAAAAATAAGAGGTACCTTTTAATTGCACCTTATGGAATTGAAACTTCAGGCGAAGCGAGTGGAATGCCTTGTTTTAATGTGCTTTTAATTGCACCTTATGGAATTGAAACAAGAGAGAATCGCCCTCAGGGTCAGAAGACAAAACTCTTTTAATTGCACCTTATGGAATTGAAACTGTTTTAACGTGTGGTTAACTCGCTTTTTCTTCGACTTTTAATTGCACCTTATGGAATTGAAACGAGTTTGATTTTACAAATAAAGTACCTTTCAGTCTCTTTTAATTGCACCTTATGGAATTGAAACAGACGAACAAAAGAGTTTGTACGCAAAGTTATATGCCTTTTAATTGCACCTTATGGAATTGAAACGCATTAACAACGCGTTTGTACTCATAGAACAAACGACTTTTAATTGCACCTTATGGAATTGAAACCAAGGCGCAAAGATAGAATCGTGATTACGAGTGTATCTTTTAATTGCACCTTATGGAATTGAAACGTGCTATTGGTAGCTCTATTAATCAAGGTGTTTCCTTTTAATTGCACCTTATGGAATTGAAACCACTATCATTTCAACATCTTCGTTAACGGAGACTATCTTTTAATTGCACCTTATGGAATTGAAACAAGCTCTCCGCAGTCCTGAGTTGACTGGTAATATCTTTTAATTGCACCTTATGGAATTGAAACTTAAGGAACGTTGCCGTGTCGAAAAAGTCCTTATCCTTTTAATTGCACCTTATGGAATTGAAACCGCCTCTTTCTCTGTGTCGTAGTACGTTTGTACAGCTTTTAATTGCACCTTATGGAATTGAAACGATTGAAATAAAACAAGCCACTTGTGTGGTTTTTCTTTTAATTGCACCTTATGGAATTGAAACTGGACACTTGATGTTGCTATTGACGAAATAGGCATAGCTTTTAATTGCACCTTATGGAATTGAAACCTGGTTCTTAAATATCTTGATTCCTGTAGAGAAACTTTTAATTGCACCTTATGGAATTGAAACTTCGGTGAAATCTGTTCTGTGGTTTACAACAACGTCTTTTAATTGCACCTTATGGAATTGAAACAAATTCAAAAACAAATAAAAATGATGAACAAAATAACTATACATTCAAGATAGAAGTGCAATTTCTTGACTGCATATGAGTCCCCCTCCTTCTGTGTATAAGAGGTTCCGGAGCGTAGCGACAGGGTTCTCTTATACACAGAAGGAGGAACCTTCCCATTAAAGATTAACCTGCAATGCAA
>NZ_JABKKG010000005.1 GCF_013166595.1 Palleniella intestinalis | reverse complement strand
AGAAGACATATCAGGTGGCTATTGCGGCGGGGTTCCACCTCTTCCCATTCCGAACAGAGAAGTTAAGCCCGCCTGCGCCGATGGTACTGCACTGCAATGCGGGAGAGTAGGAGGCCGCCTTCTTTGAGACATGTTCCCCCGCTGACTGAAAGGTCGGCGGGGGAATTCTTTTGCGTTGTCATCAAACAAAGAGACAGACCCGTGACGATAAAGGAATACATAAGCAGAGTTGGAAAGTCCCGTGGCTTTGGCATACAGTCGCCTTGGGCTTACAGGTTCGTGACCGAGGTTATCGGAGAGCGATGGCCTTATTATGCTTATGAAGAGATAGACAGGAGATACCATACAAAGCGCGAGAGGAAGTACCAGAAGCTCCTTTTGCGTATAAGCAACTCTGTATATCCTGCTTCCATGGAACTTATGGATGTGTATAATGTCGAGAAAGAGCTCTCACCTGCGGTAGAAAAAGCCACAAATAAGGGTGTAATCATCATCGAAGGTATAAATGACAGTGAGGGCGCAAAAGAACTTTGGACATGGGTCAAGGAGGATGACCGTATAGGTGTTACATTCGATTGTTATTACTTCGGAATATGCTTTCTGGACAGGAAAATATATAAACAACATTACAAACTGAACTTTTTTTGATAAAAAGTGTAACAATGTTTGCAGGATTCGAATAATAATAGTATTTTTGCGCGCGAAAAACGGTTGCAGAATCTCTCTTCTGAATATAGGACTAAAAAAAGCAGTCTCTATTCATTGTCAGTGGAAATGCTTCATGAATCCGTCATAGCAAGTAATCATTTATATTGTCAAACCTAATAAATATGTAAGATATGTATTGGACACTTGAACTCGCGTCAAAACTTGAGGACGCACCATGGCCGGCAACAAAGGATGAGCTCCTTGACTATGCTACACGTACAGGATTGCCTTTAGAGGTCATCGAGAACCTTGAAGAAATAGAAGACGAAGGTGATGTCTATGACACCATCGAAGACCTTTGGCCTGACTACCCACAGAAGGATGATTTCCTTTGGGATGAAGAAGAATATTAATAAAGGTTTTCATTAAAAAGTTGTTGGAGCCAACAAACTTTGAATAAATCCACGTTGTTAGAATGTGGATTTATTCATTTTAAAGTATATGCTATCCAAATATATAGCCTGTGAATTTGAATATTGATAAGAGATATGGCAGGAATAATATGTGTAGAAACAGAGTTTGAAGTTACTAAATCCAAAAACAAACTCAACACAAATAGTGAGCACTTAACGAAATATATAAGTGAAGAATTTGGCATTCCATATATTTATCGTAGAGTTGCGACAATAGAAGAATTTAAATACTATATCAAACAATTTAAGAAGAAAGAATACCAGAAGTATAATATCGTATATTTCAGTTTTCATGGTGATACTCACTCTATTTGTTTTGAGGGTAGTGGAACTTATGACATGAATGAATTGTCTGGAATTTGCGAAGGCTGTTTTGAAGACAAGTATGTTCATTTTGGTAGTTGTAGGACACTGCTTGGTACAGAAGATGTTGTCCGTATGTTTATAGAAAAAACAGGGGCGAGATCTGTTTCTGGATATACGAAGTCTGTAAACTCTTCATTATGTGCAATACACGATTTGGGCTTGATTAGAGAACTTTTAACTAGGAAGAGCTTGACACCTTTATTCAAGAATCTACGCCATTTGTATTCTGGACTGGAAAAAGCACTTGGCTTCAAATATGTTATTAGAGTGAAATAAAAGTGGTGAGTGTCACAATGAACACTCACCACTTTTACTATATAGGAAGAAAGTCTCCAATAAAGAGTTGCAATTTCCCGTTTATATTTTTTTTCAATGTCAAAGTTTGATTTCTCTTCCTTTGTATATAATATGAGTACTTTTACTACTTTCAACAAATTATAATGACAAAATTTGTGTTTCTCAGAATAATTCCTTACCTTTGCCGTAGAATGGAAAATAGATCAGATGAAGAAACTCTATTTTATAGCAGGACCTAATGGAGCCGGGAAAACCACGGCTTCGTATCAGATACTGCCAGAATTATGGCAGTGCCAGGAGTTCGTTAATGCTGACGAGATAGCAAAAGGGCTGTCGCCATTCAATCCTGAAGACGTCGCAATAGAGGCCGGACGAATCCAGTTGGAGCGTATAAACCAACTCTTGAAAGCAGACACAACATTCTCAGTGGAAACAACACTGTCAACCAAAAGTTACCGCAACCTTATATTACGGGCAAAGGAAAACGGTTATGAAGTGGAACTGTTGTATTTCTACCTGCCATCAGCAGAAGACGCTATAGAGCGCGTAAGGCTTCGTGTGCTCTCCGGAGGTCACAATATACCAAAAGATGTTATTTGTCGAAGGTATGAGCGTGGATTAGTGAATTTGTTTCAAATTTATCTGCCTATTGTTGACAAGTGGAGACTTGTAAACAACATTAAAACTCCACCAACAACCATCGCACGGAAGAATGACGATATAGAGGTCACAGACAATGTTTTGTTTAACAAATTAATTGAACATTATGGAAAATGAAGACAGACTCATGAAAATACTGAGCGATACCTATCGCAAGATGCTGGAACGCAAGGCACGCTTGGGAGAGTTGGTTCATACTGATGACGGTACAGGCAAGATGCGTACACAAAGAGCTATTGATGTGTACCACCGTGTTTATGGTGAATTGCCTTCCTTGAACAATACTACTGTCTAATCGGGTAGTGAACCTTTGTCCATCTCTTCGTGGCTTGGGCACATCATTACCAAGTCGCAAACCTTTTATGGAATAAAGATTAACAGACAAACCACAACAGAAAACAACATCATTAATGAAGAAAACAGCAGTATTTCTTATGCTTGCGACAGCGGCGGTCCTGCCGGGATGCAAGTCACAGGAGACAGCCGAGGACATCAAAACCACTGAGGAGATGACCGCAGACGTACAGAACAATCCGCTGATGAAGAAGAGCGGAAACAAGCACGGCATCGAGTCGTTTGACAAAATCACCACCAACGACTACCGCACAGCTGCCAATGCCGGCATGCGCAAGGAGAAAGAGCGCATCAATGCCATAGTCACAAACACAGCTGCGCCGACTTTCGAGAACACAATCAACGCCATGGACAAAGCCGGTGCTGAGCTTGACCGCGCACTGATGACGTTCAGTCCGCTTTCCAGCAGCAACTCCACAGCCGAATTGCGTGACCTCCAAAAGGAACTTTCACCGTTGCTCTCCGCACACAGCGACGATATCTACATGAACCGCCAACTCTTTGAGAAGGTGAAGAAGGTCTATGACAACATGGATTCCACAGCCTTGACTCACGAGCAGATGAAAGCAACGGAGAAAATCTACAAGGCATTCCTCCGCAGCGGTGCCAACCTTTCGGATGCCGACCAGCAGAAACTGCGTGAGCTGAACCAGAAAATCTCCGCCCTGCAGATACAGTTCTCACAGAACCTTCTTGCGGAAACCAACAACACATACGTTACCGTTGACCGCCTTTCCGACCTCGAAGGACTGCCGGAAGCTAACATCCAGCGTGCCGCACAGATGGCGGAAGAGCAGGGTGCAAAAGGCAAATGGATGTTCAACATGCAGCGCGCATCATGCAATCCTGTGCTCCAGTACTGCAAGAACCGTGACCTGCGCCGCAAGGTCTATGAGGCATATTGTAATCGTGGCAACCAGGCTAACGACCGCAACAATAAAGAAATCTCCGCCGAACTTGTGCGCCTCCGCCTTGAGCGTGCACGCCTCATGGGCTTCAAGACAAGTGCCGCACAGATTCTTGACACACGCATGGCAAAGACTCCGGAGGCTGTCTACAATCTCCTTGACCAGATTTGGACTCCTGCAGTGAAGAAAGCCAATGAGGAAATCGAGGACATCCGCACCGAGATGAAGAAGGATGGTCTCACTTGTGAGCCTGAAGGCTGGGACTACATGTACTACAGCGAGCGTGCGAGAAAGGCAAAGTTCAACTTTGACGAGGAGAAACTCTCCGAATATCTTGAGATAAACAACGTGCTGAAAGGTGTGTTCTACACAGCCAACAAGCTCTATGGCGTAACCTTCAAGGATGTTACGGCCGAGCTGCCTGTCTACGAAAAGACCGCCAACGCATGGGAAGTCTACGACCGCGACTCCACACTCCTTGCCGTGTTCTACAGCGACTACTATCCGCGCGACGGCAAAGGTGCAGGCGCATGGTGCACATCATTCCGCGGACAGCAGTATGACGGCGACAAGCGCGTTGAACCTATCGTGGTCAATGTGTGCAGCATGACACCTCCGTCAGCCGACCGCCCTGCGCTCCAGTCCATAGACAACGTGGAGACAATGTTCCATGAGTTCGGCCATGCCCTCCATTCCTTCATGCGCGATGTCCACTATAACGCCGTGAGCGGTGTGGAGCGCGACTTTGTCGAGCTCCCTTCCCAGATCAACGAGCACTGGGCGTTCGCACCGGAAGTGCTTGCCGTCTATGCCAAGCACTACAAGACCGGCGAGCCAATGCCTAAGGAACTCCTTGACAAGTATAACTCCTGCAGCAAGTACGGTCAGGGATTCGCCACAGTGGAGTATCTTGCAGCGTCCTACGTCGACATGGACCTCCACGTCCTTGAGGATGTTCCTGCTGACCTCGATGTTATGGCGTTCGAGGCGAAGAAGCTCTCCGAGCGCGGCATACCACGTCAGATTCGCCCACGCTACAGTGTGACAAACTTCAAGCACACCATGGGTGGCGGCTACACAGCCGGCTATTACAGCTACATTTGGGCGGAAGTCCTTGACTGTGACGCCTTCGACGCTTTCCTCGAGACCGGCGACATCTTCAATCAGGACGTGGCAGCCCGCTTCCGCAAGTACATCCTCACCCCGGGTGGCATTGACGACGGCATGACCATGTACCGCAACTTCCGTGGTGCCGACCCTAAGATTGACGGTCTGCTCCGTAAGCGTGGATTGAAATAAAAGTCATGAAAAGTGGCTGTTGCAAATTAATCTATAAATGACAGTTGTAGAATGTTTCTGTATAAAGATACAGTTACCGGGCACAACGTTCATTATAGCTTAATATGCAGCAGCTGCTTTTCTTGTATGAAAACTAATCTCAGACGAATGAAATGAAAATATCTGTCTGCATGGCAACCTATAATGGTGCCAAGTACATAAAGGAACAGGTGGACTCCATACTGAATCAGGACCTGACAAAGTATCCTGATGCAGAACTGGAGCTGGTGGTTTCCGATGACCTTTCCACTGACGATACGGTTAAAATCCTTGAGTCATACAATGACAGCAGGATAAAAATCTACCACCATACGGATAAGGACAAGCACAGGCATAAGTATGTGCGACCGTTCTTTCTCTGTACAGCGAATTTCGGGCATGCCATGTCCAAAGCCACGGGAGACTATGTCTTTCTGTCCGACCAGGATGATGTCTGGCTGCCGTTGAAGGTCTCCAAAACACTTGACTTGCTTCAAGAAAATAAGGGGGGGGTAGCGGCGACCGCCTTCGATGTAGTCTCCGACAAACTGAAGAAATTTGGTTCTGTAGAGTATCATAAAGAGCTACGGTGGCGGCTTAACCGCAAAAATAAAATCTATGGTTTCAGTTGCGGTTTCACACGACGGGAACTTGAACTTTTCCTGCCTATGCCTGACATTCCGCATCATGACAATTTCATAACACTGATGGCTGCATTCCGTGGGAAATTGTCCTTCACTTCCGAGCATCTTGCATTGTACCGCTATACAGGCGTGCATAATGTTACTTCTATACCATACGATTTCCCGTTTCTCGTCCGCAACTACTATCGGGCGAAAATGGTAACCATAGCTTACATGCGTTATTTGAAAGGACTTATAAAAGACACATTGCGATGAAGGAAACAGAGAAGAGAACACGACCGGCAGTATCAGTACTCGTTCCGGTATATGGAGTTGAAAAGTATATAGAGAGATGTGCCCGCTCGTTGTTCTGCCAGACAATGGCAGATGTGGAGTTTGTTTTTGTCAACGATTGCACTCCGGACAAGAGCATTGAAGTGTTGAGAGAGGTCATGCGTGAGTACCCTGATGTCAATGCGCGCATTGTCGACCATGCGACGAACAAGGGACTGTTCTGCGCGCGCCGGACAGCAATGGACAATGCCACCGGTGAATATTGGATACATTGCGACAGTGATGACTGGGTGGAACCTGATTATTGCGAGAAGCTCTATAATGCCGCTGTGGCGGAAAATGCCGACATTGCCTGCTGCAACGTCATAATGGAATGGGGGGGGGGACAGTGGCAAAGCCACGTATGACTATGAATATGAGACAATTAAAGATACGCTTTCGCCGAAAAATATCAGTGTGGTAAAAGAAACAACGTGCAATAAATTGGTGCGTGCTTCCGTATACAAAGACAATGGAATCATGCCATGGCAGGGAATATCTGCTTGGGAAGATGTGTTTCTCACGACACGACTTCGTGTGATGGCACATAAGATAGTTGTCATCAAGGATGCACTCTATCACTACAACAACATCAATAACACTTCCATGACGAAGACATTCTCCTTGTCAACGTACAAAGACAGGATTGCCGGAACAAGGATGCTGGAGGCATTCTTCAAGGAGAAAGGCATAGAGGGAACGGAGGAGCTGATAAAGTACATGAAAGTGAAGTCCAGGTTAGGGCTTATGTTCAGTGCTACGGAAGATGCCGTGCGGACATGGAAGACTGCTTTCCCTGAAAGCACAAACTACATCTGGAGCACCCCTAATGTCCGCTTTCCCGAGAAAGCCCTTGGCTGGCTTCTGTCTGTATTGCCAGTACCGTTAGGTGTGTGCCTTTAAGAATTGTGCATAAAGTCTCCGGTCGGCATTTTTGTGACGGGAAATGAGTGTGTCAACAAGGTTATTCATATTATTTTTTCCCAATTAGTATATTGCTGAGAGACAACTGCTTTTTGGCAGATTTGTTTCATCATGCTTTTGCAACATTTATCAAAATGGAATAGAAATGTAATCCATTATTATACGAAAAAGTCCGCAAAGTTTGTATATTTGCGGACTTTTTTGTTTGTATAAAGTGGTCTTGTATTATCTTTTTGTATGTATTTGAAAATCAAATGTATAGAATTGGTTTTACAAAATGTTGCCTTTGGCTATGCAAAAGGTAACATTTCACACCATAAAAGGTAACCTTTTACCATGTCAATCGTTACCTTTCGTATGGCAAAAGGTAACGATTTGCAGAACGCCTTTTTGCCTTTTCTGTTATTTGTGGCTATATTGTTGATAATCAAATGTTTGTAGCTGTGTATCTGTCTGTTGTGCATAGAGCGTCATTCCGTGACACTTTCCTGAGTCGTTTTTCTGTTTTCCCAAGGCAAGGAAAATGCAGTCAAGATGCGATTATACGAACAAAAATATGGGCAAGAAGACAATAATCAATATAATACTTCGTTATAATGTTGTGGTGTATCGTCTGAAAATAGCAATGATTCTTGTGGCAATGGCTTTCCCGGTGGGAGCCAGAGCGCAGTATGACGTGCTTTTCAGCCATTACTACGACATGGAGACGAGTTTCAACCCTGCTGCTGCAGGCAAGGAGACGAAGCTGAACATCACAGCGGCCTACGCCATGGACATGGCAGGATTTGAGCATAATCCGCAGACAGCCTATGTCGCTGCCGACATGCCGTTCCTCATCGGAAGGAGCAAGCACGGTGTCGGGGTGCAGTTTATGAACGACAAACTCGGATTGTTCAACCACATGCGCATCTCCGCCCAGTATGCCTACAAGCACAAACTCTTCGGCGGCGAACTGAGCATCGGCGTGCAGGGAGGGCTGCTTTCCGAGAAATTTTCGCGTGACGGGCTTGACCTCGAGGAGAGTGCCGACCCCGCTTTTCCGACAAATGATGCCAACGGCTCAGGTGTGGATGTGTCCGCTGGATTGTACTACACGCTGAAGAGTTTCTATGTCGGTGTCTCGGCACTGCATCTGACAGCACCAACGGTGCATCTCGGGGAGACCAACGAATTGAAGATAGACCGCTCCTACTATGCCACGGCAGGCTACACCTTCCGGCTGCGCAACCCTTTGCTGTGCCTGAAAACCTCCGCCATAGGCAGGACTGACGGTGTTATGTACCGCGCGGATGTCACCGCACGTTTGGTTTACACCAGTGAGAAACGCAGCTTCTATGGCGGTCTGTCCTACAGTCCGACAAACTCCGTGACGGCACTCCTCGGCATGCAGCTGCGCGGGGTGAATGTCGGCTACAGCTATGAGTATTACACGAATGGCATAAACCCCGGCAACGGCTCCCACGAACTGTTCGTCGGCTACCGGATGGACCTCAATCTCGGCAAGAAAGGCAAGAACCTGCACAAGGCAGTCCGCATACTTTGATGCGGCAAATGAACAAGGAACAAAAACAATAGATTATGAAAAGACTATATATATTAATGTGTTGTGCCATGGCGGTGCTTCTTTCCGCCTGTATGGGCAGCAAGAAGATGTCATCCGCAGGACAAGGCGGAGAAGTCATTGGTGTCGGCGGAGGGCGTCCGTTCTCTGAGCCGGTGCCTTACGGCATGACGCTTGTTAAGCGAGGATTCCTTAAGATGGGTCTTGAGAAGCAGGACAGTCTGTGGGGAAAGAAGATGCCGGTGAAGGAAATCAGTGTCGACGGTTTCTGGATGGATGAGACGGAGGTGAGCAATTCCAAGTACAAGCAGTTTGTGCAGTGGGTGCGCGACTCCATTCTGCGCACACGCCTTGCCGACCCTGCATACGGAGGTGACGAGAGCTATATGATTACCGAGGACAAGGAGGGCAATGCCGTTACGCCGCATCTGAACTGGAAGAAGCAGTTGCCGAGAAAGCCTAACGAGGATGAGCAGCGTGCCATAGAGTCTCTGTACACATACAATCCGGTGACGGGGGAGAAGATGCTTGACGCAAGCCAGATGAACTATCGCTATGAGATCTATGACTATACGGCTGCCGCACTGCGCCGTAACCGTCTTAATCCGGCAGAGCGCAATCTGAACACTGACATCACTGTCAACCCGGACGAGGTGGTCATGATTTCCAAGGATACAGCCTATATCGATGATGAAGGACGCATTGTCCGCGAGACCATCAACCGTCAGCTGACAGGTCCGTGGGATTTCCTCAACACATACATTGTGAACATTTACCCGGACACAACCTGTTGGGTCAACGATTTCAAGAATGCGGACAACGAAATCTATCTCCGCAACTATTTCTCCAACCCGACTTACAACGATTATCCTGTCGTCGGAGTGACATGGGAGCAGGCAAACGCTTTCTGTGCATGGCGCACGGAGTACCTTCTGAAGGGTCTTGGTCCTCAGGCACGTTATGTCCAGCGCTACCGTCTGCCGACAGAGGCAGAATGGGAGTATGCCGCACGTGGCAAGGACGGTACGGAATTCCCTTGGAACGAGGCGGACACAAAGAGCGAAAGCGGATGCTTCTATGCCAATTTCAAGCCTGAAAAGGGCAATTATGTTGAGGATGGCAACCTTATAACATCACGTGTAGGCAGCTATGGTGCCAACAGTCACGGACTGTTCGATATGGCGGGCAATGTTGCGGAGTGGACTTCCACGGTCTATACCGAGGCAGGTGTGACGGCCATGAACGACCTTAATCCGCAGCTTGAGTACAATGCGGCGAAGGAAGACCCGTACCGTCTGAAGAAAAAGTCCGTCCGCGGCGGCTCATGGAAAGACCCAGAGTCGTTCATACGCTCGGCATGGCGCTCTTGGGAATACCAGAACCAGCCGCGTTCGTATGTCGGTTTCCGTTGCGTACGCTCACTTGCAAGCAGTACGAATGCTACAAGGAAACAGCAGAAAAAGTATAAGAGATAATGTGCGGAGACATCCGTAATCAGAGAACAGACATATCATAACAGAAACCTGCGCCACGGTTTGCATGGCATCCCGTGACGGATAGAATAGAAACGAAAATGGCAAAGTACAGTCAATTTAACATAGTTTACCGGCTGCAGAAATGGATGGACAGCGTGGCAGGACAGACATTCATGAATTACGCTTACTCATGGGGCGCGTCTATCGTTATCCTCGGAACCTTGTTCAAGCTCACCCACTTGCCGGGAGCCAATCTCATGTTGTTCATCGGTATGGGAACCGAGGTGTTTGTGTTCTTCATCGCAGCCTTCGACCGTCCGTTTGACAAGACAGCGGAAGGCCGTGACCTCGCCACTGACTCACAACTTGCGGCTGAACTTGCCGAGGAGGAGAATGGCGGTGAGGAAGAAAGTTCCGTTGAGACAGCGCCTTCGGTGGCAGGCGGCACTATCATCTTCGGTGGTGGCACTGTCGGTGGAACAGTGGTGGGACAGCCATTGGCAGCCGAAACTCCTGCAAATGTCCAGCAGCCTGGCGCATCTCCTGTCATTGTCGGCGGCGGAGTGGTCGGCGCACCGGCACCGGCGGTGACCCGTGAGACTGCCGAGGCGATGGAAGAGGCTACGACAACCTATGTTGACCGTCTGAACGAACTCAACGGACTCCTGCTGAAAGTGGGTGCGCAGAGTGAGCGTCTCACCACCGACTCTGAGGAGATGGAGAACCTTAACCGCACACTGACAGGCATCGCGCGTGTCTATGAGATGCAGCTGAAGTCGGCTTCACAGCAGATTACCACACAGGATGAAATAAACGATCAGACACGCAGGCTTGCTCAGCAGATAGCCGACCTTAACACTATCTATGCGAGAATGATTGAGGCAATGTCTGTGAATATGAATGTACAAGCTAAGTAAAGACAATGGCTATAAAGAAGAATTACACCTCTCCTCGCCAGAAGATGATTAACCTCATGTACGTCGTCCTCATGGCTATGTTGGCGATGAACATCTCCAATGAGGTGCTTGAGGGGTTCAGCCTTGTCGATGAGAGCCTTAACCGTACCACAGAGAATGCCCAGAAGCAGAACCTCGCCATCTATAAGGACTTTGAGGAGCAGATGAAGGCTAACCCTCAGAAGGTCAAGGAGTGGTTTGCGAAAGCCCATTGGGTGAAGCAGATGAGTGACTCTTTGTACAATATGGCGCAGGATCTTAAGGTGGCTATTGTCAAAGAGGCTGACGGTGACGACGGAGATGTGGACAACATTGAGCGCGTGGATGACCTTGAGGCTGCCAATCAGGTGATGCTTTCCCCCGGAAGCGGCAAGGGACCGGCACTTCGGAAAGCAATCGACGCTTATCGCGAGCGCATCCTCAAGCTCATAACCGATGATAACCAGCGCAGGATTATAAGCGGGAACTTTGCCACAAAGATTACCGGCAAGTCCAATCCTTATAACAAGTCATGGGAGGAATACACCTTCGAAGGCATGCCTGTCGCTGCCGCCGTGACCATGCTAAGCAAGCTGCAGAACGACATCCGCTATGCGGAGGGTGAGGTGCTCCACACACTTGTCAGCAACATTGATGTCAAGGACATCCGCGTCAACAAGCTCTCGGCATTCGTAATCCCTAACGCTCAGACCGTTGTCCGTGGCGACAAGTTCTCGGCAAAGATAGTCATGGCGGCGGTGGACACCACACAACAGCCGCGCATCTTTATCGGCGGACGGGAGATGAACCTGCCGAACAACACCTATGAGTTCGTTGCCGGAAAGACAGGCGACTTCACTCTCTCGGGCTATCTTACAATGCTTAACGGCAATGGCGAGACCATACGCCGTGATTTTGAGCAGAAATACACCGTCGTAGACCCGTCGGCAACTGTCAGTGCCGACCTCATGAACGTGCTCTATGCCGGATATTCCAACCCTATAAGCATATCCGTTCCGGGTGTACCCCTCAACAAAGTCACTGCAACCATGACAGGCGGCACGCTCCAGCCTACAGGACCAGGCAAGTACATAGCACGCCCGGCAAGCGTAGGCAAGGATGTCACAATCACTGTGTCTTCCATGCAGACAGGCAAACCGCAGCAGATGGGGCAGTACACGTTCCATGTCCGTAAGCTGCCTGACCCGACTGCATACATCCCTCTTGGCACTGACCGCTTCCGCGGAGGAGGATTGCCAAAAGCAACGCTCATGAATGCCGGCGGAATCCGTGCCGCGATAGACGACGGACTGCTTGACATTGAGTTCAAGGTCACAAGTTTTGAGGCTGTCTTCTTCGACAATATGGGCAACGCAGTGCCAATGGTAAGTTCCGGTGCGTCATTCTCCGCACGGCAGATTGACACGTTCCGCAAGCTCTCACGTAACAAGCGGTTCTACATCTCACGCATAACAGCGGTAGGACCGGACGGAATCTCACGCAAGCTCCCTGCCTCTATGGAGGTGATTATCAAGTAAAGGTATGGAGGATGTGACACGTTTCCTGCAATGGGAAAGCGGTGCAGGCCTCTTTGAATAATACAAACAGAACCTTCCCCGAAAGCGAATGATTACGGGGCTATCAACATTCAGAATATGAATAAGTCACTTATATTTATGGCAATGCTGCTGTTTGCCCTTACGGCAGGTGCACAGCCGCAGGCACGACGCAACCAGCAGAAACAGCAGGCGGCGTCAAACGCCAACAATCTCACCACTCGTGCGCAGATTTCTTTCCCGACATCGGCGGCGATGGACGAGGATGTTGTCTGGCGCAGGGACATCTATCGGGAACTGAACCTGATGGAGAGTGCCAATGCAGGACTGTACTATCCGGTGGAGCCTGTGGGCAGTCAGATGAACCTGTTCACATACATCTTCAAACTTGTGCTCTCCGGTCGTGTCCCTGCTTATGAGTATCGCATTGACGGCAATGAGGTGTTCAATGACGCTGCAAGGGTGAAGCCATTGTCTGTCCTTGACAATTACCATATATATTATACGCGCGATGACAACGGACGCCTGCATATAGAGAACGCGGATATTCCTTCACGTGAGGTGAAATCCTATTATGTCAAGGAAGCAGCGTATTACGACCAGGCGAACTCTTCGTTCCGAAAGAAAGTGCTTGCCCTCTGTCCTATCATGTCACGCGAGGACGATTTCGGCGATGGAACCGCCAAATATCCGCTGTTCTGGGTGAAGTATGACGACCTCGCTTCTCATCTTTCCAAGCAGGTTGTCATGACAAGCGACCTCAACAATGCGGCGACAATGTCTGCCGACGACTACTTTACGCAGAACATGTACCAAGGACAGATTTACAAGACCAACAACATGCTTGGCAGAACCTTGGCACAGTACTGCCCTAATGACTCTGCAATGAAGAAGGAACAGATGAAGATTGAGGCGGAACTGAAGGCTTTCGAGACAAATGTCTATGGCGATCCGGCACGGAAAGACTCTCTTGACAGTATCGCAAAGGCTAACCTTGACAAGAAGGCTTCCAAGAAATTGCGTCGCTCAAATAACCGCCGTGGTGGCAAAAAAACATCGGTTTCATCGGCAAAACCTTCAACAAAGCGCAGCTCTGCATCCTCTTCCGGCTCGGCAAGAGTTTCGGTAAGGCGTGAGCGTCATTAAAGAGAAGGTATGGATGTCATTAAACAATTGAAAACATAATAACATTTAGTGGAAATGAAAAAGTTTATAGCTATCGCCATTGTGATGCTTGCTTTCGTGGCAAACTCACAGGCAAAAGTTAAGTTCGGTCTTCGTGGTGGTATGAACATCACTCACATGTCTTTGGACAATAGTGTGCTTGACGCATCCAACCGTAACGGCTTCTATGTCGGACCGACAGTGAAAATCGGCCTTCCTCTCGGATTTGACATTGATGCTTCCGCTGTTTATGACCAGCGCAAAGGCAAGCTCACTGATGTGGATGACAATGAATCTTTCAGCATTACATCAAAGAGTATTGCCATACCACTGAACGTCCGCAAAGGGTTCGGCTTCGGTGACAAGGCAAGCGTGTTCGTCTTCGCAGGTCCACAGTTTGCCTTCCGTGTCGGCGATGAGAAGATTCAGGACTGGACAATGAAATCAAGCCAGTTCAGTGTGAATGTCGGTCTCGGTGCAATGCTTCTCAACCACCTTGAGGTAAAGGCAAACTATAATATCCCATGCGGCAAGACTGCCGAAGCCAGTATAGGCGATGCCGTGAGCAATATAAAGACAGGCGCATGGCAGATAGGCTTGGCTGTGTATTTCTAAAAATATCATAACACAATATAAAAAGCAGACTTCAGCATAAGAAGTCTGCTTTTTTTTGCTTACTTTTGTATGACAGATAAAGCGAAAGTAATACAATAATATTTTTGAAATACATTGACTGCATATTGCCATTGGGAGTGGAAGGGCTCCTGACCTATTCCATTCCGGAGGGAATGGAGCAGCGTGTCTGTCCCTTTGTGCGCCTCCTTGTCCCACTGGGTAAGTCGAAGACATACACCGCCCTTGCTGTACGGATTCATGATGAGGAGCCGAAAGGCGTGGAAGTGAAGGCGGTCATCGATGTCTTGGACGAAAAGCCTGTGCTGCTAACGTCACAGTATGATATATGGAAATGGATGGCGGAGTACTATATCTGCCCTATCGGCGACATCTATCGTGCAGCAATGCCCGCCGGACTGAAGCAGGAGGACGGCTACAGGGCTAAGACAGAAACATGGATTCGCTTCACAAGAAGCTACCAAGGAGCTAAGGAGCAAGCCATAGCCAAGGAGATGGTGCGGCGTGCAGCGAAACAGTCGCAGGTGCTTGCAGTTTTTGCCGATTTAATCGGGGAAAACGAAGGTGTCACCAAGGAAGAACTTATGAACACGGCACATGCCACATCTGCCGTCGTGAAGGCTCTCATCGACCGTGGCATACTCGAGACTTACGAAGTGCCTGTCGGCAGGCTTAGCACAGGTGGCGATAACCACATGGAGCGCATAAAGCCACTGTCGGAAGCACAGACGAAGGCTTATGACGAAGTGAATGCTGCTGGAACAATCCCTGTACTGCTGCAAGGGGTAACAGGCTCCGGCAAGACAGAGATATACATCCACCTTATCAGGGATGCTGTCAAGGCAGGAAAGCAGGTGCTTTACATACTTCCTGAAATAGCCCTTACTGTCCAGATAATGCAGAGGTTGCAATGTGTTTTTGGCGATGAAATGGGCATTTATCACTCAAAATACAGTGATGCGGAGCGCGTGGAGATATGGCAGAAGCAACTCTCCGATAATCCATACAAGATTATCCTTGGCGCACGCAGTGCCGTACTGCTGCCTTTCACTAACCTTGGGCTGATAATCATCGACGAGGAGCATGACCCTTCGTTCAAGCAGCAAGACCCTGCACCACGCTATCATGCACGCAGTGTGGCGATGATGCTGGCGAAAAAGCATGGCGCGAAAGTGGTTCTTGGCACTGCAACACCCTCGATGGAATCGTTCAACAATGCACTTTCCGGCAAATTCCGCCTTGTTCAGCTTACGGAAAGGTATCGTGGGCTGCAGCTGCCGAAGATAGAGATTGTCAACACGGCTGACATGCAACGTCGGAAAATGATGTACGGACCATTCTCGCCAAGGCTTGTTGAAGCGATGAAATCGGCGATTTCCGACGGAAAACAGGTCATCCTGTTCCTTAACCGCCGAGGTTTCGCGCCCATTGTCGAATGCCGTGACTGTGGCTGGGTGCCCAAATGCGAGAACTGCGATGTCTCGCTGACGATGCACAAGACAACAGACCGGCTGACATGCCATTACTGCGGATACACCTATCAGATACCGAAAAAATGCCCGTCGTGCTTCTGTACCGATGTGCGTGACCACGGTTACGGAACGGAGAAGGTCGAGGAGAAACTCATGGAACTGTTTCCTGAGGTCAAAGTGGCAAGGATGGACCTCGACACAACACGCACAAAGAACGCCCATGCACGCATAATAGCCGATTTCTCCGCAGGAAAAACGAATGTGCTGATAGGCACTCAGATGGTCAGCAAGGGGCTTGATTTCGGCAATGTGAGCGTTGTCGGCATAGTGAATGCCGACTCTATCCTCAACACTCCCGACTTCCGCGCCTATGAACGAGGTTTCCAAATGCTCTCGCAGGTGTCGGGCAGGGCAGGCAGGAAAGAGGGGCAGGGACTTGTCATACTGCAAACGAAGCAGCCCGATGTGCCGGTCATCGGGCAGGTGGTAAGAAACGATTATCGGACATTCTACAAAACGCAGTGCGAAGAGCGTCAGATGTTCAAATATCCCCCATTTTACCGGCTTATCTATGTCTATCTCCGCCATGCCAAAGACCCCGTAGTCGAGACGGCAGGCATAGAGATGGCAGGCAGGATGAGACAGATTTTCGGCTCACGTGTGTTAGGACCCGACCGCCCCTCCGTAGCACGTGTGAAATCGATGAACATACGAAAGATAGTCCTGAAACTTGAACCGGGGATAGACTTGCCGAGGGTGCGCCTGTGCCTGCGTCAGATACGCCAAATCATCATGCAGGACAAACGCTATGCAAGTCTGCAAGTCTATTATGATGTAGACCCTCAATAAAGGTGTTTTTCCGATGAAATCGGGAAAAATTGCAGCATCATTGAGACCTGCATTAGTGAATGTGGAACAATAAAAGTACTAACAAATAAACATGAAATCAAAATGAGAAAAACAATCCTTACTTTTGCTTGTGCAGCAATGTTCTGCGCATGCAACGCGAACTCAAACTCGGATAAAGGCACAAACTCTGCTGCTGTGGAGACTCAGGCGAGCCAAAAGGCCAAGGCGCAGGCTGACGATGCCACCCTCGCTCCTGACTTTACGCTGAACGACATTGACGGAAAACCATTGGCGTTGAGTTCCCTCCGTGGCAAGTATGTTGTCCTTGACTTCTGGGGAACATGGTGCGGCTGGTGCATAAAGGGCATGCCGGAGATGAAGAACTATTACAAGAAGTATGCCGGCAAGTTTGAGATTCTCGGCGTGGACTGCGGTGACACCGAGGAAAAATGGAAGTCTGCCGTCAAAGAGCTTGACCTCCCATGGAAGCATGTCTATAACCCTAAGGGCACGGACATCATGAAGAACTACGGCATCCAGGGCTTCCCGACAAAGATTGTCATAGACCCGCAGGGCAAGATAGTGAAGACTGTCATCGGTGAAGACCCTGCTTTCTACACCTATCTTGACGAGCTGTTCAAGTAATCCATTCCACTGCATTTTAAAAGGCTACCTTTTGCACTGCGAAAGGTAGCCTTTTCCTTTGTAAAAGGTTACGGTTTGCACTGTAAAAGGTAACCTTTTGTTATGGTGGTTGTAACACGCTGAAAAACAATGTGATAGTATTGTGTTTCAAAAAGGATGCAGGATAAAGCCTGTTCTGTATTCTCTTACTTGTATTCATGCACAGTACAGCCCATCCGTCTGCACCTTCTCCTAATTGTTCTGCACCCTTTAAGACATCTCTTTTTTTGAAAATGACCGGCATTCTGTCATTTGAATGCCGGTCATGATTATTTCCACCGAATAGGCGTCAAGCCATTTTAGTTGCGCCAGCGTGGGTCACCAATCTTCATGTTCTTGACCTTCTCGTCCTTGATTGTGAAATCATTGTTGTCCGGGTCTGCGAATATGTCAGTGTCAGCCTTTCCAAGATTATCGAATCCAGGGATGGCGTTAGCTGTCTTAGGGAACTCTGTGCCATTGATTGTTTCTGCCTGTTCATGCCAGAAACAGCCGTCCTGTTCGTATGTCACATAGGAATTTGCCACATCAAAGCCTGTCTTGTTGCGTCCGCCTCGAGTGTCCTTTGTATTCATGTGCCCAAACAGACAGTTCTCTATGACCACAGGAGTGGATGTGCCCTTGCTTGTGCCGTTAGAGTCAAAGAAGTAACGTCCACCACCCAAGATGTTGCGGAAAGTACAGTTGACAAACTTGCATGACTCCATGTCAGTGTCCTTCACCTGAACGATGCAACGTGCGTTAGCAGCTTTCACATTATAGATTGTGGAGTTCTGAATAAGGATATTGTTGACATATCCTTTTCCGCCTCCGGCATCAATATGAATCAAGCTGTAGCCTCCGGCGTGTGAAATGTCGTGTATCAGGCAGTTGTCCATTGTCAGATTGCCAATAGTCTTGATGTCTGAACCTTGTAGACGGAATGGTGTGTTTCCGAATCCGAAGAGTTCACATCCCTTGAATGTGATATTATTGATATTGCATGCCTTTCCCTGATTAATGAGATAATTAGCACCACTCCGCTCGGTAATCTTCAGGTTCTCGAAATTAATGAAGTTGTGTGAGCCATCGATATTCATGCTCTTTGGCACCACCAAAGTAGGAGTCTCGCCCGGCATGCCGAAGAATGTCACCGACATTCCTTCCGGAATCTTCACTCCCGCAGTTTCATTGGTTTCGCTAAGAGTTGCCAGTTCGATAGTGGAACCGCCTTGCAAGCCGATAGTTACAGAAGCGTTGTCAGAACCTGCCAATTCCTTGGCCTGTTCAAAGAGTTCCTCCAGCAGAGCATTGTCAATCTTGGTAACCATAGCAGGCAGTTCATACTTCAGGTTTCCTGCCGGCATAGGTGCTGCGGTGCTGATGTTCAGTGTGCCGCGCTTCACATCTCCGTTCATGATAGTGAAAATGTAGGAAGTTGAGCCTGTCAGCCCCGTAATAGTATATTCGCGTGCAGCCTTTATCTCGTCGGTGAGTGTAATGTTCCGGACAGTGTTCAAGATAGTTTCGCCCTCATCGTCAACCTGGTCTGTAGGAACTTGCACAAGGATGTTTGTCACTTCGTCAGTATTCCATGAGAGGCGCACCCATTCATCACTGATGTCTGTTGAAGCCGGGATGTTGAACACCTGCTCTGCGAGTGTCTTGAAAGTTTGTCCCTCTTTGTAATACACCCATCTTGACTCTGTCTTATGGTCAGAGCGCGCCTTCACTCGGAGGTAGTACTCGGTAGCCCCTTGCAGCCCATGGACAGTGAGTTCCACTCCTGTATAGCCTGACTGTGGCTTTATGGATTCGTCCTCTCCATACACCAAAGCATTAGGTCCTCCCATCGGCACATCGTCTGACAGAGGGTCTGTAGACAACTCTACTATATAGTGGGTAGCCTCAGGCACGTAGTTGAACGTGATCTCAGCATAAGTGTCACCTGATGTTACAGAGATATTGTCCTTCACACCAAAAAGGCGAGATAGGGAAGAGTCTGTAGCCCAGTCGTTGTCGTCGGTACAACTGACTGCTGTGAGGGCTGCCAGTAGCACGAATGCTGCTTTTTTGAAAAATATGTTATTAATCTTCATATTCGTTGTTGTTTGTTAATCGGAATAACCGTATGAATTATGTAACTTGCCGTTGGATGCAGATATGGTTGAAGCACCGATAGGCATGATGTATCTGTTCTTGACAGCCACACCGTCACCCATGTTGTCGCCCATGTATGGATTGCCTTTGCCCACAAGACCGGAACTGATGGATGGGAGGTTGGTGTAGACCTGAGTGTCGTCAGTCTTGTCGACAGAGGATTTTCCGAAACCGTCAACCTTATTGACTGTCTTGGTCTGCTCACCGGTAGTCTCGTTGGTCTTCACTGTGCAGTAGCCGAGAGCCAGAGCGTCATCGTCAGTGAGTCCTATCTCATAGAAAGTTACAGAGCTCATGTCAATCTGTGTCTGTGCAGCGTCAGCCCATTTCCAATAAAGAGTCTCAGGATATTCGCCGGCAGAGAGTGCATTGATGTAGCTCTGCTTCATCTCCCAAATCTTTTCTGCGAGAATGCCCCAGCGTATGAGGTCGAACTTACGGTAGCCTTCGCCTGCAAACTCCCATGCGTTCTCATCAACGATAGCGTTGAAGAAAGCGTCCTTGTTGGCAGGAATATTGTCTACGTATGCCTGAGCATCAGCCTTGTGGGCATCAGCAAAAGCACGAGTGTGTACCAATGCAAGTGCCTGACGTGCTGTGAGGGTGCATTCTTCAAAAGTCCCGTCAGGACCTGCAAGCTCGTTCAATGCCTCAGCATAGTAGAGCAGCACCTGAGAGTAGCGCATGATGACAGGATTGATGCCAGTCATGTGCTTTGATGTTGTCTTGAGGTTCTGCTGGAGCCATTCTGCGTTTTCCTTGCGTGGGTCCCACTTGCCGACATAGATGCCGAAAGGTGAATTCTTAAGCATCATTTCTTTTGTAACGCCGGCATCCTCTTTGATTTCAAAGTTTGCACATGTGATGTCGCGTCGTGTGTCGTTCTTGTCATAAGAGTACAACAGCGGTGCAGTCACCTTCATCTTGCCTGACGAGTTGCCATAGCCGTATTTGGATGTCACACCATTCAGGCGGACACCGACAGTGTAACCAAGCTCTGATGCAAAGTTCAGTCCCATAGGAATCTCATACAGATTCTCATGGTAGTTCTTGTCAAGAGCCAGTTGGTTGATGAGATGCCACTCATTCTCGAATGAAGGGTTCAGGCTGTGGTGGTTGTCAGAAATCACTGCATAGCAATGTTCTGCCGCCTTCTTGTAGAGCGCGTTGCGTGTAGCAGCGTCAGGACGTTGTGTCGGGTAAGCCGGGTCAGAATAGCCAGGCTTTGTCTCGTATCCTTCCTTTGCCTGCTCGCGGATGGCATATCCGGCGCGTGTCAAAGCAAGCTGTGCCAAGAGGGCGTGAGCGAATCCCTTTGTAGGACGCTCGGTGGTATAGCCTGACACCTCGTCAGCCCATGGCAGGTACTCTGTCGCCTCTTCAAGGTCTTTCATCATCTGGTCAAGGATAACGTCGCGGTCAGTCTTCTCAAGATAAGCGTTGCTGAGGCCTGGCTGAGACGGCTCAAGCTTCATAGGGACATCGCCCCAGAACTTTGTAAGGTCGCGATATGTCAGTGCACGCAACGTCAATGCTTCACCAAGATAGCGTCTCATAGCCAATCGGTCACTGTTCTTTTCGCTGTTCAGCAGTTCGCTGCTTCTGATTCCTGCTATGGCATCATTACAGTCCTCCACTGTAGCATAGAGCTGCTTCCATGTGTCATTAAGTCGTGTCCAGTTAGGGCTGAGGTTGTAGTTCATGTTTCCACGCTCGCTACCGGTATTTGACGCGTTGTCTCCAAGGCCGTCAACAAGCTCTACATCGCTATTCATGTTCCAGACAATCGCCAAGTCCTGTGAGTAGCTGCGGTCCTGCATAAGGTCGCCCACGATCCTGTTTATACGCAGTTCAGTGAAGTATGCGGAGTTGTACACATTATTCTGTCCCATCGATGACGGTGACTCCTGGTCAAGGAAGTCCGAGCATGAGGACATAGCAAGTATGCCTGCCATCAGTGCGATGGATGATATTGTCTTTTTCATATCTTTTTTCAGTGTTTTGATGTTTTAGAAAGTAACGTTTATTCCGGCAACGAATGAACGGCTCTTAGGATAAGCTGCATAGTCGATGCCCGGGCACATAGGATTCTTCTTTGAAGATGTGTCCACCTCAGGGTCATATCCATCGTAACCGGTGAAGCACAACAAGTTGTATCCTGTGAAGTAGATGCGGACATTGGACAGGAACACATGCTTAAGCCATTTCTTTGGCAGTGTGTATCCGATGGTCACATTCTGCAGTCTCAGGAATGAAGCGTCCTCTACGGCGTAGTCTGTAAGCTGCATAGCTGTCACTCCGGCAGGGTTGTACATGCTCTTGCCCTGGTTGAGCTCATTAAGGCGTGCCATTATGTTCTCCACACCTTCGTATGCCTCAATAGTGCCTGTGGACGGTCTGCCAAGGTTCATGCCTGTGGATGGGTCAATCCATGTGTAGCGGTTGTCAAGATTGAAATCATCGACAAGGTTGTAGTTGCGTGCTGAGCCATGATAGAATGCGTTAGCCAGTTTTGTGCCATTGACAATCTTGTTGCCGAGTGAGTAATTGAAGAACACATTGAAATCGAAGTTGCCGACACGCCCGTCAAATCCGAAACCACCTGTTGTAGGAGCGATGGTGTTGCCAAGACGCTGCTTGACAGGGTCGCCGTTCTCGTCAACCTCAACCTTTGGCACACCAGGATAGAGATTGCCACCGAACAGAGTCTGGCTCTTGTCGGGAGCATGGCCGTCAACCAGCTGCCACTGTCCTTTTGCATTCAGCACGAGATCACCGGTTCCTGTTGCAGGGTCATAAACCGTAAAGTAGCCGGTCTGCTTGAATCCCCATATTTCTCCAAGTCTTCCACCCTTTTCGATGCGGAAATCCTCATATTTTGAGATTGTGCTGCCTGACCAGTTTGAGCTCTGCCATGGGTTGTCAAGATTAAGGTCCTCAATCTTGTTCCTGTTGTAAGAGATGTTGAATGTGAAATTCAGGCCAAACTTCTTTTTGTCAATGGCAACAGCATTGAACGCAAGCTCGACACCTTTGTTTGAGGTCTTGCCGAAATTCTGATACTGTGCGCTGTATCCTGTGTTTGTAGGAATGCCGGACTGCATGAGCAGGTCTTTTGTTGTGTTCCAGTAGAAGTCCAAAGTACCGTTGATGCGTCCTTTTAGGAAACCGTAGTCGATGCCAATGTTTCGTGTCACCGTAGTCTCCCACTTCAGGTTAGGGTTGTAGAGTGTGGAGAGGTGCTCCAGCATAGGTGCGCGGTTCTCATCATAGAAAGGTCCCTTGCCTGTAGAGCTTGACATCTTGTATGTAGGTTCCAGGAGATTGGCAGGAATACGGTTGTTGCCCGCTGTACCAAAACTGAGTCTCAGTTTGAGGTTCGAGAGCCAGTTCTCTGCTCCATGCATGAACTTCTCGTCAGTTATGCGCCATGCCAATGCCAATGAAGGGAAGATGCCCCAGCGGTTGTCCTTGCCGAATTTTGAGGAGCCGTCGGCACGCATTGTGAATGTGAGCAGATACTTGTCTGCCATTGTATAGTTGATACGTCCGAAATATGACAGCATGTTTTCCTTTGCCGGTATTGTGCCCGCGTTAGGAAGTGCAGTGCCGTTGGAAGGGAAATTAAGCACCTCGTCGATGGTAAAGTTGAGTGGGAAGCCTATGGAAGTGCTTTCGCGCTGTGTCTGCTTTGTGGAGCTCCACTCTTGACCGATCATCACATTGATATGGTCGCGCCCGCCGAAGAGTTTCCTGTTGTCGTAAGTGACAGTGTTGGCATTGCGCCAGTTTTGGTATTTCAAAGTTGTGAAACTTGCCTGTGGATAACCATTCATGCCAAGGTTTGAGTTCTGTGTGGCATCGCTGCCCCATGCCTGGTCAGTGTTGTTGTATCTCCACTGGTATCCGAACTCAGTACGGAAAGTGATGTTCTTGAATGGTTTCCAGTTCAATCCTGCATTGTAGTTCTGCTGGAAGCGCTCCTGGTATTTGTATGTGGAGTTAAGACGCTGCCATGGTGTGCGGCGTGTCGCACCGGAGTTCTCCTCGTCATCATCAAGGTTTGCTGACAACTGTTGTACAGGCTGCCATGCCACAGTGTTTGCCACCAATGAGTTTGCTGCATTGCTTTCGTTGGTGTCGGCACCACCGCTCAGACCGTCAAGTTTTGTGAATGCAAGACGGGCATTGAAGTCCATTGTCAGCCATTTGTTCAGAGTGGCATTGATTTTTGCATTGATGTTGTTCTTTGAGTATCCGGAGCCTGCCATGATGCTCTCCTCGTCATTGTGGTTGAAACCAACATTGAATTTGACATCCTTGCTGCCACCGCTGACATTCACGTTATACTGCTTCTGGACACCTGTTCTGCCGAAAATCTGGTCTTGGAAGTTGTCACCTTCAATGGATTTCCATATTTCAAGGTCATTATAGTTTCCATAGTCCTCACTGCCAAGTTCATGCTGGTAAGCCACATAATTGAATGGATCCATGACCTTCACTTCCTTGGTGATCTTCTTCCAGCCTACAGAGGCGTTGAAGTTCACCTGCATCTTGCCTTCTGAGCCACTCTTTGTTGTCACGATGATGACACCGTTTGCACCACGAGCACCATAGATAGCGGTGGAAGAGGCATCCTTCAGCACGTCGATAGTCTGAATCTCACTTGGGGCAATGTCGCTGATGCTCTCAACAGGGAAACCGTCCACAATATAAAGAGGTGAATTGTCCTGAGAGAGTGAACCGCCACCGCGGACACGAATCTTCACGTCCGCGTCAGGAGAACCTTCAGTAGTAGTGATGTTCACACCCGCCATCTTGCCTGTCAGAGCCTCACTGACATTGGCAACAGGAACATTCTCAATTTGTTTGGCGTTTACTGAAGCGACAGCACCTGTAAGGTCTTTCTTCCTCACAGTACCGTAACCGATGACAACAACGTCCTCAAGTCCTGTGGCATCATCCTCAAGGACTACATTGATGTTGCTCTTGCCGGCAACACTGACAGTCTTTGTCTTCATGCCGATGTACGAAATCACCAACTGGTTCCCACCGGAAAGATTGATGGAGAAATTTCCGTCAAGGTCAGTGACAGCACCACCCTTGCCGCCTTTCTCCTGGACTGTGGCACCAATGATAGGTTCGCCACCGGAGTCCTTCACATTACCTGTAACGGTCTGCGCCGAGAGCGTTGTCACGATGCACGTGAACAGAGCTATGAACGCAATGCGAAATAGTTTTACAGTCATAGTTTTGTGAAATTTATTTTTTAGTTAAACATTAAAAGATAAGTTAGTCCACAAAATTAAAAGCCATTGTTTTCCATTGTTATGTATGGATTTGTCTTTCGCCTTCTCGGCGCTGTTATTTTTGTGGACTAACTTATTTAAGGACAATATCGAAGCTATGGTTTGGTGCTCTGTTTCGCAACATGCGCTTCATCGCCCGATCCAATCGGATGTAACATTAAATTGCTGATTACAAAGATAATGCGAACCGAATAGTGTAACTGCCAAATAGTCGCTAAACGACAAAAACATATAATGGAGAAGTCCTTGCGTTCCTCTCCATTATATATAGCGTTTGTTCTATTCATTCTTCTGCAAATCTTTGTTGGATTTTATCCTGCTTTTTTCGCTATGGCAAAGTCGAAACAAGTTTAGCTCTGCCGATTTTGCTTAACGAAAACGTTGAAGATTACTTTACACGCTGACCTGCGATGTTGAAGTCGCCAATCATGATCTGACCGTTCTTCACAACCTTCTTAGGAGCAACAGTTGTGTTCTCTGCACCCTGAACATTCTGGATGCCGGCACCTGTTGCAGAGTAGAGAACCACAGGAGCATTTCCTGTGTCACCCTGAGCGTCAACAGCCTTGATTGTCTGGAATGGAGTTTCTGAGAAAATCATACCCTGAGGAGCAATCTTTGAACCCCATGCGTTAACGTTATAAACACAATCAGCAAAAACAGGGAAGATGATTACGCCAAGACCATTCTTCTTTATTGCAGACTCAGCACCAAGAACAATCTGCTCAGGCCACTTAATAGAGCCAGCCTCCTGGTCATAAACAATAACACCGTCACCTGCATCCACACCAGGAAGAGTATAGGTAAGAGGGTTTGTAGTTGCCGGAGCGCCATTCTTAACACCGTCACCCCACTCCATAGAGAGTGTGTAAGGAATACATGTACCTTCCTCAAACACTGTGTAATTCTTGTTGGAAGAGTACTTAGCCACGACTGCGAGATAACCGTCCTTCTTTGCTGTGATTGTCAGGAAAGCACCTGTTGCAGGAGCCTTGAATGTCTCCCAGCCATTTCCTCCGTCAGCATCTCTTGGATTGTCCTGCCCCTGAACGGCCTGCAGCGAAGCGTCCACAATCATGCCGTCAGCATCGATAGCATCATATCCGTTTGCCTCGCTGCCTGCAATCTTGAAATTTGTATCAGCACCATTTGCCATAACGGCACCGTCATTCTCGCAAATAACCACACCTGCTGCGACAGGCCATGCTGTAGAACCCTCATCAGCCGAGCCATTAGCTGTAGCCCATGCTTTACCATCAATCTGTGCAACTTGTGCGTTTACTGTCATTACAGCTGCGAATGCCAATGTAGAAAGTAAAAACTTTTTCATAATTGTCTTTAGTTTTTTAATTGTTTGTAAATAGGTTAATAAAAATGTTTAGTGGCAGCAGGCTTGCGGACTATAGGAAATCCGCAATGCCAGCCATGTTTCTTTTCAGGGTTATTTGCCTCCAGAGAAAGTATTTGTACTTGTGTATGTCTTGCGTCCAACCTTCACAGTTGTCACGAATGAGAATGACAACTGTCCCTTCTCTATCTTAGCGGAGAACTTGCCAATGTTCTTAGCGGCGTCTGTATTGAATACAAAGTAGTAGACATCATTCTCAACCATGTGAGCACCACAGTTAGCTATGTCAGACAGCTCATTGGCAATAAGCCCATCAACAGTCTTGATGGTCACTGTCACCTGGTCTGTCTTTTCCTCGACAGCAGTAATTTCGATAGAGCCGACACCGTCTTTCTCATCCTGCACCTCACCGGAAGAGTTCGTAAGCACCTGATGCCAACCGCCGGAATATGTCCCTGCTATGTCTGTTGCAGGATTAGACGGCATGGCAGCTCCCATATCAGGGTCGTCATCACATGCGGTGAAAGCGAATGCCACAAAGAGTGCCATCAAAGAATACATTATCTTTTTCATTGTCATAATATCTTTATTTTTGATTCATGAATTAATAACCAGGGTTTTGGTCTTCCTGACTTAAAGCTGTGTTGGATGAAATCTCTGTTTCTGGAATCGGACGATACCACTTAATCTCGCCTTCAAGGTTTGACATGTCAGCAACACTGTGAATAAATTGATTGTAAGCCACATTGTAACGTACAAGCTGCTTTGTACGACGGAGGTCAATCCAGCGTGTAAGTTCTGCATAAGTCTCACGTGCACGTTCATCAAGAATGAGGTTAAGCAGTGTGAAATTACTGGAGAACTTGACATCCACATCGTAATTAGCAAGATTGTTGTTCAGGTTAGGAGCCTTTGCACGGTTACGTACTGCATTGATTTTCTCCCAAGCTTTCCCCTCTTCACCTGCCATATAGTAAGCTTCTGCCGCTGTAAGGTAAACCTCAGAAGCATGGAGCAGAGGTATGTTGGTGTAAGAGTTCGTTTTACCCGCATTAGGAGTTGCAGGGTCGTCATATTTCTTCACGCACGGAGTGACCTCAAGAGTTGTTCCTTTGTTGTTGGTGGAAAGATCCTGGTTTGTTATTGTCGGCTGTTTGAATGAACCGTCAGCAGTGAACTCGTATTTGAGAATCTGCCCGTTGAGCAGAAGGTTTGCATGAGGAACATTCGCGTCGTCAGCACTCTTCACGAACTGAGCCTTGTGTGCTGTAAGGTATGCCTCGAACTCTGCTCTTGTAACATAAGTAGGGGCAAAGTACATCCAGACATGGAGGTTGTTCTTGTTTACCTCGTTATTGTAGTAAGCGTAGTAGCCGGCCTTAGACCAGTCTGCCACTGCTTTGTCAAAGTTGTAGACGGTGGTCATGAATGTGCCATCCCAACGCTCATCACCCTTCTCCCACATAGCGAGAGAACGTGTGTTCAGCGATTTGTTGGAAGTGGAAGTCTTCATGCCTGAACCATAGTAGTGGCAATAATAATTGCAAAGCTCGTGCCCGCCTTCTGTCAGGTCACCCGGATATGTCGCGCGGTTGTACTGCACTGCAAAGAAAGTCTCCGGATTAGTAGCATCATTGGAAGGATTCCATTTCTGGGTAAAACTCTGTGTGAGGGTCATACCGTTGAGAGCCTCTTCTGCCATCGCAGCTGCTTTGCTAAAATATTCTTTGCTTGTCACCGAGTAAGTACCGGCAGCCGCATCGGTAACGGTCGTGTTGATATCCCATCCGTGAGCAAGATATACTTTTGCAAGGAGCGCTCTTGCAGCTCTTTTGTTAACAGTTCCATCTGTGGAGCTCTCAGGAACGCTTGAGGCGATAACCTCTGTCAGGTCTTTCTCAACATTTGTGTATATCTCCTCCAGCGGAGTTTTCGGATACTCACGTGTAGAACTCTCGATGTAGGCACCTACATAAGGCACAGGACCGAAGTGCTGTGTCATATAATAGTAACCAAGAGCACGGAGGAACTTACCTTCCGCAACGTATGTATCGTTCTTGCCGGCAGCATACTTGATAAGTCCGTTAGCGTTGTTGATGAGTTTTGTACAAGCGGTATAGTAGCTCTCCACACCACTGGTCTCTGATGAGAGTGAGAAATTATGGAACACGGATGGAGACTGTCCACGGCATGGCTCGTAAAGGTCAGTGCCGTCGTCATTAATTTCGTGGGCAGTTGCCAGACTCCTCAGATATGTGAAAGCATTGGCATGGAATGCTTTGAGTCCCTCCGGAGTTTCGAAGTACTCTGATGCGTCTGGGTATTCACCTGCCCCTTTGTTCTCCGGATCAAGGAAATCGGAACAGCTTGTGGCTGTGAGCATTGCAAACGCTGCTATGAAATATGTTATCTTTTTCATTATTGTTACAGTATTATTTGATTAGAACTTGAGACTTGCACCGAACTCCCATGTAACAGTACTTGGACCGTCGTTCTTCAGACCATTTCCGCCCCACTCTGGGTCAAAGCCCTTATAGTCAGACCATACGAATGGGTTGGTCACTGTGCAATAGAGGCGGAGGTGGTTGATACCAACCTTGTTGAGCCACTGCTTAGGGAATGTGTAGCCAAGGGTTATATGCTTAATCTTCACGAATGAAGCGTCTGTAACCTGCTGGCACTGTGCACCGTCGCGGTTGAACGCATAAGTTGAAGAACCGTTAAGACCACCGTTAAGGCCATCGTTAGGGAAAGGATATTCGCCGTACTGTGTCTGTTGCTGGTAAACCGGGTTGATGTATGTGCCGTCAGGGTTTATGCCATCGCAGTCGATGAGCGTACCTGCCGGTATGTAATAATCCACATTAAGGTGCATCCATCCACGGTCTTTATAGTCAAGATAGTTGCTGTAGAAGCCGGAATTCATCTTACCTCCCTGACGTGTGTAAAGAGAAGTTGAGAAGTCCCAACTCTTCCATGACACAGAAGTTGAAAGGCTGCCAATCCAGTCAGGGTCTGCGCTCCAAACCTTCTTGTCCGCATCGTTGAACTGTCCGTCACCATTGACATCGTCAATGATTGGCTGTCCCTCGTAAAGTCCGTAGCACTTGTTGTAGTACTCATACTCACGTACCTGCTGACCAATTTGGTCTGGCATCATGCTGCGTGCAATTTCATTATCAGGAACTGTCATGTAACGATCAGAGACGATGCCAAGCCAATCGTAGTTATATACGTTGTTGATTGACTTGCCGATGAAGAGCTGGTCGGAAGGAAGGTCTGTGCCAGAACCGTTAATCTCGCGCAATTTGTTCGTATTGTGAGAGAAGCTTGCTGTAATTTCCCAGTTCCAGTCCTTTGTGCGTACAGGGACTGCATTTAATGCAACTTCAATACCTCGGTTGCGTACCTTGCCGACATTAGTACTCATAGTGACGCCACCTGCCTCAAGTGGGAGCTTAACCTTATAGAGAAGGTCTTCAGAGTTTTTCTCATAGTAGTCGATGCTACCGTTGATGCGGTTGTTGAGGAAACCGAAGTCAATGCCGAAGTTCCATTCGCGAGAACGCTCCCATGAGAGAGTCTTGTCAACAATACCGTTTGGATAACGTCCTGTCTCATATATTCCGCCGAATGGGTAATAAACAGGATTACTGAAACCAACCATATAGTCATAGTTGCCTATACCGCCATTGTTGCCAGTTTCACCATAAGACACACGGAGTTTCAAATTGGAGAGCCAATCAACATTCTTTAGGAACTTTTCTTCAGAAGCACGCCACGCCACGGCAACAGAAGGGAATGAGCTCCAACGATGACCAAGAGCAAGCTTGGAAGAGCCGTCCCAGCGCATTGTGGCTGTCAGCATATATCTGTCCATCAATGTGTAGTTTGCACGGAAGGCATAAGAAATCATAGAACTGTCGCCATAACCGGTTGTTGTTTCTGTAGGGTCAACAGTTCCGCTGTTCATGTTATGCCATAGTGAGCCGGCAAGTACACCAAGGGAACGTATCTGGTCGTTTTCTGATTCATTGCGCAACATAGAGAACAGTCCCATAAGGTTGACGCTGTGAATATCAGCGAATGTTTTGTTGTAGTTGACGATATTATCCCATGTCCAGCTGAAAGAGCGCTGTGTCTTACGCAGGGCATAGTTCATTGGATTACCGTCAGCATCTGTTGTGCCGAAGCTCTTGTCAAGAAGTGCGCCCTTGTCGTCAAGAACGATATCCTGAAATGTGCCGTCACGATAGTATGTGTAGGAAGGCTGGTACACAGTCTTGATTGTCAAATCCTTGATAGGTTCCACCTGGAGATAGAAACTGCCGAGCAGACGCCATGTCTGACGCTCACGTGCATAAGCGTCCATCAGGTACATCGGGTTGAACTGGTCAGAGAACTGGTTTCCTGTGGAAGTTGTCCCCATGGCATACTTGTCGCCCGGACGATAGTTCTTCATAATCTGACCATTTGCATTGTAGTAGTATCCGTTGTATCCTTCGTCAGGAATATTGCCGTTTGCATCATAGATGTATCCGTTTCTTGCATCAGGAGCCTTGGAATAAGGCTGGCAGAACGGGTTTAGACGGTAGGCGAGCTCTACGCCCTTGTCGTTGGCATATTCGTTCTTGATGTAAGCCATGTTTGTAGAGAAACCGGCAGAGATGTATTTGTTGATCTTCGCATCCAAAGAAGCCTTGACTGTAATCTGATCTTTCTGGTCACCTTCGTAGATGCCTTTTTCCTGATTATAGCCGAAGCCCATGTGGTAGTGGATATCCTGACTGCCACCACTAACCGCAAGGTAGTGGTTCTGCTGTGAGCCGTCACGTGTGACCATATCAGCCCAGTCAGTAGACTGCCCATTGGTTATAATCTGCTTGAGCACAGAGTATGGGTTCTCGCCATTGTCATCAGTTGCCACAAGAGCCATCTGATTATAGTTTCCCATAAAGTAACTTGGGTTTCCGTTCACCGCTGTTGCGTCAATAGGAGAAAGGAATTTCATGAAACGGAAGTTGTAGAAATCCTGACCTGTCATGAAGTCCGGCATACGAGCAATCTTCGAAACACCATAGTATCCATCATAAGAGATAGAAGGCTTGGATACTTTTTTACCGATATTTGCACCGCTCTTTGTGGTAACGATAACAACACCTGCTGTAGCGCGTGAGCCGTAAATCGCTGTAGAAGAGGCATCCTTCTGAACATCGATACGCTCAATGTCCTGAGGGTTAAGGAACTGTATATCATCACAGATAACACCATCTACTACATAAATAGGCTTTGTGCTACTGTTATGAGATGATTTGCCACGGATTTCGATGTTGAAATCACCACCCGCACGACCGGAAGTTTTGGTAATGTTCACGCCTGGAACGCTTCCCTGCAGACCTTCCATTACGGATGCCGCACCCTTCGCATTGAGGTCTTCTGTGCCGATGGAGCTTACAGAACCAGTGAGGTCGGATTTCTTCATTGTACCGTAGCCTACAACAACGATTTCACCAAGAGTGGTATTGTCATCCTGAAGAACCACGTTGATGGTTGTCTTGCCTGCTGTCTTGACAACCTGGCTTTTCATACCTATATAAGATATGCTGAGGTTGCCAGCAGACTGCAGCTTGATGGTGAAGTTACCGTCAATGTCGGTAACGGTACCATTCTTTGTGCCAGTCTCCATGATGGTCGCGCCGAGTATCGGCTCACCACTGGAATCCTTCACATTACCTGTAATGGTCTGCGCTGAAAGCGTTGTCACGATGCACGTGAACAGAGCTATGAACGCAATGCGTAATAGTTTTACAGTCATAGTTTTGTGAAAATATTTTTAGTTAAACATTAAAAGTCATATTTGCTTCGTGTATCAAAAAATGCCCATTTCATCGTGACATTCAACTCTATGGATATATTGGAAGGTGTGGAACTCTTTGCAAAAGGAATACGTGGGGTAATATCTTTTTAGGATAATAAATGTTCGCTTATAGGGTATTTTTTGTTGTATTTGATAACTTTTATCAAGAAAATCAATGGAAAAATTTTGATATATCAATAAAAATATTTAATTTTGCCAAAAATTTTGACATATATTATCTATGATTACAAATAAGTTGGTACTTTTGTGAAAGATGCTTAACGACAGTATATACTATAAACAAATTGGCACAGAACTCATCATCTTTCTGATTGCCAGACACATTCAGAGCGAGAACTGTTGAAATAAACCTAACAGTAGATTGTTTCTTCACTGTTTGAGACCATCCATAAAGTGTTCCCCTGTGCATTCCTCTTGCAAAGAGGTTCATGTCTTCCAAGATATTCATGGAGTTGAATATCACGATGAAATGGGTGGTTTTTGATATACAAAGCAGATACGACTTGATGTAACTAAAAATAGATTTCATGAAGACTATGACGTAATGTCATCAATTTCGTCCATACATACTTAACAAATAACTAAATCAAAACAAAACAAAACCAAAACATGAGTAAAGCAAAGAAACTCTTTTGCAAGGTATGCATGTTGGTAATGCTTTTCACAGCACTTCCATCTGCCCTTTGGGCACAGGTGGAATGTACCGGTACTGTGACTGACTCATCCAATGAGCCTGTCATCGGTGCTACTGTTGTGGAAAAAGGCAACACCAAGAATGCTGCCATTACAGACATCGACGGCAACTTCAAGATAAAGGTTGCCAATGGTAAGAAAATCGTTGTTTCGTACATCGGTATGGTGACACAGGAAGTTGATGCAGGCACAGGTCTGCAAATCAAGCTCCAGGATGACGCTGCCACAGTGGAAGAGGTGGTTGTGTTGGGCTATACCTCACGTGCACGTAAAGATCTCACCGGTTCTGTAGGTTCTATCTCTGGTGCCAAGCTTCAGCAGGTGCCGGTGTCATCGGCAGCCGTGGCTCTTCAGGGTAAAATCTCCGGTGTGCAGGTAACAACGGTCGACGGTCAGCCGGGTGCTGATGTCAACATCCGTATCCGAGGTGGTTCTTCTGTGACACAGACCAACGAACCTCTTTACATCGTTGACGGCTTCCAGGTGAGCAACATCAACGATATTCCTGCTACTGACATTGCCAGCATCGATGTGCTGAAGGACGCTTCCCTCACTGCCATCTATGGTTCAAAGGGTGGTAACGGTGTTGTTGTCGTGACAACAAAAAGTGCCGGACAGGGCAAGGTCAGCGTCTCTTTTAATGCCAACATGAGCATAAGCAAGTTGTCAAAGAAACTTGATTTGATGGATGCGGCAGAGTTTGCGAAATACCAGTACCAGTGGCACTCCTGCAACGGTACACGTTCAAGCAACGGCAAGTTCTTCCGTGCAAACTTCGGCAACCCATACGACCTTGACATGTACTCCACACTGCCGTCGCATGACTGGCAGGACGAAGTTATGGGCGAGACTCCGTTGAACTACTCTGCCAATGTGAACATCAGCGGTGGTTCGGAGAAAGTCCGTTTCAATGCTTCTCTCACACAGAGTGAGGATAAGGGTATCATCATGGGCTCCGGTGTTCGTCGTACAAACATGAACATCAAGTCATTAATTAAGGTGAACGACAAACTTACCATCCAGATTAACCCTAAGTTCACATATCGTCGTGATATGGGTGCCGGTGGTAAGAACATTGGTACAGGCGGTATCATCGATGTGTTGAAGTATCGTCCTACAAACGGTCTCAGAGAGTTCGGCTATCTTGACCCTTCTTATGCAGACCCTCTTGAAGAAGAATTGTTCAAGTATACAAACCCAAAGAACGACATCATGCTGAACGAATTGTTGAAGCACTCATATACTTCAACAAATGCGTTCTCTGTAGAGTGGAAGCCTATCAAGAACCTGACACTTCGCTCTGAGGGTACTATCAGCCTGAAATGGCTGGACAACAGCCGCTTCTGGGGTGGTCTGACTGATGAAGGTAGTAAGAACGACAATCTTCCTGTTGCTCAGATTGAGAATGAGCGCAGTATGAACTACGTATGGACAAATACTGCAAACTACAGCCTTTCCATCAATGACACACACAACATGTCATTCCTTCTCGGTCAGGAAATCTACCATAATGACAAGCGTGTGGATTTGGTTAAGGCGATTCATTTCCCTGTAGCATTCACTTCCCGCGATGCATGGAACCACATGTCTGACGGTACTCCAAAGGAGATTAAGTCAACACTTTCCACTCCTAACAGAACAGCCTCTTTCTTCGGACAGGCAAACTACAATTACAAGCATCGTTACTTGCTGTCTGCCACTCTCCGTGCCGATGGCAGTACAAAGTTCGCTCCGGGCCACCAGTGGGGCTACTTCCCATCAGTTTCCGGTGCATGGACAATCTCGGAAGAATCATGGTGGAAGGTTAAATGGATGAACCAGTTGAAGATTCGTGCAGCCTTTGGTCTTACCGGTAACAATGGTATCAAGGATGACCTTTGGCGTCAGTTGTATGCTATCCAGTCAACAGGAGGTCCTGGCTTTGGCGAGATGACACAGTATGGTGACAAGTATTATGCCAATGCTTCCGGCAACAAGTTCTTCAACAGAGACATCAAGTGGGAGACAGTCGTGACTCGAAACCTGGCAGCAGACATCCAGTTGTTTGACGGCAGAGTGACAATCACACCGGAGTTCTACTGGAATACTACAAAGGACATGCTCTATGATGCAGACATCGCATCTGTGCTTGGATACACAAGCCAGCAGCAGAATATCGGTCAGGTGACCAACAAGGGTGTTGAGCTCTCTGTCAGTGGCGACATTCTCAGAGGTTCTGACTATGTATTGAGCGCTAACTTCAATTTCGGCATGAACAAGATGAAGGTTGACCGTCTGAATGGCTCTTTCACAGAAAAGGCTATCGCAGGTGGACAGTGGGATTCCGGTCTCAACGACTATATGCTGAAAGAGGGTGGTGAGGTTGGTCTCATCTACGGTTTCGTCTATGACGGTCTTTATGGCTTTGACGAATTCTATTTCGACCCAACCAACAACTATCAGGCAGTGCCTTGGGGCTCTTCTGCCGCAGACAACGGAACTTCCAAGAACCAGGCTCCACGTGAGGATGGCTATGTGACAATCATTAATGAAGTGTCAGGTACATCTAACTCAGGTATCGCAACATTGCCGGGCAAAGTGAAGTTCAAGGATTTGAATGGTGACGGTCGTATCACAGCCGAGGACCGTACCGTAATCGGTAGGACTACTCCACGTTTCCAGGGTGGCTTCGGTTTCAGCGGACAGTGGAAGAACTTCGATTTCGTTACAAACTTCACTTACATGCTTGATTTTGACATCAACAATGCTACTGCATACACGCTGTCATCATCAAAGGGCAACAAGAACAAGTTCTACAATGTGCTGTCAAAGTTCTCTGACGGATGGCAGTACAACGACATCAGCGGTGAACTTACAGGAACTCCTGGAGATATTCTCTATAAGCTCTACTATGTGGAGAATGGCAACGCGATTTACGAAAGAGCCAACATGGGTCGCACATTGTGGAACCCTACGGACGTTGTGAACAACCTTACTCACTCTTACTTCATTGAGGATGGTTCATTCCTTCGTTGTAACGACCTTACCATTGGTTACACGCTTCCTGCTAATCTCACCAAGAAATGGGGTGTAACAAAGGCACGTTTCTACGTATCTGCGACAAACCTCTTTATCATTACAGGCTATTCCGGCTATGACCCTGAGGTTGACATCCAGTCAGGTCTTACACCATGTATCGATTACAACCGTTACCCACGTAATCGCAGCTTCGTATTCGGTACTAACATTACATTCTAATCAACAAGCACAGATATGAAACTAAAGAATATTTTACTGGCAGGTATCTCTGTTCTGGCATTGTCATCTTGCAATGACTTCCTGGATGTCGATGCGCCTTCATCTGCGACAGAAGAATTTGTCTTCTCCCAGAAGTCGGAGATTACCCGTGCCCTTAATGGAGTGTACGCCCAAGCAATCGTAGGCGACCTTTATGGTGATGCTTATCAATTGAAATTCGCTTACAATAGTGATGTTGATATGCAGATAAGCTCCAACAGTGCTCATGAGGCAGGCTCGTTTGCACGTTTTGACTGCGACTATACTGCAGGCGACATCAACAAATTCTGGAAGGCAGCCTATAACCTTATAGAATATGCCAACAAATTCATCGCTTCGGCAGAGCAGAGCACTTTCTACAAGAATGGCGATTCTGACGTAGTGCAGCAGGTGGGTGAGGCAAAATGTCTCCGCGCTATGGCTTACCATGACCTTGTTGTGATGTTCGGAGATGTTCCTTTCTTCTTTGCTCCTGCTTCAGAGCATGGCTCGGAGTATGTTCCACCGGTGGCTGACCGTCTGGAAATCCAGAAGGCACTTATCAATGATTTGAAGGTTGCTGCTCCGACTATGGCATCAAGTGGTTCGGTGACAGTAGAACACTGCTCTAAGGAGTTCGCATATGCACTTATCGCACGTATCGCTTTGACTGCGGGAGGATATTCACTTTATCCGAACAAGAACGATGCAAACAGCTATGGTGAGATGAAGCGTCCTGACAATTATGAGGAGTTCTATAAGATTGCAATGGAAAATGCTTACGAAGTGATCTCCGCCGGCACTCACAAACTCATGCAACCTTATCAGGATGTGTTTGTCAACGAGTGTAACTATCAGGTAGTTAATGGTGATGACGTAATCTTCGAACTGCCGTTTGCAAAGGAATCAACAGGTAACACCGGTTATATTCAGGGACCTACCTATTCCGCTTATGAAGGAAGCACAGTCGGCCCTTGGGGTGAGGCTAAAGGCAACGGACGCCTTAACGCGTTCTATCGTTTCCTGTTCCGTGACAAGGACTTGCGTCGTGAATTCGTGAACGGTTTGTGGTATTATTCTTATTTCCAGAACAGTGACGGTGCTTTCGTTGACTCTGTTTATGTCCGCAACGACTATACAGTCCACAACAACAAGTGGTCAAAGCTCTGGACTGCAGAAGGCAATGCATTGGGCTCAAAGACATCCGGCTCAACCGGCATCAACTTCCCTTACATGCGTTATGCTGATGTGTTGCTGATGTATGCTGAGGCAGCCAACGAGTTGAATGGTGGTCCTACAGATAAGGCTGTTGAGTGTCTTGAAACAGTTCACAAACGTGCTTTCGCTGACGGTGACCCTACATTCATCGCAGAGGCAAAGACAAGCAAGGACGCATTCTTGAAGGCCGTGCTCGATGAGCGCAAATGGGAGTTTGCAGGTGAGAACTCACGCTGGCGTGACCTTGTCCGCACCAACACTTACAGCCGTGAGCTCGTTTACAGTTTCCTGCGCTACTATTCTGCCGGAATGCAGAATGCAGGTGGTGGCAGTGGTTATGAGGATGCTATCAACACACATGATGGCAAGCAGTACATTGACAACCTTCCTGAGCGTATCTACTACCATTCTTACAAAATCGAGGAAGCTAACAATAACGCATTGCGTGGATTTACAGCACAATTCTATGGCTATCAGATTTCAGGAACAACCGTTCTCAAGACATATCCGAACCAGAGCCTGAAGAGCTTGCGTATCTACAATGCTTATGCACGTGCACAACGTGAGCCGACCAAGTCTCTTATCACAATCGGTGGCTTCACTGCTCCTGCTTGGGAGAAGGCTGACTTCTACCAGTGGGGTGATACAAACAATGGCATTCCAAAGGACCAGTGTCTCTATTCATTCTATGGATTTATCCGTGGTGACATTAACGGCAATGTCTGGCTCGTAAGAAACGGAATTCTGGAGAGCCTTCCTTCTAATGTCGCAGCCATCGAGAACTTGCCTGTAGTAAGATACATTTTGCCTTATCCACAGGAAGCCATACAGCGCTCTTCAGGCGTATATAAGAATTATTACGGTTATAAATAATAAAAACGATAACAGAACATGAAAAAAATATTCAGTTTCATGGCTTTGATACTGGCGGGACTCTCTGCGTTGACATTCACATCTTGTAGCGATGATGATGACATCACAGGCACAAGCGTTGACCGCGAATTCATGACCATGTTCATTACAGATTATACACGAGGAAAGGGTGACGACTATCCTTACAACTGCGGCTTGGATGCAGCTTACCCTCATGGAAACACCATCCACCTTTATTGGTATGGCGTGAAGGATTGTGCAGGCTATCAGATTCAGATGGCTTTGCAGCCTAAAGTTTCCGGTGGTGCAGACGCTTGGAATGCAATCCAGGGAACTGACGATCTGTTGCTTAACGAAATCGTAGGTCCGGACCAGCTTGACATGGTAATCAAGGACCTCCAGTACTCTACAGATTATCGTTTCGCTATTCGTGCACTGTCTCCTTTGGATGACAATGTGACAGATTTCTCCCATGCCTCAAAGTGGTATGGTCATGGCAACGGACGCCAGTGGCAGGAGTGGATGGGTATTTCCACACGAGACCGCTATCCGACTCCTTTCGTAGTCTATGCTAACCAGGCAGAGACAACAGAGACCACTCTGACTATCTACCTGAACACCAATCTTAAGGATGTTGCCACAGGTGATGCTGCTGTTGATGCAGAAAACGAAAAGAGCTATCGTGAGAACTTCAACATCGATGAGGAAGGCAACTTCGGGTATAAGATCCTTACTGTGAAGCCATCTCCCAACAACCCTAATTCTCAGGTCAATGATAAGTGGCGCAATTATGTGATTACCGACGCTGACCGTGAGAAGGGATATGTGGTTGTTGACGGATTGTCTCCAAACTCTGTTTATGTGATTGATGTAATCGACCCTACTGTGCCTGTTGAAATAGACGCCAAGTACAACACTTGCACTGCACGTTCTGACGGCAAGCCGGGTGAGCCTATCCTTCTCAAACATGACGAGATGATCAGCACTTATCATACACCTGATATGATGATTAATCCGACTTCTACATACAAGCGTGTTGATGTTTATGGTGAAATGGCTGCTAAATATGATGCTGCTCCTATCTCTCCTGTGCTTGACGACTTCATCTCAAACACCAACTATGCAGAGGGACAGACATTCCTTCTTGAAGGTGGCAAGACATACTATATTGACGGTAACAACATCACATGTAAGGGATTCGTTCTCCGTACAAATCCTGAGGATGTAGCTAAGGGATTGCGTGCACGTGTAATTTGCGGTATAGGCAAGAGCAGCCAGTACTACAACAACAACCCTAACGGCGAGCAGTGGCAGGGTTCATATTCAATATTCACATTCGGTCGTCAGCCTGAGGCAGGCGAGGGTGGTGAAATCTATATGAAGACACTTGCATTCTATGACATCGATTTCGATAACCCACTGGCTTACAACTATGGTGACAATGTTGCAGGAAAGGGTTCTGCTTGCGGTAACTACTTCTTCAACATGTACTCCAACGGTATGGCTGTGACACTTGAGGATCTTATCATCGAGAACTGTACTTTCAAGCGTCTCGTGCGTGGATTCATCCGTGAGCAGGGTGTTAACTATAAGAAGTGGAACCACGTTCTGATTAAGGACAACCAGTTCTTTGACTGTGGCTATTACAGCAACGGTGCTGGTGGTTATTGCTGGATTGATGGTTCGGGTGCAAACAACTCTTCCAACCTGTATAAGAAGATGGAGGTGATTGGCAACACATTCTATGACTCTCCATTCCCGGCTTTCTTCAAGGAAGAGAAGAGCAATACATGGGATGCTGACATCGTTTGGAACATCACCTTCTCTAACAACACATTGGTGAACTTCAACACTCGTGGCAATGGCTCTATCTTCAAGATGAGAAACCTGCCAAACGGCTCAGTGTTCAATGTGGAGAACAACCTCTTCGTTCTGACCAAGAAGCCTGGTGACTTGCGTGTCCTTGAGTTCTATGGAGCTGACATCCGTGAGACAATGCCATTGGCTGACGGCACATCTGGCGTGGTGACTTTGAATTTCAATAACAACTGGTCGACAAACGACAACTTGACCAATGGACAGATATTCTCAGGCAACCCTTGGACAGCCACAAGCAACAACTTCGGTAAGCTTGTCAAGGAGAACAAGGCAGTTCTTAATGGCACGCTTGAGGTGAATGTCGCAAAAATCTCTTCTACGGATTTGATGAACCAGCCATGTCCTCCTCATGTTGCCAAGACATCAAGCGACCCTAACATGCACCGTGCCGATGCATTGGACGGAACAGCAACCACAGAGTACGGCGTAAACCTGTTCTTCAAGAACAAGGACAACGAGATTTACAAGAACAATGCGGGTGCCCCTTACTGGCGTCAGTAATTCTAATAAGTTATTAAGCAATATTAAAACAAAAGATATGAAATTGTTCGATAAAACAATCCTTGCCGGTGCTGCAATGCTGACTCTTGCTTTAGGATTCACCGCGTGTGAAGATGCCAATGAGTATGAGGACGCATGGACAAACAATCCTTCATGGGCAAATTCAGGAGAAGTTGCTCATCCGGAATCTCTGGGTGGCACAATCTGGCTGCGTGGCGAAGGAATCAAGTTCAATGCCTATGGCGAGGAAATCCAAGGCTTTGTAGAGAGCCTGGAGTTCGTTGCAGACAACGCTGTCGTAGTCAAGATGAGCCAAGGCAAGACTGAGGGCACAATGGGTGCTGACGAGACTAATACGGCTGATAATCCATACGAGTGTGAATATGTCAAAGAAACAGGCTCGTTGAAGATTAAGAAGGAATATGTGGATGACAAGGGTAACCACTCCAAGAAAACCATCTTCGAGGGAGTTGTTGTATCAGGTACCAAGTATGGTGACATGATTACACTGGCTCACTATGGTGATACCCCTGTTCAGACATACCTTGTCCGTAAATAAAACAAACAGTATGGTGTCCCTAAATATGGTTAGGGACACCATACTACAACAACATTATAATGATTCACTTAATTACTAATTCTTAAAATTTTATTCTTATGAAGAAAATTTTTACAACATTGTTCGCTCTTCTGGGTATGACAGTGGCTGTTAATGCACAGTCTACCGTTGACGACATCAAGCCTATGCTTCACAGCCAGGTGATTGTGTTTGACAACTACACAGGCAATGGCACTGTTGATCGTGTCAAAGGCTCCCTTTTTGCAAGCAACTATGTGCTTGACTTGAATGGTGGTTCAATAGCTACAAACAAGGGAAGCATTAACCTTGCTACTATGAGCTATGACAACAAGGGCACCATGACTCCTCTTGAGTATCAGGCCGACAACATCACTCCTGCTGAGATAGAGGCTTTGCAGGCAAAGTATGGCAAGTATGGCACACACATCAACTCCCTTCGTCTGAAGGATAAGCAGGACGTTATCGCTATCAAGCCTACTGCAGGTTCTAAGATTTATGTGTTTGGACAGGGTAACAACAAGTCCGGTACAGCTTGCCGTGTTCCTAAGTTCTCAAAGAGCGCAGACATGTCCAATCCTCTTAATGCAGGTCCTACAGGAGACTGGACAACAATGAATCTCTATGTCTACAAGTTTGAGGTTCCTTCTGACTTTGAGGGCGAGACACCTCTTTATATCGGCACATACAATGGTGACGCATTCTTTAGCTATATTATTGTTGAGGCTAACGAACCTGCCGGAACTCCTTCCGTAGAAGTTGGAGACCTCCTGTATGATGAGGCTAATAAGCTCTACTATAAGGAGATTGTATGTACACCGGCTGATTTCTTGCTTGATCCAACTGACCCAGGATCATATCTTGGTGTAACTGATGTTTATTATACAACTGACGGTTCAGAGCCAACAACTGCAAGCACAAAGTACACTGAGCCGATCAAGTGCTACAAGGACATGACGGTTAAGTTCCAGGCATATTTTGAAGGTGAAATATGCGAAGGTGCAACCAACGAGGCTACTGCTGAGTTCAAGTTCAATGCTCCTACATTGACAGTTGATGGTGCAACAGCTACTATCGCAACAGAATACAAGAACGCTACAAACTACTATACATTCGGTGGCGCAGAAGCTGTAGCAGGCAACACATTCACTGCAACAACTTCAGGTACATTCACTGCTTACACAGAAATCAAGAATGGTGATTATGCTACTTGGAAGTCTAACCCTGTTTCCAAGCCAATCTATGTTATCGATCCAATCAATGAGAAGAAGGTGCTGACTATTACAGGTACTGCTGTTGAGAGCGGTGAATATGACGAAACAACAGGACTCCCAATCTATGAGGCACAGGATGCACAGTTGTTGGTTAACGGTAAGGACAACGATCCATGCTTCTACCTTGTTCCTGACGCAAAGTTCAGCTGCATAGTAGATGCTGCATACCAGATTGGCGAGCAGCAGGTTTACCTCCAGATGGACAAACCTAACCTTACATTCAAGGTTGCTGAGGGCGAGACTGTACATGTGAAGGTTGTTGTTTCTAAGAACTCTTGCAAGAACATCACATCTGATAAGGTTGATGAGAAGAAGACTTATGTAAATGTTGACGGTACAGTATACGGTAATGAAGACATTACAGTTGAGAACGGCAATATCATCGAATTCGACATGGAAGCCGGTATCCACACATTCCAGAAGTACAGTGGAACAGGTAACATCCACGTTTCTTCAATCGAGTTCACTCCAACTGAGGGCGCTGGCATCCAGAATGTAGAGAATGCTGAGGCTGCAAAGGTTGCTCCTAAGAAGGTTGTGAAGAACGGTCAGATTATGATTGGTGACTTCAACATCGCCGGTCAGCGTGTGAAGTAATCTTCGAAACATTTTTTCCAGAAAGGCGAATAAGATAGTACTATTCGCAATCTATATGAATGGAGAAGCTGTGATGGCTTCTCCATTTTTGCGTTTGTAGGGTCATTGTTAGGCGATTACTTATAAAAATGATTAAATTGCAGCAGCGACTGCTTGACTGACAGTATTTTTGTATTATCTTTGCATACAGTAATTTAACATCACCTATTATGGCAAACTACATCCGATTTGACTGGGCAATGAAGCGCATGCTGCGCAACAAAGCGGACTTTGCAGTCCTTGAAGGCCTTCTCACAACGCTGCTTGATGAGAAGATAACGATTGTACGCATGCTTGAAAGCGAGAGCAACCAGGAGGACGAGTACGACAAGTATAACCGCGTCGATATGCTTGCCGAGAACTCCAAAGGGGAGCTGATTCTCGTTGAGGTGCAGAACAACAATGAGTTTGCCTATTTCCAACGTATGCTTTTCGGAACATCGAAACTTGTCACGGAGTACATAAAGCGTGGGGAAGGCTATGAGAAGGTGAGGAAGGTATACAGTATTAATATAGTGTATTTCGGTCTTGGCGCAGGGACGGACTATGTCTACCACGGCACGACGGAGTTCCGCGGCATCCACAACGGCGATGTCCTTAAGCTCAGCCCATTCCAGATGGAGAAGTTCAAGGCGGAGGATGTCAAGGACTTGTTCCCGGAATACTATATCCTTCGTGTGAACGACTTCAACAAACTCGCCACAACTCCTTTGGAGGAGTGGCTCTACTATCTCAACACCGGTGAGATATCTGACAGCACGAGTGCCCCTGGCTTGGAAGAAGCTCGCCGGCATCTTATCCTTGACCGCATGTCGAAAGACGAGCTCAAAGCCTATTACCGCCATCTTGACAATATAGTAATACTTAAAGACAACATCAATACCGAAAGGGCAGAAGGGCGTGCAGAAGGGCGTGCAGAGGGTAGAGCAGAGGGTAGAGCAGAGGGTAGAGCAGAGGGTAGAGCAGAAGGTCGTGCAGAGGCTATCCGTATGATGAAGCAGTCCGGAATGTCATCTGAACAGATAGCGAAGATAATGAACCTTTCGCTTGATGCTGTTGAAAGCATACATTGATAGCATTTTGTAATGGCAAGATGTGCCACATGCTCCATTTTTGCCAACTATCGTTAAAGACATAATCAATAATAGTGCTAATTGCGGATATAAACGTGATTAGCACTATTTTCTTATACTCCTATTTCTAATGTATGTTGTCGGGCAAAAAAATCTTAATCTTTATGCCCTTTGTCTCTGTGCGTTCCCGCCATGTGATTCTCTTTGCAATAGGTGCTCATGTAGATTCATGCGGATTCAGAAGATTGTCTTGTGGTTAACGGAAATGTACCGCCTTGCAGTGTGTTATAATTATGATTCTTATTCGCTTAATAGTTATCTGTAAAGATAGGTAGTGTTAATAAAATATAACTAAGTATCATCTTTTATGGAAATATGGAACAAAATATGTAACTTTGCAACGAATTTAATTTGGTATTGTTAAGGTTTTAAGAATAATTCAATAAGTATTTTATGAAATTTATCAAAAAGGCTTGTCTTACACTCCTTTCAGTGGCAAGCGTCAGCGGTGCGTATGCCGGCGGCATGCTCACCAACACGAATCAGAACATTGCATTCCTCAGAAACCCTGCTCGTGAGGCAGCCATCGGCATTGACGGAGTCTACTCAAACCCGGCCGGCGTGGCGTTCCTCAATGACGGTATGCACCTCTCCCTTAACTGGCAGGCGGCTTTCCAGACACGTACTGTCTTTACGACAAGCCCGTTCCTCGACCACACTCTCTCCGGCGAGAATAAGACAAAGCGCTACAAGGGCAATGCTCAGGTGCCTTTCATCCCATCCATACAGGCTGCCTACAACACAGGAAAATGGTCCTTCCAGTTCAACTTCGCTATCTCCGGTGGCGGTGGCACATGTGAGTTTGACAAGGGTCTTGGCTCTTTCGAGAGCACCCTTGGCGGTATGGCAACAGGTGTTGCCGGATTAATCAACCAATTCAATCAAATGCCCAGTCTGCCTGCCAGCATGGCTCTGCCTACTGTAAACAGTTATGACATGGAAGGCTACATGCAGGGTAAGCAGTACTATTTCGGCTTTACTCTCGGTACAGCCTATAAGGTTACAGACAATTTCTCTGTTTACGGTGGTATTCGTGCTCTTTATGGCACTGCAAAATATCAGGCAAGAATCTCTGACATTATTGTAAATGGCAACCAACATCTGAATCAGTATGTTGATGGTCTGACATCGAAGCTTGGACAGCTTGGACAATTGGGCATAACCCTTCCTCCTGCGGTCACAGAACAGCTCGCCGCTGTCGATGCCTACAAGAACGGTGTTGACCTTGAATCCGACCAGACAGGCTTCGGCATAGCTCCAATCATCGGTGTCGACTGGAAGCTCGGCACATTCAATTTCGCCGGCAAGTACGAGTTCCGCACACGCATGTCCATGAAAAACAAGTCCAACCTTGCACAGGCAGGCATGATGTCAGCTGTAGAGCAGTTTGTCGACGGCACTTCTGTCCGTGAGGACTCTCCTGCTTTGCTCGCCCTTGGCGCACAGTGGAGCGTGCTGCCTAATGTCCGCATCAATGCCGGCTACCACCATTTCTACGACAAGCAGTCAAAGAAGGCCGGCAACAAGCAGGAACTGCTCTCAGGCGGCACCAACGAGTACCTTGGCGGTGTGGAATGGAACACAACTGAAAAGGTGACTGTCTCTGCAGGTTTCCAGGTGACACGCTACGGTCTTACCGACGCCTACATGTCCGATATATCCTTTGTCACAAACTCCACCTCCTTCGGTTTCGGCTGCAAGTACAAGGTCAATGAGAATGTTTCACTCCAGGCTGCATACTTCAAGACCTTCTACGACAAGTACAAGACTCAGGACGGCATGAACGAGTTCACACGCTCCAATGACGTCATCGGTGTGGGATGCGACATCGAGTTCTAATGAAAGAGAAGATAATTATATTATTACCTGAAAATTATAATCAGCGGCATTACCGTCGCAGTGTTAGTGCTTCAAAAACAAGACTTTATGGTTTCGCTGTAAAGTTTGTGTAAAGAGGCGAATCAAGAGGTGGCTTTTTGTTCAGCAAAAGGTCACCTCTTAATTTATAAAATGTCATCCGTCATACCATGAAAGGTGGCATCTCATTTTTGACGCTCTTTTCCTTTACAGATTGTGTGACGTAGTATGGCAAAGCAAAAGGAACATGATGTAGCAGTGTTTTCTGAAAAACCACTTGGTTTATTATTATAAGGTGAAATACGGCTTGTGAGAGCTTGAAAACAAGTTTTTGATATATTTTTTTACAAAAAAGTCACGAAAAACTTGCAGATATAAAACGTTTACTATACCTTTGCGGTGTAATATTAAAGTAGTACACCATAACAGGAGGTCAGGACAGTTCATCTCTGGTTATGAAAAGTGAGTCTTATGGCATTTTGCAGAGATTCTGATACAGATAAAAACAAAGAAAGAAAACATATAAATAACAAAGCTATGGAAATAAAAGTACAGAATGTGAATTTCAAATACAAGGGTTCTAAGCGCCAGGTGCTCAGCAACATGTATCTTGAATTGCAGGAGAACCGCATCTGCGGACTGCTTGGCAAGAACGGAGTGGGCAAGTCCACCCTCCTTTACCTTATCGCGGGACTTCTTCGTCCCACAAAGGGCATGGTCACAGTTGACGACATGGACAGTGCTGACCGTAAGCCCGAGATGCTCAGCGAAATGTTTTTCGTCAGCGAAGAGTTCGAGCTCCCTTCCGTCCGCCTTGCCGACTATGTGAAGATGAACGCACCGTTCTACCCACGTTTCTCACAGGAGCTTCTCGAAAAATGCCTTGCAGAGTTCGGTCTGGAGTCCGACTTGAAGCTCTCCGAGCTGTCCATGGGTCAGAAGAAAAAAGTGTTCATGAGCTTTGCTTTGGCGACAAGGACAAAGATACTCCTCATGGACGAACCGACAAACGGCCTCGACATCCCTTCCAAAGCACAGTTCCGCAAGGCTGTTTCCGCTTCGATGTCGGACGACAGGATTATCATCATCTCCACCCATCAGGTGCATGATGTGGAGCAGTTGCTTGACCATGTCATCATCATGTCCAACGAAGGCATCCTTCTTGACAAGTCAACGCAGGAGATTTGTGACGAATATGTCTTCGAGACTCGCCTGCCGCAGGACATGGGCGACGCCATTTATGGCGAGCCATCTCTAATGGGAAACCTCGTCATGGCACCACGCGGCGACCGTCCGGAGACACCTCTGAACCTCGAGATTCTCTTCAACGCCATGACGCAAGGCAAGTAAGCACTCGGTCACAAACCGGTGAACAGTGAAAAGAACCGCGTTAGCGGTGACAAGAAAGTAGCCGAGGGGCGCAACCCACGGAATCAAAAGAAGCACAAACACACGACCGATTTATCGGTCGAATAAAGAGAAACCGTTGGTCAGTATTCGACCGATAAATCGGTCGTTAACAGCGATATACTTGCAAATCCCGTGGGTTGCGACCCACGGCTACTATCTTCAACCGCTACGCAGTTATCCTCACAGCGACTTGCAAACTCGGATGTAAAGCAAAAGTTACCGTATAAAAAAATCAATCAAACGGAAAGCAATGAAAATAAAGTTATTCATCATGGCAGTTTTGGTGGCATCCGCACTGTCAGCGTGCTCACTCCGCTTTTCAACCAATAAGGAAGAAAACGGCAAAATCATAGAGAAAACCTTCGACATCAAGGACTTCAACAGCCTGGAATTAGGCGGTTATGCCAAGGTCTACTACACCGTGGGCGACACATTCTCTGTCCGTGTCAGCACTGCGGAGGGCGACATGAAGAAAATAAAGGTGGAAAACAGTGACAGCACCTTGCTGATTGGCAATGTCCCTGATGCGGACATAAACAGCAGAATCTGGCGATTAAACAATAGGACTTGGAATGAGCGCAAGGTCTATGTCACCGCCCCTTACCTCAAGAACATAAGCGTTGCGGGCGCAGCCGACATCATCTGCAACGACACTATTGTCACCGAGGACTTCTGTGTGAGTATAGCCGGTGCGGGAAAAGCACATTTCGCTTGTGTGAAAGCCCATGATGTAGACCTGTCAATAGCCGGTGCGGCAAGCATAACGGCCGACATTCAGGATGCTGCTTGGACCGAACTGGGCATGGCAGGAGCCGGAACAATGGACATTGGTTTCCACGATTGCGTTGAGTCACGTGCACAAGTTGCCGGTGTGGGAAGCATCAAGCTCCGCGGCGTTCTCGGCACTCTGCAGCAGAAAGTGGCGGGAGTCGGCAAGATAAATACCGATAAGCTCACGCTTACAGGCAAGAAATACAGCAGCAAAGACGATAAAGAATAGGAGAAAAGGTTATGAAAACAAGCAGACTTTTACAGCTTATACGCTGGAACATCATCAGCCGGAAAGGCAAAATGGTACGCGGTTTCTTTGGTGGAGTGATAGGAATCCTTTTTGCGGCAGTGTGTGCCAACAACTTATTGTTAGGCAAACATTTCGCAGGACATGGCACTTATAGGGCAATGGCAGGACTGTTTCTTGTTGTAATGGCTGTGATAATGCTGAAATATGCCACACAAATCAGCTTCAACAACTCCACAAAGACAGGCTTCATCAGCTACGCCATGATTCCTGCAACAAACCTTGAAAAGTTCATTGCCAATTGGATTTATGTCACTCTTGTCCTTGGTGCGCTCCTGATTGCAAGTTTCGTTGTAGGCGATTTCGCACAAATGGCAGTGACAGTGGTGAGATATGGAAAGGCTTCCTCACTTACTTGGGCTGCGTTGCACACATTATATAATACACTGCATGCAGAGTCAGCGGAAAGTTTGCTTAACATCGCACTGGGAGTGTATGTGGCAATATCAATCCACAGCAAGTTCATTTTCGGTGGCACACTGTTCCGCAAGCATCAGTTCATCTACACATGTATCCTCCTTGTCATAGTGATTCCCTTTGTCTTGTCCTTGTTGTTAGGTGGCTTGGTGTATCTCGGGAAAACATGGCTGGACAGTACTGACACTGTCATCATCATTGAATGGTATGTAGGAGAAACCTTCGTGAAATGGGCGGTTCTCGCCATTGGAGCAGTAGTTGTCAGCTTCTTCTATTGGCTTTCCTATCGTCTCTTCTGCCGCTCTCAGATTATCAACAACCGCATGTTCAATCTTTAATCCCCCAAAAAGTAATGAAAACAATGAAAATAAATATACTCACAATGGCCGCTGTGGCACTGCTTGCCTTGGGAGCGTGCTCCGTCCGCGTCATAGACAACAAGGAAATCAACGGTGAAATGGTTGAAAAAACCTTAGACATCAAGGATTTTGACGAGTTGGAAATCGCTGATTACGGTCATGTTTATTATACTGTCGGTGACAGTTTCTCCGTCCGTGTGGCAGCTAATGAAGGCGACTGGAAGACCCTTGGTGTGGAAAAGAAAGGTGGTGCGCTGTGCATTGGAACCAAAGACCAAATAGTTAATAGAAAAAGGATATGGCACATCAACTACTTGAAAACAGGAACGCGCATTATCCACATCACCGCTCCATACCTCAAGGACGTGAATATTGCAGGGTCGGTGGACTTCATCTGCAAGGACACCATTGAGGTTAAGAAGTTTGAAGTGTCCATCGCCGGTAGCGGAGATGTGAAACTTGCCGGAGTAAGGGCAAGCAGCGTGGAATTTGACATAGCAGGTTCCGGCGACATAAAGGCAAGCCTTATGGACGTCGCTTGGAGCGGATTCAGCATTGCCGGCTCAGGAGACATGGATTTGAACTTCCATGATTGTGGCGAAGCATCTGTCAGCATTGCCGGCTCGGGAGATGTGAAGCTCAAAGGTACTCTCGGAACTTTCACACAAAGCGTTGCCGGTTCGGGAGACATAGAGACAAAGGAATTGCAGCTGACAGGCAAGAAAGCGAAAGAAACAACCACAAAGTAAGAATTCCTTCAGATGCAACAAGCAGTCTGAATACAATAAAACAAAACACATGAAGAATATGAAAACAGACAGACTTCTACAAGTAGTACGCTGGAATGTCATAGGCAGAAAAGGGGAACTCCTGCGCACTTTCATCGGCGGACTTATAGGAATGCTCTTTGCAATGAGCGTGGCTAACGGGTTCTGGTTTTCGGATGAGGCTGCCGACTATGGCGAAGTGTCGTCCATGGCAGTGGTGATGCTCATCTGCATCAGCGTGATAATGCTTAAATATGCTACAGGAGTGAGCTTCAACACAAAGACAAAGACAGCGTTCCTTAACTATGCCATGCTTCCTGCCACTAATCTGGAGAAATATGTGGCAAACTGGATTTATGTCACATTGGTGCTCGGTGGGACTTGTATCGCAGGACTCATTGCCGGTGACGGCGTACAGAGGATTGTCTCTGAAGGTGTCTATGGCATAAGTTCCTCTGTCACATGGGCCGCCCTTGGCATATTGGCAGATGCCTTGGAGATAACAAATTTGGGCGTGATATGGGGCGTGACGGCTTTCATTTTCGGACTTGTCTCTGCGCACGCAGCCTTCATTCTGGGCGGCACACTGTTCCGCAAGCACCAGTTTATCTTTACTTGCGTCTTTTGGTGTATAGTCGTTCCGTTTGTCGTAGGTACGTTGCTGACAGGTGCAGGATGGGTGCTCAACGAGATTCTTGATGCCAATGACTGTGCGCTTGAAATAGAATGGTATGTCGGAGAGGACTTTGCGAAATGCGTGGTGCTGCTTGTCGAACTTGCGTTCATCAGCTTCTGCTACTGGTATTCCTTCCGTCTCTTCAGCCGCAGCCAGATTATCAACAACCGTTTCTTCAACAAATAAGCTTATGGAAATGTTCAATAAAGACCGGCCGATATATCTGCAGATATCCGACCGAATATGTGACGAGATACTCTCCGGTGCTTATGCCGAAGACCAACGCATACCGTCGGTGCGCGACTACGCCACACTCATGCAGGTGAACATCAACACAGTCATGAAGACTTACGAGGAATTGTCACGCTCGGAGATTATCTACCAGCGCCGTGGCATGGGCTATTTTGTCACCGCCGGTGCGAAAAGCGCAATCCGCCGGCAGCGCAAAGAGACTTTCATCCATAAGACTCTCGCGGAAATGTTCCGCCAGATGAGCCTCCTCGGCATCTCCATTGACGATGTCGTCAAGGAGTATCACGCTTCGCAGAAGCCGAAAAAAAATGGGGGGGGTAGCACGGAGACTCCTGATGTCTCCGGCAGTTAATGCCTTCACAGTGCCGTGAATGAAGCCTGAAAAGTCATCAACCTTACAACACAGACACAACAACATAACAACACAAACACATTTATTTTCCCTTTACGCAATACAAAAATTACGAACAATGAAGACAAAATCACTCATAACAGCAGGACTTCTTCTTTCCATAACAGCCACCGCACAGGATCAGGCAGCAGCCCTTGACAGCATCTACAAAGAGGCGGAACTCAGTGCGGTGGTGGTGAAAGGCACGGCACCGAAGACAAAACTGAAGGGCAACTCCATGCTCACAAAGATTGAAGGCTCGGTACTCTCCCAGTCGGGCACATTGGAAGAGATGCTCGCGAAGGTTCCGGGCATGACGAAAAACGGCGATGACCTCGAGGTGATAGGCAAAGGACAGCCGGTTTATTACATCAACGGGCGCAAGGTGCAGGACATCAACGAGTTCAAGACCATACGCTCCGAGGAGATTCTCGACGTCGATGTCATCCACAATCCCGGCGCACAATACGACGCCACGGTGACGGCCGTAGTGCGCATACGCACCAAGAAACGTCAGGGAGAAGGCTTCGGATTCAACGCTTTCGCCGATGGCAACTACGATGTTCAGAACGAAACATTCAACCCTTCGTCAACAGTGAAGGTCAACTACCGTCACAACTCCGTTGACGTTTTCGGCAAACTCAACTATTGGCAGTGGCGGAACGAGCACACGCAGACCCTCCGCCAGGACAGTTACTATAAAGCGGCAACAGTCTCACAAGAAGGAGACACGTATAATAACACCAACTATTACGGTCTGAGCTACAACGTTGGTTTCAACTGGCAGATAGCCGACAACCATTCCGTCGGTATGCGCATAGACATGAAAAGTCAGCTTTATGGCACTTCATGGAGTGCTCTTGATGAGGATATTCTGACGAATAATGTCGTCACGGAGCATATCTTCTCCAACTCGGCAGAGAAAGAAAACGAACCATTCAACTGGTCTGCCAACGCTTACTACAACGGAAAGGTGGGCAAACTGGGCATCGACTGGAACATTGACCTCTACCGCAACAAGACAACCAGCACCACCGCACAGCTCGAAGAGCTTGAGACAGAGGCTGAAAACATCGCCACTGAGAAGATGAACAAGAACCGTATGTTTGCCACAAAGCTCGTCTTCTCTTACCCGGTGTGGAAAGGTGAACTGAATGTCGGCACGGAGATGTCATTCGTCAACCGCGATTCAAAGTACACTATCACGAAAACCACCGTCCCTTCGTCCGAAATGGAGGTCAGCGACAAGAACATCGCAGCCTTCTTGGAGTATGGTTTCCAGATTCCGAAGGTGGGTTCTGCCAGTGTCGGACTGCGCTATGAGCATGTCGGTTTTGACTATACGGACTGCCTTGACTCCAAGAACAACATGACACGCTATACCGATGATTTCTTCCCTTCAGCGTCGTTCTCCACACAGCTCGGCCCTGTCCAGGCGGCACTCTCTTACAGCATGAAGACTGAACGCCCATGGTATGGCACGCTTTCCGATGCTGTTACCTACATGAACCGCTACTGCATGGTTACCGGTGACCCTAAGCTGAAGAACTCCACCAAGCAGGATCTCGGCGCGAACTTCCGCTGGAAATGGCTGAATCTTGCCTTGCAGTACATACATCAGAAGAACGTCATCACACAATGGTCATACATCGGAGGCATGGAAGGCACACCGGCAGAAGGACTTGACGAGGGAGTCATCCTCCTGAAGCATGTCAACCTGAAAGACCCTTACAAGCAGTTGTCAGCCTTCATTACCGCCATGCCTACCTTCGGATGCTACACACCAAACTGGACGGTGGGCTTTATGAAACCCTCATTGAAGCAACTCCTCGCCGACCCTCGTGAGGAAAGTGGCATGCGGTTGGTGGAAAAGACAAAGCCATTCTGGTTCGGACAGCTTAACAATGCTTTCCGCCTGAAGCACTCATGGCAGTTGGAGCTCAACGGTATGGTGATGTCAAAGGGCGACCAGATGAACATGTCGCTCACCAAAGCGATGTGGTCAATGGATGCAGCGGTGCAAAAATGCTGGCTGAAGGACGATGCCCTGAGCCTGCGCTTCAAGTTTGCCGACATCTTCCATACGGGTTCAAAGATGTCTGCGGCAATGGATTGCGGCTACTACACGCTCACGCTTGACAACCGTTACAGCCGTCAGCGCATAAGCATGTCGCTCCGCTATGTGTTCAATGCCGCCAAGTCCAAGTATAAGGGCACAGGCGCAGGCTCTGGTGCAGTGTCGCGCATGGGCAAATAGCCTGACTGTTTCTTTACCGGGCACATACATCAGCGTATGCTGCTCAGCGTGCAAGCTGACGCTGTAAAATCACCGCATGGAGTCAGCCTGCACCGTAAGACGGTGTCTCATGCATAAATACGCCCATAACACTCCCCTTCAGTGTGAGGCACCGTCTTACGGTGCAGAATTACTTGCCCTGGGACACCCTGCATGTTCGGCTGCGCCTCCATGCGGGGTTAACGAAGAGTCACCGTTTCACGATGCTTTTTATGGCATTCTTTTTGATAGCATCAAATAACGCAAATTCATCGGACTCACGTTATTTTACCTGACACCAATAAGAAAACTCATTGCGTTTTTGCCCTCCGTATTTCGCGTGAAGACAATCAAGGGACAATAAACGGGAAAATATCGCAGGATTTTGCGTCTGTGCTATGTTGCTGTATGTCAGTACGTTGTTGTGGAAAGCCGTGACGTCCTGACAAAAAAAGCACTGCAATTCGTTACCTTTCGCACGTTTTTGGTAATGAATCACAGTGCTTTTCCTATCCTTCCGCACTACAGACGGTAACCTTTCGCATGGTCAGCGGTAACCGTCAGCGGCATGAAAGGTGACGGAGGGCAATGCCAAGTGCCACCTTTCGCTTGTGAAAGCTTCGTTTCTGACTGTTATGATAAATAGAGAATAAGAAAACTCATGACGTTTTTTTGCAGCCTTCTCAGAAGCCCTCTTCAGACGGACTGTCAGAGAACGGGTTCCCCCAATCGTCCTCGAACGCGTCCCCTTTGCTCATCTGACCTTCGTTGTCGTCACCTTCGCCCTGATGAATCGTGCTTGAAATGATAGGCGCAAGGAGCTCCTCCATGTCCAAGGGGATTATTCTTATTTCAGGCTTGACATACTTCTTTTTCATTCTTTTTTGTTCCTCCTTTTTCATTTTATGATGATTTTTTTGTTGTTGTGAATGTATATGCCCTTTGTTGTCGGGCGTGCTATTTTCATGCCTTGCAGGGTGTAGTAGCTGTCATCCGTCATGACATTGTCCTCCTTCACACTCTCGATGGCTGTCGTCCCGAAATCGAATGCCATTGTCCATCCCTTGCTTGCAGAGGAAGAAGGAATCTTGCCTTTGACTTGCAGATAGGCTGTGTTTATAGAGCAATTGCCGTCGCCAGGCTGGTAGAAGCCTATTGTTGCAGGCTTGTCGCTGCCGTTTCTCTTCTTGTAGCCGAAGAGGTAGTTTGTATAGTATTCACCTCCAATCTGCTCAGTCATTTCGATATGCTTGCGTGAAATCTGCCCTTTAAGCATGTTTCCAGGAATATCCTGTCCCTCTTTGTAATTCGGCTCTTCGTAGTACTCCATACTTATGACAGGTTTCTCGAGAGTCTTGTTCACGCTGTTTGTCTTCTGCGCAAGGATTACAGGCGTGTTGGCAGGGAGAATCCTTTTGCTGTCAATCACTTCCGGCTCGTACTTTGCCACCTTTGCCGTCATGGTGCTTAAGTCGGCTTCTGTGACATAAAGGATGTCGATGCCGTCAGGAACGATGACAGCATGGTAGTCGCAGAAAGACTTGAATGTGTCGTAGCCCTCCACTTTGTCAGCGTACGGGCGGTAGAAAGTGTATGCACGGTTCAGCAAATAGTAGATTTTCTGCATGTCGCCGTCCTGGCGGATGTACAGTCTGATGAAATAGTTACCCGTAGGCAGACCGAAATCGCATGCTCTGATTTCTTTGCTTTCCTCGTTGTATTTTTTCTTCGATGCGCTGCCGGTACGCAGATAGTTGACATACTGTGTGTCCTTGTTGTCGTTCAAGTAGTCGTTGTCTGCCAGATTGTATTCGTCTGTCTCAGTGGATACGTATTCGTCCTTTTCATTCTTTTTAATCAAAGACTTTGGTGAAACGCGGTCGCCCATGAATGACGTTTGCGTAAAGTCCTTGTTGTAGACGAATGCGAACTTTTCTCCGGCTTCGAAGTGCACAGGCTGCTCATCCTTTGCAAGCATGTCTTCCGTTGTAGCTCCATCCTCCGGTTTGCCACGGTAGGTATAGCAACGTGAGTCACGGTTATAGTACATGCGCAGCGCATGTTTTGTCTGGTGGTCAGGGTCGTATATGCTCCAGCCGTCATCGTCTCTGTAATCTTCTTCGTCTTTTTGGTCGGTGACCGCCGGTCCAATGATATACATACCTTTGTTGAACACGAGGTTATATGTCGACGTCGTGATGTTCATTGAGAACGTGTAGGACGTATAACTATCGTCAACTTGTGGGTTGAGAGCCTGGCTTGCGCTCCAGCCATTGCCATCGCCTCCCTCGTTTCGTGAAACCAATCCTCCGTGTAATGCTGTGCAGTCGAGACCAACGCTTGTTTTAACCCATTGACATTGTGGGCGTATAGCCTTTCCCCATCTTTCAATGTCTGAGGTAAGATTGCTCCAAGTTTCAATGTCATTCTTGTCAAATACCATAAGGTAAAGTTGATTCCAGCCTTCCGCAGGCTTAGGGATGGTGGCTCTGAAAAGTACGCTGTCAGCTTCTTCATCTGTCTTGTTCCATTCAAGATGTTCTCTGCCGTCTTTGTACCAGCTCTTCCTCATCTCGCGTCGGCTGTCGCTCTTGGTCGGGTCAATATTGATATGTGCTTCTGCTTGTGTGAAATTGCCTACAAGATAGTAGCCTTTCTCGGAAATATTTCCTCGTCCGACATACTTGTCATTGGCTATGAACTCAAGTTCATTGGTTTGCGTATTAATAAATATTGTGTAGGACTCTGCTGTTCCACGGTTCAGTTTGAATGCTTTATCGCCATTCTTAAGGCAGCCGTAAGACTCATATAATTTGATATTACCTTTCTTGGTTTCATAAGCTGCATTCTTGCCCAACACGTAATTATCCGTATATGGTCTGTATACAACTTTACCATCGCCTGTCGCAATCCAGTAAGTTATGGATTCTTTGTCTGCATGCTTCTCGTCCAACAAGAAATCACGGAAATTGAAATTTTGATATTGCTCATTTAAATTTCCGCCTTCTCTTATGCGTGACGGTGAAAAGCGGAAGCATTCACGTGGTTTCCAATCGGAAAGGTCGCTTATGAAATAATAGGCGTCATTGAAGACAGCGTCAGGAGATATTTCTGTTCCTTTGACACTAACATACCAATATGGATTGCTATCCTTTCCCATCTCTTTGAAAGTCAGTGTAAGTGTACATCGAGTGTACTTCGTTCTTAGTTCCTTAATGGACAATTTGAAGTATATATCTCCTTTTGTTGAACACCAATATTTCTCAGGAGTTCCGTTGAAATCGTCAATAATATTACTCGGATTACCCGCCTGGTCTGTATCGTAATAGCCAAGTTCGGTTACATTGTCACTGCTGTCTGTTACCTTGAATTTGATGTCAAGATAGTCAACATCCTCGTAATTTGACAAAATGATGTCTCTGTAGAATGTGTCTGCTGCGCCACGTTTCTTTGTAAATTTCCTGTTGTCAGCAGTTTGATTCGTAGAAACGGAGACCACGGATTTGTAATTGTCTGCAAACATTTCTACAGGAAAGGCGAATGCAGCAAGCAGAACAATGAGCCCGCATAAAAGAGATGCTTTTTTCATGCCTGATTCTTTTTGAAGTTAGTCAATATTTATGGTTTATAGTGTGATTAATAATTTCTCTCAAATTGCATGAGTTCTGAAACACGCTGTAAAGGTAATATTTTTTTTAGAAAAAATGGGGGGGGTAAAATGGGATAAATGGGTGTTTTTGAAGGATAAACGTTTGCATGAAATGGGGCTTTCCGGCATAGTCACGGCTTGGTGGGAATCGGAATCCGTATGCTGCTTTGCGGACAAGCTGACGCTGCTAAAGTGCCGCAAGGCGGTGCGCCGTCACTCAATTTCTTGCTTGCTTAATAGTTGTGCAAAAAGCATGATTTGTTAGAGGAAATGAAAAATTGTGAAGGTTGGCGGAGATACGGGAAAAAAGTATTATCTTTGCACCTGACAATGAATGTCACGACAAAGGGATTGTTTACTTAGACTTGCTGACAATGAATAAACTCATGGATGATTTGCATGCCGGGAAATGGGTCTACGGCTTTGCTCCGGAGATTCTGGAAATGCTGAATGCGACGGAGAGTTTGTGCTTCAAGCTCAATGCCACACCTCCAGAGAACAAGGAGGAGCGTGAGGAACTGGTGCGCAGGATCTTGGGAAGCATAGGAGACTCTTTCTGTGTCCATTCTCCTTTCCGGTGCGATTTTGGGAAGAACATTTCCATAGGTAAGAATTTTATCTCGAATTTCAACCTTACCATACTCGACGAGGGCATGGTGACCATTGGCGACAACGTGTTCATCGGTCCCAACTGCGGCATCTACACCATTACCCATGCCTTGCTGCCGGACCAGAGGAACGAGGGCGTGATGAAGGCCGCTCCTGTCACCATTGGCAATGATGTGTGGCTTGCCGCCAATGTGGTTGTCCTTCCCGGAGTGACAATCGGCGACGGTGCTGTCATCGGTGCAGGAAGTGTGGTGACGCATGACATACCGCCGTACACTCTTGCCGTCGGCAATCCATGCCGTGTCGTGCGTGAGATAACGGAAGAGGACAGGGTGGAGTGCATAGAATGATTATATTAAGGTAAAAAGGAATTGTGCCGTTTCAGGCATGATAGAGTTAGTGATTCATATTAATAATTTAAAACTTTTACGAACATGATCAGCGGAATAATCAGCGGAATCGTTGCCGGATATATTGCAAGCCGGCTGCAGAAAGGAGAAGGCAGTGGTTGCCTTGTAAATCTGTTCTTGGGACTACTGGGCGGAGTTGTCGGAAGTTGGGTTTTCGGCCTTTTCGGTCTGACTGCTTACAGTTGGATAGGGGAGATGATAACAGCCATAGTCGGTGCGGTCGTTGTGCTCTGGCTGTTCGCAAAGCTGCGGTGACAGTATGCTTGCCGCAATTAAAGTGTATTTATGGATTTAAGCAGTGTGAAAGAGTTGACAGAACGCATCGACGGTCTGTCAACTTCATTAGGTATAACACTTGTCTCCACTCCGGAGATTGACGAGTGTGTAGCGGTCATGAGTGTCGACAAGCGCACAAGGCAGCCGTTCGGCATCCTCAGTGGCGGTGCGACAATGGCATTGGCGGAGACTCTTGCCGGTGCCGGTTCCATTGCCCTGTGTCCTGACGATATGTGTGTTGGAGTGAGTGTCAGCGGCAATCATCTGAAGTCTGTTGCCGAAGGCGATACGGTGACGGCACGGGCACGGCTGTTGAACAAAGGCAGGAGGCTGCATGTGTGGAATGTCTCTGTCACGGACTCTGCAGGGAATCTCATATCGACGGTTAATGTGATGAACTACCTTAAGCGACGTCATGCTGTGACGGAAGAAGAAATGACAAAACAAACTAATACCAAGGAAGTTTGATATGGCAGGCTATGCTGTTTACAGATTACCGAAGGAAGAGAAATGCACCTTCATGATGCAGGCGGAAAGTGTGCCTCTGCACCTTGAATCATGCCAAGAACTTGACGGACACAGTGGGTTCGTCATCGCTCCTTTTGTCGTTAGTGATGACAAGCCGATAGTCCTGCTGCAGCCGGAGACCACCAACACTTATGGTAGTGTTGGCGAAATCCCTGCGGATGTGGCGGAACTGATTGACAAGATGAGTGTGCTTGATGATGCTTCCGCCGATGAAGAAGCATCCGGGGCAGAGCGAGAGCATTACTCCCACGATTTCAAGAACTGCCATGACCGCCTTGTTTCGGGTGTGTTCCGCAAGATTGTGCTGGCAAGAATGTCCGCAGAGACAGTCTCTTGCGAGAAAAGTCCGTTTGCCTTGTTCCGTAAGGCATGTGAGACTTATCCACGCATGTTTGTGGCATTGTTCTCAACACCCCTGAGTGGCACGTGGCTTATGGCTACGCCTGAAGTCCTTTTGGAACAAGAAGGTGACGCATGGCACACCATTGCGCTTGCCGGGACAATGCAGCTTGAAGGTGACGCTTTGCTGTTTGATGTGCCTTTGGGCAATGGCTGCGGAAGCCTTTCACCTGACAACTGTCCGGCTTGGAGTGATAAGAACATACAGGAACAGCGGTATGTCGCGACATATATAAAGGAATGTATAGGGCGTTTCTCCCATGATGTGTCGGAGGCGGGACCTTGCACGGCTCGTGCCGGTAACCTTGTTCATTTGCGCAGTGATTTCCGTTTCGCTTTTGAGGAGGGTGCCGGCGTTGGCAGATTGCTCGACATGCTGCATCCTACGCCTGCCGTATGCGGACTGCCTAAGAATGAGACGTTTGACTTTATCGTCAGGAATGAGCACACTCCGCGCGGATATTACAGTGGTTTTGCCGGACCGCTGGATGTTTGCGGACATACCAAACTCTATGTCTCGCTGCGCTGCATGCACATCAGGGACAGACGCAATTTCCATTTGTATGCCGGAGGAGGACTGCTGCAAGACAGTGTGGAGGAACAGGAATGGAACGAGACAGAGGCGAAAATGGAGACTATGAGGAAGATTCTGAATCATTGATTATAAGATGTATAGCTGCAAGGAAAACATAAACATACTGACATCTTTGCTTGTGAAGCATGGGGTAAGGCATGCCGTTGTGTGCCCGGGTTCGCGCAATGCTCCTATTGTGCATAATCTGAACGAGTGCGATGACATCACCTGTCATCCTGTGACTGATGAGCGTTCGGCAGGGTTCTATGCCATAGGTGTGGCTCTGGCTGCAGGCGGGCCGGTAGCTGTGTGTGTGACATCCGGCTCTGCATTGCTTAATCTTGCGCCTGCTGTGGCAGAGGCATTCTATCGGCATGTGCCGTTGGTTGTTGTTTCTGCCGACCGTCCGATGGCGTGGATAGGACAGCTTGATGGGCAGACGTTGCCGCAGCCTGATGCTTTTGGCGGTTTTGTGGCAAAGTGTGTTGCATTGCCTGAACCGCAGAGTGGTGATGAGCGTTGGCATTGCAACCGCCTTGTCAATGAGGCTTTGCTTGCGGCAGACAGTAATGGTGGTTGCCCGGTGCATATAAATGTCCCGATAACGGAGCCTTTGTTTGTGTTCAATGTCGGCAGTCTTCCTGACGAAAGGGTTATTCGCAGGTTGGGCGTAAGTGGCTTTGCGCCTGAGGCTTGTGAGGGAATTGTCAATAGGGTCTGTGCCTCGTCACGTCCGATGGTTGTTGTCGGGCAGCATAGGTATAGTGAGAAATTGGCAAAGGCGTTGCGTGCTGTATCAGAAAGGGTGACAGTCTTGCAGGAACCGCTTAGTCCTGGATTGGGTGCGGTACATTTTGATGAGGTGCTGTCGTGTGTCATGGACAATGCTGGCTATATGCCTGATTTCATCCTTTATGCAGGTGACACAATCGTAAGCAAGCGTCTGAGGAAACTCTTTCGCAGGCTTTCGGACGTTGAGACGTGGGCTGTGAGCGAAGACGGTGAGGTGCATGACACATTCATGAATCAGACTATTGTCATCGAAAGCTCTCCAGAGGATGTTTTCTGTGGTATTGCTTCATTGTTGGAGGGTAGTGCCAAGTACTTGGAAAACAGTGCAAAGGCGTTCTTTGCGAGGTGGAAGACTGCTCTTGATTGTGTGTCAGAGCATGCTGTGGAGCATGTTCCTTGCTATTCGCAGATGCTGGCAGTGAAGAGGTTTGAGAGCCTTGTTGGTGACAATTGTATTGTGCATTATGCCAACAGTTCTGCTGTGCGCCTTGCGAATATTTATGCCGACCGTTATGTCTATGTCAACCGTGGTGTGAATGGCATAGAAGGGACGTTGTCTGCGGCTGCCGGATTCGCTGCGGTTTGTGACACGCCGGTGTATTGTGTCATAGGCGACCTTAGTTTTTTCTATGATTGTAATGCATTGTGGAATAGTAATTTGCAGGGTAATTTCCGCATTCTTTTGCTGAACAACAACTGTGGCGGGATATTCCACCGGTTGCCGGGGCTTGAATCTTCGCCTGTATGTGGCACTCATATTGCTGGTGCTCATACGGCAAATGCTCGCGGTATCTGTGACGCCCACGGTGTCGGCTATCTCTCTGTCCGTAATGCGGAAGAGCTTGAACTGCAGATGAAGGCGTTTGTTTCCATGGCCTCTGACCGCCCTTTGTTGCTTGAAGTCTTCACCGATGTGACAGAGGATGCGCAGGCATTGGAAGAATATTATTGTGCGTTGCATGGACTTTTTGGAAGAAGCATAGGGTGAATGGTATCTTCTCTTGCAACAAGATGTGACCTCCACCGCCACATAAATTATTTATCATGTTCTCTAATGTCCCCCCCCCCCTTTCATGATTCCCCCTTCACTCTTCTCCCTTCATGCTTCCCCATGGCGCATCATGTTTCCTCATGTTTTATCACGTTCCCTTATGAATCCTCATGCTCCCACATAATATAATAATGTACCTCCACTATCAGTATTAATTTAAATCAACCAAACCAAACTTTTTCTCCATTACTATACAAAAAACTTCTTCAAAACTTGCAGGGCTCGGAAAAAGTGTGTACCTTTGCACTCGCAATTCAGAAATGGTTTGCCTGACACCGTCACAGCGACGACGGGCGCTTAGCTCAGTTGGTTCAGAGCGTCTGCCTTACAAGCAGAGGGTCGGGGGTTCGAATCCCTCAGCGCCCACATCACGTACACATACACATACAATATCTGCACAATATAAGAAGTTGTAAAGAGAATATGATTCTGTGATTCTTCGGAATGTTTCCAAGAGTTGCAGTTTTTTTTATTTTGTGGTATGGGTGGTTGAGGTTGTTGATTATTGTTAATTATTACTTAACAGTAAATAAAAGTAGTGGTGGAAATTCTTTTATTTCTTGGAAAATAAGTATATTTGCACTTTAATTTTATTAAATGGCGGGACAGTCGTATGGCTGTGGACCGCAGAACTAAAGAAAACACGTATTTTCAATAAGGTGCAATGAATCTCGAACTACTTACAGCTATCTCTCCAATCGATGGACGCTATCGTGGCAAGACTGACTGCCTCGCCGGTTATTTCTCAGAATACGCTCTCATACGTTACCGTGTAAGAGTGGAAATTGAGTATTTCATCACTCTTTGTGAACTCCCTCTTCCACAGCTTGCGGGTTTTGACAAGAACCTCTTCCCTGCATTGCGCAGCATCTATGGGGATTTCTCTGTGGCTGACGCACAGCGCGTGAAGGATATAGAGAAGGTGACTAACCATGATGTCAAGGCGGTGGAGTATTTCATAAAGGAGAAACTGGACTCTATGGCTGCCGACGGTGTCGTTGCTGAGGGGTATTTTGAACCATTCAAGGAGTTTATCCATTTCGGACTGACATCTCAGGATATTAACAACACTTCTGTGCCTCTCTCCATAAAGGAGGCTCTTGAGGAGGTTTATTATCCTCAGGTGGAAGAACTTATACAGCAACTGCGTGACTATGCCGCAGAGTGGGACAATGTCTCAATGCTTGCAAAGACTCACGGACAGCCTGCATCTCCTACACGCCTCGGCAAAGAGGTGATGGTCTTTGTCTACCGTCTTGAGGAGCAGCTTGCTCTTCTTAAGAACTGCAAGTTCACTGCCAAGTTCGGCGGCGCAACAGGTAATTACAATGCTCATCATGTCGCTTACCCGGAATATGACTGGCGTGAGTTTGGCAACAGGTTCGTGGCAGAGAAGCTCGGACTTGAGCGCGAACAGTTCACCACACAGATTTCCAACTATGACCACCTTGGCGCAATCTTTGATGCCATCAGGCGCATAAACACTATAATCATTGACCTTGACCGTGACTTCTGGATGTACATCTCCATGGAGTATTTCAAGCAGAAAATCAAGGCGGGCGAGGTCGGCTCTTCTGCAATGCCGCATAAGGTTAACCCTATTGATTTCGAGAACTCGGAAGGCAACCTCGGCATTGCAAACGCTATCCTGCAGTTCCTTGCTGCAAAGCTCCCTGTCAGCCGTCTGCAGCGTGACCTTACAGACTCCACAGTACTGCGTAATATCGGTACTCCGCTCGGACATGGTGTCATCGCCATACAGAGCACACTGAAAGGCTTGCGCAAGCTGATTCTCAATGAAGAGGCTTTGCAGAATGACCTTGACAACACTTGGGCTGTTGTTGCTGAGGCTATACAGACAATCTTGCGCCGTGAGGCTTACCCTCATCCTTATGAGGCTCTTAAGGCTCTCACACGCACAAACACAAAGATGACTGAGGAGACTATCCATGAGTTTGTGAAGACTCTCGATGTCAGCGACAAGGTAAAGGAAGAGTTGATGGCTATAACTCCTTCTAATTATACCGGCATCTGATAAACAGGAATGTGTCGGAAAGGGGGCATGACCAAGTAATTTTATAATTTAAAAACTAAATAACAATAACAGAAACACAGAAAAAACAGACAAGAGACGGCTCGCGAGAGTCAGAGAAAAAGTAATTGAACAGAACTATCATCACTTAATCTTCAAACAAAAATGAACCAGGAATTTGATAAAGACAAGACAGAGAAGGGCTTTGAGGAAAGTGGCCGTGAGGGCTACCGCAAGCCGGCATTCAACAGAGAGTACAGCAGCGAAGGACGTCCACAACGACCACGTACGCGTATCGTTCGCCCACAGTATGGCTCAGACCGTCCGCGCTACAGTAATAACAATGAGGGAAGTTTCCGTCCGGAAGGTTTCGGCTCTGCTTTCCATGACAATGCCCAGCAGGGTGAGCGCCGTCCGTATGGACAGCGTCCACGTTTCAACGGGGGCAATGGCGGCAGCAGCAATTATAACCGAAATGGCTATAATCGTGGCGGCTATGGCCAGCAGAACAGCTACAATAACCAGCAGGGGGGCTACCGTCCAAGATATAACAACAATAATGAAGGGGAAATGAAAGAGGGCGGCTTCCAGCCAAGACCTCGCTATAACAATAATGGAGGCTATGACCGGCAGGGCGGTTATAACCGTGGTGGCTATAACCGCGGTGGTTATGGTCAGCAGGGAGGCTTCAGCCGTGGCGGCTACACCAACCAGCAGGGAGGGAACTTCCGCAGGCCACGTACCTCTGATTATGACCCGAATGCAAAATACAGCCACAAGAAGCGTATAGAGTACAGTGAGGCTCACATTGACCCGAATGCACCTATACGTCTTAACAAGTACCTTGCAAATGCAGGTATCTGCAGCCGCCGTGAAGCTGATGACTTCATACAGGCAGGCTTGGTGACTGTCAACGGCAACGTAGTGACAGAACTGGGAACAAGGGTTCTCCGTTCCGATAAGATTGTCTTCCACGACCAACCGGTGTCAATCGAGAAGAAGGTTTATGTCCTTCTCAACAAGCCAAAGGACTATGTCACCACTTCCGATGACCCGCAGAACCGCAAGACTGTCATGGATCTCGTAAAGGACGCATGTCCTGAACGCATCTACCCTGTAGGACGCCTTGACCGTAACACAACAGGTGTGCTGCTGCTTACCAATGATGGTGAGATGGCTTCCAAACTGACACATCCGCGCTTCCTTAAGAAGAAGGTCTATCATGTCTTCTGTGACAAGAACGTGACGGCACATGACATAAACAAGATAGCCGAAGGCATTGAACTTGAGGACGGACTAATCAAGGCTGATGCTGTGGACTATGCTTCTCCTACTGACAAGAAGCAAGTTGGCATAGAGATACATTCCGGCAAGAACCGTATTGTGCGCCGTATCTTTGAGAGCCTCGGCTACCGGGTCATCAAGCTTGACCGCGTACAGTTTGCAGGTCTTACAAAGAAGAATCTCCGCCGTGGTGACTGGCGATTCCTCACAGAGAAAGAGGTAGACATGCTGCGCATGGGTGCTTGCGAATAACGTAATATTACGTGTGGCATCATACAATAGTGACAGTACACAATGAAAATATGGCAATCCTTGCCTTTTCCGAGGACTGACATCCAATGAAAAGGCAAGGTGTTTTTTTACCAGACATACATATAATAAATAACGTTCATCTATGAAAAGAACAAAAGTTATAGACATCCTTAAAAGCACAGAGTTCGGCAAGGATGTTTGCGTAAAGGGTTGGGTGCGTACCCACCGCAGCAGCAAGGCTGTTGACTTCATCGCTCTTAACGATGGTTCTACTATAAATAATGTGCAGCTTGTCTGTGACACTGACAAGTTTGACGCTGAATTGCTCAAGCAGATTACCACCGGTGCATGTATCTGTGCCGTAGGAACTCTCGTCGAAAGCCAAGGCAAAGGTCAGACATCTGAAATCCAATGCAGCAACATTGAGATTTATGGTCTTTGCGGTGCTGACTATCCTATGCAGAAGAAAGGACAGACATTTGAGTACATGCGCCAGTATGCGCACCTCCGTCTGCGTACCAACACTTTCGGAGCAATCATGCGCATACGCCACAACATGGCAATGGCCATCCATACATTCTTCCATAACAAGGGATATTTCTATTTCCACACTCCACTCATCACAGCCTCTGACTGTGAAGGTGCAGGACAGATGTTCCAGGTTACGACAAAGAACCTCTACAACTTGAAGAAGGATGAGAACGGACAGATTATGTACGATGATGATTTCTTCGGCAAGCAGACATCACTTACTGTGTCCGGACAGCTGGAAGGTGAGCTTGGTGCTACTGCTCTTGGAGGCATTTACACCTTCGGACCTACGTTCCGAGCAGAGAACTCCAACACTCCGCGCCACCTTGCTGAGTTCTGGATGATAGAGCCGGAAATAGCGTTCATGGACTTGGATGAGCTCATGGACCTTGAGGAAGAGTTCATCAAGTACTGCGTGCAGTGGGCTCTTGACAACTGCAAGGACGACCTTGAGTTCCTCAACAAGATGATAGACAAGGGACTTCTTGAGCGTCTTCAGGGAGTCGTGAACACAGAATTCGTGCGCCTGCCTTACACAAAGGGCATCGAAATACTCCAAGAGGCAATCAAGGGCGGAAAGAAATTCGACTATCCTTGCAATTGGGGCGATGACCTTGCTTCCGAGCATGAGCGTTACCTCGTCGAGGAATACTTCAAGAAGCCTGTCATCATGACCAACTATCCGAAGGAGATAAAGGCATTCTACATGAAGATAGACGCCGAGAAACCTGTCTGCATGGGCAAGGAAATGGAGGAGACCGTACAGGGAACCGACGTCCTCTTCCCACAGATTGGCGAAATCATCGGTGGCTCAGTCCGTGAGGAAAGCTATGATAAGCTGATGGGAGAGATAGAGCGTCGCAACATTCCTATGAAGGACATGTCATGGTATCTTGACACACGCAAGTACGGCTCATGCCCACATGCAGGCTTCGGACTTGGCTTCGAGCGACTTATCCTCTTCGTTACAGGTATGCAGAACATCCGTGATGTCATTCCGTTCCCACGTACTCCGAACAACGCAGAGTTCTAAAAAAGCACAAGTAATAGCACAACTTTCAGACAGAAAGTAAACAGAATATGTATTGAAAGGCTGGTTCCTGAGACATGGAATCAGCCTTTTAATATATGTATATTATATTATTTGCAGAATGATATTTTTCAAAGGTTACATGAAAATATAAAATCCTTGCTTCTTGATTCTGAATTAAATTTTATAACTTTGTAGCCGAATAGACAGCAGGCAGGCTTGCAATTGTGCTGAAAACATTGCAGGTCAGGACATTTTGCTGATAATGACAGAAAACAAAAACAAACAGACTATACCACGATTATGCCATCAACAGAAGAAACAAGCCGGCGAAGCAGGACGAGAAGGCAACAGCCTGCGCCGATAGACAACACTTACGGACACTTGCCACCACAGGCATTGGATGTGGAACAGGTGGTGCTTGGAGCATTGCTGATAGACGCTGAGGCATTCGGAGTGGTCAGCGAACTGCTCCATCCTGACACGTTCTACGACCCACGCCATAAGCAAATCTTCACTGCCATACAGACCCTGAACATGAGCGAGCGACCTGCCGACATCATCACCGTGTCGGAAGAACTGAAGAAAATGGGCACGCTTGATGAGGCGGGCGGTGCTCCGTATGTCGTGGAATTGTCCGCAAAGGTGTCGTCCTCTGCCAATGTGGAGTACCACAGCCGTATCCTTGCACAGAAATACATGGCGCGCCAGCTCATAAGCTATGCCAGTGACATAGAGACAAAGGCATTTGACGAGACTGTCGACACCGACCTGCTCATGCAGGAAGCGGAAGGCGCACTGTTCCAGCTCTCGCAGAAGAACATGAAGCAGGACTACACACAGATTGACCCTGTGGTGAAGAAAGCCTACGAAATCCTGCAGAAAGCGGCGGCGAACAGCGGCGGACTGACCGGTGTGCCGTCAGGACTTGACGACCTCGATGCCGTCACCTCAGGGTGGCAGCCCTCCGACCTTGTCATCATCGCCGGACGCCCTGCCATGGGAAAAACCTCTTACGCCCTCTCCGTGGCTAAGAACATTGCCGTCGACTACCGCATTCCGATAGCGTTCTTCTCTCTCGAAATGAGCAACGTGCAGCTTGTCAACCGACTCATCTCCAATGTCTGCGAGATTCCGGGACACAAGATTCTCAACGGCCAGCTGACCAATGAGGAGTGGGCACGCCTTGACCAGAACCTCCGCAAGCTTGATGGCGCACCTCTTTATATAGACGACACTCCCGGACTCTCCGTCTTTGAGCTCCGCACCAAGGCACGCCGACTGGTGAAGGAGAAAGGAGTCAAGATAATCATGATTGACTACCTCCAGCTGATGAATGCCAACGGCATGAAGTTCAACTCACGACAGGAGGAGGTTTCAAAGATTTCCGGCTCGCTGAAAGGCCTTGCCAAAGAGCTTGATGTCCCCGTCCTTGCCCTCTCACAGCTCAACCGTTCCGTGGAAAGCCGTGGCGATGGCGATGCCAAGGGCATAGACTCCAAGCGTCCGCAGTTGTCTGACCTCCGCGAGTCCGGCTCTATAGAGCAGGACGCCGATATGGTGCAGTTCGTCCACCGTCCGGAGTACTACCACATTTTGGAGGACAGTGCCACAGGCCAAGACCTTCGCGGCATGGCACAGATTATCATTGCCAAGCACCGTAAGGGTGCCACAAAGGATGTCCTTGTGTCGTTCCGTGGCGAGTTCACACGCTTCGCCAACAAGAACGAGCGTTATGCTCCGATAGACAATGTCGGTCCTATGGACGGTGAGATTATAAGCTCAGCTCTCGGCGGAGGTGAGAATGACCCTCTTTCCGGTGACGTCCCGCCCTCTACGGCAGGACTTGAAGAGTTGTCAGACTATCCTTATCAATAATAGGATTTTCCAATGCCTGCCGGCACATGAAAAGCCAATATATGGCAAAAGCCAACCTTTCACATTGTAATAAGGTGATATTTCATTATTGAAGTGTCACCTTTTGTTGTTTCTGTACCCTGCATTTCTCCGTTTTTTTCACATAAAGTTTGGTCATTACAGTAAAAGATTGTATTTTTGCATTGCAAACCAAATAATTACATTTTATGGAAAAGGCATATTTTATAGAGACCATGACGATAGATCTTGCAAAGCGTGTGCTTCAGGAAGGCTTGGCAACTGATGTGGAAAGTGCTTTGGACATAGTGTATAATTCAGAGACATACGAGAAAATGTGCAATGAGCATACAGGGCTGATGTATCAGAATCCGGGCTATGTCTACTGTTATCTTAATGATGAGCTGACAACAGGCAAACTATAGCGCGTGACGGTTTGACCACTGTACGGTAAGAGCCGGAACATAATGTGCCAAAGCCTTTGCTCATGCCTGCCGGCACATGAAAAAGCGGAAGACTGCAAATGACAATATGAAAGGTAACCTTTCATCCCGTAAAAGGTAACACTTGACTGTGCAAAAGGTAACACTTTGCATGGTCAAGTGTTACCTTTTGCTGTTTCAACAGTATTTCAATGTTTATTGGATTCTCTGTTTATGAAAAATGCTTGAATGCCTGCTGTTTTGCAAGCAATCGGCTTGTTTTGCTTTCATATGGACAAAAGAGGGTCGTGGGATGACCGGATCTGCACAATGACCGGCATGTCCGGTTTGTATCTTTTTTTGAGGTCATGCACTAAATTTCTTGATAAAAATCATTGCTAATACAGAAAAAATACGTATATTTGCACCCGGATAGAGGCAACTCTTTCCAAGAGATATTTAGAAAATTCGAGGCGTTATGCTTGTCTTGTACATGCAAAGCCTGATAAACTGCCAAACAACGGAGTAGGAAAGGTGGGGATGTCTCCATACACATGCGTGAGACAGTCATTCCCACACCGGTTTCCAAAGGTTTCTCGGACATTGTGTGTTAAGATTAGGGTGTACGGTTCCACGCTTCGATGTTAAATTCAAACGCTCACCGGAACTGAGAGCAAGGACATAGAATTATGGGACTTTTTGACAAAATTTTTCAGTCAGCACCGGAAGAGACAAAGCTGACCCAGCAAGAGGCTTTTGCAGGAATCGCCATTGCAATGGCAGGTGCGGACGGCAGCATTGCCGAATCCGAATGGGCAGGTATCGTAAGTTATATTCGTCGTTTGCGCCTGTACGACAATTTCTCAGGCCCGGCTTTTGACAAGTTGTTCGACAAGCTGTTCAAAATCCTGAAGAAAGACGGTGCAGGAGCTTTGGTAAAGGCTTCAACCGACAACCTTTCTGACGATTTGAAGCTCACGGCTTTTGCTTGTGCCGTGGACATTGCTCTCGCAGACGGCGTTCTTGAAGAGGAAGAGAAGGACATAATCAATCAGCTGGCGGAGTCGCTGGACATCCCTGAAAGCACAGCTATCTCTATCATAGAGGTAATGATTATCAAGAACAAAGCATAATGTGACATTACTTTGGATTGGAGTTGGCCGGAATATCATTTATTCCTTCCAACTCCATTTTTTTTGTTTTTCAATGGATGATGATGCGGATGAACACACATTCAAGACAGAAATGCAGTGTTTTGAATGTGTATATATTAAATTATTACTGTCCGGTAAAACTCCACAAGTTGTTGTGAAATCACATTTTCATAGGAAATGTTTCTCATAAAATGTGGCTCCGCCACACTTTACAGCGAAATCCTGTTGCTGTATGCGAGGATAGGGGCTTGTCATAACTGAAACAGATGAATGATAATGTGTTGTATATGTTTACCGGACAGCAATAATATTAAATAGGAGAAATATTGGATTTTAATGCAATGATATTTCTAAAGATGTCATTATAAATGTTTGCTTTATGCGGTTTGACAGTAAAAATGCGTAAAGCAAACATTTATGATGACAGAGGACTATATCGCTGCACACTCCTCTCTCAGCCATTCCCTTTCGTCAGGGGAGAGGAGAGGGGAGAGGGAGTCGAAGACATGGCGGTGGTAGTCGTTGAGCCATTCGCGCTCTTCGCTGTTTAGCATTTCGAGGATTATAGGCTCCTTGTCTATCGGACAAAGCGTCAGCGGTTCGAATTCGAGGAACGTTGCCGTGGGCGATTCGCAGCCCCTGCCGGCTTTCTGCAGAGGTGTGGTGTAGTGGCGCGTGAGCAGAGTGTTCTCGATCCGCACTCCGAATTTCCCTTCGAGGTACACTCCCGGTTCGTCGGTGACGGTCATTCCGGCATGGAGAGGTGCCGGGCGGTACTCCATCCTTATCTGGTGGGGTCCCTCATGCACACTGAGGTATGAGCCCACGCCATGCCCTGTGCCGTGGAGATAGTTGTAGCCGTACAGCCAAAGGTACTGGCGTGCCACGGCGTCAAGCTGCGTCCCGCTTGCCCCGTCAGGGAACTTTATCCTTTCGAGAGCGATGTGCCCTTTCAGCACGAGTGTGTAAACCAGCCGTTCCTCCTCTGTCAACGGTCCGAGAGGTATGGTGCGAGTGATGTCTGTCGTGCCGTCCTGGTATTGCGCTCCGCTGTCAAGAAGCAGGAATCCTTCAGGCTTTAGCGGAATGTCAGTCGCCTCTGTCGGCTCATAGTGGACTATTGCGCCATGCGCTCCATAGCCTGCTATGGTGTCAAAGGACACGCCGCGGAACAGTTCCTGCTCGGCGCGCAGAACTTCAAGTTTGGCACTGGCAGAGAGTTCCGTCATAGGCAAAGTGCCGATGTTCCCTTTCAGCCATTTCGTGAACCTCACCAATGCCACGCCGTCGCGCAGCATGGCATTGCGGAATCCTGTGATTTCCGCTTCCGATTTTACGGATTTCATTGTCGGAATCGGGGACGCTCCGTTGACAATATGGCACTTTATGCTTTTGTAAAGCCTTTGGTTTACCTCATTCTTGTCGGCAAGAATGTTGTATTCCGGATAGTTTTTCAGTCCTTTTGTTATGTTCCTGTAATCATCCACCGTCACCCCTTCGCCCTCAAGGTAAGCGGCGGTTTCCGGGGAAATCTTCTCCTTTATTATAAATAGAGTGGCACTTTCGGAGGCGATGAGCAGGTAGGCTACAGCCACAGGAGTGCAGTGGACGTCACTGCTTCTGATGTTCAGTGTCCATGCTATGTCGTCAAGGGCGGCCACAACCATGCCGTCGGCGTGCATGCTGCGCAGTGCTTTGCGTATGCGTGAAAGTTTTTCGTGCGCACTCTCGCCTGCAAATCCGGCAGGCTGCACCTCCACCTGCGCGGTAGGGAGTGGTGGGCGGTCAAGCCATATCTCGGCAAGCGCGTCAAGGTTCGTGCGCAAAGTCAGCCCTCCGTTTGTGCGGAGCTCCGCAGCAAGTTCCTCAGCTTCCGCCGCAGAGCACACTGTTCCGTCGATGCACACCTCCGTGGAGTTGCCGCCGGCATACCTCTCTTTCTTGAAAATCTCTTGTGAAATCCACTCTGGTATGGACGGTGTGCCCGGCATCTTCATCTTCATGAGTTGGAATTCCGTGCCCTCCAGTTCGTTGTCAGCCTGTATGAAGTATCTGGAGTCCGTCCAAAGGGCAGCCGAATACATGGTGACGACAGCCGTTCCGGCAGAGCCTGTGAATCCGCTTATCCATTTTCTTCCCTCCCAATGTTGAGGCACATACTCCCCGCTGTGCGGGTCGGTGCTTGGGATTATTACTGCACAGAGTTTCTCCCGTGCCATTATTTTGCGCAATGCGGCAAGTCTTTCTGCAATGTTTTCCATGTTCCTTGTTTTATAGTGGTGTATGTTGAAAAACGTCGTTTTAGGCATGTTTTTCATCAAAAAAGTCACTTAATATATGCAAAAGTAAGAAAAAATGTTATAATGGCAAAGATTCTATGGGGAAATATTTTGTGTTCTATGTTTTTTTTCTTAATTTTGCAGAGGAAAAACGATTAAACAATAATATAACGATGGCATTTTTAACAGACGACAAACTTGTAATCGTTGGTGCCGGTGGCGCTATCGGTTCTACTATGGTACAGACAGCTCTTACAATGAAGCTGACTCCTAATGTATGTCTTTACGACGTTTACGCTCCGGGAATGGAGGGCGTTATGGAGGAAATGTTCCACTGTGGTTATGACGGTGTGAACCTTACTGCCACAACAGACGTAGCGGAGGCATTCAAGGATGCTAAATATATCATCTCTTCAGGTGGCGCGCCACGTAAGGCAGGCATGACACGCGAAGACCTTCTCGCAGGCAACTGCAAAATCGCTGAGGAACTCGGCAAGAACATCAAGACTTACTGTCCGGACGTGAAGCACGTTGTGGTTATCTTCAACCCTGCTGACCTCACAGGTCTTGTGACACTGCTCTACTCAGGTCTGAAACCGGGTCAGGTGACAACTCTTGCCGCTCTTGACTCTACACGCCTCCAGTCAGCTCTCGCAAAGAAGTTCGGCTGCAAGCAGTATGAGGTGACAGGCTGCGCTACTTACGGCGGTCACGGCGAGCAGATGGCAGTGTTCGGTTCTGCAGTGAAAGTCAATGGCACACCGCTTAACGACCTTATCGGCACAGACAAGTGCTCTGAGGAGGAGTGGGAGCAGCTGAAGGTTGACGTTACAAAGGGTGGTGCGAAGATTATCGAGCTTCGCGGACGCTCTTCATGGCAGTCTCCTGCATATTGCTCAGTGGAGATGATTCGCTCAGTAATGGGTGGCGAGAAATTCCGTTGGCCTGCAGGTACTTACGTACAGAACGAAAAGTACAACCACATCATGATGGCTATGGACACCACTCTCGATGAGAATGGCTGCACATACAAGATGCCACAGGGAACAGCTGAGGAAATGGCTAAGCTTGACGCAAGCTATGAGCACCTCTGCAAGATGCGTGACGAGCTTGTTACTCTCAACATCGTTCCTGCTATCTCAGAGTGGAGCAAAATCAATCCAAATCTCTAATCCGCTTCGGCTGGTAAGAATTGAGGATTGGCAGTCCGGAAACGGACTGTATGGAATTGATACTCTCGACCAACAAAAGTTGGTAATATAATTCTCTCTCTTTTTCTAAGGTTGACAGTTTTGTTGACCAGCCTGAGTAATAAGTTGTGAAACTTGTTACTCAGTTTTTCTTTTTAGGCACCTCTGTGTGTATGTTTTGAATCCGTGGATGTAATGTTTTACATTCGTGTGTGTATAGGAGAGGCAGGGAGAAATTGATTATAAACAAAAATAATAATATACAGATTAAAAGCTATGGCTCTTATCAAATCATATAAAGGCGTCACTCCTAAATGGGGGCGTGACTGCTATTTCTCGGAGAATGCCACTCTTGTCGGCGATGTGAGGTTGGGTGATGAATGCTCTATATGGTTCAATGCCGTCGTGCGCGGCGACGTTGCGCGCATCATCATCGGTGACCGTTGCAACGTGCAGGACGGTTCTTGTGTCCATGTGACGAACTTTGGTGGGGAGGAACGCCCTGCGGAGGAGTTTGTGAACGGTCATGACTGCCTGCTGGAGGACGATGTTACGGTAGGGCATAACGCCACTCTCCATGCCTGTCATGTGAGGAAAGGTGCATTGATAGGTATGGGTGCGACAGTCCTTGACAAGGCTGTAATCGGTGAAGGTGCTGTCATTGCTGCCGGAGCCCTTGTGCTTGGCGGCACTCATGTGGGTGACCACGAGATATGGGCAGGCGTTCCGGCGAAGATGGTCAAGAAGACGCGCCCTAACCAAGCGGAGTCTTTCGCGCAGCATTATGTCGATTACAGCAAGATTTATCTTGCAGAGGACGCAGAGGAACACAAAGGGTAGTAGCTCCTGGACAATAGTAGCATGGGGCATTAGAGATTATTGGTGTCTGTAAAATTATTCTTCAAAATGGCTTGCCGTGTGAGAGGGTGTGCCAAAATGCCCATTTTCAAAAATCCGACTTCCAATTTGTAAGTACAGCCTCTGCAATGTAGAAAAACAATTCTCAAACAATCAAGCATTCAGCCTCTACCGCGTAGCTGTTGAAGAAAGTAGCCGTGGGTCGCAACCCACGGAGTATAAATGTAAGTGTTTGATTACAACCGATTTATCGGTCGAACAAAGGAAAAATTCGCTTATTGTTTTACCGATAAATCGGTCGGTTGGAGATGCTCTTATTCCAATCTATTGCTGTCCGGTAAACATATACAACACATTATCATTCATCTGTTTCAGTTGTGACAAGCCCATATCCTCGCATACAGCAACAGGATTTCGCTGTAAAGTGTGGCGGAGCCACAGCCTTTACGGTAACCGCCGGCTTCAGCCGTGCGGCTATAAACAGAGGAGCTCACTTTGTGTGGTGGAACCACACTCTTTTATTGTGGGTGTAAGGAATTGAAACAGAAAGGAGTGTGGCGCTGCCACACAACTAATAGAGATTATCTCTAGTCCGCACGGCTGAAGCCGGCGGTTACCGTAAGGGCTGTGGCTCCGCCACATTTTATGAGAAATATTTCCTATGAAAATGTGATTTCATAACAACTTGTGGAGTTTTACCGGACAGTAATAATTCCAATCCTTTTTTCAACCGCTACGCGGTAGTTTATAGTACTAAACTTGCAAATGGTAACCTTTGAAAACATCGGTTTGAGTTTTGACACACCCTCTTACTGCACAAAAACATCCGGACATTGCATGCACAAGCGGAGATAAGTTAGTCCACAAAATTAAACGCCATTATTTTCAATCGTTATGTATGGATTTGTCTTTCGCATTATCGGCGCTGTTATTTTTGTGGACTAACTTATATTCATTTTACCGGTAAGGCATCCTTTGTATCAGTCCTCGTCCTTCTTAGGCGCATGGAGTTCAGGGTAAGCTATACGGGTGTGGTAAATAGCCTTCAGGCGTTCGATGAGGACATCCTTCGCCGTCTGAATGTCACGGAACGTTATCGGACAGTCGTGGAAGAATCCGTTCTGCACCTGCGAGTCGATAATCTTGTCGACCAGTCCTGCGATGGACTCCTCCGTGTACTCCTTCAAGGAGCGTGAGGCAGCTTCAACACTGTCAGCCATCATCAGGATAGCCTGCTCGCGCGTGAATGGATTAGGACCGGGATAGCGGAAGAGGGCCTCGTCAACCTCCTCGTCAGGGTGCTTGTTCTTGTACTGGACATAGAAATAGGAAACAAGCCCGTTGCCATGATGAGTGCGTATGAAGTCCTGAATCACACCAGGCAGTCCCTCTTTATCCGCCAGGCGCAGCCCTTCTGTGACATGGCTGATGATCACTTGTGCGGATTCCTGCTCCGAAATACGCGTATGAGGGTTGATGCTTGCCTGGTTCTCTGTATAGAATACAGGATGTCGCATCTTGCCGATGTCATGGTACAGTCCGCCGACACGCACCAATAGAGCGCGTGCACCAATGCGTGAGGCAATCGCAGACGCAAGGTTGCTCACCATGATGGAGTGCTGGAAAGTGCCCGGAGCGACCTCCGACAGGTGGCGGAGGACCGCCTTGTTTGTGTCGGAAAGTTCAAAGAGCGTCACCGCAGAGACAAAGCCGAAAGCCTTTTCCACAACAAACATCAGCGGATAGGCAAGGAGCAGAAGCACCGCATTGGCAACAAAATGCGGGAAAAGTCCGAGATTTATATCCGCCACACCCTTTGCCTCAATCAGTTGCAGTGAGACAAACACAAGGAATTCCGTCGTCACCACCGTAAGTGCTGCCGTGAACACTTGTGAGCGATGGGAAAGTTCGCGGAGTGTGTAGATAGCTGCCAGACCGCCGGCAAGCTCTATCGCAATGAAGTCAAACTGTTTCTGCACCGCCAAAGCACTCAGCATAACCACCGCTGCATGTGTTATGAATGCCGTGCGTGAGTCAAGGAACACACGGACGAACATAGGGGCCATGCACAGAGGAATGACATAGACGCTGAAAAAATGATGGCGCATTACGAGTGACACTATGCCCGTAAGGATGATGATTATCGTGTACAGCATCACATAGGAGCTTGTCTTCTCGAAATAATCGCTGCGGTAGAGCAGGAGATAAAGCGTAAAGAGGGCTATCACTATGAACACGAAGAGTGCCTGCCCTCCGTAGGTAGTAAGGATTTCCGCATGGGTGGCTTTCTGTTTCTGGTATTCACGGATATACGATGTTATGGCAGCATAAGCCTTCTCATCGACAACGACGCCGCGGTTTATTATCTCCTCACCCACCTGTATGATGCCGGAAGCGGTCGGAATACTGCTCAGCAGGTCGTTCATCTCCATTTCCGTCCTGTCCTTGTCAAGCAGGATGTTCGGTTCGAGAAACTCATTGAGGTTGCATTGCTGCAAAGCCTGCCGCTGTTTCTGCATGGCAGGGTCTTGGAACAGCCATTCATAGGCTGTCAGCGGCGTCATGAACCGGCGCACGGGGACACTTGTTGCCGTGTTCCCGGAGACAAGGCGGATGCTTCGTGTGCTGTCTCCTGCCGCAGACTGTGCCACATCGGCATTGATGATTCCCATGTCATAAGCCTTCCTTATCCTCTTTGCCACATAGGCGGAATAGGAACGCGAAAGGCCGTGGATGCCATCCAGGAACTCCTCGTTGAACTTCTTCAGCGCACGCTCCCTCACAGTAACCGATACACTGTAATACGGTTCAAACCCCTGCAGCAGAGAGTCACGCTCCTGCTTCAGCACCTCCTCACTTTTGTAAATGGGGATTTCCGTCTCGGCAATGAGCTGGTCGTAGTGCCATGGGTGGTTCAGTTCGTACACGAAAGACACACCCGGGTCATGCGGCATTATAAGTACCACAAGCACTGTCGTGACGACTATGAGCCAAGAGCGTTTCAACAGGTTCTTCCAGAACATGCCACTCTGAGTGTAGGATTTTGCCATATTTTCAACCGTTTGTTTTCTAACTGAGTGCGAAAATACGAAAAAAAATTCGGTTTTGTGCAATAAATATAGTAATTTTGCAGAAAATTATGAAATTCATTCCATTGGGGCAGAGCAATGTGCTCTGTGCCTGAAAGAAAGAAAACTTAAAAACAAAATGTCAGAAAGAAAAGTCAGAGTACGTTTCGCACCGTCACCGACCGGTGCACTGCATATCGGCGGTGTGCGCACCGCATTGTACAATTACCTCTTTGCCAAGCAGCATGGTGGCGACCTTGTGTTCCGTATAGAGGACACTGACTCCAACCGCTTTGTTCCGGGGGCAGAGGAATACATCATCGAGTCATTCCGCTGGTTGGGCATAAAGTTTGACGAGGGTGTCAGTTTCGGCGGCGACAAGGGACCTTACCGCCAGTCAGAGCGTCGCGAGATATACAAGGAGTATGTCCGCCGGCTGATTGATGCCGGCAAGGCATATATTGCGTTCGACACTCCGGAAGAGCTTGAGGCGAAGCGCAACGAGATAAAGAATTTCCAATACGATGCACACACACGCCTCATGATGCGCAACTCCCTCACCCTTTCGAAGGAGGAGGTGAACGCTCTCATCGAGGACGGACAGCAGTATGTCGTCCGATTCAAAATCGAACCGGGACAGGATGTCATGGTAGATGACATCATCCGCGGAGAGGTGCATATCAAGAGTGACATCCTGGATGACAAGGTGCTCTACAAAAGTGCCGACGAACTCCCGACCTATCACCTTGCAAACATTGTCGATGACCACCTGATGGAAATAACACACGTCATCCGTGGCGAGGAATGGCTTCCTTCGGCACCGTTGCATGTATTGCTCTACAAGGCTTTCGGATGGGCGGACACCATGCCACGCTTTGCCCACCTGCCACTGCTCCTCAAACCGGAAGGAAAGGGAAAACTGTCAAAGCGCGACGGTGACCGTCTCGGATTCCCTGTCTTCCCACTCGAATGGCACGATCCAAAGACAGGCGAGGTTAGCTCCGGCTATCGTGAGTCAGGCTATTTCCCTGAGGCTGTAGTCAATTTCCTTGCACTCCTCGGCTGGAATCCGGGTACGGAACAGGAGATTTTCACCCTTGACGAAATGGTTGAAATCTTCAACCTCGAGAAATGTTCCAAGGCAGGAGCGAAGTTCGACTACAAGAAGTGCCAGTGGTTCAACCACGCCTATGTGCTGCAGAAGTCTGCCGAAGAGATAGCCGCACTCTTTGCACCGGCAGTGGCAAACAACGGCATCGACGAGTCCATGGAGCGCATTACCGAGGTTGTAAGGATGATGAAGGACCGCGTGACCTTCGTTTCCGAGCTTTGGGGACTCTGCTCTTTCTTCTTCATCGCTCCTTACAGCTATGATGAGAAGACTGTGAAGAAACGCTGGAAAGAATACTCAGCACAGCAGATGACAGAGTTGAAAGATGTGCTGGCAGCCCTTGAAGATTTCTCTGTGGAGGCTCAGGAGAAGGCTGTCATGGCATGGATTGGCGAGAAAGAGTACAAGCTCGGTGATGTAATGAACGCTTTCCGCCTTTGCCTTGTAGGAGAGGGAAAAGGTCCGGGAATGTTCGATATTTCCGCTTTCCTTGGCAAGGAAGAGACCATAAAGCGTATCGACGCTGCCATAGCGGCACTGAACGCTGAAGCATAAGGCACAGTGGCAACCTATAACGAAGGACAGTCCTTGACCGTTTGCCGTGCAATCCACGGACATGACGGCAAGGCAGCAGCCTTCAACAACTCAGTAATACTCGAATCGTGTATCAAATAGGACTTTGGATGTACTTGTGCGCCGTGGCAGTGCTCAGTCTCTTTGACAGGAAGGTAAGAGCAATGTGGCGTGGCGAGCGCCGGGCTATCGGCACCATAAAGAGCAAACTTGATCCTCAGGCAAAATATGTCTGGGTACATGCCGCATCACTCGGAGAGTTTGAACAGGGCAGGCCTATCATTGAGCATATCAAGCAGAAATATCCGCAATACAAGGTTCTGCTTACGTTCTTCTCCCCTTCCGGCTATGAGGTTCGCAAGGATTATGAAGGCGCAGACATAATATGCTACCTGCCACTTGACACTTTCCGCAACGCACGCCGCTTCCTGAACGCCATACATCCCGTGTGCGCCTTGTTCATAAAGTATGAGTTCTGGTACAACTACCTGCATATTCTGAAGCATCGTGGCGTGCCAGTTTACAGTGTCGCAAGCATCTTCCGCCCTGACCAGATATTCTTCAAATGGTACGGAAAAGGATATGGCAAGGTGCTGAAATGCTTCACGCATTTCTATGTACAGAATGAGCAAAGCAAGCAGTTGCTCGCCACTCTCGGCATTGACAATGTCTCTGTCACCGGCGACACACGCTTCGACCGTGTGATTGCCATAGCGGAACAGGCACAGAAGATTGAGGCTGTCGAACGGTTCCTTGCAGCAAACAAGGGGAAGAAGGTCTTTGTCGCCGGCAGTTCATGGCTGCCTGATGAAGAGATTTTCATACCTTATTTCAAGTCGCATGACAATTGGACGCTGATCATTGCTCCTCATGTCATCGGCGAGGAACATCTACGCCGGATAGAATCCCTGCTGGAAAGGAACGGATATTCTCACCAACGCTACACCGAACTTGCAGAGGGCAAGGTGGCAGCTGTGTCGGATAACGGCAAAAACGCCATTATAATAAACTGTTTCGGCTTACTTTCCTCAATCTACCGTTATGCCGATGTGACGTATGTTGGTGGCGGTTTCGGTGTAAGCATCCACAATCTGCCGGAAGCGGCGGTATGGGGCAAGCCTGTAATCTTCGGTCCAGAGAACAGCAAATTTGCAGAAGCACAGGGCCTGAAAGCCTGCGGTGGCGGCATAGAGATTACGGATTACAGGACTTTCTCTGCCGTAATGGACAGGTTCAGCGCGGACGCTGAATATCTCGCCGAATGCTCCAAGGCTGCACATGACTACGTTGAATCGAAAGCAGGAGCAACAAAGGCTGTCATATCAGCCCTGAACCTGTAAAAGAAGCATACATAAAAACGCGCTAAAGGATATATTTAGATCTCCTTTAGTGCCGTTTTTCGTTTCCCTACTGAGCCTCTGAAACTCTTGAAACAAAGGATTCAGCCATGGGTGATCTTATGCGGAATCATGAGGATTTGCTCTTGTTTTTATGAAAGCAAAAGACTTGGAGACACATTATATAAATCAATTAATATTCCCCGGCTATTTGCTTTCAGGTGCCAGCACTTGGTTGTGTCAAAAACATGAATAAGTTATTTCATATAATATTATGTATAATATCCGGAGCCGTTATCAGCTCATGTATAGAGATTAACGGTTCGGGATATTTGCGGCTTACGGAAGAGGAAAAGTCGCATGTGAAGGTGTGCACAAGTCCTTTGGACAGTGTTAGCAATGACGGCAACCTGTACACAGTCAAGGTGGAGCAAGTCAAGGAGTATGTGAAAAGCAAGCCGAAGGTTCTTGTCTACAGTTATCTGCCGTTCTGCCCAGCAAGCCAAAATCCTGCGGAAATGAAAGAGTATTGTGATAAGAATGGCTTGGATTTTATAGTCATCTCTTCGGTGTATGACGGGATTCTTCCCATACCACGGACTTTTACATTCCCTGTTTTTGTCATCGACCTGACACCGTATGATACGGACAATTATCAGAAATATGGTGACGAGTTCTATTCCGCTTTGACGAATGATGATTCCGAAAACAGGCAAATAAGTTCATGCCACTTATTTCAGAATGGGAGATATGTGAAGAGTTTTTCACTTGGGAACGTGCATGAATAGCTTTTCCTTGGAATTTATTGTTTGCATTGTTGCAGCATATATTGTTTTGTCGCTTTATTTACAAGTGTCTCTGTCGCTCTAAGAAACACAAGAATATGAAGGAATTTCTTTTAAGCAGTGAATCCATATAATGGGAAAGGAGTTTCTTTGTGTTGTTTCTGACGACATGATTGTCTGAAAAGATAAATGAATGAAACACAAACGGATAACAATGCTTATTCATGTTTGAAAAGAGCCCATTTTAATGCCTTTTGAACTCATGTTTAGGAAATATAGTTAATTTATTTAAAACTTTTCGCTTTTGTTTGCAGCGTTCACCATTATTTAAATAAAAATATGTAAATTTGCAGCCGCTTTATGCCGCCGCATGTGTCGTGTGTGGCAAAGTGTTATGTATAACTATAATTAATTCATTAAACAAAAAACAACAAAAGTATGATTATCGTACCAGTTAAAGAGGGCGAGAACATTGAGCGCGCTCTTAAGAAGTTCAAGAGAAAGTTTGAGAAGACAGGTGTCGTGAAGGAACTCCGTGCACGTCAGCAGTTTGACAAACCTTCCGTTCTTAAGCGCTTGAAGATGGAGCGTGCGATTTACGTGCAGAAGCTCCGCCAAAACGAGGAATAAAATCCTCGTTTTATTGTTCTTTGTCAGCACATACAATAAGTGGTGAAAGAAAACTTCCTGCAGCATCTTGCCGTTGAACGGCGGCTTTCCGAAGGGACTGTAATGGCTTACGGAGTGTCGTTGGGGCTTTTTGAAGCCTTTCTCTTAGCACTGCCTGAGCCAAGGACTCTTGAGACGGCAGACGGTGACAATATCCGTGATTGGATGGAGGCACTTATGGAGGACGGGAAATCCTCTTCCTATGTGAACCGCTCCCTTGCTGCCCTGAGGACATTCTATAAGTTCTGTTTTGCAAAAGGAACAATAGGTGTTGACCCGGCGCGCAGCGTCCTGGGACCGAAAAAGGCGAAACGCCTGCCACGGTTTCTTAAGGACAGTGAGATGGATAGTCTTGTGGGACTGCTGTGGACAGGTGGGGAAGGGCAGGATGAAACATTTTATAATGTGCGCACGCGTACTATTATATATACGTTCTATCTTACCGGCATCCGTGTCTCGGAACTGATTTCTCTTGACGATTCCATGGTTGATTTCGTCAGCCGTGAGATGAAAGTGACTGGAAAGCGAAACAAACAGCGTGTCATTCCGTTCGGAGAAGAACTTGAAAGAGTCCTTTACTATTATATGAAGCGGCGTGACGAGTCTGTGGAAAGAGAAGATGATGCTCTTTTCGTTTCCGAGAAAGGTGTCCGCGTGACATACGCGCAAGTGCGCCGGCTTGTTAAGGAAAACCTTCAGGCTGTCAGCAATCTTGACAAATGCACTCCGCATGTGTTGAGGCACACTTTCGCGACAGCTATGCTTAACCACGATGCAAATCTCGAAAGTATAAAGAAAATTATGGGACACCAAAGTCTTAATACTACCGAAATTTACACCCACACCACGTTTGAACAGCTGAGAAGAACATATGGAGATGCCCATCCAAGGGCTGTTACTGAGAAAAAGAATGAAGAACCACGGTAAGCCTAAAAAAACCGTATTATATAAGGAAAGTAGAGGTGAAATAGTGCCAAAATGGCGAAAAAACAAGAAAAATAGCGGAAATTCAAAAAAAAACACCGAAAAATTTTGGTGATTCAAAAAAAAGTCGTACCTTTGCAATCGCTTACGAAAACAAAGCACAGTGCAAGTCTAAGTGACTGCAAAGGTTTTGCCTCTTTAGCTCAGTTGGCCAGAGCACGTGATTTGTAATCTCGGGGTCGTTGGTTCGAATCCGACAAGAGGCTCGAAAGCAAGGGTGGTTACCAGAGTGGCCAAATGGGGCAGACTGTAAATCTGCTGGTTTTTACCTTCGGTGGTTCGAATCCATCACCACCCACTCTAAGACACGGATGAGGTTTGTTTTTTCAACCGTGTTCCTTTAGTAAGAAAAACGCCTCTACCAAAGAAAATGCGGAAGTAGCTCAGTTGATAGAGCACTAGCCTTCCAAGCTGGGGGTCGCGGGTTTGAGCCCCGTCTTCCGCTCCAATACGCAAAACAACAATGCTGTATTAGCTCAGTGGTAGAGCGCTTCCTTGGTAAGGAAGAGGTCCTGAGTTCAACTCTCAGATACAGCTCTCTTCCAAAAGACGAGAGGGTCTCTGGGAGGGATTCTTGCGTTCTGTAAAGAATATTAATTAACATAATAAAATTAGAAAACAATGGCAAAAGAGACTTTCCAGCGTGATAAAACTCACGTTAACATTGGTACTATCGGTCACGTTGACCATGGTAAGACAACTCTGACCGCTGCTATTACAACTGTGCTCGCAAAGAAGGGTCTCTCTGAGCTCAAGTCTTTCGACCAGATTGATAACGCTCCTGAGGAGAAAGAGCGCGGTATCACTATTAACACTGCGCACGTTGAGTATCAGACAGAAAATCGTCACTATGCACACGTTGACTGTCCTGGACACGCTGACTACGTTAAGAACATGGTGACTGGTGCTGCTCAGATGGATGGTGCTATCATCGTAGTTGCTGCAACTGACGGTCCTATGCCTCAGACACGTGAGCACGTGCTTCTCGCTCGTCAGGTGAACGTTCCTCGCCTCGTTGTGTTCCTCAACAAGTGTGATATGGTTGACGATGAGGAGATGCTTGAGCTCGTTGAAATGGAAATGCGTGAACTCCTTGATCAGTATGAGTTCGACGGTGACAATACTCCTATTATCCGCGGTTCTGCACTCGGTGCTCTTAACGGAGTTGAGAAGTGGGAAGACAAGGTTATGGAGCTCATGGATGCTTGTGATACATGGATTCAGGATCCTCCACGTGACCTCGACAAACCATTCCTTATGCCGGTAGAGGATGTGTTCTCTATCACAGGTCGTGGTACTGTTGCTACAGGTCGTATCGAGACAGGTCGTATCCACGTTGGTGATGAGGTTGAGCTTCTTGGTCTTGGTGAGGATAAGAAGTCTGTCGTTACAGGCGTTGAGATGTTCCGCAAGCTCCTCGATGAGGGTCAGGCTGGTGATAACGTAGGTCTCCTTCTCCGTGGTATTGATAAGAAAGAAATCAAGCGTGGTATGGTTCTCTGTCACCCAGGACAGGTTAAGCCATTCAAGAAGTTCAAGGCTTCTATCTACGTTCTGAAGAAGGAAGAGGGTGGTCGTCATACTCCATTCGGAAACAAGTATCGTCCACAGTTCTACCTCCGTACAATGGACTGTACAGGTGAAATCACTCTCCCAGCAGGTGTAGAAATGGTGATGCCTGGTGATAACGTTGAGATTAATGTCGAGCTTATCTATGCTGTGGCACTTAACGTAGGTCTCCGCTTCGCTATCCGTGAGGGTGGTCGTACAGTGGGCTCCGGTCAGATCACAGAGGTTTTCGAGGATTAATACTCGTATAAACAAGATTCTTCTGAAATCTATAAAATCAGATAACGGTTTCCGTCGAGTGTGACGGAAACCGACCTACGGGAGTCTTTCAATGGTAGGAAAGCGGTCTCCAAAACCGTCAATGAGGGTTCGATTCCTTCCTCCCGTGCTAAACGAAATAAATATGAATAAGATAGTAAATTATTGCAAGGCTTGTTACGATGAGCTTGCGCATAAAACTACTTGGCCATCATACAAGCAGCTGACGCACAGTGCAGTGGTAGTATTGTCTGCTTCCCTTGTCATTGCACTTGTAGTATTCGCTATGGATACTGTGTTTCAGTTTGTGATGACTACCGTTTATCCTAATTAATCATTTCTTTTTTTTTGAGAACTAAAAAATGGCTAACAAAGGTATGAATTGGTATGTCCTTAAAGCTGTAAGCGGCAAAGAGGTAAAGGTTAAGGAGTATATCGAAGCAGAGCAAAAGCATAACGACCTTCTCGCAAATAATGTTTCACAAGTGCTTATTCCACTTGAGAAACATGTTTCTGTGCGTAACGGTAAGCGAGTTGTCAAGGAAAAGGTGTCGTTGCCGGGATATGTTTTTCTGGAGGCGAATCTTGCCGGTGATATGGCTTCTCTTATTCGATTTATGCCTAATGTCCTTGGCTTCCTCGGAGGTACAGACATGCCTACTCCTATTCGCCAGGCTGAGATAAACCGCATGCTGGGAACTGCTGAAGAGACCACAATTGTAGAGGAAACTGATGTTCCTTATGAGGTTAATGAAACAGTGAAGGTGATTGACGGTCCTTTCAGTGGCTTTAACGGATTGATAGAAGAAGTTAATGCTGAAAAGCATAAGCTTAAGGTGATGGTGAAAATCTTCGGACGTAAGACTCCGTTGGAGCTTAGTTTTATGCAAGTGGAAAAAGAGTAGTGTGTAGTTACGTACATGCACCTCTTTTTATATATAATAAATTAAATTACAAACAAAATGGCTAAAGAAGTTGCTGGAACACTCAAGTTACAGATTAAGGGTGGCGCTGCGAATCCTTCACCTCCCGTAGGTCCTGCCCTCGGTTCAAAGGGTATCAACATCATGGGATTCTGCAAGGAGTTCAATGCACGCACTCAGGATAAGGCTGGTAAGGTACTTCCAGTCGTTATCACTTACTACGCTGACAAGTCATTTGATTTCGTAATCAAGACTTCTCCTGCAGCTGTACAGCTCAAGGAGATTGCAAAGATCAAGACAGGTTCTGACCAGCCTAACCGTAAAAAGGTTGCTGAGGTCACTTGGGAGCAGATTCGTGCGATTGCAGAGGATAAGCTCGCTGACTTGAACTGCTTCACTGTTGAAGCTGCAATGCGTCTTGTTGCGGGAACAGCACGTAGTATGGGTATCACTGTAAAGGGTGACTTTCCTGCTTAAGTAATTAACAATTCCGGGAGCCAAGCCTCTGTGCTTGGCGCTTGTACCGAAAAATTTCAGAAAAATGAGTAAACTGACAAAAAATCAAAAGGCTGTTGCTGGTAAGGTTGAGATAGGCAAGGCTTACACTCTGAAAGAGGCTTCAGAACTGGTGAAGGAAATAACCACCACAAAGTTCGATGCGTCTCTTGATATTGATGTTCGTCTTGGTGTTGATCCTCGCAAGGCTAACCAGATGGTTCGTGGCGTGGTTACATTGCCTAACGGAACTGGTAAGACTGTGCGCGTCCTCGCTCTCTGTACTCCTGACCAGGAAGCTGCTGCCAAAGAGGCTGGTGCTGACTATGTGGGTCTTGACGAGTATGTTGAGAAAATCAAGCATGGTTGGACTGACATTGATGTCATCATCACTATGCCTTCTTGCATGGGTAAGGTTGGTCCTCTCGGCCGTGTACTCGGTCCTCGCGGACTTATGCCAAACCCAAAGAGCGGCACTGTGACAATGGATGTCGCTAAGGCAGTGAAGGACGTTAAGGCTGGTAAGATCGACTTCAAGGTTGATAAGACCGGTATCGTCCACGCTTCTATTGGTAAGATTTCTTTCCCTGCAGAAAAAATCTTCGAGAATGCCAAGGAGTTCATCCAAACCATTATCAAGCTCAAGCCTGCAGCTGCAAAGGGAACTTATATCAAGAGTATCTTTATTTCAAGCACAATGAGTAAGGGTATCAAGATTGATCCAAAATCAGTTGAATAAACTCTAAAAGTTTTGTAAAATGAAAAAAGAAGTAAAAGATACTGTCATCGCTGAACTCGGTGAGAAGCTCAAGGCATATCCTCATTTCTACCTCGTTGACGTAACAGGTCTGAATGCCGGTGCCACAAGCGACCTTCGTCGCAAGTGCTTCAAGAGTCAGATTAAGATGGTCGTTGTTAAGAACAATCTTCTTCACAAGGCTTTCGAGGCATCTGACATTGATTACTCTCCATTGTATGATTCTCTTGTAGGTAACACAGCTATCCTCTTCACAGAGACAGCTAATGTTCCTGGCAAAATGCTCAAGGAGTACAAGAAGGCGGGAATCCCTGCCCTCAAGTCTGCTTATGCTGAGGAGACTTTCTTCGTAGGCGCAGACCAGCTTGAGCAGCTTGCTAACATCAAGAGCAAGAACGAGCTTATCGCAGACGTTGTCGCTCTCCTCCAGAGCCCTGCAAAGAACGTTATCTCTGCACTCCAGTCAAATGCTGGTGGCAAGATTCACGGTCTTCTCCAGTCACTCGAAGAGCGCGGATAATCATACTATACATAAAATTAAATATGGGATTTTGCGACATGCCCTAAAGTGTTGCTGAAAATTAACTCACAAAGATTATTAATAAATTAAATACATTTAAAGAAAATGGCAGATATTAAGGCAATTGCAGAACAGTTGGTAAACCTTACTGTTGCAGAAGTAAACGAGCTTGCTAACGAGCTCAAGGAGACTTATGGTATTGAGCCTGCTGCAGCAGCTGTAGCTGTTGCTGCTGGTCCAGCAGCTGGCGCAGCTGAGGCTGTGGAGGAGAAGACATCTTTCGATGTTGTCCTCACTGAGGTTGGTGGCGCTAAGCTCGCAGTCGTTAAGGCTGTCAAGGAGGCTTGCGGTCTTGGTCTGAAGGAGGCAAAAGACCTCGTTGACGGTGCTCCTTCAACACTGAAGGAAGGTCTTGCTAAGGCAGAGGCTGAGAACCTGAAGAAGGCTATCGAGGAGTCTGGTGCTAAGGTTGAGTTGAAGTAATACGACTTGCTGCAAAGACAGAAACCGGATTTTTATTCCGATTTCCTTGATATAAAACATTTGGTTAAGATCTCTCAAATAGAGGGGTCTTAACCTTTCTTTATCTCTACACCCCTGATTCTTGGTCTCCTATGGCTGGCGTCTCCGCTGACGATGTTGCGGGAATGTGTTTTATGGCGCGAGTCTTGACAAGACAACGGCACGCATGCTGTCTTGGAGGGCAGGCATGAATGTGGAATGTTTTCCATTATGCCCATTAGTGGTTCATAGGTGATAATAGACATCCTAACAACAATTTCAGATAGATGGCTACAAAAGTTATTGATAACAGAGTAAATTTTGCCCGTGTGAAGAATCCGATGCCATATCCGGATTTCCTCGATGTGCAACTCGAGTCCTTCAAGGACTTCCTACAACTTGACACTCCTCCGGAGGAGCGCAAGAACGATGGTCTGTATAAGGTGTTTGCAGAGAACTTCCCTATCACGGACACACGAAACAATTTCGTTCTTGAGTTCTTGGACTATTATATTGACCCACCACGTTACACCATAGAAGAGTGTCTTGAGCGTGGTCTGACATACTGCGTGCCTCTTAAGGCAAAGATGAAGCTGTATTGTACAGACCCTGACCATGAGGATTTCGGCACTTTCATACAGGATGTGTTCCTTGGCTCTATACCATATATGACAAGCAATGGCACATTTGTGATTAATGGTGCCGAGCGCGTTGTCGTTGCACAGTTGCACCGTTCTCCGGGTGTGTTCTTCGGTCAGGGCATCCATGCCAATGGTACTGTGCTTTACAGTGCACGTATCATCCCGTTCAAAGGCTCATGGATAGAGTTCGCCACAGACATCAATAACGTGATGTATGCTTACATCGATCGTAAGAAGAAGCTTCCTGTGACAACACTTCTCCGTGCCATTGGTTTCGAGAAGGATAAGGATATCCTTCAGATTTTCGATCTTGCTGAGGAAGTTAAGGTAAACAAGAAGAATCTTAAGGAATGCATGGGTCGCACTCTTGCTGCCAATATAATGAAGAGTTGGTATGAGGATTATGCTGACGAAGATACCGGTGAGGTAGTTTCCATAGAGCGTAATGATGTCATCATAGAGCGCGGAACGGTAGTATCAGAGGATAATGTAGAGGATATTCTTGATAGTGGCGTTGCAACAATCCTTCTGTCAAAGGATGAGGAAAATGCAAGCAAGTACTCTATCATATTCAATACTCTTGCAAAGGACAGCTCAAATTCTGAGAAGGAAGCTATTTACTACATCTACCGCCAACTCCGCAATGCAGACCCTGCCGACGAGGCATCTGCACGTGAGGTTGTCCTTAACCTGTTCTTCTCCGACAAGCGTTATGACCTTGGCGAAGTAGGCCGCTACCGTATCAACAAGAAACTCGGACTTGATACAGATATTGATGTGCGCATCCTTACGAAGGAGGACATTACAGAGATTATCAAGTACCTTATCAATCTTATCAACAGCCAGGCGAGTGTGGATGATATTGACCACTTGTCCAACCGCCGTGTGAAGATTGTCGGTGAGCAGCTCGCAAACCAGTTCGCTATCGGTCTTGCCCGTATGAGCCGTACCATCCGTGAGCGCATGAATGTCCGTGACAATGAGGTGTTCACTCCGACAGACCTCATCAATGCCAAGACAATGGCAAGCGTGATCAACTCGTTCTTCGGAACAAACCCACTGTCACAGTTCATGGACCAGACAAACCCTCTTGCCGAGGTGACACACAAGCGTCGTCTCTCAGCCCTTGGTCCCGGTGGTCTTTCACGTGAGCGTGCCGGTTTCGAGGTTCGTGACGTACACTATACTCACTACGGTCGTCTCTGTCCTATCGAGAGTCCGGAAGGTCCAAACATCGGACTTATCTCTTCTCTGTGTATGTATGCCCAGATCAATGATCTTGGTTTCATCGAGACCCCATACCGCAAGGTCAGCAATGGTATAGTTGACCTTGACAATGCCAATGTGGTGTACCTCTCTGCTGAGGAAGAAGAGAAGCATATCATCGGACAGGGTAACGCACCTTTGAATGACGATGGCACATTCATCCGTGAGGTTGTCAAGTGTCGTCAGGATGCAGACTTCCCAGTTGTGCCTCCTACACAGGTGGACCTTATGGATGTCGCTCCACAGCAGATCGCTTCTGTATCAGCAGGTCTTATCCCATTCCTTGAGCATGATGACGGTCACCGTGCGTTGATGGGATGTAACATGATGCGTCAGGCAGTGCCATTGATTCACAATGATGCGCCTATCGTTGGTACCGGACTTGAAAAGCAGGTGTGTGAGGACTCACGCACAATGATTACCGCAGAAGGTGAAGGTGTCATTGAGTATGTTGATGCCACAACAATACGTATCCTTTACGACCGCACTGAAGACGAAGAGTTTGTAAGTTTTGAGCCTGCACTCAAGGAATACCGCATACCAAAGTTCCGCCGTACAAACCAGAACATGGTTATCGACCTTCGTCCTATCTGTGAGAAAGGACAGCGTGTAAAGGCCGGTGACATCCTTACGGAAGGTTATGCAACAGAGAATGGTGAGCTTGCCCTTGGACGCAACCTCCTTGTAGCATACATGCCATGGAAGGGTTATAACTATGAGGATGCTATCGTGCTCAACGAGCGCATTGTCCGCGAAGATGTCCTGACCTCTGTACATGTTGACGAGTACACACTTGATGTCCGTGAGACAAAGCGTGGTATGGAAGAGTTTACTTCTGACATCCCTAATGTATCTGAAGAGGCAACAAAGGATCTTGACGATAACGGTATAATCCGCATCGGTGCACGCGTAGAGCCGGGTGACATCATGATTGGCAAGATTTCCCCTAAGGGCGAAAGCGACCCATCACCGGAAGAAAAGCTTCTTCGTGCTATCTTTGGTGACAAGGCCGGCGATGTGAAGGACTCTTCTCTTAAGGCAAACCCTTCATTGTCAGGTGTGGTAATTGACAAGAAGCTGTTCTCACGTGCAATAAAGACTCGTGAGTCAAAGAAGCAGGACAAAGTACTGCTCCAGAAGCTTGAAGCAGAGTATGAGGCAAAGAACAATGACCTCAAGGAGATTCTTATAGACAAGATTCTTACTCTCACCGATGGCAAGTCTTCACAAGGTGTCAAGGATTACACAGGTGCTGAAATCATCACAAAGGGCAGCAAGTTCACAGCAACAGCAATAGCAAACCTTGAGTTTGACGGTATACAGTCAAACGATTGGACAGAAGATGAGCACACTAATCTGCTTATCCAGAAGCTTATAATGAACTATATCCGCAAGTACAAGCTTCTTGATGCAGAACTCAAGCGCCGTAAGTTCGCTATCACTATCGGTGATGAACTTCCATCAGGCATCCTTCAGATGGCAAAGGTTTATATTGCTAAGAAGCGTAAGATTGGTGTAGGTGACAAACTTGCCGGTCGTCACGGAAACAAGGGTATTGTATCAAAGGTTGTGCGTCAGGAAGATATGCCGTTCCTTGAGGACGGCCGTCCTGTTGACCTTGTGCTTAACCCTCTGGGTGTACCTTCTCGTATGAACCTTGGACAGATCTTTGAGGCTGTACTCGGTGCTGCAGGAAAGCGTCTTGGCGTTAAGTTTGCGACACCTATTTTCGATGGTGCAAGACTTGATGACCTCAACGAGTGGACAGACAAGGCAGGTTTGCCACGTTACTGCTCTACCCACCTCTATGATGGTGAGACAGGCGAGAGATTCGACCAGCCGGCGACAGTGGGTATAACATACTTCCTTAAGCTTGGTCACATGGTTGAGGACAAGATGCACGCTCGTTCAATCGGTCCTTACTCTCTCATCACACAGCAGCCACTTGGCGGTAAGGCACAGTTCGGTGGCCAGCGATTCGGAGAGATGGAGGTTTGGGCGCTCGAGGCATTCGGCGCATCACACGTTCTCCAGGAGATTCTTACAGTCAAGTCAGATGATGTTACCGGACGTAGCCGCTCTTATGAAGCGATTGTCAAGGGAGACAACCTGCCAACTCCGGGCATACCGGAGTCTCTCAATGTCCTTCTCCACGAGCTCCGCGGTCTCGGTCTCAGCATTAAGCTTGATTAATAAAGAAGTTAACGGCCATCTGCCATGGCGTGGCATTCCGCCAAAAGTCCATGGCGTATGGCTTATGACTAACAACTTTCAATAAGAAACTATGGCTTTCAAGAAAGAAAACAAGATAAAGAACAATTTCACCAAGATTACCATTGGTATAGCATCTCCAGAGGAAATCCTTGAGAACTCGTTCGGTGAGGTTACCAAGCCTGAAACAATCAACTACCGCACCTACAAGCCAGAGCGTGACGGTCTCTTCTGCGAGCGCATATTCGGTCCTACAAAGGATTTCGAGTGTGCTTGTGGAAAGTACAAGCGCATCCGCTATCGTGGCATCGTCTGCGACCGTTGCGGTGTAGAGGTTACAGAGAAGAAGGTGCGCCGTGAGCGTTCTGGACATATCGAACTCGTTGTGCCTGTTGCCCATATCTGGTATTTCCGTTCTCTCCCAAGCAAGATGGGCTACCTCCTCGGTATGCCTACAAAGAAGCTGGAGGCGGTAATCTATTATGAGCGGTATGTTGTGATACAGCCGGGTATCCTTGGGCCAAGAAACGATGAGGACGAGCGTACTACAGAAGAGCATGTATACCGCCAGTTTGACCTCCTTTCTGAGGAGGAATTGGCAAACCTCTATGACACAGGAGTCCTTGCAGACGAGAATGACCTGCTCCCTGATGATGATCCAAACAAGTTCATCGTGAAGATGGGTGCAGAGGCTGTCTACGACCTCTTGCAGCGTCTTGACCTTGACGCACTCTCCTACGAACTGCGTGACCGCGCCAACAGCGACTCTTCACAGCAGCGCAAGACAGAGGCCCTGAAGCGCCTTCAGGTTGTCGAGGCATTCCGCACAAGCAAGGACATCAACCGTCCGGAGTGGATGATTCTGAAGATTCTTCCTGTCACTCCTCCTGAACTCCGTCCGCTTGTGCCATTGGATGGCGGACGCTTTGCGACATCAGACCTTAATGACCTTTATCGTCGTGTCATTATCCGTAATAATCGTCTGAAGAGACTTTTGGAGATAAAGGCACCTGAAGTGATTCTCCGCAACGAGAAGCGTATGCTCCAGGAAGCTGTGGACTCACTCTTTGATAACAGCCGTAAGGCATCTGCCGTTAAGAGTGAAAGCAACCGCCCTCTGAAATCTCTGTCTGATTCTCTCAAAGGTAAGGCGGGTCGTTTCCGTCAGAACCTTCTCGGTAAGCGTGTCGACTATTCTGCACGTTCTGTTATCGTCGTAGGTCCTGAACTCAAAATGGGCGAGTGCGGTCTTCCAAAACTCATGGCAGCCGAGCTTTACAAGCCATTCATCATACGTAAGCTCATTGAGCGTGGCATTGTCAAGACTGTCAAGTCAGCAAAACGTATTGTTGACCGCCGTGAGCCTGTTATCTTCGATATTCTCGAGAATGTGATGAAAGGACACCCTGTCCTCCTCAACCGTGCTCCGACACTTCACCGTCTTGGTATCCAGGCGTTCCAGCCAAAGATGATTGAGGGTAAGGCTATCCAGCTCCACCCACTGGCTTGTACAGCGTTCAATGCCGACTTTGACGGAGACCAGATGGCTGTCCACCTTCCTCTGTCCAACGAGGCTGTCCTTGAGGCTCAGATATTGATGCTCCAGAGCCATAACATCCTTAACCCTGCCAATGGCGCGCCTATCACAGTGCCATCACAGGATATGGTTCTCGGTCTTTACTATATCACAAAGATTCGTCCGGGAGCAAAGGGCGAAGGACTGTATTTCTATGGTCCTGAGGAAGCTATCATCGCTTATAACGAGAAGCGCCTTGACCTCCATGCTCAGGTGAAAGTCGTTGTCAACGACGTTGTCGACGGCAAGAAGGTATGCCATACCGTAGAAACTTCTGTAGGACGTGTGATTGTCAATGAGATGATTCCTGACGAGATGGGATATGTCAACAGTGTCATCTCCAAAGGCTCTCTCCGTGACATCATTGCTGACGTCATCAAGGAGGTAGGTTTCGCAAAGGCTTGCGAGTTCCTTGACGGAATCAAGAACCTCGGTTACCGCATGGCATACCAGGCCGGTCTGTCATTCAACCTTGACGACATCATTATTCCACCTGAGAAGGAAGAAATCATCCGCAAGGGTAATGAAGCAGTCAAGGACATTCAGATGAACTACGAGATGGGCTTCATCACTGACCAGGACCGTTACAATCAGGTCATCAATACATGGACCCATGTCAACAATGACATCGGTGATATTCTGATGAAGGAGATGACCGAGGCTGACCAGGGATTCAACGCCGTATATATGATGCTTGACTCCGGTGCCCGTGGTTCAAAGGACCAGATTAAGCAGCTGTCAGGTATCCGCGGACTTATGGCAAAGCCTCAGAAGGCCGGTGCTGACGACCGTGCTACTATTGAGAACCCAATCCTTTCCAACTTTAAGGAAGGTATGTCCGTGCTGGAGTACTTCATCGCGTCCCACGGTGCCCGTAAGGGTCTTGCCGACACCGCCATGAAGACAGCCGATGCCGGTTACCTTACACGCCGTCTTGTGGATGTTTCCCATGATGTGATTATCAATGAGGAGGATTGCGGTACTCTCCGTGGCCTTAACTGTACAGCACTGAAGAGCGGTGATGAGATTATCGCATCCCTCTCAAGCCGTATCCTCGGCCGTGTGTCTGTGCATGATGTCCTTGACCCTCATACCGGCAAAATCCTTTGCCCTGCAGGAGAGGAAATCACTGAGGCTCGTGCCAAGGCAATAGAGAACGCAGATGTCGAGTCTGTTGAGATACGCTCAGTGCTCACCTGTGAGTCAAAATCAGGCGTATGTAAGAAATGCTATGGCCGTAACCTTGCCACTGCGAAGATGGTTCAGAAGGGAGAGGCTGTCGGTGTCATTGCCGCGCAGGCTATCGGTGAGCCGGGAACACAGCTTACTCTCCGTACTTTCCACGCCGGTGGTGTTGCAGGTAACGCTGCCGCTAATGCGACAATCGTAGCAAAGGGCAATGTCCGCGTAGAGTTCGACGAGCTTCGTACTGTACCGTTCCGTGAGGAAAACGACGGTGAGGACATCGACTGCCAGATGGTTGTTTCACGTCTTGCCGAAGTACGCTTCGTAGACCCGAACACAAACATTGCACTCTCAAGCCAGAACGTTCCTTACGGTTCTTCACTCTATTATAAGAACGGTGATGTGCTCCAGAAGGGCGATGTCATCGCACGTTGGGACCCGTTCAATGCTGTCATCGTTTCCGAGTATGCAGGTACACTTCGTTTCAATGATGTCATTGAAGGCAAGACGTTCCGTGCGGAGACCGATGAAACAACAGGTCTTACCGAGAAGATTATCATTGACTCCAAGGACCGCAACCAGGTTCCTACCTGTGATGTCATAGACAAGAACGGTGAGGTGCTCGGAACTTACTATTTCCCACGTGATGGCCACGTTGTGGTAGAGGACGGTCAGAAGATAGCCACAGGTACAACTCTTGTCAAGATTCCTCGCAGTGTTGCCAAGGTCGGTGACATCACCGGTGGTCTTCCACGAGTAACGGAGCTCTTCGAGGCGCGCAACCCTTCTAACCCAGCTGTCGTTTCCGAAATCGACGGTGAGGTGACTATGGGCAAGATCCGCCGTGGTAACCGTGAGGTCATTGTGACATCAAAGACAGGTGACCAGCGCAAGTACATGATTTCACAGTCCAAGCAGATTCTTGTGCAGGAGCATGACGCTGTGCGTGCCGGAACCCCGTTGTCTGACGGTGTAATCACTCCTGGTGACATCCTTGCCATCAAGGGTCCTACCGCTGTTCAGGAGTATATCGTCAATGAGGTTCAAGGTGTCTACCGTCTGCAGGGTGTGAAAATCAACGAGAAGCACTTCGAGATTATCGTACGCCAGATGATGCGCAAGGTGCGTATCGATGAGCCGGGCGATACCAACTTCCTCGAGCAGGAGCTTGTCGACAAACTCGATTTCCGTGAGGAGAACGACCGCATCTGGGGCAAGAAGGTTGTCGTTGATGCCGGTGACTCTGAGAGTCTCAAGAAGGGACAGATTGTCACAGCACGCCGTCTGCGCGATGAGAACTCAAGTCTGAAGCGCCGTGACATGCGACTGGTACAGGTTCGTGAAGCTATCCCTGCAACATCAACCCAGATTCTTCAGGGCATCACACGTGCTGCTCTCGGTACCAAGTCTTTCATGTCAGCAGCATCATTCCAGGAGACCACAAAGGTTCTCAACGAGGCTGCTATCCGTGGCAAGTCCGACTACCTCGGCGGCATGAAGGAGAACGTTATCTCCGGTCACCTCATCCCTGCCGGTACAGGTCTGCGTGAGTTCGACAAGATTGTTGTCGGCAGCAAAGAGGAGTATGAGCGCATGCAGGCAAACAAGCGCAATGTCCTCGACTTCGTTGACCGTGACATAGTAGAAAGATAATTACAGTGACATAGAAGTGGTAGGTAGCGAGTCACAAAAAGGCTCGTTGCTTGCCGCTTTTTTCTTTGTGATAATAGGATTTTTCCATTTTGCAAGCTGTTACACGTTCTGCTTTCACATGCAGGATTGGCTTCGGAACTTGATGGAATAGTCCTTGGACCGAGAATCTAAAAATAAGACTATGAGCAGACTATTTTTAACAATACTATCAGTTTTAACGGCTGCCATCTCCGTTTCTGCGGACAAGCAGCTAACGGTGCGCCTTGCCAATCCTCTCTCCATGGAGCGTAAGGCTGTTCCCGTTGTTGTCCCGGTGGCAAGTGATGTACGTTCGGCAGTTGTCATGATTGCCGGCAAGGAAGTGCCTTGCCAGTTGGACGACCTTAATGATGACGGACTGTTTGATGAACTTTCTTTTGTCACAGACATGAAGAAAAAAGAGAAACTTACAGCCACGGTGACCCTCTCCACGGAAGGTGAGCCACGCACCTATGAGATGAAGACTTACGGCGCAATGGCAATGAGAGACCGTAACAAGTCCGCATCCAAACCTCAGCACCTGCCGGTGAAGTCAGTAACCTGCCCGGGAACAAGCAACACTTATCAGTATATTTTCCCTCACGGACCGGTGATGGAAAGCGACATGGTCGGCTTCCGTGTCTATGCTGACCACCGCCAGTCCCTTGACTATTATGGCCACAAACAGCTGCGTTGCGACATTGCCGAGACAAATTTCTATCCTTCCAAGGAGCAGAAAGCGGCAGGCTCAGGCGATGATGTGCTCTATACAGGCACGACTTATGGCTGCGGCGCGCTTCATGGCTGGGACGGCAAGAACGCTGTGATGTTCGAGAATGTCCGCACACGCACCTACACCGTTGTCACAACAGGACCGGTACGCACCATCCTTGCCATAACCAATAAAGGCTGGCTTCCTTACAAAGGCTGCAAGCCTGTTGGCATTACCACCACATACACCCTCTATGCCGGTCACCGCGATGTTCAGGTGGACGTGAAATTCTCACGTACCGTGGCAGACATACCGCTCTCCACAGGCATCGTCGACATTGTGGAAGGCTCTGAGGAGTTCTCCGACAAGGCAGGACTGCGTGGATGCTGGGGAACAGCATGTGCCGGCAACAATCCTAAAGTCTATGACACTCATACCGTAGGTCTGGGCATTTTCGTCCCAAGTCCTTACTATAAGAGTGACAGCCATTTCACAGACAAGAACGCAACACCTGCACCGAAGATTCCCAATCAGGCTTATGTTGAGGTTTGCGGCACACAGACCGACAACCTTCACTATTGGTTCGCGGTGACATGTGACATGGAGACATTCGGATTCTCAGGCAAGGACGAGTGGTTCTCTTACCTTAAAGATTGGAGAAAGGCTCTCAATAACCCTGTGAAAGTCGAGATAAAATAACATTTCCATGCAAGTGGAAAGCTGTCGCTGCCAAGCATAAGGCATCGGATTCAGACATTTGCAACTAACACAAAAAACTACATCTATACTTTATGGAATCAGTATTCTCTTACATTATCGGTCTTGGCGCGGCGGTGATGATGCCTGTCATCTTCACCATCCTTGGCGTATGTATCGGTATCAAGTTCTCCAAGGCACTGAAAAGCGGCCTTTATGTCGGAGTCGGTTTCGTAGGACTCTCAGTTATCACCGCCCTCCTCACTTCAAGCCTTGGTCCTGCCCTCGGTAAGGTGGTGGAAATCTACGGCCTTGAGCTTCAAGTGTTCGACATGGGCTGGCCTGCCGCCGCCTCTGTAGCCTACAACACACTCGTAGGCTCGTTCATCATACCTGTCTGCCTTGGTGTGAACCTTGTGCTCCTGCTCCTTGGCTGCACACGCACCGTGAACATCGACCTATGGAACTACTGGCACTTTGCGTTCATCGGTGCAGTCGTTTATTTCATGACCGACTCCATCGCATGGGGCTTCTTCGCGGCCATCATCTGCTACATAATCACACTTGTGCTTGCTGACCTCACAGCTAAGAAATTCCAGAAGTTCTATCCGGGCATGGAAGGTATCTCCATTCCACAGCCATTCTGCCAAGGCTTCATGCCTTTCGCCGTTGTCATCAACAAGGGGCTTGACTATGTGCCGGGCATCAACAAGGTGAACATCGACTCCGAAGGTATGAAGAAGAAGTTCGGTCTCTTCGGTGAGCCTCTCTTCCTCGGTGTGATTATCGGTATAATCATCGGCTGCCTTGCATGCAAGGACTGGAACGAAGTTGTCGACAACATCCCTGCAACTTTGGGACTTGGCATCAAGATGGGTGCTGTTATGGAGCTTATCCCACGTATCACATCACTCTTCATTGAAGGTCTGAAACCAATCTCTGACGCAACACGTGAACTTATCGCAAAGAAGTTCGGAGCAGACAAGGAACTCTACATCGGTATGTCCCCTGCACTTGTCATTGGTCATCCTACAACCCTCGTGGTGTCACTCCTCCTCATCCCTGTGACCCTCGTCCTTGCCGTTGTCCTTCCGGGCAACCAGTTCCTGCCGTTGGCATCACTCGCCGGAATGTTCTATGTGTTTGTAATGATACTCCCATACACCAACGGCAATGTCCTCCGCTCATTCATCGTAGGCCTTGTAGTCGTAGGCATAGGACTCTACTTCGTCACATGGATGGCAGGCGATTTCACCTCCGCAGCTCATTCTGTTGCCATGGCTCATCCTGAGGACGCGTCCGTGGCAGTGCCGGAAGGTTTCCAGGCCGGTGCTCTCGACTTCGCGTCAAGCCCATTGTCAATGCTTATCTATGCTTGCAACAAGTTCCTCGGTTATATCGGTGCGGCAATCCTTACCGCCCTTACTCTTGCTCTCGTTGCATGGAACTATATGCGTATAAACAAGAAATAAATAATTGTCAGTTTTGACAGTTCTGTCAATATTGACAGTAGTGTCAGTAGTGTCAGCTCTGTCACTATTGTCACTATTGTCAAAACTGACATCCCAAAACACATAATACCAACTAAATTATAAAACATGAAAAAAACTCTCTTGACAGCCGCTCTTGCCGTTATGGCACTCGGCGCTTCTGCCCAGCAGAATGTTTATTTCCAGACAGCTTGTCATCCTGAGGATGTGAAGCACTATGACACCAAGACCCTCCGCGAGCGTTTCGTTATGGAGAAGGTCATGGCAGCTGACGAAATCAACCTCACTTATTCACAGTACGACCGCTTCATCTTCGGCGGTGCAATGCCTGTGAACAAAGAACTCAAACTCGAGAACTTCCCGGCTCTCGGACTCTCCGTCGACAAGACAATCAAAGAGCCATACTTCCTTTACAACCGCGAGCTTGGCATCATCAACTGCGGACAGGGCACAGGCTCCGTACTCGTTGACGGCAAGGAATATGTCCTCGGTCCAAAGGAGGCTCTCTACGTTGGCCGCGGACACATAGGCAAAGACAAGGACATCAACAAGAGCGTTGTTTTCCGCTCCAAAGACCCAAAGAACCCTGCAAAGTTCTATCTTAATTCCGCAACTGCCCACCGCAACTACAAGACACAGTGGGTGACCCTCGACGGTCGCAAAGGCTCTCTCAAGGCAGCTGTCTGGGGACCTGTGGGAACAAAGGAAGAGGCTAACGCACGCACAATCTACAAGCTCATCGTCCGTGACGCACTGGAGGAAGGCCCTTGCCAGCTTCAGATGGGTCTCACACAGCTTGAGCCGGGTGCTGTATGGAACACCATGCCTCCTCACACCCACGGCCGCCGTATCGAGGCTTACTACTACTTCAACCTTCCTGAAGGACAGACCATCGACCACGTTATGGGCCAGCCGCAGGAGTCCCGTAACGTATGGCTCCACAATGAGCAGGCCATCATGTCACCTGAGTGGTCTATCCACGCAGCTGCAGGCACTTACTACTACACCTTCATCTGGGGTATGGCAGGCGAGAACCTCGAGTACAACGACAAGGATGTTGTCCCTGTAATCGACATCCTGTAATTCATTTCTCCATTTGATGATTATGATAAAAGCCTCCAAACGGGAATTCCGTTTGGAGGCTTTTTGTTGTATAATGGCAGTTCTGTTGATATTGCCTTTGATTGTTTTGTTGTGATTCTGTCGGGTTCGGTGCTTATCCGATGAATATTAAGAATCTTGGTTGCCCCTATTTTTCTGTGCAATGCTCCGTACACCAATAATTGGCGAACAGGCAAAAGGTAACACTTGACCTGGCGAAAGGTTACCTTTTGCAGTACAAAGTGTTACCTTTTGCAGTACAAAGTGTTACCTTTTGCAGTACAAAGTGTTACCTTTTACAGTACAAAGTGTTACCTTTTGCAGTATGAAGTGTTACCTTTCGTTTCTTCTTCACCCAATCTTTTGATGAGGCAAGCCTTGCCCATACGGAGGAGAACAAGAATGCCTGCATCGCAAATCTTTATGATGCTGTAAAGAAACTGTGCAGAATAAGGTGTAGCGTTAAGGTTGGTTAAGATTTTTTTCTAATACGAAACACAATGTTAATCAAACGTAAAAATATGCAAAAAATTACCCCCCCCCGAAAAAAAAGGTTTACTTTTGCAAAAAGTTATTGAAAAGCAATGTTTCGTAAGATAAATGTTAGTTAAACTTACAAATTGGGATAAAAAAGCTACTTAAAATATTTAATTAAAACAATTCTTTATGAAAAAAATCTTTACTCTGTCTGTCGCAGCACTGTTTGCGACAATGGTTTCTTCACAAACTATAAAGATTCTTCCCGGAGGATATCAGGCACTTGCCATATCAGACAATGGCAAGTATGTGTCAGGGAATTCAGAAGCTTATAGCTCTTTTATATGGGACTGGCAGAATGACAAGGTTGTCGAGGACGCCGAGAATCTCCCTGAGGGTTCTGCCGAAGGCGTTGCCGACAATGGTGTGGCATCTGTAAGTACAGGTGATGAGGGCGCCACATTCGGTATCGATGGCAAGATAGCAAAGCTTCCTTTGGCAGAAGGCTATCCGATGTCGCTGGCAAGAAGCATCAATGCTGACGGCACAGTTGTTGCCGGATGTGTGTTCAATGAGTCATACATGTCCCACGCCTGTGTGTGGAAAAACGGTGAGATTATTGCTCTTACCGAACCGACCACGGAGGAGATAGGTTTCGAGGTGAACGGCACACAGGCTATTGACATCTCAGCCGACGGCAAGACTGTCATTGGATTTGTCGTTGACAACATGGCTGTTTATCCCTTCATTGTCTGGCATCTTGGCGATGACGGCAAGTATGTGCTGGACATGGTTTGCAAGGACTATTTCAACGATGGCATGGAATATACGGCGGAGCGTCCTTACACAATGTTCTATCCAACCGGCATCAGTGCCAACGGCAAGTGGGTTGCGCTTCAGGTTGAGCTGTGGGGTGGCGACTGGGATTACAGTGAGGTGCGCATGGCACGCTTTAATCTCGAGACAAAGCAGATGGAGATTGCTGTCATCGACGGTACGGAAAGCATTGAGGCAAACCAGGCTGTGGAGACTGGCCGCATAACCAATGACGGCACAATGCTTGGCTATACATCTGTTTTTGGAATGGTAGGCCGTGAGGGACTGATATGGAAAGCAGGCGAAAGCCAGCCGAAACTGCTTCGCAATGTATGCAAACTGAAGGCACTTGAGGATTATGACCTTATGGCAAACACTCCGGTGGACATCACTCCTGACGGAAAATACATAATAGGCTTCGGTGTTACAGGTGCAGGAGATTTTGAGAGCTATGTCATCGACACGACAGCAGAATCAACAGCCATCGACGCTGCTGAGACAGAGACCGGCGAGAGTGTGACCTCCATGTACGACCTCACAGGTAAGGCTGTTCCTGCCGGTGCTGCATGCAACAAGGGCGTGTATGTGGTCAAGACAGTGAAGAACGGCAAAGTTTCAACACGTAAGGTCATCAAGTGATGATATAATCTGATTATTCTTACAGACAAAAGCACAGGCGGCATGTATTGCGGTATGCCGCCTGTGGATATTTTTTTTAATGAAAGCATGATGAAAAGAATTATTCTCGCAACAATTTTGGCACTTGCAGGCATGATTAACGAGGCTGCTGCCCAGCTCCCTGCCGTGACCTTGAAGAGTATGGACGGAAAGACTGTCAGGACAGACACACTGTCAAACAACGGGAAACCGTTTATCATTGATTTCTTCGCCACATGGTGCAAGCCATGCAACCGTGAGCTGAAAGCCATCAACGAAGTGTATGAGGAATGGCAGGAGGAGACCGGCGTGAAGCTCATTGCCGTATCTATCGACCAGGCACAGAACATTCATAAGGTAAAGCCTCTTGTGGATGAGAACGGATGGCCTTACGAAGTGCTCCTTGACCCTAACGGCGACCTGAAGCGTGCGCTTGGAATACAGATGATTCCATACACGCTGATAGTGGACGGCAAGGGCAATATTGTGTACAAGCATAACGGCTACACGGACGGCGCTGAGGCAGAACTCATTGAGAAGGTGAGGGAGCTTGTTGGCAAATGAAAACCTTGAAACACAGAAAAACAATACTGATGAGATTATACACAAGAAGCATATTACTCATTGCTGCCGTATGCCTCTCTGTTTCATCCGTGGCACAGGAGAACCGTGACAAGAAGGTTGTTGTCACGGGAAGCATACAGAGCGATATCCTTATACCGCAGGATGACGAGAAGATAGGCACGGGCAAGTATGAAGGTGACCTGCTTACCAACACTTATGCCGATGTGAACCTGCAGAGCAAGTATGTCGATGCAGGGCTGAGGCTTGAGTATCTGGAGCATCCGCTGCCGGGATTCGAGCCGGATTTCAAGGGATGGGGACTTGGCAATATTTATGCGAAGCTGCATACGGAGAACTTTGAGCTGACATTGGGCAATTTCTATGAGCAGTTCGGTTCCGGATTCATTCTGCGCACCTACGAGGAGCGCAGTCTCGGCATAGACAATTCGCTCTTAGGAGGAAGGGCTGTGGTCAGACCTCTCCGTGGCGTGACCCTGAAGGCCCTGACCGGAGTCCAGCGCAACTATTGGAGCTACAATGACGCTCTTGTCTCCGGAGGCGATGTGGAGATTAATCTGGACGAGTGGATAAAGCCGTTGCGTGACAACTCCACATACCTTATGCTTGGAGCATCGTTTGTGAACAAGCACGAGGGCAAGGACGACATCATGGTTGACGCGACCCATAAGCTCAACCTTCCGCGCAATGTCAATGCCTTTGATGTTAGGGCAATGCTACAGCATGGCGGTCTGCGCCTGCTTGCCGAGTATGCGCAGAAGTCGCAGGACCCAACGTTTGACAACGGCTATATATACCGTAACGGCCATGTGGCGATGCTCTCCGCTTCCTATTCCAAGAGCGGCATGAGCTTGCTGTTACAGGCAAAGCGCAGCGACAATATGTCTTTCAACAGTACACGCTCTGAGCACGGACTGTCATCGACTATCAATCATCTTCCGGCATTCGCCATGGACCACACCTATGCTCTTGCTGCACTCTATCCTTATGCCACACGCCCGAACGGCGAATGGGCCTATCAGGCGACAATGGGCTATAAATTCAAGCGCAAGACACTGTTGGGCGGCAAGTATGGAACTAACGTGAAACTCAATTTCTCGTATATCCGTTCTATCAACCGCACAGTCAGCGGCACAGGAGCTGCAGGCAGTGACGGATATGAGTCGTCGTTCTGGAAATGGGGCTCGGACACTTACTATCAGGACTTGAACATGCAGATAGAGAAGAAGCTCTCACGCGCGTTCACTCTCAACCTTATGTACATGAACCAGTTCTACAACAAGACTGCGGTAGAGGGCGAGGGAGGAATGATTCATTCCGACATCTTTGTGGCAGAAGGAAAGTACAAGATAAACAAGAAGATGACATTGCGTGCCGAGGCGCAGTATCTGAGTACTGCTGAAGACCTTGGCGACTGGATGTTCGGTCTGCTGGAATTGTCGCTGCTGCCAAACTGGATGATAAGTGTCTCTGATGAGTATAACTGTGGCGAGACAAACATCCACTACTACCAAGGTTCGGTGACCTTCAACAAGAACTCACACCGCATACAGTTGGGATACGGGCGTACACGTGAAGGCTTCAACTGCTCGGGAGGAGTATGCCGTTATGTCCCGGCAAGCAGGGGTGTCACCATTTCCTACAACTATAACTTCTGATAAGCGATGAAAATTAAGAATATATTATATGCAATGTTAGGTGCTGTCTGCCTCTCTGTTGCGTCTTGCGACACGGTGGGCGAGAATGACAGACTGATATATGTAAAGCCTGCAGAGGTCAAACGATGTGTTCTGCTTGAGGATTTCACGGGACAGCGGTGCATCAACTGCCCTAATGCGGCAGATGTTATAGCACAGTTGCAGGAGCAGTATGGTGAGGATAATGTCATTGCCGTGGGAATACACGGCGGTCCGCTGGCAGTGAACTCCAATGGCAAGGTGACAGGTCTGCGCACAGCCACAGGCGACGAGTACTATGCTGCAGCAGGTTCGCCATCATTGCCGGCAGGGCGTGTCGGGCGTGTCGGTGGCACATACACAAGTGACCAATGGCAGACGGCTGTATATGAACAGATACAGCAGACTTCGATTGTTGCTATCGAAGCCGCCTGCTCGTATGAAGAGGCATCGCGTGAACTCACGGTTGATGTCAGTGCACTCAGTGCGGAGAAGGTTGACGGAATGTTGCAGATATGGCTTGTGGAGGACGGTATCGTTGCCATGCAGCTTATGCCTGACGGCTCTGCAAATGCCAACTATATTCATAACCACGTTTTTCGCATGGCTGTGAACGGCACATGGGGTGAAGAGTTCAATCTTGCAGAAGGCGAGACACGCAGTGTCAGCAGGACTGCAACGATAGACAGCGCATGGAAACTGGAGAATATGTCTGTGGTAGCTTTTATCTATAATGATAACGGTGTGCAGCAGGTTACGAAAACAAAACTGATAAACAATGAGCCGGAACAGCCGGCTGAATAATCAAAACAATAATGAGAAAGAAATTGAAATTCGTTGTTACAGTGCTCTTGTCTGTCATGGCAGCAGGCATGCAGGCACAAGAGATTGACAACACTTTCCGCTTTGTGGATGCAAACGGAAATCCGGTTGCCAATGGAAGCACAATCAATGTTTCCGAAATCACAGAAGACCCATTTGGTGAAGGGTTCTTTATTTCTACAGGCCTGTCGGTGGAGAACACAACCAATGCTGAGGCTTATTTGGCTGCGGAAGTATCTGTAAAGAGCCTTCCAAACGGCAGTTTTCAGGTTTGCTTCCCACAGGAGTGCATCTCCGGTGTGACAGGATCATTTACAACCGGAAACGGTAATATTGCGGCAAATGCTAAAAAAGACCTCGCGACAGAGTGGATTCCGGCAGGAGAGGGACAGTACGGTACTGCTACCATCGCTGTTAAGCTCAAAGTCATGACAAGAAGCGGCAAGTTCCCTAACTTCAAGTATGCTTTCAAGGCTTATGGCCCGGAGGTGACAGTTAACTGTATCTATGGCGACAAGACTGCTATCAGCGGTGTTACAGCTGACGGAACAGCTTCTTTCAATGTATACGACATCACAGGAAAGACTGTTGTCAAGGGTGCTGACAATACCGTTGTGCAGGGGCTTGCTTCAGGAACATACTTGCTGGAGGCTGTGAAGGACGGCAAGCGTGTCGGCATGAAAAAGGTTGTGAAATAAGTGCAGCATATATATACTAATCAATTAATTATAAAAGAAAGGAAATGAATATGAGAAAAACTCTACTCGCATTGGCTGCTGTCCTGCTTATTGCAGGCGGTGTAAGCGCGCAGAAGGTTTCCGGATTCAAGGCTATGAAGGCTGAAACCGGAATCGTCGAGAGACAGAAAACGGGGGTGCTAAAGGCGGAGATGCCCGGCAAGAGGAAAGCTCCGAAAAAGGTTCAGCTTGCTGACAACGAGATGATATACGGAAACTATGCCACTGATGACATTGCAACAAACGGTATAGGACTTCCAAAGTATCCTGGTAAACTGATGGCGGCAACATATCTGCCTATCACAGAAGGCAGCAAGTTTAATGGTGCAACGATTAAGAGCATCCGTTTCGGTCTTTGCTGTCCGGTAGGTGCTTCACGTGTGTTCATCTATCCGTTCTATCCGGACGGTAGTTTCGGTGCTGCTCTTGTTTCTCAGGATGTGGAGAATACTGTGGCAGGCTGGAACACTGTCGAGCTGACAACTCCTTATGTCATTGATGCGAAGGGATTGGAGGCATACGTTGTCGGATTTGAGTACACTCAGGTCAACACCAATGACGGACAGTATTACGATGATGCCTGTTTCCCATTGTCTTTCGTGAATGCCGGAACTGCAGCTTGGCCGACATTCGTATATGGCAACTTGGGGCAGGGAACAGGTTGGTATAACATTGGTGCTGAGAGCTATGGTAATCTCAGTGTGCAGTGTATCGTTGAAAAAGAGGAAGGCTTCCCACTTCACGACCTTCAGCTTGGGAATATGTATTCTGTACCGTTTGTCAAGCCGGGCAAGCAGCTTTCTTATGCAGCCACAATATTTAGCGAAGGCAAGGAAACTCCGGCAAGTTTCACTTTGGGAGTTGCTCTTGACGGCAAGGAAGTTGAGACAATTCCAAATGCCAATCCGGCTTTTGAAGACAACGCTATGGCTTTCGAGGGAATGCTGGACATACCTGCTGACGCAACAGTTGGAGAGCATAATGTCTCACTTTATGTGAAAGAAATTAATGGTGAGGCTGTGACAACAGGAAATACAGTTGCTGTGCCATTCAATGTATATGCAGAGAGCCTGCCACGCCAAAAGCAGCTTCTGGAGCACTTCACATCACAGTATTGCACATATTGCCCGCTTGGTATCAATGTTCTTGAGAAGCTTGTTACCAAACGTGACGACATAGCATGGGTTTCCGTCCATGGTGATATGCAGTCAGGAAAAGACATTTACACCATAGAGGAAGGTGACTATATTGCCGGATTCCAGACAATGGGTTTCCCAAGTGCTTCTTTCAACCGTGTGCTTCTGCCGGGAGAAGATGCTTTGGCGATAAGTCTTGGCTTTGCCCCAAGTTATACCGATTATGCTGTGGAATATCTCAGTTCTATTATTGACTACACAAATGAGATTCCTGCGCTGGCTTCTATCAAGCTTGACACAAAGTATGATGAGGCAACACGTAAACTTGACATAACAGTATCGGGAGAAACTCTTGAAACATTCGCACAGTTTGTTGGCAACAATGCTGCTCTGACTGTTTATCTTACAGAGGATGGTCTTGTTTCCAAGCAGCTCAATCAGGGCAGGTGGATAACAAACTTCACTCATGACAACGTACTGCGCAAGGTCCTGACTCATCCTTATGGTGATGCAATAAAGATGAGGGGCAGCAATTATGAGAACACTTACAGTGCCACTCTCAACAGTACATGGAATAAGGATAAAATGCACGTTGTGGCATTCATCAGCCGTAAGCCGGCCAATGAGAACCTCTATGACAAACTGTGGGTGACAAACACAGAGACTGCTGCTGTTAAGGATGCAACTACCACAGGCATTGAGAATGTTGCAGGAAGCAGTGCTGATGTCAAGGAAGTGGCGCGCTACAGTGCTGACGGTAGCCGTCTGACATCTCCAAAGAAGGGCTTGAACATTATCAAACTCTCTGACGGAAGCATTGTCAAGGAGATTGTCAAGTAATAGTGATTGGCAATAAATAAAATCAGGGTGTGTCGTTGATGAAATAATCACGGCACACCCTGATTCATATTATAATAAATTGGGTTGTTGAGAGTTTTCCGGAATTGTTGCCTGTTTCCGGCAACAATTATTATTCTCCCAGATAACTGTCCTTGAATCCAAGGAAATAGAGCACGCCATCAATGCCTATGGTGTTGATGCTCTGTTTTGCGTTTGCCACAACACGCGGCTTGGCATGGAAAGCAATGCCGAGGCCGGCCTCACTAAGCATCGGGAGGTCGTTGGCTCCGTCGCCGACTGCAATACTCTGTGCGATGTTCACCTTTTCCACTTGTGCTATAAGGCGCAGAAGCTCTGCTTTGCGATGACCGTCGACAATCTCACCGACATAACGGCCTGTGAGTTTTCCGTCACTGCCGATTTCAAGTTCGTTGGCATAGACATAATCGATGCCGTAGCGTCTTTGCAGATGCTCCCCGAAGAATGTGAATCCTCCGCTAAGTATGGCAATCTTGTATCCACAACGCTTCAGGACAGACATCAGACGGTCCACACCTTCTGTAATAGGGAGGTTGTCGGCAATATCCTGCATTACTGAAGCGTCAAGACCTTTGAGCAGAGCCACACGCTCTGTGAAACTCTCTTTGAAGTCTATTTCGCCACGCATGGCACGCTCGGTGATTTCCTTCACTTTGTCGCCAACGCCTGCACGCGCAGCAAGTTCGTCGATGCACTCCGTCTGTATGAGAGTGGAGTCCATGTCGAAGCATATCAGTCGGCGCATTCGGCGGTACATGTCATCATGCTGGAAGGAGAAGTCTATCTCCATGTCTGCCGAGAGCTGCATCAGTTCGCCTTGCATGGCAGAACGGTCTTTCGGAGTGCCACGGAGCGAGAACTCTATGCAGGCGCGAGAGTTCTTGCATGGAGTTTTCATGCTTACACGTCCTGAAAGGCGCAGTATGGAGTCGATGTTAAGCCCCTGTCCGGCAATTACTTTTGCAGCAGCTTCAATCTGTCGTGCGGTTAGTTGCCTGCCGACAAGTGTGAGGATGTATCGGTTCTTTCCCTGTCTGCCTACCCAATCCTCATACTCTTCATCAGTCACAGGTGAGAATCTGATGTTCACGTTCAGTTCTGTTGCCTTGAAGAGCAGTTCCTTCATCACCTGTCCGGAAAGTGTCTCGTCAGTCCTGATGAGGATGCCCAGTGACAGTGTGCTGTGGATGTCAGCCTGTCCGATGTCAAGGATTTGTGCACCATACTTCGCCAATATTCCCATGACCGACGCAGTGAGTCCCGGACGGTCCTGACCTGTGATTCTTATGAGTATCTGTTCTTCTTGGTTTATTTTCTGTTCCATAGGTTAGATGATGTGTAAAGGATAATTATCAGAGATTCTGCCTCCAATAATTACCCTTTGTTGTAAGCTTGTATAATTGTTGTTTATTTGTCTAATGTTTTTATTTCTTCAATTGTTAGTCCTGATACTTTTGATATTGTTTCATGGTCAAGACCCAATGACAGCATTTGAATGGCAGTGGCGCGCACTCCTTCTGCTCTTCCTTCCGCTCTTCCTTCCGCTCTTCCTTCCGCTCTTCCTTCCGCTCTTCCTTCCGCTCTACCTTCTTCACGTCCTTTCTCAAGTCCTTCCGCTCTTCCTTTTTCAAATCCCTTCTCAAGTCCGATGGCAAGTCCTATGGAGTGCCCTTCATCCGCGGCTTTGTCAAGAGTGCTTCTCCAATCACGATAGTTCTTCAAACTCTCTTCGTAACTGAAAAGTTCTTCGCGTGACATCTTGGCAATCTCTGCCGTGCGGAAGAGACGCTCAAAGACACGCTCCTGCAATTCTATAGGACGGTCAAGCAGGCGTGCCATGTTCTTCAGGACAAAAAGCCACTTGTCCATGATAGTCTCACAGTCGTTGATGTCCTTTTTGAACTTAGGCATTTCAAGGAAGACATATGTCAGTTTGTCATAGAACACCTCGCCTGTAGCCTTGTCAACCAGTTGCACCTCATGGTGATAGTATTCCTCATCGTCATCAAACTTAAAGTCAAGTACACCGACAGTATAGACGGCGGACAGTTTATAGTCCCACTGACTTTTCTTTCCTTGATGGCGTATAGGGAAGGATGAGTAGTAGACACATCTGTCCTTGAAGAACGCTTGTGGCGCTCTTTGCATCTCCACAATAACATAGCTTCCGTCATCGCAATGACAGTAAACATCGAAAACAGATTTTCTTTCCGCTGCTGTGTCGCCAAGTTGTTCGGGATTGAGATATGTGATGTCTTGTATTTTCTGCTCCATAGGCAGCAGTGCGTTAAGGAATTCTATGAGAAATTCCTTGTTGCATTCTGTGCCAAACAGCAATTTAAAACCGAAATCAGTATACGGATTAATGTATTTTGCCTCTTCAACGAATGGTGCCATAAGCGTCTAAGAATTATATTTTTTTGTAAAAGGATAAAGCAATATAGTTTGCCGAAGTGCAGCTTATCTTATGCAAAGATAATGCCAACCGAATGCAGCAAGAGCTTGCTTTTATTGCTGAGGTGCAGCTTATCTTATGCAAAGATAATGCCAACCGAATGCAGCAAGAGCTTGCTTTTATTGCTGAGGTGCAGCTTATCTTATGCAAAGATAGCCTTTTTATTTCATTGTACAAAGAAATTGCGGACATTTTTTTATAAATGCAGCGTCAGCTCTTTATCTTCAATCGCCTCCACAGCCACCCGGGGACAAGCTGCCAAAGGAAGACAAGGATACGGTAGCGCCAATCAATGACTATGCTGTGCTTCTTCTTGCTTATGGCGGAGACAATCTTGCGTGCCACCTTCGTAGCATCCATCAGCATAGGATAATTGCAGCCTTCTATCAGTTCTGTGGTGACAAAGCCCGGACGAATGTCGGTGAATGCAATGTCAAGCCCACGGATATGCGCCAGTTGCCCAAGACATTCCATGTAATGGCTTTGGAAACGCTTTGTTGAGGAATAGGCAGGGGATGCGCCAAGCCCTTTTGTTCCTGCTATGCTGCTTATCACAGCGATATGCCCTTTGCGTTCAGGATGAGCGGCAAAATAGTTGAAAGCCGCCGTCGCCATACGTGTGAATCCCATGCCATTCGTGGCAACGATTGCCATTTCTTTGTCAGCATCAAGTGCGACATTTTGGTATCCTATGCCCGAACTGTGGAAATAAAGGTTCATGCCTCCCAATTCAGCGATAAGTTCCTCCAGCAACTTTGGTGCATCCTCATCAGTGATGTCGATTTCCTTTATCGCCATAATCCGAGGACTCTCCTGTTGCAACTGCCGTAACCGCTCTATGCGTCGTCCGGCAACGCCTATTTCCCAACCTTGTTGTGCCAATAGTTTTGCCACCTCCATACCTATGCCGGAGGTCGCTCCAATGATTACAGCCTTCTTGTTTGTTTTTATGTTCATGTCCCGGATATTTTCATAACTTTGGACAAAGGTACGAATAAGTCGAGAGAAAACCAAATTTTATTTGTGTTTTCCGAGCGGTAGTACCTTCGGCGCAGCTGGTGAAGGAATATTATTATAGACTTTTTGCATAATATGTCATGTTTCTTTGATAAAATTTTGATATGTCAGGAAAATACAGTATTTTTGCGTCATAATCACAATGAATCAAATTAATAAAGTAACATTATGACAAAAGAAGACCTCATTTCCTGTTCCAGTCCTCATGAATACATCTTCTTCTGGGGACATCGCTCCGCTCCTAACGTGGTGACAAAGGCATGTTTCAGCCAGTGGTATCCATGCAAGTTTGGGGTTGACGGTCAGATGTACTCATCCACAGAGCAGTATATGATGGCGGAAAAGGCGCGCCTTATGGGTGACAATGAGGTTCGTGAGCAGATTCTTGCCACTGACGACCCACGGGAAATAAAGAAACTTGGGCGTGTGGTCAAGGATTTCGATGCCCGTCTTTGGGACATGGAAAAGTCACAAGTTGTTGTGAATGGCAACCTCCATAAGTTTGGACAAAATCCGGAACTCCGCGACTTTCTCCTCTCCACCGGTGACAAAGTCCTCGTTGAGGCAAGCCCTTACGATAAGATTTGGGGCATCGGTCTTGATGCCAATAATCCTGATGCCTGCGCCCCTAAGCTGTGGAAAGGGGAAAACCTCCTTGGGTTCGCACTTATGGAGGTGCGTGGATTGCTTAGGGAAAAAGAGACAATGTGAAATATGCCACCACAGAAAACATTTACTGTAAAAAGAGCTTTAGGTGTCTCTTTTTACAGTGCAAAACTAACATATTACTATCTTATGAGAAAAATCTTATTGTTGTTAATCGCAATGATAGCTGTGACGACACAGCTAAGTGCAAAAGCGAAAGTGGTGAAGAACCCATGGTATGATGTGTCAACAACTCCGCAGCTGCAGATTGACCAACTGGAACTGAGCGACACTGCCACTGTGATGCGCTGCACATACTATTCAAATCCGGGTTGGTGGTTCATAATAGCCAAAGGGAGCTGGCTGCAGGCTGGCGGAAAGAAATATGTGCTGAAAGGAACGCAGAACCTGAGACCGGATGCGCGAGAGAAAGTCGATTCGACAGGCACAAGGAAGTTTGCACTTGTGTTTGAGCCGATCGACCCTAAAGTGAGCGAGTTTGATTTCCTTGAAGGTACAGCGAAAGGGGATTTCCAGATTTGGGGCATATCTACCGGCAAGAGGAAGAAAGGGAAAATCACAGAATATAACGATATAACCGAGAGCAAAGAGCCGCTCGCAATGCCCGAATGGCGTAACGGAAAAGGTACATTGGCGGGACGCATCGTAGGCTACCGTCCGGAAATGAACATGGAGATTAAAGGCTTCTTGCGTTCTGCCATAGACTGGAGTGCAAGGGAGTTTTACATCGACATCGCGCCCGACGGCTCATTCTGCGTTGATGTGCCTATGTACGCCACCCACCAAAGTGTTTATGCGTACATAGGCAACTGGTACGGCATGCTTGTCTTGACGGAGGGCGACACCTGCCGTGTGACACTTGACCTGACGGAAAACGCTCATCGTATGGACGGAAGCCGGTATGTGAATGTGAGAAACCGTACCGCCGTGCCGGACCTTAACAGTCTGCACTGTCAAGGTCCGCTGGCGGATGTCAACAATGGAATCACTACCCCGGAGGCGCGTATGGTGATGTGGAACCGTATGCCACTGCCTAAGAAAGGGCAGACAATCAGTGTGGAGGAGTTCCTGAAGCAGCGGAAAGAATGGACGGACAAGAAAATGAAAGCCATAGACACATTGCGCATTGGCGAGCGTGCCAAGCAGGTGATGAGGCTGCATGAACGTGCTGTTGTCATACAAAACGTACAATATCCTGCCTCATATATCGGACAGGGTGCAAGGATGGGCAACGAGAATATCCTGATGCACAAGGAACTGGACACCAACAACATGATGATGGCATATAGCGGAGAGTTCGACAGTGTGATAAACTCTTTTGAGTTTGCTCATTTCTCCGATTCGTTATTTGTGGAAAGAATGAAAAAGTTGTCAGAGCCGATAAATGAGAAGCAAAAGGTCGGCGAGACTATTGCCTCCGAAGAAATTGAGGCTCTTAAAGCTCAAATAAAACAGTATGCGAATGAATATCGCACAACACATTTAGGCACAGATAAAGGCGCGCTGTTCGACGGCATAGAAGCAGCCGAGGCAAGCCGTGTGCTGGAGACCGACACTCCTCTGACCGATGAGATGCTGGCGAAACTCAGCAATCCAGTGATACGCGAATATTATACGGAGAAGAACGAGAAGCTCCGCCAAACATTGGAGGAACGCAAGAAGGAAAACAACTTCACTATCTACGAGACGCCATCAACCGACGGCGAGCACTTCCTCGCCGACATCTGCAAGGCATACGAGGGAAAAGTCATTATGGTAGATTTCTGGGGCACATGGTGCGGTCCATGCCGCCATGCCATAAAGCAGTTTGACAGCAGCGGAATGAAGGCGAAATACAAGGATAAAGGCGTGAAATTCATTTACCTGACGGACGACAAATCGCCCGAAGACACTTGGCGCAACATGGCGAGCGGCATGGACGGCGACCACTACCGCATGACTCCGAAGCAGTCGCATGAACTGTTTGCAAAGTTCGGTTTCACCGGCTGGCCGTCCTATCTCGTCATCGACAAGACCGGACGCTATGTCTATAAATGCACCGGTTACCGCGCTGATGAGATACACTCTGCCATTGACAAGGCTCTCGAGTGCCGTGCCGGTATGCGATTGGCCATGCAAAAAGAGACCTTTCATAAAATGAGAGGTCTCCTTTTATCTCATTTCATAGAATATGTGAAGACTGTGTTTGCATATAAATTTGTGTAGTTGCATATCATTGCCATAGTCATTGTTTTATCTTGGTACACAATTTTGTGGTCCACAAAGTTGTGTACCAAGGGTAAAAAAACTGTGGTACAGGCTGTAATAGCTTATAAAGTAGGCATAAAAACAGTGGTGATATGCCTAAATTCATAACTTTTTTATAAATCAATCTTGCAGAAAACATCCGATAATTCATAGAAATATATTACCTTTGCATAAAGTAAACTATCAATATGAAAAGAAAAATCTATATCCTTTCCTGTATGTTTGTGGCAGCAGTTGCATCTTTTGCGCAGAAGGCGGCGGTGATCAACGGCGTGCCATGGTATGACCGGCGCGACAGCACGGTGAACGCACATGGCGTGAACATCATCTATGACAATGGGCGTTACTACATGTTCGGAGAGAGCAAAACCGACAGTGCCAATGTCTTCAACGGCTTCAGCTGCTATTCGTCAGACAACCTTACGGACTGGCAGTTTGAACGTATCGCCCTGCCTATGCAGAAGGACGGACGGCTTGGGCCTATGCGCATCGGCGAGCGTCCGAAGGTGTTGCGCTGCCCGACGACAGGGGAGTTTGTGATGATAGCGCATTCTGACGACAGGCGGTACAAAGACCCGTGCGTGGTCTATGCCACAAGTCCCACCGTGAACGGCGAATACACGTACCGCGGGCCATTGCTCTACAAAGGCAATCCGATAAGGCGTTGGGACATCGGTTCGTTTGCGGATGACGACGGCAGAGCCTATCTTCTTGTGCACCACGGCAGCATCTACCGTTTCAGCGAGGATTTCCACTCCCTCGACTCGTGCATCATAAGCGGACAGAAGGGTGTGGGCGAATCGCCTGCCATGATGAAGAAGGACGGCATCTACTATTGGTTGTCGTCTCACACCACCAGTTGGGAGCGCAATGACAACATGTATTTCACCGCCACCAGCCTGTCAGGCCCTTGGACTTATCGTGGAGAATTCTGTCCGAAAGGCTCTCTCACCTACAACTCCCAATGCTCCTTTGTGCTTCCTGTAAAGCAAAATGGCTCAACGAGTTACATGTATATGGGCGACAGGTGGTCTTTCCCACGTCAGCGGTCTGCTGCCACTCAGGTGTGGCTGCCTATCCAAGCAAAGGACGGACGGTTGTCCATTCCGGAATACAAAGAGGTGTGGAATCCTTTCACCGGTCAGGCTGTGGAGCTTGCAGGTATAAGGAAACCGTTGGATTGGCAGTCCTGCGAGCAGGGCGCGGTGAAAGTTTTGTCCCTCAAACTAAAGAAAAACAACCGTATAATCGTAAAAGGCCGCACGGCAAATGACGGCGGATACGCATTGGTGAGGATAGTTGACAACAAAGGGAATGAACGCCACAGGCAGCTGATAGACTTTTACAGCAAGGTGCCGGCTGACGGTATCCGCTATGTCAGTCCTCGTCTGCCGAAAGGCGCGTACCGTCTGGAGATAGAGGTAACAGGCTTGAAATCAAACTGGAGCGACAAGAAAGGCAATGTCTATGGCACTACCGGCACTTATGTGCGCATAGATGCGGTGGAGGTGTATTGACAGAGGAAGAACTGCCGGAGGTATTGGTGGCAAAACGAAAGGTAACACTTGGCACGGTCAAGTGTTACCTTTTACTATGTCAAAGGTAACCTTTTGCAATGCAAAGTGTTACCTTTTGTTTTGTTGCTGTTAATACGTTGAGATACAACATGATACGTTATGATATACCATGTTGCGTGTGATAAGGCTAAAGATGTATCGTGAAGTGAGTGAGTCCGTCCTGTTGGTCGGTGTGGAGGGAGAAGCGGAAATGATGTTTGCGCAGCACATCGCGCACGAAAATCAGTCCTATGCCTTGTCCGTCGGGCTTTGTGGAGAAGAACGGAGAGAAGAGTTTCTGTTCCACTTCGGGACTTATGCCGTGGCCGTTGTCAGTGATTTCGAGGGTGCGCCCTTCAAGACTGATTGTTATTGTGCCGTCCTGTCCGATGCTCTCCGCCGAGTTTTTCACGATGTTGGTGAGCACTTGCTCAAACAAAGACTCGTCGATAGGGGCGGTGATGTTGTCATAACCAAGACGGAAAACAAGGCGTATGTTGCGCGGAGAGCATAGCGACTCAAGGAATTTGCTGCGGCTCAGGATGAACGAGCGTATCTCCGTGTCTTTGGTTACAGCCTCCGGAATCTTCACCACATCGGCGAAGCGTGTGATGAAACGGCTCATGGAGTGGCAGCGGTCGACGCACACCGCCATGAGCTCTTTCTCCTCCTCGTTGCTTAGCTCCTGCAGTGTGTCGAGTATTGAGCCCACGCCCGCCATGGTGTTGTTCACCTCGTGGGCAATCATGCGTATGACCTTCTCGTATGCATGCCGTTCGGTGGCCAGTACTTCTTCCGTCAGGCTTTCTATCAGCAGGAACTGCCGGGCAAAGCCACGGTCGGTGAACGACATGCGGAAGCAGCGGTAAGTCTGTGAGTTGCTCAACCTTATTGTCGTTTCCTCGCCACGCCTCATGCCGGTTAGCTCACGTTGCAGTGTGCTTCCTCCCTCTGTCAGCAGGCGTTCCGCAGCAGCGTTGCGCATGGTCTCGTTGCCGTCGTAGTCGTAGACCACCACGCCCATCGGCGAAACCTTTATCAGTTGGGTGAGGAAGAAGTTCTGCTCCTCCAGCTTCAGGTGCTCATTCTTCAGGCTGTCCATCATCTCGTTGAACATCGCCACAAGCCTGTCGGCATGCTTTTCGCCCACGGGCGCAAGACGGCTGCTGAAGTCCTGCTCGTGCAGAAGGTCGATGCCGTTGGCAATGGTGCGCATGGGTTTCCATACTTTGAAATAGTAATAGGTGAGAATAAGTGCGTTGATTGCTGCTATTGTTCCAATGGCATACCACATAGGCTTTGTCTTTTTGTTTTGCTTGGTGTTGCTCGAAGGTGAGTGGTTTTCTCTAAGAGGTCATGGCTCTAAGAACTCAAAGAAGGAAAAGAACGCGCTTCACCTTTGCAAGATGCTTTCCCAAATGAGAATCTGTTAGAAAGTGTGGCTCTGCCACAACCTCTGATGTGCTTTTCTGCAACAGTATGAGCTGTTGATGTGCATATAAGGAAAAATTTCTTTTGTTTCTTTTGGTTCTTAGAGCCATAACCTCGTTGAGCCATGATGACGTTGAGGGACAGGGCTTATTTGCTGATGCCATACTTCTCCATTCGGCGGTAGAGGGCAGGGCGGCTTATGCCGAGGAGCTCCGCAGCCTGTGAGATGTTGCCCTCACATTTCCGCAAGGCAGTCTCTACGGCTTGGCGTTCCATGTCGTGAAGTCCCGTTGACTGTTCCGGCAAAGACGTTAGTGTGATGTCGTCAAGGACACTTTCGCCCACCAGCACCACACGCTCCACAAGGTTCTTCAGCTCACGGATGTTGCCGGGATAGGGCAGGGCGGCAAACCTCTGCATGGTCTCTTCCGGGAATTCTGCCGGCGCTATGCCGTTCCTCTTTGCTGCATCCGCTGCAAAATGCCTGACGAGAAGCGGGATGTCCTCACGCCTTTCGCGCAGCGGTGGGAGGTGGATGGTGATAAGGTTGATGCGGTAGAACAGGTCTTCGCGGAAACTCTTGTCGTTCACCATCTGTGCCAAATCGGCGTTTGTCGCACTCACTATGCGTATGTCCACCTGCCGTGTGCGGCTGTCGCCAAGCGGTTCAAACTGCTGTTCCTGCAAGACTCTCAGCAGTTTCACTTGGCACGAGAGGTCCAGCTCGCCTATCTCGTCAAGGAAAATCGTGCCGCCGTCAGCCATTTCGAAGCGTCCCTTACGGTCGTTTACGGCATCGGTGAACGCCCCTTTCTTGTGTCCGAACATCTCGCTCTCGAACAATGACTGTGACACACCGCCAAGGTTCACTTTCACAAACGGAGAGTCCTTCCGCCGGCTGTTGCGGTGGATAAGTTCCGCAATGAGTTCCTTGCCTGTGCCGCTCTCGCCCGTTATGAGCACGGCGGCGTTGGTCTTGCTTATGCGGCGTGCGGTCTCTATCGCTTCCATGAGCCCGCGGCTCTCACCGATTATGAAGCTGCGGTCAAAGTCCTCTTCCGCATTTTCTTTCTCTTTGCCGGCGGTCATTGCGCTCATTTCCAGCGCAGTCTCTATGCGTTGCATGAGGACAACGTTGTTCCATGGCTTGGTGATGAAGTCGAACGCTCCGGCCTGCATACCCTTCACGGCAAGGTCGATGCTGCCCCACGCCGTCATGAGGATGACCGGCACATGCGGACGGAACAGCTTCACCTGCTTCAGCAGCGTCAGTCCTTCGTCGCCGGAAGTGGCGTAGGAGAAGTTCATGTCCATCATTATCAGTCGCAGATCCCTTTCCCTCACAATCTCCATTGCCTCCTTTGGCGAGGCTGCCGTGATTGTTTGGTGGTGGCTGCGTTTCAGCATAAGGCTCAGTGAGGCGCGTATCGCGCTGTCATCGTCAATTATCAGAATCATACAGCAAAATTAATAAAAATATCCAAGGCACGCAAGGAAATACTATGTTTTTTGGTTATCATCATACTGTGGAAAACCACTGCTGGTGTTCCTCCAAGAGGGGAGTGTCTCGAAGAAAGGAAAGAAACAAAAGAATCCGCTTCGCCTTTTTGTATGCTTTGTATCGGAAAGAATCCGCTTTGTTTTTGCAATATTATCCATACAGCAAAAATATTGCAGAAAGTGTGGCGGAGCCACAGCCCTTATGCTAACCTCCGGCTTCAGCCGTGAGGGTTACAAAGTCGCTCAAACGTTGTGTGGTGGAACCACACTCCTTTATGTATACTCAGATAGTGCGTTATGATAGGCTCGTGCTATCCTATGTCCGACATAAAGGAGTGTGGCGCTGCCACACGTTATGTGTGGACTATCGGAGACCTCACGGCTGAAGCCGGAGGTTACTATGAGGGCTGTGGCTCCGCCACACTTTCTGAGATGTTTTTGTTATTTCTATATGTATGGTTTGCTCATGTTTCGCAAAGGAGGAATTCTTTTGTTTCTTTGTATTCTTCGAGGGTATTTATCTAAGTTGAGAGTTGCTCTAAGAAATAAAAGAAGAAAAAGAATCCGCTTCGCCTTTTTGTGGTCTTGCTCATGTTCCACGAAGGAGAAATTCTTTTGTTTCTTTTAGTTCTTCGAGATACTAAACTCTTTTATTCTTCGAGCGACAACTCATTCTTTGACAATCTTCTCGAAATCGGCATCGATGCCGGTGTTGTGATGCCAATCCCACAGGGTGAGGCTGCGTATCTGATAGAGGTAGTACCAATAGTAGAACATCTCGGTCAGGTGCTTGCGCCGTGCCTCGTCCTTTGTCGTCTGCGAGTCGTTGAGGTCAAGAGTGGAGATTTTGCCAATCATGTAAGTCTCAACGTTTGTGTCGTACCTCTTGCGAGCTATCTCGTCGGCACGGTTGGCGATGTCCAGCTGTTCCTGCTGCTTGTTGAACTGTTCGACAAGGATGAATAGGTTCTGATTGAACTCCATGGTCTCCTTTTTCAGCCGGCTCAGTGTCACCTCCCTGTTGCTCTGCGCCACCTTCACCTTTCCGCGCCGCTTGCCCCAATCAAGCAGCGGCACTTTCACGCCTAACTGCACCACCTGGTTGTCCTTCAGATTGCGGTAAGCATCGCCGGCATCACGGGCAGTGCCGGTGAAACCGACCTGTGCGAAGAGTGTCACCTGGCGCAAGTTGCCGCGCGCCTTTGCCACAGCATAGTCCGCCTCCAACTGCCGGCGGCGTATGTTATGCACGAAAGAGTTGTTCCGCAGCGCCTTCTCCCTTACCTCGCCATAACTCAGCTCTATCGCCTGAAGAGTGTCGGGAACGACAGGCACAATCTGCTCGTTGTCCTCCAGTCCGAGGAACGATTGCAGGCGGAACATCGAACTCTTCCTTGCACTCTCGTAGCCCGTCAGCGAGGAACGCGCGTCAAGCACATTAAGCTCCATTTGCAGAAGGTCGTTCTTACTTATCTGTCCCATCTCCCTCTTAGCCTTCGCCACCTCATAAAGTTTCTCGGCATTGCGCAGGTTCTGTTCAGCGATTCCCACGTTCTCGCCTGCAAGAAGAAGGTTGAAGTAATAGTCTATTGTCTTTATTGTCACATCCTCCGTGGCAGAAATGAACGCCGCCTTCGCCTCCTGATAGCGCACAGGCTCTATGCGGCGGTCCCATTTTATAGAGTTCACACCGAAGACAGGCTGCTGCAGAGTGATAGCCAATGGCAGCGACATGTAGCGGCGGTCCTTTGTCCCGTCAAGCTGCTTCATGAAATCCAGTGAGGTCGCTATGGACAGTTTGCCTCCCGTCAGCCAGATGTTCTGGTCGATGCTCAGTTCGCCCTGCATGTTCAGATAATTGTTGCGCACATAAGTATATGAGCCGTCATCCTGCTGGTAAGCACTGTACGCCTTCCGGTAGTCAGGCAGACTGGCAGAGAAGTTCATCTCCGGCAGAAGGTTCGCCTTGTATGTGCGGTACTCCCAATACGCCGTCTTCAGTTCGTTGAGTGCCACAGAGGCATCAACGCTCTGCTTCCTTGCCAAAGAGATAGCCTCTTCGAGTGACAGACTGCGAGATTGTGCGCCGGCTATGCTCACGCACAGCCAGGCACATGCAATTAATCCTAATGTCCTTTTATTTATAACTATTAATTGCTTCATAATCGTAGAATTGTTTGGTTGTTTTTTATACATTTCCGCATGGTGCAGGAACAAGTGCTTGCTACACTTTCCCGATGTATTACATTGAGATTCCCGATGTGCTACATTGAGGTGCTCAATGTGCCACATAGAGACGCTCGATGTGCTACATTGGGAAAATGCCCCCGGCGAGTCCTTTTTTTCACTTCCTCCTATTCGTCACGCAAAGCCTCGGCAGGGTTGACATCCATCGCCTTGCGTGCCGGGAAATAGATTCCGACGATAATCACCAATGCTATGACAAGGAACGAGATGATTCCGCTGACTGCCACCATCTTCCCTGTGTCTACATACGCTGAAGAATCGGACAGGAGCAGGTCATAGTGGTACAGTGCGAATGTGATTGCCAAGGTAAACGGCACAATGGCAAGCAGTACACACAGTCCTTCACAGACAAGTCGCAGGAACACATCGCCGTTGGTCGCGCCCAAAGCCTTGTGCAATGCTATCTCCGTGCGTCGATACTGTGTGCGGAACCAGAATGTTCCGAAGAGTCCGAGGAAGATGTTGAGCAGGAGGAACACTGCTATCGTTACTGTGTTGCGAAGAGAATTGTAGTCGCTTTGGTGAAAAGCGGTGCGGATGTCCTTAAACGATTTTATGTCTGTAATGTACAGTCCTCCCACGCGGAAGCGCTTCTCCTTGTCCTTGACAAACCTTTCCATGAACCCATTGTCAGCCTCCGGCTTCACGCGGATGCAGAGCTCGGCATCGTTGCCGAACCTCCATTCCGGCTTTCGCAAGAATGAACGGCTGGAGTGCCCACCGTCAAAGTCACTGTAACGGACGGTCTTGAAGACACCGGCAATCTTTGGACGCCATGTGGAATCAAAAGTGCTTATCATTTCCTTGTCCACATATTCCTTTATGTCCTTGCCATATATGTCAAGGAAATTCTCGGAAACAAAAAGCCCGCCGGTGTTGACTTTCTCCGCCAACTGCTCGGGAGTCTCGCCGTTAGCCCCCTCGTAGCGGAACACTTTGATGAAGTCCGGCGTGATTTGCCTGTGGACACTGTTCACTGTCATTGTGTCAATCTTGAACGGATTCCAGTTGTTGCTGCTGTTGTAAGGATGAGAACAGTAGGACAGACTTACCGCCTCGATGCCTTCATAATGGCGCAGGCGCTCGACAAGTTCCTCCACATCGTCGTTCACTTCGCGTTTGCTTTGGTAGTCCTTTGCCTCGGTGCTCTTGCTGTTCACCATTCCCATTGACAGCTTGTAGCAATGATTGGCATCGAATCCCAGCGGACGCAGGTATATATCTAACTTTGTACAGAGCGACATGAACACAAACCATAACAGCAAACTTATTATAAGCAGCTCAATGGCAAGCCATACATTAGAGCGCCATTCGTTGCGCATCTGTGTGAAAAGTTTCTTTGTCATAGTCTTATTTTACTTCCTTTTGTTTAACGCGTTTACAATATTCACCCTTGAAGCCCACAGCGCCGGCAGTCCGCTGCTCAGCAGATTGAGCACGAAGCAGAACACAAGTGCAAGGATTATGGTTGAAGGCTGTATGAGCATTTCCGGATTAACCGTTGGTGCTGTGCCCACGATGCTCCAGTCAGGAGCAAAGATGATGTTTGTCAACAGATACGCGGCGATGATTCCGAGCAGCACTCCGATCGCGCCGCCGATGATGGTCACGATGAGATTCTCGTTGATTACCTGGCTCATCACCTGCCGGCGTGTGCAGCCGAAGGCGCGTCTCACTCCTATCTCACTCACTCTCTGGCGCATGCGGCTCTGCGTCATGCTTGTAAGATTTATGGCAGGGACAATAAGCAATATGGCATAAATAATCCACCTGAACATACGTTCTGCCTCCACATCCGGCTCATTGTTCGCACCCACCTGTATGGAATAGCTTTCCTGATCGTATGGTCTGCCGCGAGAGATTACCTTGCAATTGATTTTGCTCCACCCTTCATTGAAAGTGGCAAGACGCTTCTCATAATCCTGACGGATGGCGTCAAAGTCGTCACGGCTTTTTGCCAGGATTGTTGCAGAAAATATACCGCCGGTTCCATTATTGAACGTACTATTCATTGTTGCATCGTTTGCCTTGTATGGCGCCCACGCCTCAGCATAGGCATTGTCTGCCAAGGTGCTGACATTGCTGACGATGCCCACAACCTTGTAAGGCATGTAATTGATGTTCACCTCACGCCCCACAACGCCTTCAATGGTGTTGAATACTTTGCGGGCTGTGCTTTCAGAGAGGATGACCACCGGTCTGCCGTTGTCAAAGTCAGCGAAAGCCGCCTGCCCTGCAAGGAACCGGAAGTCAAAGACTTTGAAATAGTCGCCGTCAGTCTCACGGACATTCACCTTGATGTTCGGCTGTCCGGCAACGCCGATAGCCATGGCTTCAGTGCAGTGTGTATAGATTGTCACCGCCTCCGGTATGTCCATCGGCTTGAAAAGTTGCTTAAGCATGTCCTCAGTGCAAGGATGATTGCTCTCACTGTTCTCCATGTCAGTGTGCAGGATAGAGCAGAATGGATAGTGCAGCATCCTGTCGCGGTTGCTCTCCGGTGCGAATGGCGCCACCTTGACCTGTTGCATCATCACGACAATCATGATGAGCATGATGCTCAGTGCCGTGCCTATGATGGTCACCGCAGAGATGACAGGCTGCTGGCGCAGTTGGTTTATGGTTTGTTTTATAAGTTGCTTCATTGCTGTTCCTTGTTTGTTGTGATGTGTGTGTTTACTGCACCTGACGGCCGTCAAAGAACCTTATGGTGCGGTCGGTCTGCTCTGCCTGCTGCTCATTGTGGGTCACCATGATGATGGTGCGTCCGTCCTCCTTGTTGAGCTGGTGGAGCAGCTGCATCACCTCCGCACCCATTTTGGAGTCAAGGTTGCCTGTCGGCTCATCGGCAAGGATAATCTCAGGGTTTCCGACGATGGCGCGTGCTATCGCCACACGCTGGCACTGTCCGCCTGAAAGCTGGCTCGGCATGTGGTGGATGCGGTGGGTCATGCCCACACGCTCCAGGACTTTGCGTGCCAAAGTCTCACGTTCGGATGCAGAGACATTGCGGTAGAGCAGTGGCAGCTGCACATTGTCAATCACGTTAAGCGACTGAATGAGGTGGAAAGACTGGAACACGAAGCCCAATGTCTTGTTACGGAACTGTGCCAGTTGCTTGTCGGACATTCCTGCAATGTTGGTTCCGTTAATGGTTATGGTTCCCGATGTAGGAGTGTCAAGCAGTCCCATGATGTTAAGCAATGTGGACTTGCCGCAGCCGGAAGGTCCCATGATGCTGAGAAACTCGCCTTTCTCAATCTCTATGTTAACGTTCTCCAATGCCTGAGTCTCGATTTCGTCTGTGCGGTAGATTTTGTTTACACGCTCTAATTTGATGATTTCCATAATTGTATTTGTTTTGTTTGATTTGTTATTTGCTGTTTTATTCATCCTTCAACACATCAGCCGGCTGCATTCGGGCGGCAAGAGTTGCGGGGATATATGTGCCAAGCAATGATATGCCAAGCAGCACAACATAGGTTATTGTCGTGACCAATGCGAAATGACTTCCGAACCTGTTTTGCGGGTAGTCCGTACTGAGCTGTCCGTTCTCAATCAACTTTTCATCAATCATATAGAACCCATTGGCATCAGCATAAAGATACATGACAGGGACAATCAACACGAATGCTATCGTGGTAAGTATGGCAGCCTCCAGCAAGCAACGGTTTGTTATGTTCCTTTTCGATGCTCCTATGCTGCGCATCAGCCCTATTTCGGCACGACGGGCGTTGCAACGCATCCAGAATGTGCCCAGCATGCCAAGGAAAATGCTTAACAGTGCGAAACCGATAAGTACGGATTGCAGTCGCATTTTATTGATATGGCCGCTGAATTTGTTCCTTAGCTGAATATTCTCATCAACATCATACAAGCCGCTACAGCTGAACACTTCCGTTTTCATCTTTGGCATGACATCCTTCTCAAAGCGTCGTTTGAACTCCTTGCTGTCAACACCTTCCTTCAGCCGGAAGCCCAACTCATACATATATCTGTTGTGGTCAACCTCCTGAGTCACCTCGATTTCTGTAGGATAAGGCTGCGAAAACGATGAGTATTTTATGTCCTTCACAACGCCGCACACTTCAACTTGCTTCTTGTTGCCATGGTAATAGCTTCTGCCAACGACATTTGTCTTGCCAAAAAAGAGTTTGGCTGCGCTCTCCGAAATCACAACCTTTCCTCCTGCATTCTTAGGAAGCACAAAAGGTTTCCCGCTGACAGCATCGGTCATGCCATAGAGTTGGCATAAATCCCCATAATTGGCAGGAAAGGAGAATGACTGGCCGTGGACATATTTTGATGTTCTGTCCTCCTTGTCTTTTGCTATGTCTGTCGTGTCACTAAACATTTGTGCGCCGTTCCACATTCTGCCACAAATCTCACTACTTTCATCCATCACACAGAAATCCTCTATCTCAGGCAGCTCCTTTACTGTGTTCAGTTCATGGTGAAACATATCAACTATCTTTTTGTATTCAATGTCTTGCGGGATATTCTCTGCCATATCCAATCTCACATAGTAGACCCTGTCCAAATTCATGCCCGTAGGTATCGCCCGGTTTGACACGATGACAAACAGAGGGTCAATGGTTATCCAAAGGAAGCAGCTGACAATGAGCAGTTCGAGGAATATCCAACTGTTCAGTTTTCTCTGGTTCCATATTTGGTGAAATAATAGTTTCATAACGCCTTATCCTTATCAGTTTCTTTATTTTTCATTTCCAAGAATGCTCTCTATGATTGTCTTCCGCAACGCTATCCATGCCGGAATCAGTGCACTTGCAGTGTTGAGCACAAGGCAGACCGACACTGTCGCAACAAGCACCCATGGGTTGAACAGCATGTCGGGAGTTACCATCGTTTCTACTCCGGAATAAGTCCAAACAGAGAATTTGCCGTCAAATAGGATCAGCACCCATTCGCTACATGTATAGACAATTATAAGACTCAGCACCAATCCTGCCACACTGCCGGCCGCAGTGAGCAGAAAATTCTCATTCAGCACTTGGAAAAGCAACTGCCGATTGCTCGCTCCGTACGCCTTTCGTATGCCAAGCTCGGGCAGACGGCTGTTCATCCGGCTGCTGATCATGCCACTAAGGTTGAGCGAAGGGATAATAAGGACAGTCAAAAGTATGTAAAGGAAGCCGCGAATAATGCCGTTGACATCAACATCTTTGGTGTAGTCTGTACGTAAAACACTTTTTGCAAACGTGTCAGGCTGTCCCATTAACGAGTATTCATCTTTCTTGTCAGCCTTGTTGATACGTGCCAGCATGCTCTCCGCCTCCTGTTGTATGAGCGGAATGTTTCTCTTTTTGTCACAAAGAAGGTAGGTCTTGCAGCCACCTAAATGATTGCTCTCCCAAAACTTAGGGATGGTAGTGTCACTTTCTTGCATAGGAATCCATATCTGCGAGTAGCATGATGTGGCAGCCAGAGAGCAGTCGTCAACGACTCCGACGACTTTCACTTGGACAGAGTCACGCACTGTGAGCGTGCGCCCGACAGCATCAGTTGTTGCCCAAAACTCTTGCGCCAAGGAACGGCAGACGACAGCGACTTTCGCATGACTCGCCACATCCTTGCGTGAATAAGGGTGTCCTGCGATGAAATTAAAACCAAAAACGCGCCAAAAGCCTTCATTTGTTGCAGTAACCACGGCATCTGTCTTACGCTCGTCCGATATGGAAACCTCTTGTTTCCCATAATCGGAATTAACGGTAGCGATAGCCTCCACATGAGACAACTTGGCAAGATATTCGTTGGCAAACCTAACGGAATGTCCCATAGGGATGTTGTAATTCTCCGGCTGTCCCTTAGGATAGCGTTTAAGAGGTCCTACGACAAGCATACGGTCGCGGTGCTGTTCAGGATAGATAGGCCCGAACTTCACATAGAAGATTATGAACATCGTCATCGTCATTGCGATGGTCAAGGCTGTTCCGAGGATGTAAATCCCGCTGAACAGCTTGTGCTGCTTGAGTAGGTTGAATGCTTGTCGCATATTGTCTTGTGTTTGGTTGTTATTTCTTCACCTTCAGTTTGTTTTTCCCTTGGTATTCCTTCATGTCGCTGACCACCACACGGTCGCCGGGTTTCAGTCCGCTTATGACCTCGACATAGTCGTAGTTTGAGTCACCTAACTTTACTTTCTGCTTGCGCAACTCGCCGTCGCCGTCGAAGACAAAGAGCTCGTAGTCGCCCTGTCCGATGTAGTAAGAGCCGTTCTTTATGCGCATGACATTGTCCTTCACGGAGTTCATAACGTAGACATCAGTCTTAAGTCCCGCCCTCAGGCGCTTATGGCTCGGGTTGTCAAGGCGCACGGTGAAATTGATTGTGCCGTCCTTTGATGTCGGAGTTATGGATGCGATGGAACCCTCCAGCTTGTCGCTGCCGATGCGCACGATTACTCTTCCGCCGATGCCAAGCTGCTCACTGTATGCGTCGGCTATGCTCGCCTCCACCTTGAAGTGGCTCAGGTCGCTGACCACCGCCACCTTCTCGCCTTGGTTGACCATAGCTCCCACATTATTATTAATGTAGGTCACCACCGCTTTGCGTGGCGAACGGATTTGTGCGTCGGCAAGTGTGCGGCGCATGTTGCCAAGGTTCTTGTCGGAAATGTCACACTCCAGCGACTTCAGTTTTTCATCGGCATGCTTCACACGCTTCTCGTTGCGGAGCTGTTGGCGGAGCTGTTCAAGTTCCAGAAGTGCAGTCTTGTAGGCAAGTTCCGCCTCTCGCACCTTGTCGGTTGTGCCGCTTCCGAGACTGTCAAGGTAACGCTCGTTGCGCACATTGGTGGCAAGTCGGTTTACCTTCATCTCCGAAACCTTCACCTGCATCTCAAGATTGTTGAGCTGTGTGGTGTTGTTCACCTTCAGTTTGCTCATCTCCAGACGCTGCATCTCGCTTTGGTCGGCGGCGTTCTGGTAGTCTGTCTCCGCTTTGTCAAGGTCAAGACGCATGAGCACTGTGCCGACATTGACGCTGTCGCCCTCCTGCATAAGCACCTCAAGGATGCGCGTTGACACTGGCGAATTGATAATCTCGTCGAAGGCTGTTACGCGTCCCGATGCCGTGACGCTCACCTCTATCGTGCCCTTGTCCACATCGCTCACGGCAAGGTCACGCATGTAGACGCTGCTCCTGAATGCCTGCATGATGCAGACAACCGCGATGATTGCCGCCAGAACGACTGCCGCCGCTTTGATGAGGCTCTTCCTTTTCCGCATCAGAATCTCTTTCTTTGGAATTTCTCTGTCCATATTTCTTTTTGTTTTTTATGTTTGTTCGTTTGTTTGTTTTTACGCTGTTTATTATCGCTAAAACCATGCCAAACATGCAAATGCTTGATAATCAATGCCGGTTACCGTGCTCTTGTGTACGGTAATAAATACCTTGTGTCCGAAAGCGGACAGTTGGTTGCTGTGTTTTCAGATAGTTTGTGTCATTGACAGAGAAGGGGTCTCAAACGCAAATAAATCAAAATTCTTCATGAAATATGCATGCCTTTTGATAAGATTATGTAACTTTGTGAGGAATAATAAAAACCATTGACATACGGAAACGGTGAAAAATGCCTATAAACTTTGAATATGGAAAAGAATCACGATGCTCCCATGAAACCATATATTGCAAGAGTCAAGGATTTCAAAATAGACTGTGACTATGTCGCTTGGTTCTCTGACATCAAGCGGCGGTATTACTCTGCACAGATAAAGGCTGCGATAAAAGTCAATATAGAAAAACTCCGGTTTAATTGGAGCATAGGACGCGACTTGGTAGTTCGCAAGGCGGAGGAACATTGGGGTACAGGTGTTGTGGAGCAACTGAGCTTTGACTTGCAGGAGGCATTCCCGAATGACAAGGGATTCAGCAGTCGCAATGTATGGAGGATGAAGCAATGGTATTTGTATTTTTCTACTTTGGAAGCTAAAGACAAACTGTCCCGGCTTGGGGCAGAATTGGGAAATGCTGAAAATGAATTGTTTGTGAGACTGCCCCAAGTTGGGACAGAATTGGAAGATGGTGATTTCCCAAAAGTGCTTGGGTTAGTTCCGTGGCGGCATCAGATAGAAATCATCTCAAAATGCAAGTCATTGGATGAGGCTGTTTTTTATCTGAAAGAGTGCGTCGTGCGTGGTTGGAGTCGCCAAGCTTTGTCAAATTCATTGAAGGCAGGGCTTTACGGAAAGCAAGGAAAGGCACTCACAAACTCTCCAAAGTTTCTGTCGGAGTCTCAAAGCAGGCTTGCACAGGAAATAACAAAGGAAAACTATGACTTCAGTTTCGTGACAGTTCCCGAACATTATCAGGAAGAACAGTTGGAGTCTGCTCTTGAGCAGAACATCACTCGCTTCTTGCTTGAACTCGGTACAGGGTTCGCATTTGTTGGAAGACAGAAGGAACTTGTTGTGAATGGACGCTCTCGTCGCATCGACATGCTGTTCTATCACATAAGTTAGTCCATAAAATTAATTTGCATGATGTGTACCGTTATTTTTGAGGACAAATTGAAAGGTAGGCAACATTGATTTTACATGCTAGCATCAATGTAAGCATATAATTACTTATATTCCTTCTAAAAATAAAACATGTCATCGTTTTATTGTCTAATGAAATTCAAGATTTTGCCCTGTCCTATCTCCAAAACTGGGCATAATAATTCCGTTCATCTGATAGAACTGTACAATAGGTTACGCAATTATTTGAACAGAACACTTTTAATGATCAGATTTTAGCCAGTTTGCTCTTGACAAATTCATACCATGAGCCAAAGCTCTGAAGGTGGTGTGTTTCTTCATATCGCTTGATAATTTCATCGAGGTATGACTTTTTGCAAATTTCGCTGGTAGCACTCTTCTCATATTTGATATTTCGCTCTTTCAGCATCTCCTTGAGATAGCGGAGGTGAAATTGCGCCTTGGTGAATCGCTCCTCATCATATGCTCCCATCTCTTCGGGATTGTTGACCCTAGCATTGTAGTAGCGGAGATATTGAACCATAACATTTCCCGAAGGATTTGTTTTAAAAACCCTGCGATTACCAATGAACCATGTTTCCATACATACCTTTTGTTCGAAAATGACAAGTTGTGCATCAGTCAGCATCACCCCTTCCTGCTGATTGTATTTGTCAATCTGCTGCTCAATATACTCCCTTGATTCATCCTCTGTATCTACACAAACAAGCAGAAAATCGTATTTATGAACGCCAGAAGCATTTATAGCATTTATATCCTTTATGGCACCTGCTACATGTTGGAATACACTAGGCTGACCTTGACCAGAGAAGAGATAATAGGAATCATCCGTCAAATCCTCAGCATGTTCTAGCTGATGCATATTGGGTGCAATAATCGACATCCAAGCCGGGTAAACAGAAAGTTCTGTCTTGTCCCCCTCAACAATAATGTATGCATTCATTTCCTGCCGGTCTTAAATGCTTTGGTCTGAATCAACTGCATAAACGCTTCGTGTTTGGAATGCTCTCCGATTTTGAGTTCTGCAGCAGATTGCACACAGACATCACTATTTTCGCGAGTAACAATCTTCCAACGCTTGAAAGGAATATTATTTATAATGTAAGGATGATGACTGGTCAAGATAATCTGCACATTTTTCTCTGGATCAATAATCTGTTCGGCCAATTGGTCAATACAATTGACCCCCAATCCATTTTCGAACTCATCAATAAGGATAACATCACCATCCTGAGCAAGGACAAGGATGGTGATCTGAGAGATGGTACGGAACATACCGGTGGAAATCTCATCCTGCATAATCCACGAAGAAACACCCTTCTCTTTTATCTTAAGGAGTGGAATCACGGTTCCATCGAAGAACCGTTCCTTTGTGAAATCTATATCCTCAACAAGGGGGAAAATATCCATAAAGATGCGTTTGATTTCCTGAAATTGATGGAAACCATTCTTATGAAGCACAAATAATTTCTCAACAGGCAAGAGGACTCTGCTATCATGTATCGCTATAATATCCTTTAGCTGTTCACGTTTTTGGCTGACATATGGAGATACCCTGATGCCTACATTTGCATTTTCCAGCTTGTAAATCTGCATAAATGCCGATGCGATAGGTTTGATAGCTGATTCCTCTTTGAGCAATACAATAGCACTTTGAGTGACATCAAGTTTTACGGTTTCTTCTCCTTGAAAAAACAATTTGTCTGCATTTCTTGCGATGACGGTTTTAGAATTGCAAATGAGAGATTCTCTTAAAATCTTGTAACCGTTATCGCCTTTCTCGAAAAAGTTGACATCATCCTCAGCAATTGAATCAAACTGTCCGCTCCAAACATAGTTGACAGAATCATGCTCACACGAAATACTCCATTCCACTCCATTATAAGATTCACCTCTTGCGATGCCTGATATATTTAGAATGGCGCGCAGGATTTTTGTTTTACCCACTCCTGACGCTCCAACCAAAAGGGTCAGATAATTAAGACTTAGATTTTTGATATTCCACCCTGTTAGATGGTCAATATATGTGACACTTTTGATTCTCATCGCTATTAAAATTTGATCGATTCATCAGTACTTTACTATTTAGTGGAACGATTATCCAATAAAGAGCCAACCCGCAAGTGTAATTTCGTTTGCAAAGTTACACAAAATATTTGAAAAACTCTACAACCGATGTAGAAAATTTCAGTTTTCCTTTACCTTCGGTTGATTTTGTGCTGTATCATTGCTATTCTTTTGTCTGATATGGTGCTGGTGTCTGTACTCTTTGGAATGCCCAGCCTGATACGTTTATTTATTCTCTATGCATCTTTTCAGCCATGAGGAGTATGAGAAAAAGATATGTTCTTGCTGAAATTGTTGTTGGAGGCTCTTTACACTTGTAAATAACGGTGACGTAGATTACGCAGATGGCACGGATTCTTTTTTTCTTTGAGTTCTGTAATTTGCGGATTTGTTTTTCGTGCAAATTCTTTGCCAAACACCCCCGTGAGAATCTGTGTAATCTTTTCAATTTGTTGTTAAAAATCTGGTAAATCTGTGAGACCCAACAGTCTCTCATGCAGATTATGACAATTTATGCAAGCAATTGAACCGGAGTATGCCGGCAAGTTGAATTATTATGTCAGCGCAGTTGATGAATTGCTGAAAGGTGCGGATGACAATCCAACAATAGGGCTGTTGATATGCAGTGATAAAGACGAAACAGATGTGCGGTGGGCATTCAGAGGAGTCCATACTCCGATGGGAGTGGCGTCGTATGATAATGTAAATGTTGTGAATGAGATGAGTCTGCTTCCATCGGCAGAAGAACTTCAGGCAAGAGTAAGATTGGTTGGGAAAGAACTGAACAATGCAAAATAATAGCCTTTGATAAATTTCAGTGCAGACTATCAAACGCAGATAAATCATTTTTTTGTGCAGGGTGGTGGCTTTTTTATGAATAATTGTGTATCTTTGCATAGGAAATCAATATAAGGAGCGTATGAAAAGGCTGATGATTACAGCGTTGTTTGTCGCTTTGGCGATAGCTCGCGGATATGCCAACGATGGTGTTTACTTCACAAGTGGGAATTTCCTTGTGCCTGTGAAGGAAACCGATGTTGCCGTGTCAAAGGAGATTCTCACAATCACTGTCGGTAAGGACAGCTTTGCGCGTGTCGATGTCTTTTACGAGTTCTTAAACAATGGAGAAGAAAAGACCGTGACAATGGCATTTGAGGCTTCCTCGCCATATAACACAATGGAGCCGCTGAGGCGTGAAGGTGGGCATCCGTTCATACATGATTTCACGGTGATGATGAACGGTGAACGGTCGGAGCATACAAACGGCATTGTTGCAACAGGCTGGGTTGATGGTGTGCACACCACCGATTTCACTCCGCTTGATGCTGCGAAATGGAAGGGATATGGGGAGGTTGCGGACAGTATCCTGCCTTATGAGGATGCTGTCTATAATCCTGAACTTGACAGTCTCACATCTTTCGCCTACGCTTACTATTTCCCTGCTCGCTTTCTTCCCGGGAAGAACATCGTGCACCATACTTACCGTTACCGCATGAGCTACAATGTCGCATGCAGCTTCGAGATACCTTACCGGCTCACTCCTGCCACGCGGTGGGCTAACGGACAGGTGGACGACTTCACGTTGAGGCTGAAATCCGATGCTCCTGTTGACCTGTGCCTTGCCGATTCAATGTTCAGGGATGCCCCGTTTGTAATCACCGAAGGCAAAGGGTTTGTCATTCCCGTTTCCATGAAATACCAAGGACATTACCTTTTCGCCAACCTTGCCGGTGGCGCGACACTTGAATGGCATTCTAAAAACTTCCGTCCGACGGCAGAAATGAGTATCGTTTCCGCCGATTTGCTTACGCCTGACGAACGTTGGGCGACATCCGCTGATGTCGTTATCTGGGGAAACGGTTCTGTCAGCCGTTACATTGGAGAAAGCGGCGATAACTATCTTGTGGCGGTTCAGGACTATGGTCTTGTGCCGAAAGCCGGCGCACGTGTTGTCAATTTCTCGGCAGAAAAAGGCAACGGTTTCCTTTTCGCAAGAGACTTTGGTACAATCAATGTCCGTCAACGACCGTCAACAGCGAGTCCGAAACTTGGGACGATAGAGTCTGAGGAAGGCTATGTGCCGGATTCCTACCCATGCCTTGGCTTTGAGAAAGGCTGGTATAAGCTTGGCTATGGTGACCGTGTGGGTTATGTCCGTGAGGACTTGATGCGATGGAGCCCTGTTGGGCAGTGAGGAAAAGAACAAGAGTATAGAACCGATAAACCAAAACTAACATATAATGAAACCATACCTTTCAATAACAGTATTCCTTGTTCTGCTTCTCAGTGCGCTGTTCTCAAGCTATTGCAGCTATGAGAATCAGAGCGCGTGCCTGCAACATGAGGCGGACAGGGCACTTGCCGTAGCGTTAAAACAGCAGCAGAGCGATGTCATAACTCCCGACACAATCCATGCTTACCGCAGCAATATCGCCATTGCGGAGATAAGGGACACGGCGGCAATCTCTGTGAGAATGGTCAGGATAGGTGACCGTCACGCCACCGTTCTTGAAGCGGACGCCTGCTGTCCGTTCCTCACCGTGCTGCGGATGTCTGACCAAAGAATGACGGCAGTGCTGCTGTTGCTGACGGCAGTGTGGACGGTTGGGGTGCTGTGGCATCGCCGACGGCATCCTTTAGTGACAGCAAATGCGGCGGAGGATGTGGTCTGCTTTGGAGGTTTGTCATACGATTTGACACGCAAACGCTTCTATACTGCGGAGAAAGAGGAGATTCGCTTCACACCTATGCAGCACCGTCTGATGGAAATGTTCTTACTTTCCGATGCCCACCGACTGCCGAAAGAGCAGATTTGCGCTGACCTTTGGCCAAAGAAACCGGATGCGAGTGACACGCTCTATACGCTTGTCCGAAGGATAAAACCTATCATAGAACAGTACGGAAACCTGCACATAGAGTCGGACAGAGGGCGTGCCTATGTGCTGAAAGATAAGTCTTCTTATGACTGAAAGACAGGTTGTTAGCTTTTTGTCAGGAATAATGTCAGGCAAATGTCAGACAGTTTTCCACACATAAAACATGAAAAGCCCATACCTTTGCACTGCAAACAAATTACAAATGCAAAGATATGGGCTTTTATTTATTTGACTTTATTAATCCTGCGCTTGCCACATTGGCATTCCGGCAAGCGTTTTCCTGCTGGCGAAGCATGGCGGGAGTAGTGTTGTTATGCTTTGTTTTTATGTCCGAACCGTTATCGGCACAGGAACCTTCCGACACCGTTTCCGTAAAAGAACCGATAGAAATAGGGGAGGTGACGGTGCAGGGGCACAGGGTCGTGAACACCGAAAACGGTCAGCGAATCTTCCCAACACGCAGGCAGTTGGAGGCTTCCGCCACAGGTTATTCCCTCCTTAAAACCCTCGCCTTGCCGGGAATCTCTGTCGATGAGGTGACAAAAGAAATAAAGTCCCCTGACATTCTCGGCAGTGTGCAGATACGCATCAACGACATTGTCGCCACCTCCCAGGACCTTTTGGCTCTGGAAATGGCGACAGTCAAGTCTGTTGACTTCATCCGCGAGCCGGGATTGCGCTACGGCAAGGATGTCGCTTATGTCATAAACATTAATGTTGTGCGACCGACAAGCGGATATGCAATCGGCGGAGAACTCACGCAATCGCTGACCTGCCTGCGTGGTTCGCAGAACGTTTTCGCACGCTTCAACCGTGGAAAGAGTGAGATTTCCTTGGATTACGGTTGCGGATTGCGTTACAGCGATGGTGCGATAGTGGAGAAAACAACGACCTACACGCTTGCTGACGGTACTGAGTACACTGCCTTTGCCAAAGACCTTTCCAATCCTGACAAAGGCATTGACGGCACGATGCGACTCAGATACAGTCTTGCAGATGAAGGAAAATACCAGTTTAATGTGACTCTCTCCGGTGCGTTCGCCCACGCTCCAAAGGCAAAGCGCATTAGGGAAATGACGACACCGGTGGGCGTTGACAATGTTGTCACCAATGTTCGTGACCGTGATGAGTCACCACAGTTGGATGTGTACTTCAATGTCAACCTTCCGCACAAGCAGACATTGACCGTCAATGCCAATGCGGCGTATGTCGGCAGCCGTTATGATTATCGGCGCGAAGATGTCGAAGAATATGCTTACAGTGTGCGAGGAAAGATGCGTTCCGTGAGCGGTGAGGTGCTCTATGAGAACCGTTTGAAGCCTTTCACACTGTCGGCTGGGCTGCAATACAGCCGTGACCGTATCAGCAACGATTACTCCGGCAATGTCGACAACTCGCCCCTGATGCGCCAATCGGAGGTTTATGGCTATGCACAGTTGCGCGGTTCGTTAGGCAAACTTGGTTGGAAAGCCGGCATGGGACTGGCACAAAAGCGCTACACTCAGGGCGACGAGTCGTTCCGCTACACGCTGCCTCGCCCTGTCGTGATGCTGAGTTACAGGTTCTCGCCTGCCTTTTTCGTGCGTTACAATTATGAATTGTCTATCCACGCACCGAGGAACATGTTCCTGAACGATGTGGTGACAACCGACGAAACAGTGCCTTTGCCGTCGGGCGTGATAAAGGAAATGACCGTCGGCAATCCCGCTTTGAAGCCCGACAACCGTAATGAGCACAACCTTATGCTGTCGTTTGCCGGCAAGAAAGTGGAGTCGCAGCTCTACGGCATGTACCTTTATTACAGGAAAAACACCATTATGCAGGACATCACCCGTAACACTCTTGATGACGGCACGACACAGTTTCTGTTCACAAGGCGTAACCAAGGTTCTATCCGTATGATGCTTATCGGTGACAATACCACCCTGCATCTCATTGCCGAAAAGCTCGATGTGTCGCTTTACGGGACAGTGTCACGCTGCTGGAACTTCGGGGATGACTACACGCATACCTACACTTCGCTGATGTACAGTGCGCAGGTGAATGCTTATCTTGGCAGGCTTACACTTTCCGCCTTTGCCGGAAACGGCTGGAGTTTCCTTGAAGGAGAGACGAAATCAAAGGGCTGCACCACGACATCCCTGTCCGCTTCCTACCGTTTCAACCGTATTTTCAACCTTGCACTCCATTGGCAGAACCCGTTTCGCAAGGATGTTGTGGTGAACGACATAGAGCTTCTGAACCGCAATCTCCATAGGAATCTCCGTGTGTTCAGCGGCGATATGGGCAACAAACTCACCTTGCAGTTGAATGTCAGTCTGTCCCGTGGCAGGAAATTTGCTGAGGCAGAGCGCATCCTCCGACCACGGAAGACTGACGCCGGTGTGATGAAGCATGAGTAGGGTAGAGGCAAGTGGGGATTAGACAACTCACACCTTTTTTAACATAAATAGTCGCATAAAACTAAAATCACACATGGAAAACCGAAATATCGCGTGGATTTTATGGTTTTTGTAGTGTGTTGATAATCAATGTGATAGTTTTCTTCGTATGCTGATTGTTGCCCTTTCTGACTGCAAAAGGTGACACTTTACATGGCAAAAGCTATCACTTTACCCTGCAAAAGCTATCGAATGGCAATACTTTTCAATAGCTTTTGCAGGGTAAAGTGATAGCTTTTGCTTTATGTTTCAATAGGAATGGGTCAGGAAAGCAACATTTTTCCCTTAAAAAGACGTGTTTTCACAGTTTTTGAACAAAAATGATTAGAAAACCCATTGCTTTCGTTTGTAAAGATTTTTCGCCGCTTTTAACATAAGTCGTTGACATTTTTAACATAAGTCGTTGGTATATGTATCTGTTCAGCCGACATATTTCCGATAACAAAGCACCGTTTTACGCTTCTTTGGATAGCATTTTTTTGTTTCGTCGGATAATAGATAATTCGTCGAACTCACGTTAATTCATAAGGTTAAGGCGCAAAAAAAGAGAATGCAAATTTGCCTATGTCGGCAAAAAGTCGTATATTTGTGGCGGAATAAAAAGCAAGCAAGAGTATGGAGAAGCACAGATATCCAATCGGAATACAGTCGTTTGAGGAAATAAGAACGAAAGGTTACTTGTACATAGACAAGACAGAATACGTGTATGACTTGGCGAACGGAAATTCCAAATATGTATTTCTCGGTCGTCCGCGTCGTTTTGGCAAGTCGCTGCTTGCGAGTACTTTGCATTGCTATTTTGAAGGACGCAAAGAACTTTTCGAGGGGCTGAAGATTGCGAATCTTGAGATAGAATGGGAGCAATATCCTGTGCTGCATTTCGACATGAGCAAGGACAAGCACATGGACGAGGCGCAGTTGCGGGACTATCTGTTGCGTCAGATGCGCAGATATGAAGGCATTTATGGCACGGAGAGAATGCCAACATTCTCGTATCTTGATGATTTGATTGAGGCAGCGTACCATAAGACCGGCAAACAGGTGGTTGTGATTATCGATGAATATGACGCTCCCTTGCTTGATGTGGCACACGAGGGCGACAGACTGATGAACCTTCGCCACATAATGCGAGCGTTCTACAGTCCTCTGAAGGCTTGCGACCCATATCTGCGCTTCGTGTTCTTCACCGGAATAACCAAGTTCTCGCAACTCAGTATCTTCTCCGAATTGAACAACATCGACAACATCACGATGTGGGACAGATTCGCCGGCATTTGCGGAATCACAAAAGAAGAACTGCTCACTGACATGAGTCAGGACATAGATATGCTGGCAGAGAAGATGAAAGTCTGCCGTGAAGAAGCCATAGAACGACTGACATACAACTATGACGGTTACCATTTCTCTTCCGTTTCGCCTGACATCTTCAACCCGTTCAGCCTTCTGACCTGCTTTAATCGTATGCAGATAGGCAACTATTGGTTCAGTTCCGGCACTCCGACCTACCTCATAGAGATGATGAGGAAATACAACACTCTGCCGTCAGAGATAGGCTCAAGAATCGAAGCGACCGCAGATGACTTTGACGCTCCTGTGGAGACAATGCGCTCAATCATGCCGTTGATGTACCAAAGCGGATATGTCACCATAAAAGACTACTCCGAACTGTTCGACCTGTACACACTTGACATCCCGAACAACGAGGTGCGCATTGGGCTTATGAAGGCATTGCTGCCAAACTATATACAATCGTCCGATACGAATATGACAATCAACCGCCTTGTCCGCGCATTCTATCAGAACGATATGGAGGGAGCTTTGCAACTCTTGCAGAAGTTCTTCAAGACAGTTCCTTATTGTGATAACATTAATTATGAGGGGCACTGGCAACAAATGCTCTACGTCATATTCTCGCTCTTTGGCGGCTACGGTGATGTGGAAGTGCACACTTCCGACGGTCGTGTAGACCTTGTCATGAAGCTCTTCGGCAAGCTTTATCTGATAGAAACAAAGATTGACACGCCAAGCGAAGAGGCTGTGCGACAGATAGATTTGAAGGATTATCCGGCACGCTTCTCACTTCTCAACCTGCCAATCGTCAGCATCGGCATAGCGTTCAGCACAAAAGAGCGCGGAATAACAAGTTGGCAGATAAACGAACAAGATGCGGCATAACATTGAAATTCTGCCCATAAAATTTGTATTATTCAGAACTTATTATTAATTTTGCTAACGGAATGTCAATGCGTCTGCCATGAAAGGATGCATTGACGTTCCGTTAGCTTGCTTAAGAAATAATGATTAAAACCATACAAACAACAAATCTATAATAACTTATGGAAAAGAAATATCTCCTCGGATATGACATCGGGACATCTTCGGTAAAGGCTTCTGTCGTCGACGCAGCGACAGGAAAGACAGTGGCAAGTGCGCAATATCCTGACCAGGAGGCACCAATCATCTCCAAAGAGGCAGGATGGGCAGAGCAAGAACCTGAGATGTGGTGGGACGAGCTGTGTGCCGCAACTCAGCGTGTCTGTGAGAAAATCGGTGGAGAATCCCCATTGGCGGCAGTCGCAGCGATAGGCATCTCCTACCAGATGCACGGACTTGTATGTGTGGATAAGGACGGAAAGCCTTTGCGCCCGTCAATAATCTGGTGCGACGGACGTGCCGTGCCTTACGGAAACGCTGCCTTCGAGGCTATCGGAGGTGAGAAATGCCTCGGTCATCTGCTTAACTCTCCCGGCAATTTCACTGCTGCCAAACTCGCATGGGTTAAGGAAAACGAGCCTGAACTATATAAGAACATCGACAAAATCATGCTTCCGGGCGACTATATCGCTATGCGTCTCTCCGGCGGAGGCAAGAAAACAACCGTCTCAGGTCTGTCGGAAGGAATGTTCTGGGACTTCAAGAACAATGAAGTTTCACGTGATGTGATGAGCCATTTCGGCTTCTCTGACGACATCATTGCGGAGATTGTGCCGACATTCTCCGTGCAGTCACGTGTCTGCAAGGCTATCGCCGATGAACTCGGAATCCCTGAAGGCACACCGATTTCCTATCGTGGCGGCGACCAGCCTAACAATGCTCTCTCCTTGAATGTCATGAAACCGGGCGAGATAGCGGCAACAGGAGGAACATCGGGCGTGGTATATGGCGTGCTCGGTGAGGTGAACTACGACCCGAAATCACGTGTCAACACTTTCGCGCATGTCAACCATAACCAGCCGGACACCCGTCTTGGCGTGCTTCTCTGTATCAACGGCACCGGCATTCTGAATGCTTGGATGAAGCGCACAGTCGCTCCTGAGGGCATTTCCTATAGCGAAATGAACGACCTTGCAGAGTCTGTTCCTGTCGGAGCAGAGGGACTTAGCGTCATTCCTTTCGGCAATGGAGCGGAGCGTGTGCTGCAGAATGAGAATCGGGGAGCGTCTGTTCACGGCATAAACTTCAACATCCATACCAAGGCGCACATGCTCCGTGCTGCACAGGAAGGCATCGCTTTCTCCTTCGCCTATGGCATGGAGATCATGGCACAGATGGGAATGGACATCAAGACCATCAAGGCAGGTCATGCAAACCTCTTCCTCTCACCGCTGTTCCGCCGCACTCTTGCCGCCGTTACAGGAGCGACAATCGAGCTGTATGAGACAGACGGCAGTGTCGGTGCTGCCTATGGCGCAGGCATCGGTGCAGGAATCTATAAGGACAGTGACGACGCTTTCAAGACTCTGAAGCACATTGCGACAGAGAAACCGGAGGCAGAGGCTGCCGCATACAAGGCTGCATACGAGCGCTGGAAGGTTGCTTTGGCAGGAAAATAAGCAAGAAATATCTCTAATACTACTTTGAAACACATCATTACAACCATACAGGCTGTGCTGTTGCTGTCACTGATTTCCGTGGCGGCAATGGCGCAGCCGCGTTGTAAAGTGCGCATTTTCGGAACGGAAGACGGACTGCCGGCAGGAGTGATCTCCGGACTTGTGCATTCCACGGACAACCTGGCATGGATGATTTCGTGGAACGGACTGTCATGTTATGACGGATACCAGTTCACCACATTCCGTAATGTGCCGGGCAAAACAGTATTGCCTACAAACCACCTGAGCCATATCGCCCACGGACATAATGGCAATCTGTGGATTGTTACCTATACAAATCAAGCCTTCCTTTTCGACAGTCATAAGTGCGAATATATTGATGTGTCAGCCATAATTGCTTCCTTTGAAAAGCAACAAGGCGCAAATGGCACAAATAAGCCTGTCCGCGTGCGCAAGATATACCCTCTTTCCAACGGCCATACGTGGGTGGTGTGCCACGGAAATGCGCATTACCGGCTGACAGACTCACTGATCCCCGGTAGCAAGGCAATAGAGAAATTCACGTTTTCAGGGCGTTTCAATAAGGTGTGCCTTGACGAAAAAGGCCGCGAATGGTGCTTTACGACAAACGGAACGTACTGCGACGGCAAACTCTTCTCAAAGGAATGCTACGACTATGTCCATGTGATGAACGGCAAGACATGGCTTGAACCACGCAAAGGAAGGCACGTGAACTCCTGCATCCCTATTGACCGGAACCGCATAGCCATGGCTACCGATGCAGGAGTGGTGGTGCTTGACACACGTAATGGCAAGGAACGGTGTATCCCGGTGCAAGATTCCGGCAGCGGTTCTGCGGAGGTTCTGAAAATCTTTGTTGACTCCAAGCACCGTCTGTGGTGCTTTACGGCTGCTCCGGGAGTGGCTCTTGTGGACATCAATGCTCAGGAAGCCAATGTGAAATGGCTTAATGCCACATTGCCGGATACAGACAAGGAGACGCATTCGGAAACCCCTTTGTTCCATGAAGACAGTAATGGAGTAGTATGGGTTGTGCCGACGGAAGGCACTTTTGCCTATTTTGACGAGCGTACAGGGGCACTTGTTCCTTATCCGCTTGTGGCGGTTAACGGCTTGAAGCATGTCATGCCGCGCATCAGGCGTTACTACAGTGACCATCAGGGGAATCTCTGGGCAATCTGTCCGCATAACCTTGCGTTGGTGAATTTTATGACAACCAATGTCTGTCTCAGCAAACGTGCCGACAACAGCGAGACGCGTGCTGTCCTGCAGGATAAGTCAGGTGCAGTCCTTACAGGCTCTTACGACGGACAACTGTATGGTGCGGATTTCGAGTTTCGTGCAAAAAAAGGCATCTATACACTCTATCGTGACAGTCAGGGCAGGCTGTGGATAGGTACAAAGGGTGATGGTCTATATCTCAGATGGCCTAACGGGAATCTTACCCATTTCGTTTGTGATAAAAACGACAAGTATTCTATCAGCAGTGACAACATCTATGACATCTGTGAAGACACACGCGGGCGCATACTCGTCGCCACATTCGACGGCGGTCTCAATATCATCACCCTCGGTGGAATATGGAGCATTGAGAACGCTAAGAATGGAAACCTTGCCTGGGACATGTCCAAACATAGCAAGGTGAGACGCATAGATGTGACACCGGATGGTGTTGTCATTGTCTCAACAACAGGTGGATTGGTGACCTTCTCTGACAAATTCACATATGGGGCTCCCACCCGTTTTTACACTTCTTGCCACGAGAACAACGACAGGAACTCACTTCTGAGCAGCGATGTCATGCAGACATGCAGGATGAAGGACGGCAGAATCTATGTCGCAACACTTGGCGGTGGCTGCCAGTTGCTTGCATCCAAGAACCTGCTTGCCGACGGTCTGAAGTTCAAGGAGGTCAACAAGCAGAACGAACAGACAGTGCAAGGACTTGTATGTGACAATGATGACAATCTGTGGATGGTCGGCGACTCCCGCATTTTCCGTCTTGACAAGAGCGGGAATGTCACGGAATACGGTGCAGATGACCTTGGCGATGTCAACATTACAGAGGCTTTGCCGTCCCACGATGCCAAGACCGACAGGATAATCCTTGCTGTGGAGGGCGGCACACTCTCATTCCTGCCACGGCAGATGAAGCGGAGCAACTACTGTCCGTCCATAGTGTTCACGGCAATAGACTATCACGACAATGAGGGAATGAAGCCGTTGCTTAACATCGGACATCTGGAAGTCAGTGTCGATAAACGCACATTGACAGTCTATTTCTCAGCACTTGACTACGCCGAGAACAGCGGAATCCGCTATGCTTACCGTCTTGATGACGGCCATTGGACCTACATACGCCGTGGCAGCAACAGTGCCTCATTCACCAATTTCCCTGCCGGCAGCCATAAACTCTATGTCAAAAGCACCAACAGCGACGGAGTCTGGATGGATAATGTCAAGTCGATAGACATCTATGCCGAACCGACATTCTTCGAGAGTTGGTGGGGTAGGACATTGTGCGTGCTGTGCCTTTTGTTCTGCATCGTGTACGGAATGATCTACTATATGCGTCGCAAGAAGGTGGAAATCACGGAAGAAGCTGTGGAGCAGGCTGACGCAGGAAAGGTGCGCTTCCTGTTGAAAACGCCCGAATTCATCGATGAGAACAAGGTGTTTATGGACAAGTTGCTTGCCTATATAGAGGAGAATATCTCCGATTCCGACCTCCGTGTGGACAATATGGCTTCGGAATTGAAGATGTCGCGCACAGTGTTTTATGAGCGCATAAAGGAGATTGCCGACATGTCTCCTGCCGATTTCCTCCGCCATGTGCGCATGCAGAGGGCGGAAGACCTTATCAAAGGCACACGCGAACCGTTCTCGCAGATAGCCTATAAAGTAGGCTTCGCCGACCCGAAATATTTCGGAAAATGCTTCAAGAAGCACACCGGAATGTCCCCTTCCGAGTACCGTAAGACTGCGAAGGAAGAGCCATCGTGCCCGGAAAGCAGCACAGTGGAATAGTCTGCGGCAGCCACTTGCCCCTATGGCAGTGTCCCTCAAAGCAGTTGGTTGCTCTAAGAACCCAAAGAATTAAAAGAAACTTTCTTTCCTATGCAGGTCGAATTTGCAAAGGCGAAGCAATAGTTTCTTTTTATTCTTTGGGTTCTTAGAGCAATATTTTTCTTCGGTATATACAAAAAATAATTACCGTGATTTCCGCTGATAATAGAGTAAAAACACTTGTTTTCCATGCGAAAACCCTCCTTTCTCCTCTGTTTGCGTCAGTTTGTACCCTGTTTTATATTTCTGTAATCACTAATTTTGTAACATGAAGAATCAGAACTAAAAAACTATCCACAACTAAACTATTATACCAACAATGAAAAAGAAAACCATTCTTGCTGCATTCCTGGCTGTTGCCATGTCAGCCTCCGCAGACGATTTCCCATGGATGGACACATCGTTGAGCTTCTATGAACGTGCGAAACTGCTCTGCAAGGAACTGACACTCCGTGAGAAAGTCGACCAGCTCGGCAATAATGTCAGCGAACCGATAAGGCGCAACGGTGTCACAATCCTGCCGTCCTACCAGTATTGGAACGAGGCTATTCACGGTGTGGCACGCTCCGGACCGGCAACATCTTTCCCGGAATCCAAGGGCATGTCTGCCACTTGGGACCCTCAACTCATCTATGACTGTGCCAGCGCGACCTCCGATGAGGCTCGCATCTACCACATAAACAAAGGCAAAGGACTCAACTACTGGTCACCGACAATCAACATGTCGCGCGACCCGCGTTGGGGACGTGAGGAGGAAAACTATGGTGAAGACCCATTCCTCACAGGCGTTCTTGCCGTGGAGTTTGTCAAAGGATTCCAAGGAGAACTTACTCCTGAGACACCTTATTATAAGATTATCGCCTGTGCAAAGCACTTTGCCGCAAACAACTATGAGCAGGGACGACAGTCGACGACATCGTTCGTGACCGAGAAGAACATGCGCGAATACTATCTTCCGGCATTTGAAATGACTGTGAAGAATGCCGGTGTGAAGTCCATAATGGCTGCCTACAACGCCATTTCCACAGACATCAACGAGAAAGACGCTGCCAACGCCGGCTGTAAAGATGCTCATGGCGGTCTGCCATGTGCCGGAAACAGGATGCTCCTCACCGACATTCTCCGCAAAGAGTGGGGCTTCAACGGCTATGTTGTGTCCGACTGTGCCGGACTGTCCTGCATTTACCGTGACACAAAACATCTCTATTTCGGCGGCTATACGGCAGACGGAGAAATCAACAGAGGCAAGGAATTCAGTGCCATACACAACCCTTATGCTTCCCTGCCGACACAGATTCAGCCGGTAATGGAGGCGCGTGCCGCCACACTCGCCATAAAGGCTGGGTGCGACACTAACTGTGAGTTCATGAACAACTCTTCCGTGCTCCAGCGTGCGGCGATGAATGCCACTGACCCTGCTTTCCGTGCATTGGAGAAGGACTATCCGATAAAGGACAGAAAGCAGACGACAGTCGTGAATGCTAATCCAAGTTACATCAATCTTACAGAGGAAGACATCGATACAGCCGTGGTGCGCGTGCTTGAAACCCGTTTCGCCCTCGGTGAGTTTGACAACTACACTTACCCGATAGACAACACCCTCGAAAGCGAGAAAAACCGTGCTTTGGCACTTAAAGCGGCACAGGAGTCCATGACATTGCTGAAGAATGAGGGTGGTCTGCTCCCTATTTCCACAGACAAGAAGGTGGCTCTCATCGGTCCTTATGCCGACGCTGTCATGCTCGGCGACTACTCCGGCACACCGACCTATACGACAACGCCGTATGAGGCATTCACAAAGAAACTCGGTTTTGAGCTTGAAAAGGCACGCACAGGCGACATCCCTGCCGTGCCGTTTGACAAGGCGGTTGTCTCAAAGCGTGGTGAAGACAGTAATGACAAAGGAGCAGGAAACCTTGAAAACACAGCTCCGGGCGACATCTTCCTTTACGAGAAAGTCAATTTCGGTGAGGCAGGATGCACGGATTTCTCAATGGTTTGCGGTGCGAAGAGCAGCGGTCTGGGCACTGTCAGCTTCTGCCTTGACTCCAAGGACAGCAAGCCATTCCTCACTGTAAGCAACAAGGACACAGGTGGTTGGACGACATGGACAACGGTCACGGCATCTGTCGACCCGGCTGTCGTTAACGGTGTGCATGACCTTTATGTGAAGTTCTCTGGCACAAACAGCTATTGCGGCAACTACCAGTCATTCAAATTCACCAACCCGAACAGTCCGCAGATTCCGTCAGAGGAGACACAAGGCCCGCTCTACCTCTGCAAGACATCCGCCAATGTCAATGAAAAAGCCACCGCAGCCATGATACAGCGTGCCGTGGATGTTGCCAAGCGCGCCGATGTTGTGATATTCATCGGCGGCACAAACTTCGACAAACCTGCCGACCATGCCACAGGCACAGAGTCGCACGACCGCTGGCAGCTCACCCTTCCGGGTAATCAGGATGAGGTGCTGCAGGCACTTTATGCAGCCAACCCTAACACAGTCCTTGTGCTTGAGACAGGTTCGTCCGTAGATATCTCATGGGCAAAGGCTAATCTTCCTGCCATTATGGAGGCTTGGTACGGAGGACAGGCTCAGGGACAGGCGATTTGTGACGCCATCTACGGTGACATAAACCCAGGCGGAAAACTCACCTCGACATGGTACAACAGTATCGAGGAACTGCCGAGCGAGAACCCTTCTGCAAAGAATTTCTCCGAGTTCAAGCGCAAGGGTATGATGGAGTACAACATCGATGATTGGGGCTACACCTACATGTACTATGGCAAGGGCGCGAAAAACCCGTGCCAGGCGGAGAAGCCGATGTATCCTTTCGGCTACGGACTGTCCTACACAACGTTTGAATACGAGACACCTGTCCTTAACATGGCGTCAATCAGCAAGACAAGTGGTGACGCTGTTGTCACTGTGAACGTCAAGAACACAGGCAAGCGCGACGGTGCTGAGGTGGTGCAGGTTTACGCTACCTTCGGCGGAAACAGCTGCTATGGCAACCTTAACAAGCGTCTTGTTGGCTTCAAGCGTGTGGAGGTGAAAGCCGGAGAGACAGTGAAAGCGGAGATTCCTGTGTCATACCGCAGCCTCGCATACTACAATACGGATGCCCATAACTTCCAAGTTCCTGCCTGCACCGTGACACTTGAAGTGGCAACGAACTCCGCCGACGAGAATGCGAAGAAGGTTTCGCTAAATGCACAGGCAGGTATTGCCGAGGATTCCTACATCTCCACAAACATTGACAAGTTCCCTGTCATCTCCAACAGTAGCCAGCTTGCCAAGACCGACCATGTCTATACTGTCATGGGAGCTTATGTCTGCTCCGCATCTGACTATGACAAACTGCCTGAAGGTGTCTACATCCTCAATGGCTACAAGTACATAAAAAAATAACGGAAAGGTTGTTTGATATATTTTTTAATCCGTTCTCTCCCTTCATTTCTCCCGCTTTCAGCGAGGAAATGAGGGGAGTACTTTTTGTGAGAAATTGTATTTTGCTAATCTGTTGATATACAATGTCTTATCTTTTGCTAAGACAAGGTGTGGCAAAAGGTAACCTTTCACACTGCGAAAGGTTACCTTTTGCATGGTAAAGTGTTACCTTTTGTCCGGTGAAAGATTACCCTTGGCAACGTAAAGTGTCATCTCCGGATGTAATGTCTTCTTTTGCCTTCCCTATGGTAATCCTCCGTCGGATGAAAAGTGTTATGCTAATATAGCTATAAGTTAAGATTTGCCTATGTTAAAGTATTGTTAATTTGGCTCAATATATTTGGATATTTCTAAATTATTCATTAAATTTACAGCAAAATGTTGGTACAGCGGTATTGATTTGGGGGCAAGGATTGACCCAACGTTATCACTTAAACCATTTCATAACTTCTGTCCATTTCTCTAAACTATTACCTATTAATTAAAAACAATCAGCCTATGAAAATCAATTTATTTGCAAAAACAATCTTGTTTGTTCTGAGTCTCGTATTAGCCGGATGCTCTGCCGAAGAAAGAACGGAAAATACGGTTACTGATCCGGTAGAAATAGTCCGTAAGGCTATTAAAAATACCCCTAAACAGGATATTGAAAACGGAGACCTTCCCGTATGGCTTTCGGAATTTATCGACGGTATGGGACCACTTGACGATCCAAGAGAAGTGGCAGCAATTAAAGGTAACTGGAAAGGAGAGGATGTATATTATGTGTACGACTACTATTCCTCATGTTTAGCATGCTCTACCTTTAATTCAGAAGGTGAAAAAAACGATTGGTCGAAAATTGATTCCGAGAAATTCTGGGGATCGGTAACAGACTGGAAATGTATCTATCGACATAAAAGTACTCTTCATAATATATTTGATGATATATGAAACAGTTTTTTTATAGTCAAACAAAATTGATTTGTGAAAACACTCATGCCTTATTGTAAACATTTCCATGCAAAGTGTGGCGGAGCCACAGCCCTTATGGCGCGGGCTTCAGCCCTGCGGATATGAAGTAGTCCATACATAACGTGTGGCAGCGCCACACTCTTTTATGATTCATCTTCGCACAAGCGTATGAAAGTGGATTGTTGAGGTTCGTGCCGTCTGTGTGCTCTGCATAAAGGAGTGTGGTTCCACCACACAGCGTTTGAGTTGCTTTACAGTCCTCACGGCTAAAGCCGGAGGTTACCGTAAGGGCTGTGGCTCCGCCACACTTTGCATGGAAATGTTTACAATAAGGCATGAGTGTTTTCGCAAATCAATTTTGTTTGACTATAATTTCGATGATGTTGCTGTTTCTACATGTGCATACCACCCATAGCGTTTGGGGCTGACCTCGCTTCACCGCACGGAAGCGTTTTAGTGCCTCCTGAGCCAACGGAGAATGTTAATGTGATGTTTTGGTTTCAAAGCGTGGAATATTGCTTTCACTTATCGCAGTCTGTCAATACGATTTGCCAAGAGGTTTATATACTTGTCCTGCAGTTCATCAGAGAGGAACGATTGTCGGATGACTGCTTCAAAAACAGGTTGGAGTTTGATGTATTTGCTGAAAAGACGCATAATGATGGTTGCAGGGATTCCGATAGTTTCGGCAGCCTTTATGAAGTCATCTTTTTTGATTTTGCTTTTCCTTCCGTTGAGGGACAGTGCCAGTTCCTCATGGTCTTTGGGATTGATTATCGCAGCATTCAGCAAGTCGTAAGCAGGTGTCAGGCGGATCATTCCTTCTTCCGGCTCGTACAAGGAAAAATTTTTCAGGTGCATATCGTTATTACCTGTCAGCCAAGAGAATAGCACCAGTTCAAAGAAATTTGTCACATCCATTTTTGGAACAGACGAATATTTCAGGATAGTTTTGCCAACCTGTTCGTAACTGCTTTTGTATTTGTATTCTGTGAGCCTTTCCATGAGTTGGCACATGTCTTCCATTGCTATCTTTTCGCCATGCGGTTTGCGGTCAATGCGCTTGGTCAGATAGCAGATACTGTTGTCAGCCATGCGCATAAGAGTATGTGGCACAACTTCGATATTTGCTGCTTCTGCAAGGTGCATGGTAAGGTCTTCCACCTCAGGCATCATTTCATAGGCGGAAGTCTGTGGCTTGCAGATGTAGTCACCCCATAACCCTACTATGGTAAGGCGCTTGCAGCCTTCGTGTGTGGTGAGGTTCAGCGACAGTTTCGGTTGCACTCCGGTCAGTGATGTCTGCTCTTGTATTATGTGCTGTGCCAGCTTGTCAAGCTCGTCTGTTGTGTATTCCATGGTTGGAATTGAACCCGCACCGAAGAATTTTCTTATGCATTCTTCGTGCATGTCTCTTTCTCCTTCTTTCAGCTCACGGTAGCAATATAGGCATTTATGCATTTTCGTCCTCCTTTCCTTCTGTTTGTACAACGCTTACAGCCCCTATGCAATCTTTGCAGCATGTGAGTAGCAGCGACATTCTGTCGAGTATGCTTATGTCCATGCTTCTCAGTGCAACATCAAGCAGCCATCCTTCCAGAATCAGACCGTCGAAGAATGGGAACAAGACATGGCTTTTGTATGCTTCTTCCTGTAGTGGCAGTGTAAGACTTATTGCTTTTGCGCCTTTTGATGTCAGGTATTCTGTTGAATATTTGAATATGTATCCTTCGTCATTTTCAATAAGAGTGCCTGCCAGCAGGTCTTTATAGAATATGTTTGCGCTTCTCATAGCCTTTGTTTTTCAGTTGCAACCATTTCGTAATTGAAGAAATCGAGGAGCAGGTTCACCTTGTCCGGACGTTATGCAATGGAACTTGTTCCAAGTTGCCAAGGTGCAGCTTGTCTTATGCAAAGATACTATAAATATTTCAAATTATACCACAAAGGGTATAAAATGTTCGTGTTTTCATGAAATTATATCATAAAGGGTATAATTTCGAGTGTGATTATTATGCTTTTCTGCTATATACCCCTAATGATACCCCTATAAAATTTGGAATCGCTTGTGAAATATATTAACTTTGCATCCGTAATCACAACCAAGTGTTTGATTATAGCGTTCTTTGACAGATTTACCATATTTTTATTTACAATTTCACTCTGCCAATATCCCTCTTTTTGGCTAAGTCCCACTAAATCCATAAAATAATGTGCGATAAGGTTTGATATTTAAAATTTATTTTGTAACTTTGCAACACTAACCCAAACTAACATCTGAATGAGAAAAAGCATTATAGCATTGGTATTTACAATGCTCTGCACGCTCACGGCGAGCGCGCAGCAGTACCGTTTGTGGTACAATTCACCGGCAGAGGTGTGGACAGAGGCGTTGCCGCTTGGCAACAGCCGTCTTGGAGCGATGGTCTATGGCATTCCTACAACGGAGCGTCTGCAGCTTAACGAGGAGACTATCTGGGCGGGACAGCCTAACACCAACGCCAACAAAACTTCCAAAGAATGGTACAAGAAAGTTCAAAGCCTTGTCTTTGCAGGTAAGTTTGCCGAGGCACAGCAGCTGGCTGATGAGCATCTGATGTCAGGCAGCAACAACGGTATGCCTTACCAGACTTTCGGCGATTTGACAATCTCCACTCCGGGGCATGCCGGATACACCGACTATGAGCGTTATCTCTCGCTTGATTCGGCGATAGCTGTCACGCAGTACACTGTCAACGGTGTGCGCTACAAGCGTGAGGCACTTACCTCATTTACTGACAATGTCATCAAGGTGCGCCTTACCGCTTCCAAGCCGGGCTGCATAACATTTAATGCCAATCTGTCGTCACCTCACCATGATGTGATTATCAAGAGTGACGGCAGGGAAGTGTCTCTCGAAGGTGTCACACCTACCCATGAGGCACTGAAAGGCAAGATCAAGTTCCAAGGCAGGCTTGCCGTGCAGGCAAAGGGCGGAAAGTCCGTGTCACGCGACGGCATCATCTGTGTGGAAGGTGCTGACGAGGCGATTGTTTACGTTAGTATAGCAACGAATTTTGTGAACTACAACGACATCAGCGGTGATGAGGCTGCGAAGTGCAAGGCTTATTTGCGCAAGGCAATGGCTGACGACTATGAGGCGGACAAAAAGGCTCATGTCGCTTATTTCCGGCAGTTCATGAACCGCTCCAAGCTGTGGCTCGGTCCGGACAAGTTCAGTCATCTGACCACATCACAGCGTGTGGAGCAGTTTGCAAAGAACAATGACAATTATCTTGTAGGCACTTACTACGCTTTCGGACGCTATCTCCTTATCTGCTCTTCACAGCCGGGCGGACAGCCTGCAAACCTTCAGGGCATCTGGAATGACAAGCTCCTGCCGTCATGGGACAGCAAATACACCTGCAACATAAATCTTGAAATGAATTATTGGCCGTCAGAGGTAACAAACCTTACCGAACTTAACGGCCCGTTGTTCTGCTTGATAAAGGATGTCAGCACTACCGGTGCGGCAACCGCAAAGACAATGTACGGTGTCGGAGGATGGGTGCTTCATCACAACACCGACATCTGGCGCATCACAGGTCCTGTCGACCGTGCTGCTTCAGGACTGTGGATGACAGGCGGCCCATGGCTCTGCCAGCATCTGTGGAACCACTATTTGTTCACAGGCGATAAGGAATTCCTGAAGGAATATTATCCTATAATGAAGGGCGCGGCACAGTTTGTAGATGAGCTTCTTGTCAAAGACCCAAACACCGGCTATCTTGTCATCTGTCCTTCCGTATCGCCGGAGAATCTTCATCCTGCCGACAAAGGCACTAAGAACATTGCTTCCGGATGTACTATGGACAACCAGCTTGTGGCAGAAATCTTTGGTGAGGTGGCACAGGCAGCGGCTATTCTCGGTGTCGATGCCGACCTTGCAGCACGCTATCTTGAGCGCACAAAGCTGCTGACTCCCGGCACAATAGGCAAGTGGGGACAGCTGCAGGAGTGGGCGCAGGACTGGGATAATCCGAAGGATGACCACCGTCATGTCAGCCACCTCTACGGACTCTATCCGGGAACTTCCATTTCTCCGTTGCGCACCCCTGAGCTTTTCGATGCCGCACGCACATCACTGATTCATCGCGGTGACCCTTCCACCGGTTGGTCCATGGGCTGGAAAGTCTGCCTTTGGGCACGTATGCTGGACGGAGAGCACGCCTACAAGCTCATAAAGGAGCAGCTTAAACTCACTGATGATAAGTTTGTTGCTTATGGAAAGAACAAGAAGAAGGGCGGAACTTATGGCAATCTCTTCGATGCACATCCACCGTTCCAGATTGACGGAAACTTCGGTTGCACCGCAGGTATAGCGGAAATGCTTGTGCAGAGCCATGACGGAGCAGTCTATCTGTTGCCTGCCGTACCTTCTGTATGGAATGAAGGCAAAGTGACCGGTATTCGTTGCCGTGGCGGATTCGTTATCGAGGAACTTGCATGGAAGGACGGACGCATCACTTCTTGTAAGATACGCTCTACAATAGGAGGAAACCTCCGTGTGAGAACTGCTTATCCTGTGAAGGGAAAAGGCCTGAAGAGTGCCAAGGGGCAGAACCCGAATCCACTCTTCAAAGTGCCTGTCACTCTCGAGACAAAGAACAATTCGGAGGTGAAACTCAATCCGGTGAACATGCCGAAGACTTATGTTTACGATGTAAAGACAACTGCTAACCAAATGATTACAATAAAGAACTGACAATGAAAAAGATTATTGCTCTATCAACACTCTTCCTTGCCCTTGTGGCAGGGACTGCCTCTGCTGAAGGCAACAAGAAACCATGGGATAACGGAAAACTTAAAGTCTCACAGAACTCACGCTTCCTGCAGCATGAGAATGGTGCGCCGTTCTTCTGGCTCGGTGAGACAGGATGGCTGCTTCCTGAACGTACCGACCGCGCCGAGGCTGCCTATTATCTGCAGCGTGTGCGTGAGGCAGGATACAATATGGTGCAGATCCAGGTCATTGACGGTGTGCCTGCCTATAACCATTACGGACAGATGTCCAACATAGACGGTTGGAATTTCCAGAACATTGACAAGAAAGGCGTTTATGGTTATTGGGACCACATGGACTACATCGTCAAGCAGGCGGAGCATGAAGGTATATATATAGGTATGGTGTGTATCTGGGGCGGTCTTGTGAAGGCAGGTCTTCTTTCCAAGGAAGATGCTGTCAAGTACGGCACATTCCTTGCCAACCGTTACAAGAACTCACCGAACATCGTGTGGATTATCGGTGGTGATATCCAGGGAGACATCAATGCTGATGTGTGGAACACTCTCGCCACAACAATCAAGTCTATCGACAAGAACCACCTTATGACCTATCATCCGCGTGGACGCTACACCAGTGCAAAGTGGTTTGCAAAAGCACCGTGGCTTGATTTCCACATGTTCCAGTCCGGACACCGTCGTTACGGACAGCGCATGGGCAACAAGGATTATCCTATTCCTGACAACACCGAGGAGGATAACTGGATGTATGTTGACTCAACTTGGGCTTACAAACCTATCAAGCCTGTCATTGATGCAGAGCCTTCCTATGAGGATATTCCTCAGGGACTGCACGATGCGAATGAGAAGCGTTGGCTTGACTGTGATGTGCGCCGTTATGCCTACTGGTCAGTGTTCGCAGGAAGTTTCGGACATACTTATGGTCACAATGCCATTATGCAGTTCCTGAAGCCGGGTTACGGCACAAGCTATGGTGATGCCGGTGATGTGAAGACATGGTATCAGGCAATGAAAGACCCCGGCTTCTCACAGATGCAGTATGTGAAAAGACTCATGCTGACCTTCCCATACTTTGAGCGTGTCCCTGACCAGAAGGTCATTTCAGGTGAGAACGGAAAACAGTATAACCGTCTCATCGCCACACGTGGCAAGGACTATCTTATGGTCTACAACTATACAGGACGTGACATGAAGATAGACCTCCGCACCATTTCCGGCAAGGCAAAGAAAGTTTTCTGGATGGATGCAGCAACAGGTCATCTGGAATATATAGGTGAGGTGGCTGACAAAATCCAGACTTTCCGTCCGGCATCCTCTCACGAAGGTGTCAATGACGGTGTACTCATCGCCTTTGATGCTAAGAAGGAATATCTCAAACCGGACATGACAATCATTCCGGAGCAGAGCGACTGGAAGAATCTCAGAGACCTTAATGAGTAAGAAATGAAGAAAGAAATATTGTCAATAATGTTTGTGGCAGGGGCTGTTGCAGCCTCTGCCCAATCTGCTTTTCCACAGCACAAGTACACTGTGGTGGGTGCTAACATAACAGCCGGTGCCAATATGGCTGCCGTGGGAGATGCGGACGGACAGGCTGTCTTTGAGATTGCGAAGCGCGATATTGTGCCTTTCACGCAGCAGTGCGTTAACCAAGGCAAGCCGGCTCCTGTCACTAATGCAGGAAATACACCTTATTATAATGTGCGTATGGCGCTCCCTGTGCCGTCATGCTACACCCCTACCGAGCAGGGCGAGAAGGTCGGACTTGATTGGGGAGTGTACACTCACCTGCATTCCGCAGGCATGGAGGTGCTTCCTAACGGCGATATTCTTGCAGTTTATTTCTCCACTCCGACAGGAAAGGCGGAGGCAGACACCTGTACAACGTTTGTCCAGTGCCGCCGTCGCTATGGCTGTGACGAATGGGATATGCCGGAACTGCTCTTCACCACTTATGGAGGCAATGACCAGTCGGCTCTGCTGCTCACTGACAAGGACACGCTTTGGTTCTTCGGCGGTGGCAGAGGAATGACCGATTATGTGCCTTTCCGCATAATGAAATCAACGGATAATGGTGCTACATGGACATTCTCAGTTCCGCAAATGGACAAGAAATTGGAACAGTACACTGCACAGCCTGTGTCCAATGCGTTCAAGAACAAGAAGGGAGAACTCTTTGTTGTCCTTGACGGAAAAGGCGCACAGAGTTTCCTTCTCAGCAGTCAGGACGGCGGTGTGACATGGCACGACATGGGAGGACGCACAGACAGCCGTCATTCCACTATTGTTATGCTGGACGATAATGGCACGTTGCTTTCCGCAGGAGGCAAGAATAACAGCATTAATGGTTGGAATCCGCAGAACATCTCTCACGATTGGGGGGCTACATGGTCAAAAGGCACACCATCACCTTTCCCTCCGGCAGGCACGGCACAACGCCCTTGCATCATCCGTCTACAGTCAGGAGCACTCTGTATTGTGGGTGACTCCTATATGCACAAGAAGAAAATCGCTCCGCCGAAAGGGTGGAAGAACGGCAATGAGTGCTTCGTTGCCATATCACGTGATAACGGCAAGACATGGAAATTCAAGACTTTGCCAATCACTCTTCCGCAGCATCACCGTGTGACACACCCTTCGTTGGGTTATGTTACTATGCGTCAGGGACATGACGGTCTTATCCATGTCCTCACAACAACCAACTATCCGGGACTTGAAATCGAGTTTAACGAGGCGTGGATTGACAGCGACATCGTCACGGCAAAGGATGCTGAAGGCTCCGTTTATGGCAAGCAGTCCGCACTTACTCCACTTGCGAAGTCCGGATACTATGTCCTTAATGGCAAGAAAAGCTACACTTATCCTAACGGACAGAAACAGTATGAGGTGACATACAAGGACGGCAAGAAGGTCGGAACAGAGACTTTGTGGCGTGAGGATGGCACAAAAGTGTGGGAATGGGTGCGTAAGGACGACAACACTGCACGTTGGTCACACTACCGTCCTAACGGTATGGTGCGCCTGATAAGCCGCTGGGACTTGCTTCCGGAGCCACGTGACCTTGTCGGAGTACGCCTTACAGGTGCTGTTGCGAACATGTACACATGGGAATATGACAAGGTCGGCATGCAGGTTGAGGCTTACCGTTTCAATGACGGTGTACTTGACGGCTCAAACAAACAAGGCATCAACAGTGCTATCCTTAATGAAGGAAAATAGTTCTCTTGGTAATTTGGGAAACAAAACACACTTTATTAGGAAATAAAAACATAATCAATATACCACTAATCTTTTATGAACAAAAGAATCATTATCGCCATATTGGCGTTATTCTCATTGACTTTTGCCATGGCAAAGCCCAAGGCTGTGCGCCTTGTAACGGAGAATATGGAGAACCCGTTAGGACTTCCTACGCACACTCCGCGCTTCTCTTGGCAGCTTACCGAGGCAAAGAAAAACACCATGCAGACAGCTTACCGCATCATGGTGGCGTCTGCTCCTGAACTCCTCAAAGAGGGTAGGGCAGACCTTTGGGATAGCGGTATGGTACAGAGTGACGAGTCTATTTGGATAAACTATGCCGGAAAGGCATTGAAAGACAATCAGCGTTGCTTCTGGACTGTACAGGTTAAGACCAACAATGGTACTACCGATTGGGCAGAACCGCAGGAGTTCGGTATCGGACTGACTGCCGACAGCCATTGGGCAGGACGATGGGTAGGTATCGACCATTTGCTTGAAGGAGAGTCGTTGGGCTACAAGACACGTGTCAATGCACGCTATCTACGTGGTGAAATTGAGCTCAACCCTGCAAAAACCGTAAAACGTGCCACGGCATACGTCGGTGTATTGGGACTCTATGAGTTCTATGTAAATGGTGAAAGACAAGGTACTGATGTCCTCGCTCCTGCTCAGACAGACACACGCCGTTCAATAATCTACAACACATTCGACATCACAAAGAGCCTCGCATCTTCCACAACAACAGGAGGAAAGGCATGTATGGGTGTCATTCTTGGCAACGGCAGGACTGTTCCGCCACGCTACCATAAGCATTACAAGATACCGTTCCTTGGTTTGCCGACATGCCGTATGACAATCATTGTCGAGTACACGGACGGCACACAGCAGAAGTTCGGCTCTTCAGAGAAATGGAAAATCACTGCAGAAGGCCCTATCCGTTCCAATAATGAGTATGACGGAGAGGTCTATGACGCACGCAAAGACCTTGGCAAATGGAGCTGTGTGGGCTATGATGACTCATCATGGGAGAAGCCGGAGCGTGCAACCCTTCCTATCGGTGAGCTTCATGGACAGACTGCACCAAATATGACTATCACACACCACATCAAACCTGTTAGCGTGAAGAAGACCGAACGTGGCACTTATATCGTGGACTTCGGTCAGAACATGGCAGGCTGGGTGCAGATGAACATGCGTGGTAATGCCGGTGATACAATAAAAATAAAGTATGCGGAGCGTTTGGATGAGAATGGCGACCTGTATATCAAGAATCTCCGTGATGCAGAAACAGAGGACAAATACATCTGTTCAGGCAAAGAGAACGGCACGCCTTGGCACTCCGTTTTCTCTTACCACGGTTTCCGTTTTGTGGAGGTGAAAGGTATGAAGAGCCTTGCCGCTACAGACCTTGAGGCACAAGCGGTGGCTGACAGACTGGAGTTCACAGGCAACTTCTCCACAAGCAACAATGTATTGAATAATGTATATAAGAACGCATGGTGGGGAATCATCTCCAACTATAAAGGCTTCCCACTCGATTGTCCTCAGCGCAATGAACGTCAGCCATGGCTTGGCGACCACACCGTAGGCAGCCTTGGCGAGTCATTCCTCTTTGGAAACGAGCGTCTTTACTCTAAGTGGATGCGTGACATTTATGAGACACAGCGTTATGACGGTGTGTTCTGCGATGTCGCTCCGGCATATTGGACATACTACAATGATGATGTCACATGGCCTTCCGCACTGCCTTTCGGGTGCGAAATGCTCTATCGCCAGTTTGGCAACAAGCAGCCAATCATTGACTCTTATCCATATATCAAGAAATGGATGAACCATGTCTTTGAGGATTATATGGAGGACTATATCATCACAAAAGACTATTATGGCGACTGGTGTGTGCCACCTGAGGATCTGAAACTTATCCATGCGAAAGACGAGACCCGTAAGACAAACGGGGCACTCATATCCACAGCCTACATGATTCGTAACCTCCGCCTTATGCAGGAGTTTGCGGAAATACAGGGGCTTTCCGCCGACAAGCAGACTTATGCCGACCTTGAAAAGAAGATGACAGAGGCTTTCAACAAGAGATTCCTTACCGTTAAGCGCGGCACATCTCCACGCCCGGGACATGTATTGTTCCCTGACAGCGTATTCTACGGTAACAACACCTCAACAGCCAATCTTCTTCCGCTCGCTCTCGGTATTGTTCCAGACGACTGTAAGGAAGAGGTTGTGAAGAATCTTGTCACTGATGTCATCACAAAGAATAAGGGACATATCTCTTGCGGTGTTATTGGTATCTCATGGCTGATGCGCGGTCTTTCCGAGAACGGTTATGCCGACGTGGCTTATCTCCTCGCCACAAACCGCACATATCCTTCATGGGGATATATGGTAGAGAACGGAGCGACAACGATTTGGGAACTTTGGAATGGCGACAAGGCTAATCCTGCCATGAATTCCGGCAACCATGTAATGCTCCTTGGTGACCTCCTGCCATGGTGCTATCAGCATCTTGGCGGTCTGCGCAATGCAGAAGGCTCTGTGGCATACAAGCACATCACGCTCCGTCCTAACTTTGAGATTCAGGAACTTGATAATGTCGACATGTCATACAACACACCTTACGGCAAGGTTGTATCAAAATGGGAGAAAGACCTTGAGAAGGTGCGCTGGCAGGTGGAGATTCCTGCGAACACCACTGCTGATGTTTACCTCCCGGATGGCACAGTTAAGACTATCGGCTCGGGTGAATATACCTTCGATAGCAAGTTCAATCTGATGAACAACAACACACGTCCGACACTTGACAGCCCTGCCACACAGAATGCCAAGATTGTCGACTCCGAGTTTGTCTATGCACAAACAGATTTTCCGGAGTGTCATTCTGCGTCCATCGTTGAACTGAAAAACGGTGACCTCGTGGCTACATATTTCGGTGGAACAAAGGAGCGCAATCCTGATGTTTGTATCTGGACACAGCGCAAGGCAAAAGGTTCTGACAAGTGGAGTGAGCCTGTCCTCGCTGCCGACGGTGTCTTCCGTCTCGGCACAGAGGACGCTGAAATTGCAGGAATCAATGAGAAATCCACTCCTGCAACCAAGGGCTACATCAAACTTGCCGAGGCTTTGAAACTCGCGCCGAACTATTTCTATTCCGCAAAGAAAGCCCCTGTCTCCACCAAGTCTGCCGATGACGAGCAGGAAGAGGAGTGGGCAGGCAAGAAACCTGCAAAGACTGTTACTCCGGTTGCAGACAAAGCAGTTGCCGAAGGTGCCTTGAAGGATTATCGTCGTAAGGCTTGCTGGAATCCTGTGCTCTTCGAAATGCCTTCAGGCGAGCTTTGGCTGTTCTTCAAGATTGGTCTTTCCGTTGCTGACTGGACTGGTTGGATTGTGAAGAGTAAGGATGGTGGCAAGACATGGTCTGAGCGTAAACCGCTTGACCGCGGGTTCATCGGACCGGTTAAGAACAAACCTGAGATTATCGCCGGTCGCCTTGTATGCCCTTCAAGTACAGAGGGCAATGGCGGATGGAAGTTCCATTTCGAGATAATGGACCTCAAGACAGGCAAGTGGAAGTATGTCGGACCGATAGAGCGTGAGATGTCTATCCTCACTCAGGATATGAATCCGGACGGCACACTGATAACAAACGATACAGTGAAGGAGCATAAACCGCAGCCGATTTACTGCATTCAGCCGTCTATCCTGCGACTGAAGGACGGTCGTTTGCAGGCTGTCGGTCGCACACGCAATGGCAAACTTGCGTCCACATACAGCAGTGACAACGGTGATACATGGACGAAAGTCACATTGCTTGATGTCCCTCAGAACCAGTCGGGCACAGATGCCGTGACACTGAAGGACGGCCGTCACGTGCTTATCTATAACAACTTCTCCACATTTCCGGGCACTCCGAAAGGTCCGCGCACCCCATGCTCACTTGCAATCTCTGAGGATGGTGTCAACTGGAAGCACTTTATCACATTGGAGGACTCACCGATAAGCCAGTATTCTTACCCTGCCATCATCGAAGGCAAGGACGGTTCGCTGCACTGCATCTATACATGGCGTCGCCAGCGTGTGGCATATAAGCGTGTTGTGCTTAACCCTTAACATCCTCCTTCTGGAGAGATTTTTTGGTCAGCTGTGTCAGTATGAAAAGGCACGGCTGACCAATCGGCAAACCAAAGGTAACACTTTACTATCTAAAAGGTTACCTTTCACCGTGTAAAGTGTTACCTTTGGTCATACAAAACGTTACCTTTCGTCAGTCTGTTGCTAACCGGTTGTATGAAAGGTAGTTATAAGTGTGAGTGGTGCCTTGCGTGAATTATTTTTGCTTTATTTCATGCAAATGGCAAACAAGAACAACTAACCAAAATAAGAAAATCATTATATGAGAAACATTATCACAACCATTTCCCTGCTCATGTTCTCCCTGTTCACTATGGCAGAGAGCGTGAACATCGTGACACCGAAAGGTGCGGGCAATCGTGTGACCTATGCTGCGGAATATTTGCAGAAGAAGCTCCGGCAGCAAGGTTTTACCGTTGTCGTCACTGCCAATGGCAAAGAAGACAAGAAAGCGGAGCACCGTATTACGCTTGGCATGGTCGCTGATGCCAAGGCTGAACTTGCTGCGCGCGAGAAACAAATGAAAAAGGACCGCCGTAAAGGCTATCCTGTCGAGCAAATCGATTCCTTCATAACAAAGAAGGAGGGTTTCACCATTACCTCAGTAACCCTCGGCAGCAAGCAGCGCGGTTTGAAAGCGCGCATCACTGTTGTCGGTAACGACGGCACAGGATGCATCTACGGCTGCGGAGAGCTTGCCGAGCAGATTAAGAAGCATGGCATAACAGACCTTCCGGGACAGATAAAGGACGCTCCGGAAATGGTGCTCCGCGGCGGATGTATCGGTGTGCAGAAGCCTTATCTCCTGCCCGGACGCATGGTCTATGAGTATCCTTACACTCCGGAGCTCTTCCCTTGGTTCTACGACAAGCAGCATTGGATTGACTATCTTGACATGCTTGTCGAGAACCGCATGAACTCTGTCTATCTTTGGAACGGACATCCTTTCGCATCTTTGGTTAAGCTGAAGGATTATCCTTTTGCCGTAGAGGTCGATGATGCCACGTTTGAGAAGAACAAGGAGGTGTTTGCCTTCCTTACCAATGAGGCAGACAAGCGCGGTATCTTTGTGATACAGATGTTCTACAACATCCTTGTCTCCAAGCCTTTTGCCGAGCATTACGGCATAAAGACTCAGGATCGCCACCGTCCTATCACACCGTTGATTCAGGACTATACCCACAAGTCCATTCAGGCTTTCATTGAGAATTACCCTAATGTGGGACTCCTTGTGTGTCTTGGTGAGGCGATGAGCACATACGAGGATGACGTGGAATGGATGACAAAGACCATCATCCCTGCCGTTAAGGACGGTTTGAAGACTCTCGGAAGGACAGACGAACCGCCGATTCTCCTGCGTGCCCACGACACAGACTGCAAAATGGTCATGGAGGCTTCGCTGCCTTTGTACAAGAACCTCTACACGATGAACAAGTACAACGGTGAGTCTCTGACAACCTACACACCGCAAGGTCCTTGGGGAGAAACCCATCGTGCCCTTGCCGCTCTTGGCTCTACACACATCGCAAACGTACACATTCTTGCCAATCTGGAGCCTTTCCGCTGGTCTTCTCCTGACTTCATACAGAAGACAGTGAACGCTATGCACAACGCACATAACGCCAATGCCCTGCACCTTTACCCGCAGGCGTCGTATTGGGACTGGCCTTACACTGCTGACAAACTTGCCGACGGTTCACGCCAGAAGCAGCTTGACCGCGACTGGATGTGGTACTCCGCATGGGGACGCTATGCTTGGAACTGCCACCGTGACCGCAATGAGGAGATTGTTTTCTGGGATGACACCCTCGCAAACACTTACGGCACAACAGCTGAGAATGCAGCACGCATCCGTGAAGCATTGGAGGAGAGCGGTGAAATCGCTCCGAAGCTCCTGCGCCGTTTCGGCATTACCGAGGGCAACCGTCAGACACTCCTCCTCGGAATGTTCTGTTCGCAGCTTGTCAACCCTTACAAATACACCGTCTATCCGGGCTTCTACGAGAGCTGCGGACCTGACGGTGAGAAGCTCATAGAATATGTTGCAAAAGAACATAACGCGCCATTGCCTATCAATACCAACTTCCCTGACAATGTCAATCCTAAACTGAATGTCAAGGAACATGTGGGCGAACTGCCTCTTGACATCGTCCGTCAGTGCATGGATCATGGTGACAAGGCTGTCAAGGCAATAGAGGCTGCCGGCAAGAACATCGGCAAGAACAATGCCGAGTTTGAGCGTCTGAAGAACGATATTCACAGTTACCGTGAGTTTGCCTATGCTTTCGGTCTGAAGGTTCGTGCCTGCGAGCATGTGCTTAACTACAAGTACACAAACGATATCTCAGAGCTTGACAAGGCTGTGCCACTCCTTGAAGAAGGTCTGGAGCATTATCGCCGTCTTGTTGCAATAACAAACAAGACCTACCACTATGCCAACAGTATGCAGACTTCCATGCGTCGTGTGCCTATTGCAGGAGACGACGGCAAGATGAAGCATTGGAGCGAACTGCTTCCTAAGTACGAAGAGGAGCTTGCAAACCTCAAGAAGAACATTGCACAGCTCAAATCTCCTTCTGCAGGAGTCAAGAAGCAGGAAATAAAACCATTGCGTAATGCGAAGGTTGTCCTGGCAGGTGATGTGAAGACTGTAAAGGTGGAGAAGGGGGCAAAATTGTTCAATGATCTTGATTCCGTCATCACCGACTATGGCAAGGAACTCGAAGGAATGCAGGCTTATGTGTTCTCTTCCAAAGTACAGCGTAACGAAGGCACTGTTGTTGAGTTCTCTTGCGACAAGCCGGTGACGCTCCTTGTTGGCTATTTCCGTGACGACCAGCGCAAGTATGCACGTGCTCCGAAACTGGAGATTGACGCCACTGCCAGCGAGTACGGACAGCAGGACCCATGCTTCACCTCGGCATTGCGCATCAATGGCATGCCACAGGTGAATGTCCATCCTTACAACTTCGCTCCCGGCAAGCACCGCCTGCAGCTGCCGAAGGGATTCCTTGTCATTCTTGGCTACACCTCCGACAAGATTAACCCTCGCGATGCAGGTCTTTCAGGTGCAGACAGCTCCATCGACTGGCTGTTCTATTGATAACGAATCCATGCAGTGGGACAGGGTGGAAAGCCTTGTCCCGCTGTTCATTGTATAAGCCCTGCAGTTGTGTTGCAGGGAGAAAAGCAATCTGAAAAATATATTTTAAGGAAAATGAAACATATACTTTTGACGGTTCTGTCATTCTTGTCCCTTTCTGCCATGGCGCAGAAAGTCTCCAAGGAGGTCATGACGGATATCTATAATGAGGTGAAATCGCCATACAAATACGGTATGGTCGTTGCACCGAAGGACAACGGGCATAAGATAGACTGCCCTACTGTCTACCGTGAAGGCAACAAGTGGTATATGACTTATGTCATCTACAACGGTTCCGGCGGACTTGACGGACGTGGCTATACCACGTGGTTGAGCGAAAGTGATGACTTGCTCCATTGGCGCACCCTTGGTTGCATCCTTGATTATAAGGACAGCGGATGGGACATGAACCAGCGAGGCGGTTTCCCGGCTCTCATCGATTGGGACTGGAACGGTGACTACCGTATGCGAACATATAAGGGCAAGCACTGGATGACATATATAGGTGGCGAGGGCACAGGCTACGAAGGAGTCCGCGCACCGCTGTTCATCGGCAAGGCATGGACCGACGTTGCGTTGAAGGACGGCATCGACACTTCCATCACAACGGCACATGAATGGCAGTCACTTGACAAGCCTCTCCTTCACATCAATGACAAGGGAGCACAGTGGTGGGAGAAACTCATACAGTACAAGTCCACCATCTATGAGGACAAGCGCAAGACTTTCGGCAAGCGTTTTGTGATGTTCTACAACGCAGGCGGCATAAATCCTGAGAACAATCTGAAGGCTGAGCGCATCGGAATAGCACTCTCCAACGACATGAAGAAATGGGAACGCTATGCCGGCAATCCTGTCTTCACCCACGAAGCACCGGGAATCATTACCGGCGATGCGCAGATCGTCGACTTTACCAAGTGGGAACAGGAGAGGAACTCTTCATCATCCACAGCGGTGAATGGCAAGGAACAGCCACTGTATGTAATGTTCTACTTCTCCGCTTTCAGCCCGGAGAGGAAGTACAACGCCTTCAACACATTCTCCGTTTCCCGTGATTTGGTTCATTGGCAAGACTGGGACGGACAGGACTTGGTATGGCCTACAAAGCAGTATGACGAGATGTTTGCCCACAAGAGCTATGTGCTGAAGCATGACGGTGTGGTTTACCACTTCTATTGTGCCGTAAACAACGACGGCCAGCGTGGCATCGCGCTTGCCACATCACGCCCGATGGGCAAGTCTGATGTGGCATTCCCTGCTCCGCAGCGTAAGGCAAAGCGCACCATAACCTCACTCTCAGAAGGGTGGAAATCAACCCTCCTCACTGCCACTGACGCTGCTGCGAAGGGCAAAGTGTGGCAGGGCAATGTCCCACACAACTGGGATGACTATTACGGATACAGCCAGAAGAAGCATGGAAACCTTCACGGCTCTGCGCTTTATGAGAAGACTTTCCGTGCCACACGTGTGCAGGGAAAGCGTTATTTCCTCTATTTCGAAGGTCTCGGCTCTTATGCTACAGTGATAGTCAATGGCAAAAAGTTTGACCGCCGACCGGTAGGAAGACTGACCTACACTCTTGACATCACCGACTGCATCAAGGATGGCGACAACAGTCTGACAGTCCTTTGCGACCATCCTGAGCTCATCACCGACATGCCTTGGGTATGTGGTGGCTGCTCTTCCGAATGGGGCTTCTCCGAAGGCTCGCAGCCTTTCGGTATCTATCGTCCTGTCAGCCTTGTCGAGACAGATGAGGTGCGCATCGAACCGTTTGGTGTCCATGTATGGAACAATGACGTTTGCGACTCTGTTTTCATAGAGACGGAGGTGAAGAACTACGGCACTACCGTTGCAGAATTTGAGGTTGTCAACAACTTTAACATGGCTTCCGGCAAGCGTGTCTTCCGTTGTACAGACAAGATTACCCTCAAACCGGGTGAGACAAAGACCGTGCGCCAGCAGGCAAAGGTAACCGATGCGACACTGTGGTCACAGGAAGACCCTTATCTTTATAAGGTGGTTTCCATGGTTAAGCGTAACGGCAAGACCACCGACCAGGTGGAGACAGCTTACGGCATACGTAATTTCTCATGGCCTCTGATGCGCAATGACGGTGACAACCGCTTCTATCTGAATGGCAAACCTGTGTTCATCAATGGCACATGCGACTATGACCATCTCTTCGGCAACAGCCATGCATTCAGCAATGAGCAGATAGAGTCACGCATGAAACTCATCCGTCAGGCGGGTTTCAATGCCTACCGTGAGGCTCATCAGCCACATAACCTCCTCTATCAGCAGTTGGCTGATAAGGAAGGTCTGCTCTTCTGGAGCCAGTTCTCCGCACACATTTGGTACGACACGCCACAGTTCCGTGAGAATTTCAAGACTTTGTTGCGCCAATACATCAAGGAACGCCGCAACTCTCCGTCGGTAGTCATGTGGGGATTGCAGAACGAATCCACTCTTCCAAAAGACTTTGCGGAGGAATGCACTGCGATAATCAAGGAACTTGACCCTGCCCGTCGCCCTGTCACAACATGCAATGGTGGTGAGGGGTCCGATTGGAATGTCATACAGAATTGGAGCGGAACATACGGCGGAACGGCACTCAACTACGACAAAGAACTCAAGCAGCCTAACCAGCTTCTTAACGGTGAGTATGGCGCATGGCGCACAATCGGCTTGCACAGTGAGGCTACTGTTGATTCCCTCCGTAAGGAAAAGTCTTACAGCGAGGAGCGTGCGACAGACCTTCTTGAGACAAAAGTGCGCCTCGCCGAGGAAGCACGCGACAGTGTCTGCGGACATTATCAGTGGATTTTCGCCACACATGACAATCCGGGACGTGTGCAGCCGGACGGTGCTTACCGCATGGCTGACAAGATAGGACCGGTGAACTACAAGGGACTTCTCACTTCTTGGGAACAGCCGGCTGATGTTTATTATATGTACAGGTCCAACTACGTGTCTCCTGATGTTGACCCTATGGTCTACATCAACAGCCATACATGGGCAGATCGCTTCAAGAAAACCGGTGCGCGCCGCACAGACATCGCTGTCTATTCCAACTGCGACAGTGTGCGTCTCTACAATAGTGCCGACGATAGCGAGTACCTTGGAAGAAAGCGCAACGCACGCAAACCAGGCACGCACATGCTTTGGGAGCACCGCCTTATTAAGTATAATGTGCTCCGCGCTGTAGGTTTCCGTGGCGGAAAGGCTGTCGCCGAGGACATCATCCTCCTTGACGGACTGCCTGAAGCACCGGGATTCGCCAAGCTCTACAAGGGTTCTGACATTGTACCTGTAGCAGCCGACATGCACCCGGTAAGCCTTCAGCCTGCCGAGGGACAGAACTATGTCCTCCGACTCAACTGTGGCGGTGACAGCTACACAGACTCTTTCGGCAACAAATGGCAGGGTGACAATCTCACTTACGGCAAGTCATGGGATGGCGTGCGTGCTTCCCAGGGCAGCATAGCAGAACCTATCCACGGCACAAAGGACTGGAATCTCTTCCAAACATTCCGCTTCGGACGCCACAAACTCAGTTATGATTTCCCTCTCCCTGACGGGAAATACACAGTTGAGCTTTATTTCGCAGAGCCATGGCTCGGACTTGGTGGCGGACTGAAGACTGACTGTGACGGTCAGCGACTCTTCTCCGTTGCCGTCAATGGCGAGGTAAAGGTTGAGGACATAGACCTTTGGGCAGAGGCTGGTCATGCAGGAGCGTTCCGCAAGACTGTTGAGGCAGAGGTGAAAGGCGGCAAACTGACAATCTCATTCCCTGAAGTAAAGGCAGGTCAGGCTGTCATCTCAGCGATTGCAGTGCGCACATCGGACGCTTCCGTCAAGCCGCTTGCCGACAAGAGTGAGGCGGGTTTCTGGCAGAAAACAGACAACGACCGTGTGGAGAAACTGCCGAAATCCATGCTCCCTGCAGAGGAAGAGGCTTTCCCAGCATCACGCTACACTCTCAACAAGAAGAAGGAGTTCATCATCACTCCCGGTGTAGCACGCGAGTATGCCCTGCGCTTCCGCTACAAGAATGTGGGTGCACCTGTAACGGCACAGCTCCGCATTGTCGACCAAAAGGGCGCAGTCCTTGTCGACCGTGAGATGAAATTCCCTACAACTCCTAAGAAGTTCAAGCTCGTTTCCACGACAACAGGAACACAGATCAACGCCGGAAACTATCAGGTACAGCTCCTTGTGCCCAGCACAAAGAAACCAATCGTCGGCGCAACCCCTGTCGAGTTTGAGTATCTTGAGGTGCAATGACTCTGTCAGAAATAATGACTATATAATATAATGTATAGAACAAGGCTGCCCTTTATGGGCGGCCTTTTCTGTTTTTGGTTTTATGGCAAATATTTCAAAGAACGCTTGTTTACTAACAATGTGTTGCAAAGGTATAACATTTCACAAGCGAATGCAAATTTTATAGGGGTATGAATGGGGGTATGTAGCAATAAAAAAATGTAGCTGATTAACTGCATAAAATTTCTAAATCCGCATGATAAAAGATTCCTCATGCTGATTAATACGGATTTTGGGTGATTATGCCATTATGGCTATCAGTATTTATCGTGCACATTAAATTTCTTTGTCTGAAAATTTGGTTATCTCATTGTTATTTCTTAATTTTGCAGAACCTACCGTGTCTGCTATGCTGTGGAAGTCTTTCTACAACGAAAAGGCTGAAGTCTGCAAAAGGATGAGGGTGGGCGCATATTTATTGAAGAGCGTAACTTAGCGCTTGGGCTTGACAATTCGGAATGTCGCAACCTCCAATTTCTCGTCAAGAACAATGCAGCGGTGACGCCCTATGGGTGTGTTGTACACTTTCCATGCCTGTTGTGCACGCGTAAAAACATGTGCAATAGGTTGTGTATTAACATATCGGTGTGGGCTTCGGCGTTGCTCGTTCTACTGTGATGGGCAATGCGACAGCCTCAAGGTGTGGGACGGGCAGCAAGGACTCCCACACTTTTTTGTATCTATGCCATTGAGAAAACCAACTTTTTTATTTCTTTTCGCTTGTTGGGAGCAGGACGAATATTCTAAACTGATTAAAACTTTATGATTATGAGACGACTAAGACAACTCTTATTGGCTATGCTCATTGTGTGTTGCCAGACTCTCTTTGCCTATGACTTTGAGGTGAATGGCATCTACTATTTCAAATCACCCGATGCCCCAAACACCTTAATGGTGACAAGGGGAGAAGTAAGTTACAGTGGCGATGTTGTGATTCCTGCGACAGTGGAATATGACGGCACAGCATATTCTGTGACAGAAATATTGTCGGAGGCATTCCTCAATTGCGGAGAACTCAGTTCCATAACACTCCCCAATTCTTTGACAGTCATTGGAAAAGGTGCGTTTGCCAATTGTACAGCATTGACAAGTGTTACAATTCCCAACTCTGTGACAAATGTTAAAAACTATGCGTTTAACGGCTGTACAGCATTGGCAAGCGTGACCTTGGGTAATTCGGTAGAAAGGATTGGCTGCTGTTCGTTTGGTGGCAGTAAAGAACTCACATCCATAACCCTTCCGGCTTCTTTGACTGGTCTAAACTCGGATGCATTCATGTACTCTTCTTCCCTTGCAGAAGTGAATGTGGACAAGGATAATCTGAATTACTGCTCAGTGGATGGTGTGGTTCTGAATAAGGAGAAAACTCAGTTGGTGCTGTTCCCCGACGGTTACAACAAGACAGAGACATACACAATACCAAATACTGTGACAGACATTTGGGCATCGGTGTTTGTTAGCTGCAAAACAATCACGGGGATAATCATCCCAAGCTCTGTGGCTCAAATATCTCCTGGAGCACTTATAAGTAGCAGCATCAAGTCAATAACTGTGGATAAGGATAATCCTAACTACTGTTCGGTGGACGGTGTGATGTACAACAAGGACAAGACAACATTAGAAGTTTGTCCCGGCGGCAGAACCTCTTCTGAATACGTTATCCCAAGTTCAGTGACAACTATTGCAGCCAATGCATTCACAAGATGTTCAAGTCTGACCTCCGTAACAATCCCTAATTCTGTGAAAACTATTGGTATGAGTGCATTCGATAGTTGCGTAAGACTTGAGTCTGTGATAATCCCTAATTCTGTTGAAACTATTGGTATGAGTGCATTTGTAGGTTGTGTAGGTCTTAAATCCGTCACAATCTCTAATTCCCTAAAAAACATTGATTACGAAACATTTGCAGGCTGCCAGAAACTGACATCAATAACAATTCCGGAATCAGTGACAACTATTGGCATGGGTGCATTCGCAAGCTGCAGTAGTCTTGTTTCCTTGGAAATACCTAACTCTGTGGAATCTATTGGTGATGGAGCGTTTTCTAACTGTTCCGGTCTTACATCCATAATAATCCCTAACTCTGTGAAAACCCTCGGTGAAAGTGTATTCAATAGCTGCACCGGACTTGCTGATGTTGTAATAGGGAACTCTGTTGCAGAACTTCCAAATGGTGCATTCAACAATTGTAAGGGACTTAAAAAAGTGATAATCCCTGAATCTGTGGTAACTATTGGTATGGGTGCATTCCAGCGGTGCTCAGGCCTCACATCCATAACGCTCCCCAATTCTTTGGAGACTATCGGTGACGGGGCGTTCCATAGCTGCTCCGGTTTAACATCCATAGTCATCCCTAATTCCGTGAAAACTATCGGTGGAAGCGCATTCACTTTATGCTCAAGTCTCACTGATGTAACAATCGGAAATTCTGTGACAGACATTTATGATATGGCATTCTCTAACTGCCGTGCATTAAAGAGGCTCTATGTCTCCCCTATGACACCACCGGTATGTAACAGCCAGAATGTGTTCTTCCAACCAATTTACAGCAGTTGCACACTCTATGTGAACCATGGAGCATTGATGAGATACAAATATGCTGATGTATGGATGAAATTCTCCACCATAGAGGCATACGATTTCAGCACATCGGTAGAGAGTGTGGAGACATCCACTTCTGCTGATAGCCTCTTCAATGTCTACGACCTCCAAGGCACTCTTGTCAAGGAGGCAGCGAGCAAGGCAGAGGTCAATGCCCTCCCTTCCGGATTGTACATTGTCAACGGCAAGAAGATTATGGTGAAGTAAACTTGCTGTGCAGCAGCATCTGTCTGCACATAACAACAGGCTCAGCAGAAAATCCAATATGGTTTCCTGCTGAGCCTGTTGTTATGTGAAAGATAAGTTTTGTCCAATAAATATTTTTTTTCTGTGTTTGGAGCAAGATGATCTGCTTCGCGCCATTTGTGGAAGCCGTTGTCAGGACATCAGGAAATCACGTATATGTATGCATTCGATGCCTTGGTAATTCCCATTTGCTGCCAGATTATCCATGCACACTACGATTTTCGGGAAATCGTCCTTTATCCTGCGCAAGTTCCCGAATTCTCTTTCGATGGTTTCTTCCGTTGACAAGAGATAGCAGACCTGTATATATAGGCATTTGCCGTTTTTCTCTGCAACAAAATCTATTTCACCGTTGAGCAGCTGTCCTATTGTTACATTATATCCATTGGCACATAGATTAAGGTAGACGACATTCTCCAGAAGTTTCTCAATGTCATTGCGCAGGTTGATTCCAATTAAAGAGTTCCTGAGACCTATGTCCTCAAAATAATATTTCTCATTAGTCTCAAACAGTCTTTTCCCATGAATGTCGAACCGTTTGGAGCAATTTATGATGTAGGCGTTGCACAGGAATCTCAGGTAATTCGCTGTCAGTGTCGGTGAGATTGTCTGGTTCTGCGACTTCATGAATTTGCTTATGCTGTTAGCGGAGATGTTCTTGCCAATGTTGTCGCTTACAAATCTGACGAGGTCATTAAGGAATCTGACATTGCGAATGCTCTCCCTGCTGATGACATCTTTCATGACAACAGTGTTGTAAATGTCGTTAAGGTAGGATGTGACCATTCTGTGATTGTCCAGTCCGATATGAGCCAATTGTGGCAGTCCTCCAAAAGAAAGATATTTCAGCAAGCTCTCATCACTGTTCTGAAGATTATGGAATGTCAGGAATTCACGGTAGTCAAGGCTTTGTATGTGCACTTCAATGTATCTGCCGGAGAGGTAAGTCGCCAATTCTCCTGATAGCATTTTTGCGTTGCTTCCGGTAACAACAATGTCACATGAACCTTTTGCATGGAAATTGCGTAGGGAGTTTTCAAAACCAGAAATATCCTGCACCTCGTCAATGAAAAGATAGTTCTTGTTGTCAGTTTTCAGTCTGTTGTTGATGAACTCGTTCAAATCGCTATCATATTTTATGTTGCTGAATTCAGCATACTCCTTGTTTATAGATATGATATTGGCTTCTTTCTCATGTTGCATGATATGTCTCTCAACGCATTGCAAAATACAACTTTTGCCTACGCGTCGCTGCCCTGTCAATACAATTATCAGACCTTTACCAAGGTAATTAAGTATCAAATCAACATATCGTTTTCGAATAATCAGTTGCATATATTTCTTTTTGAAGGCAAAGGTAAATGTTTTTTTTCACTTATACAAGAAAAAGATGCGGATTTTGTTGTTTTTTTCATTTATACAAGAAAAAGATGTAAATTTATCGTATTTTTCACTTATACATGAAAAATATAGGTGGATTTATATTGCCTGTATGAATCTTCGGGATAAATATGAGGAAGATATTGTACAAATATAATAAGATGTCCCTGATTTCATAAATATCTTGGATGACAAAAAAGACAAAACAAAAGGTTACCTTTCACTAAGTCAAGTGTTACGGTTTGCATGGTGAAAGGTTACCTTTCGCAAGGTAAAGTGTTACCTTTTGCAAAGCATATCAATATGTCAAGGTTGTTTCTTTGTAATCTATTGTCTTATAGGCGGTTAGCGCGCTGGTGGGAATATGGTGGCAATGGTCTGTTTTCTTATGTTTTATTGTACACGGTTGGTGTGTGGGATGAAGTGTTGAACACGGATTGCGGGCGTGTGGCTTGCATGGTGTTTTTGCAAAAAAATGCAAAATAGGAGTCAGGGTATTGCGTATTTTAAGAAAAATATCATTACCTTTGCACCTGAAAAAAGAGCATACTTTTAAAAACATCGGCAGAGATGTGCGCATGTCTGCCTAGGTGTTATCACTCTTCCAACCTGCGATAGCCGAAGGTCCGTTTGACTTGGAAATTTCAAGTGGTACACTGATAAATCACTTTAATTTATCAATTTATTCACTGGAAATTTTTGACGCTGCACAGTAAATCCGTAGCGCATCTTTTTCTGCTTAACGATTTTTTTGAATGAAGAAGAGAATCTTCTTGGCATTGCCATGCGTGGCATTGTCTCTTAATGTTGTGGCATGGCGTGAAGCCAATGCTGCCACAAGAGTGTTTAACAATTATGCTGTCAGTCATGAGCGGCTTGACACTGAGGCCGACTCTGCCCGTTGGAGCAAGGAGCTGGGTGAGGTTGTGGTGACAGGGCAGGGAGGTGCTATCCGGAAGCGCCGCTTGTCGACCAATGTCTTCACAATCAAGGCGCATGACATAGGGAAGGCAAACAATAACCGCCTTGACATGATGCTGCAGGCTGTTGTGCCCAACATGCAGATTAATCTTTCCAACGGACAGCCGGGAGCCGCTTCCATGGTAAGGAGCCGCGGACTGTCAAGTGTGCAGATCAACTCGACCCCTGTCATTTATGTCGACGGTGTCCGCATCGACAACAGCAACACCGCCACGGGACTTTCCCAAAAGCTCAATGAGCAGGGCGTCCGTGCCGCTTCGGCATCAGGTTCGCTTTCCGACATTCCCATGGAGAATATCGAGAGGGTGGAATATGTCAATGGCGGTGCAGCAACTACCCTTTATGGCTCTGATGCTGCCAATGGCGTGATTCAGATTTTCACGAAGAAAGGTGGCGAAGGCAAGTTGAACGCAATGGTTGAGGCTCAAATCGGCTGGGAAGAGGCCAATGGGCAGTTTTATCATTTCAACCGTACGAAAGAACTGCTGAACCAAACCGGTCTTATGCAGCGTTACCGCGTGGCGCTTGATGGCGGCGGAAAGTCAGGCGGTTGGAGTTTCGGAGCTTCCGCAAGTTCTAATGACGGCATTATTATTGCCGACAACAACAAGTCGCACAAGTACGATGCCCGTTTCGGTTCTCATCTTGACATCCTGAAAAATCTCACTTACAGCAACTCGCTGGGCTTTGTCCATAATGACTATTTGCGCAGCCGTAACGGCAACGAAGGCTATTATTCCGGTCTGTGGCTTACGGAATGCGGTGCGGCATCCTCCATGAGCTATGTGGGAGAGAATGGCGAGAATGTCCCTTTCCTCAGTGACATTGACGCTATGGACGGTACTGCTTACCGGAAATTCAAGGATTTCATCTTTACTTCGGAGAGGCTTCAGGACAAGCGTGCGGACATCAACCGTTTCCAGATGTCGCACGAGCTGAAGTACAAGCCTATGCAGAACCTTGTCGTGAAAGGCATCTTTGGTCTGGACTACCGTTACGAGGGTGTGAAGAATGTAATCACCAACGAGCTTATAAAGGCGGTGCAGTATAACGGTCCGATAGCTGTCGGCAACATTTCCGCTTATGAAAGGAAGTTCACAAGCACGACATTTGAACTCAACGCCCAGCACAAGTACTATCATGATGACTTGTTCAGCGTTGTCTCTTCCGCAGGATTCCAGTGTTTCAGCAACCACGACCGCCAGGCTTACGAACAGGCTGTTGGCGTGGAGGATGGTGTGAAGTCGGTTGACGACAGTAACCGCACCTATGAGGAAAGAGACCGTTCCACGTTGTATAATTACGGAGCTTATTTGCAGGAGAACATCGGATTCCGTGATAAATATTATCTTGACTTGGGGCTTCGTGCCGATTTCAACACCGGCTTTGGCGAGAATGTGGGCTGGCAGTGGTATCCCAAAGTGGGACTGTCCTATATGCTTTCATCCGAGAAATTCATGGAATCATTGGCATCCTCAGGCATCCTCGGTTCGTTGCGCTTCTATGCCAACTATGGTGTGGCAGGCAACTATCCGCCGGCATTTGCCTATCAGAAGACAGTGCAGTTTGGTCAGTATCTTGACGGCATCACAGCGGAATACGGCCAGTATGGCAATCCTGACCTGCGTCCTGAGAAGAAGCACTCCTTTGAGGCAGGCTTCAACAGTGAGTGGGCAAACGGCTATCTGCAGTTGGGAGTTGCATACTATAATGCAGTCACACATGATGCGCTGTTTTCAGTGCATTCCGCCCCTTCATCCGGACAGTCGTCAACATATCTTGCCAACATCGGCAAAATCCGGAACCGTGGCTTTGAGTTCATTGTCGCATCAGACTTTTTGCAGACAAAAGACTTGAAAGCCCGTTTCCAAGCATCGCTGAACACTCTGGACAACAAGGTGCTTTCGACAGGCGGTGAGACAGCCTTCGGTGTCGGCACGTTTGCCAATGAGGCCCTTATACAGAACATTGTCGAGGAAGGGAAGCCGATAGGTTTCCTCCGTGGCAACAAGGTTGTGTGCAACGATGACGGCTCTTACAGTCACACAGAATCTTTGTCCGACCTGGGTTCTACTCTTCCTGATGTTTACGGTTCGCTGGCATTGAATGTGGACTATAAAGGATTCTCATTCTTTGCGAATGCCGACTATCAGCTTGGCGGACATGTCTATGAGCTTGACCGTCATTTCCGCTGGCGTTATGGTGCTAAGGATGTCTGTGTGAACGAAGACTGGCTGCCGGAAGGAAGTACACACAAAGATGTATGGACAAACTTCACAAGCTGTTTTGTGGAGAAGGCGGACTATCTGAAGGTGCGCACGATAGGCATGACCTACAAGTTCAGGTTGAAGCGTATAGCCAAGAGTCTCACATTGGGATTCACATGCTATAATCCTTTCTCGTTCACCAAGGCAGAGGTTGACCCTGAGGCCTGCCTTTCCGATGCAGCTTCCTATGGAGGCGCATCCGTTGCCGGTATCGTTTATGGCTCATATACAAGCCCGCGCCAGTTTGTTGGCTCTGTGAAAGTGAATTTCTGACAAATAAAAACAAAAAATACTCTTATGAAACAATATATCATTCTTTCCGCCCTGTTTCTTGTGACAGCATTAATGAGTTCATGTACACCGGATTCTCCGGAAATGTCTGCCGATGAATTCCTTGAAGTGGACAAGCCGATGACCTATTGGGTGAACGGCATAAACAAGGAGATGGCGCTTGCTGTCGGTAGTTTTGCGGAATTGCTTGATGTGGCGACAGACAATTACCGCAATGTCTACTCGCGTTCAAACCGTGAGTTCGACAAGCCGAACATCCAATATACGGACATTGATGTCGAGAATCTGCAGCGCCATGTAGGGAAACTCCGTGAAATGTCACTCTACGCCCTTAACACCATTGCAGCGCACGACACTCCTACCGACGAACAACTTGCCGACATATATACGGCTTGGGCATATTCCTACATTCTTGCAGGCGAGAATTTTGTCGCCTTGCCTATGGAGGAAAACGGACGCCCCATGGTGTGGCAGGAGCATTTGCGCAAGGCAGTGGAGGTGCTTGAGGAGGCAAATGCAAAAGTAAGGCTCGCTTCCTTCAAGCCTGTCTGCCATACATTGCTTGCCAGAGCGTATCACAGGCTTGGCAACAGGACTGCTGCAAAGGAGAATGCTGAGAAGGCTTTGTCCTATGACAAGACATTCTGCGCCATGGTTGATTTTGATGAGGCCAACGGTGTGGTGAGCAATATCAAGGACCGCTCGTTCAGTGCAAACTGGTGGGAACCATTGCCACGCCTTGATTTCCTTGACCCTAAGTATCAGCAGTCGGCAGAATCCCAGCGCATAGCTTATGCCAAGGCAGAGGAGGATTATCTTATCCTTGCGGAGTGCAGTGCGGCGGATGGCGCAGCGGTTGAGGGGTTCAAGAAGGATTTGATGGACGATTTCTTCCGTCTTGTCATGAGCCGTGGCGCACAATCATTTGAGGATGATTTGGAGATGCGTGAGGCGAATGCCACTGACGGCACAGTGGTGAACCTCAACACTTCCGATTGGAAAGTCAGGGCGTCAAGTGAGGATAAGTTCATAGAGGGCCTTGTGCTCAACCGCTCAAAAGGCTTGATAACAGTTCCGGCTGTCAGTGGCACTTCTGTCGATGCCGACCGTATGCGTAATGCTTTTGGCAAGGATTTCTTGGAGTTGGTCTATCTGCTTCGTCAGGAAGTCTTCTTTGCCGAGGGACGCCGCTTCTCAGACCTCGGAATGCGCCTGCCTTTATGTGAGGTTGAGGCGGCAAAGGTGAAAAACAGGTATCCTGATGTTGATGTCGCAATGTTCATCAAGGCATATATCCCTGCCTATCTGCCGACAGAGCAATATGGTATGGATGCTTACACTGTTGATGCCACTGACAGGACAGTGACCATAAAATATAATCTGAACAGACTTGTTGTTGACAGCCACGCTACCGCTTTTGAGTAGTGTTCCTGCCATAAACCGATAAAGACATAAAAGACAGCTCTTGCAAATATGAAGCCGGCTTTTATGTCTTTTTTGTTTCGCGTGTTTCTGTGTTTCTGAAAGAGGAAAGGAAATGGGGATATTACAATAGTGTAAATTGTCCAATATTTATGTTATATTGTCCATTGCCAGTATAGTTGCTGAAGGGTGATTCGGGGGATATTGTGTAAAATTCTTCGGTGTAGTATGCGAAAATTTACGGCTTGGCACTATTGTTACAGCAATATGTTACGTCATGCAAAAAGAATGTAACAAAATAAAGATGTTATATTACGAAATTATACTAATTTTGCATGCCAAGACAGAAAAACCAAACTATATACAACAGCAATGAACAAGAAAATGACAATCAGGCGAGGATTTCTCGCAGGCATGTTTCTTATGACGGCTTTCGGTGCGAAGGCACAAAACCCTATCATACAGACATGCTTCACAACCGACCCGGCACCGATGGTGCACAATGGGCGTGTGTATCTTTACACAGGTCACGATGAGGACAATGCGGACTTCTTCTGGATGCAGGAGTGGCGCGTCTATTCATCTGCGGACATGGTAAACTGGACTGATCACGGCTCACCGTTGGCGATTGAGGATTTCTCTTGGGGTGACGACCGTGCGTGGGCACCACAGTGCATAGAGCGCGACGGCAAGTTTTATTTCTATGTCCCTCTGCACTCAAAGCTCTCAGGGACGATGGCGATAGGTGTCGCTGTGGGCGATTCGCCGACAGGTCCGTTCCGTGACGCTATCGGCAAACCGCTTGCCGACGGCAGCTGGGACTATATTGACCCTACTGTGTTTATAGATGATGACGGTCAGGCATATCTCTATTGGGGCAATCCGCGCGTTTATTATGTGAAGCTCAACAAGGATATGATTTCCTTCGACGGAGAGGTGCAGAAGATTGATATGACTGTTGAAGGCTTCGGCAAACTGCCTAACACGCCTTTGGCTAAGGATGAGAAGAGGGGAAGGACAGCGTACACGGAAGGACCGTGGGTTATGAAGCGCAACAACAAGTATTTCATGCTCTACGCTGCCGGTGGCATTCCTGAACATATAGCTTATTCTCAGTCAGATACACCTGTAGGACCTTGGAAGCGCGTTGGCAAGATTATGCCTTTGCAAAACACAGGCTCGTTTACAAACCACTGTGGTGTTACGGATTTCAAGGGACATTCCTATTTCTTCTACCATACAGGTTGGTTGCCTAAAGGCGGCGGCTTTGCGAGAAGCGTTGCTGTGGAGGAATTCAAGTATAATCCTGACGGCACATTCCCAATCATCAATGCCACACGCGAGGGTGTGAAGCCTGTCGGCACGCTCAATCCTTTCCAACGTGTTGAGGCTGAGACAATAGCATTCAGTGAAGGTGTGAAAACAGAGCAGAACAAGCGTACCGGAGTCTATGTTTCTGACATTCACAACGGCGATTATATAAAGGTGCGTGAGGTGGATTTCTCCGTTAACGGCACAAATAAGCCTATGTGTTTCAAGGCTTCCCTTGCTTCCGCACTCCGTGGAGGCACACTTGAGGTTCATCTTGACAGCATAGGCGGAAAGCAGATCGCCACACTCGCCGTGGGTACTACAGGCGGTTGGGAAAACTGGCAGACATATTCTGCTGACATAACAGGGAAGGTTTCAGGCATTCATGATGTCTATTTTGTGTTCAAAGGCCGCAAGGGAGTTAAGCTCTTCAACTTCGATTGGTGGGAGATTGCAGAGAAGAAGCAGACTGACCTTGCAGGAACGACACTGGGGATATACACTATTCCGGGCAATGAATATCCGCGTGTTGACAAAGAAAACCGTGCGCACTTCCGTGTGCATGCACCGCAATGCAGCAGTATGATGGTTGACATCTGTGGCAAGAAGTATCCTATGGAGAAGGATGCAGACGGCAATTTCACTGCAATGACCGACCCTTTGGTTGTCGGATTCCACTATTATTTCCTCAATATTGACGGTGTTTCTGTCGTTGACCCTGCCAGTGAGACCTTCTTCGGCTGCTGCCGTGAAGCTGGCGGAATAGAGGTTCCCGAGGGAAAAGAAGGCGATTACTACCGCCCGCAGCAGGGCATCGCCCATGGACAAGTGCGCTCTGTCTCCTATTATTCAGACAGTCAGCAGGCTTTCCGCCGTGCAATGGTCTACACTCCGGCGGAGTATGAGAAAGGAAAGAAACGCTATCCAGTGCTCTATCTGCAGCATGGCATGGGCGAAGACGAGACAGGTTGGAGCAAGCAGGGGTGCATGCAGCATATTATGGACAACCTGATAGCCTCCGGAGAGTGTGTTCCGATGATTGTCGTAATGGAGAGCGGTGACGTGAAAGCACCGTTTGTGCCACGCAAAGGATATGATGTCAACAAGGAGCGCGACATGTATGGCGCATCATTCTATGATGTCATCCTGAAAGACCTTATACCAATGATAGACAAGACTTTCCGCACAAAGACCGACCGCAACTACCGTGCAATGGCAGGACTGTCATGGGGAGGTCACCAGACATTCCACACAGTGTTGCCGAACATGGACAAGTTCGCTTATCTCGGCACGTTCAGCGGTGCGCTGTTCGGTGTGGATGTGAAGACCTGTTTCAACGGAATATTCTCTGACGCGAAGAAGTTCAACAGTGAGATGAAGTACATGTTCATGGGCTGTGGCTCAGAAGAGAATTTCGGAACAGAGAAAATGGCAAAGGAACTCAAAGCCCTCGGCATCGATGTGGAGTTCTATGAGTCACAGGGAACTCACCATGAATGGCTCACATGGCGCAGATGCTTCCGCCAATTTGTGCCACATCTGTTTAAATAATGTCATAACAAACAACCGATAATTATGTTACGCAAGGCAATTATGACACTTGTTGCGGGAGTGACGGCATTGGCAGCTTTCGCACAGAATCCGAAATTCCATATCTATCTGTGTATAGGACAGTCGAATATGGAAGGCAGTGCGCAGATAGAACCTGTCGACAGGACTAATGTCCCTGAGCGTTTCCGCATGATGGCAGCTGTGGATTACACCAATCCGCAGCGCACAAAAGGGGAGTGGTACACCGCCGTTCCGCCGTTGGTGCGCCAGGGGACAGGACTTACACCTGTCGATTGGTTCGGCAGGACAATGCTTGACAATATGCCGAAAGACGAGCAGCTTGGTGTCGTCATGGTGGCGATCGGCGGCTGCAAGATAGAGCATCTTGACAAGGACTATGACCCTTCGACCGTCGTTAAGGAAGCAGACTGGTTCCGCGGATTCATGTCTGCTTATGACAACCGGCCTTATGACCGCCTTATCGAGTGTGCGAAGAAAGCGCAGCGTGACGGTGTCATAAAGGGAATCCTGCTTCATCAAGGCTGCTCAAACACCGGCGACCGGCAGTGGCCCGTCAAAGTGAAGAAAGTGTATGAGGACATCCTCAAGGACTTGGGACTCAAAGCCAAGGACGTGCCGTTGATAGCCGGCGAGGTGGTGACTACGGAAATGGGCGGCGTGTGCGGCTCAATGAATCCCATCATCGACCGTCTGCCTGAGACAATCCCTACTGCAAGTGTCGTCTCCTCAAAGAATCTTGAGCAGAAAGGCGACGGTCTGCACTTTACTCCTCATGCTTACCGAGTCCTTGGATGCCGCTATGCCGTAGCGATGCTCGACAGAATGGGCGTAAAGAATCCTATTGTGAAATATTCCGAAGAGAAACCTTTCGTGCCGGAACCAAAGCCGGGCAAGGGCGACCTTGTGCTCGATTTCTCAAAGTTTAACCCTTCTATTTGGGAATCAGGTACTTTTGATGCAGCCACAAAGACATTCACCGCAGGCAAGTATGGCTTCGGAGGGTGGGAGTTCGCAAAGCCGGTAGACCTTTCCGGCTACAAGTACATCGTTGCGGAACTGCAAGAGCCTCAGGAAGCAGGAGCAATGCTCCGCATCTTTGACACCGAAGATTATTGGGCGCAGCCTTACAGCCGTGAGTTCGGAAGCGACAAACTGATTGTGGCAGAACTGGACGGCATGATGAAGCCTGTCGTCGAAAACGGCAAGCAGACCGGTATCGAGACGCTTAACACTGCCCGCATCCACCGCATCGGCTTCTGGAGTCAGGGCGGCAAGCCTGTGAAAATCAAGCAGGTGTTTGTGACAAACACCGATCCTTACTCTGTCGGACGTTAGTTGGCGTACCGTCGGCGGCCGCTTGGCAGTGACACACTGCTTGCGGCTTCCGACGGTATGTTTTTCTGTCATGTATGACGAGCAAATGCAAAAATAATCTAAGCAATGAGTGCCAAAGAGCCGTAGGGCTGTCAAGAAACGCAATCCTCCAAGAAAAAAAGGAAAGGGAGAAAATGGATTTTTTAACATAAATGTTTGGTGGTTTGTGACAAAAATATTACTTTTGCAGTGTTAATCGAGATGATGATGGAAAACCTACGCATAGCACTATCTGTAAAAGCACTGTTTCAAAAACTATATGTTGCGTTGTTGGCTGCAATAACGTTATGCTGTGTCATGCCTGCCTTCGGACAGACAGGACGCTTTTTTTGTGGAGGCGGCTCTCAGTTGTCCACGGCAATGGTCAATCATATCATGCAGGACAAGCGAGGCTTTATATGGATATCTACGAGCAATGGACTGAATATATACAATGGCTATGATTTCCGCATACTGAAGGCTGACGGCAGTGACGGCAGCTTGCTTTCCAACCAAGTCAACTGCATCAACCAGATGCCCAATGGACGCATATATGTGGGAACAAGCCGCGGACTGCAGTACATAAAGGACGGCAAGTTTGTGAACGCCGCTTATACCACGGGGGAGCCTGTCTCCAAATACATTACACAGCTTTTTCTCGCCAAGGACGGCACTCTCTATGGCGGAGTCTCAGACTCCCATGGTGTGTTCCGCATCGGCAAAGATGGGAAAGTCTCACGAGTTTTCGCCTCTGTGCGTGGCATCGCCAGCGTGAAAGGCTTCGCAGAGGACAATAGCGGGCGGTTGTGGATGGTCACCGAAGCCAATGAAATCTACGCTGCAAAGGGTGGGAAGGTGCAACGCTATCTTATGGCAGGAGGCGGTTCCACAGCGCTCTCGTACATTCTCGTGGCAAAGAACGGCGATATATATGTGAGCACTCTGAGCAACGGCATCTATCGTCTGACGCCACGGGAGAAGGTTTTCCGCAGTGTCGGTTGTACAGCGCATATCGGTGTGAACACATTGATGGAATGTGCGGACGGCAGCATCCTCATGGGCACTGATGGTATGGGAGTGGTGAAGTATAACCCTTCATCGGATGCCATAGAGATTTCAAAGGCATACAACAAGGACATTGACCTCCATCGTGCGAAGATTAAGTCCATGATCCTTGACCGTGAGGGAAACTTCTGGTGCGCCATGTACCAGAAAGGTGTGTATATGCACCGCAAGGAGGCTGCTCCTTTCCGCTACCAAGGGCAGTGCAACGGTCCATATAACACTATCGGTGACGCTGCCGTCGCTGCCGTTTGCATCACGAGAGATTCACACATCTGGGTGTCGACTGATGGTGGCGGAATCTACGAACTCGACCATTCCGGCGCACTTTTGAAGCATTTCGACAATAAGTTGGTGCCTCCTGCCGTCCTTTCCATGACAGAAGACGAGGCGGGACGACTGTGGGTGGCATCCTATGTCCGCGGTGCAGGATGGATAGACCGTAGCACCGGAACTTATCATCAGTTGCCATGCACGATGGGCAGGGGACATTCCGTCTTTGACATACTCTTGGACGGCAAGGGGAAACTTTGGATAGGAACGCTTGGTGATGGACTGAAATGCTTTGACATGAAAACACAGGAGGTCAGGGAATTCCGCACTGTGGAGGGCAACGGCGAGACATTGTGCAACAACTATGTCAAGAGGTTATGCCTTTCCTCTGACGGCAGACACCTTTATGTGGGCACTGCGTCGGGACTCTCCTGCATGGACCTCTTGTCGGAGCGGTGGATAAGGACTGTCGGGACAGACTCGATGTTCGTTGCAGAGGAAATATTTGACATCGCAGAAGACAAACTTGGAAATATCTGGGTGTGTACCGAAAACGGTGTGCATATACTCTCCAAGGACAACAGTGTCCGCTTCCTCTCCTCCAAAGACAACCTCGCTGACAACAATGCCGCCTCAATACAGTTTGACAGAAGCGGCAGAGCATGGGTGAGCACACTGCATGGCATGAGCTGCATAACGCCCGGCAGCTGGAACATAGAGAACTACTATGCCGGCGACGGACTTCTTGGCGATGAATTCAGCAAGCGTGTAAGCTGTTCATGGAACAATATGCTCTGTTTCGGAGGAATACATGGCATCGTGTGGTTCAATCCTGCCGACATCAAGCGCAGGAAAGTAAAGCCTGATGTGTTCATAAGCGCATTCTCCCTTGGCGACAAGATAATCTCTCCCGGTGACAAGTCAGGCAGCTATGTCATAACAGAGAGGATGGCATCCCAGTCTGACAACTTCGACCTCAACTATGATGACAACAGTTTCACCATATCCCTCTCTACACTGACCTACGACAATCCGGAAGGAATGGTGTTCCTTTACAGGATAAACGACAACAAATGGGAGCGTCTGCCACGAGGGGAAAACTCCATGGAGCTGCGTAATTTCCAGCCCGGGACCTACCGTTTCCAAATCCGTGCCGAGGACAATGGCACACTTTCCGACATCAAGGAGTTCACCGTGAGAGTCCACCCGGTATGGTACTTCTCCACCACGGCGAAGGTGTGCTACGCCATTTTCGTCTTTGCCTTGGCAATCTTCTACATACGCATGCTGCAACGCCGCCACAAGAACGAGCTGCGCCTGCAGGAACACATACATGCCGAAGAGATGACAGAGCAGAAGCTCAAGTTCTTCATAAACCTCGGCCATGACATCCGCACCCCTATGACGCTCATCGTCTCCCCACTGGAACAGCTGATAAAGCAGGAGAACGACGCCTACAAGCACAACATGCTGGTGACAATCCGCAGGAATGTTGACCGCATTCTCGGTCTTGTCAACCAGATGATGGACCTCCGGAAGATAGACAAGGGAATGATGGTCATGCGCTTCCGCGAGACGGACATGGTTGCCATGGTCAAGGATGTGATGGGCTTCTTCGAGCAGCACGCCAAGGTGAAGGACATCACCGTGAAGTTCGAGAGCGATGCCGACACGATTCCGGTGTGGGTCGACCGCAAGCATTTTGACACCGTCCTGATGAACATCGTGTCCAATGCGTTCAAGTACACAAAGACAGGTGGAAACATTGCCGTCTGCGTGGAACATGACGACAAGGAGTGCCGCATCAGCGTTTGGGATGACGGCGAGAAGATTCCGGAGGCGGAGATGGAAAAAATCTTTGAGCGTTTCTATCAGGTGGCGTCCGACTCCAATGGCAGCAAGGCAGGTACAGGCATCGGACTTGATGTCGCACGTGCCATTGTCGAGCAGCACGGAGGCAGGATTACGGCGCACAACAACGTGGACAGCGAGGGCTGCACGTTTGTCATTGCAATACCTATGGGATGTGAGCATATAAAGCCTGAAGACATCATCCAAGAGGAAATGACCGAAGAAAAAATTACCCCCCCCTATAAGGAAATCTCTGATTCTCAGGAAATAACAGAGGAACAGCAGCCAAATGCCACATCCTCCGACAAAGTGCCGACGATAGTCATCGCCGAGGATGACGATGAGATACGACGGTTCTTGACGCAGGAACTGGGCGACGGCTACAACATCATCGGATGCGCTAATGGCAAGGAAGCCCTCACGCTGGTGAAGAGGAAAGGCCCGCAGCTGTTGATTACCGATGTGATGATGCCGGAAATGGACGGCACGGAGCTGTGCGCAGCCATCAAGGGCGATGTCAATCTGCGCCATATCCCTATCATCATGCTCACTGCAAAGACGCGTGACGAGGACATGGTCACAGGACTTTCCACAGGTGTCGACGCTTATCTTACGAAGCCGTTCAATCTTGATGTGCTCAGGAACACTATCATCAATCTCCTCAACACGCGGAAGGTGCTGCAGACGAAATTCAATACAGACATCAGCGAGAAGAAGATTGACGACGTGAAGATGCTGTCTGCCGATGAGCAACTCATGGAACGAGTGGTCAAAGTCATCAACGCCAACCTGACAAACGACAGCATGAGTGTGGAAGGTCTTGCCGCCGAGGTAGGTCTCAGCCGTGTGCATCTTTATCGGAAGATGAAGGAGCAGACAGGCCAGAGCCCGCAGGAGTTCATCCGCAACATACGCCTGAAGAAGGCTGCACACCTGTTGGCGCAGAAGAACTGCAACATCACCACCGTCGTGTATGCCTGCGGATTCGGCAACGCCACCTCTTTCTCCACAATGTTCAAGAAGGTGTATGGCGTGTCTCCGCGCCAGTATATGGCGGAGCACCAAAAGGAATGATGCCCCTTGACGATTATCTTTTCCGGGCAGGAACAGTGACATTTTGTTGCTGCTCCTGCCCGTTTTGCTTATATGGGCTTATGCGGATTAATGCGGATTCAGAGGATTTTCTTTGCACAGCACTGTCTTTTATGTTTGTTCTATGAGTCTTGTTCTGATAAAGAATCTGATTGACAGCGAGAATGCTTTGAACACTTGTTTATAGGAAAACTCATGCCAGAAAACTGTCATAGAAATTGCATAGAAATAAAAAAAATATTCTGATGCTTCGAAAATCGTAGAATTTTCGAGTTTGCGTAAGTGTTTGTCATTCAGAGTTTTGTACGTTTATAAGCGACTGCTTTTTAACATGGTTCTTGTAAAAGGTTACAGTTTGCATGGCAAAAGATAACCTTTTTCCTTCCGGAAGGTAGCTTTTTGCAGTGCATAGCATGGCCTTTTCGGCTCTTTTTCTGCCAAAAACAATGTGAAAACAGCTATAAGCAAGCGTCTTAACCGTAAAAAACGCCTCTTTCCCATGCCGTTCTCCTTATTATGATAAATAGGACATTAGAAAACTCATGCTGTTTTTTTGTGGGGCTGCAAGATTTCGTACGGGTGTGGATAATGTGCGAAATGCATACAGTAGTCTTGCCGAATTTCTCTTCACCAAGTGTGGCGGAGCCACATCAGGCACCTGTTCATGCCGAAACGCGCTATGGAATATCTCACCAAGTGTGGCGGAGCCACAGCCCTTATGGTAACCCCTCGCTTTAGCGATGGGGCTAATAATCAGTGTGACAACTTGTGTGGCAGCGCCACACTCCTTTATATATGATATAGAGTGCTCTGAGATGAGACAGGTAGCATAAAAGAGTGTGGTTCCACCACGCTGATTTCGCAGATTTACGCTGATTGCGATGAGACAGCCTGTACCGTAAGGCGGTGACTCATGATTGTTTTTCTGCATTTCACAGTGCTTAAAAGCAAGCGTCTCAACTGCGCAGGATTCTCTCTCAAAGCGCTACCAACTTTCAAAAAAAGCTCGCCAAAACCGCTCTTTTATTAATAGTGTCGGTTTTACATTTTTAACATGAATTGTTTGTTTTATAGACTTGCCTCCATGCTTTTTTATACAGTTTTAATATAAAAACAATGATACCGCATGTAACAAATATCTCGTAGAAAGCGCGTGTTTCAGGGCTTTTTTGCAAAATGTAACATACGGCAATGTATGTGTAACATAGCATAAGGACTCTTCCTTAAATATTGTATAAATTTGTGCCCATAAAACCTAACAGGGATTTCCAACACATCATTGGAACTAAATTTATTCGATAAAACTATTTAACTTTAACAAACAACAAACAGATGAAAAATGCAAAAGAAATTCTTGCTTTTGCAAGCGACAAAAGTCGGTTTCTTGCAAGAGCGGCTTTCACGATGATGCTCATCTGCACAGCATTGGTTGTGCAGGCGCAGGGCATCAAGGTGGACGGTCATGTTGTTGATGTCAAAGGCGAAGGTTTGATTGGCGCGACAGTGGCAGTCAAAGGTCAGCCGACGACAGCGACAGTGACAGACTTCGACGGTAATTTCTCTCTTTCTGTTCCCAGTGACAAATCTGTCCTGGTAGTCTCTTACGTCGGTATGAAGACAAAAGACGTGAAAGTGGCAAAAGGAGGGGGCAAGCCTCTGGAAATTACACTTGAGGACGACGTCAACATGCTTGAGGAAGCAGTTGTCGTAGGTTTCGGACAGCAGAAGAAGGCATCGGTTGTGGGTGCCATCACTCAGACTACGGGCAAAGTCCTGGAGCGTGCAGGTGGTGTCTCAGACATCGGTGCTGCGCTGACCGGTAACCTTCCGGGCGTGGTGACCACACAGTCATCAGGCATGCCGGGTGAAGAGGAGCCACAGATTGTCATCCGTGGCGGTACATCATGGAACAACAACTCCCCACTTGTCCTTGTCGACGGTGTCGAGCGTCCTATGAGTTCTGTGGACATCAGTTCCGTGGCCTCCATCTCCGTATTGAAGGATGCTTCCGCAACAGCCGTTTACGGTGTCAAGGGTGCCAACGGTGTCATCCTCGTGACAACAAAGCGTGGTGAGGAAGGCCGTGCAAGAATCACTGCCACAGCGCAGGCGACAATGAAGATTGTCTCAAAGCTCCCTAACAAATATGATGCCTACGATGCCATGATGCGTCGTAACACTGCCATTGGCAACGAGCTTAACGCCACTCCTGACTCCTGGGCAGACATCCTCCCACAGAGCTTCATCAACCACTACCGTGGCCAAAGCACATTGGAGGAGTACGAGCGCTACCCTAACGTCGATTGGCAGGACGCTCTCTTCAAGAGCACAGCCATGGCTTACAATGCCAACGTCAATGTCAGCGGTGGTACAAAGCTGGTCAAGTATTTCGCCAGTGTCGACTTCCATAACGAGGGCGACCTTTTCCGTGTCTATCCTAACAACCGTGGCTACGACGGCGGTTACTCCTACAACCGTCTGAACGTGCGAAGCAACCTTGACTTCAACATCACGAAGACAACAGTCTTCAAAGTCAACCTTGCAGGAAGCACAGGTATGCAGAAGACACCTTATAATAATACAGACGCCAGCAGTTCCTCCGATTGGAGCGTTGCACAGCAGTGGGCAGGTGCCTACAATATTGCTCCTGACGTGTTCCTCCCTGTCTACAGTGACGGCGGATGGGGCTATTACCCAAAGAGTACAAACGTTTCCAACTCTGCGGAAATAATTTCTGTCGGTGGTGTGAACAAGAATACCATCACACGTATCAACACCGACTTCACCATCGACCAGAAACTTGATTTCATCACCAAGGGCTTGAGCGCAAACGCCATGATTTCCTGGGATAACAACTTCAAGGAGTGGAAGCGCGGTGTCAACGACAAGAACAATGACGCGCAGCACACTTGGGTAGACCCTGTGACAGGTATCCTGCAGCATAAGTCTCCTTATGAGCAGAACAACAAGTTTGACTTCGCACAGCCTGTGACATGGGCTACAGAAGGCGGTGAGGTGCAGAACTGGAGCACACTTCGCAAACTCAGATACCAGGCACAGGTCAACTATGCACGCAAGTTCGGACAGCATGACGTTACGGCGATGGGAGTGTTCGCACGTGACGAGTATGCAACAGGCAGCGAGATTGCCCGCCGTCGTGAGGACTGGGCTTTCCGTGTGACCTACAACTTCGGCGGACGCTATTTCGCAGAGTACAACGGTGCTTACAACGGCTCTGAGAAGTTCTCCAGCGACTACCGCTTCGCATTCTTCAATTCAGGGGCTATCGGCTACACCATCTCCGAAGAGAAGTTCTGGCAGCCGATCAAGAAATACGTTGACATGCTGAAGTTCCGCGTCAGCTACGGTGAAATCGGTGACGACAGCTACAACGAACGCTGGATGTACATGGATGATTGGAAATATCTCAGCGACAAAGCAACATCTTTGGATGTCACACGTGGCGACAGCCCTTACCATTTCTATAGAGAAAAATCTGTCGGTAACCCTGACATCCATTGGGAGACAGTGAAGAAATGGAACTACGGTGCCGACTTCTCTTTCCTTGACGGACTGATCAGAGGTAGCGTGGATATCTTCAAGGACAAGCGTGACGATGTCATCATCGGTGGCAAGCAACGTGCTGTCCCTATCTATTTTGGAGCTACTCCTGTACCGGCAAACCTCGGTTCTGTGGAGTCAAAGGGCTACGAGATTGCCTTGCGATTCAACAAGGTGTTCCCTAACAGCATGCGCCTTTGGGCAGATGCCAACATGACTCATGCCAAGAACAAGATTCTTGTTTATGATGATGCAGCCCTGCTCCAGGCACACCGTAAGAATGCGGGCTATGCCATCGGACAGACAAAGACTTACATTGACGGCGGATTCATCGGCACTTATGACGAACTCATCGGTGCTCCTAAGTTTGATGTCAGCAACGACCAGCGCCTGCCGGGTGACTACTACATCGTTGACTTTAACGGCGACGGCGTGGTGGACCTTAACGACCAGGCTCCTTACGGTTACACCGGTTCTCCGGAGAACACTTACAACCTCACACTTGGTTTCGACTATAAGGGCTTCAGCTGCTTCGTGCAGTTCTACGGTGTGACTAACGTGACACGTGATGTTACCCTTACAGACTTTGGAGGACAGATGAACGTTGCGTTCGACCAGGGCACATGGTGGTCGGCAGCAGAAGCAACAACGGCAGACATCCCTGCTTCACGTTGGACAAACAACATGCCGGGATATGCACGTGGCACACGCTACCTCTACGACGGCAGCTTCATCCGACTCAAGAATGCTGAAATAGCATACACATTCAGCCAGAAGTGGGTCAAGAACCTCGGACTTGATGGTCTCCGCGTTTATCTCAACGGCAACAACCTCTGGATGTGGTCACGTCTGCCTGACGACCGTGAGAGCAACTACTCAGGATGGGGCTCACAGGGTGCTTACCCTATGGTCAAGCGTGTTAACTTGGGCATGCGTGTGAATTTCTAATACATATATAATAATAGAAAGAAAGCATATATATGAAAAAGAATATCTTTTATGCGATAATATTCGGAATGACGCTGACCTTCGGCTCCTGCACCGACTATTTGGAGAAGGACGAGCAAGCAACGCTCGACCCTGCCATATCCTTCAAGAATTTCAACAATTTCCAGGGATTCATTGAGGAAATCTACAACACAATTCCTGACAAGGAGAAGCACAACTACTGTGTGTCATTCAACTGGGGTGATGACGAAATCATGAACGCCGGTCTTGGTGACGGTCTTGTGACACGCTATTTCGATAATGGTGACTACCGCAACTGGTACTCCAACAACCAGTCGTTCCTTTGGGACGGCGACAGGTTCGACCCTACACTTACCGGTGACAAGGACCACCGTGGACGCCACCCTCTGTGGCAGGGTGCATGGTACTGCATCCGCAAGGCTAACCTCGGACTTGAGAACCTTGACAAGCTTGTGGGCAGCCAGGAGGAGAAGGACATCATTGCCGGACAGCTCTATTTCTTCCGCGCATGGTGGTATGAGGAACTGATGCAGTTCTTTGGCGGTCTGCCATATATTGAGAAAGCACTTGACCCATTGGAGGAAATGCGCTACCCGAGACTCTCTTTCCAGGAGTGTGCCGACAAGTGTGCAGCAGACTTCCGCAAGGCTGCCGACCTCCTTCCTAACGACTGGGACAAGACACTCGTAGGACAGAAGACTCTCGGAAAGAACGGCTTGCGTCTGACAAAGGCTACTGCACTTGGCTATCTTGGCAAAGTCCTGCTGTGGGCGTCATCACCACTGATGGAGAATGGTGCGTCAACTGACGGTGCGCATACTTATGACTATAACAAGGAATATGCACAGCGTGCTGCAGATGCTCTTGGAGAAGTCCTGGCACTGATTGAAGGGGGACAGACTCCTTATGCTTTGGCAAAGTTCGACTACACCAATGTCTATAATCACGAGCGTTCATCCGGCGCACCTTCCTGCTATTCGGACATCTTCTACACAGTGAACCAGAACTGGCAGATTCCGGGCTCTACCGAGGCTATGTTCAGAAACCCGTCAATGTCGCCTAACGCGTCAAACTGGAACTTCTCCAAGACATGGGGCACCAAGATTAACAACGTTGTAGGCCACGATAAGGTCATTCATCTCCCGACAGCAAACTATATAAACTATGCTTACGGAATGGCAAACGGACTGCCACTCGATGACCCGGATTCAGGCTTCGATGAAACACAACCGTTCAAGGACCGTGACCCACGCTTCTATCATGACATCATCTTCGATGGATTCAAGTACATCAGCTCCTCTGTGCCTGCAAGCGATGTGCGCAAGGAAGAGGAATACTGCAATCTCTACACCGGTGGTTCCACACGTGACATATCACTTGGCAGCCGTACAGGCTACTACTGCCAGAAACTTGTACCTCACCAGTGCAACGAGTTTGATGACTATTATGGCTGGGGACACAGTCTCCACTGTAACCTCCCATATATGCGTGTGGCAGACCTGTACCTGATGTATGCAGAGGCATGTGCCGCTATTGGCGGAGCAAAGACAAAGTCCGCTACATTCTCAAAAACTGCAGAGGAGGCTATCAATGTGCTTCGTGACCGCGTAGGTGTGAAACCTGTCAACGAGAAGTACACTGCCGACCCAAGGCTGTTCATGGATGAGGTTCGCCGTGAGCGTGCTTGCGAGCTTGCCTTTGAGGGTTTCCGCTGGAACGACTTGCAGCGCTGGCTCCTGCTTACCGTTGCGCCATACAACACAAAGACTTCACAGGAGTTCTACCGTAACGGCACTGACAGAGCATGGTTTGAGGAGAATGACCCACGCGATGCTACTGTGACAGGATGGAAAGAGGAGACCATACTCACCCGCCGATACAGTATTAAGCATTACTGGCTGCCATTGCCGGAGTCTGTTGTCAACATCTACGAGGGATTCGGACAGAATGAGGGATGGTAACACATTAATGGCAAATGATAAATGAAAAAAGCCGTTCTTAAGGCTTGACGAATCATTAATCATAAAAACAAAACAACAATGAAACATATACATACAAAATATCTGGGTTCCACCCGACCTTTTCTCGCCATGGCAGAGCCGAAAAAGGTTTCGCTCTGCTCATTTGGCTTAGCGAAAACGTTCCTCTGCGCAATGCTTGCCGCATCGCCGATACTGACCTATGCACAGAACGGCGAAGAGGCTGCCACTACCGATGAAGATGGCAAGAAGGTGCATGTGGCTTTCCGCGAGGTGGAAAAGGACGACTTGCTTGGCGGCGTGTCTGTGGTAGATGTAAAGGAACTGACAAAGAAGAACTTCACCACTTACAGCATGGACAACATGCAGGGATACGTCGGTGGCTGGAACGGTGCCTCATTGTGGGGATACAGTGATGCGCTGATTCTTGTTGACGGTGTGCCACGCAGTGCCAACAATGTGAAGACTGACGAGATTGAGACCATCACGTTCATGAAAGGTGCACAGGCTGTTGTGCTCTATGGCTCCAAAGGTGCGAATGGTGTGGTGCTTATCACCACAAAGCGCGGACAGCGCGGTGACATGCGCATCAATGTGAGGGCTAACACAGGATGGGATGTGGCAAAGAGCTTCCCTACATACCTCAGCGCAGCAGAGTACATGACTTATTACAATAAGGCACGTCAGAATGATGGTCTTGGTGACCTTTACTCCGCGACAGACATCTATAACTATGGCAGCGGACTCAATCCTTACCGTTATCCGGATGTGAATTTCTATTCCGGCGAATATATCGGCAAGGTGAAAAACACTACCAATGCCACTGCGGAGATAGAGGGTGGCGGAAAGTTCGCGACATACTATGCAAACATAGGCTATGAGCGTGCCGGCGATTATTTCAAGTTCGGAGAGGCTGCGGACAATTTCACACAGCGTCTGAATGTGCGTGGTAATGTGGATATGCGCCTCAATGATGACATCTCTGCTTATGTCAACACAACGGCATCGTTCTATGATTCACGCTCTGCGAATGGCGGCAGCTATTGGGAAGCAGCGGCTTCTTTCCGCCCTAACCGTGTGGCTCCGCTCATCCCTACGAGCTTGATTGACCCTAACGCATCTTCCGTTTGGGAAATGCTTGGCTCTTCCGAGAATATCTTCAATGGTTGCTTCCTCGGTGGTACTCAGAATGACATGACCAACATGTTCGGAAATTATTACGCTGCCGGCAATGCGAAGTACACAAGCCGTAACTTCACCTTTGATGTGGGTTTGGATTTCAGCCTTGACAAATTGGTGAAAGGTCTGTCTTTTCACACGATGTTCGCAGTGGATTACGCCACTTCTTACACCACATCGTATAACAATAGCTATGCTACATATTCACCGATATGGAGCAGCTATGGTGGCAAGGAGGTGATTGTCGGACTTGAAAAGTATGGTCTTGACGAAAGAACTGCTACACAGAATATCAGTGGGTCAGCTGACACACAGACAATCAATTTCAATGCTCATTTTGACTATGCACGTACATTCGGTGGGGTGCATAACGTGAGTGCAATGCTGCTTGCAAATGGCTACCAGCAGACTGTGTCGGGAGAGTACCACCGTACAAGCAATGCCAACCTTGGTCTGAACCTGTCTTACGACTATGCCAAGAAGTATTTCGCTACATTCGGTATGGCAGCAATCCATTCGGCAAAGCTTGCCGAGGGGCATCGTGAAGCGTTGTCACCTTCAATGACTTTGGGATGGAACATTGCGAAGGAGAAATTTATGGAGGGCAGCATCTTCAACGACCTTATGCTCAGTGCCAGCCTTAGCCAGTTGAACACTGACCTCGGTATCGATGAGTACTACATGTATTCAGGCTCTTACACACAGAACAGCAGCGCATGGTGGGGATGGCGTGACGGCATCAGCCTTAACCCTGCAATAGTCAACCGTGGTGCTAACGAGAACCTCACATTCCTGAAGCGTAAGGAGTTCTCTGTGAATCTTCGTGCGTCAATGCTTGACAATAGGCTCACTGCTGACCTCTCTTGGTTTACAAGCACGCTCAATGGCAAGGTAATCAGACCTACAAACATGTACCCTAACTACATGTTCACATACTGGCCGGAAGCATCTTTCATTCCATACGTCAACTATGACAATGACAAGCGCAACGGTTTTGACATCTCTGTGAACTATAAGGAGAAGTTTGGCGAGGTTGAATTCATGGCAGGAGCCAACTTCACATATTATAATACAGAGGCTACAAAGCGTGATGACTCTTCTTTCTCTGATACTTATCAGTACCGTCAGGGCAAACCTCTGGACGCTATCTGGGGATATGAGTGCATCGGCTACTTCACAAGTCCTGAGGATGTGCTTAACTCTCCTTCACAGGCAGCATTGAGCGGAAACATTAAGAAGGGTGATCTTAAGTACAAGGATCAGAACAATGATGGAATCATCGACACTAAGGACCAGATTTGTCTCGGCAAGGGCGGATGGTACGGCTCTCCTTACACCATCGGTGTCAACTTGTCTGCTAAGTGGAAAGGATTCACATTGTTTGTCCTCGCCACAGGCGGATGGGGCGGCAAAGGCGTGAAGAACAACTCTTACTACTGGATTTCCGGCGAGAACAAGTATTCAGAGGTTGTTCGCGGAGCTTGGACAGAAGAGACTGCTGCCACAGCCACTTACCCTCGTCTGACAACTCAGGACGGTGCCAATAACAACACAACATCTACATATTGGCTCTACAGCACAGACGCACTGCGATTGTCAAAAGTCCAGCTGACTTACGATTTCGCAAACAATCTGTTCCAGAACACATGGATTAAGGGTGTCTCCGCATACATCAGCGGCAGCAACCTCCTGACCATAGCTCCTGAGCGCAAGATACTTGAGATGAATGTCGGTTCTGCACCACAGACAAGATTCTACAACATGGGTGTGAAGATGACATTCTAAGGGAAAATCATAACAGAACCAACTATAAATTGTAATTCGCAATGAAGATAAGAAATATAATCATAGCAGCAGCGTTGCTGCCTGCCCTGACAGCTTGCGACGACCTTTTTGACCCTGCTATCGAAAACCAGCGTGACATTGATGCAATGTATCAAGAGCCTACGTTCGCACAGGGTATCATTGCCAACGCATACATGCTCCTGCCTTACAGCAGTAAGCCGGGTTCGGACATGGCGACGGATGATGCTGTAAGTAATGTGGCGACAAACTCCTTCAGCCGTATGGCGACAGGCTCATGGGCATCAAACAATGACCCGATGTCACAGTGGCAGAGCCGTTACAGCGCAATACAGTACTGCAACATCATGATTGAGAACGCAGATAAAGTGAAATGGGCGGACTCTGAGTCACTGAGAATCATGTTCCGCGACCATTTCCTTGGCGAGAGCTATGGACTGCGCGCACTTAACATGTACTATCTGCTCCGTGCTCATTCCGGATATACAGCCGGTGGTGCACTGATGGGTGTGCAGATTCATCCGGTATACCAGGATGCGAACACAGACTTCAACATAGCACGCGCACCGTTTGCTGATTGCGTGAAATCCATAGTTGAAGATTGCGACAGAGCCCTGGAACTTCTCCAGTATGAGGATCGTGACATAACAAGCAATAGCCAGGTGCCTGCAAAATATGCTGCCATCGGTGCTGACATGGGTGAGTACAACCGTGCTTTCGGCAGCCACCTTGCAGGAAAGGTCAACGGCAAAATCGTTGAGGCTATCCGCGCACAGGTTCTGTTGTTTGCTGCCAGCCCTGCCTACAGCCAGCAGTCAGGTTACACTTACGAGGATGCTGCCAAGGCAGCTGCTACAGTCCTTGACCATATCGGTGGTGTGTCAGGAATGTCTGACAACGGATGGACATGGTACGACAATATACAGGAGATGAACAATCTGAAGCGTGAGGAAGACCCGAAAGAAATCATCTGGCGTGGCTCAAAAGGCGAGAGCAACGACATCGAGCAAGAAAACTATGCTCCGTCACTCTATGGCAACGGTCTTGTTAACCCTACACAGAACCTTGTTGACGCTTTCCCGATGAAGAATGGTTATCCTATCGATGACGCTGCTAACAGAGGCGGATATGACCAGGCTAATCCTTATGAAGGACGTGACCCGCGTTTCGCTGCATACATTATATATAATGGTGTGAAAGACTACGGCGCAGAGAAGAAGGAAATCATCACCGGCACTTACGGCACAAACAGTGACGTAGTGAACAAGGAGAACGGAAAGTCAACACGTACGGGCTACTATCTCCGTAAGATGCTTCGCTCAGACGTGAACCTTAACCCTTCCAACTCAACAAAGGTTTACCACTATGATGCACGTATCCGCTATACAGAGTTGTTCCTTGCATTTGCAGAGGCTGCCAACGAGGCTTATGGTCCTATGGACAAGCGCCACGGCTACTCGGCTTACGAAGTGGTGCAGGCTCTCCGCAAGCGTGCAGGCATTGGCTTGGACAATGGCGACGCTTATCTTGAGGAGTGCAAGAATGACCAACTCAAGATGCGTGAGCTTATCCGTAACGAGCGCCGTCTGGAACTCTGCTTCGAGAACCAACGCTTCTATGACCTTCGCCGTTGGGATGTTCCTTTCAGCAAGCTCAACGAAACAGCACGCGGTATGGAGGTGAGCAAGGCTAATGAGCAACTGCAGTATGTTGTCCTTCCTTCTGTGGAAGAGCGCAAATACAAGGAGTATATGTACTTCGGCCCGATTCCTTATTCTGAGATTCTCAAATGGAGTGCTCTTGAACAGAACAAAGGCTGGGAATAAGTTGTGGTAAATTAAAATTGAAAACCTCTAATAGAAAAAATGTTTATGAAAAAGAATATTTTATATATGGGACTCGCTTCGCTGATGCTTTCTCTTGCCGCTTGTGAGAACGGTGACCAGAAATTTGCGGACTACGAGGGCGGAACTTCAGTATATTTCGCTGAACAGTATCCTGTGCGTACCCTCATCCTTGGATATGACGAGGGTGGGCTTAATGATATGGACAATCAGCACAAATGCCAGATTATCTCTACAATGGGCGGCTCATACAATGGTGGCGACATAAAGGTGAACGTCACTGTTGACGAGAGCCTGTGCGACAAACTGTATTTCGAGGATGGCGTCACTCCGGTAAAGCCAATGCCGCAGAACTACTACTCACTGTCAACAAACACTCTTGATTACGGCGGCTCATTCATGGGACGCGTGAATGTTCAGTTCACTGACGCATTTTTCGCTGACCCGGAGGCTCTGACAGCGTCATACGTGATACCTCTGCGCATGACCGACCAGGTTGGTGCTAGCCGCATCCTTGCCGGAACTCCGTTCAATGCAGGTGAGACACCGGCACGCACAGATGTTTCCGCATGGAAAGTCCTGCCACAGGACTATGTGCTCTACTGCGTGAAGTACATCAACCCTTACCATGCTTACTGGCTCCGTCGCGGTAAAGACTTAATAACCGTGAATGGTACAACAACAACCAACATCCGCCATAAGGAGAATGTGGAGAAAGATGAGGTCTATGCCACAACGACAAAGTCTCTCAACAGTGTTACTTGCCCGGTTGAGGTGAAACTCTCTGACGGTACAATCCATAAATGCGAGTTGCTGCTCACATTCGGTGATGACAAGAAGTGCACAATCTCTTCCAACACACAGGGTGTGACCGCAACAGGCAACGGTGAGTATAAGGACAAGGCAGAGATAAAGGCATGGGGCAACAAAGACCGCGACGGATTGTATCTGAAATATAATGTAGACTTCGGTGGTGTACAAGTGGCAACAGAGGACACTCTTGTATGGCAGCGTCGTGGCAATGGTGCCGGCACATTCTCTCCGGTTTACAAAAAATAAAAAACTCTGAAAACGTATGAAAAAGATACATGTATTATATGCACTGGCAGCAATGACAATGATGTCCTGTGCAGACGATAAATATGAGGTATTCACAACCGCTAACCCAAACCAGGGAGAAGAATATGAGTATCTCAACAGTTACGACCATCTGAAGACATACGTGGACCGTGCCAAATATCCCAACTTCAAGTTGGCGGGCGCAGTTCCGGCTTCGGAGTTCAACCAGAAACAACTTGTCTATGCTCTTGCAGTCTCCAACTTCGATGAGGTAGTGACAGGCAATGCCTTCAAGTATGCATCAGTGGTGGATGACAAGGGTGTGATGAATTTCTCTACAGTAAAAGACTTCACCGACAATGCTGTCGGTGCAGGTCTTCTGCCTTACGGACATACTCTCGTATGGCACTCACAGCAGAACATCAAGTACCTGACAAGCCTTATGGCGGATAAGGAGCTGGACGTAGACCCTGATGATAACATTCCTACCAATGTCTTCACAACCGATTTTTCAGATGGTGTGTCTCTCGGAGGATGGGGTAACGACCATACGCGTACCGTAGAAAACGGTGTGATGATTATCAATAACCCAAAGCAGGCTAATCCTTGGGAGGCACAGGTTAACTGTGAGACAGGCTATGTCTACGAGAATGGTAAGGAGTATTTTCTCAAGATGCGAATCAAGGGGTCTGCTGAAGGCTCAATCTCCGCGGCTCTCCAGAATCCAGACAATTACGCAGGATGTGGTGATTTCGAACCAATTAATTTCACAACTGATTGGAAGGATGTCACAGTGCGTACAATATGTAATGGTGACAACGCAAAACGCCTTCTCTTGAACATCGGTGCTTTTGCAGGGGAAATTTACATTGATGACTATACCGTATACTATAAAAGTGCTCCTGCAATCACAATCCCGGTTAATATGGTGGAATACACATTTGATGACGGAAAACTGCCGGGAGGTAACGGTGCAGATAAGTTCTCTATTGTTGACGGAGGTCCTGACGGCTCTAAGTGCATGCTTATCGACAACCCTTCTGCAGCTGCGAATCCTTGGGATGTACAGCCACAGCTGATTGCCGGCTATGCACCTGATGTTGCTTACAAAATCTCAATGAAGGTAAAAGGCTCTGTGGCAGGTTCTTTCGGACTATCCTATGAGTCTCCGGGATGGTCTGGTGCAGGAAATGTCAATGTGACGACAGATTGGAAAGAGGTTAACCTCTCAATCACTCCGACAGATGCACGCTCTAATATCAACTTGAATGTCGGTCAATATGCCGGTCAACTTTGGATTGATGACCTCAAAGTTTACTATGAGAAATCTGCTAACTCCATCCCTCTCACTCCTGAAGAGAAGAAGGAAGCTCTCACACAGGCTATGGACAACTGGATTAAGGGCATGATGAATGCTACTGAAGGCAGAGTCAAAGCATGGGATCTTGTCAACGAGCCTATCGGTGGTGCCGGTGACGATGGTCAGGGCAACTATGCGCTGCAGCACGCCGACAATCCTGACGACAACGGTGTGAAGGGCGATAACTTCTATTGGCAGGACATCCTTGGCGATATTGATTTCGTTGTCCTCGCCGAGAAGAAGGCACGCAAATACTTCGAAGAGGCAGGCGGCAATCCTGAAGAACTCAAGTTGTTCATCAATGACTACAACCTCGAGTCTTGGTGGGATGGCAACAAGAAAGTGAAGAGTATGGTCAACTGGATTAAGAAATGGGAGGATGCCGGCGCGAAGATTGACGGTATCGGCACACAGATGCACGTTTCGTTCATGCTTGACGAGAATGACCAGAAGCGACAGGAGGAATCTATAGAAAACATGTTCCGCATCCTTGCAGCTTCAGGCAAGCTCATCCGCGTTTCCGAGCTGGATATGGGTATTGTGCCGAAGGCTTTCGGTGAAGGCATCAAGACTGAGAATGTCACTGAGGAACAGCACCACAAGATGGCTGCGTTCTACAAGTGGATTGTCCAGAAGTATCTCGAGATAATCCCTGTCGAGCAGCAGTGGGGCATCTGCGTATGGGGCTTGACCGACAGCCCTGCCAACTCCGGATGGCGTGCAGGTGAGCCTATCGGAGCATGGGACATCAACTATCACCGCAAGCATACTTATGCAGGCTATGCTGACGGTCTGAGCGGAAAATAATTCTTTGACGGTTGTAGGTCTTGGGTTATTGGTTGAAGGTTTGGTGATTATCCTGACAATCCATAGCCACTGCCACCTTACCCCAATAACCTACAACCGTAAACCTATAACCACAGTATAAATATAACTATCAAATGAAAAAAATCTTATATTGCGTTATTGCTGCATGTCTGGCGCTTGCCTCCTGCTCAAAGTATGAGGCGGACTTCATGCAGGGCAGTGCACCTAAGAATCCACAGTTACCTAAAGGACCGGAAATTCCGGAAGTATCCATTGGGGCACTGCCACAACTGTCTGTGCAGGGACGCTTCCTTGCTGATCAGTCAGGCAAGACAGTCAATCTCCATGGCTTCACTGACACTTATTCGCCTTATTTTGACCAGTACACGTGGGATAATTATGACGTGAAGGCATGTCTCAATTACAAGCAGAACATCTTTGACGGAATCCTGAAGGCAGGCTGGAAACTGAATTTTGTCCGTCTGCACATGGATCCGTATTGGAGCAACATACCGGGACAGAAGACAGACGGTACAGAGGCGGACATCTCAGCTTTCAGTATGGAGCGTTTCAAGAAATATTTCGATGAAGTGTTCCTTGCAATGGCTAAGTACTACATCTCTAAAGGCTGCTATGTCGTTATGCGCCCGCCGGGAGTATGCCCTGAGAGAATAGATTTGAATGACTCCTACCATCAGTATCTCAAGCAGGTGTGGGGCTATGTTTCCAACCATGAGTTTGTGAAGAACAATTCCGACATCATGTTTGAGCTTGCCAACGAGCCGGTCAACGTGTGCGGAGACCACTGGCAGCCGGCAGCAAACAAGGCTGATGCCACAAAGTTCTTCCAGGAGGTTATCGACGTGATACGTAACAATGGTGCGAAAGCCAATGTGATTTGGGTGCCGGGACAGTGCTGGCAGCAGAACTATCAGGGCTATGTCGCTCATCCTATCAAGGACAACAATTTCGGTTTCGCTGTTCATTGCTATCCGGGCTGGTACGGCTCAGACAGTGAGGGTGACACCGGCGAAGGCGGTGGTGTTGCGACAAAGGGCTATGGTGAATTCAAGGCAGGCTGGGATGACCTCGTAGGCTGCGTGGCAAAGACAAACCCTATCATGGTCACAGAGATTGACTGGGCACCGGCACATTATAAGCATACATGGGGCAAAGGCATCACAGGCACAGCCGGCGGCATGGGCTTCGGTGCGAACTTCAAGAAGATTGCCGATGAGTCTGGCAACGTCTCATGGCTTTACTTCACAACAACATCGGAAGACCTTGCCAACTTCAAGGAAGAGCCAGGCACAGAAGGCAGCTACACATTCCTCAATGACCCGGAGGCATGTCCATGGCAGATGTACCACTGGTTCAAGGAATATGCCGAACAGAAATAGTTGTTTAACCTAAATAATCAAACTACTCATGAAAAAGAATTTACTTTCAATGGTGCTGCTTCTTGCAGCTGTGACAGTTAACGCACAGACAAAATTGTCTCTTGTTCAGAAATGGAATGCCGAACTGCAGGCTGTCCTGACAGGCAATGTCGAGTTTAACTACACGAATGCGTATGCGATGGTCAACCTGATTACAGAGCCGTTCAACGTGGCAGACTATCCTTCCTACGAGGTTGTTGTCAGTGCGGACACTCCCGTCGAGAAACTTCAGTTCTGCATTAACGATGCTTATTGGAGAGGTGGTTTTGCACAAGGGACAACTACTTTGGAAGGTTTTGTTCCTGATGGAGTGGAGACAATCAATAAGATTGGTCTTCAGGCTTGCAACATCCCTGATGTCGGAAAGGTTGAGATTATCGCTTGCAACCTTATAGACAAGGACGGTAAGAGGAAACAAACAAATTACGAGATGCCACAGTCATGGTCTGCCGAGGTGGTGACTCCTGTAACAAGTGGTGTCATCAAGTATGTCAAGGACAAGTGGGGCTCTGTTGCTTGTCAGGGCGTTGAAGGCAAAGAGGTGGAGAAGATCGTTCTTACTACAAATGCCCCTATTCCTGCTGTCTTGATAAATCTTGTGGTGACTACTTCTGAAAAGACTATGTACAAGGGGCTTCCTGCAGGAGAAACAACGTATACAGTTGACCTCACACAGGATTGTGCAAGTGGTGAAACCATAAAAGAGATTGTTCTCCAGTATGCAGGAGAAAATCCAGCCGAAGAACTTCCTCTCGTTCTTGATGTGGCAAGCGTGACAGCTTATGTCAAGGGTGGATCTACTTCAATCAGCTCTGTAAATACTGATGCAAATGCAACTGTTGATGCTGTCTACAACCTCGCCGGTCAGCGTGTTGCGGACAATGCAAAGGGCATACTCATCAAGAACGGCAAAAAAATCATCAGGTAGTTGGATTATTTAGTCATGCTGTTTGTAATAGTCCTTATAATGCTTTTGCCAATAGCAGCATGTCATGAGAGACGCTTCCGTGAGGAAACGTCTCTCTTTGAAACCTAAAGCCGGAGGTCTGCGAGCGACTGCCGTTTGCGGTCTGATGGTACGGTTTCTTAAGTCAGAATGAAACCAAACTCAATATATAAATTATGAATGTAAAACTATTATGTAACGCTCTCTTGGCAGCTGCACTCTGTGGAGCGTCGTTGCCGGCATCTGCCGCTGACGGCAAGGTGCCAAACCAAGGCAATAAGTATGTTTTCCATAGCACCGGCAACCCTTATCTGCCATTGTGGGAGCATGTGCCGGACGGTGAGCCAAGAGTGTTTGAAGACCCGGACAATCCCGGCAAGTACCGTGTCTACATCATCGGTTCGCATGATGTGCGCTACGACAGCTATTGCGGTCCGGACATCCGCGCGTGGTCAGCACCGGTGGAAGACCTCAGCCAATGGCGTGACGACGGCCCGATTTTCACTTACAGCATCAACAACCAGTGGGACGTGATGTATGCTCCCGACCTTGTATGCGTGAAGGGAAAGGATGGCAAGAAGACTTACTACCTCTACCCACACTCACGCGGTTGGGGGCGTGAGGCTATGGTCTGCAAAGGCGACCGCCCTGACGGTCCGTTCACTCCGATTAACATGACAAAGGACGGACAGAAGACTCTCGACGGCAGCTTCATAGGTTTTGACCCTTCTGTCTATGTAGAACAGATAGAGGACACAAAAGACCCTGACTACGACAAGGGCTTCCGCGCATACGTTTATTGGGGCTACCAGCGTTCATCCGCCGCACAGCTTGACCAGAACACCATGTGGAGTGTGCGCCCGGGAACAGAGATTATCCCTTATTTCATGCCGGCAGGAACGCCTGACGGTGGCATCCGCGACCCGAAAGGCACTGAGTATCCATGCCTGTTCAAAGGCGAGAATCCTGCTGCATATAACTTTTACGAGGCATCTTCCATACGTAAGGTGGGCAACAAGTATGTCACTGTCTACAGTGGTTTCTCAGGAGCGGAATACGGTATAGGCATCAGCAACTCCACTCTGCGTTACGCTTATGCCGACTCACCACTCGGCCCTTGGAAGAGCGGCGGTGTGCTTGTGGACTCACGTGCTCCGGTGCTTAACGAGGACGGAACAAAAATCAAAGAAAGCTATGCTGCCCACAACACGCACGGAAGTATCGAGCAGATTAACGGACAATGGTATGTCTTCTACCACCGTCCGCCACGCGGATATATGGGCACACGCCAGTCTGTCGTTGCCCCTATCCATGTTGTCTGCGACCAGAAGCCTGTCTCCAAGGGTGGCAAGGTGGTCATCAAGGCTTTCGACCCATACGTGAAGGGTGGAGTGACTGTGAAGGCTGCCGACGGAAATGAGTACCGTGGTGCGGAGATTACCTCCGAGGGCTTCCATGTCTATGGTATGGATCCTTACCGCTATTACTCTGCTGGCATCGCCTGCTATCTTTCCGACATCTATGTGCAGGGCGACTCATGGGACATCTGGAACGACCACGCTCCGATTGTCAATCTCAAGAACGGCAACATCGTAGGCTACAAGTACTTCGGCTTTGGCGGTCTGCAGGCAGACAAGCTCGGACTGAAGGCCTTCGAGGGCACAAAGAAGGGCAACAACACTCAGTTCAACCTCTTCCTGACCCCAAAGACCGACAAGGCGTTCAAAGTCAGCGTATGGCTTGACGGCCCTTATGCCAACAAGGCATGGAAGGGCAAGAAGCTTGGCGAAATCAATGTCCCTGCCAATGCAGCGAAGAAGGCGACACGGTTCACTCTTGATGTCTCCTCCGTTGTGGACAATCTCGGCAAGAAGCATGGCATCTATCTTGTGGCAGAGGGCGCTGCAGGCACTCCGCTTTGCGACATCGAGGGCTTGGGCTTCAGCTCTGACACAAAGAAGATCGATATGCCTGTCGTGCCACAGGTGCGGATTTCCGTCAACGGCAAGGCACTCTGCCTGCCAAAGTATCCTGCGCGCTCGACAAACTTCAACGGTTATGTCGACGGCAGTGTCTATGAGGTGGCATACAACAGCGCGGACAACCTCCGCAGCATAAAGATTGACGCCAAGGCGGACAGCAAGGATGTGAAGGTCGAGGTCTCACCGATAGACATGGAGACACGCAAGGCTGTGGTGAAGTTCACCTACAAGGGGCTGACAAAGAACTATGTCATATCATTCTAAGCCCATATATAAATATACATAAATACTACCAAGAGGTTGTGCCATGTAAGTGTGGTGCAACTTCTTTTTTTGCAGCTGTTGGAAATTAATTTTCCAATAGCTATTTTATAGTCTTGGGGTATATGGAAAGGATTCATGCAGATTCTTGTGGATAGTCTGCATGAATGCTCTGCATATATCCGCATGAGGCAAATATATACGTGGGGCTATTGGTTCACTGTAGCCAACAAAAAAAGGACTGAGACATATCAGCATGCCCCAGCCCCCGTAATATAGATTTTCAGGTTTCACTTCTTTTACTCTTCGCCGACTTTCTTGATTGTGCCGTCCTCGTTGTACTCTATCTCCACAACCTTCATGCTGCGGAGCCATGTGCGCCCGCCACTTGGCTGACTGTCGTGGTGGAAGAGGTACCATTTGCCTTTGTATTCCACGATGGAGTGGTGGGTGGTCCAACCTACGACGGGGTCGAGGATGACGCCTTTGTAGGTGAAAGGACCGTAAGGGTTGTCGCCGACAGCATAGCAGAGATAGTGCGAATCGCCGGTGGAATAGCTGTAATAGTACTTGCCGTTGTACTTGTGCATCCATGAAGCCTCGAAGAATCTGTGAGGATTGTCGGCGGCAAGCTCCTCGCCGTTCTCGTCAAGAATCATGATAGGTTTCGGCTCATGGGCAAACTGCAGCACATCGTCCGTCATCTTTGCCACGCGCGGAGGGAGCGCCTTCTCCTTGCCCTCAGGGAGATGAGCGTTCTCAAGATGCTTGCCGTTGCGGTCGTAACGCTGTAGCTGTCCGCCCCAGATGCCGCCGAAATAGCAGTAGACCTCACCGTCATCGTCCTTGAAGACGCATGGGTCGATGCTGTACGAGCCGCGTATCGGGTCAGGCTGTATTGCGAAAGGACCCTCCGGACTGTCAGCGACAGCCACGCCGAGGTGGAACACGTCAGTCTTGTCCTTCATGCAGAAGACGAGATAATACTTGCCATTCTTCTCGACGACATCATTGTCCCACAGCTGGCGTCCCGCCCAAGGGATGTCGTCGGTGGAGAAGAGCAGTCCGCAGTCCACTGCCTCGCCGTTGTCCGGGTCATCGATGCGGAAGACATGGTAGTCACGCATGTTGAAATGGTCACCGTTGTCGTTCTCTTCTATGCCGCTTTCCCAGTCGTGGGAGGGGTAAACATACAGCTTTCCGTTGAATACGTTTGCTGAAGGGTCTGCCATGTAGTCGGCAGGAAACAGATAGTGTGGTGTTTTAGACATGGTTGTAGTTTTTGGGTTATGGATTATGATGTATCAGGTTGCATCTTGACAAATCGTGTTGCATCATGACAAATCATGTTGTATCTTGATGAATCATGATACATCATCTAATTCTAAAATTTGAACTTTCCGTCTCGTCCGAATGGGAGAGGGTAGTCGGTGCGTCCCGGAATAGGGAAGTCATTCTTCCATGATGTTGCGTCGGTAACTCCCCAGAATGTCACGCGCTTGACATGGTCAGAGTATTTGTTGACGAGTGCAAAGAGGTCTTTGTAACGCTTCTGCCATGCTTTCAGAGCTTTCTCCGGTAGTCCGTCCTTGTATGGGTCTTTGTCCGGAGTGTATTTGAATCGTGTCGCAACATCAGCTCCCGTGTATGGATTAGGCAGGATTGACATGTCGGTTTCTGTCAGATGGATGTCGACTCCTGCAGCTATGAAAGCCTGCATTGACTTCTCGTACTCCTTGAGCTTCGGAAAGTCCATGCCGATGTGTGTCTGCATGCCCACGGCATCTATGCGCAGCCCTTTGCTCTTCAGGCGTTTGATGAGCTTGACCACGGTGGCGCGCCTTCCCGGAGCAGCCATTGAGTAGTCGTTGTAGTACAGTTCTGCATTCGGGTCAGCCTCCATTGCGCATTGGAAAGCCCAGTCTATCCACTCTTCTCCAAGGATTTTGTAGAAGTCGCTGTTACGATAAGAACCGTTGTCCTCTATTGCTTCGTTGACAACATCCCAGCCTCTGACGCGTCCGCGGTAGCGTCCGTAGACGGTGAAGATGTAGTCGTGGATGTTTTTCTTCAGTTCTTCCTTTGACACAAGGTTGCCGTCTTTGTCACGGCACATCCATTTTGCCAACTGTGAGTGCCACATCGGAGCGTGTCCGATGACGGTCATGCCGTATTTCTCAGCATAGTCCATGAACTCGTCCGCAAGGACAAAGTCAAACTTTCCCTTCTCCGGACTGATTACTTCCGTCTTCATGCAGTTCTCCGCCGTAAGGCAGTTGAACTCTTTCGGGACAAGGTTGCGCTCGATGTCAATGTGCTTGCGCTCGCCGACAAGTTTGTAACTTGCCTTTTTGTTGTAATCAGGTTTCCCGAGGTCACTTGCCACAAGCCATTGGTTTACCGTGGCTCCGATGAGGATGTTCTCGTTAGGGAGCAGCTTGCGCAGCTGCATGTCCTGCGCGAAGGACAGCTGCGCAAGTCCTGTAAGGAGTAGAAGGCTGAGTTTTTTCATAGGTTTCGTTTTTCTATTTCAATGTTTATTTTGTCGATGACTTCGTCGGTAAGTTCGTACTTTGATATGATGAACATGGCGAGAATCAGCAGCATTGCCGGGATGACAGCCACAAGCCAAAGGATTCCCTGCTCTGCTGTGGCAGTCTGCTCTACAGCATTGGTCTGGTCGAAGCCCACCCATGCGAGAACAAGACCCGGCACTACGCCGCCGAGAGCCATGCCTGCCTTGTAGAAGATGCCTGTCAGTGCGTTGACGATTCCTGAGATTCGCTTGCCTGTGGTGTACTCTCCGTAGGAGATAACCTCAGGAACGAGTGCCCACATGTAGCCTGTCGCTACGATGACACCTGTCGATTTGACAAACTGTGCGACATAGACCAGCCACAACTGGGTCTTCAATGCCGGCACCATGGAGATGATGTAGAGCATTGCCATGCCGACGATTGCGGTGCTGAGGAACACGTTGAACATGGCGCGCTTGCCTATCTTGCGCTTTATCCATGGAACCATCGGCATGAAGATGAATGCCGGTATGGAGCCGAGTCCCATGAAAATCGCCATGTCGTCGCTTGTTCCGTGTACATTATATATCATGTAGTAAGAGCCGGCGGAATTGCCTACAGCCATCATTGCGAAAGCTGTGATGAAGAAGAATGCCAGGATGCGCAGAGGTTTGTTGCGCACAAACTCTGTCCAAAGATCACTGACCTTCACGTTGGCGGTCTCACTCTCGTCCATCACGACACGCTCCTTGCACTGTGAGAAGCAGAAGAACAGGAGGCAGAGTCCTACGATGCCGTAGACTGCCATTGTCGTGAACCATGCTCCGGAGCTTTCTGCGGTGTTTGTCTTTCCGTCAGGAGAAAGGGCAGCAACCAGCAGCGGGATGCCCGATGCGACAGCAAGCCCGCCACAGTTAGCCATGAACATGCGGACAGATGTCAATGTGGTGATTTCGTCAGTGTCACGTGTGAGTGATGCATTCAGTGCACCGTAAGGCACGTTGATGAGGGTGTAGAGCATGGACAGTGCCACATAAGTCACATAGGCATAGAGCAGTGAGCCTGAGAAGCCGTCCCAGAAGCACAGAATGGCGAAGCCTGTCAGCGGGATGCCTGCAAGTACAAGGTACGAACGGTACTTTCCCAACCGTGGATTGTGCTTGTCGACATACGTTCCTACCAATGGGTCCCACAGCACATCGACAAGTCTGACCACCAGGAACATGAACGCTGCCTGTGCCGGGTCAAGACCATAGACGTTGGTGTAGAACAGCAGAAGATACATGCATATCGTCTGATAGATAAGGTTTTGGGCAAGGTCACCGCTGCCAAACCCGATTCGTTGCAGCCAAGAGAGTTTGTAGAATCCCTTGGCTGCCATGGATGTTGTTTCACTCATATTGATTTTTGTTATAGGTTTAAGTTGTTGTTTGTGGGTGCGGACAGTATTGTCAGTATTGCCGGTACTGTCAGTATTGTCAAAGAAGAACTACTGTCCCAAGTAAGATTCCATTGTTTCCGCAGCATATTCGCCCATTACGCGGTAGCCTTCGGCGTTAGGGTGGAGCCAGTCCTCCTGCCATTCCTTGCGCAAAGCGTCAGGGTCGTTGCCGTCCCTTGCCAGTTTGTCGAAGTCGATGTATCCGTCAAAATATCCGCTTTCACGAATCCAGAGGTTGACGATCTTGCGTCCGAGCTCATGCTCCGGCTTGTAATAGTCATGACCTTTGAACGGCATTATTGTCGCGCCGTAGACCTTCATGCCTGCCTTGCGTGCCTTTGTCGCCATCTCCTTGTAGGAGTCGATGAGTCTTGTGGCAGTCTGCACACCGTCCTGTGAGCATCCCAGGTCGTTCACACCCTCAAAGATTATCAGCGCCTTCACACCTTTCTGTCCGAGTATGTCCCTGTCGAAACGCTTCACGGCAGCAGCGCCGAGACCGTCCCACAGCACACAGTTGCCGCCGATTCCAAGGTTGAGCACACCCGTTTCCTTGCCTTTCTTCTGCAAAGCCTCGGCGAAGATGTCCGTCCAACGGTTCTGCATGTCCGTCGTACTGCCGCGTCCGTCGGTAATGGAGTTGCCGAGTACGGCAATGGAATTACCGTTTCCTTCTACTTCAAGTGCGGCGATGTTGTACCAATGCACGGCTTTCTCGGCATTGGCGAACTTTGTTTTAGGCTTTGACTCGCCCTTTATGATGTACGATGTAGTCCTTGAACCGTCGTGCAAGGTTGCCACTTCCGGCAGTCCGCCGCCATAGTTTATTGTTATGGCAAGTCGTTGCAGCGGCTTTAAATTATAGGATATAGGGTCGCAATAGACAGCCTTGCCCGGCCGGATGGTGACGTTGCGTTTCCCCTCGAAGGTCAGGTACCGCGCCGTTTTGACATCTATGTCGCACGAATCCTTCCAGTCTGCCACATAGACCGACTTGATTTCCACCGGCACTGTGCAGTATTCGTTGCTCAGTTGCAGTCGCATCCTCTTGCCGCCGATGCTTGCGTGGATCACCTGCCGCACGGAACTGTTGCTCAGATCTGTGCCGCTGGCAGGCATTCGCTGCTTGTCCGACTTCACTACGGCCGTTGCCCATGTCCCCGTCCATTGCTGTGACATGTCCTGTGCCATGCCGATTGCGGTGGTAAGGCTCATTGCCACGAGGAACGCTATTCTCTTTATCATGCTTGATTAGGTTTGTGTTAGATATAGTTTTATAATTCACTGCAAAATTAACACAATATATTATAATATCATGTATCGTATGTTACCGATAGCTTTTCTCATGTTTCATAATGTGTTTTTCTTATGTTACAATTGCCTGTTTTTCATGTTTTTTGTATAATTTTGCATACATCAATTGAAATTACTATGAGAAATATCATTCTTTTTCTTTTTGCGCTGTTATGCGCACCGAGTGCAATCGCCGATGACGGCAGCAGATTGTGGCTGAGGTTTGACAAGGCACAACGTCCGGCAAAGGTGGATGTGGCTTACAAGTCGGCAACGATGGACATTGCCGCCAAGGAGATAACCGACTATTGGCAGGGCTCTCCTGTGGCTCTGTGTACAGACAAGTCGCTGCCGGCTGACGACGGTTTCCGCATCGACATGAGTTCCGGAAAGGTGACAATCACGTCCGCCACCGACCTCGGAGTGCTTTACGGAGTCTACGAACTGTTGCGGACAAAAGGCTGCGGAGTGTCCGGTGATTACAACGCTCCTGCCTTCAAGTTGCGCATCCTTAACCATTGGGACAATCCTGACGGCAGCATCGAGCGAGGATATGCCGGCAAAAGCATCTTCCGTTGGGAAGAGATTAACGAGAAGAAGGGCACAATGTCGCCGTGGATGCGTGACCGTCTGACGGAATATGCACGTGCAAATGCGTCCATAGGCATAAACTGTGCGGTGCTGAATAATGTCAATGCGTCGCCGAAAATGCTCACTACGGCATATATAAATAAGGTGAAACTCATTGCGGATGTCCTCCGCCCGTATGGCATAAAGGTTTTTCTGTCCGTCAATTTCGGTTCGCCGAAAGCCTTGGGCGACACAAAGACGGCTGACCCTCTTGAAAAGAATGTCGGGAAATGGTGGGAGAAGAAGGTGAAAATGATATACCGTGCCATTCCCGATTTCGGCGGTTTCCTTGTGAAAGCCAATTCCGAAGGACAGCCGGGACCGGGCGATTACAACAGGACTCATGCCGAAGGGGCGAACATGCTGGCAACGGCACTGAAGCCGTATGGCGGCATTGTCATGTGGCGTTCCTTCGTTTATGGCAACCACAAAGGGGAAGACCGTGTGAAGCAGGCAGTCAGTGAATTCAAGAATCTTGACGGAAAATTCATGGACAATGTCATCGTGCAGTGCAAAAACGGTCCTCTTGACTTCCAGCCTCGTGAGCCTTATGCCCCGATTTTTGACCAAATGAAGGCAACGCCACTGATGCCTGAGCTTCAGATAACGCAGGAATATCTCGGTCAGAGCCGTCACCTTGTCTACCTTGCGCCAATGTGGAAGGAGTTTTTCGGCTTTATCCCGAAAGAGCAGTTGCGTGCGATGCCTGCCATTGCAGGCGTTGCGAACATCGGCGACGACATAAACTGGTGTGGTCACCATTTCTCGCAAGCCAACTGGTATGCCTTCGGACGCTTGGCGTGGAACCCGAACTTGTCATCCGAAAGGATAGCCGACGAGTGGCTGAGACTGACCTTCTGCGACAAGAAAGAGTTCCTTCTTCCGATGACCGAGGTGATGATGAGCAGCCGTGAGGCGTGTGTCGACTACATGATGCCTGTCGGTCTGCACCACATTTTCAAGGCAGACCACCATTACGGTCCTGAGCCTGACGGCAATCAGCCGCATTTCCCGATAGAGTGGCTGCCAATCTATTACCACAAGGCGGACGCCACCGGCATAGGTTTTAACCGCTCTTCCACCGGCACAAACGCCACGGAGCAGTACCGCGAGCCTTACCGCTCACTGTACGACAACATAGAAACCTGCCCGGAGGAGTATCTCCTTTGGTTCCATCATGTCCCTTGGACCTACCGCCTGCGTAACGGACGCAGCATCATGCACGAGCTGATTGTGCATTACGACATGGGCGTTTCGGAGGTGGAGCGTTATGTCGCACAGTGGCAGAACATGCGCAAATACGTTGACAAACAGCGTTTTGAGGAAGTCTCCGCCCGCCTTTCTCATCAGTTGGAGAATGCGAAAGAGTGGCGTGATGTATGCACAAAGTACTTCCAATCCATTGAGCAAGAGGCACTTCTGAAGCAAACGAAATGACAGTTGTTGTACTGTAATGCGTGGAATTGCAGTATGTTGTGAATGACGGTAATAGCCCGAAAGTATCTTATGCCTTCGGGCTGTTGCCGTATTAATAGCATTGTTGTCCGAGAAAAATAAGCGCCATATCTCATTGTGCGATAGATGCTGCATAGAGCGTGACCATTTGTTTTTCCCTAAGAAAAACATGAAAAGAATAAGAAAACTCACGCTTGAAAACCCCATTATGTTTTGCGTAAAAATAAAATCCGTACGGAATTTTGGAAATTTCGCATGAATTTTGCGGTTTACGAAACTGCTTGTTAATCAGTGCGTTATCGTTATATACTGTTCTGTGGAAATTGAAAAACTCACCAAAGTACGTCGTATTATGGTGCAACAGGTCACACTTTGTCATGCAAAAGGTTACGTTTTGTTGTGTAAAGTGATAGGAATAGCACTGCAAAAGAGCATGTTTTCACTCCTTTTCCTTATTGAAAAGGTGGCAAAAACGGCATTTTCCACAATGCAAACTCATAAAAACCGGCATTTCATGCTGCATTCTGCCGATTATGATAAATAGGGCATTGGAAAACTCATGCCTATTTTGAGCGTTTGTTTCCAATGGTAAGCATTTTGTTTGTGTTTAGTGTCCAATGTAGAAATGTGATAATGTCGTTTGATTTTGTGGACTAACTTATAACAATAGCCCGAAGGTTACTTGAAAAGCCTTCGGGCTATTGTTGGCTTGCATACAAAGTGAGGTTAGTCTCTCAATGCTTTTATTTCTTGTGCTGTCAGTCCTGATATTTGAGAGATAGTCTCATCATCCATGCCAAGTGAGAGCATGCGGATGGCTGTCGCACGTTTTTCGGCATTTACACCTTCCGATCTTCCTTGTTCAATACCTTCGGCTCTTCCTTTTTTTAGCCCTTGTTCAAGTCCAAGGACATGCCCTTCATACTGTGCATTGTCAAGCACATTCCTCCAGTCTCGGTAATTCTTCAGGCTCTCTTCGTACTCGTAAAGCTGTTGGCGTGACATCTTGGCAATTTCCGCCGTGCGGAAAAGGCGTTCGAAGATGCGTTCCTGAAGCTCAATCGGCCTGTCGAGCAGGCGCGCCATGTTCTTCAGCACGAACAGCCATTTGTCCATTGTTGTCGTGCATTCCCCGATGGTTTTCTTGAACTTGGGCATTTCAAGGAATACGTAGGTCAGTTTGTCGTAGAACACCTCGCCGGAGTTCTTGTCAATCAACTGCACCTCATGATGATAGTATTCCTCATCATCATCGAACTTGAAATCAAGGATGCCGACCGTATAGACTGCGGAAAGTCTGTAGTCCCATAACCCCTTTTTCCCCTGCTGGCGTATGGGGAACGAAGAGTAGTAGACACACCTGTCCTTGAAGAAAGCCTGTGCAGCCCTCTGCATTTCAACAATGACATAGCTTCCGTCATCGCAATGGCAGTAAACGTCGAACACAGACTTCCTTTCTGACTCCGTGTCGCCAAGTTGCGCGGCATTGAGGTAGGTGATGTCATTGATTTTCTGCTCCATAGGCAGCAGGGCATTAAGGAATTCCAAAAGATATTCCTTGTTGCATTCTGTCCTAAACAGTAATTTAATGCCAAACCTCGTACATGGTTCGATGTATCGCGCCTCTTCGAAGAATGGTACCATAAGTGTCTGTGAATAAAATGTGTGAGAATGAATTTTATGGCAAAGATAGTCTTTTTATCTCATTGTGCAAAGAAATGAATGCATTATTTTAGCAGAAAATGAAAAAGATATATCTGTTATACATTCTTTTCAGAAAATAATTGTACCTTTGCAATTGAAATCTAATACTAAAACAGAACTTATTTTGGCAACAAATGTACAATTTTAGTAAGATTGTGCGGAAATGGATACTTATATATGAAAACATTCTTTTCCATATTGTTCTTGGCAATAATGCCTTATGCGTCTTTCTCTCAGAGTCTGAGTTTCAGTTATGACAATGCCGGGAATCGTGTAAAAAGGGAGATAACAATGGCTGCGAAAGCATTGCCAAAGAAATCAAATGCGACATACTTCTCTGAAATGCTTTCTGAGAAGAATATCCGTATTTATCCGAATCCAACGAAAGGACTGCTGAAAGTTGAAATTATAGGGTATGATAGTTCCGATAAATGCAATCTGAGTATATTTGGGACGTCAGGGCAATTTATCCTTTCAACTTCCTTGACATCATCTATCGGAAATCTGGACATAAGTTCCTGTCCGGATGGCATTTGCCTTCTGCACATCTCATTAAATGGTAAAGAGAGCACATGGAAAATTATAAAGAAATGATTTCAAGATTATTCATTATGAAACGACTCTTGTGCTTGATTGTAAGTGCATTTTTTGCATTCAATGCGTCATTTGTAGAGGCTAAGGCAGCCACTGTGTTCCCAAGTCCTGTACAGAATGTCATGGATGTTTATGATGAGGATGATAAATTTGCCAAGTGGACAGATGAAGATTACAACCATTATGAGGATTCTGTCCGTGCCGGATTATATCCTCCTGTCATAGCACGGAAAGCAGACAGTGCATCTGTTGACAATACTAAAGAAAAGGAACTCCGGGCAGTTTCTTCGCTAACGGCAGCTTCTTATGTGCCTGACTCGATAGATTTGGATATCTCCAAGGAGGTAGGCAAGATAAACATAAGTTCAGGAACATCACCCACAGGAGCAAAAACTTATGAAGTTCCGATAGATGTGTATCCGGGCATGAAAGGCTTTAATCCAAATTTATCCTTGGTGTATAATAGTCAGCAAGGCAATTCCATTATGGGCGTAGGTTGGGCGATCTCCGGAATTTCTATGATTTCCCGCTGTGGGCAGACCATGTATCATGATGGGAGTCCGCAGGGGATTGCCATGGATAATGGTGATGCTTTTTTGCTTAATGGCATCCGTCTGATAAAGACCGGACAGACAAGCAGTTATGTGTCGTATGAGTCAGAGCAAGGCAATATCCAAGTCCAAGGCTATTTCTCCGGAACGATAATGAAGTATTTCAAGGTTTTCAATCCGGATGGAACTCAGGGCGTTTTTGGCTATACAGCAAATTCTCAGAACCAGTTATATTATCCGCTTGTGTCTCTTAAGGATTTGAAAGGCAATGTAATAAATTATTCATATTCTTTTTCTGACAATCATTACAATATTTCCCACATTTCCTATAATGGGGCTTCTGTTGTATTTAAGTATCAGAAATCACGCCCTGACCCCATTCTTCATTTTGCAGGCGGTCTGAAAAATTACGAACCAGAACTGCTGGAGAGCATAACATGTAAGTTAGGCTCTGCAGTATTAGGTACTTACATACTGCAGTATTCAACAAAGAATGATAGAACTTTGCTGGCACGTATTGATTACTATACTGCTTCTGGTAGATCCTATAACCCTTTACTGTTTTATTATGGAAAAGGCGACATAGCTTCTGATTATACAGCAAGTACGACCCAGCTGATTGAATGGTATGAAGCATCCAAGCCAAGCATGATAAAGGTTGTAAAAGGCAAGTTTGACTATGATAGTGGGGCAGATGGATTGATCGCTCTTCCGAATCTGAACCCATATTGGAAGCATTATCGTCATTCCACAATGTTCCGGCATTCTCAAAACAGGTTTGACAATATGTACAAGGGTGATGAGAAAATCTTCCTGTACACCGGTCTGAAGGATGATTGGGCAGCTCCCATGCCGAATCTGTATACAGAAAACGGCTTCGTGGATATTCTATGTGCTGATTTGGAAGGAAAACAAGAGGAATATGTTATCAAGGTCAATAATTATGTTGAAAATGGTAACGATAAAGTTGTGTTTAATGTCTATAGGTCGAGTGTGATGTATGGTCTGTACAAGGCTTACACACGAACCTACACTTTCCCTACCGTGTATACCGATGCGGACGGTGGACAAAGCATCCAACCGAAATTCTATTATGCAGGAGATTTCAATGGTGATGGAAAAATGGAGGTGTTGGCTATGTCCATCCATCAGCCTTTTGGAGATGCCGGCAGGCCTTCAAGGTGCTATCTCTTTGATTTGGCAAACGATAAAATCCTGCACCAGAGCCATATACTTCCATATAATGTCGATTTCGTGGGTACACAGCAAAGTGACCCGCAGGCAGCTGCCAATAATTCGGACAAGTTGTTTGTCATGGATTATGATGGTGACGGAAAAACTGATATATGCCATATTGATGAAAGTGGAGTGAATATATACACTTTTGATGTTTCCGGCAGCACATGTACTCCACGCAAGGTTGCAACCTATACAGGGTTGAAAAAATCCGCTTGTGCGGAGCGTGACGTATTGCTTGGAGAGTTTAATGGAGATGGGCTGATGGACATATTGGTTTCTCCTAGAATGTATGCAACAGATTATGGTTCGGATAAATTCTTGTGGACTGTATATAACTCTAAAGGGAACGGTCAGTTTGAAAGCTCCACTTTTATAGGGACTAAAAATGAAAACGTGGAGAATACCGGTTTCATCATACAGGATGTAAACGGTGATGGAGTAACAGACATGATTAAATATCATAAAAATGGATTCTCCACATATTTGGCCAAAAATAATAATGTGGGTTTGTATACATTGCACTATGACTGCCCATCGGCAAACTCTATCTTCATACCGACAAACATCAACAGCCATAACAGCTTCACGCAGATGGTACGCCTTGAAAAAGGAATCGTCACCAAATATTCTTTTTCAAGGAATGACAGCCAAGAGTCTATGGTTACAGGCATGGTTAACAGTTTGGGAGTCATAGAGAAGAACAACTACGCTCAGATTAATGAGAGTGAATCAGGTGAAGAAGAACTCAGACCTTATCCTTTATACACAAAAGGATATGGTGCTGTATTCCCTTATGTGAACATTAATGAGCCGTTGACCGTGATTTCGTCCGCTGCAATTTATATGAACGGTTTACAGATTGACAAAAACTATTTTTCTTATAATAATGCTGTCATTCACCGTCAGGGACTTGGATTCCGCGGATTTGAACAGGTGACAACATATAACAAGAGAGGGCAAAGCACTGTCCGTACTTATGAGCCTTACCGGTTCAGCTTGCTGAAAAGAGAGGTATCACCTGTTTCTGATAATTCATACACTTATTCTGTAAGTGTACAACCAAACAAAATTGCAAAAGTCCGTATGACAGAACAAGTTGCAAAAGACCTGCTGAAAGGGACTTCTGCAACAATGGCCTATGTGTATGATGCCTATGGCTATCCTACAGAAGAAAACATCTCGTATTCCGATGGCATCCAAATCAGAAAAGTCAATAAATATGCCAATGACAATGTGGTGGGGAATGGCTACAATCTGGGATTCTTGGTAGATCAGACTTCCACAGTCACCCGCAATGGCTCTTCCTACACAGAACGATTGTATATTCCTGCCTTTTTGTACCGTTTGCCAAACGTAAAGGTTTATTACAAAGATGGGAATGCAGTAAAGGAACACGCTTATCTTTATGATAAGTATGGAAATCCTACCTCTGAGACAATAAAGCTATATGCCTCTGCTGACAGGCAAAAAACATCGTATGAATACGACTCTCATGGACGTGTGACGAAAGTCACAAGCCCTATGGGACTCACGAATGAATATACATACGACAATTTAGGAAGACTTGCAAGTTTCACAGACCATAGGAATGGTGTCACGACATACTCTTATGACTCCTTCGGACGTAAGAAGAGTGTATCTTATCCGGACGGAACAACTGAAACGACAGATTTTGCGTGGGATTCGTCTGGCCCCAATGGCCTGTATTCCATAACTCACTCTGCGACAGGGAAACCGACAACGTCTGTCGTGTATGATGCCCTTGATAGGGAAGTGCGTAGTACCGATGTGCGGTTTGATGGGAAACTACGGAGTATTGACCGCCAGTATGATTCGTATGGTAATTTGGAAAAAGTCTCACTGCCATTTGTCGACGGTAGCGCATCGTATTGGAACACATATACATACGATGAATATAATCGCGTTCTGTCATTTGCAGAGGCATCAGGCAAGACAACCACATACAGTTATGATGATACCGGCATAACAACAGTTGAGAACAATGTTGCAACTACACGTGATTATGATGCCCAAGGCAATCTGATTTCTGTGACAGACCCAAGTGGCACTGTCACATACAATCTTTATGCAGACGGTCAGCCAACTTCCATAACAGCACCCGGTGATGTCACAACGACATTCGAGTATGATAAGTATAGGAGACAGACCGTTCTCTCTGACCCAAGCTCCGGCACAACTGTGTATGAATACGATGATGCTGGAAACATCTCGAAAGTGACAAATGCCAATGGAGAGGTTATCACCCATGAGTATGACGTCTACAACAGGTTGGTGAAAACAACGAATCCGGAGTTCTCGACATCGTATAATTATAACAACAGAGATGAGCTTTTTTTGATTGCGTCAACGAACGGTACAGGCAAAGCGTATGCAAGAGATGACTATGGAAGATTGACTTTATATGCTGATTTGGGAGCAGACGGAAAGTGGCTGCGCAAAGAGTTTGCTTACTCGGATGGAAATGTCAGCTCTGTAAAGTTTACATCCAATTTGGGAGAATTGGTAACAGAAAATTATACCTATACGAATGGTCATCTGGTACAAGTCAGACTGAATGGCTTTACAAGTATATATAAGTTGTTGAAGGAAGACAATTTTGGAAATCCGACGGAAATCAATTCGCATGGCTTCATCCATAAATATTACTACACCACTTACGGTTTGCCAAAGTCATATTCTATGACTAGGAGAGGCGGATCGTGTCTGGGTTTCAATTATTCGTTTGACCCTGCCACTTCCAACATGACACAAAGAAAGGATAGGATGAGGCATAAGGTTGGAGATTTCTATCAGCTCAAGGAAAGAATTACATCTTTTGGCTATGATGACCAAAACAGACTTATATCCTTTGGCGACAACATTGTTACTTATGATGAAAAAGGCAACATAATAGAAAAGAGTGATGTCGGTTCTTTTGAATATGGTCTGCCTGAAAAACCTTATGCTGTATCCGGTGTGGCACAGTCAGGCAATGCTGTACCGTTATGCACTCAGACCATCACTTACACCTCTTTCCAACGTCCGTCCACAATAGAGGAAAATGGTGTCACAGCTTCTTTCACTTACAATTCGGCTTATGACCGTGTGAAAATGAGTGTCTCAAAGGATGGACAGAATATCCTGACACGTCATTATTTGGGTGGTTGCTATGAGCTTGACGAGAAACCTTCTTCATCAGTGGAGAAGCTTTATCTGCTTGGCGACTATTATGATGCCCCAGTAGTGCTTGTTAGAGATGGGGTTTCTGACACTCTCTACCAAATCGGACGTGACATACTCGGCAACGTCATGCTTGTCATTTCTCCGGATGGCAGCAAAGAAAAATTGAGTTTTGACGCATGGGGACGTTTGCGTAGCCCTGTTAATCATAAAGTGTATGCACCCGGTGAAGAGCCGGAGCTGTTCCTTGGCAGAGGGTACACCGGTCATGAACATCTCCCTTGGTTTGGGCTGATAAACATGAATGCTCGTCTCTATGACCCTGCCTTGGGACGCTTCCTTTCTCCTGACCCCAATGTGCAGAACCCGGAAATGCCGCAGAATTTCAACCGCTACACTTATGCGATGAATAATCCATTGTACAATGTTGATAAGGATGGAGAGTCGTTTGTTTGTATCTTTGGTATTATTGTAGGAGTTTACCTTGGTGGTGTTGCATCCAACCATGGTGAGCTGAATCCTTTTGCATGGAACTACAGTTCTCCTACTACTTACCTTGGCATGGCAGTTGGCGGGCTTACCGGAGGTGCATTGGCGAGCGGAGGATTTGCGCTTGCCGGAACGGTTGCAACTCCTTATGTGTCTGCCGGTGTTACTGTTGCCGGAGCAGGACTTGGAGCCGGAGTAGGGACAGGTTGGAAGTATGATTTCCATTGGAGCACTGCCGCCGGTGGAGGTGGCGGTATACGAAACTATTCCACCGACCCAACGCCTGCAGTCGATGAGGCGATAGAGAATGCTTCATGGAACTTCCGTTCGTTCCAATATGCCACCACGGTTTCTATGGCATTGGTTGCCGATGATGTTACTGGGTTAGGAGTTGCTGACAATGTCCTTATACCTGCTGCTTATGGTGCTGCCGCAGCCGGTTTCATGTACGACAATGCGCAGCTGATAATGAAAAGGGATAAGGAAATAGAGGGTATAAGAAGCCGGACATATAAGCCAAGGCAAGGCGTAACCTATGCTCTTGTTGCGACTAAAGATACTGTATATCCGGATGTGCGAAATGGAACAACCTATTTGCATAAAGGTGAGGTGTGGAAATATGGGGAGACTATACAGGGAAGGAGAAGATATACAAAACAATTTTATGAAACAAACAATTTAGATATGAAGTATTTGTTTTGGGGCTCCCAAATGGAAATAAAGGTTATGGAGAAAATGTATCTATATGATTACTTTATTCAAAATTGGACATTGCCCCCTGGCAACAAAGTATTTAGATAGTTAATAATTTAATCACACCAATGTTATGAATGTAAAATTTCTAATGTCTTGTTATTGGAAAGATTTGGACGAAACGTCGAAAAAAAGTGAAATAGGCGAAATAGAAGAGCTCATGAAGAACTTTTTTGCGAATAAGAACTATTCAGATAAAGTGGACACATACTGTATCTCACTGACTTGCATTATTTTTAACCCTGAGTTTGATCATATTTCACGTCCATATTATATAAGTGACAAAGTTCTTAATCCACCTAAGGGGCTGGAAATCCTAAACCCAGTAAGAGTTGTCAAAGAGTTTTGGTGTGAAATTCTTTTGGAGTTCACAACATTTGCCTATACCTCTAAACAAGAAGGCTACAACATTATAGCGCATACAGTCATGGAATTCCTTGAGAATCTGAAATATCCAGTTGCTATCCGCAAGAGTTTCGACAAAGAGCGTTTCAATGATGATATGCGTGAGTTCTTCCGCAGCATAGGGTGTGATGTGTGAAATGTCATGACAGGGCAGTAAAGTGGCAACTCTTGTTGCCGCATTACAGCCCTATTGTGCTATGCTGACAAGGATGGCGAGTCAGTTCTTGGTGTCTTAGCTATTATTACAGGTATTTACCTTGGAGGTGTAGCATCCAACCATGGTGAACTGAATCCTTTTGCATGGAACTACAGTTCTCCTACGACTTACCTTGGCATGGCAGTTGGTGGGCTTACCGGAGGTGCATTGGCGAGCGGAGGATTTGCGCTTGCCGGAACCGTTGCTACTCCTTATGTGTCTGCCGGTGTTACTGTTGCCGGAGCAGGACTTGGAGCCGGAGTAGGGACAGGTTGGAAGTATGATTTTCATTGGAGCACTGCCGCCGGTGGAGGTGGCGGCATACGAAACTATTCCACCGACCCTACGCCGGCAGTCGATGAGGCGATAGAGAATGCTTCATGGAATTATCGCTCGTTCCAATATGCCACCACGGTTTCTATGGGATTGGTTGCTGATGATGTTACTGGATTAGGAGTTGCTGACAATGTCCTTATACCTGCTGCTTATGGTGCTGCCGCAGCCGGTTTCATGTATGACAATGCGCAGCTGATAATGAAAAGGGATAAGGAAATAGAGGGTATAAGGAATCGTATATTCAAGCCTAATCAAGGCTTTACCTATGCCCTTGTAGCGACTAAAGATGGATATTATACAGATGTGCGAAAAGGAAGAACAGATCTGCATACGGGTGATGTGTGGAAATATGGGGAAACTATCCACCCTCATGAGAGGTCTCCTGGAAGCTATTATGAGCAGAATAATTTAGAAATGATAAAATTGTTTAGAGGTAATCAAATGGAAATAAAGGTTAAAGAGAAAATGTATATATATATGATTATGTAATTGAACACGGTCATTTGCCTCCTGGAAATAGAATATTTAGATAATACGAATGCTGAAAGCACCATAAAAATAAGTTTGATGCTAATAATTTCTGGGGCAGATTGTTAAAAGTTCCATGTTTTCTGCTGGCACTATCTTTAATAAATTGAGTGAAACCTATGGCTTTAATCCAAAAGAACAGGCAGAAAAGGAAAAGATAAATCAACAAATAACGATTGAAAAATAATGCCGTTTTTATTTTGTGGACAAACTTAGGACTATTTATATTTTTTGTATGAAAACATATATTTATTTATCCAGTTATTGGAAAGATTTACGCTCTACTTCAAAGATAGAGGATATAAAAGAAATTCGTCTACTAATGGAGAACTATTTTGTGGATAAAACTTATTCAGACAAAGTAGACGTTTATAGTATGTCAATAGATTGTGTTGATTTTAATCCAGAGTGGGATCGTGTACCACGACCACGCTATTATAGTGATAAACTCATAAATCCGAATGGTGTAGATGGGTTAAAGCCTGTCAGACTCTTCAAAGAATTTTGTTGTGGTACTATATTGGAGTTTTCCACTTTCGCCTACACCTCCAAGGAAGAAGGCTACAACATTATAGCGCATACAGTCATGGAATTCCTTGAGAATCTGAAATACCCAGTCGCTATCCGCAAGAGTTTTGACAAAGAGCGTTTCAACAATGACATGCGCGAGTTCTTCCGCAGCATAGGGTGTGATGTGTGAAATGTCGTGACAGGGCAGTAAAGTGGCAATTCTCGTTGCCGCATTACAGCCCTATTATGCTATGTGTATACGGATGGCGAGTCTTTTCTTGGTGTTTTAGCTATTATTGCCGGAGTTTACCTTGGAGGTGTTGCATCCAACCATGGTGAGCTGAATCCTTTTGCATGGAACTACAGTTCTCCTACTACTTACCTTGGCATGGCTTTCGGTGGATTGACCGGAGGTGCATTGGCGAGCGGAGGATTTGCGCTTGCCGGAACGGTTGCAACTCCTTATGTGTCTGCCGGTGTTACTGTTGCCGGAGCAGGACTTGGAGCCGGAGTGGGGACAGGCTGGAAGTATGATTTTCATTGGAGCACTGCCGCCGGTGGAGGTGGCGGCATACGAAACTATTCCACAGACCCTACGCCGGCAGTCGATGAGGCGATAGAGAATGCTTCATGGAATTATCGCTCGTTCCAATATGCCACCACGGTTTCTGTGGGCTTGGTAGCCGATGATGTTACCGGATTAGGAGTTGCTGACAATGTCCTTATACCTGTCGCTTATGGTGCTCCTGCAGCCGGCTTCATGTATGACAATGCGCAGCTGATAATGAAAAGGGATAAGGAAATAGAGGGTATAAGGCGTAGAATGTTCAAAAATAATAAGGAAGGCATAACTTATGCCCTTGTTGCAACAAGGGATGGTTATTATACAGATGTGCGAAAGGGAAAAACTTATTGACTATTAAGATAATGGAAAAATATTTTATTTATGGATATGCTATTGTTAACGGAGAATTACCACCTGGGAATAGAATATTTAGATAATACATTATAAAAAAATAGATATTATTATGGAAATGAAATTAAGTATGTTTTATGTTTCTTTTGTTTTAGCTAGAACAGGTAAAGTGGCAGAAATAGAGGAAATTGGAAAATTTATGTTGGAGTATTTTAAAGACAAGTCTTATTCGGAAGATGTAGGGACATATGAAATTGATTTAACCTGTATAGGTGACGAATGGGATAAAAAGATGGTTGCTCGCCCCAAATATTATCGTGATAAAACGATTACTCCTCCTAAGGGAATGGAATATTTTGATTCGATTCGTATTGTAAGAAAATACATTTGTGGCATAGCTTTGGACAAATCATTTGCCTACACCTCCAAGGAAGAAGGCTACAACATCATAGCGCACACTGTCATGGAATTCCTTGAAAGCCTGAAATATCCAGTTGCTATCCGCAAGAGTTTCGACAAAGAGCGTTTCAATAATGATATGCGTGAGTTCTTCCGCAGCATAGGGTGTGATGTGTGAAATGCCATGACAGGGCAGTAAAGTGGCAATTCTCGTTGCCGCATTACAGCCCTATTATGCTATGTGGATAAGGATGGCGAGTCTTTTCTTGGTGTTTTTGCTATTATTGCCGGAGTTTACCTTGGTGGTGTTGCATCCAACCATGGTGAGCTGAATCCTTTTGCATGGAACTACAGTTCTCCTACTACTTATCTTGGCATGGCAGTTGGCGGGCTTACAGGAGGTGCATTGGCGAGCGGAGGATTTGCGCTTTTGCATAGGTATACCGCCTTGGGGATTGCTATTCTTAAAGTCCTGATTCACTGGATATGTATGTTTTTGTAGTATATATTGTTATTTAAATTTAAAAGATATGCTTTCGCGTGTACATGTATGTGCGTATGTATTTAAAAAGTTGTACCTTTGCAATCCGATTATGCCTGGAGGTTTTCTTAGAGCCTCCATGTGTCGTAGTGTTAATAGTCATGCATTTGGCCGTGCATGGCGGTTAGGGAATCTCGGCACAGAAGAAAGTTTTTTAGTAGTAATATTTTAATTAAAGAAATGAACACTTTAAGTTACAAGACTATTTCCGTAAACAAGGAGACAGCAAAGAAGGAGTGGGTTGTGGTTGACGCAACAGACCAGGTTGTTGGTCGTCTCGCTTCTAAGGTAGCTAAGCTCATCCGCGGTAAGTACAAGCCAACTTTCACCCCTCACGTAGATTGTGGTGACAATGTAATCATCATCAACGCCGCTAAGGTCGTTTTCACCGGCAAGAAGGAGACTGACAAGGTCTACACCCGTTACACAGGCTATCCTGGAGGTCAGCGTTTCACTACTCCTGCACAGCTCCGTACAAAGAAGGACGGTGTGGACAAGATGCTCCGTCATGCAGTGAAGGGCATGCTCCCAAAAGGTCCGCTCGGTCGTCATCTCTTGAACAACCTCTACATCTATGAGGGTACAGAGCACCAGCAGCAGGCTCAGCAGCCAAAGGCTATTGATATTAACCAGTACAAATAATTAGCAGGTAAAGATGGAACAGATTAATGCACTCGGTCGCCGTAAGAGCTCTGTAGCTCGTGTGTATCTTACAGAAGGTACAGGCAAGATCACAATCAACAAGAAGGATTTGACACAGTACTTCCCATCAGCTATCCTCCAGTACGTGGTTAAGCAGCCACTGCAGCTCCTTGAGGTGGCAGAGAAGTATGACATTAAGGCTAACCTTGACGGTGGCGGCTTCACAGGTCAGAGCCAGGCTCTCCGCCTTGCTATCGCACGCGCACTCGTTAAGATTAACGCTGACGACAAGAAGGCACTCCGCGCAGCAGGCTTCATCACACGTGACGCACGTTCTGTTGAGCGTAAGAAGCCGGGTCAGCCAAAGGCACGCCGTCGCTTCCAGTTCTCTAAGCGTTAAATTGGGATTGCCAACATTATTATATATAATAGTAAAGGCTTCACAAAAGAGAACAGCAGTTTAGTATCTAAACCGGTGAGACCCGCAAGGCTACTCGTCGGCTGATTCTAACCAAAGAATTTAAAAAGAACGTAAACAAACAAAGAAAAATGGCAAGAACAAATTTTGACCAGTTACTCCAGGCAGGCTGTCATTTCGGACACCTCCGCCGCAAGTGGAATCCGGCTATGGCTCCTTACATCTTCATGGAGCGCAATGGCATTCACATCATAGACCTGCATAAGACTGTCGCAATGACAGACACTGCTGCAGAGGCTCTCAAGCAAATCGCAAAGTCAGGAAAGAAGATCCTGTTCGTCGCTACTAAAAAACAGGCTAAGGACATTGTTGCCGAGAAGGCTGCAAGCGTAAACATGCCATACGTTAACGAGCGTTGGGCCGGCGGTATGCTCACCAACTTCCCAACAATACGTAAGGCTATCAAGAAAATGACGAACATAGACAAGATGATGGCTGACGGCACATTCTCAAACCTCTCTAAGCGTGAGCTCCTCCAGATTTCACGCCAGCGTGCGAAGCTTGAGAAGAACCTCGGTTCTATCGCCGACCTGACACGTCTCCCTTCTGCACTCTTCGTTATCGATGTTGCCAAGGAGCACATCGCTATCGCTGAGGCACAGCGTCTGGGAATCCCTGTATTCGCTATCTGCGATACAAACTCTGACCCTAACAAGGTTAATTTCCCAATCCCTGCAAACGACGACGCTAAGGACTCTATCAACGCTATCCTCGGTGCTTGCTGCCAGGCAATCGCAGAGGGTCTTGAGGAGCGCAAGGCTGAGAAGGCAGACGAGAAGGCTGCTGCTGAGCAGGCAGAGGAAGCTGCTGAGGGCAAGAAGCGTGCAGGTCGTGCACGCAAGGCTGAGGCAGAAGCTGCTGCAGAGTAATATTATTTCAAAAGAACACAGATGTAAAGATGCAAAACCGCTTTGCATCTTTACATCTTATTAACCCTTTAAATACAAGAAATACAATGGCTGTATCAATGGAAGACATCAAGAAGCTCCGCACCATGACAGGTGCCGGTCTTGCTGATGTTAAGAAGGCTCTCACAGAGGCTGAGGGCGATATGGACAAGGCTAAGGATATCCTCCGCCAGAAAGGTCAGGCTATCGCTGCAAAGCGTGCTGATCGTGAGACATCTAACGGTTGTGTACTTGCTAAAGTTGGTGAGGGCTTCGCAGCTATCATCGCTTTGAAGTGTGAGACAGACTTCGTTGCAAATGGCGCAGACTATATCAAACTGACACAGGACATCCTTGATGCTGCTGTTGCAGCAAAGGCTAAGTCTGTTGAGGAAGTGTCTGAACTCGTGCTCGCTAACGGACAGAAGGTTGCTGACGCTGTAGTTGAGCGTTCCGGTGTTACTGGTGAGAAGATGGAGCTTGACGGATACATGTTCCTTGAGGGCGACAACATCGACGCTTACAACCACATGAACCGCAACGGTCTCTGTACACTCGTACAGACCAACAAGCCGGCTGCTGAGCAGGCTCACGCTGTTGCAATGCAGGTTGCTGCCATGAATCCTGTCGCTCTTGACGAGAAGTCTGTACCACAGGCTACTATCGACGAGGAGTACAATGTTGCTGTAGAGAAGTCAAAGCAGGAGCAGGTGCAGAAGGCTGTTGAGAACGCACTGAAGAAGGCGGGCATCAATCCTGCACACGTTGACTCTGAGGACCACATGGAGTCAAACATGGGCAAAGGCTGGATCACAGCTGAGGATGTTGCCAAGGCAAAGGAAATCATCGCCACTGTGTCAGCAGAGAAGGCTGCAAGCCTCAACATGCAGATGATTGAGAATATCGCAAAGGGACGTGTCAACAAGTTCTTCAAGGAGTGCTGTCTTCTCAACCAGGAGTTCATCCAGGACTCTAAGCAGACAGTGGCACAGTACCTCCAGGCTGCAGACAAGGAACTTACTGTGGTCGCTTTCAAGCGTTTCACTCTTCAGGCAGACTAATAAGTCCTTGGGGATTCCAATAGATTCTGCCTTTGTGGGCAGGGCTGCGGAATCTGTTTTGTTGAGTTTTTAAGGGTCGAAACCCTTTGGTTTCCACCTTGTTGAAACAATATATCCGCGTCAGTGCCATACTTGGTGCTGGCGCTTTTTTCATTGTTATGAAGATATTTGCAGTGGGCATGAACTATGCCCTACACAATAAAGAGATAAAAACTGCGTTATTACAACAGAGCGCAAGTGATTCCGCAGAGCGCAATCCTGTCATTTTCACCAAGGCAGACTCTGCTCTGTTGAAGGATGGCAAGCCGTTTTTCCTTCCGGAATTCATGGGGCAGGTGGACTATGAGACAGAACTTGTGGTGCGCATCTGCCGCCTTGGCAAGAGTATTCCTGAACGTTTCGCCCACCGTTACTACGACGCTGTGACAGTAGGCATAGACTTTACAGCGCGTGAATTGCAGAAAAAACTGCGTGAGGAAGGGCAGCCGTGGGAGATATGCAAAGGCTTTGACGGTTCGGCGGTTATCGGAGAATTTGTAGAGAAAGAAAAGTTTCTTGACATTCAAGGCATACATTTCAATCTTGACATTGACGGCAAGACAGTGCAGGAAGGATGCTCTTCGGACATGATTCATAATGTTGACCATCTGATAGCATACATCTCGCAGTACTTTACATTGAAGACAGGCGACCTTCTGTATACAGGCACTCCGGCAGGCGTTGGACCCGTGAGCATAGGCAACCACCTCGAAGGCTATATAGAAGGGCGCAAAGTCCTTGATTTCCATGTGAAATAAAAAATACAGAATTATGAAAGTGGCACGTTACATATTGATTATATTGTTTGTTCTGACAGCAGATGCAGTCGGAGCACAGCGATTCTTTAACCTTACGGCAGAGGATGTCAATGTCGACTCCATGCTCCCGAAGGTCAACCACACTATGCCGTTGCCACTTGACTATGAGGATTCTGTATATGTCTGTGAGATTCTTTATCCGGAATTCTTGGAGATGTCGCAGAAGGATATTGACAGTTACAGCCGTCTGGCAGGAGAAATCCCACCGTCTCTTCCTGATGTGGAGCAAACGGTCATTGTCAACAAGAAGCGGCCTTACATGCTTTTCTCACTGACTCCGGTGGTGTTCCATAACGGGAAATACCGTTTCCTTGTCAGTTTCATGCTGAAAGTGGAGGCCTTCCCGAAAGCAGATTCAGGCAAGGCAAAAAGCAATACGCGCCGGCGTTCCTCGTCAGCAGAGCTTGATGCAACAGGACGCTATGCCACCCATTCTGTGCTGAAGGAAGGTACATGGGCAAAGATTGCTGTACCGTCAACAGGGTTTTACCAACTCACCGATAATGTTGTGAAATGGGCAGGGTTCACCGATATAAACAAGGTGAAGATTTACGGCTATGGAGGAAATCTTGTGCCAGAGGTCCTTTCTCCTGACTACATCACGAAAACGGATGATTTGCAGGAAGTCCCTTCGTGCATTGTCAATGGCAAACGCCTGTTTTTTGCCAAAGGACCTGTGTCATGGGACAGCACAACATCTAACGTCAGGACACGCAATCCTTATTCCTCAAAAGGCTATTACTTCATCACCCAGACAGATGAAGAGCCACTGTTGGTTAGTGATGCAGAACTGTTGGCAGCCAATTATCCTGTTGCCGACGACTATCACAGTCTTTATGAAGTGGACGATTTTGCGTGGTATGAAGGTGGACGAAACCTTGTTGAAGCTGCACAAATAGCTCTTGGCAGCAGCAAGACATATTATTTGGACACACCGGGAGACGACACTTCCGGAGTGCTGACCGCTTGTGTCACGGCAGGGACAAACAGCACATTCCGCCTGACTGTCAACGGTAAAGAATATCCGGAGACAACAATATCACTGTCAAAGTATGACAAGGCAATGTTCACCACAGTGACATACAATGTGAATACACATCCTACTGACACCGTAACGCTGACATGCCTTTCCGGAGGACCTTTGCGTCTTGACTATCTCTCCCTCCGCACATCAACTCCACGCCCGGCTCCGGACTTGCAGAACGGGACATTTCCTGTGGCAGAGTATGTCTATCGTATCATGAACCAAGACCATCATGGCGACTCAATAGTCGATATGACGATAATAATCCCTACATCCCAGACCTTGCTGGCACAGGCAACACGCCTTAAAGAGCACCATGAGAAGCATGACGGCCTGTCAGTCCGTATTGTTCCTGCCGATGAACTGTACAATGAGTTCTCAAGCGGAACGCCTGATGTCTCAGCATACCGCCGTTACATGAAGATGCTTTATGACCGTGGCGATGAGAAAAAATATCCGAAATACCTTCTTCTTTTCGGTGATAGCAAGTGGGACAACCGCCTTCTCTCGTCAGGATGCAGAGGTCTGAATGCTGACAATCTTCTGCTCTGCTATGAGAGTGAGAACTCATACAATGCGGAAAATTGTCTCGTTTCCGATGATTTCATCGCAATGCTTGACGACAATGAGGCTCTTGTACGTAGCGGTTCATACACAGGAACTCCGGATATTGCAATCGGAAGATTCCCTGTGACAACACCGACAGAGGCGAAGATACTTGTTGACAAGACAATCTCCTATGCCGAAAACAAAAATGTCGGCGACTGGCAGAACATCATGATGTTCCTTGGGGATGACGGAGACAACAACCTGCACATGACTGACATTAACTCCGTAGCTGACAGTATCATCAAGGATTTTCCGGGCTACAATGTCAAAAAGGTATATTGGGACGCTTATAAACGTACTATGTCTGCCACAGGAAATCGTTATCCTGAGGTTGAGAACATCATAAAGACACAGCAGAAGAACGGTGCACTGATTATGGATTATGTAGGTCACGGCGCACCGGAATCCATCTCCCATGAGTATGTGCTGCGCCTTACAGACTTTGAGGACTTCCGTAACACAAACCTTCCTTTATGGATAACCGCCTCATGTGATGTCGGACCGTTTGACGGAAACTCATCCACGATAGGCGAGACGGTAATCCTGAATGAAAAGGGTGGTGGCGTGGCGTTCTTCGGCACAACGCGCACAGTGCTGGCTTTCTACAACAAATATATGAACGATGAATTCCTGAAAGCCCTGCTTACAGTAAAGAACGGCAAGCGCACAACCTTGGGCGAGGCTAACATGATAGCCAAGACGCAGCTCGCAACATTAGGCCTTGACAGGACGAAGAACAAGCACCATTATTCGTTGCTTGGCGACCCGGCACTTGCCCTTAACGTCCCATTGTACAAATGTGTTGTCGACAGCATCAACAACGCTGACCTTGCACGTGGTGAAATGCCGACAATCCGCGCTAATGGCAAAGTGCGTGTCGTGGGACATATCTCAAAAGACGGAGAAGCAGTGGACGATTTTGACGGACGAATCTCTGTGATGATACGCGACAATGCCGAACAGCTTACAACATTGGGGAACTCAGATGACTCGCCATTCCAATACATAGACCGCACAAAAGTCCTCTATTCCGGAACTGACAGTGTGCGCAAAGGAAAATTCGTGGTCAATTTCGCTGTCTCAAAGGACATAAACTACTCTGACAAAAACGGTCTTGTGACAATGTTCGCCTACAACAGTGATGCGTCAAAGGTTGCCAATGGCGAGACTGACAGATTCCTTGTCGGAGGCACGGAAGAGGTGTTCAATGATTCCATAGGTCCTTCCCTGTACTGCTACCTTAACTCTCCGATGTTCGTCAATGGCGGAAATGTCAACTCCACTCCGTACTTTGTCGCAGAGATTAGGGACAACAACGGCATCAACGCCTCAGGCGCCGGTATAGGTCATGACATGCAGCTGACCATAGACAATGACGCGGCAATGACCTACAACCTCAATGACTGTTTCCAATATGATTTCGGAACATATACTTCAGGTGCGGTGCATTTCAGCATACCGGAGTTGAGCGAGGGACGCCATACTCTCCGTTTCCGGGCTTGGGACATATTGAACAATCCGTCCACGACAACCTTGTCGTTCAATGTCGTGAGAGGACTTGACCCGAACTATCTTAATGTCACAGCCACAAAGAATCCTGTCCGCGAACTGACCACATTCATTGTCTCTCACGACCGTGCAGGCTCTCCTGTCGACATAGACATCGAAATCTTTGACATGAGTGGGCGTCTGCTGCACAGAATCTCAGAAACAGCCGGCTCTGACATAGCTGCCTCACGCCTGGATTGGGACGGCAGCACCTCCGATGGCAGTCGTCTGGCTACAGGAGTCTACCTCTATCGTGCCCGACTTTCCTGCGATGGTGCTTCAAGAACAACAAAGGCGAAGAAGATTGTCATACTTGACGACTGATGCCTTCCACGCAAAGCCCTCTGCATGAAGCATGCATGCTTTCGTGTGACAGTGCCATAACAAGGCGAGGGTAAACACCTTTAACAAGCAAACAAAACACTATACAATAATGACAAAGAAAACAGTCACGTTGCTCCTGCTTTTCCTGGCAGTTCTGACAGCTTCTGCTGAAGACGAAAAGCGTAACATGTTCAACCCTATCCATACAGCCCTTGTCTCCCAGACCATTGCGCCTGACGCACGTGGTGGAGGTTTTGGTGATGTCGGAGCGGCAACCGACCCGGATGTGGCCTCACAGTATTGGAACCCGGCGAAATATCCGTTCTGCATCTCAAGGGCAGGAGTTTCCCTGAACTATACTCCATGGTTGCGCCAGCTTGTGGGAGATATGGACATCGCTTACCTTGCAGGCTACTACCGTATAGGTGACTATTCTGCCATCTCGGGCTCTATCCGCTATTTCTCCCTTGGTGAGGTTTTCTTTGACGGCGGTGATGAAAACATGTCCATAAAGCCTTACGAGATGTCTCTCGATGTGGCATACTCCATGATGCTCAGTGAGAAATTTTCCCTTGCTGCTGCCGTCCGCTACCTCCGTTCCGACATGTCCTACAGCCAGACGGAGGAGACATCGGCGTCAGGAGCATTTGGTGCAGACATCGCTTGTTACTATCAGGACTATATCAATCTTGGAAGCCGTGAATGCCAGCTCGGCCTTGGCTTGAATGTCTCCAACATCGGTTCGAAAATCACTTTCGGAGGCTCTACACGCTCAGAGTTCATCCCTACAAACCTCCGACTCGGCGCTTCATTGATGATACCTATCAATGAGTACAACCGTTTCACCATCGCCGCCGATGCCAACAAGCTGCTTGTGCCGTCCTATCCGTCACTTGCAAAGTTTGAGGAGGCAAAAGCCAACGGTGAGACAAATGCAGCAACGCTTGACGAGTATGCCGATGAGGTGTATTACGACATAGGTTCTATCTCCGGAATGTTCAAGAGTTTTTCCGACGCTCCCGGCGGTTTCAAGGAGGAACTCGAAGAAATCCAGTGGAGCATAGGTGCGGAGTATGTCTACAATGACAAGTTCTCTCTCCGTGCAGGCTATCACCATGAGGCGGAAAGCAAAGGCAACAGAAAATACTATACTGTCGGTGCGGGCTTTAGAATGAATGTCTTCTCACTCGATGTGGGCTATGTTGTCTCCAAGGCGAACAGCAGTCCGCTCGACCAGACATTACGCTTCTCGCTTGCATTCGACATGGACGGAATAAAGGATTTGTTTGGCAGACGCTAAGGCTTCTGCCAAACAAATCCTTTTTTATTTGCACTTCTCAGGAAAATGTGCTAACTTTGTAGCATTCTTTTCTGCAAAAAAGCAGTAACCACAACCACTAACCTGTTATAACGACATAATGAAAATCCGTGTAGGAATGGGCTTTGATGTCCATAAACTTGTTGAAGACCGCGACCTTTGGCTTGGCGGAATAAAGATAGAACACACCCTCGGACTTCTCGGCCATAGTGATGCCGACGTGCTTATCCATGCCATTTGCGACGCCATGCTCGGTGCCGCAAATATGCGTGATATAGGTTTCCATTTTCCGGACACGGCAGCGGAGACCGACGGCATAGACTCCAAAATCCTTCTGCGCAAGACTCGTGACCTCATAGCGCAGAAAGGCTATCGTCTCGGCAACATCGATGCCACCGTCTGTGCCGAGCGTCCGAAAATCAATCCCCATGTCCCGGCGATGAAGCAATGCCTTGCCGAAGTCCTTGAATGTGACGAAGAGGACATCTCCATAAAGGCAACCACCACCGAAAAACTCGGTTTCACCGGCAGGGAAGAGGGCATCTCCGCCTACGCTGTGGTGCTTATCGAGAAGGATTAGGCAGCGAAGTGGCGACAATTACGATAGTACCGACTGACAGTATTGACAGTACTGTCATTACTGTCGTCTCTGACAATACTGACATTATTGACAATACTGTCAATATTGATATGACCGAAACAATTTATCAAACGACCAACATAACCTTATCAAATGCGACTGACAAGATTTCTACCATTACTCCTTGCAGCCTTCTCCTCGTTGCCCGGTGCAGCCCAAAAGGCTGTTTACGAGGATAACCACGTGCTGCAAATCAACCGAGAACCTGCACGCGCAGGATTCATTCCCTACCATTCCACGCCCGGCGACCGCCAAATGACACTCGACGGACAGTGGGATTTCCGTTGGGCACCTGTCCCTGAGAAGATAGAACAGGCACAATGGGGCACAATTGCCGTGCCTGCCATTTGGGAAGTTTCCGGCTATGGCACACCGATTTACTCCTCCTCCGGCTACACCTTCAAGGTCAATCCGCCTTTCGTCATGGACGAGCCGAAGCAGGCTTATACAGCATTCATCGAGCGCAACCCTACGGGACAGTACCGCCGGAAGTTCACCGTCCCTGCCGAATGGCTGTCGGACGGCGGACATACATACATCCGTTTCGACGGCGTGATGTCTGCCTTCTATGTCTCCGTCAACGGCAAGAGGGTAGGCTATTCCCAGGATTCATGCTCTCCGGCAGAATTTGACATCACCTCGTTCCTTAACAAAGGTTCAAAGGATAACGACATAGAACTCACCGTCTATAAGTATAGTGACGGCTCATACCTCGAAGACCAGGACGCATGGCGTTTCGCCGGAGTCCACAGAAGTGTCACATTGTTCCACACACCGGCACTCCGTATGTGTGATTTCGCCGTGCGCACCGTTGCTGCGGACGACACATACCGCAATTTCCACCTTCAAATAAACCCCAAACTCCAATCCCTTGACGGCAATGATGCCAAGGGATATGCCATCGTGGCGACACTCTTTGATGCCGACGGCAAGGAGGTTGCAACGATGAAGACCGACGCCGAACCTGTGCTGAACCTTAACCATAAGGGCGCGGTCATGAATGAATGGTATCCGCAGCGTGGCAGAATGAAGTTCGCACGCCTTGACACACTCGTCCGGAACGTGCACCCATGGACAGCGGAGACTCCTTATTTGTACACGCTGAAGATACAGTTGATGTCACCAGACTCGTCACAACCGACTGAGTGCATCACTCAGAAAATAGGTTTCCGACAGCTCGCTATCCGTCATGGCATGTTTCTCGTCAACGGCAAGCAGGTGCGTTTCCGTGGCGTCAACCGTCTGGAGCACGACCCTTTCAAGGCGCGTGTGATGACCGAAGAGCGTATGTTGCAGGACATCCGTCTCATGAAGCAGGCGAACATCAACGCCGTGCGCACCTCCCACTATCCGAGCACACCGCGCTGGTATGAGCTTTGCGACTCCCTCGGGCTCTATGTCCTTGACGAGGCAAATGCCGAAAACCACGGCGTGCGCGGTGAGTTCACCTCCACGCCTGACTGGAACGACGCTATGATGGACCGCATGATCCGTGTTGCGGAGCGCGACAAGAACCACGCTTCCGTAGTCTTCTGGAGTCTCGGTAACGAGAGTGGCTATGGCGCAAACCACAGTGCCATGGCAGGCTGGCTGCATGAATTCGACCCCACACGCTTCGTTCACTACGAGGGAGCGCAGGGAAGTGTCGGAGGAACGGAGGAGATAGCCGACCCTGAGTGTGTCGATGTCATCTCACGCTTCTATCCGCGTGTGATGCAGGAGTATCTCAATCCGGGAGTGCCGGAGGGAAGTGACAAGGAACGTGCCGAGAATGCGCGTTGGGAATTCCTGCTCGGCATAGCGCAGCGCAAGTGGTATCAGCAGACGGTCAATGGCCCTGTACTCGACCAACGCCCTGTCCTCACATCTGAATATGCCCACTGTATGGGTAACGCACTCGGCAATTTCCAGGAATATTGGGACGAGATTTATTCCAATCCGCGTATGCTTGGCGGCTTCATCTGGGACTGGGTTGACCAAGGAATCATTGTCCCTGCGGAAGGCACAGTTGCAAAAGCGACCGGCAAACAGCCTTCCGGCAATCGCCGTTGGGTGGCTTATGGCGGAGATTTCGGCGACAAACCTAATCTTAAGGCGTTCTGCCTGAACGGTGTCGTAAAGTGCGACCGCGAACTGACTGCCAAGTATTACGAGGTGAAGCACGTCTATTCCCCTGTGCAGTTCAGCAAGCACGGTGACGCGATCTATGTCATAAACCGCAACCACCACATAACCCTTGCCGGCTACAAGGTCAGCGGACAAGTCATTGTCAACGGCAAAACAAGGAAACCGTTTGACATCCTTCTGCCTGAGGTGCAGCCGGGCGACAGCGCCCTTCTGACGATAAAAGGCTTGCCGACCAAGGCGGAAACCGGTGCGCAGACACTCCTGAACCTCACCGTAATGCGTGACGGCATGAAGGTGTCCGACGAGCAGTTCTGCCTCTCCGGTGATGTTATGGACTTCGCAAAGTCACAGCCGATGCAGAAATCCGGCAAGTCGGGCATGGACGCCAAGGCGCTGCGTGCAGCGGTTTCCGCATCATTGTTCCGCGCTCCGACAGACAATGACAAGTCTTTCGGCAACTGGCTTGCCAAGGACTGGAAGAAAAACCGTCTCGATTCGCCTGAGGTGAGCGTTTTGGAGGAAAAAATCAATGGCGACGGCAGTGTCATTAGGGTAGAGGAGTACAAATACACAGCTGGCAGCATAGTTGTCACAACAACCTTCAGCAATGCTGCCGGCGGCAGCAGCAAGGCTGGTTCTCCGCTTGACATCGTGCAGGAATATGAGTTCCGTGGCGAGCTTCCCGAGCTTCCTCGTCTCGGTCTGCAGCTCCGACTGCCAAAGGACTATGAGCAGCTGGCATATTACGGCCGTGGCCCGTGGGATACCTATCCTGACCGCTGGCGTTCCTGTCACATCGGGCTGTGGCGTTCAAAGGTGACGGATGAGTACGCCCATTACCCTGTGCCGCAGGATTGTGGCAACCACCGTGAGACCTCCTACGTGGAACTCGCCACCGCTTCCGGCAGGAAAGTGCGTGTGACAGCCGTTGACGAGCCGTTCTCTTTCTCTGCCCTCCACTACACTCCGCAGGACATAGCTTCCGTGCGTCATGACCACGAGCTGAAGGAAGGCGACTACACCATCCTCACCGTCGACTGCGCCGTGCTTGGCATCGGCAACAGCTCTTGCGGTCCGGGTGTGCTGAAGAAGTACAGCATCGACAAGAACAAGAAGCACCGCCTGCATATCCGCGTGGCATATTGATGTGCCATGGCTGTTAATAAAGAATTAATGTTATAATACATTGTAAATCAATTTATTATAAATTATAATTTAAAAGGTTACCTTTCGCACTGTGAAAGGTAACCTTTTGTTGTATAAAGTGTTATCTTTTACCATGCAAACCGTTACCTTTCGCTCAAAGGTTGGTATCGCTCTAAGAAAAGAAAGAAACAAAAGAATCTTCAACAACAAAATCATTCCTCTATAAGCCCTCTAATCCACATGGATAAGACAATGCAAAGGCAGAGCAGATTCTTTTGTTTCTTTCTTTTCTTTCTTTTCTTAGAGCGATACCTATCCTTTGAGAAATACGCCTCAAAGAAGAAATCCATTATGCCGCATGTCTGTGAAAAATGTCGTTGAAATCAGGATTTTGCTATCATAATGTGTGGTTTTATGTAAAAAATCATTACCTTTGCATGTGAAATGAGAATTTGCCCGACCATACACAAATGACAATACGACCTAAACATATAATTTATACCCTCGTTGCATCCGTCATCATGGCTGTGACACAGTCATCATGCACCACTCCAGGCGAGAGGAAGCGTATGAGCGAGTTGCTTACAAAAGCGGAGAAGATGAACTCTGACTATGTCTCTATGAAAAATGCCGTTTTTATGGACTCAGTCCTCCATTTCTATGACTCCCACGGCACAATGGAGGAACGCATCCGCGCAAACTATATGATTGGCTGCGTCCACCGTGACAAGGGCAACAGCCCTACGGCACTGGAGTACTACATGAAAGCCGTGAACCTTGCCGATACGACTTCAAGTAATTGTAATTATGAATTGTTGGGAAGAATCTATGCCCAAATGGCGGAACTGTTCCATAAGCAACGCTATCCACAGAAGGAACTGGAGATGTGGAACAGTGCTATTACCATGGCGAGGAATGCCAAAGATACACTTATGGCAGTGCACTGTCTGGGAAGAATTGCTAGTACGTATAGACTGGCAGGCAATAAAGAAAAATCTGCAGATATTTCCAAAAAGACATACAAAGCATTCAAAGCACTCGGTGAGGATGCCTTGGCTGCATCAGAATTGGCTACCACAATATCTTATAATTTGGAACGAAATGCCTTGGACGAGGCAAAATGTGAGATTGACGAATATGTTTCAAAATCAGGTTTGGTGGACAAGAATGGTAATATGAAAAAAGGATGCGAGCTCTTTTACTATTGTTTAGGAGAATATTATCATAAATTTTGTAACATAGACTCCGCCCTTTATTATTATAGGAAGCTTGTCGCTTATGATAAGGAAATAATGAACCTCGAGAATGGTTATAAAGGTTTGATGGAGGTTTATATGGACTTGCATCAGGCTGACTCTGTCGTGAAATATGCGAGACTCTATGCCGATGCCAATGACACGGCAAACATAAGGAACTCTGCAAAGGAAGTGGGCAGGGCACAATCCCTTTACGACTATTCTTCTCACCAGCAGGAGGCTTTGAAAAAATCCAAGGAAGTACAAAATCTATGGCGTATATTGTTCTTTTGCTTTGTGGCATCAGTATTAGTTCTTGGCACAATTTACACTTTTTATATAAAGTACCGAAAAAAGGTACTTGCAGAAAAAAGAGAGCTTAATAGCAAATACGCCTTGGCATTGCATGATTACAATGAGGCTTTGGAAGAATATAAAAAATACAAGGAGAATGGAGTTTCCTATGAGGCTTCATTATTGGAGAAAATTGGTGAGTTGGAGAAAGACCTTTCAATGTACCGTGATAATTTGGATGTCGACAGGCTTGCCTGGGAACAAAACCTTCAAAAGCATCAAATTGTCACTATCATGCACAGCCATGCTTCCAAGCTGACGCAGCCAACCACGGTTGAATGGTCTGCATTGATAGATGTTGTTGGCAATCATATTCCGGATTTCCTTGCTTCACTTGAAGCCACCTCAGTTCGTTTCACTGATGACGAACTAAGAGTTTGCGTTCTGACACGCATAGGTTTTGTTCCTTCGGAGATAGCTGTGCTGATGGATATGACGAAGCAGAATGTCACAAATCTGCGTAGTAGTTTGAACAAGAAAATCTTCAATGAAGCTGGAGCAAGGACGTTCACACACAACATTTCCAAGCTATGACACCGTAATGTACTAATTGTACTTTTTATGTAATTCTTTGATTGCTATGCTATTAGTACGTGGTAGGGTAACTGTCGTGTACTAATTGTACTCATTTTTTTGCAGTGTTTTTGAAATTTGTTGTACTTTTGCAGCCGTTAAACCAAAAGTACAACAAATTTCAAAATTATGAAAAAACTATTACTATTAATTTTAATGTCGGTTGGGTTCTCGCAAATGGCATTATGCGAAGAACTGGCAATCATGCCGATTCAAGTTCCACTAACTTGTTCGTATGATGATGACGTTACTTACAAGAAAGGCATTAAGCGAGTACCTGCAAAATATCCTATTGCGTATCTTGAAGGAAACAGCATTTCTTTCCCTGCATTCGCGAGTGACTGTATATTTGAGGTTATGGACGCAGCAACTGGGGAGGTTATCTGCTGTCAATACGTTTCTGCCTCAGAAACAACCTGTCTGTTGCCTGCGGACATGAAGGGGGAGTACATCGTCCGCTTCGTTTTCGAGCAGTATGCGCTTGAAGGATATATAACACTATGATTTAGGTGTATCAAAAAAGGCCTAACAATTGCAATATTGTTGATTAGGAAAATAAATATAGTATTAACAAAAAAAAACTACAACAATGAAAAAAACAATTTCAACAATGTTTTTTGCGGCAGTTATGGGTGTAAGCCTGTTGTCATGCTCTTCTGATGATTCTTTGGCTAACCAAGAACAAAAGCGTATGACAGAGGATGAGTTTGCTAAAAATGTTTCATTTGTCAAGACTCCATTAGCGATGACAATGGCATATAGCAAAACCGTGACGAGTGTAGACAAACCGGTATTAGATTCAGATATTGTAATTCTGAGACTTACTATAGGACGCAAAAGTCGTGGATGCAGGGGGTTTGGTATTTGTGATTTCAAACTTTTTCCGAGAGAAACTCACTTTATAGAGTTAGTAGAATCCCTTCAGGATAATGAATACATTGCACGTGGTTACTACGACGCGCAGGATGATAAGGTTTATGCAGAACTTTTGTTGGACAAGCCTGCTCCGGACTATGTCTATCCGTTACTTGTTGAAGAAGACCTTTATTGGGTGAAGGATGAGATTGCGTTAGAGGAGATACATCAGTATACAGGTGAAGATTACGACATATCAAAAGATAAACTGTTGGATAATGACTATTACCAGATAAAGGCAGACTCTATTGCATTTGACTCTTCACTGGGCGAAAATGGAGGATATCAGATTGTCCTTGAAAAATAATAGAGTGCTATGCGATACTTTCATTTGCTGATCCTGTTCTTTTTGTCCATGACGCTGCACGCGCAGATTGTGGACATCAGCACGGACAGTTTGTATAACAAGATAATGTCATCTGATGCGGACTACCGCGTGTTGTATGTATTCCATGACGCATGCCCATGCATAATGGAAACGCTGCCTAATGTTCTGGAGTTGCTGAAGGACAAGAAGAACGCTGAACTGTTTGTCATTTGCGGGCATCCCAAGGTTATTGTGGAGGGCTTTGTCAAAAAGAACAAACTTGATTGTAAGTATTACTCCATTAATCCGAAGAAACCGAAAATGATAGATTTCACCAATTATATGGGCAAGGTTGGTGATTTTATTGAGCAACGCTTCGGTGTGGATACCAAGAAGATGGGGGCATCTTCATTCTGCATCCTTGACAGGCAAGGGAAGGCTCTTGCGAAAACCACTTGGGAAACGACGGACGAAGAATATATGGCAATTCTTGAACGGACACTTTCCGGGAATGCCAACTGATGAATGAGGCAAAGATGTTTCGCAGCCTATGTTCTTTTCCTGACTTAGCTAAAAAAAACAATCTAAGAAATAAAAGAAACAGCTTTTACAGAATGAAGACTCTTTCTTTTATTTCTTAGATTGTTTTTTTTACTTTGCTTCGCTTACTTTCTCGCCTCTTCCATAAGATGTGTGTACATCATGCCGTCCTGCAAGGACTTGGAGACAGTCTTGCCGAAGAGCAGTTCGCAGAGCGTGAAGGCATAAGGGAATGTTGCTGCTGGGCCTTCGCCTGTCACCATGTTGCCATCGACGGTGACGAGTTCGGCGGTGTATGTCGCGCCGTCAAGATAGTCCTCGAAGCCCGGATAGCAGGTGCAGCGCTTGCCTTTGCTGATGCCGAGTGAGCCGAAAATCATCGGGCCGGCACAGATGGCAGAGACAAGTTTGCCATTGTCGTACTGCTTCTTTATCGCCTCACGCACGAGAGGGTGGTTGCAGAGGTTCTCCGCCCCCGGCAGACCGCCCGGAATCATCAGGAGGTCGGCATCGTCGAAGCCCTCAAAGTCCTCAATGAGCGCATCGGTAATGATGCGGACATTGTGGGCAGTGGTGACCTCAAGGTCGCCCGTTGTTGACACTATGCAGACATCGGCACCTGCTCTTCGGAGCACATCGACAGGAATCAGAGCCTCGACTTCCTCTGTCCCATTGGAAATGAATTCATAAACTTTTGCCATGGTTTTTCTTTTTTCTTGATTAAAATGTTTAATTTTGCAGTTGCAAATATACAAAACAATTTGTTAATTTACAAGATTTCAGCGACAATTAATGAAGAAAAAGCTCAGTTTCGCCATTTTCGGCAATGAATACCAGACGAAGAAGTCTTCGGCAGTCCGCAGTGTGCTCTCGCTTCTTGAGGAGCGCGGTGCGAAAGTCTACATGGAACGTCTTTTCCATGATTTCCTTGTTTCGGAGCAAGGTCTGCTGTCCGGTGTGGCGGGAACGTTCACCGAGCTGGACTTTGATGTTGACTTTGTCGTTTCGATGGGTGGCGACGGCACATTCCTTAAGGCTGCCAACATGGTTGGTGAGCGCAAAGTGCCCATTGTTGGCATAAACACGGGGCGTTTGGGCTATCTTGCTGATATTCCTGCTTCTGATGCGGAGCTGGCGTTTGAAATGCTCTATTCCGGGGATTTTGTCACGGAAAGCCACGCTGTCATCGAGGCGGAACTGTCCGTGGAAAGAGGTGGCTGCCATAGGGTTGCCGTGGAGCATGCGCTGAACGACATTGCTGTGCTGAAGCAGGACAATGCCTCAATGATAACCATTAATGCGAGGATTGGCGGCGAACCGCTGGTGACCTATATGGCTGACGGACTGATAGTCTCCACACCGACAGGCTCGACGGCTTACTCATTGTCGAACGGCGGCCCGATAATCATGCCGCAGACGGATGTCATGTGCCTTACGCCTGTTGCGCCACACAGCCTGAACATCCGCCCGATTGTCGTCCCTTTGTCGACAGAGATAGAGCTGGAGGTCGAGAGTCGCTCGCATAAGTTCCTTATTGCCGTGGATGGCCGCTCGGAGAAACTTCCCGAGACGACGCGCATCACTGTCCGCCGTGCGGCGTATGATGTGGCGATTGTGAAGCGCAAGTCAAGCAATTATGTTGACACTCTGCGCACGAAGATGATGTGGGGCGCCGATGTCCGCTCGTGAGAAAGTTTTTGATGTGCAGCTGTTATGGAAATTCTGAGTAGGATGATTATGGATAAATCAATTGGCATATTGGACAAGGATTACGCTTTATGGATAAATGACCTTGTGAAGCGTTATCGTGGCAGCCAAATCAAGGCGGCAATAAAGGTGAACAGGGAACTGCTTGGCTATTATTGGGAACTTGGCAAGGATATTGAGGAAAAGCAAGTGGAAAATAAGTATGGCAGTAAGTTCTACGCCACACTGAGCCGTGATTTGCGCCATGAAATGCCTGATGTCGAAGGACTTTCTGAGACATCCATTCGCTATGCGAAACGTTTCTATACCCTTTACAAGCAGCAGATTGCAATTCTTCCACAAGCCGTGGAAGAATCCGAAAAGGCAAATCTTCCACAACTTGTGGAAAGATTGTATTCCGACTTGTTCTCAATACCTTGGGGACATCACCGCTATATCATAGACAAATGCTCGCATGATTCCGACAAGGCCTTGTTCTATGTTCGTCAGACATTGGAAAATGGCTGGAGCAGGGATATGTTGCTCAACATGTTGGGTACGAATCTCTATGAACGCAGCGGAAAGGCTTTGACAAATTTCAGGAACACACTCCCTGATGCGGACAGTGACTTGGCACAGGAACTGACGCGCGATCCCTATGACTTCTCTTTCACAGGTTTGCGTGGAAAGTACAATGAGCGCAAACTGAAAGACACATTGCTGACAAACATTACAAACTTCTTGTTGGCGCTTGGCACAGGGTTCGCTTATGTGGGCAAAGAGTATCGTCTGCAAATTGCTGAAAAAGAAAAGTTTATTGATTTGTTGTTCTACAATCTGAAATTGTCTTGCTATGTTGTGGTAGAGGTGAAAATCGGAGAATTCGACTTTGCTGATGCCGGTCAGTTGGGCGGTTATGTTGTAGCTTGTAACCACCTTCTTCGTAAGGAGGGACGCGATAATCCGACGATAGGGCTGCTTATCTGCAAGCAAAAGAACAACACTTTGGCTCAATATGCGCTTGAATCAAGTAGCCAGCCACTCGGAATATCAGAATACGAGCTTGAAAAACTATATCCGGAAAAGGTTGAAGGTACAATGCCGTCTATCAAAGAGATAGAGGCGAAATTAGATAGCCAAACAGACTGTTAGATTACAATTAGGAAGCATGATGTAGTGTAGAAACTGTGTTTCATATTGGAATCCAAAGATTATTTAAGATGTTTTGCTGTAAATGTAGGAATATGTTGAAAAAGCAGGGAAGGGAATCAAAAGGTTATATGAAGACAGAGCGTCCCATTTGGGATATCGTGAAGTGGCTGTGGGGCAGGGCGCAAGGCAACCGCCTCCAGACATCGGTAAATGCGCTTTTGGGCGTGGCACAGGTTGCCATGTCCCTGCTCTCCGTCTATGCTGTGAAGCGTGCGATAGACATTGCATCGCATGCGAGGGAAGGCAGCCTTTACACCGCGGTGCTGCTTATGGGTGGCATCGTCCTTGCGGATTTTGCGCTTGGAATAGCCGGGACGTGGGTGAGGAGCATCCTTGGCGTGCGTGCACAGAACAGGATGCAGAGACAGATGCTTGAACGTGTCCTGCGCTCCGAATGGCAGGGGAAGGGCGCACACCATAGCGGCGATGTGCTTAACCGCCTTGAAGGTGATGTCACGGCGGTTGTGGTGTTCCTGACGGAGACTATTCCCGGTGCGCTGTCGACACTGCTTCTTTTTGTAGGAGCTTTCTGCTATCTTTTTTCCATGGATAGGACGCTGGCGCTTGTCACGGTCATCATTGTGCCTGTCTGCGTTATCCTGAGCAGGGTGTATGTCAGGAAGATGCGCCGTCTGAACCGTGATGTGCGCGATTCTGATTCAGGAATACAGTCGGTGATGCAGGAGATTGTGCAGAACATGCTGGTGATAAAGACATTGGAGAGCAGCGGGCTGATGCTTGGGCGGTTGTCGGAGGCGCATGCAGGATTGCGCCGCAATGTGGTGCGGAGGACATGGTTCTCTGTCCTGTCCAATCTCACCGTGAACCTCGGTTTTGCGGCGAGCTATCTTGTGGCGTTCGGGTGGAGTGCGCTGCGCCTTTCAATCGGCACACTGACATTTGGCGGCATGACAGCCTTTCTCCAGCTTGTCAACAAAATCCAGTCGCCTGCTCGCAATCTTGCGCGCCTTGTGCCACAGACCGTCGGTGTGCTGACGGCTGCGGAACGCCTGATGGAACTGGAGGCTGTGCCGGAAGAGACAGCAGGAGTGCCTGAAGTGCTTCATGCCCCTTGCGGTGTGGAGTTTGTGGGAGTGACATTCCGATATGAGCCCGGCGGACGCGATGTATTCAAGAATTTCTCCCATACGTTCCGCCCCGGGACTTCCACAGCGGTGATTGGCGAGACAGGAGCCGGAAAGACAACCCTCGTCCGCCTTATGCTTGCACTTCTCCGCCCTACGGAGGGCAGGGTGGCGATAGGAGAGACAAGGCTGGAACTCACAAACCTCCACAGATGCAATTTTGTCTATGTCCCTCAGGGCAACACATTGATGAGTGGCACAGTCCGCGAAAACCTTCTGCTCGGAAAGCCCGATGCCACCGATGAAGAACTCCGTGAGGCATTGCGGAAAAGCTGCTGCGAGTTTGTTTTTGAAATGGAGGACGGCATGGAAACCCTTTGCTCCGAACACGGTGGAGGGCTGTCTGAAGGTCAGGCGCAGCGTATTGCCATTGCACGTGCATTGCTCCGCGACCGTCCCATTATGCTTTTCGACGAGGCAACTTCCGCCCTTGATCCGGAGACAGAGCGCCGCTTGCTGGAGAATATCCGTGCCATGAGTGATAAAACCCTGATTTTCATAACCCATAGGATGGCAGTGTGTGATTATTGCGATGATGTGCTTAAGCTCGAAAAACACATTTGCTAAGCCAACAAGAAATGTTTTGTAAATCTGCCAATTGGAACTTGAGAGCTATAAGTGGCTCCATCATTAATGTCATACCGAAAAAAACAATAGGAACCATGCAAAGTTCGCATAGTTCCTATTGTTTTTATTAAGTCTTAATAATTACTCTGGTGCATTGTCAGAGAGAGGGTCAAACAGACCGTCAGCGTTGCGGCTCAAATCGTGCCATCCAACAGTCTGATGCAGTGTAACGTTGGTTTGCATACAGTTTCTCTTTAATCCGAAGAAATAATATTCCGGACGGAAATTGATAGTGAATGCATCATCATTACCGTCAAGGTTATTATCCTTGCGCTGGAAATTCTGCTGCCAGTACTCCGCCATTGCCTGCACCTTAGCATCGGCATATACGCCATTAGTGTATGACATATCCTCGTCAAGTGTAAGAGCTGTCGGGCGGTCTGTTGCATGTGGATCGCTTGCATCATCCTTAGTTGCAGTTGTCTTGCAATAGATAATAATACCATGACGCTTTGTTCCGTTAAGAGGTTTCACACCAAGGAAATTGCAAGTGTTGCCACCAAAACCTGTAAGTTTCCAAGATGACTTGATAGCCTCCTGACCCACACCTCCGTCGAAGAGCATCCAACGGCGCATATCGTCGAAGCGCTTGCCTTCGTAAGCGAGTTCTATCTGACGCTCGTAAAGAGCTGCTGCAAGAAGACCGGCACGGTCACTGGCTGTAATACCACAGTCGCCTGTATAACCAACACGTCTGCGAACATCTCTAAGCGCCTCAACAGCATCATTGAGTTTGCCAGCTCCGGCAGCTGCTTCAGCAAAGTTGATGAGAACCTCTGTGAAACGCATTGTTATAAGAGGTGCTGCACATTTCTGGAATCCCTTAGGATTTGTTGAAGAAGAAGAGAACACGTAGAACTGTGTGTTGTTCAGATGGTAGTCATCAGAACGCTTGCGCACATAGATTGCAGTATTTCTTGTCTTCAGGAGGTCTGGAGAGTAGCCGCTTGCAGAAAGGCTTTCCTTGTCACCATCATTGTCGTACCATGTATAGCTCCAGAGCTGGTACTTGTTACCTGTAGGATACTTGTCTCCAGGAACAATTGATTTAAGGTCGTCACCATTCAGAGCAACACCGTTCTCGTTAAATTGCCATTCTACTCCTGGGAATGCGAATGTGCGATAGAAACGCGGGTCACGGTTAAGCCAGAAATTCAACTTGTCATAATTAATGGAGCTCTTGCTCGGCTGCAAACCGTCAGCCATAGGGAAAAGGTCAATCATTTCTGCTGTTGGAGCATAGCCACCGCCACCATTAGTGTTGGTTGGGCGAATGTTATGTTCCCAGTTATTATACTTTCCGTAGTTTGGCTGTCCGGAGACATTGTCCTTTGTATTATGGAGGGTGACAAACACAGCTTCGGAGACGCTGCCATCACTACCAATATAGTTCATCCATGTCTTTGCCCAGTTTGCTGCATTCTTCTCACCGCCATTAGCTTCGTAAGTGAGTCCGAAATTACCTTCTTTGAGTTTTTCCAATGCAGCTTTTCCAGCCTCATAAGCAGCCTCCCAACGCGCCTTGTCGTCAGAACGGTTGAACAATGGAGAAGCGTAGAAAAGAAGTGCTTTTGCCTTCATTGCGAGAGCGAGACCGGATGTTATGCGTCCGAAATCGTTTGCCTCATCCACCCAACGTGCCGGCAACATTTCAGCTGCGCGTTCGAAATCTTTGACGATAAAGTCAAGAGTTTCTTTTGTTGTAGCACGTGGAACGATAAGATTCGAACCACCTACAGGGTTCTGTACATGGTCAATGAGACATACACCGCCATAAAGTTTCCACATAAGGTAGTACTGATACCCGCGGAAGAAATAAGCCTGCCCCAGGAGTTTGTCCTTGTCCTCCGGACTAATGCCATTGGAAGCTGACACACCTTCTATGACATCGTTACACTGGCGTATATGTCCCCATGGAGAATAAACATCGTTAGCTACATAGAAATAGTCATACAAATCACTGTTATCGTATGTAAGAATGACATTAGGGTCTACCCATGATGAGAATCCACCATACTCCTCTGTACTCTTCGACCACTTGTCCGGAGTGCCCACTGATGTCACATCGTTGATGTTGCCAATGCCATTGCCATCAAATTTGGAACCGTTTGGCAGCATCTGAAAATAGATGTTGTCAACACGTTCCCTTGCAGCTATTATATTATCATACACTTTATCCTTGTCGAAGTTCCCATAGTTTTTCTTTTCCTCAAGGAAATCATCACTACAAGAAGAAAATCCAATGCAAACTGCAGTGCATGCTATGAATAATTTAATTGATTTCATAATCTTATGCTATTAATATTTCTTTTTCCTGTACAAACTTAGAATGAAACATTCACACCGACTGTAACCTTGCGCAGGTTAGGATATGTGGCATATCCGCCGGCATAGGAAGCCCAGCTCTTGTCAGGATAGTTGTTAATAAAGTTGATTGCATTCTGCACAGTCACATTCCAACGTACAGAGCTCAATCCGATAGACTTTATCCACTTGCTTGGCATTGCCCATGCGAGTGTAATGTTTCTCAGACTCACCTGCGCTGCACTCATCAGCCAGAATGAGGAATTCTGTGTGTTAATTGAAGCATACGAAGAGTTCATGTTTGGGAACATTGCTGTACGGTTGGCCGCAACAATAAGGTTTCCTGAAGCATCGTAAATATCCTCATAGCAGAACATGTCGCTGAATGCAGAAGGAAGGTTCACATATTCATAAGTTCCGTAGTTGTCATTACCAGCCTTTCGGAAATCTGTAGAAACAAGTGTCTTTGCTCCCCAAGATGCTGCCAGTTGTGCTGTCAGTGACAGGCTCTTCCAGCTGCCGCCAAAGTTGAGTGTGAATCCGTAAGGGTTGCTTGAATGCTCTGACAGACGGATATAGTCATTCTTGTCTATCTTTCCGTCAGCAGGTCCGTAGGTTCCGTCACCGTTATTTGTACCTCTCACATCCTCATAGATGAGCATACCTGGATGGACATCTGCCTTGGTCTTGCCAAGGTAGTCGGTGATGTGATACTTGTCAAAGTACTCCTCAATCTGCTGATAGCTGCGGAACATACCGATGCACTTCAATCCCCATACACCGCGGTCTGCACGCTGTCCATAAACAACATCATCGTATTCTGGAACAGCAGGGAAGTTTGTTGCAAGCACTTTGTTGTCAGAGTATCCTGTATTGATTTTTGCCCAATAGGTAATGTCCTTTCCTATCTTATCGCGCCAGCCAAGAGAGAGTTCCCAACCCCATGAGTCTACCTGTCCATAATTCTCTGGAGTAGCCTGTGTTCCGACTGTTGTAGGATATTCAGATGTACCGGTGCGTGTTGCGAAGAGGTCGCGTCCACGGTCATAGTAGTAGTTAATGCCGGCTGAAAGACGTCCGTCAAGGAATCGCATATCTACACCGATATTTGTCTTGTATGTTGTATCCCAGTGGACATCAGGGTTGACGCCTGCCTTTGGCATTGTAAGACCATAACCCACATTTGATGTTTGTCCGTTTGTACCAAAGATGGCACCCTTGTCAGGTTCACGGTTATAGAGCTGCGCCCAAAGCCACGCCTTGATATTGTCGCGTCCCATCATACCCCAGGAAGCTCGGATTTTCAAGAAATCCATCCATGATACTTTTTCCTTGAACCATTTCTCCTCAGATACAACCCAACCTGCAGAAATAGAAGGGAAATATCCCCAATAGTTGTCAGGGTGGAACTTTGTTGAAGCATCAGTACGCATAAGGAATTCGAAGAGGTACTTTCCTGCATAAGCGTAATTGAAACGTCCGATATACGACAGCATAGCACTTTCTGAGCGTCCGAAAGCTGTTGTTTGGTCACCGGCTCCGGAAGAAGACTGTCCATCCTGGTATGGGATAAGATCAGTGATGTTGCCCCACAAGTTCTCACCCTCAGATTCGCTCTTTTCTACGGAGAAGAGAGCACTTACATCATGTTTGCCGAATTGACGAGCATACTGAAGGGTGAAGTTCATCTGATAGCGTTCACTTTCATCCATGCTGCGTCTCAAGTATCCTCCGTCAGCATCAGTTATGCGCTGAATGCCAAGGGTGCTTGAATCATATATAGGGTCTACGCCATCAACCGTAGTATAGAGGTGATTTCCTGAACCGGTACGCTGCAGTAACCTGTACACTGCAATGTCTGTACTTATGGTGTTCACTTTGCTGTTTGATATCGTCTTTGAGTAAGAGAACTTGGCAGTCAACCCTTTCAAAGGTTTTATCCAACCCAAATCAAATTCAAGTGCTCCATTGATATTCATGTTTGAGCTGCGTGTCTTCACATTATCAGAAGAGTTCTGCACAGCATCATAGTTGTAAAGATTACGTTCGCTCGTCTGTACCACATTCTCCATACCGGAGTAGATGATTGGATAGCCGTTAACCATTGTTGGAACAAACGGCAAATGTGTGGCGTTCCAACGATAGTCATAATTGTTGCCACCACCGGATGGAGCATTCGCTGTCACACGTGTTCCGTAGTCACCGCTGACTTGAATTGTTGTCTTGACATACTTGCCAATCTTTCCATTCACACCGGCACGGTAATTCCAGCGGTCATAGTCAAGACGACCAATGTTGCCCTCCTGATTGAAATAGCTGACACTTGCGAAATATGTAGCTTTGTCTGTACCACCGTTAAGGTTGATGTTGTGGCGATGTGTGAGTGCAGCGCTCCAATTCTGTTTAAGCAAGTCGTAGTTCAAACCTCTTATAGCCTCCATTTCGTCAAGCTGGAACAACTGAGTGCGCATTTCTATATTGTCCTGTGTTGATGTATTGGCAGCACGCATTGTGTTGTACACACGAGCATAATCGTACGAGCTGAGCATTTTAGGAGTATAGAGGGCGTCTGTCCAACCGAGCTGTCCTGAGTAAGAAATCTTTGGAGCATTCACGCTGCCCTGCTTTGTCTTGACAAGAATCACACCGTATGCAGCACGGGCACCATAAATCGCAGCAGAAGCGTCCTTCAGCACAGAGATGCTCTCTACCTCTGAAACATCAAGGTTATTGAAGGCGTCCTCGGTAGAGATGAATCCATCAATGACATACAATGGTGAAGGGTTTGCGTCACCACCACGCGATGCATCAGGTGTAACGGATGTGTTCACAGAACTCTGGCGAATCTGCAGACTTGGAGTGTCTCCCGGACGTCCGCCGGCCTGGCTCACACTAACACCATTGAACTGTCCGGCAAGAGCATCACCAAGGCTGCCGACTGAAAGATCCTGAATTTCCTTAGGATTGATGGTTTCGATTGCACCTGTCACATTCTTCATCTTCTGTGCACCGTAACCTACTACCACAACTTCTTCCAAACTTTGCCTGTCTTCCTGCAAGGCAACCTTTCCGCCGGGAGCAGTAGTTAACGGAAGATAACCAATATAAGTGATTACCACCTTTCCGCCCTTAGGCACGGAAATTGAGTAATTACCGTCTATATCTGTAATTGTGCCAGCTCCTGTGCCGGACTTTCCGGCAACCTTTACAGTAGCACCAATGATAGGCTCACCAGTCTCGTCAACAACGGTGCCTTTGATCATTTGGTTCTGTGCAAGGGCTGGCGATGACAGCATTGTCATCGCACCTGCACACAAACTGATTATAATCTTCTTTTTCATATATTATTGTTTTCGGTTATTAAAGTTATTCTGCTTCAACTTCCGGCAGCCAGCGTGGGTCACCTGTTCTCTTTGCCAACTGCTCTGAGCCGTTTACTTTGAAGTTGCCACTCGCAGCATTCTCGAACTGTGGGTCTGATTTTATCGCAGTTCCGGAAGTGTCATACTCATCATTTTCAAAATCGCCTTCGTACATATAAGTATTGTTCTTGAATGTAATGTCATCAGCCGCATCCGGTTTGTTTCTGATAAAGCGACGAGCGACATCTTTATTTCCGCAGTCAAGGAATATGCATGACTGCATATTGAACACGGCCCACTTATGAGCATTTCCGATACCATCATAGTTAGCCCACTGACCACCTTTGCAGACATTGTAGAATGTGCTGTTGCTGAAGTTTACAGATGCCTTTGCATAGCCATAGCGATCAGGACGTCCGCTGTTGTTATAACGAATCATGAACTTTGCCTTGCCCTTGGCTGTTGTTGGATTTGTCCATATTGTAGTGTTCATCATAGAGAAATCCTTGATAAAGCCCTTGTAGGAGTTTATCAGTGCATTTTCCTTAACGCTATGCTCTGACGATGTTACAAGTTCTATAACACAATCCTTCACAGTAAGGGCACGCAATCCATAAGCGACTTTATTGCCATCAAAGAAGATATATCCGGGCAGTCCCTGTATGTTAAGTCCCTGAAGAACGATGTTGTCTTGGATATCATAGTATGTGCTCTTATACTCTCCCTCTTTCTGTATGCCCTTGATAGACTCATCAGGAGTTTCGCTGAGTTGTATGACAGATGCTGTGCTTGATGTCTGTGCGGAACAATCGATGTTAAGGTTTTTGAGAGTACATCCTGTATAAGTTGTGATTTTTCCTTCAGCTCCATATACAACAGTTGCCTTATTGGCAGAAGCAGTTCGGATTGTCACTTTTTTATTGGCGAATTCAACAAGCCTGTTAAGCGTATACATACCGCCGGGAACGAGGTCATAACATACCATTTCAGTTGCAGCTGACTCTGGGATAGAGTTTTCAGCGAAATAGTCCGCTATATCTGAGCCTGCAGGGATAGTTCCCACTGATGGCAGGAAAGTTGTAAATTGCAGTGTTGCGGCTGTCTCAGCATCCTTGTTGTTCAGTTCTTTGTCACCCAATGTTCTGAGAGATAAAGTATAGTTTCTGTCTTCATCGCGTGCCAAAGTAACAGAACATCCGTCAACGTTCTTGTTCATAATCTCAATGGTGTTTCCTGGGTCTGTCACATCAGTGACAATCAGTTCATAGCCACCGGCCCCATATACGACTGGCCATGCGATAGTCTGCTGTGTACCGTCAGTACTTGCTGTAACAGTGATTTTTGCTGCATCAGGAGAAACCATAGTCTCATTTCTCACATCAGACGAATAAACTTCGTCACCGTCATAGACATCGGCGCAAGAAGCAAGTGTCATGATTCCAATGCATAGTGTGGGGAAAACAAGGGTCTTTCCCCGCAAAAACAAATTGTTTTGTCTCATAATACTATTAATTTAATTATTACTGTTGTTTTTAGTCTGTTTGATAGGTAATGGATGGCATCGTATGCCATCTTTTTCATAGGTTTTTGTTTGTTAGATTATGAATTTATTGTTATTGATTAATCTGTTATTCGGGCAATCAGGTTTCTGCGGCGGGCATGTCCTGCATGCGTTGTGTCCTTGTCCCCGTGCATTCCTGCCGGATGCCATGGAGCTACTTGCGCGTATTGGCGATCACCTCCTTTATATACGCCACATTGTCGCCGTAGTTGCCGCGGACATTGCGGACATCCTTGGCATTGCGGGAGCGTTCAACTGTGAGCCAGCCACGGTAGCCGATCTTGTTCAGTACTGTCACTATTTCAGGAAGATTCACTTCCGGGTCATGGCGCAGTGTCACGCTGTCGGTGTTTGAGACATGAATCTGTGCGATGCGCTCCTTTCCAAGCTGCTTCAGTTCCTTGGCAATGTCCCAGCCGTTGTCGCAGGCATCCTGCACATTGTAGTAGATCTTCACGCCCTTGCTGTCCACCTTCTTGAGCATCCTGACGCCGAACTTGGCAGGCATTGCCGTGCGCACGCCGATTACAAGCCCTCGCCTGGCAGCCATCTCGCCAACCTCATGGAGACGCTTGCAGAGAGTCTCGTAAGCCTCGCCCTTTCCAGTTTGCCATTCCCTCCCTGAGCCTCCGAGCGGCAGGAATGCCGTCTTCGCGCCGAAAAGCTCCATTGTGTTCAGGCAGTCCTCTATGAGAGCCTTGTAGTTATCCCTTTTGAGGAAGCTCTGCGCGAAGAACCCGGACATCGCAAAGGATGATACCCTGATACCCAGGGAATCCGCAGTTCCTTTGAACTTCGCGACATCGGAAGGGTCGGTACGGAACCTGTTCTCGAACAGCACCCGTTTCCCGAGCGGTCCCATATCCATCTCAAGGCCGTCGGCATGAATGTCCTTTGACAGTGTTATTGCCCCCAGCTTCTGGCGTTTGAGCATCATCCAGTCACAGCAGCTCACCCCCTCGATCTGTGCGGATGATGGAAGGAAATGTAGCGACATGAGGCACAGCGCCAATATACGTGTTTTAAGTTTCATCAGTCTGTATGATTTGTCTAAGTTTTTTTTGAAAGGTCTTCACGCAGATTGCGCAGACGAGCGCAGGTTTATTGGCAAGCGAACATCTGCCAGCGGCAATCTGCGGAATCAGCGCGAGCACATGTGCCACCCCGCAGGAGTAAAGACTCTGTATTATCGCAGAGCTTCCCCCGCCTTCACCCCTTACTTCTTGAAGTACTCGAGGTCGTTGATGTAAAGCTCTATGTTCATATATCCGCTTTCCGCCAGCTTTGTTGCATCGGAAGCGTCGTTAGGGTTAAGCCCGTGAGCCTTCTCCCAATCGTCCGGCATGCCGTCCCGGTCAGAATCCACACGCGGCGTTCCCTTGTATTCCGGAAGCCCTCCCATCTGGTCAGGGTGTGTTATGATACCCATCTTGTACGAGTCGGCAGGCAGCCTGCGCTTGACGTAAGGGCTTGTGAACGGCTTCGCCTTCTTTGTGTAGTCAAACTTTCCGGTCCTCACGCTCCGTATGACCTTCTCGTCCACGGCGTCACGCTTAGGCAGCGTCGCCCCCACATTTGCGAGTACATATTCGTACGCCTCATGCGCGGTCATCACATTCTTAGGCTCTTTATATTTAAAAGGTGCGTCCNCCTTGAGCAAGGAGCGTATCTTAGCGTTGTCCCCCATTCCTTTCGGCTGCACTCCTCCGTTCCAGTTGTCGGCGGAGACCTCCGGGTATCCCTCTACGAAATTTCCGCAGACATATGCCTTTCCCCACTTGTCCTGCGTCTCCTTCGAGCGTCCGTGCTCCGGCTTGAGTATTCTGTAGCATATCTCCTTGCTGATGTTGTATCCTGTCACAGGCCCCGGCTTGTAGTAGTTGTTTATGATGTTGTACAGCGATGTGTTGTCGCCTCCGTCAACAGAGCGGTTCCACCAGTTGAATATGACATTGTTGACAAGGTTGAAGTCCCCGTTCATCGCGATAGAAGGGTTTCTTGAAATGTTGTTTGCGAAGAGGTTGCGTGTGAAGAGTGAGTTGTATCCACCTATAGAAGCTCCGAAGGCATGGTTGTATAGGTCGAGTCCGTGCGCGAAGATGCAGTCCTGTATGGTGATGTTTACCGTTGCGAGCTTGTCCTGCTTCCCGTTGTGCTTCGCGTACACATGGCGGTACATGGACATGACCTCGTCAAGACCCCAAGACGCGGAGCCGCTTTCCCATGCAAAAGGTTACCTTTTGCATGGGAAAGCGCCACATTTAAAACATTATTTAGACTTTTTTATACCCATTAAACATTACATCCTCAAAGAATTTAACAATAATGTCATTATAGATAAAGGCTGATTTCCATGCAAAAATCCACATGAGTTTTCTTATGTTCTATTTATCATAATGTGTAAAACAAGTCTTTTTTTAGTGAAAAATCATGCTTCGTACCGGCAAAAATATCTTTCCATAATGCCAAAGGTAACCTTTTTCACTGTCAAAGGATACCTTTTCCTACCTGAAAGGTAACGAATACCACCGCAAAATGGCATCATTTTCGCAATAAAAGATAATAAAATGCAGGGCATTTTGATACACAAGAGCACACAACTACATATATCTTACTGATTTGCAACACAATAAGCCAGTCCACAAATTCCTTATGATTTTCGGATTTTTTCCTTTCAAAAAATCTACAAACAATTCTCAGAGCGCGAAAATACCGTGAGTTTTCTTATTTTTCCATTGAAGCCACATTAAAACATACTATCAAGCAGAATTTTATCAAAATGAATTCCAGAATACGATAGTATGCTTGTTTTGACCGGATGCCAGCAAATGAAAATGGGAGAAAACACTAAATTCCATATGCAAGTGCAGTACTTCATCTCCCGTTTCCCTGTGCGCTTTAAGGCGGGAGAACGGGAGATGAAGTACTGCACTTGCATACGGAATTTAAAAAGAATCAACAGAAAAATAAAGAGCCTGGCATGACTTATTACCACAAACTCAAACTTTTCAAAGCACTTTTCGCAAGTTTGCACTTGCTCCCTTAATCTGCATTTTTTTTGATTTTACAGTGATTTTTATAAAAAACGCACATAAAATTTGTAGTTTTCAGTTAAATGTTGTATCTTTGCAAAAGAAATATCAAACTAACCTGAAAATCATTTGTCACATTGCCGGGCGTGGTTAAGTCCACGCCCCTTTATGGTAAAACAAAACGTAATGAACATTATTGTAAAAGGAAGAAAAATGCTAAGGACGGCAGTTCTGATGAACGTTTCCGTCTTTACTTTTGGCATTGCTAATGCACAGTATCCAACAATCCCGGACTCCGTGAAAGCACGCGGAGCACAAGAAGAGGCTCAGTGGGACGCCCTTAATGAGGCGGCATGGGCGAAAGCTACGCCAAAGGTCATGGAGGGAATCTTCATTGGAAAACCTTTCGTGCCACAGGCTAATGACCCGTCCGACCTCAAACAGGCTGCTATCCCTGCATTCCCTGGTGCGGAAGGCGGCGGCATGTACTCTTTCGGAGGACGTGGTGTCAACTATCTCGGTGTCCCTGTGGAAAGCAAGGTTTATGTCGTAACATCGCTTGCTGACTCCGGCCCCGGCACCCTGCGTGAGGCTTGTGAGGCAGGTGGACCACGTGTCGTTGTGTTCAATGTCGCAGGTGAGATAAAACTGAAGCGCCCAATCAACATTGTTGCACCATATATAACTATCGCAGGACAGACCGCTCCGGGCGATGGTATTATCGTTACCGGTGAGACAATGGCAGTGGACACCCACGATGTCATTGTCCGCTTCATGCGCTTCCGCAGAGGGGCGCTGGACGTGGCACACAGAGATGACGCCTGCGGAGGAAACGGTATCGGAAACATCATCTACGACCACTNGCTCCGCGTCTTGGGGTCTTGACGAGGTCATGTCCATGTACCGCCATGTGTACGCGAAGCACAACGGGAAGCAGGACAAGCTCGCAACGGTAAACATCACCATACAGGACTGCATCTTCGCGCACGGACTCGACCTATACAACCATGCCTTCGGAGCTTCTATAGGTGGATACAACTCACTCTTCACACGCAACCTCTTCGCAAACAACATTTCAAGAAACCCTTCTATCGCGATGAACGGGGACTTCAACCTTGTCAACAATGTCATATTCAACTGGTGGAACCGCTCTGTTGACGGAGGCGACAACACATCGCTGTACAACATCATAAACAACTACTACAAGCCGGGGCCTGTGACAGGATACAACATCAGCAAGGAGATATGCTACAGAATACTCAAGCCGGAGCACGGACGCTCGAAGGAGACGCAGGACAAGTGGGGAAAGGCATATGTCTGCGGAAATTTCGTAGAGGGATACCCGGAGGTCTCCGCCGACAACTGGAACGGAGGAGTGCAGCCGAAAGGAATGGGGGACAACGCTAAGATACGCTCCTTGCTCAAGGCGGACGCACCTTTTAAATATAAAGAGCCTAAGAATGTGATGACCGCGCATGAGGCGTACGAATATGTACTCGCAAATGTGGGGGCGACGCTGCCTAAGCGTGACGCCGTGGACGAGAAGGTCATACGGAGCGTGAGGACCGGAAAGTTTGACTACACAAAGAAGGCGAAGCCGTTCACAAGCCCTTACGTCAAGCGCAGGCTGCCTGCCGACTCGTACAAGATGGGTATCATAACACACCCTGACCAGATGGGAGGGCTTCCGGAATACAAGGGAACGCCGCGTGTGGATTCTGACCGGGACGGCATGCCGGACGATTGGGAGAAGGCTCACGGGCTTAACCCTAACGACGCTTCCGATGCAACAAAGCTGGCGGAAAGCGGATATATGAACATAGAGCTTTACATCAACGACCTCGAGTACTTCAAGAAGTAAGGGGTGAAGGCGGGGGAAGCTCTGCGATAATACAGAGTCTTTACTCCTGCGGGGTGGCACATGTGCTCGCGCTGATTCCGCAGATTGCCGCTGGCAGATGTTCGCTTGCCAATAAACCTGCGCTCGTCTGCGCAATCTGCGTGAAGACCTTTCAAAAAAAACTTAGACAAATCATACAGACTGATGAAACTTAAAACACGTATATTGGCGCTGTGCCTCATGTCGCTACATTTCCTTCCATCATCCGCACAGATCGAGGGGGTGAGCTGCTGTGACTGGATGATGCTCAAACGCCAGAAGCTGGGGGCAATAACACTGTCAAAGGACATTCATGCCGACGGCCTTGAGATGGATATGGGACCGCTCGGGAAACGGGTGCTGTTCGAGAACAGGTTCCGTACCGACCCTTCCGATGTCGCGAAGTTCAAAGGAACTGCGGATTCCCTGGGTATCAGGGTATCATCCTTTGCGATGTCCGGGTTCTTCGCGCAGAGCTTCCTCAAAAGGGATAACTACAAGGCTCTCATAGAGGACTGCCTGAACACAATGGAGCTTTTCGGCGCGAAGACGGCATTCCTGCCGCTCGGAGGCTCAGGGAGGGAATGGCAAACTGGAAAGGGCGAGGCTTACGAGACTCTCTGCAAGCGTCTCCATGAGGTTGGCGAGATGGCTGCCAGGCGAGGGCTTGTAATCGGCGTGCGCACGGCAATGCCTGCCAAGTTCGGCGTCAGGATGCTCAAGAAGGTGGACAGCAAGGGCGTGAAGATCTACTACAATGTGCAGGATGCCTGCGACAACGGCTGGGACATTGCCAAGGAACTGAAGCAGCTTGGAAAGGAGCGCATCGCACAGATTCATGTCTCAAACACCGACAGCGTGACACTGCGCCATGACCCGGAAGTGAATCTTCCTGAAATAGTGACAGTACTGAACAAGATCGGCTACCGTGGCTGGCTCACAGTTGAACGCTCCCGCAATGCCAAGGATGTCCGCAATGTCCGCGGCAACTACGGCGACAATGTGGCGTATATAAAGGAGGTGATCGCCAATACGCGCAAGTAGCGTGACGGGAGACCGGGAGAGTATTCCCGAATAACAGATTAATCAATAACAATAAATTCATAATCTAACAAACAAAAACCTATGAAAAAGAAAATGAAACTCTTAGGACTATCGGTCCTATCAGCAAGTCTTCTCTTCGTATCGTGTGCTCAGGACGGGTTTGATGAGGAAACGTTCGCATCTTCCGTCACGAACACTCAAATGCTCTCGCCAAATATGGATGAGGTAAACATTGTATCCTCTCCGGACGGAGCAATGACAATTGTATCATGGCCAGTTATACACGGTGCTGCTGGATACAAGGTCAGAGTTGAGGATGTAACAATGTCTGAAAATCCAGTAGTTCTTGTTAACGACAGTATCATAGATGGCTGTTCCTTCTCAGTAAAGCGTGAGGAAGATAAGAATTATAGATTGAGTATTCTTACATTGGGCAACGCAAAGTATAACAATAAAGATGCTGAGACGGCATCGGTAAAGGCATTCAATTCTTTTGCAGAGTCATTTGCGACAATACCTGCAGGCACAGACATCGCAGAGTGGTTTGCGAACAATCCTATTCCAGCCGACAAGGTTGGTGAAATGCTTTACTATGACCTTGAGCCAAATGGAGAGTACACATTGAATGCACCTGTAAATTTCTCTAATCATCTTGTCACCCTTCGTACTACAAGCAAAGTTGATTTTGCAAAGATAACTATAGAGGGAGACGCTGGATTTATTACGGCAAGAGGTATGGGGTTGAAATATTTGGATATCAACTGCACTAATGCAAACAAGTCTCTTATTCAGTTGTCTACGGAACCTGATGATGCAATAAAAGACCTTGTTGGTACAAAAGGTGCTTATTTCATAGAAGACCCTATATCACTTCGCTCATGTAGAATAACAGACCTTGCAACAAGCCTTATAACAAGTAATAAAAAATATTATGTTGTACGTAATTTCCTTGTTGATGACTGTGTTGTAAAGTTGAACAAGACAACAAATGGTGATGCTATCATTAATTTCAATAGCGCCGGTTATGCTACAAACTATGTAATATCTAATTCTACTATATGGGAAAGTGGTACAAAAAATGATTATTTCTTCTCACAGTATGGTGGTCGTCCGAAAGATATTTCTCCTGAAGGTAAAGAGAAGCAGATAATGTCTATAAAGAACTGTACACTGTATAATGTTTCCAAGAATAAGAAATTTAGTAATCAGAGTCAGAAAGGACAGAATTTCAATGAATATTATGTAACAAACTCTATTATTGTGGACTGTGGTACAAACAAGTTTATTCCAGGTCTTGTTGAACAGCAATCAAAGAACCCTACTTGTGAATATTTTAACAATACCTATTTCTACAATGGTGTAGAGGTTAGTGCAAATAATACAGGAGATGGTTGTGACAACAGTGGAACTGCAATTGTTGATGACCCTGCATTCAAAGATCCAGCGAATGGTATTTTCACAGTAGGCGGTGCCGGACAAATCAGCAAGAGAACCGGTGACCCACGTTGGTTGCCAGCCGAATAATGAGTGGAGTCCGAATACAACAATTAAATATAAAAGCAAAAAAACATAATTTATGAAACCTAATAAATTAGTCAGCATTCTGTGGCTTATGATAGCGCTGTTTGTCTCTGTACCGGCGTTGGCACAGAATCAAGTGACAGGTACGGTTCTTGATGAAAACGGAGAACCTGTCATTGGTGCCTCTGTGGTTATAGCAAATCAGAAAGGCACAGGAACAATTACTGACCTTGAGGGCAAGTATGTCCTTAATGCTCCTGCCAATACAAAGGTGAAGATCTCATACATTGGTTATGAGACTGTTGAAGTAAAGGCCGGTGTGACAGTGAAGTTGAAGCCATCTGACACAAACCTCAATGAGGTCGTTGTCGTGGGTTATGGCTCTCGCAAGCGTGCACACTTGACAGGTGCCGTGGCAACAATCCCTGTGGAGGAAATAACAGACCTTTCATCAGGTAACCTTGCTTCCACACTTTCCGGTCTTGTTAACGGTGTCTCTGTAAGTGGTGGTGACAGCCGTCCTGGTGAGAATGCCTCTATCTCCATTCGTGGCAATGGTGGCGAGCCTCTCTACGTTATCGACGGATACGTTTATCCAAACGATGTGAAGGTTGGTACATCATCTGAAAACCTTGGTGCTACAGCCTTCAACAACCTTGACCCTTCAGTGATTGAGTCTATCTCTGTCCTTAAGGACGCTGCTGCTGCCGTGTACGGTGCGCGTGCCGCTAACGGTGTTATCCTCGTGACTACAAAGAAAGGCAAGATTGGTGCACCTTCAATCTCTTATAGCGGAACTTTTGGTGTGACAGACGCTGTCGCTATGCCTAAGATGCTTGATTCATACAATTATGGTCGCCTTGTGAATGCTGCCGTGACAGCTAATCCGCTTAAGACCATTGACAATATGCGTGACATTTTCCAGGCAGACGAGCTTGAGGCAATGAAGTCTCTTGACTATGATCTCCTTGACAAGTACTGGAAGGCTGCGTTCACACAGAAGCACGCCCTCAACATGAGCGGTGCTACAGAGCGCGCTAACTACTATGCATCTGTTTCTTATTTCAAGCAGGACGGTAACCTCGGCAAACTTGACTATGACCGCTGGAATTTCCGTGCAGGTGTTGACGCTAAGGTCACAAAGTGGCTGAAGGCAGGTCTCTCTGTTTCCGGTGACTATGGCAAGAAGAACAAGCCTTTGGTGAAGGTCGGTGGTTCAGGTGCAGAGCGTGACTACCAGGCTCTTCTCTTCCGTCCACGCTATATTCCTGAGGATGTTAATGGCAGACCGATTGCTGCTTATGGTCTTTCTAACAGTGTGAAGAACCAGAATGAGCACTATAACTACGATGTTCTCCAGAATGGTCCTGACTACAGCAACAGCAATAGCAACAATATCAGCATAGGTGCAAACCTTAATGTTGACTTCGCTGAAATCTACAAGCCTTTGAAGGGTTTGACAGCACGTTTGAGCTACTCTAAGAGCATCAACCAAAGCAAAGGCAACGAGCGTGGCTCTTCTTATGATCTCTACAAGATGGTCATCCGCTCTGGTTCAGGTGAACACCTCTACACTCCAATCGCAGGACAGGAGGCAGAATGGGACATCCTTATGGCAGAAAACAACTTCCTTCTCGCCAATAATGGCACTCCAATCAGCAACGGTCAGGAAGGCGGTTATCTCCGTCGTTCCATGAACCGTACAGACAACTACCAGTTGGGCTTCAGCATCAACTATGCACGTGATTTCGGCAAGCACCATGTAGGTGCACTCTTCTCAATCGAGAAGTCAGAGGCAGAGTCTGAGTATGTTGACGGTATGGTTACAAAGCCTTATGAGTTCGGTACTGGTGAGTTCAACTCAGTAGGCGAGGGAAGTATCCCTACCACAAACTCTTACCGTAGTGAGGCTGGTTCTTTGTCTTACATCGGACGCGTGAACTATGCTTATGCTGACAAGTATCTCTTCGAGTTCCTCTTCCGTTCCGACTCTTCTACAAAGTTCCATCCGGACAACTATTGGGGATATTTCCCTTCAGCAAGTGCCGGTTGGGTAATCTCCCAGGAAGATTGGTTCCAGAAGAATGTAACATGGATTGACTATTTGAAGGCACGTGTCTCTTTCGGTCTTACAGGTCGTGACAACACAACTTTTTGGCAGTGGCTCCAGACTTATGGTACTGACAAGGATAAGGGTGCAATCTTCGGTGAGGGCAACTCTATCAATGCCGGTTCACATATTGGTCTGAACAAGAACAACTCAGCAGTGAACCCTGATGTTCACTGGGATAAGTCTTACAAGTTCAACTTCGGTGTTGACGCTAACTTCCTTAACAACCGTCTCTCTATCGGTTTGGAATATTACTATCAGTGGGATAGAGAAAAACTGATGTCGTTCACACAGAGTGTTCCTGTAACCGTAGGTACTCAGTCTGCTGATGTCAACTGGGGTAAGAGCAACCGTTGGGGTGTCGAGCTTTCTGCTACCTGGAAAGACAAAATCGGTAAGGATTTCAAGTATCGTATCGGTGTGAACACAGGTTATTCTGATGACAAGATTGTGCTTCAGGAGTGGGTTACAGGTGACACACAGTACATGTCTGTTTATGAGGGTCATCGTTCCGACATGGGCGCTTGGGGTCTGCAGTGCATCGGCATGTTCCGCAGCTTCCAGGACATCGAGGAGTACTTCGCAAAGCTGAGTGAGGATTCCGGTACACCTGTTGACCAGTGCCGCTATTTCGGCAAGCCAAAGAATGAGGTCTATCCGGGTATGCTCATCTATAAGGACGTGCGTGGTGGTAAGGATGCCAACGGCAACTATACAGGTCCTGACGGCAGTGTCGATGAGACATTCGACCTCGTTCGCCTGAACAACCGTTCTAACCCTTATGGATTCACAACAAACCTCGGCTGTGAGTACAAGGCATTCTCTCTGACTGCTCAGCTTTCAGCATCTTGGGGTGGATACAGCTTCATTGATTCTTCAATGCTGTCATTCAACTCAATCTACCAGCATTCCAACATGCCTTCATTCTGGAATCCGGATGATATGTATTCTTATCAGGATGTTTACGACGCAAGCGGCAACCTCGTTGTTGCAGAGAACCGTGATGCAAAGTTCCCTAACCTTGCACACAGCATCAACAGCAAGCGTTCTTCTTTCTGGCGTATCAGTGGCACACGCGTTGCACTCAACCGTCTGACTTTGGCCTACAAGCTCCCTTCTGAGTGGCTTAAGCCTATCGGTATCAGCAGCGTCCGCCTCAATGTGACAGGTCAGAACCTCCTGAGCTTCTATAACCCATATCCAGACAACTTCATAGACCCAATGATGGGCGGTTGGAACTCATACCCAACTCTCCGCAAGTGGACTATCGGTGTCAATGTATCATTCTAAATAACGACTACCAATGAAAGCAAATATAAAATATATGGGTGCGGCACTCCTTGCCGGCCTTGCATTCTCTTCTTGTAGTGATGATTTCCTGAAAGAAATGAAATCCTACGACCAGACAACAGAGGATTGCTATAACTATTATTCCGGAGCACAAGGACGTCTCAATGACATCTATAAATATTGTCAGCCTGACGTTAACTCTGATGCCAACTGGCAGTTCCCAAGCACAGGACGTGCTGACGATCTGACAAAGTGTACAGAGGAGTTTACCGGATTGGGCGGCTTTGTGAACGACCAGATTGAGTACACTTCACATACTCCTAACGAGGTTCCTGACTTCGGTTTCAAGAATACCAACAACATCCGTACCATGGCTTACGGACGTATCCGTAACGTCAATGACTGTATCGGAGGTATAGAGAACAGCACCTTGCCTGAAAGCCAGAAGCGCGAGCTTCTTGGCCAGGCTCATTTCTGGAGAGCATGGTGCTACTATATGTTGGTGAAATGGTACGGTGGTGTGCCTATCGTAACCACAAAGCAGGTTCCTGAAGCAGCATCGTTCACTCAGCGCTCATCAACAAAGGATTGTATTGACTTCATCTGCAGTGAGCTTGACAAAGCTAACGAGTATCTTGCACCATACACTACAAACGGTGGATGGGCAAAGTCTGACGATTACGGTCGTGTTACCTCAGGTGCAGCCCTTGCTCTTAAGGGACGTGTCCTCCTGATGTACGCAAGTCCACTCTTCAACCGCAGTGGTGACGAGAAGCGCTGGAAGGATGCTTATGACTGTATCAAGGCTTCTATCCCTGTTATCAAGTCTTGCGGCAATGAACTTCAGTATCAGGGTGATCCTGGCGTGAATGCATCAAACTGGGCATCAATGTTCTCACGTACGGGAAAGGCAAACAAGGAAGGCATCCTCGTTACATTGTACAATGACATCCTGAAGGGCAGTACTCCTGACTACCACTTCAACAATTCTTGGGAAGACCTTATCCGTCCGGGCAATGCACTCGGTTCCGGTCTCAACGCTTCTGCGACAATGGTTGACCTCTTCCCTATGAAGGACGGCAAGCGTCCGGCTTCTTGCACAGCATACACCAAGTTGGATGCAAGTGCGGAAACTTATGACCCGAATGCTCCGTTCCTTAACCGTGATCCACGCTTCTACCGTACCTTCGCGTTCCCTGGCGTGCGTTGGGCGTTTGATGGCGACCCTAACACTTCCGCTCTCAACAACCCTTACAAGGGTGACTCCTATGTTCTTTGGAACTACGTATGGTACGAGAAGGAAGAAGCTCGTGATGATGATTATGGCGAGAACGGCAGTGCCTACGGTTCTGACAACCTTGGCTCAGGCGCAAAGGGCATCTATGTCCGTAAGCGTTCTGACGACAAGGATGTGAGCAAGGAAGGTGCACGCTACAAGTACTCTCAGGAGACAGGTTTCGAACAGTCTGCCAACACATGGATGGAAATCCGTTATGCAGAAGTTCTTCTCAACCTTGCCGAGGCAGCTTGTATGACCAACAACTTGACAGAGGCTGTTGAACAGCTCAAACTTATCCGCGGTCGTGTCGGCTATACCTCAACAGACAATTATGGTCTGCCTGCAGACCTTGAGAGTGACAAGGCTAAGTGTATGGCTGCAATACTCTATGAGCGTCAGATAGAACTCGCTTACGAGGGCAAGCGCTTCGACGATGTCCGCCGTTGGCTCCTTTGGGACGGTGGCGCAAACTTCTCTCAGGTTCAGGGCGCTCCTGAACATTGGAAAGTTGGAGCAACATATGGTGGCAACACCTGCACATGGCTTGGCTTCACTCCTCTCAACGGTCAGCGTCGTGAGAACCTCTTCTTCCGTGTGAAGAACGACATCAACAATGGTCTTGGTGGTGTGAACTGGCTGAAGAATCCGGACGAGACTCCTCTGAAAGACCCTAACAACCCTGATCCACTGTTGAAGCATCTCATTGCACAGAACATCGAGCGTGCTGACTACGTTCTTGACCTGCGCAAGAGTGGTACTGACTTTGAGAATCAGCTCACAAAGCTTGCTGAGTTCTACAACAATTACCTTGTACGCAGACTGCGTAAGGGTGACGGCTGGGATCAGGCAACACACAATGAGTACTCAATGAAGTTCCGTCCTCACTACTACTTCCTCGGCTTGGGTTCTTCTGCTCAGAACAACAACAAGACTGATTTCGACTATGTTCAGCAGACCATCGGTTGGGAGGATAACCTCAATGGTGGCGCAAACGGCACATTCGATCCATTGGCAGAGTAAACGCCATAACATAACATTATAAGCGGAGACGATTGGAAATCTCAATGACAGTTTTTTTGTCGAAGAGATTCCGGTCGTCTCTTCTTTTTGCCTATCTTATGTAGGAAACTGTTTGCTTATCCGTAACAATGGTTGGACAGACATCACAAGTGCATATCCACACTGAATTTCTGCTGACCCAATATTTCTGCGGATTCTTTGAGCGTAGCTCTTTCTTTAAGCGATGTTGCTAATGTTTCATGAATGACATTTAATAACTGCTTATAAGTTAAAAATAAGTAAATATGTCCGTATGGCAATGTAAATGATTGTAATTATTACTATCTTTGCGGACGAATTATTTACTAACCAAACCTAAACGAAAAATTATGAAGAAAATTTTTACTCTTGTTTCCATTGCATTATGTGCAATGAGTGCTAACGCGCAGACTGAGACCTTCTCTGTCATGAATGGCGATGTTGTTTGTGACCAGATTACAAATTCTATCGCAAACCCTACACAGAACAACAATCAGAATCTTATTGGAGTTCCTGAGTCAGAGACTGTTTTCCCGGTTGGTACATGGGAAAATGCAAATACAACCGGTGATTTCAGTGCAATTACAGGTGGCTCTACTATTGTTCTGAATGAATATGTTTGGGAGGCTTCTACAGCGAACATGAAACTGAAGGCTGTTTCCACTCCCAATGCTGATGCAAAACCTGAAGAAGCATGGCAGAATAAAGGTAATGGTGGAAATGAGTCTATGGCTATAGAAGGCGGTGTCGCTGCGTTCACAAAATATGTTGCTCCAAAGAACGGTAACCCAAGCATTGGCTATTATGATTTCTATGAGAAGAGCGAATCGGGTGGCAATGTTCATCGTGTGGCTGACAACTATTGGACTCCTGGTTGTGGCAAGCTCCCTGTAAAGGGTTGCTACTATGAGTTCACTCCTGCAAAGGACGGTGTCCTGACAATGGGTCTGTGGGCAAACAAGAATCTCAATCAAAGAACTTTCTATGTGGTAGATGAGACAGCAGAACTTCTTCCTTATGGAAACATCAAGCTGAAGGGCTTCCGTCAGAACAATACTTATGAGAAGAACGAGGCCGGTGAATCTGTAGGTGGTTTCAAAGAGTTCGCACTTAACGAGGACTATTGCATTGATTTTGGAGAAGATAAGGATACAAACCGTGCGTTCTTCGGACTTTTGACATTCGATGTTAAGGCTGGCAAGAAGTACTATGTATTCAGCTCTAAGAGCCAGATTGGTATCTTCGGTTTCGAGTTCCGTGGTACAGGCACAGGCATTGAGAATGTTGAGAATGCAGAGGCTGCTAAGGTTGCTCCTAAGAAAGTTGTGAAGAACGGTCAGATTATGATTGGTGACTTCAACATCGCAGGCCAGCGCGTTAAGTAATCATTCTTTGATAAGCATGGCGCACTGTGTGATGCGCTTATGAATAAGCTCCAAGAGGACAGGCTGTAAAAGGCTTGCCCTCTTTTTTGTTGCCCGGTTGTGAGATTGGTGGCGGACATGTTCTTTTGTTTCATTTTCTTTCTTCGAGCGATAAAACAATATGCAACTAACAAAAGTGATTTTCTTTCGAAATGTCAGAAATGCCTGCGTTTTCGTAAATTGAAATAATAACAAACGTTAAAATATTTTATGTTTGGCGAAAGGTAACACTTTGTATGATGAAGTGTTACCTTTTGCCAACTAATGTGTTACCTTTTATGATGTAAAAAGTAACTTTTCATTATGTCACCTGCCATCCTCTGACTTTTAGTAGTTACAAGTACAGTTTTGATTTGTGTCAAAATGGGAATGAAATGTTACGAATGTGTTACGAAATGCCATTGTCATAATTTTAGAATAAGAAATATTTGCCAGTGTCGAAAAAAGTTAGTAACTTTGCAGGCATAACATCAAACAACTGACAATGCATTTTTCTTTTCTCGGGCTTTCACACGCAGGTTTCGGCGTGTCGTATGGCAATTATGGCTTGCGTACCGTAATTGTAAGTGTTCTCATGCTTTTTGCGTCGTTGGCTTCCGCACAGTGTCCTGCAGAGATTGAACCTATAAAGGCACCTTTCGACATGCCGCAGCTGCAGCGCCCTGTGTTCCCGGCACGCAAGGTTGTCATCAAGAAAGGGCAAAACATACAGGCTGCCATTGACAAACTGGCGAAGAAGGGCGGTGGAACTGTCGTTGTGCCTAAGGGAAAATGGCATACCGGCAGGATTATCCTCAAGAGCAATATCTGCCTTCAGGTGGACGAGGGCGCGGAATTGTGCTTCTCTGGCGATGTGAAGGACTACCTTCCGGTTGTCCCATGCCGCAATGAGGGCGTGGACATCTACGGTCCGGGAGCAATGATTTATGCTGACGGAGCGGAGAATATTGCCGTTGTCGGCAAGGGAAAGCTCGTTGCGCCGTCACGTGACTGTGAGTTGCTGAAGCTTACGATGGCAGGAATTCCAGAGGCTGTGCAGGCCATGCCGTTGAAGGAGCGTGTCTTCGACGGCACTATCCCTACGGAGCGCTACGGTTTTGAGGCACGTAGCCCGAAGACAATGCAGACGAGTGCCGGCGAGCGTCATCTCGGTACGCTCTGCCTACCGGTGTTCTTCGGTCCGATGAACTCCAGGAATGTCCTCCTCGAGGGAGTGACTTTGGAAGGCAGCATCTTCTGGAACATTGTGCCGGTTTATTGCGAGAACATCATCATCCGTGGCGTCACGGTCAGCAGTGCCGGCATTGCGCGCACCGACGGCATAGACATCGACTCGTCACGGAACGCCCTCATCGAGTACACCACCCTCGATTGCGGTGACGACTGCTTCACGCTGAAGGCAGGACGAGGCATGGACGGACTGCTTAAGGCACGCCCTACGGAGAATGTTGTCATACGCCACTGCACCGCAAAGCGCGGGGCAGGCGGTCTGACCGTTGGCTCGGAGACTGCCGCAGGAATAAGGAACGTGTACATGTACGATGTGACAATAGAGAATCCTAAGTACGGAATTTATTTCAAGACACGTCGTCCGCGTGGCGGAGGCGGTGAGAATCTGTGGTTCGAGAATGTCCGCATGGTGCATCCTAAGACACGTGCCATATATTGGGACATGCTCGGTTCTGCCACTTATGTGGGCAAACTTGCTGAGCGTTTCAACAAGGACAACAATCCGAAGTTGACCCCTTATTTCCGTAACATCCATTTCGACGGCCTTACCGTGGAGCACTGCACAGACTTTGTGAAAGCCATCGGTCTGCCGGAATCGCCTGTCGAGAATGTCACTTTCAAGAATGTCTCCTCTCCGGCGTGCAAGAAAGTCACGCTTCAGGATGTCGGAACGTTTGTGATAGAGGTGAAGTAAAGAAATATTCCGACAGTTTTGTCAGTGCAGACAGTAGTGTCAGGATTGACGGTGCTGACAGAACCGTCAGGACAATATTGACAAGACTGTCGTAACTGGCAATATAGACCAAGTGAGAAATAACAACTCTAACTAAATAAACAAATCATTATGAGCTTATTAAAGAAAGCATTAATCTTTTTACCTTTCACACTGGCTGCCGCTCCTGCTGCAGCGCAGTATCCTCAGCTCAACAAAGTTGCGAAAGCGAAGATTGACTCAATGGAACAGGCATGGGCAAAGCATCAGGCCGAAGTTTGGGCAAAGTGTGAGCCTATTGTAAAGAAAGAACATGCGGAGGGCCGTCCTTATGTGCCATGGGCAGGACGTCCGACAGACCTTCCACAGGCAAAGATTCCGGCGTTCCCGGGTGCTGAAGGCGGCGGTATGTACAGCTTCGGCGGCCGTGGCGGCAAGGTCTATGTCGTGACATCCCTTGCCGATTCAGGTCCCGGCACACTGCGTGAGGCTTGCGAGGCAGGTGGTGCGCGTATCGTTGTGTTCAATGTATCAGGCATTATCCGTCTGGAAAGCCCATTGATTGTACAGGCTCCTTACATCACTATTGCAGGTCAGACAGCTCCGGGTGACGGTGTCTGCGTGGCAGGTCAGACCTTCGGTGTCGACACTCATGACGTTGTCATCCGCCACATGCGCTTCCGCCGCGGTGAGACCTACGCCCATCACCGTGAGGACTCTTTCGGCGGCAACCCTGTAGGCAATATCATGCTTGACCATATCTCCGCAGAATGGGGACTTGATGAGAACATTTCATTCTATCGTCACATGTGGCATCCTGGTGCAGACTATAAGGCGGATAAGCGAGGAACTGTCAATGTGACAATCCAGAACTCTATCTCTGCAAAGGCTCTTGACACCTATAACCACGCTTTCGGCTCTACTCTCGGCGGTGAGAACTGCTGCTTCATGCGTAACCTTTGGGCAAGCAACAGTGGCAGAAACCCTTCTGTGGGCTGGAACGGCATATTCAACTTTGTCAACAACGTAGTCTATAACTGGGTTCACCGTACAGCTGACGGTGGCGACTATCAGGCTATGTACAACTTTATCAACAACTATTACAAGCCGGGACCTCTCACTCCGAAAGACAGCCCTGTAGGTCATCGCTTCCTGAAGCCGGAGTCCGGACGCTCAAAACTTGACTACAAGCAGTACGGACGTGTCTATGCTACCGGCAACATCATGGAAGGCAACGAGCGTGTCACAAAGGACAATTGGGACGGTGGCATACAGGTGGAGTCACAGCATGATACAAAAGGCTACACTGAGCAGATGAAGGCTGACGTGCCATTCGCAATGCCTTACGTACAGATTATGGGCGCACAGAAGGCTTATGATTTCGTCCTTGACAATGCCGGTGCTACAATCCCTACACGTGACATCGTCGATCAGCGCATCATCGAGGAGGTTCGCACAGGCAAGGCTTACTATGTGAAGAAACTCCCGAAGGACAATCCTTACGGAGACACAAGCGGTCTGCATGAGAAATCAAAGGCTCCTGACGGTTCATTCAAGTACCGTCGTCTGCCAAAGGACTCATACAAGGACGGCATAATCACAGACCCACGCCAGATGGGCGGCTATCCTGAGTACCACGGCACTCCACGTGTCGACTCTGACGGTGACGGTATGCCTGACGCATGGGAGATTAAGTATGGTCTGAACCCTAACGACCCTACTGACGCACAGAAGGATTGCAACGGCGATGGCTATACAAACATCGAGAAGTACATCAACGGTATCGACCCTCGCGTCAAGGTTGACTGGCGTGATCTTTCAAACAACTATGACACTCTTGCTGCCAAGGGTTCATTGGATTAAGAAAGAATCAGGCAATAAGTCCGGAAAGTTATAGAACTAACCATTTATTTTTTATGAAGAGAATATCATTTATTATAATGTCACTTTGTGTCGTTGCTTCGGCAATGGCACAAAGTGTCGTTTTGAACAGTGAGGGACGTGACGCTGAGTATGTCAAGACTATCCTTGCACGTTCAGAGAAGAACATCAAGTCATTGAACCTCACAGGTGAGAAATTCGAGGCTGTCCGCAACATTGTCGCTAACCGCTATTTTGAGCTTAACGACATCTACAAGACCGAGAACAAGGCGGAGCGCGATTCAAAGCTCTACCGCACCCATTTCGCAATGCCGGCACAGCTTGGCATATACCTCACACCTGAGCAGGTCACAGCCATTAAGGACAACATCACCTATAATAAGGTGAAGGTCACTTACGAGGCTTATCTTGACGAGATTCCTTCACTCAAGGAAGAGGAGAAGGCACAGATTTATGCTTGGATGGTAGAGGCGCGCGAGCTTGCCCTTGACGCCGGTGACAGCAAGGGAAAGCATGAGGCCTTCAACAAGTACAAGGGACGTGTCAACAATTATCTCTCCAAGCGCGGTTATGACCTAAACAAAGAGCGTGAAGCGTGGTTCAAGCGTCTTGAGGAGAGAAAGAAGAACCAGAAGAAATGAAACATATTATTATGACTATCTGCGCCTTGCTCACTTGCCTTTCAGGCAGTGCGCAGGCGCATAAGCATTTGGAGGGGCTGCCGGATTACAGCTATTGCGGCTACAGAATGTCGGCAGAGGCATTGCCGGATGTTGCGGTTAAGGTGTTTGTTAGCCATAAAGGCGGTGACCAGTCGGCACGCCTGCAGAAGGCTATTGACTATGTCTCCTCGCTGAAGCCAGACAAGGTGACAGGCTTGCGTGGTGCAGTTCTGCTCGACAAGGGCGTCTATGAACTTGCCACACCATTGCGCATCTCTGCCTCAGGTGTTGTCATCCGTGGCACATCCAAGACAGAGACAGTGCTGCAGAAGACAGGTGTTGACCGTGGTGCGGTGGTTTATATTGAGGGAAAGGATGATTTCCGTGCCCTTGACACTCTGAGCGTTACCGACGATTATGTTGCTGCCGGAGCGAAGACGATTCATCTTTCCGCTGCCTCAAAGGTGGGCAATGCGCAGCGTATGCTCGTGGTACGCCCTTCCACAAAGGAGTGGATAGAGTCCATAGGATGCAATGTCTTTGGCGGAAACCTCCCTTATTGGGGCTGGAAAGCCGGTGAGATGGATGTCCGTTGGGCACGTTCCTGCACTGCAGTCAACGGCAATGAGGTCACTCTCGACGCACCGTTGACAGTGGCGTTGGACAGCAAATGGGGCAAGAACTTTGCCGTTCTCTACGAATGGAAAGGACGAATCGCAAACTGCGGTGTGGAGAATCTGACCATTGCAAGTGACGCTGTACGCAAGGATTCATCAGAACCTTCCGGCTTTGCTGTCGTTGCACAGCCTATGGATGAGGACCATGCATGGGACGGAATCTACATTGAGAATGCCGAAGACTGCTGGGTTCGCATGTGCAATTTCCAAGGTCTTGCAGGCTCAGCCGTCATTGTTCATCGCGGAGCACAGCAGGTTACAGTTGAGGACTGTATATCAAGAAACCCTGTTTCTGAGATTGGCGGCTTGCGTCGCCGCACCTTCCTGACGATGGGAGGCAAGTGCCTTTTCATGCGTTGCTATTCAGAGGAAGGCATCAACGATTTCTCTGCAGGCTATTGCGCACCGGGTCCGAATGCCTTTGTGCAGTGTGACGCTGTCGGAAGCCATGGCTTTAGCGGTGGCTCTTCATCATGGGCGACAGGTTTGCTGTTTGACAATGTGAACATCGAGGGTGGCGGTATATCGTTCAAAAACCTCGGGCTTGACAAGTGGGGTGCAGGTTGGAACACAGCCAACAGTACTCTCTACCAGTGTTCTGCGTCATACATCGACTGCTATTCCCCTGCCGAGGATGCCAAGTCTTATGCCGTAGGCTGCTGGGCTTACTGTCAGGGTGATGGCGTATGGCGGTCAACCAATGACTTTGTCAACCCATATTCACTCTATAAGACACAGGTTTCCGAGCGTCTCGGCAAAGAGATTGGCGAGCGTTTCAGGATACTTGAGCGCGGACATGACGGCGCAACATCGCCAAGCATAGAGCTTGCAGCCAAGATGGCAAGAGAGGCTCTTAACCCACGAGTGACACTTGACCAATGGATTGATTCCGCTTGCCTGTCTGCATCTACCGATGCGAAAGGCGTAAAGTCCGTGGATGGAATAAAGGTTGCTGCACCGGCAAAGGTGGAAAGCACATATTCCCCTGTCATAACAGCCAACGGAACATTCGCACTTGCAGCCTCTTCCGGCAAGGATGTGCAGCCTTTGTTCATGGGAGGACGCTTCCACCGCACTCCATGGTGGAACGGCAGGACACGCTATCCTTACATGGCTAAGGCGGATTATGCCGTGACACGCTTCGTTCCCGGTATGGAACACCGTGGCGGAACAGACCGTATCGACTCCATTCTTGTGAACATCAAGAAGCAGGGTGTTGCCGTTTGGAATCAGAATTACGGACTGTGGTATGACCGCCGCCGTGATGACCATGAGCGCATCAAGCGTCAGAACGGTGATGTTTGGGCACCATTCTTCGAGCAGTCCATAGCACGTTCCGGTCAGGGAGCTGCTTGGGACGGTCTCTCAAAGTACGACCTTACAAAGCTGAACAAGTGGTATGTCTCACGTATAGGTCAGCTTGCTGAAGCCGCTCCTGAGATGATTATCATCAATCAGCACTTCTTCCAGCACAACATCATAGAGGCAGGCGCACACTGGGTTGACAGTCCGTGGCGTTCTGCGAACAACATACAGAGCGAAGGCGTCATGACCGGTAAAGGCTCACGCGGCACAAACTTCCTTGAACCTGTGCCTTTCACCGGTGACAAGCGCATCTTCACTGCCGACTTGTTCTACGATGTCACTGACAAGGAGCGCGCTCAGCTCTACAAACAGTACATTTGGCAGATGCTTGACAAGTTTGCCGACAATCCGAATGTCTACCATTCAATCTCCGAAGAGTTCACCGGTCCGCAGCATTTCACTGAGTTCTGGCTTGACTGCGTGGGCGAATGGCAGGCAAAGACAGGCAAGGACGCACGCGTAATCCTCAATGCCAACAAGAATGTCACTGACGCTGTTATGGCGAAAGCAAAGTATGCTGCCATCGTGGATGTTGTGGAGATAGAGCAGTGGTTCTACGACTCATCTCTCAAAGAGCCGAAATCAGCGGACGCTGCCAATGCAGATAATCCGAAGCTGTATGCTCCTAAGGGCGGTGTGAACCTTGCTCCGCGCCAGCATCTGCGTCTGATCAGAACAGGACAGCCGACATTCAATGATGTCTACCGCACTGTCAGCGAGATGCGTCAGGCACATCCTTCCAAGCCGGTGCTGTACTATGCGAAGGCGTATGACCGCAATCCGTGGGCGATAGTCTTTGCCGGAGGCTCATGCCCTGTGCTTACTGTCAAGGACAATGGTCTTGCAAAGGCATTGCCGGAGATGAAACCTGTCTACTCATCTTTCCCTTATGACGGCATTTTCCGTATGGAGGGCAAGTCAGGAAAGTTGGTTCTTAACAACACAGATACAGCTGTTTCACTCGCTTCGCTTATGGGTGGGAAGGTGAAAGGCTCTGTCTTTGTTGTCAATCAGAAGGAAGGTACAGTGTCACCGCTGAAATCTTCCGATGTTCCGGCTAACACATTGGTATGGATAAAGTGACATAAAGCGGAATGATTATCATATAATCTGTTCCGAATTTATATATTTTAATTGCGTGCTTTGGCAAAGACAGCCATTGCACGCAATTTTTGTTGATAATGTTAACTTTGGTTAGCACAAATTTGCATAATTGAAAATAAAATATTAATTTTGCATACAGTTTTAACGAGGGAATAAACTTTTTAATTAAATAATAATAAAGAAAGAGATGAAAAAGTCAATTTTAGCAGTATTACTTGCCTTTGTTGCTTTCTCGGCAAAGGCTGAGAATGGATGTTGTGATAAGAATCTGTTCAATCACCTTGGTGTAGGTGTTGAAGTTGGTACTACCGGTATTGGTTTCAACCTTGCTACTCCGATAGGCAATTATGTGCAGATGCGTGCCGGAATGAGCTTTCTTCCGACCATTAAGGTGAAGGACATTGATGTGGACTTTAATGATGATGCGCAAAGTGCGTGGAATGAGTTCCAAACGCAAATATCTTTGCCTGGAGCCCCGGCAGAGGCTCTGAAGTATAAAGGAGTAGGGTTGCCAGAAGAGCTTCTCATTGACGGCAAGATTTCAATGACCAATTTCAAACTCCTCTTTGACCTCTATCCAAGCAAGCATTCCTCTTTCCACTTTACAGCAGGTTTCTATGCCGGCAAGGGACAGATTATTGAAGCTTATACCACAAACTGTCAGGAAAACCTGGAGGCAATCACTTACTATAACAATAACTTTGCTCCACAGAACAACCTTCAAAAGATTGGAGTCGAGTTGGGTGACTACCTTCTTGAGCCAAATGGCAGTGAGGCGCGTGCTTATCTTAAGACAAGCGGTTTCAAACCATACCTCGGTATAGGTTCAGGCAGAGCTGTTCCACGCAAGAGAGTCTCTTTCGCTTGGGATCTTGGCGTACAGTTCTGGGGCACTCCTAAGATTTATATGGACCAGCCGGGCGGACAACTCCAGCTTCAGGATGAGGGAATTGACGGTGACGGTGGTAAGATAATCAAGACTATTTCCAAGATTACTGTCTATCCTTGTCTCAGCTTCCGTATCAACGGCAGAATCTTCTAACGAAATAAGGCTTTATAGACCAAAGTTTTCTCCTTATTAACATATCGTCCAAGTCTGATGATTCTTGGACAAGCAAACAGCGAAAAGACTTTTTACCATGAATGGGAATAAGTCTTTTCGCTGTTTCTTTATTCTTTTATCTCCTCTGTCTCGCATCCGCTGAAGCCATATTCCGCGATAGCTTTGGCGCGTGGAGAACAGAAATAAACAACCTGTGCCTTGGTACACACCTCACCGCCCTGAATCAGTTCGGCATCGATGAATGCCACTTGCCGCATCTGCCGTGAGAGTCTTGCACGCATCTCTATCCGTCCGCCGTCAATGGTTATGGGCTTCAGGTACTTTGTTTCCATCTTGCTTGTTACAGCCATAGTGCTGAGTTTGTGGAACACCACCCAGCCGGCAATCTCGTCAAGCATAAGGCAGTGCATGCCTCCGTGCAGCGTGTTCCTCCAACTTTGGTAGGCAGGGTCAGGATTCCAATAGCTTACTATGTCGTCCCCGTCCTCAATGAATTCGAGTTTCAGCCCCTTCTCGTTGGTCGGGCTACAGCCCGGACAACAGTAATCCGGCACTTTCAGCCATGGGTTCTTTATTCTTTTTAGCATTGGTTATGGGTTGTTGGTTGTAGGTTATGGGTTCTTTTATTTCTTTCCTTGTGGCATCATCTTTGCAATGATGTGCCCGAGGGCAGCACCGAGACAGACACCGAGGGCGTTGCATATAGCGTCAAAGACATCACCCGAACGGCAGGTTGTTAGATAAGCCTGTGCCAGTTCCACAAGGCATCCCATGGCTATCGGACACAGAAAGCCACCGACAAGCAGTCTTTTCCAAGTGAATGAGCCTTTATGCGCTTTGGCATATTCCACCCAAATCACCGCTGTCAGTGTGCCATACATCACGAAATGCGTCCACTTGTCCATGAAGGAGATGTTGTTCAGCGGTGTCTCAGGAATAGGAATCATGCACACAATCCAAATGGCAATGGCTATGACAATGGAGAGTGGATACTTCCTTGTCACAGCCATTATATTGATAGAGGTCTTACAATCTTTCATGAACATCGGTTATTTTGCCCAATAAATATAATCTTCCTTTCGCGGTTTAGGTTCCTGCAGCGGTTTTGCGGCATATCCGAGGGCAACATGCCCTATGCCGATGTAGTCACCTTCTATGCCAAGGTCGCGGAGAATCTGCTTTCCTTCCTCACTCTCAAACTCCTCTTTGGCGCGGTGAATCCATATAGAATTTACGCCGAGTGATTCCGCTGCAAGCATGAGAGTCTGCATGACTATCGGTCCGTCGTACATGGCATTGGGCGATTCCTTTACGAGCACAATCAGCATGCATGGCGCACCATAGAACGGGTCGGCACCCGGAGGAGTGGAAGTGACAAGGTTGTTGCCCGTGATGATTGCGGAATTCATCCGTGATATGCGGTCACGCAGTTCCTTGTTGGTAACGGCAATGATAATCGGATTCTGCTGTCCACGGCTTGTGGGTGCCCATGTCCCTGCCTCGCAAATCTGCTGCAGAGTCTCTTCCGACGGCATGCGCTCCGGGTCAAAGCACCGGCAGCTGCGCCGTGACATGATTGTCTCTATAACTTTGTTCATAAGGTTGATTTACAAGTTTCCACGCTCTTTGTCAAGATAGTATTTGTATGTTGCCAAAGACAGTTCGTCACATGCAGCTTCATCGCATACAACGATAGAGTGAGGATGCATCTGCAGGGCAGAAGCCGTCCATTTGTGGCTTATCGAACCGTCAATGATATGGCGCAATGCACGTGCCTTGTGATGACCGTTGCATACGAGAAGCACCTCCTTGGCTGCCATAACGGTGCCGATTCCGACAGTGAGAGCCTGGTTAGGCACAAGGCTCAGGTCGCCATCAAAGAAGCGTGAGTTGGCAATGATGGTATCTGTTGTGAGGGTTTTGATGCGTGTCTTTGACGCAAGGGATGAACCCGGTTCGTTGAACGCAAGGTGTCCGTCAGGGCCTACGCCACCCATGAAGAGGTCTATTCCTCCCGCAGCTTCGATGGCAGCCTCGTAGTCCTCGCATTCCTTGATGAGGTCCTCGGCGTTGCCGTTAAGGATGTGGACATTCTCTTTCTTAATGTCGATGTGTGAAAAGAAGTTGTTCCACATGAACGAATGATATGATTCCGGATGCTCCTCAGGAAGATGCACATATTCATCCATGTTGAATGTTATCACGTTTTGGAAAGAAATTTCCCCAGCTTCGTATTTCTTGACCAGTTCTTTGTAGAGACCGAGTGGTGAAGAACCTGTCGGACAGCCGAGTTTGAAAGGCTTTTCCGGTGTCGGGTTGGCTTCCTTTATGCGGCTTGCGACATAGTTGGCAGCCCATTTTGACATTGACTCGTAGTTGGGTTCGATAATGACTCTCATTGTTTTTTTTCTTTTTGTTGGTTATTACTTGGCATATCCTCACCATGGCAGTTCGTAGTGGGTGAATGTCATCCATATACTCTCTTGCATTGCCGGTGCAGGACTATGCATACTGACTTTTGTCTTGCAAAAATACGAATAATTTTGGAAAAACGTTCAATGTCTTCTTATTTTTTATTTGTGAAAGTGCTTTTTCTTGCGTTTTGTATATAGATTGCTGTAATTTCTGGGACTTTTTAGGGTGTCGCCTAATGTGTTGTTTGCTGAGTAAACGCATTGTGCCATGTAATCGGAATAACAACTTACAGATGTCTTTGCCAATATGTCAAGGGAAAAGGCGTAGCAGTGTGCAAAATGTCAGGTAAAGGGCTGTTTTGTGTGAACTGAAACTCTAACGGATGTTAAAACATCATTGGTGTAGTGAAAGGTAACACTTTGCATTGCCAAAGGTAACCTTTCGTGCAGTCAAGTGTAACCTTTTACGGTGCAAAAGGTTACCTTTCATTTTGTCATTTGCCGTGCTGTGGCTTATAGCTGTTGGAGGCAAAAAAATAATAGGTGACACTTTGCGAACAAAGTATCACCTATTGGGTTGGCAAGACTATGATTGCCAGATTGTAATGCAATGTTATGGTAACTTATTTCGTCACACCGAAGTCGGCTTGCTGGTCCTGAACCTCCTGCAACATGCGCTGCTTCTCCTCGTCGGAGATTTGCTTTGTGGATGAGTTGGAGGACGATGCGTTGCCGGAAACTTTTGTTTTGCTGCTTGCATTGATGCCGAGTCCGCGCACGAATTGGTAGTCGGCAGGGACGGATTCCACCTCAAGGTCGCAAGGAGTGGGGGAGTGGGTGCCCGGATAAAGCACGTCGGCGTGTATCTTTATCTTGCCCGGAGTGGTTGTGCTGCGGAGGAGTATCGGTGCACTTCCCCATTCTGCCTGACGCGGATTGGCACCGATGTCCGTGCCGTCGCCGATGATTTCCGCAGGACCTTCCACGGTGAACTTAATCTGTTCCTTGGCCAGACGGCGCACATTGCCGCTGTCGTCGGTCACTTCACATACCACAACGATGAAGTCCGAGCCGTCTGCGACAAGTTTTCTGTCACGCTCATCGGCGTACATGCGCAGTTTTGTGCTGCGGCGCGAAGGCATTCTCTTCGTTGTTGCGACAACCTTTCCGTTGACGATTCCCTCTGCCACGAGGTTCACTTTCTGCCAGTTGCGCTGCTTGTAGGAGTATTCGCGTGCCTGCCAGAAGTCCCATACGTTCTTGAAAACCACCGGTGCGTTGTACGGACGGTCAGTTTCACCGTACTTATCCACAGGGAGTGTCCATGATTTCTCGCCGTCAAAGATTGACAGGCGGACACTGTCGCAGTTGGAGAACACCACCACATCGTTCTCAGAGAACTGTCCCATCTCGTGTGCGATGTAGACCATCGGCTCGCCTTCCGTCACAGGAATCTGTGAGTTGAACATGTAATAGGATGTCTTTGGCTGACGGAACGCATCGAAGTTTCCACCCCAATATGGGTCAGGATGATAACCGCGCTGGTGGTCGAACGGATGCCATTGGCATCCTCCGAGGAACAGTCCGGTGGTACGGTGCTGGTCGCGTGTGGTGTTGGAGAGTGACAAAGCCTGCTTCAACTGTGGTATCTCGCCCCATGAACGGCTTGCGCGGTTGAGGTTGTTGTGCGCATACCAGTCGTCGACAAGTTCGCCGTATTCGCGTGTGAGCATGTTTTTGTTCAATTGCTGCGCCTTATGCTCGAGGCCGTCTGTCTTCTCGTCATCGCCCGGCCATGCGTAGACGACATCGTAGTTCTCAAGCACGCCTGCGCTGTGGAGGTCGGCTGCTGCGACAGGACGGTAAGGATAAGGGTACTCATCCTTGGTGATCTGCAGGGCTTCGAGGGCGAACTTCTCCGGATAGCGTGTCTCATTGAGGATAGGTTCCCACATGAGCACACACGGATGGTTGCGGTCACGGCGTATGATGTCGCGCGTGTTTTGATGCACAAGTTCGGCAAATTTCGGGTCTTTGTTCCAATACTGCCAGCCCGGAGTCGCCACAATGATGAAGATTCCGAGTTTGTCGCAAGCGTCCATGAATGCCGGATCCTGCGGATAGTGTGCCACACGGATGAGGTTGAAGCCACAATCCTTCAGGCGCTGCACGTCACGGCGCTGCTGAGAGTTTGGCAGGGCGTTGCCGACATAAGCGAAGTCCTGATGGCGGTTAGCACCCACAAACTGGCGGTAGCGCTTGCCGTTGAGCCAGAAACCGTCCTTGCCTTTGAACTCAAAGCTGCGGATGCCAATCTTTGTGTCACGCTTTTCTGTTTCCTTGTTTGCAAGGACTTGTGTGCGCATGGTGTAGAGATAAGGCTTCTCAGGTGACCAAAGGTTTGGTTTTGCAATCTTTGAGCCCTGCTTTACGGTCTTGCTTCCCTTGGCAGGGATTGTTACTTTGCTTGTCCAAGTCTTTATCTTCTTTCCCGCAGCGTCAAGGAGAGTGTTTGTGACGGTCACGGTCTGCGGCTTGTTGAGTGAGTTTTCAACATCTGTGTTGACATAAACCTCCGCACTTTTCTCGGAGATGTTCGCATAATGGACGAAGATTCCGCCACCGGCTACCTCACCTTTTTCCACTGCGTCGGTGATGTGTACGGCAGGTTGTTCTATGAGCCATACATCACGATAGATACCGCCATGGTAGCAGAAGTCGAGGGTCATCTGCTTCTTTCCCGGAGGATAGGACTTGTCATCGGAGTTGTCTGTCATCACAGCGATGAGGCATTCGTCGCCGGCCTTTACACCGGCAGCTGTGAGGTCTATGGTGATAGGCAGATAACCGCCAAGATGTTCCTTTACAAGTTTGCCGTTTACGTAGATGTTCTGCTTGCCCATGATTGCCTCGAACTGTAGGGAGACAGTGCCGTTTGTGTATTTTGTTGCAGGCATTTGGAAGCGTTTCCTGTACCATGCGACGCCCTGATAGTTACGGTTTCCGCTGCCTTCTGCCGGCATAAGCTGCACGGTGTGTGGCGTGGAGACCACTTCCCATTGGCTGTCATCGTAGTTTACGGCTTCTGCGCCTTTCGCTTCTCCTCGGTGGAAACGCCAATCGAGGTTGAAATTCCATACCTGCTGCGCGAAGCCCGGCAGGATGTTCATGGCTAAAAGGAGAAGGAGTAATGATAGTCTTGTTCTCATTTTTGGTTGTTGGTTGTAGGTTTTCAATATGGTCAATTATGACATTATTGTCAAAACTGACGGTAATGTCAATTTGGATTAAACCCTAAAATGCCTTATCTCTGCTTGTCGTAGTCCTTTGTTTCTGTGGTCTCTGTCTTGCGTTCCTCCACAGGCCAGTTGTCTGTGCGGAACGAAGAGAGTGGCAGACCGTCACAGAAGAGGTCGCCCTCGCACCAGTCCTTGAACGCATAGCGTACTGCCACTGGGTTCTTTACCTCAGGGGAATAGACGGCAAGGAACTTCCTTTTGTGCAGCTCCACTGTCGCAGGGTGGAACACACGGTCCTCACCGGCAATCTCGAAGAGGTGGCTTGTGAACGAACTGTTTGCACCGTAGAGGTTCATTTTGTCACGCTCGAACTCAAGAATTGCTTTTCCGTTCTCGACGGTCATGCTCTTGTAGCGTGCCGATTCTGCTGTGATGCCTTTCCAGCCGTAAGTTTTCACGAGGGCAAGCATGGCAAGTCGTTCGCCTGCGACGCTTTTCTTCGGAGGGTGGATGCCTTTCTCTATGCCGGCATCCATGAGCACTGCCATGCCGGCGTTAGGGATTTGCGTCTCGGCAATGTACTGCTGTTCACGGAGTAGGGCAGAGTTCACTGTCCAGTTGATAAGGCTGTATTCGTATGGTGCTATCTGGCAATAGTAGAAAGGGAACTCACCGATGCCCCATTTGTCACGCCAGCAGCCAACCATAGTCTGCAACTGCTGTGCGTAATCCTGATAGCGTGGCACGTTGTCCTCGCCCTGATAGAAGATTGCTCCCTTTATTCCGTAGCCGATGACAGGGTTAAGCATGCCGTTGAAGAGCACTGTCGGCTGACGGTTTTTGGACTTTATGTCCGATGGTTTGTAAGGAATCTGGTAAGGAGACTTCTCTGTCACAAATGGTTTGACATACTCGCGTGCAATCCATGACTCACAGGAAGAGCCGCCCCATGCCGTAACGATAAGTCCGATAGGCACATTGAGAGTGCGGCGAAGCTCACGTCCGAAGTAGTAGGCTGTGGCAGCAAAGTCGCGTATTACCTCAGGTTCAGAGGTTTTCCACTGGCCTACTGTTGTGTCAGTAGGCTCCACACGGCTGATGCGCTTTGACTGGAAGACATGCAGAAGAGGGTCTGTGGAGTGGAGAATGTCAGCCGGTCCGTTCTCGATAGGCTGTGAAGGGAAACCCTTCATAGGCATTTCCATGTTCGATTGTCCGGCACATATCCACACCTCGCCTATGAGTACGTTGTCGAAAGTCACAGCCTCGCCGTCGGTGACGGTCACACTATACGGTCCTCCTGCCTCAGGAGTGGAGACGGAAACGTTCCATTTGCCGTTGCTGTTGGCAGTGGTGCGGTAAGTCTTTTTGTTCCATGAGGTGGTCACCTTGACGGTCTTGCCGGCATCGGTTGTACCCCACAGTTTCACGTTTGACTCACGCTGCAACACCATTCCACTGTCAAAGATAGTAGGCATCCATACCTTTGCATGGGCGATTGATGCCATGCAGAATGCCAGGAAAAGTAATGTTGTAAGTTTTTTCATTGGTTATGTTTATTTGATAGTTACAGGTCCGAGAAGTCCGGCAGGGAGAAGATGAGGCTTGTCCATGCGGTATTTGGCGTTTGTCCATATACCATCATACGGTGCTTTGCCCTCATCCATGCCACGGAGAGCGTTCGCCCATGTGTTCACGACTTCTATTTCGATGGTGTTGATGCCCTTTTTCAGAGCTTTGCCGATGTTCGCTTCGTAAGGTGCTGTCCACACTATGCCGCAGTCAATGCCATTGACCCAAACGTGGGCGATGTTCATCACCTTGCCGAGTTGCAGTTTCTCATTGCCTGAAGGTTTCTTTTTCAGCTTCACGGTTGTGGAGTATTTGCCGTGTCCGGAGAAATAACGGAGGTTTCCTTCCTCTATCTCTGTCCAGCTCTTCAGTGCGTCAAGCGTCATTGTCGCTCCCGCTTCCTTCAGTGTAAGAGTGTAAGGATTGGTGAGAGCTATGGCTTCTCTTTCCTGTTTTGCTGTCGTTTCGGCTTTCTCTGCAGGCTGTTCAGGCAGGCAGGAGAGTATCTCCGCTACATTGTTCTTTGGGAAAAGAACGAAGCAAGAGCCGTTGGCAGGGAGGAAGATTGTCTCCGATGACCATGCTGTGATGGTGTTGTCAACGGCATTATATATATAAGGTGTGCCATTGGCTGTGTCACGGAACTTTGCAGTGAATGTCACATCCTCGTTCTTTTGGTTAGCGATGAAGTATATTTCGCCATTAACTGCACTGCGGTGTGTATAGGCAATGCCATTAGGAAGTTCTGCATCACGCTTCAGACCGTAACGTGAGAAATCGTCATCAGTGAAAGTCTTGTCGATGACTGCCACACCTGCCTTGCGGAGTTCCTCAATCTTAGCCTTTGCTTCTTTACTAATTATGCCGTTAGGGTTCATAGGACGCACGGCTGGAACTACCACTACGCGGTACTTGGCGCCACCCGGCAGCACCATGCAACCGTCTTTTGCTGTCGCAAGATTAAGCAGAACATCAGGGTTGAAAGAGTCATACTGGTAGCCACGCATGCAGTTTACCCAGTCTTTCGGGTCGACAATGCCTGCAGAATGGTTCACACCGACAGGGCTTACCTCCATAGGCTGCCCGACGTTGGCAAGTCGTTTAGCCTCAGAAGCGACACGCTCCTTGCCGAAAATGCCTGGCAACATGCTTACAAGACGCTCGGGAAGCACGGAGCGGCGTGGCATTTCGTCGCCGGTATATACGGCGATGTCCTGCACCGGGCGTCCCTGCTGGAGCAGTGCGGAGCAGCGTGTGATGTAGTCAACAAAAGGTTTTGCCTCAGGCATCCATGTCTGGTCACGCTGGAAGAACAGACCGATGCCGTCAAGAGTCATGCCCGGTTTTTTGTCCATCCATGGATTATGGGTGTTCACATGAAAGAAGAGACGGTTCATGCCAAGGGCGAAATTGCGGTCAAGGAGTGTCTTTATGGACGCCGGATCCTCATCCCATACGCCACGAACCTCAGTGAATCCTTCTGCCTGTACTATGTTCTTGCCATAGATATGAGCACCGGAAATGGCGTCAGACATATCGTTCGGTTTATCATGTGTAGGAGAATTGAGCCAGTATTCTCCCATTGGGAGGTCAGCATACCTATAGTGGTCGAGTCCGTCAGCCACCATTGTTGGTGCGATGCTCTCGGAAGAGAACTTCATACCCATCTTATGCGCACGCTCTCTGACAGTTGTGAAGAACACATCATGGATGAGTTCGTTGATGGTAAGTCGCACATCGCGCAGCACACGCTCACTCTCGCTTGCGCTGACAACAGGGATTCCTGCGAACAACGGCAGCCAACGCTTGATGTCATAGCCGCGGCGTGCGCGGAACTCCTCTGCGAAATTCGTTGACCAGTTCTGGCAACCGCACTCCCAAGAGTCCACATGCAGATATTTGACAGTGTTGCTGTGCGGCAGTGCCATGAACTTGCAGAACCAGTTGTCGACAAGTTTGTTGACGGCAGCCTTGGAGAATTTGTCACACTCCAGGCCTTTTCCTCCGCCGGCAGTGGCATTCATCTGACCTGTGGAGCAGTGTCCCATACGTATGATACGGTAAGTTCTGGGACAGTTTGCCGGTATGCTTACAGTGCCGTCCTCACTCATTTCCAACGGAATTATGTCATAGAGAGCAGGGCAGAAGTCCTTTGGCACCTGCTTCTCGGTGGTCTCTTCCGCCACGCGCCATGCGTAAGCAGCCTTTCCTTCCCATTGGTGAATCTTAGGATTCTGGAAGAAACGGATGCCTTTCAGTCTAAGTGTCGGCTTCCATTTTGCAGCGTCAAGGTCCTCAGAACCCGGCTCTGTGCCGTCCGGAGTCCAACTGAAACGAAGCGTAAGAGGAGAGTTTACGTTGCTCTTTATATACTCAGGCAGTGTGAATGTCGCAGCAGCGGCAGTGTTCTGCCAGCCCTGACGCGCCGGAGTGAATGTAGTGATGTATGTAAAGGTCTTTCCGTCAAGACTGTATTCCACCTTCAGACGCTGGTTCTGAATGTTTGTGCCCGACGGAGTGATTTCCACTGTGCGCACAACAGTGCCGTTAGGGAAATCAAAAGAGAACGAACAAGGCGCATTTGCACGTATGATGTTCTTCTCATCCGAGGTCACTCCCTCCGACATAGCCATTTTTGTGGCTTTAACCTCGTCCACCTTATGCTTCACAGGTACGGCAAAAGCGGCAATATCCTTGTATCCTTCGCCTTTGTAGGCATCAAGCCTGAACTTATAAGGAGCTGGCATTTTCCCCTTTTTGCCATATTTCTTTGAAGCCTTGGAGTTGCTTTTCTCCGTGCCAACCTCCACAATATCCTCTGTCCATACCACCTTCTGCATGGACTCTTCAGGTGTAAACCACGGTCCTCCGGCAAGGGCGAAGCCGTCACAGATATGTATGCCCAGTTCCAGACCGAGCGAATCACACTGCTGCATGGAGTAGCCCACCATGTCCCAGAACAACGGAGACAACTGGTCAGCCTGTCCGTTGTACTCCGGTCTTCGCTCCGAACTGTAGATAGGCATGAGATACGTTCCGCGCAGTCCTGCGTTTTTCATTGCCACGAGGTCAGCCTGAATGGCAGGTTTTGACACAGCTCCGTACATCCAGTACCAGAAACAGAACGGTGAATAGGTACGTTGTGCCATGCTGCCAAATGCAGGTAATGCCGCAATGGCTGTCGCTATGATAGCGAGAAAAAAATGTTTCTTCATGATTATGTTATTATTGTTTGATTGCTTCTACCATCAAGTCTATAGCCTTGTTCACCACAGAGTGTGGGCAAGCGATGTTCATGCGCATATATCCCTTCCCGAGACAGCCGAACATATCCCCGCTGTTGAAGGCGAGATGAGCCTTGTCGGCAAAGAAACGGATGAGTTCCGACTGCTCCTTCATGCCCTTTTCCTCCATCAGTTTGCGGCAGTCAAGGAACACAAGGAAGGACGCTTCCGGGCGGACAGGCGTTATTTGCGGACATTCCTCGGCAAGCCTTGTGCAGAGCAAGTCGATGTTCCCTTCCACATAAGCAAGCATCTCCTTGCGCCATTCGTCGCCCTCCTCACTGTAGCAGGCTGCCACACAGTCGTAAGCAAATACGTTGCCTGCATCCTGGTCAGTGCCCCAAATGTAGCCGAAATACTTCTCTCTGATTTCCGGATTGAACACAATGGCGTGCGCAGCGACCACGCCCGGCATGTTGAACACCTTCGACGGAGCCTGCAGAGTGATACTGTTCATGCGTGCCTCTTCACTCACTGTGGCAAACGGAATGTGCTTTTTGCCGTGGAGAATCATGTCGCAATGAATCTCATCGCTGATGACAAGCACACCCTCTTCGGCACAAATCTGCGCCACAGTCTGCAAATCTTCCTTCGACCAGCATATTCCGGCAGGGTTGTGAGGGTTGCAGAGAATCATCATCTTGCAGCCCTTTATGTCCTTGCGGAGCTGCTCGAAGTCCATCTCAAAGCTGCTTCCCACCCTGCGAAGCGGTGACATAACCACCTTCCTGCCTGTCGCTTCGGGGACAATGCGGAAAGGATGATACACCGGCTGCTGTATGAGAATCCTGTCATTCTTCTCCGTGAACACCTGCACAGCAAGCAGAATACCGGCGACAACGCCCGGAATGTAGTTGACATTCTCATTGGTTATCTCCATGCCGTAATGCTCTTTTGACCAGCGGCATATAGAGTCATAGTATCTGTCATGCGTGCATGTGTAGCCAAGAACACCCTGATTGGCGCGTTTCTCTATAGCTTTGACGACAAAAGGAGGCGTGCGGAAATCCATGTCCGCCACCCACATAGGCAGGACATCGTCTCTTCCGCAGATGTCCTTGACATACTTCAGTTTCATGCTGTCTGTCCCTTCGCGTGGGACAATCTCATCGAAGTCGTATTTCATAATGTTTGTTAGTTTGTTTTCTTTGTTTGTTGAGTGTGTTGTCCGGCAAGGAAATCAAGGCAACAAGTCCTTGTGTATGTTGCGCATGGAGTTCCAAAGACTGTAGCGCGCCTCAGGGTTCATCTCCTCCAACCTATGGAACATCTCCGTCATGCTCTGCCTTCTCGTGATTTGCTCGTAAGGACAGGCGGTCTTCAGCTTCTCAAAACCCTCCGTCTCAGCCACGGCAGCGATGAGACTTTCAGGCACAAGGCACAGCGGACGGATGACAGTGACCGGGTAATGTTCCATGGTCAGCCGTGGCGGCATGGTCTGTATCGACCCTTCAAAGGCCATATTCATCAGCAGAGTGACAAGAATGTCGTCCTGATGATGTCCCAAAGCAATCTTGTTGAAGCCGTTGTCGGTGGCAAATGAGAAGAGAGTTTTCCTTCTCGCCCATGAGCAAAGGAAGCACCGGGGCTTCTTGCTGCCCTCCCGCTCCTCAAAAGAAGTGTGGAGAATATGCAGTTTAACGCCAACATTCTCACAGAACCGGCTGAGGTAACTGCGGTCAGTCTCGTATGGGATATTATCCATGAGAACATGCGCCGCCTCCACACTGATGTGCGGTTTGTAGATTCTCTGCTGTCCGGCGAGCAGCCTCACCAGTTCGAGGGAGTCCTTTCCACCAGAAAGAGCTATGAGAATCCTGTCCCCATCCTCCAGTAGACCGTACTCGGCGCAGCCTTTCCGGAACAATTTCTGTATCTTTCTTTCCTCCGGAATCATTTCTTTATGAAGCCTCTGATTACAAACCAAGCGTGCATCGCCACGGTGGTGACAATGCCGTAGTGCTCTCTCATCGTGTGGAAACGCTCAAGAAGTGACGCACGGTGGTTCTTCACGCTCATGCCTCCTGCAAGATAACGGCAGAGGACACGGTGCGTGTTCCATGTCGTCATGCCACGCTTCTCGCCTTCCTTCATGATACGTATGCACCAATCCACATCACCCGAAATCCTGTATTTCAGGTTGTATGGCGTGCATTTCGCAAGTTCTGTGTTGGCATAAAATGCCTGGTGGCACACCAGCATGCCATTGCGGAACGACCGCCAGGTGAGCTTTTCCGGAGCCTGAAGCCTGCGGTGGCGCAGGAAATTGCCGTTGTCATCCACGATGTCCGTCTCGCCATAGACAACGCTGCGTCCTGAAGGAAACTTCCGAATGGCATCGTCCGTCAGCATATCGCCGGCGTTTAGGAAACAGAGATACGCTCCCGTAGCCATTCCGATGCCCTTGTTCATGGCGTCATACAGCCCATTGTCCGGTTCGCTTAGTATGGTTATGGCGTGCCCGTTCTGCATTTTGTCGCTCTGCGCCTTGTATTTTTCGGCAATGGCGACGGTGGAATCAGAACTCGCACCGTCGATTATGATGTGTTCGATGTCGGCATACGGCTGCCGGAGGACACTGTCCAGAGTCCTCTGCAAGACGCTTTCCGCATTGTATGTGCAGGTGATGAGAGTAATCTTCACTTGTTTTGTTTTCGATAGTTTGATAGTCACTGCAATCCCTGCGGTAGCGGACAACGGTTTGAGGTCAATGGAAACCATGTCCGTGCGCTGCGGGTTTGACGAGTACAAAGTTACTAATTTTTTTTTGATTGCCGACCATTTTCCTAAAGATTTTGACATTCGCGCGATTAAATATGTGCAGAACGAAGTTGGATGGTGTGAAGAAAGATTTCTCGGACTTTCGTTTTGTAAGAAAAACGGCGTTATGGCTTGACGAATGTATGGTTATTCGTGTGTTTTTGCAAACTAAAAACAAAACGTATGTTAAATAACGGATGGTTTTTCGAAAGGTAACCTTTTAGCTTGTGAAGTGTTACCTTTCGCTTGGCAAAAGGTAACACTTTGTAATGCAAAAGATAACCTTTCATTTTGTCAAGTGATTAGGAATGAATGGTGGAATGAGGGCGGAAATGCGCAAAACATTGTCTTATACTCAAGTATTAACATACTTTTACGTTTTTGCGCATGCAAACTTGGAAAATAATTAGTAACTTTGCCAACATCATAACCTTGACAAGTTGGAAACATCAAACTAACAGATTATAAAATGACCAATTTCAAATCACCGATTACCGCCTCCTTGATGAAGGCGGCGTTGTGTATGTGTTCCGTATTCTGTGTGCAGGGAGCTTCCGCACAAGTGTACTATACGGGCACTCAATTGAGCAATCCTAATCATCATGACGGCCAGTTGTCACCGGTCGTTGGCGTGCATAACATCCAGATTATGCGTGCCAACCGTGAGCATCCTTCTGCGGAAAACGGTTTCGGATGGACATACAACCACCAGCCGATGATGGCCTATTGGAAGGGTAAATTCTACGTCCATTATCTCTGTGACCCGAAGGACGAGCAGGTTCCGCCGTCACATACCCTTGTGCAAAGCTCCAAGGACGGCTATTCATGGTCGGTGCCGGAGATGCTTTTCCCTGAATATGACGTGCCTGACGGATTCACAAAGAAGGGTGTGGAAGGCGTTGCCAAGAATCTGAAGGCGGTGATGCACCAGCGCATGGGTTGGTATGTCTCTTCCGAAAACCGCCTGTACGCCATCGCTTCTTACGGTGTCTGCATGTCCAAGAAGGACCATAACAACGACGGAAACGGTATCGGGCGTGTCATCCGCGAGATAAAGGAGGACGGCACAATGGGCAAGATATATTTCATATACTACAACCACGACTTCAACGAGAAGAACACCGACTTCCCTAACTATCGCAAGGGCGACAAGCATTTGCGCAAGGCGGTGGCGGAAATCTTTGCCAATCCGCGCATCCGCATGCAGTGGGTGGAGGAAGCAGACAGAGACGAGAAACTCATTCCGCTTAACAAACCTTACAAGGCTTATAACGACTATACGTTGCCTGACGGCAGGATTGTGGCACTTTGGAAGCACGCCCTGACAAGTGTTTCCTCCGACGGCGGTAACACATGGTCACAGCCTGTCCTCCGTGCCAAAGGCTTTGTCAACAGCAATGCCAAGATTTGGGGACAGCGTCTGTCCGACGGCACTTACGCAACGGTGTACAATCCTTCCGAGTTCCGTTGGCCTTTGGCTATCTCTCTGTCGGCTGACGGTCTGAATTATACTACCCTGAACCTCGTGACGGGTGAGATTCCGCCGATGCGTTACGGAGGAAACTATAAGTCATTCGGCCCGCAGTATGTGCGTGGTATTCAGGAAGGTAACGGCGAACCGGCAGACGGCGGCATGTGGTTGACGTACTCCATGAACAAGGAGGACATGTGGGTGGCGCGTGTTCCTGTCCCTGTGCAGATTGATGCGACAGCGCACGCCAACGATGACTTCACGAAATGCAAGTCGCTTGCCGACCTTACGGCATGGAACATCTATTCTCCGATAGAAGCACCTGTGGGTCTTGACGGCAAATGGATGACCCTTTCCGACAAGGACAAGTTCGATTACTGCCGTGTGGAGAGGAAGATTCCGGCATCAAAGAAGCTCGCTGTGGAGTTTGACCTCAAGGCTTCGCAGAACGACCATGGATGGCTTCAGATAGAATTCCTTGACAAGCAGGGCACCGCTTGCGGACGCCTTGAACTGACAAACGAGGGTGAACTCCGCAGCAAGGGTGGCGCACGCTATGCGAAATGTGCGGCATACGAGGCAGGAAAGGAGTACCGCATCCGTGTCGAGATTAATGTGGAGCATCGTAATTATACAGTCTATGTCGATGGAAAGAAGACCGCCACACGTATGCTCTTTGCACCGGTTGAGAGTGTGGAGCGTGTGATGTTCCGCACAGGTGTGCAGCGCACTTATCCTACTGTTGACACTCCGGCAGACTGGGACGGCATACTTCCTGATGCAGGTGAGCAGGACAAGCTCGCAGTCTATGCCATTGCGAACTTCAAGTCTGAGGCTATCGTCGACGGAGGTGAGCTTGCCACTGACGGGACTCCTGCCGTTCTGAACTACGACAACTACAAGGGCTATGTTGATTATTTCAACAATATGGAGGACGAGAACATCGTCCAGGCAATTCCTAACAGCGAGGCATGGCAATGGATGCGTGCCAACTGTCCGGCGTTTGAGTGCTCACAGAAGAATTTCGAGGAGATTTACTGGTATCGCTGGTGGACTCTCCGCAAGCATATCGAGAAGACTCCTGTCGGCTGGGCTATGACAGAGTTCCTTGTGCAGCGCAACTATGCTGACAAATGGAAGCTGATTTCCTCCGGTGTTGGTCACCATATCCATGAGTCACGCTGGCTTCGCAATCCGGAATATCTTGACCAGATTATCAACACTTGGTACAAGGGCAACGAGGGAAAGCCTATGGCGAAACTCACAGCTTACTCCTCATGGATTCCTTACAGCATCTGGCAGCGCTATCTTGTTGACGGCAGAAAGGATTGGGCGGTGTCTGTCCTTCCGTCGATGAAATGGGAGATAGATGACTGGTATCATTGGAACCAATTCCGTCCTGACATGCCTTTCCCTGCAAAGAAGTCAGGTTATGGCAAGATAAGGAAGCGTAACGCGAAGGGAATCGACGGACTTTTCTGGCAGAGTGATGTCCGTGACGCCATGGAGGAGACAATCTCCGGCTCACGCACACAGCAGTTTATGCGTCCTTCTGTCAATGCTTATATGTATGGAAATGACATCGCGCTTGCCAATGTTGCCGCTCTTGCTGGCGAAAAGGCACTCGCTGACGAGTACAATAACCGTGCTGAGGCTCTCCGCAAGCTGATTCTTGCAAACCTTTGGAACGAAAAAAGCAGTTTCTTTGAGACACATACGGGCGACTCGCTCGCCAATGTCCGTGAGGCAATCGGCTATATGCCGTGGTACGTAAAGATGCCTTTGGACAACGGAAAGTACGGCGTTGCATGGCAGCAGGTCATGGATGAGCAGGGCTTCAACGCACCTTACGGTCTGACAACGGCAGAGCGCCGTCATCCGGGATTCCGCACTCACGGTGTGGGAAAATGCGAGTGGGACGGTGCAATCTGGCCTTTCGCGTCGGCACAGACACTCACAAGTATGATTAACTACCTTAATGCGGAGCAGACATCTCCTTTGGCGGGTGTGAAGGATGCTTTCTTTGAGCAGATGGAGAAATACGTTCAGGCGCAGCACATGCGTGGAAAACCATACATCGGCGAGTATCAGGACGAGGTGACAGGTTATTGGCTGAAGGGCGACCAGGAGCGTTCACGCTACTACAATCACTCTACTTTCAACGATCTTCTTATCACCGGCATCTGCGGTTTGCAGCCACAGGCGGACAACACTGTCGTTATCAACCCTCTTGTTCCTGAAGGAAAGTGGACATATTTCTGTCTTGACAATGTGCGTTATCATGGTCATGACATCACTATCCTTTACGACAAGGACGGCAGCCGTTATCATCAGGGCAAGGGACTTATGGTCTTTGTCGATGGTGTAAAGAAGGCTTCCGCTGACGGAATAAAGAAGATAACCTGCAAGTTGGACTAATAATAATCTGATTGTTATGATATATCGTTTATCAAAAGTGCTCCCATTATTCCCTTCTGTGTTGCGGTTGCTTGCCTTTGTGGCATTGCTGGCTGCTCCGGTGTGTGTCGGTGCGCAGGATGTTTTCTCAGGTGCAGAGTGGGTGGGAGCCATAACAAAGGCTGACGCCCATACTCCCGAAGGCAGAATCTATACAGGCAAGGCGCTGAAAGAGGCTCTCCCTCTCTGGAATGCCGCAGACCCATTGTCTCGCCGTTCCATATATGTGGCGAAGACTTTCCCTGTGAAGAAGAAGGTGATGAAAGCCACAATGTACGCTTGCGGACTGGGATTCAGCGAGGTGCGTATCGACGGTGAGCGCATTGATGATTATGAGTTCACACCGCTTTGGAGTGATTATGACAAGTCGGTGTTCTACAACAAATATGACCTTTCCGGCCGTGACTTCAAGAAGAAGACACGCATAGAGGTGCTTCTCGGCAACGGTTTCTACAACGAACAGGGCGGACGCTACACCAAACTGAGGATAAGTTTCGGCCCTCCGACATTGAAACTCCGTCTGCATCTTGTCTATGCGGACGGCACGGAGGAGAATATCGTTACCGACAAGTCATGGCAGTGGTCGCCTTCCGAGATTGTTTTCAACAGTATCTATGGCGGTGAGGACTACGATGCGCGTGTCGGCAGAACGTGGAAGAGTGTTGTCATTCAGGAAGGCCCTAAGGGCGTTCTGCGTGAAAGGATGGCTCCGCCGGTGAAAGTCATGGAGCGTTTCACACCGAAGAGTGTGAAGTATCTCTCTGATGAAGAGCGTGCAAGTGCCGTGAAACTTACCAAGCATGAGCTCCCTAAAGGCACTTTTGTCCTCGATATGGGACAGAACCTTGCCGGAGTTCCTGAGATTTCTGTGCAGGGAAAGGCCGGTCAGGAGGTGACACTCTATGTTTCCGAGACCCTTACTCCCGAAGGTGCGTGCAACCAGCGTCAGACTGGACGCCAGCATTATTACAGCTACACACTGAAAGGTGATAAGGAGACGGAGCATTACCGTCCTCGCTTCTCCTATTACGGATTCAGGTACATCCAGGTGGAAGGCGCTGTCATGGACGGCGAGCCTAACCCGCAGGGGCTTCCTGTGATAAAGTCAATCAATTCATGCTTTGTCTATAACTCCGCAAGGAAGGTTTCCACTTTTGAGTGCAGTAATCCTTTGGTAAATAAAACACATGAACTGATAGACCGTGCGGTGCGTTCCAACATGCAGAGTGTCTTCACCGACTGCCCTCACCGTGAGAAATTGGGATGGCTTGAGCAGGATTGGCTCAACGGAATAGGACTGTTCATGAACTACGACCTTACCGGTTTCGCGCGCCAGACCATGCGTAACATTGCCGATGCGCAGCACTCTAACGGTGCAGTGCCTACAACAGCCCCGGAATATGTCCTTTTCCGTGGTCCGGGAATGGATGCTTTCGCCGAGTCTCCGGAGTGGGGTGGCACGTTCATCATGCTGCCTTGGATGTACAAGCAGTACTATGATGACGACTCATTGTTGAAGGAATACTATGACGATATGCTCGCTTATGTGAATTATCTCAGTACAATAGATTCCTGCGGCATACTTAAACAAGGTCTCGGCGACTGGTATGACTACGGCGATTTCCGTTCGGGTTTCTCACGCAACACGTCCGTTCCGCTTGTCTCCACTGCCCATCACTACCGTTGGACGGACATGATGCGCCAGACAGCGGCATTGCTTGGCAAGAAAGCTGATGAGGCTATGCTCGCAAAACGCAGTGAAGAGATAAAGGCAGCATGGCAGAAAGAGTTCTACAACGGTGAGAATGGAAAGAATCCTTTGCATAAGTCGCAGACGGCATTGGCAATCGCTCTCAACCTACATCTTTGTCCGGAGGCGGACAGGACGGCAGTCCTCGACTCTCTGATTGCCGACATCCACCGCCATAATGACCGCCTTACAACTGGCGATATAGGCAACCGCTACCTTTTTGAGGTGCTTTGCGAGGAGAACCAACAGGAACTTTTGTACAAGATGCTTAACCACTATGAGGTGCCGGGCTACGGTTTCCAGATGAAGCAGGGCATGACAACCCTCGCTGAACAGTGGGACCCTGCACACGGTTCTTCCATGAACCACTTCATGATGGGGCACATCGACGGATTCCATTTCACATCCTTGGCAGGAATAAACATCAATGGCAGGGAGGTTGTATTCCGTCCGCAGCCTGTTAATGACATGCAGTGGGTGAAGGCAAGCACAGAGACTCCTTGGGGAAAGGTATCCATCGAGTGGCATCGTGATGCTTCCGGAAAGGTTGTTGCAAACTACTCCGTGCCGGCAGGAATGACCTGTAAGTATGTTGACCCTAATTTAAATGAAATAATATAACTGATGAATAAAAGAATAATATCCGCTTTGGCATTGGCAATCCTCTCTTGTTCGGCAAGCTTTGCGCAGCAGAGCCGTGCGCTGAGTGACGTTATGAAGGATGTCGAGAAGCGTTTCAATGTGCGCCTGAAGTACAATGTCGACACAGTGGGCAAGCGCCTTCCACATGCCGATTTCCGTATCCGTCCTTATTCCATTGAGGAGACTTTGGACAACATCTGCAAGTATTTTGACTTCAATTGGTGGAAACAGTCCGGCAATACATACAAAATCAAGCCTTATGAGTATATGCGCCGTCATACGGAGGATGGCAAAAAGATGCTGACATGGCTGTCTTCCCTATATAATAATAAGGAGGAATGGGAGGCACGCCGTGATACATTGCGCCGTGAGATGCGCCAGCGCCTGCAGATAGATGAGTACCTTGACTCCTGTGTGAAAGGCAAAAAGGCGATTCTCTCTAAGGTGCGCAAGTATGATGGATATACAGTGCAGAACATCTGTATAGAGACTTTGCCGGGAGAACATATATTTGGAAGTATCTATACACCGACATCAAAGGGCAAGCACGCGCTGATTATCTGCCCTAACGGTCATTTCTATGACGGCAGATACCGCAAGGATCAGCAGCAGCGCTTGGGTTCTTTGGCGCGTATGGGTGCCATTTGTGTGGACTTCGACCTGTATGCGTGGGGTGAATCCGAGACGGAATATCCTACTCACCAGACCGACCGCGCCCATGTAATCCAGGCAATGAACGGTCTTATCCTGCTTGATTGGATGATAGAGAACCGCGGAAAGCAGATCGACATGACACGCATCGGTGCTAATGGTGGTTCGGGTGGCGGCACGCACACAGTGCTTTTGACAGCTCTTGACCCACGTTTCACGGCGGCTGCGCCTACGGTGAACCTCGCTTCCCATTTCGACGGAGGATGTCCGTGTGAGAGCGGAAAGCCGATACATCTGTCTGCCGGCGGCACTTGCAATCCTGAACTTCTCGCCATGTTCGCACCTAATCCGGTGCTTGTCGTGAGCGATGACGGCGATTGGACTGCCTCTGTGCCTGAGTTGGAGTATCCTTATCTGCAGCGCATCTGGGGATTCTACGGCAAGGAGGATGCCGTCCGCAATGTCCATCTGCCAAAGGAACGCCACGATTACGGTCCTAACAAACGCAAGGCAAACTATGAATTCTTCATCGATGTGTTCAAACTCGACCGCTCAAAGCTGGACGAATCCAAGGTTACGATAGAGCCAAAGGAAATGATGATGACAAATCTGAAGAAATAGTATTGCTTAAAAATAATATCATGTTGTATCATGATAACTCATGATAACTCATGATTCATCATGACTTGTCATGACAACCATGACAAGCCAAAATCTACAACCAACAACCGACAATCAAAAACCTTAAAAAGAAAATATGAGACGACTGACATCATTGTTATTCCTGTTCTCCGCTTTCAGCCTCACTCCATGTTCCGCACAGAACATAGAGACGCAGCGTGTCTACATCTCCGGCACAGGCTGCGACGACATGAAGCAGTGGGACTTTATGTGCACTGACGGCAGAAACAGTGGGAAATGGACAAAAATCGGTGTGCCTTCCTGCTGGGAACTGCAGGGCTTCGGCACATACCAGTATGGCATGAAATTCTACGGCAAGCCACATCCGGCAGGCATTGCAAGCGAGACAGGCAAGTACAAGTACGAGTTTCAGCTCCCTGCAAACTGGGAGGGAAAGCAGATTTTCCTGTGCTTCGAGGCTTCTATGACCGACACTTACTGCGAGATAAACGGCAGAAAAGCCGGCTCAAAGCATAAGGGCGGTTTCTCACCTTTCCGCTATGATGTTTCCGACCGTGTGTTCTTCGGAAAGAAAAAGAACCGCATCGAGGTCACTGTCAATAAGGAATCGGAGGAAGACGCTGTCAACATGGCTGAACGCCGTGCCGACTATTGGAACTTCGGCGGCATCATCCGACCTGTCTATCTTATAGCAAAGCCAGCGCACAACATTGAGCGCGTGGCGATAGACGCACGCCATGACGGACGCTTCATCTGCAAGGCGTACCTGAACCATGCCTTGGAGAACACCATGGTAAGTGTGGACATCAAGGACTTGCAGACAGGCAAGACTGTCGCTTCTGCGTCAGAGACCACACGTTCCTCTGACTTCGCCGAGTTTGACTTCAAGGTCAACGGCGTGAAGCCATGGTCTGCCGAGACTCCTAACCGTTACGAGGCGGTGTTCACCCTCTCACGTGACAACAAGCCTTTGCACACAGAAAAGCAGAAATTCGGTTTCCGCACAGTGGAGGTGCGTGCACATGACGGTGTGTACATCAACGGCCAGAAGGTCATGATGAAAGGCGTAAACCGCAATTCCTTCCGTCCTGAGAGCGGAAGAACCCTCTCAAAAGCAAAGAACATCGAGGATGCAGAACTCATAAAGTCCATGAACATGAACGCCGTGCGCCTCTCCCATGCACCTGCCGATCCGGAGTTCTACGAGGCTTGCGACTCACTCGGACTCTACGTCATGGACGAGCAGCCGGGCTGGCACTGGTACCACAACACCATCAACGGCTCAAAACTCGTTGAGGCTATGGTGAAGCGTGACCACAACCACCCTTCGGTAATCTTCTGGAGCAACGGCAATGAGGGCGGTTTCAACATGGAGCTTGACCCTGTTTTCCACCAGTTTGACCTTCAGAAACGTGTCGTTGTCTATCCTTGGGCTAACGAGCACGGACTCGAGACAAAGCACTATCGCTCATGGGGCGAGACACAGGCACTGCTCCGCGAGCCGGAGATTGTCATGCCGACAGAGTTCCTCCACGGACTTTATGACGGCGGTCACGGTGCCGGACTCTATGACTATTGGGTGATGATGCGCAAAGCTCCGCGTTGCGCCGGTGGCTACTTGTGGGACTTTGCTGACCAAGGCGTGAAACGTGTTGACATGGACGGCATGATTGACAATGTCGGAAACTACGGCGCGGACGGTATTCTCGGCCCTCATTTCGAGAAGGAAGGCTCTTACTACACTATCAAGGAAATATGGTGTCCTGTACAGATAACAAACCTTGAGACTGCTTTCGACAATGCTGTCCTTAACCTTGACAACCAGTATGACTTCCTGAACCTGAAGGATTGCAAGTTTAAGTATGTTTACAAGAACATGCCTTCACCTGCCGACAAGACAAAGAAGGCGACCATAGTGGCAAGCGGAACTCTCGCAGGCCCTGACGTTGCACCGCACGCACAGGGAATCCTGCCGCTCCCACGCCGTGACAATGTCGATGTGCTGGAGGTCACCGTGATTGACAATTTCGGCAAAGAGTTGTACACATGGTCAATGAAATCCAATGTTGCCAAGACTCCTGCCACACACAAGGAGCTCAAAGCGGCTGCCATTTCCGTAAGCGAGAACGATTACAGTCTCACCGTCACAGCGGCAGGCAAGGAATACCGCTTCTCAAAGAAGGACGGCAGCCTTATCAAAGCATCAAACTTCGCGATAGCAGGTCCGTCATTCATCTGCGCGAAACGTTCCGACCGCTCACAGGACGGTTTCTACAACCATGATGACAAGGAGGCGGAAAAGAAGAAGACACAGTACACTACCTACATGGACCAGGGTGCTTTCACTGGTTTCACTGTTGACGCAGAGAAGGCTACAGTCAAGGCAAACTACAAGCACGGCTCACTGGAGTCTGCGGAATGGGCATTCCTTGCCGACGGTTCGGTTAAGCTTGACTATGCTTATACATTCGGCGGTGTTGTGGACGAGATGGGAATCTCATTCGCATATCCTGAGAGCAAGGTCAAGTCAAAGGAGTGGGTGGGCGACGGCCCTTACCGTGTTTGGCAGAACCGTCTCCATGGTCCGCAGTACGGTTATTGGAAGAATGACTACAACGACCCTGTTCCGGGCGAGACATTCGAGTACCCTGAGTTCAAGGGATACTTTGCAAACTGCTCATGGATGACTCTCCACACTGCTGACGGTGACATCACTATCGAGCCAATAGGAGGCTTCGCTCCTGCCGCAAAGGCAAAGACAGAGGCACGCCCGGGTGCTGTTGACTACATCGGAGTGTACACTCCGCGCGACGGACGCGACCACATCCTCTACACACTCCCTGAGACAGGTATCGCCCTTCTGAAGGTTATTCCTTCCGTGCGCAACAAGGTCAACACAACCGACCTTAACGGCCCTTCCGCACAGGCGTTCTGGGCAGACCAGTCACAGTATACCGGTTCTGTCATCCTGCGCTTTGAATGAAGTGACGAGATAATGGTAAATATGTCAAAGAACGCATTCCTATAAAAAGGGAATAAACAAGAAACACGGATTTCAGCAGAAATGGACACTCTTATTGCTGAGATCCGTTTTTCTTTTGCAAAGATAATGCAAGCCGAGTGCAATAGAGTTTACTCTGATTGCCGAGGTGCAGCTTATCTTATGCAAAGGTACAATATTTCGCAAGCGATTCCAAATTTTATAGGGGTACAAATGGGGGTATATCGCCTGAAATAATAATATTTTCACATAAGCGATAAAGCAAAAGGTCACGCAGATTCCACAGATTTTCACAGAAACAACTATCTCTTCTGTGAGAATCAGCGTAATCTGCGTGACTTTTATTAATAGGAGACATTTTTTTTTGTGGGTCTCGGAAGAGGGAGGTGTTAACGCTTTGGATACCTTCCCTTTCAGACACCGGCGCGACTTCATGTTTCCGCATCCTCAAACTCCACAAGTTCGCGCGGCAGGGTGATTACCTTCAGGCGCTCATACCAAATTCTGGGTGAACCGCCGACATGGCGTTTGGTATGGCTGTTTATGATATAGTAGTTTGCGCTGTACTCATCCATCAATGCCAGGAACACATTTTTTATGCGCGAACACTTCTCGTTGATGGCGTTGTCGGCAGGATTTGTAAGACGGTCCACTGTCTCAAGAATCTTTTCCTTGTCCAAACGGTTGGCAGTGCGCATATAGTACTGGGTCAGTTCGTCACGGTAGTCCGCCAAATGCTTGAACTCAATGCCTTCGGGATGATTGAGAAAGAGAAGGTAGACCGCTTTGTGTATGGGCGAAAGCTCCACCTCCTTGTTGCCATAGTCTGTAAGCAGGAAACGGAAGTCGGCAGTGATGTGCAGACGGCTCAACTGTCCTCTGGCAGCTTCTATGCGCAGTTCCTCGAGCATAGGCACACCGATGGCGTTCAGTAGCAGGTCGTTGCGGCCGATGCGTTGCAGATAAACCGCCATGCGGCGTATGTCCGCAACAATCTTGTCAAGGTGTTCTTTGTTCGTTTCCATCTGACTATTCTTCTGATGCGTCTGCCAACAGTGGCTTGGTAGCCTTTATAATCCATAATTTAAGGCGTTCCAACAAAGGCGGTTGGGGGTTCTTCGGCTCTTCCACAGGTTCTGCCGGTTCCACAGGCGCAACGAGTTCGATAACCAAAGGAGGGTCATTCGGCAGAGGATTCTCTGTCGGATTGTCCGACTCTGTTGGTGCTACAGGCTTCTTCATGGGTTTGTAGAGGACAGAAATCAAGGACTCCAGATATTCGTCATCGGCAGCATTCTTGTCACGGAGCTTGTCGTTGCCATAATCCGGACTGTTGAGCGCGTCCTCGATACCCGTTGCAAGGATAGTCACTTTCACATCATCCTCGAGAGTGTTGTCGGTGGCGATGCCCCAAATCACCTCGATGTTCGGGTCCAATTGGTCGAAGAAAGCGTCGATTTCTTGCATCTCACGCACAAACACCGGTGCTTTGTCACCGGCATAAATGTTGAAGAGTATGCGTTTCGCCTTCTTTATGTCGTTGCCGTAAATCAATGGAGAGTCCAGCGCATCCATGATAGCTTTCTCCACACGATTGTCTCCATTGGCGCGCCCCATTGCCATTATCGAACCTCCGCCGTCCTTCATCGTCGCCTCCACATCGCGGAAGTCGATGTCTATGCCACCGTCACTGTAGACGGTTATCAGTTCGGAGATGCTCTTCACGGCGTCGCTCAGGATGTTGTCGGCACGCTTGAACGCCTCCTTCACATAGACATCAGAGTCGGAATAGACGTCGCAAAGCCTTTCGTTGTTCACAATGAGAAGCGCATCAACGTTCTTCTTCATCTCCATGACGCCAAGCAACGCCTTCTTGATTTTGCGCTTTTTCTCAAAGTAGAACGGTATTGTCACCACACCGACCGTAAGGATTCCCATCTCCTTGGCAGTCTTTGCGACAAGCGGGGCTGCACCTGTGCCTGTGCCACCGCCCATTCCGGCAGTGATGAAGACCATCTGCGTGCCGTCGCTGAGCAGTTTTTGGATAGCCTCCTGACTGTATTCCGCCTCCTCCTTGCCCTTCTCCGGATTGCCGCCGGCACCCAATCCGCTCTTTCCCATAAGCACCTTCACCGGCACACTGACATGCGAAAGTTGCTTGCTGTCCGTGTTGCAGGCGGCAAAAGTGACACCCACGATTCCCTCGTCGTACATGTTGTTGACAGCGTTGCAACCGCCTCCGCCGACACCGATTACCTTAATTATTCCCTTGGACTTGTCCTCTGTAAGCCCGAAGTCTATCAGATTGTTGTTCTCTGTCCCCTCGCTCATGTTTCTGCTCGTTTTAGAAATTCGATTGCAAAGATATTGAAAATTATCGTAAAAACATAATGTTTGCAAGGCTTGCGGTGGAAAATATGTTTTATAATCCTTATTTCAAAGTGGTCGAATTTGACCACTTCGGAAAAAAATATTGCTGTCCGGCAAAACTCCACACTTTACAGCGAAATCCTGTTGCTGTATGCGAGGATTGTGGCTTGTCACAACTGAAACAGATAAATGATAGTGTGTTGTATATGTTTACCGGACAGCAATAATAAAAGATGTCGCTTTGTTATATCAAGTGTTCCAGGGTGTTTGGAAATTAGAAAACTCACGTTGTTTTTAACAAAAATACTCGCATGAAAATAAATTTGTGGGAGAAAAACCGAAATATCGTCTGAATTTTGCAGTTTTGGTAATGCGTTGTTACTCAGCGAAATAGTAAGAGTGATAATCCCCAGAATATGCTTTTCTGCTGCAAAAGGTATCAGTTTGCAGTATAAAAGGTATCGGTTTGTATTACCAAAGGTATTGAATGGCATTGCAAAACCTATTGAATTGCACTGCCAATCCTTATCTTTTACACCTTTTTCCGTAAGGAATAGGGTGGGGAATATATATATATCCCATTCCGAAGCGTGTTTTCCCACTTTCTGAGAGGAAATGATTGGAAAACTCAAGACTTCTCGTTGTCAAAATTTTTCGCCGCCTTTAACATGCCCATGCCATAGCGGCAACTGCTTTGTGGAGAAAATGTTGCCTGCGGAAAAGACTGGTGGGGCTGCCGACGGACTTGCGTAATAATTATGAAAAACGGACAAATATCAATAAAGATAGGAAAATATATGCCGCACATTGCCGTATTTTCGGAATTTTATTTGTACCTTTGTCCGTAGCATTGCAGCCGTGGAGGACTTCCGCGGTGGTGTGATGCAGAATCAAGAATGAGGGTTTTTGAACGTGTAACCATAAAAACGAGGATAAAAATGTTTATGAAGAATAAATGTCTATGGTTAGTATGCGTTTGCACAATGCTGCTGTCCGTCTCTTGCGTCAACAAGGCGGAGGGCGACATCGAGGCGGAGACAGCCTCCGGAGTGGTGCTTGTGCAGAACGAGAGTTTCTATGAAGTGGAGCTGTCAAACGGCGTGTCCTTGTATTTTTCCGGCTTTGATGACTCCGGCGAACTTAGAGGACTTGCCACCGAAAAGGACTCTGTGGACGTGACCACGTCCTACGGTACAGGCTTCTTTGTCTCTCCTGCAGGGGAGATTGTGACGAACACGCATGTCGTGTCGAACATGGTTGCGGACAAGGATGTCAACAAATCCGTTGACAAAGTGCTGAAGGCGTTGAAGTCTCGTTTGGCTGCACGCTATTATGAGCTTGACGAGCAGTACAGGCAGGCATATCAATATTACCGGTATGCAGGTTACAGTGGTTCGGCCGGCTATGATGAATTATACAAAATGAAGATTGTCCTTGATGCCGTAAAGGCGCAGCGTGACGAGGTAGGGGAATACTATAATTCCATAGACAGGATACGCGCCAATGATTCGGAGATAAAGTACCATAACCGGATAAGCATCGCTTACAACAACACTCACGTGAAAGGACCGAAGGATTTCGTGCCGTGTGTTGTCCGGAAAACTGACGCCGAGCACGATTTGGCGGTCATACAGCTGAAATCAAAGGCCACCCCTGCGGACAAATATGTCTTTGAAGTGCCGGAGGAAGATCCGCTCCTGACTTATTCCCTCATGGACAAAGCCGCAAAGGAAATTCGTGATGACAAGAACAGCCGTCTGTTCATGACGAGCTTCAACCTTGGCCCTGCGCTTGCCATAACGAAGGACGGAGTGAAGTCGCAGTTCAACACCGGCACGATAAGCCAGAGGACAGACGACCGCCTGATGTACTCCATTCCTGCCCTTCCCGGCAGCAGTGGCTCTCCTGTTGTCAACCATGCCGGCGAGCTTGTGGCAGTGAACTATGCCGGTCTGAACGGCACGCAGAGTTTCAATTACGGCGTGCGTGTGAAGCATCTCCGTGATTTGCTGGGGAAATAATGGGTGTGGTGCAGGACTAAGACATAAATGTAAGTAACTGTTGGAAATTAATTTAGTACAAACACAAATTAAATATAAAGTAATTTGCAATAATTACTTAATAAATCATTTGACAATCAAGTGCAAGCAAAGGATGAGATATGGCACAACAAAATATAGAATTACTGATAGGCGAAACGACAGCTTATGACAAAAAACTCATGCTGGAAAGGAAAAATCCTCGCAGTTGGCTGAAGAGTGTCAGTGCTTTCGCTAATGGCAATGGAGGTGCTCTTGTCTTTGGTGTTGCGGACAATGATGAGATTGTCGGGTTGTCGGATGCTAAGAAAGACAGTGAGGACATAAGTGAGGCTGTTAAGGTTTTTATGGATCCTGTACCCTCTGTAGATTTGAAGATTGAGCTTGTCGATGGGAAGCAGCTTATTGTGCTGAATGTTTGTCCGGGTACAGAGACACCATATTATTTCGTGGGTAATGGACAAAGACAGACGTATGTTCGGATAGGTAATGAATCTGTGGTGGCTGATCGCATACAACTGAAGCAGCTTGTGATGCGTGGTGCGGGAGAAACATACGACAGTTTGCCTTCAAAATTCCAATTTTCGGACATGGCGTTCACGAAATTAAGGTCTGTGCATTTTAATAGGCTGCACCGCTCGTTTGAGGAACAAGAGTTTGTGTCATGGGGTGTTGTTGACGAGAATGGCCGCTTGACCAATGCCGGTGCTTTGGTTGCGGATGAGGCTCCAATAAGGCATTCACGCGTATTCTGTACTCGCTGGAATGATATTGACAAGACAACCGGTTTGGGTGAAGCTTTGGATGATGTCGAGCTTTGTGGCAGCATAATCAGCCAACTGCAGGAGGCCATTGCTTTTGTGCGTGCCAATTCCCATAAACGTTGGTGGAAGGAGGCTGACCATCGTGAGGAATTGCCGGATTATCCGGAGCGTGCAGTTTCGGAAATCTTAGTGAATGCAATAATTCATCGTGACTATATGGAACTTGGTTCTGAGGTGCATGTGGACATGTTTGATGACCGTTTGGAGATATTTTCTCCGGGTGGGATGGTTGACGGTAGTGTTATCCAGCATCAAGATTTGAGAAATGTTTCCTCTCGTCGTAGAAATCCATTGCTTGCAGACTTTTTCAGCAGATTGGATTTGATGGAGAGGCGTGGCAGTGGTATGCGTAAGATTCTTGATGCATACGCACGTTATGAGCAATTGCCAAGCTATCGTGCACCGGAGTTCTGCTCTAATGCCCATGATTTCCGTGTTGTTCTTTGGAATTTGAATTATAATTTACAGTTCGTAATAAATGACGAAACAGTTCCTAATAGGCAAGAAGAGTTCACTATAAACGGTGAAAACAGTGGAAAAGAGTTCGTAAAAGGGCAAAAAGAGTTCCTAAAAGAGCGGAAAGAGTTCCTAAAAGAGCGGAAAGAGTTCCTAAAAGAGCGGAAAGAGTTCCTAAAAGCAAAAAGAACTATATATAGGTTGGTAGTAAAGAATCCTCATATTAGTACTGCTTGCATGGCTGCGGAAATGGGAATCTCGGATAGACAGATAAGAAAGCACCTCAAACGCCTTGCTGACATGAAATTTATTGTTCGTGAAGGAGGACGTAAATTTGGAACATGGCGTATTATAGATGATGACTATATAAATGTGCTTGAGAGTATATAAAATATAGACAAAATATTTATTAAAAATAATTACGACTATCAATTTTCTCGAACAAGACATAAAGTACCTTGCAGGAGTAGGGCCGAAGAAGAAAGACATACTGAGTAAGGAACTCGGCATTGAGACTTTCGGCGACTTACTTGAATACTATCCATATAAATATGTGGACAGAAGCCATGTCTATGCCATAAGGAACATGGACGGCGAGATGCCTTACGTGCAGATAAAGGGCACTATACGCTCTTGGGAAGTCTATGACACGGGCAGAAGGCAGAAACGATATGTCGCACATTTCTCAGACGGCACGGGATTCGTCGACCTTGTATGGTTTCAGGGAGGGGAGTATGCCCATAAAACCTACCGTATTGGTGTGGAATACATAGTCTTCGGCAAGCCGACAGTATTCCAAGGGCGTTATCAGTTCACCCATCCTGATATGGATGAGGCGAGTTCTCTTGTACTGAGTGACATGGGGCTGCAACCTCATTATGTGACAACGGAACGCATGAAGAATGCCGGGCTTGCCTCGCGCGGTGTGGAACGGTTGCAGAAAGCATTGCTTGCCAAGATGCCGGAGATAGGGGAGACGCTCCCGACATATATCACCGAGCCCAATCATCTCATTTCGAGAGACCAAGCGTTGCGGTGGATTCACTATCCTCATAATAATAATGAGATGCGCAAGGCTCAGGAACGGCTGAAGTTTGAGGAACTGTTTTATGTGCAGCTCAACATCATGCGCTATGTCGGTGATCGCAGGAAACGATACCTCGGATGCCGTTTCACCAAGGCAGGCGAGCCGTTGCGCTATTTCTATGACAACAACCTGAAATTCGATTTGACAGGGGCGCAGAAGCGTGTTGTCAAGGAAATCCATGCCGACATGTGCTCCGGACGGCAGATGAACCGCCTTTTGCAAGGCGATGTAGGCTCCGGAAAGACATTGGTGGCATTGCTGACGATGCTCATTGCTGTCGGCAACGGCTATCAGGCAGTGATTATGGCACCTACGGAAATCCTTGCCGAGCAGCATCTGGAGACCATACGCCACTTTCTTTCCGGTATGTCCGTCAGGGTGGAACTGCTTACGGGCATTGTGAAAGGAAAGCGGCGCAAGGCGGTGCTTGAAGGAATCGCCACGGGAGAGATTGACATTGTCGTGGGAACACATGCCGTCATAGAGGACACTGTGGTGTTCCGTCGTCTTGGACTTGCCGTTATTGACGAGCAGCACCGTTTCGGTGTGGCACAGCGCGCAAAGCTGTGGGCAAAGGCTCCCGGTGCTTCTGCCGGAGCACAGGCTGCTGTCGGAACTGTTCCGCATATACTTGTCATGACCGCCACACCTATCCCGCGCACGCTTGCCATGACTCTTTATGGCGACCTCGATGTGTCAGTAATCGACGAACTGCCGCCGGGACGCAAGCCTGTGCATACGGTGCATAGGTATGACAACCAGCTTGTGGCACTTTATCAGAGCATCCGCCGGCAGATACAGCTTGGCAGGCAGGTGTACATTGTCTATCCTTTGATAAAGGAAAGTGAGAAGATGGACTTGCAGGACCTCGAACAAGGCTATGAGAAACTTTGCCGCATATTTCCTGATATGAGTATCAGCAAGGTGCATGGAAAACTGAAGCCTGCCGAGAAGGAGGAGGAAATGCAACGCTTTGTCAAGGGCGAGACGCAGATACTTGTAGCGACAACCGTCATAGAAGTTGGTGTGAACGTTCCAAATGCCTCCGTAATGGTCATTATGGAAGCCCAGCGTTTCGGTCTGTCGCAGCTTCATCAGTTGCGCGGGCGTGTCGGACGAGGTGCCGACCAGTCGTATTGCATCCTTGTCTCAGGCAACAAACTGACGAAGGAGACACGCACCAGGCTTGACATAATGTGTGAGACAAACGATGGTTTCAAGATAGCCGAGGCTGACTTGAAGCTCCGCGGGCCGGGCGATTTGGAAGGCACACAGCAGTCAGGTATGGCGTTTGACCTTAAAATCGCAAACATCGCACGCGACGGACAGCTTGTGCAGCTTGCGCGTGACATGGCACAACAGGTGCTTGACAATGACCCCGAATGCAACAAACCGGAGTATGCCGTCCTGTGGCAACGCCTGTATGAACTGCGCAAGACGAACATAAACTGGGGTGCAATTTCTTAAGCCACACCTTTAAATGTAAAGACAATTTCTGCGGAAGTTATCTTTTTTATAGAGTGTGGCTTGATTATTGTACAAAGCCCTCTGCTGAGATTTGAGCACTTCAAAGCAGGCAATTTCTTGAAAGTACTCGGCTTAAAACGATATTAGGTTATGAGGATAAAAACATGTATATTGCTTCTTTGTTACAGCTTCTTATATTTTGGATGTTTCACTCGTATGAATGGTTCGACCGACAATGATGCTGTTGCAGTAGCTGCCCAACAACACGAACAAGTGGACAGTATCTTTATAGAGCTGTCTTCGGAAGTGTTCGATTCTCCTGTTGATACGCTTATTTCAGTAACGATAGCCAATAAGACAAAGAACTCAACAGTCTCGTTAGAGAGAGGGCGGCGAGTGGAAAAGAATACAAATGGAAGATGGGTTGTATGTAAGCATCTTTCGAAGACAAAAGAGGGGTATCTCTTTGCAGCTACTCTATTGGCTGTGAATATTGCACCTGGTGGATATTGGATTATGAACCAACCATTACGGAGCCAGTGTTATGTCAATGAATTCACTCCAGGTGAATACAGGCTCGGCGTAGAGGTAGGAATTAATGGTAAAAAGCGGTATGTGTACTCTCCTTTTACTGTTCGTTGATAAAAAGTGGTGGGATTATAGTACCACCATTTTTATATATAGCTGTATGTTGATTGTGGTTTGCAAGGAGAAGCATCTAATGAGATTCTGGAATTTCGGGAAATGATTTCGGCTATATTCGGAAATAATCAGGGAACATTCTGAATATGTTCCTATGCTATGAGAAAAAAGGTTGCTTGCGACAAGATAAATGAGAAAAGTTTGTTTTATGCAAAAAAAACATTGTAAAAAGTTTGGTGGTTTGCATAAATATGTGTAAATTTGCACTCGAATTACATAAATATGCAAAATGGGGCTGAAAAACAATCGTCTTGACAAACTGAGAAAACTGTTCTCCACACACGAACTCTCCTCTCAGGACGAGGTGCTTCGCGCTTTGCGTAAGGAAGGAATAAACATCACACAGGCAACGCTGTCGCGCGACATGAAGCAGCTGAAAGTGGCGAAGGCGGCTATGGCTGATGGCAAGTACATCTATGTGCTTCCGACCGAGACCATGTACAAACGTGTGCAGAAACCAATGACCGCACGTGACATGCTGACAACGACTGGTTTCCTTTCCTTGAAATTCTCAGGCAACATGGGTGTCATACATACACGACCTGGATATGCCTCGAGTATAGCTTATAACATAGATAATGCACGCCTTGACTCTGTGCTTGGAACAATAGCAGGTGATGACACTATATTCATTGTGCTCGCTCCTGATGTGACCCATGAAGAAGCAACTGACGCATTGGCATACATAATACCGGATATACACTAAGATGCAAGAAGAGATAACAATAAAGGTTGCTGATGCCGACGATGAGAAATATGTCGACACAATTCTTGACACAATACGTATCGCTGCGAAAAAGCGTGGCACTGGTATTGCAGAACGCTCTCATGGGTATGTTGCCACGAAGATGAGGGAGGGGAAAGCCATCCTCGCTCTGTGTGGAGACAAGTTCGCAGGCTTCAGCTACATAGAGACGTGGGGTAACAAGTCCTATGTCACCACCTCCGGACTGATAGTCCATTTCGATTACCTTGGAATGGGAATCGCCAAGCGCATAAAGGACTATACGTTCACACTCGCACGTGTAAGGTGGCCTCACGCCAAGATATTCTCACTGACAAGTGGTGATGCTGTCATGAAAATGAACACTCAGTTGGGATATGTACCGGTCAGTTTCGGTCAGCTGACTGACGATGACGCCTTCTGGCGCGGATGTGAGGGCTGTACGAATCATGACATTCTCAAGGCAAAGGAACGTAAGTTCTGCATCTGCACGGGAATGCTCTATGACCCGGAGATGCACACAGGTGAGCCTACTCCGATAGAAGTGTTCCAGGATGTGATAAAGACTCTTACACTGAGAGGCATACCGTTTTAGAAAACACTTTCAAAGAACAAGAAGAAAGGAAAAACAGATATTATGGCAAAGAAAAAAGTTGTGGTTGCCTTTTCCGGTGGCCTCGATACAAGTTATAATGTGATGTATCTCACACGCGAGATGGACTGTGAGGTCTACGCTGCGTGTGCCAATACCGGTGGCTTCTCCGCTGAGCAGCTGAAGGCAAACGAAGAGAATGCCTATAAGCTTGGTGCAGTGAAGTATGTCACTCTCGATGTCACTCAGGAGTATTATGAGAAGTCATTGAAATACATGGTGTACGGCAATGTTCTCCGCAACAACTGCTATCCTATATCTGTAAGTTCAGAACGTATCTTCCAGGCGCTCGCCATTGCGCGCTATGCAAAGGAAATCGGTGCGGACGCCATCGCTCACGGTTCAACCGGTGCAGGTAACGACCAGATTCGCTTTGACATGACTTTCCTTGTGAAAGCTCCGGGCATTGAGATTATCACCCTTACCCGTGACCGCAACCTTTCACGTCAGGAAGAGGTGGACTACCTTAACAAGAACGGCTATTTCGCTGATTTCACAAAGCTGAAGTATTCTTATAATGTGGGCATCTGGGGAACATCAATCTGCGGTGGTGAGATACTCGACTCTGCCCAGGGATTGCCTGAAGAGGCTTATCTGAAGCATGTGACAAAGGAAGGACCGGAGATTCTGAAGCTGGGCTTTGAGAAAGGCGAGCTTTGCTCTGTCAATGGCAAGAAGTATGAGGATAAGATTGCCGCTATACAGGCAGTAGAGGAAATCGGCGCTGCATACGGTATCGGTCGTGACTGCCATGTCGGTGATACAATCATCGGTATCAAGGGACGTGTGGGATTTGAGGCCGCAGCTCCTATGCTCATAATCGGAGCACACCGTTTCCTGGAGAAGTACACATTGTCCAAGTGGCAGCAGTATTGGAAAGACCAGGTGGCAAACTGGTACGGCATGTTCCTCCACGAATCACAGTATCTTGAACCGGTTATGCCGGACATAGAGGCAATGCTCACATCCTCACAGCGCAATGTGACAGGCGAGGTTATACTTGAACTCCGTCCTTTAGGTTTCCAGACTGTCGGAGTGGAGTCTCCTAACGACCTTGTCAAGAACAAGCTCGGAGAGTATGGCGAGACAGCAAAGGCGTGGTCTTCCGAGGATGCGAAAGGATTCATCAAGGTGACATCGACGGCACTGCGTGCATATTACCTTGCGCATCCTGACGAGGAGCGTTAATCTATAAATGAATGGTGCAGACATTTCATTCTGACATTTCAACACTTACCCTCCAAGGGATGAATATGTCTGCATTTTGCTTTTTCGGGGTGTGGCGCAGTTGGTTAGCGTACGCGTCTGGGGGGCGTGTGGTCGCCAGTTCGAGTCTGGTCACCCCGACAATTTTGTAATATTCCTGAATGATGATAAAGGTAGGTGTTCTCGGAGCGGCAGGTTATACCGGAGGTGAACTTATCCGCATTCTGCTTAACCACCCTGAGGTGGAGCTTGTGTTTGCAAACTCAGAGTCAAATGCCGGCAACAAATTTTACGATGTCCATGAAGGACTTCTTGGTGATACGGAACTTGTCTTCACATCAGAGATGCCGTTTGACAAGGTGGATGTCGTGTTCTTCTGCTTCGGTCATGGCAAGAGTGCGGCATTCCTGAAAGAACACTCCATTCCTGAGAATGTCAGGATAATCGACCTTGCGCAGGATTTCCGCATAAAGGGCGACCATGACTATGTCTACGGTTTGCCGGAGATTTACCGTGACGAGATAGCCTCATGCAAGCACCTTGCCAATCCGGGATGCTTCGCTACGTGCATTCAGGAAGGTCTCCTTCCACTTGCAAAGGCAGGATTGCTGACCCATGATGTCAGTGTCAATGCCGTAACAGGCTCTACCGGAGCAGGTCAGAAGCCGGGCGCGACGACCCATTTCTCATGGCGCAACAACAATTTCTCAGTCTATAAGCTCTTCACTCATCAGCATCTGCATGAGATTTGCCAAACTTTGAACGCTATTCGTCCTGATTCCGCCCCTAAGTTTGTGGACACTCTTGACTACGGATTTGATACGGAAGGCATAACGGTGGATTTCATTCCTTATCGCGGTGATTTCGCCCGTGGCATTTTCTGCACAGAGGTTGTCACTCTCGACAAGGCTGTTGATGCAGAGGGGATTGTCGCTCTGTACAAGGAATTCTTTAAGGATGCAGCCTTCACTCACTATTCCGACAAGGCTCCTGACTTGAAGCAGGTGGTGAATACGAACAAGGCAATTGTCCATGTCGATGTCTTTGGACGGAAAGTTGTGGTCACATCGATTATAGACAACCTACTCAAAGGTGCTGTCGGACAGGCTGTTCAAAACATGAACATCATGTTCGGATGTGACGAATGGGCAGGACTTAATCTGAAGGCATCCGCTTTCTGATCAATAATATATGGCAGGGTGGGCTTCCTATCCTGCTTTTTTGCAATGGTATCTTTGCAACAGTCCATTGCGCAGGTTTAACAGCATCCCTTTGCATGAAGGGCTTTTTAATCAGTAAAAAAGAGCATATTATGATACTATTTGACGTTTATCCGCTTTTCGACATAGCGATAGAAAAAGGCAAAGGCTGCCATGTCTGGGACGATAAGGGCGAGGAATATCTCGACCTTTATGGCGGTCATGCTGTGATTTCCATAGGTCATGCCCATCCGCATTATGTGGATGACATAAGCAATCAGGTCGGAAAACTCGGTTTCTATTCAAACTCTGTTCAGAATCCTTTGCAGAAACAGCTTGCCAAGCGTCTTGGCGAGGTGTGCGGATATGATGATTATCAGTTGTTCCTGATAAACTCCGGTGCCGAGGCAAACGAGAACGCGCTCAAACTCGCTTCTTTCCACAATGGCAGGACACGTGTGCTTTCGCTCGAAAAAGCATTCCATGGCAGGACATCCCTTGCCGTTGAGGCTACCAACAACCCGAAAATCATAGCACCGATAAATGCCAACGGACATGTCACTTATCTTCCAATCAACGACCTTGAAGCATGGGAGCGTGAATTGGCAAAGGGTGATGTGTGCGCAGTCATTATCGAATGTATTCAGGGAGTAGGCGGCATACGCATGGTGACAAAGGAGTTCTATGCCGGACTCCGTGCCCTTTGTACAAAATATAATACGGTGTTCATCTGCGACGAGATACAGTGCGGCTACGGCCGTTCCGGCAGATTCTTCGCCCACCAGTGGCTCATGGACAGCCCTACGGATGCTCCTGACATGATTACAGTAGCCAAAGGCATCTGCAACGGTTTCCCTATGGGCGGTGTGCTCATCTCTCCAAAGTTCGCGCCTGTCTATGGACAGCTTGGCACAACGTTTGGCGGCAACCACCTCGCTTGTGCAGGAGCAATAGCTGTCCTTGACGTTATGGAGCAGGAAAGCCTTGTGGAGAATGCGGAAAAGGTGGGCAATCACATTGTCTCTCGCCTGAAAGAACTGCAGAAAGATTATCCTGTCATCACAGATGTACGCGGATGCGGTCTGATGATAGGCATAGAATTGGCAGTGCCATACAAAGAGCCGCGCACACGACTTGTAAAGGAACAGCACTGTTTCACGGGCTGTGCAGGAACTAATGTCATCCGCCTGCTGCCGCCGTTGTGCCTGACAATGCAGGAAGCGGACGATTTCATTGAACGATTTAAAGCAGTATTATGAGAATATCAGTAATAGGAGCAGGCAACATGGGTGGTGCCCTTGCCAAAGGATGGGTGAAGGCAAAGCGTGAAGGCGAGGACCTTGACATCACTGTCACTGCACGCACACAGCAGTCGTTGGACAGAATCAAGGTGGATTTCCCGGAACTTCACTGCACGCTTGACAACAAAGCGGCAGTGGCAGATGCAGACATCGTGGTGCTTGCCGTGAAGCCGTGGATGGTGAAGACTGTCATCGATGATATTGCTTCGGAAGGAAGACTTGACGGAAAGATATTCATCTCCGTTGCTGCCAACATACTTCCGGAGGACTTGAAGTCAATGTTGCCGGGAAGCACGGCACAGATTCTTTACGTCATGCCCAACATTGCAGCAGAATACCGACAGAGCATGACTTTCATATCTCCTGCGGACGATGTGCCGGCAGAGACAGTGGAGGCAGTGCAGGCTCTCTTGTCGCTTCTCGGAAAGACACAGGTCTGCGATTTGAAGACACTTGCAGCAGGCAACATGCTTGCCGGATGTGGCATTGCTTATGTGATGCGCTTCATCCATGCCATGATGCAGGGTGGGGTAGAGCTCGGACTTTATCCTGCCAACGCCCAGCAGATTGCGCAGCAGACAATGACCGGTGCGGTTGCTGTTCTGCAGGAATCCGGCTTGCACCCTGAGGCTGCCATTGACAAGGTGACCACTCCGGGCGGTCTGACAATACGTGGACTCAACGAACTGGAGCACTCCGGAATGACCTCAGCGGTAATCCGCTGCCTGAAAGCAGGTATGAAGTAGAATAATTGGTTGTGGGAGAATATTGACAATAATGACAGTACTGACAATATTGTCAATATCCTTCCATAACCTAACCCCACAACCTCAACCCAAATACTAAGGTGGAAAGAATCGTGATAAAAGTTGGCTCCAATGTGCTCACAACCGCCAAAGGCAAACTCGACATCACCCGTCTGTCGGCTCTTGTCGACCAGATAGCATGGCTTAAGGAACACCGTTACGAGGTCATCCTTGTCTCTTCCGGAGCTGTGGCTTGCGGCCGCAGCGAACTGAAGGTGGAGTATGCCCTTGATTCTGTGGAGCAACGCCAATTGTATTCGGCGATAGGTCAGGTGAAACTCATCAATCATTACTACGACCTTTTCCGTGAATACGGCATCCATATCGGGCAGGTGCTGACGATGAAAGAGAACTTTGAGGAGGGCGAACAGTACGACAACCAGCGCGCCTGCATGGAAGTGATGCTTGACAATGGTGTGATTCCTGTTGTCAATGAGAACGATACGGTGTGCGTCACCGAACTTATGTTCACCGACAATGATGAACTTTCAGGACTGATAGCCAAGATGATGGGCGCGAAAACCCTTGTGCTTCTATCAAACATCGATGGCATCTACACCGGCAATCCGTCAGACCCGACATCGGAGGTCATAAGCCATGTGCATCCCGATGACAACATAGAGCAGTACATCCGGACATCCAAAAGTTCCGCAGGACGTGGAGGAATGGAGTCAAAGTACCATACGGCACAGTCTGTTGCTGCCGAAGGCATACGCGTGATAATAGCCAACGGCAACCGCGACAACATACTTCCGGATGTGCTGACATGCCCGGAGAAAGTCATCCATACGGAATTCATACCGTCAAATAGGGTAAAAGATTAAGTCCGATTTGCCGTTTCTCTCGTCGAATAACGGGCTTTTACTAATATAACAGGCATTTGCCATACTTATGAACAAGATTTTTCAGATAACAAAAGATGCCGGCTACACACTTGCCGGCATGAGTGACGAGCTGCGCAACACTGTCCTTAACCGTGTTGCGGACGCTATTGTGGCAAATGCCTCAATGCTTCTTGAGGCCAACGGCAAGGACCTTGAGCGCATGGAGCAGAGCAACCCTCTCTATGACCGGTTGCAACTTACGCAAAGCCGCCTCGAAAACATTGCTACGGACATGCGCAACGTGGCACGGTTGGAGTCTCCTTTGGGAAAGATAACAAATGCGCATACCTTGGAAAACGGCCTCTTCCTGCGTCGCATCTCAGTGCCGTTCGGTGTCATCGGCGTCATTTACGAGGCACGCCCGAATGTCTCCTTTGATGTCTTTTCGCTATGCTTCAAGTCAGGCAATGCCTGCATATTGAAGGGAGGAAAGGATGCGGAAAACTCCAATCTGGCAATAATTTCCCTGATAAAGCAGGTGCTTGCGGACGAAGGTGTTAACCCTGATGTTGTCAATATGCTGCCTGTCACCCATGAGGCTACGGCGGAGATGCTCAACGCTGTGGGATATATCGACCTTTGCATACCACGTGGCGGAAAGCAACTCATTGAGTTTGTCCGTGACAATGCGCGTGTTCCGGTGATAGAGACAGGGGCAGGAGTGGTGCATGCATACTTTGACAAGGACGGCGACCTTGGGAAAGGCAAGGCGATAATCGACAATGCTAAGACACGCCGGGTATCTGTCTGCAACGCCCTCGACTGCCTTCTTGTCCACAGCAGCCGTCTTGATGACCTTAAAGAACTGCTCTCCCCGATGATGGGACGTGTGCATTTCTATGCTGACAGCCGTGCGGCGGCATACCTCAACACTGCAATCCTTTGCGATGACAATGACTCTTCTGTCTATGGAAAGGAATGGATGGACTACAAACTGAGCATCAAAACCGTTGATTCCGTGGACGATGCGTTGGCACATATACGCAAATACAGTTCCGGACACTCTGAGGCTATTATCACGGAAAACAAAGAAACAGCCTTGAAATTCCAACAGCAGGTTGATGCTGCGTGTGTATATGTCAATGCGCCGACATCATTCACCGACGGAGCACAGTTCGGACTCGGTGCCGAAATTGGTATTTCCACACAGAAACTCGGACCCCGAGGACCAATGGCACTTATGGAGATGACAACATATAAGTGGCTCATTGACGGCAACGGACAGACAAGAGCCTGATAACAAGACAAATAACATACTTACCTGAATATGAGAAGTTTCGTAAATCCGCAAGACCTCGGCGACCTTCAGAAGGCCATGCAGGAGGCACTCGAAATCAAGAACGACCGTTTCAAGTACCAGCATCTTGGCAAGAATAAGACCTTGATGATGATATTCTTCAACAACTCCCTGCGTACACGCCTCTCAACACAGAAGGCGGCGATGAACCTTGGCATGAATGTCATTGTGCTTGATGTCAATGCAGGGGCATGGAAACTTGAGACTGAGCGTGGTGTCATAATGGACGGTGATAAGGCAGAGCACCTTTTGGAGGCTATTCCTGTCATGGCATGCTATTGCAACATGATTGGAGTGCGCTCATTTGCAGGACTTTCCGACCGTGAGTATGACTATGCGGAGACTGTCCTCAACCAGTTCCTGAAGTACAGTGGTAAGCCGGTGTTCGCCATGGAGACAGCGACAGTCCACCCTCTGCAGGCATTCGCCGACCTTATCACAATGGAGGAATCGTGGGCAAAGGACAATGGGCATGGTCTTGACAACTTTGATTTCAACCATAAGAAAATGAAAGCTGTGCTGACATGGGCGCCTCACTGCCGTGCTTTGCCGCAGGCGGTGCCGAACTCTTATGCGCAGTGGATGCTCGCCGCTCCTGATGTGGAACTTGTTGTTACGCATCCTCACGGTTACGAACTTGACCCGAAATTCCTTGAATACACCAACCCTGCAACAGGTGAAGTGCGCCGTGCTGTAGTGGAGTACGACCAGCGCAAGGCGTTTGAGGGGGCTGACTTTATATATGCGAAGAACTGGTCATGTCCGGGTGTCACCCGGCCTGCTGACTATGGAAAGATTCTTTGCAAGGACATGTCATGGACTGTTGACACAGAGCACATGTCATGGACAAACAACGGCAAGTTCCTCCATTGCCTCCCTGTACGTCGCGGACTTATAGTCACCGATGATGTCATTGAGTCTCCTAACTCCCTCGTCATCCCTGAAGCTGCCAACCGTGAAATCTCCTGTTCGGTAGTCATCAAGCGTATGCTTGAAAGCCTCTGATAAGGTTTCTCATATTAATTGCTATTTCTTAAAGAATAGTCCGCTATTCTTACCAATAACCAAAGGTAACCATTCGCATCACGAATGGTTACCTTTGGCTGTATAAAGTGTTACCTTTTACCATATCAAAGGTAACACTTTGTTTTTGTGTCCATTTTCTTATGATTTTTCTTCCGTTTTCACCATGTTTTCCCCTCATTTTCCACAATCCGCATCATGATTTCCCACGTTGTCCCACATTGTATCATGTTTTATCATGCATTCCCGCGTTTCATCAATTCCACCCTCCCTTTATAATATATAATAATGTGCCACCCTCCGCACCCATTAATTTAAATCAACGAAAAGCGAAAATTCACCCATTTTACCTAAAAAATCCTTCAAAACCCTTGCGAGATTGGCAAAAAAGCTATACCTTTGCACTCGCTTTTGAAAAACGCCTCCCTGCGAGGCAGCTGAGAAAGCGGTTCTTTGAAAGATTTGCAATACAGACAAGTAGTACAAGAGAAGCGACTTTC
>NZ_JABKKG010000004.1 GCF_013166595.1 Palleniella intestinalis | reverse complement strand
GTAGTCCCAGGCAGACTTGAACTGCCGACCTCCACATTATCAGTGTGGCGCTCTAACCAACTGAGCTATAGGACTGTCTGCAAAGTTCACGCTCCGCTTCAACCTTCTCTATTATTGAGTACAGACAAGAGGGCGTACAAGAGAAAGGCACAGGAAGGAAACTTCCTTCTGCATCTTTCTTCTTTTGTTTCTTTTTTATTGCTGTGAGCGAAGGACATATATATTATATGATCAGTATTGTCAGTATTGTCGCCACTGTCAGTAATGACAGCAGTGACGAGACCGGACCGTGTCCTCGCTGCTCCAGAAAGGAGGTGTTCCAGCCGCACCTTCCGGTACGGCTACCTTGTTACGACTTAGCCCCAATCACCAGTTTCACCCTAGGCCGACCCTCGCGGTCACGGACTTCAGGCGCCCCCGGCTTTCATGGCTTGACGGGCGGTGTGTACAAGGCCCGGGAACGTATTCACCGCGCCATGGCTGATGCGCGATTACTAGCGAATCCAGCTTCATGGGGTCGGGTTGCAGACCCCAATCCGAACTAGGACGCACTTTCAGGATTTGATGCCATTTGCATGGCACCCGCTCTCTGTATGCGCCATTGTAACACGTGTGTAGCCCCGGACGTAAGGGCCGTGCTGATTTGACGTCATCCCCGCCTTCCTCGCACCTTGCGGCGGCAGTGTCTCCAGAGTGCCCAGCATCACCTGATGGCAACTGAAGAGAGGGGTTGCGCTCGTTATGGCACTTAAGCCGACACCTCACGGCACGAGCTGACGACAACCATGCAGCACCTCCGCAGCAGCCCCGAAGGGAAGGGGTGTCTCCACCCCATGCAGCTGCAGTTCAAGCCCGGGTAAGGTTCCTCGCGTATCATCGAATTAAACCACATGTTCCTCCGCTTGTGCGGGCCCCCGTCAATTCCTTTGAGTTTCACCGTTGCCGGCGTACTCCCCAGGTGGGATGCTTAACGCTTTCGCTTGGCCGCGCACCACAAGGGCGCACAGCGGGCATCCATCGTTTACCGCGCGGACTACCAGGGTATCTAATCCTGTTCGATACCCGCGCTTTCGAGCATCAGCGTCAGTTCCGCTGCAGCAAGCTGCCTTCGCAATCGGGGTTCTTCGTCATATCTAAGCATTTCACCGCTACACGACGAATTCCGCCTGCTTTCCGCGGACTCAAGCACGCCAGTTCGCGCTGCAAGGCCCGGGTTGAGCCCGGACATTTCACAGCACGCTTGACATGCGGCCTACGCTCCCTTTAAACCCAATAAATCCGGATAACGCCCGGACCTTCCGTATTACCGCGGCTGCTGGCACGGAATTAGCCGGTCCTTATTCATACGGTACATGCAAAGCCCTACACGTAAGGCGCGTTATTCCCGTATAAAAGCAGTTTACAACCCGTAGGGCCGTCATCCTGCACGCTACTTGGCTGGTTCAGGCTTCCGCCCATTGACCAATATTCCTCACTGCTGCCTCCCGTAGGAGTCTGGACCGTGTCTCAGTTCCAGTGTGGGGGACCTTCCTCTCAGAACCCCTACCGATCGTAGCCTTGGTGGGCCGTTACCCCGCCAACAAGCTAATCGGACGCATCCCCATCCATGGCCGAAAAAACTTTAGTCCCTGTCGGATGCCGTCAAGGGACGCCATGCGGTATTAATCCGGTTTTCACCGGGCTATCCCGCAGCCATGGGAAGGTTGGATACGCGTTACTCACCCGTGCGCCGGTCGCCATCAAACTTAGCAAGCTAAGTTCATGCTGCCCCTCGACTTGCATGTGTTAAGCCTGTAGCTAGCGTTCATCCTGAGCCAGGATCAAACTCTTCATAGTAGAATATCTTTTCCACATCCCTATATATAATATAAGGTGGGAGAATTGTCTGAATCCGAGGCCGAAGGAGAATTACTCGTTTGTCTCGCCGCTCCGAAGAGCGGATTGACGGTTTCTTTCTTGTACCCTGACTTTCATTGCCCCTTCATCAGGAAGGGTGAAAGTCGCTTCTCTTGTACTACTTGTCTGTATTGCAAATCTTTCAAAGAACCGCTTTCTCAACTGCCTCGCAGGGAGGCGTTTTTCAAAAGCGAGTGCAAAGGTATAGCTTTTTTGCCAATCTCGCAAGAATTCCGAGGATTTTTTTACAGGAAAAGGCATTTTTTGCGCCTTTCGTTGATTTAAATTAACAGGCCGGGAGGGGCACACATTATAATATATTATAGAGGAAGGGTTTATTGATACAGCATGATACAACGGGAGGAAGCATGAAAAAGCATGAGGTGGAGGGGAAAAATGGAGTGGGAAAGATGGAGAGAAAACATGAAGAAAATGCATGGTTATGTGGAATAAGAAAACTCAAGGCTTTTTTGCCTTCTGAGAATCGCCTGCAGAATTTTTGGAAAAAGTTTTTCCGGAAAAACGCAGGAAGTCACATCTCACCTATCATGCTGTTAACCAACGAATTAAACATCTCTCAAAATTTTTCCGCACAGAAAAGGGCAGCCATCCGTTACCTTTCACTGCATGAACCATGGCGGTTTACAGCCCGAAAGGCCACCACAGGAAGAGGAAAACGTTACCTTCAGGTATCCATAATGCCATAATTTAACGTGCGGAACGTGGGAATTGACAAGGAAAAGACATGTTTCCACACATTATGATAAATACAGAATCAGAAAACCCAGGGCATTTTCTAATCGGAAAAATGTGACATAACATGGGGAAATATGCCACCGACAGCAATAGACTCCATAAAAAAACAATATATCCGAAAACAGCATCATATCCTATGCCCGCCACACATGCAAACGCAAACGTGGCATGAACGCCTTTTGCATCCATGCCACGCCATATAGTGGTTTATATGAAAACCCGGAGAGTTACTCCTTCACGCAAAGTTTGTTATCCTTGACAATGCCATTGAGGACAGTGCCATCATCAATGTTGCCGATATACTTTTTCAGCACACAGATGTTCTTTCCATAACCGGCTTTCACAAGATCCTTTATGGTGTTGCCTACGCAGAAATCGCCACAGAGTCCCGCAACCTCAATCACCTGGATGTCGTTGTCCTTGATAATCTGCTGAAGACTTGCCGCACTTGCCTTGTTTGCCATGATTGAATATTCATCAACCTTCACGTCATCGCCCTTGGTAAGCACCGGCGCATCAGCCTGATGAGCATGGACAGCGTCAATAACCGGCTGGAAGATTGCCGCACCATGTGTGTGCTCCACACAGTGGGCAGGCCACAGACCGCCGTTCGGCTTGAACGAAGAGTGGTTGTATGGGTGGAAATCGGCTGTCATCACAATCTGCTTGTATGCCCCCTTCGGCTGTGCCGCGATATAATCCGCGAGAGCCTGCATGGATTCCGGAGCACCGTTCACGGCAAGAGAGCCGTTGATGAAGTCATACTGTACGTCAACGAGCAGCAGCATCTTGTTACCCTTCATGCACTTTGCGTCATTCTTACATGTTTTCTGCGCCATGACGTTTGACGCGCTGACAATCATTGCCATAATCAAAAATAATAATTTTTTCATTTCTATTTGTTTGTATACTGTTTTTGTAAAAAACGGTACAAAATTACAAATAAAAATTATAATATGGTGTTTTTTCTACAAAAAATGCTAAAATGGATATAACTTTTTGTCTTTTTCAACGTCTTAGTAGTAATTTCGCATTCAAATACATTAATAACATAAAAGAAAGAAGCATTATGAAAATGAAAACAATGGCAATCGCCTTGGTTGCCGGCACACTTCTCATGGGTAGCTGTGCAAGTAAGAAGGATCTTGAGAACTGTAAGTCGGAGAATGCCAAGCTCTCAACTAACTATCAGGAAAGCAAGGAGGCTTTGGCTGCTGCCAATGCGCGCATCAGCTCCCTACAGGACCAGCTTTCACAGTGTCAGGGTGTCAACAAGACTCTGCAGGATAACCTCGCAAAGAGCCTTGACAACACATCCGCAAACAGTGTGAACATCGCAAAGCTCGTTGACCAGATTAATGAGTCAAACCAGTACATACGCCACCTTGTCGAGGTGAAGTCAAAGAGCGACTCTCTGAACCTTGTCCTCACAAACAACCTTACACGCTCACTGAGCAAGGAGGACTTGAAAGAGGTTGACGTTCAGGTGCTGAAGGGTGTTGTCTACATCTCTCTCGCTGACAACATGCTCTACAAGAGCGGTTCTTACGAAATCAACGCTCGTGCAGGTCAGACACTGTCAAAGATTGCGAAGATCATCACCGACTACAAGGACTATGACGTCCTCATCGAGGGTAACACTGACGATGTGCCTATCACACGTGAGAACATCCGTAACAACTGGGACCTCTCTTGTCTCCGCGCAGCAAGCGTAGTCATGGAGCTCCAGACAAAGTACGGTGTTGACCCTAAGCGCCTTACAGCCGGTGGCCGTGGCGAGTACAACCCTCTTGTGGCTAACAGCTCTGAGACAAACAAGCAGCGCAACCGCCGCACACAGATCATTATCACTCCGAAACTTGACCAGTTCATGGAGCTTATTGACAAGGCTCCGGAAGACAAGTAATCGGACTTGTTGATAAATCCGACATATCTGGACATACAGCAACAGCAGACAAGGTTACTCCTGCCTGCTGTTGTTTTTTTATGTACCCCCATGTATACCCCCATTAAATTTGTAAAAGCGTGCAAAATGTTGTAACTTTGCAAACGTGAAAAAGAAAACTGGCAAAACCCGCCGGAGGGAAAATCCCTCAAAACCGGTTCTGCCAGTTATATCATGCGGATGCCTGTTCCGCGTTTGTCCTGCAATACTTATTCTGCAAGAAGCGCATCGGCAAGCTCTTGGAGCTTAGGCTCGTCTGCGGCTTTCATGCGTGACATGATTGTCACTATAGGCTCCACGATTTCAACTTCCTTCATATCACTTATCATACATGCCATAACCCTGCCCGCAGTAGGTGCCCATGAGCCATTCTCGATAATGGCAACACGACGGCTGCGGAAGCCTTTCAGTTGCAGATGGTGCAGGAAATCGTGCATCGGAGGGAACACACTTCCGTCATAGGAGGCAGCGGCAACGACCATCTTCCCCATCCGGAAAGCGTCTTCCACAGCCTCTGCCATGTCATCACGGCAAAGGTCGGTCACGGCAACCTTGCCGGCACCTTTCTCACGGAGTATCTCCGCCATGCGCTCTGCGACAGCCTTTGTGCCGCCATGGATGGAAGCATAAGCCACAAGGACTCCCTCTGTCTCCACGCCATAAGTGGACCATGTCTTGTAAAGCCCGATGTAATAATCAAGGTTTTCTGTCAGAACAGGGCCGTGGAGAGGGCAGATTATCTTCACGTCGAGAGTCGCGAGCTTGTCAAGCAGACGCTTCACCTGCATGCCATACTTGCCACAAATGTTGAAATAGTAGCGGCGTGCCTCGCAAGCCCAATCCTCATCGGCAGACAATGCGCCGAACTTGCCGAAGCCGTCAGCAGAAAACACGACCTTATCCACATCGTCATAGCTCACCATGACCTCCGGCCAGTGGACCATTGGCGCGGCATAGAACGTGAGAGTGTGCTCACCAAGGCAGAGTGTGTCGCCCTCTTTTACTGTCACTGAGCGGCCTTCAATGTCTATGCCCTCAAAGAACTGTGGCAGCATCTTCAAGGCTTTGTCCGACGCCACGACCTTCAGCTCCGGATACTCATTGACCATGTCGGCAACGAGAGAGGCATGATCAGGCTCCATGTGATGCACGACAAGGTAATCGGGGGTGCGTCCGGCGAGTGCTTCTGCGAGGTTCTTCTTCCATTCCTCTGCCTTTCTGCCGTCACAAGTGTCCATTACGGCAATTTTCTCGTCAAGGATAACGTATGAGTTGTACGACATTCCGTTAGGCACTTCATACTGGCTTTCAAACAAATCGATATCGAGGTCATCGACACCGATATACTTGATTTTAGATGTTATTTCTTTCATTGTTTTATTCGTTATGTTTGTTTCTTTTGTTTTCCTTTCCATCTTCGCATACGGACAGCCACAATCTTTCTCACCAAAGCAGCAGAAGTCCGGCAAAAGCCGCCATGGCAATCATCTTGATCGGATTCACCTTCACCCAGAAAGTGCCGATGAACGATGCCAGAAAGATAGCTATGGAGACATAAAAATACCATGGGTTCTCCGGTGTGGAGAAATTTTCTGCGGTGAGAAGCATCAGTGTGGCAGCCGCAAGCAATCCTACAACGGCAGGACGCAGTCCCATGAAGACATACTGCACTGTGGCAGAGTCCTTATGCTTCATGAACACTTTGGACACGACAAGCATAAGAATGAACGATGGCAATGACAATGCGAAGGTGGCAATGAAACTGCCAAGAACCGCCATCTCCCCACCCATTCCGGCATTATGCACTGCGGTGTATCCACAATATGTCGCGGAATTTATGCCTATCGGCCCCGGTGTCATCTGCGAAACAGCCACGATATTGGTGAACTCGGCAGATGTCATCCAATGGTGATGCGTCACCACCTCTCTTTGTATGAGGGACAGCATGCCGTACCCTCCGCCAAAGCCGAAGAGTCCGATTTGGAAGAATGTTATGAATAATGTCAGGTAAATCACTGTGATTCCGTTTTTGCCACCCTGCCCTGCCACACATGCAGGCAGGATGTATGGTTTCTCATTTTATGTCCTTTTCCCCTTTGTCATCCTCAGAAAGCATGCCATAGGCATACCCACCGGCACCGGCAGCAAGGATAATATAAATAGGATTCACGCCCAACAGCCATATCAGCAAGGCTGAAGCCGCCGGAATCCAGCAATTGGCGAGTGTCACTCCGGCTGATTTTGCAAGACTGAATGTAGGAGCGGCGATAAGAGCCACCACAGCGGGGCGTATGCCGTTAAAGCATGCCGCAACCCACTCGACATCATTAATCTGGTGGAAGAATGCGGCAATGGCAAGGATTATGAGGAAGGAAGGCAAAGCCGCTCCCAAAGCGGCAAGGACTGCCCCGGGAATCTTATGAAGCTTGTAGCCTATGAATGTGGAGATGTTCATCGCAAAAACCCCGGGGCAGGACTGTGCGACAGCTAACAAATCAATAAATTCCTCACGGTTTATCCAGCGGTTTTTATCTACCACATCACTCTCTATTATCGGTATCATGCCATATCCGCCGCCAAGCGTGAAAAGCCCGATACGGAAGAACACCTTGAAAAGCCGGTATGGGGAACTGCGGTGTCCTTTGTCTGTCTTATCTTCTGCCATAAACCATTTGCCAATAATCAAAGGCGATCATTACGTTATACAGCAGGTCCTGAAAATCATATCTTCCTGTCATGACATCCTGTTGGAAAGCGTTTGCCGCTGCCAACGGACATCTGTCGGAAAGACTTTCAGAACCTGCCGTTCAATGAAAAAGTATTATGCGTTCTTCTCAATCCACTTGCGTGCATTCACAAATGCCTCATGCCAAGGAGTCACCTGGTCTGTCAGGCGGCGGTCTTCAGGATAGTAGCCGCACTGCCATGGGAACTGTGTGCGCTCCGGGTGTGGCATGATTGCAAGATGTCTGCCGTCCTTGCTTGCAAGGGCTGCGACATTATAGTCGGAGCCGTTAGGGTTTGCAGGATATTCGGAGTGGTTGTACTTGGCCACAACGTTGTATTCCTGCTCAGCAAGAGGCAATGAGAACTTGCCTTCTCCGTGAGCCACCCAGCAGCCGATCTTCTCACCTGAGAGTGAGCCGAACATCACTGAGTCGTTCTGTGGTATGGTGAGAGTGACGAATGCAGACTCGAACTTGTGGGAATCATTATGCAGCATCTGTGCATAGTCACGTGCATCGGTTGACGCTGTGGTATTGTTCAACAGTCCGAGTTCCACCATCAACTGGCAGCCGTTACATACACCGAGGGACAGAGTATCCTTGCGTGCATAGAACTTGTCCAGTGCTTCTTTTGCCTTTGCATTGAAGAGGAATGCTCCTGCCCAACCCTTAGCAGAACCAAGGACATCGGAATTGGAGAATCCTCCGCAGAATGCGATGAGGTTAACCTCCTCAAGTGTCTCACGGCCTGTGATAAGGTCGGTCATCGTAACGTCCTTGACATCGAAGCCTGCCATATAGAATGAGTATGCCATCTCACGCTCGGAGTTGGTTCCTTTCTCACGGATGATGGCTGCAACCGGACGCTTTCCTTCAGGACGAGGAGTGACAGTGAGAGGCTCACCGCTTACAGACCACTCGACAGGAATGTTCTTGTAGTTCACGAAACGCTCGGCAGCCTTGCCGTTAAAGCTCTGGCGACGGTCAAGGAGATATGATGTGCTGTACCATACATCGCGGAGTTCGTCGATGTTGAACTCGAAAGTCATCTCGCGCTCGGCTATCTTTCCGTTAGGCACCTGAGCATTGCTCATGGTCTTTGTGATGGTTATCTTGCGGTCGTTGTTCCATACCGGAGCACCGATTTTAGCGTATCCGACACCTGCATCCTCAAGGATTTTCTTCACACGGTTTGCATCTGACTCCTTGACCTGGATGACTACACCGGGATTCTCGGCGAAGAGAACCTTCACGATGTCCTGCTCCTGAATCTTGTCAAGGTTAAGCTCAAGGCCGCCCTTGGTGTTTGCGAAGCACATCTCAAGCAATGTTGTGATGAGTCCGCCGGCAGAGATGTCATGACCTGCAAGCACAAGCCCTTCTTTCACAAGCTCCTGAACAGCAAGGAACGCGTCACGGAAATACTCCGGATTCTTCACTGTCGGCACGTCAGAGCCTACCTTTCCCTGTGACTGCGCAAAGGCAGAACCGCCAAGTTGCAGACTGTCGAAAGAGAAATCTATGTAGTAAAGGCGTGATGCCTCTGTCTCCTTGATTACCGGAGAGACAACTTTCTTAACATCACTGACCTCTCCTCCGGCAGAAACTATCACCGTTCCCGGAGCGATGACCTTCTTTCCGTCAGGATATTTCTGTGTCATTGACAGAGAGTCCTTGCCTGTCGGCACATTAATCTGCAAGTCACAGCAGAAGTCTGAGAGAGCCTTGACTGCCTTATAGAGGCGTGCATCCTCACCTTCCTGTGAACGGCAAGGCCACATCCAGTTGGCAGAAAGTGAAATGCTGTCTGTTCCTTCTGCCATAGGAGCCCATACAAGGTTGGTCAAAGCCTCAGCAACAGAGAGCACAGAGCCCGCCTCAGGATTGGCAAGTGCAGCCTGCGGAGCATGGCCTATGGATGTTGCAATACCTTTATCGCCTTTGTAGTCAAGGGCAACAGCACCGCAATCGGAGAGTGGAAGCTGCAATTCGCCCTGACACTGCTGGCGTGCCACACGACCGGTGACGGAGCGGTCAACCTTGTTTGTCAACCAATCCTTGCATGCAACAGCCTCAAGCTGAAGGACATTCTTGACGTAGTCTGTGAGAGTATCGCTCAGAGTTGACTGTGCAGAGATGCCAGTTTGGTCGTAAGTAACGACATCATACTTGCGCTCCACTGTCTTGTCAACCATGAATGTCTTAGGAGAGCTGCCGAACATCTGGTCGACAGAGAGGTCAAACGGACGCACACCGTCAGCCTGCTCAAAAGCAAAACGATGGTCGCCGGTAGTCTCTCCAACAGTGTACATCGGTGCACGCTCGCGGTCAGCTATCTTCTGCACATGCTCTATGGCAGCCTCATCGATGAGAAGTCCCATACGTTCCTGTGACTCATTGGCAATGATCTCCTTTGCAGAGAGGGTCTTGTCGCCCACAGGGAGCTTGTCCATGTGAATCAGACCGCCACACTCCTCGACGAGTTCCGACAGACAGTTGACATGACCTGCCGAACCATGGTCGTGGATAGATACAATAGGATTGTTCTCTTCCTCACCAAGAGCGCGGATAACGTTGTATGCACGCTTCTGCATCTCAGGGTTCGCACGCTGCACAGCGTTAAGCTCAATGCCGCTTGAATAGCGTCCTGTCTCAACAGAAGACACCGAACCGCCACCAAGACCGATACGGTAGTTCTCACCACCCATGACAACAACCTTGTTGCCTGCCTGTGGCTCGCCTTTCAGACAGTCACGCTCAACGCCATAGCCTACACCGCCGGCAAGCATGATAACCTTGTCATAAGCATACTGCTCCTCATTCTCCTGGTGCTCGAAAGTAAGCACAGAACCGCAAATCAGTGGCTGTCCGAACTTGTTTCCGAAGTCAGAAGCACCGTTGGAAGCCTTGATAAGAATCTGTTCCGGTGTCTGATAGAGCCACTCTCTGACAGGCATAATCTTCTCCCAAGCCTGGCTTGTACCCTCCTTGCGTGGGTAAGAAGTCATGTAAACCGCTGTTCCTGCGATTGGCCATGAGCCTACACCGCCACCCATACGGTCACGGATTTCACCGCCGGTGCCTGTAGCAGCACCGTTGAAAGGCTCCACTGTGGTAGGGAAATTATGAGTCTCCGCCTTCAAAGAGATGACAGACTTCACCGTCTTCACTTTGTAGAGGTCAGGCTGAGAGTGGTCGGCAGGAGCAAACTGCTCTATCTCAGGACCTGCACTGAATGCCACATTATCCTTGTATGCGGAAAGAATCTTGTTAGGGTTCTCCTTGGTAGTCTTCTTAATCATCTGGAACAGTGAAGATTCCTTCTCCTCTCCATCGATGATGAATGTGCCTCCGAAGATTTTGTGGCGGCAGTGCTCAGAGTTAATCTGTGCGAATCCGAATATCTCGGAGTCAGTAAGAGGGCGTCCGAGCTCCTCCTCCACCTTATGGAGATACTCAATCTCCTCCTTTGACAGTGCGAGACCTTCCTGCTCATTGTATTCCTCAAGGTTCTCGACATGCTTGATCGGTTCCGGCTTGATGTCAACGGTGAAGATGTCCTGGTCAAGTCCTTCATACATACGCTGCAGCATTGGGTCATGCTCAGCGTCAGCACTATCAACAACCCAATACTCCTCTATACGCGAAATGCCCTTGAGACCCATGTTCTGTGTTATCTCAACGGCATTCGTACTCCAAGGAGTAATCATCTCACGGCGCGGACCTACATAGAAGCCCTTCAATTCTGCGTCACCAAGAAGTGTCGCGTTGCTGTAAAGCCAGCAAAGTACTTTTACTTCATCTGCGGCAGGCTGATGGTCAATCTGCGTTGCGATGATGCTCTGTGATGGTGTCTTGAAAAAGAGAATCATTGTTCCTATAATGTTTTTTGTTGAATATCTATACTTTCCGCAAAGTTACAAAATTTTAATTAATAATGTGTTTTAGCAGGTTATAATATAAGTTTTTTTAATAGAGGCTACAAAATGCGGATTCGTTTTTATGACGGCTTGCAAAAATATTTTTGCAATACCCATAAGCGGATATTCACTTGTCAGCAGGTAAAATTCCAAAGAGCTTAACTACAAATACGAGTTGATATTTCATAAGCCTAAAGCATCTTGTATCTCTTCCATAGTCATTGTGCGACAACGGCCATTCCTCAAATCCTCCTCACCACGACATATCGCAGCAAGATTCTCCGGATTCTCAAACCATTTGTCACCGCTCGGACTAACAGAAAGTTTATTCTTTCTGCTCTTCTGCACAGTACATCCCAGTTCCTTTGCCAAGGAACGCAAAAGTTTCATCTTGCTTACCGGGACATTCAATGTCAATGTATTATAAGTCTCCATAATTGCTTGCAAATTTATCAGTTAAGCTATTTCAAACGCAAATATATAAATTTTCTGTCAATCCTGCAAATAAAACGAGAAAAATCCTCTTACAGTTGAAATTACACAAATACATTTATCAAAACCACAGACACCACTATTAACCAACAGCGGCACACCTTTCATTGAAGGCATGCCGCTGTTTTTCATTATCATAAAATGGCAGTCAAAACAATGATTGCCATACGGTTGCGATTATTTCACAACGCCTTTTTCGAGGTACTCGGCGAGGTTTGTACGCATCACGCTGGCAACATGCTCGGCAGCAACCTTCTGCATGTCATGCGCAACCATTATCTCAACAAGCTTTTCGAAAGAAGTTGTCTGCGGATTCCAGCCAAGTTCGTTCTTCGCCTTTGTAGGGTCGCCCCAGAGGTTGACAACGTCTGTAGGACGGTAGAAGTCCTCACTGACAGCGACAACGACCTTGCCTGTCTTCACATCGATACCCTTCTCGTTGACGCCTTCGCCTTCCCAACGCAGCTCTATGCCGGCATAGTGGAATGCGAGAGTTGCGAACTCGCGGACAGTATGCTGCACACCGGTAGCGATGACAAAGTCTTCCGGTGTATCGTGCTGAAGGATAAGCCACATACACTCAACATAATCCTTGGCATAGCCCCAGTCGCGGAGAGAGTCAAGGTTACCGAGATAGAGGCAGTCTTGCTTTCCCTGAGCGATGCGTGCGGCAGCAAGAGTAATCTTTCTTGTCACGAATGTCTCGCCACGACGCTCTGACTCGTGGTTGAAGAGTATGCCTGAGCAGCAGAACATGTCGTATGCCTCACGGTACTCCTTGATAATCCAGAAGCCGTAGAGCTTTGCAACAGCGTAAGGAGAGTAAGGATGGAACGGAGTCTTCTCATTCTGAGGCACTTCCTCCACCTTTCCATAAAGCTCTGAAGTGGAAGCCTGATAAATCTTGCAAGTCTTCTCCAGATGGTTTGTGCGCACAGCCTCCAACACACGGAGCACACCTGTCGCATCAACATCGGCAGTGAACTCCGGAGCGTCGAAGCTCACCTGCACATGTGACTGTGCAGCAAGGTTATATATTTCGTCAGGGCGCACAAGTCCGACAAGCTTCACAAGCGACATAGAGTCTGTCATGTCGGCATAGTGAAGGTGGAAATGCGGAGTTCCTTCGAGGTGCGCTATACGCTCTCGGTAGTCCACACTGGAGCGGCGGATGATACCATGAACCTCATAACCCTTGTCGAGGAGGAACTCTGAGAGGTAACTTCCGTCCTGACCTGTCACACCTGTAATCAATGCTACTTTCTTTTCCATAGATACTTTCTGTTGTTTATTGTTTTGAATATTTTATTTTTATTACATTAAGAAATTGACTCCTTGTACCATTCAAAAAGTTTCTGCACACCGTCCTCAATCTCCACTTTGTGCGTCCAACCGAGAGAATGGAGCTTGGAGACATCTATGAGTTTGCGCATCGTTCCGTCAGGTTTGCTTGCGTCAAAGCATACTTCTCCCTCAAAACCTACTGCCTTCACCACAAGTTCGGACAACTCACGGATAGTCAGTTCCTTACCCGTTCCGACATTGATATGGCAGTTCCTTATCTCACCGAGTGACGGAATCGCACCGCCACGGCCTGCGGAATGGTTGCGGTCAACAGCACCATCGACACTCGCGCCATAATGAACACTGGAATATTTCTCTATGCCGATAATGTCCTTGAACTCCACGTTGAGCAGGCAATGCACGGAAGCGTCCGCCATATCCTCACTCCAAAGGAACTCGCGGAGCGGAGTGCCTGTGCCCCACAGTGTCACACGATTGTTCTCTATGCCGTATTTCGCCAGCACTTTCTCTATCTCCTCGTTGCTTGCCTTGCCGTCGACACCCTCCACAGGACGGATGTCCATGTCCTTGCGCAAAGCATCCCAATCGCTCTCATGGATGAGTTTCGCAAGGTAAATCTTGCGCATCATCGCAGGCATCACATGTGAGTTTTCAAGGTGGAAATTGTCATTCGGACCGTAAAGGTTGGTAGGCATCACGGCAATGTAGTCCGTACCATACTGCAAGTTGTATGACTCACACATCTTCAAGCCCGCAATCTTCGCAATGGCGTACTCCTCATTCGTGTACTCCAGTTCGGAAGTGAGGAGGCAATCCTCCTTCATCGGCTGCGGAGCGTTCTTCGGATAGATGCATGTGCTTCCGAGGAACAGGAGTTTCTGCACACCGTGGGCATACGCCTCACTGATGACGTTGCACTGCATCTTCATGTTCATCATCATGAAGTCGGCACGGTACAGCGAGTTAGCCATGATTCCGCCCACGAAAGCTGCCGCAAGGACTACCGCATCGGGACGCTCCTCGTCAAAGAAAGCGCGCACGGCAACCTGGTCCGTGAGGTCCAGTTCCTTGTGCGTACGTCCTACAAGATTGTCATAACCGCGGGCTTTCAGGTTGTTCCAAATGGCAGAACCCACCAAGCCACGATGACCGGCAACATAGATTTTGCTGTCTTTTCTCAGTTTCATTATCCTAATTCTCTTTTTGTTTGTAAACCTCTTTCTATATATAGTTTAAGTCTAAAAATCACTGCAAAGATAGCAAAAATATTATAATAATCTTAGAATTTCAAAAAAAAACAATAATTTTGCACATATTTTTATCATATATCTATGAATATTGCAGTAATCCTTGCCGGCGGCAGCGGTTCGCGTGTCGGCGGCGACAAACCGAAACAGTTCCTCCGTGTGGCGGGAAAAATGATTATCGAGCATACAATCGAGGCTTTCCATGACAATCCGCGCATCGATGAGATTGCCATCGTCTCACGCGAGGATTATATCGAAGAAGTCCGTAAAATGGTTGCTGACAACGGCTATGCCAAGGTGAAACATGTCCTTTGCGGTGGCAAGGAGCGTTACCATTCGTCACTCGCCGCCATAAGCACATGCAGCAATGACAATGACCGCCTGCTCCTGCACGACTGTGTGCGACCGTTGGTGACACAGCGCATCATCAATGATTGCCTTGACTCCCTTGACCGGTATGAGGCTGTGGATGTGGCAGTTCCGACGACAGACACTATCATCGAGACAGCACCCGACGGCAGAATCGTGCGCATACCGTCACGCAACAGCCTCCGCAACGTGCAGACACCGCAGGGCTTCCGCTGCGGAACAATCCGCCGTGCATTTGAGCTTGCCCTGCAGGACCCGGCTTTCATGCCGACGGACGACTGCTCCGTGGTGTTCCGCTACTTGCCGGACACTCCCATTTTCGTGGTCGAGGGCGACCCAATAAACATCAAAGTGACTTACCGCGATGACCTGAAAACTGTGGAGGAGCACATCCTTGGCAGGGTACGGTGACACACTTCACAAAAACATAAAAACACATTGCAAAACAAAAATGTAGCACTTCATCTTACAATGGCTGACGCTTTATGCAACAAATAAAGCACTCCACATTTGCACAGTCAGGAAAATTTCATTACTTTTGCACTACGCATGCCGTTACACAGTAACGGAGGGCGGCAAAGAACAAGCATATTCCATAACGAAACGAAATGAACACAGCAATCATCATAGCAGGAGGCTCGGGCAACAGAATGGGGCAGGACATCCCCAAACAGTTCATAAACGTCTATGACAAGCCTGTACTCATCTACACTCTCGAGGGCTTCCAGAAGCATCCGGGCATCGATGCGATAGGCGTTGTCTGCATCAGCGGCTGGGAAAAGGTTGTCGAAGCGTACGCCAACCAGTTCAACATCACGAAGCTGCAGTGGATAGTACCGGGCGGAAACAGTGCCCAGGAGAGCATCCGCAATGGTGTTGCGCACCTCGAAGGGACATGCTCGCCTGACGACATCGTGGTCATCCACGACGGCATCCGCCCGCTTATCGACGACACTGTGCTGACGGATGTCATAGAGAAAGCCGCCACCTACGGCAACGCTGTTACCTCCATGCCGTACAATGAGCAGATTTTCGTCGTCGACAGCAATGACGAAACGACAACAACACAGTTTATTCCGCGCGAGACTCTGCGGCGTGTCTCCACCCCACAGGCATACCGCTACGACCTGCTCAGTGAGAAATACCACGAGGCTTTCACAAAGGAAATAGGCATTTACGGCTCACATTACACCAACACAATGATGGTTGAACTGGGCGTAAGGCTGCATTTTGCAAAGGGTTCTGACAAGAACATCAAACTGACAACCAAGGATGACCTTGAGCTTTTCAAGGGTTATCTTACCAAAGGAAAGGACAACTGGCTGAAATGATTAACAAGAAACATCCATTATATACAGAAGACATCCGCAATGTCCTCAGCGTGAAAGGCATTGAAAGGCTGCAAGGGAAACGCATCATCGTCACCGGTGCAACAGGACTTCTTGGCGTCCACCTCATCGATGCGCTCATGACTCTCGGCGATGTGGGCATCATTGCCGTGGGAAGAAACCGTGAAAGGGCTGCCGAAAGGTTGGGAGAACATTTCTCTTCCCCACTCTTCTCTTTCCTCGAACAGGACGTCATGCTGCCTTTTCCTGAAGACATCACCGCCGATTACATCATCCCTCTTGCGAGCAACACCCACCCTCTCGCCTACTCACAATACCCGGCGGAGACGATGCTCATCAACCTTAAAGGGGCGGAACATGCTCTCGAACTCGCACGAAGGTGTGGCGCGACAGTGCTTTACCCGAGCACCGTGGAGATTTATGGCAACGCACGCGGCAACGATGTGTTCACCGAGGACTACACAGGTATGCTGAATCTCGCCACAAGCCGTGCCGGCTACTCGGAGTCAAAGCGTTCCTGCGAGGCTCTGTGCCAGTCGTATGGCGCGGAATATGGCGTGAAAGTGAAGATTGTGCGCCTTAGTCGTGTCTTCGGACCGACAATGCTGATGTCGGACAGCAAGGCTTCCTCACAGTTCATAAAGAAGGCTCTTGACGGTGAGGACATAGTGCTTAAATCGGAGGGAAAGCAGTTTTTCTCCTACACTTACACCGCCGACGCTGTCGCTGCAATGCTCCACATCATGCTGAACGGCACGGACGACATGGCATACAACATCGCCAACGACAGCTGCAATGTCCATCTGAGGGACTTTGCTGGGCTTTGTGCGGAACTGTGTGGCAGGAAAGTTGTCTTCGACCTTCCTTCCGAGAGCGAGCGGAAAGGGTTCTCCGTGGCGATGAACGCCATACTTGACACCGAAAAGCTCCGCAATTCGGGCTTCACTCCAATGTACACAATGAGGGATGCCGTGGCGCGGACGATACACATTTTGAAGAATGACTGAACTCGAAGAATACAACAAAAGGCATCTTCCTGCAGTGCACAGGAAGGAACTTGCCATACTTTGCGCGATACACGACATCTGCGTCCGCCACAAAATAGACTACTGGCTTGACGGAGGGACGTGTCTCGGCGCTGTCCGCCATAAGGGGTTCATCCCCTGGGATGATGACATCGACATCGCAATGCGCACGGAGGACATCCCGCGCTTTGCCGAAGTGGCACGGAAAGAGCTGCCTGAGAGCATGTTTCTCCAGACCATGGAGACCGACCCGTCATGCCGTCTGCCGACAATAAAGGTGCGCGACCGCGACTCGTTCGTGGTGGAGTACGGCGACGATTTCAGTCGTCCATACTGCAAAGGGCTGTTTGTGGACATCTTCCCGATGCACTCCTACCCGACCATATCACAAGGTTTCTGCAAGCGAGTGTGCCGTGGTTACTGCCGCGCAAACGGCATTCTGCTCCAACAGCATGTCTATTCATGGCGCGCCGTGGCAGAATTGTTTTGGTTCGGAGCGAAAAGAGCCTATTATAATATAATGTGGAAAGCGGCAAATATGTTGCTGAAACATGACACATATTTCGGCAACCGCATCTCCGACAACGGCTATGGCATCATGCACCGCAAGGACTCTATCTTCCCCGTTAAGCCGATTTCATTCGAGGGAAAGGAGTTTCTCGCCCCTGCAAACCCTGACGCTTACCTCAAAGATCTGTACAAGGACTACATGAAACTGCCGCCTGAGGACAAGAGAAAGGGACACGCAGTGTTCTTCCTCGAGACTCTTTCAGGAAAATGACCATGCGGAAAAGAGCACAAAAGACAACATTTCCAACAAAAAACACTACAACATGAAACCGGCACTCGTTGACATATCGGTACTATTACTCTTCCATGCGCGTCCCGACCACTTCGGGAAAGTGTGGGCGGAGGTCAGGAAAGCGCGCCCGAAACGCCTGTTCCTCTTTCAGGACGGGCCACGCCTTGTGGCAAAGGACGGCACACCTGTGACGGACATCCGCCTTTCAAAGGACCGGCAGGGCATAGAGGAATGCCGCCGTATGGTGGACGACACGATGATCGACTGGGACTGTGAGGTGCACAGAAACTACCAAGAGAAGAACCTCGGATGTGACCCGAGCGAGTTCCTTTCGCAGCAATGGGCGTTCTCGCTGACGGACAAGTGCATAGTCCTTGAGGACGATGATGTGCCGAGCCTGTCATTCTTCACGTTCTGTAAGGAGATGCTTGACAAGTACGAGGATGACCCTCGGGTGACAATGGTTGCAGGATTCAACACTGACGAGGATTCGCGGAAGCATCTGAAAGCGGTCAACGGCACCGTTCCCGACTACTTTTTCACACGCGCTTTCTCCATTTGGGGCTGGGCTTCGTGGGCAAGAGTGATAAGGAATCTTGACGGCGAATATGGTTTTGTGCATGACAAGGCGCAGTTCGAGAAGCTGAAAGAGAAGGCGAAACTCCACCGGCAGCGCAGCGAGATGATCCCACTCTGCCTGCAACACAGCACGACCGGCATCCCTTACTACGAGACTATCTTCTGGGCATACATGACCCTCAACGACGGACTTGCCATAATGCCGTCCGTGAACCTTATCAACAACATCGGCCTTGACGGAGGGACGCACTACGCCACACAGCTTGATTTGCAGCCGAAACGCCTGCGACGGCAGTTCACCATGAGACGACATGAGTTGCAGTTTCCGCTCTCCCACCCTGCCGAAGTGGTTGAAGAACCGGGCTATCAGCAACGCTGGTACTTGCGGAACGCGTGGGACAACCCATGGCGCAAGGTACAATACTCTCTCGAAGAACTGTGGCTGAACCTCCGCAAGGGCAATTTCAGCACCATAATCTCTTCACTCCGAAACCGCATAAAGAAGACTCTCGGATAATGAAAGGCATTGCCTTGCCATACCGGACTTATGCCTTACATCATGTAGCATTGTCCTGCAGAAAAACCATGTGTATCAACGGGCCTTGCAAAAGGTTACCTTTCACCATGCAAAGTGTTACCTTTTGCACCATAAAGTGTTACCTTTTGTACAGTAAAGTGTTACCTTTCGCAAAAGCATAGCTATCCGCCACCGGCACATAGCGCACAAAACGCTGACATACAGCCATATAAACCATTTTTCAACAGTGACCGGCAGCAGCCTTAACCCTGACAAACGAAAGCAACAACAGCCAATGGCGACCCTTAAAGAAAAGACCGCAAAAGGCTTCCTCTGGGGAGCGATGAACAACGGTGCGATGCAGATTCTCAACATGATTTTCGGTGTCGTGCTCGGCAGGCTCTTGTCCAAAGAGGATTATGGACTGATAGGCATGATGGTGATTTTCACCTCTATCGCCGCCGCTTTGCAGGACAGCGGGTTCGTCACGGCACTGACCAACCGCAAGAACGCCACGCACCGCGACTATAACTCTGTCTTTTGGTTCAACATCGGAGTGAGCATGGGACTCTATTGCCTGTTCTTCCTCGGCGCTCCTTTGCTCTCACGGTTCTACGACGAACCGCTGCTGACACCGCTGTTCAGGTATTACAGCCTGTGTTTCCTTGCCGCCTCGTTCTCCATTGTGCCAAGGGCGATGCTCTTCAAGCAGTTGCGGCAGAAGGAACTCGCCATCATCTCCACCGTCTCCCTGCTCGTTTCAGGCATCGTGGGAGTGTCGATGGCATTCGCAGGCATGGCGTATTGGGGACTTGCCACGCAGAGCCTTATCTACACACTGATGGTTTCCGTCGTGAGCTGGATAATCTCCGGCTGGCGTCCCTCGCTCGAAATAACGATGCAGCCGGTACGTGAGATGTTCGGATTCTCAAGCCGTATGCTACTGACAAACATCTTTCAGCAGGTGAACAACAACATTTTCGCCGTCGTTCTGGGCAAGATATACTCGAAAAGTGAGGTGGGCGTCTACAATCAGGCCAACAAATGGAACACCATGGGCACCTCCGTCATCACGGGAATGGTGCAGGGCGTGGCGCAACCTGCCTTTGTCGAGATTGGCGACGACAAGGAACGCCTGTGCCGGGCATTCTCCAAAATGCTGCGTTTCACGTGCATCGTGTCCTTCCCCGTATGCTTCGGGCTTGCCCTTGTGGCACCGGAATTCATCACAATCCTTATCACGGAGAAGTGGCTTCCTTCGGCTTACCTCATGCAGACACTGTGCATCGGAGGCGCATTCCTGCCGATTTCCGCGCTATATTATAATATGGTGATTTCCCGGGGCAAGTCAAACATCTACATGTGGAACATCATCTGCCAGGGCATTGTCATGCTTTCCACAATCCTTGCCATACATTTCCTTGGCGGAGACGTGACGGATATGGTCAGGGCGTATGTCGCTGTAATCATCATTTGGACGGCAATCTGGCATCATTTCGTAAGGCGTGAGATTGGTTTCTGTGCTTTGCAGGCTGTCAGGGACATACTTCCTTTCTGCTTGTTTGCCTATACCACAATGCAAATTACAAAGCTGCTGACGGACGGAATAGGAAACATCTATCTGCTTCTCGTGGCGAAAATCGCGATTGCGGTTGCCATTTACCTTGCCTTTGTATGGCTTTTCAGCAGAAAGGACATGAGGGAGTGCATCGCATTTTTGCGCAAAAAGAAATAAGAAACAATCAAGACAAAAAGACAAACAAAGAGTATCGTGACCGTATATTTCTATCATACACAGGACCTTAACTACATCTACAGAGAGTGGAAAGCCGGGCGTTTTCCCGCTCATCTTCTGTATGGTGCGACGCATCTTCCGGACGAAGGCATCGGTGTGGTCATGCACAAGCATTCCAAAGCTGACGGCAGCCGTATCGTTTCGGCAATGAGGAACGCCGCAAAGGTCATCTTCTGCAAGGAGAAGTTTGACGCTGTCTATGCCACAAAGTATAATGGTCTCGAACTGCTCATATTCCTTCGCGCCCTGGGTCTGTACCGCAAACCGATTATTCTGTGGCATCACCAGCCTGTAGTCGTATCGAAAGGATGGCTGAAGAACATGGTTTCACGGCTCTTTTACAAGGGCATCGACCACATGTTCTTCTTCAGTGACCATCTCCTTGAGGTGTCTTTGGCAACGGGAAAGGTCACAAGGGACAAGGCGGAGCAATGCCCATGGGGTGCCGACCTTGCTTATTACGACCGGCTGATGGCAGCACATCCCTGCGAAAGAAAGGACTTTATCTCCACAGGAAAGGAACGTCGCGACATGCCGACATTGCTTGCTGCCTTTGCGAAATGCAGTGACCAACACCTTGACCTGATAACGGCTGCCGACTGTTGCGGCACGAATTATGAGGAGATGCTTAGTGTTGCGAGCATTCCGGAGAATGTTTCCGTGACCATAAACCGTACGATGTGGATTCCGGAACTTGCGGAAAGGATTCTCCCGCATAAGTGTGTCTGCATCTGTTGCAAGGAGACAAACTACACGGTGGGTCTCACAACGCTTGTCGAAGCACTCGCTTTCGGTATGCCGGTGATTATCTCCAAGAACCCTAACCAGCCTTTCGATGCGGAAGAAGAAGGGTGTGGCATAACCGTAGACTACAACGACACTGAGGGTTGGGTCAACGCCATACGCCGCATTTCGGACAATCCGGAGGAGGCATCCCTCATGGGCAAGCGTGCAAGAAGCCTTGCCGAATCGACGTACAACATAGCCAACTGCGCACGCATTGTGGCGAATGCGCTAAGGAAATTTGAGAAATAGCGACAATTTTGACAATAAAGTCAGTACTGACAATATTGACATTACTGTCAGCACTGCCCCCAAAAACATCCAAAACCAATGAACTCACACTACGACATATTCAACACCCTATGCACCATCCCTCGCCCGTCGCACCACGAAAGCAAGGTGGCGGACTTCCTATGCACGTTCGCCGACAGCCACGGACTGCATTGGCGGAGGGACAAAGAGAACTGTGTTGTCATCGAAAAACCTGCCTCTCCGGGCTATGAGGACCATGAACCAGTGGTCATTCTGAACCACATGGACATGGTCTGCGTGGCAGACGAGGGCTTCAGCTTTAACCCTCTGAAGGACGGAATCACACCTGAGACCATCGAAATCGACGGAGAGAAATGGATGCGTGCCAAAGGTACGTCCCTCGGAGCAGATAACGGTATGGGGCTTGCAATGGCACTTTCCATACTCGCTGACGACTCTTTGAAGCATCCGGCGTTGGAGGTGCTGACGACAACCAACGAGGAGGACGGCATGAGCGGTGCCGCTTCGTTGGCACAAGACTTCATACGTGGCAGACGGGTGCTTAACCTTGCCTCGGAAGCGTATGACGAAATCACCGTGGGAGCAGCAGGGGCGTTCATACAGACCGCACACCTTCCGTTCAAGAAAATACAGAAACCTGACGGTTATGTGACATACACCGTGACTGTGAAAGGCGGAAAAGGCGGCCACAGTGGTGTGGACATAACTCGCGGAAGGGCAAACGCCATCAAGGTTCTTGCCAACCTTCTGTTAGTGGCAATACGCCAACTGGACATCAAACTGTACCTTGTCAGCTTCAACGGTGGCACAGCTGCTGCCTCTATCCCTGGTAATGCAGAGGCGAAAATCGTACTCCCGAAGGACAAGGCCGTGGCTTTCGAGACACTTACAAGCCAGTGTCACGAGGCTGTAAAGCAGCAGTTCGGAAGCACGGACACCGGCATTTCGGTGGCTTGTGAGCCATCTGTATGGCACAGCACAATCGTCAGCGAGGAGGGTACTCATCTTCTTCTCGCCTGCCTTAACGGTATTCCTGTCGGACCAATCGAGATGCATCCGTCAATAGAGGGCACTCCGTTGACAAGCAACAACATAGGTACTGTAAGGCAAACCGCCACAACATTCGACATAACTACCCACACTCGGAGCCTTGACGATAACAAAATGGAGCAGCTTGCAGACCAAATCAGGCGCATTTTCGTCATCAGTGGCGCGACAGTCGACACCGTCATGAACGCTCCGGCATGGCAGGAGGACAGCGACAGCGAACTTATCACACTTGCCTGCGATACCTTCCGCGATGTACTTGGCTTCGAACCGAAGAAGACTGCTATGCACTTCGTCCTCGAAGCGGGCTACTTCGTGCAGAAATTTCCCGGCATACACATCGCAAGTATAGGGCCTCGCATCCTCGAACCGCACAGCACAAGCGAGAGAGTTCAGCTCTCCACAGTAGACAATATACGGCGTGTTGTCATCGAAATGCTGGCAAGGATGTAGGTCATTCCGGCGGTTTCAGATAATTGGCGGTAGCATGATGAATCATGATATAACATGTTTTGTCATGATTCATCATGTTGCATCTTGATTAATCATGCTGCATCCTGAGAAAACATGATGAGTCTCTTAACCTTAACCCACAACCCAACATCACCATGAAAGTCCTTATCCTCAGCACATTCGAGCACACCGGAGGGGCGGCGATAGCAGCCAACAGACTGCTAAGCGCACTGAACCATAACGGTGTCTCTGCCACAATGCTATGCCGGAAGAACATATCTTGGGGGCCGAAAGCACTGCGGAAACAGTCGTGGAGCTCCATTTTCGAGCGTCTGGCGATATGGATTGCCAAAGGATTCTCCGCAAAAGACCTGTGGGCTACCGACCCTGCACTATTCGGACAGGACATAACAACCATACGGGAGTTCATGGAAGCCGACATAATCCACCTCCATTGGATAAACCAAGGGTTTCTTTCCCTTGACACAATCCGCAAAATCACGGAGAGCGGAAAGCGCATCGTATGGACAATGCATGACGAATGGTCCTTGGAAAGTGTATGGCACTACACCGAGGGCGTTATGCCCGACGCACCTTTCGACAAGAGAGTGTTCGCCAAAAAGCAAGACATCCTCGCCCGAAAGAACATCACTTTCGTCGCCTGCAGTGAGTGGCTGGCACGCATAGCCCGGCAGAAAACACTCGGAAAAGGGCAGGACATTGTGTCCATTCCTAACCCTATCGACACCCGACTGTTCCACCCTGCCACCGACAGGACAAAGGAACGTGAGGCGTTTGGTCTGCCCAAGGACAAGAAAATAGTGCTTTTCGTCTCGCAGAACGTCAACGACGAGCGCAAGGGCATACGCTATCTGGGCAAGGCGCAGCAACTCCTCGGCGATGACATCGTGACCATCGCGCCGGGCAGGGACATCCCTTACATCAGCGGAGCAGAGAACATGGCACGACTGTATGCCTGCGCCGACGCCTTCGTGACCCCTTCCTTGCAGGACAATCTGCCAAACACCGTCATGGAAGCCATGGCTTGCGGCACACCGTGTGTGGGCTTTAATGTGGGCGGCATACCGGAGATGATTGACCACAAGGTCAACGGCTATGTGGCAGAGTACAGGAACGCCGACGACCTTGCCAATGGAATACGCTATGTCCTCTATGAGAACAATGCGGAAAGCCTAAGCAAAGCGGCAAGAGAAAAAGTCGAATCATGCTACAGCGAAAGAAGCGTAGCGGAGAAATACATCAACATATACAACAGACATGCTTAAGAAACTATTCGGAATCTTCAGAATACAGAAGGAGGAGCGCACAGGAGCAATCATCGCGCTGCTTGTGTTCATCGCACTGAACGCCCTCAATGTGGCACGCTATTTCAGTGCCTTGTCGGGCGTGGACAACAACACTTGGGCGAAATTCATCAAGGGTTGGCACGTCTCGGGCTTTGACCCGATAACCTATTCCGTACTGACAAAATGGACAATAGGCTACAACATCTACCGCCACCCGCTACTCCCCTACTTCGTATGGCCGTTCAGCAAGCTCAATGAGGGTCTTATGGCACTGACAAACACTAACTTCGCCATCATCATCACGGCGTGCATCCTCGTGTTCTGTGCCTTCTATGCCTACATCTTCCTGAACAGAATCTTTTGGGAAATCATCGGCATAAGGCGCAGCGAAGGTTATGTCCTCTCGGCCTTGACCTTCTCTTTCGCCTACATAATGCTGTCAACTCTCGTTCCCGACCATTTCTGTCCGTCGATGTTCTGCCTTGTGTTGACGCTCTATCTCTGCGGCCTCAAACTGCAGAGAGGCAGGGCTTTGAACTGGTGGCAGACGGTACTGATGTTCTTCTTCACGGCAGGAATATCGCTGAACAACGGTCTGAAAATCTTCCTTGCGGCACTTGTGACGCGTGGAAGACGCTTCTTCCGCCCGGGCTACCTTGTCGTTGCGGTGCTTCTGCCGTCAGCTCTCATTTGGGGAAGCGCACGCTGGAGCTACAAGGAGTTTGTCTGGCCGAAGGAGATGCAGCGTAAGGCGAAGAAGGAGATGATGCAGAAAAAACAGCTCGATCGCATACGCCGGCATGTCATGGACACAATAAAGACGAAGGACAGCGCTGCCGTGGCCGCCGTCATGGACAGCGTAAAGGCACGGATAGAGAAGAAAAGGGAGCGACGGAAAACCATGAGCGCGGCCTACAAGCATACCGGCAAACCGATGGCGCAGGGAGAATTCATGCGGTGGACGGACATCAGCACCTCGCGCACCGATGTCGCAATAGAGTCGCTTTTCGGAGAGGGAATAATGCTGCATGAGGACTATCTGCTGAAGGATGTCCTCGTCAACCGCCCTGTAATAGTGCACTACCGCAACTGGGGCAACTACATCGTGGAAGCGTTCCTTGTCGCAATGTTCCTCGCAGGAGTATGGTTCGGCAGACGCTCACGCTTCATGTGGACGGCGATGTCATTCTTCCTCATGGACATGGCACTGCACATCGGACTCGGATTCGGCATAAACGAGGTGTTCATCATGTCTGCCCACTACCTCTTTGTGCTGCCGATAACAATGGCTTTCGTGCTGAAAGCGATGCCGGAAGCGTGGCGCAAGCGGCTGACAATAGCACTCGCTATAGTGGCGGTGTACTTATGGATATGGAACACGGCACTGCTAACGCAGTACCTTTACTTCTTGTAAGTATGTGGGACGGTATGGACAATATTGACAGTACTGACAGAAATGCCAATACTGACAGCTTGAAAAAACATGAAAAAACTTATCACAAAGCATCGTGAGACGCTCCTCGTGGCACTCCTCGGACTGGTCATCTTCGCCCTGCTCAACTACCTTATGGTGCAGTGGCATGAAGAACCGTGGACAAATCCGAAGATGGGCTATTGGAGCGTGTTCCGCAAATACTTCTGCCTTTCGGGCTTCGACGCCCACACTTACGTAACAGTCTCCAAGTGGCGTCCTCTCTACGAACTCTACCGCCACCCTATGTTGGCACTCTACATGTGGCCGCTCTCGTGGATAAACGGCCGGCTGAACGACATCTTCCACATAAACTGCGCCATATACACCGTGGCGGTGGCGTGGACAATCCTCAGCACCGCAACGTGGACACTGCTCTACAAACTCCTGCGCAACGTGGTCGGACTTGCCGTCGGCAGCGCACTCCTGCTGTGCCTGTTCCACTACTCTTTCTCCCATGTCATGCTGGCTGCGATAGCTCCCGACCACATGATTATTACGCAATTCCTGCTCATCCTCACCCTTTTCCTCGCCACACGACGCAAAGAAGGTCTCTCCTCATGGCAGGCTTTGACGCTGTGCTTCGTCAGTGCAGGCGTGAGTCTGACAAACGGCATAAAGATTTGGCTCATGGACATCGCTTCACTGGCACGGGAAAAACTCACAATCAACAACATCATGCGCCGCTCCCTGCTCTACCTCATACCAGCATCTATGCTTGGCGCAATGTACTTCATACAAACAGAAACCACCGAAAAGGAGGAGCACCAATGGCAGGTGACGATGCGCGACAAGAGAATCGCCAAGGACAGCACTTACCTTGTCCGGCTCCGCGCCGACAGTCTACGGCAGGCAAAGGAGAGAAGCCGGCAGACAACGGACAGCAAACTCTTCCAATGGACTGACAATTCCGTGGAGCGAGTGCCGCTGCTCGTGGAGAACATCTTCGGGGAAGGGCTTATCCTTCATGAGGAGCATCTGCTCGAAGATGCCAATCTGACGAAGAATCCGCGCCCTGTAATCATACGTTATGGCAACAATTGGGAATACATCGCCGAGGGAACTATCGTCGCCCTCTTCGCACTCGGGCTGTTCTGCGCCATACGCAAGCGGTTGATGTGGATGGCTCTGCTGCCTTTCCTCTTCGACATGTTCCTGCATGTCGGCATGCGTTTTGCCGCCTCTGATGCCTACATCATGACCGCCCACTGGGCTTTCGTCATCCCGATAGCCGTGGCGTACCTTGTCAAGAGGGCCGGAGAGATGGACAAACGCCACATTTTGCCCTTGCTCCACGTTATGCTCCTTGTCCTCACCGCCACACTTTGGTGGCATAATCTGTCATTGATTGCAGGAAAACTCTTGGAGCATTCATAAGCCAACGACCACACCCCACAACCAATTGATAACAAACCACTTACAAAAGCATAACACATCATACGACAAAAGGTTACCTTTCGCATAACGAAAGGTAACCTTTTGTATGGTCAATCGTTACCTTTTGTCCGGTGAAAGGTAACCTTTCACTCAGCCAAAAACGGTCATCTGTTTTCAGAACATTCAACTTTCCTTTCATGGCCGCACAGGATTGTCATAAGCATCGGCAGGGCGGCATCCCAGTAAGTCAGGTCGTAGCCTGTAAAAATTAATGTCCAGCCATCGGTAACAAACATATTATGTCCCCATGCCACTGCCACTACAGCAAGAAGCATCAGTGCAGAATGCAGCATCAAACGTTTTGCGTTGCCTTTCCATGTGACAGCGAGATAAACGGCAAGAGCCAAAAGCAGAACGACATCACCGGGATGACCTTGCCGCGTCTGAAGGGAAAATGGGTTGTTGACTGCAAAGAACAGGCTATTGCTGTCCCATACCACTAACGGCAAAAATGTTGCACAGAAGACCAGCAATGCTATAATTGGCACCTTTATCTTTGTTTTCATGCCCGACTGAAGCCATGAAGGGAAGAACATTATGAACAGTGGGAAGAATGTGCTTATACGCGTGGAAAGCCACAAGCCTGAGACAACAGCCACGAAATAAGGGTGTTTCTCCAAAGTCTTCCCACTCCAAAGCATATAGTTCAGGAAGGCTCCGAGGAGGAAGAAATTGGAAATCATATCACTGCGCACTGCCACTTCATACCATACATTTACAGACAGCAAGATGAATATAATGGCTTTGATACCGGCTTTATAGCCGTATAGCAGCACAATGCTGCATGCAAACAAAGCACTTGTCACTATCTCCGACAGGCCGACATTACCCAAGAACCAGAAAGGAATGTGGAAGACCATCCACATAGGAAACGGAGATGCATTGCCTCCAAGATGAGTTGGGGCATTGTAAGGGAACTCTCCGTCAAACAAATAGGTCAACGGATAATCGATTGCAGACCAACGGTCGACGTTGTTTTCAAGCGGATCGAAATAAGACTGGACGGCAAGCATCGCACAAGCCATTACTGCCAAAAGCGTGAAGAACAGGAGTTTCTTGCGTCGTTTGATACATCTGTCCACAATACCGATATGCACGAATGCAACAGCAAGCAGCATTGCATAAGGAATTGCTTCGTATCCGAACTGTTCGGTGACCCTCATGCTGTACTTGCAGTTTAAGGTGTAGCATATTGTTATGAATAATACTGCCGCTATGCCATTGATTGTCCTGCCATTTTCTCGCAGCTTGGCATTGAACCCGGCAAACACATCGCCGATGACAGTTGACATGGCAGAGAACTTCAACACAGAGGCAACACTTGCTATGCAAGGCATAAAATTGAAGTGGACGATATAAAGTTCATAGCTTATCTTTCCGAAATACCCGAAAAAACCGGCCTTTTTAATCCAAGGCAAAAGATATGGCAGCGTAATCACAACTATCGCCAAAGGCATCCTTATGTTAAGGAGCAGAAGATTGAATGGCAGTGTACAGATGAATTGTCTTACGTATGGAATCTCCTTTATGAGTATGAATACTGTGGCATAAAGGAAAGAAAAGGCAGTAATATTGAATATGCTTTTCTTGCTCAAGGTGCGTACTTTGTCGTAATGTTCCGATGCAAGATAGCCTGCGAAGAACGAGAAAGCCTGTTCGCAAACAAGTTGTTCGCGGAATATGCAGATTGCACCAAAGAAAAAAAGAATATGTGTAGTGTACTTGCTGAACAGTTTGCGGGCAAGCCAGTAAACGATGTATAACTGTATGATATAGTCAACAAACCACAGTTCGGAGTCTATGAACGTGAGGTTTTTGAGAAAACTCTCTATGGAAAACGTGTCTAAGTAAGGCAGTCTGAAAGCGAAGACTATCCAGCAAGGAATTATCACTCTAAGGAAACGCTTCTTGATATATCCGTCCAGTCCTGTCTTCTTATAGCTCTCGTTGAGTCCGAAACCGGAAACAAACAAAAACACTGCAACACCTTCACCGCCTAAGATATTCAAAAACCTTGGGTATCCGTCTATCTGCATTACAAAATGCATGATCATAATGGCTAAGGCCGACATGCCTTGGGCACACAATGTGTTCTCCTTGGATAAGATATGTTTCATCGTGTTGTTTGCGTTCTGTGATAAAAACAAATATTTGTTGTCCGTTTTTTTTGCAGCATTCTTACATCTGTCCTGATTCCACGAGGCGGGCGCAGCGTTCTATCTCGGCATCCTCCGGGTCGTTCTCCGGGTCGTAAGTCTTCTTCAGTGACGCGCCGAAAGTCCATGCGAACACCTGATAAAGCCCGGCTTTCAACGGTCCTATGAAAGCATTTATAAGCTCATATCCCGAAGAGTTGCACTCACGGTGGACAAGCTTAATGAGAAGTTTTCCCTGTGCGAGTGTCAGTTTCCTCATCTTCGGAGTGTACTGTTCCTTCACTCCCTTCTCCACAAGTTTCAGATGAGCCTCACGCGCCTTCTTGTTCGGGAGCGTCTGCAAGTACTCGTAAGTCTCAAGCATCACATGCCTTACCTCCTTGGCGATAGGCAGAACCTTTTTGACATTATACATCGTCCTTGTGTAACGTTTCCTTTCCTTGGCGTTCTTGAACAGTTTCGGCGGATAGCAGTAGACCTTGTTAAGCTCCATATACTGCACAGAGTCACCGTCAAGCATGGTCTTGCTGACCTTCATCGTTGGGACGAATGTCGGCGTTGTCTTCAGATTGTCGCCCTCTTTCTGCGCATTGGCAGTAAGGGTGAAGGCTGACAAAATGAGTATTATGAAAAGGAGTTTCCTCATTAATCTGTTTTTTGTTGTCTGTCACTTGTTATCTTACAATGGCTATTTTCGTCACAACGCCCTTTTCACCGTCCGGGGTTGCCACATTCACCATATACACACCCGATGCCACTTTCCTGCCTTTCATGTCGCATCCGTCCCATTGGTAGGAACCTCCGGAGCATGTCCCTTCGTTGACAAGCTGCCCTGAAGCGGTGAGAATCTTCACTTGTGCGCCGGGAGTAAGCCCTACAACAGTAATCATGCCTGTATGTTCAGGTGTGACAGGGTTAGGGTATGCCCACACTGTCTCTTTTGCCATTCCTTCAGCATTGGCATTGCTGACATCACCTTGATAGGCGCATATTCCTTTATCTGTCGCGAAATAGACGATGCCGGTTGCGTAATCAATGAGAATATCAAAGACTGTATTTGAAAGAAGTGGCGAGTTTTCTGTCGTGAAATGATGGATTTCATTGTTGTTGTCGCTACTTATCAAGTAGGCTCCTGCTCCCGATGTACCCATCCATTTACGATTGGCAGCGTCAACGGCGATAGTCCTTACAGGCACACCGGCAAGGAGATAGTCGGCATAGTTTGTCCCGTCATTTCGCGGAACCTTGTGTTGGACGAACAGGATGTTGCCATCACTGCCGGCGGCATCTGCACGTGGGATGTAGAACGGACCGCCATCGGTTGCCACCCAGATGTTTCCTTCTTTATCCTCTGCTATCCCGGGCATCATGTTACAAGCTATTTGTGCACCGTCTTCATTTACAAAGTTGTTGAATACTGTCAAACTGTTGTTCTTCCAGTCGTAACGGTAGACAGCAATATTTTTCCAAATATTATTGCACCACCATAGATAGCCGTTTGTAGGACTGACGAATGCTTTCTGAGCATCAACGTTTGTAACGTCACCAAATGATATTTCCTTCTGTGGGAATGACTGTGATTTCCCGTCACGGGAGAACCTTACCAATGGCACGTCGCACCATCCGTTCATCGCCCAAAGGTTGCCGTCCGGGTCGTAGACCATGGAGCAGATGACCGAATAACGCTCGTCAATCTCATATATTGGTGACAGTGAACTGTTTTTGGAGTTATAGGCGTTGACAGGAATATTGTCCTTATACTCATAGAGTCCTGAATATGCGCCTACCCAAAAGTGGTTCTTGTCCAACGGATCAAACACCATGCAATTGGCGTGAAGATAGTCATCACCCGTCATTTTGCCGGGGTCAGTGAGCTTTGTCCATGAGTTTCTATCATAAATCTGCACTAAACCGGGGATTGTCCAATCGGGCATTCCAAAACTGAAATTACCACATGTGGCAAAGAGTTTGCCGTCATGAAGGTACAATCTCCACGCTCTGTTCGACAGAGGGCCGTCAGGCACAACACCGCTGCTTGTCTGCTGCATCGTGCCATATTCATCCTCCTCGTATCGTGTGAGCTTTCCTTCCGAGTCATTTCCCCAATAGCAGTTGTTCTTGTTGTCATGGAAGAGTGTGCCAAAAGTGTTGGAAAGGTTCTTGGACGGCTTCAGAGTGCTCCAGTCATCGCCACTGTCTGTCCATGAATCTTTATTGAGCAGATTGCTGCTTAACGGTGCGCGCTTCACTCCTTCGTCTGTCAGGGCATAGATGTGTGTGGAGTTCACGAAAGCATCATTGACCTTTATGCCGAGGTTGTATGTATCAACGACATACTCTTCGACGGCGTCGAACTTCATGATGCCGAATCCTGTGCAGACATACGCATGCCGTCCAAAGACACATATATTATATATTGTTTTGTCGCCTGTCATCTGCTTGTCGGCAAGGTCCGTGAAAGTCCTGACATCCTTGTCAACAGACAGCAGGTCTATCTTGTGGTTTTCGTAAGCCACTATCAGTCTTTTTGCCATTTCACACCATGCTATCCGTCCTATACCACTGCTTGAAAGGCATCCTCCGTCAAGGGACGACGAGACATCATCCTTATAATAAGTGGTCAGGGAGTTGTCGGAAAGGTGCAGGGAATAGAGGCTTCCGGAGGCAAGCGCAAAGACATCCGTGCCGGCAGGCTCCACCTGTGTGATGTTGTAGTAGCTTGGGAAGAGAGTCCACTTCCCTATCTCTTCGGCTGCCGCCGTAAGGGATAGGACGGTAAGGATGGATAGGAGGATTCGTCTCATGAGTGTTTGTTTTTATGGAGTGGTGTCAGTGAATGAAGCCGTCAGTCAACTATTCCGCCCTTGTCAATCTGTTCCTGCAGGGCGTTGTTTATGGCTGTGCGCTGTTCATCCTTGAACCATCCCCATTTGTTGAAATACTTGCAGATGCTGAATATATGCACAAGGAGGAGATGCAGACTGTGCCTTGAGCCGCGGCTGAACTTATGATAGACCGGCACTTTCGGATAATAGAGGGTCTTGTACCTCTCATTCATGCGTCGCGAGATGTCGATGTCCTCGCCATAGAGGAAGAAATGTTCATCGAACATGTTTATCTCCTGTATCGCGGACATGCGGAAGAACATGAAACATCCGGAAAGGAAGGGCACGTTTAGCACCATATTGAAGCCCGAATATTCCAGTTCAAAACGGCGGTTGCGCTTGTTGATGATGCACTTCGGCAGACATAGCCGTCCGAACATGTCAAACGGTGTGGGAAGCATCTTCGCAAGACGTTGTATCTCGCCATTGGGATAAAGGACTTTCGGCATCATCTGCCCCACATCCTTATGCTTGTCCATGTATCTCCTCAGCTCCGGTATCACTCTCGGTCCGAACCATATATCAGGGTTCACCACAAGATGATACTCGCTGCCGATGCTCAATGCTTTCCGCATGGCGAAATTATGTCCGCCTCCATAGCCGTTGTTGTCATGGCGGAAATAGAGGAGTTGCATGCCTGCCTCAACACGCTTCTGCAGTTCCGGTTCACCGGTAAGGACGCGCTTGGCAAACTGTTTCAGCTCCGCCTCTAACTGCATCATGTGCTCCGAATGGTCAATGATATATATGACATCCACCGGTGATGCGAAGAGACTTCGCAACACCGGCTCTATGTCAAGGAAATGATGGTCGTAAGTTACTACTGACGCTGTAATCATCGGTCTTTTCTTTTCTGTGTTCTCATAGCTGTTCATTAACCATGCCTTGTTATTTCAGCAGGAAACCGGCGAGTTTCTCTGTCGCCAAAGCACGATGTGAGATGCGGTTTTTAATGTCCCCCCCAAGTTCCGCGAAGGACTTGTCATAACCTTCCGGCCGGAACACAGGATCATAGCCGAAGCCCTCCGTGCCGTGCTTCTCAGTAAGGATTGAGCCATTGATGATTCCATCAAAGAAATACTCCTTACCTTTATATATAAGAGCGATGGAGGTGCGGAAGCGCGCCTTGCGGTTCTCCTTGCCATCAAGCTTATGGAGGAGCTTGCGCATGTTCGCCTCAGAGTCATGGTCGGCCCCTACAAGAGGGTCATTGTAATCTGCATCCTCGATGTTGGCATAGCGTGCCGAGTAGACTCCCGGTGCTCCGTCAAGGGCATCAACCTCAAGACCTGTGTCGTCAGCGAAACAGTCAAAGCCGTAGTATTTATTGACATAGCGTGCTTTCTCCAAAGCATTCTCCTCAAGCGTGTCATGAGTCTCCGGCAGTTCGGCGTTGCATCCCACCTCCTTCAGTGAGCGTATCTCAAACCTGTCCCCAAGTATGCTGCGTACCTCAGCGAGTTTGTTCTTGCTGTTGGTGGCAAAGACAAGTATCGGTTTCTGGTTCTTTACCTTTGTCTTCATGGTCTCAAATCCCTCGCCATATACTCCGAGGGCGTTTGTCACGGAGACAAAGCAGAACGGGTCAACAGACTGTATGGCCCGCATGATTGTCTCAGCATAGCGCCTGCTGCACACACACATCACGACGTTACGCTCAGACTTTGTGTACCAGCCTTCACCTGACAGCACCGTCACTCCGAAGCCTTCCTCCGCTATGCGGTCGGCAATGGCGGAATAGTTGCGCGAGAACACCTTGAACTCCACTGCCTGACAGAGCTTTCGCATGAAATAGTCGAGTGTCATGGCTGCCACCACAAGGAGTATGAAGCCGAATATAATACGCTGTACATCATGGAAAATGAAATAGCTGCTGCTGACAATGATGATGTCGCAAATCATCATCATCTGTCCCAAGGAGACATTCATGTACTTGTTGACAATGGCTATGATGATGTCCGTTCCTCCGGTGGAGCCGTTGTTATAGAAACAGATTGCAAGCCCGAGACCTTCAAGGATACCAGAGAGCACGCACGCCATGAACAGTTCGTTGCCGAGAATCTGCGGCAGCTGGTGGGTCACGGGGTCTCTGAGAATAGGGTCAAGGACTGTCAGCCACATCGTGATACTGCCAAAGCCGAAAAGCGACTTGATACAGAAGTTCAGTCCGAGAATCCTTGCACCGAAAATCAGGAAAGTGATGTTTATCAGCGCATAGCTTATCGGCACCTGCAGTCCTGTGGCATAGTAAATCAAAGCCGAGATACCCGCCACACCTCCTGTGGTAAGCTGGTACGGGAGCATGAACAGCTCCACACCAATAGCGTACATGAATGTGCCCACAAGAACCATGAAGTAGTCATGCACTTCCTTCAGGATTCTTTTCTTGTTCAACATTTCCTTGGTCAACATAACCGGTTGTTTTTATTGTTTTGTCTTTTTTGAAAAGAGGAAGGGAGGATAAAAACTCCCTTCTATTCTTGTTTATTTATCAGGTTGCAACATGATGCATCATGATTAATCATGACCAACCATGGCAACCTTAACGCATCATGACAACTATTTCACCACAATGTTTATGATTCTTCCCGGCACAACGATGATTTTGACAATCTGCTTGCCGTCAGTGTATCGTGCCGTGCGCTCATCAGCAAGAGCCGCCTTCTCGGCATCCTCCTTGGAGATTCCCGCAGGGAGCTGTATGGTGAAGCGTGTCTTTCCGCAGAACTGCACAGGCATTGTTATCTCGGAATCCACCATTTTCTTCTCATCCCACACAGGCCACTGTGCGTCACAGACGGTAGTTGTCTCTCCGAGAGCAGCCCACAGTTCCTCGGCAATATGAGGAGCGAAAGGCGCAAGAAGGATGACAAGTTCCTTCAGGACAGCCTTGTCACGGCATTTTGAAAGTTCGCCGACAGCAATCATGAATGCTGCGATTGATGTGTTGTAAGAGAACTGCTCGATGTCCTGTGTCACTTTCTTTATGAGCTTGTGCAGAGACTTCTCCTGCTCGGCAGTAGCCTTTGCCTCAGCGTCAGGCATGAAATTGCCCTCGCGGTCATAGAAAAGTCCCCAGAACTTCTTCAGGAATCGGTGGCATCCGTCAATGCCGTTGGTGTCCCATGGCTTTGACTGCTCGACAGGACCGAGGAACATCTCGTACAGGCGCAGTGTGTCAGCACCATATTTCTCGACAATCATGTCAGGGTTGACAACGTTGAACATTGACTTTGACATCTTCTCCACAGCCCATCCGCAGACATACTTTCCTTCATCGTTAAGAATGAATTCCGCGTCATTGTACTCCGGACGCCAGTTCTTGAACGCTTCAACATCAAGGATGTCGCCGGAAACAATGTTCACGTCCACATGGATTGGTGTTACATCCAAGCCTTCTTTCTTGTCAAGAGACACAAAAGTGTTGGTGTCCTTTATGCGGTAAACAAAGTTTGAGCGTCCCTGAATCATGCCCTGATTGACAAGTTTACGGAATGGCTCTTCCTTCTTTGACACACCGAGGTCGTAGAGGAACTTGTTCCAGAAGCGTGAATAGATGAGGTGACCTGTGGCATGCTCCGAACCGCCGACATAGAGGTCTACATTCTGCCAGTAGCTTGCTGCATTCTCGCTGACAAGGCACTCGCTGTTCTTCGGATCCATATAGCGGAGGTAATATGCAGAAGAACCTGCAAAACCGGGCATGGTGTACAGTTCGATAGGGAACACTGTCTTCTCGTCCACAAGAGCCTTGTCGACAATCTTCTTGTTCGCCTCATCCCACGCCCACAACTGCGCATTGCCCAAAGGCGGCTCGCCTGTGGCAGTAGGCTTGAAGTCCTTCACCTGCGGAAGCTCGATAGGGAGACACTCCTCAGGTATCATTGTCGGCACACCGTTCTTGTAATACACAGGGAACGGCTCGCCCCAATATCTCTGACGGGAGAAGATTGCGTCACGCAGACGGTAGTTCACCTTCACGCGGCCGAGGTTATGCTCGGAGACAAACTTCTTGGTGGCAGCGATAGCCTCCTTGATTGTCATGCCGTTGAGTGAGAATCCCTCGAAGGCAGTCTTTCCCGGCATTGGCGAATTCATCACGATTCCTTCCTTCGCATCGTAAGACTCCTCACTCACATCCGCACCTTCGACAAGTGGGATTATAGGCAGATTGAAATGCTTTGCGAAAGCATAGTCGCGCGAGTCATGGGCAGGCACTGCCATAATAGCTCCTGTGCCATAGCCGGCAAGCACATATTCTGAGATGTAAATCGGACATTTGTCGCCTGTGATAGGGTTTATTCCGTATGCTCCGGAGAATACACCTGTCACAGTATGGTCTATCATGCGCTCACGCTCTGTGCGGCTCTTCACATACTTTATGTACTCCTCAACCTCTGCCTTCTTGTCTTCTGTGGTGACAAGGCTGACAAGGTCACTCTCAGGAGCGAGGACAAAGAATGTCACACCGAACATTGTGTCGGCACGTGTGGTGAAGATTGTGAAACCATTCTCCGTGCCGTCAACCTTTATCTGCACCTCCGTGCCTTCACTTCTGCCAATCCAGTTGCGCTGTGTCTCCTTGATTGACTCGCTCCACTCCACTGTCTCAAGACCGTCAAGCAGCCTTTGGCTGTATGCGGAGACACGGAGACACCATTGGCGCATCTTCTTCTGCTCCACAGGGAAACCGCCACGGACAGACACTCCATCGACTACCTCGTCGTTGGCAAGCACAGTTCCGAGACCGGCACACCAGTTGACCATTGTCTCACCCATAAAGGCTATGCGGTAGTTCATGAGGATGTCTGACTTCTCCTTCTCAGTCTTTGCGTTCCACTCCTCAGCAGTGAACGACAGTTCCTCGCTGCAAGCAGCGTCAAGTCCCTCTGTGCCTTTTGCAGCGAAAGCCGCCTCCAACTCAGAGATAGGGCGTGCCTGCCGGGAAGCGTTGCAATAGTAGCTGCCAAACATCTTCCGGAACGCCCACTGTGTCCAATGGTAGTAGTCAGGAGTGCAGGTGCGTATCTCACGGCTCCAGTCAAAGCAGAAGCCTATCTTGTCAAGCTGCTCGCGGTAGCGGCCGATGTTGTCGAAAGTCGTCTTCTCTGGATGCTGTCCCGTCTGTATGGCATACTGCTCTGCAGGAAGACCGTAAGCGTCGTAGCCCATAGGGTTGAGGACATTGAAGCCCTGCAGGCGCTTGAAGCGTGCATAGATGTCACTGGCGATATATCCCAGCGGATGACCGACATGAAGTCCCGCTCCCGAAGGGTAAGGGAACATGTTGAGCACATAAAATTTCTTCTTGTTCTCATCCTCGCAGACCTTGTAGGTGTTGTTCTTCACCCATTCCGCCTGCCATTTTTTCTCGATTTCTCTGAAGTTATATTCCATTGCTTTTGTTTTGTTGTTTTCGCATTACGGTTACAGAAAGCCGCCCGACGGCACACGCGCCATCGCTTGTGGCATTCCCTGAAAAGGCACATCCCCGTTATAAACTGACAACGGCAATGCACCTTGTTTATTTTATAATCTGTGCAAAAGTACAAAAAAATATGCAATAATACAACCTTTTGCGCAAATATATTGCGACATGCGTGTGTGGCTATCCCTTGACAGGCTGTATTGCCAGTCCACATCTCATTATACCAAACGTATTCTAAAGTGGATAGTTTTCAAAATCATACAGTTCGGTAGAAAGATAGCGTTCGCCTGTATCCGGCAGCATGACAACAATCTTCTTGCCACTGTTCTCCGGACGCTTGGCAACCTCCGTAGCGGCATAAAGAGCTGCGCCTGAGGATATTCCGACAAGCAGGCCTTCCATTGCGGCAACCTCACGCCCTGCAAGGATTGCGGCATCGTTTTCCACATCAAGCACTTCATCGACAAGGGAAGCGTCATAAGTCTTCGGCACAAAGTTCGCGCCGATTCCCTGAATCTTATGCGGACCGCTTTGGCCACCGTTAAGTATCGGTGAGGATGCAGGCTCCACAGCGACAATCTTTACAGAAGGATTACGCTCTTTCAGGTATCTCGCCACACCGGAAATGGTTCCGCCCGTGCCAACACCTGCCACAAAGATGTCCACTTTGCCATCTGTCTGCTGCCATATCTCCGGGCCTGTAGTGGCATAATGGCGCGCCGGATTTGCCGGATTCTCAAACTGCTGAAGGATAATGCTGCCCGGAATGCTGTCACGAAGTTCCTCCGCAGCACGCACTGCACCTGACATGCCATCCTTTCCTGCTGTCAGGCACACTTCCGCACCATAGGCTTTGACAAGGTTGCGGCGCTCAACGCTCATCGTCTCGGGCATGGTTAGAATCAGCTTATAACCTTTCACTGCTGCAACAAGTGCAAGCCCAACGCCGGTATTCCCACTTGTCGGTTCGATGATTGTCGCACCGGGCTTCAGCAATCCTTTACGCTCCGCATCCTCTATCATGGCGAGGGCGATGCGGTCCTTCACGCTTCCACCCGGATTGAAATACTCTATCTTGGCGACAAGTGGCACGAGAAGCCCTTTCGCCGTGGAAAATCTGGTAAGTTCAAGAAGAGGGGTGCTTCCGATAAGCTCCGTCAGTTGTCTTGCAATCTTTGTCATAGTCAAATGCCTTTTTTAATGATTCACAAAAGTTTTCCCCTGCAAAGATACAAACTTTGCTACTACATTCCAAATTCATTTCCAACACAAAATACCCACGACACACTGACAAAAAGACAGGAAATATCATGTTTTTACGCAGAAATACCGATTATGACAGCGCAAAAGCACCGATTGCCATGTCCCGAACAATACAAAACAGACTGACAGGCTTTTACGCTAACTTTTCTAAAAAATGTTGAAATTTTTGCATATATCAGAAATTTTCACGAAATTTGCACACTTACATGTAATGTAAGGCTATGGCGTACCACAGACAACAGCCTGTGACCGCCAAAAGAACCTGCAAAAAGAAAATTACACTGAATATGAACATAGAAGAAAGAATACAGCAGGCAGCCATTGAAGCTGTCAAGACTTTGTACGGCATAGAGCCGGAGAAGAAGAGCGTGCAACTGCAGAAGACACGCGCGGAATTCGAGGGAAACCTCACTCTTGTGGTGTTCCCTTTCGTGAAAATCGCAAAGAAAAAGCCGGAGGAGGTTGGCGAAGAGATTGGAAAAGAACTCGTTGAGCATAGTGGCATCGTGTCCGCCTACAACGTAGTGAAGGGCTTTCTTAACCTCTCTGTCGCTGACAACGCATGGCGAGAGATGCTTGCAGCAATCTCTGCCGATGAGCATTTCGGCGAGAAAAAGGCGACAGAGGAGAGCGACCTCGTCATGATTGAGTACTCTTCTCCTAACACTAACAAGCCTCTGCACCTCGGACATGTGCGCAACAACCTCCTCGGATGGTCACTGAGCCGTATCATGGAGGCCAACGGACATAAGGTTGTGAAGACAAACATCGTCAACGACCGTGGCATACACATCTGCAAATCAATGCTCGCTTGGCTGAAGTACGGCAACGGCGAGACACCAGAGACAAGCGGAAAGAAGGGCGACCACCTCATCGGCGACTACTATGTGGCTTTCGACAAGCACTACCGCGAGGAGGTGAAGGAACTCATGGCGCAGGGCATGGATGAGGAAAAGGCGAAGCAGGAAGCACCGCTGATTAAGGAAGCGCATGACATGCTTGTGAAATGGGAGAACAACGACCCTGAGGTTCGTGCCCTTTGGGCTCGCATGAACGAATGGGTTTATGCGGGATTCGACGAGACCTACAAGATGATGGGTGTCGGATTCGACAAGATTTACTATGAGTCTCAGACTTATCTCGAAGGCAAGGAGAAGGTTGAGGAAGGTCTTGCAAAGGGCATCTTCTACCGCCGTGACGACAATTCCGTATGGGCAAATCTCACAGAGGACGGTCTGGACGAGAAGCTTCTGCTCAGAAGCGACGGCACATCTGTGTACATGACTCAGGACATCGGCACTGCAAAGCTGCGCTATCAGGACTACCCTATCGACAAGATGATTTATGTCGTTGGCAACGAGCAGAACTATCATTTCCAGGTTCTCTCACTGCTCCTTGACAAACTCGGCTTCAAATGGGGTAAGGACCTTGTGCATTTCTCTTACGGCATGGTTGAGCTGCCTAACGGAAAGATGAAGTCCCGTGAGGGAACTGTGGTCGATGCCGACGAACTTATGGCTGCAATGATTGAGGATGCACGCCGTACAAGTGACGAACTTGGCAAGAATGCTGACATGACTGAGGAGGAGAAGCAGGAGATTGCACGCATCGTGGGTCTCGGTGCTTTGAAGTATTTCATCCTGAAGGTTGACGCCCGCAAGAACATGCTCTTCAACCCTGAGGAGTCAATCGACTTCAACGGCAACACAGGTCCTTTCATCCAGTACACCTATGCACGTATCCGCTCTATCCTCCGCAAGGCTGCCGAGCAGGGCATCGAGGCTAAATGCACCGACATTGCATTGGCACAGAAGGAGGTTGACCTCATACAGAAAATCAACGACTATGCCGCTGTGGTTGCTCAGGCAGGAACAGACTATTCTCCTTCCGGCATAGCAAGCTACTGCTACGAACTGACAAAGCAGTTCAACCAGTTCTACCACGACTACAGCATCCTCAATGCTGACACCGACGAGCAGAAGCAGTTCCGCCTGCTCCTCGCACAGAACGTGGCAAAGACTATCAAGAACGGCATGGCTCTCCTCGGCATCGAGGTGCCTGAACGCATGTAATACTGTATCGGGAGGGTCATCATGACTCTCCCGATATGTAACTGTTGGAAATTAGTTTATACTAAAAAGAACAAGTTTTAGTACAAACATAACGTAAATACAAAGTAATTTACAATAGTTACTTATGATATGCTTAAACAGCAAAACGCTGAACATGGACAAAATCTACAATCCACCTTCATGGCGAAACGACACTGTCCTTCCGCTGCCACCGGAGGTGAAAGCCAATGCATGGGCTGTCGACGCAGGCTGCTCAGGCAATCCGGGACCGATGGAGTACCAGTGCGTTGACCTGCAGACAGGTGCCAGAATCTTCCACCACGGGCCACTGCAAGGCACGAACAACATCGGTGAGTTCCTTGCCATTGTCCACGCCCTCGCCCTCATGGAGCAGAAGGGGATGACGGAAAAAGTCATCTATTCCGACTCCGTAAACGCACAACTGTGGGTCAAGAAGATGCAGTGCAAGACAAAACTTGAACGCACTCCGCAGACAGCAAAGGCTCATGAACTCGTGCAAAGGGCAGAGCTATGGCTGCGGACACACAGCTTCCGCGTGCCTATCCTCAAATGGGACACCAAGAAATGGGGAGAAATCCCTGCTGACTTCGGAAGGAAAAGCGGCTCGAAAAAGTAATGCAGTGATTCAAGAAAGCCGTGACACCGGCTCAAAAAAGCAATAACATAAAAAGATAATGCATGGCATTCTCCAATGCCAAACATTATTATATATAATACATCATACAAACAAAACATCATGACAGACAAACTGGAGATAAAGGAAGTCGCAGACATCGTGGTACGATTCTCGGGCGACTCGGGCGACGGCATGCAGCTTGCCGGCAACATCTTCTCTACGGTTTCTGCAACCGTAGGCAACGGCATTTCCACATTCCCTGACTATCCTGCTGACATCCGCGCACCGCAAGGCTCACTGACGGGTGTCTCCGGTTTCCAAGTGCATATCGGTGAGGGAGAGGTTTACACACCGGGCGACCTTTGCGACGTACTCGTGGCAATGAACGCCGCTGCACTGAAAACGCAGTACAAGTACTCCAAGCCACAGGCGACAATAGTCATCGACACTGACTCCTTCGGCAAAAAAGATCTTGACAAGGCACAGTTCCTGACAGAAGACTATCTCGGCGAGATGGGCATAGACCCTGACCGCGTCATCGCCTGCCCTATAACAACAATGGTAAAGGACTGCCTTGCCGAGTCCGGAATGGACAACAAGGCTATGCTTAAGTGCCGCAACATGTTCGCACTCGGACTTGTCTGCTGGCTCTTTAGCCGTGACCTCGACCTCGTTGCCAATTTCCTGAGGGAGAAATTCGCCAAGAAACCTGCCATCGCAGAAGCAAACATCAAGGTCATTCAGGCAGGATACGACTACGGACACAACACTCATTCCAACGCGACAAACGTCTACCGCATAGAGACAAAGGAGAAAGTGCCGGGACGATACATGGACATCACAGGCAACAAAGCCACTGCCTACGGATTCATTGCGGCAGCTGAGAAGGCGGGACTGAAACTGTATCTCGGCTCCTACCCTATCACTCCGGCAACAGATGTGCTCCACGAACTTGCAAAGCACAAGTCACTCGGCGTCACAACAGTACAGTGTGAGGACGAGATTGCAGGCTGCGCGTCAGCGATAGGAGCATCATTCGCAGGAGCACTCGCCGTGACCTCAACCTCCGGTCCGGGACTTTGCCTTAAGTCTGAGGCTATGAACCTCGCCGTGACAATGGAGCTGCCACTCGTTGTCCTTGACGTTCAGCGTGGCGGACCGGCAACAGGACTGCCTACAAAGTCCGAGCAGACCGACCTCCTGCAGGCTCTCTTCGGACGCAACGGCGAATCTCCTATGCCTGTCATCGCGGCAACATCACCGACAGACTGCTTCTATGCTGCTTACGACGCGGCAAAAATGGCATTGGAGCACATGACTCCTGTCATCCTCCTCACCGACGCATACATCGCCAATGGCTCAGGAGCTTTCAAGCTGCCTGACCTGAACGCCATGGAAAGCATCAACCCTCCTTACGTTCCTGAAGAACTGAAGGGCGAATGGACTCCGTACATGCGTGCCGAGAACGGCACACGCTACTGGGCTGTACCGGGACGCGAGGGCTTCACACACATCCTCGGCGGACTGGAGAAGGACGACAAGACGGGCGCAATCTCCACAGACCCAGAGAACCACCACCTCATGACTCTCAAGCGCCAGGCTAAGATTGACAACATCAATGTGCCTGACCTCGAGGTGATTGGTGACACAGAGGACGCAGAGCTCCTCATCGTCGGCTTCGGCTCAACTTACGGTCATCTGCATGCGGCAATGGACGAGATGCGCGCAAAGGGCAAGAAGGTGGCAATGGCTCAGTTCAGATACATCAACCCTCTGCCAAAGAACACTGCCGAAGTGCTCATGAAATACCCTAAGGTGGTTGTCGCAGAGCAGAACATGGGACAACTTGCAGGCTACCTCCGCATGAAGGTTGACGGCTTCGTTCCTGCACAGTACAACCGGGTCAAGGGACAGCCTTTTATCGTAAACGAACTGGTAGAGGCTTTCGAGAAACTTTGATTACATAGTCAGGAAACAGACTGCAAAACTGAAAGAAAGACGAAACGGTTTACAGAACACAGAAAAACAAAAACAAAAGAATAACTATGGCATTCACAGCTACAGAATATAAGAAAGGACAACCACGCTGGTGTCCGGGATGCGGCGACCACTTCTTCCTCGCATCTCTTCACAAAGCCATGGCGGAAATAGGCACAGAGCCATGGAACACTGCCGTAATCTCCGGTATCGGATGTTCCTCCCGCCTGCCTCACTACATGGCAACCTACGGCATGAACACCATCCACGGACGCGCCGCGGCTATCGCCACAGGATGCAAAGTGGCAAACCCTGACCTCACTGTATGGCAGATTTCCGGCGATGGCGACGGCCTCGCTATCGGCGGCAACCACTTCATTCATGCCAACCGACGTAACATAAACCTCAACATCGTACTCCTCAACAACCGCATCTACGGTCTGACAAAGGGACAGTACTCACCTACTTCGCCACGTGGCTTCGTCTCCAAGTCATCACCTTACGGCACTGTAGAAGAGCCATTCTATCCTGCCGAACTGTGCTTCGGTGCACGCGGCCATTTCTTCGCACGCACCGTGGCAACCGACGGAGCGCACACAGTGGAGATGCTGAAGGCTGCCAACGCACACAAAGGCACGAGTGTGACGGAGGTTCTGCAGAACTGTGTCATCTTCAACGACGGCACACACGCAAGCGTATATAACAAGGAGGGACGCGCAAAGAACGCCATCTACCTCGAGCACGGCAAACCTATGCTCTTCGGTGAGAACCATGAGTACGGCATCATGCAGGAAGGATTCGGTCTGAAGGTGGTGAAAATCGGCGAGAACGGCATAACAGAGAATGATGTCCTCGTACATGACGCTCACTGCGCCGACAACACTCTCCACACAAAGCTCGCCCTCATGGGCAACGGCGACGGATTCCCTGTTGCCCTCGGTGTCATCCGTGACGTCGAGGCTCCTACTTATGACGATGCCGTAACAGCACAGATTGAGGAGGTGAAGGCTGCGAAGAAGTACCACAATTTCGCTGAATTGCTTGAAACAAACGACATTTGGACAGTAAAATAATGTACAGAAAACTTATCACTGTGCTGTTGTCTGCCGTGGCTGTTGTCACGACGGCAACGGCACAGTCGCGTTATACGCCGGAGGCACAACGGCTGCGCGACTCTATCCTGAGCGTAATCACAGGCTCGGAAGCCGTAGGCAAAACACAGAAAGTGCTGAACCTGAAAGACTTCAAAGGCAACTTCAACCGCGCCATGCGCAAGGCGGAGAGGATGGGCGGAGCACGCATCATCGTACCGAAAGGCGAATGGTGGAGCAACGGACCTATCAATTTCGTGTCCAATGTGACACTGGAACTGCAGGAGGGAGCTACCGTCAAGTTCAATCCTGACCCGACTTTGTACCCTCAGGTGCTGACTTCATGGGAGGGTACGATGCTCTACAACATCTCGCCTTTCATCTATGGCAAAGGTCTGCACGACATTGCAATCGTGGGAAAAGGCACTATCGACGGCTATGCCATGAGCACTTTCGCCACATGGAGACCTCTGCAGCGTGAGGGACGCGACAAATCACGCGACATGAACCACCGCGAAGTGCCTGTCAGTGAGCGTCGTTTCACTAAGGACGACCATCTCCGTCCGCCGATGATTCAGTTCTTTGACTGCCGCAACATCACCGTGGAGGGCATCTTCATCACCAACTCTCCTTTCTGGTGCCTGCACCTTCTGCGCTCCGAAAACATCATCTGCCGCGGCATACGCTACGATGCAAAACTCGTGAACAATGACGGAATAGACCCGGAATACACTCGAAACCTGCTCATCGAGGACATACATTTCAACAACGGCGACGACAATGTGGCAATCAAGGCTGGACGCGACAACGACGGATGGGCGAACGCTGCCACGCCGTCGGAGAACATCATCATCCGCAACTGCCATTTCAAGGGGCTGCATGCCGTAGTCCTCGGCTCGGAAATGTCTGCCGGCGTGCGGAATGTCTTTGTCGAAGACTGCGACTATGCAGGCTACTGCAAGCGCGGAATCTACATCAAGACCAATCCTGACCGTGGCGGATACGTGCGCAACCTCTATGTACGTAACTGCAAGTTTGACACGGTGGAGGACCTTTTCTTCATTACCACACAGTATGCCGGCGAGGGAAAGGACTCGGCATATCCGTCTGAAATCGACAACATCAGCATCGACGGTCTCACCTGCAACCGTGCGACTGCGGCGGCACTCGTGGTGCAGGGCACAGAGAGGAAGCCTGTAACGGGTGTCTCACTGCGAAACATCGAAGTGGGAGAAGCCAAGAATGCCGTCAGTTTTGACAACTGTGAGCCGGTACTTATGCAGAATGTGCACATAGGAGGGTATGCCGGAACACCGTCACAGGCAGGTGCAGGCAAGTAATATATAAATTGGTGTCAGGCAAAAACGCAAGTAATGGCAAACATGTCAAAGAACGCTGTAACCAATACCCGATGAATTCTTTGGTTTGATTACTTTACAAAGACAGTGCAAGACGGATGCAATAAAGCTCACTTTGATTGCTGAGCCGCAGCCTGTCTTTGTGCAAAGATACAACATTTCGCAAGCGATTCCAAATTCTATAGGGGTATCAATGGGGGTATGCCGTATAAACCATAACAGTTTATGCCGAACACCAACACAATGACGAGCAACAGAAACAAGGAAAAAGATTAATTTCAGAATAACACATACATCATGATTTCCGTAAAGAAAGAGCTGACAAGGCTCACCATGCCCATATTCATAGACATCGCACTGGTGCTGCTGCTCGGTGCGGTCGACACCGTCATGCTCTCACAGTACAGCGATGACGCCGTGGCGGCGGTAGGACTTGACAACCAACTTGTGTCACTCGTGTTCCTCGTCTACAACTTCGTGGCAATGGGAGCAGCTATCCTCTGTGCACAGTATTTCGGCGCAGGGATGAAGACACGGTTCGTGCAGATTGTGGGGATAGCCCTCGGCGTGAACACTCTCCTCGCCCTTCTCACCAGTGCCGTGCTGTGGCTGTGGGCAGAACCAATACTCATCGCCTTCGGACTACGTGAGAACCTTATGGCTGACGGTGTGCTTTACCTCAAGATAACCGGCTCACTGTCATTCTTCCAAGCCATCTCACTGACCATCAGCGGAGCACTGCGCTCCACGGGACGCCCGCTTTATCCTATGCTCGCCACCGTTGCCGTGAACATCCTCAACATAGGCGGCAACTACGCCCTCATCTTCGGCAACTGGGGATGCCCTGCCATGGGAGTGGAGGGAGCGGCATGGGCAACGGCTGTCAGCCGCATCGTGGCGACGCTCATCCTCCTCTGCACACTGCCTTCTCTATGGCCCGGCAAGCGGAAGGTGTTCACCAATCCGCTGCGCATAGCCCTGCATCCGATGTACAGCATACGCCGGCAGACAATTGTCGTGAAGAACAATTTCCGCCCGTTCCCTTGGGATGAGATGAAGAATCTCTTCAAGGTGGGCATACCTGCCATGAGCGAGGAACTGTCCTATGCTCTCTCGCAGATAGTCATCACCTATTTCATAAACAAACTGAGCACGGAGGCTCTGACGACAAAAATCTACTGCTCGACCGTCATCACATTTGTCATACTCCTCAGCCAGAGCATCGTGCAGGGCGGTGACATCCTCGTCGGACAGTACGTGGGACAGCTGCGCTACCGTGCGGCATACATCCTCGGCAACTACATCGAACGCTTCGCCATGCGCCTGACGCTCATCGTGGCGGCACTGCTCGCCATAGGTGGCAGATTCATCCTTGAGGCACTGACCGACAATCCGTGGATAATCGAGACCGGCACCTACATATTTATAATAGACTGGTTCCTCAGCGTAGGCCGTGTGAAGAACATCTTTGCCTGCGGCACGCTCCGCGCTGCCGGCGACGTAGTCTATCCTGTCATTGTGGGAGTAATCTTCCAATGGACTGTCGCTGTGGGACTGGCATGGGTGATAGGCATGCCTCTGGGCTTCGGACTCCTCGGTTTCTGGGTGGCTTTCGCCCTCGACGAGAACCTCCGCGGCATAACCCTCATGCGCCGCTGGCACAGCAAGCGGTGGCAGGGAAAGGCATTTACGACATAAGGCATACTATCATTATAATCAACAACTTACTGTCTCCCAAAGAAAGAAAACATCAAACCAACAAGATTAGTCCCACATAAATGAAACAAACATAATATACGTTTCATTTATGTGGGACTAATATATAAATTCAGCCACCAAAATTAATTTGCATTACCTGTCCCGCTATAACGATTGGCAAATGATGCCGCTTGATGTTGGTGACTAACTTATCAATGCGAAAACAAACACCTTACAGCTTGTCACCATACATCAAGTCACCGGCATCACCCAAGCCCGGCACGATGTACTTATGGCTATTCAGCTCCGGGTCGATAGCACCGCAATACAGTGCGACATCGTTTGACGGGAAGAACTTCTTTAGATAATCCACGCCACCCTTGGCAGCAATCACGCACGCCATGATGAGCTTCTTCGGAGTACCCTTTGTGCAGAAAGCCTCATAGGCAAGCTCCATCGAACCGCCCGTGGCAAGCATCGGGTCGACAAGTATCAGTGTCTTGCCCTCAAGGTCAGGAGTGGCGATGTACTCTATCTTTATGCCCACATCCGTCCCCTCCTTGTCCTTGTAGTAACGGTAGGCAGAGACAAAGGCGTTGCCGGCTTCGTCAAAGACATCAAGGAAGCCTTGATGCAAAGGAAGACCGGCACGGAACACCGTTCCGATGACAATTTCCTCGGCAGGGACACTCGCCACAGCCTCCGCCAAAGGAGTCTGCACCGTGATGTCCTTATACTCCAACGACTTGCTTACCTCGTAAGCCATGGCATGACCTATACGCACCACATTCTGACGGAAGCGCAGACGGTCCTTCTGAACGTTCACATCACGCAGTTCACTGACATATTTGTTGATGACAGTCCTCTGCTTGCTGAAATCCACTACTTTCATTTCTTTATATTGTTGACTTATGTTAGCTAATCAAAAGGTTTGAATGCAAAGTTAGCAAAATAATTTTAAAATAAAGTCCAAGTATTGTATAATTTCCAAGTTTTTCGTAATTTTGCATTCAAATAGACACGTTCTGCCACGCCCTTCAACGGAGTGCATGGTAGACTATACGTGTGAACAGGAAAAACAAGTTAAAGTTTTACAAACCAATAAATTATTACACAACAATGGCAAATTTGGATTTGACTCAGTACGGCATCACCGGCTCAACAGTGATTGCCCACAACCCTTCCTACGAGCAGTTGTTCGAGGAAGAGACAAAGGCAGGTCTCGAAGGTTACGAGGTAGGTAAGGACACAGAGCTTGGCGCAGTGAACGTCATGACAGGTATCTACACCGGTCGTTCACCTAAGGACAAGTACATCGTCATGGACGAGAATTCCAAGGACACAGTATGGTGGACAACAGAGGAGTACAAGAACGACAACCACCCAATGTCTGAGGAAGTATGGGCTCAGGTCAAGGAAATCGCCAAGAAGGAGCTCTGCGACAAGAACCTCTATGTAGTTGACGCATTCTGCGGTGCCAACAAGGACACACGCATGGCAGTGCGCTTCATCGTTGAGGTTGCATGGCAGGCACACTTCGTAACAAACATGTTCATCAAGCCTACAGCTGAGGAGCTTGCTGAGTTCACACCTGACTTCGTTGTCTACAACGCATCAAAGGCAAAGGTAGAGAACTACAAGGAACTCGGACTCAACTCTGAGACTTGCGTGGCATTCAACACAACAAGCAAGGAGCAGGTTATCATCAACACATGGTACGGCGGTGAGATGAAGAAGGGCATGTTCTCAATGATGAACTACTTCCTCCCACTCAAGGGCATCGCTTCTATGCACTGCTCTGCTAACTGCGACATGAACGGTGAGAACACAGCTATCTTCTTCGGTCTCTCCGGCACAGGCAAGACTACTCTTTCTACAGACCCTAAGCGTCGCCTTATCGGTGATGACGAGCACGGATGGGACGACAACGGCGTCTTCAACTTCGAGGGTGGCTGCTATGCAAAGGTCATCAACCTCTCTAAGGAGAACGAGCCGGACATCTACGGTGCTATCAAGCGCAACGCTCTCCTCGAGAACGTGACTGTTGCTGAGGACGGCACAATCGACTTCAACGACAAGTCTGTGACAGAGAACACACGTGTCTCTTACCCAATCGACCACATCAACAACATCCAGCCGGGCTCATCTGCACCTGCAGCCAAGAACGTTATCTTCCTTTCTGCAGACGCATTCGGTGTGCTCCCTCCGGTATCTATCCTCACACCTGAGCAGACTCAGTACTACTTCCTCTCAGGATTCACAGCTAAGCTCGCAGGTACAGAGCGTGGCATCACAGAGCCAACTCCTACATTCTCTGCTTGCTTCGGCCAGGCATTCCTTGAGCTCCACCCAACAAAGTACGCTGAGGAACTCGTGAAGAAGATGCAGAAGTCAGGCGCTAAGGCATACCTCGTAAACACTGGCTGGAACGGTACAGGCAAGCGTATCTCTATTCCTGACACACGTGGTATCATCGACGCTATCCTCGACGGCTCTATCCTCGAGGCTGAGACTAAGAAGATTCCTATGTTCGACTTCGAGGTTCCAACAGCGCTTCCTAACGTTAACCCTGCAATCCTTGACCCACGCGACACATACGCTGACGCAGCTGAGTGGGAAGAGAAGGCTAAGGACCTCGCTGGACGCTTCATCAAGAACTTCGCGAAGTACACAACAAACGAGGCAGGCAAGGCTCTTGTCGCTGCCGGCCCACAGCTCTAAACAGCACATCTGCGGACAGGATGTCCTACAACAAGGATTCAGCCCTGCACGCAAGAGGGGAAAGGTGAACAAGACTATTGCCACCTTACCCTATAATCTCAGTCCGACTTCCGCATGGAAGCCGGACTGTTTTGTTTTTATATCCCCATCAAATAAATCCATTAGAAAATATCACACCAAATTAGAAAAAGCATTTTTGCACCATTTAGAGAGAAAGGGCTATACAATATGTTAAGAAAACCTAAAACTAACAGGGGGGGGTAAAATGTGTTAAATAGGATTCCTGATTAATTAAAATACATTTCAAATGTATTACTTTTGCACCGTCCTAACAGACAAATGTAAATAAATCTATCAAACAACTAACTTAAAATCATGCAAAAAAACAAAGCTTTGGTCAACAGAGCCATGACGGCGATGTTGTTGGCTGGCTTTGCAGCAACTGTGAATCCGGTATCGGTCTTTGCCGATACAAGAACACACACATTTGTGCAAACCCGGCAGAATGCTATCACGGGAACTGTTGTTGACGAAACGGGGGAGCCTATGATAGGCGTCACTATCAAGGTGAAGAACTCGCAGGCAGCCACCATTACCGACATCGACGGCAATTTCTCACTGAATGCTCCCAAGGGAGCGGTTTTGGAGTTCTCCTATGTGGGATATACAACCCAGACGGTAAAGGCATCTAACGGAATGAAGGTCCAAATGGCTTCCGACTCCAAGGTGATGGACGAGGTTGTGGTCATCGGTTACGGTACGCAGAAAAAGCGTGACCTTACCGGTGCAATCGTATCGGTCAAGAGTGAGGAAATCACAAAGAATCCGGGAAGCAACCCTATGGAAGCATTGCAGGGCAAGGTGGCAGGTCTGGACATCACTCGTGCTTCCGGCCAGCCGGGTGAGGGCGTGACTATGCAGCTGCGTGGCACACGTTCATTCTCTGCGGATGGCAATCCGACTTTCATCATCGATGGCATGCCGGGCGATTACTCCACTCTCAACCCGAACGACATTGCATCTATTGAAATATTGAAAGACGCATCCTCTACGGCTGTCTATGGTGCCAGCGGTGCCAATGGTGTTGTCATCATCACCACAAAGAGCGGCAAGGAAGGAAAGCTGAATGTGAATTTCAACGCCTTCGCAGGATTCAACGGATGGTCAAAGACTCCGAAGATGCGCAGCGGAGAATCCTACCTTCAGGGACTGCGTGAGGCTAACAAGGCTACAGGTAACTGGACATCGGAGGCTGATGACCGAAAAGTGTTCCCATCGGAAGATGCCTACCGGTCACATCTCAACGGTGAATACATCGATTGGGTGGATGAACTTATGCAGAACGGTTACACACAGAACTATTCCTTGTCCGTATCCGGCGGCACAGAGAAGACAAAGGGCTACTTGTCCATGAACTTCTCGGACGAGAACGGTCAGTACAAGAATGACAACTACAAAGTCTACTCCACGAACATGCGCATTGACCATAAGGTAAAGAACTGGTTGAAAATAGGCGCAAACCTCCAAGGGTCCTATGTGCACCGCAACAAAGCTTTCGCAAAGCTGGAGACAGCCATGGCCGGAGAGCCTTTGGGCAAGCTCCGTGACGAGAACGGCAAGCTGATTGTCAACCCATGCCATGGCAGCACGTTCACCAACCTGCTGCTGAACTCTGAGGGTGGCACATACAAGAATCAGGACCAAAACTTCAAGGTATATTTCAATCCGTACATCGAGGTGAATCCTATGAAGGGGCTTTCACTGATTTCCCGTATGGGTGTCTCTTTGGAGTACATGCGCAACAACTATTTCCAAGGTGAAGGCTCATACCAGTACTATTACCAGAGCGGTTCTTCTTCCGTAGGCACAAACGATAATGTGTATGCTACAATCACAAACAAGCGAAACCTTAATTACAAATGGGAGAACATCCTCACATATAATTTCAACATCCGGGACAAGCATGACATCACTCTGACCGGTGTTGTGTCGTGGGAGGACAACCAATACGACTACTCTTACATGAAGCAGACAAACATAGAGAGCAACAAGTTCCTGTGGCATAACATGGATGCCGGCTCCCAATTCTCCACAAACTCTTCAGAGTATACGATGTCCAAGGCTTTGGGTTTTGTAGGCCGTGTCAACTATTCTTACATGGGCAAGTATCTGTTCTCGGCTTCCGTGCGCCATGACGGCTCTTCCCGCCTTATGGACGGCAACCGCTGGGACACGTTCCCTGCATTCTCTTTGGGTTGGCGTATCAGTGATGAGAAGTTCATGGAGTCAGCACAGGGTTGGCTGGACAACCTCAAGCTGCGCGTCGGCTACGGTGTGACAGGCACAGCTTCCATAAGCCCTTACACCTCAATCTCAAGCCTTGACTTTAAGGGAATGGCTTTGGGTGGCAGCCTTATCAATGCTTACACATTCTCGAAGAACTATACCAACCCTGATTTGACCTGGGAGAAATCCTACAATACAAATATCGGTGTAGACGCATCTTTCCTGAGAGGACGAATCAACTTCACGGGTGATTTCTATATCACAAAGACCGATGGTGTCATCTGGTCACGCAATCTGCCTATCACCAATGGCGGATTCAGTGCCACCGAGTACTATTACATGAACCAGAACATTTGTGAGACAAAGAACACAGGTATGGAAATGACATTGAACACACGCAACATAGTGAAAAAGGATTTCCAATGGAGCTCAACTGTGACGTTCACATACAACAAGGAGAAGATTGTCTCCCTTATCGACGGAACTTCCGACAACATACAGAACGGAAGCACCGGCTATACACTTTCCAAGAACCATCCTGTAAACTCTTTCTACCACTACAAGCTCGATGGTGTATGGCAGTTGGGCGAAGAGGCTGACGCTGCTGTGTTCGGAGCAAAGCCGGGCGACTTGAAAATCAATGTGCCGGGCATGGAACGCGAGAGCGAGGGGCGCTACTTCAAGATTGGCGAGGACGGTGAACGTGTGTATTATGACAAGGACAACCGCTACACTGTCAGCAACAAGGATTATCAGGTGCTTGGGCACAACTCTCCTGACTGGACGTTGGGCTTCCAGAACCAGATTACCTATAAGAACTTCGACCTGAGCATATTCATGTATATGCGTTGGGGACAGATGATCAACTACTCGATGTTGGGGCGCTATGATCCGAGCGGCGTGCGCAACTTCCCTGAGTATTTCAACTACTGGACAGTCGACAACCCTTCCAACGACTTCCCTGCAATCTATGCGGGACGCAACCTGACCAACTATGTCGGCAGTGCGGCTCTGTCCTATGTCGACGGTTCTTTCTTCAAGATTAAGAACATCACTCTTGGCTATACCCTGCCAAAGAATCTTGTCAAGAAAGCAGGTATAGAGAAATGCCGCTTCTATGGCACTATTACCAATCCGCTGGTTGTGGCAAAGAGCCATCTCATCAAGGACTACGACCCTGAGATGAACGGTGCGCTGGAGTATCCTCTGACCAGACAGCTGGTGTTTGGCGTGAACCTGTCATTCTAATTTCATTATTTAAGTTATCACACAATGAAGAATACATTTAATAAAATAATAATGGGAACTTGCATGGCAGCTGCGTTGCATGCTTGTTCACTTGACGAATATAACCCGACATCACTCGATGCCAACGAGCGTCTGAGCACTTTTGAGGGGTGGAAAGGCATGCAGTCATATTGCTATCAGGCTCTCTCCGGCTATCTGTTCAACTATGAGTACCTCAGCCTTGCCGAAGGCGGTACAGACCTTTGGATTACTGCCAACAACAAGACATGGGCACAGGAGGTATATTATTATGAAGGGCTTGCGCCGAATGTGCAGTATCCTAACGTGACCTTCCGCAATGCCTATTCGATGATCAACAACTGCAACGCTGCAATAGAGCGTGCAGACCGGGTTCAGGATGGCGACCCTGACAAGATAAAGAGGATGGTTGCCGAGGCACGCTGCCTGCGCGGATTCTATTATTCAGTGCTTGTAACCCACTACGGTCCTATTACGCTCAACCTTAAAGAAGCGGACAAAGTGAACAACCGCCCGCAGCGCAACACCATCGAAGAAATCTACGGACAGATAGTGGAGGATTTGAAATATGCCGCAGAGAATCTTGCTGTCGACCCTGTTGACGACAACTATGCGCGCTGTACGAAGAAGACGGCATTAGGCCTGCTGGCGCGTATCTATGCACAGGGAGCAGGTGAGGGCTTGAAGGATAACGGCAAGCCTTATTGGGAGTGTGCCAAGGAGGTTGCGGAGCATCTTATCAAAAATGCGGCACAGTACAAGGCGGAACTTTATGATGACGTTGCAGATGTGTGGGCACAAACAAACAACCGTAACAACAAGGAGGCTCTTTTCGTTGCCTCCGGTCCCAACCCTTACGATGCTTCCATGAAGGTGGGCAAGCAGACTAACATATTCTCGTTTATGTCACCGAATCCTTACAAGTGTAATGACTTGTATAAGACACAGGACAAGTCCAACTATTACCTTGGACGTGTGAACAATAATATTCTTGCTCCTTCAAAATACCTTATCGACTGTTTTGACGCCAAGTACGACAAACGTTGGGAGAACTCCTTCATGACAGCTTTCGGAGAATTCTCCATGGAGCAGTCAGGATGGGGAATAACCTATGGCAGCAAGAAACTTGAACTGACAAGTGCAATTTGCGAGAAATACGGAATCGCACAGGAACACGCTGGAAAGTTCATCTATCCTTATGTTGATGCTACCGCAATCCCTACGTCAAATGGTGCCGGCAACCAGTATCCTGCTAAGGTATGGCCAAAGGGTGACCATTCCGGAGATGTGTCAAAACTGGAGGCTGTCAAGAATGTCTACAGCCATCCTTACCCGTTGGCAGAGGATGAGGACCGCTTCATCATCTACCTGAGCAAGGAACCGCTGACCGCAGCGGAGAAGGCTAAGCGTGCATACGTGACCGTGAACATCGACGACCTTTTCGATGCAGAAGGCAAGTACAAGGAAGCAAGTTTCGATGCCGGTGGCACAAACCTTTACCAGATGTACCCGGCCTTCACCAAGTACAACTGGAACTTCGACGGCGCTTTCAACGGCAGCAACCTTCAGTATAAGTGCGGAGACATAATGATTATGCGCATGGCTGAAGTTTATCTGATTGCCGCTGAAGCCAATCAGATGCTTGGCGATGAGGTGGCAGCAGCAAAGCACCTGAACGTCCTGCGCAAGCGTGCCTGCCGCAACGCAGCAGACTATGAGACTCACATGAAGCTGACAAAAGCTACCGAAGAGGATGTGTTTGACGAATACGCCCGTGAACTATGCGGAGAGTACAGCCGCTGGGCATTGCTGAAGCGCCACAAGGCTTTTGAGGCCCGCCTGGCCAAGTATAATCCGCGTGCGGCAAGGTCTTTTGAGAAGAAGCACTATCTCCGTCCTATTTCTTATGATTTCCTCAGCCAGATAGACAATGCTGACGAATATGGAAACAATGGTTACTAAACTCTTGTTTTCTTTTACAGACAAAACTTTTGCATAAATAAGTTGAGACTCCGTCACGATCTTCTTTTTACAAAGGAGAGAGTGGTGGAGTCATTTTTTTAAATATCAATGCCGTCCGCAAAACCAACCTTTCCAATAACAGCAGGACGGCAAATCCTTTGCATGAAAGGTAACGATATTGCCGGCAAAACAAAAGGTAACACTTGACCATGCAAAGTGATACCTTTCACCATGTCAAGTGTTACCTTTTGCAACGTGAAGTGTTACCTTTCGCAAGAGTGCCTGAAACATGCTGATTTATCATCCCTCAACCACCCTCCTACCGGATTTCACCTATCATAAATCAAAAGACATAATTTGCCCTATTTTTCTTGTATAAAATACACCCAAACCCCTTATTGTGTACGTGCACAGTGGGGTTGCTTAACATTGGTCAATTTATCCACCGAAAATAAAAAAAACAGTTTATTGTGTACGCACACAATCAGAAAAAAGTTATACCTTTGCATCGCATTTGGGATAAATGCATTCATTTAGGTTAGTTAGTTTGATAGATTTTTTAAGGTAAAAGATTATGTTATTAGTAAGACTGTGATTTCAATCACGTCTTGACAGCGCCCAGTATAAGTGATTATGCTGGTCGTTGTTTTTTTATGCGTATATACGGCAAAAAAACAAACATAGCATTTCGCCGCATTCCTCCCACAGCGGCGGACGGCGGCCCGGCAGCCAAAAGCGGCAGCGCTCGCACCGCACGCCTGCCCCGGCCGCCGGAGCATGCAATCGGCAGGAATGCGCCACGCACAGCAAAGGAACAACATGAAGTCATTAATAATCAATGGAAACAACACTGCCAAACAGCACCGAAATGCCACATTGTTTAGTCAAAAGACCTTAAAAAAGGTGGTAATAATATATAATTTCGATAATTAAAGATGTGAAAAGTGCGGTTTTCCGAATATTTAAATTAATTTTGCAAAGAATTAGGTTGATACCCGGAAAACTCCGGGCAGTTTCTCCTATTCCCACAAATGATAACTTACATAAACAAAAGTTCCCGGAAACACCCCGTAACACATCCACAAAACAGAATATGAGCAACAAACATTCCATAGCGGCCATCATCATCACAGCAGTGGCGATGCTGTCCTCATGCATCGATGACAACAATGTTGAGATAACCTACTATGACGATGTCGCTGTGACAGCATTCTCACTCGGCAACATCAGCCACACTGTCTACACAAAAAAGAAAACCGACCCGACACAGGATTCTTCCTATGTCGAGACACTGTCGTACATCAACTACCCTTTCCATATCGACAATTCACAGAACAGAATCTATAACACCGACTCCATCCTCTCCAACACCCACATCGAAAAGAGTCTCGCAAACATCACTGTCAAGAACTCAGGATACATGGGATGGAAGAACCTTGACGACGACCAGTACACAGAGTTCTCCTCCGCAGACACAGTCGACCTCTCAAAGCCACGCATCCTCAGAGTCGTTGCCAACGACGGCTCATGGTTCAAAGACTATACTGTCACAGTCCTCGTCCACACCGAAGGGGCTGACTCTCTCTATTGGGAAGACAAGGGATATGATGCAAACATATCAAAGCTGGCAAACATCCGTGGCACACGCATTGGCAAGAAAATAATCGTTTATGGCACAGAGAACGGCACTCAGAAGGCTTATGCCGCCAACAACAACGACGGACAGGCATGGCAGGAACTGCGGATTAACTCCGAATTCCCTGTCTCCATGGCAACAAACAGCACAAAAGGCTTCGCCCTTATGAGCAACGGCACAGTGCTTTCCTCCGAGGATGGTGAGAACTGGATCACAGAAACGACAAACGCAGACATGCGACAGCTCATCACAGCGTCATCTTCCGAACTCTATTCCATGGGCAACAAAGCTGAGATTATCACCCTTAACCTCAATGACAAGACTGTCAGGAAAGAGACTCTGAAGCTTGACCCTGACGACAAGAGCAAGGGCAAAATTGCCGACCCTGACAACATTTACCCGACAAAGGACATACAGGGCTACACAACAAAGATTATCACAAACCCTGAAATGGAAAGAGTTACGCTCATCGGCAATAACGAGACAGACTCAATCATGACATCATGGGTGAAGATTATCGACAACAGCAATACGGAAAGAAGCCAGAAATGGGCATACCAGATTCCTGACAACACAAGCAAGCACCTGACTCCTGCACTCGAGAACGCAAGCATCACGACCTACGGAACAGGCGCGCTGCTCATCGGAGGCAAGAGGCTTAACCTGGAAGAAGGAAGCGAGGGTGCCAAGAACAACAAGCCTTACGAGAACATATATTTCTCACCTGACAACGGCAAGAACTGGCGGGAAAACTGTGGCGACACACAGATGTATCTGCCAAAGGGCTTCTCCACATATGCCAACTCTGCTGCATTGATCAATGACGGCAGCCATTTCTGGATAATCTGCGGAGGCACCGGACACATCTGGAAAGGTCATATCACCACATTCAGCTGGCGATAAGCATCTCCGGACTATCCGAACTTTCCGCATATACACACTTACGTTATATTATAATGTATGAAGACAACAATTCTCACACTCATCCTCATAATGGCGTCATTGACGAACGCCATGGCGCAGGATGACCCGGAATTCCGCAGGGAAATAGGCATCGGCGTGGGAATGTCAAACTATCTCGGCGACTTCAACGGCTCCCTGACAAAAGGGATGCAGCCCTCCGTGAGCTTGGTCTACAGGCGTCTGTTCAGCCCTTATTGCGGACTGCGCTTCGATTTGGGACACACGCAACTGAAAGGCAGCAGTGCTGATGTCTCAACCTATTACCCTGACTATGCGGAAGAGCCATACACCTTCAAACGCAACATAACGGACTTCAACGTTGTCTTTGAATACAACTTTTGGCCTTATGGGACAGGAAGGGACTATCGGGGAGCAAAACGACTCACGCCTTATGTCTTCGCAGGTATCGGAATGACATTCGCCTCGGGCAATGACGCCAACAGCAGCACGGCAGCAAACGTGCCTCTCGGCATCGGAGTGAAATATAAAGTCGGACAACGCATTAACCTCGGACTGGAATGGGGCATGCATTTCTCCACAAGCGACGAACTTGACGGACTCAAAGACCCTTACGGGATAAAGAGTTCCGGCATATTCAAGAACACAGACTGCTACTCTTCACTGCGCGCAACACTGACTTACAGTTTCTCGGCAAAGTGCAAGACATGCAACAAATACGACTGACAACGACTGTCAGAAAACATAACACAACATCAGAACTCATCTAAAACAACATACCCCGAGCCTATGGACAGGAACAACATCCCACAGCATATAGCAATCATCATGGACGGAAACGGCCGATGGGCAATGGCGCAAGGCAAGCCACGCACTTTCGGACATCAGGCCGGAGTGGACACCGTGCGACGCATAACATCGGAATGCACACGCCTCGGAGTGAAATATCTCACTCTCTACACCTTCTCCACAGAGAACTGGAACCGCCCGTCGGACGAAGTGGCAGCACTCATGGCACTGGTCATCTCTGCTCTTGAAGAACCTCTGTTCAAAGAGAACAACGTGCGCTTCCGCGTCATCGGCGACATGGAACGCCTCCCTGAGAACGTCCGCGAGAAACTCAAAGGACTCGAGGAACGCACCGCAGGCTACACTGCCATGACCATGGTTGTGGCTCTCAGCTACTCATCACGCTGGGAAATCACCGACACTGTGAAGACCATAGCAAAGGAAGTGAAGGACGGCAAACTGGATATTGACAGCATAACCGAAGACACTCTCACAGAAAAGCTACAGACCTCATTCATGCCGGACCCGGACCTCCTGATCAGAACCGGCGGAGAACTGCGCATCAGCAATTACCTCCTATGGCAGATTGCATACTCCGAACTGTATTTCTGCGACACATTCTGGCCCGACTTCATGGAGGAAGACCTGCACAAGGCCATAGAAAGCTACCAACAAAGACAGCGCAGGTTCGGAAAGACAGAAGAACAAGTGGAGAACGAAGAGACGGCATAATCCACGACAAACACCTCACAGCACCCCGCCTTTCCTGGCCACTGCACCCACAAACCGCAACATCGGGGCTGACGGGACAGGAAGAATGAGAACATATAAAGACAGAAAAAAGATATATAGATGAATTTCGCAAAGAGATTATTTGCACTCGCAATCGCCACAGTCCTATGCAACATGGCAATGATGCACGCACAGGATAAAATCGTAAACCCGGAAATCTCGTATGCAGGAAATCCGCGCAGCGTGACCATCGGAGGACTCGCCATAAGCGGCATTGAAGGATATGAAGACTATATGCTCCTGACAATCTCCGGTCTTGCCGAAGGACAGCAGATAACACTCCCGGGCAATGAGATAACCGATGCCGTAAAACGCTACTGGCGCCACGGACTGTTCTCGGAAGTGAGCATCGCGGCCGACTCCCTCGTAGGTGACAAAGTGTACCTGCATATCTATCTGAAAGCACGCCCACGCGTCTCCACAATCAACTATATCGGACTGAAAAAGTCCGAGAAAGAGGACATGGAACAGAAACTGGGACTGCTGAAAGGTTCGCAAATCACACCTAACATGATTGCCCGTGCAAAGACTCTCGCCAAGAAATACTTCGACGAGAAGGGCTTCAACAATGCCGAAATCTCTATACGCCAGCGTGACGATGTGGCACAGAAGAACATGGTCATCCTTGACGTCGATGTCGACAAGAAGTCGAAAATGAAGGTGCACAGCATCATCCTTGACGGAAACGAGAAACTCTCCGACAGCAAAATCAAGGGCGGACTGTTCTCAAAAGGCGCACTCGGGAAAATAAACGAGGCAGGGAAGTTCTACTCTTTCTTCAAGTCAAAGAAATACACTCCCGAACGCTACAAGGAGGCTAAGCAGTCACTCATTGACAAGTACAACGAGCTTGGCTACCGTGACGCGGACATCACCGTGGACAGCGTCTCACAATTCGATGACAAACACGTCAATGTCTACCTCAAAATCGACGAAGGACAGAAATACTACATCCGCGACATCAAGTGGGTTGGCAACACCGTCTACAACACCGACCAGCTGCAAAGCGTGCTCGGCATGAACAGGGGAGACACCTACAACCAGAAACTTCTCCACAAGCGACTCAGCGAGGATGAGGATGCCGTCGGCAACATGTATTGGAACAACGGCTACCTGTTCTACAATCTCCAGCCTACGGAGGTTGACATCAAGGGTGACTCCATAGACCTCGAGATGCGAATATTCGAGGGTCAGCAGGCTCACATCAACCGTGTGCGCATCAACGGCAATGACCGCGTATATGAAAAGGTCATCCGCCGCGAGCTCAGAACCAAGCCGGGCGACCTCTTCTCCAAGGAGTCCCTGCAGCGTACCGCACGAGAACTGGCGACAATGGGTCACTTTGACCCGGAGTCGATCAACCCGGACGTAAAGCCGAACTATGAGGACGGCACGGTTGACATCAACTGGGACCTCGTCTCAAAGTCCAACGACCAGGTAGAGCTCTCCCTCGGTTGGGGACAGACAGGTGTCATCGGACGCGTCGGACTGAAGCTGAACAACTTCTCCATGGCTAACCTTTTCAACAAGAACAAGGAGCACCGCGGCATCATGCCTATCGGCGATGGTGAGGTGATGTCCCTCGGCGCACAGACCAACGGCACCTACTACCAGTCCTACAACATCAACTATTCCACAGGATGGTTTGGCGGCAAGCGCCCTGTATCACTCAATGTGGGAGCGTTCTTCTCCAAGCAGACCGACGTTTCTTCAACCTATTACAACAGCAGTTACTACAATAACTACTACAACTACCTCTACGGATACGGCAACAGTGGTTATTATAACAACTACGAGAACTATTACGACCCTGACAAATACATCCAGCTCTTCGGCGCAAGCCTTGGATGGGGAAAGCGTCTCAACTGGCCTGACGACTACTTCCAGCTGTCACTCTCCCTTGCATACACACGCTATATGCTGAGAAACTGGAACTACTTCCTCATCACGACAGGTAACTGCAACAACCTCAACCTTAGCGTTGCGCTGACACGTCACTCTGTCGACAACCAGCTGTTCCCACGTAAAGGTTCCGAGTTTGAGCTCTCTCTCTCCATCACTCCGCCATGGTCTGCATTCGACGGAAAGGACTATGAGCACCTTGCCACCAACTACAAGTCGGCTACCTACCAGAAGGAACAGCAGGAGAAGTACAGATGGATTGAGTACCACAAGTGGAAGTTCAAGTCCAAGACTTACACTGCGCTCACCGGCGGACAGAAATGTCTTGTCCTCATGACACGCGTCGAGTTCGGTATTCTCGGACATTTCAACAAGTACAAGAAATCACCTTTCGAAACATACTATATGGGTGGTGACGGCATGTCCGGCTATTCCACAACCTATGCGGAAGAGACCATCGGACTGCGAGGCTACGAGAACGGCTCACTCACTCCTAACGGCGCAACCGGATATGCTTACGACCGCTTCGCAGTGGAACTCCGTTACCCATTCCTCCTTGGCAACACCACCATCTACGGTCTGGCATTCGCAGAAGCCGGCAACGCTTGGAGCGACACAAAAGACCTCAATCCGTTTGACATGAAGCGCTCTGCAGGAGCAGGTGTCCGCATCTTCCTCCCGATGGTAGGCCTCATGGGTATCGACTGGGCGTATGGCTTCGACAAAGTCTATGGCACAAAGGGCGGCTCACAGTTCCACTTCATCCTCGGACAAGAGTTCTAAAAGCCACTCCCTGCCAACACCCCGAAAGAAGGAAATACCTCGGCAGAATAGTGGTTCCCCTACACGAAAAAGGCGGTTTCCCCTTTCCCATGAAGGACAAATGCCCTACCTTTGCAGCCGGAAGTATAAACCCTAAAACGAAAAACAGTTATGAAAAAGACACTATTCACACTCGCTCTGCTGCTGACATCGTTGGCAATGTCGGCACAGAAGTACGCTCTCCTCGACATGGAATATATCCTCAAGAACATCCCTGCCTATGAGCGCGCCAACGAACAGCTTGCGCAAGTCAGCAAGAAATGGCAGGCAGAGGTGGAGGCCGTGAACACAGAAGCGTCCACACTCTACAAGAACTACCAGAACGAGGTTGTCTTCCTCTCACAGGAACAGAAGAAGTCCCGACAGGAAGCCATCATGAACAAGGAGCGACAGGCTGCCGACCTGAAGAAGAAATACTTCGGACCTGAAGGCGAACTCTTCAAGAAGCGCGAAGCACTCATGACACCTATACAGGACGAAATCTACAACACAGTCAAGGAAATAGCAGAACTCCGCGGCTACTCCATGGTCATCGACCGCTCCGCCGACAACGGCATCATCTACGGCTCGCCACGAGTGGACATCTCCAACGAGGTGCTTCAGAAACTCGGCTACCAATAACCCTCATCCCTGCCGTTACGAAAGAAAGCATAACAATAACAACAAAATAACAAAACAACAATGAAAAAGATTATCATCATGCTGATGGCACTCTTGCCAATGGCAGCAATGGCACAGAACGCCAAGTTCGGCCACATCGACACACAGTCCATCATGCAGCAAATGCCTGAGTTCATCAAGGCGCGCGGCGAACTCGAAGCTGAGCAGAAGCAGTACGAGAACGAACTCCAGGAGATGCAGAAAGAGCTTCAGGCCAAGGCAGAGAAGTACGAGAAGGAGAAGGCTACAATGAACGCCACAATGCAGCAGTCCACAGAGCAGTCCCTCCAGGAGATGTACACAAAGATACAGCAGGCTTACCAGGACAACCAGCAGAAAATCCAGAAGGCAAGCCAGGAGAAGCTCCAGCCTATCTCCACAAAGCTCCAGAACGCCATCAAGGCTGTCGGCAAGGCTGGCAACTACGTCTACATCATGGACATCTCTGCAGGAATCCCTTACATCAGCGAGACCCTCAGCAAGGACATCTCCAGTGACGTCAAGGCTGAACTCAACAAAATGAAATAAACCCTCCGCGCACCTGTTGTCATGCTCTCAGAAACCGTATGGCAGCAGGTGTGCTTCTTATAGCACATTATGAAAAGACTACTGTTCCTCTCCATCCTACTCGCCACATTGTCCATACCGGCAATGGCACAGGTGAAAATCGGCTATTTCAGCTACGATGCAGCCATAAAGTCCATGCCTGAATACAAAGCAACGCTTGATTCCGTGCAAGCAATACGCAAAGAATACGAAGGCGAAGCAAAACGCGCCGAAGAGGAGTTCAACACAAAATACGAGGCCTTCCTTGACAATTACGACCGCCTCGCGACATCCATACGGCGCAAAAGACAGGCAGAGATGCAGCAACTCATGGAATCCAATGTCAAGTTCCGTGAAGAGACACGCCGACGCATAAGCCGTACAGAGGAAGAGGCAATGGACGCACTGCGCATGAAACTCAACGAGAGAGTGCGCCTTGTGGCACAAAAGCATGGCTTCAGCCTCATCCTCAACACTGACAACAACGCATGCCCGTTCATCGACCCTATGCTCGGTGAGGACATCACAGCACTGCTCAACGAGGACATCAAGCAGCAATAACCCTCATGCCACCAACCCTACAATGAGCCCAATAGGAATCTTCGACTCCGGATACGGAGGACTTACCATACTGCAGAAACTGCAAGAGCGGCTTCCGCAACATGACTACCTCTATTTAGGCGATAACGCGCGTGCCCCCTACGGCTCGCGCTCTTTTGATGTCGTCTATGAATTCACACGGCAGGCAGTGCTCAAACTCTTCGACCTCGGATGCAACCTTGTCATCCTCGGATGCAACACAGCCTCGGCAAAAGCCTTGCGCACCATACAGCAGAACGACCTCATAGCCTACAACCGCGCACACCCTTCCCCTGACGGTACGGAAGGTAAGCGCCGCGTGCTCGGCGTCATACGCCCTACCGTGGAGCAGGTGGGGAGCATAACAAAGACACGCCACATCGGCTATGTCGCCACAGAAGGCACAGTACGCTCCAACAGCTACGAACTGGAGATAGCGAAATTCTTCCCTGACATCAAGGTCACAGGACAGGCATGCCCGCTATGGGCTGCCATCGTGGAAGCCGGTGAGGCGGACAGCGAAGGCGCGGACTTCTTCGTCAAGAAGCGCATCACCCAACTGCTCGCCAAAGACTCACTAATCGACACTATCCTCCTCGGATGCACACACTATCCTCTCCTGATTGGATCCCTCCGCAAAGCCGTGCCGGAGCACATCAGAATCATCCCTCAGGGGGACATCATCGTCGAAAGCCTCGCCGACTATTTCCGCAGGCATCCCGACATGGACGCCCGCTGCTCAAAGGGAGGGACAACGGCATACCTCACCACCGAGAACCCCGAACGCTTCAGGGAATGCGCCCGAATATTCCTGCATCACACCATCGAGGTGGAGCATGTGGACCTCGTATGATTACACCCCCATTTCCCAAAGGTAACCTTTCGCCATACAAAGTGTTACCTTTCACCACCTAAAAGGTTACCTTTCGCCATGTGAAAGGTAACCTTTTGTTTTATGACTTATCACACCCGTTCTCAGAGGAAGGCATATCTGTCATATACGCTTGAAACTATCGGCAAAATCAGGATTTTGGTTACATAATGTAGATTTTTCAATAAAAATCATTACCTTTGCATTCACAACACAAAAGAATCATGAAACAGTTACTGGCATTTATCTTTGCCCTCCCTATATTGAGCATGTCCATTTCCTGCGGAAACAAGAAAAGGAATGTTGATGACACCGTATTCCAAAGGCTGATGGTGAACCCTGACAGCGTGCTGCAGGTGCTTTCCGAACTGGACATAAACAACCTTTCCGAACGTGAAGCTGCACGTTACGCCCTCGCCCACGCTTGGGCGACGGACAAGAGTGGAATGAACGTTGACAATGACAGCCTGCTCAGGATAGCCTACGACTACTACAACGAGCGGAGCAGCGACGCACTGTATCCACGCTGCATGTACTACATGGGCAAGTACTACTCCCTTGTCGACAGTTCGGAAATGGCAATACAGTGCTTTGAAAAGTCTGTCTATGGGGCAAAACTGCAGAAAGACACGATTACCGAGTGTATGGCTTTGGAAAAACTCTCAAAGCTATTATGGTATTATGACATCAAGAAAGCGGTGAAAGTGGCACATGAAGCGACAGAGAAATATTCAGCATTGGCAAATTGTGACACAGTAAATTTGGGGTGGATAGTGCTTAATGAATGCCAAAGTATGAGACATAATGGTGATTATGACAATGCAATGAGACTATGCAGAAAAGCATTTGCCATCGCTAAGGAAAGCAATGATTCCCTGCTTTTGTGTAGTGTTTGTACCGCAATGTCCTATATACACTCAGAAACAGATCAACACGACAGCGCTTATTTCTATGCCAAACAAGCTGTGGAATATGACAGTTTTCATGATTTCAATACAACAATGAACCTTTCCTACGAATATATCCACATTGATTCGCTTAAAGAAGCGGAAAGGGTTCTTATGAGTGTCACGGACTCCGTGCCAATAAGATTGTACACAAAATATTATAACTTGCTTCGCATCTCAATAATGTTGGGCGAGAAAGACAGGGCTTTGGCACTACTGGACTCCACCACAAGCTACATTGACGGAATGTATGTAAGGGAACTTGGTGCAAAGAACGGCTATTACAGGGAAATGACAGACAAGGAACAGGAACGTGCTGAACAGAAAGAATTGTCAGAAATGAAGACAAAATTCATAATAGCCATTGTGGCTTTCTTCCTTGCAGCAATTTCCTTTATTCTATACATTTTCTATAATATCCGAAAAAACATGCAGCACAGGGCAAAGCTCAATAAGGAGAAAATGGAACTCCAACATGAATATGAAAGGAAACTGCATGAGCAGGAGATTGCCAACAAGGACTCGCAGTTGTCCATAATGCGCTCCTATCTGTTGAAAAAGATTGAAGTTGTTTCCAAAATAAAGAACCTTAAAGGAAACTCCGTCATATCACTTGCCGATGCCGACTGGCAAGAGGTACGCGTATTCCTTGACAGTGTCGACAATCTTTTTGTATCGCGCCTGACAGAGAAATATCCTTCTCTTTCAGAAAAGGACATCCGGCTCTTCATGCTCCTCCGTCTGCAAGTGTCATCCAAGACCCTTGCCGACATTTATGGGATAAGCGAGAAATCCATAAAGCAGAAACTTTACCTCTACAAATCCAAGGTGGGATTGGAAACGACCGGCAACTCGTTGCGCTCGTTCATAGAATCATTTTAATACCTGATTTAGACCTCTTTTTGATAAATTTAGACCTATAAATTTTCGCAAATACAATATAACAACATAAAACTCAAACAATTAGCCAAATTTGCATATATAGCAAATTTAGACCTCATTTTCTTGTTTTCAACGGATAATAGCAGTAATTTTACACCCGAAACCAAAACCTAAGTACAACTATGAAAACAAGAATCATCACAACATTGCTGTTAGGATTGTTTGCTATCACAATGTTGGCAGAAGAGAAAAAAGTGGATATCAGACGAAATGAAGTTCATGCACACGGAGGTACACGAAGCGTACAACCATACGTACTGGCATCATACAATGAAAGCCATGTGTCTGTAAGTATCAATAATTACGCAGGCGAAAGCATCATTTATGTATGTAACGAGTATGGTGAAACCGTAAGCATGGAGTCATTGTACATAAGCGGTCATGCGACCTCCTCATCGGACATCTCTTCTTTACAGGAAGGACTATACTACATATACATACAGCTTGGCGACATCTCTTTCTATGGAGAGATAAACAAGTAAAGAACCATATTTGACTATCTAAAAAGAAATAACGAAAGAAGCCGGCATCAATCGTTTTTCATATACTAATTAATTTTATTGTTTAACTTAATCCTAAACCACAATGAAAAAAATATTTATTACAGCAGTCCTTTGTATTGGAGCAATGAGTGCAAATGCGAAAGTTGCTGAACGTACAGATGCAGTATGCATCATCACCGAGTGTGGAACTCAGCATAGAATTCCAAGTGGCTCTACTCCAGCTGATATTGACAGATTTATGGATTTGTGGACAGCTGACGATTGTAGATAGAAAGTTGGCGAGGCTGCTATGAGCCTCGCCAATAACTATATAGCTAAAAATTATGAGAAAGATATTTGTTCTTTTATTATTCATTTGTGTATATACAGCTGGCAATGCACAGAATGCAGGTATACGCATGAGAGTACACTATGCTGTGACTTTCCATGACTTTTATGAGCAGGAACAGGCGCATCAGGATGAGATGGTCTTGGACATAGAAGGAACGCGAAGCCACTTCTATAGCCTGTGGAGTGTACGACGCGCAGAAATCAGAGATAGTATATCTCGCATAGGCGGAAACCGTGCAGACATGGTAAATGCTTTGGATAAGTCAATGTATCCGCGTGCGAAGCATCATTATCAGGTTTGGAAGAACTGCCCTGAGAAAAATATGCTAACATTTGTTGATCAAGCTCTCCTTGATTTCCGTTTTACGGCATCTATGAAACAGCCTGCATGGACGATAGAAGATAGGGACAGCACTGTCTGCAAATATGACTGCCGATTGGCAACGACAGAATATTGCGGAAGGAAATGGCAGGTTTGGTATGCCAAGGACATTCCTGTTTCTGACGGTCCATGGAATCTCTACGGTCTACCGGGGTTAATTCTTGAGGCAAAAGATTCAGAGGGAAAATATACGTTCTCATGTATGGAGGTGCGTAAAGGGACGTTGCGCAACTTGGATGTGCCACAAAAAAAATACACGGACTGTACGCAGGATGAATATTATAACTTGATTCGTGAAAGGTTTAAAGACCCGTATGCATTCAGTGAAAGAGTCGTAGGTTTCAGAGGTGAGGGATTCGATGCCAACGGAAAGCCTTTGGTTTATCCTGAGAGGAAGGCGATGTTTTTGGACAAGCGTTTTGAAAAATAATAATGAAATACAAGTGCCTAAACAAACGCCAATAACCATGAATCCTGTCTATACAACAAAATAATTATGAAAAAGTTATTTATTTTACTGTTCCTTAGTTGCATGTATCTATCGTGCAATGCACAGACAACGAAGTCCGGCATAAGAGTCCATTATGCTGTTACTTTCCATTCCTTTTATGGTCAAGAGCGTGCATCGCAGGACGAGATGGTTTTGGAAGTGGACGGCATAAAGAGCCATTTCTACAGCCTTTGGAGTGTGAGCCGTGCAGAAATCGTGGACAGTGTGAGTCGTGCAGGAGGAAACTATGGTGATATGGATAATGCGTATGCAAAGTTAATGTACCCACGTGCAAGGCATCATTATCGCGTTTGGAAAAATTGTCCGGAACGGAACAAACTGACATATACAGATGTGAGTCTTACCCATTTCCGTTTTACGGCACCTTTGGAGCAACCAGTGTGGACGATAGAGGACAGGGATAGTGTCATCTGCGAATATGCTTGCAGATTTGCGACAGCAGATTATTTAGGAAGGAAATGGCAGGTTTGGTTTGCCAAGGACATTCCTGTCTCTGACGGCCCATGGTATCTTCATGGACTCCCGGGATTGATTCTTGAAGCGAAAGATTCAGAAGGCTTTTTCACATTCTCATGTATGGAAGTGCGCAACGGAACGCTACGCAGTTTGGATGTGCCGCAGAAAAAATATGCCGAGTGTACTCAAGATGAATATTATAGTCTGCAACGCTTATCGTGGAAAGACCCGGAGGCTTATGTCGAGAGGCTGACAGGTTTCCGAGGTGAGGGCTATGATGCCAATGGAAAGCCTTTGAAACATCCGGAGCGAAAGGCGATGTTTTTGGACAAGCGTTTTGAAGAGTGATAAAGGCAGAGTGTATGTGCAGAGTTTTTGTCATAATGTCCTTTATGTTCTTGTGCTTGCATGGCTGCTTTGCACAAGAGATAAGCGGAAAAGTCACTGACACCGGAAAGAAGTCTCTTGCCGGTGCCAGCATTGTTGTCGTGGATAATGGTGGCAAGACAGTGGCATATACGATCTGTGGCGATGGCGGGCGATTCTCTATCAGCCTGAAAGGGAAGGATCAGTCCGGGCTGAAGATTGAATTCATGATGCTGGGATATGAGAAAACAATCATTCCGCTTTCAAAGTTCCGCCAAGGTCAAAGCATTGTTCTGAAGGAGCAGATGTTCACACTGAAGGAGGTCAGTGTGCGTCCTGACAGGATAAAGCAGCGTGGCGACACTCTGGATTACAGTGTGGCGATGTTCAAGCAGACACAGGACCGCTCCATTGCTGATGTGATAAGGAAACTCCCCGGATTGGAGGTTAGCAGCAATGGCAGCATCTCTTATGAGGGCAGGGCCATAAACAAGTTTTACATTGAGGGTATGGACCTTATGGGCAGCAAATACGCCCAAGCCAGTGAGAATTTGCAGGCTGACAAGGTGAAGACAGTGCAGGTTGTCCAGAACCACCAGCCTGTGAAGTCCTTGCGCGGTGTGCAGTTCAGCGAACAGGCAGCATTGAACATTGTGCTGAAAGAAGACGCAAAGAATGTTTGGTCGGGAGTGATGGACATTGGTGGCGGAAGCCATGTGCAAAATGCTGCAAAGCTTCTTTATGACAGCAAAATTATGGTAATGATGTTCAGCAAGAAGATGCAGAACCTCTCCATGTACAAATGCAACAACACAGGAAAGGACATCACATACGAACTCCGTGACCTTGCCACCATGATGCGTGACAACCAAGAGGAAAATGGGATTCTTGACAACATCAGTGTCACAACTCCAAACATTGGCAGTGAGCGTTCACGGTTCAATGAGACGCATGTCGTTGCCACAAACCAGCTGTTCAAGACATCCAAGGACAATGACCTGAGGGTGCAAGCCGACTATCTGTGGGACAGGAAGCACTCGGACTTTGACCGGTCAACATCATATACTGACATAAGCGGCGCTATTGTCTCTGAAGAGAGTGCCACCACTGCGATCAGCAACCAAGTGAAGGCGGATTTGACATATAAGGTGAACAATGACAATATATACCTGAACAACCGCCTGCACGGCAATTTGGGGTTTGACAGAAGCTATGGCATGACATCCCTTAACGGGACAGAGACACGCCGGATGGTGCGCCCACGGAAATCGTTCATCACTGAGGATTTCGAGATAATCCGCACGACAAGGAACGGCAACAGCATGAATTTCTCTTCACAAACCACGTTCAGCTATTTGCCGGGACAGCTGCTTACTGTGCTTGGCGAGACAGAGAAGCTGGACATCCGCTCACTTGTAAGCATGAACAGCCTTTCTTTCCGTCAGCGTATCGGCAGGTTCACTGTGAACTACCGCACAGGAGCAGATGTGCAGGCGCAGCAGCTTGATGTCCGTTATGGTGACACCGATGCTTCAGAAAGCTACAATGAGCAGAACTTCTACATTGCCCCTTCAATGAACCTTGAAACACAATCGCTCAAGATGGTCATTGCCATGAAGGCGAACCTTGCCCACCGTGCTTATGCAGATTATGACAACTGCCGGCTGACTTTGCAGCCACGCGCCTCACTGAACTATCACTTTACTTCTGCCTTGTCCTCTTCTGCCGGCTACAGCTATCAGGAATCGGAAAACTCCTTGATGAGCATCTACCGCACACCAATATTCACATCCTACCGCACACAGGCATCATACAGTGGCAAACCGGAGAATCGTGGGATGCACTCGGCAAACATCAACGCCAGTTACAAGAATCCGATAAAAGGAATCTTCTTCACCGCCTCAACATCATGGTCACACCGTACAAACGAGATGCTTTTCTCAAGCAAGCTAACAGATAATGTCTATTTGCGCACACCGACTGACCAACGCTATGACGCAGACACATATTCCGTCAGGGCACGGTTCTCGAAATCATTCTTTTGGGCTAAGACCTCCATTTCTCTGAACGCAAGCAAGATGTGGTCGGATTATGCCCTCCTCTTTGGCGAGCAGCTCAGCAAATGGCAGCTGAAAAGCTCCATTGTGCAATTGCACCTTGCCATGCAACCTGTAAAAGCATTCTCTTTTGAAATAGATTCGGAGATGAACGCCAGCAAGCAGTCATGCAAGGACAACACCGACTTTACCACTGAAAATCTGGTAAATTTTGCACATAAGCTGTCGCTATTCGTCTTTCCGGCAAAAGGACTCGAACTTTCAATTAAAGGGAGTGCCTACCATTCGTCCGACAAGGATGTGCCGTCAAACTTCTTCATCGACTCCGGAATCTCTTATAAGGCAAAGTGCATCGAATACAGCCTTCATGCAAACAATATATTGGGAAACATGACATACGAGCGCCAGTTACTGACAACGAACGCCAACATTTGTTCCGTCTACTCGCTCCGTCCGCGTGAAATTGTCGCACAAATATCCTTTGACTTGTTTTAGCAAAACAAACTCATAAAGCAGCATTTATATACGTGGGACATACAAAGTTTGCTGTTTTTTTGCTATTACAGAAAATTGTTTGTAATTTTGCATAGGACAAGCTGCAATTTGGCAATTATTGTTGTTTTTATCAGCAGCCATAAACCCTAAACAAGCATGAGAATAGAAGAAAAAGCAAACACGTTCACCCACCTCCTCGGTGCTGTGTTCGCACTGACATGTATTTGGGCAGTATGGCCCGCAACGGAGAAAGGATGGCAGATGACCATGGGTGTCATCTTTTTTATAACGGGCATGTTCCTCATGTTCCTGTCAAGCACTGTCTATCACCTGCTGCCCAAAGGCAAGGCAAAGGACATGATGCGCAAGTGCGACCATATAAGCATCTATGTCATGATAGCCTGCTCCTACACTCCCATCTGCATCGGAGTGGTTGGAGGATGGATTGGATGGGGATTCTTCATATTCCAATGGCTTGTGGTTCTTGGCGGAACGGTATACAAAATCGTGGCTATCAACCGTTTCCCAAGGCTTTCCCTCGCCATTTATCTCATTATGGGCTGGAGCGTCCTCGTCATTGCGCCGGAGGCTTGCCGCCACCTCTCCACGACAGCAATGTCACTCATCGTGGCGGAAGGTGTATTCTACACTGCCGGAACATATTTCTTCTCCCACGACAACCGCCCGAACTACCATGCCATTTGGCACGTGTTCGTGCTTCTCGGGGCAGCAGCCCATTGGTCTGCCGTACTGAGCATTATCCTTTCATAATGATATTTTCCTGTAAAACGTTCCTACCTTGAGGAGCGTTTTCTTATTTTCCACCCTGACCAGAACACAAGCATTGCGACTATTCCTGCCACGAAAATCCACAACAGGACTTCCATTCCGCACATAAACGTGTAAATCCTGCCTGTATGAACCTCCAGCGCCAACTGCCAAACGGACATCGGCAGTCCCTCGTAGCGTTGTGGTTGCGGGATAGCTTCCGTGCCTTCATACCATGTCGTGAAGAACTTTCCACATGCGAAATCCTTTGAATAACCTGCAACAGCGAGCTTCCCGAATGGCGCACCGGCTGTCTCCGGTGCTCTTTCCCCTGTCACTGCGTCAACGGCAGTGCCATGTTTCCTGTCCCATTTGTACATGCCTGTGAACGACCCTACCAGCCATCCGCCCTGTTCCCTTTCGAGGACATTAAGCCCCATGACACTCACCGGCGGCGCTTTCCGCTCACGCAGAGGAACTGAGGCAAAATCTTTCATCGAATAAAAGCCCTCGGATGTGGACAACAGCCAGTCGCCCTTGTCCGCATCATAGCGCACCATGCGCAGCTTGTCCTGCCACGCATTCTTTGTGTCAAGGACGGAATACGGCATGGCAGGCATGGTGCATTTCACGAGTGCTATAAGCAATGGCGGACGCAATGCCCAGCCCGTAAGGCAGAGGAGCATGGTTATGACTATCGTCTTCCGCCCAAACAACTCATGCCATTTGTAGCTTATGCGGAACAGTTTCGGCATTCTTCCATGTCCGGAAGCCCACAGGGCAATGCCTGAAACACAGAAAAAGATGACAAGGATTCCAAGAACATCCACAACAACCTTTCCCGGAACGCCGAACAGTTCGCCACTGTGGAGCAAAAGGACTGTGCGGAAAAGTGACACCTTGCCTGTATATCCTTCAGGCGCTTTGAGTTCGTGAGCGGTGAAAACAGTGTACGGTGGCGTTGCTATGTACACCTTGCTGCGTGAGAGAATGACGAGGGTGTCGCCCCTCATTGTCATGTCCGCCCCTTTGTCTCCCTTGTCCCAAGGCGCGGAAAACTCTTTCCACGCTGCTCCTGTGTGGCGATAGACATTGAAAGGCGACAAGGCAAAAAGCTCCCCTGACGGTGTACGGACAACAGAACGGACAGTCCTCGCATCAGCACCCGACGGCATTCCTGCGGAGAACTCTTTGAAAGAGGACACTCTGCCGTCTGTAAGGAACACACCGCCTGTGCCATAGACGAGGACAGAGTCCCCTGCTTTTAATGTCCCGCGCAGCAGCCCGTTGTTCCAATTATTATAATGGAACGACTCCGGCAACAGGTTTCTGCTCACATTAACGTTCCCATACCAATGGCGGTGGTTCAGGATTATCCCCGAAACGCTGAACATCACCAGGAAGAATGAGAATACTATGCCTAACCATTTATGCCACTTTCGCCAACTTTTTCTCTTCATTTTTGTTTCAAAAGTCTATGTGTTTTCGTCAAATCCGTTACAAAGGTAGCTATAAATGATGACTCAAGCAATACTTAAAAACAAGGATTTCTTGCTTTTATTCATTTTTCTTTGTAACTTTGCAAAAGCGAAGCGGCACCTCAGCAATTCAGAGCAAGCTCCATTGCGTTCGGTTTGCATTCGCTTTGCAAAAGAGTATGCCGCCATTGATATTAAGGTAACGGCAACCATAACCCTAAGACAACAGCAAGTGAGTTACACCAACCCCATACTTGAACTTGAGAAGCAGAAGCGGCTTCTCCAACTGGAATATGAGGCGGAGCGTGATGCGTTCCGCCAACAGACTGAGGCGCAGGGCATCGGAAGGAAGATAAAGCGAGGAGAAGCGTGGCACCCTTTGCAGACGGGAAAGGCGTACTACAATTCGCTGAACCAGTACTGCATCGAAGTGCATCGGCAGAAAGAGGACGAGACAGAGCATAATTTCGAATACGGAAAGCCGGTCTGCTTCTTCACTCTTGCCGACGGCAAACCGTCCTATCTGCCTTTCACCGCCATCGTCTCCTACGTCGACGGCGACCGTATGGTGATAGCCTTGAACAACGAAAGCCACGCTGTAGAACTGCAGGGAAAAGAGAATCTCGGCGTGCAACTGAGCTTTGACGAGACAAGCCACCGCACGATGATTGCCGCCCTTGACCGTGTGATACGCGGAAAAGGCACACGCCTGACTTATCTGCGTGACCTTTTCTACACCGACATGCCTGCACAACGCTACCGCTTTGACACGCCTGTGCGCCTTCCATGGCTCAACCCTACTCAGGAGAAGGCTGTCAATGAGGTGCTGCTGGCAAAGGATGTCGCCATCGTCCACGGCCCTCCGGGAACGGGAAAGACAACGACTCTCGTGGAGGCTGTGTTCGAATGCCTGAGAAAAGAGAACCAGGTGCTCATCTGCGCACAAAGCAATATGGCGGTGGACTGGATTTCCGAGAAACTTGTTGACCGTGGTGTGCCGGTGCTCAGGATAGGAAACCCTACACGAGTGAACGACAAGATGCTGTCTTTCACCTACGAACGGCAGTTTGAGAGCCATCCCGACTATGAGCAGTTGTGGGCGATGCGCAAGGCGATGCGTGAGCTTCGTGCCAACCGAAAGCGTGGCGACCGCTCGTTCCACCAGAAGATGGACCGACTGAGGTCACGCGCAACGGAGATTGAAATGCGGATAAACCAACAGCTGTTCGGCGATGCGCGTGTCATCGCCTGCACACTTGTCGGTTCTGCAAACCGTATCCTCGAGGGACAGAAGTTCGGCACTCTGTTCATCGACGAAGCGGCACAGGCTCTTGAAGCGGCATGCTGGATACCTATACAGAAGGCTTCGCGCATAGTCTTTGCAGGCGACCACTGCCAGCTTCCGCCAACAGTGAAGAGCAACGAGGCGCTGAAAGGCGGACTTGGCGTGACACTCATGGAGCGCATTGCCAAACAGAAGCCGGAGGTTGTGACACTGCTGAAGGTGCAGTACCGCATGAACCACGAGATTATGAAGTTCTCTTCCGACTGGTTCTATGGAGGAAAAGTGGAGTCGGCACCTGAGGTAAAGAACCGCTCTGTCCTTGATTTTGACATCCCCATGCTATGGATTGACACGGCGGACATGGCTTGCCATGAGGAGTTTGTGGGCGAAAGCTACGGCAGAATCAACAAGACGGAGGCAAAACTGACCCTCGCCGCCCTGCAACTCTACTTCGACAAGATTGGCAAAGAGCGCATCCTCAGCGAGAGAATCGATGTCGGAATCATCTCACCTTACCGTGCACAGGTGCAGTATCTGCGCCAACTTGTTAGGAAAGAGCCATATTTCAAGCCCTACCGCCACCTTATCAGCGTGAACACTGTCGACGGTTTCCAAGGTCAGGAGCGTGATGTTGTGCTTATCTCCCTTGTCCGCGCCAACGACGAAGGACAGATAGGATTCCTCCGTGACCTGCGAAGAATGAACGTGGCGATAACGAGGGCAAGGATGAAACTTATCATACTTGGTGACGCTCCGACAATGACGCGCCACCCTTTCTACAAGAAGCTATATGAATACATTGACAATCTCTGACCTTACCATAGGCCACGGCAGACACATTCTGGCATCGTCCCTCAATGCACAGCTGGCTGCCGGCAAACTGACCTGTCTTGTCGGACGGAACGGTGTGGGGAAATCCACACTGCTGAAGACTCTTGCGGGTTTCCTCCCTCCTATGCATGGGGAGATAAGGTACTCAGGAGACAATGGCTCTGACGACATCGTCATAACTCCCGACAGTGGCAGACGGACGGACAACGGACGGCTGGCAAGGCGGGTGAGCGTGGTGCTTACAGGGCGGCCTGATGTCTCAATGATGACCGCACGTGACATTGTGGGTCTCGGGCGCTCACCGTACACGGACATGTGGGGGACACTCCGCGACATCGACCGTGAGATTGTGGAGAGGAGCATGGCACGTGTTGGCGTGTCAATGCTGGCAGAAAGGGACATTGAGACCCTTTCCGACGGCGAGTGCCAAAAGGTTCTCATCGCAAAAGCCTTGGCACAAGAGACGCCAATCATCCTCCTTGACGAGCCGACCGCCTTTCTTGACTATCCGTCAAAGGTGGAGACAATGCGCCTGATGAAGGCCATCGCAGCGGAAAACAATGGCAGCGGACGCCTGGGACAAGGGGTACTGCTCTCCACACACGACATGGAAATGGCGCTGCACCTTGCCGACGAGATATGGCTCATGACGCAGGACAGACGCCTGCTCCATGGCTCTCCAAAGGAGCTGGAAGAGGCTCTCAGAAAGGAAAACCTGAAAATCAGCTTCTGAAAGCACACCCCTGCAATATCGACATTACTGACACTAACGACAATCCTGACAGTCCTGTCATTACTGACATTACTGACCAAATCAACCCAACCAACCCATGAAACTACTGAAAAATCTGCTTCTCCTCACCGCAATCCTGCCCCTCGCAACCTTCGCCGGCAAAGACACATGGAAAAGCGTGACACTCAACACCGCTATCCGCTACACCACCACGGAGGCAAAAAAGCCTGCCTTGGACAAGAACGGCAAGCGGATGACTGTCGTCTACCTCGAGAATCTCGCCTGCGAAAAGGTCGGCCGGAACTCCAACAAGAAGGATGTAAACTGGCTTCTCAAACAAGGTTACTGCGTCATCGAACTTGATTACGGCAAGCATGCAAACGCTGTTTCACCGCTAATCAACAAGGACATCATCGCCATAAACAGCGAAATGCGCAACGGAACGTTCTGCGGAATGGACGACATCTCACAGGACCGTGCATATATCCTCTTTGAAGGCTACCGCATACTGCGTGATGTGAGCTATCATCTTGACGATAAGGATGTCTACAACATGGCCGCCGAGAACGATTCCCTGTACATGGACATCGTCTATCCTGCAAACCCGAAGCGACCTGTGCCCACAGTCCTCTCATTCTCTTACAGCAACAGCTACTACGGCAACACTCACAAACGCATGTTCCTGCCCTACCATTGGGCGGCGTTCAACGACTCTTTCGTCCAGGGAGCGCCGGCCGTGGGATGCGCATGGGCAATAGCCGACCACCCGAAATATTGCGACTGGGGCAACGGAAAGTACAAAGGCGGACCGAACAAGTCGCTCGGCTCCATAGAGATTGCCGATGATGCGGCCCGGAAAGTGCGCTCCGCCATACGCACTGTGCGCGGCATTGGCAGGACGGTAGGCCTTGGGCATGACATCGCCATCTATGGCTTCTCACGCGGCTCCACGGCAGGTTCGCTCGCCATCGGCGACAAACCGTTCGAGGAATGGACACAAAGGGAACGCGGACGCTGCCCGAATGAGGCGGCATACATTCAGGTTGCATTCCTCGGTCCCGGCGTTTTCGACTACAATCTGATGAAAAAGGACTCCCGGGAGTACAAGAACATGGACGCTTACTGCAACTCCACCGCTAACCCGAAAGCTACATGGAAGCGTCAGGGAGGAGCGTTGACAGCCAAGACGAACAGGACTGCGCCGACATTCTTCTTCTACAACAGTGACGATGACCCGAACTATGGCATACAGATGGACAACATCGTCAAAAGCTTCAAGGCGAAAGGCGTTACCCATGAGGTACTTAAAGACTATGGAAAAGGGCATTCCGTCCCACAGAGCATGGAGGATTTGCAGAAGATGTACACATTCCTGCTGCGCCATGTAACAGAATAAGTAGTCTGCAAAAACAGCTTTTATTCCCCAAAACTTATACTCTTACAATGCAAATCGGGCAGTGCTCCTAATGGTGGAACACTGCCCGAAATTGTTATATGTCTTTATGTGTAAAACAAAGTATAACACTTTATATGATAAAAGGTATCACTTCAGTGTGTAAAGTGATACCTTTTACTATGCAAAGTGTTACCTTTCGCAATCTTAAAAATAACAGCTTGATATACAATACATTAGTACAACCACACCATTTTACATCAACCCTATCCAACGAAGGAAATCATTCATGTTGGCAACAAGCATCAGCAGGAGCAGAAGACCCATGCCTATGTTCTGCGCAATCTGCTGGAAACGGAGGCTCGGCACTTTTCCTGTCACCACTTCCATAAGGAGGATGAGGATGTGTCCGCCGTCAAGTCCCGGAATAGGGATGATGTTCATGAAGGCGAGGATTATGGAAAGGAACGCCGTCATGCGCCAGAACATGCTCCAATCCCACACCGGAGGGAACATCGAGCCTATCGCTCCGAAACCGCCAAGGTTCTTCGCGCCGTCGGCGGAGAATAGGTATTTCAGGTCGCCGACATAGCCGCCAAGGACATCAAGACCGTAGTTGATTCCGGCAGGGACACTCTCGGCAATGCCGTAGGAGACGTGTGTCGGTTTATAATAAGAGAATATGCTGCTCTCAACCACACCGAATTTCAGTTTTGGAGTCATTACAAGTGTGATTGTGTCCTTAACTGCGGACTCCAAAGGAATGGCTTTTGCTGCGGAAGGATAGAGCACCGACGATGCGTCACGTGCCACAACAAACTGCACTGTGCGTATTTTAAGACTGTCCTTTGCTGTCTCTGCAGCCATAAGTCTGTCGTCAAGGATTCCCAACTGATAGTGGCAATCGTTCCAAGAGTCAACCGGTTTGCCGTTGATTGAGAGGATTTTATCCCCTTTTCTTATCCCGGCCTTGGCGGCAGGAGTACCGGCAAGCACGCTGTCTATGTCACATGGCACGAGAGGGCGCACAAACACAGGGTCGGATTTCAGCATTTGGAGAAGGTCAAGGTCACCGGGAAGAGCCACGGCGGTCTTCTTTCCACAGCGAAGTACATACGCCTCATGAGCGGTGGTGAGGTCGCGGAACATGTCGGTAGAGAACTCGCGGAAATCTCCTTGGTCAGTTCCGAGGAGTATGTCGCCGTCCTTGAAGCCGAGGGCTTTGGCGGATGAGTTGAACTTCATTCCGCTTTTCATGTCCTTGAGGGCAACATAGTCCTCGCCCCATGTGTAGAACACGGCAGAATAGATTATCAGTGCGAGGAAGAAATTGACCATTACGCCGCCTGCCATGATGAGGAGACGCTGATACGCTTTCTTACTTCGGAACTCCCAAGGCTGCACAGGCTTCTTGGCAAGGTCGTCGGCAGACTGTGTCTCGTCCACCATGCCGTCAATCTGGCAGTAGCCGCCGATAGGCAGCCAGCCCAGTCCGTACTCGGTTCCTGCCTCTTCGTTGTATTTCTTGTTGCCGTCCTCTCCACGTTCGGTGATGAGTTTTTTGCCTCTCAGCCTGCGCCACCAGTTGTCGTAGGAGCTCCAGATGTGGAACTTGAAGTTGGCGAAGATGTAGAAGCGTGACACGCGTGTCTTGAACAACTTTGCGAAGAAGAAGTGTCCTCCCTCATGGAGAGCCACAAGGATTGTTATCGAAAGCAGGAATTGTAATGTCTTTATCCAGAATGTTTCCATTGGAGTTTTGCTTGAATGGTTGTGTGTGGTTGGTTTGGTTATGGGTGTTGAGGGCGGGTCAGTATTGTCAGAAATGTCAGTATTGACAATATTGACGTTTCTGACAATACTGCCTTATAACAGCGAAGCGGCTATGCGCCTTGCCTCAGCGTCGGACATGAGGTAGTCGTCGAGTGTCGGTTTCTTCACGAAAGTGGCGCGCTGCATTGTCTCGGCGATGATGTCGCCCATCTGCAGGAACCCGCATTTGTCCTTGCGGAACGCCTCGTTGACCACCTCATTGGCGGCGTTCACGATGCACGACATGTTGCCGCCCATGCGCAAAGACTCGTAAGCCATGGCGAGACAGCGGAATTTCTCCATGTCCGGCTCAAAAAATTCCAGCGGCTGTTTGAACAAATCAAGCCGCTCACCTGACAGGTGCAGGCGCTGCGGGAAGGAGAACGCATACTGTATAGGCAGTCGCATGTCAGGCACACCAAGCTGCGCCTTCACGCTGCCGTCCACGTATTGCACGGCAGAATGCACTATCGACTGCGGATGGACAAGGACTTGTATTCTGTCAGCGTCCACACCGAAGAGCCATTTTGCCTCTATCACCTCAAAGCCTTTGTTCATCATCGAAGCGGAATCTATGGTAATTTTCGCGCCCATGTCCCATGTCGGATGCTTCAATGCGTCAGCGGCGGTGACACTCTTCATCTCCTCCAAGGTGAACTTTCTGAACGGTCCGCCGGAAGCAGTGAGGAGAATCTTCTCGATTTCCGTGTCGGCATCGCCCACAAGGCTTTGGAATATGGCGGAGTGTTCTGAGTCTACAGGAAGTATAGGGCAGTGGTTTTCCTGCGCCAATCCCATTATAAGTTCGCCTGCAACGACAAGAGTCTCCTTGTTGGCAAGGCATATTTTCTTATGCGCCTTTATCGCACGGATGGTCGGTTTCAGACCTGCGAAGCCCACCATGGCGGTGAGTACCATGTCGATAGGCTCTGCCTCGACAATCTCTTCAAGGGCTTCCGCACCGGCATAGACCTTGATGTCCGGGCAGTCGGATAGCAGGGAGCACAGCCGCTCGTAATGATCCTCATTGGCGATGACCACCGCTGCCGGCTTGAACTTGTGCGCCTGTTCGGCAAGCATCTCCACATGGTTGTATGCAGTAAGGCAATACACCTCGTAAAGGTCGCTATGTTCCTCGATGACCTCCAACGCCTGAGTGCCTATGGAGCCGGTGGAACCTAATATACATATTTGCTTTTTCATTGTTTTTCTTTGTTTTTGTCAGGATTGGCAATACTGGCATAATTGACAATATTGACAAGGTTGACGCGATTGACAATCAGCAGAACGAACCGTCAAGCAGACCTTCCGGCACGGCAACTGTAACCTTACGGCATTCCGTGTCCACCTCTTCGATAAGCTCTTCGGGAGCAGGAATAAGGAGACCGTTGTCGAGTTCAAAGAGAATGTTCTCTGTCGCATCGTCCACAGCCTCTATTGTTCCTACGGTCTTGCCTGTGTTCGAGTCCGTGAGCTCATAGCCCACAAGCTCCGCATAAGTAAGGTCGTGCTCCACTTCGTCGGCAAGTGAGCGTGGGAAAAACACCTCACAGCCGGTCAGTTCGCGCACTTTCTCGGCGGAATCCATGTCACAGAAGGTGACAAGGGCTATCTCGTCACTCTTGAAACGGTATTCCTCCATGAAGAAAGGCACAAGGATTCCGTCGATGCGCAGCACAAGATAGTCCGCTCCGACACGGTCGAACACATCATCATCTATCTGCACCTGCACCTCACCTTTCACTCCGTGGGGCTTTCCAACGCGCCCAATCTTGTAAACATCAGTGTCCTTTATCATCTCTGTTCGTGTATTATTTCCGCACTGTTTCCAAGCAATCGCCCGTCATTCCGTGGCAGAATCACTGGCGTGTGATTCTCGCTCCGAGAGCGTTAAGACGCTGTTCGATGTCCTCATATCCACGGTCAATCTGCGCAATGTTGGCAATCCGCGATGTGCCGTCTGCCGTCAATGCGGCTATAAGCAGGGCAATGCCGGCACGGATGTCCGGACTTGACATGACTCCTGCACGCAGTTTCTTCGAGTGGTTAAGACCCACAACCACCGCACGGTGAGGGTCACAGAGGATGATGTTTGCCCCCATGTCAATGAGTTTGTCAACAAAGAACAGTCGGGACTCGAACATCTTCTGGTGGACAAGCACCGAACCGTTGGCCTGAGTGGCAACAACGAGCAGCACACTGAGCAAGTCCGGAGTCAGTCCTGGCCATGGTGCATCGGAGAGAGTCATGATTGTGCCGTCCATGAATGAGTCGACTGTGAAGGTATCATGCTTCGGAATGAACAGGTCATCGCCTTCTTCCCTGACGTCAACACCAAGGCGGCGGAATGTTTCCGGTATGATTCCGAGATTCTCTATTGACACATCCTTTATCCTTATGCCGTCGCCAATCATCGCCCCCATACCGATAAACGAGCCGACCTCTATCATGTCAGGCAGCACACGGTGCTCACAGCCATGGAGTTCCTTCACACCCTTGATGTGCAACAGATTGCTTCCTATGCCCGTAATGTCAGCACCCATATTGTTAAGCATGCGGCAAAGCTGCTGTATGTATGGCTCACAGGCTGCATTATAGATAGTTGTCTCGCCCTCAGCCAAGACAGCCGCCATGACGATGTTCGCCGTTCCTGTGACAGAAGCCTCATCAAGAAGCATCTTACAGCCCTTCAAACGCTCTCCGCGAAGCTCATAGACATCCCTTCCCTCGACACGGGAGAACTCCGCACCAAGCTTGCTGAAGCCGAGGAAGTGTGTGTCAAGACGACGGCGGCCAATCTTGTCGCCACCCGGCTTTGCCACAGTAGCCTTGCCAAAGCGTCCGAGAAGCGGACCAATCATAAGCACCGAGCCACGCAATGAAGAGCATTTCTTCACGAATTCATCGCTCCCAAGATAGTCAAGGTTAAGACTGTCAGCCTGAAATGTGTATTCGTTCCGCGCATGTTTCGTCACCCTCACACCGATGTCTGTGAGCAATCGGATGAGATTGTTCATGTCAAGAATGTCCGGAACATTGTTTATACGCACCGGCTCTGCAGTAAGAATCGAGGCGCAGATGACTTGCAGAGTCTCGTTTTTCGCACCCTGTGGGACGATAGTACCCTTTAGCGGATGACCGCCTTCTATGATGAAAGTGTCCATGATTTGCTTGGATATAATTGTTTCTTTTTATCAATTAACTGTTCAAAATTGTTTTTTGCCGGAGCTTTCCCTCACAAAACAATTTTGAACAGTCATTCATTTGCCCTTTTTCTTCTTAGGCTTTGCCTTCTTTGTGGCATTGCTCTCAATGGTAAAGAAGTCCAGTTTAACTTTCTCAGGGTCAAGCTGTATCACACCGTCAGTGAACTGTGCGATGTCAGAGAATATGCGGTCATTCTCAGGAATGGCGAAACCATGCTGTATGATGTCACGCTTCATCTGGTTGGCGATGACACGGCTCGCCTCATCACGTGCCGGTCCCGGCGGCATCTCCTTTATGCAGTCGAGAGCCTGGAACACAAGACTGCCGTAATGGCGTACCGGAATCCTCCGTTTCGGATAAGGCATGGGAGCCGGACGCGAGAAGATTTTCTTCGCCCCGGAGATATCATAAGGGTAGTCGATGTCAAGTTTGAAGTCGCACATTATGGCGAGATGGTCCCACAGCTTCTGCTTGTAGTCGGGCGTCTGGCGTATCTCTGGGTGCATGAGTTCCATTGTCTTCACAATGTTCTCCGCAAATCTCTGCCGTGCACTGCGGTTTTCCATTGCCATGCACTGCTTCACCAGAGTATGCACACAACGTCCATACTCCGGCATCTTCATACGTTCACGCTGGGTATTGTAGTCCAGTCCTTCAAGGTTCATAGGAGTTTCTTTGGTTTTAATGCTACAAAATCTTTCAGATAGAAAGGCACGAAATAAGCCACATCCTCTGTCTTTCCCTGCATAAGCCTGCGCTCGGCGAGAGGGAACATGTTCTTTGCCAGAGGCTCTATGCCTTCAATGAGCCGTGCATTGGGATGATTGACAGCCTCCATGCACTTGGCTGCGCCGTTGCCGAAGAAGTAGACAGGGTGGCGGTCAAGATACTCGCGGTAGGTCTCCCCGTCGACAATGTCCGCCTGCACCTGCCGTACAGGGCGCAGGGCACGGTCGTACAGTCCGGCATAGACCTCCATGCGGCGTGCGTCAAGCATCGGACAGAGGAGCGCATCCTCAGGAAGGTCGTCATGCTTCAGCAGCACCGGCACACTGAGGAGCTCAAGCGTGGGCACCGCAATCAGCGGAATGTCAAGACTATAGCACACGCCTTTCGCCATCGATACACCGATTCGCAGCCCGGTGTATGAGCCCGGACCCATCGAAACGGCAACGGCATCGACAGGAATGGCATGGCTGTCGGCAAAGCCAAGGGCTTGGTCGACGAACGTTCCCAATCTCTCATTGTGGTTCGGGCCTGTGCGGTCCTCGTCAGAGTAGATACACTTGCCATCCTCACTAATGGCGACAGAGCACACATCGGTGCTGGTTTCAATACTGAGTATACAAGCCATTTTTCGCAAAATACTTAAATATTCTGCAAATTTACTATTTTTTTCGCAAATAATTTGTACTTTTGCATAAATTTAACGTAGACACACAAGAAAATGATACAATCAATGACAGGTTTCGGAAAAGCAACCGTAACCTTTGAGAACAAGAAAATCAACGTTGAGGTCAAAGCTCTCAATTCCAAGACTCTTGACCTCTCGACACGCATCGCCCCACTCTATCGCGAGAAGGAAATGGAGATTCGCCAGATTGTCTCCGACAGACTGTCACGCGGAAAGGTGGATTTCTGCATCTGGATTGACAAGGACGAGACTGCGGCTGCCACTCCCATAAACCCTGAAATGGTGGACTTCTACTATCAGCAAATCAACAAGATAGCTTACGAGAAGGACATCTCGCTCGCCATGGACTGGTCGACAATCCTGCGGCTCCCTGACGTCCTCAGCCGCAACGAGGTGGAGACACTCGGCGAAGAGGAATGGACGGCGGCACGGAACGCCATAGACTGCGCACTTGCACAGCTCATCGAGTTCCGCATTCAGGAAGGTGCAGCGCTGCAAAAGAAGTTCAGCGAGAAACTGGACAACATCGCCAGCCTTCAGAAGGAGCTTGAACCGTATGAGCAGAGCCGTGTGGAGAAGATACGCCAGCGCATCACCGACAATCTGAAGCTTATCCCTGACGTGGAGTATGACAAGAACCGTCTGGAGCAGGAACTCATCTACTACATCGAGAAACTTGACATCTCCGAGGAGAAACAGCGTCTGACAAACCACTTGCAGTACTTCCGCGACACAATGCTTCTTGACGAACCTATCGGCAAAAAGCTCGGTTTCATCGCTCAGGAGATGGGACGCGAGATTAACACCACCGGCTCAAAGAGCAACCAGGCTGAGATGCAGAACATCGTCGTGAAGATGAAAGACGAACTGGAACAGATAAAGGAGCAGGTGCTGAATGCACTGTAAAATCATTGGTCAGTACTGTCAGCAATGTCAATACTGACAATATTGTCAAAAAAACAACCCAAAACCACCAAATGAAACAAGGCAAACTTCTCATTTTCAGCGCGCCAAGCGGCTCGGGAAAGTCCACCATCGTACAGTGGCTAATGCAGGAGCATCCGGAGCTTAACATGCACTTCTCCATCTCATGCACCACTCGCCAGCCGCGCGGAACAGAGCAGGACGGCGTGGAATACTTCTTCCTCACGCCTGAAGAGTTCAAGGCAAAAATCGCGAAAGACGAGTTTGTGGAGTACGAGGAGGTGTACACCGACAAGTTCTATGGCACACTGAAATCCCAGGTGACAAGCCAGACAGCGAAGGGCGACAACGTGGTCTTCGACATTGATGTCAAGGGCGGATGCAACATCAAGCAGCAGTATGGCGCACAGGCTCTGAGCATCTTCATCCAGCCGCCTTCACTCGAAGAGCTCCGCCGACGCCTTGTTGGACGCGCGACAGACGCTCCGGAGGTCATCGAGCAGCGTCTTGCAAAGGCTGAATACGAACTGTCCTTCGCACCGAAGTTCGACACTGTCGTGGTCAATGATGACCTTGAAACAGCCAAACAAGAGACTTTGGATAAAATCCGAAAGTTCCTTGCAGAATAACCCACCAACGCTCTGATTTGCAAGGAATTACAAATCACGAAACAAAAGGTAACACTTTGCCATGCGAAAGGTAACGATTTACATGGCGAAAGGTTACCTTTCACACCTTAAAAGGTAACCTTTCGCAATGCCTTCCCTGACACCCCACAAAACGCACCATTATGAAGCCACTTGCGGAGCAATGACGAAGCACATGGGAACAAAGAAAAAAGTCGGACTTTTCGGTGGCACTTTCGACCCTGTCCACATAGCCCACACTGCCCTCGCAAAGGCTTTCCGCCGGCAGTTCGGGCTCGATGAGGTGTGGTTTCTTGTCACGCCGCAGAACCCGTGGAAGACGGATTCAAGGCTCTCCCCTGACCATGACCGCCTCGCAATGACACGCCTCGCCCTCGAAAATGAGGAGGGGCTGACGGCGTCCGACTATGAGTTCCACCTTGAAAAGCCGTCATTCTCCTACCGCACACTGAGGAGTCTGCGCAAGGAGTTCTCCGCCACGGAGTTCACACTGCTCATCGGCGGCGATAACTGGGCGGCTTTCGACAAGTGGGCTGAACACCGCGAGATTCTCACCCACCACCCTGTGGCTGTATATCCGCGCACAGGCTCCGCCCTCACCACGCCTGAAGCCCTGCAAGACATGGACTTCCGCCTTTCCATTGTGACACAACCGCTGCTGGACATCAGCAGCACGGATGTCCGCCATCGTGTCATGGAGGGCAAGGAAATAACAGACCTCGTATGTCCGAAAGTGGCGGAATACATCAGAAATAACAGGCTTTATTTGGAATAAACGCACCGCCGCAAGTGTGGCAGCGCCACATTCCTCATGATACCCCTTGGCTTCAGCCATGGGGCATACAAAGACAACATCAGTCGTGTGGCAGAGCCACACTCCTTTATACTACTGCAAAAACGAATGAAAAACCGGTTACGTTGGCTTGACATCATCACCGCACCGATAGCGAGAAACCCGGAGTTTCTTGTCTTCATGTTCGCCCTCGGCATCACGGCAGCACTGCTCTCCGTGGACTATGCCCACAAGGCGAAGCTCTACGAGTATGCCTGGGAGGAGCTGTTCTTCTGCCTTTACGTCGTCTGTGCAGTGCTTGCGGTGCTGCCGCAACGGCTGCGGGCAGTGGCAAGGGGCTTGGTTTATGCCGTCGCTTATCCCGTGACAATCGTGGACATGTACTGTTTCGTGAAGTTTGACACGACGCTCAATCCGTCAATCCTCATGCTTGTCAACGAGACAGACCCACGCGAGGCAGGGGAATTCTTCTCCGCCTATCTCTCGCCGGATGTCCTTATGACAAACGTGGGCTGGGTTCTTCTCATACCTATCCTGCATATTCTTTGGTCGATACACCGCAAACTGCGCAAGCCTTCACGGCTTATCGCCCTCGAAAGCAAGGCTGCGGACGGCATAAAGAGAGTGCGCCCGTTGTGGAATGTGCTTGTCGCCGTGTGCGTCATCGTGTCAGGAATCCACTGTTTCCCCAACCTCCGGAACCTGCAAAGCCTTATGTCGCAGAAAACAGTCGGCGGCATCGAGCACAGACTCACGGAGAAAGATTGCGGCAAACAGTATCTTCCGCTTTATCGTTTCTCCTTCAGTGTCTATGCAAACTATCTTGCTTCAAAGCAGATAGACATAATAAAAGATGTGGCAAAAACCGTCACCGTCGACAGTTGCGACTACACTTCGCCGAACATTGTGCTGATTATCGGCGAGGCATACTGCAAGCGCCATTCCGGACTTTACGGCTATCATCTGCCCACAACGCCACGCCAGGTGGCTATGGCAAAGAGGGGTGAGCTTGTGGCTTATAGCGATGTGGTGACTCCATGGAATCTTACGAGCTATGTGTTCAAGCACATCATGTCGACATACACTGTCGGCGACAAAGGCGACTGGTGCGACTATCCGCTGTTTGGAGAGATATTCCGCAAGGCGGGGTATCACGTTACGTTCCTCACAAATGAGTTCCTGCCTAAGGCAAAGCAGGCTGTCTATGACTTCAGCGGTGGCTTTTTCCTCAACGACCCGGAGATGTCGGCGGCTCAGTTTGATGCGCGCAACGACAAGCTGCACATCTTTGACGAGGGACTTCTTGACGATTACAAGGCGGTACAGGAACGCCGCACGCATGACGGTGACACACTACAGAAAGGGAATCTCACCATTTTCCACCTTATAGGTCAGCATCAGACTTACCGTGTGCGGTGTCCGAAGTCGAAAAAGCATTTCACCCTCGACGATTACAGTGACCGTGAGGACCTGCGACCGAAATGGAAGAAGAACGTGCGCGACTATGATAATGCCACATTATATAATGATTCCATCGTCCGTGAGATAGTCCGGCTCTTTGAAAACACCAACACTGTGGTCATCTACATGCCTGACCACGGCGAGGAAGTGCACTCGCGCGAGCTGCCGCACTTCAGTGGCAGGATGCACTCCACCACCATTACGGAGCGTCTTGCACGAGAGGAGTTTGAGATACCGTTCTGGATTTGGGCGTCAAAGTCTTACCGCAAGTCGCATCCGGAGCTGTGGAAGGCGATACGAACCTCGGCAAACAAGCCGTACATGACTGACGCTCTGCCGCATCTTCTGATGTATCTCGCAGGGATAAAGTGCAAGTATTACCGCGATGACCTTAACATCCTGTCGCCCGAATACAATGCTTCACGACCGCGAATCCTTAAGCATCAGACGGACTATGATGTCGTGATGAAACGCAAGAAATGAGGAGTGGCATAACCAACTACAATAGAAATACAACCCAAAAGCAGCAACCACACCTATGAACAAAGAACTCATAACACGCAGGGAAGCGGCAGCGATGCGCGGATTGGCGATTCTCGCCATTGTCCTCCATAACTACACGCACTGGCTTGGGCCAATGGTGAAGGAGAACGAGTACACCTTCTCATGGCATAATGTCGAAAGACTGTTTGCGGAACTTGCACATCCGTCATGGGACATCATTGCGCATCTGTTCTCATTCTTCGGGCATTATGGTGTGCCGGTGTTTGTTTTCCTCAGTGCATACGGCTTGGTCATGAAGTACGAAGGCGGCCGTCAATGCGCCGGAGAGCCACGGAAACCGGTGAAAGAGGAGGGCGCATGGACTTTTGTCAAGAAGCATTTCATGAAGCTGTGGATAATGATGGCGGTGGGGTACAGTGCCTTTGTCCTTGTGGACTATATGACTCCGGGGCATTACCGTTACACTTTCTGGAATGTTGTGGGGCAGTTGGGAATGTTCAGCAACCTCTATGCCGACCCGGATCATGCCATCTGGCCCGGTCCATACTGGTATTTCGGACTGACGATGCAGCTGTATCTCGTCTACCGTTTTGTGCTTTATCCCGGCAAAGCGTCACTATCGGGACATATTTCCAAGAAGATGCGCCTTCTTGTCCCTGTCGTTCTCGCTGTCGGATGTATCGCCGTGCAGCTCAGTTTTGAGCCTTTGAGCACGGAACTTAATTGGTTCCGCTACAACTGCATGGGCAATCTGCCGGTCTTTGCGTTGGGAATCATCTATGCAAGGACTATGGAACGCACGGAGAAACCGCGCCTTTTAGAGGCTCCGTGGGCAATCTCGGCATTGGCGCTGGTGGCTGTTTTCAGTGTTGACTTCGTGTTTTGGACATTCGCACCGTTCTTTGTGTGCATAGGAACGATTAAGCTTGTCCGCGCGTTGCCCGGCACTCTGCTGCGTCCTTTGGCATGGACGGGCGGCATATCCGCTGCGATGTTCGTGTGCCACCCTGTCACAAGGAAAGTCATAATCCCAATTTCACGCCACGGAGAGATATACGCCGGACTGCTGCTCTATATCCTTGCGACAATCATCACCGCCATTCTCTTCAAGAAGGCGATAGAGATTGTCACGGAAAGCATAAATAAGAGCTGACAATATTGTCATTATTGACAGTACTGTCAGTAATGACGGTCAATACTGACAATACTGACATTATTGACAAAACTGACTGAAATCCCCCACCCTATGAAAATCAAAGACATCAACCTCACCGACATTTCGCGCTTCCGTGCAGAGCAAATGGGAGTGGCAATGGTCATCGTTGTCCTCTTCCATGTCGCCCTTCCACGCTCCGATGCGTTCTTCGGACTGCGGAGAATGGGCAACCTCGGAGTGGACATCTTCCTTTTCCTGAGCGGCATGGGACTATGGTTCTCATGGATGAAGACCACCGTCTCCACCGCTCCTTTTTGGAAAAAATGGAAAGATTTCTATTGGCGAAGGCTCGTAAGGGTGTACCCTGCGTGGCTGGTGATAGCCTCTTTGTACTACATCCCACGCTTCCTTGGGCACGAACAGCACACTACGGCACAATGGATTGACCTCATTCTCGACATCGCCATTAACTGGAACTTCTGGACACGTGATGAGTTGACCTTTTGGTACATCCCTGCCACGATGATGCTCTATGTCTTCGCAGCACCTTACATGGAACTCATACGCAAGCATCCCGTCTACCGCTGGCTCGTCGTTGGTATGATAATGTGGTGCGTTGCAGTGCAGTATGTCACGCCAATCCACACCACCGTGGGACATATTGAGATATTTTGGAGCCGTGTGCCGATATTCTTCCTCGGCATAAACATAGCGGAGAGCGTAAGGAAAAAGGAGACAATCGACGGCTCTGCAATATGGCTTGTGGCATTGCTCTTCGCCTTTTCCCTCGCCACCTGCGTCTGGCTGGAGCAGTACAAGCACGGACGATTTCCGCTGTTCCTTGAGAGAATGCTCTACATTCCCCTTGCCGTGACAATGATTATCCTGCTTAACAAGCTCTTCTGCCACACACCGCAATGGATAAAGCGTGCCGCGGCGTTCATCGGAACAATATCCCTTGAGATGTACCTCATCCATGTCGAGTTTGTCATGCGCCCTGTCGAACGCTATCATCTCGGCTATTGGCGCACGTTCCTCATAGTCATGGCAATATCCATCCCTCTCGCATGGCTGCTCCACAAGGCAATAGCCAAAGTACAGAAACTCATCCCCTAACAAAACAAAAGCCACATGAAAAGCCTGATTCTACTCACTCGTCCGCACCAATGGATAAAGAATGCGTTCATCTTCATGCCTATGTTCTTTGGCGGAGCACTAACGAATATGACAAGTCTCGTGAGCACTCTCATCGCATTCTTCGCCTACAGTTTCGCCGCATCGTCAATCTATTGCTACAATGACATCATCGATGTGGAGGACGACCGGCGCCATTCCGTCAAATGCAAGCGTCCGATTGCCTCCGGAAAGATAACCATCGGGCAGGGCTATGCCATAATGCTGCTGATGTTTTCCCTCTCAATGGCAATGGTATATACGCTCGGCGACAGGGCAACAGACCTCGGTTGCGTCATCGCAGCCTACTATGTGCTCGACATAGCGTATTGCCGTCTGCTGAAACACTATGCCATTGTAGATGTCTGCGTCCTCTCTTTCGGATTCGTACTGCGCATAATCGCCGGCAGTGCAGCCACAGGTATCGTGCCGTCCCATTGGCTTGTGCTGATGACTTTCCTGCTTACGCTCCTTCTCGGCTTTGCGAAAAGGCGCGATGATGTCATCAGAATGATGAAGACCGGCGAGGCTCCGCGCCACAATACGCATCGGTACAACCTTGCATTCATCAACCAATCAGTGACAATAACCGCCGCCGTGACAGTCGTATGCTATATAATGTACACCATCTCACCTGAACTTTTGGCACGAACAAACTCAGAATACATCTACCTTACCACCATTTTCGTGCTTCTCGGACTGCTCCGCTACATCCAGCTTGCGGAGGTTGACGACGCCACAGGTGACCCAACGAAACTCTTGTATAAGGACCATTTCCTGCAGGTTGTAATCTTTCTTTGGATACTTTCCTATGTTTTCATCCTTTATGGAGATAAGGTTTTAGATTGAGGGTTGCAGGTTATAGGTTGTTTTTTATACCAAAAGAAATGAAGAAACTATTCGTATCGGATTTTGACGGCACACTGACGACTACGGACTCCATGATGTCCATTATCATTTTCCAACGCGGACGACTCGGTCTGGCATTGGCAATGCTGCGGATTATGCCGTGGATTCTGCTCATGGTTGCACGCCTTTACCCTAACCAAAGGACAAAGGAAAGGCTGCTTCACAACTGCTTCGGCAAGATGAGTGAAGAAGAGTTCAACGCTTTCTGCCAACAGTTTGCCGACACGCACAGGCACATCCTGCGCACAGACCTCCACCACCGGTTGATTAAAGAGCAGCGCAACGGCAATGAAGTGGTGCTCGTGACCGCAAGCCCTGAGAATTGGGTGAGCCGTCTTGTGCCGGAGTTCAAAGTGTTGGGCACAAAGATGGAGTTTGATGAAAAAGGCTTTACGGGGCGTTTTCTGTCAAAGAACTGCTACGGAAAGGAGAAGGTGAGCCGCCTCCTATGTGAATATCCTGACATAGAAAAACAAAGAAAAGAGTTCTTCATCACCGCTTTTGGGGATTCGCGCGGTGACAAAGAACTCTTGGAATTTGCAGATGAGGGGCATCTGATAAAGTGATTTTCACGGTTCATTCAAGTGATTCGGATTAATCGAATCGCTCGAATGGTTCGGAAATTCCTCTACGCCCGCTTCCTAAGACTGAACGAGAACTCCACTCCTCCACCGGGGAGAGCACTCGCCGTGATATTGCCGCCATGCAGCATCACGGCATTTTTTACTATGGCAAGCCCAAGACCCGTACCGCCAAATTTCCTTGCCCGCCCGCTGTCCACACGGTAGAAGCGCTCGAAAATGTGAGGGATATGCTCCTCAGGTATGCCAATGCCGTTGTCCGAAATGCGGAAATGATACCAGTCCTTCTCCTCCCGGCAGCGGATGACAATGGCTGTTCCCTCACCGGAATAAGCTATGGAATTGTCGATAAGGTTACGGAAGATAGAGTAAATCATGGACGGATCGCCCATGATAGGCAGCGTCCTCGGAAGCGTGTTGGTGATTGTCATGCGCCGTTCCGCCAGTTGCAGCGCCACCTGCTGCTGTATGTCGTGGACAATAGCGGCAATGTCCGCCACCTGCATGTTCAGCGAATGCAGCACCTCATCCATACGGTTAAGCGACGATATGTCCTGGACAAGCTGCGCAAGCCTCTCACTTTGCGCATGGCATCGCATGATGAAGTTGTCGCGCTGCTCAGGAGTGATGTCCGGATTGTCGATTATAGTCTCCAGATAACCCTTGATGCTCGCCACCGGAGTCTTCAGTTCGTGCGAGATGTTCTGCGTCAGCTGGCGCTTAAGTCTCAGCTTGTCCTCCTGGCTTTCCTGCAGACGCTTGTAGAGATGCACAATGTTCTGTGAGATTTCCCCAAGCTCTGTGTCAGGGAAAGCCGCCGCCTCACGCTCCGCATCATAGTTCTCGCCCCTATCGACAAGCATGGCGAAGCGGCGCAACTGTGCTATGGACTTGCCAAGACGGTGGGTGCACAGCCAGAAAACGACCATAATGATGATACTCGCCGCCAGTGTTATCCATATAGAAATCATGTCCGCACGCAGATGGTCGGCAAGTTCGAAATCATAAGGCAATGCCGTACGCACAATGATTCCCTGCCGTGGAAAATACGTCGCGGCATAGAAATAGTTCTCGTTCATGGTGTCCGAGTAGCGGTTTATCTCAAACCCTTCCCCTGACATAAGAGCCTGCCGCACCTCCGGGCGTTCCAGATGGTTAGGCAGCGAGGAATAAGAGCGTTGGCTGTTGTCATAGATCACACCGCCACGTGTGTCAAGCAGCGTGACACGCAGTCCGCGAAGAGGATGGCTCCTGACATAAGCCGTGAGCGAAGAGTCCGTCATTTCACCGGCTTCGGCTATGCTTTCCGCAAGCTGGTGGTTATAGTCCTTCAGGCGAGTGTGCAGGATTCCTATCTTGAACTGCTTCTCCCGCTCATACTGATAATATACAAAGCCCGCCACAAACACCGAGAATAGCATAAGCACGGTGAGGAACAGCTGGCTGCTCAGTGACCTTTTATTTCCCATAAATCATTCCTTTCTTTTTATTTCTCAAACGAATAACCGTACCCTTGGCGCGTGTGAATACAATCGCCATAGGCACCTATCTTCTTTCTCAGGCGCGTTATGTTCACATCAACGGTACGCGCGAGGACGTAAACATCGTCATCCCACACACGGGAGAGTATCTCCTGGCGCGAGAACACTCTGCCGGCGTTGCCCACAAGCAGCAGGAGTATCTCGAACTCCTTCTTTGTCAGGGCAATCTCTGTGCCGTCGACAGTGACACGCTTCGATACAGTGTCAATGCGCAATGTCTCATATCCAACGACACCTTTGTCACGTTCATGCCGCACATTGGCATCCTTTCCTGCACGGCGAAGCACCGCCTCAACCCTTGCGACGACCTCCTTCAGGCGAAAAGGCTTTGTGATGTAGTCATCCGCCCCTATAGAAAGCCCTTCCACCGTGTCATCCTCGGCAGTCTTTGCCGTGATGAATATAATAGGTATATGGGCAGTGTCAGGGCGGCGTTTCAGCACACGTGCGAGAGCCATTCCGCTGATTTCGCCCATCATGATGTCAAGGAGCAGCAGACTGTACGAGGCGATGTCAAGCGTCAGAGCCTCTTCGGCGGAAGCGGCTGTGTCAACCTTGAACCCCTCTTTCTCGAGATTGAACCGAAGGATTTCCCTCAGATCCTCCTCGTCATCGACAACAAGTATTCTACGTTCTGTCATAATCGCAAAGTTTTTCTGTGGTGCAAATTTAGCATTATTTTCCTATAAAACAAGCGTTTCCGGCATTACAATTCGGTTACATTTTGATTTATTACGGACTCCGGCGTGAAGTTCACCGTTTTATAGCATATTTGTAACAGTTTCGTAACAATACAAAAGTAACTTTGCACCCGAAAAACCGCAAGACGGTTGAAAACGAAAAGCAATATTACATCAGAAAAAACGACAGAAACATGGAAATGATTTTCTTAGGAGTTATCATCTTTGTCTTCGTCCTTGCGATATTCGACCTCATGGTAGGCGTGAGCAACGACGCCGTGAATTTTCTCAACTCTGCCATCGGAGCAAAGGTGGCGAAACTGCGCACAGTCATCATAATCGCCTCGATAGGTGTGCTGGCAGGAGCATTGATGAGCAACGGAATGATGGACATCGCGAGGCATGGCATCTTCCGTCCCGAGATGTATTCTTTCGAAAACATCATGTGCATCTTCCTTGCCGTCATGGTTACCGATGTCGTGCTGCTCGACTCATTCAACAATCTGGGTCTGCCGACATCGACGACAGTGTCCCTTGTCTTCGAACTTCTTGGCGGAACATTCGTGCTGGCATTGCTGAAGATAATCGCTGACGACACCGGCACACTGACCTTCGCGCAGCTTCTCAACACGGAGAAGGCTCTGTCCGTAATCCTCGGCATATTCTGCTCCGTGGCGATAGCCTTCTTCTTCGGCACCGTGGTGCAGTGGCTGGCGCGACTGCTCTTCACGTTCAACTACGTGAAACGGCAGAAATATTTCATCGGACTGTTCGGAGGCATGGCACTGACAGCCATAGGCTATTTCATACTTATAAAAGGTCTGGGGCAGTCTTCATTTATGAACGACGACCTCAGGGCATGGATTGCGGAGGAGACTCCTTTGCTTGTGGCAGGCGGATTCGTCCTCTTCACCGTGCTCATGCAGATGCTCCATGCCGCAGGAGGCAATGTCCTCAAACTCATAGTCCTTGTGGGAACGTTCGCACTCGCCATGGCTTTCGCCAGCAACGACCTTGTCAACTTCATCGGTGTGCCATTGGCGGGCTACAGTGCATACACGGATTTCACCGCCAACAGCATGGGAAACCCTGACACATTCATGATGGACTCGCTCAACAGCAGTGCACGCACACCGTTTGTTTTCCTTCTTGCCGCCGGAATAATCATGATTTATTCCCTTGCGACATCAAAGAAAGCGCACAACGTTGTGAAGACTTCCGTCGACCTTTCACGCCAAGATCAGGGCGAAGAGATGTTCGGTTCGTCAAGCGCGGCAAGAAGCATGGTAAGGTCATTCAACACCGTCAGCGAGACAGTGGTGAGGATTGTGCCGAAGAACATGCGCCAATGGATTGACAAAAGGTTCAGCAAGGAAGGGACTGTCATAGCCGACGGCGCAGCGTTTGACCTTGTCCGCGCTGCCATAAACATAGTCCTCGCGGCATTGCTCATAATCCTCGGCACATCACTTAAGCTGCCTCTCTCGACAACCTACGTGACATTCATCGTCGCCATGGGTACATCCCTCGCCGACAGGGCATGGAGCAGAGAGAGTGCGGTGTTCCGAATCACAGGCATGCTCAGCGTCATCGGTGGCTGGCTGATTACTGCCGGAGTGGCTTTCCTTGCAGCCGGCATTGTAGTTCTGGTGATGCATTTCGGCGGCTTCATCGCCATGGCAGGATTCATAGTCCTCGCAATAGTGCTGCTTTTCAAGAGCAACAAGCCAAAGACAGACAAGGAGCCAAGAGTCGACGACGGACAGTTCCTGAAGGAAATCATGCAGATTCAGGACAAAGATGAGCGCTGGCCGCTGCTCCGCGACCACCTCCGCTCGGTGCAGACGGAAGTGCTTGCGCATGCCGGAGCGTGTTTCGACTCCACCGTCAGCGGCATGATAAACGAGAACCTGAAGCAGTTGCGCAAGGCAATAAGGCAGCTTGACATTGACAACGAAAGGCGCAAGAAGACTCGCCACCGTCTCCTCATAGGCATGAGGAGCATAGACAGGACACTGTCCTTGGAGAAGAACACATGGTTCCACCTTGCCATGAACGCCGACGAGCAGGTCATCTACTGTCTGAAACGTATGGCTGTGCCATGCAAGGAGCATGTCGACAACAACTTCACACCGCTCAACAATGCACAGATAGCTGAACTGCAGCCGGTCAAGGAGCAGGTTCTCGGCTTCATACAGCGCGGCATCACCGCCATAAAGCACAACGATGTGGCAGCCATCGACACCCTCCTCGCTGAGAAAGAGGGCTTCAAGAGGCACATATCCGCCCTGCGGAAACGCCAGATGGACCACCTTCAGGAAGATGATTCGAACATCAACACCACAATCCTCTATCTCAACATCCTCCAGGAAACACAGGAGTTCATCGCCGCGACACGGCGCATCCTGAGAAGCAGCAAGAGGTTCTACAACTAACAACGTATTCTCCTGTAAAACAACACATTAGCAACCGCATAACAAAAGGTTACCTTTCGCACCATGAAAGGTAACCTTTTTCCATGCAAAGTATTACCTTTCACCACACAAAGTGTTACCTTTCGTTTTCCCAACTTTTGCCATTGTGCCATGATTCTTTCAATGAGGGCAAAACAATGCCGCCAAGGCGAGTTCACATCTCCTCATCAAAAAACATGGGAAACATTTCTTTCACACCTTAATTATTTTATAATTAAATAATTTCCTTATTCCATTTTTTTTTAGTATCTTTGCACGGAAATACGGCTTCCGCCGACCTTCGCGCAGAGGAGCGCAACAGACTCCACCGAAAGGCTGTGGCGGAACAAGGGAAAAGAACAATAAATTATTTATAAGATAAATGGAAGAAATACAGAAAACTGAAGGGAACTACACAGGTAGCAGCATCCAAGTCCTCGAAGGACTCGAGGCGGTGCGCAAGCGACCTGCGATGTATATCGGCGACATCTCTGAGAAGGGTCTCCACCATCTTGTCAACGAGACGGTGGACAACTCCATCGACGAGGCTATGGCAGGCTACTGCACAGACATTGAAGTGACTATCAACGAGGATAACTCAATCACTGTAGAGGACAACGGACGCGGCATCCCTGTCGATGAGCATCCGAAGCTCCACAAGTCAGCCCTTGAGGTCGTGATGACCGTGCTGCATGCCGGCGGCAAGTTTGACAAAGGTTCCTACAAGGTTTCCGGCGGTCTCCACGGCGTGGGTGTCTCCTGTGTCAACGCCCTTTCGTCACACATGCTCTCACAGGTGTTCCGCGACGGCAAGATTTACCAGCAGGAATATGAGCAAGGAAAACCGCTCTATCCTGTGAAAATCGTTGGCGAGACAGAGAAGCGCGGCACTCGCCAGCAGTTTTGGCCTGACCCGACAATCTTCACAACAACGACATACAGATATGACATCGTGGCGACACGTATGCGCGAACTGGCATTCCTCAACGCAGGAATCAAAATCACTCTCCGCGACATGCGCCCCCAACTGGACGCTGAAGGCAATGTGGCAGAGGGATGGACTCCAAAGGAGGAGGTGTTCCACGCACAGGACGGCCTGAAGGAGTTTGTGCGCTACATCGACCAGCACCGCTCTCATCTCTTCAATGATGTCATCTATCTGAAGACAGAAAAGGCGGGTGTGCCTATCGAGGCGGCTATAATGTACAACACCGATTACTCTGAGCATATCCACTCTTATGTCAACAACATCAACACCATCGAGGGCGGTACGCACCTCACAGGCTTCCGCATCGCCTTGTCGCGCTCACTGAAGAAGTATGCCGACAATGACGACCAGATTCGCAAGCAGATAGAGAAAGCGAAGATAGAGATTGCACAGGACGACTTCAAGGAGGGACTTACTGCCGTCATCTCCGTGAAGGTTGCAGAGCCACAGTTTGAGGGTCAGACAAAGACAAAGCTCGGAAACTCTGAGGTGAACGGTGCCGTTCAGCAGGCTGTCGGTGAGGCAATGAACGACTATCTCGAGGAGCATCCTAACGAAGCGCGCATGATTTGCAACAAGGTTGTCCTTGCAGCAACAGCGCGTGTGGCGGCGAGAAAGGCCCGCGAGAGTGTGCAGCGAAAGAACCCTATGTCGGGAGGCGGTCTGCCGGGCAAGCTCGCCGACTGCTCAAGCCGTGACCCTAAGAAGACGGAAATCTTCCTTGTCGAGGGTGATTCCGCCGGCGGTTCGGCAAAGCAGGGACGCGACCGCCACTATCAGGCGATACTCCCGTTACGAGGAAAGATTCTCAATGTGGAGAAAGTGCAGTGGCACAAGGTGTTCGAGGCTGAGTCCGTAAACATCATCCTGCAGGCTATCGGTGTGCGTTTCGGCATCGACGGCGAGGACTCCAAGGAGGCAAACATCGACAAACTGCGTTATGACAAGATTATCATCATGACCGATGCCGACGTCGATGGCTCTCACATCGACACACTTATCATGACTCTCTTCTTCCGCTTCATGCCGAAAGTCATTCAGGAAGGTCACCTCTACATCGCCACTCCACCGCTCTACCGCTGTTCATACAAGGACAAGAAAGAGTACTGCTACACAGAGGAGGACCGTCAGAGATTCATCGACACTTACTGTGGCGGCAATGCTGACGACAGCAAGCTCCACACCCAACGCTACAAAGGTCTGGGTGAGATGAACCCGGAACAGCTTTGGGACACTACAATGAACCCTGAGACACGCCTTCTGAAGCAGGTGACAATCCACAATGCCGCCAAGGCTGACGAGATTTTCTCCATGCTCATGGGCGACGATGTGGAACCACGCCGACAGTTCATCGAGGAGAACGCGACATACGCTAATATCGATGCGTAAATAGAAACAATAACCATGATGAATCATGATGCAACATGAGACATCATGATTCATCATGGTTTCTCGTGAAAAATCTTGATAAAACAAAAATCAACCAACAACAATAAAAGAAAAAACAAACAGATGGCAAAGAAAGCACTTTTGATGATTCTCGACGGATGGGGAATCGGCAAGCACAACAATGGTGATGTTATCTTCAACACTCCGACACCTTATCTTGACTATCTCACAGCCGTATCGGCTCACTCACAGCTTCAGGCTTCAGGCGAAGATGTAGGTCTGCCTGACGGACAGATGGGCAACTCCGAGGTGGGTCACCTCAACATCGGTGCCGGACGCATAGTCTATCAGGACCTCGTGAAAATCAACCGCGCATGCGCTGACGGCTCTATATCCCAGAATCCACAGGTTGTGGAGGCTTACAACTACGCCAAGGAAAACGGCAAGAAGCTCCACCTTATGGGGCTTGCGTCAAACGGTGGCGTACACTCTTCACTGGACCATCTCTTCAAACTTATTGAGGTAGGCAAGGAATTCGGACTCTCTCAGCAGACTTTCGTACACTGCTTCATGGACGGCCGTGACACAGACCCTAAGTCAGGCAAGGGCTTCATCGAGCAGATTGACGCAAAGTGCAAGGAGAACGATGCCAACATAGCATCCATCGTTGGACGTTTCTATGCCATGGACCGTGACAAGCGCTGGGAGCGTGTTAAGGAGGCTTACGACCTTATCGTGAACGCTGAGGGCAAGAAGGCTGACGACATGGTGAAGGCTATGCAGGAGTCTTACGATGAAGGCGTTACCGACGAGTTCATCAAGCCTATCACAAACGCTGCCGTAAACGGCAAGATTGAGGAGGGCGATGTGGTCATCTTCATCAACTTCCGTAACGACCGTGCAAAAGAACTGACACAGGTGCTCACACAGCAGGACCTCCCTGAGCAGGGCATGAAGACTATTCCGGGACTCCAGTACTATTGCATGACTCCTTATGACGCAAGCTTCACAGGCGTGAAGATTCTCTTCCCAAAGGAGAATGTGATGAATACTCTCGGCGAATATCTCTCACAGCAGGGCAAGAAGCAGCTCCACACAGCGGAGACAGAGAAGTATGCTCACGTGACATTCTTCTTCAACGGTGGCAGAGAGACTCCTTACGAGGGTGAGGACCGCATACTTGTCGCTTCACCGAAGGTTGCCACTTACGACCTCAAGCCTGAGATGTCTGCTTACGAGGTCAAGGACAAACTGTGCGCAGCGATACTCACCGAGCAGTATGACTTCATCGTTGTGAACTTCGCAAACGGCGATATGGTGGGCCATACAGGCATCTACAACGCCATAGCAAAGGCTGTACACGCTGTTGACAACTGTGTTGAGGATGTCATCGAGACAGCTAAGGCTTGCGGATATGAGGCGATTATCATCGCTGACCACGGCAATGCAGACAACGCAATCAACGCTGACGGCACACCAAACACTGCACACTCACTCAATCCTGTTCCTTTCATCTATGTCACAGACAACAACTCTGCGACAGTGAAGGACGGCCGTCTAGCTGACGTTGCTCCTTCAATCCTCCACATCATGGGACTGGAGAAGCCGGCAGACATGACAGGTGAGAACCTCATCGTTGACTAATACGGACATAAAACCGCAGTCAGGATGAAATCCCAAGTGAACATCGAGCCTTCTTGGCAAGAAAAACTACAGGGTGAGTTTGACAAAGATTACTTTGTCGGACTCACCCGTTTTGTACATGAGGAGTACAGTCATTACAGGTGTTATCCTCCGGGGAACGAGATTTTCAACGCTTTCAACCTCTGCCCTTTTGACAAGGTGAGGGTCGTGATTATAGGACAAGACCCATACCATGGCGCAGGTCAGGCGGAAGGCCTGTGCTTTTCGGTGAAGACAGGCATACCGTTGCCGCCGTCTCTCGTCAACATTTTCAAGGAAATAAAGGACGACATCGGCACTGTTCCGCAGATTATAGAGGATGCTAACGGCAGGAAACTCTATGACGGTTCTCTCCGCCGATGGGCAGAACAGGGAGTATTGCTCCTCAACGCCACACTGACCGTGCGTGAGCATGTTGCCGCTTCGCACCAGCGGAAAGGATGGGAGGAGTTCACGGATGCCGTCATCGAGACCGTCTCCCGTGAATGCCCACATGTTGTCTTCCTGCTTTGGGGCGGCTATGCGCGCAACAAGAAGCGTCTCATCGACCGGCAGAAGCACTTCATTCTTGAGTCCGTCCACCCGTCTCCCCTCTCCGCCAACCGTGGCGGATGGTTCGGAAACCACCATTTCTCCCGTTGCAACGAATGGCTGAAACAGCAAGGTCTTGAGCCGATACAGTGGTAGAAAAAAGATACTAATAACAAACAAATAGCCTCCACATCTTCTATATAACAAAAGGTGTGGAGGCTATAAATATTTTATGTTTTCACATAAAAGTTATTCTACATACTTTATGTTCACATGTATTTTATCCGCTGAGACATGGGGCTTCTTCATCAGGAATGCCACGTACCATGGTTCAGGCGCTAACAGACGGCCCAGCTTCACAGAAACATCTATCACCACCGAATCATTGGACTTAGATACATCATAGCTGAGATTCTCAATGCCACACCGAGCTTCTCCTCTCACTACGCACAAGGAATATCTCTTCCAATTAATATTGTCAGGGACAGGTTCATTCTTGCATAATGACTTGAAGGTTGCTTCATCCTCTATAATATAAGACTTATCATATTCCAAGTCTGAGAAATGCCACAACTCATACTCAGATTTCTCTATCTGATATTTTATAATATCCTCACCGCTACCTTCTTCAGAATCATGGCAGCCACATAAAAACATTGCCATAAGACAACACAAAAACAAAAGTCTGCTTTTCTTCTCCATAATAACTTATATTTATTTGATTTCAACTACTTTCTGCACACAAAAGTACACATTTTTTTTATTATAAAGCAATCTTCTAATAAGAAAAATATCTGTTCTATGCTCAAATGAAACATCAAATGTATTTTTTGTAACATAGAAGAATTTTGATAAACAGAAAAATAAATAAAACTATAAATTCATATCATTGCAAACATTTCAAAGAGCACTTGCCTTAGTCTTGAAAGGCGAGTGCAAAGATACTACATTTCGGAAGCGATTGCAAGTTTTATGGGGGTATACTTGGGGGTATGTATACAAAAAAACGTGCCATCTTGGGCACGCTTTACCGGTTATCGGTCTATCCGAAGAACATGTAGCAGATGATTATTGCAGCGATGATTCCTGCAAAGTCGGCGGTGAGACCGCAGGTGACGGCGTGGCGGGTCTTGCGTATTCCCACACTGCCGAAATAGACTGCAAGGATGTAAAAGGTGGTATCCGTAGAGCCTTGGAAGATACTTGCCAGCCTGCCGACGAAGGAATCCGCACCATACTGTGTCATAGCATCGACCATCATGCCACGCGCACCGCTGCCGGAAAGGGGCTTCATGATGGCGGTTGGCAACGCTCCGACAAACTCTGTGCTGCCACCAACAGCCTCTATCGCCCACGAAATGCCGCCAATAAGCCAATCCATGCCGCCTGAAGCGCGGAAAACACCGATGCCTACAAGTATAGCCACGAGGTAAGGAATTATGGTTACAGCGGTCTTAAAGCCTTCTTTCGCGCCCTCAATGAACACATCATAGACATTAATGCGCTTCCGCATGCCTGCCACAATGAATATGCAGATGATGGACATGAGGATGACATTCGCCGCCGTCCGTGATACTATCTCCATAGTTTCCCTGTCCATCATGGAGAAACCCCATATTATCGCCGACACAATAAGGCACATTATGCCGAGTGCGGAGAGCATTGTGCGGTTGAGAAGGTTTATCTTCTGAAACATCGAAGTCACTATAATGCCGGTCAATGTGGAGAAGAATGTGGCAAGAAGCAATGGGATAAAGACATCGGAAGGGTTCGCCGCACCGAGCTGTGCCCGATAAACCATGATACTGACCGGTATGAGTGTCAATCCGGAAGTGTTCAGCACAAGGAACATAATCATAGGATTCGTGGCAGTGTCCTTCTTCTTGTTCATCTCCTGAAGCTCTCCCATCGCCTTCAGTCCCATAGGAGTGGCGGCATTATCCAAGCCGAGCATGTTTGCCGCTATGTTCATAAATATTGTTCCCGTGACAGGATGTCCCTTGGGAACGTCAGGGAACAAGCGGCAGAAAACAGGCGAAAGCAAGCGTGCAAGACTGTTTACCACGCCGCCTTTCTCACCGATTTTCATTATTCCGAGCCACAGCGAGAGTGCTCCGGTAAGACCGATGGAGATTTCAAACGCCGTCTTTGCCGACTCGAAAGTGGAGTCTATGATTGCCGGAAATACGGTTATATCGCCGAAAAAGACCAACTTCACAAGCCCGATTACAAAGGCTATGAGAAAGAATGCGATGAATATGTAGTTAAGTACCATAATTTGCTTTTCTGTATTTTTACTGCATTAAGAAAAGAAATGCACACGCATATAATGCTTAAATCCTTTCCAAACAGACTCTTCAGCAAATGTGGCGGAGCCACATTTGCAGAAAAGGTTGAACTTGCCATACTAACCATGAGATTAGCAATGCCAGTCAGGCTTCGCCACATCTGCTTGAGACAGTCTACTTATACACTATCGGAACTTTTTAGAAACATACTTCTAAAAATCCGCTCGGCAGATTTCTAACAACCACCGCCTATCTGAACTCCACGACCACTGTCTCGTAGCCTATCGCACGGAAGCGTTCCGACATCCTGTCCGTGGCGAGACGGCGCGCGTCGGACACCACACGAGGAGTCACGGCAGTCTGTATCATCTTGCGTTTCGCACGCTCCAGCATCGCTTTCTTGATTGATTTGTCCGCCTCGATGTCATCATTCTCCGACAGGACAAGCACCGTGCGGCTCTCGTCTATGAAGTTTGAGTCCAGCAGACTGACATCAGGAAGCAGCAAGCGGACAGTGTCTTTCGTGCGCACACACCAATCTTCAGGCAGCTTCTGCATATCTATGCCCACGGAAAGCCTGCCATAATAGCGTCTCTGCAGCTTGTCATTGACAAATCCGAGCCAACGCTTCACAACGGTGTCCACCTGCACATTGGTGTCAACATAGGTCAGTTCCCACTGCCCTATGGAGCGTATGGAGTCCATCACCGCCTTTGTCTGCTCCACCCTCTCCTCTTGTGAGGTGGAGATTCCGGTGTCCTTCAGCATCCATTTCATGCCGAACCACAGCACGGCAAGCAGCACAACAGCTGCCAAAGCCATGTACAAATATTGCTTCAGTATGTTCATTTCTTCAAGTGTAAGCGTTTGAGTATCGGACCGAGTGGCAGGTCATAGTGCACGACATGCGCCACAAAAAGGAATATAACGCCGGTGTTCACACCGAGTGCGGCCACCGTCGGCAGATTGCCATTGCTCCATTCTATGACAAGATAGAAAAGAATCGTTATCAGAATGTACACCGATATGCTGCCCATAGGATAAGCGATAGGGTTCTTTCTCTGCCCCACGATGTAGGAAAGCACCATCGCCGTGGCATAACCGGCAAAGCCTCCCCATGCGCAAGCCATATAGCCGTAGTCCGGAACAAAGAGTATGTTCACCGCCACAAGCACCGCACAGCCTGCGAATGAGAACCATGCGCCCCAGATGGTCTTGTCGATGAGCTTGTACCAGAAGGAGAGATTGAAGTAGATTCCCATCATTATCTCCGCCGCCATGACAATAGGGATGGTGGAAAGTCCGGCATGATAGTCGCTGCGCACTATGTGTTTCAGGATGTTCAGGTAGCCCATGACGCAGAGAAAGGCGAAGAGCGTGAAGATGAGGAAGTACTTCATCGCCACGGCATAGTACTCCTTGGAGTCCTTGTCCTTAGCCTTTGCAAAGACAATCGGCTCATAGGCATAGCGGAAAGCCTGGGTTATCATCGCCATAATCATCGCCACCTTGACACACGCTCCATAGACTCCGAGCTCCACCTGCGCCTCCTCCATGGTATGGATGCCTGTCCTTGTGTACGCCCATGGGAATATCATCTTGTCGAAAGCCTGATTGAGTATGCCGGCAATGCCTAACACAAGGATCGGCCATGAGTAGGAAAGCATGCGCCGGAGCAGCGAGAAGTCGAACCACCACTTTATCGCCAGCAGTTCGGGAATGAAGAAGAAGGTTATCAGGGCTGTGCATACGAGGTTCAGGGAGAAGACGTAATAGACATCATCCTTGCCGAGAACGACGAAATAAAGCAGGTTAAGCCCGATGTTCATGATGATGAACAGGAGTTTCAGGGCTGCGAATTTGAGTGCCTTTTTCTTGTATCTGAGGAACGAGAACGGTATTGCCTGAATGGCATCGAGCGCAACCGTGGCAGCCATAAGCAGCACATAGGCATGGTGGTCGGCATACCCGAGCCATTCGCACAGTGGCGTCGCAAAGCCGAAGACTCCGAGCAGGAACACCGCCGTAAGTGCTCCGACAATGCCCATGGTGGTGGAGAACACTGTGTCCGGGTTCTCTCCGTCCTTGTTGGCGAAGCGGAAGAAGGTTGTCTCCATGCCGAAAGTGAGGATGACGAGTATCAGTGCGGTGTAGGCATAGAGGTTTGTCACCACGCCATATCCGCCGCTTGACGCTGCGATGACATGGGTGTAGAGCGGCACAAGCAGGTAGTTGAGAAACCTGCCCACTATGCTGCTCAAGCCGTAGATGGCTGTGTCTTTTGCTAAAGAAGCGAGTTTTGACATTGTTGTGGTTGATTTTTTTCTTTTGGTCAATAATGACAGTAATGACAGTATTGTCAATAATGACTATTGGACAACATTGACAATACTGACACAACTGTCATTACTGACCTTTTTGCCTATCCTACCGAACCTTCGAGCGACACGGACAGGAGTTTCTGCGCCTCCACAGCGAACTCCATAGGCAGCTTGTTGAGCACCTCCTTGGCATAGCCATTGACGATAAGTCCCACAGCCTGCTCCATAGGGATGCCGCGCTGCTGGCAGTAGAAGAGCTGGTCCTCGCTGATCTTCGATGTCGTCGCCTCATGCTCAAAGATGGCGGTGTCGTTGCGCACATCCATATACGGGAACGTGTGCGCCCCGCATTCCGAACCAAGAAGCAGGGAGTCGCAGGAAGAATAGTTACGCGCATTGTCCGCCTTGGATGTCGCACGGACAAGTCCGCGGTAAGAGTTCTGCGAGTGTCCGGCGGAGATTCCCTTGGAGATGATTGTCGATTTCGTGTTCTTTCCCATGTGAATCATCTTCGTGCCGGTGTCCGCCTCCTGATAGTTGTTTGTCACCGCAACGGAATAGAACTCCGCAACAGAGTCGTCGCCACGCAGGATGCACGACGGATATTTCCACGTTATGGCAGAGCCGGTCTCCACCTGAGTCCACGAGAGCTTGCTGCCCACACCACGGAGGTCGCCGCGCTTGGTCACAAGATTGAGCACACCGCCCTTTCCGTTCTCATCGCCCGGGTACCAGTTCTGCACGGTGGAGTACTTCACTTCCGCACGGTCGTTGACAATAATCTCGACAATGGCGGCGTGAAGCTGGTTCTCGTCACGCATCGGTGCCGTACATCCCTCAAGGTAAGAGACATAAGAATCGTCATCGGCGATAATCAGTGTGCGCTCAAACTGTCCCGTGTTTCTTGCGTTGATGCGGAAATAGGAGCTGAGTTCCATGGGGCAGCGCACACCCTTCGGTATGTAGACGAACGAGCCGTCACTGAACACAGCAGAGTTGAGGGCGGCGAAATAGTTGTCGCGGTAAGGCACAACGCTGCCGAGATACTCACGGACGAGGTCGGGATGCTCCTTTATCGCCTCGCCGATGGACATGAAGATGATGCCCTTCTCCTTCAGCTTCTCCTTGAAAGTCGTCTTCACGGAGACAGAGTCCATGATGGCATCCACCGCCACACCGCTCAGTGCGAGGCGTTCCTCCAGCGGGATTCCCAGTTTGTCGAATGTCTTCATCAGCTCCGGGTCGATGTCGTCCACGGTCTTCACCTTGCTCTCCTTCTTTGCCATAGGGTCGGCATAGTACGAGATAGCCTGATAGTCTATCTCCGGAAGGGTGACATGCGCCCATGACGGCTGCTCCATTTTCTCCCAATGGCGGAATGCCTCAAGGCGGAAATCGAGCATCCATTGCGGCTCACCCTTCTTGGCTGAAATGAGGCGCACGACATCTTCGTTGAGCCCGACGGGTATTATCTCGGTATGCACATCGGTGGTGAAGCCATACTCGTACTTCTGTTCAGCCACCTGCCGCACAAATTCGTTCTTCTCTGCCATATTTCTATATAGAGTGTCTTTTATTCTTTTGTTTTTCAATAAGTTACAAAACACCTTGCAAAAGGTGTCACTTTACCCTGCAAAAGGTATCACTTTATCGGTCAAAAGGTAACCTTTTACATGGTAAAGTGTTACCTTTCGTTTTCCATTCTCTGCTACTTCATGAACAACCTCATGAATGAAAGCCCTGCGCCTTCAGTTCATCGGCCACGGTACACAGTTCATCGTACCACTCTTTTCCGAAGCGTCGGATGAGCGGTTCTTCAAGGAACTTGTACAAAGGGAGGTGCATCTCCCTGCCTTTCTTCACGCCTGCCTTGCAGATGTCCCAGCGGTGGTAGTTCAGACCGACAGTGCCGTTGCCGAACTCCTTCACGCGGATGGGGTAAAGCGCACAGGAAATGGGCTTGCACCATGACGATTTCCCTGCACGGAAAGCCTTTTCCGTGGCGCAAAGGCAGCAGTTTCGGATGACAGAACCGCCAAGGTCGAGGTCGTCATAATAGGTGAAGACGCAGTCCTTTCCGTTGACAATGCTTGTCACAAGGTCACCCTCGCGGTCGGTGTATGCCACGCCCTGCTTGTCAATCGTTGCCTGCGCATTGGCGGAAAGGTCCTGCCAGACTGTGTCGAGGGTGTCCTCAAGCCGGGCTATCTCGTCAAGAGTGACCGGCGCACCGGCGTCACCCTCTATGCAGCACTGCCCTTTGCAGGCCTCGAGGTCGCAGCAGAACTCCTCGGTGAGTATGTCTGTCGAAACGAGTATTCCTTGTATCTCAACTATCATTCTTTATTTCCATAGAAGGTCTGCAAACGCTTTTCCTGCGCCTGCAGACCATAAGTTTCATTTCCGGTTCCCTGTGTCTTACGTGAAGCTGATGACCTTCACCTTGTCCGCCCCATGGTCACTGCCTGACAGGTCGATGCGGTGCGGTGCGCCTGTCGACTGGCTGATGAGGTCATTGAGCTGCTGGCGTGTGCGCTTTGCGGTAGGAGTGTTCTCCACGGCGTCGATGATTGTGTCGTTGTCCAAGTCCTCGGCGTTGAAGATATAGACATTGGCAGCACGGCGCACGAACTTGTTGTCAGTGTCGCCATAGTACTTGCGGCGGCGCTCATCCCTCTTCGCTTCAGCCTCAGCCCTGGCAGCTTCGGCGATAGCCTCTTCTTGGTTCTGCTTCTTGACACGCTCGGAGAGCCCGTCGACAGAGGAGATTCCGAAGCCTGTGGCAAGGATTGTGACCTTGACCTTGTCGCCAAGTTCAGGGTCGCTGAACAGTCCCCATTTGGTCTCTATCTCATCGCTGAAGCCGTCCATGAAGTCGTTGACGTCGTTCATCTCGTCCATCATAAGCCCCTGGGCGTTCTTTTCGGCAGAGGAATAGATGGCAAGGAGGATTTTCTTTGAGTTGTAAATGTCCTTGTTGTTGAGCAGTGGAGAGTCGAGAGCGTCCCTGATAGCGTTCTTCACACGACCCTCGCCTTCGCCGTAGCCTGTGGACATGATTGCCACTCCGCCGTCCTTGAGGACTGTCTTGACATCGTTGAAGTCGAGGTTGATTATACCGTGCTCGGTGATAATCTCCGCAATGGACTTTGCAGCTATGGAGAGTGTGTCGTCAGCCTTGCCGAATGCCTGCATGATAGGCAGGTCAGGGTAGATTTGGAGCAGGCGCTGGTTGTTGATGACAAGCAGCGCATCGACATTGTTGGCTATCTCTTCCACACCGTTAAGAGCCTGGTCAATCTTCCTTTTGCCCTCAAACTGGAACGGGATGGTGACGATGCCGACGGTCAGGATGCCTTGTGCCTTGGACTCGCGTGCGATGACAGGAGCGGCACCAGTGCCTGTTCCGCCGCCCATTCCTGCGGTGATGAATGTCATTTTTGTGCCGTCAGAGAGCATGTTGCGTACAGCATCGATGGTCTCTTCTGCCGCTTCACGGGCACGGGCAGGGCGGTTGCCTGCACCAAGTCCCTCGGTGCCGAGCTGCAGCTTCACCGGTACAGGGGAGTCGTTGAGAGCCTGTGCGTCAGTGTTGCAGAGCACGAAGGACACATCATGTATGCCTTCGCGGTACATGTGGTTGACAGCGTTGCCGCCGCCGCCGCCGACACCGATGACTTTTATTATGCTATGCTTCTTGTCCGGAGCACCGAAATCCACGAGATTGGATAATGTATTGTTGTTGTCTGCCATAAATTACTGTTCTTGTTTTACGTTTCAATATTGGTCGTTCTTGTTCTCCGATGTTATTCTTCCGGGGAGATCATCTTGTTGAAGAAGTCAAGGAAGCCGCGCTTTATCTTGCCTCTGGTGGAGTTTCTCTTGCGCTCCTCCTCTTCGGCAGCCTTCTTTGCCTCCTCTTCCTCTGCCTTCTTGCGTGCTTCCTCCTCTGCTCTCCTGCGCGCTTCCTCGGCAGCCGCCTCGCGTTCCCTTGCTCCCTGGATCTGTCCCGGTTTCATTTCGCTGCCTGTGCGTGTGCCGGCAATCTCGGAGTTGGCGTCGTTATCCTCACCGAAGAGTGTGTTAATCTCGCTCAAAGGTCTGCCGGAAGAGATGCCGTCAGCCTTTACAAGGAGTGAGAGAGCTGTGCAGATTGTGGCATTTTCGTCAATGTTGACATTCTTGGCAGTGTTGACACTGACATTGATTTCCTTTGCTATGCGTATCTTGTCGATATCGGAATATTTGCGGAACGCCAGCTCTATGTTCTTCAGGTTGCATCCGCCGCCGGTGAGGATGATGCCTCCTACAAGTTTGTCGGCGTACTCGGAAGGAATCTGTGCTATGGCATTCCTTGTGATTTCCTCGGCACGCGCCTCCACGACAGGGATGAACTCACGCTGAGGGACTGACCTCAAAGGGTCGATACTGAGCTTCATGTCAGGGTCGACATCTGAGGAATTTGTCAGTGCGGAAGCGTATTTCAGTTTCATGTTCTCGGCGTCCATCTCGTCGACATGGAAGGACATGATGTCCTTTGTTATGTTACGGCCGCCCATAGGGACAGTGACGATATGACGGAGGATGTTCCTGTAATAGACTGATACTGTGGTTGTCTCGGCTCCAAGGTCGACAAGGATACATCCGGTGCGCTTCTCTGACTCGGTAAGGACACAGTCAGCGAGTGCTATCGGGGCAAAATAGTAGCTTGTGGCAGGCATTTTCTCCTGCTCGAAGCATTTTGAGAGGTTGCGGTCAAAGGTGTCGCGCCATACGATGTTGAGGAAGTTCCCCTCTATGCGGTTGCACTCTATGCCGACAGGGTCAAGCTGGAACTGCGAGTCGACTTTATACTCCTGTGGCACGACATCAAGGATTGTCTTGCCCTGATAGTGTGTGGCGCGGTTGCCGTCCATCATGTGGTCGATGAGGAAGTTGTTGACTACGGTTGCTTCGTCAAGGTCTCTTACGATGGTGTTGACGACACTGCGTATTCCCTGTCCTCCTATTCCGACATGCACACGGACGATTTCTGTCTGCAGCTGGTCCTGCAGGCGGCGTATTATGTTGCGTATGCTTTGGTTTGTTTTCTCTATATTATAGACGGTTCCTTTGCGTATACATGTTGGTGAGGTCTCGGAGGCGATGGCGAGAACGGAGATGCTTCCGTCCATCTTCTTCTGTCCGGCTATGCCGATAATCTTGGAAGAGCCGAGTTCTATGGCTACATAAAATTCTTTTGTTGCTGGCATAATGTGTATTTTTTTAGGAGTATTTTCTGTTGTTAATTATTCTGTTTCTTGTTTTGTTCTTGCTTCTTCTCTTGTCCATCCAAGATTCCTGCCGCCATGTCATGAATGCTTTCGGGCTTCTGTTCCGGTGGTGTGGCGATCTGTATTTGCGTTTTTTGCGGATGTTTCTTGCAGATAATCTGGTTGCGGAACTGCACATCAATGGTCTCATACTTGTTCCATCCTGTCTCTTTCAGGCCATAGATGTAGAACTTTTCGAGGCGGTCGAGCTTCTCGTTGGTGTATGCCGTGACCTCGTCTATCCTCTTTTGCTGTGTCGCAGCCTCAGGCAGGTAGCCGAGGAAGATGATATGGTCACCTACACGTGGAACAACTTCTATGCCAAAGTCTTGCCTGACATTGATTTGCTCAACCTGGTTGCGCCAGAAATCGCTCTTCATTATCGCATTGGCAAGTACCGAGATGTACTGTCTTGCGAACTGTTTTGAGACATTGCCCGTGACGATTATGAGGTCGGAAGTGTACTTTGAGTTGGGCATTATGCCACCATTCTCATCGATATAGTAGTCATCGCCGTTCCGGCTTTTGATGCGCACGAGCGGCGAGCGTTGGGTGACATAGATGAGGACATGGCCGTCAGTGGTCTTGCAGCATTCGGCGGTGTTTACAAACGGTGAGTTCCGCAGCACGCTCTCTATCTTGCGTGGCGAGATTTTGTCAAGGTCTTTCTCCAGAGGGTATATCCCTTTCTTTGTGAGAATTGCCTTTATCTCCTCGGCATCAAGGAAGCCGTAGGTCGACTCGTCGGTGATATTGATGTTCACCTTCGTGCATTTCTTCACCAGTTCCTTAGGACTGTTGAACGCAGTGACGGCAAGCAGCAGATAGACCGCAAGGACTATGTCAATCAATATGATGATATACTTTTTCAATTATCTGTCCTATTGTTTAAAAGTATGTTGTTGCAATGGTTGTGATACTTCCGCATGTTTTGTGCCGAAGGCTATTCTTTTGCCCGTATGATTTCAGCTATCTTGCCGCAATAGCTGTCAAGGTCGCCCGCGCCAAGTATGATAAGGACATCGAAATCGCGAGACTTCACGAAATCAAGCACACCGTCCTTTGTGATAATCTGCTTCTCCACGCCTTCCGCAAGGTTGTCATAGATGAGCCGGGAGGTCACGCCCTCTATCGGCAACTCACGTGCCGGATAGATTTCAGTGAGCACAACTTCATCGAGAATGCTCAGCGCAGCGGCGAATTCCTTGTAGAAATCGCGTGTGCGGGTGTAGAGATGCGGCTGGAATATGGCAGTAATCTTGCGGTCCTTGTACAGTTCGCGCATGGAGCGTGCCGACTGCAGAATCTCCTTCGGGTGGTGGGCATAGTCGGAGAGGAACACATGGCGTGCGTCCTTTATCTTGAAATCGAAGCGGCGGTCGACACCTCCGTAGGTCTCCATGCCGTGGCGCAACTCCTCTGCCGTGCATCCGTTGAGCTGTGCCATAGCCATGGCGCAGATGCCGTTCTCTATGTTTATCGGTATAGGCTGTCCGAGATTGATGTCGCGGACGTTCTCTATCGGGGAGATGAAGTCAAAGACTATCTCACCGTTTGCTATGCGGATGTTCTCCGCATGGAAATCTCCTTCATCCTTGGAATACTCATACACGCGCACTCCCGGTTGTGGTTCAGCCTTCATTACCAGTCCTTTGCGGAGGATAATGGCACCGCCCGGCTGCACGAGGGTACTGTAATGGCGGAAGGATTCGAGATAAGCCTCTTCCGTCCCGTAGATGTCAAGGTGGTCAGGGTCAGTGGATGTGATGACGGTCATCCACGGACGGAGCCAATGGAAAGAGCGGTCAAACTCATCAGCTTCTATCACAACGAACTCTGATTTGTCGGAAAGGATGTTGTTTGTGCCGTAGTTCTTGGATATTCCGCCAAGGAAAGCGTTGCAATCGACATGGGATTGGTGCATGATATGCGCGCACATGGTCGATGTTGTGGTCTTTCCGTGAGTGCCGGCGAAGCACAATCCCTTCTTGTCCTGTGTCAGCATGCCGAGAATCTGGGCACGCTTCATCACTTGGAAACCGTTCTTTTGGAAATAGCACAGCTCTGTATGGTCCTCCGGAATGGCAGGAGTATAGCAGACAACGCAGTTCTCCTTGTCCTTGAACTCCGGTGCAACGGCGTCTATATTGTCTTCATAATGTATGTCGATGCCCTCCTTGACAAGAGTTTCGGTAAGGGCGGACGGAGTCTTGTCATACCCTCCGACCTTGTATCCGTTATTGTTGAAATAGCGTTCGAGGGCGGACATGCCGATGCCTCCTGCCCCGATAAAGTATATTGCCTTCATTCTTGTATTGCCTTTCTTGTTTTAATGCCTTATTTCTTCTCTGCCTGTTCGATGACAATCTTGGCTATCACCTCCGCCGAATCACGGAAAGCGAGCTTCGCTGCCTCACGCTCAAGCGCGCTGATGCGTTCAGGACTGTTGACGAGTGCTATCGTTTCCCTGACAAGTTCCCGGCGTGCGTCCTTGTCAGCACAGAACACTGCTGCCTGCTTGTCGGACAATGCGCGGGCGTTCTTTGTCTGGTGGTCTTCCGCAACGTTAGGGGAAGGGACGAGGACAGCAGCCTTTCCGAGAAGGCAAAGCTCTGAAATGCTTGACGCTCCGGCACGTGAGATGACCACATCTGCGGCACGGTACGCCATCGCCATGTCGGAAATGAACGCCTGTGGGTGGACAAGCCGGGTGCCGGAAGCCTCCGCCTTCTTTTTGCACTCCTCCGCATAGAACTTTCCTGTCTGCCAAAGCACCTGTATGCCGGCTTTCTCGAACTCGCCGATGCCCTGTGCTATGCTGTCGTTAACTGTCCTTGCGCCCAGCGAACCGCCAATGACGAGAACTGTAGGGCGTTCAGGCTCAAGTCCGAAAGCCTTGCGTGCCTCCTCGCGTGATGCCTTGCACTCGAGCAGAGCCTGACGGACAGGGTTGCCGGTGAGGACGATGCGCTCCTTAGGGAAGAAGCGTTCCATGCCTTCGTAGGCGACACATATCTTGACAGCCTTCTTTGCCAAGGACTTGTTTGTCACTCCGGCATAGGAGTTCTGTTCCTGGACGATGCTGGGGATGCCCATGGAATGCGCGGCGTTGAGTGTCGGACTGCTGGCGTATCCGCCCACACCGACCACTGCCTGCGGGTTGAACTCACGGATGACCTTCTTCACTTGTGAGCGGCTTTTGAGGAAGTCGAGCATCACACCGACATTCCTCGGGCTCCAGAGAGGACGGATAAGTCCACGCACGGGCAGACCGACAATCTTGTAGCCTGCCTGCGGCACGCGCTCCATCTCCATGCGTCCGTTTGCGCCGACGAATAATATTTCCGCATCAGGGCGCAGCGCCTTGATTGCATTTGCTATCGAAACGGCAGGGAAGATATGGCCTCCGGTGCCTCCACCACTTACTATGATTCTCATGGGTTGTTTTGGGTTAAGTTGTTGTTTTTGTTATCATGATGAAACATGATGTAACATGATAAAGCATGATATAACATGCTTCGGCATGATGCCTTCCTGTTTCTCACACATGCGCCTTCTCTGTCGGCAGGCGTTTCTTCGCCGATTTTGAGATGGAAAGGAGCATGCCTATGTACACGCAGTTGATGATTGTCGACGTTCCGCCTTTGCTCACGAGCGGCAGCGGCTGTCCTGTGACAGGCGCAAGTCCCACGGCGACAAGCATGTTGAACATCGCCTGGATGACAAGGAGCATGCCGATGCCCATGGCAAGATACGCCGGGAAGGTGTTGGCGCAGTTGCGTGCGATATGTCCGGCGCGCCAGAAGATCATCACATACAGGCTGGCTATGATTGCCGCCCCCCACAGTCCGAGCTCCTCGATGATGATCGCGAAGATGAAATCCGAGAACGCCTGCGAGATGAAGTCACGCTCCTCGGAGTTGCCAGGACCGCAACCGATGCCCTGGCTCTTGACGATGGCGATGTTGGCGTGCGCCACCTGCGCGTCCTTGTCAAGGTCGTATTCGTCAGGAGAGATTTCTCCGGTGGACGTAAACTTCTCTATACGTGACTTCCATGTGTCAAAACGGTGGAACACTCCGCCGGACTTTTCTCCGTCCTTCTCCAGCCTGTCTTTCTGTGCGCTTGCAGCATATTCCACATGCTCCGTGTTTGCAGGCGTCGCATCCGATGCCGATTTGCCGAACGCCATAATGCTTGATACGACAATGACACCGAAGATAATGACCACGCCGAGGAGCTTTCCGAGCTGTGAAAGCGGGACACGGGCGACAAACATCATGAAGAACACCACTGCGGAGATGAGCACTGCGGTGGAGAAATTCTCCAGCAATATGGGTATCACGATGAACACACTTGTGCCGAGAACCCACCAAAATGCCTGTTTGTCGGCACCTTTCTCGGTCTGCATGGCACTGAGAATCTGTGCGACGGCGAGCACCAACGAGCCTTTCGCTATCTCGGAAGGCTGGAACTGTATGCCGGCGATGCCCATCCAACGGCTTGCTCCGTTGGTGCTTTCTCCGAAAAACAGCACCAAGAGGAGCATGAACACGGAGACGATGAGCAGCGGAAAGGTGGCAATCTTGAAGTATTTGCACGGCACATTGAGCACACAGATCATGGCACCGATGCCCATCAGGATGAAGAACGTGTGCTTCATGACAGGGAACCAGTAGCTTCCGCCCTTGTATATAAGGAATGACGAGGCGGAGAACACCTCAATGATGCTCACCAGACAGAGGAAGAAGAATATCATCCAGATGACCTTGTCTCCCTTGAAGAGATTCTCTAATTTCTTGTTCACTTTACCTTATTGTTAATCTATGGTGTACGGATGTTATTCCAAAGTGTTACCTTTGACGGTGCAAAGTGTTACCTTTCACCATGTAAAAGGTTACCTTTTGCATGGTGAAGTCTAACCTTTTGTTTGCCGTTTTGTAATCTCCCGAATATCAATGTGTTAGACAACACACTCTGACTCGTTATCCCATGCGGTCAATCATGGCATCGCATTGACAAGAGTCTTGAACTGCTCACCACGGTCTTCCATGTTCTTGAAGAGGTCGAACGATGCGCAGCATGGCGAGAGAAGCACGCAGTCGCCAGGTTGTGCAAGGCTCCGGCAAGCCTCGACACAGTCCTTCATGGAGTGAGTGTCGGCAACCGGCAGCCCGAGACTGTCGAAACTGTCGTGGAGCTTGGCGTTGTCCGCACCGAGATAGACCACGGCACGGCACTTTTCCTTCACTATTCCGGTGATTGTGGAGTAGTCGTTGCCCTTGTCCTTTCCGCCGATGATAAGCACTGTAGGCTTGTCCATGGCTTTCAGAGCGACATGGCAGGCGTCGACATTTGTCGCCTTTGAGTCGTTGACATAGAGCACTCCGCCCTTTTCTGCGACACGTTCAAGACGGTGCTCGACACCCGGAAAATCCTTCAGGCACTCACGCACGAGAGCCTCATCGGCACCTGCGCTTCGTGTTGCAAGATAGGCGGCGAGGGCATTGCGCTTGTTGTGCTGACCCATCTGTGAGAACTCGAGTTCCATGTCCTCAAAGTCCGTGTCGACAAAAGCATACTGTGACGGCATTCCGTCGTTCACCGGACGGCTTGAAGGCGTAGGCTGCGGAGCGTAGTCGAGCATGCGCTTGCGCAGTTCCTCGGAGATGTGCTCATCCTCTTTCCAATAGATGAAGATGTCGTTCTCCGTCTGGTTCTGTATGATTCGCATCTTAGAATCGGTATAGTTCTGCATCGGTGTCGCGCCATTCTTGAGGCAATCGAAGTCGTAGCGGTCAAGATGGTCGGGCGTGATGTTCATGAGCACGGCGATGTCAGCGCGGAAATCGAACATGTTGTCAAGCTGGAAGGAGCTTATTTCGAGGACATACCAGTCGTGGTCTTCCGTCGCCACCTGAAGGGCGTAGGAGCGTCCGATGTTGCCGGCGAGACCGACATCCACGCCGGATTTCTTCATTATATAATATATGAGTGACGTTGTGGTTGTCTTTCCGTTGGAACCCGTGATGCAGATTGTCCTGCCATGGCTGTAACGCTGTGCGAACTCGAGTTCGGCAAGGATAGGTGTTCCCTGCTCTATCAGCTGCCTTACGAGCGGCGCTGTGTCAGGGATGCCCGGGCTTTTCACCACCTCGTCGGCATCGAGGATGCGCTCTGCGGTGTGCTTTCCTTCCTCCCACTCTATGTTGTTGGCGTCAAGCAACGCCTTGTATTTCTCCTGAATGGTGCCCATATCGGACACAAACACGTCGTAGCCCTGCTTCTTTGCGAGGATTGCTGTGCCTGCTCCGGACTCTCCGGCACCGAGTATCGCTATCTTTCCCATCGTCGTCTGTTTTGGTTTGGGTTATGGGGTGTGGGTGTTGGTTGGAGCTTTATTATTAATAATGAGGCATTGTGTTATATCATGTTACATCATGTTGTATCATGAGGAATCATGTTGCATCATGAGAACCAATGAACCTCCAACCCATAACCCACAACCTTCCGGTTATCTTATCTTAAGAGTTATTATTGCAAGTGCCGCGAGCAGCACGGTGGTTATCCAGAAACGTGTCGTGATTTTTGACTCCAGCCAGCATCCGCGAGGCCAGTTGAGCAGCACTTTCACGTCCGGAGCAAGCTGTCCGGGCTGTATGCGGAACGTGTCATGGATAGGCGCACGCTTGAACAATCGCAGTTTCTTGCCGCGCTTGTTGCCGTATTTCGCCACCTGAACCTGCAGCAGCACGGAGACGCTCTCCATGAAGAAGATGAAGCAGAGGACAGGTATCAGCAGTTCCTTGTGGATGATGATGGCTGTCACGGCTATGATTCCGCCGATGGCGAGAGAGCCGGTGTCACCCATGAATATCTGTGCCGGATAGGCGTTGTACCACAGGAAACCTATCAGTGCGCCGATGAATGCGCAGAGGAAGATGACGAGTTCCTGCGAACCAGGCACATACATGATGTCAAAATATGAGGCGAACGACATGTTCGACGACACATAAGCCAGGATGCCAAGTGCCACTCCGATGATCGCGGCATTGCCGGAGCACATGCCGTCCATGCCGTCATTGAGGTTGGAACCGTTGGAGACGGCTGTGACAACGATGATTGTCATCAGCACGAACACAGCCCAGCCGGCGGCTTCCTTATGCTCGCCCATGAACCCGACGAACCATTTGTAGTCGAGGTTGTTGTCCTTCACGAACGGGATTGTCGTTATTGTGGACTTCACAGGCTCACTCTTGTGCACCACAATCTCCGTGCCTTGCTTCTTCATCGACACGTTCTCGTGGATGACCGCGTCAGGGGAAAGCCAGAGGGTCAAGCCGACAAACAAGCCGAGAAGGCACTGTCCGGCGAGCTTGTAGATAGGGCGCAGTCCGTCTTTCGTGATTTTCATCTTGATATAGTCGTCGATGAAACCTATCGCTCCAAGCCATACGGTTGTCACAAGGAGGATAATCATGTAGATGTTGCGCAGCCTTCCGAAGAGGAGACATGGCACAAGGATGGCGACAAGGATGATGACGCCGCCCATCGTTGGCACGCCTTTCTTCTGCTGGCCGTAAGGGTCTATGGAGACATCGCGCTGTGTCTCGCTGACATTGCGCTTGCGCAGCCATTTTATGAAGTACTCACCGAACCATATACTTATGACGAGTGAGGTGATGAGTGCCAAGATGGCACGGAAGGATATGTAGCTCCAAAGGTGTGCTCCTTGGATACCGTATTGCTCCAGGAAGCGGAAAAGGTAGTATAGCATAATACGTTTCTGCTGCTCTTATGTTTGTTTTTCTACATTCCGAAGACCTTGCGGACTTCCTCACGGTCATCAAAATGGTGCTTTGTCTCACCGATAATCTGGTAGTCCTCGTGCCCCTTTCCGGCGATGAGGACCACATCGCCCGGCGCAGCCAGTGTCAGTGCGGTCTTTATGGCCTGACGGCGGTCGGTGATGCGGAGGACTTTCTTCATCTGTTCCGCATCAAGTCCGGCTTCCATGTCATCAAGAATCATCTCCGGGTCTTCCTTTCTCGGGTTGTCGGAAGTGAGGATTACGCGGTCGCTCTGGCGCACGGCTTCCTGTGCCATGACAGGGCGCTTGCCCTTGTCGCGGTTGCCTCCGCATCCGCAGACGGTGATTACCTGTCCTTTGCCGTTGAGCACTTCGTGGATTGCCTTCAGCACATTGTCGATTGCATCAGGGGTATGGGCGTAGTCAACTATGGCTGTCACGCCTTCCTTTGAGCGTATCGGCTCGAGTCGTCCGGCAACACTCGTCAGTGTGGAGAGGACGAGGAGCACATCTTCCTCCTGCTTTCCAAGCATCAGGGCGGCACCGTAGACGGCGAGAAGGTTGGAGACATTGAACTTTCCGATGAAGCGGACGGCAACCTCGCGGTTATTGATTTCGAGGAGCATGCCCTCGAAATGGCATTCAAGGATGCGTGCCTTGAAGTCTGCCATGCCACGTGTGCTGTAAGTCTTCACAGTGGCCTTTGTGTTCTGCACCATGACCATGCCGTTCTTGTCGTCAGCATTGGTGATTGCGAAAGCACCTTTCGGCATATTGTCAAAGAAGAGTTTCTTTGCGTTGCGATAGTTCTCGAACGTTCCGTGGTAGTCAAGGTGGTCGCGGGTGAGGTTGGTGAACAGACCGCCGGCGAACTGCAAGCCGCCGATGCGCTGCTGTACGATGGCGTGGCTGGAGCATTCCATGAAGGCATATTCGCATCCTGCTTCAACCATCCGTGCGAGGAGGCGGTTGAGTTCGATAGGGTCAGGAGTGGTGTGTGACGCCTCTATCGCCTCATCCTCTATGTAGTTGCACACTGTGGAGAGTAGTCCGCACTTGTGACCCATTCTGCGGAACATACTATATAATAAGGTGGCGATTGTCGTTTTGCCGTTCGTTCCCGTCACGCCTACGAGCTTCAGTTTCCGTGAAGGCTCTCCGTAGAACATTGTTGCGGCAGGACCGACAGCGGATTCGCATGACTGCACCTGTACGAATGTCACATTTTCGCATTGTTCTTCAGGCATATCCTCGCAGATTATTGCCACGGCTCCGAGTTCGATGGCTTTAGGAATGAACTTGTGTCCGTCGACTTGCGTGCCTTTCATCGCCACGAAGATGTGTCCCGGCTGTATTCGGCGGCTGTCGATGTTTATGCCTGTGATATCCTTGTCAGTGTCGCCTACTGTCTTCAGTACGCTGACTTTCTTGATGATTTCCGATAGTTTCATGATAACATGTTATAAATTCTGTATGCCACATCCTGCATAAAAGGAGGGCTGTTCTTGTTCTATAGTTCATTCCCTGCTTATGGTTCTAACCAAGTTCAAGGGATATTTTCATGTTTTTCCTTATCTTCGTGTTTGGTGCAATGCTTTGGGTCTTTACCTTTCCTCTGCCCGTCAGATGCACTTTCACTCCTCGGCTCTCAAGGATATAGACAGCATCGCGGGCTCCCATGCCGATGACATCCGGGACGAAATACTTTGACGGCGCACCGCTTTTCACAAGACTCACGGATGCGGCGTTCTTCTGTGCCGTGCCCCAGATAGGGTTTCCGGTGGCATAAGAGCCTTTCCAACCGCCACCGGTCTTCATACCGAGGCGTGTCAGGACATAGTCAGCCGCCAATATGTTGCCCCTCTTTACATCAGGGACAAGCACCGAGGTGGAGTCGCGCGCCGTCAGGTGGTCACGCTTCAGCTGGTGAGCCATGATGCCTTCTGCGATGTCATGGAAGACCACTCCGCACATTCCGCCGCCTGAAGCAGGGAGACCTGTCTTCTTAAGGCAGACGATACACGTGTACTGAGGGTCGTCATACGGGAAATAACCGCAGAAGGACAACCAGTAGCGCACTGTGCCCGACTTGTAGGAACCGTGCTGGTCGGCAATCTGCGCCGTGCCTGTCTTGCCGGCGACACGGAAGGATTTGCTGCCGGCTTTCTTGCCAAGCCCCTTTGAGACTACACCTTCAAGTATTGCCTGTATCTTGTGGAGAGCCTCCTTGTTCTTGTATGTCTTCTCTATAAGGCACACCGGCGGGAACTCCTTGATCGTCTGTCCGTCCTTGACAATCTCCTTTACGAAGCGCGGTTGCATGAAGCGTCCGTTGTTGGCTATGGAGTTATAGAACGCCACTGTGAATATCGGCGGTATCTGTGTCTCGTAGCCTATGGACATCCATGGCAAGGTTGTCTTTGACCAGTTGAGGTACTGCCCTTTCTTCTTTGCCGGTACAGGCTTACGGATGATGGCATGCTTCTGTGCTCCGGGGAAAGGAAGGTCGAAGTCTATGCCAAGGCCGAGGCTGTGAATCTTCTCCACGAACTTCTCAGGATGTTCATGGTACAACCCTCTGTCTATAAGGCGGCTGACACCAATGTTACTGCTGTAGTGTAGCACCTGTGGCACAGTCATCACTCCATAGCCACCTCTGCGCCAGTTATGGTCACGCATCTCCCTGCCATACATCGGCCACACACCACCACCGGTGTCAATGTTATATGCTGCTGTAGTGTCTATGAGCCCGTCGTCAAGGGCGGCAAAGATTGATGCTGTCTTGAAAACGGAGCCCGGTTCGACAAGGTCAGAGACGGCATTGTTCTTCACCTCTCTGTAATAGTAGTTGCCATTGCTGTCCGTAAGGCGGCTCATGTTGACAAGAGCCTTTACGTCTCCCGTCTTGACCTCCATGACAATCACCACGCCAAGCTCACCGTTGTCCTTCTTCATCTCCTCTACCATGGCGTGTTCGGCAAGGTCCTGAATGTTGACATCGAGCGTTGTGACAATGTCTGCGCCATGGACAGGCTCCTTGACCATGATGTCCAGATACTTGTTGAGCACCTTGCGACGGTTGATAAGCCCTTTCTCTCCACGGAGGACAGAGTCGTAATACAGTTCCAGTCCGCAACGCGCGGAGTCTTTCAGACCGTACATCTCACCAATGGTTCTCGACGCAAGCAGTCCGTTAGGACGCGTACGGGCATTGAACTCTTCATAGCTGAAACCGCTGCGGAACTTCGGCAGGCGGAATATCGGCAGCTGGCGCACCTCGCAAAAGACATCATAGCTGACACGCTTGTTGATGATTCGCCAGTAGCGGCTCTGCTTCTCACGCCCTTCACGGAGATGCCGGCGGAACTCTTCCGCCGACACCTGCGGGAATATCTGGTTCAGACCGTAGCATATAGAGTCCTCCTTTTCCTCCCAAAGTGTGTCGGTCTGCGTTTCCCTCATCGTCTTGAAATCCACGAAAAGCATATATTCCGGAAGGCTTGACGCAAGGAGCTGACGGTCAGTGCTTAGTATGTTGCCGCGCGTAGGCTTGACAGGCACACTGTCAGCCTTCAGGCGGTCGGACACCTGTATCCAATAGTCTCGCTTCGCTGTCATGATATAGCCAGCACGGCAGACTATCACCACAGCTATCAGGCACATGATCCATGCGAGGATGCGGTAACGCAACATCGAAGATTTATAATCGAATTTGCTCATTTCCGGTTACTATTTGCTTTTGGGATAAAACTTGACAAAATAAAAATACAGCATTGTTTGCAGGCAGACCGGCTGCTTGTGTCATCCTTCTCTGCAGCGTATGCGGACTTGCTCAACGCAACAACATCCGTCGCAGCCTTACACATGCCTTGCCAATCATTGTTCGGGCACTTGTATGATAAAAGGCGGCTGGTCTGCAATATGAAGTGTACTGTCCCTGTTTTCCTTCAGGCGGTCAATGACATGGCTCTGCCTTGAGATTTCCGTAAGGCGGCTTGATGTTGACAACGCCTTGTACTTCACGTCCTTCAGTTCCTTTTTCAGCTTGTCTATCTCCAACAGACTTTTCTGGCAGCTGTAACGGTTAGAGATATAGAAAACGACAAAGCATGCTATGAGGAGCATAAGCCACACCTGCCTCCTGAGAATCTGTGCCGTGAAGAAATCACCGCCAAGAATCTTTATCACGGAGATGTCATGCCCATGCTTGGTGTCTTCTTCGTGGATTTCCTTCTCCAACGCCTCCCGGAAAGTAGGCTCCGGCTTCTGCGGCCCGGCTTTTTCCTCACCGCCTTCAGCCGTGCCACGTTCGTTCGCGGCACGCCCTTTCTTCTGCGCGGCAGGAGCGGCAGCGTCATCGGACACTGCAATTTCCTCCTCGTTTGTTATGATAAGTTCGTCGTCTTTCATCTTTTCTCAGCGATACGCAGTTTCGCGCTGCGGCTTCTTGGGTTGTTTGCCTGTTCTTCTTCTGTTGGGACTATCGGCTTGCCTGACACCGTCGCATAAGGCGTTGTGACACGTCCGAAAAAGTCCTGCTCGCGCTTTCCCTCGACATTTCCCGTCTTCATGACGTTCTTCACCATACGGTCCTCCAGCGAATGGTAGGTTATCACCACCAGCCTTCCTCCCGGACGGAGCACCTCACCGGCAGCGAGGAGCATCTCTTTCAAGGCGTCCATCTCGTGGTTCACCTCTATCCGGAGAGCCTGGAACAGTCGGGTGACATCCTTCTTCTCCCTTTCCCGGGGGAAGCACCTCTGCGTCGCGGCAAGCAAATCCCGGGTTGTAAGGATAGGCTTCTCAGCCCTTGCCCTGAGAATGCTTGCTGCTATCTTGCGCGACTGCTTAAGCTCGCCGTAGAGATAGATGATGTCCGCAAGGCGACTCTCGTCGTATTCGTTGACTATATCGGCAGCCGTCTTGCCTCCGCGCTTGTTCATCCGCATGTCGAGCGGTGCGTCAAACCTGAACGAGAAGCCACGGCTCTCGTCGTCAAAATGGTGGCTTGAGACACCGAGGTCGGCAAGAATACCGTCCACTCCGTCCACCCCATAGTACCTCATCCAGTTCTTCAGGTAGCGGAAATTCGAGCGCACGAAAGTCCAGCGGTCGTCACCGGCAAGGCGTATGCCATCCTCACGCGTCACTTCGGCGTTCTTTTCGGCGTCGGCATCCTGGTCGAAAGAGAACAGTTTCCCCTTTGCGTCCATACGGGAGAATATCTCCCTCGAATGCCCTCCGCCACCGAACGTGACATCAACGAAAACACCACCTTCGCCGACGGCCAAGCCATCGACACTCTCCTTTAGGAGAACCGGCACATGATATGTCTGATTATCGTTCTGCAACTGTCTTATTATTCTATTGCGGTTTTGGAGTACAAAGTTACGAAAATTTCTCTATTCCACACCATTTTTACACAAACTTTTTCGTAAAAATATTTTCTTTCTTAAAATATGTGTTTTTTTTGCTCAAAAAGAGATAAAAACAAAATAATATCACTACCTTTGCACAGCATTATGTGTACGAACAAAACCATTGACATAGACAGCCTGCTGAGAAGCAAAATGGGGGACAAGGCAAACATGGTGCCACGCTTCCTCGCCAACTGGCTGAAACGCATCCTCCACGAGGACGAGGTAAACGCATTCCTTTGGGAGAGCCGCAACGAGAAGGGAGTCCCATGGCTGCAGCGCTGTGTGGAATACCTTGGCATGAATCTGCAAGTCGAAGGAATGGAGAATCTTCCGCCCGCCAACGACGGACGGAGGTACACGTTTGTGTCCAACCATCCGCTCGGGGGAATCGACGGAGTGGCTCTCGGCGCACTGATAGGCAAGCACTACGACGGAAATTTCTCCTATCTCGTCCGCGACGAACTGATGTTCCTGCCGGGACTTGCACCTCTCTGCATCCCTATCAACAAGACCGGAAAGCAGAGCCGCGCATTCCCTGCAATGGTGGAGGCGGGCTTCGCCTCGGACAAGCACATGCTAATGTTCCCAGCCGGTCTGTGCTCGCGACGCCAAAAGGACGGCACAATACGCGACATCCCATGGACAAAGACCTTCGTGGTGAAGTCCATAGAGACCCACCGCGACATCATTCCCATACATTTCGGAGGACAGAACTCCGACAAGTTCTACCGCATCGCAAACCTTTGCAAGGCGCTGCACATAAAATTCAACATCGCAATGCTGTTCCTTGTCGATGAAATGTACAAAAACCGCAACAAGACTTTCCGCATAAGCATCGGCAAACCAATCCCTTGGCAGTCACTCGACAAGTCGAAAACACCGATGGAATGGGCAAAAACCATACAGGACAAGGTCTACGATTTACAGAAATAGAAAAGTACACTTTGTACACTGCCGAGTACACATAGTACACTGAAAAGTACACTAAATACACATCACATATACAATTTTCTCCGATTTCATCGACAAAAAGAACACACAAAGACCAACAACCCACAACCATAACAAAAGAACATGGAACAACCAATAATCGCACCAGTGCCAAAGGAACTGTTGAAAAGCGAACTGACAGAGGAACGCCAGCTGCGCCTTACAAACAAAAGCCACAACAGAATTTACATCATCACTGCACACAACGCACCGAACACGATGCGCGAGATAGGTCGTTTGCGTGAGGAGGCGTTCCGCGCCGCCGGCGGTGGAACGGGCAAGGAGTGCGACATCGATGAATTTGACATCTGCGAGAACTGCTACAAACAGCTCATCGTGTGGAACCCGGAGGAGGAGGAGATCATCGGAGGCTACAGGTTCCTGGAGGGTGAGGACTGGGATATGGACGAGAACGGGCAGCCTGTTCTCGCGACAAGCCACATGTTCCACTTCTCGGAGAAGTTCCTGAAGGAGTACAAGGATCAGACAGTGGAACTTGGAAGGTCGTTCGTCACCCTCGGCTACCAGAGTTCCGAAAAAGGTGCGAAGAGCATCTTTGCACTTGACAATCTGTGGGACGGTCTCGGGGCAATCACTGTCCTGAACCCCAAACTGAAATATTATTTCGGAAAAATGACGATGTATCCGTCATACATCCGTCGCGGAAGGGACATGATCCTGTACTTCCTGAACCAGTTCTTTGGCGACAAGGAAGCGTTGATTTTACCGATAAAACCGCTGAAAACAGACACTCCGGACTCTGAATTCGAGAACCTTTTCAATGCGCCGACGTTCAAGGAGAACTACCGAATCCTTAACCGTGAGATTCGCTCCCTGGGCTACAACATCCCGCCGCTTATCAATGCATACATGAATCTGTCGCCGACAATGAAGCTCTTCGGCACAGCCATCAACTACGGGTTCGGCGATGTGGAGGAGACAGGCATACTCATTGCCGTTGACGAGATATTCGAGCAGAAACGCGTTCGCCATATCGACTCTTTCATAAAGGAGCATCCTGAGTGCCGCACCATCACTTCCGGTGCCAACAAGGTCATCTACGAAGACAAGTCACAGCCATCCTCCGAAGATTTCAAGGAGGTGGAATAGCAGCACAAGAGAGAGACAGACTTGAACATCCGTCTTACAGTTGCAAAGAAAGAACCACACATTACACAACAAAGGCGCTATGCGCAAACATAACAAACATAACCCTTTCAACATGAAGAAACTATCAATTTTCCTTGCAGCGTTGGCAGTCGGAATGGCAGCGTACGCGCAAAATGCGCAAGAACTTGCGTTCGTCACAAAGAATAATGTAAACATGCGTGCCACACCGTCCACACAAGGAAAAATCGTGGGAAAGGCAAAAGAGGGCATGGTCTTTTACGCAGAAGCGGCAAATAACGGCTGGAGACTGGTAAAAAGCCCGACGGGAGAGAAGGCATACATCAGCGCGACTATGCTTGACAACCTCCGCCCGGAGGAATTAAAGGTCTACAAAGCCACAGACATCCTGAAAACACAGCAAGAGGCTGACGATGAAATGACAGCCGGATACACTGTGACAAAACAAGGAAAGAACTGGGAACAGGAGGAGACATGGGTGTTCATTGGCGACAAAACCGGAAAAAGCAACAAAGTGAAGGCGACATATACGACAAAATACGCCAACACAACCGGACTCGCACGTGCAAACGAGACAAACTATGTAGGCACAGTCAACGGATGGTACATCCTGCTCACCGGCACAATAGACTACAATGACAAGGTGGAGAAGTGTGAAACTCCTATTGTAGTATACCCTGCTTTCTCAGCAAACAGCGGAGTGTTTGTCGACGGAAACTATTTCCCGGACATGAGCGACACATCCAATTGGGGTGACTAAAAAAAACATTTCTCCAATAGCAGAGACAGAGCAACTGCGCTGTCATGCAAGGAATAAAAAAAACGAGCCCAATACAGACGGAAAAGGCTGCCACCCGAAATTCGGATGGCAGCCTTCCTATATATAACACTACTATTGGTCAACGCACGACAATCTTACATTTCTCAACATTCTTGCCACCTTCGCTCATCATAACAACATACACTCCCGGTGACAAGCGTGATGTGTCAACGCCAACGGATTCAGTGCCAGGGACGACATTTATCTTCTGACACTCCATGCCATTGCCGCCGATGACCTTGATTGCACGAGGGCTGTCGCTTGCGTCAAAACTAACATTAACAAGAGTGTTGCGCCTTGCTATTGTAGGAGAGACAGAGAAATGCGCCGGCATAGCGACCTTGGTAAGGCTTGTATTGGTTTTATCCACTTTATAAACACCATCCCCAATTTCAATATAGTTAGTGGTTCCGAAGCTGTACATGCACAACTCCAAATCTTTGTAGGCAGTCATTGCGTCTGTCTTTACAGAGCAAACCTCTACACCCTTATCATTGACAACCTTCACACCAACGATACAATATCCGTCTATGACATTTTTGTAGTATTCGCCGTATTCTTCTTGTGTATACTCAAAATGCCCCTTTTCTATAAGTGGGAGAATATACTCATAGCTATCATCATCATTAAAGAACGTCTGTGTTATATACCCAGCTTCTTTATTCACGGAAATCGAAGGATTGAAATATTCATAGAAAGCAGGAGTTGAAATTGCATAACTATCACGAGAACCCCATTCTACCCATGCTCCATTATCATCTTTTCTATAGCTGGTAATAATTTGTTCAAATGCCTCGAATGGAAAGGAAAACTCCTTTATAACGGAGAAATTTGTGTCAAAAACAGCAACTTTTCGTGGATTTTTATCGTCGTCATAATCAACAGTGTAGATTATCGGGATGTCATCCGCCCCCAACACAGCATTATTAACATAGATACACCGACCGTTTAGTGACAGGCTTGGTTTCTGGCTGATTTGCGCATTAATACTCTGTGCAAGGAATAAAGATGCACATAAAAACAAGTTTTTTTTCATAGTCATGTAAATTTTGGTTAGTAATTTATATTCATAATTCTCTGATATAGCATGAATTGACAAAAAAGAATTCTCCCTCTTCTTCCATTACAAAATTACTATAAAAACAGAAAAGCACCAATTACCCCCCCCATTTTTATTTTACTTATCCTTTTTTAACAGCTATTAGCAGCAAGACGGTTATCAACATTGGGAAAACTTTCTAACCTGTCCCCCATGTTTTAGAGACCTCTAACACCGGAAAAGCCAAACAAAGAAAAACCACCTTCCAATACTTTTGAAAACATACCATTACAAACAATAAAAAAAAAGGTAACGGTTCGCATTACAAACCGTTACCTTTTGTCATATAAATCGTAATCTTTTACCGTGTGAAAGGTTACCTTTCGCAAAACGACTCTTTCACGACTGTTTTAAGAACTGTAACACCCTGTATATCAAGATATTTCATTTTGCAAGTTTTTCTATCTCCACACGCAGACCATCAGCTGTGATTGCAGTGCCACAGATCGTGCCGTCAGGAGCGATGACGAAGAACGCGGGAATCCAACGGAGCTGCCAATTCTTGAATGTCGGGTCTTCACGCGTCTTCTTCAGATTGCTGATTTGCGGCCATAGGAAACGCTCTTTCCTCAACATATTCTTCCATGCCTCAGCTTGGAAATCAAAGCTGAAACTGAGCCATTTCATCGGTTTTCCGTTAGGTTGCATGTCCTTTGTCTCTTCATACAGTGCCTTCAGGGCAGGTATCTCACGACGGCAGTCACCGCACCAAGTAGCCCAGAAATCCACAACGACATACGAGCCCTTGAACGATTCAAGGGTTGTGACCACCCCGAGCGTGTCCTTTCCCGACAATTCAGGTGTCTTATCACCTGCTTTCAATGTGGGAAGATACTTTGCAAGTTCCTCCGCCGTCGGCACGAACTTGTCTTGTGCGAATGTCGAAAAGGCTGAGACGAGGAACAAAGTGGTAAGCAATAAAATCTTTTTCATACGTTTTTCTTTGGTTTCTTTATATCAAAAAACTGTTTACTCATATTATATTTTGATGCCTTCCGCTATGGCATAACCAAGTGATACACCCCTCCGGCATAGGGTCTTACCACGCCTTTCATCTCCAGTTCAAACAGCATGGCAACGACTTTCCCTACTGGAAGGCCGCTCTTTACTGACAAAGCACACGTCTGACAGTCACCCTCCTTCAGTATGTCGACGAGCTTCCGCTGCTCAGGAGAAAGGTCGGGGAACATTTCCAGCTGCACACCTTTCTTGCGTTCCTCCGCCTGCCGTTGTGCCGTCTGCCATCCGAGAGCCTCTACAATGTCATTGGCAGAGGTGAGCAGAGATGCTTTGTTGTCACGGATGAGTGCGTTGCAGCCTTCAGAAGAAGTATCGCTGACACGCCCGGGGAACGCGAACACATCACGTCCATAGTCGTTTGCGATGCGTGCAGTAACAAGACTGCCGCCGTGAGCTTTGGACTCCGCCACTACAGTACAGTCACCCAAACCTGCCACAATGCGGTTGCGGCGCAGGAAATTCGGTCTGTCGCAGCGTGTCCCCGAAGGATATTCGCTTACGACACCGCCATGGGCGAGCATCTCAGCAGCTATGGAGCGGTGGGACGCAGGATACATCATATCCAAGCCATGAGCGACAACGCCCACCGTTTCCGCACCGTTTGCCAATGCAGCTTTATGGGCGCAGACATCTATGCCATAAGCCAATCCGCTGAAAACCACCACATCGGGCACTATTGCTTTCAGGTCACGGACAAGACGGCTGACACAGTCCTGCCCGTAGGCAGTGTTCTGGCGTGTGCCGACAATGGAGACTGTATGGCACGCATTAAGGTCGGCATTGCCTATGGAAAACAGCACGACGGGCGCATCTATGCAGTCACGGAGACGCTGCGGGTAGCTTTCATCGTCGAAAGTATGGATGCTGACACCCTTTTTCGCGCACCATTCCACCTCCTTTTCCGCCCATTGCAACGCCTCTTTCCAGTCGGAACGCAGCAGTGAGCATAGGGTTTCCGACGCCTCATTGTCCACTTGCCGGATGTCCATGCGGTTGTCGTACAGCTCCGCCATTGTCCCTGCAGCAAGGCAAAGGCGCATGGCAGCCTGCGGATGGTTGAAGGTCAGTCGCTGGAATGCCAGTGATTTATGGACATTGTCATTCATTCAGATACTTCTCAAAAGCCTTGTTGCACACTTCACTCTCGCCAAGTCGCCCGTTTATCAGGCAGACAACATCCACCTGTCCGCGGAAACAGAGCGCGTCATTCTCCTGTATGCCCTCGTCGTTTGTGCGCAGGCGGTAGATGTCGTGAAGGAAGATGTAACGCAATCCCTCTTTTTTCAGGCGCACACAAGAGCGGAACTCGTCATCAGGACAAAGGGAGATCTTGTACTGAAGGTTCATGCGTGCCACGACAAAGTCCTCGCCTTTCTTGTGCATTTCGGAGAAGGAAATTCCGCAATGCTGCAGGAAAAGGTGGCGCGTGTGCTCTGTGTAGTGCAGATAGTTGGCATTGTTGACTATGCCTTGGATGTCGCATTCGTAGTCGCGCACCTGCATGATTGTCTCGTAATGGTATGTCATGGTGTTATGATGTTTGTTCTATTATGTGTGAAAGTTCCTCTATGCTGTTTGCCACAATTATGTAGTCGTTCCAATGGCCGCGCACCATGCCGTTGTCCTGCATGAAGTCAAGCAAGGCGATTGTCGTGTCCCAGAAGCCGAGAACATTATAAAGGACAACCTTTTTCTTATGGAAACCTATCGTGTTTCCTCCCGCCTGAGTGAAAATTTCGTCAAGCGTTCCTATGCCGCCGGGCAGTGCTATGGCGATGTCCGATTGTGCAATCATCAGTTCCTTGCGGTCATCAAGACCGTTTGTGGGTATGTAGACATCAATGTTGTCCGACACTCGTCCGCTCCTTTCCAATGCGCGTGGCACCATACCGACAGTCCTGCCGCCATGGGCGTGCACCGTATCGCCGATGCACCCCATGAGTCCGCAGTTGCCACCGCCCCATACGAGCGTGTGGTTGTTGGCAGCCATCCATTCGCCAAGACGGCGTGTGGCTTCGTAATATTCCTCGGCAATGTTGTTGTTTGCCGAACAGTAGACCGCTATTTTCATTCTTGTGTTTTTTGATTCAGATATTCGTAACCGAAGCGGCAGTTAAGGCAGTCCCTTCGGTCACAGTATTGTTTTTTAAGTTGGATTAGTGCCTGCGAGTCGCCGGCAGAGCACACATCAAGCCCCACATCACGCCACATCCTTGTGATGTTATTGTTCTCCGATGGAAGTTGCTCAAGCAGGTCAAGTGCACGCTCACACAGATGCTCCTTCACGAAACTTTTTCCATAGGCGAAAAGCATCGGTATGGCACAGTTTATCATAAGAAGGTTGACACTGTTCTTTGACAATCCCTGCCCAAGGAGTTTGCCGAGACTTTCGGTTGTCTCGCAGGCAAGGAGCTGGGACAGTGAGGTGCGGCTCTCATGGAAAAGGTGTGCAAGCTGCCGTATGCGCACATCGGGGAAGTTCTGTGGGCGCATGCGCATGAACCGCCATGCCGGTGCGCATCGCCGGCTGCCGTCAGGGAGAGTGTCGTACACCACCGGTGCGACCGAGAACTTTCGGCACAGGTAGTCGTATTCCTGCTGCATGCGCGGATTATCCTTTATCAGTCCGGCATGCCCGAGGAAGAGTGCCTCCACCTGAAGAAGGTCATCGCGGTGGTGGGCGACAGCCTTCAGTGGCAGTGTCATGGCCCATTGTTCAAGGGCTTCTGTGTTTGAGCCGAAACCGAAACTGCGTGCGAGGGACACGAAATAGGCATGTTCCCAATCGCCGTCAAGCTGTTGGAGGTACTCACTGACAGCGGTGGTCTTCTGCATAAGGCGTTCCGTCTGGAGGGAAGCCATCCATGAGTGTATCTTCAAAGACGTAAGATTCGGGATATTCTTATAGCAAGGCGGATAACTGTCCACACTTAGCAGTTCTTCATAGTTCTCTCGCACGTGTGCGGGTACATTTAAAATAAACTCCGGCAGTTCACATCCATTGCTCGTAACAGCCTTTCTACCACTGGAAGCCTGGGAGACAACATGCAAGATGACATTATTGTATGCCTCATCCTTGTCGTGCTTATGAGCGAACCAATCCTTTGCTGCAATATGCATTTCAACATTCCCTGCCCACAACTCCCCACCTATCCTGACCTTCGCATTGAAGAAGTCCGGGCCGGAACTGGAGTTATGGAGTCCGGAGTCCGCGATTTCCAATTCCCTGCCGTCAGTTGTCATGAGCTTGCCCTCAGGAAAAATCCTGTGTTTCCAGCAATAGTGCAACAGTTTTTCCATTATTAAAAACTTAAAAGTGTTATGTATTGCTGCAAAGTTCGTCATTTTCCTACAATTTCGCAACTTTTTCCTAATTTTTCTTCACTTTCGCTTGGTAATTAAAAAAAAGTACGTATCTTTGCAGCGTGCTTTATTATTAAAGTATTCCACTTATTTAAATATTATCAATTATGAAAAAAATCGCAATGTTTGTTGCTGCCGCTGCGATAGCAGCTTCAGCAAACGCACAGAGAACTGTGGTTACAGCTTCAAAAGCTTCTGACAACATCTATGTAGGTGTCAATGCCGGTGTAGCAGCTCCTACCACACACCACTCTGTATTCGGAAACCTCTCTCCTGAGCTTGGTGTACGTATTGGCAAGAATTTCACAACTGTATTTGGCGTTGCAGTTGACGCTACAATGCATTTCTCTTCTATGCCATCCGAGTTCAACACAAAGACATGGGTAGACAACACTAACATCTCCCTCCTCGGTACAGCAAACCTTTCCAACCTCTTCGCAGGATACAAAGGTGAGCCACGCACATTCGAGGTAATCGCTCTCGGCGGTTTCGGATGGAACCACACATACGGCATTGAGGAGAAGGCTAACGCCCTCACTTCTAAGGTAGCCTTGGATTTCGCTGTTAACCTTGGCAAGAACAAGGCATGGCAGGTTTACCTCGAGCCATCTCTCACTTACGGTCTTCAGGGATGGGGCGCTGCTAATTGCGAGGACAACATGAAGTACAACATCAACTGCTCAGGCATGGCTCTGAAAGTTGGTGTAAACTATAAGTTCGGCAACTCTAACGGCACAAACAACTTCGCTGTAGAGCAGGTTCGCGACCAGGCTGAGATTGACGCACTCAACGCACAGATTAACGCTGCACGTTCTGAGGCTGACGCTGCCAAGTCTGCTGCTTCAAGAAAAGACGCAGAGATCGCTCGTCTGAAGAAGGCTCTCTCTGACTGCGAGAACAAGCCGGCTCCTGTAGTAGAGACAAAGGCTGCTAACCTCCAGCCATCTGTAGTATTCGCTCAGGGCAAGTCTGTTGTCGAGAGATCACAGATGTCTAACGTTGAGATGATTGCTAAGTACATGAAGAACAATCCTAACGCTAGAATTAAGATTTCCGGCTACGCATCACCGGAAGGCTCTAAGGAGCTCAACCAGAAGCTCTCTGAGAAGCGTGCTGCTGCCGTTAAGGATGTCCTCGTTAAGAAGTACAAGATTGCTGCTGACCGTCTTGAGACAGAAGGTCTTGGCGCAACAGACAAACTCTTCGACGAAGTTGAGTTCAACCGTGTTACTCTCTTCAACGACACAACAAAGTAAAATAAACTAATTCTTTTGTGTAGAGGGTTTCTTTATAACAAAGAGACCCTCTATATTTAATTTTAGAGGAGCCTCGTCTTCGGGGCTCCTTTTTTAGGCGGATTCTAAAAGTCAGGAGAAAACTACAAGTGATAGGCAAAAACAATCAGCAATAAACACGCAACTTGCCTGTCATCTTTTCTAAAAGAGACAAAAGGCAAGGCAAAAGAATCCAACCTAAAAAACAATAATAAAAATCTTGGTTTTTAGAATCTTACTACCAATATGGCAAACTTTGAAGAATTGGGTGTCAACGACACCATCAGGAAAGCTATCGACGAACTGGGCTTCGTACAACCGATGCCTGTACAGGAGGCTGTAATACCAAAGCTCCTCAACGAAGGCAGCGACATCATCGCATTGGCACAGACAGGAACAGGAAAGACTGCCGCATTCGGTCTTCCTCTGCTGCAACGCATTGACCTCACCACACGCCGGACACAAGCCGTGGTGATGTCCCCAACAAGAGAGCTGTGCCTCCAAATCAGCGATGACCTCAAGGATTTCGGCAAATACATGGAAGGCCTTCGCATCACAGCAGTCTACGGAGGCGCACCTATCGACTCGCAAATACGCCAACTCAAAAAAGGCTCACAGGTCATCGTCGCCACACCGGGACGCCTTGTCGACCTCATCAACCGAGGAGTGGCAGACATCTCCACCGCCACGACAATAGTACTTGACGAGGCCGACGAAATGCTTAACATGGGCTTCGCCGACAGCATCAACGCCATATTCGAACAACTTACCGACAACCACCGCACACTGCTCTTCTCCGCGACAATGTCAAAAGAAGTGGAGAAAGTGGCAAAGAACTATCTGCATGACTATGAGGAGGTTGTCGTCGGCTCACGTAATGAAGGCGCGGAGAATGTTGACCACACATTCTACATGGTCACAGCAAAACAGAAATATCTCGCCTTGAAGCGCATCGTCGATTTCTATCCTAAAATCTACGGAATAATATTCTGCCGCACAAAACTCGAGACACAGGAGATTGCCGACAAACTCATCAAGGACGGCTACAACGCAGAGTCTCTCCATGGCGACCTGTCACAACCACAACGCGACCAGACTATGCAGAAATTCCGCCAGCATACTGTGCAACTGCTTGTCGCCACTGATGTTGCAGCACGCGGACTTGATGTCAACGATCTCACTCATGTCATAAACTATGGCATGCCTGACGACACGGAATCCTACACCCACCGCTCCGGACGCACGGGACGCGCAGGAAAGAAAGGCTCCTCAATAGCCATCGTGCACAGCCGCGAGAAACACAAAATCCATGCCGTAGAGAAAATCATACAGAAGAAATTCATCAAGGGAGCACTCCCTACCCCACAGGAAATCTGCAAGAAACAGCTCTTCCGCGTAATGGACCACATCACGAAAGTTGATGTCGACGATGAGACAATCAACCCATTCATGGAAGAGATACAGCGCCATTTTGAGTACTTCGACAAGGAGGACATCATCAAAAAGATTGTCATGATGGAGTTCAGCAAATTCTTGGAGTACTATGCTGACGAACCGGACATTGAGGAAGTAAGCGAAACAAAGAAAGGCAAGGACAAGAACCGCGACGGACGCCGACGTGACCGTGACGGACGCGACCGCGGACCGGAGCACAAGGCGGAGAAGGGCTACACACGCCTTTTCATCAATCTCGGCAAGGCAGAGGGCTTCTATCCGGGAGAAATCATGCAGTTTGTCAACCAGCATGTCTCAGGAAAAGGCAAAGGAGGACAGGGCAAACGCCAGGAAGTCGGACACATCGACCTCATGTCTCACTATTGCTTCATAGAAGTGCCTGAACGGGACGCTGACAATGTCATGGGCGCACTCGATGGGACAACCTACCATGGACGTCAGGTACGCTGCAACGCTGAGGGCGACGGCAAGCCGGAAGGGGCATTCAATGCTCCTATCAACCGTTGGAACAGAGGTGACGACCGTTTCAGCCGCACCAAGAAACGCCGCCGCGATGACGGCAAACCGTTCTTGAAGCCGTCAAAGAAGAAGAACCGTCAGGCAGGAGAATTCACTGCTGACGACTGGCTCTCACTCATGCAGGACAACAAGAACTTCAAGTTCCATGACAACGAGCCGGACTTCTCCGAGGAGGGATGGGCACGCAGAAAGCCTAAAAAGAACAAGAACAAGTAAAATAAGTTCCCACTTTCGCAATACGCGAAAGTGGGAGGTTTTAATTGATACATCATGATTAAACATGAGGTAGCACAACATGACGCAACATGATTAATCATGCTACACCAACCACACACCACCCAACCAAAAAACATCACCACATGAAAATAGGCAACATCGAATTAGGAGAACGCCCTCTGTTCCTTGCTCCCATGGAGGATGTCACGGACATCGGTTTCCGCCGCCTGTGCAAGCAGCAAGGAGCGGCAATGGTCTATTCGGAATTTGTCGCCGCAGAAGCCCTTGTACGCTCCGTAAAGTCCACTGTCGAGAAACTCACAATCTCCGAAGACGAACGCCCCGTAGGCATACAAATCTATGGCAGAGATGCCGATGCCGTCGTTGAAGCGGCAAAGATTGTAGAGACAGAGGCACACCCTGACGTCATAGACCTGAACTTCGGCTGCCCTGTAAAGAAGGTGGCGGGCAAAGGGGCAGGCGCAGGAATGCTCCGCAACATACCGCTGATGCTTGACATAACCTCCCGTGTCGTGAAAGCAGTCAGCACTCCCGTCACAGCCAAGACACGCCTCGGATGGGACCATGAGAACCTTGTCATCACCACACTTGCCGAGCAACTCCAAGACTGTGGCATACAGGCACTGACAATCCATGGCAGGACACGCTCACAGATGTACACCGGCCAAGCCGACTGGACTCTTATCGGTGAGGTGAAAAACAACCCTCGCATCCACATCCCTATCATCGGCAACGGTGACATAACCTCCCTTGCAGAAGCCGATGCAGCATTCAACGATTACGGTGTCGATGCTGTCATGGTCGGCAGGGCGACATTCGGCTGCCCATGGTTCTTCAACAAAAAGGAGTTGTCCCTCGAAGAGAAATTCCACCTCCTGCGGGAACAGCTGCGCATAAACATCGAGCGCATCGACGAGCGGCGCGGAATACTCCACACACGCCGCCACCTCGCTGCCACACCTATATTTAAAGGTATACCGGACTTCCGACAGACACGCATCGCCATGCTGCGCGCAAACACTCTTGACGAGCTACTCCCTATCCTCGACGAAGCCGAACAGCGCATCCGCGATATGCAGGCAGCAAATCCACAAAACGACAATTGCTGAGAACAACGACAGAAGACAACTATTGCACCATAAAAAGCAGTAACAATGGACAGAAAGGGTAATCTTTAGTTAATTAACCTTAACAAACAACAGTTTTTCATGCCTTGTCTTCTGTCTTTCAGCTTTTTGTTGTACCTTTGCACTCGCTTTTACGCAATGGCGCGTTCGTATATCGGTTAGTACCCAAGATTTTCATTCTTGTAAGAGGGGTTCGACTCCCCTACGCGCTACCACTCGAATATCATGTATCGCCGCAGTTGATGCGGCGTTTTGGTACATGAGGGTTTCAACTAATCCGCCCAGGGCAGCCTCAACGACGGCGCAAGACCCACAGGCTATTACTCAAACAATCAAAAATCATTAACAGAAATGGCAAATCACAAGTCATCAGAGAAGAGAATCCGTCAGACCAAGACCAAGACTCTCCACAACAAGTACTACGCTAAGACTATGCGTAACGCAGTGCGCAAGCTCCGCGCAACAACCGACAAGGCAGAGGCAACAGAAATGCTTCCTAAGGTTCAGAAGATGCTCGACAAGCTCGCAAAGCAGAACATCATCCACAAGAACAAGGCTGCAAACATCAAGTCAGGACTCGCCCTCTACATCAACTCTCTCTAAGAGAACGTTGTACAAGGCCGGCAATCATGACATAGCCGTGGCGTACAGCCACATACAACAATACGCAAGACCACTTATCAGCAATGGTAAGTGGTCTTTTTTTATGCCCTCATCCGTTTGTTCAGCAGGAATATTCTGAATCCGCATAAATCCACATGTCCAAATATCTTCTCATACAGATTTAGAAGATTTATTATTGTGTATGGCAAAAATAAATATCCCCTCACATCATGAAGAATTGATGCAAGGAAACAGCAAAAGGTGTGGCAGAGCCACATTCTTCATGGTAACCACTGGCTTCAGCCATGTGGATTGTGGGAATATCTCTGATGCTGTGTGGTGGAACCACACTCCTTTATCCAAAATCGGTCATTAGGGCTATTTGGGTTTAATGGTAAACATGTCAAAGAACGCTGTAATCCCTACCCACCATTTTCTCTTGGTTTCGATTACAATAGAAAGATAATGCAAAGGTACAATATTTCACAAGCGATTCCAACTTTTATAGGGGTATCAATGGGGGTATATACAATTCAGCCGGTATTTACCGGACATTAATGAAATCAAGTTCCACATGCAGACTTTCATCTGCTTGCGGAACTTGAAATCCATATATCACCTAAATATACTCACCAATGATTCAACTACAGCTGCCCCAACATACAAACAGAGTTACAGCCACATCCCAATCATCCTTGAGTACAACATTTATCGGATGCGAAGCAAAAAAAAATAACAGAATCTGACCATTTGTCTCTCCGCAACCAAGCTACTTTTCACAGCCGGACTTCCCGGAAACAGTTGACAACAAGAGCCTCATATACTCCTCATCCGTCGTTTCCCAACTCGTCTGTGCAATGGCTTTCCCCTGTCTGTCAAGGATGCAGAATGAAGATGCACCCATCTTCTTGGTATTCACGCCAAAGCGTTTCTCAAAGAAATCAAAGACCTTGTTCATATAATTGGAGAAATCTATCATCTTCGGTTTCTTTGGATTAATTGAGTAATACTTACAATCAAGTTTGTTCTTCTTGACAAAGCCCTCCACAAAAACCTTGGGATGTCCGCAAACGACAAACAGTTCAGCGTTCTTCTTGTCCTTCAGCAGCTCCAGAACATTAGGCAGCGTTTCCATTATGCATGGGCATGCGCCATGGAATACATACAACACGCGGTAGTCTGCATCGGATGACATAATCCTGTTATACAGACTGTCCGTGCTGATACTCACAACCTGTGCTTGCATCATGACCGAACAAACGCACATGACAAGCAACAGTAATCCTCTCTGCATCATATTCATTTTTATATCCAAATGCAAAGAAAAAAATCATTCTATACTCCCTGTTTCACGAGACCAACCTTTAGTGTTGATGAACAAGACCGCAATGTTAAGGAAAAAACAAAGAGTATAAAGCACACGAAAATAAACACTGCTCGGATTCAACCATACGAATGGTATCGTTATGGCATAAAAACACAGTACGAATAATACTACTTTTTTCATATATATATATGGTTTTATTGGTTATAGGTCTAAGCATCGGCAGTAAAACACATGGCAAACGCCTGTCACATCTTTTTCGTTTACTGTTTGTCATCTATTTTCATGATTTCTCTTTTGCAAATATACAATTTTTATTCCACAAATACAACATTTGTATAAAAAAAATCCATAATTAATTCTTTTTTAATACAATTACCAGCATATCATTTACAGAAAGAGATGAAAAGAGAGGGCAATGCTACATCATCGCCCCCTCCTTTTTTGATTAACGCTTTGCACATGTTGCAATGAAATATGTCGCAAGAGATTTGCTGACCAACCACATTGAAGAGCCTCTTGTTCAAGATGCTGCGTATATTCGTGACACGCTGCCTCTTAATATTCATCAGTACAGCAATCTCTGAAGGGATAAAACAAAGGCGGGTAAGGATGCACAGTTTCTGCTCTTCCGGTGTAAGGCTTTCCGACTTCTCATGCAGGGCATCAAAGAATTCCGGAAGATACTTGGTGGCAACACTCATGAATGTCGACCAGTCAGCAGCCGTAGGCATTGCTCCTTTGGAAGCATGCCTATGCATCACGGCAAGTATCTGGTGCTGTTGCAGATTCTGCTCCACCATAAGTTTGTTGACATCTAAATCATCTTGGTATATTGAAAGATTTTTCTCCAAACTCTCAATCCTGCTCCGCAATGATGCTTCACAAGAAGTACCGTCTTCCTTGTATTTGCTGTATTCTGCCAAAGCCTCATTGTAATCATGCAATGCCTGAGTGTATTTACTGTTAAGTTTTTTCAGTTTGTAAAGCATTCTTATTTTATATTGTTTATAAAACAAATAGAATGCGCATATTATCACTACAACAGACACAAAACAAAAGAACAACATCCGCCATAGGTTTTGTACCTCCTTGGATTTCTCCAAAGCCTCCTGCTGGTGGGAAGAATAGTCATAAAGAGATTGCACCCTACTCACCTCCTTTGCAGAGTTCCTTATGTTTGCCGTGTCATTGGCATCGGCATAAAGCCTTGCATATTTCACGACAGAGTCAGCCTGATGCAAGTCCATATAGACCTCCATCAAGCCTTTATATCCGTTCTCAAGGTTCATGATTTTCTCATCATAAGAAACAAGTTTCCTATAATAATAAAGGGCGGAGTCTATATTACAAGATTTATGATAATATTCTCCTAAACAATAGTAAAAGAGCTCGCATCCTTTCTCCACATTACCATTTTTGTCCACCAAACCTGATTTTGAAATATATTCATCAATCTCACGTTTTGCCTCGTCCAAAGCATTTCGTTCCAAATTATAAGATATTGTAGTAGCCAATTCTGATGCTGCCAAGGAATCGGCTCCCATTTCTTTGCACAATCTGTATGTTGTCCTGGAAACCTCTGCTGCTTTTGTTTTATTGTTTTCCAGCCAATATATTCCGGAGATTTTCATCATACTTTGCATTATCATTAGTGTGTCTTTGGCGATCTTTGCCATGGCAATGGCTTTGTCCAACATTTCCCGCTCTTTCTTCGGATAGCGTTGCTTATGGAACAGTTCCGCCATCTGGACATAGATTCTTCCCAACAGTTCATAGTTGCAGCTATTGGAAGTGGTGTCGGCAAGGTTCACGGCTTTCATGTAGTATTCCAATGCCGTAGGGCTGTTGCCCTTGTCGCGGTAGACACAGCCCTGCATGTAGTTTGCACGGATGCGCTCCTCCCTTGTGCCGTGGGAGTCGTAAAAGCGGAGGACGGAGTCCACAAAAACGGCGTTTTTCATAGAGACATAGTCAGAGTTCATCTTCTCCGCTTTTGTGAGCAACTCGCTCATGCGCTTCCTCTCGCCTGGAGTGGTGCATGATGACTGTGTCACAGCTATGATGAAGAATGCAACGAGGGTATAAAGTATATGTTTAGGTCGTATTGTCATTTGTATATATCTGAGTATGTTCCATTTCAATTGCAAAGATAATGATTTTTTACATAAAATCATATATTATAACAATAAAATTCCGATTTCATCGACATTTTCATAGATATACGCATAATAAATTAGTTCTCTAAAATACATCAACCCAAGAGTTACAGGCGGCTCTAAGAAAAGAAAGAAGCCAAAGAAACGGATTCGCCATTGCGCAGGAATGCATCATGAGGATTTATGGGGATTGTGCCATTCAGGAAGGTTCTTTTGATTCTTTGTTTTCTTAGAGCGACAGCAAAAAGAATCGGGCGATACCGGTCGCAGAACGAAAGGTTACGGTTTGCATGGTAAAAGGTAACGCTTTACACGACAAAAGGTTACCTTTCGCATCATGAAAGATAACCTTTTGTCACACACTTTATAACAAATTGATTTATAGTCAGATAAACTCTTACCAACAGACAGTGGCAAGCACCTGCATTTCCATGGACTTACCTCCCGGCGTTCCTCCCTGCCTTATTGCGCTGCGCCTTGCCCTTGTGGTGCATCAGACGGTTCTTTGTCTGCTTCTCCAGTTCATAGACACGCTTGATTTGCTTCTGGGTCAGGAACTTGCTGTACTCCTTGTAGTATTTCTTGCGTATGTCGAGAATCTTCTGGCTGTGGTCAAAATCCGCCTTCAGGCTCTGTTCCGCCTCAGCGTCCGTCATGCCCGGAGCGTTGCGGCGCATGCCCTTGCCACGCTTGGGACTGAGTGCCCACACCTCTTTCTGGCACTCCCCATAGGTCTTCACGAAGCGATTTGCCGTAGCATCGTCCATTGCCATTGCCTCGGCAATATGCTTCGCCTGCTTCTCCGCAAGCTGCTCGCGCGTCATGGCAACCCTCTTCTGCTTATCCTTGTTTGCTGCCTCCCCACGCGCAGAAGCATTCATCGCCCGCTTCTTCCTCTCCACACGCTCCTCAGGTGTCATGCGCTGCTTGTCATTGTCCTGAGCTTTTGTCTCCACACTGCATGCCATCACTGCAACGGCAAGCAGCAAAAATCTGAAAAAATGTTTCATAATCCTGTTGTTTTAATTTGTTATTATAATGTCTATTCTTCCATGAACACATCCTCCTGATACACCGAAAGCATGTACATCTGATCCTCAGGACTGAGGTTGCAGAAAGCCTTCTCGACCTCCGCAAAGTCCGTGTGCCGTGGCTCATGCCCGCCTGAGGAGAGCACGAAAGCAAGAACCACGGAGGCAGCGGCTGTGGCTGCCATGCCTGCCTTGACGCACCGGGACAGGCGGAAGCCCCGTTTTTCTTCCGTCCTGCGGCACGCTACCCCATTGAGGACATTATCCTCCATCTCCTTGAAAAAGCCGTCAGGAACGGTATAAGGCATCCTTTTGCCTACCTTGTCGAAATCAAATCTGTCCTTCATCATTGTCTGTATGTTTATCCGTGATTGTTCATGTACTCTGTTATCCTTCCTTTTGCAAGGTGGTAGTTGGACTTTGCGGCCGACGGAGTTGACTCCATGACGGCGGCAATCTCGTCATAATCCATCTCGTCATAGTAGCGCAGGTTGAACGCTATCTGCTGCTTCTCAGGCAGGGAAAGTATTGCTCTTTGCAGCATAACCGCCTCCAAATCGCTGTAGTCCACATAGGCGGCAGCCGGAAGCCCTGCCACGGCAGTCCCTGCGCTCTCCAGCGGCAATGTCTCCGGTCGGTGGCGTGAAAGCAGGCGCAATGCCTCGTTTGTGGCAATCCTGTAAATCCATGCCGTCAGCGAGCCTTTTCCGTCAAACCGCGGGAAAGAGCGGAACACCCTGACGAATGTCTCCTGCACTGCGTCCTGGGCATCATCGTGCGCCACGACAAGGCGGCGGATGTGCCAATAGACCGGCTCCTTGTACTTCGCCATCAGCTGTCTGAAGCCTTTGTCCGGAGCCGTCCGCATCGCAAGGATTATGTCTTTATCGTCCATAGCATTCATTTTTCGGAGGGTTTCTGTATATATAAACCCGAAAACTTCCGAAAAGTAAAATACGGAAATGATTTTTTTATATTTCTCAAAGATTTTTAATCTCTCGAAGAAAAGAAAGAAACAAAAGAATCCACGTAAATCCTCTTTATCCACATGTGCTATCCGTGTAAGGGAGAAGCAGGTGTTTTCCTGTTCATAAAAAACTTTAATCTATTATATGAATAAATTTCTGCAATATATTCTTCAAATACAAATAAAAGTATTATCTTTGTCCTCGTTAAACAAATGAATTAACGATAAAGGCCGGAAGCAAATATTTCCTGTCTATGAAAAACGAGATGTTCCTGCACCATTATGGGAAAGACATCAGAGAAAGACATCAATACAGCAAAGCAAAACAGGATGCACACAGCATCACTTACCGCACTGCATCTGTTGGTGGACGGAATATGTGCGTGTAGTATCGTAATGGTGACAGCGAACGCCGATGCTATCACCATAATTGCTATATTTTCCTTGTATAACATCATAGCATTTGCCTCACAACCGCTGACAGGGCTTTGGATGGATAAGACCATACACCACAGGATGCCATTCTTATCAGCAATCGTTTCTCTCTTATGCGGTTCAGCCCTGAGCATGCTCGCAGGGACATGGGAATCTATGGCTTTGTATGTCTCCACAGCCATTCTGTTAGGCATTGGCAACTCACTTTTTCATGTCTATGGAGGAAATGTTGTTGCAAAAGCGTGGCATAACGACCCACGTCCTTTGGGAGTTTTCGTCTCCACCGGAGCCGTGGGGCTGACATTGGGACTGTGCATTCACTCCACCATTATGTTACTATCCTTTTGGGCAGCCACAGCCATTGTCGCATGGTTTCATGCACACAATGCCAATTATTCAGAGTTTCTCCACACTGCCTGCAAGCACAACAAAGAGGGCAAAGTTCAGGAAAACATTCCTTTAGCCTTTTTATTATGCCTGATGATTGTCGTTGCAGGACGTTCTTTTATTGGTAAAATAACTCCACCGATAGTACCATCATCAATCGTGATGATAGTCCTTGCAAGTGTTATTGCCATGGCAGGAAAAGCAGCAGGAGGATTCCTTGCAGCATTAATAGGCATACGCAAGGCATTGATTGGCTCACTTATGGCAGCATGTGTAGCACTGCTGCTATGCCCTTTTCATATAGCAGTGATTCCTGTCACCGTCTTTCTTGCAAACCTGTCAATGCCATGCACGCTTCATCTTGCTGTCAGTGCCATGCCCGGGAGGACGGCTTTGGCGTTCGGTATGCTTGCTGCGGCACTCCTTCAGGGCTATTGGCTTGGCGGAATGTGTATGTCTCTTCCTGCCTTTTGGTCATTGCTGAATCCACTTCTTGCCACAATCATCATCGAAAGCCTGATGCTTCTCTATATGCGTGAGAAGGCTTGGCAGGTTCTTACAGCATGTGTGCTGATGAATATCCTCACCAATGTGCCACTGAACATCTTTATCTCTGCATCAAGTGTATCATGGGCTGAGCTTATAGGGCTGGAATTTATTATCATGCTTATAGAATATCTTCTATACCGATGCCTACGCATCAACAGACATACAGCAATGACTTACAGCGCAGTGTGCAATGGTACAAGTTTTCTTTCCGGACTTGTTTTTCAATTAACGATCTTATCATAACTAAAAAAAATACTATTATGATTCCTTACTTAGATATAGCTCCTGTACCAAACCATGACAATGAGAATGCCATAAAACTTTCTCCTAAAAAAGATATGCCGCCATATCTGCCTCCGGCAGATGAGCCTATCTATACGGACGGAAACGGTACAATGATTGCCACAGAGACAGGTCAAAAAGAAAACGCTTCGTCCATAGACAATAACTTCTCAAACACAGCTATTGTCTGTGGAGCAATAATACTACTTGCCATTTTCATTGTCATAGCAGGAAGAGTGAGAAAACAAAGGGAAAACATCAATTAAGCCGGTTAAGAAGCACTTTTTTCAAGACATCAATTCGTTTGTATTAGAACAAATCCGCTATTGAGAATATAAAATAAAAACAGCGGCAGCATATTCCAAAACAGAATATGCTGCCGCTGTGTGGGCATCAATGAAATGCTTTTGTCACCGTCCGATCCAAGACTCCGGATTCAGTTTTGCCGTGCCTCGGCGCAGCTGGAACTGCAGGATGTTGTCCTTGCCGACAAGGCCGAGCTGCTGTTTTGCAGCGACCTTCTGTCCGCGCGATACGCTTACGCTGCGCAGGTTGCAGTAGACGGAGATGTACTGTCCGTGGCGCACCATGACCACCATCTGCCCTCCATAGCCGAAAACGGCACTCACCTCGCCGTCGTATATGGCACGTGCGGCGCATCCGGAAGAGCCGAGGATGTTTATACCCTTATTGTCAAGGTGCACATTAGGCAGCCCTTCGACAGTGTACTGCCCGTAATGGCTCACTATACGGTAACCACCGGTGATAGGAATCGGCAACCGCCCGCGGTTCTTCTCAAACCCGCCACTGACAAGGCGGTCGGCAGAACTCATTCTGAGCGCAGGCTCCGCCTCTTTCTTTGCTTCTGCCACAGCCTTCTCCGAGCGTTCTTTCTCCGCCTTCGCCTTGCGCTCTGCAGCCACGCGCTCTGCCTCTGCCTCACGCGCAGCCTGTTCGGCACGCACCTTGGCAGCAGCATCTTTCTTTGCAGCCTCACGCGCCAAAGCCTTAGCTTTCTCCTCACGGGCACGCGCTTCGGCTATGCGCCGTGCGTTCTCCTCTGCCTTTCTGGCAGCCTCAGCCTGCTTGCGCGCAAGTTCCTCCGCAGCCCTTTTCCTTGCCGCGGCCTCTTCTTCGGCACGCTTCTTGGCCTCTGCCTCGGCACGCAGGCGGGCACGTTCCACCTCCTTGGCTATCTCAGCGTCAATCTGGGCGTTAAGGGCAGCGTCCTTCTTCTTCTGCTCGTCGATGACACTCTGTATCACCTTCTGCTGCTTCTGCAGCTTTCCGACAAGGGCTTGCTGCTCGGCATGCTTGCCTTGCAGTGCCGCCTGCTCCTTCTTTCCTTTATGGAGCAAGTTGCTCTTCTCGCTCTTGACTGCAACAAGCTGCTCCTGCTTCTTGTTTATCTGCTGCTGCTTCATCTTCACCTGCTCACCCTGCACTTTCTGGTACGAGGCATATTCACGCAGGAAGCGCATACGGCGGTACATCTGCGTCATGGACTTTGCGGAGAAGATGAACATCAGCTGGTCCTGAACCGAATTGTGGCGGTTCATGTAGCGCATTGCCTTGACATACCGGCGGCGGCGGTCCTGAAGCTGGAGATTGAGCGTTGAGAGCTGGCTCTCAAGGATGTCTATGTTGCCCTGTATGCCGCGGATGTCCTTATTGATGCTGTCGATGCTGCGGCGGCGGGTCTCGATGTCACCGGAGATAATCATCAGGTCGTGGAGTTTCTTCTTCACGTCCGCCTTGTTGCGTCGCAAGGCAGCTTCCTGCGCCCTGATTTGCTTCTGCAATGCCGCACGCTTGTTTTGCAGTCCCTTTATGGAAGAGTTTGTCGGTGCTGCCTTCTTTGTCTTCGCCCGTGTTGTCTTCTTGGTGCTTTTTCCTTGCGGACGCTTTTTTGCAGTGGTTGTCGTAGTCTTTTTCCTTGCCGTTCCGTTCCGCTGCTGTGCAGGAATGCCGAGGCAGAGGAGCATTGCGAGAATGATAAGTATGTGTCTCTTCATTGTCAGTCTGTGGTACTGTCAGTGGTATGGTCTTACGGGGTGGGGTTCAGTGGAATATGTCTTTTTATGCTATTGTGCAAAGCTCATGAGTTTTGCCATAAGCACCTGTGCCGGCACTTCCTTGTAATTAGCCTTTACCGAGGTGTAAGTCTCGAAGTCGCGTGTTGTGTTCGGTGCGCCGATGTTCACCTTCACGGTGACTTTTCCGCTGCCTTTTATGTTGGAGTTGATGAGTTGTTCAATCATCTTTCCGAAGTCTGCATCCTTGACTTTCTTGCCGTCAGGCGAATAAAGGTTCTTCCATGCCATGGCCTCGACTGTCTTGAAATTGATGTTGTTCTTGACAAGGACATCAAGGGAGTTATACGGAGCCTTTGTGTATTCCTTTCCCATGCGGTTGACAATAAGTATATAATCCGGCGTGAACTCAATGATTCCCACCTCTATGAATCCCATGAAGGTGAGGTTCATCCTTACCACCTGGCTGCGTTTCATGGCAAGTTTTCCGCCGAGGTTATAGGAACTGCCGTCCATACCGACAGCGAGGTCAAGGTCAGCAACGAACCTGTTGACTGTGGCTTTCTGCTCCACCTCGACTTGGCGTGCAAGTTCCTCACGCGTTTCAGAAGCGACGGTCGTTCCTCCGGTGGTTTTCTTGATAGGCTCCTGTGACACCTGCTTTGACGAACCGCAACCGGCAAGTGTCAGTCCGAGCACCATGGCGAAGATTGTTGCCTTTATGTTCATTTTCATTGGATTTTGTTTTATTGTCATTTCTTTTTCTGTGAGGCGGCGAGTTTTTTGTCTATTGCTTTCTGATGCTCGAGGTAAACTTCCTTCTCCTCACCCTCTTTGAGGTTCTTTACGGCAAGGTCCATGTAAATCTTAGCCTCTTCGTAGCGTCCCTGAAGATAGAGGATCCAAGCGTATGTGTCAAGGTATGTCGGGTTGTTCGGCTCCGCCTTTATTGTTTTCAGGCTCATTGCAGCCGCCTTGTCAAGGTCTCTGTTTTCCTCGGAGAGATAGTAAGCGTAATTGTTCAGGCACGGAATCTTCTCCGGGTCAAGGCGCAGGCAGTTCTCATAAGCCTCGAACGCCTCCTTTGTGTTGCCCAGCTTGTGCTGCGCATCGCCAAGGAGTTCGTACATCTCCACAGCCAGTTCCTTCTCCTTTGCCTCATCGACATGCTCCGAAGCCTTTATGAGAGCTTCCACACATTCCTTCGTCTGATCGTTAAGGAAATAACCCACACCGAGGAAATAGCTGAACGCCCATTCGTCGGGATTATACTGCAAGGCAGGCTTTGCAAGGCGTATCATCTCCTCATGCTCCCCTTTTCCCCATGCCATCTTTATCAGTTCGAAGCGCGCCTGGGCATGTTCCGGGCGAAGGTCAAGTATCTGTTGCAGCACAGTCCTTATGGAATCCTCCGGCATGTGCTTCATGGTCATGTAGGCAAGTTTGAGTTCCATGACCTGCGTGTCAGTCTGTTTGCTTTCGAGTATTTTGTCAAACAGGGCAAGAACCGCCGTGGAGTCCGTCGTCGCCTGTTCCTGCCGTCGGATGTACTGCTTGAGAAGGAGAAGGCGTGTCGATTGTTGTGTCTTCGGGCTGAGAAGTATTCTGTTGCGGAGAGTGTCAGCAATGTTCTCCTGTCCCTCACTGCTGTAATAATCCATCAAGGACATTTGTGCAGCCTCATTGTCAGGGTCTTCACGGAGAACAGCACTGTATTCTGCCATGGCTTCCTTCTTTTTGTTCTTTCCGAGCAGCCAGTTGCCCATCATCACGCGGTAGTTGAGGTCCAGAGGGTGGTTGTCTACAAGGGCTTTCAGTTCATGGTAAGCCTTCTTGTCCTCACCCATGTTGCTGTACAGCTGCACCTTTGTCATGGTAGTCTGCTCCGTCTGCCCGTCCTGAGTCTCAAGACGGTTGAGCGTCTCAAGGCATTTGGCATTGTCCTTCTTGTAGGAATAAATCTGCAGGAGCAGATGAAGCATGTCGGTACGCTCCGGAGTGCCGCGCACGATCTCCTCGGCGACAGATATGGCACTGTCAATCTCGTTGTTGTCAAGATAGACAGGAAGCAGCGCTTCCTTGTACGTGATGTTGCCCGGACTAAGCTCTGCGGCCTTGCGCATCATCACGACTTTCAGCGAGTCCTGCCCTTTCTGACGGTAACAGTCGGCAAGGAAGAAATAAGTCTCTGAGGCTTCCGGATTCATTTCCCGGCAACGCTCCAGCAGAACCATGGCAGAGTCGGTGTCGCCGACATTAAGACGCGTCACAGCGCCAAGGAAGATGTACTTGTAACTGTTCTTCTCCTCCTCGGTGAATCCTCCCTTTTCAAGGTAGTCATCGGCAAAAGTGACCATCGCCACAATGCCGAGAAGCATCGCGGCAAAAGCCCTTTTCAAACCTCCATGTTTACATATCAATCCATTCATCATATCAAGAAAAAAATCCTTGCAATCACTTCACACCGGTGTGGCCGTAGCCTCCTGCGCCGCGTTCTGTCTCATCCAGTTCGTCAACAGCAACGAACTCCACTGTCTCGTGCTTTGCTATGACCATCTGGGCGATACGCTCACCGTCGTTGATCGTAAAATCCTTGTCACTCAGGTTCACCAGCAGCACACCAATCTCTCCCCGGTAGTCGGCATCTATTGTGCCCGGAGAGTTCAAGACCGTTATGCCGTGCTTCAGTGCCAGTCCCGAACGTGGGCGCACCTGCGCCTCATAGCCGGCAGGAAGAGCCATGAACAGTCCCGTTTTGACTATCGCGCGCTGCAACGGACGGAGCACAATCGGCTCGTCAAGATTGGCACGCAGGTCCATTCCCGCACTCTGTTCCGTGGCATAAGCAGGGAGCTCGTGATGTCCCTTGTTGATTATCTTTACCTCTAACATCTTTCTTTCTGTTTGCATTATATCATATATAAAGTGCAAATTTACTGTTTTTTCCCGAATAACGCAAGAAATGTCAATCCATAATGCTTAATTCTTAATTTATTTTACTACTTTTGCATCATGATGAACTGGCAACAACTTATTTCGACGAAGCGCCTCGGACAGGAGGCACGGCATATTGAGCGCCACGATGAACGCTCTGAGTTCAAGCGCGATTATGACAGGCTCATATTCTCCGCCCCTTTCCGCCGCATGCAGAACAAGACACAGGTCTTCCCGCTCCCGGGAAGCATCTTCGTGCATAACCGCCTGACCCACTCGCTCGAAGTGGCAAGCGTGGGCATGTCACTCGGCAACGACGTGGCACGCGCGCTTACCGCCATACATCCGGAACTGCAGGACACATTGTTCCAGGAGATAGGCACCATCGTGGCCACCGCCTGCCTTGCCCACGACATGGGCAACCCTCCTTTCGGCCATTCGGGAGAGAAGGCTATACAGACATTCTTCACCGAGGGCAAGGGCAAGTACATCCGTGAGATGATAAGCCGCGAACTGTGGGACGACATCACGCACTTTGAGGGCAACGCCAATGGTTTCCGCCTTCTCGCCCACAGGTTCAAGGGACGCCGTGAGGGTGGTTTCGTGATGACATACACCACTCTCGCATCCATAATAAAGTATCCTTGCGAGAGCCGTATGGCGGAAAAAGGCACAGTCTGCGACGCTCCCGGCGCACAATACTGTGGCAAAGGAAAGTTCGGATTCTTCAACGATGATGCGCAAATCTATCGCAAAATCGCCACCGACCTTGGCTGTTACAAGCTCCGCCATCCTTTGGTCTATCTTGTGGAGGCTGCGGATGACATCTGTTATGAGATAATGGACATTGAGGATGCCCACAAACTGAAGATTCTTTCCTTTGAGGAGACAAGTTCCCTTCTGCTCGGATTCTTTGACAAGGAGACACAGGAGAGCATCCGCAAGCGCATCGATGATGAAGGGATAACGGACAGCAACGAGCAGGTCATCTACATGAGAGCGCGTGTCATCGGGCTTCTTGAAAGCCTTTGCGCCGATGTGTTTACCACCCATGAGCAGGACATCCTGCGCGGAGAGTTCCATGGCAGCCTCATGGATTCCATTCCCGAGCTGCCCCTCTCAGCCTACAAACGCTGCCAGAAGGTTTCGCAGAAAAAGATTTACAGCAGCAAGCCTGTCCTCGACATCGAGCTTTCGGGTTACAAAATCATGGAGACTCTCATGGAACAGATGGTGGAAGCCGCTGTCTATCCCGACCGTTTCTACTCCCGCCAGCTCATCCGCCGTGTGTCATCCCAGTACGACATTGAAGCCGAAGACCTTGAGACGCGCATCCTTGCAGTGATAGACTACATCTCAGGAATGACGGACATCTATGCCCTCGACATCTATCAGAAAATCAATGGCATAAGTCTGCCGATAGTATAGGCAAATATGGGAACACAGTTTTCAATACATAAAAAGCTATTACTATGGATAAATATATCAAAAAGAATGGAGTTCAGCAAGCAACTGATGCTGTATATATATTGAAAACCGCTATATTGCAAAGTCAGGCTCGTGCAGCAAAGTCGGTTAACCAAGAGCAATTGGCATTTATAGCATAGGTTACAACTGACGAATTAAAACACATTTCATCAGTTCGTCAAGAACTTCATCTACAAACGTCTCAAACTGAGCAAGATGCAATTCGTCAGTTTCAACTGACGAATTGTGGGGATTTCCCTATAATCCCATTCCTTAGTATCAGTTTCACACACCACATTGCAATTCTGACCTATGTGAAAGATAACATAAATCATCTTCTGAATCCGCATGAAAACCTATTCGCATGGTGTTCGATATGAGATTCCGTCAACTCCATTTCTATGCAATTCCAAGTCTCGCCAAGGCAATAGTAGCTTTCGATACTTTCTCTTTGTACCTGCTTGAATCCTGCTGCTTCATAACAACGTATTGCAGAGGGATTGTTTTCAAACACGCCAAGCGATATTTTGGTTGCACCTAATTCTTTGCAAGCATAGTCAACAGCCATGCCGACAAGCATCTTGCCCAAACCGAGACCTCGCCTTGAATCATCGACAATAACAAAGCCAAGACGCCATTCCGCCTCATCTGCTGACGGGCGTCGTAATGTCACATATCCAACAACCTCTTCATCGGAAACCATTGTAAAAGCCATTGACGAATGGCCATCTATGAACTTGCGATAATACATTTTCATATCTTCTGCCGTGACAGGGTAACGCGGATACCTGTCGGCACACCATTGCCGCATGAGGTGTTCGCTTTTCAGCCATCCGGCAATAATGTTTGCATCAGCCGGATGAAATTCTCTCAATCGCACGTTCATGGCCTGTAATCACGCTTTATTTCATCGATCGACTTGCCACCGATGCCGAAATTCTCATCCGGCAATTCCTTTATGGTAACGGTGAAGAACTGCTCCGGGATATTGGTAATCTCGGAAGCCGTAGCCGTGAGCCGCTCGATAAGCTCTTTCTTTTGTCCTGCGGTCAGTATGCCGCTTTCAATGGATATGTATGGCATATTCTCTATTATTTCTTCTTTATCGTTTGGCATTTTCTCTGTGTCATCTCTTCAGCAAAAGCCTGCTCACCATGCTCCTTTATGAAACGGATGCAAGCGGGACGGTCGGACCTGAAGATAAATGCAAACACTTTTGCCATGAAATTGGAATAGACTTTGCACTCCGTGACATTCATTCCGCATTCTGCACAAGTACGGAATCCCTGACCATAGACACACTTCCTTGTTTTGCACCATGATGCGGACTCATTCTCACGGCAGCCCGGACATTTCCCGGAAAGATGCTTACGGCAAGCACCACAATAAAGTCCGCAGCCGGCAATCAGCTCTGCATTGTTCTCAACAGGTTTCATACTATTTTGTTTTCGTTTATCCGAATGCAAAATTAATAAAAATCAATGGTATGCACAACTTTTCAGCTATAAAATTTAATTGTTGTATATTTCATAAACTTTCAACATGCTAATATACAAGGGCTTTGTTGCTTTTGCCAACACAATAAAAAAATATAAGATGTGAATCTGTCTTTCTATGCCCTTTAATGAACAAATTCCGCACTCTTGTGTAAATTCTACCCTGAAATATTTGGCAGTGTCAGATAAAGAATGTATCTTTGCAGCGTAATTTCTACACAAGAGATGTTATGGAAGAGAAAAACTACTGTTATAAGTATCCGCATCCGTCTGTCACAACCGACTGTGTGATATTCGGTTACGAGGACATGAAACTGAAGGTCCTGCTCATAGAACGCGGGCTTGAACCGTACAAAGGGAAATGGGCGTTTCCCGGTGGATTCGTCAAAATGGATGAGTCGGTGGAGGAGGGGGCGAGGCGCGAACTTAGGGAGGAGACCGGATTGGAAACAAACATGATAGAGCAGTTCTATTGCTTCTCCGACCCGCAGCGTGACCCTCGCGAAAGGGTCATCTCCGTTGCGTTCCTCGCTTTGGTGAAAATGTCGGAAGTCCATGGAGGCGATGACGCTGCCAACGCACGATGGTTCAACCTTGATGAGATACCGCAACTGGCGTTCGACCACGACAGGATGCTGCGCATGGCTCTGCAAAAGCTGCGTGAACGTATCCATTTCCAGCCAATCGGCTTTGAACTTATGCCTGAGAAATTCACCTTGAAGCAGCTGCAGATGCTCTACGAGGCTATCCTCGATGTGCATTTCGACCGCCGCAACTTTGCAAAGAAAATGCTTCATTTCGACATACTTACCCAACTTGAAGAGACCGTATGGCCGACACCGAAGCGTGAGGCTTATCTCTACAGTTTCAACAAGGAGAAGTATGACGAACTGAAACAGAAGGGATTCAGATTAGAGTTTTAACCTTAAAATCAACACACATTTATGTTAGGAGCAATCATTGGCGACATCGTAGGCAGCACTTACGAGTTCCACAACATCAAGACAAAGGAGTTCCCGTTTTTCCCGGAGTACTCAAACTATACCGATGACAGCATCCTCACCCTTGCCACGGCTGACTGGCTGCTGCATGGCGGTGACGTCGCGCATCTATACAGCAACTATGCGGCAAAGAACGATGCCAGCTATGGTGGCATGTTCATACTATGGGTTGCTCGTTCACAAACAAAAGGTGACTTCACCCCCTACAACAGCTGTGGCAATGGCAGTGCAATGCGTGTCAGCCCCGTAGGATGGGCGTTCGACACAAAAGAGGAGGTGTTGCATCACGCCAGACTGTCGGCGGAATGCACCCATAATCATCCCGAAGGAATAAAAGGTGCACAGGCGACAGCCCTATGCATCTTCATGGCACGTAACGGAGCATCGAAAGACGAAATACGCAAAGCCATAGAGAGTGAATTCAACTACGACCTTTCGCTCAGTATCGATGAGATCCGTCCCCGCTATTCATGGGGCGGACTGGACGACGCAGGGAATGGCGGAACATGTCAGGGCAGTGTGCCACAAGCCATACGCGCATTCCTTGACGGCACAGACTTTGAGGACTGCATCCGCAATGCCATAAGCATCGGCGGCGACAGCGACACCATCGGCTGCATAACAGGCTCTATTGCAGAGGCGTACTACGGCATCCCGCAGGACATCCGTGAGAAGGCAATGGGCTATCTGCCAACTGAATTTCAAAGCCTTGTCACAGAGTTTGAAGCGAAATACAGCACCAACAATGACAAGAGTAACTCACTCTTCCATACCTTGCGGCAATTCTTTCTGAAAATTATTGGTGTCGCTAAAACCCCATAAGTTGTTGTGACATCTAATTTTCATACGGAATGTTTCGAGCTGCCCATCACCAGTTTGGGTGTCATCGTTGTTGTGACATCAAATTCTCATATGAAATGTTTCGCATAAAGTGTGGCGGAGCCACACTTTACAGCGAAATCCTGTTGCTGTATGCGAGGATAGGGGCTTGTCACAACTGAAACAGATTAATGATAATGTGTTGCATACGTTTCTACGTTTAGCGGTACCTGTTCAAACAAACTGTCAAACTATCTTATAAACATATTATTAAATACAAAAATGTCACGGCACGCAGATGTGCCGTGACATTTTTATGTGGTTATGTTTCGCCCTTGGCAGTGGGAGCCGTGGGGAAATGCGGGATTACAGGTGCTGCTCGACCTCGATTTCGGTGAAGGTCTCGATGATGTCACCTGTCTGGATGTCGTTGCAGTTGACGAGTGAGATACCGCACTCAAGGCCTGTCGCAACCTCCTTGGCGTCATCCTTGTAACGCTTGAGGGCGTTGATGTTGCCGGTAAAGATGACTATGCCGTCGCGGATAAGGCGCGCCTTGTCGGAGCGGTGTACCTTGCCGTCGGTGACGATAGCACCGGCAACGGTACCGACCTTGGAGATTTTGAACACCTCGCGGACCTCAACAGTACCTGTGGCAACCTCTTTCTTGATTTTGTCAAGCATGCCTTCCATGGCGGCAGTGATGTCGTCGATGGCGTCATAGATGACAGAATAGGTGTTGATTTCCACTCCCTCGTTCTCCGCAAGTTTCTTTGCGGCAGCGGAAGGACGCACGTTGAAGCCGACAATCATACCATTCTCGGCTGTTGAAGCCAGCATGACATCGTTCTCGGAGATAGCACCGACTGCGCCCTGGATGACCTTCACCTCCACCTTCTCTGTAGAAAGCTTGATGAAAGAGTCGGTAAGCGCCTCGACAGAGCCCTGTGTGTCCGCCTTGACGATAAGGTTGAGCATGTGGAACTCTCCGAGTGCGATGCGGTGGGCAATCTCCTCGAGGGAGAGAGTCTTCGTTGTTCGGAGGCTCTGCTCACGCTGCAGCTGCAGTCGTTTGGTGGCAATCTCGCGTGCTTCCTGCTCTGTCTCCATGATGTGGAACGAGTCGCCGGCTGACGGAGCGCCGTTGAGTCCGAGGATAATCACCGGCTCTGACGGGGCAGCCTGCTGCACACGCTGGTTACGCTCGTTGAACATAGCCTTCACACGGCCGTAGTAGGTTCCTGCGATTACTATGTCGCCGACATGCAGTGTGCCGTTGCTGACAAGCACTGTTGACACGAATCCGCGTCCCTTATCAAGCGAAGCCTCGATGATAGAGCCTGTTGCCTTGCGGTTAGGGTTGGCCTTCAGCTCAAGCATCTCTGCCTCAAGGAGCACCTTCTCCATAAGCTCGTCGACACCGAGACCACTCTTTGCAGAGATTTCCTGGCACTGGTACTTGCCGCCCCAGTCCTCGACGAGAAGGTTCATCTGTGCGAGGTCCTCACGGATTTTGTCAGGGTTTGCGCCCGGCTTGTCAATCTTGTTGATAGCGAACACCATAGGTACGTTGGCAGCCTGTGCATGTGCGATAGCCTCCTTGGTGGTAGGCATGACGGAGTCGTCGGCAGCAATGATGATAATAGCTATATCCGTAACCTGTGTACCACGGGCACGCATGGCGGTGAACGCCTCATGTCCCGGTGTATCGAGGAAGGTTATTCGTCTGCCGTCGGCAAGCTTCACGTTGTAAGCACCGATGTGCTGTGTGATGCCTCCTGCCTCTCCGGCGATGACATTGGTGTTGCGGACATAGTCGAGGAGTGATGTTTTACCGTGGTCGACGTGTCCCATGACGGTGACAATCGGCGCACGCTCGACGAGATCCACCTCATCGTCAGCCTCCTCGGTGATGGCGTTCTGCACCTCGGCAGAGACATATTCCGTTGAGAAACCGAACTCTTCGGCAACCATATTGATGGTTTCTGCGTCAAGACGCTGGTTGATAGACACCATGACACCTATGGACATGAGAGTTCCAATCAGCTTTGTCACAGGGACATCCATCATCGTCGCAAGCTCGGAGACAGTAACGTACTCTGTCAGCTTGAGCACCTTGCTCTCAGCAGCCTCAGCAGCCATTGCGGCGTCGCGCTGTTCTGCTGCTGCGTCACGCTTGTCCTTACGGTACTTTGCGCCCTTTTTGTTTTGAGTCTGCTTGTTGGTAAGGCGTGCGAGTGTCTCCTTTACCTGGCGTGCAACATCCTCTTCGTTGACCTCCTGAGGCTGGTTGCTGCGGCGGTTCTTCTTCTTTGACTTCTTGTTGTTGCCCTGATTGCCGGCATTGGCATTAGCGTTCTGACCGCCGTTGTTGCCGCCTTTGCCCTTCTTAGGCTGGTTGGCAACATCGTTGATGTCGACACGCTCCTTGCCGATGCGTGCACGCTTCTTCTTCTGGTCACGTGCCTGCTGAGCCTTTTCCTCACGCTCCTTCTTCTTCTCCTCCTTGGATTTCTTCTTCGGACGAGTGCTTTGGTTGATAGCAGAGAGGTCAATCTTGCCAAGGACTGTGAAAGAAGGCTTCTTGTTATGCTCAAGACGGAATGCGCCGTTCTCTGTTATGCCCTCCTCCTTTGCCGGTTCTTTAGCCTCGACAGGCTTTGATTCCGTGGCAGGAACAGGCTTCTCGGCAGGTTTCGGAGCCTCAGGTTTTGGTGTTTCCTGTGACTTCTGCGGCTCTGCCTTTTCCTTCTTAGGTTCTTCCTTTACAGGCTTTGGTTCCTCTTTTACCGGCTGTGGAGCAGGCTTCTCCTCCTTTTTGGCAGGCTTTGGCTCAGCCTTCTCTGCCTTGGAAGGCTTTGCAGGCTTGCTCTTTGCCGGCTTCTTGAACTGGTCAAGGTCAATCTTGCCAATGACGTTGAAAGTCTGCTTCTCCTCCTTCTTCTCAGCCTTTTCGGTCTTTGCTGCCGCGGCAGCCTCCTTTCTGTCGGACTTTTTGTCCTTCTTCTGAATCATCTGTTCAGCCTTGCTGCGCACTTCGGCATCGGTGCTGAACTCTGTTTTCAGTGCAGAGTACTGCTCATCGGTGAGTTTGAGGTTAGGATCGACACTGTCTATGCCGTATTTCTTTTCAAGGAATTCAGACACCGTCTGTATTCCGATGTTAAGTTCACGAATTGCTTTGTTTAATCTTATGCTCATTGATACCTCCTATTCTTACTGTTCGAACTCAGCGCGGAGTACTTCGAGAACGTGGTCGACAGTCTCTTCTTCGAGGTCTGCCTTCTCAATTAGCATTTCACGTGGTGCGTTAAGAACTGATTTTGCCGTGTCAAGGCCGATAGACTTTATTGCTTCGATCACCCATCCGTCGATTTCGTCGATGAACTCGTCAAGATAGATGTCCTCTTCTCCCTCCTCATTGTCAGCGGAATCGCGGTAGACATCGATGGTGAATTCTGTGAGGAGAGAAGCGAGCTTGATGTTGAGTCCGCCGCGTCCGATGGCGAGGCTGACTTCCTCCGGTGCGAGGAACACATCTGCCTTGCGGTTCTCCTCGTCAAGGGTTATGCTGCTGACTTTTGCCGGAGAAAGTGCGCGCTGTATGAAGATTTTAGTGTTGGCGGAGTAGTTGATGACATCGATGTTCTCGTTGTTGAGCTCACGCACGATACCATGGATACGTGCGCCTTTGACACCTACACATGCGCCAACCGGGTCGATGCGGTCGTCGTAGGTCTCCACTGCAATCTTTGCACGCTCACCCGGGATGCGGGCAATCTTATGTACTTTGATGAGTCCGTCTGTGATTTCCGGCACTTCCTGCTCCAGAAGGCGCTGGAGGAACATAGGGGATGTGCGCGAAAGGATAATCTTAGGGTTGTTGTTCTCATTGTCAACGCGAAGGATCACCGCACGCACTGTCTCGCCTTTGCGGAAGGTGTCGTTTGGAATCTGCTCTGTCTTAGGGAGGATAAGCTCATTGTTCTGGTCGTCGATGATGAGAATCTCGCGCTTCCATGTCTGGTAAACCTCGCCTGAGATAAGTTCTCCGATGCGGTCCTTGTACTGGTTGTAGACAGCGTCATGCTCCAATTCGAGAATCTTTGACGCAAGAGTCTGGCGGAGGTTAAGGATTGCGCGGCGTCCGAAGCTTGCGAAATCGACAGATTCGGACACGTCCTCGCCGACCTCATAGTCGGCGTCAATCTTCTGTGCCTCCTTCAGTTCGATTTCCTTGTTCTCGTCCTGCACGGCTCCGTTCTCCACAACAGTGCGCTTCATGTAGATCTCGAGGTCGCCCTTGTCAGGGTTGACAATGACATCGAAATTCTCGTCACTGCCGAAGATTTTCGCTATCACGTTGCGGAAACTCTCTTCAAGGACGCTTACGAGCGTTGTGCGGTCAATGTTCTTTGTTTCCTTGAACTCCTTCAAGGTCTCAATCATTGAGGGCTGTTGAATAGTTGATTTTGTTGCCATTTTTATGTTTTTGTTTTCTTTTCTTCCTTTTCCTGTGCCACAGCCGGTGCATCGTGGCAGAAACTAACCCACACGGCGGGTGTGGGTTAATGGTTGCTTATTTGAACTTCAGGACATACTTTGTGTGCTTGACCTCGTTCATGTCGAACTCAAGGTCTGTCTCCACAAGCTGCGGGCGCTTCTGTCCTTCGAGGCGTTTCTTCTCCTTCACTGTGACAACGAACTTCGGTTCGTCGACGGACTTGAGGATTCCCGTATGCTTCTTGCCGTCCTTGCGGAGCACCTCCACTTCCTCGCCGATGCAGTTGATGTACTGCTGCACGACTTTGAAAGGCTGTCCGAGACCTGCCGAGCCCACTTCCAGCTCATAGTCCTCCTCGTCACGGTTAAGGTTTTCTTCGAGGAAACGGCTCAACTGCGCACAGTCCTCAATCCAGACTCCGTCCTTATGGTCAATCTCGACCACGATTCTGTCGTCCGGGGTAACTTCCACATCAACGAGGAAATACTCCTTTTCCTTGAGCCACTCGTTGACCAATGTCCTTACTGTTTCTTTGTTTATCATATATATGTGTTATAAGGTGTGCCTGAAAAACATGCTTCTGAGTGCACATCATATTCTTGGGCGGTATGCGTCCCTCCCTTTTCCAAAATAAGAATGAGAGACCTCGGCTGAGGCCCCTCATTCCACTGAACGTATGCAAAGTTACACATTATTATTAAGAATTTCACTACTGACAGCACCAAGCCTGCATATATTTAAATAACATTAACACAAAACATGTGTTGTCAGTCAAATATCTGCCGCATTATCTGTAACGACTTAGGCTCCGGGAACGACGGAATGTTCTGCCGGTAGTAGCGCACGAGGAGTTCGAGCAGTGCCTGCCGCTCCCTGCGTGAGAGGGGGAAAGCCGCCATATTGCCATAATCCATGCCGATGATTTCGCCGAACTGCCATGCGTTGTCAGCATGCTGTATGTCCCACCCGAGATACTTTGTCAGCATCACAAGGAAAGCTATGTGGAAGTTTGCCGTCCCTTCCGTCGCGAGGTCAAGCCATTGGAGGGATGTCTCCACGAAGCCATAAAGCCGGAAATCAGACTGTTCCGTGCGTGTCGCATAGGCAAGAATCTCGGCAAGGAAGATGCCCACGGCTATCTTTGCCGGCTCGAAGCACAGCGACTGCCATGGCGCAAGGAGCTGCGCATCGGAAATCTTCTGCATCTGCTGGCGCGGACGGTAGTCTATTTCCATGGCAAGGAGCGTCAGCGGCTGGAAGAGTTGCTTCGGCAGCCGTGACCGCTGGGTCTGCGGAATCTTCACTACGGAGGTCACCCTGCCAAGCTGTTCGGTGTAGAAATTGACAATCAGCTTCTTATCCCCATATTTCAGTGCGTTGAGCACTATGGCATTCGTCTTTACAAGCATCGTATTGTGTTTTACTGGTTATCAATGACATCACGTGCAGCACCGTCCATACTGCAACACCGTCATGATATTCCTCAGCCCTCAAACTGGCGGTATGCTTTCGGAGACATGCCCACCTGCTCCTTGAAGAACTTACCGAGAGCCGACTGTGTGCTGAAGTGCATCTCCTCGGCAATCTGCCCTATCGGCTTTGCAGTATGGCGGAGGAGGAGCCTTATTTCAAGCGTGGTGTAAATGTCAAGCCACTCGCTCGGTGTGCGCGACGACACTCTCTTAACCACTTCAAGCAGAGTCTTCGGCGAAATGCCCAGTTGCCCGCTGTACCATGATATGTGGCGCTCATGGCGGAAGTTGCCCTCCACCATGCGTATGAACGCCTCGAAGGTCTCCTGCGCCTTAAGACTTGTCGTTGGCTGTTCGTCGGTGATGATGTTGCTGAGGTCATAAATCATCGTGGCAAGCACCGTCCCCGCTATCTGGCGGCGGAACTTATGCGACGTGTCGCCCACCTTTTCCCTCAGAATGGCAAGATAATTCAGGAATGCCGCCATGGTTTCCGACGACAACGTTACCACAGGGCGCTTGCGCGACATGACGAAAAGGTTGGAGACATCGCGCACCTCACGGATGACGGAGTACAGATAGTCGTGGGAGATGAGCAGCGCACTGCCCCGGAAATCCTTGCTTGTCTTTATGTCGCCAAGCACCTGCCCCACCGCAACGATTATCACATCGTTGGGCTTCACCTTATGCTCCACCGTGTCCACGGTGTAGCGTCCTTCACCGCCTGTACAGACTGCGGCGAAAGCGCACTGCATCTTGCGTGCCTCGCCAGGCAGTGGCAGTTCTGTGAAATCCGTCAGCACAAGGTCTTCGTCGATGTGGCACGTCGGCGTGCAGTAACGCATGAAGCGCTTGATGTTTATGGGTAATAATGTGAGTTCCTTCATTTCTATTGGTTATGTCTTTCCTGCTTTTCGCCGTATCCGGCAATTTTCTCCTTCACATAGGTGGCAAGCTCCGGGCTGTCAACGATGTCTATATGGTCATAAAGTCCGAGGACAAACCTGCCAATGCCGAGCATCGAGCACACTTCCGTGGAGAGAATCCACCGTCCGTTCTCCTCGGTGATGTCATGTTCCGCACGCGGATATTCCTCAACAAGTACATTGTACGCCAGCCTGTCCATGCTTATGCGGACACGGGTGAGCGTCTCTGAGGCGAAATTGAAATAGTCGTTGAACATCTGACGGTGGAGGTTGGCATACGCCCACTCCTCATCAAGAATCTCGACGCTCTCCATTCGCGCGATGCGAAACGTCTTGTTCATCCCTGACCGTGGCTCATAGGCACGCAAGTCGCGTCCGCCATTCATCAGGAGGTAGGGCTCCACCTTCCTGTCGGTGACGGAATGAGAATGGGAGGAAGAGTATCCGCGGATGAGGATGACACGGCGGAACTTCACCGCCTCATAGATTTTGTTGGCAATCTGTGCCTGACGACGGCGCACAGGGTCGTTCTCGAGGATGTCAAAGTCATAGAACCGCGCGAGCTTCTGCTTCACGGAGCGCACCACGGCACTCCTGTCGTCGGCTCCGTCAAGGAGAAGTTTCAGCATTATCGCCTCATCCTCGGTGAACTTCACGATGTCGCAAAGGCGCGAGAGGAACTTCGACTGCCGCGAGATGCTGTAATAACGCCCATGCTTCACGAGGTTGAACTCGGCTCCCTTGAAGAACTCCAGATAATAGTACAGGTTGCGTTTGCCGATGCCGAGATGCTCACACATCTGCTCGACAGTCCACTGCCTGTTCTCGGTAAGCATAAGAAGGAGTTCAAGTTGCAGTCCCAGTTTGTCGTGGCGCATATAGCTTCATGTTCTTTATGTGGTGAATGATGGCGAATATTAGCTTTATTATAAATCAAAATCACCTATCTTCTCTTTATATTCAAACCATAAGCTCTTTAATCTTAGACCATTCTTTGACTTTTTCTCCAAATGTTACGCTGGCGACATTAGATGTAGAAACTAAAGCTATGTATGGAAAATCGATATCAGGAAAGAATTTTTCAAACGTCCTTTTTGTACCCTTCGGCTGATTACCTTTTCCATTCAATACAATCATTTTGATACTATGATGTTGAGAAAGGAATGTTGCAATGTCATTAGCAACTTGCGATTTTTCATCAAAACCTGCGTCTGTCGACCCTTTTCTTGATGCAGCAGAAAGGCAATCCCAAAGAGCTATGCCAACTTCCGCAACAAAATCCTTATTGCTTAAGTCCTCAAATCCAGGAAAGACTGTCCTTAAAATCTCCCAAAATGAATTATTCTTATTTGCATAATATGATTGCTGCTTAATCGACTCATCGCCAGGAAGAGTTCCTAAAATAAGCACTTTTGGTTCTTTTCCAACCCAAGGTTCCAACCCTTGTTTTAGAGAATGATTGGCTGTGGAAACGAAGCTTTCTTTGACTTTCACTATCGTTTCAGGCATTGTGGTGGCATTGCACTTTTTCCCTTTTACTTTTATCTCGCCTGATTTTATGAGAGTGTACAGCATATCCACAGTCATACCACTGCTCCCGAAATCGCTGATATAGAAACCAATCTTCCTCATCTTACCTCTAATACATTTTTGTGTGTCACGTTCAGCATTGCGGAGTTTCTTTATCAATACCTTTAGCTGTTCTATTTCATCATATGTAAATTCTGTCTTTCCTTTCATTGTATATAATTTAGGTTATTCTAATGCTTTAACTAATAGAGATAATAAAATCCATTGGAAAGTAGGTAACCTCTCAAGCACTTAGTATATTTATCAGTGAAAATCAACAATATACTTAGAACATGAGCGATAGATTCCACTTGCAAAGTTACTGATTTTTTCTGTATTATCAATGAGTTTTTCAAAAAAATCAAATGCTGAACTGAAAAAACATAATTTTATCTCTTACAAGCAGAAACAGATGCAAACACGAAACCATAAAAGCATTATGCAGCAAAACGAGATAATAAGAATTTTATACTCTATCATTACAAAATGATGGAGATAGGGACAAAAGAATCCAATGGTGACCATTGACTGCACGGAAGGTGACGTTTTAACACACCAAAGGTTACCTTTCACTGAGTAAAAGGTAACCTTTGGTAAAGCATTATAATACAGCGGATTGACTAATCCGTCACTCGCTGCATCCTGATTATTCTTCCTATGGCAAAAGGAGATGTGATTTCCAAGAATGAGTCGCTCACACTTACAAACTCTATGACTCCTTGGAATGCGTATTCCGAGTTCACCTTCATGTGCAGAGTATTCTTCTGCAATGAGGAGATATAGCGCAAATCCCATGTTCCTGTGACATCCTCATCGACCACAATCTCCCAGTCGGTCAGAACGCTTTCACCGTTGACCATGACGCGCTCGCGGGACTTAAGCAGGACATGCCCTGTCAGTTTGCCGTCATCACCAAAGGTGTAGTGTTGCTCCAAATATGTCAGCTCCGACTCCACAACGGACATCCAACTGCCTTGGACTTGCTCGGAATACTGTTCTCTGAGAGCCTTTGTCTCCACAGTGGTGGTGTCGTCAACTATCGGCTCTGACTCTTTCTCGCAAGAGGAAAGCGTAATCAGAAATGCGCAACATAATAAAATAAATATCCTATGCTTCATAAAAAACAGACAGCTAAATCCCATTACAATTGCTACACAATAAGGGCAGAACCCATTTGAGCTATTATTCCACACACTACATATAGACAGATTACTATTAGAAATCCACTATTACATACTTTACATTAAACTCCATGTTCTCGGCTAATACAGGATAAGTTCTATTCAGTTCTATACCACTTGCATCCGACAATATAAGTGTACCTTCTGTCTTGCACACTATCGTACTACCGCTTTTTAATAGTTCAAAACCATAAGTAGGTTTCTGTCCTGGAATATACCCCATATTTTCAGAAGTAACACCTCCATTCGGTTTAACTACGAAATCTTCTGTAGGCAGAGGATATTTGTTTATAAAATAGACATCTCTGCATATATATGTCCCAGCTGGCATGCCAAATTTCTTTGCGCCTTCCGAATTGAATATACATGCAAAATTATCTCCCCCTTTTCTGCCATTTGGATTTTTCTCTATATCTGTATACCCTCTCAATGTCAAGTACTGAACTTCACCAATAGCTGAAGCGGTCATCAATTTCGAAGCATACGATGGTGAAAGTTTCACGCTATCCATTAAAATATCCTTATATCTAACATTATAAATAAACATACTATCCCAGTCTTGAGTTTTTGCCATTGTACGAGGTGAGGGTTGGGATGGCACAATTTCCACCGTAACAGCATTAGATGCGTGATTTGACAAAGACTCTTGTTCATCAGAGCATGAAAACAAAAACAGCGCAAGGCTAATGAATGTAAGATTTTTAAAAATTTTCATAGATAAACTAATTTAAATTAATTGAATATTTTAGTGAATAAATAACACCAATAATAATACAAATATTTAATTTTTGTCATTATAATAATGAAATAACATTCACCGTGCAAATATAAGAATATTTTTTGAAAAAGCAAAATAAAATGTAAAAAAATAGCATCTTACAATGTTATTCTTCAACAGGGGCTTGTCTTACGAACCGCGTTAGCGGTGGCAATAGAGTAGCCGTGGGTAGCAACCCACGGATTGCAAAACAGCCACCGCACAACGACCGAATCTCGGTCGAACAGTACGTAGATGATGATATTTTATTCGACCGATAAACCGGTCGCGCACAGAGCGTTTCTTGTATTCCGTGGGTGCTACCCACGGCTACTTTCTTCAACCGCTGACGCGGTTCTCCGCACAAAGGTATCCCGGCATAAACGTACATACATTAAAGATGCATTATATTTTACCGGACACACATAATATAATATTCAACCTCGTCAGCGGCATTTCTCCGCCGGATGTGCACACCCTGCCACGCAGACTTTCCTCCACCCTACTTGAATTCAAGGCTCAGTTCGCCCGTGCCGAGGAGGTTGTACGAGAGGCGGTGATAGGGCGTTGTGCCGTATTCTTGAATAGCCTGGCGGTGCTTCTTTGTGGGATAGCCCTTGTTGGATGCCCAGTCGTACTGCGGAAATTCCTCCGCAATGGTGTTCATGTAGTCGTCGCGGTAGGTCTTTGCGAGGATGCTTGCCGCCGCTATGGCAAGATATTTGCCGTCGCCTTTCACTATCGGCGTGTATGGCAATGGCTGTTCCGCACGGCTGCCGTCAGGGAGCAGAGGGCAATAGGGCGTGAATCGGTTGCCGTCGATTATCAGTGCTTCGGGTCTTACGCCAAGGCCGTCGATGGCGCGGTGCATGGCAAGGAACGATGCGCGCAGGATGTTGATGCGGTCTATCTCCTCAGGAGTGACAATGCCCACCGCCCATGCCACGGCGTCACGCTCTATCTGCTCGCGCAGCATGTAACGCCTTTTCTCCGTAAGTTGCTTGGAATCATTCAGTTCCTCATTATGGTAGTCGGGCGGAAGGATAACGGCGGCGGCATAAACCGAACCGGCAAGGCATCCGCGGCCTGCCTCGTCGCAGCCTGCTTCGACAAGACCGTCATAATAATGGTTTAGGAGCATCGGTTTATTTAATTTTGCTTAAATGTTAGAGTTATTTAACTAAGAATTTTCAAGAGTGAACTTATCGTTCACAAAACCACTATACTTTTGCACTCGGAAAGCATGATTAGCATAACCATCAATAGCATATCCATAATTAAAACCACACAGAATATGAACAACGAGATTACACTTCAGGAAAATGTTTCCACTGCTTTAGGCAACGAAATCCGGCATTTCGCAAACTCAATCGAGACGGTTTTCGCTGCAATCGCCACATGGTACAGTGGCATACTTGAGCAGAACGTCACCGCAAAGCAGGCGAAAGCGCTGGTAATGGCACAGGTTGCGTTCTTCGCAATGGTGTTCCCTGCTGACCTCGGTATGGTCTATCGTGCGGCAAGCATTGCTCTTTTCGCGGGTTCGTTGCTGCTGTGCAAGCAGCGAATGGCGGAATAACCTTGGTGGAAAAGCCATGCCGGGCAAGCGGAAAAGCGTGGAATCAGAACATCCGCGCCACTCTTTCGATGCCTGCGACAAGGGCGTCAACCTCCTCAAGGGTATTGTACAGTGCGAATGATGCACGCGCCGTGCCGTTGACTCTAAGGCGTTCCATAAGCGGTTGGGCACAGTGGTGGCCGGTGCGGATGGCTATTCCGAGGCGGTCAAGCAGCGTTCCCATGTCAAGATGGTGGATGTCGCCGACCCGGAACGATATGACCGCGTCCTTCATGGCTGCATCTTTCGGACCGAAAATCTCCATGCCGTCGATGGCATTCATCCTTTCCATGGCATATCGGGTGAGCTCTTGCTCGTGCTTGGCGATGTTGTCCATGCCGAGGGCGGTGACGTATTCGAGTGCTTTTGCCAACCCGTGGGTGGCCACATAGTCGGGAGTGCCTGCCTCAAACTTGAATGGCAGCCGCTCGAAGACAGTCTTCTCGAATGTCACACTCTCAATCATCTCGCCGCCGCCTTGGTACGGTGGCAGACGGTCAAGCCAGTCTTCCTTGCCGTAAAGCACACCGATGCCTGTCGGACCATAGATTTTATGTCCCGAGAATGTGAAAAATTCGCAGTCGAGTTCCTGCATGTCGACCTTGAAATGTGGCGTTGACTGCGCACCGTCTATCATCACCGGAACACCGTGTTCGTGTGCAATGCGGATTATTTCCTTCACCGGATTGATTGTTCCGAGGACATTGCTGACATGGGTGACGCTGACAATCTTTGTCCTGTCAGAGAACAGTTTCTCGTAGGCCTCCATGTCAAGCGTGCCGTCGTCGTGCATCGGTATGACCTTCAGGGCTATGCCTTTTTTCGCCGCTTGCAGCTGCCAGGGGACGATGTTCGAGTGGTGTTCCATGACGGAGAGTATCACCTCGTCCCCCTCTTCCATAAAGGCGTCGGAGAAAGAGGAGACGACAAGGTTCGCGCTCTCTGTCGTTCCACGGGTGAAAATCACCTCGCTGACGGAGCGCGCATTGATGAACCGGCGGACTGTCTCACGTGCCTGCTCATGCAAATCGGTGGCCTGCTGTGAGAGATAGTGCACCCCGCGGTGGACATTGGCATTGACATTGTAGTACTCATCAGTCATTGCCTCGATGACAACCCTCGGCTTCTGCGTAGTCGCCGCATTGTCAAGATACACTAAGGGCTTGTTGTAGACCTCACGCCCAAGTATCGGGAATTCCTCCCTTACCTTTGAAATATCGTACATTTCTTTTTACCTTTTTTGTTCAACGACAGATATTCATCCGCCAAGCAACAGAAAACAATCTGCAAGACAGACACACCTCACCTGCCCTTTTGTCCACGTCAACCATGGACAGAAGGGCATTTTTTGTTACATAACGTATCGTCAGCGGTACTCTTCCGGCACCTCTTCCTTCCATTGCGGATAGGGATTGGCAAGCAGGCATACATTATAATAATGCCTGTTGTCGGTCACTTCGGGGCCGATGAATGAAGGTTTGTCGAACGGTTCGTCAACACTCCCCAGTTCAACCTCCGCGAACACAAGCCCGTCGTTTGCACCATGAAACTCGTCAACCTCAAACGTATGCGCGCCGCTCCTAACAAGATAGCGCGTCTTGTCTATCATTCCGCCACGGCAGAGGTCAAGGAGGTGCTGCGCCTCGTCCAAGGTTATTTCCTTCTCAAACTCATATCTGGACATCCCACCGTCGGCAGAAGGTCCCTTTATGGTCAGGAATGCCTTGTCGTCACGCACCCTTATGCGCACCGTTGCACCGGTGACAGCCATGTAGCCCTGCCGGATATGGCTGGCGGAGAAAGCCCGGCTGCGCCATGGCGCGCCGGCTTTCCTCACCATAAACTTACGTTCTATCTCCTGTCCGCTCATTATCCGATTGCAACGACGAAATAGATTAGGAACGCCAATGCAAGGGCTACAAGCACACCGAAGATGGCATTGACAACATTCTTTCCCTGCTGTTCGTCGCGTGCCGCCTTGCGGGCGCGTCCGATTTCTCTTTTGTTTTTGTTGCGTGACATAGTTTTCTGTATTTTAGTTTATTAAGGTTTATTGTTCCAATTCATTGATTCCGGCTTGCAAACCTGCATGAGGACAAGCCTCAACGGCAATCCTTGCGCGGTCAGTCCACCACAGGGAACTCCATGAGGTATGCCTTTATGAAACCGTCCAGCTTGCCGTCCATGACGGCATCCACGTCCGTTGTCTGATAGTTTGTGCGGTGGTCCTTCACACGACGGTCGTCAAACACATAGGAACGTATTTGGCTTCCCCACTCTATCTTCAGTTTTCCCGCCTCTATTGCAGCCTGAGCCTCAAGGCGTTTCTTCATGGCACGGTCATAGAGCTGTGACTTGAGGAGGCGCATGGCGTTCTCACGGTTCTGCTGCTGCTTCCTCGATTCGGTGTTGGCGATGAGGATTTCCTCTTCCTCACCGGTATCAGGGTCGGTGTACATATAGCGCAATCGCACACCTGTCTCCACCTTGTTGACATTCTGACCGCCGGCGCCTGAGGAACGGAATGTGTCCCAAGAGACCTTCGACGGGTCGACATAGACCTCGATTGTGTCATCGACAAGCGGCGAGACGAACACGGAAGCGAAGGATGTCATGCGCTTTCCCTGCGCGTTGTAAGGGGAGACACGCACAAGACGGTGCACACCGTTCTCCGATTTCAGGAAGCCATAGGCATACTCTCCGCCCTCAATCTGCATCGTGACAGACTTGATTCCTGCCTCATCCCCTTCCTGAAGGTCGGAGATTGTTACCTTGTAGCCGCCCTTCTCAGCCCATCTCTGGTACATGCGCATAAGCATTTCCGCCCAGTCCTGAGCCTCGGTGCCGCCGGCGCCGGAGTTGATTTTCAGCACACAGTCCATCGGGTCTTCTTCCTGGCGGAGCATGTTGCGCAGCTCAAGGTCGTCGATAGCCTTCACGGCACGTTCGTATGCGGCATCCACTTCCTCTTCCGTCACAAGCTCGTCCTTGTAGAAATCAAACGAGAGTTGCAGCTCGTCGGCAGCGGTGCGCACCTCATTGTAGCCGTCAATCCATTTCTTTATGCCCTTGACAAGCTTCATCTGCTCCTGCGCACGGACAGGATCTTCCCAGAAATCAGGTGCCTGAGTGCGGAGGTCTTCCTCTTCGTACTCCATCTTCTTCCTGTCGATGTCAAGGTACTTATACAAGGCGTCTGCCCTGTCCTGTATGTCTTTCAGTTGGTCAAGTGTTATCATTCTTCGTACATCTTTTTAATTATCTCTGAATAATTCTTGTTCAATACATTGCGCCTTATCTTCAGCGTGTTGGTTATCTCACCCTTCTCGAGGGAGAAATGGTGAGCCATAAGCGTGAATTTCTTTACCTGTTCGTATCCTGCAAGCGACTGCTGGAGCGTCTCCAGGCGTTCGGCAAACATCGCATTGATGCGCTTGTCGGCGCACAACGCCTCACGGTCGGCGAACTCTATGCCGTTTTCATAGGCGTATTTCTCCAGTAATTGGTAGTTCGGGACTATCAGTGCAGAAACAAACTTGCGCTTGTCGGCTATCACAGCTACCTGCTCCACATACTTGTCGACAAGGATTTTCGACTCCACAAGCTGTGGGGCGATGTACTTGCCGTTGGAGGTCTTGTACAAATCCTTTATGCGTTCCGTGATGTAAAGCTCACCGTCCTTCATGTAGCCCACATCGCCTGTCCTGAAATATCCGTCAGGAGTGAACGCCGCCTCGTTAAGGTCAGGGCGGTTGTAGTAGCCTTTCGTGATTGTCGGGCCTTTCAGAAGAATCTCCCCTTCCTCCGAGAATTTGATGTCAAGGCTCTCTATCGGCCTGCCTATGCTTCCTATTGTGTACGGCTTGTCCACATGGTCGTTGCTGACAGTGGCGAGGGATTCCGTCAGCCCATATCCTACCATCATGAAAATACCGATGGAATGGATGAATTCTTCCACTTTAGGTGACACAAAAGAGCCTGCCGTCGGGAAGAAATGAGGGCGTTCTATTCCGAGCCTTTTCCTTACCATCGAGAACACTGTCCTGTCCAACATCATGTATTCCACCTGCAGAGTGACAGGCGGACGCTTGCCTTTGCTCAGATAATCGATGTTATGCCGCCTGCCAATCTCCAACGCATGGAGGAACAGACGCTGTCTCATAGGATTTGCTGCCTCAATCTCTGCTATCACGCCCGTATAGACCTTTTCCCAAAAGCGTGGCACAGAGGACATGCAGGTGGGATGAGTCTCGCGCATGGCGTCCTGGACTTCGTGCGGATTGGTGTTGATAATCATCGTGCATCCTTCCGTCAGAGCCAGCAATGCCCAGCCTTTCTCGAAGATATGAGCGAAAGGCAGGAAATTCAGCACCCTGTCCTCAGGCTTCAAATCAAGACCTTTATGGTTGTCAACAAAGGCTGCGCGGAACTGCCCATGGGTGAGCATGACACCCTTCGGGTTGCCTGTCGTGCCGGATGTGTAAAGGATGCAGGCAAGATCTTCCCAGTTTGCCGCTGCCAGACGCTCTTCATACTCCGCCAGAAAGTCGGCATTATCACCAAATTTGACGAATTCATCGAAGTAAACAGATGAGGGGTCATGGGTCGAAAACCTCACTCTACGGTCAAAAACAATCAGCTTTTCAACCGTAGGGCATACGTGCTGCACCCTCCGGGCACGGTCATACTGTTCCTGCTCACCACAGAAAATGAAGCGTATCTGTGCGTCGTTGACCATGAACTGTATGGCTTCCTCGCTCGTCGTGGCATAGAAAGGCACCGTGCACGCACGGATTCCCCACGCTCCGAAGTCTGTGTACACGTACTGCAGCGTGTTCTGTGAGAATACAGCCACCTTCTCCTGCACACCGACTCCCAAGGAGAGCAGCGCAAGAGAGACACGCCTGACCTGCTCCGAGAAGGTGTTCCACGACACTTTCTTCCACTCTTTTCCGCCAAACTCCTTGTATTCAAGGGCTGTCCTGTTGCCGTAAATCTCTGCCTGGTCACGGACAAGAACAGAGAGGTGACTGTTAGTCTGCATACCTTATTATAATTTAAGTTGCTACAAAGTTACAATCTTTTTCCGAAAATGAAGAATAAAAAAGGAAACTTTTTACTAACTTTGCACCAAAACACGAATAATGGACAAGGAAAAAACCATCACCGAAGCCGTGGAGCTTCTATGCCGGCTCATAGCCACTCCGCGCACAAGCCGCGAGGAAACCGCCGCCGCGGACATCATGGAGCAGTGGATGACAGCACGCAATCTGTCGCCAATACGCTCAGGAAACAACCTCTTGCTCGTATGCCCGGACTACAGTCCTGACCGCAAGACCATAATGCTCAACGCGCATATCGACACCGTCCGCCCTGTGGCAAGCTGGACTCGTGACCCTTATTCCCCTGAAATCGTTGGGGACAGGCTCTACGGCATCGGCAGCAACGACTGCGGAGGTGGGCTTGTCACACTGCTGCAGGTCTACCGCATAATGGCGGAAAGTGAGCGGGACTACAACATTGTCTACCTCGCATCGTGCGAGGAGGAGGTGTCGGGCATCAACGGCATACGGCGCATAATCCCCGAACTGCCGTCTGTCCTCGGAGGGATAAAGGTGGATGTCGCCATAGTCGGCGAACCGACAGGCATGCAGCCGGCTGTCGCAGAGAAGGGGTTGATGGTCATCGACATGACGACTCGCGGAAAATCGGGTCATGCCGCACGCAACGAAGGCGTCAACGCCATCTATGAGGCGTTGGACGATATGCAGTGGATTCGCAGCCACAGGTTTGAAAAAGTGTCGGAATTCCTCGGTCCTACACGCATGTCGCTCACCGTCATCAATGCCGGAACGCAGCACAATGTTGTGCCGGACGAATGCCGTATGGTCATCGATGTGCGCTCAAACGAACACTATACAAACGAAGAAATATTCGATGAAATCGGTAAAAATGTGCGCTCTGAGATAAAGGCGCGCTCTTTTCACCTGCGCTCTTCGCACATCTCCACCGACCATCCGCTGATAAAGCGGTGCATCGCAATGGGCATGACGCCTTTCGGTTCGCCAACACTCTCCGACCAGGCTCTTATGCCTTGGCCGTCGTTCAAGCTCGGACCGGGCGAGTCCGCACGCTCCCATTCTGCCGATGAGTATATAAAAATCTCGGAACTCCGCAACGCTCTCGACACGTATCTTGAGCTTTTGAAACAGAACTCATAATCACATGCAAAACAAAAGGTTACGGTTAATAAAAAACAGACAAAAGATTTGTTGATTCCGATAAAAGTTTGTATCTTTGCATAAGGCAAGCTGCACCTCAGCAATGAGAGGAAACTCTTGCTGCATCCGGTTTGCATTCCCTTTTCAACAGCCACCAAAACCAACGCCCATGAATAATATATCATTAAATCAGGTAGATATGTATGCACGGATAATCAATTCGCTGCTTACACCAACCCAGAAGTTTGACCTGGTGAACAAAATACTCGCAACACTGCGACCTAACAGCAAAGCAGACGAGGTGCAGAAAGAAGACATCGACCTGAATGAGGTTTTTGCAAAATTCAGCTCAGACTTTGGCGGTGATGCCTCTGCACAGGAAATCGCAAACGAAATACGCTACAACCATCCCAAGAGCAGCAGGGAAATAGAGCCTTGGTGATATGGACAAATATTTGATTGACACTTGCATCTGCATTGCAATGATAAAAGGCAACAGACAAGTAAGGGAACAGGTCGCCAAAGTAGGGTACAAAAACTGTTATGTCTCGGACATAACCATTGCCGAACTGCTTGTTGGCGCAGAGAAAAGCGGCAAGCAAAAGCATTTCAATGACGTCTCCTTTGTAATGGAAATATTCAAAGTCATACCCGTCAGCAACCAGTTGTCGACTTACGCAAAGACCAGAGCCTACCTTGAACTCAAAGGGACACGCATCGAAGACTTTGATTTGCTCATAGGGGCTACTGCCATTCAGGAGAAAATGGTCATGGTGACCGCAAATACCAAGCATTTTTCACGGATTCCCAATATAAGGCTGGAGAATTGGGAGTTTTGATTTGACAACATGGTTCTCACACCACACTCCACTGATGAGCATATAAAAATCTCGGAACTCCGCAACGCTCTCGACACCTATCTTGAGCCTCTAAAACAGTAACCATAATTACCGGCAAAATAAAAGGTTACCTTTCACCATGTAAAAGGTAACGATTGACCATGCAAAAGGTTACCTTTCGCATCATGAAAGGTAACCTTTTGTTTTACACCTACTAACTATTTAGTTATCAAGGATATAGCCAATACCTATTTACATACAAGAACTAACTGTATGACAGCACATTATACAACATATACACCAATATCTTTCTGAAGGTGTGGCGGAGCCACAGCCCTCATGGTAACCCCTGACTTCAGTCATGGGGCTATACGAATCCATGAACAACTTGTGTGGCAGAGCCACACTCCTTTATGCTTGATATAAAGCGCACGTTACTCCTAATGGCTAATAAAATTATAAAAAGGAGTGTGGTTCCACCACACAACGTTAGGGCATACCTTGCTATCCACAGGGCTAAAGCCCGTGGTTACCATGAGGGCTGTGGCTCCGCCACACTTTCTGAGATATATGTGGTTATACTGTTTGTGTAGGGATTGTTGCTGAAAAACAACTCCGCCAAACTTTCTGAGGCATATTGATACAATTTTTCCTACCTATTTGTCACATGCTTCCTTCACTTTCCTACCTGATTTCACACCATCACCGGCAGGGTGACAGTGAAGGTTTTGTCGGTGAATTCGACAGAAATTGCCTGATTGTGCAAGGCATACTGCCGCCTGATATTCTTCAACCCCACTCCGGAGGATACTACTTTTTGGCGCAGACGGAGATTGTTGGTGACGGTAATCCTGTCGTCCGTGACAACGATGTTTATAACCAAAGGCGACTCCGAAGTGCAGACATTATGCTTTATGGCGTTCTCCACAAGCATCTGTATGCTTGCCGGGATTATCCGCCCGCCCTTTCCCGCTCGCCCGTCGGCAATCTCCACCTTCAGGGAGTCGCCGAAACGGACTTGCTCAAGATAGACATACTTATGCACAAACTCCAGTTCCTCATCCACGCCCACCGTCGTCCGCTCGCCGTTGGAAAGGAGATAGCGGTAGACTGCCGACAGTCGTTTGGCGAAAATGTTGGTCTTCTCCGCATCGATGTATGCCAAGGAGGCAAGCACATTAAGGCTGTTGAAGAGGAAATGCGGATTGATTTGGTTCCTGAGAGCCGCAAGCTGGTAGTTTGCCTTCTCCTTTTCCATCTCCTGCTGGCGGTTGTTGTAGAAGAAAAGCTCTATGAGGAGCGTGACAACCCAGTTCCATGGAACGGCGGGAAGGGCGGACTTCACAAGCTCGCGGATGCCGAAATCGGAGAGGAGGAAGTTAAGGAAGCACACTATGAAGACGCACGCCACTGTCGTGACAATGATGTCTGCCGTCAGCCGCATGGAGTTGCTGAGGGACGGAATGCCGGACATCATCCTTATGACAACGTAGTCAAGGCTGCATATCATAAGGCATACGGGCATGTTTATGGCAAGGCGTTCAGGGATGTTGTCTTCCGTTCCGCTCATTATGCTGTATATGCCGATGAACGGAACAAAGGAGATTGAGACAACGATGATGAACAGGAGGATGTATCTGTACTGCTTCATGGCTTTGGGATTCAGATTATTCCGTCAATCCATTCCAAGAAACTCTTTGCTCTGCTGCGGCTGACGAATCCGCAGACATCGGCTTCCGGTTGGCAATAGAGCTTCAGTCTGCCGCCAAACTGGCGTGTGCAGCGGACGACAGCGCGGATGTTCACGATGCAGTTGCGTGAGGTGCGGAAGAACATTTCGCCGTCGAGAAGTTCCTCGAGTCTGTCGAGTGAATAGTCGATGATGTGGCGTTTGCCCGTGAAAAGGTGGAGGAACGTGTACTTGTCCTCACTGTGGAAGAAGGCGATGTCGGACGCCTGCACATGAGTATAGGCATCGCCCGTCCGGACAAGGAAGCGGTTTTTCGGCATCGAAGAGGCGTAATCACCGTTCAAGAGTGCCACTTTCTCCGACGCGCTTGTCACCGTGGAGCGGCGCTCGAAGCGTTCGAGGGCAAGGGCAAGTTCCTCTTTCTCAAAGGGTTTCAGCAGATAGTCCACACCGTTTACCTTGAATGCCTTTATCGCATACTCATCGTAGGCGGTGGTGAAAATCACCGGAATATCCGCTTTTGTCTGCTCGAAAATCTCGAAACACAAGCCGTCCGCCAGCGAGATGTCCGCAAGGATGAAGTCAAAATCCTGCGATTTCAGCAGTTCAACGCTCTGTGCGACGCTCTGTGCCCACCCTGTCAGGAGATAGTCCGGACGCAGTTCGTCGACCATTCTCTTAAGTTCCTTGTAGGCAAGCGGCTCGTCCTCTATGATAAGGTATTTCACCATGATATTATATTAATGTGTATTTCCTGTTTTTAAATCCATTTCCGGAAACAATCTCAGTAAGGGTGCTATAACCCAACATGCCTCACAAGGTGGATGTACACATTGGATTCCACAAATGTTCAGACATGGCTATAACTACCAAATATATCGCAGAAAGCGTGGCGGAGCCGTTTTTAAGCAACAGACCTTATGCAAGCAGTATAACCAAATATACCTCAGAAGGTGTGGCGGAGCCACAATCCTCATGGTAACTGCGGGCTTTAGCCCTGCAAATATGAATGTGTGCCCTAACGCTGTGTGGTGGAACCACACTCCTTTATGCTACATCTGTTGACGCCATCCGCTTATCTTTGCCATTATAGTAGTCTCGTCTTGTTACTTACCAAACATAAAGGAGTGTGGCGCTGCCACACATTTTATTGACGGACTTTCAACTCCCCATGACTGAAGTCCTAATCTTTATACACATCTCAGCCAACCTCAAGTTATTCAGTATATTACTTGCACATTCTTGAAAAAATCCGTACCTTTGTGCCATGTAACTCAAATGTATTTAACGGTGTCGGCAATGACCGCAGGATAGGCCGCCGGTTGAACCGCCTTTCCAACGACATAAGCAACAGCGGGAGTTCTGTCATCAACAGCTGCTACAAGACCAGCCATGACAAGATTGCTGCCTACCGCCTGCTCGGCAACGAGCGTTACAGTGTGGATGAACTTATCAGCAGCCTTCAAGAATCCTGCGCTGCAAATGCCTGCGGCATGTCCCATGTCCTTGGCATAGAGGACACCACGGAACTCGACTATCACCGCAACAAAGGGCGGCTTCTGCGAAACGACCCGGACATTGGCAGGGGCAACAATCTCCTGAAGTATTCATTCTTCCTGCATCCCACCCTTGCCGTCAGCGCCACCAGCGGCAATATTGTCGGTTTCAGTTCCGTAGAGCTGTTCAACCGCCCTGCAAGCCCCGAGAAGCCCATCGACCGCCACAAGCGCCCTCTGGAGGAGAAGGAGAGCTTCCGCTGGCTCCGGTCAGCGCAGACAACCGCCCGCACTCTTCCGCATGATGTCCGCAAGACGATGCTGTGCGACCGCGAGGGCGACGTCTTCGAAGTGATGGAAGGCATGCTGGCCTGTGGGACGGATTTCCTCATACGCTCAAAGAGCGACAGGCTTGACACCACCGCAGGCATGCGACTTGAAGAGTCCATGTCAAGGGTTCCCCTTGCGGCGACATTCAAGATAACCGTTCGTGCCTCCAAAGAGCATGCGGGGCATACGGCCGTCATGGAGCTGCGCTTCAAGCAAGTCTCCCTGCGCAACAAGGACGGCAGACATCTCAACGCCTGCTGCGTGCTGGCGCGAGAGAAGGCATCCTCTGTGCCAAAAGGCTCAAGCCGGATATCCTGGCGGCTGCTCACCTCACACACCATAAGCACTATTGAGCAAGCCATCGAGTGTGTCAGGTGGTACCGGATGCGATGGCAGATAGAGGAGCTCTTCAGAGTCCTGAAAACCAAGGGGTTCGGCATTGAAAGCGCAAGGCTTGGCGAAGGCATAAAACTCAAGAAACTACTTATCATAACTATGCAGGCATCATTACAGATCATGCGAATGAAGGAAGCGCTGGACGACACCCGCGAGGATGTCGAGGCAGGGACTGTGCTTGGTCCGGAATACATCAAAGTCCTTGAAGCTTACGACAGGAATTTCCGCAGCGAGTCACGCAGGAACAAGGGCAACACCAATCCGTACAGGAAAGGCTCGCTGCCTTGGGCTGCATGGGTCACAGCACGCCTTGGAGGGTGGAGCGGGTATGAGAAAGCTCATGGGAGGCCCGGCAGGATTACATTGTGCAACGGGTTCCAGAAACTCTCAAATGCCGTGGAATTCTATTTGATTACAAAAGGAACATAAGATGTGTATAAAGATTAGGACTGAAGTCAGGGGTTACCGTAAGGATTGTGGCTCCGCCACACCTTCTGAGGTCTATCAATATGGATGCTGCATAACGAGATGCTATGTCGTTTCTTATCAAATTGTAATTGTGAAAACCTGCCGTTCCCTCACAAACTGAACCTCATTCCTGCCGAAAGGCGCAACGCCGGCTGAAAATATGGGTCGTCCTTGCCGTCGTCAGTGAAACCGTCAAAGAAGCCTTTCAGACTGCGTTCCGTAGTCTTTATGCCACGAATCCAATTGCCGCCGACCGTGGCAAAGAGGGTCATGCGCTTGCCGAAGCGGAACGAAGGGGAAAGGTAGCTGCGCAACATCATCATGGAATAAACCTGTTCCTGTCCTTCCACAGACATCACGGCAGCAAGACCGTCCATCTCCAGCGGCACGAATTCCAGGCTGAATCTATCGGAAAAATGCGTTGAAACCGCCATTTTTATGCTGTTCGCCATATCTATACGGAATGTAAACTTACCGTTCCGCTGCCAGTTAAGGTAGAGCATCGGCATTGCCATCGGTGCACCGTAGGAGTTTGTTATCCCTCCTCCGATGCCCAGACTGAGGTTGTTGTTCAGGCGGCAGACGAAGATTACACCTCCACTGCCTAATATGCTTTTTGCCGAAATCTCGTTCGCAGGGGCATAGATGCCGCAGCCTGCATTGGCAATAATGCTCCATTTCTCCGAGATTGGGCGGATATGCGTCAAACTGATGCCGCTGTTTATTATGGATGAAGGGTTCATCTCGCGCGCTTCACCATGGTTGCCCATTTCGGCATAAGTGGCGGAAATGCTTGTCATCCATGCCGTCCTCTGCCCCCACTCGTTCTCCTTTGAGGACAAAGGGATGGTGTAACCTGCCGATACCATATACATATCGCCAGAGCCGAAACGCTCACCGAGTTCGTTGCGCAGCGTACTTGAAGAGAGGTTTTCGTAAGTGATGTAGCCTTGTGCCATGCCTGCCACCGCCCGGAGGAGCAGGATTGCCATTGTAATTTTTCTCATATCCTTTTTTGTGGGACAAAATTAAGGATAAAGACTGACACCGCAAAAATTTTTCCGACGGACGGTTGATTACGGCATCCGAACTGCATTACCGGCACATAATCCACGCATTATGACCGCCGTCAATGCCATATAATCAAGTGCAAAATTACAAAACATTCTCGAAATTTGAAGAAAAATCGAAAAAAATCACATTTTCCTGTAACTTTTCCGTAACCCAATCGTCTTCTGTATAGATTAAGGCAAGAAAACAATGATGAACTATAAGTACATAGAACAGTTGCTCGAGCGTTACTGGGAGTGCCAGACGACGCTGGAAGAGGAGGCTATCCTGCGCGCGTTCTTCGCTCAGGACAATGTCCCTGTGGAGCTGTTGCAGTACCGACAGCTGTTCATCGCACAGAATGAGGAGAAGGATGAAGTCCGGATCTCTGACGATTTCGAAGATCGTATGCTGTCAATCATCAATGACGAAAAGCCTGTCAAGGCACGCAGCATCACGCTTTCACAGCGTCTGCGCCCACTCTATCGCGCATCAGCGGTCGTCGCCATAATCATCACTCTCGGCACTGCAGCACAGAAAGCGACCGAACCGACAGACTCGCCTTACCCTTCGCAGATAGCGAAACAGCCTGCGGTACACAAAGGACCGTCTGTTGCGGTCAAGGACAGTGTGAAGTCAGACTCCATAAAGTTCGGTGGACAACAATCACGATTGCAGACAGTGCCGGAGACAATCATCAAGTAAGACATTTTCTAAGCTTTCCATATAAACAAACAATCTATTAAAACACTACTTAAATAGCACCCTAATAAAAAGAGGACCGGCAGCGATGCCGGTCCTCTTTTGGTATTCTAACCTATGCTGTTTGCACTAAGCAAATGCAGCATTTACACGATGAAATGGGCAAAAATTGCGTTTTATTATTTGTTTTTCCTGTATTATGCGAACACCAAAGTCTCTATCCCGTCCTGCCGGAAAAGGTCATTGGCGACGGCAAGGATGTCATCCGCGGTGACTTTCTCTATGTCGTCACAGAGCGCACGGACATCCTTCTCCCAGCCATAGTGCAGGAACGACTTTGCGAAATCCAGCGTAAAGCCTTCGTGAGAGTCACACGCCAAGGCTATCTGTCCCCTCAACTGACGCTTTGCCTGTTGCAGTTGGCGAGATGAAAGCGGTTTGTTCATCAGCCGGTCAAGCTCACGTCGCACAATGCGCAGACACCGTTTGACATCGTGAGGGTCACATCCGAAATAGACAGACCACAGACCTGTGTCGTCAAAACTTGCCATTCCGCTCTCCACGGTGTAGACAAGTCCCTCCTTTTCCCTCAGCGCCATGTTAAGGCGCGATGACATTGCAGGACCGCCAAGGATATTGTTGAGGAGGTAAAGCGCGATGCGCCGAGGATGATGTATGTCGTATGCCCTGCGACCTACAAGCACATGAGCCTGATGAGTGCCGGTAACAGAGATTTCATTCGCCACAGGCGGCACAAACGGCGGTGTCTGTTCGGCAGGCAAGGCATGGATATCCTTATGGCATTTCGACAGCAAACGTGTAAGAGCCGTGAACGAAATGTCCCCGTTTATGAAGAAAATGGCATTGTCAGGACGGTAGAGTCGTTGTGTGAAACGCAAGGCATCGGCGGTGGAAAAGCCGCGCACACTCTCCTTTGTGCCAAGGATGCTGTGCCCAAGGGGATGTCCGCGGAAGATACGGTTCTCAAACTCATCGTAGATAAGTTCCGCCGGAGAGTCGTTGTATGACTCGATTTCATCGCATATAACCTCCTTTTCCTTCTCCAGCTCCGCCTCGGGAAACACCGAACGGAACACCATGTCGGTCAGCAAATCGACAGCACGAGGCAGATGTTCCTTAAGACATGCGCAGTAATACACTGTCGACTGCTTGTTGGTATAGGCATTGAGCTCGCCGCCGACACTCTCGATGCACTGTATCACCTGCCATGCCTTCCTACCGGAAGTGCCCTTGAACGAGGCGTGCTCACAGAAGTGTGCCAGCCCTTCCTCTCCCTGCCGTTCATCCCTTGTGCCGGCCTTTATGGCGTAACCGCAGTAGATTACGTTTCCGGAGGACGGGTGATGAATGATGCGGAGACCATTGTCAAGTGTGAAAGTATTATACATTGTTATGGGTTGTGGGTTAAAATGGAGGTCAGTATTGACAATATTGACAATGCAGACAGTACTGACAACATTGACAGTACTGACGGTACTAATTGTCCTACAACCTCTTTTTACAACAGTTCGTTTACGAAAATGACAAGTATAAGCACAGGAATCACCCAACTGACGAGGAAAGAAAACACCTTCGGGAAGCATCCGAGGTCAATCCGTCCGTCATTGGTGAGCATGCGTGTGACCTCCTTCTCGCCGAACTTCCTCATCAGAAGACACATGAATATGCCGCCAATCGGCATCGCGAACTTTGCCACAAAGAAGTCGAAAAGGTCAAACAGCCCCATACCGAACACTGTCACTCCGCTCCATTCTCCGAAGGACATCGAACAGGCAAAGCCGGCAAAACAAGTCACTATGGCTATGCCTGCAACGGCGTTACGGCGTCTCACGCCGAACCTCTCCGACACGAATGCCGTGGTAATCTCAAGCATCGAGATGCTCGAAGTCAGGGCTGCCATGGTAAGCAGAAGATAGAAAAGCAGTGTGACAACATAGCACAGCCACGGCGTAGCACCAAAAGCCTGGTTAAAGACATTAGGCAGTGTGATGAACACCAGTGACGGTCCGGCATCGGGATTGATGCCCACGGACATCGCCGCCGGGAAGATTATCACACCCGCCACTATGGCTACCATGGTGTCTATGGCAGCAATGTTGAAGGCATCCTTGACGATGTTCTCCTCATTTGAGAAATATGAGGCGTATGTCATAAGGCAACCGATGCCCACACTCAACGTGAAAAACGCCTGTCCCATTGCACTCAGAGCTACATCGGTGGTGATTTTCGAGAAATCGGGACAGAAGAGGAACTCCAGACCTTTTGACGCATCGGGCAGCGAAAGTGAGCAGACGGCAAGGACAATGAGCAGGATGAAGAGCACAGGCATCATTATCTTGGAACCGCGCTCGATACCTTTCTGCACGCCCATAACCGTGATTCCTGCGGTGATAATCACGAATGCGACAAGCCATACGACAGGCATCACAGGGTCGGAAGAGAAATCCGCAAAGGCTTTTCCCGTCTCCTCGACCGTCATTTCCATCATTCCTCCCACACCGGCAGTGGCGGTGTAGCCGAGAGTCCATCCTGCCACGACACTGTAATAGGAGAACAACACGAAACCGGCAAGGACACACATCGCGCCGGTAAGATAGAAAAGGAGGGCGAGAGGCTTGGAGACAGAGACCTCACGACTGTTGGACAACCGCTTGAAGGTGGCGTAGCAGTTTGTGCGCGACCGCCTTCCGAGTGCCATCTCACAGATGAGCACCGGCACAGCCACGGTGATTATGAACCCGATATAAAGGAGTATGAATGCCGCTCCGCCATGCGCTCCCGTCTCACAAGGGAAGCGCCAGATGTTGCCCAGTCCCACAGCACTGCCTGCGGCGGCAAGAACAGCACCTATGCGCGAATTGAATGTCGCTCTGTTATCCATGCTTTCTTTTTACGTATAATAATGATTGCAAGGGTTTGCAGCTGCTCTCACAGTTGCAAACCCTTGCTCGTTTGTTTCTTGTTTCTTATTTGTTTATCTCTTTGATAAGGCGGTCTGCCTTGCCCCACTTGTCCATCATGAAGAGCATGTAGCGTATGTCCACGCAGATGCAGCGTGCAAGTTCCGCATCGAAGAATATGTCTGCCGAGAGAGAATCCCAGTTGCCGTCGAACGCAAGACCAATGAGACGGTTGTTGCCGTCGAACACAGGAGAGCCTGAGTTGCCGCCGGTGATGTCGTTGCTGGTGAGGAAACAGAGGTTCATTGTGCCGCTGACAGGGTCATTGTACTGTCCGAAATCCTTCGCAGAGAAGAGCTCATGCATGATTGGCTCTGCATAGTACTCGAAGTTATAGTCCTTTCCGGCAGTCTTCTCATCGCCGAGAAGCATCTTCTTGTAGAGTGAAGAAGGCTCGGTGTAGTAGCTGCTCTTCTTGCCGTTGAGCAGATAACCGCCCACCTGGCCGTAGGACATGCGGAGAGTGAAGTTGGCATCGGAATAGTGAGGCATATCCTCCTCCATGCGGATTTTTGCGTCGCAGAGCATGCGCTCCTGGTCGTCGATGGTTTGGAAGATCTCCTCTGTGCCCTTGCGTATTAGCTGCATTGTGGCAATAAGGTCCTGACCCATCTGCACGGCGATGTCGGATGACATCTCCTTCTGCACCTTCTTCTTGTTGAAATAGATAGGCTCGGACGACATCAGGCGTGAGTTGTAGAGCTTCTCGACATAGCCTTTGTAGTCGTTGCCGATGGTCTTGTAGAACTCTGGGACATACTCTGCAGGCACCTGCTCCTTATAGTTCTCGAGGAGAGCGGCAAGCACATCCTTCTCAGTTGCAAGGTCCCAAGTCTCGGAATTGTCCTTGAACTGGTTGTACTGCTTCTTCTTGTTGTCCTCCGGTCCATAGATTGGAGCACCCATGGCGTAGCGCATGGCACGAGTGACAATCTCGTTTGTGCGTCCGAAAGTCTCCATGAAGTAGGTCAGAGCCTTGCGCTTGTCAGTCAGTTGGGCGTAAAGTCCGCCAAGTTTGTCTATGTCAAGCTGTCCTTTCAGGTAGCCTGTGCTGTCCTGATAGTGCTTGATGCGTGCCTCATGGCCCTGCTTCAGTTGGATGATTTCGAGGGAATCGATGCACTTGTTCATGCCAAGGGCGTTCTTCCAGTAGTTAGCACTCTGCGCATACTTTGAGTCATACTTGATGCGGACAGCCTCATCGGCACGCATGTGGCGCAGCATTTCGCGCTGTCTTACGGTACGCACCTGATAGCGTGGGGCGTTGCTTGCGTCGCGCATAAGTTGGATTCCGAAGCTGGAGAGGTAGCGCTCGGTGCTGCCCGGATAGCCCATTGTCATGGCAAAGTCGCCTTCCTTATAGCCTTCGGTGCTCACACGGGCATAGACTTCAGGATGATAAGGCACATTGTCCTTGGAATATTTCGCAGGGCCGCCTGTCTTCGGGTCACAGTAAACGCGGAAGACAGAGAAGTCGCAAGTCTGGCGCGGCCACATCCAGTTGTCTGTCTCACCGCCGAACTTGCCCATGGACTTAGGGATGGCGAACACGAGACGCACGTCCTCGAAGTCGCGATAGGTGGTCAGATAGAACTTGTTGCCCTCATAGAAAGGTTTCAGTTCCACGCGCAGTGTGGAGTCTTCCTTGTGCACACGCTCCTGCTCCTTGGACTCAAGTGAGTCGAGAAGTGCCTCGCGCTTTTCGTGAGGAAGGCTGTAAATGTTGTGCTTCATGACCTCAGCAGTATAGTCGCGCTGGGAAACCATGAACGAAACGAAGAGGTTCTCGTTAGGAAGCTCTTCCTCGAAGGACTTGCTTACGAATCCGTTGAGCATGTAGTCGTGCTCCACGGTGGAGTGCGAACGTATCGCCTCAAAGCCGCAATGGTGGTTGGTGAACACGAGTCCGTCGGAAGAGACCACCACTCCGGAGCAGTAACCGCCGAAATTGACCACAGCCTTCACGATGGCGTCCTTGTCGTTATACAATTGTCCGTAAGGCAGATGATAGCCTTCTTCCTGCATTTTCTCGTAGACTGCCTGTGGCAGGTTGGAGAGTGTCCACATTCCTTCGTCAGCCTTTGCCTTGGATGCACCGAAGAATGACTGTGCGAGGAGTGCGAAGATAAATAGTTTTCTCATTTGCTTTTATTTTGTTTTAATATGGTTTCGCTTTATCTTGTCAATTTGACAATCTGGCAATTTGTCAAGACTCATTATTCCGATGGAATGGGCTAAAACTGCACAGTGAACGCTCCGCCTATGGTGAAATGCGTCATCCAATGCTTGCTTTCGGCAGTAACTGCCTGATTCGGTGCGTCCTTTGCCGAGGCTTGCAGCAGGCTTTGGTAAGTATATGTGCTCTTGGACGTGTCCATGTCCGCAAAGATTTTCCATGCGAAATTGTCTCTGCAACGCCACGAAGCACTTATGCCCATGACGAAATTGACGGCGTTTCCTCCTTTGACTTTCAGCATTTCCTGCGACGGCAGGTCGTCATTCCTTACGCAGATGCCGTCGGAAAAGCGCATGCCGCATAGTGCTTTTGCACCGAAAGCGACGCTGTTGCCGACTGGAATATTGCCATAAACACCGGCATCGAATGACATGTCGGTGAAGATATTATCATCAAAATACGCCATTTCACCGTACTTTTCCGTTATGGATGGTATGTCCGCAGGGGTCGTTGTGACACGCGCCATACCGCCGATGCCTACGTATTCATTGAAGAAATATGCTCCTTCGAGTCCTGCCACGGCACTTGCACGTAGGCTGATTGTCTTTTCCATGCCGTCAGGGGTGAGGAAGCGCAGTGTACTTTTGTGTACTCCGACTCCCATTTGCACATCAAGGAACGATGGATTCGCGGTTTTTTGAAACTTTTCCTGCTCAAAATCGTTCAGTCCGCGGTTGCCATAGATGAGGTCGGCAAGAAGGTAGCCAAGCTCAACGGACAGGATTCCGATGCCTGCTCCTGCCGCTACATCACCTGCACGGTGGCGGTTATGTGCCACGCGGAGCATGCTTGTCCCTGCCGCCAGTGCGTAGCCGCCGAGGGAGAACCATGGGGAGCGTGTCGCACCATACTCCTTGTGGAGGATTGTCGCTGCCGTAAAAGCCACCGCAGCGTGGCCTGAGGGGAACGACTTGTTGTCGGAATGGTCAGGGCGTTGTGCCTTGAAAGTGTGCTTTGCGGCAGTGACAGCACCTGCCATGATGACGTTTGACACCGCAGCCGATGTCAGGAAACGCGGCAAATCGGAGCGTCCTTCGCAGCCGGAGAGCTTCAGTCCTGCAAGGATTGCATAGGGCGAGAAGCGCAGATAGTTCTCGACTTCGTGCTTGCCGGTGGGGTAAACGACGGTCAAATCGTCACCATAAGTCTCTGCATCATTATTATATAATGTGCAGGAGGTGGCGGAACGTACGCCAAAGGAACACGCTGTCGCAAGCAGAATGGCAAGGGTTCGGAGCATGGGTGGTGTGTGTGTTTATATCAATGTTGACATTACTGACATTACTGTCAATATTGACAATACTGATTTTATTGGCCATTACCTTCTTTTTATCTCCTCCAGACCGACATTGAATGTCGGATTTGTCGGGTTGATTATCTCAAAATAGGCGGATTCACCGTATAAATCGCGCGCTATGAGTGCCCGCAGCTGGTCTTTGAGATAAGGCATTGTGCGCTGCTTCTCCTCGTCATCCGCCGGCTCCACCTTCTGCTTTTTGCCCTCTTCGACTATCGCTGTGATGAGCGTTTCCGGGATGGTGAAGTCACGCTTGAAGTCGTTTATGGTCTTTATCTTACGCAGTTGGCGGCGGTTCTTGTCATAATACTTTATCACTTCCTGCACGACAATGCCCTTTGCCACCAATGAGCGGTGGAATCGGGTGTATTGGAGTGTGTCGAGAGGGACGAAGATGTCCGGCATGATTCCTCCTCCGCCGTAGACCGTGCGGTGCTCGCGGAGAGTCTCATACTTCAGCGAATCATCGAAATGTATGGAGTCACGGCAGGTCAGTTCGCCATGTTTCAGACGCTGCTCGAAGTCCATGTCGTAGTCTTTCCTGTCACCCGGCTTGTACGGTTTCTGTATGCAGCGCCCCGTAGGAGTATAGTAATGGGCGACCGTAAGACGTATCATCGAACCGTCAGGAAGTTCGACAGGACGCTGCACCAAGCCCTTTCCGAATGTCCTTCGTCCTATGATGATGCCTCTGTCGTGGTCCTGCACCGCACCGGAGACAATCTCTGCCGCGGAAGCGGTGAACTCATTGACGAGCACAACCACCTTTCCGGTCTGCAATCTGCCTCTGCCGTCAGCCTTGGACTCATGGCGTGGGACGCTTCTTCCTGTGGTATAGACGATGAGAGAGCCTTTCTCCAGGAACTCATTTGCGACATCCTCAGCTGCGGAGAGATAGCCTCCGCCATTGTCCTGAAGGTCGAGGATAAGGTCAACCATGCCCTGCCGTTTCAGCGAATCAGCTGCCTGAAGCAGCTCTTTGTGGATTGTTGCCCCGAAATTGCCAAGGCGTATGTAGCCGATTCCCGGCTCTATCATGTATGCGGCGTCCATGGAATGCACCGGAATCTTGTCACGCTTTATGGTAAAGGTTATCGGTTTACGCTCTCCGGCACGCTTGACAAGGACATTGACCTTTGTCCCTCGCTTGCCGCGTAGACGCTTCATGATGTCCGCTCTTGACATTTTCACGCCGGCGATGGTTGTGTCGTTGACTGCGATAATGCGGTCTCCGGCGATGATTCCGACCTTTTCCGACGGTCCGCCGTGAACAGTCTGGAGGACGATGAGTGTGTCCTCGATGACATTAAACTGCACACCTATGCCGTCAAAGTTGCCTTGCAGCGGTTCGTTAAGTTCTTGTGTCTCCTTTGCAGTGGTGAAGGAAGAGTGCGGATCAAGCTTCTCCAGCATGCCGCGTATTCCATCTTCGACGAGTTTGTTGGCATCAACAGTGTCGACATAGAGGTTCTCTATCGCCAGTTGTGCTATCTGCAACTTGCGCAAAGGAGAGTCCGAGCCGACTTTGATCTTCATCTGTCCTGCAGCCGCAAGTGGCAGAAGGGCAAGGAGTATAAGCAGTTTTTTCATTGGGTTCGTGAGTTTTGTTTGTCTGTTTGGTCAGAATTGGCAATGTGGCCAGTACTGTCGGTTGTGTCAATGTCAGTACTGTCGGATATGTCAATAATGACAGTATTGATTTAGTGTCAGTATTGTCAATTATGTCGTTATTGGCAGTACTGACCCAAGAATCTTACTCCTCCTCAGGAATGTCCTTCTCTATGACAAGATTGTTGATGATGAAGTCCTGTCTGTCGGGAGTGTTCTTGCCCATATAGTACGCGAGGAGCTTCTGCACCTGGTCTTCCTGGCGCAGCGTGACCTGCTCAAGACGGATGTCAGGGCCGATGAAACCGGCGAATTCGTCAGGGGAAATCTCACCCAAACCCTTAAAGCGCGTAATCTCAGGATCAGGAGAAAGATCCTCGATGGCACGCTGACGTTCCTCGTCACTGTAGCAGTAGCGAGTGATGAAGTCCTTCTGCTTCTCGTTGCGAGCCTTCAGTTTCTCGTCCTCAGCCTTTACGACCGCCTTGTTCTTAATCTTGGTACGGCGGTTGCGCACACGGAACAGCGGTGTCTGAAGGATATAGACATGCCCCTTGCGCACCAGTTCCGGGAAGAACTGGAGGAAGAAAGTGATGGTAAGAAGGCGTATGTGCATGCCGTCGACATCGGCATCCGTGGCGACAATGACCTTATTATAACGCAGAGAATCAAGACCGTCCTCGATGTCAAGTGCCGCCTGCAGGAGGTTGAATTCCTCATTCTCATAGACCACCTTCTTGGTAAGTCCGAAAGAGTTCAGCGGTTTTCCGCGCAGTGAGAACACCGCCTGAGTGTTCACATCGCGGCTCTTTGTGATAGAACCGGAAGCAGAATCGCCCTCAGTGATGAATATGGAGGACTCCTCTTTACGAGGATTCTTGAAATCAGAGAAGTGCACACGGCAGTCGCGGAGCTTCGGATTATGGAGGTTTGCCTTCTTGGCACGCTCACGGGCGAGCTTCGTCACGCCTGCCATTGCCTTGCGTTCACGCTCCGAAGAGGTGATTTTCTCAAGGATAACCTCGGCAACATCAGGATTCTTGTGCAGGAAATTATCCACCTCGGTATGCACGAAATCACCGATATACTTGTTGATGCTCACACCCTCCGGTGCCATAAGCAGCGAACCAAGCTTGATTTTCGTCTGCGACTCGAACATCGGTTCCTCGACATTCACCGCCACCGCTGCCACAATGCCGTTACGGATGTCGGTGAATTCAAAGGATTTCTGGAAGAAGTCCTTCAATGTCTTGGCAATATGTTCCTTAAAAGCTGACTGGTGAGTACCGCCCTGCGTGGTGTGCTGTCCGTTGACAAAGGAGTGGTATTCCTCACCATACTGGTTGGCATGTGTGAAGGCAATCTCGATGTCCTCCCCTTTTATGTGCACGATAGGATACAGCGGAGCCGTGGACATCGTGTCCTTCAGCAAGTCCGCAAGTCCGTTCCTTGACGCTATGCGGCGTCCGTTGTGCATGATAATCAGACCGGAATTGAGGTACGTGTAGTTACGAAGCATCTCGGCAACGATGTCATCATGGAACTTGTAGTTGAGGAACAATGTCTCGTCCGGTTCAAAGAAGATGAACGTTCCGTTCTCCTCCTCCGTGTCCTTTGTCTCGTCCGACTGCAGGATTCCCCGCTCAAAACATGCACTGCGCACCTTTCCGTCGCGATAGGAGCGCACCTCAAAGCGTGAGGAAAGGAAGTTTACGGCCTTCACACCGACACCGTTCATGCCCACAGACTTCTTGAAAGCCTTGGAGTCATACTTGCCGCCGGTGTTCAGTTGTGACACAGCCTCTATCATCTTGCCCTGCGGAATGCCGCGTCCGTAGTCGCGGATAGAGATGCGCAACTGCTCGTCGACATCCACCTCAATGCGCTTTCCGGCATTCATGCGGAACTCGTCGATGGAATTGTCGATAGCCTCCTTCAGAAGCACATATATGCCGTCCTCGGCATGACTGCCGTCACCGAGACGGCCGATGTACATACCGGGGCGCGTGCGGATGTGCTCAACATCGGACAACTTGCGTATGTTGTCATCGGTATACGCCACCTGCTCTGCCTGAAACTCCAAGTCTTCTGCCATATTCTGATTATGTTATGTGGTTGTAGGGAAAGGGATTCCCCTTGTTTATCGGGTTGTTTTATTTATTTCATCATGAGATTTCATGAGGCATCATGGGGCAACATGTTTCATCATAAAATAATGTCATATCATGAGAACATCATACCCTCACTATATTTTCTTCTTCCAGCACACACGCTTCTTGTGGTTACGGTGCTCGAACATGTCCCACTGCCCCTGCACGGCGGTGTTTGTCTCCATCTCCAGCTGCGTCTCCGCCCACTCCACACCGTACTTGTGGTAGTACGGAATCAAGTCGTAGAAGAACAGCGCATTGACACCTTTGTTGCGGTATTCGGGAAGCACACCGATAAGAAGCAGGTCGAGTCCCTTTGATTTCTTTGACAAAAGGAATCGCAAAAGGTGGAACCAGCCGAAAGGAAACAGCCTGCCACGGCGGCATTTCTGCAACACTCTCGCCATGGAAGGCGCAGTGATGCCCACACCGATGAGGTCGTGTCCGGGAGTGTTCCAGTCCTCGACAAGGGTCACAAGGTTCATGTCCAGCACAATGGAGAACTTCTTCACCAACTGGTCTATCTGCCTGTCGGTCAGTTCGCTGTAGCCGTAAAGGTCTTTGTACGTGGCGTTTATCAGGGAGAAAACCTTACGTCCCATCTTCTCCTTGCCGTACAACTCGCTGCGCTTCACCTTCCTTATGTGCAGGTTGTAGCGCTTCATTATCATCTCGGAAATCTTCCTGTGCTTCTCAGGCATCTGCTCCGGGACAAGGATGTTGTACTCATTGTAGCGGTTGTCCACCTCAAAACCGCCGATTTCCTCTATGATTCGCGGGTAGTACTCGTAATTGTATAGTGTGGCAATAGTGCTCAGTTCGTCAAAGCCATACACCAGCATGCCCTCGCTGTCCATATCCGTGAAGCCGAGAGGACCGACCATCTGCTCCATGCCATGCCTGCGTCCGTAGTCCGCAACAGCATCGAGCAACGCCTCGGCAACCGCCTTATCCTCGACAAAGTCTATCCAGCCAAAGCGCACATCCTTCCTGCCCCACTTCTCGTTGGCCTTGTGATTGATGATGGCTGCTACCCTTCCGACAAGCTCTCCGTCACGGAAAGCCATGAAATACTCCGCCTCACAGAAGTCAAAGGCAGCATTCCTGTCACGGGAAAGTGTGTCCACCTCATCGCTGTAAAGCGAAGGGACATCATAAGGCGAGCCTTCATAAAGGTCGTAATGAAAATCAATGAACCGTCCAAGGTCTTTCTTCGTCTCTACCTTGCGTATCTCTATATCTTTCATATTCAATAGTTTGAATCAATGCATCCGCATTTCTTTCCCGCGCATATATAATGTTTGGGCGCATCCGCGCATAAAACTTTACAAAGTTACTAAAAACAAACGTATTCTTAACATTTTACCATGTAAAATTATTTTTTTTTAAGTTGGAAAAGGAAAATACGCAACACAGAAACACAGTTGGCACAATATAAAAAACAAACGCACACACATCAGGAAACCAAAGGTATCACTTTGCATGGTCAAAGGTTACCTTTTACCGTGTAAAGTGTTACCTTTCGCAGTGCAAAAGGTAACACTTTGTTTCATAATCTATAACTTACTGATTTCCAATAAATAACGCAACCAAATAATATTCCTTACCTGCGACGGCAGACAAGGATACGGTGCTCACCGAGAACGGTTGTCCCGAAGATAAAAATCTCTCCGCCGTCCTTCAGCTTCAGACGCTTGCGGAGCTCGTCCGCGGACATGGGGAAATTGCGCACGGCTATGTTCGCGCGAGACACTCCGCCGGGAATGCCGGCAAGGGCGCGCTTAAACTCTTTCTTGTTCAGCGAGGAAAGGGCTACAATTTCAAACACTCTGTCGGGAAAACATTCGATGGAATCGGCGTTTTTTGCAATAAAAAGATGGGTCATCCTGTCAAGGGCGGCACAAGAGAATTGTGCGGTAAAATCGGCAAAATTGCCCGATTTCATTATCGAAGCGTTAGGCACAAACAGTGCATCGCCGGCAACCGGCATGACAGTGACGACAGGCGGCAGCGTCGGCAGACCGTCTCCGTCAGGCAGGAGCATGCTTTCAAACATCTCTTCGTCATTGACGCACACTACTTTTGCCGGAACATCGCGGTCATCGATGACAAGGATAAGTTCCTTGCACTCATTCTTCACGGAGACGATGTGCACCTCTGAAACACCGTCCACCCGACGGCACGCCTCACGATGATCAAGCATCGGTGAGAGTTTCACTATCACGCGCCACGCCTTCTCCCTCAGCAACGGCATCAGACCGACTATGTCGGGCGTGCAGTCCTCTATGGCGTATGTCTTCCTGCCGTTCACATCACGGCGCGCAGGATCAAGGTAGATTGTCCTCCTCTTGCGCTCCTCTTTCGAGGAAGGCAAGGATTGCAGGAACGACTCCGAGGTATCGCAGACAACTTCCGCATTCTCCATTCCGAGAACGGAGAAGTTATGGCGTGCCGTCTCGCAGAGATGCTCCTGACGCTCGACATACCACGCCCTCCCGAAACCTTGCGACATGTAGGAGAAATCTACGCCAAAACCTCCCGTCAGGTCGATGAAATGGGCGTTTTTCTTCACTTCCGCACTTTCAGGAAGCAGTCTGTCGCGCTTGTAGACGGCAGTCTTTTCGCTCGAACATTGCTCCATGGAGATGTGCGGAGGATAGAGTATGCCGTCACATTCCGCCCACATCGGCAGCTTCGTGCGCGCCCTCTGACGGCCGTCAATCTGCTGAAGGGCAAAGCGCATGTCTACTCCGGCTTGGGGCTTCAGCGCCAGTCTGCGGACATCATCGTCACGGTGGATGGTGATAAACTCCTCTGTTGTCATGGTCGGTTATATTTGGTTTTTCGGCAAGGCATAATGCCTTTTTCCGTGAAAAATGAAAAATTATGGTGCAAAGATATAAAGAATTTGCCAAATAATTAGTAAATTTGTGGCAAATATAATAAGTTCACCACTTTTGCAAGCCAAGTGTATAACTTTTCGCAAACAAATGTGGCAGAGCCACAACCTTTACGGTAACCCCTGGCTTCAGCCATGGGGATGGCAAAAAAACATACAGTTTGTGTGGCAGAGCCACACTCCTTTATGCCTGAAAAACAGTAGTAAAACAGACTATGGATGAAGATTTCGACATAAGAAGCCAGGGGCAGAAGAGCACGGAAAAGGACTTTGAGAACGCTCTCCGCCCTCTCGAATTCGGCGATTTCACCGGACAAAAGAAGGTCGTGGAGAACCTTCAGGTCTTTGTGGAGGCAGCGAAATATCGCGGTGAGCCTCTTGACCACACTTTGCTCCACGGGCCTCCGGGACTGGGAAAGACGACACTTTCGAACATCATCGCAAACGAACTGGGCGTGGGATTCAAGATCACTTCCGGTCCGGTGCTCGACAAACCGGGCGACCTTGCCGGCATACTGACGTCTCTGGAGCCTAACGACGTGCTGTTCATCGACGAGATTCACCGCCTCAGCCCTGTCGTCGAGGAGTATCTTTACTCTGCGATGGAGGACTACCGCATTGACATCATGATTGACAAAGGTCCGTCGGCGCGAAGCATACAGATAGACCTGAACCCGTTCACCCTTGTCGGTGCGACGACGCGCTCGGGCTTGCTGACGGCTCCTCTGCGTGCGCGTTTTGGTATAAACATGCACCTTGAATACTACAATCCTGAGACCCTGATGCGTATCATACGACGCTCGGCGAGGATTCTCAGGGTGCCTATCTCGGACAAGGCTGCCATAGAGATTGCACGACGCTCACGCGGTACGCCTCGAATAGCCAATGCTCTGCTGCGAAGGGTGAGGGATTTCGCCCAAGTGAAAGGCAATGGAAGCATCAATACGGCCATAGCGGAGATGTCGCTCACGGCTCTCAACATCGACTCTTATGGTCTTGACGAGATTGACAATAAGATACTTACGACAATCATCGACAAGTTCCGTGGCGGTCCTGTGGGCATCTCAACCATTGCGACAGCCATCGGTGAGGATGCGGGAACCGTGGAGGAGGTCTACGAACCGTTCCTTATCATGGAGGGTTTCATGAAGAGGACTCCGCGCGGACGTGTCCTGACGGAGCTTGCTTACCGCCACCTCGGCAGGGACATATACACCTCCGGGGAGCGTCAGCCGTCACTATTTGACTGAGAATCCCACGTTGAAATGGGCTAAAATGACAGAATAATGAGAACAGCAATATTCACCGGAACGTTCAATCCGTTCACAATCGGACATGCTGACATTGTGGAACGTGCCCTGACTATCTTTGACAAGGTTATCATCGGCATAGGTTTCAATCCTGCGAAGGACAGCAACAGCGGTGTAGAGGAGCGTCTTGCACAGATAGAAAGCATATATAAAGATGAGCCACGCGTCACAGTAGAGGCATACAGCGACATGGCTGCCGACCTTGCAAAGAGACATGATGCGGCAGCCGTAGTAAAGGGTGTGCGCTCTGTCGTGGACTATGAGTACGAGAGGAATCAGGCGGAATACAACCGCCTGTTAGGGGACGGTCTGGAGACCGTGCTGTTTTTCTCGCGCCCTGAACTCTCCGCACTGTCAAGCAGTGGAGTGCGCACGCTGCAGATGTTTGGCAAGGACACCACGAAATTCCTGCCATAAGGCTGCAAAGCAATGTGTTGCACTGCTTGCAACAGCACGTTGCAATACATGCAATGGTGTGTTGCAACATATGCAACAGAAGGATTTTTCCCGATGAAATGGGCGTTTTTTGTAAGAATTTTACAGTTTTCAAAACATAGGAGATTATGATTAGCTACAACGCGGAGAACGTTAAAATGCCTCAGATAAAGAAGCGTGAGGTGACAAAATGGATACGTAATGTCGCTGCCTCTTACGGCAGGACAGTCGGAGAGGTAGGTTATCTCTTCTGTGACGACGAGAAAATACTCGAGGTCAACCGCGAGTACTTACAGCATGACTACTACACGGACATCATAACATTCGATTATGATGAGGGCAATCAGATAAATGGCGACCTTGTCATCTCGCTTGACACCGTGCGCAGCAATGCAGAACTCTTCAACAAGCCTTACGAGGAGGAGCTTTACCGCGTGATTATCCATGGCATACTACACCTTTGCGGCATCAACGACAAAGGTCCGGGAGAGCGTGAGATAATGGAAAAGGCGGAGAATGAAGCCCTCGCCATGTGGTTCGACAGGAAGTAGAAGCCGAAGAAATGGTGAGAAAAGAAGAAATCGGTATGTTGATGTCTCATTACATCAACATACCGATTTTCTTTGTGCTTATATAGCATCAAACACCTTAATATAAATGCAGATGTATGGTAAAACGGTTATGTTTTCCACGCTGTACCCCCATGTGTACCCCTATAAAATTTGGAATCGCTTGCGAAATATTGTATCTTTGCAGCGTCTTTCAATGGGACAAGCGCTCTTTGACATATTTACAATACATACATTGCGAGGGTGTTCCCTTATGCAAGGAGACGCTTCACGATGGCGGAAATCTGGCCGCCTTCAGCCTTGCCTGCCATCTGCTTGGAGGCAGCGCCCATGACTTTGCCCATCTCCTTTATGGAAGTGGCGCCTGTCTCGGCGATTATGGCTTTCACAACAGCTTCGATTTCCTCCTCGGTCATTGGCTTTGGAAGGTATTGTTCGATGACGGCAACCTGCGCAAGTTCGTCATCTGCGAGGTCCTGACGTCCCTGCTGAACGTAGGTTGCGGCAGATTCCTTGCCCTGCTTTGCAAGTTTCTGGAGAATCTTCATTGCGTCGGCATCGGTGAGTTCGTCATTTGCTCCCGGGGCTGTCTTAGCCTCAAGGAACACCTTCTTTATGTTTCTTAATGTCTCGAGGCGCACCTTGTCGCGTGCTTTCATAGCCTCCTTGATGTCTGTTGAAATCTGATCGAAAAGCATAGTAGTATTTGTTTTAATGAGTTTTGTTTACTGTTTTTTGCCCATTTCATCGGCAGAAAGGACAGGATAGACATCAGTTTGTCAGACGACTGAAATAGGTTATTATCTCCTCCCATGTCTTGAACGTGTCCGAACCGTATTCTATCGGTGTCGCCATGCCGTCCTTTGGCGGGCAGGGAGATATGAAGAAATCACCGTAAAGGAGTTCCGGATTGTTGGTGAAGATGATGTGGTCATGCGCCGGGACTGTCACATACTCCTGCATCCAATCCGTGACCACCTTATAATAAGGTGTGTCATTCGTCGGCGAAGGTGCCACAAAGTACAGCGTATAGTTGTCGAGAAGAGCCTCAACCGCCTTATGCATTGACGGCGTTGCCTGCATGCGGTCGTTGTGAAGGCATTCAAAATCAATGTAGACAGTCTCACGCTGCCGCTTCTCCTGCCTGTCGTCTATCCACCGGACAACAGGGACGAGGGCATGGTGCACAACGGTGTCTATCAGGCGGTGCTCACCATGGAAGGTTATTCCCTTAGGATAATGCTCAAGAAATATGTCCCTTGTGTGCACCACGGGGTCATTGTCACCGAAAAGTCCCCACACTCTCGCCTTGTCCTCCTTGACCTTTTCAGGGTTGAAGCATTGTGCCGTAAGCTCACGATACTCCTTGACAATCGCCTTTGTGACAATCATTTCCTGCACGCCGTCACGCCGCGGATTCTGGAAAGAGAGTTTGCCCACCATGCCATGGCTGCCCATTGTGTCGCCCATTTGGAACGCCGGATTGACCAATATGCGGTCGTATCCATAGAGCATCTCAGTCATCATGCCGCCCATCGATGAGCCGATGATGAGGTCAGGACGCTCCTCGTCACAAGTGGCATGGAGCAAATCCATCGCTTCCTGTGGATGAATAGGGAGATCGGGAGCAACCACCGTGGCGTTGGGGAAGATTGTGCGCAGCAACGTCACCGTCCCCGACTGTCCGCTTGAAGCAAAGCCGTGGACGTAAAGTATCTTCTTGCCGGACATTATGTCCTGCCATGTCTTCATGTATTCCATTAGGGAAACGGTGTTTTTTGTGGATACAAGTCAGTACTGTCAGTATTGGCAATAATGACAGTACTGACCAAAATCTCTAATCTGCCATTATCTGCAGAGTTTGCAGCCCTCGCATTTTGACAGTTCGCCACGGAAGCGTTTGTCAATGAGGTAGTGCAGACGGTCGCGCAGAGGTTCAAGAGGAATCTCGTCGATTACCTCGTAAATGAATGCCGCCTGCAGGAGAAGGCGCGCCTCTTCGAGAGGAATGCCGCGCTGACGCATGTAGAACAATGCGCTCTCACTCAACTGTCCGACAGTCGAACCGTGTGAACATTTCACATCATCGGCATAGATTTCCAACATTGGCTGTGTGTACATCCGCGCCGTTTTTGTAGAGAGAAGGTTCTGGTTTCTCTCCTCCGACATAGTCTTCTGTGCATCCTTACGCACCAGGACACGTCCGGCAAAAGCACCTACGGCATTGCCGTCAAGGACATATTTGTACAGTTCATGGCTGTCACAGTGAGGCACGGCATGGTCGATGAGCGTGTTATTGTCCACGTGCTGTTCCTTATCAGCCACCACAGCACCGTTAAGCCAGCATTCAGCACCCTCCCCGGCAAGCGTGAGGCGTGTCATTTGGCGTGTCTTTCCGTTGTGCAGTGTGATAAGACTGTGGTGGACACGCGAGCGACTCTCCTGCTTTATGTATGTGTTTGCCACAAGAGCATTGCGCTGATGAGTCTCCTCCAATCCATAAACCTCTATGTCAGCACCCTCTCCGGCAAGGATTTCCGTCACCTGAGTGGTAAGAAACTGGCGGTCGTCGGCAGCATGGTCGCAGAACAGAACCTTAACTTTGCTTCCCTTCTCCGCAACAATCAGCACACGGCGGTTCACCATCATGTCCACGTCCGAACGCAAAATGTTCACCACCTGAATGGTTTTCTCCACAACAATGTTCTCCGGAACATAAATCAAGAGACCATCCTCGGCAAGCATAGTGTTAAGCGAAGTGATTGCATCGGCTGCAGCCAGGGAGTTGTAGTACCGCGCAACGATGTCCTGACGGTTGCAGAAAGAATCCACGACGACACCCTCCGGCAACTCTTTCTTAGGGAGCGCCTTGCCAAAAAGCGTGTCATTGACCACAAAATAAAGTTGTGTGGAAAGGTTAGGCACGTCACATCGGAACGCCCGGTACGGGTCTACAGGGATTTCAAGACGGTTAAGGTTCAGTCCGAGGTCAGGAGCCATCATCTCACGGATGTCAGTGTAACGGTACTCCTCATCCTTTCTGCCGGGCAGACCGCCGCTGCGGAAACTCTCGAAAGCCTCCTCACGCACGGCGTTCATAGCCTCACAGCTGTGCGACATTATCGTCTCACGGCACTGTTCGTAAAGTTCGACATACTGTCTTGCACTATTCTCCATCAGCTTCCTGCTTTATCCAGTCGAAACCACGTTCCTGTATCTCCTTCGCAAGCTCAGGCCCTGCGGTCTTCACTATCCTACCCTTGTACAGCACATGCACAAACTGCGGGCGTATCATCTCAAGAAGACGGTCATAATGTGTTATGACAATCGTCGAAGTCTTCTCATTGCTGAGCTTGTTGACCCCCTCGGCAACGATGCGCATCGCGTCGACATCCAGTCCGGAGTCTGTCTCGTCAAGGATGGACAGTGTCGGTTCGAGCATTGCCATCTGGAAAATCTCGTTGCGTTTCTTCTCTCCTCCTGAGAAACCTTCATTCACTGAGCGGTGGGCGAGCTTGCTGTCAAGCTCCACGACCTTACGCTTCTCACGCATAAGTTTCATGAACTCCGATGCGTTGAGTGGCTCCTGACCATGGTACTTGCGCTTCTCATTGATAGCAGCGCGCATGAAATTGGTCATGGACACTCCCGGTATCTCCACCGGATACTGGAAAGAGAGGAACAGACCCTCATGGGCACGGTCCTCAGGATTCATCTCCAGCAGGTTCTTGCCGTTGTACCACGCCTCGCCCTCTGTCACTTCATAGGCAGGATTGCCCACAAGGACAGCGGAGAGAGTGGACTTTCCGGAGCCGTTAGGTCCCATTATGGCATGCACCTCGCCATCATTGATCGTGAGATTGATACCCTTCAATATTTCCTTGTCGCCTATTCTGGCGTGCAGATTCTTTACCTCTAACATATTGTTCTACTTATTTTATGTTGCAAAATTACTAATATTTTTTCAATATACGAACTTTTTGCGACTGTTTTTTAGCGGTTTGCGTTGGATAGCAGACATAAGTTCTGAAATTCTGTCCTATGGCTATTTCAACCACAAGAACCTCCTCCGCCCCACCGACCGTAACGCCTCATTGAATTGATGTATTTCTATTAGAAGCGCGAAAAACAGCGCTCAACTTACAAAATGTAGTCTGTTCGTGTATTTTTTCAGTCATCTTGTTGCATATTCCAAACTTTCTTTGTAATTTTGCAACCACAAATCAAGATACTTTGCTTTTATAAACAAGTAACAAGGTAAAAGGATAAAACAATTCAACAAATAAAAACAGCAAAGATTATGAACGCAGCACAAGTTGTCGAAACTCTCAAGCAGAGATTTCCAAACGAGCCTGAGTACATCCAGGCCGTAAGTCAGGTACTTCCAACCATCGAGGAAGAGTACAACAAGCATCCGGAGTTCGAGGCGGCAAACCTCATCGAGCGTCTCTGCATCCCAGACCGCATCATCCAGTTCCGTGTGTCATGGGTTGACGACAAAGGCAAGGTTCAGACAAATATGGGCTACCGTGTGCAGCACAACAATGTCATCGGCCCTTACAAAGGCGGCATCCGCTTCCACGCATCCGTGAACCTCGGCATCCTGAAGTTCCTCGCTTTCGAGCAGACTTTCAAGAACTCTCTGACAACGCTCCCTATGGGTGGCGCAAAGGGTGGCTCTGACTTCTCGCCACGCGGCAAGTCAGCTAACGAGGTAATGCGCTTCTGCCAGGCTTTCATGACAGAGCTTTACCGCCACGTAGGTGCTGACGAGGACGTTCCTGCAGGCGACATCGGTGTCGGCGGACGTGAGGTCGGCTACATGTTCGGCATGTACAAGAAGCTCACCCACCAGTTCACCGGTATGCTTACAGGCAAGGGCCGCGAGTTCGGAGGCTCACTCATCCGTCCTGAGGCAACAGGCTATGGCAATGTATATTTCCTCTGCGAGATGCTCAAGACACGAGGCATCGAGCTGAAGGGCAAGAAGGTGCTCATCTCCGGTGCGGGCAATGTGGCACAGTACACAGCAGAGAAGGTGCTCCAGCTCGGCGGCATCCCTATGACAATGTCTGATTCCGACGGCTACATCTATGACCCGGACGGCATCGACCGCGAGAAACTCGACTTCATCATGGAGTTGAAGAACATCCAGCGCGGACGCATCAAGGAGTACGCAGACGAGTATCCTAATGCAAAATACGTACCGGGCAAGAAGCCTTGGTTTGAGACAGGATGCGAGATTGCCCTCCCTTCCGCAACACAGAACGAAATCAACGAGGAGGCAGCGAAGGCTCTTGTGGCAAACGGCGTGATAGCTGTTTCCGAGGGTGCCAACATGCCTTCCACTCCTGAGGCTATCAAAGTGTTCCAGGACGCGAAGATTCTCTATGCTCCGGGCAAGGCTGCAAATGCCGGCGGCGTGTCTGTTTCAGGTCTCGAGATGTCACAGAACTCCGGCCGTCTCTCATGGTCTTCCGAGGAGGTTGACAACAAGCTCCACTGGATTATGGAGAACATCCACGAGAACTGCGTGAAGTATGGCACAGAGGAGAACGGCTACATCAACTACGTGAAGGGTGCAAACGTTGCCGGCTTCATGAAGGTTGCCAAGGCAATGATGGCTCAGGGCATCGTGTAAAGCACAGACTTATAACCACATAAGCATAACAAACGGCGCATCTGTCGATTATGACAGGTGCGCCGTTTTTGCGTTTTCATCTGTTCGGAAAGCAGGTTTGTGCATGCAGGAGAAAGCATTTCGGAAATCCCACGGCAACCTTCCACGGAGCAGAATGTCATGAGTGACAAAATGAAAGGTAACACTTCGCCATACAAAATGTAACACTTTGTTTGGCAAAAGGTAACGCTTCACCATGCAAAGCGTTACCTTTCGTAATGTCGCCTATGTTTTAACATCCATTAGTGTTTCGGTTTATAAAAACCACAAAAACACCTCTCGTTTTGTAAGTGATTTTGTTGTTTCGCTTACATATAGACAAAAAGAACTATTCAACTATCGTCGCAGCCATCAGACCAATGACGACATCGTTGGCACTTGTCGCCAAACGCAGGGACTTCAAAGGTTTGTTTTCCTGAAGAGGAATGTAAAGCACTGTCGCCGCACCGCCTGGAATGGTGCGCGAAGTGAAACCTTTCAGCCCGAGAGCCTTGTCCATGTCGTTGCTGACAATGCCCGATGCGAGCGCAATGCGGTAAGGGCGCGGAGTGTCGATGCTGAACGCCTTGCCGTCGACATAGAACTCCTGCTCTATCGGAGCCCAGTTGTCCGGATTGCGAAGCTCCAGCTCTTGGCTTGTGCCGTCTGCATATTCCACCGTCACAAGTCCGTTGCGGTGACGGCACTGCATGTGGTTTGTGCTGCCTGCAAGCAGCAGATACATCCCTTTGCCACTGCCTTCGAGTGCGACACCGACCGAGTCGGGATAATTGTCCCACAACGAAGTGAAGGCTATATTCCTACCTTCTTTATAGGAACGGAACGGCACTCCCTGCGGCATACGGAACACACCGTCAACGAGCTGCCCACGGAAACCGCTGTCGTCTATGTCCGCCGTATCCTTCGGGTGACACCATTCACCGATGCCCTGTAACGGTATCTGCAACGTAGTGTAAGGAGAGCGTGGCGAAGCATACGTGTTGCGGAAGATGTCTGTCATGTTGGCATTGACCACACTGTCAAGGTTTACCATGCGAAAAACCGCCATTTCATCGGTTTTTGGCAGCACCGTACCATAGTCTTTTTTAGACCTTTCATCAACGGGAAGTGGCTCCGAAAAAGTCCACCACTCCACTTTTCCCTGCTTTGCGTGGGCAAAAGAATTCTTAACCTCTGACGGTTTACAGTGCTCATAGTCTATCGGCGAACCGTTCCACTTCACCACCACCTTGATTTCCTTTGCATACGGACAATTCACAACAATGCATGCACGTCCCACACTCACAGCGTTCTGCGGCGTGATGCGCCGGCCGTTGACCGTCACAGCGTCATAACTGTCAAGCAATGCAGGTATGGTCAGCACCACATCGGCAGACTTATTGAAGCGCGGTTTTATTATGTAAGTTTCTGTAAAACCCTTACGCCGGAAGTCGATGTCAATGTCCGTGGAGTGCATAGATGCATAATCCCATGCGGCAGGGAAGCCCGGCGTGATGTTCACCTTACCGTTCAGCAAGTCCGGAGCTATACCGAACAATCCCTGCACCAGTACCCTTGACGCCATGCCGATTGGGTCGCCGAAGTCACGGTAGCACTCGCCACGGGCGCGGTCGTAGTGACTTATCTGCCCGAAATTGCCCGGACAATGCCCGAGATACATGCCGTCAATCACCGAACCTTTGAACAATCGGTACGCCTCTTCCGGTCTTCCAGCCTGCCAATAAGCCAATGCCGTATGCCAAACCTCGGCAAACGCCACATTGTTTATGCTCCATGCGTAAGGCATCCAGTTGGTTGTGCTGATTGTATGGTAGTCGCCCTCAAGCCCTTTTCCCGTCACAGGGATGTGCGGAATCTCACGGTCAACATATTTCGTGGCACGGTAGTACTGGAAAATATCGCTCACATCCGAGTCTATGGCGTGATAGATTGTCCACACAGCAGGCGAGGTGTGCAGGTCACGGTGTCCCATGAAGTCCTCAAACTCAGCCCAGCAGCCTTTGTCCTCCATCCACAGGCGCGCGTTCATCGCCGCCTTTATGCGCTCCGCCTCGCGTGCATACCGGCTGCCGTCCTCGCCAATCAGTTCGGCAATCCGTGCCGCCAGCCTGTTCGCGCGGTAGTTGTAAGCAGAGGAATGTGTCACCGCCCCACTGTTGTAGTATAAGGCATCGCTCGCCCAAATGCAGCAATAAGCGTCATAGAGTGCGTCGTCATTCGGGTCGAAATTGCGCTTTTCCCACTCCAAATGGCGTGTGATGACGTTCCACATCTTCTTTGCATAATCGACATCGCCTGTCCAGCAGAGGTGCCACATAAGCTCATCGATGTAGCAAAGGTTCATGTCGTAATGGTGCATCTGGTTGTTGCGGTTCGGGTTACGGCAGATATATCCGTTGCTGTACATCTGCGTCCCCCACTTCTTTTCGGCACGCGCATTGTTCATTTTCGCGTCCTGCGTAGGGTGCGGATATATAGGTTCGCGGTCAGTGACCTGCGAGTTTGCATAGTTGTCAAAATGCTTCCGTGCGCGGTCGTGCCACCCTAAGCAGTCTCCTGTGTATGCAGCGCGCCAGCCGCTCAATGGCATTCGCCATGCGTTTGCACCATGAAGCCACACCTCTCCGTCCCAAATGCCGTCGGCGGCAGCCATAAGCGCACCGCCGAGTGTGTTCATGTAAGGATCGGGAGTGACAATCTCCAACTGCGAAACCAACGCTTTCCGCGCCTCTTCTGCCTTTGCATAGAGCCGCCGTCCCTCAGCCGTGGTGACTTGGCGGAGGGCATTGTCCTCATAGACCACATACAATTCATTCTTCGAAAAATCATGTTCCGCACAAGTAGGCGAGGCAGTCAGCGAGGCTTCAAAACTGTCCGCCTTGTCCACCCCAAGGTCGCCGTTGCGCTGAAGTTTCTTCGCACGTATGTCGCCTATCTGCGAACGCAGGCGCATTTTCACCTTGTCAGTGCGGAACATCCATATCGCGCCCTCCTTGTCCGCCAGCGGAATGGCAGTGACGGATAGCGTGCCGTTGCCCAGCCGCTTATCCTTCAGCGTGTAATCCCTGCGCCCAGGAGTGTAGCGTGCCTTGCAATAGTCGGTGGAATCAAGGGCAATGGTGCTGCCGTCAAGCATCATCCGGAATGCAATGTGCCGGCTTTTCGGCTTGTTGTAGACAGCAAACACGGGGCGGTCGCTCGTCTCCAGCCGCCAGACGGTGTGCGTGCCGTACAGCGGTCGTGTGAAACGGTTCTTGCCATTAACACAAACAAAGTCCTTGCCCTCGGGGAAATACTGCATGGAGCGTTCCGCTGTCTCACCGCTGACGTCATTGGCAGTGAACAGTTGTTGGGCAGAAAGTGGAAGGGAAAGCAGCATGACAAGTCCCGAAACAAGGGCTTTGCCACGCGTAAGAATGGGGTTTGCGTACCCGGGGTTATGGTTTTGTCTCATTGTTTTGTTATTAATGTATGGCTTAGTGGTTGATTCTTAGTTTGCTGATGTGCAGCTTATCTTTTGCAAAGATACTGATTTTCCTCTACAAACAGACATATTAACCCGCTTTTTTGCCCTTAAACGCTTCTGAAATCACTGTTTTTTTATTCTCCAAGAAACAGATTTTTAAAAACATAAAGTTTTTTTCTATGCCCAACATTTGCATATATCAATTATTTTGCTGAACTTTGCAGGAAAATACAAGATTATGTTTTTCTTCAAATCCAAGATAAAGGTTTCGGAGTCCGCCCTGCTGAACGGTTTCACCGACTGCCACTGCCATCTTCTTCCCGGAGTAGACGACGGTGTGAAGACGGTGGAGAACACGCTGCGGATTCTTGACATGATGCACCGCCATGGTGTCCGTGAGGTATGGCTTACGCCACATATAATGGAAGAACATCCCAACACACCCGAAGATTTGCAGCACCGTTTCGAGAGCCTTCCTTATGATGGACCGATACAGCTGCACCTTGCCGCGGAGCACATGATTGACAGAGAGTTTTGCCTTGAACGCGCATCGAAACTGCCACTGCAAGGGGACAAGCTGCTGGTGGAGACAAGCTACTTCAACCCTCCTATCAACATGAAGGAGACTCTGAGAGACATCAAGGTGTCAGGGCTGCACCCTGTCCTTGCCCACCCATGCCGCTACCAGTACATGGAACCGGAGGACTATGAAGAACTGCACAGCCTTGGCATAATCTTCCAGCTGAATATCCCTGCCCTGACAGGAATCTACGGCCCTGCAGCGGAGAGGAACGCGCAATGGCTTCTTGACAAGGGCTATTACAGTCTGGCAGGAACCGACACGCACAGTGTGACGCATTTCAGGCATTTCCTTGACAGCAAGATACCAAAGAAACTGATGAGAAAGATAGAAAGATTCCTTGAAGAACTGAAGCAACAACAAGGATGACCACATCCTTTGTGTGGAAACATTGCATAAAAAGACTTTTACAAACTAAAACAGGGCTGGCATTTCTCACGAGATGCCAGCCCTTCTCCTTACTATTGTGCTAACCATGAAAATCTACAATAGTGGAAAAATACATATTATCAAACAACTTTTTTTCTTGCAAAAGCGTACCGGCAACGATGCCGATACGGATGTTTCCCGGTCGGTTACCTCCTGAAATCAAACCTCAGTCTTAACGGCAGACCTTCATCGCCAAGGTTGATTCTCACTGTCGGAACCATAGCCTGAGGGCCAAGCTGCTCCAAAGGCTTGTACGACTGTATGGGAGCGATGTCAATCAGGAACGACATGTCCCCCTCCGGAAACCTCTCCATCGTGCGCTTGCCGTCACGGCGGAGCACCGGTTCTTGTGGAGTGAAGATGCGGAAATATGTGCCTTCCGTGGCACAGTAGACAGTGAACGGAGACTCCTCTGACTGTATTTCCGCCCAATACATATCACTGTAGAATCCCTTGAACTCCGGATAGACAAGGTGGGTCTGCGGCTTCTGTGCGCCTTTCTTCCATAGTGCGGAGTCTATTGGCAGTTCACCGGTGATGGTATTGTTATAGGTATTCTCCCATAATCCGAGGCGTGTACCCTGCCGGCGGTTACGCCACACACGGTAAGGGCCGTTGCCCAGCCACCGCATGCCACGGCATTGTTCTTCAGGATAAGAGAATGTCAGACCGATGTTGCGTGCGTCCGGCTCAAGGAATTTCCCTTCATAGCCATGTCCGCGGCGGTCATTGAGCAGCACAGCGTCCATTTCCAGTATGCCGGAGGGCTTCATGCGCCATACGATAGAGTCTATACCGCCGGAGTAACGGGCTATGAGAAGCGCATCGTTTCCTTCTGTCCTTGTGCCGACAGACTTCAGTTTCGCCTTGAATCCGACAGGCAAAGGCCCGTTGTTGAATGCTGTTTCCTTGCCCGAGCATGTCACTTTTCTGAGCAAAGCCGTCGATTTGGCGAACTCACACTTTACGTTATTAGCGCAAAGGGTGATTGTCTCATCATCGGTTTGCAATGTTGCCTTGCCGTTCTCCTTTGTGCCAAGTGAGCTGTATAACGCCTCTGCACCACAGGCGGGATAGGAACGTGTGAGGATAGTGTCCTTTTGTGGCGACAGGACATGCAGCTGCAGGAAGGCCGGAAGTCCTTTTGCCGGGCGGACATCCTGCAAAGTGATGTGTCGGGACTCGCCAGGTGCCGCCTGTGGCAAGCGCATTGAGCCGGAAGATATGGTGTTTGTTTCACCACCGGCAGCCGGCAATGACTGCCATTCCCATGCGAGAGTGCATTGGGAAAGGTCAGTGAACAGGTAATCATTCGTGAGCATAATCCTGCCGTTCCATTTGTCGTTGATTACAAACGGAGAGATTTGCACCGGCGCCCATATATCCCTTATCGCCCAATAGCTGCCCTCTTTCTCACGATATGGCCCTACAATGCCGTCAGGACCGTTAGGGCCGTCGGTGTCGATGGCACCGTTGCGGTCGGTGCGTGCTATGCCTTCGTCAGCCCATGCCCAGATGAATCCGCCGGCAAACAAAGGGCTCTGCCGCCAGTTCACCCAATAATCGTAGAGTGAAGCGCCACCTCCCTTGTCGTATTGTGCATGCAGGAACTCCGTGGGCATGAACACTTTAGTGCCGTTTCTAAGTCTTCCCGCTCCCGTTTGGAATGCAGGATAATGGTGAGCGTCCACACCATTCCACAGTGCCCAGGCATGCACCACATGGCGATGCTGCGGGTCGTAAGCGTCAAATAGAGGGTCAAGATTGTAATTGAAACCGCCCTCATTGCCGTTGCTCCATGCGAAGATGCACGGATGTGACGCATCACGTGTGATCATCTCTTTAAGTATGCGCGGGCCGTTGGCATTGTCATAAGGGTTCTGCCACCCTGCCAATTCATTGAGATAGAGCATGCCCAGGGAGTCACAGATGTCCAGCAGGTGGGAGTCCGGCGGATAATGGGAACGTATGGCATTGGCATTCATCGCCTTTATGAGCTTCACGTCCTCAATGTCTCGGGCTTTTGACGATGTGCGCCCTGTCTCCGGATAGAAGCAATGGCGGTTAACGCCATTGATAAGCAGCTTTGTGCCATTGAGATAGAAACCGTCGCCCTCACGGAACTCTACGGTACGGAAACCTATCCGCTTCCCAATGCTATGCAGCGGAGTGCCTTTAGCGTCACGGAGTGTCAGATGAAGGGAATAAAGGTGTGGCGTTTCGGGAGTCCATTGGCAAGGCGAAGGGAAGTCCATCGTCACCATGCAGGAGTCCTTTTTGACAGTTGCGCTCCTTTTTCCCAACCCTTCAACGGAGGCTTCAAGCGTATATCCGTCAGAAACCATGCTTGTCAGCAGCTGAATGTTCAGTCGGCCATCTGCCCGAGCGTCAATGGTGGCTCTGCGGATGTGGCATTTTGGCTTGGCAGTGAGCGTGACAGGGCGGTAGATTCCTCCGAAAAGCCACCAGTCGGCCTTACGTTCGGCGGCATTGATGCTTTTGTTTGAGGACTCTTTGTCTACTTTCACACGGAGGTGATTCCTCTTTCCATACCTCACTTTGTCGGAAATGTCGTAAGAGAAAGGTGTGAACGCGCCACGGTGGATGTCACCCGCCGGCAGTCCGTTGACACAGACTTCGGCATCGGTCATCACACCTTCAAAGTTGATTTCCACCACCTTACCGTTCCATTTCGCAGGAACGGTGAAATCAAGCTCATATATGCCGGACTCCATGGACGGGCGTTCCCCTTTCTTGGTGTACCATCGTCCGTAGGTGTATGCCCCAAAGCCTTGCAGTTCCCAGCACGAAGGCACTTGGATTGTGCTTCGCTTGCCTTTGCGCATACCGTCAGTGACGGTGAAACGCCATGGCTTTGTGTCATCGCAGCCCTGCCCTGAAAGCAGGATTGTCTCGGTGGTTGTCTGCGCCATTGTTGCACAACAGCACATCACTGATAAACATATATATGAGAACAGTCTTATAATCATATAGCTGAATTTCTGTTTTTTATGTTTGTTTTTCCTATTCTACAATGTCGGCTTTACAGGCTTTATCGTGCCGTCAGGGTTGAAATGCATCCTGTCGATGCACACCTCACGGTAGTAGCCTGCCGACCATCCGCGCTTCAGACCGTCAGGACGTTGGAAACGGTGGTAGACGATGTACCATTCGTCTGTGCCGGGTTTGCAGATGACAGCATGATGTCCTGTGCCGTAAATCTGTCGGTCAGGGTCTTTGCGGAGGACAATGGCATCCTTGACAGGCCCTGTTATTGCCGTAGGAGAGTCGCCCATGGCATAGCGCACACGGTACTCCGTACTGCGAGTGTCGTTCTCCGACCACATGAAGTAGTACTTTCCATTGCGGTAGAAGACATAGCTTGCCTCATTATAATGGAACTTCCGTTGCCGGCCTCGCGGGATTACATAGGTCAGAGTCTCATCCTTCACGGACAGCATGTCATCATTTAGCTCCGCACAGACAAGGAACGAATTGCCCCAATACAGGTAATACTTTCCGCTGACAGGGTCATGGAACACGTCAGGGTCGATGATATGCCCGCGCATAGGCCCGCTTTCGGGATTAGGAATCATAGGTTTGCCGAGCGCATCCTTGAACGGTCCTGCGGGATTGTCTGCCGTTGCGACACCGATGTTGCCGTTTGCGACAAAGTAGTAGAAGTACTTGTACTTCGCTTTCTTTCCTTTCCCGTACTTGCGCTCTATGATGCACGGCGCCCAAAGGCAGCTGTCCGCCCACGCCACGTCTGTCCTGAGGTCAAGCGCCTTGCCCTCATGCTGCCATGTCTTCATGTCGGCTGAGGAGTAGACTTCCGCATCATGGTTGCGCCATTCCTCAGCCCCGTCGGTGGTGGGATAGAGATAATAGCGTCCTGTCTTCTCGGAATAAAGTATCTCAGGGTCGGCAAAGAAGCCTTCGATGACAGGGTTCGCCTTGTTCGGCTCTGTCACAGGGCGGTAGGCATTATAGCCTTTCGGTTTCTCCTTCCAATACTTCTCCAGGCGGTCAGCCTCTTCTCCGGTGATTTGCACGATAGCGCCGTGCTTCGGGGAATAGAAGTTCAGCATGCGCATCTTTCCGTTGTTGAACTCCCCAAGGTCTTTGTAGGTCTTGAAATCCGTGGTCTCCACAAAGCCGAAGGTCATCGGATTCCGGCGATAGATGTCGTACATCACCACCCAAACATCCTCACCGATGCGCTTGAACACGGTGGGTGCTTCACAACCGACAGGCGATGCGTCGACATAACCGTCCATGACCGTCCACTCGCCTGTGGGACTGTCGGAGACGGCATGCCGTATTCCTGCCTGCTGTTCGTGGCTTACGTACATCAGATGATAAGCATCGCCTACCTTGGTGATGTCACCGTCGATGACAGAAACCTTCGGGTCATTGTGCCGGAAAAGGACTTTCGGCTCGGATTCTATGGCGTTAAAATCCTTATTTACATAGACATAATAGAGCTTGTTGGCATCCTTCCTTTGGCGCATGGTAAGATGCACCATGAGTTTTCCTGCCTTGTCGTCGTAGAAAGTCTCGGGAGCCCATGCGCAACCTATCTCCCGCCATGCTGGGAAGAGGGTGTCAAAGTTCAGCACAGTGTGCGTCCAATTGAGCAAATCCCATGATTTCATCATCACGATGCCACGGTTGTTGCCCCAGCCATAGTCCTCGCCGGGACGCTCCCACTCCGTCGTCCGCTTGCCGTCACGCTGCCCGAAGACGTGCAGGTCGGTCATGGTCATGTAGAAAGCGCCATCCGGTCCGCGATAGATGTGTGGGTCGCGGATGCCTTTCTGCATGGCAATGGTGTCGCCGGCGATGACGGGATTGTCATCGTTCAATGCCGCAAACCGCCGTCCGTCACGGCTTATCGCCATGTGGAGGCCGTGGTCTTCGTCCTTATGATAGACCATAAGGTAGGCCTTCATGTCCTTTTCCTCCGGCACATTGGTAACGTTGCCGGCTGCCTTCATGCACAGGCAGGAAGAGGAAGCAATAAGTATGGATGCGAGAAGTCTTTTCATTGGTTATGTTTTTTCTGACAATATTGACAGCATTGACATTATTGTCAATATTGTCGATAGGGTCAGTATTGTCAATGCTGTCAATAATGTCAGTACTGTCCCATTACTTTACCGGAATCAGGTAATGCGTTCCGCGCTTCAGGTTCGGGTCAATCATCCACTGGTCGACGACAATGTTCGGGTCAAGAGCCTTTATCTCAAGCCTGTGGCTGCCCTTCGAGAGGTTTACTGTCAGCGTGCGCCGTGCCTGTCCGCGCAGCACATTCAGCTTCCATTGCTCAGAACGGAACGGCTCTTTCAGTGAGAACACCGTCGGCTCTGCTCCGTCAATGCTGACCTGAAAGCGCAAATCGCCGTTGTCGTTAGGCTGTGTCGGGATAAGTGCTACTGTCAGATTAGCCTCTCCCTCATGGTCGAAGGTGAAGTCATAGGTCAGCGTGCCGCCCTTCTGCAGTGGCACAGCGTTCATCGAATGGCCAAGCATCCGAACAGGCGTTGTGCCCTCCGGAGCGGTGGCGAAGGACGATGCGTTGCGCGCAATGACACCGTCAGGGTCGATGGCGTGGTAGTTCCTCTGCTCAGGATACTTTGCCAAAATCTCTTTTGTCTCATCCTCTGTATAAGAATAAGGCAACACCGGTGCACAGAGTGAAGGCAGATGGCGCGGATTGCAATCCATGGCATGATTCCATTTCCCTGCCGCCATATCCTCATTATAACGCTTTGTGAGTCGCCGGATTTCATTGTATGCGGCAACGCTTCGCGCACAGGCCAAGGTCAGCGGGTCACGGTTTGTGTCAAGGTCGGACAAGGTGCTGCCGTTGGCAAGCTGGCGCGCACGCTGCGCTTCAAGCATTTTCACGGCATTGAAGGCTGCGGATTTCACAGGATACTCCACCGCTGCGAAGAACGCATCGTGAAGGCGTGCCGGGATATTCCTCTTTGCCACACTGTCGACAACAGCCACAATGCGGTGGTAGTCGTCAAGATAACGGTCGAGCTCATTGCCGAACTGCGTGGTGGAGAACTCACTGTTGCGCACTTGCGACAAGCCTCTGTCATATTTCTTCTTGTCAAGTTCCACCTGTGACCACCCCATAAACTCGGGGCGGCGGATGCCACAAAGCCTGTAGAACTCCTCCATAGCCGGGGCAAGTGCCTTGGCCGCCTCACTGCCGAACTGCGTTGTGAGCCACTGCTTCAGGTGGTTGTCAAGAGTGCTGCCGTTCACACAGTCGATGTCCCATGCCATATCGAGGAACAGTTCAAGGTCGTAAGCGGCGACTTTCGGGTCGTGGACATTGGCAATCCACAACTTGCGCACATTATGGTCGTAGGCCTGGCGCATCTGGTGGTAGATGAGTCCCGGCTGCGTGGTCGTCAGCCAGAGATAGTCATGTGGGCGTCCCCAATAGCTGAGGTGATAATAGACACCGCCTCCTCCTACACGCTGCTGCTCACGAGGGTCGGACAGACGAGTGATGTAGCCATAGTTGTCATCACACCACATAAGGGTTGCGGTCTCCGGAACGTGCAGGCCTTTCGTGTAAAGCTCAAGGACTTCCTTATAAGGCACAAAGACTTGCATCTGCTTCCGTGGGTCGCCGATGTATTTCGCTATAAGTTTCTGCTGGTCATCGATTACTTGCTGCAAGGCATGGAACTTCTCGTCGGCAGTCTTGTAGCCCTCCATCGAACCGTCGTGTATGCCGCGCATGCCGATGGTGAACATGTTTGTCGAGGACTTGCTGACCTCTTTGAGGCGCTCCGTCCAATAGTTCTGCACCGCCTCGCGGTTCGTTCGGTAGTTGAACGCGCCACGCTCCTTGACGCTCCACTCATCGACATTGTTCCTCAAAAGCGGCTCACAATGGGATGTGCCGACAAAAATGCCGCAACTGTCAGCCATCACCTTGTTGTCAGGATTCTTGAAGAACGCCTCCGTTCCTGTGTGCATAGCGGGCCATACGGCATTGGCGCGAAGGCGGAGCAACAGTTCAAACACACGACGATAAGTCCTTGGGCCAATCTGACCGAAGCGTGCCGGCTCATAGTGCTTATAGCTCCACGGACGCAGCGACCAGTCCTCGTCATTGAGGAAGATGCCGCGCTTCTCCACCGACGCACTCTGCATCGTCATGTAGTCCGAGGCTATCGTAAGGCGCTGCTTGCGCTCAGGGATGACATCGCCCCACCATGTCCATGGCGACACACCGGCGATGCGGCTCAGTTCGAGCAGGCCGTAAGCCGTGCCCCTGCCGTTGCCGCCTGCCACAAGAATCTTTCCGTCATGGACACGTATGGCAAAAGCGTCAATCCCCTGCTTCAGCGAGTCGACGTTTATGCCACATTTCCTCAGCTGCTGCACCTCACCGCTTGTCGCCCTGTCCACCTGCGTTATGCGGATTACGGCATTTCCTCCGGCAGTCTTGCGCGGCGCGGCTCCTGTCACGGCAGTGATATCGGCATGGAACATCTGCAATGCCACGTCCACGACAGGGTCTGTCTTCTTCTGAACGTGGAATGTGACAGGCTTGCCACTGTCATACCAGACAAGGTCTTCACCTTTCACATGAGTGAGCGAAAGGCATGAAAGCATAATGATTAATGTCTTTCTGTACATCATTTCCTCTAATATTTATTCGTTTGCTTGGATAGTTAGATAGCGGCAGGCATACATGCCACGAAATTATTTGCAAAATTAATAAAAACAAATAAACCGACAATGTAAATCCGTGCGCATAAGATGTGATTTCGTATAAAAACGCATGGTTTTGCGAGGAAGGATGCATTATTTTCCAAAAGGTTACGCTTTGCATTACGAAAGATAACGTTTTGCATGGTCAAAGGTAACACTTTGCACATCAAAGTGTTACCTTCCGTCTCCACACCTCTATTCCCTTGATTATCAAAGCATTCTCACTCGAAGTCTTTTATCTCGAAGAAACAAAAGAAAACAAAGAATCCATCCTTACAGACAAAGCACTGCAAAGGCGAAGCGAATGCTTTTGATTCTTTGAACTCTTAGAGCCATACCATCATACAAATACAAGAAATCATCAGAGTCCGCATGAGAAACATTTTCAAAGAGAACCCCTACCGACAACAAAAAAGGACGCCATGAACGGCGTCCTTTTTTGTTTATAGATTGTCCTCGTTGAGGATTACTTCATGATCATCTTCTTTCCGTTGTGGATAAAGATAGAGCCCTTAGCAGGCTTCGCGATGCGCTGACCTGCGAGGTTGTAGTAAGCACCTGCGTTCTGAGCGTTCTCACCGGTACCGATGTTCTCGATGCCTACTGAACCGCCCTTCACACCGAATACCTTTGCGTAGACAAGGGCTGTGTCGATACGAAAGAGCTGGAAGCCGAGAGTCTTCGTGCCGTCCTCCTCATCGATAACGTAAGCACCGCCTGCCTTGCTGCCAAGAACCTCACGGCCTGTACTTGCGATTGGGAAAGCAACGTCTGTGCCTTTCAGCTGAGCCATGTACTCAGCATCCGTAGCCACAACAGGATGGTTGGAATCGCTGCCATAGCCGCCGATTGTATTGACGATAACGATGTCGTCAGCACCGATACCTTTGAACTTGACAGTGTTGTAGTTGTTCTTTGTAGCATTCTGTGTAAGGCCGATGCCCTGGAGAACCTGAGCAGCAAGACCGTTCCAAAGAGTAACACCCTCGAATGTTGCAGCAGCCTTCTCCTCTGTCATGTCAGTGTCAGCAATAACCCAGCGGTGTATGACGCACTCTGAATCGTCAGCAACATAGCCGAATGGATAGACAGCTGTATAAACAGGGTTGCCCTTGTCGTCAACAGCAGGGCTGCCATCCTCACCCATTACAGGCTGGTTGACGTCATAGTAGAAGAGACGCTTGCGGGCTGTCCAGTTGTTCTCACCACTTGTTGTTGCAGAATTCAAATCCTCTATGGCAGCGAAGCCAGCAGCCTTGATTGTCTCCGGAGTCATACGGGCAAAGTCGTAGCTATTCTTAAGCTCGTACTCGATGTTGTTCTCTATAGTTACTACAGTAGCCTGATAGCCGAAAGCAGATGTTGTCACAGTCAGAGTACCTGCCTCAGGAACAGTAACTGTGGTACCTGTAGGAAGCTCCTCGCCGCTCAATGTAGTGCCGTTCTTGCCATTGAATGTGTAAGAGATGAACAATGTTGGAGACAATGGCACTTCAGCGTTGCTTACAGTAAGTTTGTACGTCTTAGCGAAGCCTTCTTCCACAGAGATAACGTCAGCGGCAACTGCAGGGAGAGCACAAGGTGAGCAGTCAACTTCCATAGTAATCTCGTTAGACTTAGCAGTACCAACCTCTGTCCAAGCTACCAATGTACCACTTGTTGTAGTAGAATACTTGTAAGAACCAGTGCAGTCGTCGTATCTTACTTCTGCAACATCACCCTCAGTTCCCTTTACCTTCAATGTCTCACCAGGTTTGAATGTGATGGTGTAAATACGGAGGTTCGGGTTAAGATTGCCTTCTTCGTCTTTTCCAAGACCAGTGAGAGCCACAACAGGGTCGTTTGCCACATCCTGAGCAGACTCGCAAGTGAGGCTGATGTTATCAAAGTAGTATCTTGCCTGATAACGTGCAACCATAACGTTCAAGCCCTCTGCATACATGCTGATTTCTGTGCCGTCACACTCTGTAGCAGGGATTGTACGTGTACCGGAAGTAACAGTAGTACCCATAAGGTCACTAACGTTGTACTCTATGGTACGAGCATTAACGTCAACGTTGAGAGAAACAAGGTACCAAGAACCTTGAGTAAGATTAACAATGTTAGACTCATCACCATTCACGAAATATGCATCACCTGTAGCGATATCTGCCTTTTGTGAAAGGTCAAAGAGGAAGCCAACATAAGCAGCTGGGTCTGTGATTTCATTTCCGTCTTGATCCTTAAGGTAAGTCCAGCGGTTGATATAAGGCTGATTGGCCGGAGCGGAAAGGTTAGATACAACTGTGATTGCACTGTTGTACTGGTTGTTTGAAGGTTGTTGTGGGCAAAATTCGAATGTCAAGGTATATTTGCCATCTTCAAGGATAGAGGCATTCTCACCATAGACTTCGGCACCCCAATTCAATACAGCGTTACGGCCGTTGGTTGCACCGCCAAACAACTCAAAGTACGTGCCTTGGTCATCAGTCAGGATGTTCATGGCCTCACCACCATAAGTCCAGCCTGTCTCCGCAGAGCTTGTCACGCCTTCAAAGTTCTGCGAGAACAGCACGCGTGTACCCGCACTTACATTAGAGATGCAGAGCATCGTCAATGCAACGAGAGAAAGATAAAACTTTTTCATACGTTTGATTTTTAGTTAATAATAAAATTGATAAATTAGTAATGATATATTTCTTTATTATGTGGCAGGGCAAGAGTGTCCTGCCACATAATAAATTTATTTTTTTATTCCCATCCAGGAGTCTGGGTGAGTGCACCGGACTTCAGGATTTCGCTCTGTGGCAGAGGGAAAAGGTTGAACTTGTCCTCCCAATTACGGGCAGTGATGTATGATGGGTTGGTCACTACATTGTATGTGAATGACTCATCAGCATTCTTTGTGATTTCCATCACCTTGATGTCCTTGAAGTACTCTGCACCCTTCTTCCAGCGGCGCACATCGAAGAAGCGGTGTCCCTCGAATGCGAGTTCCACGAAGCGCTCGTTCTCATAACGCTTTGTGAACGCTTCTGGGCTGAGTCCTGTCTTTATATCAGGCTGTCCGGCACGCTTGCGCACGATATTGATAGCCTGTGCAGCGGTGCGTGTAAGTCCCTCACCTGATGTGTAACCGTCACCGAAGTAGTTCAGCACAGCCTCAGCATAGTCGAGATAGATGCCGCCAAGGCGGAAGAGTACCCATGTATGGTAGGATGTAGTTGCGTTGGAAGCACCGATGACCTGTGTCTTCTGCAGATACTTTTTCAGGTAGTAGCCTGTAGGAGTACCGTAAACAACAGAACGGCTGTTGCGACCGCCGTAGTAAGTCTCCAGCACAGCCTTTGCGTCTGTTGCCAGTCCGTCAGGCCAACGCTCGCCGTTGACAGCGATGGTAGCTGCGAGGCGTGCATCGCGGTTGGCGTATGGGTTCTGCGCATCGTAATCCGGATCCTCAGTGATTGTCAGGCCTTTCTTTGTCTCATAAGCGTCGACAAGGTTCTGGGTAGGGCAGTTGCCGCCGCCTGCGTTCTCCATACCAATTGGGAAGTTGTTCTTCTCGAAAGAGTTGGAAGCAGCGGTACGTGTGCCAAAAAGGATTTCTTTTGTGCACTTTGAGTAGCTGTCAACAGCGAACAGGTCGGCGTATTTTGAAACCAATCCCATGTTGCGTGATGTGCAGGCATTGATACATTCCTGAGCACGGAGAGCAGCCTCTTTCCAGAGTTCCTTGTTGTTTTCAGGATTGAAGAGTGGGCTTGCGTGGTACAGGGCAGCACGTGCGCGGAGAGCCATCACAGTGAGGTTGTTGGCGCGTCCGTTCTCGACAAGTCCGAGTTCAGAATAAGCCTTTGAGTAATCCTTGATGATTTCATCCTTTATAGCATAACATTCGTCGTCGATGAACTTGAAGATTTCCTCAGCCGTCGCGCGTGGAGTGTTGTTGGCTGTCTCAGCGTCGACATAGTTTACGATGAGCGGCACACCGCCATACTGGCGCACCAACTGGAAATAGAAGTAAGCACGCATGAAACGCGCCTCATACTGGAAGTTGTTGTACTTCTCCATCTTAGCCTCATAGTTGATGTCAAGCTTATAGTCATCGAACGTCAGATTGGTGAACTTGTCAAGGAAGAGGTTGCAGTAAGAGATACCGTGCCAGCACTTGTCCCATACAGAGGAATTGGCATTGGCAGGTCCCCAGTTGCCGTTGAAGAAGCTCTCGACAGAGTTGCCCTGATGAGAATAGACAGCCTCGTCGGTTGCAGATGCGAGCATTGCTCCGCTGTAGTTTCCCCAATCGGAGTCAAGGTCACGGTAGATGGTTGTCATCAAGCCATTGACATTTTCAAAATTCTCCTTGATGTAGTCCTCGCCGTCAACCTTATACTCGTGGTAGTCCATGTCGCATGAGGTGAATCCCAGCGAGAGAGCCACGCAACCGAAAATTATATTCTTTAGTTTCATAATTGTTGTTCAGTTTTAAGGGTTAGAAAGTAAGCTGTGCACCAACTACAATGCTGCGTGAGGCAGGAGTTCCGTTGCCGAGAATCTCAGCGTCACGACCCTCGATGTGGTCAGCGCAGAAGAGGTCGTTGCCACGGACATAGACTTTGGCAGCGTTCACGAAACCGGTCTTCTTCATGACAGCCTTTGGCAGGTTGTAGTAGACCTCAATGTTGCGGAGCTTCAGGAATGAGCGGTCGCGCATCCAGAATGTGCTCGCCTGATAGTTGTTGGCGTTGCTGGATGAGCTGAGACGTGGGAACATAGCGTTAGGGTCGTTGCTCTCTGCTGTCCAGCGGTTGTCATAAACATACTGTGCAAGGGATGTATTGTTGACAAGTCCCCAGTAGTAGCCGGAGTTGCTTAGCATTGCTGTGTAGCGACCTGCGCCCTGGAAGAGTGCTGTGAAGCCCAGTCCCTTGTACTCTGCTCCGAGGTGGAAAGAGTAGTAGAGTTCAGGACATGTTGAGCTGTAACCAATCTTTGTCTTGTCGTTAGCGTCAATCTTGCCGTCACCGTTCACGTCCTTATAGCGGATGTCACCCGGGCGCACCTGTGAGAAGGTGTGTGCAGGGATGCCGTCAACGAGAGCGGTAGGGTTGCCGTCTTTATCATACACGAAGTCTTCGTTGCGGAAGAGTCCTTCAGCGATAAGTCCGTAGTTGGAATTGAGCGGATTGCCTGTGGTCACGAGGTTAGCGTAAGCCTTTGGTTCTTCTGCCTGTTCCTTAATCTCGTTCTTTGAGAGGGTCATGTTTCCGCCGATGTTGAATGTAACGTCGCCGATGGTCTTTGTATAGTCAAGAGCAAGGTCAAAACCGTACTGGTCAACCACACCTGCATTGACATAAGGAGCTTCGAAACCAATGAGTGAAGAGAATGCGCCTGCACCACTCACCCAGATATCATAACGATGCTGGTTGAAGTAGTCAAACTCGATGTTCAGTCCCTTGAAGAGAGTGGCGTCGATACCTATGTTGAACTTGCGCGCCTTCTCGTGTGAAGGATTTGCGGTTGCCATCTGACCAAGCACTGTAGCACCGTCGCTGGTGTCGTAGCCGGCACCCCACAGATACTGTGTACCGTTTTTTGAGTAAGACTGTGTGTAGTATGTCCACAAGTTGTCACCCGGCAGATAGTCGGCACTGATTACGCCAAAAGAAGCGCGGAGCTTAAGGAAGTTAAGCCAGGAGACATCCTTCAGGAAATTCTCGTTTGAAGCAACCCATGCTGCTGACACTGTTGGAGACATCGCCCACTTTGTACCCGGAGCAAGACGGCTTGAGCCTGACTCCATGAGTGCCAATTCGCCGATATACTTGTTGTTGTAAGCGTAATGACCGAGCCAAGAGATGTTCTGACGGTAAATCTTTGTGTTGACACCTGTTGTCTCCTCAAAGTCGTAGCCATACATCAACTGGCTGTAGACGCTGTGCTTGCCGAAAGAGCGGTTGTAGTTGAAACCTGCACCGAAGGTCATACGACGAGCGTACTTGTCAGTAGCTGCGCCTGCACCCATCTCTCCCTGCTTGCCACCTTCCCAGTAATCACCGAGAACTGGTTCACCGTTTGCCCATCCTGTCACAGGAGTGTAGCCGTAGAGATACTCCTTGGAGTGGTCCTCGTAAAGGGTGGAATATATGTCGTAGCTTGCCTTAACCGTCAGGCTGAGTCCCTTTGTCCAAGAGTCGAGTTTCTGGTCAAGGACTGCGTCGAGGTTCAGTGCGCGCTCATGAATCTTGTAATAGGCTGCGCCTGTTGACTGAGCTACTGGGTTGTTTGTTCCTGCCCATGTGCTGGAACCGCCCCATGTGCCGTGCTCGTTCTTTATAGGGAAAGCAGCTGAAGGCACTGAGTACATCATTCCCCAAAGATCAACATTGCTGCCCGGGCGTGACATCTCGCTCAGCATACCGAGGAGGTTGACTCTCATCATTGTGTTTGGAGTGAGGTCGATGTCGAGGTTTGTGCGTATGTTACCACGAACGTACTTGTCCTGAGTGTTATAGCCCTCATTCATTGCAGGATTCTTGATGAAGCCCTTGTCAGAGATAAGGGTTGCCGCTGTGAAATAGCGGAACTTCTCACCACCACCGCTGAACTCAAGCCCTAAGCGGTTGTCAAGAGCGTGGTTGCGGAATGTCTCGCCCACCCAATTGACACTTGGATACTGGTAAGGGTGTGTACCATTCTGGAAAGCGGCAATCTCGTCAGCAGAATACTTCGCGAACTGTCCCTGTCCCTCATTGTACAGAGCCTCGTTCATTGCGCTTGCATAAGTCGCACCATCGATGAACTTAGGGCGGTTAAGCATCTGACGGAACTCATGGTCATAAGTGAACTTTATAGTCTTGCTGTTGTATTCACCACGCTTTGTCTTGATGAGCAGTGCACCGTTTGTGCCTTTGTAACCATAGAGGGCAACGGCAGCAGCATCCTTGAGGATCTGCACTTCCTCCACCTCGTCGGCACTGATGTAGCTGATGTCACGCTCCACACCGTCGACAAGCACCAATGGGCTGCTGACACTGAGGCTCTGCAAGCCACGGATGTAGAATGTAGGGTTCTGCTCAAAAAATGTGCCTCCGCCCTGCAATGAGATAAGGCCGTTACCCTGTCCGAGGATAGAGTTGCCAATGTTCTTTGCCGAACGCTTGTTGACATTTTTGTTTGTTATGACAGACACGGCAGCCGTTGAGGTCTCGCGTGAGAAATTCTTGTTGGCTCCCACCTCGATGGTCTGGTCAACGAAGGCGATGCCTGTGCTGTCCTGCTGTGCTGCTGCCGGAACAGATAGTCCGGCAAGCAGTGAAAGCATCAATATATTCTTATTTTTCATAAAATTCTAAGTTCTTGCACATTAATAATCAAATGTATCACCATCCCGGGTTCTGGACAAGACCATAGCCCTTGTTGATTTCCGTCTGTGGGAATGGAGACATGAGCCATTTCCTTACATCGGTGTCATCAGGATCCATGCCCCACAGTACGCGGCGTACAGGCTTGCTCAGCTCAAACTTCTGATACTCGAAGCGGTTAGGCTCCTTTGTACCGCTGTTCTTGTCGTCGCCAAGCCATGGGCGTGTCACACGTACCCACTTTCCGTCAGAGCCCTGCTGCATACGGAAGATACCAAGACCATGGAGCTGTTTTGTCATCCAGTCAGTGCGCTTGTAGCGAACCATATCCATGAAGCGGGCGTTGGTCAGACCGAGCTCACAAGCACGCTCACGAAGAATCTCTTCAATCAGAGCATCCTTGTTAGTAGCAATCTCTGGGTGTCCCATTGTGAGAGAGCCAAGACCGACACGCTTGCGGACAACATTGGCCTGATTGATGGCTTCCGGCAGATTGTCTGTCTGTGCGAGGCACTCAGCATAGATTAGGTACATCTCCGGCATTGTCACCACGTTCCAGTGGTTGTCTGCCTTACGGTGGAACTGCTCATCAAGGAGATATTTCACATTACCGTATCCGGTAGGACACATCGTCAGAGTAGCTTCAACAGGTTCATATATTTGGTTCCCGTTCTCGTCCTTCTTTGGTTTTCCGTCCTTATCCTTTGCCTCTCCCAACACATTGGAGGAAGCATGGTAGCCGCCAACCCAGAACTCAAAGACGTTACCGGTTGATGTGCCGGTTTCCCATCCGAGCTGTTCCTGCTGACCGTTTACGAAAGCGTTCTCATAGAGACGAGGGTCGCGTGAAGCCTCTTTCTTGAAACCGCCACGGATAGGTGTGTAGCTAAAGAACAACTTGCCGTTAGAGCCTTCTATACGTCCGGCAGCAAAGTCCTTGTCCCAGTCAAACGGTGTGCCGTCCTTCCATGGGAACATATCCACATATTCCTGAGTAGGAGTATAGTTGTTACGGTTGATGCCGTTCTGCTGCCATCCCCATGAGAGCCAGCAGTAAGTACCCTGGATACCATAGATTGAAATCACACGTGTGGTATGGAGAGCCTCCGGACTGTCATCGAGAATGTATCCCATACGGTATGCGTGGCGGTAGCCGTCAGGAGTCTTGCTTGTCGCCTCACGGAGACCATAGTAGCCGTTTTTCTTCACCTCGTCAAAGAAATCCCTGCATGCCTTCAGGGCATCGTCCCAGCGGCTTTTCTGGTAGTCGCCGTACCATACGAGATGCTGCTGTTCCGCCTCGCTTGAGCCGTCATAGTAAGGCTTTGCATTGTTGAAGAGCGGAGAAGCGGCAAAGGTAAGAATCTTTGCCTTCATTGCCATTGCTCCGGCTTTTGTCCAGCGTCCAACGTTGGTACTGTTGGTCTCCGGAGTGTTGCCGTTATACGCCCACACGAGAGCATCACCCTCTATAGCCTCATCAAGCAACCCAACCATGAACTTCACGGTTTCATCGACTGTACTGCGTGACATTTCGTAGGAGCCCTCATTGCCGGTGTATGTGTTCCTGATTATCGGCAAGCCTCCATAGTGCGGGAAAAGATCGAAATAGCGCTCGGCAATAAGGCATTTAGCCTGAGCAACCATATTCTTCTTCTGAGCGTCGGAGAGCCCCGGCACGCGGCCGATGTTCTCAATCAGCATCCATCCAAGGCGTACCACCTCCCACACATAGTCGTCATTGAATCCCATGAGCGGTGTGGTGTTGGAGTTAAGGCTGCCTGTATAATAAGAGTTTTCAACCCTTGTGCTTCCCCAGTGAAGCTGGTAGCAGTCAGTCAAGGCATCAAACTTTCCTGTATATGTGTTGGAACTGTTCGGAGTACCGCTGGCGTTGGCGTATGGCAATCCATAATACTGACGCGCATAGAGCGAGTTCAGGAACTGCTGGGTATAGACAGGACTGCTGAACACAGTGTCCACATTGACCGCTCCACCCGGTGCCTTCTCGATGAAGGCGTTGCCGAACTTTATGTCATCGGTGCAGGCTGAGAGCATTGCAGCTCCAAGAACTGCGACACTCAGTCCGTTGAATATATTCTTTATTTTCATTTTATTGTTCTTCATATATGATTAGCTTAGAATCCTACTTTAACTGACAGAGTGTAAGTACGCTGCAACGGATAAGAAGGAGAATTTGAAGCCCTCACCTCAGGGTCGCCCCACTTGTATGGAGTGAGTGTGAAGAGGTTGTAAGCACTGAGAGCAAGCTGCAGCTGGTTCATGCCGAACTTCTTCATCCAAGGCATGCTGAAGTCATAAGCCACCTGCATGGTCTTACAGCGCAGATACTTGGCATCCTTCTCCCATAATGTTGACTGTGGGTCGTAGTTCTGGGTTTTTCTTCTGAATGTCGGGCGTGGATATTCCGCATTAGGATTCTCCGGTGACCAAGAGTTCTCGAGATGGTAAACCAACAGACCTCCTTTATTGTCACCAGAAGAATTGTAGAATGGACGGCGGAATGTTCCGTCAATCACACGGCTGACATTCCATGCACCTGTAAACTGGGTGTTGAATGACCATCCTTTGTATGAGAATCCGAAAGAGAGACCTGCCATATACTCCGGGTCGTCAGTGTATCCGAGGTCGCGGCTCATGTCGTTGGTGTCAATCTTGCCATCATTGTTCAAGTCAACATAGAGTGCATCACCCGGCTTCAACTGGTCGTTTTGGACTATTTGCTCAGGGAATGGCTGACCGAACGTCTTCTCATAGTCTGCCTCGCAACCCTCATAGTAGTAATTCCAGAACTTATAGAGTGAGCGGCTGCCGATGCGGCGTCCTGCAGTATACATGTACTGCTCGTTCTGTGGAGCCTGACGGTCCTCGATAATCTCATTCTGGTTGTAAGAGAGATTGAACTTCGCCCAGTAGCGGAAATCGTTGCCTATCTTGTCCTGCCAGTTGACGGACACCTCATGTCCCCAGCTGTCCACGACACCGAAGTTTGTGTAAGGAACAGAGAATCCGAGGAAGGAAGGCACTGTCCCGTCTCTCCACAGGATGTCTGTACGGTGCTCCTTGAAGTAGTCGTATGATATGCGGAGCTTGTCGTTGAGGAAGTAGACATCAACACCATAGTCCTGCTTGAACGCCTTCTCCCATGTCACGTCGGCATTGTTCTTGGCCAGCTCCGTGGCACCGTACTGTGTGGAGCCCGTAATGTTGCTGACACCGAAATAGTAAGCATAAGGGTTCGCATCCTTGCCCATACGCTCCATCAGGGCTGCACCGTTGACAACGTAAGGGTCGGCAAGATACATGAAGCGGCTGCCGCCAACCTTGTCATTACCTACAAGACCCCATGAAGCACGCAGTTTCATGAACGAAATGACCTTGCTGAGAGGCTTGAAGAAAGGCTCGTCGCTGATGAGCCATCCCACAGAGCCTGCAGGGAAAGAGCCGAAACGCTTGCCAGGAGCAAAGTTCTCAGAACCGTTGTAGCCGATGTTGAACTCTGCCATGTAGCGATTCTTGTAGTCATAAGTGACACGGCCCACAAAACCTACATAAGTACGGGGAATGTCGGAGTAAGTCTTTGGATAATATGTCTTGCTCTGGTTGTAGAGAGCGAGAGCATTGACAGTATGCTCACCGAATGCGCGGCTGTAGCTCAGAGAGCCCTCGGCATACCAGTCACGACCCTTGCTTGTGCTTGGCTTGTAAGAAGGGTCTGTATCCTGACCTGACTTCAGATACAGCATGTCGTTAGTCGCTGTCTCAGGATTCCATCTGATTACCGGAGTATAGCTTGCCGTACTTGCAGTAAGTTCCTTTGTGACACCGTAGATAGAGTTGTAGGAGCCCTTCAGCTTCAGTGACAAGCCCTTTGTGATGAAGTCAAGCTTTTGGTCAAGGATGACGTCCATCATCAGTCGGTTGTTATTATAATGGTAAGCACCCGGCTGATAAATAATGTATGTCATAGGTGCACTGCCAGTGAATGGGAGGACAGAAGTTTTAGTACTTGCAATTACAGGATTGCCGTCTGCATCACGCACAACATTACCTTCATCATCATATTCAGGGATAGTGAATGTGTTATATGCAGGGTTTGTATTTGTATAAATGTAACGTCCCTGCTCATCGAAACCCGCACTTGAGAACGGTGATGCCTCATATATAGCCTTAATCATGCCTGAAGCACCCTGACCTGTACGTGGCTTTGTACTGTCATCCACCTTACCTGCGAGGTTCACACTGAGCTTTGTTGTCGGAGTGACATCTATATCGATGTTGCCACGATAGTTGAAACGCTGGTAGCTGTAGTCAAAGTCATAATCCCTTCCGAAAGACTCGAACAGGCCACCCTGAGTGAACATACCCGCTGAGAGGAAATACTTCACCTTGTTGTTACCGCCGGAAATGTTGACATTGTGCTGCTGCTGGAGCGTCACATCCTTCATGATATAATCTGTCCAACGCATACTTGGCAGGCGGATAGGATCGGAATTCGTGCGGAAAGCCTCAACGATGTCTGTACTGAACATTGGGGCATCACCGTCGTACGACAACATATTGTTATAGAAATTTGCATACTCATAAGAGTCCGCCATATCAATCATCTTCGTAGGAGTGAGAGCTGAGAAGCTGACATTTGCTGAGATGCGTGCCTTGCCTTCCTTACCACGCTTTGTGGTTATGAGGATTACACCGTTAGCACCACGCACACCGAACACGGCAGTAGCTGACGCGTCCTTCAGGACTGTAACGCTCTCGATTTCGTTAGGGTCGATGTCCCACATCTCACGCTCCACACCATCCACCTGGATGAGTGGCTTCACAGCATCAGAGCCGGCGAAAGTAGCCTTACCACGCACGAATATGTCGGCAGCATCTGAACCCGGCTCACCTGAGAACTGCACAGAGGTGACGCCTGAGAGCTGTCCCGCCAGCACGTTGTTGACAGAGCTGACAGGAGTGCGGACAAGATCCTCACTCTTTATGGAAGAGATGGCACCTGTCACAGTGACCTTCTTCTGAGTGCCGTAGGCAACGACCTCCACACCCTGAAGCATGGTGGCGTCCTCCTTGAGAGTCACTTTCATGTTGTCCTTGGCAGTGACAATCTGGTCAGCGTAGCCGATGTACACAATCTTGAGTTTGTCACCTGCCTTTGCCTTGATGGAGAAGTTTCCTTCAAAGTCGGTGATGGCAGCGTTCTGTGCCGATGTGGCACCTGATGCGCTGACAAGATAAACAGTCGCTCCGATAACAGGCTCGCCGGCCGGATCCACCACGTTACCGTTGATGACTCCAGCAGGCTGGAGTGCAGCGATACCCGTGACAGCCTTTGCAGGCACTACACCGATATTGGGAGCAAACGCCAAAGCGGAAGCGCACAACACCATTGCCGGCAGTTTGCAAGCTCCACTCGTGTTCAGTAGTCTGATTTTGCTCATAAGTTTAGTTGTAAATTATTTTTATGTTAGTCTTGTTCTGATCAGCGTCTGATTAAAAGCCAAACAACTCCGGGACTTGCCGTACAAGCAGGAAATGCCATAGCAGAGCAGCCACGACAAAGGACATCAGCGCACCTTTTGCAAAGCCGGATTCTTGGTTCTTAAATTGCTTTTTAGGTTGTAGTGATTAGTGAATTTTCGCTTTTCATCAAATTTAGTTGCAAAATTAACTTTCATTTTACATTTTTATATGCAAATTTGTGCAATATGCATGTATATTTTTCCAAATATTAAAAAAATATTGTAACTTTGCGTTTAGAAACAATAAAACAGTCTGATACTATACCTTATAATATATAATATGCCTTTACATAAATCAATTATCCTTCTACTTGCGGCAGCATTCTCCCTTATCGCGGATGCGCAGACCACAGCACAAGGATTCTCCATATACTCGAAGCGGATAACCTCCGACAACGGACTGCCATGCAATTTCGTCCGTTCCATCGCGCAGGACAAGAAGGGATTCATGTGGTTCTCCACTCTCAACGGCTTGTGCCGGTACGACGGAAACACGATGAAAGTGTTCAATCCGCAAGGATATGGACAGAATTCCATCTACGACGACCGCATCGACTGGGTTATGGAAGACGCACACCGGCACCTGTGGGTCCTCACCATGAACATGAAATGCTACTGCCTGGACCTCAGCACCGACAAGTTCCTTGACATGAACGGACTCCTCGGGACAGGATTCCAGTGCAAAAAGATGGCTATGTCGAATGACGGCAGAAAGATATGGCTCTATGGCTACGGCACGACAGTGCTGATTACCGCCGGCAATGACGGCACTCTGTCGGCAAAGAGTTTCAAGGACAAGACAGCAAGAAACTTCCAGTTCATTTACGAAACCTCCAGCCACGAGACCATCGCAGGCAACGACAAAGGACTGTTCATCTTTGACGGAAAAGGCTTCCGGCAAGTGGAGCGCCATGGCAGATTCACCAACGCCACAGAGATTGCAGGGCGGATTGTCGTCTGCGGCAGCAGAAATGACAGTTTCATGTACTTCAACACAAAGAAAAACACGCTCGCTCCCGTCCCTGCCGAATGGATGAACGACAACCGGCCTGACCTGCGCACCGACAACAAAGGCAACTGCTGGCTCTACAACAAGGATTTCGTGCTCACACGCATCGACAAGCGCACCGGCGCTGTCATCCGCATAAACGCACCGGGACGAGACGGCAGCAGCGCAAATTTCAGGTACAATGTCGTGGAGGACTCGCGCGGACTGATCTGGATAAGCACTGACCATTGCGGACTGCTGATGTACAACAAGCGCACCGGCGAACTAACAAATTTCAGGGCGGGCAACAGCGGAACATCACCGATAGGGCAGAACAACCTACTCTACACGTTCCTTGACAAGGATGACCACGTATGGGTAAGTTCCTGGTACACAGGCATAAGCTGCATAAATGTCTCACGCAATGTCACCACCGAGATATACAAAGGCGAACAGGTGCGCATGATCTGCCAGCCGATAAAGGGCGGCGACATCTATGTCGGCACAAAGAATGCTACCCTGGACACTTATGACGCAACGTTCTCCATACAGAAAAACTCTGAGAAATTCCCACACAGCGTCTACTCCGTGGCCTTCGACAGCGAAGGGACACAATGGCTTGGACTGCGCGACGGCGGAGTAATCATCGGCGACAAACTCTACAGCCGGCAGTCAGGCAACGCCGAAAGCCTGTCGAACGACGCCGTGTTCAGCATCCTTCGCGACAGCAAGAACCGCATGTGGATAACCACACACGGCGGCGGACTGAACCTTGCAGTGAAGCAGAAGGACGGCACTTACCGCTTCCGCCACTTCCTTGACAAGGAGTACAACATCAGTTGCGCACGCAACATCGTCGAGGACAACGACGGAAACCTATGGGTGGGCACTAACGCAGGAGTGGTCATAGCCAATCCTGACAGAATCATCGACAACCCGGACGACTACCTCTTGCTCAGCGTGGAGAACAACAAGCTGAGGAGCAACCTCGTGCGCATGGTCTGCAAGGACTCGAAAGGCAACATCTGGATTGCCGAGACCGGAAAGGGATTCGCCATGTGGAACGCCTCCGCACACAGGAAAAAGGCTGCCGGCAAAGGGAAATATACTCTCAACAGCATACAGCTGGAGCATTTCGGCATAAACAACGGACTGTCAAGCCCTATGGTGCAGGGATTCCTCGAAGACAAAAGGGGCAACATGTGGGTGACCACAGAGTACGGCATCTCACGCTTCAACCCTGTCACGAAGAGCTGCCAGACTTACCGCTTCTTCAGCGACATCATCTATAACGCCTACTCCGAATGCGCCGCACTGGAACTCGCCAACGGAGCACTGCTCTTCGGAAAGGACGACGGACTGGAGATTATCGCCAACCCTTCACTCTTGGACAAGAACAAGGAAAAGGTGGTTGACCTCCTCTTCACCAACATCTCCGTGGCAGAGGACGGGAAAAGCGACTTGCTGTCCCTCGCCTACTCCGACCGCCTGCAGCTGGAATATACGGACAATTCCTTCCGCATAAACTTCTCCACCATGGAGTTCCCCGTCAACGGCGAGACACGCTACTCCTACTGGCTGGAAGGATATGAGAAGAACTGGAGCAGCTACGACACACAGGCTTTCGCAGAATACAAGAACCTCGAGCCGGGCACCTACCGCCTGCATGTCAGAGCCATCAGCAGCCAGGGCGTGGCAGGAAAGGAGAGCATACTGGAAATAACCGTCAAACCGCCATTCTACCGCACATGGTGGGCGTACCTCCTGTACTCGCTCTTCACGCTTGCCGTGGCTTGCTACATCTACCGCCTGACAAAGCAGCGTTACCGCCTGCGCCAGAGGATAAAGGTGGAACGCGAACTGACGGACTACAAACTGAAGTTCTTCACCAACATCTCACACGAGTTCCGCACACCGCTGACACTCATACAGTCGTCCCTCGAGACAATCACCGTCAACACGGACATCGTCAAGCAGTACCCGCAGCTGAGCATAATGGAGCGTAGCACAAACCGCATGGTGCGACTCATCAACCAGCTCCTGGAGTTCCGCAAGATGATGAACGGCAAACTGCATCTCGCCCTCGAGGAGGACGACATCATAGCCTTCGTACGCGACATTTTCTACACCTTCAACCTCATGGCGGAGGACAAGAAGATAACCATGACATTCAACACATTCGCCGAAAAGCACGTGATGTTCTTCGACAAGAGCAATGTCGACAAAGTGGTCTATAACCTTATCTCCAACGCCATAAAGTACACTCCGGCAGGGGGGAATGTCTCTCTCGACATACAACAGAACAATGACAACACACTGAGCATAAAGGTCGCTGACGACGGACTCGGTGTGCCAAAGCACAAGCAGCAGGAACTCTTCAGCCGCTTCATGCAGACTTCCTTCGCCGCCGACTCCATCGGTGTGGGCCTGAACCTTGCCATGGAACTCGTCAAGACGCACCACGGCTCGCTGACATTCGAGGAGAACCGCCCGAAAGGTTCGGTGTTCACCGTGACACTGCCGACGGACAAGAGCGTATATGCTGCCGGCGATTTCCTCATAACAGCACCGGAGAAGGAACCGGAAAAAACTACCCCCCCCAATGAGAAAAACGGGTATCTGTCTGAAAATCTGGAGAATAAACTGTCAAGCCTGTCCTCCTGCGCCATACTTGTGGTGGAGGATGATGTCGACATACGCAACCTTCTGCAGAACACACTGTCCTACTATTTCAGGACAGACGGCGCACCTGACGGGGAGAGCGGCCTGAAAATGGCTCTCGAAAACCATTACGACCTCATCGTCTCTGACGTGATGATGCCGGGCATCAACGGCTACGAACTGACCAGACGCCTGAAACAGAACTTCGAGACGTGCCACATCCCTATCATCCTCCTTACGGCTCTCAACGTGCCTGACAAGTACCAGGAGGGCATCGAGTCGGGAGCTGACGCGTACATCGTCAAACCGTTCTCCATGAAACTGCTCCTTGCACGCATCTTCAACCTCATAGAGCAGAGGAACAAGATACGCGAACGCTTCTCCAACGACCTGACCTACAACGCGCCGGTAATCAGCAAGAACGACAAGGACAAGGACTTCGCCGACCAAATGCTGGCAATAGTGAAGAAGAACATGGCCAACTCCGACTTCTCTGCCGATGACTTTGCGGCGGAGATGCACCTCGGACGCAGCATCTTCTACAAGAAGGTCAAGGGCGTGACAGGCTGCTCGCCTATGGAGTACATCAAGAAAATCCGCATGAAGAAGGCGGCGGAACTCCTTCAGGACACCAACCTCACCATCGCCGATGTGACCTACAAGGTGGGCATCAGCGACCCGTTCTATTTCTCGAAATGCTTCAAGGCACAGTTCGGCATGGCACCCTCCGCCTACCAGAAGCAGTTCAAGGAGGGCGGAAAGAAAGAGGAATGACGCTGTGAAAGGACATCTTGCCACTGCTCAAAGATCGCCAAAAGCATACATTATATAATTGCAAGTCAACACGCCGGGATAACATTCAAAATGTTGTCTCGGCGTGTTTCCATGTCCGGAAGAAGCTAAACGGAAAAGCACCTGTCTCAGAGGACTTTACCAAAGGTAACGCTTTGCACCATAAAAGGTAACACTTTACAAGACAAAAGGTAACCTTTCGCAGGGTAAAAGGTTACCCTTTGAAAAGCGATGTCCCAAAGGCGGTTTTTGCAGCCATTATGCGGACAAAACCACTCCATTGGCGAACAGCAAGGCGGTCATGGTCCGGCATCAAGCAACCTTTGGCAAACCACATACATATATATACATCCGTGCATAGGAGATGTGATTATGTCGCAAATCCACATGTATGCACAAAATTACATATATTAAACACATTTTTGCATACATAACATTATATAAAATACTAATTTTGTGCATCAAACTGACCAAATTAACTATCAACCAATGAAGACCAAAGCTTTTTTCATAATTCCTGCCATGATGATGGTGATGGCGACACATGCTTTCGCACGACAGACGGAAAAGCTCTCGAGGGGGCTTGTCGCTGTCAGGGAAAACCCTTCCGCCGTCACCCTCTCATGGCGTTACTTGTCGTCCGACCCGATGAATACGGCGTTCAACATCTACCGCAACGGCAAAAAGATTGGGACAACGAAAAGCGACAACGCGACTTTCTTCCGCGATGACTACAAAGGGAACGATGCCGTGACCTACACTGTCGAGAAACTCATCGGCAGGAAAGCCACCGGCGAGAAGTATTCTTACACCCTGCCGGCAAACGCTCCGACTGGCTACATCGACATTCCGCTGGACATGCCCCAAGGAGGGGTGACACCGGCCGGTGACAATTACACATACACTGCCAACGATGCGTCCATCGGCGATGTGGACGGTGACGGCGATTATGAGATAATCCTCAAATGGGAACCGACAAACGCGCACGACAACTCCCACGACGGCTATACGGGGGATGTGCTCTTCGACTGCTACCGCCTCAACGGTGAGCGTCTGTGGAGGATAAACCTCGGCAGGAACATACGTGCCGGAGCACACTACACTCAGTTCATGGTCTATGACCTTGACGGTGACGGCAAGGCGGAAGTGGTGATGAGAACCTCTGACGGAACTGTTGACGGCAAGGGAAAGATCATCGGAAACCCTGACGCGGACTATCGCGAACCAGGCATAAAGGGCGAGGGAAAGCGCACTCCTGCCCACCAAGGACGCATACTTACCGGCAAGGAGTATCTCACTGTGTTCAACGGATTGACAGGCGAGGCGATGCACACCGTCCCTTACATCCCTGAGCGCGGTGACCCTGCCGGCTGGGGCGACTCACGTGCGAACCGCAGCGACCGCTTCCTTGCATGCGTAGCTTCACTTGACGGCAAGCGCACAAGTGTGGTGATGTGCCGCGGCTATTACACACGCACCGTCCTTGCAGCCTTCGATTGGGACGGCAAGGAACTGAAAAAGCGGTGGGTGTTCGACAGCGACAATCCTGGCTGTGAGGGCTATGCCGGACAAGGAAACCACAACCTGCGTGTGGGAGATGTGGACGGCGACGGCTGTGATGAGATTATCTACGGCTCTTGTGCCTTCGACAATGACGGCACAGGGCTCTACACTCTCGGTATGGGACATGGCGATGCTATGCACCTGACGCAGTTCTCCAAGGATATGAAGGGCATGCAGGTGTGGAACTGCCATGAGAACCGCTGCGACGGTTCTACATTCCGTGATGCGCGGACAGGCGAGATTATCTTCCAGGTCAAGGACAAATCCGATGTAGGACGCTGCATGGCGGCGGACATCGACCCTACCAACGAGGGTGTGGAGATGTGGTCAATAGCGTCGGGAGGAATACGCAACATCAAGGGAGAGGTAATCAACCCTCAGCCGAAACGCCTGTCCGTCAACATGGCAGTGTGGTGGGACGGCGACCTTCTGCGCGAGCTTCTCGACCGCACCACTGTGTCGAAATACGATTGGACGACAGGCGAGTGCAAGCCTTTGCAGACCTTTGAGGGCACTCAGTCCAACAACTGGACAAAGGCAAACCCATGCCTTCAGGGTGACATCGTGGGCGACTGGCGCGAGGAAGTGCTCATGCGCACCAAGGACAACAGGCACTTGCGCCTTTATGTATCCACAATCCCGACAGATTATCGCTTCCACACATTCCTCGAAGACCCTGTCTACAGGATCAGCATCGCCACGCAGAACGTGGCTTACAACCAGCCTACGCAGCCGGGATTCTATTTCGGGCCGGACCTGAAGGACGGCATCTTCCGCGGCTGGAAGTTCAAGTAAAATCACGATTCACCATGCTGCAACAAGATGAGACATGCGATGCAACAAGATACACCATGATGCCTCATGATAAAACATGAGTTGCAACATGATGCCCCATGATACATCATGATTCAACATGACAACAAAAAGAAAACAACAACAATATGAAAAGAGAAGCATTCAAAATGTTCTTGAAGCCGGGCTTTGAGAAAGAATACGAGAAAAGGCATGCAGAGATATGGCCTGAACTGAAGAAGATGCTGTCCGATGGCGGTGTCTATGACTACTCCATCTATTGGGACAAGGAGACAAACATCCTCTTTGCCTGCCAGAAGACACATGGCGGCGAATCGTCACAGGACATGGGCAGCAACCCTATAGTCCGGAAATGGTGGGACTACATGGCAGACATCATGGAGGTAAACCCTGACAACTCGCCGGTGACAATACCACTGCCGGAACTGTTCCACATGGATTAGAATCCAACCACACCACGCTCCAACATGACATAACATGATGCATCATGATGAATTATATTGAACCATGATGCCAAAACAATAACCAACCAACAACCCAACCAAATGAAAAAGATACTATTCTCCTTAGCGGTCTGTGCCGCCATGTGCCTCCCTTCACAGGCACAGAAAACAAACGTGGCAGGACCGATGAAGGATGTCAACAACGTCGTTGACAACACCCTTGACAGCCTCAACAAAGCAATGACAGCGCGCCCTGTGGCAGGCTCATCACGCAAAGGCAACAATCCGGTGCTCTTCCTTGTGGGAAATTCCACCATGCGCAACGGCACACTCGGCAACGGCAACAACGGCCAGTGGGGCTGGGGCTATCTTGTCAATGAGTATTTTGACGAGAACAAGATGACTGTCGAGAACCATGCGCTCGGCGGAATGAGCAGCCGCACATTCTACAACCGCCTTTGGCAGGATGTCCTGAAAGGCATAAAGAAGGGCGACTGGGTGATCATCGAACTCGGACACAATGACAACGGCCCTTATGACAAAGGTCGTGCGCGTGCCTCTATTCCGGGAATCGGCAAGGAGACCCTCGATGTCACCATACAGGAGACCGGCGTAAAGGAGACTGTCTACACTTACGGCGAATACATGCGCAAGTTCATTGCCGACGTGAAAGCTAAAGGTGCCCACCCTATCCTTATGTCCCTCACTCCGCGATTGGCTTATGATGATGCCGACAGCACTATCGTCACACGCGTCAACAAGACTTTCGGCTTGTGGGCGAAGCAGGTGGCAAAGAAGGCAAAAGTGCCTTTCATAGACCTTAATGACATAACAGCACGCAAGTTTGAGAAATTCGGCAAGGAGAAGACAAAGTACATGTTCTACGGCGACCGTATCCATACCACCATGTTCGGAGCACGTGTCAATGCGGAATCCGCCATCGAAGGCATCCGCGCCTATAAGGGTCTCCCTCTGGCAAAGTACCTGAAACCTGTGGAGAAGGACACCGTCACCGGTGCCACACGACAGAAAGGAAAACCTATGCTCTTCACTATCGGTGACAGCACCGTGAAGAACGAGGACAATTCCGACGACAGCATGTGGGGCTGGGGAAGCGTTATTCAGGACCTCTTCGACCTTGACCGCATCACCGTCGAAAACCATGCAAAGGCAGGACGCAGCGCACGCACCTTCCTTGACGAGGGACGTTGGGACAAGGTCTACAACGCTTTGCAGCCGGGCGACTATGTGATTATGCAGTTCGGACACAACGATGCGGGCGAGATAAACACCGGAAAGGCTCGCGCAGAACTGCCGGGAGCAGGCGCGGAGAGCAAGGTCTTCAAGATGGAGAAGACCGGCAAGTTCCAGGTTATCTACACTTTCGGCTGGTATCTCCGCAAGTTTGTCATGGACTGTCAGGAGAAGGGCGCAATCCCTGTTGTCCTCAGCCACACACCAAGAAACAAGTTTGACAACGGACTCATAGAGCGCAACACCAATTCTTTCGGCAAGTGGACACGCGAAGTAGCAGAGCAGACCGGCGCAATCTTCATCGACCTGAACAAAATCTCCGGCGACAAGTTCGAGAAAATGGCATGGGAGGACGGTTTCAAGGAGGTGAACAGCTATTTCAAGCGTGACCACACCCACACCTCAAAGAAGGGTGCGCGCCTCAATGCACAGAGCATCGCCGAGGGACTGAAGGCTACCGACTGCCCATTGAAGGACTATCTGAAGTAAAAAAGACCGTCAGTATTGACAGTACAGACAGTAATGTCAGTATTGACCCGCTTATCATTACTGTCAGTACTGACAACAATGTCAATATTGTCAAAGCAAAAAACAACCACCAACCAAATGAACAAACTGCATAAACTCATATTGTCTGCGGCACTTGCCGTAAGCTCTTTGGTGTCTGCACAGAACCTGCAGAAAGGGGATTACGGCTACCTTTACTGCCACATGAGCGACAGAGGGGAATGGACAGCCTATGCACTCAGCCGCGACGGCCTGCACTATCATGACCTGATTGGCGGACAACCAATCTTCGACACAAAGAAGGTGGCGGGGATAGAAGGCGGCACACGCGACGCGTATATCTTCAGAAAGCATGACGGCAAAGGCTATCTCATGCTCACAACCGACATGTGCGTGAAGAAAAGCAAGGTGTGGAACAACTATGGTATCAACCTTCTGACAAGTGACGACCTTATCAACTGGGAGTCAAAGACCTTTGATTTCCGCAAGGGAGCGAGCATCTTCTCCGATCCAAAGTCGCCGGACACGTACAAGAACTACGCCACAATCAACCGCGTATGGGCACCACAGGCGATGTGGGACCCTACCTACGTATGGCCAAACGGCAAGAAAGGCGGCTATTTCGTCTATTACTCCCTGTGGAACAGTGCGGAAGAAAAGTACGACCGCATGTACTATTCCTACGCCGACGAGTCGTTCACAACACTCACAAAGCCACGCCTCCTCTTCGATTGGGGTTACGCCACAATCGATGCGGACATAAACTATCTGAAGTCCGACAAGCTCTTCCACATGATGATAAAGAAGGAAGGCGGCAAACCGGGACTGTTCACAGCCACCGCAAAGAAACTGACCGGCCCATGGAGCGAGCCTGTCGAGGACGATTATGTCAACTTCGAGGGAAAGAAAAAGTGTGAGGGTGTCTCCGCTTTCCAGATTGCCGGCGAAGAGGGATGGCGTGTCGGATACATAGAATACTCTTCACGCCCGAAGCATTACCGCATCTGCAAGGCTGACAAGTACCTGCGCAACTTCAACTCTCCGCAGGACATCATCGGCGTGGAAGCACCGCAGCACGGCTCTTTCCTACGCCTTACAAAGGAGGAATATGACCGCCTTGAGAACTGGTCAAAGGCGATTATGGACAAGAAAAACACTACGCGCACCGTCCTTTCGCTTAACTCCGGCTGGCAGTTCCATGCCTCCGCCACTGACAAAGGTATCGAGGATATAGCCACAATCGGCAACTGGCAGACTGTCAACCTCCCTCACGACTTCCAGATTTCACAGCCTTGGGTAGCACCGGCTGCCGACGAGAAGGCGGACAACCGTGACGCCGGAGCGAACATCCGCAGCCGTCTGAGCTCACGAGGATTCAAGGAAATGGGCTTCGGCTGGTACCGGAAATCCATCCGCCCTGAGGAATCATGGCGCGGAAAGCGTGTCCTCCTTGACTTTGAGGGTATCATGCTTGTTGGCGATGTATATCTCAACGGCAAGCACATCGGCAAGACGGACTATGGTTATCTTGGCTTTGAGATTGACATAACCAAACTCCTGAACTACGGAAAGGATAACATCATCGCCGTGAAGGCAAGCACTCAGCAACCGCTGAACTCACGCTGGTACACCGGCGGCGGTCTGTATCGCGACGTGAACATTATCCTTACGGACAAGGATGAGTTCTTCGTGCGTCATCCGCTGTACATCACCACCGAGAATGTCAGTGACCGCAAAGCTACCGTAAATGTACAGGCAGAACTGACCTGCAACCTCAAAGTCGAGAACCTTCGTGTCGGAACAAAGGTCACTGACCGTGCAGGAAACATCGTTTACCATAAGTTCAACACCATAAAGTTTGACCGCCGCATGCGCACAAACGAGCATCAGGTGGCGAAATTCGACATCGACAACCCTAAACTGTGGAGCTGTGAGACACCTAATCTATATACGGCTGAGGTGACTCTCTACCGCGAGGACGGTTCGGTGGCTGACCAAGTGACAAAGCGTTTCGGTGTCCGCAACGTGGAGTTCTCACCGGAATTCGGTCTGAAACTCAACGGCAAGAAGGTGCTTCTCAAAGGAATCGCCAACCACCATTCACTCGGTGCACTCGGTGCTGCTGTTTATCCACGTGCCATGGAGAAGCGCATCAAGATGCTGAAGGATTTCGGTTTCAACCACATCCGCACCGCTCACAACCCTTACAGTGAGTCATTCCTCGACCTATGCGACGAATATGGCATCCTTGTCGTTGACGAACTGTATGACAAATGGCTCACACAGTATGCCGGAGGCAGGGAGGAATGGACAAACCTTTGGCAGCATGACGTGCCGGAGTTTGTAAAGCGCGACCGTAATCACCCGTCAGTTGTCGTGTGGAGCCTTGGCAATGAGCTGCAGCAGTATTGGAACCTGCCTTACGCCGACTGGGGAGTGACAGCTTACCGCCTGCAGAAAGAGCTGCTCCGCCGTTACGACAAGACACGTCCGATAACAGTGGCAATGCACCCGCGCTACCGCAGTCTGGAGACCGACTCTCTGCCTGCACCGCTTGTCCATGAGACAGACATCGCGTCATACAACTACAGATACATGTACTTTCCGGGGGACAGCCGCCGCTTCCCACACATGATGTTCTACCAGAGTGAGGCGAACACCTCCGGAATGGGTCCTAATTACTTTGAGATGGACCTTGACAAAGTGCTCGGATTGGCTTATTGGGGCATGATTGACTACCTCGGCGAGTCACAGGGATGGCCGGAGAAAGGCTGGTGTCAGGGTGTCTTTGACATCTCCCTCGAACCGAAACCGAACGCTTATTTCCTGAAGAGCTACTTCAAGGACGATGAGCCACTGGTGCACATCGGTATCGTTGCGAGTGACGGCGACTCATTCCTTTGGAACGACGAGAAGATGCTAAAAAGACGACTTGTCGACCATTGGAACTTCGGAAAAGGCAACAATAACGAGGAATTCACGTTATATACATATACCAACGCTGACGAGGTGGAGCTCCGCATCAACGGAAAGAGCCTTGGCAGGAAGCAGAACGACAAGAATCCTAAGGTTCACAACAGAATCAAGTGGGACAAGGTGAAGTACGAATCGGGCTACATCGAGGCAATCGCCTACACAAATGGCAAAGTCGTAGCACGCCACAAGATAGAGACAACGGGTGAGGCAAAGCGTCTCTCCGCCACAGCCGACAACAGCGAATGGAAGGCTGACGGAAAGGATTTGCAGCACATCCGTATCCTCGCCCTTGACGCTAAGGGTCGCCGAGTGCAGACTGCAAAGGGCAAAGTGCACTTCTCCGTGGAAGGTCCTGCCGAGATTATCGCCGTCACCAATGGCGACAACGCCAGTGACGAGCTTGCCGTGGGCGATTCACGTGACCTTTATAACGGCACTTGCACCGTCATCCTGCGCTCAAAACAGGGAGCAGGCAAGGTCTCTGTCACAGCAACTTGCGACGGCATGAAGCCTGTAAAACTGCAACTTGCGACAAAGTAAGTGGAAAAATCAGAAGGTCAGTATCGTCAGTTTTGACACTATTGCCAGTATTGACAACACTGACAGTAATGACAATAGTGTCAGCACTGACAATACCGACCTTACCCCTCCAACCTAAAAAACAACAAAAACCAATGACAAAAAGATATTTATTGCTCCTCCTCATGTCACTCTCGGTTGCTCTCGGAGTCAACGCCCAGACCTTCGACTTTGACATGACAAAGGACGGAAAAGGATTGAAAAGCGGCTTCCTCAGCGTGGAAGTCCCAGACGGAAACTATCGTGTGCGCGTCACTTTTGGTTCGAAGAAGCGTGCCGGCGAGACCACCCTGCGCTGCGAGAACCGCCGACTGTTGGCGCATAACCTCGTGACAAAGAAGAAGGAGATGAAGACTCTCGAATTCGTTGTCAACAAGCGCAGCCCTTTTATCACAAACGACAAGCGCGTGAGAATCAAGGAACGCGAGAAGAACTACTTCACATGGGACGACAAACTGACGCTTGAAATCGCCGGCGAAGCCCCTGCCGTTGCCTCCATCCATATCGAACCTGCCAACGATGTGCCGACAATCTACCTCTGCGGCAACTCCACCGTTGTCGACCAGGCTTACGAGCCGTGGGCAAGCTGGGGACAGATGATCACACGCTGGTTCGGCCCAGAGGTGGCTGTGAGCAACCACGCCGAGAGCGGACTGGCGGCTTTCTCCTTCCTTGCACAGAACCGTCTTGACAAAATCATGGCTACCTTGAAGAAAGGAGACTGGGTTATCGTCGAGTTCGGACATAACGACGAGAAGTACAAGGGTGACGGTTTCGGTGCATGGTATCACTATTCCTACAACCTGAAGATATTCGTCGACCGCGTCCGCAAAGCAGGTGCCGAGATTGTCTTCTGCACTCCGACACAGCGACGAGCATGGGAAAGCGACAACAAGACAATCAAGAACACTCACGGCGATTACCCTGCGGCGATGAAAGCCCTTGCCGAACGTGAGAATGTGCCGGTCATCGACCTTAACAGCATGACGAAAACCTTCTTCGAGACTCTCGGCCACGAGGACAGCAAGCGCGCCCTTGTGCATTATCCGATGGGAACTTTCGAGGGACAGACCAAGGCTTTCGCCGACAACACTCACTTCAATCCTTACGGAGCTTATGAGGTGGCGAAGATGGTTGTGCTGGGCATGAAGCAGCAGAACCTCCCTATGGCAAAGTATCTGCGTGACACTGACGCCGAAAACGCTGAGTGGAAGAACTTCTCCCCTGCCACTCCTGACGACTGGAAGACATTCAAATGGGTGCCGTCGCCTATGACGGAGCTCCTCAAACCTGACGGAAATTAAACAAAGACAATATGATAAAGACTTCAATCCTTACAACTTTTCTTGCCGCCCTCTTGGCTTTCGCTCCGGCAAATGCCAAGAAAAAGCAGGCTGTCAAGGAACTTTTCCCTAACGGGGAGGCTATTCCGGCGTGGTTCAACGACACGGCGAGAGTGGACATCGCCACCCTCGGCAGGCAGTATGTCATCACCGAACATGGCGTATGCCACAATCCTGCCATCGTGCAGACAAAAGCAATTCAGGCTGTAATAGACAAAGCCGCTGCGGAAGGTGGCGGTGTGATTGTCATTCCTGAAGGCACATTCCTCTCCGGCTCACTGTTTTTCAAGCAGGGCACACACCTTTATGTCAAGCAGGGCGGATGCCTGAAGGGCAGCGACCGCATCGCCGACTTCGAGATGCGTGAGACTCGCATGGAGGGACAGACACTGAAGTATTTCTCTGCCCTCGTGAATGCCGACGGCGTTGACGGCTTCACAATCACCGGACCGGGAACAATCGACGGCAACGGCTACCGCTATTGGGAGGAATTCTGGATTCGCCGCCAGTTCAACAAGCAGTGTACGAACCTCGAAGCCCTGCGCCCTCGTTTGGTCTATCTCTCCAACAGCAAGAACATCACCGTACAGGATGTGAGCCTTATCAACAGCCCTTTTTGGACAAACCACCTCTACAAATGCGAGCGTGTGAAGTATCTCGGCTGTTATATCTATGCTCCCACCAAGGGACTTGGCATGGTCGGGAAGAACGGTGCGCCGTCAAGTGACGCGATAGACATCGACTTCTGCCACGACATACTCATCAGCGGCTGCTACATGAGTGTCAATGACGATGCCGTAGTGCTCAAAGGCGGCAAGGGAACTTTCGCCGACAAAGACCCGCGCAACGGCCCTAACTACAACATCATCGTACAGGACTGCAACTATGGCAAGGTACATGCCTGCATCACCTTCGGCTCTGAGAGTCTCCATGACTGGAACATCATCATGCGCCGCATAAAGTTCGAGGGTGTCAACCGTGTCGTATGGTTCAAGATGCGCCCGGACACACCGCAGCATTACGAGCTTTCACGCTTCGAAGACCTCAGCGGTTCTGCCGACGCTTTCGTGGTTACTCTGCCATGGACACAGTTCTTCAAGCCTGAGGAGCGTAAGGATATGCCACTGTCACGGGTTAATGACATCACGTTCAGGAACATCAATGTCGAGTGCAAAAAGTTCTTTGATGTTAAGTCATCCGACAAGTATGCGCTCGAAAACTTCTCCTTCGAAAACGTCAATGCCAAAGAGACAGGCGGCAAAGACACATGGCATCCGGAGTATGTCAAGGGCATCAGCGTGAAGAATCTTGTCATAAACGGTGCTGCACCGAAAGCGGCGAAGACCGTGAATAAGGCCGGCAAGTCGGACACTCCGGAGGAGTTCCTGTAAGAAAGAATAACCCACAACCTGTCAGTATTGACAATAGCGACAGTATTGCCAGTATTGACATAATTGACAATACTGACAAAACTGACAACATTGACCCAAAAAAACATAACCCACAACCAATGAAAAAAATACTCTTATCCATCGCCCTTTTGGCAACAGCCCTATGCTCCCAGGCACAGAACCATCATGGTCAGACAAACAAGGACATCATGGATGTCGCAGTGAAAGTCAACGCTTATTTCATGAAAAAGAATCCTGACCCGACACTTCCGACTTTCGTCAAGCGCATGCGCCCAAGCAGCCTGTGGACACGCGCCGTATACTACGAAGGACTGATGGCTCTCTACGAGATCTGCCCTCGCCAGGAATATTGGGACTATGCCTACTCTTGGGCGGACTACCACAAGTGGCAGCCGCGCAACGGCAACACCACTCACCATGCCGATGACCAGTGCTGCCTCCAGACTTACATCGACCTTTACCGCATCGCCGGTGACCCTAAGATGATTCAGGGCGCAAAGGCTAACATGAACATGATGCTCGCCTACCCTACCAACGAGGACTGGTGGTGGATTGATGCCGTGCAGATGGCCATGCCTATCTACACAAAACTCTACACCGTAACAAAGGATGAGCGACTGCTCGACAAAGCTTGGGGACTCTATTCCTACACTCGCAACACTCTCGGCGACAAGGGTATGTACAACGAGAAAGAGGGTCTCTGGTGGCGCGACGCGGACTTCGACGGCGACTACAAAGAGCCTAACGGCAAGAACTGCTACTGGAGCCGTGGCAACGGATGGGTTATCGCAGCCCTTGCGCGTGTCCTTGACGACCTGCCAAAGGACAACATCCACTACAAGGATTATGTGAAGGACATGCAGACCATGGCAAAAGCCATCAAGGCTTGCCAGCGTGAGGACGGTTTCTGGAACTGCTCTCTCCACGACCCGAACAACTTCGGCGGCAAGGAGACCTCCGGCACAGCTCTCTTTGTCTATGCTATGGCATGGGGAATACGCAACGGCATACTGCCCCACAATGATTACTACCCTGTGGTCAAGAAGGCATGGGACGCAATAGTCAAGGACGCTATCCACCCTAACGGCTACATCGGCTACGTACAGGGCACAGGAAAAGAGCCAAAGGACGGTCAGCCTACGACCTACGACTCTCACCCTGACTTCGAGGATTATGGCACAGGTTGCGTACTTCTTGCAGCGGCAGAGATGTATAAATTGAAGTAAACCTGGTCAATAATGACAATTATGTCAGTAATGACAGTATTGACAGCAGTGGCAGTATTGACAGTATTGTCAATGAGGTCAGTATTGTCACAACTGTCATTACTGACAATACTGACCAAACCAACAACCACCAACCCAACAATGAACAAACGATTCTACAATATTCTTCTTGCACTGTTGCCGGCATTCCCAGCAATGGCGCAAGATTCTTTTTGGCCCGAAGCCATGCCTGAAGCGAAACCTTTCGCACGCTGGTGGTGGATGGGCAGCGCAGTGGACAAGGAGAATCTCAACTACCTTATCCCCGAATACGGCAAGGCAGGCATAGGCGGACTGGAAATCACACCTATCTACGGCGTGCAGGGAAACGACGCCAACGACATCCCGTTCCTGTCAAAACGCTGGATGGAGATGCTCGACCACTGCAACAAAGTGGGCGCAAAAGCGGGCGTGAAGATTGACATGAACACCGGAACAGGCTGGCCTTTCGGCGGCCCTCTTGTCACAAAGGAGGACGCAGCATGCAAGGCTGCCTTCGACAAGAACGGCAAACTCATCATCGGACGCACAGGCCAGAAGGTGAAACGCGCTGCCCCGGGCGGCGAGGGCTGGGTCATGGACCATTTTGACAAGGGTGCCGTGGAACGCTATCTCGCACGCTTCACAAAGGCATTCGAGGAGAATGGTGTCGCATACCCTCACAATTTCTTCAACGACTCCTACGAGGTCTATGGCGCAAGCTGGACTCCTGCCCTCTTAGAGGAGTTCAAGAAGCGCCGCGGCTACGACCTACGCAAGCACGAACAACTGCTGCGCAAGGTCTTCGACACAAAGAATGAAGCGTCACAAGCCCTGAAAATCGACGAGAATTCCGACGAGAACCGACGCATAATCTCTGACTACCGGCAGACACTCGGCGAACTTCTCCTCGAGAACTTCACACAGACATGGACGGCATGGGCACACAAGCACGGCTCACTGACCAGAAATCAGGCGCACGGCTCTCCTGCCAACCTCATCGACATCTATGCTTCCGTCGACATTCCTGAGTGCGAAGGCTTCGGACTCTCCCAGTTTGGCATCAAGGGACTGCGCCGGGACTCGCTCGTAAGGAAGAACTTCTCCGACCTGTCCATGCTGAAATACGCCTCCTCTGCTGCTCACATCTCGGGCAAGAACCTTGTGTCGGCGGAGTCGTTCACATGGCTCACGGAGCATTTCCGCACATCCCTCTCACAGTGCAAGCCGGAGATTGACCTCTTCATGACTGCCGGCATCAACCATATGTACTTCCACGGCATAACCTATTCGCCACGCGAAGCGGCATGGCCGGGCTGGAAATTCTACGCTTCCGTGGACATGTCACCGACAAACTCCATTTGGCATGACGCTCCGGAGATGTTCAAATACATCACACGCTGCCAGAGCTTCATGCAGTGGGGACAGCCGGACAATGATTTCCTTGTCTACCTTCCTATCTACGACATGTGGCAGGAGAACGGCGGCGGACTGCTGCTCTTCGACATACACAAGATGGACCGCCTCGCACCGAAGTTCATCGCCTCTATCAACAGCATCGTCTCCAAAGGCTATGACTGCGACTACATCAGCGATAATTTCGTCAGCAAACTATCGCTCCATGACGGCAAACTCCGCACGGAGGCAGGAGTGGAGTACTCCGCACTGGTCGTTCCGAGCGTGAAACTCATGCCTCACGAGACCGCGGCGAAGCTCCTCGCACTCGCAAAACAGGGCGCGAAAATCATCTTCCTTGACCAATTCCCTGAGGATGTGCCGGGCTATGGCAAACTTAAGAACCGCCGAAAGCTGTTCGGCAGCATCGCAAAAGAACTGCCAAACCATTGCCTTACATCGCTTGACGCTGCCAATGTCATCCCTGAGGAGATGAAAAGCCGCTACGGACTCAGCGCAATACGCCGCAAGAACGCCACAGGCCACCATTATTTCATCTCGTCCCTCCAACCTAAGGGTGTCAACGGCTGGGTGCGCCTTGCCGTCCCTGCCGACGGTGTGGCATTGTTCAACCCTATGAACGGTGAGGTAAGGAAAGCCATGACACGAAAGAACGGCAACGCAACAGAGGTGCTTCTCCACCTCGAATCGGGCGAATCATGCATCCTCCAAACGTACAACGCAAAGGCAGACATGCCTTCCGGTTTGAAGAATGATGTCGTTTACGCACCGTCCGCAACGACCGTTTCCCTCGACAAAGGCTGGACAGTGGCATTCCCTTCCTTGGACAAGGAGTTCAAAATCGACACTCCTTCCTCTTGGACAACCCTCGGCGACGCTCAGGTTGACAGCCTTGCAGGCTCGGGAGTCTACACCACCGAGTTCGAGATTGCCGACGCCGAAGGCGAATGGCAGCTTGATTTGGGAGACGTCCGTGAGAGCGCACGCGTGAAAATCAACGGCGAATATGTTGCCACTCTGTGGGCAGTGCCTTACAAGACCAACGTTGGCAAGTACCTCAAAAACGGCAAGAACACCATCGAACTTGAGGTCACCAATCTCCCTGCCAACCGCATCGCGGCACTCGACCGCAAGGGTGTACAGTGGCGGAAGTTCAAGGAAATCAATCTTGTCGACCTGAACTACAAAAAGACAGGCTACGCTCACTGGCAGCTCATGGAGTCAGGACTGAACGGTGCGCCACGACTCACAAAGCTGAACGCCGTCAAATAACACCGGAGACCCATGCTTTAAGAAACAAAAGATAGAAAAGACAACCATGCTCAAACATAAAAAATCTTTTTTATCTTTTGTAACTTAAGGCTGACACCGCAATAGATGCAAGCCACTGTCCACACCCCAAAAGAGATGCCGCCATACATGGCTCAAAATTGAATCCGTAGCCAAAAAGAGACATTGTTTCTATCAAAAAAAACATTTTGTCTTTCGTTTGATTGGAATGTCAAATAAAATAGCTAATTTTGGAAGCAAAACAAACGATAGCACCATGGCTTTAGCAATAAACATCGAAGACCTTCTGAACAAGCGCAAGGTCGAATCTGACAGAATAGAGTTCAAGAAAGGATGGAATCCTGAAAGAATATTCCGCACGGTAGCGGCATTTGCCAACGACTTCAATAATATCGGTGGCGGATATGTTGTGGTGGGCATTGAAGAAGAAAACGGCATTGCCAAACGCCCTGTCCTCGGACTCTCAGGACAAGCATTGGACAACATCCAGAAAGACATTGTCGGCTATAACAACAAGATAGAACCAAAATACATGGCTCGGATCTCAGTGGAAGACGTCGATGGCAAGCAAGTTCTTGTATTATGGGCTCCTGCAGGAAACAGCAGGCCATACAGTGTGCCGGAAAATGTCACATCCAAACATTCCATACCAAAATGGTATGTACGCAACGGTTCGACAACAGTGGAAGCAAGAGGCGATGTGCTGGACGAATTAAGGGAAATGGCAAACAGAGTGCCGTTTGACGAAAGAGGCAATCCCGGAATCACAATTGACGACATCAACCCGCTATTGGTTCAGGACTATCTGAGAAGAGTTGGCAGCACATTAGCCAACAAAATCACTCCAACCAATCTTGAAAGCATACTTGAAAGCATGAATCTGTACACGGGACCTGTTGAGAACAAGGAACTGAAGAATGTCGCCGCAATGATGTTCTGTGACACTCCCGACAGATTCTTTCCATATACCCAGATAGACATCGTGACATTCCCCGGTGGCAGGGAGGGCGACCCAAACAACTTCTCTGAGGTTACATTCAAAGGACCTGTACACATCATGATTCGGAATGTGCTGGAACATCTGAAGACACATCTTATAAAAGAACATGTCTCCAAACCTAAAGACAAAGCCGAATCAAACAGATACTTCAACTACCCGTATCAAGCGATAGAGGAAGCCGTCGTGAACAGCCTCTACCATAGAAGCTACCAAGAATATGAACCGGTAGAAATATCAATAGAGCCACACCGTGTCAGTATCCTTAATTATGGCGGGCCCGACCGCTCCATATCGGAACTGAGCATTGCCGAGGCAAAACTGCTCAGGACGCGCAGATACCGTAACAGACGTATCGGTGATTTCCTGAAGGAATTGGGACTGACAGAAGGGCGCAGCACAGGTATTCCCACAATCCAAGATGAGTTGAGGAAGAACGGCAGTCCTGCTGCTTCTGTTGAAACAGACTCTGACCGAAGCTATTTCTTGATAGATATACCATGTCATCCTTTGGCTGTTGGAAAAGAACTTAATCCCACTGCCAACTTAGTAAGTGACTTGGTAAGTGACTTAGTAAGCGACAAAAGCGAAGTCATCCTGGAGTTGTGCAGGACAGCCAAATCAAAACGTGAAATATTTGAGGCATTAGGTCTTAAGAACCACACATTCAACTATAAAAAGCACATAACACCTTTGCTGGAGTACGGATTGCTTGCCTACACGGTAGAATCCCCTAACAGCCGTTTTCAAAAATACATTACAACAGAAAAGGGGGTGGCATGGAGCAAGAAATAACCCTGCAAGATAACACAAAACGAAAGGTTACACTTTATCTTGCAAAAGGTAACACTTGACCATGCAAAAGGTAACCTTTTACCATGTAAAGTGTTACCTTTTGTTTTGCCAACCATAACGAAAGAAAAACTGTATCATAACACTAACAAACTACACATGAAACGAACCTTTTCATTAATCCTTGCGTTCATGCTTGCAATCGCAGGGTTGCAGGCTGCCGAGCGGCACAGGTACAACTTCAACAGTGCATGGAAACTCTCCCTCGGTGATGACCAGCATGCCATGCAAGCCAACCACAACGACAGCCGTTGGAAGACCGTCACCCTGCCGAGGGCATTCAACGAGGACGAGGCCTTCCGTGTGGCCATCGACCAACATTCGGACACCGTCATGTGGTACCGCAAGCATTTCTCCGGCAAAGGACTCAAAGGCAGGAAGGTGCTCATCGAGTTTGAGGGCATCCGACAGGCCGGTTGGTTCTACATAAACGGCGAATATCTTGGCATACACGAGAACGGTGTGATGGCTGTCGGCTTTGACATCAGCAAGCATATCAAGGAGGGTGATAATGTCATCGCCGTGCGCATAGACAACAACTGGAAGTACCGTGAGCAGGCGACAAACACCACCTTCCAGTGGAACAACAGCAATTTCAACGCCAACTATGGTGGCATCCCAAAGAATGTCTACCTCCATGTCATGGACGATGTCTACCAGACGCTGCCTCTGTACAGCAACCTCAAGACGACAGGTGTCTACACTTATGCCACGGACTTTGACATAAAAGGCAGAAAAGCGACAATCCACGCCGAGAGCGAGGTAAGGAACGAGAGTTCTGAGGCACGCACACTGACCTACCGCGCCACACTGAAGGACATGGACGGCAAGGTCATCAAGACCTTCTCCGGCACTCCTCGCAGGCTCAATGCTGGCGAGACAGCCACACTGAAAGCCGAGGCGCGCGTGGCAGACCTGCACTTCTGGAGCTGGGGCTATGGCTATCTCTACACCGTGGAGACGGAGCTTGTTGACGAGAAGGGCACGGCATTTGATAAGGTCAGCACACGCACGGGTTTCCGCAAGACACAGTTCGGCGAGGGAAAGATATGGCTTAACGACCGTGTGCTCATGGTTCACGGCTACGCACAGCGCACAAGCAACGAGTGGCCTGCCGTCGGTCTGTCGGTTCCGGCATGGCTCAGCGACTACAGCAACGGGCTGATTGTCGAAGGATGCGGCAACGTTGTGCGCTGGATGCATGTCACTCCGTGGAAGCAGGACATAGAGAGCTGCGACCGTGTGGGCTTGATTCAGGCGATGCCGGCAGGCGATGCGGAGAAGGACCGTCAGGGTCGCCAGTGGGAACAGCGCACGGAACTTATGCGCGACGCCATAATCTACAACCGCAACAACCCTTCCATACTTTTCTATGAGAGTGGAAACGAGTCCATTTCACGTGAGCACATGATTGAGATGAAGGCGATTCGCGACCTTTATGACCCGTTCGGAGGACGTGCGATAGGTTCACGCGAAATGCTTGACATCAACGAAGCGGAGTATGGCGGTGAGATGCTGTACATCAACAAGAGCAAGAAGCACCCGATGTGGGCGACGGAATACTGCCGCGACGAGGGCATGCGCAAGTATTGGGACGAGTATTCTTATCCGTTCCATAAGGAGGGCGACGGACCTCTCTACCGTGGCAAACCTGCCCATGAGTACAACCACAACTCCGACCAACTGGCCATCGAGTTCGTGCGCCGTTGGTACGACTATTGGCAGGTGCGTCCGGGAACAGGCACAAGAGTAAGCTCTGGCGGCGTGAAGATTGTCTTCTCGGACACCAACACCCACTTCCGCAGCGAGGCAAACTACCGTCTCAGCGGTGCCACCGACCCTATGCGCATCCCGAAGGACGGATTCTTCGCGCATCAGGTGATGTGGGACGGATGGGTTGACCCTGAGAACAGCCGCACGCACATCATAGGACATTGGAGCTACGATGACGGCGTTAAGAAGCCTGTCTATGTCGTAAGCAACGGCGAGAGTGTGGAGCTTCTCCTCAACGGCAAGTCACTTGGCAAGGGCAAAAGGTCATACAATTTCCTCTTCACCTTCGACAATGTGGCGTTTGAAGAGGGCACTCTGACTGCCATAAGCCGTGACGCAAACGGCAAGGAAGTGAGCCGCCATGAGCTGAAAACGGCAGGAAAGCCTGCACGACTTGTCATGCGCACCATACAGAACCCTGAGGGATTCCATGCCGACGGTGCGGACTTGGCACTCATCGAGTTTGAGGTTGTGGACAAGGACGGCAACCGTTGCCCGCTGGACAACCGCAGTGTGAAGTTCTCAATCAGCGGCCCTGCCGAATGGCGCGGCGGCATTGCACAGGGTGAAAACAACTATATCCTGAACACCACCCTGCCTGTCGAGTGTGGCATAAACCGCGCGCTTATCCGCAGCACGACAAAGGCGGGCAAGATAAAGGTTACAGCACAGGCTACAGACTTGCCTAAAGCAAGCGTCACTTTGCAGACTATCCCTGTGAAAGTGACGGACGGCAAGAGCGACTATATGCCTTCCGAAACCTTGAAAGGTTGGCTTACACGTGGCGAGACACCGTCAACTCCGTCGTATAAGGACACCAAGCGCGGCATCAACATTGTCTCTGCACAGGCAGGAAGCAATCAGGAGAATGTGCGCAACTCATGGGACGACAACGAACTCAGTGAGTGGAGCAGCGACGGCGGCATGAACTCCGCATGGGTGACCTACACACTTGAGCGCAAGGCTCGTGTCTCAGAAGTTAGTCTGAAACTGACAAGCTGGCGCAACAAGAGCTATCCGCTGGAGATTCTTGCTGACGGAAAGGTCATCTGGCAGGGCAACACCGACAAGTCCCTGGGTTATGTCCACCTCCGTATAACTGACCCTGTCGAGGCTGACAAGTTCACAATCCGCCTCAAAGGCACTGCCGACACTGCTGACACCTCCAACCAAATAGGTGAGCTGGCAGGAGGAAAAACCGGCGAACTTGACAACAAGAAGCACGGAAAGCATACTCTCCCGATTGTCGAAGTTGACTTTATCGAGGAGATAAAATAGGATTACAAAATGTTGTGAACCTTTTGAGGGCACAACATTCCACAGAGGGGATTAATGGCTTCAACACCATTAATCCCCTTATCCTTGTCCGCCGGGAAAAACATATCCCATGTTACAAATTCTTTTCTTTCCATATCATCACAGCATTCTTGCAATAAAACGGCACTGCTTTCTCAAAGATTTTTTGTATATTTGCAGCAATTATCCAAACTATATATAATTGAACACAAACAAATGAAACGACTTTTCCTACCTCTTCTCCTCCTCGCTGCCACCGGCGTTCAAGCGCAGGACAAACTCTATTCCGACCTTTTCCCATTGGGACAGGTGACGCTGCTTGACAGCCCTTTCAAGCATGCGTGCGACGTTAATGTAAGCACGCTCCTGCAATATGACACCGACCGCCTGCTTGCGCCGTTCCTCAAAGAGGCGGGACTGCCACCGAAAGGCGAGAGTTTCGAGAACTGGGCAGACCTTGACGGACATGTCGGAGGGCATTATCTCTCTGCCTTAGCCATCCATTATGCCGCCACAGGCAACGCCGAACTTAAGAAACGTATGGACTATATGGTGGCGGAGCTGAAGCGATGCCAGACGGCTAACGGCGACGGATATGTCGGCGGAGTGCCTAACGGAAAGCGATGCTGGAACGAGATAAAGAAGGGCAATCCGGGGATTGTATGGAAATATTGGGTGCCATGGTATAATATTCACAAGACGTATGCCGGACTTCGTGACGCTTGGTCATACGGCGGAAACGAGGATGCACGCCGAATGTTCCTCGACTTGTGCAACTGGGGCATAACAATCATTGCTCCTCTCAACGACGAACAGATGGAGCAGATGCTCGGAAATGAGTTTGGTGGCATGGACGAGGTGTATGCCGACGCTTATCAGATGACAGGCGACACAAAGTATCTTGACGCCGCAAAACGCTTCTCCCACCACTGGCTGCTCGACAGTATGGCAGCGGAGAAGGACAATCTTGACAACAAGCACGCCAACACTCAGGTGCCTAAGGTGGTCGGTTACCAGCGCATCGCAGAGCTGAGTGCACAGGCAGGGCGCACGGCTGACAAGGAACTCTACGACCGTGCGGCACAATTCTTCTGGCACACCGTGGCGAACACTCGCTCACTTGCCATTGGCGGCAACAGCCGACGAGAGCATTTCGCATCAAAGGAGGACTGCCAGAGCTATGTGGACGACCGCGAAGGGCCGGAGTCTTGCAACACAAACAATATGCTGAAACTCACGGAAGGCCTCTTCCGCATGCACCCTGAGGCTAAGTATGCAGACTTCTACGAGAGGGCTTTGTACAACCATATTCTATCCACACAGCACCCTGAGCATGGAGGATATGTCTACTTCACATCGGCACGCCCTGCACATTACCGTGTCTACTCTGCCCCGAACAGTGCCATGTGGTGCTGCGTGGGCACAGGAATGGAGAACCATGGCAAATACGGCGAGTTCATCTACCGGCACAGTGGTGACAGTCTTTATGTCAATCTGTTCATCGCATCGCAGCTGGAGTGGAAGGAAAAGGGCGTGAAAGTCACTCAGGACACGCAGTTTCCTGAATCGGAGACATCACGGCTGACCATAAACGTCAAGCGTCCTACACGCATGCGGCTGCTTGTACGCTATCCTTCATGGTGCCGAAAGGGCGAGATGAAGGCCGTATGCCGTGGCAAGGATTATGCCCAAACGGCAGCACCGGGAGGGTACATCGTCATCGACAGGAAGTGGAAAAACGGCGATTTCATCGAGCTTTCCATGCCTATGCACGTGAGAATAGAGGAACTTCCCAATGTCCCGAACTACATAGCTATCATGCGAGGACCTATACTTCTCGGCGCACGCATGGGCACAGAGAATCTTTATGGTCTTGTTGCGGACAACAGCCGTTGGGGACATATCGCCCACGGACCGCTTGTCTCTGTCTTCGACACACCGCTTATCATCGGTGACCGTAAGGACATCCTCGCAAAGCTCGAGAACATGAAGCCTGTCGCTGGCAAACCTTTCACGTTCACCGTACCGGGATTGTTCTCCGACAAGTACAAGAACCTCGAACTGGAGCCGTTCTTCCGCATCCACGACAGCCGTTATATGATGTACTGGCTGTCAATGACCAACGCGGAATATGCCGACTATCAGAAGCGCGTGAAGGCTGAGGAGGAGCGCAAACTGTTGCTTGACAAGCGCACGGTGGACGCTGTGAACACTGCCGAACAGCAGCCGGAGGTTGACCATGAGATGAAATATGAGAGGTCAAACACAGGACATACTCACGGCGAGGGTTGGCGCGACGCACGTGACAACGGTTATTTCCAGTACACACTTGACACGAAGGGCGAGCAGAACCTCACTCTCATGGTGCGCTATTGGGGTGACGAGAGCGGCAACCGCGACTTTGACATCCTTATCGACGGCCGGCTTCTCGCCCATGAAAACATCTCGAAGAAATGGCAGAAAAAGGAGTTCATCAATACAGAATACCCGATTCCATCGGCATTTATTGCAGGAAAGAGCACCATCACCGTGACCTTCAAGGCGCAGAAAGGCAGCACTGCCGGCGGCGTGTTCCACGTAAGGTTGGTGAAATAAAAGACGAGGCAGGACTCCAAGATGCAAAAAATGAGCGAAAAATTTTGCAATATGGGAAAAATAAAGTAACTTTGCCTGCACATAACAATCAACGGAAAAGCAACAAAAACAAAGATTTATGACAGAATACATCTTAAGGGTGGAGGACAATGATGTGCTGTCCACGCTACGCAAACTTATAAGCTGGCTTCCAGGAGTGACGCTTACTCCTGTCAAGAAATCAGAGAAAAACGGTCTTGACGAAGCTCTTGAAGATGTTGCAGCAGGACGTGTGACAACATACAAGTCCGTGGACGAGATGTTTGAAAATCTTGGTATAAAGGCATGAAATACGAGATTCAGAACACCAAACGCTTTGACAAAGACTTGAAACGTTGCTATAAACGTGGGCTGCCAATGGCGAAAATTGCAGAAGCCATCAGACTTTTGCAAGAGCATGGCTCTTTGCCGAAAGAATATAACCCACACATCCTGCACGGCAACTATGAAGGTTTATGGGAATGCCATATAAATGACAGAAACAGCGACTGGCTTATGGTATGGAGCCAAAACGACACGGAGCTTACACTGCTTATGCTTCGTACCGGTTCCCATGCTGATATTTTTTGAAAAACAATGGTATTAAAATAGTTCCGGGGTAATCCGCTTTTCAGGCAGATTACCCCGGAGCTATTTTAATATGTAACCTTTGAGGCTTCTTATCCCTTCAGAACCCTATGCAGTTGCAGCAGGGCGGGGAAGAAAAGCAGAAGGGAGAGGAGCACCGCCATCGACAGACGGAGATAGGAATCGCCGAAGAATTCGATGATTTTCATGTCGTAGGACTGCGGATAGAGGGTCTGCAAGGCGAAGGAGATGCTGTTGTTCACCCAATGGACGATGACTCCCGGAATTATGCTTCCCGAGCGATAACACAGCCAGCCCATAAGCAGACCGACGATGAAGGCGTGGGGCATCTGCGCCGGATTGCCGTGGACGGCGGCGAAAAGGGCAGCTGTGAACACCATGCCGACCCACACCGACATGCCGCGTGAGCGGAAATAAGCCACCGCCTCGCGCTGTATCGCGCCGCGGAAGATGACCTCCTCGCCTATCGGGGCAAGGATGCCGATGGCGAGATAGCCCCATCCATTGCTCATAATCATCTTGAAGGCATCGGCGGCGATGTCCGTGCGCCACGCCTCTGGTATGAGTTCCTCAAGGCTCTGCAAGGGGATTATCATGCCCAAGGCAAGCATCACGCACCAGTAAGCCACCGTTGCGGGCTTCCGCTGCATGAACTCCGTGGAGACGGGACACCACCGTGCGAGGAAGAAAAGGGCAATGGCAAGGACATTGCTCACCACACTCGCCACTATCAGTTGCATGGCACCGTCCGCAATCACATTAATCGCGACATACCCCACAGCAAGTTGCAGGAGCACGTAGGCGAGAAAATAAACAAGGATTTTTTTCATTGTTGTGGATTTTTTTATTTGGGTTGCATCATGGTTTGGCACGATGTATCATGATGCGACATGATGTAACATGATGCGACGTGCTACCCCATGATGCAACATGATATAACGTGATGCGCCATGATGCAGAATTATAGTCACCAAGCCCTCACATCATCAGACTGTGGGCATCCTCTTCCCTGCCCTCCTTAATCAGCTCACGTAGTAGCGAGGAGGAGACAGGACGCCCCTCAAACAGTCCGCTCAACTCGGGACGAGGGCCTTCCACGACCTCGACGCCCAGCTCTTCGCCGTAACGGACATAAGTCTCGAAGGTCTCGGAAGCGTCACGCCTGCCGAAACGGTTATCATAACCTATCATCAGAAGGCGCACACCAAGCCCGTCACGGAGCACATGCTCCATGAAGTCCCGTGCCGGCATGTCCATCATTCCCCTGTCAAAAGGATAGGCAATGACCTTGTCCACACCCGTCGCACGCAACCGCCTCATCTTCTCATCGTAAGGCAGGAGCAGCTCCGGGGCACTGCCGGGGCGGATGATGTCCATGGGATGGTTGCTGAAAGTGACAAGGAGCGTGTGCAAGCCCCTATCCTCGGCAAACGCCTTCAGACGGGCAATGACATGGCGGTGGCCACGGTGGACACCGTCAAAGAAGCCTATCGTGGCAGCGTATCGCATCTGTTCGTTTCGCATAATGCAACATATTGTTTTTCAAATGGTTACTATTACTAAAACAAAAGGTTACCTTTCACGGTGTAAAAAGTAACCTTTTATACGGTCAACCGTTACCTTTTGCCTGGCGAAAGATAACCTTTCGTCAGGCGATATATCTCACCTGCCCAAAGCACCGGAGAGGTGACGGCAATGATTATGCCCCAATCGGTCGCGGAGAGTGGCACACAGCGGAACATCTGACCGCCATACTGCACTATAATCCACTGGCCTGCGAGTATGCCGAGGAGCACAAACAAGAAGCCCCTTGCCGCCCACAGACGGCGGAAAGCGCTACGGTCGGAGCCTATGCAGCGAGCGTTGAAGAGATTCCACCATTGGAGCATGACGAAGAATGTGAAGAAGCGGGTCAGCTCGCGAGGGTCTACGCCTGCATGGTTGGTGTCGCCGCCGAAGAGATCAAACCCGTATTCGCAGTAGAGGAGATAGACAAACATCACGGCAAACATAACCAGTCCTGTGGCGATGATACCTCTGACGATCTGCGCATTGAGGATAAAGTCTGTCTGACGGCGCGGCTTGTCCCTCATCACATCACGTGAAGGAGGGAGCGATGCAAGGGCGAGGGCGGCGAAAGTGTCCATGATGATGTTCACCCACAATATCTGTGTCACCGTCAGCGGCATCTCCGTGCCTACGAGAGAGCCTGCGATGACAAGCAGGAGTGCCGCCACATTGACGACAAGCTGGAAGTAGAGGAAGCGCTGGATATTGCGGTACAGGGAGCGTCCCCACATGACGGCGTTGGCAATGCTGCCGAAAGAGTCGTCGAGAAGGGTCATGTCAGAGGCCTCCTTCGCCACATTCGTGCCTGAGCCGAGCGACAGTCCGACATGGGCATGGTTGAGCGCAGGGGCGTCGTTAGTGCCGTCGCCTGTCACAGCGACCACCTGTCCCTGCTGCTGGAGCAGGCGTACAAGGCGCTGCTTGTCCTGAGGACGGGCACGGGACATTACGCAAAGGCTCTTGGCCACCTTTGCCGCCTCGTCGTCAGAAAGGGCAGCAAACTCTGCGCCGCTTATGCTCAGACGCTCAGTTCCTGCCTTTACGGACAGTGAACCGCCACGGACGGCGTTGCCGTCGGCATCAAGAATACCTATCTGTCGTGCTATCTCGCGTGCTGTGGCATCGACATCGCCGGTGACGATCTTCACTTCTATGCCTGCATCATGGCAACGGCTGACAGCCTCCGGCACATCCTTGCGTACAGGATCGGAGATGCCCACCACAGCCTGAAGCATGCCGTCGCAGGCAAGGGCAAGGGTGCGCATGGCCTTCTGCTGGTAGCCGAGGAGCGTCTTGCGTATCTCGGCGAGGGCGTCGGGAGTGATGACGCATTGTGCAAGGACTATCTCCGGAGCGCCTTTCACGTAGGTATGTGTCGTGCCGTCGGCATTGCGAACGATGGTGGTCATCTGCTTTGTCTCTGTGGAGAAAGGCTTCTGTTCCACAATCTCTGCCTCTTGGCGCAGCGCAAGGTAATCCACGCCGTGCTCCTTGAGCCACAGGAGGAGGGCTACCTCCGTCGGATTACCTATGCCTTTCGCACCGTCGAGGTGGGCGGTGGTGTTGACGGCTATGCCTTTGTATATCTCCTGCACCACACTGTCATCCATCCTTTCCTTGCCGGAGACAGGCACGGAGCATTCCTGCACCGTCATGCGGTTCTCGGTCAGTGTGCCGGTCTTGTCGGTGCAGATGACGGTCACCGCGCCCATTGTCTCACAGGCGTGGAGCGTGCGGACAAGGTTGTTGCTCTTGAGCATGCGCCGCATGTTGAGCGCAAGTGACAAGGTGACAGCCATAGGCAGGCCTTCGGGCACAGCCATAACGATGAGTGTGACAGCCATCATGAAGTATTTCAGCACGATATGTGCCATGGCGAGGTAGTCCGCGCCGGCTTTGCCGAAGGTTTCCCACAATGGGTTGACAAGGATGTCGTGGCCGAGGAAGAGCACGGCGGAGAGGATTGAGAGTGAGAAACCGAACTTGTTGATGAGTTTTCCAAGGCGGTCAAGCTGCAAAGTCAACGGAGTCTTCACGGCGGATTTCTCACTTGAAGAGCGTGCAACCTTGCCTATTTCGGTGGCATCGCCCACAGCGGTGACAACAAAACGTCCTCTGCCGTTCATCACCATTGTCGAACGCATGACGTAGTTGGCAGCGTAGGCAGTCTCGTGGTGGCTGTCTGTCGCGGAGCTTGCCACGCTTTTTGTGGCGATAGGCTCACCTGTGAGCATCGATTCGTCAATCTGGAGCGAGTTGCTCTCGTTAAGAACGCCGTCGGCGGGTATCTCATCGCCAGTCTCGACAAGTACTGTGTCGCCCACGACAATCTCCTTACGCGGGATGAGCATCACTTGTCCGTTGCGTATGACCTTGACCTGCTGCTCCTCGTTCAGCTGTGTGAGCACATCGAATTTCCGTGCGGCGTCCATCTCGAAGAGGAAGCCCACAGTGGTGGCGAGGAAGATGGCGAAGAAGATGCCTATGGTCTCTATATACTCGCCCTCTATCACTGCCAGGATGAGTGACACGCAGGCGGCGACAAGGAGTATCTTTATTATCGGGTCTTTGTATTTCTCAAGATAGAGCACCCAAAGGGACTGCTTCTTGGGAGGTGTGAGAAGGTTCCATCCATGCTCGCGGCGCGAGTCGGAAACCTCTTGGTCGGTAAGTCCTGAAATCATATTGGCAGGTGGTTTTTTTGTAAGTTTGCCATTACCGGCACAATTGTCAATATTGTCATTATTGACAGAACTGACAATATTGACACAACGTTATTTAAAACAATAATTCCCACCACTCCACTTGTTATTGTGGAGCGGTGGGAATCTTTATCTATGGTTTTCCTTCTTAGAAGTCAAACTTGTCAAGCGCATCAGTGAAGTCCTTTGGAGTTTCCACTGCCGGCTGTGCAGGAGCTTCCCGGTCAGCCTCGCTGTTGTTGAATGAAGGACGTGGACGGCGCTCACCACGCTGTGGGCGGTCGCCGCGCTGTGGACGCTCGCGGCGTTCGCCACGCTCAGGGCGCGGACGGCGCTCACGCTCGACGTATCCCTCCGGCTTTTCGATGAGCACACGGTGGGAGAGCTTGTACTTGCCGGTCTTCTGGTCGATGTCAATCAGCTTCACCTGGATGTGGTCACCCTCCTTGATTCCAGCCTCTTCGACAGTCTCAAGACGCTTCCAGTCTATCTCCGAGATGTGGAGAAGTCCGTCCTTGCCCGGCATGATCTCTACGAAGCAGCCGTAAGGCATGATGGAACGCACTGTACCGTCATATACCTCGCCAATCTCTGGAATGGCAACGATGGCCTTAATCTTTGCGAGTGCCGCATCGATAGAGTCCTTGTTAGGTGCGCTTACCTGTACGTGACCTACGCCGTCAGCCTCTTCGATGGTGATTGTTGTGTTGGTCTCTTCCTGCATCTGCTGGATAATCTTTCCGCCCGGACCTATCACAGCACCGATGAACTCCTTAGGGATGTCGATGGAGACAATGCGTGGAACCTGTGGCTTCATCTCTGCACGTGGCTCTGCGATTGTGTCTGTGATGCAGTTGAGTATGTGCTCACGACCTGCCTTTGCCTGCGCAAGAGCCTTTTCGAGAATCTCGTAAGAGAGTCCGTCGCACTTGATGTCCATCTGTGTGGCTGTCAGACCGTCCTTTGTACCTGTGGTCTTGAAGTCCATGTCGCCAAGGTGGTCCTCATCGCCAAGGATGTCAGAGAGCACTGCATACTTGTCCTCGCCGGGGTTCTTGATAAGTCCCATTGCGATGCCTGATACAGGCTTCTTCATAGGAACACCAGCATCCATCAATGCGAGTGTGCCTGCGCAGACTGTAGCCATTGATGAAGAACCGTTTGACTCGAGTATCTGTGAAACGACACGCACTGTGTAAGGGAAGTCGGAAGGTATCTGACCCTTCAATCCGCGCCATGCGAGATGACCGTGACCAATCTCGCGGCGGCCTACACCACGCTGTGGCTTAGCCTCGCCTGTACAGAATGGAGGGAAGTTGTAGTGGAGGAGGAAGCGCATGTAGCTCTTGTCGAGAACGTTGTCAACAAGCTTCTCATCCATCTTGTTGCCGAGGGTTACTGTTGTCAGTGACTGTGTCTCGCCACGTGTGAAGATAGAGGAGCCGTGAGGCATTGGCAGCGGAGAAACCTCGCACCATATAGGGCGGATGTCTGTTGTCTTACGACCGTCGAGACGAACACCCTCGTCAAGGATGCAGCGGCGCATGGCGTCCTTCTCCACATCGTGGTAGTACTTATCGACGAGAGCGAACTTCTCTTCCATCTCGTCCTCTGTAAGGTCAGCATGAGCGGCAGCGTATGCCTCCTTGAACTCTTCCTTTATCTGCTCAAAAGCCTCAGCACGTGCGTGCTTCTCGAGAGCCTGCTTGACAACGTCGTAAGCCTTCTGGTAGCAGTCTGTCTTCACCTGCTCCTTCAGCTCGTCGTCGTTGACCTCGTGGCAGTACTCGCGCTTGACGTCTGTGCCAAGCTCCTTCATCAGCTCGTACTGCATCTCGCACATAGGCTTGATAGCCGCATGGGCTGCCTTGAGCGCGTTAAGAAGGTCAGCCTCCTGCACTTCCTTCATCTCACCCTCCACCATCATGATGTTGTCAGCTGTCGCACCGACCATGAGGTCCATGTCAGCCTCAGCCATCTGGGCAAATGTCGGGTTGATGACATACTCGCCGTTGATGCGTGCCACACGCACCTCGGAGATAGGGAACTCAAACGGAATGTCTGAACAAGCGAGGGCGCATGATGCCGCAAATCCGGCAAGAGCGTCCGGCTGGTCTACTCCGTCAGCGGAGAAGAGGATAACATTCACGAACACCTCAGCATGGTAGTCGCTTGGGAAAAGTGGACGGAGAGCGCGGTCAACAAGACGGCAAGTCAGAATCTCGTCGTCACTCGCCTTACCCTCACGCTTTGTGAAACCTCCCGGGAAACGGCCCGCAGCAGCATACTGCTCACGGTATTCCACCTGAAGAGGCATGAAGTCTGTTCCGGGCACTGCATCCTTCGCAGCGCATACAGTAGCAAGGAGGACCGTGTTGCCCATACGGAGCGTACAGCTGCCGTCCGCCTGCTTAGCCAACTTTCCTGTCTCAATAGTAATCTGACGTCCGTCAGGCAATGAGACTGTCTTTGTAATTACGTTCATTTCTTTTAATAAAAAAACATCTAACGGGCATTACGCCCAAAATAAAACATCTCGGAAAAACCTTGGGAAACAACACATGCCGAGTCCACACCCGTGTCACCGCAGCATCGCTTCCATAAAGCAAGTCCTTTATAAAAATCCTTGCAAATTTACCTAAATTATGCCAAACAAACGAACCATAATGATGTTTTTCACCCATTATTATGTTTTTTTAAGGAAACATTTCTTGTATTTTTCAATTATTCTTACTACCTTTGCACCCGCAATCAGGCAGCAGCTTTTCCATCCCGCTCCACCGGCGATGTTTTTACTGCACTGCTCAGATGCGTCTGAAACGATGGCTTTCATTGGACTTGTAGCTCAGTTGGTTAGAGCAACAGACTCATAATCTGGAGGTCCCTGGTTCAAGCCCAGGCTGGTCCACACGATGAAAAAGCACTTATGGAATACCATAGGTGCTTTTTTTTTCATGTATGATAAGCATGTCAAAGAACACTGTAATCCATATTATTACTGTCCGCTAAACATGATTAACGTCCTGTTCTGACAGATTTTATGCTTAGACAAGCCCCTATTTCCCTGTTTATGGCTCTTCTTATAGATTTTACCTCAATAAGGTCTTCACACATTCAATATCTCGGCTGTCCGAGAAAAGAAAAGGATTAAATAGGACATTCAAGTTTTAGCGGACAGTAATAAATCCATATCGGTTTCGATTACAGTGCGCAAAGGTACGACATTCCACAAGCGATTCCAAATTTTATTGGGGTACAAATGGGGGCACCATGTCAAAGCATACAAATCCTATCGGATAAATAATACTTTTTTTTCGAAAACAACGATTTCAACTGATACTTATCGAACATCTTTTGAAGAACTAATAACACGACCTTTGATAAAGTTACTATTATTTTCAATCAAATTCTTAAACAATTGAAATTCAATCGCACTCACGTTATTTATCACTTAAGTCCATTCATTGGCATATGTATGCTTAATTCAATCAATATCTATGTCAGAAAACAGGTCTTTTTGATGTTCTTTCTTCACATAGAAATACACATAACGTCCTATTTTCTTTCTTTTCACTTGTTCTAAACCGCCAAGATAGCGTTTCATCTTGTCATCTTTCCAGTCAATGTTCAAACGTCCAACAATATCTTTTGCTGAGATACGTTCTACACTATTAAGAATAGACAGTATGTCCATATCTAACTTTTCCTTTTGCTGTTGATCTGGCGTCTTCAATTCTTCAGGATCTGGTTTCAATATATTTCCTTTTATATCGATAGCTTTGGCTCCTTTTTGAATGAGTTGCAGATTTGCGTTTTTTTCTTTTTTCTCCGGGTATCTTACGAAGATAGGACATTCTTTTCGAAGCCCAGCAATAACGCCAGACCAAGTACCACCTTTGTCATCACTTTGTGCTACAAAAATTTCTGATGCCATTCCATAGATGATAGGGTTACGAGCCATTGCAAATTCCACTGACCAAGGTGCTTTTGGTGCAAAAGTACTCATAACAAGAATTCTTCCTTGTGCTATATGCTTAAAATACTGCTTAAAACCTGAAACAAACGTCATTATACCTTGCGGTAAAACAATTATGCTCTTTCCCTCTGCTCCGACAGCGGAATCTAAAGCTTGTCTGTCAACCCCCTTTGCAAAACCACTAACAACCACCTTATTTTCTGTCACAGCCTTCTTTGCTATATTATCAGTAAAGGAAAGAGATACTGAATCTGCGTTTCTTGATCCTACGATTGCAATTGAAGCATCGTTCAGTAAAGCCTTATTACCTTTTGAGTATATCACCGTAGGGGCATTATACTTCAGATTTTCCTTCAATAGTTTAGGATATTCTCCATGAGTGATAGGCAAAATATCATACCCCTGAGCAATCATCTCCTCAACAAGAAAAGAGTTGTTAGACAACTGTTTTCGTGCTTCATTAAATTGTTCTTTTTCCTCCTCATTCAGCCCTATAACATCCCAATTTGAAGACTCTTCAAACAATTCGATTATTGATATCTGAGGTTTGTGTGTATAACAGTTTACATATATCTCATTCTTGCGTTTTGTCCACATTTTAGGTATTAACGCAAGTGTAATCCAATAAGTCAATTCTTTTTGTATCATATTGTATTTCCTACTGTTTTTGCTATTACGAGAGGAACGATACATTTCGCCCCTTTCTGTGTTAATATTTTACCTATCTCCTTAAGTGTTGCACCACTATCATATATATCATCAAGCAATATAATAGTTTTTCCTCTAACGATATCTTCATCAATGTCAAACACTCCAGCTACATTCTCTTGTTTCCCATATTTATTTTGAAACATCTTCTGTTCTTGTGTAGCACAAATCTTAATCAAATCGTGGCTCAACGGAACACCAATTACATGTGCAAACTTAATTGCGAAATTCTTAACCAAATCTCCTGACTTTGTCGGTGGCACATACAGGAGCAAGTCAAAATGCACCCCTTTGAGTTTTTTACCAAATACAGACAATGTCTTTTTCAAGAGGAAATAAGGAAAATCTCCACCATTCTCATACTTACTTCTATGGAGTGCAGCGCCCACATTGGATACACCATAATATGAAGCCGCATAACCATTTACCAATCGCGAACATTTAGCAAGGTGTTCTTTGATAACCAAGACCTCTTCTTGTGTATAATCAGAGCGCCTGATAACATTTGTATATTCTGTTTGTGAATGCCCGATGACTACTCCAGACTCATCCTTGTTAGTTCTCTCCACAATAATTGTATTAGGAGATATATAACAAACTCGAAAGTCTCCCTTTCTTTTGGTCCAGGATGCCATATCGAGAGACGGGAAATATGTATCTCTAAATTCTTCTAGTTTGTCTGAAAGTTCAGGAACTACTGGTACACTTAGTTTTTCAAGATTGGTGTTGTCGCAATTGGTGTAAGTTGCTTGTTCGTCACTGTCAAGGAAAGAACACAGGTATTCCATTCTTGGCATATCTGTATAGACATACTTCTCCATCGAATGAAGTTCTTGTAACTTCTTTTCTCGCTGTTTCTCGAAATTTTCTATATTAAGTTGTGGAGCATTAAACTGATACTCGTATTTTTTTATTTTGCCATACAGAACTTCCTTAATGATACCTTGGTCTATCAAGTCTGCTTTTATCACTCTCACTTGATTCTGCTTAAGGTTAGCCATCTTTGTTACTTCACGTTCAGACAGTGGCTCCTCCTGCAATAAAGATATTACCTTTTGATATTTATTTGTTGTTGGACGTGCACCTTCTATGAAAGAGCAAGGAAGGAGGGAATCCGTTGCGATTCCATTTTTTTCTTTCTTTTCATTGTAAAACAATATGATACGTGTAGGCTTACCATCACGCCCGGCTCGTCCTATTTCTTGATAATAATGTATTGGTGACGCCGGTATTTGGGTATGAATGATGAAACGAATATCCGGTTTATCTATGCCCATTCCAAGCGCATTAGTTGATATTACGCATTTCCATTGATTCTGCATCAAGCCTTTTTCAATTGACTTCCGCGTCTGAGCATCAAAACCAGCATTGTAATCTGTAGCACTAATACCAACGAACTGGATCCATTTTGCATATATTTCAGTATCGATTCTTGTCCCTGTATAGATAAGGCCTGTGCCTTCAAAAGAATCAAGATTAGAAGCTAACCATATCATCTTCTCATCTTCTGATTGAACTCTAATCACTTGCATATAGAAATTAGGTCGAGCGAGGTTTCCTCTGATGGTCGTAAGTCGGTCACCTATCTGTTGTTCAATGTCATTTTGCACTCTTTTCGTTGCGGTGGCAGTTGTAGCCAGAATTGGCAAGTTGACAGGAAGCAACTGTACAAGACTGATAATTCTACGGAAGGAGGGCCTGAAATCATGTCCCCAAGTTGATATGGTATGTGCTTCATCGATGACCACCATCGACAACTTTATATGGCGAGTGGCTTCTATCCATTCCTTGTTTTCTTGTCTTTCCGGAGCAATATACAAAATCTTGATTTCGTTATTCAATGCACGCTGTATTGCTTCCATATTCTCATCGTGGGATTGTTCCGAGTTAATATAGGCAGCAGAAATACCACGTTGGCATAGGCTACGCACCTGGTCGCGCATCAGGGCAATCAAAGGAGAAAAAACGACAGTGACACCCTCAAACAGAATTGCCGGAAATTGATAACATAGGGATTTGCCGAAGCCTGTACGTTCAATCATAAGGATGCGCTCTCCGCTAAGAATTCTTTCTATGGCGCACCATTGTTCATCATAAAAATGATCCAAGTCGAAAATTTTCTTCAGCCTGATTTCAGCTTCTTGTCTGCTTATTATATATCTCATTATAATTATTTTCTTTTTATTCTTAATGCGCTACAACAAGCATTGATGCGGAGATTACATACAAATATTGGATATAAGACCTCATCACAGTATCAGTGGAAACATTTATGGTTATACATCCATCTCGTACCAGACCTCCTACGCCTCCTATTATAGAATACTATACAGTCTTCATTTTATATAAACCATGTTTGGTATATTTCTACTGCAAAATTAGTGAATAATTTTCAATATCACGAACAAACCAACGAAAAAAAACATTAACTGTATAGAGACTTTATAATTAAACAACGACTTATACACTACATTCTTTGGGCAACAGGTATTTTATTGATTCCGGACCTTCGTTGAAGAGGAGGTCGAGGATGGAGAGGTTGGGAAGGAAACCGTGGCGGTCACGGTAGACTTGGTAATAGGGTTTGGGGGTGAATATGATGTCAACAGGTGGTGCATCTTGTGAGAGTACAGGGGCTGAAGGTCTTGCTTTCGGGGAAATAAGGGTGCGGTAGTCGGGTTGTGTGGGGAGTTGGGAGGAGGGGATGAATTCCTCGGTGAAATCGAAGGAAATGTCGAGGTCGAGGAGGCGGCAGAGGAGTTCGGCGGAGGACATGTTGTAGTCGAGGAGGTAGGTATGGCGGACGGGAGATGCCGGACCTTCGTCGATGAAGAAGGGACGGATGTCATCCTGATAGTACTCGAAGAAGGCGGATTCGCCATAGGCGGTGCAGAGCGCCTGCCAATGGAGGTGGCGCCAGTTGCCGTGGTCGGAGATGCGGATGTCCTTGATGAGGTGGCTGCCGGCGTGGGTCACGGGGATTGTGAGTGCTTGTGTGCCGTCGGCGGTGGCTATGACGCAGCGGTTGCGGTAGGTCTGCTTTAGGAAGGATTCCCGGGCTTCTATGGAAACGCGGGAGCCTATGCAACGGCTCAGGAGTGAGTACCATTGCACAGGCCCGAAATATGTTGTTGAGAGGAGCATTGTGTGTTTATTATGGGACAATATTGACAGTAATGTCAGGAGTGGCAGTAATGTCAAGAGTGACAGTATTGACAATACTGATAGTAATGCCGGGAGCGACAATACTGATAGCAATGCCGGGAGTGACAATACTGACGGCAAATGAGACACCGACAGACAATTACTTGATGTTGTCCACCCATGTGAACAGGCGGTGCCAGCGGATGCCGGAGAAGCCCTTGCGGTCAGGGTCGGAGGACCACCAGATGAAGAGCGGTTTGCCCACGATGTGGTCCTCGGGGACGAAGCCCCAATAGCGGGAGTCTGCGGAATTGTGGCGGTTGTCGCCCATCATCCAGTAGTAGTCCATCTTGAATGTGTAGGACGCGGCTTCTTTCCCGTTGATGAGAATCTTGCCGTCGTCAGTGACAACGAGGTCGTTGCCCTCATAGGTGCGTATAGGACGTTCGTAGACGGCGATGTTGTTGATGTCAAGCTTCACGGACTTTCCCTTCTGTGGAATCCACACAGGGCCGTAGTTGTCGCGTGTCCAGCCCGTCCTTGCATTGAGCGGATAGAGGTCGCCCGTAGGGGAATCGGTGTTTATGGAGATACTCTTGACGATGTCCTTGCGTGATTTAAGCACCTCATAGGCGCGCTTTGTCAGCGGCATACAGCCATACTGGTTGAGTTGCGTGATATCCTCTATGGAGATGCCAAGTGACTCCATGAGGTCTTCTGGGATACGCGATTGGAGCTTGATGTTGTAAGTGTACTGCACATTGTCCGGCTCCTTGTTCGCCTTTCCGTCAAGATAAATGATGCGGTCCTTAATCTGCAAGGTCTGTCCCGGCAGTCCGACGCAGCGCTTCACGTAGTTCTCGCGGCGGTCGACAGGGCGTGTGATGATGTCGCCATACTCGTTAGGATTTTGCCTTATATACTGTTTTCCCGCCTCATAATAAGCGGCATACAGAGCGCGCTGCTGCATTGGCGTAAGAGAGTCTATCGGTGCGTTGAGCTCAATACATTGCTTACCATAATCATACGCCAGCCGGTAGAATTCCGTCGCATAGCGCTCTTCCGAAACGAGTGTGTCGCCCGCAGGATAGTTGAACACGACGATGTCGTTAAGCTCCACCTTGCCGAGTCCTTTTGCACGGCGGTACTCCCATTGCGGGAACTCTATGTAGCTTTTGCATCCGATGAGCGGCATGGTGTGCTGTGTGAGCGGCATGGTGAGCGGAGTCTGCGGTATGCGCGGACCATAGGCTACTTTGCTGACGCAGAGATAGTCGCCTGTGAGGAGTGACTTTTCCAAGGAACTTGACGGTATGACATAGTTCTGAAAGAAGAACAGGTTGATGAAATAGACAGCCACGAGTGCGAAGACGATGGCATCGACCCACGACATGATGAAGCGCGTCATGTCGTCAGAATCGCGCCACCACTGCCAGTTGATCTTGCGTGAGATGTACGCGTCGTAGATGAATGGCACGACGAGGAGTCCCCACCATGACTCCACCCAGTAGAGGAAGAGGAGGTAGAGCACTGTCACAATGGCGAATTTCGCCCATTGCACCGCCTTGTTAGGCTCTTGTTTTTTTATGTTTCTCTTTACCATTTTTGAAAGGTGGGTTGTGTTGGTACCACCGTGGAATATATACGTTTTTAACTATTGGGTTTAGGGGTATAAAAAACACCTGATAATCAGCGTTTTGCAAAAGGTAGTATTTCGCTGTGTGAAAGGTAAGACTTTGCATGGTCAAAGGTAACACTTTGCTTGGTGAAGTGTTACCTTTTGTTTTGCCAATCCCGAACTTGCATAATCCGGCAAGCTGCCTCTGAAGGTGTGGCTCTGCCACACCTTCAGAAACATATCCGAATACAATAGCCGTATGGAAACACGCACAGAGACAATGCTCTGCAACACTTTCTACGACATGTCCGACAGTGCTTTTCCAAGGGCAACAATCCACAACAACGCTGCTTTCAAGTGGAATTGACAGGCGTTTCCTCAGAACTTGAACATATCGTCGATTGTCAGCAGTCCCTCATTCTCCGCCGTGAACTCCGCAGCAAGGACTGCTCCGAGGGCGAATCCTTGGCGCGAATGGGCGTCGTGGGTGATGGTTATGCAGTCAGCCTCGCTGTCGTAAGTGACGGAGTGGATGCCCGGAACCTCACCCTCGCGTATGGAGTTGATTGTCAGTTTGTCAGGGTTAGTGCCCTCCGCAGGAGTCACAGAGCCGTCAGGGTTCGTCACCGTTCCCACCTGCCAGCCGCTCTTGCGGTCAAGGTTGTCCACGATTTGCTCGGCAAGCGTGATGCCGGTGCCCGACGGATGGTCGAGTTTGTGGATGTGGTGCGTCTCTGTCTCCTCCACGTCGTACTGCGGGAAAGAGTTCATGATTTTCGCCAAATACTTGTTGACGGCGGAGAATATCGCCACACCTATCGAGAAGTTTGATGCCCAGAAGAGTGTCTTTCCCTCCTCCTCGCATGCCTTGCGGACATCGGCGCCGTGCTCCTTGAGCCATCCTGTGGAACCGGAGACGACCTTCACGCCTGCCTTCCATGCCTTCAGATAGTTGCCGTAAGCCACATGCGGTGCGGTGAACTCTATCGCCACATCTGCCGAAGCGAACGCCTCGGACTCGAAATCCTGCTGGTTGTCAACGTCAATGATACTGACAATCTCGTGGCCTCGCGAGAGAGCAATCTGCTCTATCATACGCCCCATTTTGCCGTACCCTATGAGTGCTATTTTCATTTTCTTTTTTGAGAGTTGTGGGTTAAAGGTTTTGGGTTATAGGTTATTATGCGTAACCATACTAATGCAAATGTACTCATTTCTTCGCACATACACACACGTACATAACAATATTTAGCATTATTTGTAATGTGTATCTTAAAAAAACATAACAATTAACTATATAATAATGTGAACAAGATTATTTTGAGTATTTTTGCGCCCCGAAACCATTGTGCCCGCAAGGGAAATGCGAGAACAAAGCACTAATCAAGAATAAGAAAACATTACAATAGAATCTACAATGAAAGAGAACTTGGTCATCGTGGAGAGTCCTGCCAAGGCGAAGACTATCGAGAAATTCCTCGGCAAGGAGTACAAGGTCATGTCGTCCTATGGGCACATCCGCGACTTGAAGAAGAAGGAGATAAGCATCGACCTTGAGAGCCTCAGCCCTGAGTATGAGATTCCCGAGGAGAAGAAGAAGCTCGTCAACGAACTGCGCACACAGGCGAAGAAGGCAGACAAGGTCTGGCTCGCATCCGATGAGGACCGCGAGGGAGAGGCCATCTCATGGCACCTTTGCGAAGTGCTCGGGCTGGATGAGCAGAAGACGGAACGCATCGTGTTCCACGAAATCACGAAACCTGCCATACTCGATGCCATAGAGCATCCGCGCCGCCTTGACATGAACCTTGTCGATGCGCAGCAGGCACGCCGCGTGCTTGACCGTCTTGTGGGCTTCAAACTGTCACCGGTGCTTTGGCGCAAGGTCAAGCCGGCTCTCTCGGCAGGACGTGTGCAGTCGGTGGCTGTAAGGCTTATCGTGGAGCGTGAGCGCGAAGTGCAGCATTTCAAGTCGGAGCCTTACTACCGCGTGAACGCCATCTTCACAATCGAAGAAGACGGTCATCCTATAGAGGTCAAGGCGGAACTTGACCGCCGTTTCAAGACTCATGACGAGGCACAGTCATTCCTCGGCAAGTGCCGCACGGCAGAGTTCAAGGTGGCTGACATACAGAAGAAGCCGCTCCACCGCACACCGGCACCACCGTTCACGACGTCCACACTCCAGCAGGAGGCGGCACGCAAACTTGGCTACACTGTCTCCCAGACGATGATGGTGGCACAGCACCTGTACGAGAACGGTCTCATCACCTACATGCGTACCGACTCCGTGAACCTCTCCAAGCTCTGCATCGGCGCGTCAAAGGAGGACATCATCAAGGAATATGGCGAGGAATACAGCCGCCCGCGCAACTACCAGACAAAGGCAAAGGGCGCGCAGGAGGCTCACGAGGCTATCCGCCCGACTTACATGGACAAGGTGAAAATCGAGGGAACGGTGCAGGAACGCCGCCTCTATGACCTTATCCGCAAGCGTACCATAGCTTCACAGATGGCTGACGCTGAGCTTGAGAAGACTCAGGTGACGATAAGCGTCAGCGAAACCGTGGAGAAGTTCATCGCACAGGGCGAGGTGGTGAAGTTCGACGGCTTCCTGAAGGTCTATGCGGAAAGCCGTGACGACGAGCAGCAGGACGAGGAGGACGGACACCTACTGCCGCAGTTCACTGTGGGACAGGAACTTGAGCGCCGTGAGATAACTTCCACGGAACGTTTCTCACAGTCGCCTTTGCGCTACACGGAAGCGTCACTTGTCCATAAACTTGAGGAGCTTGGCATCGGTCGCCCATCAACCTACGCGCCGACAATCTCCACCATACAGCAGCGCGGATATGTCCAGAAGGGCGACAAGAAAGGTGTCGAACGCCAGTATGTCATCGACACCCTGCGCGGAACGGTCATCTCCTCACGCACGAAAAAGGAAATGGCAGGCTCCGACAAGGGCAAACTGCTGCCGACGGACATCGGCATCGTTGTCAACGATTTCCTTATCCGGTTCTTCCCGAACATCATGGACTACAACTTCACTGCCAAAGTCGAGGAGAAGTTTGATGAGATCGCAGAGGGCAAAGAGCCATGGAACGACATGATAAAGGAATTCTACGGCGAGTTTGACAAGACCGTCGAGGCGACAATCAACTCACGTTCGGAACATAAGGCGGGAGAGCGCGAGATAGGAACCGACCCCAAGAGCGGCAAACCTGTATTCGTCAAGATAGGACGCTACGGGCCTGTCGTGCAGATAGGCACCGCCGATGACGAGGAGAAGCCTCGCTTCGCACAGCTTCCGGCAGACAAGTCCATGGAGACAATAACCCTCGAGGAGGCTCTTGCCCTCTTCGCCCTGCCACGCCGCTTGGGCACTTACGAGGGGCATATCATCACTGTCGGCGCAGGACGCTTCGGCCCTTACATCCTGCATAACAAGAAGTATGTGTCGCTGCCTAAGGACATCGACCCCATGAAGGCTGACCTCGAATGTGCCGTACGACTTATTGTCGAGAAGCGCAGGCAGGAGGAGGAGCGTTACATCAAGACTTTCGAAGAGGACGAGAAGATGCAGCTGCTCAACGGACGCTACGGCCCTTACATACAGTTTGACGGCAAGAACTACCGCCTGCCGAAAGCTCTCCATGAGCGTGTACGCGAACTCACCTACGAGGAGTGTATGGAGGTTGTCAACAACCCTGTACAGTCAAAACGCGCGGCAAAGAAACAATAGTCATCCACCCCTGACGCTCCCCTTCCCCATCTGTCTACATGCGGGAAAGGGAGCGTCACGGCATAATGGCAGCAAACGACAACAAAACCATAGGCAGTGCCACCCTCGCTGCCTGAAAACAACAAAATGAAAAGAATCATACTTATTGGCTACATGGGAGCAGGCAAGACTACTGTCGGCAAGGCTCTCGCCAAAAAGCTCGGTCTGATGTTCTACGACCTTGACTGGTACATAGAGTCAAGGATGAGGAAGACCGTCAAACAGCTCTTCGACGAACGTGGCGAAGAGGGTTTCCGCAAGATAGAGCACAACATGCTCCATGAGGTTGCGGAGTTTGAAGATGTGGTACTCGCCTGCGGAGGGGGCACACCGTGCTTCTTTGACAACATGGACTACCTGAACCGCCAAGGGGAGACTGTCTTCCTGAAAGGCGACCCTGACACAATCATCAAGCACCTGCGCATGGGCAGAGGTGTGCGCCCACTGCTGCTGGGAAAGAGCGACGAGGAACTTCTCGCCTACATCAACGAGTCCCTTGCCCAACGCACTCCGTTCTATGAGAAGGCGAAGCACACCATCGACATCATGCCTATGGACAGCTTCGACAAGATAGCGGACACCGTGGACGAGGTGGCCGAACTCATTGAGCAACCGCAATAGTAACGACAAGTATTGACAATTCCGACAGTAACGACAGTATTGACCACAACGACAATACTGACAATATTGACAGTACTGACACTACCGACCAACAATAACCATGAACATAACAATAGTAAAAGTCGGAGGGGCTATCGTCGAGGACGAGGCACAACTCCGCCAACTTATAGACAATTTCGCCAAAATCAAAGGACCTAAGATTCTTGTCCACGGTGGCGGACGACGTGCAACAAAGATCGCCGCACAGCTCGGCATAGAGAGCCACATGGTGGGAGGACGGCGCATCACGGACGCCGACATGCTCGATGTCGTGACAATGGTCTACGGCGGACTCGTCAACAAGCACCTTGTGGCGATGCTCCAGGCAAAGGGCATCAACGCCATCGGACTGACAGGAGCGGACATGGACATCATACGCTCCCACAAGCGACCGCTGAAACGCATGGAGATTGACGGCAAGGAGGAGATGGTGGACTTCGGCTTCGTCGGCGATGTCGACCGCGCTGACGGCAAGGCTCTCATGCAGCTGCTCAAGCAGGGTGCCATACCGGTAATAGCTCCACTGACACACGACGGACAAGGCAACATCCTCAACACCAACGCCGACACAATGGCGGCGGAAACAGCATGCGGAATGGCTGCAGAAGGTGGCAATGTGACCCTCATCTACTCCTTTGAGAAGCGTGGCGTGCTCGCCAATCCTGATGATGACAACTCCGTCATTCCGGTCATCACTCACCGGTCATTTGAGGAGTATAAGGCTGACGGCACTATCTCGGGCGGCATGCTGCCAAAGATTGAGAACGCCCTGAACGCCATCGACCGCGGTGTGGCAAAGGTTGTCATAACCCTTGCGACCGCCATCGACGGCAACTCCGGAACAATGATTATTTAATTTTTGGTCAGTATTGACAATATTGACAACACTGTCAGTACTGACCATCCTGACCCTTAAAACCTCAACCCGAATGCTCTCTTTCCGCAACGACATACTCCCCCTGAAGGACAAGCTCTTCCGCCTCGCTCTGCGCATCACAATGCAGAGGGAGGATGCCGAGGATGTCGTGCAGGAGACGATGATAAAGCTGTGGAGCCGACGCGAAAGCCTTGACACAGTGGGAAACCTTGAAGCCTTTGCCATCACCATCTGCCGCAACACGGCACTCGACCACGTCAAGCGCGCAGCCTCAAGCACCGTTTCCCTCGACGAAGGGATGACAATCCGCGAAGGCTTTGTTAACCCTTACGACAAGATTTACGCACAGGAATCCCTCCGTCATGTCAACAGTCTCATGCTGCAACTGCCTGAAAAACAGAGGGCATGCATGCACCTCCGTGACTTTGAGGGGAAGAACTACCGCGAGATTGCCGACATCATGCAGATGACGGAAGACCAGGTGAAGGTGAACATCTTCAGGGCAAGAAAGGCTATAAAGAGCAAAATGAGTAGCTGCCAATAATAACCCTATCGTCAGTATTGACAGTATTGACACAACCGACAGTACAGACAACATCACCCCACCGACAATACTGACATTATCGACAATACCGTCACTACTGACCAATTTAAAAAACAACCCCATGAACAAAATCCAGAACGTTATCGAAGAGAACGCACGGTGGCGCAAGATGTTAGGTCTCTCCACAATCGAAGGCCTCAACAACGCCATAAGCAAGGGACACGCAAAGAACCTCATACAGGTCTCCGAAGCCCTGCAGGAAAAGGAAATAGTGAAAATCGCCGACCAAATAGCACAACGCCCGGAAATCAGGACGGTGCTCCTTGCCGGCCCTTCATCGTCGGGAAAGACAACGACAAGCAAGCGCCTGAGCATACAGCTCATTGCCGACGGCATCTGGCCTGTGCCTATCTCCCTTGACGATTATTTCCTTGACCGCACACTAACGCCGAGGGACGAGAACGGCGACTATGACTTCGAATGCCTCGGAGCACTCAACATCGAACTGCTCAACGAGCATCTCAACGCCCTCTTCCGTGGCGATGAGGTGGAACTGCCACGCTACGACTTCAAGGAGGGCCGCAGCCTGAAGAGCGGACAGCGACTGCAACTGAAAGGCAACGAGGTGCTTATCTTTGAAGGCATCCACGCCCTTAACCCGGCACTGACCTGTAATGTGCCGCAAAACCAGATATTCCGCCTTTATGCCTCCGCCCTCGTCAGCAACTTCCTCGACGACGGCACACGCATCCCGACAAGCGACAACCGCCTGCTGCGCCGCATCCTCCGCGATGTAAGGCAGCGCGGAGTGTCGGCGGCGGAGACCATACGCCGCTGGCCAAGCGTCAGAGCCGGTGAGGAGAAATGGATATTCCCGTATCAGGAAAACGCCGATGCGGTGTTCAACACCACAATGCTCTTCGAGCTTGCCGTGATGAAGGCACAGGGGGAACGTGCGCTGACAGACGTACTTGCAACCGAGACTGACGCCTACATAACCGATGTGGCAAAGCGCCTCCTTGGCTGGCTCGCACCCGTCCGCTCAATGGAAATGGCCGAAAAGGACATCCCGCCTACAAGCCTCCTCAGGGAGTTCCTCGGAGGAAGCTCGTTTGATTATTGAGAGTTAGGGGAATAGGCTGATGCATCATGACGCAACATGTTTCAACATGCTGCAACACATCCAATCATGACGCAACATGATTAACCATGATGCGTCATGATATATCACCCCATAACCACCTAACCTCCAACAAAAAAACACCGCTTTTAGCATGTTTTCCAATAATTTTCGCTAACTTTGCAGAAATTATCAGTATTGACACAACTGACAGTCTTGACAGTACACAGTCAGTACAGACAATATTGACAATACTGTCATTACTGACCAAATCCATAACCTATAACACAATGAAACAAATCTTAGCCGTAGGACTCGCATCCCTCCTACTCTCCTCCACCAACTGCCTCGCACAAAGCAAGAGCAACACATGGAACCCTAACCTGCCGGGCAACAAGTACAAGAACCCTATCATCGATGCCGACTACTCCGACCCTGATGTCTGCCGAGTAGGCAACGACTACTATATGACTTCATCATCCTTCGCCTGCTTCCCGGGACTGCAGATTCTGCACTCCACCGACCTCGTCAACTGGGAAATCATCGGCGCGGCACTCACTGACGACTATCCTGTGCTGCCGGAGAACAAAGGAAAGGAACTCGACTGGCGCAAGAAGATACAGCACGGCAACTACGTCTGGGCACCGGCGATACGCTACCACGACGGATGGTTCTACATCTACTGCGGCGACCCTGACCAGGGACTCTTCATGACAAAGACACAGGATCCGCGCGGCACATGGACAAAGCCTGTATGGGTGAAGGAAGGAAAGGGAATGATCGACTGCTGCCCTCTGTGGGACGACGACGGCAAGGCTTACCTCTCACACGGATGTGCTGGCTCAAGGGCGGGCGTGAAATCGGTTCTCTTCGTGGCTCCGATGTCTCCTGACGGCGAGAAGGTCATCGGCCCTTCACGCATAGTCTACGACGGACACGAGGACCAGCCGACCATCGAAGGCACAAAGTTCTACAAGCGCAACGGCTATTACTACATCTTCTCTCCTGCAGGCGGCGTGAAGTACGGATGGCAGGTGGAGCTCCGCTCTAAGAATCCTTTCGGCCCGTATGAGGAATACGTGGGACTTGCACAAGGAAAGTCAAAGGTCAACGGCCCTCACCAGGGCGCATGGGTAGACACTCAGAACGGTGAGGACTGGTTCCTGCATTTCCAGGACAAGCACGCCTACGGCCGTGTGGTTCACCTGCAGCCTGCAAAATGGGTAAATGACTGGCTCGTAATCGGCGACGACAAGGACGGTGACGGCTGCGGAGACGCTGTCGCTACATGGAAAAAGCCTAACCTCCCTGCATCAAAGAACCCTGTACAGCCGGCAGAGGATGACGATTTCAACAGCCCTGAACTCGGAAAGCAGTGGCAGTTTGAAGGCCCTTACAGCCACTATTGGTACTTCTGCGACGCCAACAAGTCCAAGCTGCGCCTCTACGGTGTGGAGCAGCCTGAGGAGTTCCATAACCTCTCCGACCTCCAGAACGCTCTCCTGCAGAAGTTCCCGACAGAGAACTTCACCGCTACAGCCAAGGTTAAGTTCATCCCGAACCCATCCTACAAGAACAAAGGCGAGCAGGCGGGCTTCATAATCAAGGGTCAGGACTATGCCGCACTGCGCTTCATCACAGAAAAGGGTGGCAAGGACGGCAAGGAGACCATCTGCAAACTCCAGTATGTTGTCTGTGAAGGCGCACAGAAAGGCAAGGCTGAGAAGGTCATCGCCGAGCAGCCTGTCGACCTCAAGGCACTGCCTGCACCTTACACACAGAAGTATGCCGTGGACGACATCCCACAGCCTCGCAACGCCACTCCTGACGTTTACGTGCGCTGCACCGTGAAGTCTTCCGGCACAGGCAACAGCATCAAGTCCCATGCACAGTTCTCTTACAGCCTCGACGGCAAGAAATTCAAGAACATGGGCACACCATTCGCTGTCAAGGAAGGCAAATGGATAGGCGCGAAAGTGGGCTTCTATAACTCACGCCCTACAAAGAACAATGACGGCGCATTCCTCGACGTCGACTGGATAAAGTTCACAAAGTAAGAATCAATACGACAGTACTGCCAGTATTGACATAACTGACAATATTGACATAACCCTGTCAATACTGACAGTACTGACACAATTATCATTACTGACCAAAAACCACAACAACCAATGAAAAAATTCATTTTCTTTGCTATTGCAGCAATCCTCAGCGTCGCGCTGATCTCATGCAGCAATGACGACGACACCAAATACACCGAGGGCGAAAATACCGTGACCCTCGAAGGCACATGGAAAGGAAAAACAATAATCACACATGAGATAGAGGACGATCAAGGCGAAATCTCTTACAAAGAAGAGGAGGTGAACACCACCATACAGTTCGTAGGCAACCCTGACAAGGCACGCTACGGCACAAAAGGAACAGGACGCTGGCTCGATCAGTACGATGACGGCACCTACTCCTACAACCGCACGGAATGGGAAGTGGACTATGAGAAAATCATCATAAAGTTCCTTGACGACGAAGGAAAGCCTAACGGCACAGTCCTCTACATCAAGAACGACGGCTACAGCCTCAGCAACAACCTCTTCTCCGGAAAAGTTGACTACAACGACGACATACGAGGCTTCGTATTCAAGAAGGACAACTCCTACAATTGGGGAAACTAAACTCATGAACAAACACGACAACTTGCCGAGGTGGCAAGTTGTCCTAAAAAGAACGACAGTACAGACAGTTGCGTCAATACTGACAAAACACCGACAATACTGACAATACTGACAGTACTGACAAAAAAAACACCAAAATGAGAAAACTCATCTACTTCGCCCTGACAGCAATCCTGAGCCTCTCACTGACCTCATGCGAGAGCGACCCGGACGATTACATCGCCTACAGCCTTGAAGGCGTCTGGGAAGGCTACACACGCACACCCTACGGCGAGAGGACATACACCACCATAGAATTCTACGGAGACCCTTACAACGCATCCATCGGCGCAACAGGCTCAGGAATATGGCTTGACGACTACCGTGACGGCACATGGTTCCGCAGCCGATTCAGATGGAAAGTGACACGCGAAAACATAGAAATCTACCTCCTTGAAAACGATGAATATGACGACCGCAGGAACTATCTCTATATAGACAGGGAGAACTACCGCCTCAACGGCATCGAATTCACCGGCACACTGGAATACTTGGGAGGATTCCGTGATTTCCATTTCGAAAAGGTCTCATCCTTCGATTGGGACAGATACCCTTACAGCCACTCCAAGAAAACAATGGAAGGCTTCTCGAAAGAATAACAACCACTCAGCCACGACAATATTGACAATTCCGACAGTACCGTCAGTATCACCCAAACAACGACAATATTGACATAACCGACAATACCGTCAGTATTGACAAAACAACGACACTACTGCCAATACTGACACTCTTGACAATACTGACCCAAAAACCCACAACCAAAAATGAAAAAACTCCTCCTCTACTCCCTCGCAACCATCGCACTCGCGACATCATGCTCAAAGGCGAAATACCACGTCGAAGGAGAGATAACCAACGCCAAGGACTCCACACTCTACTTCGAGAACCTCTCTCTCGAAGGACCCGTAGTCATGGACTCCGTCAAACTCGCCGAAGACGGCAAGTTCCAATTCGCGGCAGACGCAAAGGAAGCACCGGAATTCTACCGCCTGCGCATCGCCGACCAAATCATCAACCTCTCCGCCGACTCCACAGAGACAGTCAGCGTAAAGGCACAGTACCCTGACATGGCATGGAAGTACGAAATCACAGGCTCCGAAAACTGCAAGAAGATACAGGAACTGGCATACCTCCAGATTGCCCTGCAGAACCAATGCATAAAAATCGACCGCAACCCGAACCTCAGCGCACGCATTGCCAACGACTCCATCAACAAAGTCGTTGAAGCCTACAAGAAAAAAATCAAAAGCGAATACATCACCAAAGAACCGATGAAGGCATACGCCTACTTCGCACTCTTCCAGGCACTTGGCAACCGACTCATCTTCAACCCACGCGAGAACCGCGACGACATCAAGATGTTCGCCGCCGTCGCAACATCATGGGACACCTTCTACCCTGAAGCGGAACGAGGCAAGAACCTCCACAACATCGCCATCGAAGGCATGAAGACAATGCGCATCATCGACAACGCCAACAGGGGAATAGACATCGACGCATCAAAAGTCAGAGAGACAACAATGATCGACCTCGCTCTCCTCGACAACAAAGGCAACACACGACGGCTCTCCGAACTGAAAGGCAAAGTCATCCTCCTCGACTTCCACTCCTTCTCCATGAAAGGCTCCACAGAGCGCATCATGGAACTGCGAAACCTCTACAACAAATACCACGCACAGGGACTCGAAATCTACCAAGTCGGCGTGGACGGCAACGCACACTTCTGGAAGACAAAGGTGGCAGCACTGCCCTGGGTGAGCGTCTATGACGAGAAAGGACAGGCATCAGGGACATACAACGTGCAGTCCGTACCGACCTACTTCCTCCTCGACCGCAACGGCACTCCCGTCAAGCGCGACATACAGGTAAAAGACATCAACGCAGAAATACTCGCACTGCTGAAAGGCGGAGCACAATAAACCTCACACAAATCTTCAGAATCCGCAAGAATCCGCATGCCATACATCTCTTCACATTCCCGCATACGGATTCTTGCGGATTCTGAAGTCCATGCATCAACAGTCGCTCAGTGAACAAGAATAGTTAATTATAAATAAAAACACGCATATCCGCGTTAACAAATATTACCCCCCCCCGATTTAAAAAGAGCGATATGAAAAAATATCATTAACTTTGCACACTATAGAAAAAATTTGTGATAAGAAGAAACACCAAGAGAGAAACTTGCGTGCCGGACATCTCACACACGGCAATGCCACAAGCTAAGTAACCTATCACAAAAGACAGAGAATTTAACATAAAAAATTTCATAAAGATGAAAAGGTTTGCATTTTACACAAAAATCGCCAAGCTATGCTTCCTGTGCCTGTCAATGGCGGCAATGCCGCAGCAGTCCATGGCACAGGTGGATGCAGAACATGCCGGATTTTACGGCGAAGGCATGACTATTGAGGAACTCAACCAGTTACAGTCATCAGGAAAAGAAACCCGCATCCTTCTCTATAATCTCGAAAAGGACATGTTTCTCAACGCCGGAGGCTTCTGGGGCACGCGAACAGCGACATTCACAGTCGGACTGCCACTGCTTGTAATGCCAAATCATGACAATAACAATTACTACAAAATCAAAGGACCGTTCCGCAATACGGAAACCGGCGGAGAATACCTCGGACTTGTGCCGGAAGGCAATACAAGCAAGACGAGAGGTGTCTATTTCGACCAAAAGGACGAGAACGGCATTTATGTCAACTGGGAATTCGAGAAAATAGCAGACTCAAAGGAAGGCAATGTCTACCGCATAAAAGTCTTCGACGGCACACAGGAATATTACCTGTGCAGCAACAACCTCATGACCATTAATGTCTTCCAACAAGGAAACAGCAACCTTGTGCGTGCAATGACAATTACGGAAATCCGCAACAGGAATCCAAGGGAGACACATTGGAAAATCGTTTCCGAGGAATATCTGGAAGACATGTTCCCTGACACCTATAACAAGGAAAGACCTTCCGACGCCACCTTCATGCTCCGTGCACAAGGCTTCAACCGTCTGAACAAGTACAACACATACGACAGCGAGTCCGGAAGAGGATGGCAGAAGAGCGGTACGATGACGTTCTCAAATGACTTCTCCGGAGAATTCTTTGACGACAAAGGCAATGACCTTTACACCCAAAGCAATGTCGACCAGAATTTCGGAATGTTCTACTGCGGAGGCATAAAGAAAGCGGCAAAAGGCGCGAAGCTGTTCCAGAAAGTCAAGCTGCACAAAAGCGGATGGTATCAGGTGGAATGCCAGGGATTCTTCAATGACGAAAAGGACAAGACGGAGTATGCGAAACTGTATGCGAAAACCACAAACGCAATATCAAAAAGCACACCAGAATGGAAATCCATGTCACTCCTCGGAAAATCATACGGCGAGGAAGAGGGACGCATAAGCCTTGAGAAAGTACCTGTAAGAGAAGAAACTTTCGACAAGATAGAGTTCCTTGGCAAGGACATCCGTGACAACAAAGTCTCCAACAAGGTGGAAGCAGGTGTGGTCTTCTACTGCAAGGTCTACCCCAACTACCTGACCTTCTATGCAAACTTCGATGAAAATGAAGGACAGGACATAGAAATCGGCATAGAGATTGACAAGGACATGACCGACAACGACTATGTCTACTTTGATGACTTCCGACTGAAATACCTCGGCGAAAGCTTCGCACTCGATGAGGGATGGAACAATTTCAAGGACGGTTCAACGGCGGAGAACTCCGACTACGCGTCAAAGTATGTCAACCGTCCGCTGATTCTCAAGCGCACCATGACGGCAGGCAAGTGGAACAGCCTCTGCCTCCCTGTCGACCTTACAAAGAGACAGATCACACAAGCGTTCACGGCAAAAGTGGAGATTGCCAAACTGTGCAATGCCGAGTCCGGCCGTGAGGGAGCCATAGCATTCCAGACCCTGAAACTTGACAGCTATAGCGATGATGACGTCGTGACAAGAAAAGGAGAGGCATTCATCATCAAGCCGCTTATCGGCGACCTTACCCAAAAGGGAGACATAGACATAGGCGACAGAGGGGAGACAAAAATCACCGCTCCGTTCTACACCATCTCACGAGTGTCCCTCTGCAAGAAGGAACTTCTCGAGGAAGAGATTAAAATAGAAAGCCTCAAACGATTCCTGACCCTGGAGTACAACGGGGATGTAGTCATCGACGGAGACCATTTCTTCACTGTCAACGGCGACGGCTACAAAGACTGCAAGCTGCGCGTCTATGCAACATTCGAGAAAGAGACAATTGTACCGGCAAACGCCTATGTCATGCATGACAGCAACCTTTACCACCTCCCAGGACAATGGGACAAGGCAGCAGGCTACAGCTGGTGGATTGAGGATGAGCACCAGAGCATTCCAGGAGCAAAAGGCCACAGGCTGGCATTCATCTCAATGGACGGCATCGGCGACAACACCACGACGGCAATAGAGGGATTCATCACCATGGATGCCACTGAACGCGACCTGCCTGCCGCCGTATACTCCATCTACGGTCAGGTGGTACGCCGCGGCACAACATCCCTCGAGGGTCTCCCAAGCGGAATGTACATCGTCAACGGTAAGAAAGTTGCTGTGAGATAAACGCCCTAAACAAGGACAACAAAAGAAAGGAACAAAGATATGAAAAAGAAATATATCAAACCCGAGATTACGGTGATAAAGATGGAAGAAAGCCTTATGCAGCACGCATCTGTATGGACAGTGGACGGCGACAAAGGTGGTGACATCATTGAGGGCTTCCCTGATTTCATGACAACTGTAGATAACGAAAACAAGGACAACAGCGGCAACGCGAAGTCAGCACCGTTCACGGGACCATGGGAATTGTAAACACAGGACTGGCAAGATAATTTTAGAAATGGAGGGGAACAAAAACTCCGGAGCAGAAAATGCTTCGGAGTTTTTTTGTTTTTGGGGGCTTTTCTGTTGGGGCTTTTCTGTCAGTATTGTCAGAAAACATCTTCCGAAGAGAAGTACTCCCCTCTCCCACGCACAAAGTCGAGGAGATGGCGGAACACCGGGTCTTTCTCCAGCAGCTTCGGGTTGCCCACCATGAAGAGATGCTCTTTCGCACGCGTCATCGCCACATTCAGCTTGCGGTCGATGATGCTGCCGTCCGTATCCACGAAGACGTTGGCGGTAAGGAAATCCAGCTGATAGTAGCGCTGCACGGTGAACCCATAGACGATGTACCGCCGCTGCGAGCCTTGGTAGCGCTCCACGGTATCTATGGTTATGCCCTCCAGAGCCTCTATGCCATAAGCCGCAATGGCATTCCTTACCGTGGCAATCTGGTTCCTGTAAGGCACTATTATGCCCACTGTCTCGTCAGCGTCAAACACCTCGCGCTCCCTCCCGTATATCCCCACGACCATTGCAGCAATGATGTCCGCCTCACTCCTGTTCACCTTCTCCGACGGAGTGCGCTGCGGTGCAGGCACGGCAACGAATGCCATGCGCCGCGTGGCAATGATTTCCGCCACGCTGCCCGGCACGCCCGTAAAGGCAGGGAGCTGCGCTTCCTGATGCGGCAGAGGGACAACGTCAAGGCGGTTGTTGTAGAAAGCAAGGTTCGGGAACATCGCTATCTCGCGGTGCATGCGTCCCTGCTTCCTCAGCATGAACACCACACCGGCGTCACCGCCATACCGCCTGAGCAAGCGTTCGAAGAGCGACAGGCGGCAGTCCGTAAGGTGTATGGCGTTGAGCACCGGGTCACCGACACGCGAAACCTCCTCCTTCTGCTGCACCACGGCAGGGAGCTGCTTGTGGTCGCCTATGAAGACAAACTTGCTTATGGCAGGGATTCCGCCGTCGTGCGCACTGAGCAGCCCCATGAGGTGCGGCTCGAGAATCTGCGATGCCTCATCGACGACAGCCAGGGAGAACCGCTTCAGGCGGAACAGCTGCAGGTTGGAACTCAGCGAAGCCGTTGTGCCCACAATGACACGCGTGGCGGCAATCACCTCCGCCAACGACTCTATGCCGTTGCTCTCACTGACCTTTTCGCTCAGAAGACTGTCCTTACAGGCGGCAGAACAGTTCAGTTCGCCACCTATCCTCAGGAAGCCGATGCCCTCACTGTGGAGCTTTGAGCATATTTCGTCCACCGCCCTGTTGGTGAAAGAAGTGAGGAGAATGGAAGAGCCCTCTTCGAGGAGTTCCTCTTTTACGGTGTTTAGAAGCCCGTAGGACGTCTTTCCCGTCCCCGGCGGACCGATTATAAGGAAGAAGTCTTTTGCCCTCTTCACGCGCAAGGAAAGCTCGTTGAACGCTCCATAGTCGCCTTTCAGCATGCGCGAAGCGTCCGTCTGCGGCTCACGCTGCAGCAGGAGGAGGTCGCGCCGCTCCTTGGGTGCGGAGAGGAAAGCATGCATGCCGCGGTACAGCGAACTGTAGGAAGACTCGAAGAAGTCGTGCTCCACCGCCCACAGGCAGTCCTTCCGGCGCACGAAGACACGGTTGTCGGACTGTGGGGCGCGGAGGACGAGGGTTATCTCCTCGGGCGTCATCTTCTTTATGGAGCAGCGGAACACCATCGTCTTCCGTGCGTCGGGCTGTTCATCCCTGCCGTAAGGATAGAGGATGACGATGTCGCCGACGCGGAAATTGGACATGTCGTTGTCCGTCACCGCAGGGAAGCGCAGCACAACGGTCTCTATCTTGCCCGTCGTCCCTGTGTCGGGCGAGACAATCGACAGACTGTCATAAATGTTTCCTGCAAGGCGTTTCTCTTCGAGGGAGTCATGCCATTTCGCGGCAAACCCTGAGTTTTCCTTTGTGCGGTTGCCGAGTTTTGCCATGGCATGCTCGTTGGCTATGAAGGTAAGGAAGCGCAGGAAATAGGCGCGCTCCAGGGGCGAGGCGTTATGTATTGGGGCGAGAACCTCCTGAATCTGCTGCCTTTGGTAGCGTTCCCATAACGTTCCGCGCGCGTTTTTCTCGTTGACAATCTCGGGAATGAGCGTCTCGAGGATGTCAAAGCCATGCGGTTCGGTGTAGCCTATGTCCGCCCTTGCCATGCCGTTCCTGAGTTTCAGGGCGCGGAAGACAAGCTGCGGGGCGAACGGGAGCTCTATGAGTCCGTTGCCGTACTTGGAATAGAGCAGCAAGGCATGCAGCTCACGGCGGTTCTGTTCGTACAGGTCGCGGTAGTTGTAGCGTATGATAAGCATGTAGAGGAGCAGCTGCACGTAATGCTCCTCGCGCTCCTTTATCTCGTCATTACTGAAGGAAAAGGCGCATTTTCCCGATTTCTGCTCCATGAGAACCTTGAAGTCCAGCTGCAGGTAGTCCATACGCCCCTGCAGTCCCAACATCTCGGAGAAGAACGAAGGTTCGACAAAAGCGTCGCTGATGCTGAAGCGTTCCAGGGACTTTTCCAGTGATTCGAGGGCAGTATGGATGTTCCGGCGTTGCAGCTGCGCATTCTTGTGCAGGTCATGGCCGCGCCCTATGGCAAGGAAGTTCAGGGCATTGTTGCGGAAGAATTCCATGGCACTGTCGCGGTACGGGCGGCATTCCTTCCCGCTGTACGTTATTGCCTCGTCAAGGAGCTGCCCTGCAAGATTACCGAGAAGCAGGGGTTCCGTCACCTGCTGCGGCTGCAGTTTGTTCAGGAGGTGCACCACGGGAGACTCCGCATAGTTGGTGAAGCAGCGTGCAATGGCGGAGATGTCCACAAGGTAGTCCGGTTCGAAGACAATCAGTTCGGGATAGAGCACGCCGCCTTTCTCCCTCGGGCGTACAATGTTCAGTTGTGCATTCTCGTAAAGCAGGTCTTTGAGATACGACCAGTCGTAGCCGTTTATGCCGCCTGTGAAGGACACCGCCACCGGTTCGTCGTCAACGGCGTCCTCACGGCGGCAGTACATTGCCTTATCGTCCCACCCGTCGGCAATCACTCGCACGTATTCGCCGACAAGGGCGAGAGTGTCCCCATACTCGCGGTTGGAAGGGAACATGGCGGCAAGATGTCCGGGGATGGGCGTCTTATATATAAAGGAGACGAACTCGCAAAGGTTGCGGAAGTCATGCAGGCAGGCGGCTTCAAGGCGAAGGGGGCTGTCCCCTGCCGTCTGTCCGTGTGGCGTTCTGACAGCCTTGCGGAGCCTTACGCGAGTGTCGTTGACAGCCATGGCAAGCCCTTTTGGCGCACGATGCTCCTTCAGGAGGTAGTCCGTCTTGGCGAAAGTGCCGGCGAGGTTCAGGCGCGATGCGTCTGTCTTTTGGTAAAGAAGTCTCTGGAACGTGTGGTTGAAGGCGTTGTACACCGCCGCCATGTCGGGACGGAGGCGCAGGGCTTCGGCAAGCTCGGCATAGAGGTTCGCTGCTATTTCGGGTTCGTAGGTGGCAGGCATGGTGGTTATGGATTGGTTGATTGGGTCAGTACTGTCAGGATTGTCGATATTGTCAGTACTGTCTGTTTTGCCATTACTGACTATTGTCCAAATTGATTAAAAAAAGAAGAGACATCCTTGCGAATGTCTCTTCTTGTGCGCTCCCTCCAGGGCTTGAACCTGGGACCCCCTGATTAACAGTCAGATGCTCTAACCAACTGAGCTAAGGAAGCATTGTGTTTGCCTTATGTCTCAAAAGCGAGTGCAAAGGTACAGCTATTTTTTGAAACTACCAAATATTTTCTAAAAAAAATGCATTATTTGGCGAAAAAAGGAAGAAAAGTAGTATCTTTGCATAAGATAAGCGGCACCTCGGCATACATGAACAAGTTCTGTCTGCTCTCGGTTTGCATTACCTTTGCATAAGATAAACATAAAAAAACAAAAGCAAAGCAACTACTTTGCCTTAAACAATAAGCGATGAAGATAAACAACATTTTCAGGGCTTTTGCCCTCCTGCTCCCACTCATGGGGGCACAGCCTGCACAGGCACAGAAAGACAGCCACAACCTTGAAGTGGCGAAGCAGCTGGAGATTTTCTGCGACATCTACCGCGACCTTGACATGATGTATGTGGACTCCCTCGACGCCAAAGAGGTCGTGGGGACGGGAATAAAGGCGATGCTCCGCTCGCTTGACCCTTACACAGAGTATTATCCGCAGGCGGACGTGAAGGAACTGAAGCAGATGATTACCGGAAAATACGGCGGCATAGGCTCCGTAGTGTCGTTCAACGTGAAGGAGAATGCCACGGTAATCAACGAGCCGTACTTCAGCATGCCTGCCCAGGAGGTGGGACTGAAGAAGGGTGACATCATCCTTTCCATCGACGGCGAGGACATGAAGGGCAAATCCACGACATACGTCTCGGAGCATCTGCGAGGAGAGGCAGGCACGAGTTTCATACTGAAAGTACTGCGCCCTACCCTCCCAAAGGCAGCGGAAACTCCTGCAAAGAAGGGCAGGAAAGGCAAGAAGGAGAAGGTGAACCCTAAGGGGCAGGAACTGTCGTTCAAGCTGACAAGGCGCGCCATACAGATGCCTGCCATGCCGTACTACGGTATGCTGACAGACTCCATAGGCTACATAAACCTCAACCAGTTCACGGAAGATTGCTCAAAGGAGGTGCGCCACGCTGTCATCGACCTCAAGCGCAAAGGGATGAAGCAGCTGCTGTTCGACCTCCGAGGCAACGGCGGCGGCTCGCTCTCCGAGGCGGTGGACATCCTGAACATGTTCCTGCCGAAAGACCTGAGCATCGTGAAGACAAAGGGCAAGCTCACACGCGCCAACCGTGAGTACAAAACCACGGCTCTGCCGATAGACACTCTGATGCCTATCGCCGTGCTTGTGAACGGCGGCACTGCCTCGGCATCGGAAATCATGGCGGGCACAATGCAGGACCTCGACCGTGGCGTGGTCATTGGCACAAAGACTTTCGGCAAGGGACTGGTGCAGGTGCCGATGGATGTGCCGTACAACGGTAACCTGAAACTGACCACGGCGCATTACTACATCCCGTCAGGACGCTGCATTCAGGCTATAAACTACAAGCACGCCAACGGCGGCTCACGCGAGGCGGTGGCGGACTCTCTGAAGAAGGAGTTCAAGACTCTCCACGGGCGTAAGGTGAAGGACGGCGGAGGAATCATGCCGGACATCGAGGTGAAACCTGACTCGCTGCCGAACATCGTGATGTATCTCACTGCTTCGGGACTGGACTCCACGAATGTGATGATGGACTATGTCGTGGACTATGTGGCAAAGCATCCGCAGATAGCGCCGGCACGTGAGTTCTCAATCACCGACGCCGACTATGCCGAGTTCTGCCGGCGTGCCACAGAGGCAGGATTCAAGTACGACCGTGAGAGCGGCAGGTTCCTGAAGGACCTTGAGAAGGTGGCGCGCTTCGAGGGCTACTACGAGCGTGCAAAGGCGGAGTTCGAGGCTCTGGAGGCGAAGCTGAAGCATGACCTTACCGCGGAACTTGACTACCACCGCGATGTGATAAAGGATGCGATAACCATGGACATCGTCTCCTGCTACTACTACCAGGCGGGGGCTATCGAGAACAGTCTCAGGCGCGACAAGCAGATAAAGGCTGCCATAGCCCTTCTCCGCGACCCTGCAAGGTACTCCGCAACACTCGCGCCGGAGGAAAAGAAGGCAGAGTAGGAACAAGAAAAATGCTCATTGCATCCCTGTCAGGCTTCACAGGAAGTCCGGCAGGGATGCTTTCTTTTGGCATGCAGCCACGGAACAAGGCATGCCGCAACGGAGTGCCGCCTGCCTTGGCTTGCAAGAGGTTGGTTTACAGGCATGAAAAGCATTGTTGCAGAGGGGCACAGCGGAAGGTAGCCTTTTGCACGGTGAAAGGTAACGATTGGCTTGGTGAAAGGTATGCTTTTGCATGGCCAACCGTTACCTTCCGCCATGAGGGTTGTTTTGGCGGCATTTCCTTAATCTGAGTTTGACGAAATGGACAGACTGCTCTTCATGAAAAGGGTTGTCATAGAGCCCGCCAACGATGAGCCGCATAACGTTCCCGCAGATTACGCAGATTCCCGCAGATAGTTGTTTGTGGCATATACCTGCGAAAATCTGTGTAATCTGTGGGAAAAACATTCATTGCAAACGCTTTAATCAGCGAAAATCTGCGTAATCTGCGGGAACTTTGTGCTTTATTGCAAACGAATTTTGTGTCCCTCCGATTTCACAGGCTGCAGGGAACGAAAAAGCCCGCCTCTGCAAGAATACAGATGCGGGCCTATCGCAATGTTTGTTGTCAGTCTGCTGTCATGCAGTCATTATCTGCGCCTGCCTCTTCTGCCGGTGCCCTTGTCAAGGTCAAGGATTGGCTTCAGGGAGTTGTCGTCAGGGTTCACAGACTTATACATCTTAGCATACCTGATAGCTTCCTTTGTGTTGTCATTATGCAAGTTGTAGACAGCGAGGAAGCGGTAAGCGTCGGAGAGGAAGATTTTCTTGCGCTGCTCCGATGTCTGTGCTCCCGTTGTAGGGTCCTGCACGACTTCTATGAGTCGGAGGTAGTGCGGCACGGCAGCGGCGCGGTCAGTAGCGGCAGCCATCCTTGCGCGGAGGTAGCACATCAGCGTTGCCTCGTAGTCAGGATAATCGCGCTGTATGATGGCATAGACGCTGTCAGCCTTTGCTATCGCCATGTTGTGCTGTGCCTCGGTGCAGAGAGTGTCGTCAATCATCTCGCGGTAGATGTTCGCCATCTGGTAGTAGTCGTAGCCCGAGCGGTTGCGCTTCGCTGCTATGTAGTCGGCATACTTCTCGGCAGCCTGGAGGTAATTGCCACCGCTCTTTGTTCCGGTGATGTGCTTGTTGATGAGCGAGCGTGCCGCCTTCAGGTGGTCATTGGCGAACTCACTGTGAGTGTCGTAAATCTTGTAGAAGGTCTCTGTCGCTGTGCTTACGTCACCCCTCTTCAGGTAAATCTGCCCGGCATAGAAGTGGTCGAAGGAGTTCAGTGTGTCAGTAACCTGAAGCAGCTTGTCATAGGAGACAAGGGCATCGTCGTACTGTTCGAGACCGAAGAGGCAGTACATGCGTGTACGGTTGAAGAGCGGATAGTCTGGAAACTTCTTCTGTCCGTCATTGACCACTTCGAGACCTTTTGCGAAGTCACCGATGAAATAGTAGTCAAGGGCATAGTTGTTGTACTGGTAGTCCTCCAGGCGGTTAACCACTTTGGAGTAAGCCTCTGCCGACTCGCGGAAGTGTCCGAGGCGGTTGTATATGCCGCCGAGCTCCAGTTCGGCAGGATATTCCGGACGGCGTGCCTTAAGGTCTTTGAGAACCGTTATGGCGGAGTCGGCTGCGTGTCTCATGCGTAAGCTGTCCTCGTGTGTCTGGCGGTTGCCGTAGAGCTTGTACTTGAACATGTAGAGGTCTGCTATGCGCTCATAAGGCACATTGCTCTGCGGCTCCACGTCGATGGCCTTCTTGTAGTAGATGTATGCCGTGTCGAGGGAGTTCGGCTGGTTCCAGTAGTACTTGTAGATGTCGCCGTACTGGATCAGCGGAGCAGCTGCCTTCGGGTTCTTCTTTATGGCAAGTTCAAGCATGTCCTTTGCCTGGTCGAGCTCTCTGTTGCGGAAGTAGGCATTGCCAAGCTGTGCCAGTACCTCCGGCTGGTTCCCGTACTTCTTCACGAGAACCTTGGCAAGGGAGTCCGTCTCTGTCACAGAATAGTGGCGTACAGTGTTGGCGAACGCCTCTCCGATAGCTTTGGACGACTGTGCCGATGCTGTCAGTGACAGGAACAGTGCCGGGAGAAGGAGAAGTTTCCTTGCTGCTGATATTTTGTTTGTTATTTCCATGATGGTATTCATAAACTAAAGTGTGTACTGCGCTCCAAGCGAAACACTTGGGATTAACTGCATTTTGTTGCCCACGAAGCTGATGGTCTGGATTCCCGCCATCCTTACATTTGAGATGAAGTGCAGTGACGGTTCGAGATACACTCCTATCTGGCGTGAGAAATTGTGGCTGAACTTCGCTCCTCCCGTGAATGCAAAATGTACCTTGAACTTGTGGTCGATGTTGCTCTTGAAGGTGTGTCCCTCAGGAAGATTGTCGCCTATTGCTGATGCGCTCTCGCTGATGTAGAATGCTGCACCCGGACCGAAATAGAACTCCAGGTTGAAGCGCTTCGGACCTTGGTAGCCGCTGAGGAGGCTGTACATGTCGACACTGTAGTTGGCAGTGGTGATAAGCAGTCCGTGGCGGCGGTTACCCATTCTGTAGCTTGACTGTGACACAGGCTTGTCGCCCTTCATGTATGACTCTGTGAACGGAGACTCGATTGCGCGTGAGAGCGACAGGTAGTCGATGGAGAGGCGTGCAGATGACAGCTTTGTGAAGCGGTACTGTCCGAAAGCCTTGATACCGTAGGAGAAGCCTTTGTCTTTGTAGGCACTTGTCTGCATCATCATTATTGGTGTGGTGAATGACAGACCGGCTGTGATAGGGAGTGCGTCGCTCTCTTCCTCCGGTTCGAGGACACGTGGGCGGAACTTCGCGCTGCGTGTTTTTGCCGTCAGACCGAAGAGTACGGAGACATTGTCGTCCCTTACACCTTCATGACGGTAGCTTGAATAGCGTGGCTCGACGAAGAACTGCAGGTCTTTGTCTATTGTGGCATAGAGGTGTGCACCGCCGCTGATAGACTCGAAAGAGGTACGCGTCTTGTAGTTGCCGCCTCCCGTTAAGTTCAAAGATCCATAGCCGACACCTGCGAAGATGTACGCTCCGAAAGGATTGTTCCAATCGAACTTCTTGGAGAATCCGAATGGGTTGATGAGACCTTCGACGTTTCCTCCACAGGTAGCCTCATAGAAGTTGCGTCGGAACCCGTTTTTGCCGGCTCCCTCCTGGATGCGGTTGGATGCCATGTGTGCGGAAAGCCTTACACCGACAGTGCTGGAAATCCACTTGCCCACAGACCACTGCATCTGGAGTCCTGCTGTATGGCTTGCCGGCAGGGCATCTATCGGACTGTTCTTGCGGAAAGTCACCATCGGTCCCATGCCTGCCTCGAAGAACCATGGGTTGTACATGAGACTGTCGTGACGCTGCTTAGGCGAGAAGTTGTTCGTGAAGCTGTGTACGATACTGAGGTTCACTCCGTAGAACACATCGTACTTGCGCCAGTTGTCCGGTGAAAAGTCCATCTTGTCCGCTGTTACGCCAACATAAGGCTCAACGGTGAAATGTCCGTAAGGTCCTGACAGGAACTTGAACTGGAATCCGGTGTGTACCTCAGGAGAGATGCGTGTCGGTTGGGAGTCGTGCATGATGTTTGTGCAGTATGCACCTGCACCGAAGAGGAGCTGCATCTCAAACGGGCGTGCCGGGTTGTAGCCTCTTGAGAAGGCAGACACATTGAACAGGTACTCCAATGATCCGCGCAGTGAATTAAAATGGCTGCGGCTGTACTTCTCATATCCGGAACCATACTCAAGGGAAAGACGTATTGTGTTGTAGATGTCAAGGGTCTTGCCCAAAGAGCCATGCACCGTGGCGAGAGTGTTGAGCTTGTAGTTGCCGGATGTCGGAACGAAACCCATCAAACCCGCACCTGCCTTTACGTACATGTGGTCGTACCATTTCTTTGTGAACTCGTTATGCTTCGGGCGATAGCGTGACTCCAGCGAGAAGTCCATGACGTTACGTCGTGTAGCCAGTCGCTTAGGAGTCTTCGTGATCGTGTCGAGGTAATAATCCTCGTCCTCCGGGTCCGGAGCGATAGAGTCAGGTATGGCGGCATAGTTGAATGCCACTGCTTTCTGCGTAGCCATGACGCAGAGCATCAGGAATATTATCGTGCTGATTTTCTTCATTACCTCTAACTTTTTATTGTTCCACATTCTTATCCTTAACATCGGTGTCCTCATCAAGGTCGTCACCACTCAGTTCCTCCTCATAATCGGCAGGCTTGCCTTTTCCGAGGAACTCGTCAAGCAGTTCATTGTACTTAGGGATGTCACGCTTGCGGTACTTGTACTTGTCTCTCAGCGAGTCGCTGACCTGTCCGTCGGTGAAGTATGTCAGGCGGAGAGCCGGGTCAATGGTGAAGCTCTTGTAGAAGAGTGCGAGATAGAGAGGGATATATTGCTTGTCCGTCACATTGCGCTTTGCTTCCTTGTCAGCCTCGAGGATGGCGAGGAGATACCATTTCTTGGCATCGCTGTCAGGCAGCTTCATGATTTGCTCACGGCATTCGGCATCGCTCTTGCCCATGAACTGGCGGCCTTCGGTGTAGAGGACAGCCCTGTTTGACACTGAAGAGTTGAGTACAAACGCCTCTGTCTTCTTGTATTCGGCAGCCTCCTCGGCGGAGAGCTTGTCGCTGTAGTACTTCAGGAAGTTCTTCTTGAAGTTTACATAGTTGCGCAGTGCCACTACTTCCTTGTCGTTAGCTGTCGGGAACCAGAACTGCAGCAGGCGTGCCGCTGAGTCACGCTTCTCGAGCTGGTAGTATGCGAGGATGTGGTTGATGAGTATCTGGCGACGGTTCATCTGCACTCTCTCGCGTGCCTCGCGGTTGTTTCCGAGATAGGCTTCTGTGACACGGTTGCTTGTTGTGTCGACGAAAGCAGCGAGTGTCTCGGTGCTTGGGTGTCCCTGACGGAGCTGCATGATTGCCATACGGTTTGCGACATACTGTGAGAACTTCAGCTTCTCGTAGTTAGGCTGTGACACCATGTGGCGGTATGCGAGCATTGTGATTGTATCCTGCTCCAAAGAGTCCTTTACGCTTGCGAAGAGATTGTAATAGTCACCATCGGAGAGGTTGACTGACTTGTCGCCGGCAAGGAGCTTCTTCTTGTTCTTTGCATAATAGGTAAGAACCTCATCAGAGTTCATGATGTGCATCTGCTCATATTTATATACGCAGCGCATGGAACGCATGCTTTCAAGAACAGGGAGGATGTGGTCGGTGAAGCCTTGCAGCTCACCTATCTTAAGGATAGGAGACTTGATGCCTGACGCAATGATTTCGCGCACGCTGTCGGCGAGTTCCTTCTTGCCCTTGTTATCCAGTTCGGTAGCGACTTCATCCCAAGTGTAGACTCTTGTCTTAAGACCTTTGGTAACATCGGCGCGTCCGAGTCCGCGCATCACGAGGTTCATGGCGACACGTCCGCGGTCCTGTGCGAGCTTGAGGTTCTTCTCGTAGCCACCGTCAGGTGATGAGTAAGCCTCTATCTCGACACGCATGAGCTGTTCGCCGTACTCCTTCATCTCCTTAATGAGCATTTCGAGGCGCACATCATTCAGAGAGTCTGCAGTAAGCTCTGACTTGCCGACAAGGAAGTTCAGCTTAAGGTCTCGTGGCACTGCTCGCATGGTCTCTTCTGCATCAATGCGGAATTCTTCAAGCGGCATGTCGGCAGAGACGCCTTTAAGGTTGAGGAACTTGAACATCTTGCGCTTGTTGCATGAGCCTACGGTATTGAGGCGCATGTAGCTGTGTGTGTAGTCCTCGACAAGGATGTCACAGAAGATCTTGTAGTCCTTGTTCGGATCCTTCTTCTTGTACATCACGATGGTGTCCACGTGCAGCGGCTGTCCGTCAAGCAGCGGGCGTCCTTTCACGAAGCCCTGTGCGATTACCTCCGGCTCGTTCTTGTAGAAGTCGAAGTTCATGCGGCGGTCCTGCAGGCGGTGGTATCTTCTTCCGGCATAGACAAGAGGTGTGACGTAGCTCACGGTGTCCTCTGTCTGGCAGTCGATAGCCATCGGCTGCACGAAGACGCGGGTGTCCTTGCCGGTGATTCCTTCAGGAAGGTCGAAGGAGATGTGCACAGCCATGTTCACGCCGTCGTCGTCACCTCCGTCGACAATGAATGGGATATGCACCTTCTTGCGGTTACCCTCGACATTGACATTGTCAAGAGTGTGCATGCCGTCCATCTTGAACTCTACGGTCTCGTTATAGTCTGTCTTGCCGTCCTTTATCTCGAAAACCTCGAAACTCTGTTCGTTGACATAGACAAGGACACACTGTCCGGGATATGCGCGCACATTGAAAGTGCCGTTGGCCTTTGCACGTTTGAAGCGCACGTTGTATTTCACGAGAGCATTGTCGTACTCGGGACCACCGGGGAATCCGTCGGTGATTATGGCAGCCTCCAGCTTGTCCTTGACGTCCTTGGCTTTTTTCACGGTCTTGAATACGGCATAAGAAGTCGGGTACACAGCAGGCGTGCCTTTCGTGCCGTGGCGTCCCTGCACCTGAAAGTTGGCTGTCAGGCGCTCATCCTGGGCAATGGCGCTTGTCGCCATGCACAGCAGGAATGCGATGAATATGTAAATTGTCTTCTGCATTTAGTCTAAAATATATGCGATGGAAATACCTATTCTTGTTGGCAGGAAATAAGATCCTCTTGAATTGTCGGTGATAAGCTCTGTCGGGTCCTCTGTCTTGAACAGTTCCTTCTGCTTGTAGAAGAAGTTCTGCACACCGGCATGGAAATCGATGTTCCAGCGGCGTGAGAGACTCAGGACATAACCGAATGTCACACCCACGCCCACACCGTAGCCGTCATAGACCTTGTCGGTGCCTGTCACCTTGTATGTTCCGAAAGGAAGGCAGAGTCCGATGAAGTGGCGGGACATGGCACGGCGTGAGAGATAGTATCTCCATTCCGGCTGTATGGCAATCATTTTCATGTCTGCGCCCCATGGCTTGTAGTTTCCCATGGCATTGAGGGACAGGGTCGTGCTGTTGCCTGTCGTGAACTCTAAGCCGAGGGACGGTGTCTGGAGTGCGTCCATGACCAAATCACTGTTGACCGCTACCGTCTGTGCTCCGGAGTTCGCGGCAAAGGATATAACCGATATTATTGTTATTAAAAGTTTTCGCATTGTGAATTAAATAAGGGAAATACTCTGATTACGTATTGTCTGTACTATATCTTAAAACGAAGGTGCGGCACACCGGCATGTCCCGTCTCGGGAACGTTCCGGCATGCTGTACCTCGGTTTGCTACCTTATCAGTCCTTCTTTCCGGAGGATTTACGCTTTTTCTTCTCAGCAGCCTTCTTCTCTTTCTCGAGAGCCTTCTGCTTCTTGGCTTCGGCCTTCTTCTCCTTTTCAAGGGCTTTCTTGTCCTTTGCTACGGAGTCCTTGTCAGAAGATTTCTTCTTGCCACGAGACTTCTTCTTGGAAGACTTTTTGTCCTTTGCAGGAGCCTGACCCTCATTTTCAAGAGCCTGCTCGTCCTTTGCCACGGCGTCCTGCTCCGAAGAGTCCAGTGCTTCATCGGAAGACTTCTTCTTCTCCTCGGCAGCCTTCTTTTCAGCACGGGCCTGCTTCTTCTCGGCGCGTTCCTTGGCAGCCTGCTCCTTTGCCTGGCTCTTGGCCTGCTTCTTGAGCAGTTCGCGCTCCTGCTTCAGGATCTCGGCATCACTCTTGGCAGCCTCAGGGTTCTTCTTCACGATAGAGTCAAGCTGCTCCATGTAGTAGCCGCTAACCAACTTGTACTGGCTTGTGGCAATAGAGTCACGGTAAGCCTGTGCAATGCGCTCATCACGCAGACTGTCAACCTGGTATGCATATCTCAGGTCTACGTCATAGCGGAAGCGGTACTTGTGGTGTCCGGCTTTCTTGCCGATGCGGTAGACAAGTCCGGCACGGAGCTCGTTGACCACAGGAAGAATCTTCAGATCCTTCCAGCCGACAGTCTTCGTGTAGTTGATCCTGTTGCGCTCTTGGTCAACATCGTACTTCCTGTACTTGTACAATGCCACTCCGACACCCACACCAAGCTCAAGGTCAATGCTTGAACCACGGCGGAAGCGGTACAGAGGACGCTGGATGCCGTAAACACCGCCGAACATCATAGCCTGACCGTCATAGCCTTCATAACCCGGCCCGAAACGGAAGTTATAGTTGGCATAGGAGACGAACAAGCCACGGTAGTAGGTAGTGAGCGGATGCTTCTGCTCATACCTGCGCTGTGACATAGCCTTGTCCCAAATGCGGCTGTGCGCCTTCACACTGCTACCGTTTATACGACGTGTGCGCCAATAGTTGCGGAACTCCAGCTTCGTCTCGAAGAGGTCGAACGCATGGTTTGGTACAAACGTGTGAGAGGTAGCCCACTTATAACGGACATTGACACCAACAGACCAGCGGTTCCAGTTCTTGTTGTTGGCAATGTCATACTCGATGCCGATATTAGGCACCATCAAGAGCCAGTCCACACTGTTGGTGCGGAACGACAGACGGTCGGCAACTGTCAGTGTGTCCAGTTTGCGGCTGTTGTCAGGCACCCACTGGGCATACGAGCTCATACTTGCTGCACACAATAGGCACAGCATAGGTAATATACGTCTAATACGTTTGATAATTGTTAAAATTTAGATGTTAATAAATATTATATATTCTCTTTTGGGGTGCAAAATTATAAAAAAACTGGTAAATATAAATATCAAATGTATCTGTCACCAACATTTTTAACACATTTTTACCGCATATTTTTGTTATTAACCTTTATTGAATCGATTTATGACAATTTATAACTTTTATCATGTAAAAACAAGAAAATCATCAAATTGACACGTATCAACCTGATGATTTGATTAATCTCAATAATTAACGCTGACCTTATCACTCCTTTCGCCTTACAAGCTGGCGGAGGGAGAAATCCTCGCGGTAGGCAATCTCTATTTTCGTGAAACCGAGGGCGCGGAGCTGTGGAATGAGGAGGTCTGTTGCGGAGACCTTGGCGGTCTCGATGACTGCCTGCTGGGCGGAATCCGGCAGCTCTGTCCATGCGCTCTCCTTTGCCTGGCGCACCATCTCCTGGTACTGCTCGTAGGTCAGTCCTTTGCCGAGGAGCTGCTTCTCCTGCGACTCGTTCTCATGGTCCACGGTGCATGCTGTCTCCACGATTATCGGGTCGGGCAGGATTATGCGTATCGTCTTGCCGTCGGTGCGCACATTGCGGCTGTCGACGCGTCCGAGGTCGATGTATGCCTTGTAGGTCACGGTGACAGGAATCTTCGCCTCTGTCTTACCGAGCGGCAGGTCGATGGACTTGTCTATGCCGAGGGCTTTAAGGGAGAGCTTGTTCTGCGAGGTGTAGGTCATGGTCTTCTTGCTCTGCGCCTCGGCGGTGTAGAGACGCGAATGCCGGCGGACGGTCTCGATGACGGCTTCTTCCTGCGGTTTCTCTTCAGGATTGGCATTGCTGCATGCCTTCATGCTGAGGATTGTCATGAGGGATAAGACGATGACTGTGAGGACAAGATAGACTGTGAGTTCCTTGGATTTCATGGTTGTGGAGATGCGTTTGGTGAGAGAGGTTGTAATTAATTGTCAGTTATGTCAGTATTGACAGCACTGTCAGTATTGTCAAGATTGTCAATACTGTCAATACTGTCTGACACATTGCTGCCCGAAGAGGTTGCCCCAGGCGTAGCTGCCGGGCTTCATGGTGATGTGGATGTCGGCATTGAGTGGCTTGATGCGCACCACACCGGGCGCGATTTCGTCAGTGACGGTGAACGTATGCCAAGGGGTTTGGGAGAGTATGGCAAAGGCTGTCGCACCGCCTTCTATGACAAGCTCCGCAGGGAGGGCGGCATCGAGCATGGCGCAGCATACTTCCGCCATTGTGCGGCGCAGATAGACGGCAGCATCCTTGCCTGTGCGGACTTCCTTGTCGCCTATGGTGAGCACGGTGCTGCCTGCCTTTGTGTAGCGCGGCAGTATGGCTTCAGTCCATGAGGAGGCATCGGCACGCTCATAGAAGACGTCCGTCGGCATTGTCTCGACAGGCATCCCGAGGTCGAGAGCCTTGCTCTGCGTGGAGCCGCGGACGACAATCATCGGCGAGGAAAGGGACAATGGCGAGGGCTTCTCAAGAGGTTCATGGGGCTCTTTGACAAAAAGTTGCTCGACGAGGGAGCAGAACAGGTCTGCCGCCCCGGCAAGGAGCGTGTCGCCGGCGGTGAGTGCGGAGGCTGCGGCACGATCTGTGTCGGCCTTGCTTTCGGCGTTTGCGAAGGGCAAATCGGGGAATCGTTCCGCCACGCTGCTTGTCACGGCAGGGAACTCAGGGTCAAAGCGGAAGTCGGTCTCCGCTATCGGTGTGCCGTTGACATAGTATGTCCCGTCCTTTATTATGCGTCCTTTTGAGGGGTTGGCAGGGACATACAACGCACGGGAATAATGGCTGTTGTCAAGGATAGCTTGCAGTTCCTCGCGGACATTTCCGCGCAGTGCGGAGTCTGTCTTGCGGAAGATGAGTTTCTGTTTGTCACCATCGGCGCATGGGAAAGCCATTACCGCCTTGGTGACCTTTGCCGTCATGGCATAAGCCTCGGCAGCGGTGACGGAACGTGCGTCGGTGGCAAAGACAATGACATCCGTACCTTCCTCGATGGAAGAAGGGACGGATGTCGTAAGAGTTGTGCGCAGACCGTAGCGGTGAGCCATACCGGCGATTTCCGCCGCGCCTGTGATGTCGTCAGCAATAACGTAGAGCATGAGTTGTTAATCGGTTTGGTCAGTTCTGTCATTATTGTCAGTAGTGTCAGTACTGACAGTATTGTCAATTATGTCATTACTGACAGTATTGACCAAAACTGACAATAATGAGAATCCTTTACTTCATTCTTATTGATTGAAGGAGTTGAATAATTCTACACGTTCTAATCGTTTTCTCTTCCAGCGTGTTATCGCCATCTTTGTCGCATACTCAATGGAGGAGATGAGAGCATCCTCGGCAGCAACTCCCTTTCCTGCCACATCAAAGGCTGTGCCGTGGTCGACGGACACGCGGATGATAGGGAGTCCGAGAGTGATGTTCACACCTTTCTGCGGCAGCATCTTGCCTGTGGCAGCGTCCCAGTTGAAGCCTACGACCTTCAAAGGGATGTGTCCCTGGTCATGGTACTGTGCCACGACACCGTCATATTTGCCGCTCTTTGCCTTCGCAAACACTGAGTCCGGCGGCACAGGGCCTTCGACATTGAAGCCGCGAGCCTTGAGTTCCTCAACGGCAGGGATGATTTCCTTCGCCTCTTCCCAGCCGAAGAGCCCGTTCTCGGAGCAGTGCGGGTTAAGTCCTGCTATGGCAATGTGCGGATTGTTGATGCCAAACTGGCGGCAGGCATCGTCGATAAGCTCATAAACCTCTATGATACGCTCCTTCTTGCAGCGGTCGCAAGCCTCGCGGAGCGATACGTGGGTGGAGACATGAATCACACGCATAGGGCCGTCGGCAAGGAGCATGGCGTATTTCTTTGTGTTGGTGAAGGTGGCGTAAATCTCTGTGTGGCCGTCATAATTGTGGCCTGCGAGGTGTATAGCCTCCTTGTTAAGCGGTGCCGTGCATGTGCCGTCAACCTCTTCAGCCATGGCGAGTTCGATGGCTTTGCGCACATACTGGAAGGCGGCATTGCCACACTGCACCTGCACTTCGCCGAACTTGAATGTGTCAAGGTCTATGAGGTCGAGGTCGTAGACATCGATTGTGCCGTGCTCAAACTTGGCGTCCTTGACGGCGGCAATGGCGTTTACGGAGAGCGGCTGGTCGAGTTTCAGGAGTTCGATGGCGAGGCTGATAATCTTCGCATCGCCTACGATGAGTGGCTTACAGAGGGAATATGTCTCTTCGCGGGCGAGGGAGCGGACGCAGATTTCAGGTCCTATGCCGGCAGGGTCGCCCATGGTTATTGCTAATATTGGTTTCATTTGGGTTTTAGGTTTTTGTGACAGGATTGACAGTAGTGTCAGCAATGACAGTACAGACCGAAACGACAATACTGACAATATTGACACAACTGACGATACTGATTGAGGTTATTTCTTTTCAAGCACTGCCTCGGCAACTATCTCCGCAATCTTTGCCGCACCCTTGTCAGTCGGGTGGATACCGTCCTTCTGCATGAGGTTGGCATGTGGCGCAAAGAGAGTGTGGAGGTCGATGAATCCGCACTTGTTCTTCTTTGACAGCTTCTTCAAGGCAGGGACTTCGACGGCGGAAATGACAGAATCATTGATTGTCCATGTGGACTTGAATGCCGGAATCGGTGACGCAAGGAAGATGCGCGGTGAGGAAGGCAGGGTGCGAAGCTCATCAATCATCTTCTGCACGGCGGCAGGATAAGTCTTCTCAAGCCCGTTGCGGTTATGCTCCTTAGTATCGTTCGTGCCGAGCTTTATCACCACAATGTCCGGCTGCCAGTCAAGACAGTCGCGCCAAGCCTTTTCCTTTCGGTAAGGAAGGTCGCCATTGTCGATTGCCGTGCGTGAGCTAACACCGAAGTTCTTCACGACATAGCCGTCGCCGGCGAGCTTGCCAAGGACGGCAGGATAACCGTTTCTGCCCGCCATGTCAATGCCCATGCCGTCAGTGATAGAGTTGCCCACGCAGGCAATCTTCTTCGCTCCCTGCTGAGGAAGACGGAGAGTGTCGAGCCAGCGGAGCAGCTCAGCCTTCATCTGTTCGTGATAAGCGAAGGTCGTGCGGAAACCGAATCCGTGGCCTCCCGACGGCCATGCGAAGAGCGAACAGTCGTTTCCGGCGTTGCGCATGGCGGAATAGTAGGCGATGCCGTTTGTCACCGGAGGCACGGCACGGTCATCACTCGCAAGGAGGATGATGGCGGGCGGAGTGAGATGACGGCGCACGGCACGGTTGTTGCTCCATTCCTTTACGAGTTTCTCATCATTTAGTCCGTCGCCAAGGAAATTGACGCAAGAGCCTTTGTGAGTGACTTTCTGGTCCATGGAGATGACCGGATAGAACAGTATTGAGAAGTCCGGACGCACCGCCATAGGGGCATGTGTGGAGACAGAGGAGGCGAGATGTCCGCCGGCGGAGAATCCCATGATTCCCACTGCGGCAGGGTTTATGCGCCATACCGCGGCACTGTCCCTCACGGTCCGCATCGCCTTGTAGGCGTCAGTGAGAGGAACCGAGCGGTCGCCCTTAGGCATTCTGTACTGCAGGACGCAGTAGGCGATGCCGTTCTCGTTGAAGAACGGTGCCCAGTTGTGTCCCTCATTCTCCATGGAAAGGTGGGAATAGCCACCGCCCGGGCAGTCGACAATCGCCATTCCTGACGACCGTGGGTGCTCCGGAAGGTAGACAGTCATCTCAGCCTTTCCGTCGTCTGACAAAGGTAATGTCAGTCTGCGTGCTGTCTGCGCCTGTGCCGAAAGGACGGCTGTGAAGGCAAGCAGGCAGGCAGTGAGTCCGTGTTTCATTGGTTGTAGATTGGAGAGGGGTCATGGTCATCATGATACCACATGATGTAACATGATGCATCATGATGACCATGATTCCCCCATAATTATTAATAAAGTGCGTTATAGATGTCCTTGCAATCCTCTTCCGTGACAGGGCGAGGGTTGTTCTTCAGCAGACGCTGCTGGAGCATTGCCGCCGCTGCCATTGCCGGAACCTCCGACTGTGGGATGTCTATCTCGGCAAGAGTCTGCGGTATGCCACAGTTCTTTGACAGCTGTGCCACAAACTCCACGCCGCGGAGAGCTGTCTCCTCGTCTGTCGCGCCCGGCTCACATCCGCAAGCAATGGCCACATCGGCATATCTCTTGACATTTGCCTCCATGTTGAACTTCATCACCGTAGGCAGAAGGACGGAATTGGAGAGACCGTGGCTCTTGTGGAACATGCCGCCCACAGGGTAAGCCAAGGCGTGGACAGCAGCCGTGTTGACAGGCCCGAGACCGAGACCGCCGTACATTGAGCCGAGGAGCATTGCCTCGCGAGCCTCCATGTCCTTACCGTCCTTGACGGCGCGCTCAAGGTTCTTGGCAATGAGCTCTATGCCTTTCAGGGCGTACATGTCGACGCAAGGGTGCGCGAACTTGTTGGTGTAGACCTCGATGCAGTGGGTCAGTGCGTCCATACCTGTCTCGGCTGTGATGCGCGGAGGCACTGTCGCGGTGAGCTGCGGGTCAAGGTAAGCGACATCAGCAAGGAGGAAATTGGAGATGATGCCCTTCTTTCCGTTGTCCGTCTCGTCAAGGAGGATGGCGTTAGGGGACACCTCGGAGCCTGTGCCGGCTGTCGTAGGAGCGCAGGCAAACCATACTCCGCGCTGTTTGATGAAGCCGATGCCGTAGCATTCCTCGATGGTCTGTTCGGTGTGCATGAATGTAGCGACAAGTTTTGCGACATCCATGACAGAGCCGCCACCGATGCCTATCACAGAGTCAGCACCGAATTCCTGCGCCTCCTTGAGTATGCGCTTGAAGTCGTTGACGGTAGGTTCGCCGAGGATTTTTGTCTCGACCATGGTCTTCACCCCACCCTCTTCGAGCTGCTTGATGACCGGAGAGATGAGCGGCAGTATCGGATCAGCGGTGAGGATGAAAAGGTTCTTGAGTCCGGAAGCGAGATATTCCTCGCACATCTTGTTCATGCAGCCTGTGCCGAAGACAATGCGCTGCGGCTGCTTTAGTTCTATTGGGTTCATGTTTTGTTGTTTGTTTAGTGGGTTGAGGGTTAATGGTTGGCGGTTTTGCAACATGATTTATCATGGTTGAACATGTTACATCATAATGCAGTACTGCCACCTCCTGCCTTCACCCCTTGATTAATTACTTTTCTCTTGACTTCAGCCAGCCCCACAGAGTGAGCTCCTCGTCAATCTTTTCGCCCTTGAAGAAGAAGGACGCCACATAGCCCACGACAAGGACAATGATATGGCTGTAGACGCCGAGCATGTACTTGGAGTGGGTATAGTTCCACGCTCCGAGGTCGAGAAGCGCCTGCTTTGAGCCGTCAGGCATCTTCTGCGGGGATGTGAGCATAGCGTAGGCAGTGAACAGAATGCAGACGGCAAGTCCGACATAAAGCCCCTGCTTGTTTGTCCTTTTGCTCAGCAGACCGAGGAGGAAGATGCCCACGATTCCGGCGGAGAAGATGGCATAGAAGCTGAAGATTGTCTCAAGGACCGCTCCGCCGTTGCTCTGCACATAGAGGATTGCGATGCCTATCGCGCCAAGTCCTGCGAGGACAACTATCCAACGGCCGAAGATGAGTTTCGTACGGTCACTGACATCCGGCTTGAAGCGCACAAGATAGTCCTGCACGGCGATAGCCGAAAGGCAGTTGAGGTCGGAGTCGAGCGAGGATATTGCCGCCGCCGCGATTGCCGCGATGATTATTCCGCGCACACCCATAGGGAGCTGTGTGGAGATGAAATGCGGGAACACAGCGTCCGGTTTCATGCCTTCCACGGCTGCATCCGGTGCAAGCTGGTAGTAGGCGAAGAGCAGTGAGCCCACGAACATGAACATTGTCCACACGGGAACGGAGAGGAACACGCCGATGAAAGCTGCCTTTTTCGCCTCGTGGTCGTCCTTGGCGGTGAGGTAGCGCTGCACAATTGTTTGGTCAGTGCCGTACTTCTGCAGGGCGTAGAAGATGCCGTTGAACACCATCACCCAGAAGGTTGTCTCGACAAAGTCCCACTCAAACGGCCCGACACCTATCTTGCTGACCTCGTAAGACCCGACGGTTGTCGTGGCGTTCCATGCCGTGGAGAGTATCTCTCCGGAGGTTATGTCCGTGCCGTAAGGGAAGAGGAGCATGATGACGCACAAGAGTCCGCCGCCGATGAGCAGTCCGCCCTGCACCACATCCATCCAGATTATCGCCTCCATGCCACCGAGGAAAGTGAGCAGGATTATCGTCACGCCGAGGACGGCGATGATGATGTAGATGTCGATGTTCATGAACGCCGCAAGCGCCATTGACACAAGGAAGAAGACGGAGCCCATCTTCGTGAAGTGGGTGAGGATGAACGCCACACTGGAGTAATAGCGTGCCAAAGATCCGAAACGTCGCTCGAAGTACTCATACGTGGAGAGCCGGATGACCTTTCTGAACAGAGGCACGATGATTCCAATGCAGCAGACCAGGACGCAGGGCACCATGAGTCCCTGCACAAGAAGTATCCAATTGCCGCCATAAGCCGCTCCCGGATAGGCGAGGAATGTCACACTGCTTATCAATGTGGCGAAAATACTCATTCCCACCGCCCACACAGGCACCTTTCCGGAGCCTGTGAAGTAGGTGGAACTGTCCTTCTGCCTGTGGGCGAAGAACACGCCCATGCCTATGGCGAGAAGGATAGAAAGGACTACGATGGCGTAGTCCACCCAGTGAATGTCTGCCATAACTCCGCCGGTTTTACTCGTTGGTGATTGTCATGGCTTTCTCTGCGACAGCCTTCTCCTCGTCCTCGGAGAGGCGTGTGAGCGGCATGAGCATGTCAGGGGTGCACAGTCCGCGTGTCTGCATCATGACCTTCAGGGCTGTCAGCGACTGTCCAAGTGTGCGTCCTGCCTGATAAATCTTGGCGATTTCGTTTGTCTCATCCTGCAGGCGGTTGGCTGTCTCCATATCACCTGTTATGGCTGCGTCATAAAGTTCCTTGAACATTCCCGGCACGAAGTTGCCTGTTGAAGGCACGATACCGTTGCCGCCGAGTTCCAGAGAGCGTGCCGACTGTGCCGCCCATCCGCAGAAATAAGCGAAATCGTCCCTGCCCTGAGCTATGGCTATGCACTTCTCCATGCGCTCCATGTCGCGCTCAGAATCCTTCAGACCCACGATGTTCGGGTGGTGGGAAAGACGCTCGATGACATCGACAGGGATGGACATGTGTGTCGTTGCTGCAATGTTATAGAGCATGAGCGGGCCTTTTATGGAGTCCGCGAGTTTTGTGTAGTAGTTCTCCATCTGCTCGGGAGTGAGGGCATAATAGCTCGGCAGTGTCGCCACGATGACGTCCGCACCCGATGCGCTGTAGTATCCTGCCTGCTTAAGCTGCTCGATGAAGCAGTTGCCGGTCAGTCCGGCATAGATTGTTATCTTGCCTTCTGCGGCATTGACGGCAGTCTCGATGAACGCCTGTCCGTCAATTGTGGACACGGAGTTTCCTTCTCCCGTTGTGCCCATGAGGAGCGGGCTGACGCCTGCCTTGACGAACGACTTGATGATTCTCTCCACTGCTTCCTTGTCCAGGAATCCGTTCTTGGTCACCGGTGTCACCATAGGGACAACCACACCATTGTACTTGCTACTGTTCATTTTGTTTGGATTTGTTAGTTTGTGATTATGTTTTGTTTTAATTGTCTCAGCCTTTTTGTTTCAGGTATCTGCAAAGTTAATAAAATATTTTGTATTGTCAATGATTTTCCATGTTTTTTTGGATGGAAAGGGGAAAATGTTGTTTTTTCAATCCGGCAAATTGTCAAGTTGACAAACAGACAAGTCGGCAAATTGTCGGATTGCGGTCATTTCCCGGCTTTATAGAGCTGCCAGGAGTTGATGATGTTGTGCCAGATGCTGTAACATCCGCCTACAACGGAGGTGATGGGATTGAGGAACATAAGGCCGAGCCAGATGACGAAGACGGTGTTCTTCTGCCCGAAGGCCTGCCCTGCGGTGATTGCGCTGCGCTCTTCCGCACTGATAAAGGTGGTGGGGTCATAGACGGCTCTTTTCCATTCGGAGGGGTCTTTGACGGGTTGCGGATATCGTCTGCCTATCATCCTGCCGAGGGCAAACTGGATTATGCATGCCACAAGGGAGACGAGGGACAACCACAGGAGCAGGGAAAGGGCGATATGGCTGTTGTATATGGTGCGTACGGTCACCGTGATTGCGAGTGGAAGGGCTATGAGCCAGAGGTAGAAAGGGAGGTCGGGCATGCTGAGGAGCTTTGCGCAGAGCTTTTGGCAATAGTGTCTTGTGATGATTGCGAGGAGCAGGGGGCATAGGAGCAACGGGAACACTTGCCCCATGATGAGGAACAGTTCGGTGAAGAAGTCTATGCCGGCGTGTGGCTCCACGAGTGGCAGGAATGCGGGTGCGAGGATGCTTACCATCATGTTGCAGAGGAGGATATAGGTCACTATTCCTGACATTGAGCCGCCGAGTTTCCTTACAATGACGGCCGAGGCGGTCGCTGTGGGGCAGATGAAGCATAGCATTGCGCCCTCAAGGAGGAGTTTCATGTCCTCGGCAATGGTGGTGGGCAGCAGTCCGCAGGCATAGGCGGCGAGGGAGCAGAGTGCGAAGAGTCCGCCTTGTGTGAGCAGTAGAATGCCGTGCCATCGGTGGGGTTTGAGGTCGTGGGGGCTTACTCTGAGGAAGGAGAGGAAGAGCATCACGAAGATGAGTGATGGCTGTATGGCGCGCGTTATGGTGGCGTAGAGCATCCTTTCGCCCTCTGTGTCGAGGGGAAGGGCACGGAAGAGGTAGTAGGCAAGCACGCCCATGATCATTGCGATAGGGAGCTTGAAGGAGCGGAGATGGTTCATGAGTGATTTTTGGAAGTCAATACTGTCAGTAATGACAATAGTGTCAGTATTGACCGGGAACAGTGGTGTCAGTATTGACAGTATTGACAATACCTGCCGGAAACAACAACCGCCCGGACTGTCGTCACGGGCGGTCGGTAGTTATAGAGCTGTTCCCTTGCAGTGGATTAGTCAGCGAGTTTTGCCTTGATGAACTCACGGTTCAGGCGTGCGATGTTGGCGATGGACTCGTTCTTTGGACAAACAGCCTCGCAAGCGCGAGTGTTTGTACAGTTGCCGAAGCCGAGTTCCTCCATCTTCATCACCATTGCCTTTGCGCGCTTTGCAGCCTCAGGACGTCCCTGTGGAAGGAGAGCGAGCTGGCTTACCTTAGAGGATACGAAGAGCATTGCCGAACCGTTCTTGCAGGCTGCCACACAAGCGCCGCAGCCGATACATGTAGCGCAGTCCATTGCCTCGTCAGCGTCCTGCTTAGGGATAAGGATAGAATTGGCGTCCTGAGCCTGTCCTGTGCGGATAGATGTGTAGCCGCCTGCCTGGATAATCTTGTCGAAGGCGTTGCGGTCAACCATACAGTCCTTGATTACAGGGAAGCCTGCCGAGCGCCAAGGCTCTACGGTGATGACGTCACCGTCGTTGAACTTACGCATGTAGAGCTGGCATGTTGTAGCTCCGCGCTCTGTCTTTCCGTGCGGTGTGCCGTTGATGTAGAGTGAGCACATGCCGCAGATGCCCTCACGGCAGTCGTGGTCGAATACGAATGGTTCCTTGCCGTCATTGATGAGCTGTTCGTTCATCATGTCGAGCATCTCGAGGAATGATGTGTCGTCCGGCACATTCTTCATCAGCTGCTCTTCGAAGTGTCCCTGGTCCTTTGGACCGTTCTGCTTCCAGAATTTTACTGTTACAGTTATATTCTTTGCCATAATAGTGGTTTATGGTTGTGGGTTGGGAGGTTTTTCTTTGATGCAACATGATGAATCATGGTTCGACATGTTTTGTCATGAAGTCATGTTGCATCATGATTAACCATGATTCATCATGTTGCATCAGAGAGAAAATCTCCAACCCTGAGATTATTAATTCTTGTAGTTACGTGTCTGTACCTTTATTATCTCGTACTCGAGAGGCTCTTTTGAGAGCTCAGGAGCAGTCTCGTCATTCTTCTGGTACTCCCAGCAGCCGACATAGAAGAAGTTCTCGTCGTCACGCTTTGCCTCACCTTCCTCTGTCTGGTGCTCTTCACGGAAGTGTCCGCCGCAAGACTCCTCACGGTGGAGGGCGTCGTAAGCGACAAGCTCACCCATAAGGATGAAGTCGCGGAGGTGGATGGCCTTGTCAAGCTCAACGTTGAGACCGTCCTTTGTGCCAGGCACGAAGAGGTTGGTATTGAACTCTTTACGGAGCTCCTTAAGCATCTTCAAGCCTTCTTCGAGACCTGCCTTTGTGCGTCCCATGCCGACATGCTCCCACATAATGTGGCCGAGTTCCTTGTGGAGAGAGTCCACAGAACGCTTGCCCTTGATGTTGAGGAGACGCTCCATCTCTGCGTCAACAGCCTTCTCAGCTGCCTCAAACTCAGGCATTTCGGTAGAGAGGCGCGGCCAGATAGCCTGGTCGGCGAGATAGTTCTGGATTGTGTAAGGAAGCACGAAATAGCCGTCAGCGAGACCCTGCATGAGGGCAGAAGCGCCAAGACGGTTTGCTCCGTGGTCGGAGAAGTTGCACTCGCCGATGGCGAAGAGTCCCGGAATGGTTGTCTGGAGCTCGTAGTCAACCCAGATACCACCCATTGTGTAGTGGATGGCAGGGAAGATCATCATCGGATGATAGTACTCTACGCCGTCAACTGTCTTTGCAAGCTCGCCCGGATTGACATCGGTAATCTCCTCGTACATGTCAAAGAGGTTGCCATAACGCTGGCGAATCTCATTGATACCGAGACGCTGGATAGACTCGGAGAAGTCGAGGAACACGGCAAGACCTGTGTTGTTGACACCGAAGCCGTGGTCGCAACGCTCCTTGGCAGCACGGCTGGCAACGTCACGTGGCACGAGGTTGCCGAATGCCGGATAGCGGCGCTCGAGATAGTAGTCGCGGTCCTGCTCAGGAATCTCATAGCCCTGCTTTGTGCCTGCCTGGAGTGCCTTTGCATCCTCTATCTTCTTAGGAACCCAGATACGGCCGTCGTTACGCAGGGACTCTGACATAAGGGTCAGCTTTGACTGGTTGTCGCCGTGTACAGGGATACATGTAGGGTGAATCTGCACGTAGGATGGGTTTGCCATCATCGCACCCTTGCGGTAGCACTGGATAGCTGCCGTACAGTTGCATCCCATGGCGTTTGTGGAGAGGAAGTAAGCGTTGCCATAACCACCTGTGGCGATTACCACAGCGTTGGCGGAGAATCTCTCGAGCTTGCCTGTTACAAGGTTCTTGGCAATGATACCGCGAGCGCGACCGTCGATGATTACAACATCCTCCATCTCGTAGCGTGTGTAGAGACGAACCTTGCCGTCGTTCACCTGCTTAGAGAGAGAAGAGTAAGCACCGAGGAGAAGCTGCTGGCCTGTCTGTCCCTTTGCGTAGAATGTACGTGACACCTGCGCACCACCGAAAGAGCGGTTTGCAAGCATACCGCCGTACTCGCGTGCGAAAGGAACGCCCTGAGCGACACACTGGTCGATGATGTCGTTGGACACCTCGGCAAGACGATAGACGTTTGCCTCACGTGCACGGTAGTCACCGCCCTTCACTGTGTCGTAGAACAGACGGTAAACGGAGTCGCCGTCGTTCTGATAGTTCTTAGCAGCATTGATACCACCCTGCGCTGCGATAGAGTGCGCACGGCGTGGTGAGTCCTGGATGCAGAAGTTATAGACGTTGAAGCCCATCTCACCGAGTGATGCGGCAGCACTGGCGCCTGCCAGACCTGTTCCGACAACGATGACGTCGAGCTTCAGTTTGTTCTTAGGGTTGACCAGGCGCTGATGAGCCTTGTAGTTGGTCCATTTCTCGGCTACCGGTCCTTCTGGTATTCTTGAGTTTAATTGCTTAGCCATTGTTTTCTTGTTTCTTCAAGGTTGGATTATTTCAATGTGAACACTATTGCCACCACAGCGAATCCAAGCATGAGGATTGTGGTGTAGGCAACGCCGATTACCTTCCAGCGGTTGAACCACACCTTGCCGTTGATGCCGAGGGTCTGCATTGCTGACCAGAAACCGTGGGTGAGGTGGAACCAGATTGCAGCAAACCAAGCGAGGTAGAGGACTGTCCACACAGGGTTCTTGAACGTGAGCTCTATCCACGCATAGCCGTCAGCAGGACCCGGAACGCCTGCGCCGCAGCCATACATGGCAGCAGCAGGGTCGAGGAGCTCGACAGCCATCATGTTCCACCAGAAGTGGTAGAGGTGGAGCAGCAGGCCGAGGACGATGATAAGGCCGAGGACGAGCATGTTCTGTGATGCCCAGTCCACCATTGCCGGCTTCTCTGTCACTTCGTAAGCGTTGTTTCCACGCGCCTTCTTGTTCTGCATTGTCAGCCAGAAAGCGTAGAAAATGTGAATCACTGCCAGACCGGCAAGACCGAGTGTTGCAACCACGGCGTACCAGTTGGCTCCAAGGAACTCACAGATCATGTTGTAGCCCTCTGCGGAGAACAGCGCGACTACGTTCATGCTCATGTGGAACGTCAGGAAAAGGATAAGGCAGATGCCGGTCACGGACATAACTACCTTTCTACCGATTGGAGAGTTTAATAACCACATAGATTTTTGAATGTTGATTGAATTAATTATGTTTTTGAATTTGTTCCGATAGGTTTTTCGTCAAGCTTCACCATGAGTTGCCAAGTTGCATCATGAGATATCATGTTACATCATGCCACATCGCGCTGCACCATGATTCACCATGACGCATCATGTTGCATCATGGTTTATCAGCCACGCCCCTTCGCATCTCACGCCCCTTGCCAAAAGGTATCACTTCACCACACGAAAGGTATCACTTTACCACACAAAAGGTAACATTTCGTATGGTAAAAGGTAACGCTTCGCAAAGTCATGCGCTACAGTCCGCCGACGGCATCGCTTCCGCCATACATGGCTTTTTGCGCCTGAGCCGCCGAAATCCCACGCCACGGAAAGCCTCCCATGTAGTCGGGCATGACGGCGTGCAGGGCGCGCGGAGACGCTCTCTGTCAGGTTGTACACGCGTATGTGCGTGGTTTCGATTGCAAAATTAATAATTATTGTTGATTAATCAAAATATTTTCCAAAGAATTCAAAATATTTTCTTACTTTTGCAGGAAAATAAAAAAACTACGCAATGATACTTTTCTATGACGTGATAGTCGTCGGAGCCGGACACGCTGGGTGCGAGGCGGCTTGCGCAAGTGCGGGTCTCGGCGCGAAGACTTGCCTCGTGACGATGGACATGAACAAGATTGCACAGATGTCGTGCAACCCTGCCGTGGGCGGAATTGCCAAGGGACAGATTGTCCGCGAGGTGGACGCGCTCGGCGGAAGGATGGGCATCGTCACTGACAGGACTGCCATACAGTTCCGCATGCTCAACCGCTCGAAGGGTCCGGCGATGTGGAGCCCTCGCGCACAGTGTGACCGTGGGAAGTTCATCTGGGAATGGCGCCACCAACTGGACATAACGCCTAACCTCGACATCTGGCAGGACCAAGTGGACGAACTGCTCACGGAGAACGGCAGTGTCTGCGGCGTGACAACAATATGGGGCGTGGAAATCCGCGCAAAGGCTGTTGTCATCACAGCAGGAACATTCCTCAACGGACTGCTGCACATCGGACGCAAGATGGTTCCGGGTGGAAGAATCGCCGAACCGGCGGCTGCGCATCTGACAGAATCGATAAACGCTCTCGGCATCAGGTCGGCACGAATGAAAACGGGAACTCCGGTGCGCATCGACGCACGCTCCGTGCATTATGAGGACATGGTGCGGCAGGACGGCGAGCAGATGGACAGGATGTTCAGCTACCTTGACTCGGAAACGTTCGAGAGCCAGTTCACGGACGACCGCAGGAATTTTGCCCTGCCTTACCCTTCCGACGAGAATTGTGCGGGCGGTTCGGTGCTCCCGTGCTGGACGACGGAGACAAACAGCCGCTGCCATGAGAAACTTCTCTCTGGTCTTGCCGACTCTCCACTGTACAACGGACAGATTGAGTCCATCGGACCGCGCTACTGTCCGTCGGTGGAAACAAAACTTATAACGTTCCCGGACCGCACGTCGCATCCGCTGTTCCTCGAGCCTGAGGGGACGGACTCCAACGAGATGTACCTTAACGGCTTCTCTTCGTCCATGCCGATGGAGGTGCAGATAGAGGCTCTCCGTGAGATTCCGGCGTTCAGGGATTTGAAGGTTTATCGTCCGGGCTATGCCATAGAGTACGATTTCTTCGACCCTACACAGTTGAAGCATACTCTCGAATCGAAGGCTTGCAAGGGCCTTTTCTTCGCAGGACAGGTCAACGGCACGACGGGTTACGAGGAGGCAGCGGGTCAGGGACTCATGGCGGGACTCAATGCGGCACGCCTTGCCGGCGGAGAGGATGGCATCGTACTTAACCGTGACCAGGCTTACATCGGCGTACTCATCGATGATCTCGTGATGAAAGGTGTCGACGAACCGTACCGTATGTTCACTTCCAGGGCGGAGTATCGCATACTTCTTCGTCAGGATGATGCCGACCGACGGCTCACTGCCCTATCCCACTCCGCCGGACTTGCTACTTCCGTCCGCATGAACCGCTGGCTTGAAAAGGAAAAAGGCATAGAGACTCTTCGGGAGATTCTGCACAACACGACGGTGAAACCGCAGAAAATAAATCCTTATCTCGAAGGAATCGGCTCTACTCCTCTGCGTGGCTCTTACCACCTTGATGACCTTCTCGCCCGTCCGGGTGTGACAATCAACGGTCTCATTGAGCATAATATCTTGCCAGAATCATTCGATTCTCTCGATTCATTCGGTTCTCTCGGATTATCCGAATTACTCGATTCGCCCGATTCTTCCGAACCAATCGATTCCGCCGTGAAACACCTCTCCTCCCTCAAATCCGAAATCATCGAGGCGACAGAGGTAATGGTAAAGTATGACGGATATATCCGCCGCGAGCGCGAATATGCGGAAAAGATGCACCGCCTTGAGGACATCAAAATCCCCGGAAACTTCGATTACAATTCCCTGCAGAGCCTTTCGACCGAGGCCAGACAGAAACTTTCGGCGCGCCTTCCGCAGACTCTCGCACAGGCTTCACGCATCCCGGGAGTGTCCCCTTCGGACATCAATGTGCTATTAGTGTATATGGGACGCTAATGTTTCACGTGGAACGTAGATAAAACACACGATTTCAACGAAAAGAGACGTTAGAAACAAGTTTTTGTTCCACAGTTCCACGCTTCGGGATTTTCGGCGATTTTTTACGCCATAAAGCGGAATTATCGCCGAAAACCTAACCTCTCCTTCCTCTGAGCAACAACATTACAAATTCACAACAATAATCATGAACAATCCAAAACTTTTAGAAAACCTACGTGTCATCTATGATTTCCCAAAACCGGGAATCCAATTCCAGGATGTCACCACCCTGTTCAAAAACCCCGAATGCCTGCGAATCATGCGCGATGAAATCGTGGAACTTTACAAGGACAAGGGCATAACGAAAGTCGTGGGCATAGAATCGCGAGGATTCATGCTTGCAGGCGTCACAGCCGTGGAACTCGGTGCAGGCGCCGTCCTCTGCCGCAAACCGGGAAAACTCCCGGGAGAGACAATCAGCGAGTCTTATGAAAAGGAATACGGAACGGACACAATCGAGATTCACAAAGGTTCCATCGACGAAAACGATGTTGTGCTTATCCATGACGACCTCCTTGCAACCGGAGGCAGCATGCGTGCGGCTTACGACCTTGTGAAGAAGTTCAACCCGAAGAAAATCTACATTAACTTTATCATCGAACTCACCGTCGAGGGGCTCCACGGACGCGACATGTTCGATGAAGACACGGAAATAACGACCCTGATGGTTGTTTAGGAGACTTGCAACTGATGTGACAAGCAAGTTCGGACAATACTGTCAATATTGTCACTATTGACAACCCTGACAGTACTGACATTATTGTCATCAATGTCAATTCTGCCGATTTTGCCGGTATTGTCCGAGAAACTCCCCATAAAAGCCACAAACTTGTTTCACGTGGAACGTACCAAAAACCTTATGAAAGAGAACAATGAGGCGCGTCTGGCACGCTTGAAGAACATAGTGCTCAATATGCCGGAAAAACCGGGCAGCTATCAGTATTACGATGCTGAGGGCACTATAATCTATGTAGGCAAGGCAAAAAACCTCAAGCGGCGTGTCTCTTCCTATTTCCATAAGGAGGTGGACAGGTTCAAGACAAAGGTGCTTGTGTCGAAGATTGCGGACATTACGTACACCGTAGTGAACACGGAGGACGACGCACTGCTCCTCGAGAACGCGCTCATCAAGAAGTATAATCCGCGCTACAACATACTCCTGAAGGACGGAAAGACCTACCCCAGCATCTGCATAACAAACGAATATTTCCCGAGAATCTTCCCGACAAGGCAGATAAACAAGAATTTCGGCACATTTTTCGGTCCTTACGCCAATGTTGGTTCAATGTATGCCGTGCTCGATTTCATAAAGAAACTCTACCACCCTCGCACTTGCCGCATGAACATCCAGCCTAATGACATCGTGCGAGGAAAGTACAGACCGTGCCTGGAGTACCACATAAAGAACTGCGGGGGCTGCTGCATTGGCAAGCAGTCCATGAAGGATTATCAGGCGAACATGCAGGCGGCTCGCGAGATTCTGAAAGGAAACACACGCCAACTCCTGCGCATGATTTGGGACGAAATGCAGCAGGCTGCCGAGGAAATGCGTTTCGAGGACGCGCAAAAACTGAAAGAAAAGTACTTCCTTGTGGAGCAGTTCTGTGCCAAAAGCGAGGTTGTGAGCCATACAGTGACCAATGTGGACGTGTTCACCTGCCTTACCGACGATGACAACAGTAATGCTTATGTCAACTACATCCATGTCACGAACGGCCAGATAAACCAAAGTTTCACCTTCGAATACAAGCGCCGTCTCGGCGAAACGGCAGAGGAAATCCTTGTCGAAGCCATCCCTGAGATACGCGAGCGGTTCCAATCCACGGCAAGGGAAGTTATTGTCGAAAAGCCGTTGGAATGGCAGATTCCTAACGCAGAGTTCTTTGTGCCGCAGCGAGGCGACAAGGCGCACCTTCTCGAACTATCGCGGATGAACTGCCGGCAGTATAAGGTTGACCGCCTGAAACAGTCGGAAAAGCTCAATCCCGAACAGCGTGCCACACGACTTATGCAGGAACTGCGCGACAAACTCGCGCTCCCTGCCCTGCCGATGCGTATCGAGGCGTTCGACAATTCCAATATTTCCGGCTCCGATGCGGTGGCAAGCTGTGTCGTGTTCAAGAAGATGAAACCGTCGAAAAAGGACTATCGGAAGTATAACATCAAGACTGTTGAAGGCCCTGACGACTACGCTTCCATGCAGGAAATCGTGCGCCGAAGATACGGCAAGACGGCGGATGAGCTGCGCACTATCCTTGAAACGGACGAAAGAATCACCCTCGAACAGGCGAAAAGCGTGGAGACAACGCTCACAACCGGCACCCTTCCCGACCTCATCGTCTGCGACGGCGGCATAGGACAGATGCACTGCGTGGCGGAGGTGGTATGGGGCGAACTGCGCCTTGACATACCTATCGCGGGTCTGGCAAAGGACGACAAGCACCGCACAAACGAGCTTCTCTATCTCCGTGATGTGGGCACGAACGTCTCACAGCAGCCTGTTAGCGTGCAGCTGAAGACCGACAGCGAGCTGTTCCACACCCTCACACGCCTGCAGGACGAGGTTCACCGCTTCGCAATCACTTTCCACCGCGACAAACGCTCCAAGAACGCCCTGTCAGGTGAGCTTGACAACATCAAGGGCATTGGTCCAAAGACCGCCGAAACACTGCTGAAAGCCTTCAAATCCGTCAAGCGCATAAAGGAGGCGGACTACGAAAGCATCGCGGATGTGATAGGACCGGCGAAGGCAAAAATCCTAATCGACAATCTTGTCAGTAACGACAGTAATGACAAAAATTCCCGTCAATATTGACATAATTGACAGTTCTGACAATACTGACCCACCAAAAACAAACCAAAAACACCAACCATGCGACTAATAATCCAAAGAGTGAGCCGCTCCGCAGTGACAGTCTACGAGAAGGGCTTCGAATACCAAAACGACCACATCACCCACCACGAAGAGACCGGAAAAGGCCTCCTCATACTCGTAGGAGTCGAGGAAACCGACCTCTCAGCCGACATCGACTGGCTCGTGGGCAAAGCCTCGCAACTGAGGATTTTCGACGACGAGAACGGAATTATGAACCTTTCGCTGAAGGACGTTGACGGCGAATGCCTCGCAATAAGCCAGTTTACCCTCTTCGCAAGCACCAAAAAGGGCAACCGACCGTCATGGTTCCGCGCGGCAAAGGGCAGCATCTCAGAACCTCTCTACGAGGAATTCTGCACGAAAATGTCCGCCGCCATAGGCAAGGAAGTCAAGAAAGGCGTCTTCGGAGCAGACATGAAAGTGGAACTGATCAACGACGGTCCCGTGACGATTTTTATCGACTCGCACAACAAGGAATAATTATCATGATGCAGCATGATTTATCATGAGTCATCATGTTGCATCGTTGCAGCATGGCAGCCATGCTGCAACCACCAATAACCCACAACCATTAACCCAAAAAACTAAACAACATGGAAACAAACAAAATCCAAGAAGCCCTCGGCAAGTATAACCTTGACCTCAACGACGCACAGGTGGCAGAGGAAACAAAGGCTCTCCTTGACGCTCACCTCGAAGAGAACATGACCCCTGAAGTGAAGAAATTCCTCATGGGAAGCATCGAACTCACAACCCTCAAAACCACCGATTCCGACCGCTCTGTAATGGAGTTCACGGACAAAGTCAACCAGTTTGACGACGCTTATCCTGACCTCCCCCACGTGGCAACAATCTGCGTCTACCCTTGCTTTGCAGAGGCTGTAAAAGAGGCTCTGCGCGTCCCGGGCGTGGAAATCGCATGCGTCTCAGGCTCCTTCCCTTCCTCACAGGCTCGCATGGAGGTGAAGATAGCCGAGACATCCCTCGCCATCGCTGACGGCGCGACAGAGATAGACATCGTTATGCCGGTAGGAAAGTTCCTTGAAGGCGACTACGAAGGTGTTGCCGAGGACATCGCCGAGATGAAAAACGCCTGTGGCGACGCTGCCATGAAGGTAATCCTCGAGACCGGTGACCTGCGCGATTCCAAGGACATAAAGATAGCTTCCATCCTCTCCATGTACGCCGGTGCGGACTACATCAAGACCTCCACAGGCAAGGAGAAGGTCAGCGCAACTCCTGAGGCTGCCTACGTCATGTGCCAAGCTATCAAGGAGTACTACGACGAGACCGGCATACAGATAGGTTTCAAGCCTGCCGGCGGCATCAACACCGTGGCAGACGCTGTCACCTACTACACCATCGTCAAGGAGGTTCTCGGCGAGAAATGGCTCACAAACAAGTGGCTCCGTCTCGGCACATCACGCCTTGCCAACCTCCTCCTCTCCGACATTGAGGGCAAGGAAGTGAAGTTCTTCTAACTCCAAAACATCTTTTGAAAAACAAACAACCAAAAGAGAGTTAGAAAAGTCATAGACAACACAAAAAAACAGGAATCCCGACAGCCTATTCTTACTGTCGGGATTCCTGTTTTCCATAATCAATTTCCTTATGTCCCCTACCTCAATTCCACGGACAATCCCATGGCAGAAACCATCCTGTAGAATGTCGCAATGGAGGGCACTGTCAAGCCCCTCTCTATACGGGATATATAACTCTTGTCCGCCCCTATTTTCGCAGCAAGCTCCGATTGTGTCAGTCCTGACTGCTTACGGGCGTCAAAAAGAATCTGGGCATTATATTCCTCCCATGCTTCCTGAATAGCCTTCTCGCGAGACTCTGTCCCCGGTGCACCAAACTCCTTGTCAAGTTCGGCACTTATGTCATAAAGTTCCGTCTTTTTGTTCATAATATTCTACCTTTAATCGTTTTGCCCTTTCAATCTCATTCCTCGGTGTCTTTTGCGTCTTTTTGCGGAAAGCGTTAAACAGAATGACAAGTGTCTCACCGTCGTAAATGAAAAATATTCTGAACTCATTGTTACCTAACGTAACCCTGAATTCATAAATACCGTCCTCAATATACTTTACAAAATGTCTTGGGAAACGGTCATTTTCAGAGAACAACAGCAGGGATTTCCTTACCTTCTTCTGCTCTATCACGCTTAACTTTGACACAAAATCATAGAAATGATTGCCAAAGGCTTTTATTTTCCGTGCCATGCTGCAAAGATAACAAAAGTTGTACAACTATACAACTAAATCAAATAAAAATCACAGCAGTCAAAAAGTTAATAATCTATAATCAGAAATCTTGACACTATATTTAAAATCACTAAATTAATTGACTATCAATTAATTACAAACCATTATCTTTCGCAATGTGAAAGGTAATGGTTGACTACACAAAAGGTAACGTTTTGCATGGCAAAACGTTACCTTTCATTATATCAAAACGCAACAGACAGAGAAGTCAAATCAGCTCTCCCTGCCCACCACAAAGTCAACATACAGACGCAGTGAATCAGCTATGGAGGCGTCAGTAATATTGCTGTCAACATAGTCCATGCAACGGCGGTAATAATCCTCCATGACACCCTGCGCATACTCTATGCCGCCATGCTCACGAGTGTACTTTATCAGCACGGAAATGTCCTCCTCCGTGGCATCAAAAGCCTTCACCTTGCGCGCCAAACCGACGATTTCATCGGGCGCGGAACGCAACACATGAAGCACCGGAAGAGTCAGTTTTCCCTCCCTCATGTCGTTGCCGGTCGGCTTTCCAATTGCCTCAGAATCAGAATAATCGAAGATGTCGTCACGAATCTGGAACAGTATGCCTATGTTTCTGCCAAACTCACAGACCTTCACCATCTGCTCCTCTCCCGCACCTGCCGAGAGAGCACCCAGACGGCAACAGCACTCGAAGAGCGAAGCCGTCTTCTTGTCTATTATGTCAAAATAATTCTCCATTGAGAAATCCGCAGTCGAGATGTTCTCTATCTGCTTCACCTCCCCCGCCGCCAGCGTCTGTCCGAGGTTCGCCACGGCATCGGTCATCGCACCGCAGCCGGCCGTCGCCACCTCTCGCAGCGATGTCGCAAGGATGAAATCGCCCACAAGCACCGCCAGCCTGTTGTCAAACGAAGCGTTCACAGAAGCCTGCCCACGCCTTTTGTCGCTCTCGTCCACCACATCATCGTGAACCAGCGATGCCGTGTGCAGAAGCTCCAGCGAGCAGGCAGCGTGCAGAGCCTTGAAAATCACGGTATTATCTTCCTCCGCAGCCCCTTCCCCCTTGGAGAACGCCTTGGCAACAAGAAGGGTAAGTATAGGGCGCATGCGCTTGCCCCCGCGACGCATGATGTACTCAAGCATCTTGTCAAGCAAGCCACCGTTATTGGACAACGATTCCCTGAAGATAGCGTCAAAACGCGCCATTTCATCGGTAATCGGAGCCTTGATGTGTGACAGTGTATCAGCCATAAAACAATATTTAGTGCAAAATTAATATAAAATATTGGTATTAATGAAAACTTTTGAGTAATTTTACAACAAATTTGCAAAAAAAATAATCCGGCGCCCTGCATGACCGGCGCACACAAATAGTAAAACAACCCACCGGAAAATGGAAAAAATATTTCTTATCGATGCCTATGCGCTCATCTACCGAAGCTACTACGCACTGCTGAACAGCAATTTCTACAGCACGCAGATGCAGATGAACACCGGCACCATCCACGGATTCATGAACACTCTGCATGAGGTTCTGTCAAAGGAGAAACCCACACATGTCGGTGTGGCTTTTGACCACGGAAAGACATTCCGACATGAGGCTTATCCGCCGTATAAGGCTCAGCGTCAGGAGACTCCGGAGGACATCAAGGCTGCCGTGCCTGTGATAAAGGACCTGCTCACTGCCATGAACATACCTATCCTGCAGATCGACGGGTTCGAGGCGGACGACATCATCGGAGCTCTCGCCACACAGCTTGATAAGGAAAACACCGATGAAACCGCGGAAAAACAGATATTCATGCTCACTCCTGACAAGGACTACGGACAACTTGTCACGGAGAATGTCTTCATGTACAAACCGCGTTTCAAGGGGGGATATGATGTTCTCGGAGAGAAAGAAATATGTGAGAAATATTCCATTTCATCGGCAAAACAGGTCATCGACATCCTCGCCCTCATGGGTGACTCCGCCGACAACTTCCCTGGATGCCCGGGTGTGGGTGAGAAGACTGCCGTCAAACTCATCAACGAATGGGGCAACTGCGAGAACCTCATCGAGCATGCCTCGGAAGTGAAGGGTGCTCTCGGCAAGAAAGTGCAGGAGCACATCGAGGACATACGCATCTCAAAGTTCCTCGCCGAAATACGCACCGACATTCCGGAAATCTCCGACAACCTCCCTACCCTCCTCCGCAACATGGAATATGGAGAATGGGATGTTCAGGAACTCACGCGACAGCTTGACCTCCTCGAGCTACGCCAGATAAAGAAAAAATTCCTCGCCATCGCCAACGGTGATGACAAGGAAGCAAGCCTTTCGGCGGAAGACCCGAATTCGGAGACAATAGAGGCAAAGGTAGTAACCGGCTATGACCTTTTCGGAGAACCCATATACAAGACGGTAAAGGTTAAAAAAATTAACACCTCTACCCCTCCGAGTGGACAGGTGCAAGAAAATATCGCAAGGAATACAGGGTTATCGCTACCTCCATACACCGCTGAACTTATTGAAACAGAGGAACAAACAAAGAATGTTTGTGACTTTATTTTGACAACGGAGAGTGTCGGTTTTCACCTCGAAACGACCATTTCCGCACCAATGACGGCAGAAATTGTCAGTTTGACGCTCGTCAGTGGTTCAAAAACCTATTTCATCCCTTTGCCCTCCGAACGCCGGGAAGCGGAACGACGGCTTGCCATTCTTGAGCCAATCTTCAGCAACGAAAGGATTGAGAAAGTCGGACATGACCTCAAGGCAAAAATGATTCTGCTCCACCGCTATGGCATAACCATGCGCGGAACCATGCGCGACGTGATGATCGCCCACTACCTCCTTGAGTGCGGACTGAATCCTAAGCACACCATCAACGACATTGCCTTCGACTGCTTCAAGCATACCCCTGCAAATTTCGAAGAGTTAAAAAAGGTTATCCGCGAAGAAATGAAGGCGGAAGGGAAAAAAGCTCCTTACCTCCGCGACATGACTCTCCGCGACTTCCCCGTGGAGAAGGCCATGGCTTACGCGACGGAACGTGCCTTCATAGCAACAGCTTCGTGGACGATTTTTGAAAAAAGGTTAAAAGAGACCGAAGGGCAGTGGCACATTTTCAATGACATCGAGATGCCGCTCATGGAAGTGCTCTGCGACATGGAACTGACCGGCATCGCCATTGACCTCGACGCACTGAAGGAAGTGTCACGCGTTTTCAATGAACGCCTTGCCGCCCACGAACAGAAAATCTATGAGTTGGCAGGAGAGGAATTCACACTGACAAACCCGAAGAAGCTGGGTATCATCCTCTTCGAAAAACTCCGCCTCATGGAGAAGCCGAAGAAGACCAAGACAGGTCAGTATGCCACCGGCGAAGAGATACTCACCCCTCTGCGCAAGAAGCATCCTATCATCAACGAAATACTTGAATATAAGGGACTTAAGAAACTTATCAATACTTATGTCGACGCCCTGCCGTTGCTTGTGAACCCTGAGACGGGACGCATCCACACGACCTTCAACCAGTGTGTCACAACCACCGGACGACTGTCATCTTCTGACCCAAATCTGCAGAACATTCCTGTCAGAAACGAGGACGGAAAAGAGATAAGGAAATGCTTCATCCCGCTGCAAGGAAACAGTGAAATTGTTACACGTGGAACATTTAAAAACTCTTCACCGGAAGACGCCAAAAACCTGTTCTTCTCTGCCGACTATTCGCAGATAGAACTGCGCGTCATGGCTCACCTTTCCAACGACGAGCGCATGGTCAGCGCATTCCGGAACGGTGAGGACATCCACCGCGCAACAGCAGCCACCGTCTACCACAAGCAGCCAGAAGAGGTCACTCCGGAGGAACGCTCAAAGGCAAAACGTGCGGATTTCGGCATCATCTACGGCATCACACAGTTCGGTCTGGCACAGAACATGAGCATAGAACGCTCTGAGGCTAAGCAACTTATGGACGGTTTCTTCGTCACCTTCCCTAAAATCCGGGACTTCATGGAGGAGTGCAAGGAGAAGGCAAGGCAGAAGGAATATGCCGAGACCATGCTGCTGCGCCGCCGCTATCTGCGACTCATCACCAGCGGCAACGGCACGGAACGCGCCCTTGCCGAACGCGAGGCGATGAACTCGCCCGTACAGGGCACTGCCGCCGACATTATCAAGATTGCTATGGTGCGTATTTTCAGGCGGTTCCGTGAAGAACGCCTCCAATCGAAAATGCTCCTCCAGGTCCATGACGAACTGAATTTTTCCGTCCTTCCGGAAGAAAAGGAGCATGTCGAGCGCATTGTAGTCGAGGAGATGCAGTCTGCCGCCAAGCTTTCTGTGCCACTCATCGCCGACTTCGGGTGGGGCGCGAACTGGCTTGAGGCACACTGAAAAGAACGGGGCGTTACACCGATGATATAGCCACCCGACAGTGAATATAGCGAAAAAGAATATCATTAATTTACAAAAAAGTGTAAAAATACTTGGTTTTTACACTAATAATTAGTACTTTTGCTATCACATTGTAATAATTATAACAACTAAAGAAAATAAAACATGCAGAAGGCAGATAAAATCGACGAACTGGACAAGAAAATTCTTAACATTCTGTCACAAAACGCACGCATGCCATTCAAGGACGTGGCAGCAGAATGCGGAGTGTCACGAGCAGCCATCCACCAGCGTGTGCAGCGACTTATAGAGATTGGTGTCATCCTCGGCTCTTCATTCAACATCAACCCAAAATCCCTCGGCTACAACACCTGCACCTACGTGGGAATCCGACTGGAGAAAGGCAACATGTACCGCGAAGTGGCAGAACGCTGCTCACATATCGACGAGATTGTGGAATGCCATTTCACAACAGGACCGTACACAATGCTTGTAAAGCTCTATGCACGTGACAATGAGCAACTTATGACCCTCCTTAATGATGACCTCCAGAGCATCCCGGGAGTGGTTTCCACCGAGACTCTCATCTCTCTTGAACAGTCCATCAAGAGAGAAATCCCTGTTACTTGCAAATCCGAGGAATAAGAAACCGGTTTTGGGTTGGAGGTTGTGGGTTATGGGTTGTTTTAGACAAAATTGTCAATATTGACAGTACTGTCCAACCCATAACCCATAACCTCGCAACCCAATCCCTACAACCCACAACCAAACAATGCTTGACAAGTTTCTTGAACCTGTGTACAATGGTTGCCGGGAGACTGCCGACAAGCCTGTGATAGGAATAACAACAAACGCCGGCGGAGAGGATTTTTCTCTCCGCCAGCGTTATTGTGAGCAAGTGGAGCGTGCCGGAGGAGTGCCCCTGCTCCTTCCCCCAATGACCTTCACCGATGACGAACGATTGTCAGAGCAAGATGCAGAGATTCTCCTCTCACAACTCGCTGTCGTCGACGGCATAATCTTCAGTGGCGGCGCTGACCACAACCCGCTGTGGATTGGCGAAGAGCCATGGACGGACACTCTGTCACTCAACGAGATACGCGACAGGCATGAGCTGCCACTGTGCCGCCTTGCCTACAACCGCCATATCCCTATGCTCGGAATATGCCGCGGCATGCAGACTCTTGCCGTGGCTCTCGGAGGGCATGTCCTGCAAGACATCGCTCTGCCAGAGCATAACCAGACAACGCCAAAGACAGAGACATCCCACAGCGTGACACTCGAGAAAGGCAGCCTGCTCCACAAACTTTATAATGCGGAACGCATCGATGTGAACTCTTTCCACCACCAGGCAGTGGACCGTTGCGGAGAGAAATTCCGCCCGACGGCAAAGGCTTGCGACGGAACCATAGAGGCAATGGAATCCGCGGAGCACAGACAGATTCTCGGTGTGCAATGGCATCCCGAACAGCTTGCCGACAATGGGCTGCCGCTGTTCCAATGGATTGTCGGCGAAGCGGCGTTGTTCCGCAAGGCAAAAAGCCTGCACCGCAGCATGGTAACCATTGACAGCCACTGCGACACACCGATGTTTTTCCCGCAGAACGTTGATTTTCTCACACGCGATTCCCGCATCCTCTATGACCTTCACAAGATGGACGAGGGGATGATTGACGCCGTGCAGATGGTATGCTACCTTCCGCAGAACCCTATGCCGGAGCACCCTAAAGCATTCGCCGACAGCATCTTTGACAAGATTGAGGCAATATGCAGCAAATCAGACGGTAGGATAGCTGTGGCAGGGACTCCAAAAGAGATTCTCCGCAACAAGCACCGTGGCGTACACTCCATAATTCCGGGAATAGAGAACGGCATAGCTCTCGAGCATGATATTAATAATGTCAAACATTTCAAAGAACGCGGCGTGACCTACATCACACTGTGCCACAACGGAGACAATGACATCTGCGACTCCGCACGCACCACGGAGACTCACGGCGGACTGTCCCCTTTCGGCAGGGAAGTAGTCAGAGAGATGAACCGACAAGGGATGCTTGTCGACCTCTCCCATGCCCATGAACGCTCGTTTTGGGACGCTCTCGAACTGTCCTCCTCACCGATAGTGTGCAGCCACTCCAACTGCCGCGCACTGTGCGACCACCCTCGCAACCTTCACGACAGCCAGATGCGTGCCTTGGCAGAGCGAGGCGGCGTCATGCAGCTGACCCTCTACCACGGATTCCTTGGCGAAGGCGATGTCTCCATCGACGACTTCTTCCGCCACCTTGCCCATGCCATTGACATCATGGGCATCGACCACGTGGGCATAGGCACTGACTTCGACGGCGACGGCGGTGTGCCGGGACTCTCTGACGCATCGGAACTGGTGCACATCACAGAACGCCTCCTGCGCCTCGGATTCTCCGACAGCGACATCGCAAAAATCTGGGGCGGCAACTGGCTGAGAGTGATGCGACAAGCCCAACAACAGAAATAATTCCGACAATATTGTCAATAATGACAGTATTGACAGTACTGACCCGTCAAAACAGACAGTACTGACACAATTGACAATACTGACAATACTGACCCCTTAAAAAATAACCCACAACCCATGAGAATAATCCTCCTCTTCTCCATACTCCTCGCCATGGCAAGCTGCAAGAGCAGCGGCACATCACAGACAACAGAAGAACCCATTGCCACAGGGCCGGAATTCTGCGCCGACTCCGCATACATCTACTGCAAGCAACAGTGCGACTTCGGACCACGCACGATGAACACCGACGCACACGACCGCTGCCGCGACTGGATAGCCAAAGAGTTCCAACGCCACGGATGCACCGTGGAGCTGCAACAGGCCGACCTAAAAGCCTATGACGGCACAATGCTGCGCTCCACAAACATCATCGCCCGCCGCACATCCTCCGACAGCACCGCAACAGAACGTCCGCGCATACTCCTCTGCGCCCACTACGACACTCGTCCGTGGGCAGACAACGACCCGAACCCGGAGAACCACCACACACCGGTCATCGGGGCCAATGACGGAGCATCGGGAATAGCCGTAATGCTCGAAGTGGCACGACTGCTCAACGCTGCCGACTCCGCCAATGTGGATGTGGACTTTGTATGCTTCGATGCCGAGGACTATGGCACACCGCAATGGTACAAGGGCGAATCACAAGTGGACGACCCATGGGCTCTCGGTGCACAGCATTGGGCAAAGGAATATGCCAAGAACCCTTCCGGCAACATCTCTTTCGGCATCCTCCTCGACATGGTGGGCGGCGAAGGCGCAAAATTCCACCAGGAAGGCATGTCCCTGCAGTTCGCACAGCAGCTTGTGCAGAAAGTGTGGTCGGCAGCCTCCACGGCAGGCTACGGCACCCATTTCCCTTCCTCCGCCGGAGGATATGTCACCGACGACCATGTCCCTGTCAACGAGGTGGCGGCAATCCCATGCATCGACATCATCCCCTACTACCCTGACTGCAAGGAATCGTCCTTCGGCCCTACATGGCATACTGTCAACGACACCATGGACCATATCTCAAAAGAGACCCTCAAGGCTGTCGGACAGACTGTCATACAGGTCATATACAGCGAATAGACTCCCACGCCTATGATTAAAGCACTATCCATACTGATTCCGGCCTATAACACCGTCTGCACCGACATCGTCAAGGCACTGCAACAGCAAGCTGAAAGAATCGGCTCACTGTCGTACGAAATCATTGTGGCTGAGGACGGTTCCACCGACAAGACAGCAATAGAGCGCAACGACTCCATAAGAGCCCTGCCCCACTGCCGGCATATCATAAGAAAAGACAATGTCGGACGCGCTGCAATACGCAATTTCCTTGCTGCCAACGCCACTCATGAATGGCTGCTTTTCGTAGACTGCGGACTGTCCTCCGAATCCGAAGACTATCTTGAGAAATATGTCCTCACGGCAACACCGGCACCCGTCATCTATGGCGGATGTGCCGTGCATGCAGACACAAACCTGACATCGAGTAACCTGAGATACCGATACGAAAAGGGAAGTCTCGACGCTCACCATGCAGAGATGCGGCAGACAAGACCGTACCGCAATTTCAGGACATGCAACTTCCTTGTACGCAAGGACATAATGGAGAAAATCCCGTTCGACGAACGATTCCGCTCCTACGGATATGAGGACATCGAATGGGGCAAAAGACTCCGGCAGGAGGGCATACGCATCTCGCACATTGACAATGTCATGCTGTACAATACACTGGAGAAAAACGAGCATTTCCTACAGAAGACAGAGGAGGCCATGCGGACACTCCATGCTTTCCATAACGACCTTACCGGCTACTCCAAACTGCTTGGATATTACTCCAAACTCCAAACGCTGCACATCACGCCCTGTGTGACAGCGGCATTCAGTGTGCTGCGCCCTCTGATGCGGCATAACCTCTGCGGCAAGAACCCTTCGCTACTGCTCTTCCAAATGTACAAATTAGGATATTTCTCCTCATTGATGAAAGGAAAAATACAGTAACCATATATCGCGCATAGAATGAAGATACTCTACGTCATGGAAAAGATGTCATGCCGGGGAGGCATGGAGCGGATCATCACCGACAAAATCAACTATCTTGCCGCACACACCGCCCATGAGGTGACACTGATGACCGTGTGGCACGACAGTGTGCCGCCAGCATATCCTTTCCACCCTGGCGTAAAGCATGTAAGGCTCAATGTGCCACTGCCGCCTGTCCCCGGAGGCTATATGCTCACCCTGCCGTGGGCTTTGCGGCGGTTCAACAATCAGGTGAAGCGGCTGAACCCTGACGTGACCATTGTCTTCCGCGCCGTAGGATCGTTCCTCACGGCACTGACCTCATGGAAAGGGCGCATCATCTATGAGTCCCACCAGCCTCGCTCGACAATGAACCACCCATGGATTTACCGCTTCATGGAACGGCGCGCGGATGCCATTGTGTGCCTGACAAAAGGGGATGCACTGGAGTTCCTGAAGGCAAAGCGCATAGAGGTGATTCATAACTTCACCGAAATCACTCCGCCCCACCCCGCCCCACTGACGGCGAAGCGGTGCATAGCCGTGGGACGGCTGTGCAAGGAGAAGGATTTCATGCGCCTTCTCGACATTTGGGCGTTGGTCATGAAGCAGCATCCGGACTGGCATCTTGACATCTTCGGCGAAGGGGAGGAACGCCCAATCCTCGAACGGCGCATCCGTGAGCTAAACCTCGGCAGTTCCGTGGAACTCAAAGGGTTGGCAAAAAACATCGTGGAAGAATACTTGGACAGTTCCATGCTTATCGCCACATCAAAGACGGAAGGCTTCTCCATAGTGATAGCAGAGGCGATGATGTGCGGTCTGCCCATTGTCTCCCTCGACTGCCCGTATGGTCCGCGAGAGGTCATGGCGGAAGAGGACGAAGCGATAAACGGCTGTGACTGCAAAACAGGATTCCTCGTGCCTTGCCGAAACGCCTCTTCCAACAAACTCATGGCGGACTGCATCTCCGCGCTGATCAGCAGCCCGGCACTGCGCAAGGAGAAGGGACAGGCAGCCCTCCGGCGCGCCACACTCTTCCGTCCGGCACCAATCATGGCGCAATGGCTGAGAATCTTTAAGTCAATATTGACATAACTGTCAGTACTGACAATATTGAACCGTCAAAACTGACAATACTGACACAATTGACAGTACTGACCAACCTATAACCACCCAATGAAAATCCTGCTCTTCGGTAATCCGAGCACTCTCCACAGCAACCTCGCCACAGGACTCGCGGAACAAGGCCACGAGGTGCGCTGCATAAGCAACAGGACAGCATGGCACCGGTTCCCCGCCTACGACATCTGCCTCGAACGGCGCACGGACATCAACGGCAAACTGGCACTCATCGACTACCTCCGGCACCTGCTGCCAATCTTCCGCCGGTGCAAAGGCTACGACATCGTGCAGCTGAGCAACCCCATGTTCCTCGAACTGCGCGGAACACACCTGCGACCGTTCTACAACTTCATCCGACGCCATAACCGCCACATCATCCTCGGCTCTTTCGGCGACGACCCGCACATCGTGGAACAGATGCTCCACTCCGACGCACTGCGCTACAGCGACCAAAGGATTGGCAACAAACTCAGGCACGACAGTGCCGCCACACTCCAGCGCGAACAATGGATAGAGGACTCCCGCCACGAGGTGGGAATATGCCGCCATATCGCCAAGGACTGCGACCACATCGTAGCCTGCCTCTACGAATACTGGGCATGCTACCGCAATGTCTATCCCGAAAAACTGTCCTTCATCCCGCTGCCCATAATCATGGAAAACACTCCTACGGAATTCTCCGTGGGCAAGAAAGTGAAGCTCTTCATCGGCATACAGAAGGAACGCAGCGAAGTGAAAGGCACGGACATCATGCTACGGGCGGCACAGGACATCGTGCGCGACTTCCCTCACCTCGCCGAACTGCGCATCGTGGAGAGCGTGCCCTATGACGAGTACAAGCAGATCATGGAGGGCAGCGACGCCATCCTTGACCAGCTCTATAGCTACACACCGTCCATGAACTCCCTCCTCGCCATGTCAAAGGGCATCATCGACATCGGAGGAGGAGAACCGGAGAGCTACAAGATCATCAACGAGCATGAACTGCGACCCATCATCAATGTGCTGCCGTCCTACGAGAGTGTCTACGCCCAACTGAAGAACCTTATCCACCACCGAGAGCGCATCCCGGAACTCAAACGCCAGTCCGTGGAATATGTGCGACGCCACCATGACTACCGCAAGGTGGCACGGCAATATGAAAGCCTCTACAAGTCCCTGCTATACGATGACAAGACATAAAAAAAGAGCCGTATCATTACTCAGAAACAGAGTGTGACGCGGCTCTTTCTCTTGCCGACTCCACATAAGGAACATCATGAAAATGTCGCACATGAATAATTCTTTTGTTGCTTTTTTCTCAGAGCCATATCATTTTGCATTACGGAAGGTTAGGCTTTGTGTGGTGAAAGGTAAGGCTTTGTGCGGTGAAAGGTAAGGCTCTGTATGAAAAAACGTTACCTTTTGTCATGCAGAGCGTGAAGCTACATGTCTCAGGGCAAGTGATTCTGCACCGTGAAACAGTGAACCACCCTGAAAGAAACTTGCTGATACTCCGCACATTATTGCAATTTCGTCGAACCCACGTTACATTCGATGCTATTTTCGTTGCATGTAACACTATTTCCAGCAGATGCAACCCTTGTGTTTGTACGTTAAAGATATAAAGCATAAATTTGCACCACGAAAACCTGACAAGACTTGAAAAAAAACATAATCATGGAGTGAAAACCATCAACCAAGGCAACAAGAAAACACAATCATAAAACTTTATATCTATGAATAAAACATTCATCATTTTCTTACTTGCACTCCTCACTTCTCTGGGAGTGGCAGCACAGGACATCACGGTGCATGGCACTGTCGTGTCAAAGACTGACAATGAGCCGTTGCTCGGCGCCTCGGTCGTGTGCAAAGGTCAGAACACAGGTGTGCTGACGGACATCGAAGGCAACTTTACCGTAAAGGTCCCTGCAGGCGCGGAACTCGTGTTCTCGTACATCGGTTACACCAACCAGACCGCAAAGGCAAAAGACGGTATGGTGGTGGCAATGCTGGAGGACAACGCACTCCTTGAGGAGGTTGTCGTTGTCGGCTATTCCACAGAGAAGAAAGCCGACCTGACCGGCTCTGTCTCCGTGGTGAAGATGAAGGACGTGGCTGACACTCCTACGGGCAACGTGATGCAGGCTCTGCAAGGCAGAGTGGCAGGTGTGAACATCGTCACCGACGGTACTCCAGGCGGCACATCAACATCAACATCCATCCGCGGCGCTTCTTCTTTCCGCGGCGATGCCAACAGTCCGCTTTATATCATCGATGGCGTGATGACACGCGATAACATCGCTACTATCATCAACGCTTCCGACATTGAATCAATACAGGTGCTTAAGGACGCTTCATCGGCTGCCATCTACGGTGCGCAGGCTGCCAACGGTGTCATCATCATTACAACAAAGCGCGCAAAGAAGGGTGAATGCCACGTGACATTCGACGCTTCGCTGCAAATCCAGACTTACAACAAGGGGCTTGACCTCTTGAACGCTGACCAGTGGGGACAGACTTACTGGACCGCTTTCCGCAACGCCAACAACGGGACCACTCCTAACAGTGCCATCTATGGCAACGGAGCCACTCCTTCCCTCCAGACTTACAAAAACCTCAACGGGGAAGACGTGTTTCCGCAAAGCACATCATGGGAGGACGAGATTCACCGCACCGCCCTCATGCAGACCTACACCGTGGGGCTACAGCGCGGCTCTGAGAATGGCTCAACGGCATTCTCGCTCAGTTTCCTCGACCATGACGGTATCGTCAAAGGCACTGACTTCCAGCGCGTCAACTCACGCCTTGGCTCTGACTACGCTTTCATTGACAACCGCCTGAAGGTTGGCGGCAATGCCACAATCAACTGGTGGAAGGCTCACTATGCTCCTGACGGCATCGAGGAGAACGCCGTGAAGCAGCATCCGGCAAAGGCTGTCTATGACGCTTCCGGCGCATACAACGACGCCATATCTGATGTACTCGGCGATACATCAAACGCCTTGCGCCTCATAGAGATGAACTCCAACAACAACCACGAGTACTGGCGCATCCTTGGCAACGCCTATCTTTCCGTAGAACCTGTCAAGAACCTTATCCTGAAGACAAACTTCGGCGTAAACTACTACAACGAGACAAACAAGACTTTCGAGCCAAAATGGCTTCGCGACGATGTCAACAAGCTGACACAGTCAACGGTGAAGCGTACCGACTGGGTGTGGACAAACACTGCGCAATATAACATTGACTTCGGAAAAAACTCACTTATGGGATTACTCGGCATCGAAGCAAAGAAATACCATACTGAGGACATGAACGGCTTCGGCACAAAACTTGCCATCGAAGACCCTAACTACCAGTACCTCTCCTCAACAACAGCAGGACAGACCGTAGGCGCAGGAGCAAGCAACTACACCATGTACTCCGTCTTCGGAAAGATAAACTATTCTTATGACAACCGCTATCTTGCCTCTGTGACAATACGCCGCGACGCTTCTTCACGCCTCAGCCATGACAACAATTCTGACGTGTTCCCGTCATTCTCGGCAGGATGGCGTATCAGCGAGGAGAAGTTCATGGAGAACACAAAGTCATGGCTCAACGACCTCAAACTGCGCACAGCATGGGGCGTCAACGGCAATGACATCATCGACAATGAGGCTTTCTACACAAAATATCTCGTGAGCCTTCAGGCAAGCTCATACAACATGAACGGCGACGGCACAACTCTCTCTCCCGGTGCCTACAAGATTCGCTCCACAAACCCTGACCTTACATGGGAGAAGACCTGCCAAACCAATGTCGGCATTGACTTTTCCATGCTCAACGGCAGACTGTATGGCTCGTTTGACTATTTCCACAAGAAGACAAAGGACATGCTCGTGGAGAAACCTTACATCGCCATCATCGGTGAAGGCGGCTACTGCTGGTACAACGGCGGAGAGATGGTAAACAAGGGTTTTGAGGCACAGCTCAACTGGCGTGACCATGCCGGAGAGGTTGACTATAGCATAGGCTTCAACGTCACTGTGACAAAGAACAAGGTGACATCACTCCTTGAAGACATCTACTACACTTACGGCGGTGGCAACGGCATCGACAAATCCCTCGTGGGACAGCCTTATGGCTCATGGATGGGCTACGAGACTGACGGCGTGTTCCGGACACAGCAGGAGGTTGACGAATATTGCTCAAAATATCAGATAGAGTTCGGCAAGCCGGAAGTGGGACGACTGAAGTATGTTGACACCAACAACGACGTCAAAATAAGCTCCGCCGACCGCACATGGCTCGGATGCGACCTCCCTAAGGCACAGCTCGGACTCAACCTCGGACTGAACTGGAAGGGCTTCGACTTCTCCGCGTTCCTCAGCGCGACATTCAGGGACGCTTACAACAACTCCAAGTACTACACCGACTTCTTCCAGCTTTGGACAGGCAACCACTCCACACGACTGCTTGAGGCTGCCAACGCTTATGAGGACTACCTCACAACAGGTGTCTACAACTGCGACATCCCTGCGCCAACAACCAACAACAGCAACAACGAGAATGAGCTTTCACGCTACTATGTGGAGAACGGTTCTTACCTCCGGCTGAAGACATTGACTATTGGCTACACTCTGCCACAGAGCATTAAGAACAAACTCCATCTCACCAATGCCCGCCTGTATTTCCAGGCGCAGAACGTGTTCACTGTCACAAGCTACAACGGAGCTGACCCCGAAGGACTGGGCTATCCTTACGCCATTCCTCGCAACTATACAATCGGATTGCAATTCGGTTTCTAAAAAAATGACAAAAACAGACTCATACAAACAAAAGCAATAACATGAAACTCAAATATATCCTTCCAACAATCATAATGGCAGCTGTTACGTCCTCCTGCTCAAACGACTTTTTGGAGAACACCCCACAAGGTTCGCTCAACGACGGAGTGATGGGAACAAGCGAAGGCGCGGAACTCCTTTGCAACGCAGCCTATGCCGCCCTCGGCGGAGTGAACGAGCAGGACAACGGATGCTTCTACCCTGCAAACAACTGGGCATACGGCGAAGTGCGGTCCGACAATGCTTACAAAGGTGGCGGCGGCACAGGTGATGTGAACGAGATACACCGCATGGAAATCTTCGATGTCGATGCCAGCAACTGGAACCTTGACAACAAATGGTACCGCCTCTACTGCCAGCTCCAGCGCACCAACGCTGCTCTCAAAGTGCTTAACAGCTATTCTGACTCCGAGATAAAGAACAGGCAGAGCCGCATAGCAGAAATGAAAGTGCTGCGCGCCCACTTCTTCTTCGACCTTGTCCGCCTGTTCAAGAAAGTCCCTTATTTCGACGAGAATGTTGAGACTCCGGACTATATCGGCATCCCTAACGACAAGTACTCACGCGACGAACTGCTCGGCATGATTGCCAAAGAATTCCTTGACGCTGCCAATGTGCTGCCTGAGACACAACCGGAGGTAGGACGCATACATAAATACGTGGCACTCGCTTATGCTGCAAAAGTGAAGCTCTATCAGGCTTACAAGCAGGATGAGACAACTAATAAGGTTGTCAGCGTGGATAAAACCCTCTTGGGGGAGGTTGTCTCACTCATCGACCGGGTGCTCGCAACAGGACGCTACGACCTTCTCTCTGATTTCCAGGGACTTGACATTATAGCTAACGAGAACGGAAAAGAGTCTGTCTTCTCTGTACAGTACTCCATGAATGACGGCAGCCCTTCTGCCGGACGCATCAACTGGAGCCAACTCCTTAACTCTCCCGGTGGCAACTCGCCTTATCATGGCGACGGATTCTTCCTCCCTTCACAGGACCTTATCAACGCCTACCAGACTGACGAGAACGGTCTGCCGGTGTTCAACTATCAGTCATTGCCTGACTTCTCTGTAGTGAAATTCATAGACGACAACACACAAATCCTCTCCAACGCTGACCACACCGTTGACCCTCGCCTTGACTTTGTCATCGGACGCCCGGGCATAACATGGAAGACTTACACCGACACGCCATGCCAATCATGGGTACGCGACCGCGAGACTTACGGTCATAACTGTGTGAAGCGTTTCTGGGTTTCTCCTGAGTCAGGCGACATGTATCAGGGCTGGCCTTGGGGAGCATCATCGCTCAACTGGCAGATTATCCGCACTGTCGACCTCCTTCTCTGGAAGGCCGAAGCTCTCATTGAGATAGGTGACGACCTCGGGACAGCGCGCGACATCATCAACAAGATTCGCCGCCGCGCTGCCGACAGTCCTTGCGTGAAGGATTTCAACGATAACACGAAGCCTGCCGCCAACTATCTCATCAAGGAATATCCTGCCATAGGATGGACACAAGACTATGCGCGACAGGCACTCCGCACCGAGACACGTCTTGAAAAAGCCTTCGAAGGCGAGCGTTTCTTCGACCTCGTACGCTGGGGAATTGCTGACAAAGTGATGAATTCCTACCTTGAGACAGAATGTGATAATCGTATTTACTACTCAGGCGCAAAGTTTACGGAAGGTAAGGATGAATACTATCCTATCCCTCTCCCGCAATACAATTTCTCAGGAGGACGCTACATTCAGAATCCGGGATATCCTGCCTTCTGAATGTCTGCCGCTTCACTGCAAACAAAAAACATACAAGTAATCGAGGCGGACGTCCGTGATGGATGTCCGCCTCTTCTGTGGATATTATCAATATTGACAGTATTGTCAGTTATGTCAGTATTGTCAGTTATGTCAATAATGTCAGTACTGTCAATAATGACATTAGTGTCCAATTACCGTCTTACCACCTTCATCACCTTGCCGTCAGCGGTGCGGATGATGTTCACGCCGCGCTGTGCAGCCTTGAGCCGGCGTCCCTGAAGGTCAAAGCGCTGCTGAGGAGCAACAGCCGATGGGCTGACATTGCTTATCGCTGTCACAACATCATTGTAATTGCCCTTTGGAGTCTCCTCCGTGCCCTCACATCCGAGGTTGTCATAACAGAAGTAGGCAGGGGTGTTCATGCCATAAATGCCGTTGTCACTGCTTGAGAGAGTGAAGCCAATCTGACGCACGGCACCGAGAGAAGACAAGTCCATGAACGCCCATTCGTTGAGGATGAACCATTCCGCCTTGTCCTCCGAACGGCAGTCGGCAAGATAGAAATCCTTTGTGCCTGTCACGTTGCCTTCATCGTCATAACCTGTGGCAGTCAGCTTGAACCAGTCGCCCTTGCCAAACTTCTTTGCCACACCGTCGCCGTTAGCCATTGAAGAAAGGCTCCATGCGGCGTTTGTAATCTGTACGCCCGGCACAGCCATCATCTCATCCGTGGTGAGGGTGACATTTACAGGTCCCATGAAATCACTGACATACGCGATGCCATAGTTCTTTGAGCCGCCGGCACCCTTTCCTGTGCAGGAGTTGAACTGGTCGGCAAACTCCTTATAGACCGTTGAAGTGTGGTTGGCGACGCCATAGCCCCACCATGTCTCATACTCGCTCATCACGTACATGTCAAACCAGAAGTCACCGCTCTGAAAGCCCATAGCCTCCTCGTCCTCTGCAGTGAACTGCGGCATGTGGCTGTCCTCGGCAAGCTCCACATCCTCGAGAGTCGCAACGGCAAGGTCATGGACGGCAGGATTGCCTATCACGATGTCAGGCAGTGAGCAGAGGAATGTGCTCTGCTGCACAGCGGTGAAATTAGGGTTGCGTCCGTTCAGGCGTGACACGGTGCGGTGGCTGCCGAGAGGGTCACCGAAATAAGTGATGCAGATAGAGCCTTCGGAGAGCTTCACATTCTCCTTTCCGTCCCAATCGGCAGGGAGGGTGAGGGAGAGGGTCTGCGCCTTCTCTGTGGAAGCGAACGCATACTGGTTGGCGTTTGCACTGCCAAGGACAACACCTTCTGAGGTCTTGTTATAGTTTATGGCAGCGCGGAAATTATATATTCCGGCAAGTTTGTTTGCAGGGTGGAACAGAGTGTTGAACACGATGTCCACCTTGTCGCCTGCGCTGAAAGTCTCGCTCTCAGGGTTTGTGGCGTTTGTGAGAGTGTAAGCCACCTCTTTCGCAGTCATCACCTGGTACTCGGCAGCACCGTTCTCTGCCTCGAGCTTCACAATCTGTCGTCCATGCTTCAGCAGTACGGTGAAAGAACCGTCCTCGTTCTTCTTCACGCCCTCGGCAGAGAAGCCTTTGTAAGTGGCTGTGGCAGAGCCAAATTCCGGATAAGCCACAGTGACTGTCTGCACACCCTCCGGCTTGAAGGTGTAGGCATGGCCGTCAGTCCCTGCCGGATAGTAGAAGACATCAAGCTCTGCATCGACATTGTCGCCAGCGAGTTTCTTGTCGGCAGTGTTGCGTCCGGCATTGACGGTCATGTTAGGAGTTATGCCACTCTCCTTCCCTCCTACCGTGACAACATAAGCGGCAGTGTTCTCGGGCCATATTGCGCCCCACAGTGAGCCGCCAGCCATATCCTTTTTCTCGCCGTTGCTATTGTACATACAAGTGCTTATAGCATCATATCCCACAAGGATAATGGCAGTGCCGTCCTTCTTAGCCTTGATTGTCGCCCATGCGCTGCCCTGCTCCTGCTCTATGCCGATGACAGAGTTGTCAGGCCTGCCGTTCTCGTCCAGCACGGTGTAGTGGAAATCAGGTTCGATGAAGTAGTTGCTTGTTATGCCGTCGACGATTTCCCATGAGCGCATTGCATGAGCATCGAAAGAGTCGCCGACATTCATTTTGAGGTTGCCCCTCTCATTGATGTTCACAAAGATGTCCGCAACGTTGTAGCCTTTATTGGACTTCACGTCACGGTCGATGAATGCAGGGCTTGCCGTCGTGTAGTCAGCGTCAGTGAAAGCCAGCACAGGGCGTTTAGCCTCATCGGCATTCATGGTGAAGATTCCGGCGTTTGTCAAGCCACCTTCACGCCATGTGCGGAAGTTGTACTGCTGTCCGGAAGCAAGGACATAGTTATGCCTCTTCACACCGCCTTCATTGACAACACTCTTCGGCTCAACCTTTGTGAAGTCCACGAAATGCGCCGTCTTTTGTCCGATAAGCAGTTCGGCATCGGCAGGTGTGGTGACAGTGTAGGCATAGCCCATAGGGATTGTTTTGCCGACAGTGACGTTGAAAGTCACCGTACCGCTTTGTGTGAACGGCAGATAGCCCTCCGCTGCGCGCTCCTCTGAAGGCACAAGCGCCACACGGTAGCTGTCGCCGCTCAGCACATTGAAGGTTGTTTGTCCGGCAGTGCTTTTGCCGAGAGTTATTGTGCGTGTCTCGCCCTCACAGCCTGCCGCAAAGGTTGTGACGGAGTAGTCTGTGCCTTCCTCCCAGTCCACGCTCTTCTCCTCACCGTCCACGAGGACAGTCTTCTTGTTTGTGGCATACGCCGTGACGGTGAACACGGTGAACTCCTGTTTTGCCTCGTCTGTTACGGCAAGCTCTGTTGTTCCGGTAACGGTCTCACCGTCAGAGGCATAGCCTGTGAGGACATACTCGCCGGCTTTCGCCTCGAAAGTGTAGGTTGTGCCCGATGGTTCACCTGTGGCGACAGCGGTTCCTGTCGCCTTCTCTGCCAGCGTCATTGTCTTGGAGACGCTGTTCATCTTCACGACAACGTTTGCCGCGGAGACGCTTATGACAGCCAGTGCCGCCACAAGCAGGGAAGTAAAGATTCTTCTCATTGATTTTTGTTTTTGTTTATATAAAAGTATTATTTCCGGAATATAACCCTCTTCACATTCTTGATGTAGATGCTGATGATAGTGAACAGTTTTCTCATGGCTTTTGCTTTTACAGGGATAAAAGGAGATTTGGGCATATCTTTCCACACCATGGGGCGCGGAAGGATATGCGTCGCAAATCATCCACATAACATAATTAAAAAACTTACTTCTTGATTATCTTCCTGCCGTCCTTTATGTAGATACCGCCGGAGAGAGGGTTGGTGACACGCCTGCCGCTGAGGTCGTAGAAAGCGCCGTCAGACCTTGGGGCGGCAACCTCCGTGATTCCCGTAAACTTGCCGTCAGGCGGAAGGGCGAGGAAATGTCCGGGATTGATGTACACGCTATGTTCGCCGAGACGCTTGCCGTTGCTGTCCCACTGCATCATCTTTCCTCCGGAGACATAGCCTCCGGCATCGGTAGCGTAAATATAGCCTGTGTATGGGTTCATATACAGCGCGTAAGGCTGCGCAAATGCCTCAATGTCCCTTGCCACGGTGCCGGGGAACTCCTCCCCCACTCCGCTTGTCCCTCCTGACGCCATGACCTCGGAAGGGTTGATGGTGTGGTGGGAGAACTCATAGCCGCCTGTGAGATATGAATAGGATGAGCCTATGCAGAGGAACGTGCCTTCCCTTGTCGCCGTGCTATAGGTGGCAGGGAACGGTAGCACCGTGAAGCAGTTTGCCTCGCCGTCGAGAGCCTTGCGGCAGTCGAAGACGATGCTGCGTGCCGGGTTCTCGTAGTAGTCGCCGGGAGAGCTTATCATAAGGAACTTTCCGCTCTGCGACATCTTGCCATAAAGGTTTATCACTCCGGTGTCTATGGTCCTCACGACCTTCATTGTCGCGGCATCGATTATGCTCACCGTCCTCTCGTAGTCGTGTCCCTCCTGGAAGGCGTAGCCGCCGGAGTTGGCAACAAAGAGGTGTCCGTCATAACAGGCTATGCCTTCCGGTTCATAGCCCACCTCCGTGGCTGCCACGACCTTGAAGGTCTCGGTGTCAATCTTTGCCACATAGCCCTTTGTGAAGGTCATCGCTCCGCATTCGTGGGCGTAGCTTGTCACGTAAACATACCGTCCGTCGGTTGCCAGTTTCCTGTTGTTTGGCACATCCTCCGTGGCTGCCACCGCCTTGCCTTCAGGGGTGATGAACTGCACGATGTTTGACCAGTTGACGGCAATGGCGATGAGATTGTCATTGATTTGTATGATGTCGGTCGGCGTGTCGCCTATCTTACGGCCGTTCACGTCGCGGAACCATTTGTTGCTTACTATGCGGCCGTCCTCGAAATAGGTCAGGCGCGCATTGTCGGACTGCCAGCTGCCTTCGTTGAGGAGGATGATTTTCTCCTGTGCCGAGGCCGTAAGGGCGAGGAGGGCAAGGAGGAGGGTTGTGAGGGTTGTTTTCATTGGTGGTTGTTTTTTTATTTTTTTCCGACAATATTGTCAGTTGTGTCAGTAATGACAATATTGACGTAACTGACAGTACTGACATAATTGTCAATACTGACATTATTAATGATCACAGCGAGAAGCTGACCGTCAGGCGGTAGTTGCGTCCCGGCATGGGATAGCGCGGGATGTGCTCATACTGCTCGTCCAGTAGGTCATTCACCTCGAGCGTCATGCCATAGTTGCGCCATGTGCAGGAGAGCTTCAGGTCAATGTTGTTGTACGGCTTGAGCACATCCTCCTGGTCAGCGTATGACCACATGCGCTCCGACACATGGAGGTCAGAGACCGTCAGCGAGAGATTGCGCCACCCGATGATGCCCGTCAGTCCGTAGGACAAGGTCGGCGAATAGCATATCGGCTTGTCATAGGTCTCACTCTCAGCGTCCGTGCGGTCAAGGTCACGCTGCCATGTCAGGGAGGTGAGCAGCGAGAAGCTCCAGTCACGGAGGTTCAGGCGTGCGTTGCCTGTGGCGTTCAGTCCGCGGCAGAATGTGTAGCCGTAGTTCATCATCGACCATGTGTAAGTGCCTTTCAGCGGCAAGCAGACGATGCGGTTCTCAATCCTGTTGATGTAGCCGTCAGCCTGCACGGAGAATGTCCACAGGCGTGTGGCATGCCGCCATTCCGCACCGATGTTCCACTGCTTCGTGTACTCAGGTTTCAGGTTGCGGTTGCCCGTCTGCGTATAGTAGAGGTCATTGAGCGTCGGCACGCGGAAGATTTTCTTATACCACGCCCTCATGGTCAGTCCGCGGAACGAATAAGCGAGCGATACGGCAGGAGTGAACTTGTCAAGCGGGTCTGCCGCACCGGCATGGGTGCGTGTGTGGTCCTTGTAATGCTGATGAAGCAGGGACGCTGCAAAACGTATACCTTTCCAGTCAGTCTGCAGCGCAATAACCTGCTTTTGGTCAGTGCGGTGGACAGTGTCGAAATACTTCAGGTCGGCATGCAGCTTCGAATAGCGTATGTCGTAGCTTGTGCTCAGCGTGAGCCATTGCCACGGCTGCCAACTGTAGCAGGCAGCGCCATAGAGGTCCTCCTGACGATAATGGTTGTCGACGCGGGCAGTGTTCTGGTTCTCGGGATAGTCCGTGCAGTAGTGCAGGTACTCGTTGGCATACTTAGCATTGACCTTTATGCGGTGGCTGCCGAACTGCCGTGAGTAAGCCGACTGTATGAAGAAGTCGCCGTCCCATTCCCTGCCGACATTGGTGTACTTGTCAGAGAGCCTGCGCACTATCCCTCCCGGGCAGCCTCGCTCGGAATAGTAGTAATAGACATGCGAGGAAAAACCGCCATTGAACAGTGCGCCCTCTACCCTACCATACTTTATGTCGGAGTTCTTGCGCCGGCCGATGGTGTCCTCATATTCCGACTTGTAGCGGAACGGATAGTCGCCCTTTGTGGTCAAGCCCTCTACGTCGATGAAGCCTGCCCACCCTCGCCGCTTTGCCTGCAGATTGACTTTAGCCATCCATGTCCCGAACGACCCTGTCCTCAGCTGTGCCGAGAGAGAGTCCTTCTGCGGACGGCGTGTGCGGAGGTAGACAGTCGCCCCTGACGCATATTCCGATGCCGACTGGCAGTCATCGAGCTTGTTGCCGTTGTAGAGCTCCACGGTCTCCATTGTCGAGAGGGAGAACTTCCCGAGGTCCACGGTGCCGTTCTGCGCGTTGGTGACACGTATGCCGTCGATGTAGATGCCCACATGCTGCGCGCCCAAGGAACGCACGTTGACGGTCTTCATGCCGCCCAGTCCTCCATAGTCCTTTATCTGCACACCGGCAAAATACTTCAGGGCGTCGGCAATGCTTGTCGCCGAGAGAGCCTGCAGCTCCTTTCCGGCGAGTGTCTGGCGCGTGGCAAGCGGCCGTCTGCCATACACGTTGACCGTGGCGATAGTGTCCTGCCACCCTCCCCCATTGCCGTCGGCGGACGGAGGAAAGGAGTCCTGCGCCTGCACATTATGACAGTACGGGCATGAGATGAGTATGGTGCAGACGAACATGATGAGCCGCAAGGCCCTTCTGTCATAGGTCATGATAAGATTTGTTTTTTCCGTGTCCATAATCCCGTGGGCACTTGTTACTATTGGCAAGATTGGCAGGTCTTCTGACTTTATCCTTGTTACGAGGCAGCCCGCCTTCCCGGACAAATTGCCAACAGAGTTTCCGTTGGCGGTCCAGTGGCGATTGGTGGCTGCCCTTGAAAGAAAGGACTCACAGCATCGGGTAATGTCGCGGAATCTCACCGCGTTCCCATCTTAGCCCCGTCACCCTTGCGGATGCGGAGAACCAATTGCGGTTGCAAAGTTAATGCTTTTCACAAAGAATTCCAAATTTTTGGGGAGATTTTTTTTCTGACAATATTGTCAGTTGTGTCAGTAATGACAGTATTGACCGACTTGACAAAACTGACAGTACTGACACGATTGACAATACTGATAACACTGACAATACTGACAGCATTGACGCAATTGTCAGCACTGACCATCAATATATATATTCCTTTTATTATTTTAAAAAGAATACTATAATGATTATTATATACCGTGGAAACTGTGGAAAACCCTCTTCCACCCCATCATTCCTCCCTTACTCTCAGCACTTTAGCTTCCGCCGCCCTGCTGACAATAACCTGTGGAAAGTACAATCATAACTTCGCGAGTTATCCCCACTCCACCGTCCCCTACTTTTGAAAGAAAAGCCGCTGTTGATAACCCACGCCTTTTCCACATCGCTTTTCACATCTTTTCCACCATTTATCCCGGCTTTTCCACGCTTTTTCGTGACTTATCCACACATTCCGTGCTGCAAAAGGTTACCAACAACCATGCAAAAGCCTACCCTTCACCGTCCAAAAGGTAATGGAAATGCGAGTGAAGCGTAACCTTTTGGCATAAGTAGCTGTTGGAAATCATGCAAGAACCGGAAAAAGACACAAACCAAGGCAATCAGACATTTTGCGGTTTCAGTGGAACGAGACATTGCCTATATGGAAACATTAACTGAAAATTATTTAATATATAATGTTTTTTAACCAAGAAAATGGAGTGAGTGAACTTATTGTTCACTATTATAGTGTAATTTCGCAGCCGAAACAGTGGGATGGTCTGTCTTGGCTGTGATATATAGCTGTAATATATATAATAGAGAAGTGCAGACCGATGGGTTGCCGCTGAGAGTAAGAACAGTGCCCTGTCGCGTGACGGCGGGGCGAATAAACAAAGAACAATGAAGGAATTACGACGTATGGTCATCGTGGAGATGACGGAGAAAGTGAAGCTTCTGCTGTCAATGCAGGAGAAGGACGGTTTGCAGTGGAGGGGCACGAAGAGGGACCTTCTGGAACTGCTTCATGAGGTCTACTACCATTGCGGGATAGTGATGGCGGACGGGAGCTATGCCACGTTCACGTATCTTGTGGGGCGTGTGTTCAAGGTTTTCGGTCTGGTCCCTCCTCGCAACCCTTCTTCCAAGGCGTTCCGTGCAGAGGGCAGGAAAGGGGTTCGCAGGGCGAGCCTTGTCAGCAGGATGGAGTCGGCGGCTTCGGCCGGCGGCAGGGAAGGGCTGGAGCGGTTCTGGGAGGGGATTGTCAGATAACGGCAACGACAGTACTGACAATTGTGTCAATAATGACATTACTGACAAAACTGACCGTATTTTCAGCACTGACCGTAAGGCTTTGGGCATGATACCCCCATTCATACCCCCATAAAATTTGGAATCGCTTGCAGAATGTTGTACCTTTGCATCGTCAAAACAAAACAAGCACTTGAACAATCATTGAAAAACCTAACAATCATTCTTTTTACTATGGAAAACACAATCATGATGAACCCTTTCCCGGTCAGAGAGCCGGAGCGCGAGAAGCTCACTGAGCATTTCACCATTACGGAGATGAGCCGTTCTGCCACGGCGATACGCCATGGGTGGGACAACAAGCCCACGGAGCTTGCGGTGGTCAATCTGCGGCTGCTCTGCGAGAATGTCCTTGAACCTCTGAGGCGCAGGTTCGGTGTGCTGCGCATCACGAGCGCCTATCGTTCCAAGAAGGTCAACGAGGCTGTGGGCGGGGCGGAGTTCTCACAGCACCTTTACGGCGAGGCTGCCGACATCTTTGTCCCTAATGCGGAGGTGGGGAAGAAGATGTTTGACTTCATCCGCCAAACGCTGCCTTATGACCAGCTCATCTATGAGTGCCGCAGGAGGGACAATGCCCAGTGGATACATGTCTCGTACAGCATCGAGCGTCTGCGCCGCCAGCATTTCATGCACTACGAGATGCCTGACAATTCCGCCAAGGCGCTGCGGAAGGTGGGGTAGGGTCGGGAATTCCGACAGTAATGTCAGTAATGTCATTATTGACAATATTGACCGACCCAACCGACCCGACAATACTGTCATTACCGACACAATTGTCAATACTGTTTTTTTTTTAATTAACCTTATTTTTCTAACAACACAAACACATTTAATTTATTATGCCAGTACTTTACAAAGTCAAGAAAATCGAACGCAAGTATTCAGACGGTCGTGTAGACCCTGCGAACAACAAGTGGTACGCCAATGCCGTCATCGTAAACACAGTGTCCACGGACAAGATTGCCGAGCGCATAGAGGAGAAATGTTCCCTCACCAAGTCGGATGTCAAGGGCTGCATAGAGGCACTCATCTATGAGATAAAGACCCAGCTCCAGAATTCCTATGCCGTGAAACTCGACGGTCTCGGCACTTTCAAGATGTCACTCCGCAGCAAGGGTGCCGAAAGCCTTGAGGAGTTCTCTGTCCAGAAGAACATTGTGGGCACCAGGGTGCTTTTCCTCCCGACAAAGCAGAAGGACACCGCTTCCGGCAAGGTGATCTCCGTTCTCACCTATGGCACCAAGTGTACCAGGGTTCCTGAGAACATTGTCAAGGAGTCTGCTGCCTGACACTTTGCGCCTTCCCCTCTTTTCCCGTTTTGGAATCGGGGAGGGCGCACCCTTTTTCCTCTTTTTTACCTAAAACCATCAACCTAAAACCTAAAAACATGACTAAAAAAGAAACCGTGAAATACATTATCCAGCTTATTGTCGCCATTCTTACGGCGATAGGCACCTCGATTGGTGTGACAAGCTGCTATGGTCTGTAAAAAAAAACATCATCAGTGTAACGAAAAAAGAGTGCCGTCAATTGGAATGAGCGACACTCTTTTCTTAATATAAAAACAACTAACATTTTTTTTGTGCGTGTGTATTTTTGCTTACACATCACACTAACCACTTATTTATTCTCCGATAATCTCCTTCGGGAGTATAGGCATGGCACCGTTTTGGGTGCATACGAACGCTGAGGTGTTCACCGCTGTCTCGTGGGCTTCCTCTACGGATCTGCCCTTGATGATTGAGGAGAGGAAAGCCGCCGTGAACGAGTCGCCTGCCCCCACTGTGTCGGCAACCTCCACCATAGGGGTCTCCTTGAATGACACGCTGCCAGGGGTGAAGACATAGCTGCCGTTGACGCCGCAGGTGAGGATGAGCATCTTGAGGTTGTACTTGCCGAGGAGTATCCAGCACTTGTCCTGAAGGTCGATGCCCGGATAGCCTTTCAGACGGCTTACGGTGACAAGCTCTTCATCGTTTATTTTCAGTATGTTGCAGCGGCGGAGGGACTCGCAGATGATTTCCTTGTTATAGAATCCCTGGCGGAGGTTGATGTCAAACACTTTCAGAGTGTCTTCGTCCTTCGGCATGGCGTCGAGGAAGTTTAGGATTGTGGTGCGTGAGACCACGGAGCGTTGCGCCAGCGAACCGAAGCATACGGCGCGAGTGTTGCGGGCGATTTCCTCAAGTTCCGGAGTGAAAGGGATGTTGTCCCACGCCACGTTCTCCTTGATGCTGTACTGCGGGATGCCAGCCTGGTCGATTTCCACCTGCACGGTGCCGGTAGGGTAGTCCACGGCAGGGATGTGGTAGTTGAGTCCGTTGTCATCGAAATTGGCAAGGAGTTCCTCGCCCAACTTGTCTTTTCCTATTGCGCTCACTGCAAGGCTTTTAAGTCCGAACTGTGAGACATGGTATGCGAAATTGGCAGGTGCGCCGCCGATTTTCTTTCCTTCCGGAAGGACATCCCAGAGAGCCTCTCCGAGACCTACGATGAATTTGTTCATAGATTTGTATGTGTTTTAAGATTATGATTTTAAGATATTTATTTCTTTATACGTGCGGAGTAGAGCAGGAGGTAAGCCGCTCCGACGGTCATCACTGCGATTGCCCCTGACTGTCCTCCGATGAGGTCGCTGGCGAAGCCCATGGCGAGCGGGAAGATTGTGCCGCCGAAGAGTCCCATAATCATAAGTCCTGAGACTTCGTTCTTCTCCTTCGGGCTGTTGTTAAGAGCCTGTGCGAAGACCACGGGGAAGATGTTGGAATTGCCGAAGCCTATCATGGCTATGGCGGCATAGATGAGGTAGAGCGAGGATGCCGAGAAGAGGATTATCATCGCCACGAGCATCATTACCACGCTTACGGTGAAGAATTTCCTTGCGGAGCAGGAGCGCAGGATGAACGAGCCGAGGAAGCATCCGGCGGTGCGGAAGATGAAGTAGACGCCTGTCGCGAACCCGGCAGCCTCGAGAGTCATGCCGAGGCGTTCCATGAGGATTTTCGGTGCTGTGGTGTTTGTGCCGACATCTATGCCCACATGGCACATTATCCCGAGGAAGCACAGGAGGATGAACGGACGGCCGAGAAGACGTATGCAGTCCGTCACACTTGATGCCTTGTCAGGCTGCTCCTCCTCGATGGGAGTTGCACCGAGCATGGCGATGGTGATGACACACACGGCGGCATAGATAGGGAAGAGCACTTTCCAGTTGAGTCCGAGAGTAGGCATGATGGTTGTCGCTCCCCATGCTGCGAGGATAGGTGCGAGGAATGACGCTATAGCCTTGACAAACTGTCCGAAGGTGAGTGTGGAAGCGAGGTGGTCGGAGCTCATGAGGTTGCTCACGAGTGGGTTGAGCGATGTCTGCATTATGGCGTTTCCTATGCCGAGGAAGGAGAATGCCAGGAGCATGGCCGTGAAACTGTCGGCAAAGACAGGTATGACGAGCGATGCGAGGGTGACGACGAGCGACACGAGGACAGTGTTCTTGCGTCCTATCCTGTTCATCAGCAGTCCTGTAGGCACTGAGAAGATGAGGAACCAGAAGAAGACGAGTGATGGGAATAGATTAGCCTGTGAGTCGGTGAGGCTGAGGTCTTTCTGGACATAGTTGGATGCTGTGCCCACGAGGTCGACGAACCCCATGGCGAAGAAGCACAGCATGACCGGGATGATCTGCACCAGCAATGATTTCCGGCCGGCAGCGAGAGTTTTGTTGTTTTCCATTGTTGAGGATGTTTTTTTTTTTTGGGGGGGGGTAGGTTATAGGTTGTAGATTGGACAGATTCGTCAGATTGACAAGTTGACAAATTGACAAATTGACAAATTGTCGTATATTCCCTTAACTCTACTTTATTTTATATACGTTCAGTTTCTTTATCTTTCCCTTTCCGTTGCCCTTCACGGTTATGTTGGAATACGGTTGGGTAGGGAAGACGAGGTTGGTCATTGCGAACCTTCCTTCGGAGTCGAACGCCTCGATTGACGATGAGTCGATGAAGACGCGTATGGTTCCCGTAGGAGCGTCCTTGGAGAGCGGAGCAACGGTGACGGCAGGGAAATGGCGGCTGAAGTTGACCTCACCGCTCTTTGTGCGGTCCATGGTGAAGGTCATGTCCTTGGCATCAATGGTCATAACGACCTTGTCGCCATTGGCGTTGGAGATGGTCAGTGAGACATCCGACTTGGCATTAAGGCTGTAGTCCATGACTATCTCCATGCCTTTGCTGTCAGGAAGACGGAACGACCTGCCTTTCTTCGACACGGAAAATCTGCCGTAGCTTCGTGCCTCTCCGCGCATGTTGCTGAGTTCTGCGGCAGGTTTGGATGCGAGGAGGAGTTTTCCGTTCTGGTCATGGAACAGTTGGAGGTCGCGCGGCAGAGTGTTTGCGCTGCGGAACTGCTTTGTCGGCACCTCGTTGGCATACTGCCAGTTGCTCATCCAGCCTATCGCCGTGCGTCGTCCTTCGGGAGCGTCGCTCCATGTGACTGTGGCGTAGTGGTCCTTGCCGAAGTCCATCCATAGAGTGTCCTGTGGAGTGTAGTCGGAGGTGAATTTCTTTCCATCGAACTCACCTATGAAATATTGTGTTGCCGAGCCGCCGAACTTTCCTCCAGGGTTAAGATTGCAGAGGAGCACCCATTTCTTCTCGTTTGTCCCCGGCACGTCGAGTTGGAAGAGGTCAGGGCATTCCCACACTCCGTCCTGTGCTGCGTAGCCTTTGCCGAAGGAGCTTTCGTAAGTCCACTCCTTTAGGTCGGGTGAGCTGAAGATGTGCATCTCGTGGTCCATGGCTCCGGCGAGCACAAGGTTCCATTTGTTTATGCCGGTGTTCCAGAACATATTAGGGTCGCGTGCCTCGTTAGGGGTGACGATGACAGGGTTGCCAGGATATTTCGTGAATGTCATGCCGTTGTCGCTGCTGTGTGCAAGGCTCTGTGTCTGGCTCTTGTCGCATGAAGTGTAGAGGGCTATCACCTCGCCTGCGCCGAAGCCTGCGGTGTTGTTGTGGTCGATGACACTGTTGCCGCTGAAGATTGTTCCCAGTCCGTCAGGACGTATGGCTTCCGGATGATGCTCCCAATGCACAAGGTCGGTGGAAGAGGAGTGTCCCCATGTCATGTTCTGCCATTTTGAGCCATAAGGGTTGTACTGGTAATAGAGATGCCACACCCCATCCTTATAGAACATTCCGTTCGGATCGTTCATCCATCCGTAGAGCGGAGTGTGGTGGTATGTCGGGCGGAACTTCTCTTTGTTGCTTGTGTCAAAGGAGTCAGAGACAGCCATCTCGTTCCAACAAAGAATCTCGGTAGCCTGGCGTGAGTGTTCGCGATTGTTGACAGGGCTGACGATACTGAGCAGAATCTCGCCCTTGCCCATGTAGGGCGAGAGGTCGAACGGCACACTGTAGTCTACATTGTTCTCTGCCAAACGCACAAAGAGCGTTGTCACCTTCTCTCCGTTTACCAGGACATCGATTTTGGAGTCCGGACGGTTCTCCTCTACAGGAAGGATGAGATACTTTCCGGTAGGTTTGACCTTTACCAGTGTGTGGTCAGGTGCAGGGTGCATGAATTTGAGTGATTTGTCTGCGCCCCATGTCATTTGAGTGGCTAAGATAAAGAATAATGTTACGAGTTTGGTTTTCATGTCTGTACTTGTTTGTTTTAGTTTTCTGCTGCAAAATTAATAATCAATCGGCATTCAGGCGATAAAAAATGATACATTATTTGATAATTCCGTTTCATGTAACATCATTTTTAACTATTGTAACATTGCTAATTCCGCAAAAAGCATTAATTTTGCAGATGAACCATAAATAAACTAAAACCATAACCTGAAATCCTATAATGAAACAATTCCTATACCTGTTGCTGTCGCTACTCTTTATGACAGGATGCACCGAGGAAAAGAAAGTGCGCATCGGTGTGTCGCAATGCAGCACCGACGACTGGCGCATGACCCTCAACGAGGAAATCATGCGCGAGGAAATCTTCCACCCCGAAGTGGAAGTCGAGATACGCTCCGCCGATGACAGCAATGCCAAACAAATAGCCGACTTGGAGTATTTTGCTAAAAACGATTTCGACATCATCATTGTATCGCCTAACGAGGCGAAAGCCATCACGCCCAAGATAAAAGCCCTGCACGACAGCGGTATGCCAATCGTGGTCTTCGACCGTGAGGCTGAGGGAAAATGCTATTCGGCTTTTGTCGGAGCGGACAATCATGACATCGGCGAGAAGGCGGCACAGTATGCCTTGCTGCTGCCCGATGAAGAGCTACACATCCTTGAAATCACAGGTCTGCCGGGCTCCACTCCTGCCATGAAGCGTGGCGGCGGGTTTGACAAAGTGATGGCGGAGAACAGCGACAGGGCAAGGATTGTGGCGAAAGCCGCCGGCAACTGGAACTATGAGGATGCTTTTGCCGCAGCCGACTCCATACTCGCCGTCCATCCGGAGACAAACATCATCTACGCCCATAACGACCGTATGGCCATCGGAGCATCGGACGCGGCAAAGAAGCATGGCATAAAGGACATGAAGATAATAGGTGTGGACGCCGTACCGTCGATAGGTCTGAAGGCGGTAGCTGACGGTGTGATAACCGCAACATTCCTTTATCCCACCGAGGGCAGCCTGCTGTTCAAAAAGGCATTGGCCATTGTCAACGGTGAGCCGTTTGACGAAGAGACAATCATCACCACACCGACCGTAGTGACAAAAGACAATGCCGAACTGATGCTTATGCTTGACCGGGAGATTCAGAACGAGACTCGCAAGGTGAAGACACTGAAAGGGCAGGTGGACGAATACTGGAGCCGGCATTCCGCACAGACCACAGTGCTGTACTCCGTCGTGGCGATTCTTGTGCTGCTGTCCATACTTTTCTATATGCTGCTGCGCTACTATTGGGCACGAAAACACCATTATGCGGCAATCATGGCACAGAAACAGCAGCTCGAACAGCAGCAGGAGACCCTGACCTCGCTCTACGAACAGCTGCGCGACGCCACACAGTCGAAACTAACCTTCTTCACCAATGTCTCCCACGACCTGCGCACACCGCTGACGCTCATCGCAGAACCTGTGGCGCAGATGGTCAGAGCGGACAACATCACCCCTCAGCAGTCTGCCATGATGCGCCTGGCGGACAAGAACGTGAAAGTCCTGATGCGACTCATCAACCAGATACTCGACTTCCGAAAAGCTGAGAACGGCAAGATGACCTACAACCCAGTTGAGACCGATATGCGTGCGGCAATACTGGACTGGTCGGACGCCTTCCGCCAGGCTGCTGCACGCAAGCACCTGAGTTTCACGGTGAACATCATGGATGCGGAAAGCTATTCCATGGCGGTGGACATAGAGAAACTGGAACGCATTTACTTCAACCTCATCTCCAACGCATTCAAGTACACACCGCAGAACGGCAGCGTGACGGTGGACATGAGGATGGAGAACGGAAAACTCGTCATAGAGGTTTCCGACAACGGACAGGGGATAAGCGAGGAGAACAGGAAGCAGATTTTCGAACGTTTCTTCCGCGCCGATCAGGTGACTCCAAACGGTTCGGGCATAGGACTGGCACTGACGAAATCCTTTGTCGAACTCCACGGAGGCGCTATAGATGTCGAAAGCACGGAGGGAAAAGGCTCAGTGTTCACCGTCGAGCTGCCTGTCACTCATGTCGACAAGCACCTCTCAAGCCATGAGAGCCTAAACAGTCCTGATGACGTGACTGAGGAACTTGCCGACATCGAAGCTCCCGAGCCAGAACAGGAAGAGGCGGACGGCAGACCGACAGCACTTGTCATCGACGACAACGCCGACATCCGCACACTGGTCTACGGACTGCTTTGCGACAAATATAATGTCCTGCAGGCATCAAACGGTGCACAGGGCATACGCATGGCATCACGCTACATCCCCGACATAATCATCTGTGACGTGATGATGCCGGGAATAGACGGCCTCGAGACATGCCGACACCTGAAGAACGAGGTCACGACATCCCACATTCCGGTGCTTCTGCTCACCGCCTGCGCCCTTGACGAGCAGCGCGTGGCAGGCTACGAATGCGGTGCCGATGCTTACCTCTCCAAACCGTTCAACTCACGCGTCCTCACGGCAAGATGCGAATCCCTGATTCTCAACCGCCGAAGGATAAGCCCGCAAGTGACAGAGGACAAGGAAAAACCAGCTCCCAAGCTCACCAAACCTGACAGTAACCTCCTGCCGCAGAGTGACATCGACGACGAGTTCTACCGCCGTTTCGTGGAGGTTGTGGAGTCGGAACTCGGCAACAGCGACCTCACCGTAGAGGAACTCGGCGCGAAGATAGGGCTCAGCCGTGTGCAACTCTACCGTAAGATAAAGGCTCTCACCAACTATTCCCCTACAGAGCTCCTGAAAATCATCCGCCTGCGCAAGGCAGAGAGGATGCTCAAATCCACCCGTCTGACAATCTCCGAAGTCTGCTACGCCGTCGGATTCTCCTCCCCGAGCTACTTCACCAAATGCTACCGCGAGCAGTTCGATGAATCCCCTTCCGACACTCAGCAGCGCACCTCGCGGATGAAATGAACGTGTGCAATGTCCTTACAATGATATTGCTCTAAGAACGCAAAGAAACAAAAGAATCTCCTTTTCAGAATAATGTCATAAGGAAAAAATTCTTTTGTTTCTTTGCGTTCTTAGAGCAATTTTTTTATTTTCCAGCAACGCCCCTCCTGCACATGCAGTCCGTCAGATGGTCGTTCACAAAACCGGTGGCTTGCAGGAAAGCATAGCAGATGGTCGTCCCGAAGAACTTGAAGCCGCGCTTCCTCATGTCCTTGCTTATCGCATTGGATTCGGGAGAGGACGCAGGCACCTCGACCAACGAACGGAAATTGTTGGTAATCGGCTGCCTGTCAGGGAAGAACGACAGGATGTAGTTGAAGAAACTGCCATATTCCTCTTGCACCGTGAGGAATAATCTTGCATTCACGATGGCTGATTTTATCTTCAGCCTGTTCCTTACAATCCCTTCAAAATGCATCAGGCGTTCGATGTCCTCCTCGTCCATCCGTGCCACAGCATCGGCATTGAAACCATGGAAAGCGGCACGATAGCCCTCACGCTTTCTCAGGATTGTTATCCAGCTCAGTCCGGCCTGGGCACTTTCCAGCAGGAGGAACTCGAACAGGGTCTTGTCGTCCGTCACCAATTTTCCCCATTCATTGTCGTGATATGCCGTGTAAAGCTCATCGGTGCCACACCATCCGCATCGTCCGTTTACCAAGTCTTGCATAAGTTCCGAAGATTATCGTTTTGCGATATGAACATCTCCTGCCTGTAAAGGCATCAGTTTCCCAATATTCCTTTTATCTCATTCAGCTTGTTAAGAGCCTGGATAGGAGTGAGGTTGTCGACATCAAGCGAGAGGAGTGCGTCCCTTATCTGCTCCAAGACAGGGTCCTCCAATCGGAAGAACGACAGTTCAGGGGCAGTGCCCCTCCTCTCCGGCTGCCCTTCCGAGACAACGGCAGGTTCCGATGCTGTCAGCGAACTGCGAGCGCCGCTGCCTTTCTCCTCCAGTTCCTTCAGGATAATGTTCGCACGGCGCACAATCTCCGGCGGCATACCGGCGATTTCGGCGACATGAATACCGAAGGAATGCTCCGAACCGCCCGGCACGAGCTTGCGGAGGAACACCACCTTGCCCTTTTCCTCCGCCACGGAGATGTTGAAGTTGTGTATCCTCGGGAAACGCTCCGCCATTTCGTTCAGCTCATGGTAGTGCGTGGCGAAGAGCGTGCGCGGATGCGCCGCTGACGGTCTGTCGCTGCTGCCGTGGAGATACTCCACAATCGCCCACGCTATGGAAATGCCATCGTAGGTGCTTGTGCCGCGCCCGAGTTCGTCGAAGATGACAAGGGAGCGCGCCGTGATGTTGTTCAGTATGTTCGATGCCTCGGTCATCTCCACCATGAAAGTAGACTCACCCGCGGCGATGTTGTCCGAAGCACCCACACGCGTGAACACTTTGTCCACAATGCCTATTTCCGCGCTCTCTGCCGGCACAAAGCAGCCCGTCTGCGCCAATAGTGTGATGAGCGCCGTCTGACGCAGCAGAGCAGACTTTCCTGCCATATTAGGGCCCGTTATCATCATTATCTGCCGGCTCTCCGTGTCAAGATGTATGTCGTTCGGGATATATTCTTCGCCATAATCCATGCGCGCCTCAATGACAGGGTGGCGGCCTGCCTTTATGGTCAGGGCGGTCGTGTCGTTGATGACAGGGCGGTTGTATTTCCTGTGCAGGGAGACAAGGGCGAACGACAGGAGGCAGTCAAGGCGTGCCACAAGGGCAGCGTCGCGCTGTATCCTTACCACAATCCGCTGGCAGTCGCGCAGCAGGCGGTCGTAGACGCGCTGCTCTATTTCGGCAATGCGCGTCTCGGCATTGAGGATTTTCTCCTCATAAGCCTTCAATTCGGGAGTTATGTACCGCTCCGCCTGAGCGAGTGTCTGCTTCCTGACCCATGTCTCGGGGACATTGTCGCGGTACGTGTTGCGTACTTCAAGATAATAGCCGAAGACATTGTTGAAACCAACCTTCAGCGACAGGATGCCCGTCTTCTCGGCTTCCTCCGCCTGCAGTTTCAGCAGATAGTCCTTGCTGTCGCGGTGGAGAAGGCGCAGGTCGTCAAGCTCCTCATCCACGCCGTCGCCGATGACATTGCCTTTGGAAATCTGGACGGGTGTCTCAGGATTTATCTCGCGCAGTATCCTGTCCCTCATCTCCTCGCAAGGATCAAGCTCCCGGGCAAGGGCAATGAGGTCATTGTTTTCGCAGGCAAGGCATTCCGTGCGCAGCACCTCCACCGCCCTGAGTGCCTCGGCAAGGGAGCGCAGCTCGCGCGGATTGACACGGAAAGTGGAGATTTTCGCCGTTATGCGCTCAAGGTCGGCAATGCTTTGCAGCTGTTCGGAGACAGTGTTGCGCAGGTCTGTGGCGCGGAAGAAATGCTCCACGACGTTCTGCCTTTCCACAATCTTCGCCACATCCTTCAATGGGAACAGCAGCCAGCGGCGCAGCAGTCTGCCGCCCATCGCCGTGGCTGTGTTGTCGATGATGCCGAGGAGCGATGCGCCGCCTTCGGTCATAGGCTGCAGGAGTTCGAGGGAGCGCACGGTGAACGTGTCAAGGCGCACATAATTGTCGGTGTCGAGGCGGCTGATGCTTGTTATGTGACCTAACATCTTATGCTCCGTGAACTCCAGATAGTTCATTATCGCCCCTGCCGCCGCAATGCCGTTCTTCAGGTGGTCGATGCCGAAGCCCTTGAGGCTCTTCACGGCGAAATGGTCGCAGAGCCCCTTTTCCGCCGTCTCCTCGGCAAACGCCCAGTCGTCAAGCTCGTATGTGCAGAGCCTTGCCGGGAAGCGCGAGAAGAACTCGTTGCGGCGCCGGCGTTCGAGAAGCACCTCCTTGGGCTGGAAATTATCAATGGCTTTTATGGCATAGTCATAAGACCCTTCGCCGCAGAGGAACTCGCCGGTGGAGATGTCGAGGAACGCTATGCCCACCGCACCGCGTCCGAGGTGGACGGCGCAGAGGAAATTGTTCTCCTTGTTCTCGAGCACATTGTCCTGCATCGCCACACCCGGAGTGACAAGTTCCGTGATGCCTCGCTTGACAAGCGTCTTCGTCTTCTTCGGGTCCTCCAGTTGGTCGCAGATGGCAACGCGCTGTCCGGCGCGGATGAGTTTCGGCAGATGAGTGTCGAGGGCGTGGTACGGGAATCCCGCCATCGCCTCACCCTGTGCCGCCCCCTTGTTTCGGTGTGTGAGGGTCATGTGGAGAATCTTTGAAGCTATCTCCGCATCCTCGCAGTATGTCTCGTAGAAATCACCGCAACGGAACAGGAGCAGCGCATCAGGATGCTTGCTCTTCAACTCGCGGAACTGTCTCATCATAGGGGTCAGCTCATCCGCTTTTTTTGCCATAAATATTGTAGTTTTTTTATTATAAACAAAGGTTATACATTGGAAACGCACGCTTTTCGTGCTTCTGCAAAGTTAATGCTTTTCACAAAGAATTCCAAATTTTTGGGGAAGTTTTTTCCGACAGTACTGTCAATTGTGTCAGTACTGACAATATTGACCGACTTGACAAAACTGCCAGTACTGCCACAATTGACAATACTGACGTTGACGGCCGGCGATGCCAACCATCAATAATAATATATTCCTTTTATTATTTTAAAAAGAATACTATGATGATTATTATATCCTGTGGAAACTGTGGAAAACCATCTCTCCTTCCATTATTCTCTCCTCATCCTTAGCACTTTACGCTTCACCACCCCGTTGATAATAACTTGTGGAAAGTACAATCAAAACTCCGCAAGTTATCCACACATCCCCGTTCCATCCTTTTGAAAGAAAAGCCGCTGTTGATAACCCACGCCTTTTCCACATCGTTTTTCGCATGTTTTCCACCATTTATACACGCTTTTCCACACTTTTTCGTGACTTTTCCACACATCCCATGCTGCAAAAGGTTACCAACAGCATAGAAAAACATTACCTTTCACCAATCAAAAGGTAACGAATGACATGGTGAAAGGTAATGCTTTTTTTATGTTGAAAGACTATTTCAGTTTCGGCTTCAGCTCGTCGGGAGTGCCTTTGGTGAACATGTTGACCGGTGGGGCTTCTGTCTCGAAGAGGGAGGTGATGAGGGCAGGGGAGAGTGTCATCTGCGGAGCGAAACTGTCGGAGAGCATGTAGTCGAGGATGGCTTTGCGCATCTGGCGTGCTACGGGGCGGCGGTCAAGGTCGGAGGAGATGTCAATGGTGGTCATGAGGACTTTGCCGTTGAGCATACGTGCCTCGATGAGCATGCCGAGTTTGCGGCTTATGTGCCATGTGTCGACGGGCTGTATGGGGGAGTTGTAGGAGGCAGGGAAACGGGAGAGGTTCATCACCTGCGCCTTGTTGACGAGTTCCCACCAGTTGAGGTTTGTCCAGTTGTCGGTAGGGAAATGTCGGAACAGTGGGTGGTCGGTGGCGATGGTCGCTCCGGTGGTGTGCGGAGGGCGCATCTTGAACCAGCTTGTGTTCCAGAAGACAGGCAGGTAGGTCTGCTTCACATCGCTGCCGTAGCGCACTTTTCCGGCTGCTTCGATGAGCACGCTGCCGCCACGTTCGAGGACTTTCAGCGCACGGTTGTCCAGTGTGTCGGTGATGTGGATGTCCTTGGCGGACGGCATGTCGATGTGCTTAGGGTACACCCAGAAATCCCAATGGTTGGTGGCAGGGGCGGCATTTGTGGAAGAGACGGTCACGGAGAGTGTGAATTTCGCCGGTTTGTCGACCGTTGCGAGGTTCATCATGGCAGTGCCGAGACTGTGGTTTTTGCCCAAAGGGATAATGCCTTGTGATGTTTCTGCCTTTGCAACGGTGCGCCCTTCGGAGGTTATCTGCCACAGAGTCTTTGCCTTGTCGAGCGGTTCTTTGTAGGCGTTGTACAGCTCTATCGGCACGACGAGTGTGTCCGCGGAGGTGTAGACAAACTTCGGGAAGCGTGCCAACGGCACTATCGGTGCGCAGAACTCCTGCCAGTCTTTCGCCGTGCAGTAGCCTTTCTCGCGCCAGAAGACGTTGAGCACGCCGACGAGGGCTGTGCCCTGTCCGCTGTAGTCGTTGAGTCCGAGGAGCTGGAAGCCCGCATATTCAGGTGTGCGGAGGTTGCGTTCCATTTCGTATTTGTACGCCAAGGTCTGTAGTTTTCCGCTTGCCATGAGGAATTTCTGTGCCTGCGGAGCCATGTTGTTGTCCTTGAGGAGGTCGGCGAAAATCTCGAAATTGCGTGCTTTGTATGCTCCCGTGTATTGTGAAGTCTCGTTAAGGTCAGGGAAGGCGCACCATTGTCCCTGCTCATGAGCTATGAGCGGTTCGTTGATTTCAAAGGTTATGGGTTGGCGGCCTTTCTGCAGGAAACTTGTTATCTGCGGGTAGAAATCGTCCATGGACTGCGGAGCGTGGCGGTTCCAGTCAAGTCCGCGTGCGCCACCCTTCACGTGGTACTCGCTCTTCGGGTCAAACGCCCAGCCTCCGCCGACAGATGCGCCACAGTAGACGCGCCGCTTGTCGCCCGTGCTTTTCCAATAGTCCACGAAGTCACCGACCCATTTCACCCAGTCGCCTGCCGGTTCGTTGCCGGCTGCGAGCATGCAGAAGGACGGGTGGTTGCCGTAGGTTTTCACCATGCGCTGTGTCTCTTCGAGGAGGTAGCGGTCGATGGTCATCCCCTTGCCGAGCTTCACGCCGTGGTTGGGCCATGACGGACCTTCCGGCTGGAGGTAGAAGCCCACTTTGTCGGCGGCGGCAAAGGCAGCCTCCGGCGGGCAATAGGAGTGGAAGCGCATGTGGTTAAGTCCGTATTCCTTGCATTTCCTGAAGATTTTCAGCCACGATTCCTCGTCTGTCGGCGGATAGCCTGTGAGCGGGAAGCAGCAGTTCTCCACCGTTCCGCGCATCCATGTCTCCCTGCCGTTGACAAGGAACTGTCTGCCCTTTATGCCTATTTCCCTCATGCCGAAGACGGTGGAGACGGTGTCCTTGCCGTCGAGGATGGCTGTCAGGCGGTAGAGGTTTGGCGAGAATTCATCCCACAGTCGGGCGTCGCTGCCCATGGCGATTGTGGTGCGGAGGGTGTCGCCTTTGAAGCGCAAGGATTTTGTTATGGGTTTGGAGTCGCGCCCTTCGGTGTCGGTGCAGATTATTTCCAGTTTGTGTTTTCCCTGTTTGCCGTTGAGTTTTATGGCAACATTGGCGGTCATGTCGCTGACGGAAGGGAACACCTGCAGGTCGGCGATGCAGGTCATGGGGCGGCAGATGAGTTCGATGCGTCCCGTCATGCCGTTCCAGTTGCCTTGTGTCTGGTCGGTGACGCTGTGGGAGTCCTGTCCGACGCATACGTTTTCTATGCCGTTGTAAATCTTCACTTCGATGGTGTTCTTGCGTCCGGCGAGTATGAGCGGTGTGATGTCAAACTCATGCGGCACGCTGAGTGAGGAGTCGCGTCCGGCAGCTTTTCCGTTGACGAAGACGTTGGTTTCTATGTGTGGCCGTTCGATGAAGAGTGTTATGCGGTGCTTCTTCCATGAGGAAGGGATGTCGACGGTCTTTTTGTACCACGCGTTGCCGACATAGTGTGTGGCAGGTGTGAGGAAGAATGGGAACTTGATGTTCTCCTCGACGTGGTATTTCTTCATGTAAGGGTTGAAGTAGTAGGACGAGTCGTAAAGGCTGCTGACCCACGGAGTGTTGATGTTCACTTTATTGCCTTTGCCGTTTGTGAGCATGGAGCCCGGCAGCTTTATGTGGTCGGAATAGTGAGGTTTGTCGCCCGCAGAGAACTGCCATTCTCCGGAGAGGCTGATTCTCTGCGCCATGGTTGACAGGCTGAGTGCTGTGGCGAGGATTGTGAGTAGTTTGCGCATTGGTGTTTTTTTTTGGTCAGTATTGTCAGTACTGTCAGTTGTGTCAATACCGACAATACAGACAATTGTGTCAATACTGACAGTACTGACAATACTGATGTTATTGCAGTCACTGTCAAAACTGAAGAATCCCTCCTGTCACCGGTGGCAGGAGGGATTCTTTTTCATTTATTTAGCAAGGGCGTGAAGTTGGGAGGTTGAAGGTCTCTTGGATGTCCTTCATCTCTTGGTCTGTCATGCCGTCAGGCTCGGAGCCCATTGACTTTGCACACATATATATATTAGCTGCCTTGCAGAGTACGTCGGTCTGGTCGAAAGCGTCCATGATGTCAACGCCTACAGCCACTGTGCCGTGCTTCTCCCACATGACCACGTCGTGCTTCTTTATCTGCTCGAGAGTGGCGTCAGCGAGTTCTATTGAGCCCGGCATAGCGTAAGGTACGATACCGATGCCGAGTGGTGCGAAGGCGAGGGTCTCAGGAATCATTGACCAGAGCACCTTTGTCATCTCGTTGCCCTTAAGGAAGCGCTTGATGTGGGACATGGCCACAAGTTCGATAGGGTGGGTGTGGAGCGTTGCCTTGTAGCAGCTGCCGGAAGCGAGGAGATAGTCCTGCAGGGCGAGGTGTGAAGGGAGCTCGGATGTTGGTGCGACAGGCTCGTCGGCGATGATTTCGTAGGATGCGCAGTCGTCACAGATGCGTATGATAGAGCCGTTCTCCATTGGGAAGCGTGCGAGGTCGCGCATGCGCTTTCCTGTGCCTTTTGCGTAGAAGTACTTGCCTTTGAGGTTAGGGAGAACCTTGCCGATTTGCTTTACAGGGGCGATGGCAGGGAGTGCCTTTATCTCGTCGTCAACGAACTCTGTGATGTTCACTGTGATGTTTCCGCCGTTGCGCTCTGCCCAGCCTTTCTGCCAGAGGTAGCCGGTGACTTCAGCGACTTGGTCGATGACAGCCTTGAGTCCCGGACGGTTGTCTAATATTGATTTCATTGGGTTGTTGGTTTTGTTTTTTCTGACAGTATTGTCAATTGTGTCAGTACTGTCAATATTGTCGTGATTGTCATTATTGACACAACTGTCAAAACTGACAGTACTGACCTTAATTAATAATTATCGCCGTAGCGTTCTTTTGTTATCTCTTCAAGCGGTTTGCAGCGAGTGTTCGGTGCGCCGAGGATGCCCACGATAAGCGATACCACGAGGAGTGCTATCATGCAGTAAGCGGCAATGGTGAAGCCTTCGCCGTGCTCACCGTAGATGAGGGTGAAGATGATGCCCCATACTGCCGACAGTCCGCGGACGATGAAGAACATAAGGCCTTGTGCTCCCGCGCGGAACTTTGCAGGGAACAGTTCCGAGCCCCAAAGAGCGTAGAACACCTGCACAGAGCAACCGCCCTGAATGCCCCAGAGTATGCAGAATGTCCACAGTCCTGCAGGGCCGTTGACACCGATTCCCACGATGAGAATCCATGCCGCTATCGCCACGAGGAGTCCGAAGACATAGATGAGTTTGTGGCTCATCTTGTCGATGACGAGTGATGTCAGCCAGCCGACAAAGACGATTACTGCCCACTGTATGCAGTTCATCATCTGCGATGTCTCGTTGCTCACGCCGCCGGCAGTCTCATAGATGTGTGGCTGGAAGAATCCCATTACTGACGCCACAAGGTTCCATGTGAGGTAGATGCCCGCAAGGAATGCGACGGTCTTCACGGCAACCTTGTTGGAGAACAAGACCTTGAAGGAATGAATCATGCCGGTGTCCTCGCCCTTTGCCTTGGCAGCCTCCTTGTTCGCCTTGAATTCAGAGCTTTCCTCGAGCTGTCGCTGAAGGTTCCATGCTATAAAGGCTATGACGAACAGTGTGAAGAAGACCACGCGCGAACTGAACACGTTGACAGCCTCCGTGACGTCTGTCACACCGAACATTGCGGCTATCGACTCAACGTAGGAGAACAGTGTGCCGCCCGGTGCGAAGAGCATGCCGAAGAGCAGGATGAAGAACGGTCCCACGCCCCATGACATCTGCGAGATGCAGATGTTCCTGCCACGGTTGTTGTTCTCCGAACTCTCAGAGATGTATGTCCATGATGCAGGTACGCCGACACCGACAGAGATGCCTGTCAGGAGGAAGCCTGCAAGGAGCATAGGGAAATTGACCGAGAACATCACGAGCAGTACGCCCAGCATGTATACCAGGAGGTTATAAGTAAAGATGAACTTTCTGCCATACTTGTCGGCAAGGAAGCCGCCGATGATTGCGCCCACAGCTGCTCCGAGACAGTTGGCAGAGATGAAGTTGAGCCATCCGAGGTCAACCTCCGAGAGTCCGAGATACTTCTGCCATAGCGACAAACCACTTGCGCCGGCAACGATTGCGCCGGCGTCAAGATAGTTGTTAAGGGAGACAGCTATGGTGCTTTTCAGACTGTTGTCTTTTCCTTCCATGGCTGTTTATCTTTTGCTTGTCACTTCAGCAGCGTACTTGTCGATGTCAAGCATAAAGTCCTGACCTACAGGGACATCGTTGCGTACACAGAACTCGTCGTAGACTGCCTGCCATGGCATAGCCTTCTGCTCCTCGAGGAGAGCGAGAACCTTGTAGCCTTCGCCTGCAAGCTCCAGTTTGCTGATTGTCTCTGTCGGCTCGAGGAGTGCGCGGAGCATGCACTTCTGTGCTGCGCGAGAGCCGATGACGTATGCGCCGAGGCGGTTGATAGAGCCGTCGAAGAAGTCCAGTCCGTAGTGTACACGGTCGAGAGCGCCTGCGCGTACAATCTCGAAGAAGAGCTCCTGAGTTGTGTCGTCCATGATAGTAACGTGGTCAGAGTCCCAACGTACAGGGCGTGACACGTGGAGCATGAGCTCAGGGAGATAAGGAAGGACGGCAGAAACCTTGTCGGCAGGAGATTCTGTCGGATGATAGTGGCCTGTGTCGATGGTGAGGAGCTTGCCCTTCTGTGCAGCGTAAGCTGTGTAGAAGTCGTGAGAGCCTACTGTGAATGACTCAAGACCCATACCGAACACTTTGCCTTCGATGCAGTCCTTCATCATTGGCTGCTCCTTCTCGAAGATAGTGTCGAGTGACTGCTTCAGGAGGTTGCGGTAGAGAGCGTGGTTGACGGACACGTCCTTGCAGCCGTCGTGCACCCAGAGGTTCATGATACATGGGTCGCCCTGTGCCTCACCCATAGCGTTGGCGATGTCACGGCAGCGCTTTGTGTGCTCGATCCAGAACTGGCGTGTGCCTTCGTCAGGGTTGGCGAGAGTGAGTGAGCCGGAGCGTGGGTGGCCGAAAGAAGAGGAGTTGAAGTCGAGGAGGGTGTTGTTCTCCTTGCCCCAGTCGATCCATGACTGGAAGTGCTCAACGGTAACTTCGTCGCGGTCAACAGCCTTGCCCTTGAAATCGCCATAGATTTCGTGGAGGTTAAGGCGGTGGTTGCCAGGGATGAGTGACTTAGCCTTGAGGATGTCCTGACGCACTTCGTCGATGTTGCGTGCTGCGCCAGGGCAGTTGCCTGTCACTGCGAGACCAGAGCCGAGCTCTGTCTCTTCCTTGACCTCGAAACCGTTCACATCGTCTGCCTGCCAGCAGTGGAGTGAGAGGTGGAAGTCCTGCAACTGCTTGAGTACTTTCTCTGTGTCGACGCCTATTTCAGCGTAACGTTCTTTCGCGATTTCGTAAGCCTTGGAAATAAGTTCTGCTTTCATTTTCTTTTGTTAGTTGTTATTTGGTTATTGATTTAATTTTGTTTGGTGGTTTTGGTCAGTAATGCCAGTGGTGGCAGTATTGTCAATTATGACAAGATTGACAGTACTGACCGGTTTTGACAATACTGTCAGTACTGACGCAACTGACAATATTGACCTGACTGTTAAGACTGACAATGCTGTCAGGTTGCTTTTTATCTCTTTTCCTCCATCTTGTTGCAGATGCCGAGGAACTTGTTGTAGTTCTCGTCCCACAGTTCCTCGTCCTTCGGATGATACTCTATGAGTTCGAGAGAGTTGGCGATGATCTTCCTCATCTCCCAAATGTCCTTCACCATGCCGACAGCCTTCGCCTGCACCATGATGTTGCCGAGAGCCGTTCCCTCCTGCGGGCCTGCAAGGACAGTGACACCGGTGGCGTTGGCAGTGAACTGGTTCAGGTAGTCGTTCTTTGAGCCGCCGCCGATGATGTGCAGCGTTGTGATGTCAAACGATGCGAACTCCTTCAGCCATGTGAACACCTGGCGGTAGCGCAGGGCAAGCGAGTCGAATATGCAGCGGATGACCTCGGCATAGCCTTCCGGCACGTGCTGGCCCGTCATGCGGCAGTACTCCTTTATAGCCTCCTCCATGTTGACAGGGTTGGCAAACATCTTGTCGTCAGGGTTTATTATGCTCTGGAATCCCTGAACCTTCATGGCATTGCCGAAGAGGGTAGGGTAGTCGCTTGGTACAGAGTCGCCCCACTCCTTGCGACAGCGCTCGAGAAGCCACATGCCGCAGATGTTCTTCAGGAAGCGTGTAGTGCCCTCTATGCCACCTTCGTTGGTGAAGTTCAGTTCATACGACTTGTCATTGATGATGCAGTCCTTTGTCTCGATGCCCATCAGCGACCATGTGCCGGAAGAGAGGTAAGCAAACTCCTCGTCCTTGGCAGGCACGGCAGCCACGGCAGAGCCTGTGTCATGACCTGCCACGGCATAGACAGGCACAGCGCCGAGACCTGTCATCTCCTGCACCTCGTCGGTCAGAGTGCCGATGAGTGTGCCCGGCTGCACCATCTTGCCGAACTTCGAGCGTGACAGACCGAGTGTTGCGAGGAGCTCCTCGTCAAGCTGTCCCGTGCGAGGGTCAAGCAGTTCACCGGTGGAAGCTATGGTATATTCGCATACATCGTTGCCTGTGAGCATCCATGAGAGAGCGTCCGGCACGAAGAGAATCTTCGCAGCGTTCTCCAGTGCAGCGTTCTCCGCGCGGCGCATCGCATAAAGCTGGAAGATGGAGTTGAAGTTCATGAGCTGTATGCCCGTCACGTCATAAAGCTCCTTCTTGGACTTCACGTTCTTCAGATAATCCTCCATAGCGGAGAATGTGTGCGGGTCGCGGTAAGCCCTCGGGTTGCGCAGGATTTGTCCGTCCTCGCCGATGAACACGAAGTCCACGCCCCATGTGTCGATGCCGATACTTGTGATCTCCAGTCCGCGCTTCGCCACCTCCTTCAGTCCGCGGATCACCTCGTTGTAGAGGGCATAGATGTCCCAATAGAACTGTCCGTGGGTCTGTATGAGATTGTTAGGGAATCGTGTCACCTCCTCGAGAATGACTTTTCCGTCCTTTATGTTTCCGATGATTGTTCTTCCGCTTGTCGCGCCGAGGTCTACGGCGAAGAAGTTCTTGTTGTTTTCCATGTCAGTCAGTGTGGTTGTTGCTTTATAAAGATTATGCCTTGGAAGGCAGATGTTTCTCCTTGCAAAGATAATTATTTTATGTCAATTATGAAAGTTTTTTCAAGTTTTTTTTCTTTTTTGCACAAAGTTACATTCGTTTTGTACAAAGTTACAAATGTTTTCTCTGGCAATACATGAAAAAGGTGATATGTCACTATTGGTTTTCCAATAGAAACATACCACCATCTATAAAGTTTATTGCCAGTGTTATGCGTCCAGCAGTCGCTTTATGTCTTCTGCCGACAAACCTGTGGCAATGGCAACTTATCCCTTTTGTGCAAATGGTTGTCTGCATACCCAATTTTCAATTGTTATGCCATCCACTTTTGAAAAGTGCTTGACATTTTCTGTCACCATGACAAAATTGTTGGCAACAGCAGTGGTGGCTATGAGTAAATCAAAATCATCTATCATGGTGCCGCATTTTTTCAACATAGCTTTCTGCTGGCAAAACAATGGTATTGCACCATCAATAGGTACGATATGAATACTTGACAGGAAATCAGACACTTGTGAATAGTTCTTTTCTCGGTTGGCACTAAGTTCTGCACCATAGAGAAGCTCAATTTGTGTTATTTGGGAAATGCAACAGTTGTCCCATCCTGCTTCTTGGATTTTCCCTCTCACTCCAAAGGCGTCTCGGAACAAGTGAATGATGATGTTGGAGTCAAGCAGATATTTCATGGTCATAATTTCAATGGTTCGCGTATTGATGAGCGTGCCTCGCGTATTGAAGCTATGATTTCGTCGGACGAGCGTTCGTCCGTCCAGCAGCCGGCAAACTTGTCCAGCATGGCCTGAGTTTTCTTGTTTTCTTCTGCTTTATCCGTGGCTGCCATGCCATCAAAGTTTACGCTGTCGAGCAATCGTTTTGCCAATGCAACCTTGATTTTGTCACTAAGGTTTGCAAGCATAGGCCAATAGACTTGCGTAAGTGCCTGAGATGTTGTTGCAGTATTCATAATGAAAATGTTTTTGATTCCCATGGCAAATATAGTGATTTTTATTGTATCTGCCAAATATTTTTCTGTTATTCCGTTTTTTTTCCACATTTCTTACACATAAATGAATTTATTTGATTAAATTTGCAGCCGATTAATCTAACACTAAAAACAAAACCAAAAACTAACAAATGTCAACAGTCACTATCATTGTGACAGCATTCTGCATAGGCTATCTGTTCATAGCCTTCGAGGCTGTCACGAAAATCAACAAGGCGGCGATAGCCGTACTCATGTGCGTCGTCTGCTGGACCCTCCTCGCCCTCGGACACGACGGACTCAATCTTCCTCATTTTGAACTCGGTGAGGCCATCGAACGCAATCTCGGCGAGGCAGGCACCACACTCTTCTTCCTCATGGGCGCGATGACCATCGTGGAGATTGTCGACCAGCACGGCGGATTCAACTGGGTGCGCTCCGCACTCGCCTCAAGGACAAAGCGCTCGCTTCTCTGGAAGATAGCCTTCATGACAGCCATCCTCTCCGCCGTCCTCGACAACCTCACCACGTCCATCGTGATGATCATGATTCTCCGCAAACTCGTCGCCGACAAGCAGGACCGCATGTGGTACGCCGTCTGCGTGATCATCGCAGCCAACGCCGGCGGAGCATTCTCCCCTATCGGCGACGTGACAACCATCATGCTCTGGAACGGCAAGATGATCACAGCCCTCGGAGTCATCTCCGAAATAATCGTACCCTCCTTCGTCGCCTTCATCATCCCTACGGCAGTGATGCAGATGCACCTCAAGGGCAACCTCCCTGCCACTGTCCCCGACGAGCGCGAGCAGAGCATCTCCATTGTCACCAAGAAGCAGCGCATGCTCATCTTCGCCCTCGGCGTCGGCGGCTTGTGCTGCGTGCCGGTGTTCCACACCATCACCGAGCTACCAGCCTTCATGGGCATCCTCGGCGTGCTGGGCATCCTCTGGAGCGTGACCGAAGTCATCTACCGCAAGCGTGACGAGCACGACCCGATGGCAAAGCGCGTGACACAGCTCCTCACACGCATCGACATCGCCACGATACTCTTCTTCCTCGGCATCCTCATGGCCGTTGCCACACTCTCCGAGATAGGCGTGCTCACAGCCCTCGGACAATGGCTTGACGAGACCATCGGCAACCACTACCTTGTCACCGGAGCCATCGGCGTCCTCTCCTCCATCGTCGACAATGTGCCTCTCGTGGCAGGTGCCATGAAGATGTACGCCATCGACCCTGCCGGCGGAGCCTTCGGCGTCGACGGAGTCTTCTGGCAGCTTCTCGCCTACTGCGCCGGTGTGGGCGGCTCAATGCTCATCATCGGCTCTGCCGCCGGCGTGGTGGTCATGGGACTCGAGCGCATCAGCTTCGGCTGGTACATGAAGAACGTCACATGGATAGCCTTCGTGGGCTACCTTGCCGGCATCCTCTGCTACTGGGTGGAGAAGGCATACATCTTTTGATATAACATGGTCATATATAAATTAGGTGACAAGCACCTTTCCACATGCTTCAATCCTCCTTAATCCGCATAAATCCTCATGGGTATATTGTTCTTTCTCATGAGGATTTATGCGGATTAAGAGGATTATGAAGGCCTGTCTTTGACATGAAATCCTCCGGCTCATGTCTGGACCAGTCATAAAGTGTTACTTTTTGCACGGTCAACCGTTATCTTTTGCATGGTGAAAGGCTACCTTCCGCCGGGTGAAAGGTAACACTTTGCGGCATGTCTTTTTTTATGCTTTGAAAGAGTTTTTTTTCCTCTGGTTTCGGCATACGGTTTACTGGATAAGGCAGGTTGGCGGAGCATTCCAAAACAAACACCGCAAAAAGCGGTTTTCCGTCGTTATGACGAGATTTTCCGACTTTTGCGGGTGATTTGTGTCAAGAAATTTTCGGGGGGGTAAATTTAACACTTTTGGTTTTGTCATGTGTAGGATTAACACTAATTTTGCGCCTCGAAAAAATTACACTTCGTTAAGAAGTGCGATTCCGACTGTTTTGCGACCGCATTTCTGAGTGCCAAAGCCGCACGTTGAAAAGAACGTTGTGTGAAAGAGAAATCAAGGGCATAAGCCTAAGAGAGAACAATGATTTCATGGTAAGGAACAATGATGATTGGAGCAGAAGGACAACCGTCATGATTCTTATTAGAAAAGAGAACTACACAAAAAACAAACATATTCAAAAAAACATTCAGATTATGAATGCCAGACTCAAAGTACTTTTGTTATTGTTGAGCATGTTCGTTTGTGCATCAAGAGCTGATGCGCAGGATGTCGCTGTGAAGACCAACCTGCTGGACGACGCCATCCTCGATGTCAATGTCGGCATGGAAGTGGGACTCGCCCCGAAATGGACCCTCGACATCCCCGTGAGCCTTAACGGATGGACTCTCAGCCATGACCGCAGGTGGAAGCACTGGTCGGTGCAGCCGGGCGCAAGATATTGGTTCTGTGACCGTTTCGCCGGCCATTTTGTCGGAGCACACCTCCATGGCGGACAGTTCAACATCGGAGGAATAGACACAGACTTCAAGCTGCTCGGCACAGACTTCGGCAAGCTCAGGGACACACGCTTCCAAGGCTGGTTTGTCGGCGGAGGCATCAGCTACGGCTACGCATGGCTGCTTGACAAGCACTGGAACCTTGAGGGAGAGTTTGGTTTCGGTTATTCTTACACCCGCTTTGACCAATACCGCTGCGCCGGATGCGGCAAGAAAGTCAAGTCCGACCAGACCCACCACTACGTGGGCCCTACCAAAGCGGCAATCAATGTTGTTTATCTCTTTTAATCATTCAGGGTATGGCAATCAACAGGATTCTTTTTTTATTTATGGCAGCCATGCTGTCCTTTGGCAGCGTTTGTGCGAAAGACGTGGTGGACAATGTCTCCGTCTCCTCCCTGAAGATGGACCGCGAGGGCGGTTACCTCTCTGTCGGCATGACCATGGGGCTCGACAGCCTTAAGGTCGAATCCAACCAATGTGTGCTCCTCACGCCGTGGCTTGTCAACGGCAACGACTCCGTGGCACTGCCCTCCGTGGCTGTCTACGGCCGCCGCCGCTACTACTACTACCTGCGCAACAACGGCGAGGCGATGATGTCTGGCAGCACGGAGAAGTCGTTCATGGCAAAGGACAAGCCGCAGGCAGTCGATTACCATGAGCTACTCCCTTACCGCGAATGGATGGACGGCGCAACACTGCGACTCCACCGAGTGGACGAGGGCTGCTGCCAAAAAGTGCTGCTCAACGAGTACGGAGCAATAGGGAAATACAGCGAAAAATTCTTCCCTGACCTTGTATATATAAAGCCGCAAGGAACTCTCGAGAAGCGCCGCTCCCTTGAAGGACGCGCATACATCGACTTCCCTGTCGACAGGACGGAAATCTATCCTGAATACCGCCGCAACACCGTCGAACTGGCGGCGATACGCGCCACAATCGACACCATACGCAACGACCGCGACGCACGCATCGACACCGTATGGCTGAAGGGCTATGCATCGCCTGAAAGCCCTTACTCCCACAACACTGACCTTGCCATAGGGCGTACAAAGTCACTGAAGGAATACCTCCTGCAACTCTATAAGTTTGAGGGCGTTGCGATGCTCACCGACCATGAACCGGAGGACTGGGAGGGACTGCGCAAGGCTGTCGAAGAGTCCAACCTTGACCACCGCAGCGAGATACTCGAACTCATAGCCACGAATATGGACCCAGACCGGAAGGAGGCGAAAATCAAGCGGCTCTATCCGGCGGACTACAAGTTCATGCTTGCCCATTTCTATCCTGCCTTGCGCCATACGGACTACCGTGTCTCCTATGTCATAAAGTCCTACAACGACCCGCAGCAGATTCTGGCAATCATGAAGAAGAGCCCGCAGAAGCTCGACCAGAACGAGTTCTATGTCGCGGCAGGAGTCCTCACCCCGGGCACGGAGGAGTTCACCGAGGTGTTTGAGACAGCGGTCAAGATGTTCCCTGACGACCCCGTCGCCAACCTCAATGCCGCCAGCGCAGCCATCCGCCGAGGCAACCTCAACATGGCTGAGAAGTATCTCCTTAAGGCTGGCAACACTCCCGAGGCTCTCTACACACGAGGTGCCATCGCCGTCCGCAAGAAGGACTACGCCACAGCGCGCAAATATCTCGGCGAGGCAAAGCAGGCAGGACTCGAACAGGCTGCCAAGACCCTTGACGAACTGGAGGAAAGGTTAGGAAACAAGTAAAACGAAGAAAACATTAGATTTATAATAATTACTAAAAAACAATTGTGAAAATGAACAAATCTTTATTCTTGGCGCCATTGTTTATGGCTGCCTTCGCAAGCTGCTCAAACGAGGATGTTGCCATGGAGTCTAATGGCAATGAGCAGACTGCCGGCGTGAGCTACCTCTCTGTGAACATAATGAACACACCTTCCACAGGAGGTGCGGGAGCAAAGGGTATCGCTAAGGCAAACGGCTACGAGGACGGTCTTGCCATGGAGAACAATGTTGGGACAGTGCGCTTCTACTTCTTTGACGAGGAGGGAAACGCTGCAAAAGTCAAAGGGCTGACAGGCGGTACCTATCTTGACTATACTCCGGGTCAGACTTCTGCCGGAACACCGGACAACATAGAGAAGAAAATCAATGCCACTCTTGTCATCGAGTCACCTAAGGGCGACAAGCTCCCGGCATCAATCATCGCTGTGGTCAACCCTACAAGCGACCTCGGCAACGTAGCTTCAATCACTGATCTCAATGATAAAGTTTGCGGTGAGTTCAAGGATTCAGAAGGCAATTTCGTTATGTCCAATTCCATCTATACCGACGAAGGAGAAAAGATGGAGGCTGTCAGCGTAAAAGGCAAACTTTTCGGAACAGCAGCCGAAGCAATTGGCACTCCTGTGACAATCCATGTTGAGCGTCAGGCTGCCAAGGTGCGCGTGCAGAACAATCTTACAAAGGCAGGCGATGTTGAAGGTGTTTATTCCACAGCTTCCGCAGACAAGAAAAACATCCTTGTTGAAGAAGATGCTAACGGCAACATCACAAATACAGAAATCTTCGTCAAGTTCCTCGGTTGGAACACAACAACAACTGCTGACATGTCTTATCTGATGAAGGCTATCAACCCTTCATGGCCTGACAATCTCCTCGGTGCCGAGCTATGGAACAATCCTTCACATTTCCGTTCTTACTGGGCTATCAACCCAACAGGTGTAGGTTACGATAATTTCAGTTTCAATGCTGCCGGCACCGGTGCTACTGCCAAGAGTTTCTACAGCACGGCTGATGCAACCAATGCCAACACCTTCACTTATGTTCATGAGAATGCAGAGGGTGCTGAAAAGAACACACAGGTGATCATCGCAGCACAGCTTTGTGACAAGGACGGTCATAAAATCGAACTTGCAGAGTGGGGTGGTATCAAGTACAATGTCAAGGACTTGAAGAAAGCCATGATGACCCAGACAAACATCTACAAGAAGGTGAATATTACTGATGGTGTGAAGTATGTACGTCTCGAGGAGAATGACCTTGTGCTGAAGACAGCCACAGAGATTAATGGCGGTGTTGCTCCTGCTGAAGAGCGTTACAAGACATACGTGCAGCTTGCAGAAGGTGTCACAGAAATCTACAACGGTTCAGGTGCAAGTGCTCAGGCAATGACACCGGCAGAGGCAAACGAAGCTCTGAAAAACCTTGGCGGCGCAAAGGTATGGAAGACAGGCTTCACATACTACTATTTCGACCTTAAGCACTTCGGCGACAAGTTCGGTGTTGTCCGCAACCATGTCTATAACGCGAACATCAAGACTCTTGCAGGTCTCGGAACTCCTGTCTACAACCCTAATGAGGTTATCGTTCCTGAGAAGCCTAAGAACGAGGAGACATACATCGCTGCTGATATCAACATCCTCTCATGGCGCGTTGTCGATCAGGATGTTGACCTGAATTGGTAATAAAATAATTTTAATAAGTGGCATAATTAAAGAACATTTATCCGCTTTTCCATAAAAAACGATAAGTGAAACGACGAGGAAGGTGCGGACTGCGGTACAGGGATTGTACTCACGCTCTGCATCTTCCTTTCCTAAAAGCAGCTGTCAGGACTTTCATCCATGGTTGCTTGACAAACAACAAAGAGAAAGCACCTCTGCGCCGGTGCAAAGAGTGGCGCAGGCATCGGGAATCCTTGTTTCCCGGACATATCCATAAAGACGACAACACTCCGGGCGGCGGACATCCTCCCGATAACCATATATGTCAGTATTGACATTATTGACAATACTGACACAATCGACAGTACCGACAATACTGACAGTACTGACACAACTGACACAACTGACAATATTGACATAATAATCCCATAACCGGTAAAAACAGATATACGGAAATGAACACTCTGAAGCATTTCAAACACCTTTCGCTTCCGGCAGCCATGTCACTCATCATGACACTGCTCCTGTTCTCATCATGCGACAGCTTCGTCTACGATGAGGAGGGCGACTGCTCTGTGACCTACGACTTGAAGTTCCGCTACGACATGAACCTCAAGTGGGCTGACGCCTTCAGCAACGAGGTGAAGTCCGTCAACCTGTATGCCTTCGACGAGAACGGGGTGCTGGTGTGGAAGAACTCCGAGGCAGGCAGCCGTCTGGCATCGCCTGACTACTCTATGGACCTGCCACTCCGGGCAGGCAAATACACTCTCCTCGCATGGTGCGGACTGGAGAACGGCAAGGAACGCGAGTCGTTCCAAGTCCCTGAAGCCGTTGTCGGCACCACACGCCTGGAGGACATCACCTGCCGCCTTGACGCCGACAAGGCGGAGGACGGCGTGAGCAGCGGACGCTACCTTGATTTCCTTTATCACGGACTCATCGAGGTGGAGCTCCCTGAGAACATGGACGGCGGACACTACTCCTACACCATGCCGTTGGTGAAGAACACCAACCACATACGCATCATACTCCAGCAACTCTCAGGCGACGACCTCGAAGCCGACGAGTTCAGTTTCAAGATAGAGGACAGCAACAGTTTCATGGCAAGCGACAACAGTCTTGCCGATGACGTGAACGTGACCTACACTCCATGGGCTGTCACCACAGGCACGGCAGGAGTGGGCAAGGATGATGCCGAGGAAGCAGGCAGCCGCTCCATTGTCTATGTCAACGGAGTCATTGCCGATTTTTCCGTAGGCAGGCTGATGGCTGACCACAACAAGCGCATGGTGCTCACCATAACAAACAAGGATGGGGAGACAGTGGCACGCGTGCCGGTAATCGATTACGCCCTGCTCTCAAAGGAATACTATGAACAGGCTTACCACCATCCGATGACTGCACAGGAGTTCCTTGACCGTGAGGATGAATATTCCATGACATTCTTCCTTGACGCAAACAAGAAATGGATTAGCACCTCCATCCTTATCCATTCATGGAGGATTGTGCTTGACGATGTGGAGCTTGGCGCAAAATGATTCTCCCATGACAGGAGATTGTTAGAAAAAATATTTACAGACAGATATTCATAATTAATGAACCTTATCCGACATAGATGTTGCAAGGCATATACATTCCTGTATGCCATGATGTTGCCGGCACTTGCAGTGCTGGCAGCTTCCTGCGTGTCGGATGAGGGCACCATGGCAGGCGGAATGCCTGACATGGCAGGAAAGGCAGGCATCAGTCTGACACTGAGCATGGACGGCTCTTCGGCACCGGCAAGAGCCAAGGCATCCTTGTTCTCCGCCACCCCTGCCGACGGCGAGTACAGTCCGGGAGAAGGATTTGAGAACTACATAGAGTTTGCCGGGCGCGATTTCAGGGTCTATCTCGTCGATGCAGACAATAAGGTCGTGTGCGAGTTTGACAACACAATGGTCATTCCCATAGGCGATTCCGAAACCACGAAGCACTACCGCCTGAACATGACCCTGACACAGGAAGAGGTTGAGAATTATTTTATCGGCAACAAGATAAAGGTGATGATGCTTGCCAACTGGCGCAACTACCCTGCGAATGCTGTGGGGCGCACCGTGGACGACATTGTTAAGGACGAGGCGGCAGTGTTCAACTATACGCCGTTTGGCGGAACGCTGACAGCCGGGAACCGCATCCCGATGTTCGGCATAGCAGAGTACAGCGATTTCACCATTACCGAAGGCAGCTACAACGAGTTGGGAATCATCCATCTGTTGCGCGCCTTTGCAAAGGTGGAGGTAAGGGACAAGGCTGAGACAGCGGAAGATACGCATAAGATAAAGACAGTGGAGCTTGTGCGCTACACCGACAGGGCGGCAATGGCACCTTACGGTGTCTATGACCAGGGCGATTATGTCTTCGGCTCATGGTTTGAGGACTATGGCGACATCTCCATCCCTAAGGACGCTGAGGTCAATGGCGGTTCTGCAGGATTTGTCAAGACAGACTCCAAGACCCCCTCCTTTGTCATATACTGCCCTGAATATGACAATACAGGTATGGGCGTCACGCCGTCACTGATCCGCGTGACCTATGAGGACGGCAGGACTTATGACATTGAGTTCAAGAACTATGGCAGCCTGCCCGGCATGGAGAAGGATGAGCCGTTTGACGTCAAGCGCAACAACTGGTACAAGTACTCCCTTGAGCGTGAGAGAGCCACGGTGACAGTAGAACTCGATGTGCAGCCTTATGCCTCCTGCAGCATGGACGCTCCTTTGGGGCTGCCGCGTGACGACATGGGCGACCTTAAGGTCTATATGGAGAAGGACGAGCAAGGAAACCTGACGTTGCCGCAGGAATTGATTGATTACATGCGCATAAACAACAAGGAATTGCCTCGGACGGCTAATGGTGAAGAGTTGGTATGCCATGACGAGATAGGCGACTACTACGCCATCCATTTCACATCTGACGGAACGATGGAGAATTCCGAATTGTGGTTGAAGAACTGGGCTGGCTGCCGCGTCCTCTCCAATTTCAAGGCTCCGGACCCTAATGACCAGGACTGCAGCACCAGGCAAGTAATCCGCTTTGTCGGAACATCCGAATATCCGGAGCACAGAGACATCGATGGCGAGGTGCGCCTGCAGCACAACGCAAACCACACCTCCATCGTCTATGACCGCGATGGTGTGATGATATTCAAGAATCCTGACACCAAAGAACGCTACATCGTGGAGTCATGGGACAGCGAGACCGGCATTTTCTACATCACTTTGGAGGAGACTGACACGAAGTATCGCTTTCAGGAGTATGACAAAACCGGTGAGCCTACAGGCAATATCGTGGAAATTGACAAGAATACAGGGGAGCGCACGGAGCGCATGGTGGAGTAGTGAGCACGGCAAGAATGTGTGTTGTCAGAGGCATGTGTTCCTCTAAGCGATACTCGCTTTAACCGGATAATCTCTCGAAGAATCCAAAGAAAGCAAAGAACCCTCTTCGCCCATAGAGCTCAGATGTCCGGCGAAAAGTTTCTTTTCCTTCTTTATGTTCTTAGAGCAACATCCTCAATTGTCCTTGGAGCAACAAACTGTCCTGACAGAACACCAAACATAATTAACAATAATACAAACAACAGAATGTCGTTACACAGAAACATAAGAACGATAAAGTCAGCAACACTCCGCATGGCAATCCTTCTGCTTGCCACGCTGGCATGGTCATGCAGTGACGACTTGTTCACAGATGACACGACAACGCCACATGGCGAGACCATTGTGGAGATAGAAGCATCATTCGAACCTTTCTCCTCGGCAAAGGTCGGCGGTGCGGGAGCGAAAGGACGGCATGCCGGAGACATCATGAGCGACTTGTCCGACATCGCCCTCCTTGCCTACGACAGTGAGGGAAACCTGCTGCCCGACTACCCTGTGGCACTGGAGTTCACAGCCAACGACATCAAGGACGAAGACCGTACGGGAGATGACGCCACGACAGGAGAGACCACGGAGTCTTCCACAAAATGCGTGAAGAAGTCCCTGAAAGTCAGCTATGGCACCTACTACCTCGTAGCCGTGGCAAACATGGGACAGTACAGCGACAACGGTGCAGTAATCACAAGCACCACCGACGCACTGAAGGCTATGCCTGCCGACAACTATGCCACATTGGACGCATTGCGCGACATGAAGCGCCAATGGGACAGCGAAAACATCTACAACAACCGCATGATGATGGGCTACTTTGCCGACAAGTCCGATGAAAGCTCCTCCGCACCATCATCGACAGACGACTTCACTCCCGTCCATGTCAGCCGCAGCGGCATGACCTTGCGGACATGGCTGCGCCGCGCCGCATCGAAAGTCACTGTGGACTTTGACGGCACAGGGCTGCGCGAGAACGTGAAGATATACATCCGCGACGTGAAAGTCCATGACATACCGCTCGACTGCACCGCAGGCTTTGGAAAGAAGCAGGTAGGGGAAGGGCAATTCCGTTCCTTCAACAATGCCGTCACCAAGGAAGAGGGACTCATCCGCGACGACAGCCAGGCAATAGTCTTCGGAGAAGGCGCGGAATACAACACATGGCCCATAATCTCAAAAGGCACTCCATACATCATGGACGCAAGCGGAGAGCGTGCCGCCCTGCACACCAACAGCTCCGAGTCGCTCTTCTTCTACGAGAACATGCAGGGCAACGCCCCTCACGGCAAAGGCCCTGTCACCGACCTCTCAAACGGCGGCATCGCCAACAGCACCACCATAAAGGACGAAGTGCCCTGCGGCACATACATCGAGGTAAGGGCATTCTATGTCTCCGAGGCAAGCGGCAACATCAGCAACGGTGAGATAAAGTACCGCTTCATGCTCGGAAAGGATGCTGACAAGAACTGCGACGCAGAGCGCAACCACCACTACAAAGTGACACTCAAGTTCAATGGCAACGCCAACGACTACTCATGGCACGTGGACTACAAGGAAGAGCCTGACTCATGGGATGTGCCGCAGCCGTGGTATGTCTCCTATCTCTATAACCACCAGTCCACCATACCGTTCAAATACACTCCCGCCGAAGGCATGGAGGTGGTCTATTTCACGGCAGAGATTGTGAAGAACCCATGGGAACCAGACGTGGGTTCGGGACTCGACATCAATGATGACAATAAAGGCGCTTTCAACGAACCTCTGAACAAGGAGCCGGGCAACGGATTCCTCTCATTGCGCTACGACAAGAATGTGGTGGTGACCCCTGAAATGTGCGGTGCAGAGGGATGGCCTGGATATGACAACCAAAGTAATGCCGTGGTAGAACGGTCAAGGACACTTAACAACGAGTATTTCTACGGACAGCAGGGAGGTCTTGATTTCTCCAAGCGAACCCTTTATGTCGACGGCACTGCTGACCCTACTCCGGACAGAAAGGAGGTGGAGATCTATTCTTACCTGAAAAGAGGACAGAGTGTCTCCGTCAATCTTCCGCTGTTCACACGTCCGAAGGTGCTGATAAAGGAGACCGGATATTCCGGCAACAACCCTTATGTCGGATATACACGCACGGCAGACATCAAGGTGACGCCCTACGTGCGTAAGATAGGCTCTGCAGACGACCCGCAGCCTGCCAAAGAAAAGATCATCAATGTGCAGCAGGTGCACCGAATCGTCAATCCTAAGGGAGTCTACCGCAAGTCCGGCAACTTTGAGCCTTTCCATGTCCGCCTGCTCACGCTTCCTGGTGAGGGTGTGCCGATGTTCGAGAGCTTCAATTCTGATGGTCCGTGGATGGCAGAGATTGTCGGTGAAAAGAACTTCATCACTCTTGACGGCAAGCAGCAGGTGCACGGCTCTACGAACACTCCGATTGACTTCACCATAAAGTTCAACAGGATTAACAATGACAACAAGGTGCGCAATGCCGTTGTGCGTATAACTTACAACAGCTACACCTGCACCCACCTCATCTTCGTAAGGCAGGGCTATGCTCCACAGGCTCTTTCGCCGACAGCAAATGAATATGGCAATAGTAACGCTGAGCCTGTGCTGTGGAGGACATTCAACCGTGTCTCCGCCGACCTTGACGCTGAAGACCCTCGTGACGAAGGCTCATTGTTCAAGTTCGGAGGCAGCACTCAGCCTATCGATGCGATAAACAACTGTTACTACGATGATAATGGTGATGGACACGGTGGTAATGATGATGGTCCTTATGACGGTATAGGATATTACTACAAGAATCCTGTCAACCCATGGGAATCACACGCAACGACAAATATGGGCAGGTATGTGATAACGCGCCCTGACGGCAGTATAGATAGGGCATGGGGTGCTCGTACGATATGGGCGAACATCAAACAGAATTCTGTCGGTTTTGTTGACCCGTCATGGGACAATATGGCGACAATGCGCCACTATGAGCAGTTGTACACAACTGAGAATGTCCAGTTTGGTTACGGTGTGCTCTATGCCGACGGGGCAACGGAGACGCAGGAGGATGTGGACATGGCTTATGGATATTATCGCCGTGACCCTGACAGAGCAAAGAAGGGCATGCGCGGTGTGTTCGTGTACTACTATGATTCGGACGAATCCGACAACACTTTCACAGGAAGGAACATTTTCTTCCCTATCGGACGCTCCGGCTACGGACACCGCAAGCATGGCGGAGGTACAAAAGAAGGTACCGAAGGCAGAGGCATCCTTCGCTACTGCTGCTCGGGCTACAATAACAGAGGCAATCTTTTCAACAAGACAGCTCCGCTGTTTGCCGCCCTCTATTACCGTCCCGGCGGAATCTACTACGCCAAGACAATCGTACCAAAATGCCTTGACGCGACAAGAAAAGTTTATGATGAAGCTACCATTAGTCCGAGTGAAGTAGGCAGAGGCGACAAGTACTATGCTGCGGGAATGGACTTGAACTATTTCTCGTTCGATGCGAACATGATAACCAAGAATGACCTTGGCAAAGGCGAGGATGCATGCATGGTGCGTTTCGTGGGAACAGATTCTGCTCCTGTAAAGCGCAAAAGCAAGACAAGAAGGAGATGAAAATGACTTATAGAGAAAGGGCAACATCGCTTCTGGCGGTGTTGCTCATGCTGTTTATGGCAGTTCCCACACAGGCACAGTCGGAGCTGCCGCTGCCCTCCGTGCCGGACTCCCTGCGCACGCCGAGGAAGCGCGCGGCATACGTCATGGAGCATTTCTGGGATGCCATGGACTTCCGCGACACGCTGCGCAGCCATGACGAACGGTTCATGGAGCAGAACCTTGTGAACTTCTTCTCACTCTTCCCTCATGCCGACACTGCGGATGTGCGCCGCTCCGTGGCACTGCTCATGGAGCGTGCGGAGGCAGACGGCAAGGCGTTCACGGTGGTTGCCGACCTTGCGGCGAAGTATCTGTACGAGAAGGAGTCGCCGATGTTCAGCGAACTCCACTACACGATGTTCCTTGACCGTGTACGCTGCTCCCCGGCAGCTCCTGTGGCTCTCCGCTCTCGTGCCGCCTTTCTCTTCGAGGCGATAAGGAAGAATTTCCCCGGCACTGTGGCTGCGGACTTCCCTATGGTGCTGCGCGACGGCAGCCGCTCGTCGCTCATGGCGGCTCCTGCACGCCCGACGGTGCTGCTCTTCTATGACCCCCACTGTGACGACTGCATTGTGGCGATAAAGACCCTTTCGGAGTCTTCTCTTTTACGCCGCCTTGCCGAGTCGGGCAAACTGACCGTCCTCGCTGTCTACACGGAGGGCGACACTGCCGTGTGGCAGCGGACAAAGGACACTCTCCCCTCATGGTGGACGGTGGCTCGGGACTTGGGCGGCATCCTGTCCGACGACCTCTATTTCCTGCCCTCCATGCCCTCCCTCTACCTCCTCGATGCCGACAGGACGGTAGTCCTCAAGGACACTTCCGTGGAGGAGCTCCTGAAAGCCGTGTCGCCCTAAGCGGTGGTGTTGCTCGAAGAGAAAATTGCTCTAAGAAATAAAAGAAACAAAAGAATTTTATAAATCTGCCAAGATACCTCACAAATATAGTGAAAATGGAGCAGATTCTTTTGTTTCTTTTATTTCTTAGAGCAATACTATTTTTATTTCTCAGAGCAACAGAAAAGTCTGATAATTACCTGATTAGCGGAAAAATATTGTTGTTGTAACGAAAGGTAACGACTGACCATGCAGAAGGTAACCTTTCACCAAGCCAAGTGTTACCTTTTGCCGGGTGAAAGGTAGCCTTTTGTTTTGCCCTTCAATGGCTTGGCTTCCATGCCGGAAAACATGGGCTTTTGGGAGTGAAGGCTGCCGGAACTGTTTACGGAACACGTTTTTAACACGGATCAGTGTTAAAAAACAGGCGCAATAATAATAATTGTCATCTGTACCATATTATTTTCTGCCAAATATTTGCAAATGTTAAGAATTTTTCCGAACTTTGTAACGGTGTTGCACGCATCACGCATTGCAGCGGCGGCAGGAAGTCAGACCGATTGCCGGTGGCAGGATGATGCGTCATGGTTTTCTATTGTGGATTTTTTTCTTTTAATAATATAATTGAGCCAACAGGTTTTAGTATGGAAATGAACAACAGATTCAAGGATGGACTATGGAACAAGGAAATCAATGTTTCCGACTTCGTGTTTACAAACATCACCCCTTACGAGGGCGATGCCTCATTCTTGGAGGGTCCTACGGAGAGGACAAAGAAAGTGTGGAACGAGTGTCTCAAGGCATTGGAGGAGGAGCGTGAAAACAATGGTGTGCGCTCGCTGGACAATGTCACCGTCTCCACGATAACCTCCCATAAGGCCGGATACATCGACCGTGAGAACGAACTCATCGTGGGCTTGCAGACCGACGAGCTGCTGCGCCGCGCCATCAAGCCGTTCGGCGGCATCAAGGTGGTGGAGAAGGCATGCAAGGAGAACGGTGTGGAGGTGGACGAGAAGGTGAAGGACATCTTCTACCACTACCGCAAGACACACAACGACGGTGTGTTTGACGCCTACACGGACGAGATTCGCTCCTTCCGCTCACTCGGATTCCTTACCGGTCTGCCGGACAATTATGCGCGCGGACGAATCATCGGCGACTACCGCCGCCTCGCCCTCTACGGCGTTGACCGCCTTATCGAGGCGAAGCAGGAGGACTTGCGCAACATAACAAGCCCTATGACCGATGCGAAAATCCGCCTGCGCGAGGAGGTGCGCGAGCAGATAAAGGCACTTGGCGAGATAAAGGTCATGGGCGAATACTACGGTCTCGACCTCAGCCGCCCTGCCACTACGGCACAGGAGGCGGTGCAGTGGGTCTACATGGCTTACCTTGCCGCAGTCAAAGAGCAGGACGGAGCAGCGATGTCCTTGGGTAATGTCTCCTCGTTCCTTGACATCTATATCCAGTATGACCTCGACCACGGACTCATCGACGAGACTTTCGCACAGGAACTTGTCGACCAGTTTATCATCAAGCTGCGCATGGTGCGCCACCTGCGCATGCAGTCGTACAACGACATCTTCGCCGGCGACCCTACATGGGTGACTGAGTCTATAGGCGGACGCTTCAACGACGGACGCACAAAGGTGACGAAGACATCGTTCCGTTTCCTCCAGACTCTCTACAACCTCGGCCCTTCACCGGAGCCTAACATGACAGTGCTGTGGAGCCCTGAGCTTCCGGAAGGATTCAAGAATTTCTGCGCACAGGTGTCCATCGACACATCGTCCATACAGTACGAGAACGACACTCTGATGCGTGAGGTGCGCCATTGCGACGACTACGGCATCGCCTGCTGTGTCTCCTATCAGGCTATCGGCAAGCAGATTCAGTTCTTCGGAGCGCGCTGCAACCTTGCCAAGGCTCTCCTTCTGGCCATCAACGGCGGACGCAGCGAGAACACAGGCACTGTTATGGTCAAGGACATCCCTGTGCTTACGGGCGACTTGCTGAACTTCGAGGAGGTGTGGTCTAATTATAAAAAGGTGTTGATGCAGATAGCACGTGTCTATAACGACGCTATGAACATCATCCACTACATGCACGACAAGTACTACTACGAGAAGGCTCAGATGGCGTTTGTCGACACCGATCCGCGCATAAATCTTGCTTACGGTGTGGCAGGTCTGTCTATCGCTATCGACTCTCTGTCGGCAATCAAGTACGGTAAGGTGCATGCCAAGCGCAACGAACTCGGACTTACCGAGGGCTTCGAGATAGAGAAGGACTTCCCATGCTTCGGCAATGACGACGACCGTGTGGACCACCTCGGTGTCGACCTTGTCTATTTCTTCAGCGAGGAATTGAAGAAGCATCCTGTCTACAAGAACGCGCGCCCTACACTTTCATTGCTGACAATCACCTCCAACGTGATGTATGGCAAGAAGACCGGTGCTACTCCTGACGGCAGAGCGAAGGGTGTGGCTTTCGCTCCGGGTGCCAATCCTATGCACGGCCGTGACAAGAGCGGTGCAATCGCATCGCTGAGTTCTGTGGCGAAACTGCGCTACCGTGACTCACAGGACGGCATAAGCAACACGTTCTCCATAGTGCCGAAGTCTTTGGGTGTGGACATGGAGACACGTATCGACAACCTTGTGACGATGATGGACGGCTATTTCACAAAGGGTGCGCACCACCTGAACGTGAATGTCCTTAACCGCGAGATGCTCGAGGATGCCATGGAGCACCCTGAGAAGTATCCGCAGCTGACAATCCGCGTGTCCGGCTATGCCGTGAACTTCACGAAGCTCAGCCGTGAGCATCAGCTGGAGGTCATCAGCCGCTCTTTCCATGAGAAGATGTAATTGTTAGGCAGTTCTGACAGTAGTGACAGTATTGATGTGATTGTCACAACTGTCAGAATTGTCATTATTGACAGTTGGGGTCAATAATGTCACTATTGTCACTGCATCAGTACTGTCATTATTGTCATTACTGACACTACTGTCCAAACCTTTTCCCCAAGAAACCATGCCAATAAAAGTACATTCCTACGAATCCATGGGCACTTTTGACGGTCCCGGTCTGCGCCTTGTGGTCTTCCTTCAGGGCTGTAACTTCCGCTGCCTTTATTGCGCCAATCCCGATACGATAGACGCTTGTGGAGAGAGTGTGGAGACATCCGCGGACGAGATTGTGCGCAAAGCCATGAGCCAGAAAGCCTTTTTCGGCAAGAAAGGCGGTGTGACATTCAGCGGCGGCGAACCTACCTTGCAGGCGAAAGCCCTTATCCCCTTGTTCCGCCGCCTGAAGGAGCAGGGCATACACATCTGCGTGGACACCAACGGCAGTGTGTGGAACGACGATGTGGAGGAACTTTTGGGACTTGCCGACCTTGTGCTCCTTGACATCAAGGAGTTCAATCCTCAGCGCCACCGCCACCTTACGGGGCACAGCAACGAGCGCACCCTGCGCCTGGCGGAATGGCTTGAACAGCACGACCGCCCGTTCTGGCTGCGCTATGTCCTTGTCCCCGGCTACAGTGCCTTTGAGGATGACATCCGCGCGTTGGGCGAGCATTTTAGGGACTACCGCATGATTCAGAGGGTGGAGATCCTGCCTTACCACACCCTCGGCGTGCATAAGTATGAGGCGATGGGGCAGGAGTATATGCTCAAAGGTGTCAAGGAGAACACTCCGGAGCAGCTTGACGCAGCCAAAGCACTGTTCTGCGAGTATTTCGAGACGGTGTATGTCAATTGATAAGCGACAGTGGTGTCATTACTGACAATTCTGACAGTTCTGTCAATACTGACCAAACTAACCAACTAACCAAATGAAAAAAGAACTTATTTATGCTCTTTTGCTCTGTTCCACAAACATGATGGCACAGAGAATCGATTTCAACATCTCCAATCAGTCGAAAACGACCACGGAGGAAGGGTTCCAACCGTGGGAAGTGGCACGCGTGGAAAGTGACGAACAGGTTTTCACAGCCGATGACGGCAGTGCAGTGACCATAAAGGTGGAGTCAGTGAAAGCCCCGGGCAATGCCGGCAATGCCGTCTACTGCAACTGGTGGAAGGACGGTGCCAAAAGCAAGAACCAGCTTATCGGCGACGCTGTCTTCCCGATAATCCTCGAGGATGGCAACTATTCGGCTTCCAAGACCGAACCGATGGGCTTGCGGTTCACTATCAGCGGACTGAAAGCGGGTGAGCACTCGCTTGCCGCTTACCATAACAATGTCGACGGCGTGATGACTCCGGACTATCCGACAGTGAAGGTTCTTGTCAACGGTGTGCAGGTTCTCGAAGGCGTTGAGCAGACCATCCGTCAAGAGAAAAACTCCCTTTCGGGCATGTCCTATGTGAAGTTCACTGCCGAGGAAGGCAAGGATGTTGTCATCGAATATGTTTCCGACCCGAAGGCAGGTACGGAGTACATCAACAACTATGTTGCTGTCAACGCGCTCATCTTCGACCGTCCGAACCCTAAGACGACCGCTTCCGACCCTTATCCTGCCAACATCGACATGCACGCCGCTGCCGTCGACGCACCGGTCAATGAGGCGGGCGACATCGTCCTGACATGGAAACCGGCATCATCTGCCGTGAAGCACCATGTGATGTTCGGCACATCGCCTGACGACCTCACCGAGATGATTGCCACAACCGAGGCACAGTACGCTCCGCAGGGTCTCAGCAGCCACAACGTCTACTATTGGCGCATCGACGAGGAAGACGCTGCCGGCAACAGATATGAGGGCGATGTATGGTCATTCCGCCCGAGACATCTCGCATTCCCGGGTGCTGAAGGCTACGGCAGATTCGCGATAGGTGGCAGAGGAGGCGTGGTCTATCATGTCACATCCCTTGACGATGATGTGGACAATCCGCAGCCGGGCACGTTCCGTTATGGCTTGACAAAGGTTGAAGGCCCAAGGACTATTGTCTTCGATGTCTCAGGCTACATCACGCTGAAAGGCAGGCTCGTATGCTCCGACAAGTACGTGACAATCGCCGGACAGACAGCTCCGGGCGAGGGCATAACCTTCCGTGGCGCGCCACTCGGTGTGAATTCCGACGGCATAACACGCTTTATTCGCAGCTACCGCGGCTATGCAGGCGACCAAAACGGTCCTATCGAGGCAGAGCAGAACAAAGGTCTGGACGGTCTGGGACTGGCAGGCGGCGACCATGCCATTGTCGACCACTGTTCCGTTTCGTGGACAACGGACGAGGCTTTCTCCTCACGCGGTGCAAAGAGCATAACGCTTCAGCGCACTCTTTTATCAGAGTCTCTTAACTGTGCCGACCACCCTAACTACGGCAGCGGTGCACAGCACGGCTATGCAGCAACTATCGGCGGCGGACAGGGTAGTGGTGTGGGCTCATTCCACCATAACCTCCTCGCACACAATGAGGGACGCAACTGGAGTCTCTCGGGCGGACTTACCGGCAGCGGTTTCTACGACGGAGCACACGATGTGTTCAACAATGTTGTCTACAACTGGGGCGGAAGAGCAACCGACGGTGGCAGCCATGAGATAAATTTTGTGAACAACTATTACAAGAAAGGACCTTCCACACGGCAGAACTACCTTCTCAACCTTCAGCTTGAAGGCACCGGAAAGGGCACGCAGTCGGCATACGTGAGTGGAAACATACGCGAAGAACTGAACGGAAACAAGGTCTACGACAAAGAAAACACAACTTTCCGCTATTCACTCTCCGGTGGTCAGGAACTCAACTGGGAGCCTTTTGTCAGCGAACCGTTCTTCCCTTCCTACGCAACCATAGAGAGTGCCGAGCAGGCTTACCGCAATGTACTCTCCGATGTGGGTTGCAACCAGCCGTTCTTCAACAGCCATGACGCGCGAATGGTCAGCGAAACCGTCAACGGAACGACAAGCAAGGTGGGCAGCAAGACAGGCAAGAAGGGTCTCATCGACCGCGAATGGGATTCAGAAGGTTATGTCGACATCCCTGAAGTGCGTCGCTCTGCCGACTTTGACACCGACCTTGACGGTATGCCGGACTGGTGGGAGCGCACCCACGGACTGTCAGTGACCTCGCCGGACAACAATTCCGACAATGACAACGACGGCTACACAGCCCTTGAAGAGTATCTCAACTGGATGGCGCAGCCTCATTATGAGGTGGCAGGCGGCAAGTCTCTCGACATAGACCTTATGCCTCTCTTCGCCGGATACACCTCTGCTGCAGCGTTCTCCGTAAGCGGTGCAGGCGCGACAGTCAACGGCAGCACACTCACCGTGACAGCTCCGGCACACGAGTCCGTGATGAGCTTTGAGGTGAAGTGTGAGGAAGGCGGCTACTCCTTCACACGCACTGTCAATGTCTATGTCAACGGCATCTCCACAGGTATCACCGAGATTGCCGGCGGTTCCGACCTTGACAACGCTGCAAATGCCGCCGCATACAACCTCAACGGCCAGCGTGTCAGCCGCTCCGCACGCGGCATCGTCATCATCAATGGCAAGAAGGTGATTAGGTAAGCGTTAACCAATGATTCTGGTCAGTAATGTCAGTATTGGCAGCACTGTCACTATTGGCAGTCCGGCAATATTGTCATTACTGACCTTTTTTTTGACAATACTGCCCCTTAAATACACCCCAATAAGCGTAATCTTTACACATCCCATTTTTGCATGATATGTAAGGAAAAATAACATATTCTCTGTTTATTATTGTTAAAACATAGTTAAACGGAATAAAATACGTTAAAACAAATTACACGTATAGTTACATATTTATATAATTCACTAAATTTGTAGAACCTAACCTAATGTCCCATTGAATATAATTAAAATTATTTATAACTAACTTTATATTTATGCAAAAGAACAAAACTTTGGTCAACAGAGCTATGAAAGCGATGTTTGTGGCGGGCTTTGCAGCAACAATGTTTCCTGTACAGGCACTTGCCGGTGGCAGCGCGAACACTTTCGTGCAGGCTCAGCAGAATGCCGTAAAGGGCACTGTCGTTGATGAGTTCGGAGAACCAATGATTGGTGTCACAATCATGTTGAAAGGTTCGCAGGGCGGTACCATCACCGACATGGATGGCAATTTCTCCATTAAGGCAAAGGCTGGTGAGACACTCCAACTCTCATACGCAGGTTATAAGACACAGACAATAAAGGTTGGCAGCGGTGCACATCTCAATATAAAGATGGAGCCGGACGCTGTCGGGCTTGACAACGTTGTGGTCATCGGCTACGGTACGATGAAGAAGCGCGACCTTACAGGTGCCATCACATCTGTAAAGAACGAAGATATCACCCTCTCCCCTACATCCAATGCCATGGAGGCTCTGCAGGGCAAGGTGGCAGGTCTTGACATCACCCGCTCATCAGGACAGGCCGGTGCAACGCCTACTATCCAGTTGCGTGGCAACCGCTCGCTTACTGCCAGTGGCAATCCATTGTATCTTATTGATGGCATGCCTGGAGACATCAATACTCTGAACCCGAATGACATTGAGAGCATCGAAGTCTTGAAAGATGCATCTTCTACTGCGATTTATGGTTCTCAGGGTGCGAATGGTATAATCATCGTAACAACAAAGAGCGGTAAGGAAGGCAAAGCAAAGGTTAATTTCAACGCTTATCTTGGAATCAACGGGTGGTCAACAGTACCTGAAGTATATCACGGTGCAGACTATTTTAACCTCCGCAAACTTGCAAAGATGCAGGCAGGACAGTACACGACAGACGATACCGTATTTGATTCAGCCGTCTATGACGCTTATCTGCGCGGTGAGGATATCGATTGGGCTGACGCATTGCTTAAGACAGGAGTGACACAGAACTATTCTGTATCTGTGAGTGGCGGAACAGAGAAGACAAAGGCTTATATGTCGTTCAATTTCAATGGAGAAGAAGGACAGTATGCCAATGATAACAACAAGATATATTCTACAAATCTGCGTATAGACCACAAGGTAAACAATTGGCTTTCAACCGGTGTCAATATGCAGGGTTCTTACCAGTATCGCAACATGGCTTACGCAAAGCTTGACCGTGCCATAGGACGCAGCCCTATTGGCAGCCTCTATGATGAAGACGGCAATGTAAACGTACGCCCTGTAGCAGGTGACAACATGGTGAGCCTCCTTGTCAATAACAAGGGTAACTACCGCAACAACAGCCAGGACACAAGGATTTACCTTAACCCGTATCTCCGTTTCACTCCACTGAAGGGACTTACTTTCGAGACCCGCCTGAACATTTCACTCGGCTACTCAAAGGCTAATAAGTTTGAAGGCATCGGCTCTTACAGTGACTATGACAATGCTGGCAACGGTGTTGACACAAACAAGAATGTGTACGCTTCTGTCGGCAATACAAACACAACAAACTACAAGTGGGAGAACATCCTCACATACAATCTCAGCATTGCCGATAAACATAACCTCACCTTTACCGGTGTAACATCATGGAACCATAACCGTAAAGAATATTCTTACGCTTACCAGAATAACCTTGCATCCAATGCTTACCTTTGGCACGGTATCGGCTCAAACACACAGTATACTGACGCTAAGACTACTTATACAATGTCAAAGGGTTTGAGCTATGTAGGTCGTGTAAACTATTCTTACGAAGGCAAATACATGGCAAGCTTCTCTCTCCGTGCCGATGGCTCTTCACGCTTGGCAAAGGGAAACAAATGGGACACATTCCCTGCATTCTCTGCAGGTTGGCGTATCTCTGAGGAGAAATTCATGGAAAGCACACGCTCATGGCTTGATAACCTGAAGCTTCGTGTCGGATACGGTGTGACAGGTACAGCCAGCATCGGCGAGTATTCAAGCCAGTCGGTATATACTCCGGTAAAAGTTATTCTCGGCAATCAGTATGTAGATGGCTACCGCTTCTCAACAAATGAGGGAAGTGCAAAATATTCTATCGCCAACCTCAACCTTGGTTGGGAGAAATCCAAGAGCTGGAACATCGGTGTCGACATGGCTATGTTCAACGGACGAGTTGACTTGAACCTTGACTATTACTACACAAAGACAGAGGATGTCATCTACAACCGCAATCTGCCTGTGACAAACGGTGCTTTTGACGCATCCAACTACTACAATACTTATATGAACATCTGTGAGACAAAGAACAATGGTTTTGAGGTGGCACTCACAACACGCAACATCACAGACAAAGAGGTAAAAGGCTTCACATGGACATCTAATATCACTTTCGCAGCGTATAGTGAAGAAATCTCAAAACTGACATCTGATAACACAGAGTTCATCACTAACGGCGATGGCGGCAATGTCTACTATAAGGGACATCCGGTAAACTCTTATTACCATTACAAGCTTCTTGGAGCATGGCGACAGAGCGAAGCTGCCGATGCAGAAGTGTTCGGTGCACTGCCGGGCGACCTGCACATTGACATCCCGGGAATGATAAAGGTAGAGGACGGCAAGTTTACAAAGAATGAGCTGGACGAGAACAACAACATAATCTATTACACCAAGGATAATAAATATACTCCAAGCGGCAATGACTATCAGGTGCTCGGACACAACACTCCTGACTGGACATTGGGCTTCAAGAACACATTCATTTGGAAGAACTTTGACCTCTCTGTGTACATGTACATGCGTTGGGGACAGACAATAAAGAGTGACCTCGTTGGCTCTTATGACCCGACAGCAGGAGGCAACTTCCCGACACATTTCGACTATTGGACAACAGAGACAGGCGATGCATACCACTATTTCCCTGCACTCAATTCTGCAAAGAGCCTGGAGACTTACACCGGCTACTATGCACTGCAGTTCGTGAATGGTTCGTTCTTCAAAATCAAAAATATCACTCTTGGCTACACATTGCCAACTAACATAGCAAAGAAGATTGGCATTGAGAACTTCCGCATATACGGTACAATAACCAACCCATTGGTTGTTGCCAAGAGCGACCTGCTGAAGAATTACGACCCAGAGATGAATGGCAGCATTAACTATCCTCTCACAAAGCAGCTCGTGTTCGGTGTAAACCTTACTTTCTAACACATTTTAATACATACAGAATATGAAGAACAAATTAATATATGCGTTGGCAGCCGTGGCAGGTGCTTTCTCATTGTCATCTTGTGACCTTGACGAATTCAACCCTACAGCGGGAGATGCCACTGCCGACAACTATAAGACCTGGAAAGGTCTGGCAACATATTGCTACTCTCCATTGGCTACACAGTTGTACAGTGTTTACGACTTCATGTCAGTGGCAGAAGGCGGTACTGACATGTGGCTCTGCCCATCAGGAAACGTAGATTATGCCAAGCAGCTGATTTACTATGATGGACTGACAACCAACACAAATGCCGCAAACAAGGTGTTCAAGCAGGCTTACGCTGCAATAGCAACCTGCAACAGTGTGGTGAACAACGCAGGAAATCTCAACGGAGGAACTGCTGACGAAATCAGGCAGATTGCAGCAGAGGCAAAGACCCTCAGAGCCTTCTATAACCTTATTCTGGTGACTTACTATGGTCCTGTGACCCTCTCCACACAGGAGGTTGGCGACGTGAATGTCAACCCTACACGCAACAGCGTGGAGGAAATTTATGCAGCAATAGTGAAAGACCTGAAAGAGGCTGTCAACGAACTGTCGGAGATACCTACTGACGGCAACTATGCACGTGTGACAAAGAAGACCGCTTATGGTATCCTTGCTCGTGCTTATGCACAGGGTGCAGGTGAGGGACTTAAAGAAGACGGCAAGTCATACTGGGAGCTCGCAAAGGCCACAGCAGAGACCGTGATAACAGGCTCTGCCGGTGAACAGAATTTCGGAGCTTATCTCTATTCTGATGTGTCCGACCTTTGGGCACAGGCTAATAACCGTGGCAATAAGGAAGCGCTGTTCATTGCATCTGGAGCCAACGGAGAATTGTCTGACCAGTCAGGATATGCCAAGAACAACCTTTTTACTTACAGCATCTGCAAACCGGCTGACTGCGATGACCTGTACAAGACAAAAGACAATGCAAACTACTATATTGGTCGCGCAAACAACTGTACACTCGCACCTTCAAAGTACAGCATTGACGTGTTCGATGCAAATTGGGACAAACGTTACGAGAACACCTTCATGACAGCTTTCGGAGAGTTCTCTATGGAGTCTTCCGGTTGGTACGGTGCTGGAGAACACTATGCCACAAAGGCTCTCCCTATCACTCGCAGCCTCCGCACAAAGTATGGCGTATGTTCCGGTGATACATTGGTTCCTTATGTTGAAATGGGTGTGCAGAAACCGGGAGCTACAAACCAGTATATTCCTGTCGGTGTATGGCCTAAGGGATATTCTGCATGGAAGGGCAGAAACGCACAGGGATTGGATGTCTATGAGCCAGATCTCAGCAAATTGGAGACAAACCATAAGAACGTGTATGTCATAGACTATCCTGTTGATGTCGATGACAACCGCTTCCGCATTGTGCTTTCCAAGGAATATAAGACTGCTGAAGAGAAGAAACTCAGCCCTTACTTTACAGTAAACATTGACGATTTCTTCGGACAGGATGCTCTCAACGGCTATGATACAGAGTACAAGCGCTCACCATTTGATGTCACAACATCAAACCCTTCAGGAACAAACGCTTACAAACTCTATCCTTCGCTTATCAAGTTCAATTGGTGTTATAGTGGTTCATGGGGCAGTGGTCTTAATACGAAGAATGGTGACATGATGATTATCCGTACAGCAGAGCTCTACCTTATAGCAGCGGAGGCAGCACAGCAGTTGGGAGACGGTGCTACGGCAGCAAGATACCTTAACGTGCTTCGCAACCGCGCTGTACGCCAGGGAAAGACAGCTCCACAGCTTACAAATGCCACAGAGAGCGATATTCTGGACGAGTATGCACGCGAGATGGCAGGAGAACTTAATCGCTGGGCATTGCTGAAGCGCCACCATGCCTTTGAGACACGCCTTGCACAACACAACAAGCGCGCAGCAGCGTTCTTCGACCCTGCAAAGCACTATAACCGTCCTATCTCTGCCGATTTCCTCAATCAGATTTCCAACCCTGATGAGTATGGAGACAACGGTTACGGAACAACAGCCAACAAAGGCTTCTGATAAAAACTAACAGGAGAGGACGTGGCTTTTTCGGGCACGTCCTCTCAATCCAGGGTTTATAAAACTAATTACTAATAATTTTAATTTTTCAACTATGAAGAAAACTTTACTTTCATTTGTAGCAGCCTTAGGACTTGCTACAACGGCTATGGCACAGATGCCACAGCTCTACCAAAAGATTTCTGGCGATGCTGCGACACGCGTCTATGCTTCGCAAATGTCAGCTACTGACATGGAGACAGCAGTTAAGGCTTTCGATGCAAACCGTTGCTGGGGTGGCGCAAATTTCTTCTACACCACAGGTGAGACTCTTTATGCTGATGATGAGATTACACTCGCAGCACAGGGTCAGGGTGACAATGGTGAGATGCGTGTTTATGATTCAACATGGGGTGCAGATGTCACTGCAGCACAGACATTCAATGACAACATTAACTATCTTGCCATTGTAGGCAGCTCTATCAATAAGAACGTTCTTGACGGTACAGAAATTATCGACTATTCTGCTCCAAAAACAAATTTCAATGCAGCCGGACAGGGCGCTATTGTTGTAAATGTGACAAAAGCAGGCATACTTACTGCTACAGCTTCACGTGGCAATAATAATACAAATATTGGTATATGGCAGGTTTCCAACGAAGCAGACAAGATTGAGGCTCAGAAGATTCTTGACGCTGCAGAGGCTAACGAGGATCTTTCTGAGGAGGAATACCAGGCAGAGATTGCTCGTGGCAATGCACTGAAGATGGGTAAGTGGGTAGCATACACTAACTTTGAGAGCAGCAAAGATGGCTCAAAAAATGGTATTGTAAATGGTAACGTTGATAGCGAGCACACATATCTCATCGTTTCCTTGTCAAAAAATAACAGCTATGTACATTATGTAACTTTCACTCCAGAACTCAAGGAGACATGGTCAGTTGCTTCTATTGCTGAAGGCTTTGACGGCAAGACAACTCCGGTTGTTTCTGCTGACGGCAAATCAGCAACTATTACTGCTTCAACAGAAAACATTACAATGACTTACCTCTCTTCTCCTAATGAGGATAATATCGCTGAAGGAAAGACATGGATTGATCTTACAGGTGGTGGCAATCAGGCTTACGACGACGTCTTCACTCATAAGATCCAGGGACGTGGAAATCCGGCTTTGACACACGAGGAATATGATGAAGAGACAGCTGAAGGAACAGCTCACCGTGTTCTTGAGACTTACTATGAAGCTGGCTGTAAACAGCTCCCTATTCGTGGCAGCTACGTAGAGTTTGAAACAAAGGCTGATGGCGTTCTTGACATGATTCTTTATGTTCACCGTAACAATTGTCAGCTTATGGTTGTTGATGAGGCTACCAAAAAAGAAATCGCTCCAAGTGCATTCACTATCCAGGGCTATTTTAACAACAACACTGTAGTTTGGGGAACAAACACAGAGGCTCTCAGCTCTATCGTAATGACAGACGACTATAAGGTTCATGTTGCTGATGCACCAAACAAGCAGTTCTTTGGCAGTGTTAAGTTCAATGCTGCTGCCAATACTAAGTACATGGTATTCATCCCAACAGGACAGATTGGCCTCTACGGTTTCAATTTCATCCCAGCAGGAACAAGCACAGCTATCGAGGATGTGGAAGTTGCTAACCCTGCTGCTACAATCAAAACCAACGTAATCTACAATCTCGCTGGTCAGGTAGTTGACGAGAACTACAAGGGCATCGTTATCAAGAACGGCAAGAAGTACTTGATGAAGTAACCTTGTATAAGAGATCAACTAATCGTTATTAGTTGGTAGTAATAAATCAAGAGGAGGCACCGCTCATTTGCGGTGCCTCTGTTTTTATAAAAGTATTTTGTTGGAAGAAGATTTAAGGTAATTCTCAATTTCTGTTGATATTCTGCGCTTTAGCATGGCGAATTACATTTATTCCGTTATTTTACACCTGCAAAAATACATTTATTCCATCAAATAAACAAAAAAAACAAACACATTTTTTCAAAATTGTCAAATAATCGGCTTGACGTATATTCCTCATGCGAATTAAGAAGATTTCCTGATAATAATATTTTTTAGAGTCAAACAGGAAAATATGCAAGCGCATTGCTCATGGTTTTCCAATTACCCAATAATTGCGTTTTTGTATAATTTCCATGTTTTACAGTAACTGCCGTGCAAAGTGTGGCAGCGCCACACTCCTTTATGGTTCATCTTCGCACAAGCGTATGAAGTGGATTTTTGAGGTTCGTGCCGTCTGTGTGTTCTGCATAAAGGAGTGTGGTTCCACCACACAGCGTTTGAGTTGCTTTACAGTCCTCACGGCTAAAGCCGGAGGTGGTTGAGCTTCGCTCTACCTCCCCTCGCCACGGCATAGCTGAAACAAGTTTCGCTCTGCTCGTTTGGCTTATCGGGGACGTTTCCCGTAAGGGTTGTGGCTCTGCCACACTTTGCATGGAAATGTTTACAATAAGGCATGAGTGTTTTCACAAATCAATTTTGTTTGACTATATCTTCGAGTCATATCATACCACTATTTTTTTCAATCATGGTCAACAAAAAGAGGAAAGTGTATCAATATATGGATAATTATTTGTATCTTTGCAGATAATTGGTAATATATTAATTGTATGAAAAAGAAATACACTACGAACAACGATATTTTGTTGCTTTTGGCGAAGCGACTGAAGGATTACAGATTGGCGGCACGTATGAGTCAAAAGGAACTGGCGGAACAGTCGGGTGTAGGGCAGGCGACCATAAGCCATTTCGAGCAGGGCGTGAATCTTAATCTGACATTGAATAATTATATTTCGCTGTTGCGTGTCCTTGGGTTGGAGCGTCGTATAGAGGAGGTTATGCCGGAACTGCCTATGCCGCCGATGGCTCTTCAGAAAATAGAAAAGCTGATACCTAAAAGAGTGAGGAGGAACAAGCCATGATAGAAAATTTGGATGTGATGTTATGGGGCAAAAAGGTAGGGACACTTGTTGCAAGCCGTGAAAACCACAAGAGCAAAGCCTGCTTTTATTTCGACCGAGAGTATGTGTCAGGTGGTTACGACATTGCGCCGCTACGTGCCTCCATAAGTGGGGCTGCTGCACAGCATGGTCTGCCTGTCTATCCGGAAGAGGAAAGAGTTTTCGGCGGTTTGCCATCGTTCATAGCCGATTCGTTGCCAGACCATTGGGGAAATACAGTGTTTAACGAATGGGCAAAGGCGCACCGCATTCGCCCAAGGGATCTTTCTGCACTCGACCGTCTCGCTTACATTGGACGGCGCGGTATGGGTGCTTTAGAGTTTGTTCCCCCAACAGCCGAAGAAATGGAGACTCCATTCCGTGTGGAGATTGCCGACTTGCATAAACTGGCGCAACGGGCTTTGGAGCAGGTGGGGGCATTTCATGCCACCATGTCGGACGATTTGATGATAGAGAGCCTGTTCAAAGTTGGCACGTCTGCCGGTGGAAGACGCCCAAAGGCTGTGGTAAATGTTAATTTGGAAGAAGGACAATGCTTTTCCGGTCAGGTTGATGCCCCTTATGAGGGCTACACCCCCATGATTGTCAAGTTCGATGAGCATATTAAAATACCTACTACCCGAATAGAGTATAGTTATTATCTGATGGCTGTGGATGCCGGGGTGAACATGATGCCGAGCCGCTTGCTTGAATGCGGAACGGCGACACATTTCCTGACAGAACGTTTTGACCGTAGGGGTGGCAGAAAGGTTCATGTGCAGACATTGGCGGCAATGAATCCTTCGTCCGATTCCTATGATGACCTGTTTGATGTGGCTTGCCGTATTGGTGTGCCTCCGGCTGAATTCCAACAGTTGTTTCGCCTTATGGTAATGAATGTGCTTGGAGGGAATGTGGATGACCATAACAAGAATTTCAGTTTCATGATGGCTGATGACGGGAAGTGGCATATAGCTCCGGCATACGACTATACATTTGCCATTGATGTGGATGCTCCGTATTATGTCAACCGCCATAGCATGACTATAAACGACAAAACGGAAGATATAACGGCTGAGGATTTGCTGGAAACAGCGCGGAAGTACAGTGTCAAAGCAGCTGAACCATTCCTGAAAAAAGCGGCAAGTATTGTTTCGCATTATGCGGATTATGCTCATAGAGCCGGTGTCGGAGAGCTATGGACAGAGAAGGTGGAAAAGGAAATCGCCATGCGGGTAAAGAATCTTGAGCTGAAACCATGAAGGCAGGTCGCATGAATATGCAGTGAGCTTTGCCTAATGCGGACTGATGCTGATTTTATCCAATGAATCTGTCTTTGGTGTCTTTGAGTAGTATTCCTCCAATATTTTTCTCTTTTGTTTGGCTATATGAAAGAAAATCAGTATCTTTGCATAAGATAAGCTGCACCTCAGCATACATGAACAAATTCTGTATGCATTATCTTTGCAGAAGAAAACTATAAAAATAAAACCAATACTAACCATACATGAGAATCTATTTCAAACAAATCATCGCAGCAGTGGCAGCGTTGCTTGTAGCGAATGTGGCAGGCGCGCAGACACTGAAGGCAGACGGGACATACGACCCCGACTGCGTCGTGGAAAAGTGGAGCAACAGCTCTGCTTACAAGAAGGTGATTGACATCAACTTCAACGACGACACATGGCCTGACACATGGCAGGGCAAATATGCCGTAGACTGCCCGGAGTACGTGGACAGCAAGGCTAAGAAATACGGCGGATATGTCAATGCCGTACTTGAAACACCTGCCAATGGTGGCACGGAAGTCAAATACCCTGTCGTATTCCACAACTGCACCTTTGCCACAAAGAAATCGTACAACGGACTGGCAGGAACCACCGCTGCCATGGGACGCATCTATGATGAACAGCAGCCTGCAGGAGCTAACAAGGGCTTCCCTAATAATTGGACAATGGAAGGGCATAAGGTCATGCTTGAGGATAATGTCACCTATGACAGCAACAATAAGCCTACTCATGGCGAGGCAGGTTTCGTGCAGATGTGTCGCACGAAGAACACTGCTGGCGCAGACCTTACTGCCAAGAAACAATGGCTCGGATGGGTGGAGATTGACCATATCCCATACGTGGAGCGCATACAATGGTCTTGGTCAGGCACTTCTGCCGGCAGAGGCATAAAAGTGGAATATCGTTCCAAGACACAGAAACGTTGGAAAGTGCTTACATCAATGGGTTCCGACCGTATTGACTATGGTTTTACACCATTTTCTGACCAAGGCTATTTCATGGAGAACATCATCAATCAGGAGGATGTATCCATACGTTGGAGAGTGTGGGATGGAGAGACACTTGGCAACCCATATCAAACACTTAATGGTGAGGCTATTTTCCAAAACTCTTCCAATGAACATGAATGGTATCAGGCACCGCGCCTGCACAAAATCCAAATCTTCGGCAACGAAATTACCGCCGAGCAGGCACAGTATGCCCGTGACAACAGAATCTCCGACCCGGGCGAACTGACCGACCTCTCAATCTTCGGTGTGGACTCCGGCGACGACTATGTTGACACCGCTCCTGACGCCAACGCCCCTGTCACAATCTTCACCGTGGCACAGGACGGCAGCGGCGACTTCACCACCATTCAGGCAGCCATCGACGCTGTCGGCGAAGGACGACGCGGAATAATCTATGTCCGTCCGGGCGTCTATGACGAGAACATCTATTCCGGCACAAAGACATCAAAGAACAAGTTCATAAGCCTTATAGGCGAGGACAAGGAGACTACAATCCTCACATCGTCAGTGTCACGCGGCAGCGGCAACGCCACATTCAACGACTGTGCCGCCCTGAACGTGTTCACCGAACGCTTCTATGCCGAGAACATCACCATCCGCAACACCAGCGGAAACCACGGACAGGCAGAGGCATTGTACACTCATGGCGATGCGCACATCTTCAAGAACTGCATCCTGAGCGGCTATCAGGACACCTACAAGGCTAATGGCGGCGCACGCGGCTACTTCACCGACTGCACAATCATCGGTGCGACAGACTTCATCTATGACAGCGGTCTGGAATGGTTCGAAAACTGCGAAATCCGCTGCCTGAAGGGCGGCAACGGCTATGTCACGGCAGCTGGTGATGCCTTTGCAAACATCACATCCCGCCTATGCCCGTCATTGAGCGTGTCACCGCTCTATCTCGGACTCTTCTTCAACAACTGTAACATCACCGCTGAGGACGGCACGGCAGCTGCCTCCTACGTTCTCGGACGCCCATGGAAGGAGAAGGCCGGCACAGTGTTCATGAACTGTACGCTTGGCAACCACATCAAGCCGGCAGGATGGACCGACTGGAACAACGTCGGAGCCAATGGACAGTGCACATACGTTGAATACAAGAATAAGAACGCTGACGGCTCACTTGCCGATGTCTCAAAGCGTGTGGCATGGTCACATCAGGCAACAGACGCCGAAGTGGCAGAATGCCTTTTCCCGAAATACATATTCGAACAGCTCAAAGGCGACATTCCTTTTGACTACGAAAGAATCCTTAAAGGTGCTGCCGCTCCTACCGGCTTCACTCTCGAGGACGGCAGCATAACATGGCAGGGCGACAAGATGACCGTGGGCTACATCCTATATAAGGACGGCAAGTTTGCAGGCATCCTCACCGAACCGACAATCACCATCGAGGATGATGACAATGCCAACTACACCGTGAAGGCTATCTCACGCCACGGCGTGACAAGCGTGGCAAAGAAGGTTGCCGACCCGTCAAAGATGCTGGCGTTCCCGACAGCAGAGGGCTTCGGCAAATACACCTCCGGCGGCCGTGGCGGAAAGGTTGTCAAGGTGACAAGCCTTGCCGACGACAAGGACGGCGCAACGGAAGGCACGCTGCGCTGGGCTTTCAAGCAGCATCCGGAAGAACCTATAACAATCGTCTTCGCCGTATCGGGCGAGATAAAACTTGTCAGCGACATGCGCGTGAAGCGCAACGACTGGACTCTCGCAGGACAGACAGCTCCGGGTGAGGGTATCGTCATCACTCACAACAAGATGAACTTCGGAGGCTCACAGAACTTTATCATAAGGAATGTACGCTTCCGCATCGGCCAGAACGACGCTTCCGGCTCAGTAGTTGAAGAGGGTGCCGTGGCAACAGAGAACTGTGCCAACTACATCTTTGACCACTGCACCGTGGGATGGTCGGTAGAGGAGAACATGAACACTCAGGACTCTCATTTCCTTACCGTGCAGAACACCATGGTACACGAAGGACTGTATGATGCAGGACATAAGAAAGGCGCACGTGGCTATGGCTCACAGTGGGGCGGCTCACCGGCAACCTACCACCATAACCTCCTTGCCCACAACAACAGCCGCAGCCCGCGCATCAACGGCGCACGTGGCGAGGACTATGTCGTCTTCATGGAGTATGTCAACAATGTCAACTACAACTACGGCAGCAAGGGCGGATGCTATGGCGGCGAGAACACTGCAGAGGTGACAAAGCCAATCACAGACCCTGACAATCCAGATGAGATTGTCAACTCACGCCATGAATGTAACTTCATGAACAACTACTACAAGGCAGGCCCTCTGTCCAACCAATCATCCGTAGCGTTCGTGAACTCCAGCTATGCACGCAGCGGAGCGACATCCCACGGCCCTGCAAAATGGTTCGTCAACGGCAATGTCGCTACAGCCAGCGCGGCTGCCACAGCCGACAACTGGAAGGGTATGGAGGCAGAACACTACAGCCTCGCACAGATTCGCGTCGACGAGCGCATCACACCGAAATATCCTTACTACCGCTACACGGCGGCAGGCGGCGAGGGACGCTATATCCCTGTAAACTACATGCTTGAGAACATCGAGACAGCCGAGGAGGCTTACAACACCATCGTTGTGAAGAAGAATGTCGGCTGCGTGAACAAGGACAAGGTTGAACTTCGCATCCTTGACGAGGTGCTCAACGGCACAGCGAAGTACGGAACAAGGGGACGCATCGACAACGAACGCCAGTGTGAGGGCTTCCTTGCCTATCCTACAGACTATGTTGTCCCTGTCGACACCGACGGCGACGGCATGCCTGACGAGTGGGAGAAGGCCAACGGACTGAACCCTAACGTGGCAGACCAGAACTCTGTCAACGACGACGGCTACACAGCCCTTGAGGTCTACCTCAACTCCCTTATGGGCGAGACCATGGACAACCATTTCACCACAGGCATCGCCGGCGTGACAATGGAGGGCACAACCGTCAGCTACGACCGTGCCACACGCACCGTCCACGTAGGCGAGAACGCTGTCGGCGGCACAGTGGCAGTCTTCTCTCTCGACGGCCGTCTCCTCTCTTCCATGAGGATAACCGCACCTTCTGTCCACCTCTCTTCAGTAGGAGGGCAGGCTGCCAACGGCGTGATTCTCATCCGTGTGGACGCCAAGGGCATCTGTCCGCGCATCCTTAAGACAGCAATGTGATAAGGTGCTTGCTTTCTGAAAGCATGTCATACTTGCTTCATGAATCATACTGATTGAAAAAACAAGAGTGGCTTTCCGCTTGTCGGGAGGTCACTCTTGCTATGTCAGGATTTTCCAAAATCTCACTTTCCGCTATTTTGCAAAAAGATGTTGGAAGGAGAAGGACAGCTGTATTTCGGATGTTTGTCTTCAAATAGCTTTTTGTTGTTGTAATTCTTTGTATTTCAGTGTGTTATAAAAGGTGTTCTTTTGCAATGTGAAGTGTAACCTTTTGTGGTGCCAAATGTTACCTTTCACAATGCCTGCCATAACCTTTTGTCCATTGAAAGAGAATCATCAGGAAAACCACTGATTATGTCACATGCCCCTTCATGTCATCCCACGCTCCACATTTCCACACTCCATTTTTTCCTGTTGTCCCGTTTCCATGCATTTTCTTCATGTTTTCCCACTCCATTTTTCCCCTCCACCTCATGCTTTTTCATGCTTCCTCCCGTTGTATCATGCTGTATCAATATACCCTTCCTCTATAATATATTATAATGTGTGCCCCTCCGTATTCATTAATTTAAATCAACGAAAGGCGCAAAAATTGCCTTTTTCTGCAAAAAATCCCTCGGAATTCTTGCGAGATTGGCAAAAAAGCTATACCTTTGCACTCGCTTTTGAAAAACGCCTCCCTGTGAGGCAGCTGAGAAAGCAGTTCTTTGAAAGATTTGCAATACAGACAAGTAGTACAAGAGAAGCGACTTTCGCCCTTCTGAACGAAGGGTACAATGAAAGTCAGGGTACAAGAAAGAAACCGTCAATCCCTCCTTTTTGTGAGGGACTTTGATGAAAGAGTAATTCTCCTTCAGCCCTGGATTCAGACAATTCTCCCACCTTATGTTATATATAAGGGTGTGGAAAAAGATATTCTACTATGAAGAGTTTGATCCTGGCTCAGGATGAACGCTAGCTACAGGCTTAACACATGCAAGTCGAGGGGCAGCATGAACTTAGCTTGCTAAGTTTGATGGCGACCGGCGCACGGGTGAGTAACGCGTATCCAACCTTCCCATGGCTGCGGGATAGCCCGGTGAAAACCGGATTAATACCGCATGGCGTCCCTTGACGGCATCCGACAGGGACTAAAGTTTTTTCGGCCATGGATGGGGATGCGTCCGATTAGCTTGTTGGCGGGGTAACGGCCCACCAAGGCTACGATCGGTAGGGGTTCTGAGAGGAAGGTCCCCCACACTGGAACTGAGACACGGTCCAGACTCCTACGGGAGGCAGCAGTGAGGAATATTGGTCAATGGGCGGAAGCCTGAACCAGCCAAGTAGCGTGCAGGATGACGGCCCTACGGGTTGTAAACTGCTTTTATACGGGAATAACGCGCCTTACGTGTAGGGCTTTGCATGTACCGTATGAATAAGGACCGGCTAATTCCGTGCCAGCAGCCGCGGTAATACGGAAGGTCCGGGCGTTATCCGGATTTATTGGGTTTAAAGGGAGCGTAGGCCGCATGTCAAGCGTGCTGTGAAATGTCCGGGCTCAACCCGGGCCTTGCAGCGCGAACTGGCGTGCTTGAGTCCGCGGAAAGCAGGCGGAATTCGTCGTGTAGCGGTGAAATGCTTAGATATGACGAAGAACCCCGATTGCGAAGGCAGCTTGCTGCAGCGGAACTGACGCTGATGCTCGAAAGCGCGGGTATCGAACAGGATTAGATACCCTGGTAGTCCGCGCGGTAAACGATGGATGCCCGCTGTGCGCCCTTGTGGTGCGCGGCCAAGCGAAAGCGTTAAGCATCCCACCTGGGGAGTACGCCGGCAACGGTGAAACTCAAAGGAATTGACGGGGGCCCGCACAAGCGGAGGAACATGTGGTTTAATTCGATGATACGCGAGGAACCTTACCCGGGCTTGAACTGCAGCTGCATGGGGTGGAGACACCCCTTCCCTTCGGGGCTGCTGCGGAGGTGCTGCATGGTTGTCGTCAGCTCGTGCCGTGAGGTGTCGGCTTAAGTGCCATAACGAGCGCAACCCCTCTCTTCAGTTGCCATCAGGTGATGCTGGGCACTCTGGAGACACTGCCGCCGCAAGGTGCGAGGAAGGCGGGGATGACGTCAAATCAGCACGGCCCTTACGTCCGGGGCTACACACGTGTTACAATGGCGCATACAGAGAGCGGGTGCCATGCAAATGGCATCAAATCCTGAAAGTGCGTCCTAGTTCGGATTGGGGTCTGCAACCCGACCCCATGAAGCTGGATTCGCTAGTAATCGCGCATCAGCCATGGCGCGGTGAATACGTTCCCGGGCCTTGTACACACCGCCCGTCAAGCCATGAAAGCCGGGGGCGCCTGAAGTCCGTGACCGCGAGGGTCGGCCTAGGGTGAAACTGGTGATTGGGGCTAAGTCGTAACAAGGTAGCCGTACCGGAAGGTGCGGCTGGAACACCTCCTTTCTGGAGCAGCGAGGACAC
>NZ_JABKKG010000003.1 GCF_013166595.1 Palleniella intestinalis | reverse complement strand
AAAAAAACTTGGTTGGGGAAAGAGGGTATAAAAGCTATTTGAGGAAAGAAAAAGGACTGTAAAAAAGTGAGTGTCGAATACGAAAATTTAACAGAAATTTAACGAGTGATAAATGTTTTTATGGTTTGGGCTGTCCTTTCGGGATAGGATGCAGGAGTGCAAAAACACTTGTCAAGGAATTTCTTACTACTACTGAAAATCAATATTATATACAGTCCAAGAAACAAGCCGGGTACAATAACTCCCAGAAAACAACTTAAAGATGGTGAAAAGGGTTCGATTATTTCAGTTTTCTGACTATCTCCCTGCAACCCTTTTCGATGGCTTTGAAGCAGGTGTAATATACCTGTGCTGACTGATAGTGAGGATCCGGGAGGTCTGAAGATTCTCCGAAACAGATGTCGTTGAATAATGCGATACGATTCCAGTGTGATGGATCCAATAACCGCATCACTTCGGTCTTATGTTGCCTTGTCATAACAATGATTCGGTCGGCTGCATTAACCAATTCCGCAGTTATCATCACTGCCTTACTACCCATCGAATATCCATGCTCCGCCGCTATTTGACACATGATTCCTTCACGTTCTTGCCCGTATGGGACATCTGTTCCACATGATAGAATCTCAATGTCTTCAAGGCTTGTTTCCTGAATCATTTTTCTCAATATGACCTCGGCAACTGCCGAGCGGCTTGCATTACCGGTACACACAAATACAATCTTCATTGGAGCGGATTTATTTATAAAATGAATATGTTACATTCCCGCCGGATTAACTTTTTGTTTTGAGCAATTGACAAGGAGGGAAGCCACTATGAAAAATATTCCCGTGCATACTACCCCTGTCCAACTGAAATGCTCCCAAGACAAGCCTGCGACAAAAGTCCCAACTGAACCGCCAAGAAAATAGACTGTCATATAGACTGTGTTTATCCTATTTATGGCTGAATCGTCCAATGCAACCACGCTGGCTTGATTTGACAGATGCACACACTGCATCCCGGCATCAATCAACAGAATAGCTATGATTATCCACAAATAGCTGTTATCTCCATACAGTGCAATTATCCATGTCAATAACATCAGGCAAGCTCCTATGACTGAAAAGAATCTCACCCCGTATTTCGGGATATAGCCGCTGATGAACACCACCGTCGAGGCTCCGGCTAATCCGCATAGACCGAGTATGCCGATAATGTTGTCACTTGCAAAGAACGGAGCCTGTTTCAATCGGAATGCAAGGCAGCTCCACAATGCAAAGAATGAAGCGTATGCCAATGATGCCCTTAATGATGCGACACGAAGATAAGAGTATTTTGCAAACAACCGCAGTAATGATTTCAAAAGATTTAAATATGTGTCCTGTCTGAGAGGCGGTAATGACGGCAACATTCGATGAATCATTACGAAACAGCCAAGCATAAAGAAACTTGCCACGAAATAAACAGAACGCCAGCCCCATGTGTCAGCCAATAATCCACTGAAGACACGAGACCCCAGAATGCCGATGAGAAGACAGGATTGGATGATACCCACGTTGCGGACTTTGTGTACGGGAGAAGAATTATAGGATACCAACGGGATGAAGAATTGCGGCATAACGGATGACGCACCTGCGAAAAAAGATGCTATCCATATGCAATATATATTTGGTGAAACCGCTATTGAAAGCAATGCACATGCCGAAATAATGTAGTTTGCCAATATAAGTTTCTTTCTTGACAGCAAGTCACCAAGTGGAATGACAAACAGAAGTCCTGCCATATATCCAATCTGGGTCAATGTCGCCACAATACTGGCTGAAAAGTCAGTCACATTAAAAGCTCTTGCCATACTTCCCAATAATGGCTGATTGTAGTAGCAATTCGCCACCGAAAGTCCGGTGGCGATTGCCATAAGAGCGAGCAAGGGAGTTGGAATACCTTGATTTTGTTTCAATTCATATCTCATGAGCCTATTGTTACTATGATGAGACTGCCTTCAATCCAATCAAAGACAAAATGAGGGTGACTAAAAAGAAAATTCTTATGGGAGCCGTAGATTCCTTGAAAAAGATTATTCCGACCAAGACAGTGCCTACCGCCCCAATTCCGGTCCAAACGGCATAGGCCGTGCCCAAGGGTAAGGTTCGGACTGCTTTTGCAAGGAGTGCCATACTCAAGACCGTGGAAGCGAGAAATCCACTTCCCCACAGATAGTATTCAAAACCGGAGGCAGACCTTGCTTTACCTAAACAGAATGTCAGGCTTACCTCAAATAATCCAGCCAATAATAATATTATCCAATTCATATCTGTATTTTTTAAATCGGATGCAAAATTAGCTAAAACATAGCGCGCAACTTTTTACATATGGCAAAAACGGTTTTATCATATGTAAAAATCAGTTCTGCCATCCTGATTCTGCCGGATATTTAGTAATTTTGCAAATAAATCGGAACCTATAAATTATGGATATAAAGCAGATAATCACCCAACGATATGCGATGCCTGAGTCATCTCTAAGCCGATTAAAGGAATGTCTGTCGGAAGTTTCATATCCTAAGGGATACCGGGTGTTGGAGAATGGGAAAATTGAAAAAGACATCTTTTTCATAAAGAAGGGAATTGTCCGTGCCTTTACTTTAATGGACGGGAAGGACATTACATTTTGGATTGGTAAGGAAGGAGCAACCATAGTTTCCATGAAGGGATATGTGAACGAAGAACCCGGCTATGAAACCATGGAGCTGATGGAAGACTCAATCTTGTATGTATTATCACGAAAAAAATTACAGGATTTATTTTTGCAGGACTTACATATTGCTAATTGGGGACGGCGATATGCTGAGATGGAATTGCTTGCTGCCGAAGAAAGGTTGATTTCCATGCTTTCTGTCATCGCCTCGGAGCGTTACAGCGAACTGCTGAAGAATAATCCGGATTTGCTGCAACGCTTACCTCTCGGAAGCATAGCTACTTATTTAGGTATTACACAAACAAGTCTGAGCCGGATTAGGGCAAAGGTAAAATAACTTCGAGCAACCAGTCAATGCATAACTGTTAGAAGCATTGTTTGTTATGAAATCGAAATATACAATTCCCAACCACTGTTTGGGAATGTGAACATTGAAAACGGGATTACAAACTTATCCCGCCTCGCCCCCTATCAATCTTCCAGTCATACCGACCTTCCGCGACATCGCCAACCTCGTTGAGTGTATGGCGATGTTTTATTTCATCAAAGGGTTGTCGGTGTTCCGCATAGTCACAGAGCCATGTGCCGACCGCTTTCTGCTGCTCGGTGGTCTCACCGTAGCTCTGCATCACGCTCTTGATGTCGGCGGCTTCGGAGGGAGAGAAGATTGACTTGTGCTGCTCCGTGGCGAAATGGATAATCGCTTCAATGGCTCGCCTGAACACCTCGCTTGCCTTGTAGAGAGTATCAGCGATGATGTTCAGAATATCCCGGCTCGCTTTCAGCGCACCCTGTAACCGCTCTATGGTCTTGTCCTTCTCTGCCGTTGCCCGGCTCACCGCCATGCTGACGCGGTGCTGCTCCCCGGTCATCTGCTCCCGGAGCTGCCGCAGAGCCGTGTCCCTCTCGGATTCATAAGTGTCAGCGATTGCCATGGCACTGTCGCGCTCCAGTTCGACCGTCCGCTTCGCCTCGGTCAGTGCCTTTGTCCGCTTCGCCACCTCTTTCCTGACTTCATCGGGGAAAGAATCTTTGATATGCTCGTTCTCGGCTTTCAGTCTCTCGTTCTCCTGCTCGATGGCTGCGTACTTGCCCTTGCCGAAAAGGTTGGCGATGCCGGACTTTATGCTGTCCGTGTTCTCCCTGTCAACCTCTCTCGCGCGTTCTTCCTTTTCGGCGATTTCGCTGTCAAGTTCCTCGCTGCGCCGCTGCTTCTCCTCGTTTCCGATCTGGAGTTTTTCATGTTCAGATTTGGCATTGTCCGTTTCTCGGATCGCGGCATCCCTGTCGGATTCGGCTGCTTCCTTTTCCGCTTTTGCTTGTTCCGCTTCCTGTTTCTGCTTGGCGATGATGAAGTCAGCGCGTTCAAGATGCTCCTTTCCCGTCTGCTCCTTTGAGCTGCCCCTTTCCATGTCAAGACACTCAGCCAAAAGCGTCTGCATGTCGCTCATGGCTTTCTCGTCCAGCTTGCAGGATTTCCCAGTGTCGTGGTTCATCCAGTCCCATACGATATGGGCGTGAAGATTGGGCTTCCATGTGGCGGTGTCATTCGGTACACTGTAATGCCCCTCGTCACGGTGGATGAAGATTTGCAGTGCTGTGATTCCCCACCGCTCCTTGCACACCTCGCAGAAACGGCGCAACTGCTCCAACGTGGTATCATCCTTGATTACCACGACACCCTCCTTGAGCGGAGTGCTGCCACGCACGACGGTCACCTTCCCGGTCTTCTTGTTCACACGCTCTCGTTCTTTGGTCTGCATCGCCCGACCTGTCTTTTCCTTTACCATCGCGGCTATCTGATTGTAGCGTTCCGACAGCGAAGTGCCGCCGAAATCAGGTGCTACCCATGTCTCGTTTGCCGCCATGAGGTCAGTGCGGACATAGAACTTTTCCTTGCCGATATGTGCGAGGTATTCCGCTGTCCGCCTGTTGTGCGCCTCGCTGCTTCCGATGTTGCAGGGCTTGATGTTGACTGATGTCTTCTGTGCCATAGGCATGATGATGTTTACAGATTTACAATAGGGAAAGGGTTATTAGGGCGGAGCCTTAATCGGAGGGTGCAGGGAGAGGGTCACTTCCTGCTCGGGGTTCTCAGGGGTCGAGACCACTGAGCGGAGTTTCCAAAGAGAGGGTCACTCTTTGGTCAGGGGTGTTGGGGGCTGACAGCCTCCGACCGGGTTCTTAGGGCAGAGCCATAAGTGGGACGGGGCAAAGCCCAGCCCCTCGGGAGAGCCCACAACTACGGAAGCGAAGCGTGTAGTTATAGTGGGCTATATCTGGGCAAGCCCAGTCAGTCACCCCACGACAACGGAGTACCGCTCAAAACCGCGCCCTGCGCTCCCCGACCTGCCGAGCCTATGCCGGAGTAACCTCGCCGCCATCCGTGCCGTCCTGCGCCTCGCTGTGGCTCCCTGCGCCGATGCCGCCGGATGCCATGTCGCCACTGTCTGTGATATGCCGATTTGCGGCTGTGTCCGCCATGAACATATCGGACGGCGGATTGTGGCAGTCGCCGTCATGCACATCGGCTGACGGATTGGAACTGTCTGACAAAAGAAGGGAAGAAGAAAGGGATGCCGCGCCTGTCGCCAGGGTGTCCGTTTCCTTCCCTCTTGTGTGGCAGTCAACGGCTGCGCCTCCCGGTTCATCCCCTGACGGCAGACTGTCGGAAACAGGTGTCCGCACATCGCCCGTCTGTCCTTTGGCGGCAGCCGAAGGTCTGACATAGTGGGGATTGGTGACAAGGACACCTCCGACATACCAGCCAGTGAGAAAATGCAGGGAATGAACGGAAGTGCGGTTGTTGGTCTTGGTGGTCAGCATACCGAGGCTGTTGAAGCTGTCGATGAGCTTGCCGACCGTCTTACGGTTGCAGTCCAAAAACTCCGCAAGCTCCACATCGGAAGCCGCCACCTGTCCCACCTCCAGCACAATATCAATGCCCTTGATTTTATAAGCGGTTCTTGTCCGCACAGCACCGTTCATCAGTCGGTAGAGGCACTTTTGCCTGAGAGGGGAAAACCTGCCTTCCAAAAGGAAATCCCACTGTCCGGCTGAGAGGATGGTGCAGTAGTGTATGGCCTGTATCTCGTTGCTCATGGTCTGTGACATTATGGTGCTACTGCGGACATCCGGCTGTTGCCGTCCGTCAACGCTCCCGGCTTGCGCTTCTTGCCGTTGCGCAGTTCCTCAAGCCGTCTTTCAATCTCGCTCTCGCTGGCTACTCCCGATGTGCCTCCTTGTTTGATCCAAGCTATGACTTCATCCTCGAAGAAGTAGAGTTTGTTACCCCGCTTGTGGTATGGAATACGTTTGTCGGATGTCATGGCATAGATGGTTGACGCGGATTTCCCGAGTAGCTTTGCAACATCGTTCAAAGTAAGCAAGGTGTGTGCCTCGCCATGCTGCGAGGGTGCGTCACACAGGAATTTCTCCACACGTTCAGTGAGCAATCCCACCTTTTCAATCAGCATGGAAACCGCCTGCGGCAGTTGGTCGAATGTTATGTTGTTCATATTATATATGTGTCGGTTTTCATTTGAGTGTAATCTGTTCGGATGCCTTGCGCTTGAGGTCGTTCACCACATCGGCATAGACCTGTGTCGTGCCGACATTGCTGTGCGTGAGCATCTTTGAAATGGTATAAAGGTCTGTTCCCGCGGCAAGCTGAAGGGTCGCGTATGTGTGCCTGAACCCGTGGAACGTGATGTGCTTGGTGATTCCGGCAGACTTGATCCAGTCCTTGAGATAGAGGGGAAGGATTGTCTTCGTCAGCCCCTTGAACACCTGCCCCTCGTCGCGCTCGCCGCACAGCGCGAGTGCTTCATCCGACAGCGGCAGCACGGCTTCCGTCTTGGTTTTCTTGGTGACGATGTGCATGCACCAGCCGCCGTCAGCTCCTCTTATGATGTTCTCCCATTGCAGACGGATGATGTCGCTGATGCGAAGTCCCGTAAGGCATGAGAACAGTGCGGCACTCCGTATAACAGGTTTTTCGCAGGGAGTGGCGGCAAGCATCCTGACCTCTTCAAGTGTCAGAAACTCGCGTTTCGTGCTTGACTCCTTGGCGTGCTTGAGCCGTGGGGCGATGTTCTCCTTGATGCGTTTCTCCTCGTATGCGATGCGGAGGACGCATTTCAGCTTGTTGAGGTTGTTGTTGGCGGTGGAAGCCATCATCTTGCCCTTGGTTGGAGTTGTGAGCGACAGCAGATAGGTGAGAAATCCCTGGCAGAAGTCAAGCGTCAGATTGTCGAAGGTGCAGCTTCCGCCGCAATACTTCTCGAAGTGCTTGTAAGCGGTGTTCCAGTTACGGTAATTGTCATCGTCCGCCATCTTGGAACGGAAATACTCAAGAAAACTCTCCTTGCCGCGGTTGCGGTCGAGAAATCCGTATTCCTCGTTGATGATGGCTTCGGTTCTGCGGCATTTGACAAGCTCGGCATTGCGGAGCATGGTCTTGTTGAACTCAGCCTCGAATTTGTCTTTCGGGTCGGCATAGATGTATATTCCCAGATACTCCCGTCTTGTCGGCTTGCCTGTCTTGGGATGCCGTATAGCCGGGTAGAAGTCAAGGTAAAGTGACACCTGACCGTTCTTGATGGGTCGCTTCCTTACAGTTACTTTCGTGCAGATGTTTGTCATATCGGTTGTGATTTTTAATTGTTGTCTGATTCATTGTCCGGCTCTCGCTTGGCTTTCGTGCTTGCACTCTTGCGTTCCGACACCTTCCGTGCCTCGTCCCAGTCAGCCTTGAGATAGTACAAGCGGTTGCCGTGGATGCGCTTCGTCCTTACCCCGTGGGTGAGCGCAAACCTGCGGACTTGGGTCTTGCCCAGCCCGAACAGGCGCATGATGTCGAAACAGGAATACCAGTGCTCCGACAGGTTGCTTCCCAGCCGTTCCGCTTCCTGCGCCATAGCCTTGTCAACCTCGGCTTTCGGGAAGCACTTGGTGGCGTTGGCTTTGACACAGGGTATCGAGTAGCGCATACGGAGATTGTAAAATCGCCCGTAGGTATAATTGTATTTCTGGCATATCTCAGCCATCGTATAAAGGTCGCCTCCGGCACTCTCATTGTCCGTGAACGTGTCGCGCACGGACTGCTTGTAGTTAGCCGCCGGAATGAGCTGCCGTTTCGGGCTGCCCTTCGCTTTCTTCTTTCCCTCCTTTTGGGAAAGGTCTATTTCAGTGTTCGTTGTATCTTCGTTCATCTTCTTTTTAGTCTTTTTGCCCTGCCTTGCGAAGATAGACACGCTCCGCTTGCAGTAGGTTGTCTCCCGAATCATCAGGAAGAAATCCTCCCTGGTGATGATTGTGATGTGGTATGTCAGTCTGCAAGCCCGGAGAGTACCTTTGTAAATGAGGTTATACACAGTCCGGCTGCTCACTTGCAGGATGTCCGCCACTTCCCCGATGGTGAGGAAAGGCTTGTCGGTCATGCCCCAGCCGTAGTCGGGCTGACCTGTTAAATTGTGTTTAATTTGACGGTCCATTATCGAAGAAATTTGTTGCACGCTCTTGAAAGCTGTTGCACGCTGCTGAAAGAAAGTCGTGCCGTGTGACCCCTCTCGCGTGGTACAATCGCGGTACAAAAATACTCCGAAAAGGACGAATCGCCAACAGGCGAAAATCTCGTTTGTTAAAATCTATTAGCTGAAAATCAAGGTATTATAACGCCGATTTTTGCAGCCGTTTGTCGCCGTTTTGCCCTCCGAAACTCCATGTGGAACGACTTGCCACTACCCGAAGGACCAAGACAGAAGAAATTGGAGTTGTCCGTAATCTTGTTCTTTCCTTCTTTACCACTGATGTCGATAGCCACTGGTACACCCTGACGGTCTGTGTAGTAAATCTTCAACGGCGTTTCCTCGCTATGCTGAATACGCTCCTTATACATGAGACAAGCAGCTGCATCGCTGAGAGTTAGGAAACGGTCGTAATCAGGATTGGTGGAGTAGCAATTACCTGGGAATGAGTTGACGAATAGTTCCAACTGGTTGTAGGCTCTTTTGCTGATATGTATGCCCAAGCGTCCAAAGGAGTTCTCCAAATGGTTGGTACACTTCTGAATATCAGCGTCGATAGATACTCCTACAACAAGGTTGAAGTGAGCATAAATCAACTGCTTGTTCTCTCTTGCAATCACATCCTGCACCTTCTTGATGTCCTCCACGGCAATCTGGTTGCTTGGGTTGGGCATACTGGCATGACGGTTCTTCTTTTTGTCGAGCATTGACAGTTCTCTCTTCTGGTTTGGCAAGAAGAACATCTGGTTATAGACTACCACATCGGCAGAAGGTATGCTGTCAACCAATGATACCATGTCTACTGGCATGGCAACATTGTTCACCTCGATGTTGGTGAAAGGACGAACAATAGACGGTGTATTGACACAATCCACGTCTACAAGGCTATAGACCTTGCAACGCTTGTTTCCCATGCAGATGGACTCTTCGTCAACCTTGAAGTTGGTCATAGACACAATCTTGTCGTTGAAATTCATAGAGAAATAGCGGTCAACGTATTCACGTGCCGTATTGCCATCAAGGTACGACGCTTCTACGCCAGAGTCTTTTAACTGGTCTTTGACCTTGCGAACCTTCACCATAAAGTCGCGCCATTTCTTGCTATCAAAAGAGAAAAGACGGCTTTTCTTGTTCTCCTGAGTGATAATCAGATAGGTCTGACTGTCCGTATAGGAGCGTCCGTTGAAGTACTTGAAGTATGACTCAGACAAAAACTCATGGTTGTCGTTGCTTTCGTCCTTGAACAGCTTGCGCACAAAAACATCCTGCTTATGAATGGCATAGCCTTCACCAAGTGTCTGGGCAAGTGCGGTAATAAGATGGTTGAACTCATAATAGCTATCAATGTTTGCAGAATACTTCTGTACCGGATTCTCCATTTTCAAAATAGCTGAGTATTCACCTGTCTTGGTATAGAGCACGCCAATGCCATCCACATCTTCAATAGAGAAGTAGATGTCTTGAAAGACTTTCTTACGTTTGCCTCCAGTACCAAAGGCTGAAACTGAAATAGCCATACCAATGAGTATTGCTACAAATGCTATGATTACGTATGAGATCATTTTTTCTTATTCTTCTTGTTATGTTTCTTGGGCTTCTTGTTTTGGGCTACGAAATATTCTTCAGAACCTTCCAAGGATTCTGTTATCATATCGTAGAACGTATACCAACGCTTCTCAAACTCCTGATGGTCGAAATAAGAGCGATGTACGATTGGGTATGGATCATTCTTATCGTCATGGTTTTCTGAAAGTAAATTGTTAATGTCCTCGATTATGAACTCTCTCATATCATCGAGTATCTGTTTTTGTCCTTTCTTCGAGTAGTTACTGAACCCACGAATATGTTTTTCTTCATCTTCTTCTACGAAGAGAAAAACAGTATGAAGAAGTTTGCCGGTGCCTATTTCATGGAAGCATACAAAGATGACCTCATTGGCTTGGGCAATGGAAACCAAGAACTCTGATGGCATCATCACATATCGAGCACCGATTTCTGTATTTATAACGATTGTCAAATCTTTCATTTTGATAAGTATAAATAAAGGTAGGCCCATCCTTGCGAGAGGGTGAGCCTACCGATTAACACTATTCAGATTTCAACACACTTGCTCATTTGTTTACATTTGAATTTTGTTTGATTACATTCTATGCGAACAAGCATAGATGAACACACCATGCTCCTCCTTCTTTGTGTGCAATCCCTTCTTCTGTTTGAAGAAGATAAGGGCAGCTCCAGAGCTGAGAGAAACAGCAAGAACCACGAGACCTACTACAAAACCAAGGATGCAATATGCTATGATAAAGCCGAGAATGGCTCCACCAACGGCACATGCTGCCCAGGTGATGTAACGTCCCTGGAACCCCATAAATTCAAGTGGCTTTTGGAGACCCTTAAACATAGGATAGCTTACATATTGATTTTCGTTTACTTCTACTGACATGATGTATTCCTAATGCTTGAACCATAGATTAGAGACCGAAGAACAAAGGCAGAGCCTGAGCTGCAGCAACAAGGAAGATACATGCGCCTACAACCATCATAATCTTCTTCTTGACATCCTGCTCCTCATTGTTCATGGCGATGTAAACGCTGATAGCGCCCACTACGGCAACAACACCAGCAATGGCGTAACAGAGTTTAACGACGAATGGAATGTACTTGGCGATTTCTTCCGTCACGGTTGCAAGGGCATCTGTACCAGCGGTATAGTCACCTGCTGCGTTTTGAGCATAGGTCGCCAAGGTCCCACAGAGAAGGAGCATTGCGAGCGTCTTCATGCGCTTGGCTTTGAATAAGTTCTTTGCGAAAAATTTGATTTTCTTCATTTGCGTTCTTTTGATGTTTACTTGAAATTTTACATACGTTTATCTCTCCTGCAGGTTGAGATGTTTTGTTATCCTAATCTTTTTACCTTATACTATGTTGTAACCGAAGAATGCAGGGAACAAGATTGTCGCACCTATCATAAAAAGGCAAGCACCAATGAGCATCATGATGGATTTGGTTACATCACCTTCGCCAGTATTCATCTTTATATAGATTTGTAAAGCTCCGATAATGGCTACTATTGCTGCGATGGCATATACTAGATAGACAATATAGAGCATCATTGTAACCGTAAAATCATGAGCATAGCTCAGTGCGTCTGCTCCCCAGCTGTAATCGACACCGCCACACTTGGCAGATGCCAACATTGGCTGGAAGAGCATGGCACATGTTAGCATTATGGCAAACAAATGATTCTTTTTACAATTTATCTCTGGCATTCTTCTTTTCTATTTTTCGGGTGTTGTGCTTATCGTTGAGACTTTGCATGAACTCATCTGAATAGAAACTGTATTGATGGGCAGGGTCTATATGCTCCATCATTTCATCATTCCTCTCATTGAGTTCTTCGCTGGTCGTTGATGGTGACTGTTCTGTCATTGTTGGTTCTTCGGTAAAAGAAAAGTGGGGAGCTATATTCCTAGTTGGGTTAACAACCCTTAGCCCATCGTCTGTGATTTGTTCGGTAAAGGTCATATCACCTTCGTCAGAATTGTCGTTGCTCTCTTCGATTGCAACAGGCTGTTCCTCGTTGGTCATATCACCGACATCATAGGTTTCTTCTTCCGAATTCTTTTCATCCTTCTTACCATGTAGGTCTAATGTGATCATTACTGCAAAGTAGACCACATAGACAAAGGTGAGGACGAGTACAAAAATTACAAATCCTGACATTTTCAATCTGATATTTATTTATTATCCTTTAATTATTATCATACTCAGAATCAGTCTCCAAAAGGTAGGAGATTTTCCCAAAGCATTGCAAAGGAACAGACTTTTATATGATTGACGAAAAAACATACAGAAAACCAGTTCAGTCTTAACACAGATTATGAAAGAAGTATGATAATCTTTCAATAATCATACTATAAAGTTTCGGAATAGTGGTAATAAGGTTGATGGCAACATAGCATTATGAAGCATGATTACCCTGTCTTCGTTTGAGTCATTCTACGAAGAAACACGGAGGTGTGAAAAGTCATAATGCAATAATGTTATCCTCAAAGGAGGATGGTAACATCATTTGCTCATTCATGAGAAAATATTTGAAATTAGATTGCAAAGTATATGTAAATCCATAAAATCAAATAATTGTCGAGTGCTTTTCATTGAAAAGGTTTGGTTAATTAAGTTATTATATGTACTTTTGCATGAAATATCTCTATTGATATAATATGCAATATGAAATATAATATTAACAAGGTAATAGATTTTCTTGCCGAACTGACAGGTAGTGAAATAAGGATGTTTATTCATGAAAAAAAGAATGATAGTAAACTTCCTTTAGCAATTGCTTGCTGCTATACTCTTTATGATATTGAGTTTATGGAGACGATAGTTACCATAGCGGTGCCCACTGAGTTTGATAACATTTCTCCGATGCAGTTGTCCAAACATCAGACAAAGATGATGGGGGTATTCCACCATCCTGTTGTATTTGCTCTTGAGTCAGTTGCATCATACAATCTATCTAGGCTAACTCATGCCAAAGTTAATTTCATTGTGCCAGATAAACTTGTTTTCGTTCCTAGTCTTCTCATTGTGCTGCGCAAAATGAGGAACAAGTCTAAGGTGATGCCTAATAAAATGCCCCCTGTTGCTCAGATGCTTGTACTCTATCATCTAGAAAAGAGTACGATTGATGGCTTGAATACTTCAGAAATAGCAGAGCTTGTAGGTTTAGCGTACCCAACAATTAATGTCGCTCTAAGGTGGCTTGAAACCAATAATATAATTACACTTATTGGAGGCAAACAGAAATCTGTCCAAATAATATTGAACAAGATGGAATTATGGAATAAATCCCTTCCGTTGATGTCGTCTCCTATAGAGCGCATTCTTTTCACTGACATAAAACCGATAGGAAGTTTGATGTCTGGTGAAACAGCAATGGGACATTATACCATGCTTGCTGAGCCAACAACCCCAGTTCTTGCAATCGACAAAGTGACAGCCAAAGAGAATGCCGCAATAATGAGCAAACAATACGGGGATATAAAAGTTGAAGTATGGAAATATTCTCCGACGTTGTTGTCAGAAAACGGAATAGTTGACAAACTTTCGCTTTATCTGTGCATGAAAGAAAGCGATGATGAAAGAATACAATTAGAATGTGATACTTTAATTGAAGAAATGAAATGGTAACTGGAATTGAACGCTGGAAGGAATACTTCAATGATTATAAAGACAAATATGTGCTAATAGGTGGGGCTGCGTGCAATCTGCTTGAAGAAGAACTTGATATGAATCCTCGTGCAACAAAGGATCTTGACCTTGTACTTGTTGTTGAAGCTCTTACACCTGATTTTGGATTACGTTTGTGGAATTTTATCAAAGCAGCCAATTATGGTCACCGAAGCAAAGGTGAAAACGAATTCAAACACGAATATTATCGTTTTACCAACCCTCAAGACAAGACTTACCCGAAGCAAATAGAGCTTTTTGCAAGAAATACAGGCATTCTAAACCTTCCGCCAGATGCACATATAGAGCCGATAAGTGTTGGAGAAGACCTCTCCAGTCTGTCTGCAATTCTAATGGATGACGACTACTATGCATTCACGATTGAGCATAGCAGAAATATTGACGACATCCATGTAGCTAGTCCTGAAGCTCTAATTTGTTTGAAAGCTAAAGCATATACAGAGATGTTGGATAGAAAAGCAGAAGGCGAACAGGTAGATAGTCGAGACATTGAGAAGCATAAGAAAGATGTTTTTAGACTCATTGCTATGCTGCCGCAGGATTCTCATTTTACACTCCCTGAAAAATTGAAAAACGATATGAATGACTTTTATCAAAGAGTAGGAGAACTTCCAAATTCCGATTTCTTCAAAAACGCAGGGCTTAGAGGCTTGGATGCCGAACGACTCCTTGAACTTATCAATACTGCTTTTCTGAGATGAATACTGTTACATATCCCAATATTTATGATTTCCCAAAGTGCCGCAATGTTGCCATATGTGGAGATATTCACGGGGACTTTAATCTCCTCGTGAATAAAGTGTGCATACAATATCAGATGAAAGACACTCTGATCATTGTAGCCGGAGATTGTGGATTCGGCTTTGAAAGAAAGGGGTATTATGAAAACATAGTTAAACGCAACATCGAACGAGTAGCCAAATTCAACAATTGGTTCCTTTTCATACGTGGCAATCACGACAATCCTGCATATTTTGAAGGCAAGGCTTTCTGCCACAAACGATTTATCGCTATTCCTGACTACTCTGTAGTTAAGGCCAATGGACACACCATACTCTGTGTTGGTGGAGCAATATCTATCGACCGTCAATCAAGGAAAGAGTCCTGGGAGTATGGTAAAAGTAAGATGCATGGGTATGATGACAGAACTATAGCGGACAACTCTTTTACAACCAATAACTATTGGCAGGATGAAGCTCCTGTCTTTAATGAGAAGGTTTTATCTGAAATTACCTCTCTGTACAAAATTGACACGGTCGTCACTCATACAGCACCAACGTTCTGCGAACTGCAAGATAAAAAAGAACTGCAGCTATGGGCATTAAGGGATGATTGTTTATTGGCTGATGTGCAGAATGAACGCGAAACAATGGATGCAATATACGAAGCCATAAAAACAGATTGCAATACGATTACTCATTGGTTTTATGGGCATTTTCATCAAAGTTGGCATTCTACCATCAACGGTGTTCTATTTAAAATGTTAGATATAATGGAGTTGATTGAGCTTACTCCTTAATTTTTCAGTCAAAGAAAAAAGATAAGTAGACTGCAAGTCTATTTGGTGGAGTAGAAACGTATGGGAATGGGTAAACTTGATTGTCAGCACAATTTTCTTTGTCCCCAAAACATTAGTTTTCTCAAATTATTGTAAATACATCTGCATCGTTTTAATGGTGTATTAAAATAAAGCATAATGGTTAAAATGAAAGAGATAACCATATTAGGAAGACCTATACAGCTGCATGAACGAAGCAAGGTGCAGATGAAAGGTGTTACTATCGGAGAAATGTTGTCGTACAAGTTCTTCGATGGAGAGTTTCATGGTATGCCATTGCTATTCGCAGAACCTAAAGATAAAGTAGCTACCCCACGCAGCTTGTCTGTTACTGCAAACAACCTTACTTCGTTATTCCAGCTTCCAACCGTCTTTTTGTTGTCAACTTGTCCAGCCTATGAACGGCAGAGACTAATCGATAAAGACGTGTATTTCGTTGTATCTGACAAATACGTCCATTTGCCAATGCTTCTTGCTAATGAGCGCATTCGTAAAACCAAACAAGCTAAGGTTTTAACGCCTGTCGCACAGTACCTGCTGCTCTATCATCTACAGATAGAGAGTATCGAAGGATTGGCAGCACGTGATATTGAGGACAAAATTCCGTATTCATATGCAAGCATTACACTTGGTATTACTTGCCTCGAAGACTTGGGGCTGTGCGAAAAAGTATCTAGAGGCTCTAAGCGGAAGGTTATTCACTTTGCCAAGAAAGGAATGGAACTGTGGAAGCAAGCCCAGTCGTTCCTCGTTAATCCTGTGGAAGAACGCATTTACTGTGACGACATGCTTTCTGACGACCATTTCCCCGTATGTGGCATCAACGCCCTTGCACATTACACATGGCTGAATCCTGATTCGGAAAGAATGGTCATGGTACCTGTCAAACAACTACGGGAATTCAAATCATCTGGAATTTTGGTGTGCCCAAACGAATTTGATGGCAACATTATGATTGAAGCATGGAAATACCCACCTGTCACCGCAATAGGAGCAAAAACAGAATGGGTGGACAGATTATCTTTGGCCATTTCTCTACGTGAGGACGAAGACCCACGAGTGGAAGGCGAAGTTGAACGTTTAATTAATGAAACAGAATGGAACGGTTAGGCGAGAGCAGAATGATGTTTACATCAATTTTGCCGAGCAATAGTTCTTTCGTCTGAAAAACAATAGAAGGATTAGAAAAATACACTATAATGTGAAGATAGACAACGCCATGTGTGTCCCCAATCAGTATGCTCATAGAGAATCTTTCTGTTTTTTATCTCTTTTAATTGATGTATCTTTCAGAAATTTCAAAGTTGACTTTGGCGTATTTTTTAGACATTATCCAGTTGTAAACCAATGTAAATTGTTAAATAATTGCAGTAAACGGCAATATGTGCCGTAATTTATTTACGGATACGCTATTTTTTTGTACCTTTGTAGCCAAAATATTCACTAATAAATATTGTCATGTTAACGAAATTTGCAGTTAAGAACTATAGAGGATTTAAGAATCGTATCGAATGGGACTTGTCTCATCCGAGTAATTATACGTTCAATAACGATGCTGTACGTAATGGCATTGTAAAGAACGGCATTATCTACGGACCGAATGGAGCTGGTAAGTCGAACTTCGGATTGGCAATATTCGACATCGCCAACCATCTTTCTCACAAGTGGAAGAAGCCAGATTACTATCTTAACTATGCTTGTGCTTCATGCCACAGCGAGCCTGTCGAATTCGATTACACATTTGATTTCGACGACCATGTTGTTGCATACAGTTACAGTAAAGTGGCATCAGAACTTAAAGGCGATATTATTAGCGAAAAGCTGACTATTGACAACAAAGAGGTTCTCGTAAAAGACAAAGAAGAGCTTGCTATTTCCGAAGAATTCGGTTTGACCGCCGTTGCCATCCAGAATCTTAAAGATAGTGCCAACAACATTTCTATAGTAAACTATCTATTGAGTTCTGTGCCACTTCCCAAAGATCATGCCCTGCTACAACTTCGCGATTTCGTAGAGAATATGCTATTCTTCAGAAGTCTCGATTATCGTGAATTTATTGGCTTGAAGGAAGGAGGCAGCAACGTGGAAGAGTATATCATAAAGAACAACCTCGCAGGCGACTTCGCTGCATACTTGAAAGAAGTAAGTGGACAAGACTATGAGTTTGCACCTAACACACAGGGCGACAATATTTTATTCTGCATAATGAATGGCGTGAGAATTCCGTTCCAATGGGTTGCATCTACTGGTACCAAAAACCTTGAGTTACAGTACTACTGGCTTAAAGAAATGAGCAATGCTTCATTCGTATTCATCGACGAGTTTGATGCATTCTATCATCACGAACTCTCGTATAAGATTTGTAAGCGTTTGTTTGAAGGCAACAACCAAGTTTTCGTAACCACACACGACACATACCTTCTTTCCAATGACTTGCTTCGTCCAGATTGCTTCTTTATTCTTAGAAACAACGAAATAAAGGCTATTTGCGACTTGACGGACAAGGAACTTCGTTTTGCTCATAATTTGGAGAAACTGTATAGAGGCGGAACTTTTGGCTTATGATTCTATTTATTTTTGAAGGTGGTGAGCGGGAGCCTCGCTTGTATAGAACATTGGAGAGACTTTACTTCCCGAAAGTGAATGACAATATCATTTGTTCTTTCAGGAATAACATATATGATCTTTACAATGAGCTTAAGGAATATGAAGACGCTGGGGATATTGTTTCTATCATGCGAGAACGCTTGGCTACAAGGGGTGATTCCACCTTGAACGGCATTAGAAGTTCTGACATTTCGGAAATATTTCTTTTCTTCGACTACGACTTCCAAAACTCGCAACTTTCGCTTGAAGAAATCAATCGAAGAGTAGAAGAGATGCTGGCGTTGTTTGCCGACGAAACCGAGAACGGAAAACTCTATATCAACTACCCGATGATTGAGTCTATTCGCTATACCAAGGAACTTCCAGATACGGATTATGTCAACTATGTCGTAAGTAGAGAACAATGCAAGGATTTCAAACATCTGGCTCGTGATTTTTCGGCTTATAATAGTCTCGACCACATATTGTTCAAAGATGGCGAAACACCGACCAAAGAGAAGTACATCAAGGTGAAAGACAACTGGCAATATCTTAAGCAGATGAATGTCAGCAAAGCAAACCTACTCATAACCGGAGTAAATACGATGCCAACAGAGAAGTCTGTAATCAATCAGTTGTCAATCTTCGAGAGGCAAATCTTGCTCCATGTAAAACCTAATAGAAGTGTAGCTGTATTAAATTCATTTCCTATTTTCATCTACGAGTATATGAAATAGGAAATGTAGCACAGATAATCAGTTTTTAATGAACATAAATAAAAACAAGCAGTGTCAAGCTTAACTATTATAATTTGACACTGCTTGTTTTATATGTCTCATTGCAACACACATTACACATTTTCTGACGAATCTTTATTATAATAGAATAAACAATCATTCGGTAAAAAGAAAAGTTGGAAGTATTGATGAACGACTCAAATCAAGTTTAAGGTTTAGGTTTACCCATGTATATATACATGCACTTCTAAACTTATAAAAGTAAACTTGATTTAGAACAGACAGGTTTATTGCCTTATTATATATATAAGACAAATTAAACTTAAACCTAAACCTGTAGCGAGAATGTTTAGTCCCTTTTTCTTTTTACTGAAACCCCATATATTAGGAATGGATTTGTTGGTTTGAGAGCTATATGAATGCAAAATAATGCATTTAATATGAATAAAAGTGATTTTAAGTGGTAGGCTTGCTTTGTTTAAAAAATAATCGTTAACTTTGCATGGAAAACAAGCAGAATGTGTTTTATTAACATCTCGCTTGATTTGCTTTGAATGCGCTCTTTTACATTGTCGATAACATTTTAGGATTATAAGGAAACATAGGTATAGAAGTATGCGTGCAGAATGCGCAAAATGTGCTTAAAATGTTTCCCAGTTGTTTCCCGAACTTGACGTAAATACTGATATTCAACCTTTGTTAGTAGCCGCGCAGGCTGCTGTTGAGGAATAAGCGGAACTTAAAAACATAATAAAAAAACAGGCTGTAATTCAATGGATACCCAGTGATTACAGCCTGTTTTCTTAATGAACTTTTTCTATTACAGAAAACCGCAAGTGCGGATAAAAAAGAGAAATCCTAATTATAAAATACTATAACAAAATTACTGACTAAGAGTTCAAAGCATTAGAGAATTACTTTTTTACAACCTTTCTTCCACCGACGATAACGAAGCCTTTGGCATTACCGTCTACCTGCTGCCCGCTTAAGTTATATGCAGGAGAGCCAACGGCTGTAGCTTCAACAGTTGAAGCGGTGATAGCAGTTGACTCCATTGCCTTGATGGTTCTAAATTGATTCCATGGATACGCCGCTTTGTAAGCATCTATTGCGTCACTTGGAACGTATAGTGTGCCACTCCAAGTTTTTGAGTTGAACACTTCGGAATCAGCGACAGGCGGTGTCACAGCAAAAACGTTGACAGTTTTAACAGCTGATGTCCCATAGAAAGGTTTCCCAGGTATAGATTTCACGTTGGCACCGATGTTAACAGTCGAAACAGACTTACAACCGCCAAATGTCAGACTGGATATTTTGTTAGCTTCTGTGGCATTGTAGTTTACAATGGCAAGAGAGGAACAGTCCTTGAAAGCGCCTTCGTATATAGTCTGAATCTGCTCCGGAATTGTCAATGTTTTCAAACCAGTACAACCTTGGAACGCATAGTCCACAATTGTTGCCAGTGTTGAAGGGAAAACCGGATTATCCAAAGCCGTACAGTTCTCGAACGCCATGGAAGCTATCTTTGTCAACCCCTCATTGAAGCCAACATTCTCCAATGATGAGCAGTTAGCGAACACATTCATCTCTATGGTTTCCACAGAGCCTGGCACAGAGATGTCCTTCAGTGCAGTACAACCACGGAATGCAGCTGTACCAAGAGTGGTGAGACTTTCCGGCAATGTCACATCAACAAGAGCGGTGCATTTCTGGAATGCCTCTTCCTCTATTGTTGTCACCTTGTCGCCTATTGTCACCTTGGTAAGTTCGTTGCATGCCTGAAATGCCCATTTCTTTACAGTAGTTACGAAATAACGTGCCGGTTGCATCAGCGCCACCTTTGCTCCATAAGGCTTTTCACCGGTAGAGAGCTGTTGGGCTACAAACAGGAACTCTATAAAATGCTCCTCACCGTCAGCCGGAGTGACAATATGCTTGGTCAGTCCGGAGTTGTCCTTATCTTTGAAGCTGATAGCATAGTTATCCTTGGTGCATTCTGTATCAAGTTTGCCAACCAGCAGGTAAGATTGTGACTTCAGTCCCATGTTTTCCAGAACAAAGAACACCTGCTCCGGTGACTTGAAGGTATAGCGCATACGATATTCGCCAGTCTCTGTCGGTGTTATCTCGTAAGCGTTTCCATTATATGTCCAGCTGCCACTCAACTGTTCCCATTTCGATGAAGTTATTTTCTCATTGAAGTCAGGAGTGATTGAAGCCGGGATGTCAACCTCTCCGGAATAGTCGCCACCGGCAACCACCTGAACGGTCTTGTCCTCCAGCGACAGGAAATCATAAGCGACATTGCTGTATTCAAAATCAAAGACTGGTGCTTTTTCCAACATCACAGAGCATGTGGACTGTCCCACATCCATGAACGGTGATGTTGTGCAGATGACAAACTCAACACTATGCTCTTCGGTGTCGGTAGGATAGTAAGTCACGGTTATCGGCTCGTCATTGGCATCTATGGTTGTCGCCTCGAGGTCTGTGGTTGTTTCATTGCATGATGTGTCCATGCGACCGGCAACAATATACAAGCGCCCCATATAGTTCACATCCCTTTTGGTGCTGAGCCTAAACGTTACAGGACCGTCCGACTTGAATTTACACCTTATTTTGTCTCCCGGGACCCTTGTTCTCACAGATTTGTGGTAGATGTAAACACCATCGACCAAATCCCATATTCCGTAATTGTCGCACACCTTCTCCCATTTTGAAGAGATAAGCCCAGCATTGGGCACAGTTTTTGCAGCCAGCGTCGTCGCAAAGGCAACGAGCAAGCTGAAAAGAAATAAAACTTTCCGTTTCATGATTTGTAAAATTAGAAATAATAAATATAAAAAACAAAGACTACACCTTTATATTATTTATAAAGGCTGTCATCTCACTATCTCTTTCTGTCCGTTGACAATGTACCCCCCTTTTGGCAGTGCCTGCAACTCATCACGCTTCATGACAGTACAGACATGACGCCCCGTCAGGTCATAGACATGCAGCGGTCTCTTCTGTCCGTCCATAGTCACACCTTCAATGGCTGTCACATTATAGAAATCGTCCCAACCGTCCGCATTCTTGTATGCATCTTCGCTGCCTGTGGGCACATGCAGACGACATTTTCCCTTGTCAATGTCAAGGAAAGCCAAGTCAAGCGCTGCCGGAGGAGCGGGAGTATGTATATAAATATCAGTCAGAGAAGAGCATCCGCTGAATGCATACAATGGTATTGACTCCACATTCTCACCGATGTGCAAAGTTGTAAGTTTTGGAGTGTACTTCAGGATAGGGAAATCCTGCAAGCCACATTTAGTACAGTTCCGTGCATTGTATGTCAGTTCTCTAAGATTGTCATTGTAGCCAAAGCAGATAGTGCCAATGCTTTCTACATTTTCGGGAATTGTAAGTTTCTCCAGTGATGAGCATCCTTTCATACCCCATGACTCCAGCACTGTCAAACTTTGTGGAAGAGTTATTTCCTTCAAGCCTATGCATTCGAGAAATGCTCCAGAGTCAATGATTTTCAGATTCTCAGGTAATTCCACGCTTTCCAAAGACGAACAACCAATGAATGTCGAAGCAGGAATCGTTGTGATTTGGTTAGGGAAACTCATTGATGTCAGCGAACTGCAGTTCTTGAACAAAGCTTCTCCTATATACCCTATTTCGTCAGGCAGCTTTAAAGACTTCAGATTTCGGCATCCTGAGAAAGCTCCGTATTCTATTGTCTTCAATGTCTCCGGCAACTTTAGAGAATTCAGATTAGAACATCCGGAAAAAGCTTCAGCTCCTATTGTTGTCAATGCCTCCGGCAATTTTAGAGAATTCAAATTGTAGCATCCGGAAAAAGCTTCGGCTCCTATTGTCGTCACTGTCTCCGGAACACTCACAGTTGTCAGCGAACTGCAATCACTGAAAGCTCCCTTTCCTATTGATGTCACTGTAAAGTCAGTAGGCTGTTCCACCGGAGCAAGGGCCAAAGATACAGCTCTGTAATGCAGGTCAGGTATCTTGTTGTAAAACACCTGTCTTCGGAAATAGAACTCAACGAAGTGTTCCCCTTCATTTGGCACTTCAACCAGTGCAGAAACTGTGCCTGCATTACCGTCGTATCTCACAGAGTAGTCATACATTGTACACGCTTGATCCAGTTTACCAACATTCAGCATATGGTTGGAACCCATGTTGTTTCCTTCTGAACTATAGTCTTCACTGAGGAGAGTTATAATAAAGTTAATGGCTCCTGAACCATGAAAAGTACACCGAACAGTGTATTCGTATTTGTAGTCATTACTCCAAGATTCAATAAATGGAATTGTCTCTTCCAATGTGCAACCATTGTCACTGCAGCTCCATTTGCCAGTTGAGTCTGTCCATTTTGAAGAGGTGATACCATGGTTTATTCCGACCTTGATAGTGCTCGGAATAACAACATCAGCCCCTGGTTCTGAGCCAACAGAAGCGAGAGATGCCGTTTTGTCTTCCTTCTTGAGATTGTAGCGGAAACCTTGATAGAACGCAGTCTGTGCATGGCAAACACAGGTGATGAATAATGCCATGAAAACGAATAGAAAAGTTTTTCTCATGTCGCAATAGATTTTGCGGCCTGCGCTCTCCTAAACAAGCCCGGTACAAATATAAATCTCTCTGTTGACGGCACAAAAAAAAGCGTGGAGAACCTACCTGTTGTTCATCCCGCTGTACGAGGCTCTCGCATTGCCCAATCCTGTAGAACGAACAACGTCAGAGCCCACGCCGATATGAAGACAACATACCCTTATGTAGCCACGCCTACACACACGGACTGCCGCATGCGTATAAAACCACATAAGGGATGCGAACTTTCACACCCCTGGACATCTACCGTTGCTTTTCTCTGACAGGATTTGAATTTGCGAGATTCGTACAGCCAAAGACAAGCGTCAAGTAAACGCCTTTCCATTATGTCGTGTTTCCCACCCAATACCCGCTTCGGCATGCCGCCCTATTTTGCATAGAGCTTCATGCTTCCGCCCGGCGTAGGCTGCTTGTCCCTCTACCAGAGTTCCACTTGGGGTGGTGCTTCCATTTAGAGGACAATGAGGAAATCGATGCAAAGATACAAAAAAAAATATAATTACATGCCTCTAAAATAAAAAAAATCAAATAAAACCGCATTTTCTATCAAAAACATCCGACCAGAAAGGGCATATCTTCCTGTTTTTTGAAGTCCAACATTTATTTTCTTTGGAAATTCATCCATTATACAGAAAAATTCAGTACCTTTGTATAGAATAAATGCACATCGGCTGTCCCATACAAATCCGGTTGCACCCAGCTTGCATAATATTTGCTATCAGCATAAAAACTCTAAACTTAAGAATATGATACTTACAACAACACCAACAATCGAAGGCCACACAATACGCGAATACAAAGGTATTGTGGCAGGAGAAACAATTATCGGAGCTAATTTCATGAAAGACTTCTTTGCATCCATCCGCGACATTGTCGGCGGACGCAGCGGCAGTTACGAAAAAGTGCTTATGGAAGCCCGCGAGACATCAATGGCAGAAATGAAGCAGCGCGCAGCACAGCTTGGAGCGAATGCCATTGTCGGCATTGATGTCGACTACGAGACCATCGGCGAAAGCTCGTCAATGCTTATGGTTGCGACAAGCGGCACTGCCGTAGTCATTGACTGACAACCGTTTGCCTTCAGACCAACCCAAACAAAATGAAGTGGAGGCTGCCCTGCTACAAAAGCCGGACAGCCTCCACTAAAAAGCTTTCTTCTATCAAATTATTCCTCCACAGAGAAATCTGATTTTCCTACACCGCACAGAGGACATTCAAAATCCTCCGGCAATTCCTCAAATGGTACACCGGGAGCGATACCTGCCTCAGGAACTCCAACCTCCGGGTCGTAAACCCAACCACATACATCACATACGTACTTCTTCATAGCCTTGTTGTTTTTAAATGATTAATACTAAAGTTCCAACAGCATGCGCAGAAACTCAAAGAGAATTATCATCCTCGGCATTGCGTCATGAATGTTTTACGGTGCAAAGATAAGCATAAAAAATCATACCGCTAAATTATTTAAACATTAATCATATTGTTTTTAATATCTTCATACAACAGCCCCAAAAACATTTCCGTTATATAAAATTAAAAAACATCACCTCCACCCCACCGCCGACAAACAACCCATGCTGCACGTTCATCCCTCATTTACAGCGATTTCAAAAGGCAAGAATGCAGCAATCCATGTTAAACTTTACTAAATATAAAGAACGATATGCAGCAAAAAACTAATATTCAAAGAATATTTAGTAATTTTGCATCCGCTTTGCGTTTTTGAGAAAAAACTTCACACATCAAAGATGCAAGCAAATGATTATATCCGCTGAGGCTCAATCAAGTGTCCGCACGATGTGGAACGCCTTACGGAGAAAATCCGATAATTTCACAATACAATTAAACAATGTACGCAATTGTAGAAATCAACGGTCAGCAGTTCAAGGCTGAAGAGGGCAAGAAGCTCTTCGTGCAGCACATCAAGGAGGCTGAGGAAGGCCAGGCTGTTGAGTTTGAGAAAGTACTGCTCGTAGATGCTGACGGCGCAGTCAAGGTAGGTGCACCAACCGTAGAAGGTGCGAAAGTTACAGCTGAGATTGTCACTCCGCTCGTTAAGGGTGACAAGGTTATCGTGTTCAAGATGAAGCGCCGCAAGGACTCTCGCAAGAAGAACGGTCACCGTCAGCAGTACACAGAGATTGTTATCAAGTCAGTAATCGCTTAAATCAGAGGAGGACTTTAGAAATGGCTCATAAAAAAGGTGTCGGTAGTTCTAAGAACGGACGCGAGTCAGCTTCACAGCGACTCGGCGTCAAGATTTGGGGTGGTCAGAAGTGCATCGCAGGCAACATCATCGTTCGCCAGCGTGGTAACAAGCATTTCCCGGGCGAAAATGTAGCACAGGGTAAGGACGATACTCTCTACGCTCTCGTAGACGGTACAGTAAACTTCCACAGAGGAAAGTACGACAAGTCTGTCGTGTCTGTTATCCCTGCTGCAGAAGCATAAACCAACTCCAAACACATAGTATTTATTAAAATACACTTATTCCAAACAAACACAAGAACCTGCTTTTCTCGCGAAGAGCAGGTTTCTTGCTTTTAAATGCCTGCAAAAAACAAATTATCATTTTTTTTCATATTTAATTATATAATCTAAATAAAATACATTAACTTTGCATTTAAAAAGATTCAAATGTTTGCAAATTTGAAGTGACCTATGATTAAAAGAATAATTCTTAAGAACTTTTTTTCTTTTCACGAAAGAACAGATATAAAGTTGAATAATGGACTGAATATCCTCTTAGGCATAAATGGTAGTGGAAAGACATCAGTTATAAATGCATTACGCCTATTGTATGAAGGTGTAGTAGGCATTGGTTTTGAATCTGTTTTCCAAAAACTATGGGGAGGATTTTCAAATGTTGTAAATTTTAATGGCGAGCAAGAAAATGGTGATATTGAAGTTACTTATGTATTCGACGAGAAATATTTGAAAAGTATAAACAAAAGTTCACCATTTAAGTCTGAGGTTATCTATACTATAAAAATTAGCCGTTTGTCATCCTCATACATGATAAGTGAGAGTCTTCTCTCACAAAATAAAAAAATGGAAGGTACATTCCGTTATTTAGAATTCAGTAATGGAATCGGACTTATCAGTGTTAGACAAGGTGGTGGTCAAATACGCAATGAAAAATATAGGAATGGAGAATTATCAGGGCAGGAGTTGGTTTTACGACAAATTACAGACCCGCAACGTTTCTTGCCCACTTATATAATAAGGAAAGCAGTAGAAAGCATGAGCCTTTATGGACATTTTGACACAAGTACAAATAGTATTTTGCGTCGTCCGTGTGAATATAGTTCAAATACAAAATTAATACGTCATGGCGACAATCTCGTGCATTTACTAAATCATTTGCGTAATGAATACAGTAATAGTTTCAAACGCATTGAAGAAACAATGAACGAAGTCAACCCTGCTTACAAAAGTATAGAATTCCGCAATTTCGGTAGTCAACTTTTCTTATCCATTTCAGAAAAGAATCTTTCACGCACTGTAACATCATTACATATGTCAGACGGTACATTACGTTTTATTCTCTTGATGACCATCTTCTTTAATCCCATGCGTGGTGATTTCATAGCACTGGACGAACCAGAGGGAGGCTTACATCCTGATATGATTTCTTTACTTGCAGAGATGATGAGAGAAGCAAGTCGTAATAGTCAGATTATTATGGCAACACACTCGCCTTTGCTATTGAATCAGTTTGAATTGGATGACATTATAATCTTTGAGAAAAACAAAGAGAACGAATCTATTATCAAACGAGTTACTGAGGATGATTTCCCAGATTGGGAAGGCGAATATCTTCCAGGACAGATGTGGATGAATGGTCAAATAGGTGCAAAGAGATGGTAGACATAACAATTATTGTTGAGGGCGGTGCTTACACCGAGAATGCAGCAAAAACGGTTACACAGAATACGGAAAGTCTTCGCCGTTCCCTTCATCGAATATTCAAAGCAGCATTAGGTGATGAAATTGGCATTACTGTAATTATGTCAACTTCAAATCGTAACTCTGTAAACCAGTTTTTATCTGCACATAATTCTGAAACATATCTTTTTACGGATCTTGATGGCGACTGTAGCACGATTAAATTATTCTATGACAAATTAGAAAACATAGAAGGTAAATCCCATATTACAGTACCAAATGAAAGTAAAGAAAGAATTTTCTTTATGATACAGCAAATGGAAGCATGGATACTTAGTCAACCGAATGCTATAGAAAAGTGGGGTGCATACGAACAATATATTCGCAAACATAAAGAGACAGCCATATCAGACCATAAACTTCTAAAAGGCAAACATGTTGAAAATATAAAACATTCTGATGAGGTTTTATCAACAATCATCTCACACTTTTTCAATTACAACAAAAATGGAGTGAAGAAAAAAGTAAAATATGGCAAACTGAAAACATCACCATCACTTCTAAACTCTTTGGACGAACACCTACTTATAGAACAAACGAATGAAATAAAAAGATTTATAAATTATGTCCAATCACATTGACCATATATTTACAAGTAAACATTAGAATTAAACATACTAATTTTCATAAAAGAAGTTATGGCTAAACGTAAAATAAATATCGTAAGAAAAACAAATTATTACATTGATAATAAAGGATTTTTAAAAGGCAAATGGGGCGGATTTCGTGAGAATCCTTATCTTGGTATGAATGGGGAAAAATTATATTGGATTTTTTATAGTAAATTTTCAAAAGATGTCCTTATTGATGAATATGGAAATTTTTACCAAAAATTTCCATGTTCTAAATACGATTGTGTTTTAAAATTATCAGATGAACTTTTTTTATGCGAAAAAAATAATAGATATGGCTTAATGGATAACAATGGAAAATTTATTTTGCACACTTCTTTCAAAAGTATCACATACAAAAATAAGGAACATCTAAATTTGGACTTATTTATCGTAACATCAGAAACAGGAGTATTTCTATTCAATTATACAAATAGAACAGAATCTAAGGAATACGACGAAATTCTTTGGTACTCTGATGAATATTTTTCATTTAAAAATAATGGCAAATATGGCATAATAGACAATAATGGAATTGTACTTGTAAATGCAGTATACACAATAAATAGCTTCCATAAAAATTACAATAATTTCTTAACAACAAAATTATTAGGTTACAATTTCTATATTTATTTTGAAAACCAAAAACTCTATGGAGTAGTACCCATTGACAAATATGACAAATGTGTTAAATTGGGTGGATTTTTAGAAGGATTCTATATTACATATAAAAATGGCAAGTATGGGTTATTAGATAATTATGGAAAAACAGTTGTAAAGCCATATCTGAATAAGATAATTTTATATGATGGAATAAAAAAACCATATATCGAAATAAAATTTAGTGACGGCAAATCAGGAAAGTATGTTAATATAATATTTGTCATTACTAAAAAAAACAACAAATTTGCTTTATATGATGTTATTAGCGGTAAATGTATAATCTCAAATTGCGATGAAATGGATTATGTCATTGGTCCCAAAAGAATCCAGCCAAAACAATTTGATTTCATCTATTTCAAAAAGAATGGTAGTATTGGCTACGTCACTGAAGGTGGATATATCATAGACAAATACCATTTCGATAATTTTCATTTAGATCACAGTTTTTGGATCGTTTCTAAAAATGGCAAATGGGGAGTTTTGAATTTAACAGGATTTGAACGCTTTCCGTGTATTTATGATGATATAAAGCATATCCATTCTGGCAAGTTTCTTGCTCATGAAAATGGTGTAGAAAAGACTATTGGGGAATCATATTATTATAAAGAACATCATAATTATAGTAGACAAGAAATGATGCGAGACACATGGGATGCCTTAACAGATGGTCAATATGGAGATATGCCTGATTACTTTGATGGTGACTGCGAGTTTTTAGGATATTAATGATGTTTTTAAACTGAAAAATATTTTTCTCAAAAGGTTTATTATATTATAATGACCAAACTTTAAACATATCCCAATGTCAAAATACGCTGTACTTTGTAAAGATACGACAAAATATTCAATATTTCCATATCTTTCAGTGGAAAAACGAGGTTTCATATCAAAATTTAACATTATAGAAATTATAAATATAATATAATACAAGCTAAAAACAGGCTACTAGTGGCGTTACTTTCCCATCAAGCATCTCTTCAGTGGCGACTGCCCCAAAAAAATAAACTACAATCTTTTATAAATACTGCAGCATGGTAAGGTAGGAGATTGGCAGCATGTGTTCACAGAGCTTGTCAAAAGACACACTATTAGACGCCCTCCCTTTCACATATTGACGGGTCCCACACACCAAAATAAAGAGGCGGAGAAATGGTTGGATATTAGGGAACAAAGAATCGTCAGACAACGAATTCCCTTTATTTTGTTTACCGTAACGGCATACATCTTACCATGTCTGAGCCACAAAACGGGAATCATAATGACTTATATTAAATAGAGGATCGCGTTGCCGATATGGCGCTACAGCTAAAAGAATGAGGAATCAGCACAGATGACTTGTTCTGTAACTTTGACGGCTTGAAACTGCGTCGCCACAGACAAGAATGACATCATCTCCAACGTATGTCCAAATCGCAGGAATGCACAGACTATTCGGAAAAATATCTCTTTGAATGAAATGATGTACAAAGAACGGTAGATGGTTGAGAGGACAAATGTTTAGACAGACGGATTCAAGGCTGTACTTGTACGATTTGACACTACTGTGGATAGCAGGAAAAGATGGAACTATACTGTATGGTCTTATTTATTAAAAAACATATCAAATTCAATTAGTTTAAACAACTTCAATAAAATAATGCACTAATCTTCGCAAAATAAACATTTATCACAGTACACAAGACAAGGCATTAAAAAAGACACAACTTGTTTTTCTTTGTAACTTTGTAATCACAACAGATTTCCTCTGCCAACATGCAAATGGCATTGGACAACATTAACCATTGAACAATAGAAACCACGTGCTGACTATCTACAAAGCGAGTGCCGGCTCCGGAAAGACGTTCCGGCTGGCAATAGAATACATCAAGCGTCTCATCGCCAACCCAAAAAGCTACAGACACATCCTTGCCGTGACTTTCACCAACAAAGCCACGGAAGAGATGAAGATGCGCATATTGTCGCAACTCTATGGCATATCGCATGGGCTGAAGGACTCTGATGTCTACCTCCATGTCATGCTGCCCGAACTGCAACAGCAGAATGCCGAACAGCCTTTCACCAATGGAAAGGTCACGGAAAAACTTGTCAGGGAACGTGCTGCGGAGGCTCTGAAACTGCTCTTGCACCACTATAATTTCTTCCGTGTGGAGACCATCGACAGATTCTTCCAGACCGTATTGCGCAATCTTGCACGTGAACTTGACCTCACTCCAAACCTCCGCATCGAGCTCAACGACAAAGAGATAGAGCATGAGGCTGTCGACCGCTGGATAGACAGTTTGCAGGAGAACGACCGTGAACTGGTTTGGATTCTTGACTATGTCCGCTCATCAATGGACGAGGAAAAGGCGTGGAACATCATCGGACAGATAAAGACTTTCGGCGAGACGCTTATCAGTGACGAGTACAAAGAGCATGCAGACGAGTTCATGGAGAAATTCGGCAACAATGAGAATGATTTCTACACAGAATACTCCACCCTACTGCGCTCCCTCATACAAAAGGGCACAAAGACCGTCAACAGTCAGGGACAGGCAATGTGGGACGAGATAGAGCGCCATGGTTATGACGAGACAGTCTTCTACCAAGGTGCGAAAGGTGTCGGCACATTCATCAGGAACATGGCGACAAAACCTGTCACGGAACTGGCCATGAACTCCTATGTCAAACGATGCCTGGACCAGGACGACACTGACGCAAGCAAATGGCTGAAGAAAAACAGTCCGGCACATTTGCAGGAGTTCTGCCGTGAGAAGCTCCGCCCCATGTTCCTGAAGGCAATGGAGTCGTTCCCTGTCTTGCAGATTCAGGCACGCAGCGCATCATTGACATTGAAGCATCTCTCCAAACTGCGCCTGTTGCGTGCCATAAAGGAAGAGATTGACTTCAGCAACCGCGAGCAGGACCGTTTCCTGCTTTCTGACACACAAACCTTGCTGGCAAAGATGATTGAGGATTCCGATTCGCCATTCATCTTCGAGAAAATCGGTGCTCTCCTGCAAAGCATAATGATTGATGAGTTTCAGGACACATCACGCATACAGTGGCGGAACTTCAAGGTTCTGCTCAACGACTGTATGGCAAAGGGACATGAGAACCTTATTTTGGGTGATGTGAAGCAGAGTATCTACCGCTGGCGTTCAGGCGATTGGCGGCTTCTTAACAACATAAAGGAGGAGTTTGCGCCTGGCATGCGTGAAGAGACAGAAGTCAAGCACCTGCAGACCAACCGCCGTTCTGCCACAAGAGTGATTGATTTCAATAACGCTTTTTTCACCACAGCGACAGAAGATGTCTGCAAATCAGTGGAAGAAAATTGTCAGGAGGATGATGTCCGAAGCCTGCGACATGGCTACGAGGATGTGGAGCAGGAGTATCCGGAAGGCAAGGAGGCAAGCGGATATGTCGAAGTGAAGGTTCTTGACAAAACGGACTATGAGAGCGAAACGCTGCAATATGTCGCTGACACTGTCATCTCGCTGATAGAAAGAGGTGCGCAACAACGCGACATAGCCATACTTGTCCGAACAAACGGGCATATCCCTGACATCGTGAACCATTGCATGGAGCAGTTCCGTGCCCACCCCTCCCCTATCATCAACAGCCTGAAGCTGGTTTCCAACGAGGCTTTCCTGCTCAATGCATCGCCTGCCGCACTCATCATAATCGACGCCATACGGCTGCTATTGCTTCCGCAAGACGAAATCACGCGTGCAAGACTTTCGCTTTATTACCAACGTTATGTGCTTGAAAGCACTGCCGAACAGAACGAGATGCTTACCGAAAAAGTCTTGCCACAACGTTACACCGAGGAGTTTGAGACACTTGCTTCCATGCCACTCTACCAGCTATGCGAAGAGCTGTACTCCATTTTCTCCCTTGAAAAGTTGGAGTGCCAAAGCGCATTCGTATGCTATTTCCTTGACTGCGTGACGGAATTCCTTCAAAAGTCCATGGGTGACCTCCAGTCATTCATTGACTATTGGGACGAGACCATGCACAAAAAGAAAGTGGAGAACGATGCCGACAACGGCATACGCATCCTTACTATCCACAAGAGTAAGGGACTTGAGTACACGCACATCATCATCCCGTTCTGCGACTGGAAACTCGAACTGTCGAGCCTGCTTTGGTGCAAGCCTCAGACAGCACCGTTCAACATGCTGAAAGTCATCCCGATATACAGCAGTGAAAAGCAAATGGGGAACACTATCTACGAACCTTATTATTGGGAAGAGCACTTGCAGAATGAGGTGGACAACCTCAATCTCCTTTACGTTGCCTTCACAAGAGCCGTGGAGAGTCTGTATGTCTCCACCCTTTCCAAGCAGTCAGGTGCTTATCGTGGCAAACTGATTGAGACGACAATCAATAACCTCTCAAAAAGAGGTATAGGCATATACAACGACGGTGTGTTCTCCTATGGAGAGCCGTGGGAAGGACATGGGGAGACTGTACAGAAGGAGACACAGAACGTGTTCATGCAGCCGTTCACCCCAATGACAATAAACATCAAGACAAGCACCCGGCACCCTGTGTTTCTTGAAAGCAACAGAAGCAAGGATTTCATACTCACCGACGAGCAGGAGACTGAGCAATTACGCTCACAGTACATACAAATGGGTAATATCCTGCACAGCCTGTTCGCCCAAATCCGTACTGCCGACGACATCCCTGCCGCACTCCTACGCCTCGAAATGGAGGGGCTGCTCTACGGACAGGACATCACGGCGGAAGCCTTAAGACAACATATAGAGGCGGCGCTGACAAACAAGCAAATCGCAGAATGGTTCTCCGGAAGATGGCAAATCTACAATGAATGCGCCATACTTTCCTATGACAAAGAATCCGGGAAATACCTTGAGCAGCGTCCTGACCGTGTGATGACTGACGGTGAACGCACCATAGTAGTGGATTTCAAGCTCCACTCCTTCAAGGAAAGCTACATCACCCAAGTGCGACAATACATGGCATTGCTAAAGAAAATGGGACACCGTAATGTCAGCGGTTTCCTATGGCTTGTCATGCCAAACAAAATCATTGAAATAAAGGATTAGGACAGAAGCCCATCGTCTGAAACTTATCACCTTAAAACCATCACCCAGAACCACCGAATATGCAGACATACATCGAAGAACTCGCACAAGAACTCTACCAACGTTTCGGCAACGACTTGTCGAAAGTTGCCGTGGTGTTCCCTAACAAACGTGCATCGCTCTTCCTCAACGAGGCATTGGCTAAACTCGGCAACGGCACTCCGCTATGGTCTCCGTCATACATCACCATCTCCGAACTGTTCCGCCACTACAGCAACCTTGAAGTTGCCGACCAGATTCTGCTCGTCTGCCGACTGTACACCGTGTTCCAAAGAGTGACAGGATATGGCAACGAGACCCTCGACCGCTTCTATGGGTGGGGGCAACTCCTTCTTGCCGACTTTGACGACCTCGACAAAAACATGGCTGATGCCGAGAAGGTCTTCCAAGTGGTCACCGACCTTCACCAGCTTGACAATGATGAGTATCTTTCCGAGAAACAACGTGAAGCACTGAAATCCTTCTTCAAGAATTTCACTGACGACAGCACATCAAAGATGCGCGAGAAATTCATGCACCTTTGGAGCAGGCTTCATGAAATCTACACAACCTTCCGCGAGGAACTGCGCAATGACGGACTGGCCTATGAGGGAATGCTCTATCGCGATGTCGCCGAGGAAAAGGAACTCGTATTCGACTATGATGCCTACTACTTTTGCGGATTCAACTGGACACAAAAGGTGGAACAGCGTATCTTCGACCGCATAAATCTTGAAGGAAAGGCTACATTCAAATGGGACGACAAGGAATGCCAGCCAAAGAATGTGACCTACATCTCTGCACCGACCGAGACCATGCAGGCACGCTATGTCCATGACTGGCTGCTCGAAAACGACCGCTACAAGGACGGGGCAAAGACGGCTGTCGTAATGGCTGACGAACACCTCTTGCAGACTGTCATACGCTCACTGCCTGACGAAATAACGAAAGTGAACATCACCACCGGCTACCCTCTCTCACAATCTCCGGCAGTCTCACTGCTCCAGATGCTTATCGAACTGCAGACTGTCGGCAGGACATCCGCAGCAGGACGGTTCAACAAACGCTACATAAAGAAAGTGGAGGGGCATCCGACAACAAAATATCTAACCGATGAGCACCGCAAACTGATTTTCCAAAACATTGATGACATCTGCCTTGAAGGATATGACATTCTCAACACTAACGCAAAACTGACAATCTATCTGCAGAACATCATAAAACAAGTGGCACAGGACGGAACAGAAGCCAACGCACTTGACAAGGAGAGTTTCTTCCGCATCTACCAAATCCTGCAACGTCTTCTGACTCTGATTCTTGACGGGACACTTATTGTTGACATAGTCACCTACCGCCGGTTGCTTGTACAAATCATCAACAGCACGACAGTGCCATACCACGGCGAACCTATCGAGGGCATACAAATAATGGGTGTCCTTGAGACACGCTGCCTTGACTTCGACCATGTACTGCTGCTATCATGCAATGAGGGCAACATGCCGAAGGGAGTCAACGACTCTTCATTCATACCGCACACTGTACGCAAGGCTTACGGCATGACAACTGTTGAGAACAAAGTAGGTATCTATGAGTACTATTTCCACCGTCTCCTCCAACGCACCAACAATGTCACCCTGACTTACAACTCTTCCACGGAGGGGATAAACACTGGGGAGATGTCACGCTTCATGCTGCAACTCATGGCGGAAACCGACATCCCTATACGCAGAATATCGCTGCAGGCGGGACAGGACAACCAACATATCACACCAAAGGCTGTCAGAAAACCACAGGACTGCACCGCACCGGGCACAATGTCCTACATTTCCCCGTCATCACTGTCCACCTATCTCCGCTGCCAGGTGCGCTACTACTATGAGCAGATACTTAAACTGCGTGAGCAGGAGGACGATGACATAGACGAACTTGACAACAGAATCTTCGGCAACATATTCCACCATGCCTCGGAACTCGTATACAAGGACATCATGGATGACAAAGGATTCATACATGCCCCGATACTGAAACGCACATTGGAGGACGAAAGGAAGATTGCCGGATATGTCGACACTGCATTCCGTGAAGAACTGTTCATGAAACAGGCAGGAGGGGAAACGGAGAAATACACCGGTATACAAATCATCAACCGACGCGTCATAATACGACTGCTGAAGGATTTGCTGCGCCACGACCTGCAAAACACACCGTTCCGCATCGCCGGACTCGAACTGAAAGTCTCTGCACCACTCACCATAGGAGACACATGTGTAACAATAGGAGGATACATTGACCGCCTTGACATCATCGGCAACGAACATCAAGGCTACACAATCCGTGTCGTGGACTACAAGACCGGATTCAGAGAACAAGGCGAAATGGGTAGCATAGAGGATATTTTCGACCCTGCCAACATCTCCAAACACTCCGACTATTTCCTCCAGACAATGCTGTACAGCATCATCGTGCGCAACTCCAAAGAAGCAAATCCCGACAATCTGCCTGTCGTTCCTGCCCTCCTCTTCGTGCAAAGGACACGCCGTGAAGGCTACTCGCCAATACTCGAAATAGCCGGCAACCCAATCAAGGACATCAAGGAACTCGAACAGGACTTTGTCGGGCTTCTCGCACAACTCATAGCTGAGATAAGGGACAACAACCAAGATTTCCGCCCTACACCCGACACATCACGCTGCCAATACTGTCCGTTCCGGCAGATGTGCGGTGTATAGGCATAAACCACATAAAAAGAGAAATGTCCGCACATCAATGAAGATGTGCGGACATTTTATTAATACTTAGTATGACTGGGATTAGCCCTTGTGCATACCGTTAACTGTTTTCACTACTTTGTAGATGTTGTAAATTGCGACTGCATAAACTGCAAATGTCGCTACCATGAATGTTGTCATAATCAATACTAATTTAATTGTTATCCTTTAATTTTATTACATCTCGTGCCGACCGCTGTCGGCTTTGTTCATTTTGTTTATCCTGTTCTGTTATCTGATGCAAAGGTACATCTATTTCCCATAACCACGCAATCTTTTTAGCTAAAATATTATAATCATGGACTATCTCTTAACATAGGTCATTGGTTGTGCAAATAAAGTCCGTCATAATACATTTATACAGCAATAAATGTCGCATATTACACCTATTTTACCTCCATTTTTGCAAAAAAGCGGCTATTAATGAAAAAAACATAAATATAAATTCATAATCTCTACATTTTTTTGTACCTTTGTCCTCGCAAACCAACAATTCCGGTATTCTGTCTATAATGCAGAGGCGAGTGAGGAGGGGGATGCACTATATATAGGAAAACGTTTACTTGACGTTTTATCTGTGACACACTGAACTTCGCAACTTCAACATTCCGTCACACGATAAAGCAACAGTAGATGTTCATGGGTATGTATCTGGACAGCCCTTATTGTATGCTTACGTTTCGTAGGTGTACATATTGGGCGTATATACATATCGGCGTGGGCCTCTGCGTTGCTTATCCCTGATGGAATGGCAATGCGAAGGCCAAGTGTGTGGGATAAGTGACAGGTACAGATCCCGCGCTTTTTTTGTATATAGCACACATAAGAATCACTTCATCATCAATCCGTCCGGTTCGGGAGCTGCGGACATATTATAATAATGTATATAATATGAAAGCAGCAAGAGTTTTTTTAGTCATGGTGCTTGCCGGAATGTTCACCACTACATCAGCACAAATCACAAAAGAACAAATCAAAGAGAGGGAAGCTATCCACAAAGCATCCAAGTCCGAACTTAATGAGAAAGCCACAAAAGCAGCACGCAAAGAAGCTAAGAAACTGGCAAAAGAAGGATGGACAGCAGCACCTGGCGCACTGCCTTTGGAAAAACAATTGGACAAGTCGTATCTTATGCAAATGGAATACGACACGGACATGTACCCAAAATATCTTATGGGTGAGGCTATGAGCATAGGCGAGAACTACGACGCAGCAAAGATGCAGGCTCTTGAACTTGCCAAGCAGAACCTTGCCGGACAGATACAGACAGAGATTACCGCACTGATAGAAAACACGGTTGCCAACAAGCAGCTTGCAGCCGAAGAAGCAGCATCCGTGACACAAAGCGTCATGGGCGCAAAAAATCTTATCTCACAAAGTTTAGGACGCACCATAACCGTAATAGAGCTTTACCGTACCAAAGCAAACAAGAACAAAGAGGTGCTTGTCAGAATCGCCTACAATGGCAATATGGCAAAAGCCGCTGCAAAGAAAGCTGTGCGCAAGGACCTTGAGAAAACAGGAGAAGAGATACAGAAGAAACTTGACGACATTCTCGGTTGGTAAATTCCTCACTAATGATTTGATTCTCTGACAAACTGTATGAAGCTGATTCTTTTGTTTTTGTCCTTTCTGTTCGCGCTTCCAACGTTCTCGCAAAAGCTGAGGACGGTGGAAGGCGAATATACATATCACGCACCCGAAAACAGCACACTCGAAGAGGCGAAGAGGACAGCACTCGACCGCGCCAAGATACAAGCTCTTGCTGATGCCTTTGGCACTATTGTGTCACAGACAAATGCCACACACATGGAAAACCGCAACGGCAAGTCCGAAGTTGACTTCCTGTCAATAGGCGGAAGCGAGGTAAAGGGGGAATGGATAGAGACTATCGGCACACCGCAATATGGCATATCCTACGAACAGGACATGCTTGTCATCAAAGTTGCCGTGAAAGGAAAAGCAAGAGAAATCGTATCGGCAAAGATAGACATCAAAGCAAAAATATTGCGCAACGGCACGGAGGACAAGTTTGAGAGTGGAGAGTTCCGCGACGGCGATGACCTCTATCTGTCGTTTGTCTCTCCCGTAAGTGGCTATCTTGCTGTCTATCTCGTTGACGCGGAGCAAAAGGCATACTGTCTCCTACCCTATCGCAGCCAGACAGACGGCATCTATAAGATAGAGGCTAACCGCCGTTATCTGTTCTTTAACATCAAGGAAGCTCCTGCAAATGAGCGGAGGTATGTGGATGAATACATTATGACATGCTCACGCCCGTCAGAGCATAATCAGATATATGTGGTATTCTCACCACAACCTTTTGCCAAAGCTGCCGACAACACCTCGGCAGAAACACTCCCACGGGAACTGAGCTTTGAAGAGTTTCAGCGATGGTTTACAAAATGCAATACGAAGGACAAAGAGTTGCAGTCACAACTGATTCCTATATTAATCATGAAATAATAGCATGAAGAACTATATAAAGAACTATATAATGATTTTATTCAATGATGTTTGTTCAATTATAAACACCGTATTCTATTTGACAAAGAAATATCACCTAATGATACTATTTCTCATAGTCATTGGCTGTATTGTCTTTTGTTCACATTTGCTTTACATTTGGTATCGTGTACCACACAAGTCTGTTACATTCACAACAAATGTTGTGGGGTGCATCGGTAATCCGAAGTGTAAAATCATTGCACTAATGAACTACGGAAATGAAAAAACAGAGAATGATTCCATTGGATTCGCTTTGCAGATATATCATCCGTTCAGAGAACATTCTCCATATCTGTTCAAGGGGAATATGTCAGGAACATCATCTAATCTACCAAGAAGAAAGCGATATTACAATGAATATGAATCTCTGTGCCATAAATATGCTTCCGCTATTGATTCCATTTCAACAGTCTATAAAAGCAAAATAACAGTAAAATCAAATCTATACGATACTGTACTTGCAAAAACTGGTGAGTGTTGGTCTAACAATAGAGAAGTTGCCATCTGGAATCAGCCTATAGTTATCAAAGATAAATCCACAACAGAAGATGAGTCTTGGTTTTATTTGAAACGGAAGTTGAAGACATGGGAAAATCCTGCGGATACGGCATATTTAGGACACGGTTTACTAAATACGTATGACAATTTGTTTCCTAAATGGACATCAAGGGGTGATGTGTCAAAACTGAAATTCGACTTAAAACTTGAACAATCTGACTTTATTAATTGTAATGAAGTTATAATCAATTTCAACGGACCATATAGCCTCTATTCCATAACAATAGAGCCGGATGAGAAAGGATATGATTACATACGCTTTACTAATCCATACAAACTGGAAATCATAAACAGAAAAGGTCTGAACTTTTATGCTACATTCCCCATACCGGAGAAAATGCAGCAGGTTAGAATAGCAGCACTGCTGATTATAATACCAATGTTGTTATCCTACCTTGTGTATTTAGTAAAAAGTATAATAGGAAAATATAAACAAAGTCTTAATTTAAAATCACAAGAAACATGAAAAAAGTATTATTTATTCTATTCTTATTACCTGTATTGATATGCAATGCACAGGAAAACGAAGCCATAACGGCAAAACTAGAAGCGAAATATGGAAGAACCAATGTATCTTACCAAAGCGAAGGATTTTATGTAATACAGAAAAAAGGTGATTGGCGCACACAAAGCTTATGTGACAATAATGGAGAAATCATTATTCCATTTATTCAAAATGTTAATGGTATTGTGTTTGAAAAAGATTGTATAATAATTATCACAGCAGAAACAGAACACGACATAGGATGGACAAAAGGGTTAATGGGGCTTTACAACAATAAAGGAAAGCTTCTTCTTCCACATGAATACAGATATATACAAAAAGTGAACAGTGACAAAGGTATTTATCTCATAGGCAAAGGTCCTCAAAACGATACCCCTCTGGGAAATCTTGACTATCCAAAGAATGCGAAAATGGCACTTTATGATGTTAAAAATGAGAAATTTTTAACACCTCTTATTTATGACTATATTAGTTATCAATTCTCAGAAAAAGAAAAAATGTTTTTGTTTAATATTGGCGGTAAAATTATAGACCATAGTAATACTTCAGATGGTGCAATAGTTAAAGGTGGTAAATGGGGGTATTTAAGTGAAGACGGAACGGAAATCATTCCTGCAAAATATACACATGCTACTCCTTTCAAAGATGGTATAGCGCAAGTTACCGAAAAAGGAACTACAAAAATAATACATAACCCTTTGGTTGGCAAAATGTCAACGAGAAGCGAACTTGCTATGGCTATTGATGCTAATATACCAGAAACAAAAAACAAAAGTGATAATACATTTGCATTTATATTCTCCAATGAGAATTATAGCAGTTTCCCAGCTTCTGATTATTCTGTAAATGATGGAAAAATATTTACAGAATATTGTAAAAAGACATTGGGGATTCCTGTAAATAATATAAGATATTATGAAGATGCAACTTTTGGCAATATACAAAAAGCGATTAAACAAATTGAAGACATAGCTGACGTGTATGATGGAGAGGCTAAGATTATATTTTATTTCTCTGGTTTAGGAATCTCCGATGCTAAGACTAACGCAAGATACCTATTGCCGTCTGATGCATCTCTTTCCGCTTTGTCTTCTACTGCTATTTCGTTAGAGCAGTTGTGCGGCAATCTTGGAAAGTTGAAAACAACATATACCTTAACTATCATTGACGCCCCTTTTAATGGAATGGATAAAAATGGGAAAAACATAGCTGAAGGGCGTGGAGTTAATATAAAAAATAACGATGTAGTTCATGTAGAAAACAATATGATACTTATATTAGGGAGTGAGAGCGGGAACTGTTATTCAAGTAAGACTTTGGGACATGGACTGCTTACTTTTTCTATTTTGAATCATTTAAATAAAACTTCAGGCAAAACAAATATCAAATCATTATTAGATGAAATGACTTCATCTGTAGGTAAGGAATCACTAAAACTATTTAATAATGTACAAAAAACAGACATAAAGATTTCAGAACAGATAAAGCAATCATTACAAACTCAAAAATTATGAAAATTACGAAAAATATAATCACAGCATTAATCTTATTATTTTGTTCTCAAACAGCGTATTCACAAATAACAAGTGCAAAAAAAAGCGAAAATGGAAAGTATGGATTTGTTGACAGAAATGGGCAGTGGATAGTACCGCCCAAATATGACCTTGCTTCTTGGCATGAAAATGACCACTATGGAACTTTTAGCGAAAATACTTATTTAAAGGAAGGGGCGGTAAATAAATATGGAAAGATAATATTTCCATGCATCTACGAAGGCATATACATGTCCTTTGACAAAGAACTCAACAGGTATGAAGTTAGGTTGGAGAAATCAAAAGAAGTAAGAGAGTATGGCGTGTACGATGCGAAGAGCGGAAAGGTTATTATACCTGCCATATATGATTACATTGGGAAAGATGGCAATATTTACAAATGCAAATTACATGGAAAAAAAGGTTATTTTGACATAAATGGCAAAGTCATAATACCTGTAAAATATGAAAGTGTACTACCAAAAGGAAAGGATGGAAAAGAAGGCTTCAGAGTAGAAACTGAAGATGGGAAAAAAGGGTTTTACGACAAGAATGGCCATGTGATTATTCCTGAGAGTGAATATAGTTACCTTGTTAAAGATAATGATTATTTTATAGTTCAAAAAGGAGAATATAGAGGCTTTCTTGATGCTAATGGTCAAGAAGTTCTTTCTCTTAACTTAGGATATAGCAAAAGATCAGCTGTTGCAAGCGATGGAATATTTCTTGTGGAGAAGAATGGTAAATTTGGATATTATGCCAATGGAAAGGAAATAATTCCATGCCAATATGATGAAGCATCGGTTTTCACAAATGATGTGGCGACAGTAAAGAAGGACGGACAAGTGAAACTGATAAAGAATCCACTTAAAGACGGTTCAAAAATTCAGATAGCAGAAAACACTGTTGCCGTAAGCAAAAAGAAAGTTGGCGGTCCTGCCGTCTCACGCTATCCGGCGCCAAACTCTGATGTAGACAAGAATATTCCATCAGGAAATCAGAAGAATGAAAACACATTCGCGTTTATCATAGCCAACGAGAATTATCCTGATGCTCCTGTGCCCTATTCCCTTAATGACGGACGAATGTTCAAAGAGTATTGCAACAAGACATTGAGCATACCGGAGAAGAACATAAACCTTTATGAAGACGCTACATTCGGCAATATCATAACAGCTGTGGAAAAGGTCAAGAGCATTGCAGACGCCTACGACGGTGAGGCAAGTGTAATATTCTACTATGCAGGACATGGTTTCCCTGACGAGAAGCAAAACACAGCTTATCTTTTGCCGGTAGATGGCAATGCCTCTGACATCACAACAACCGGATACAGCCTTGCCAAACTGTACAAAGACATTGCCGCACTTAAACTGAAATCGTCAATCATCTTCCTTGATGCATGCTTCAGTGGCGCGAAACGTGAAGACAATATGCTTGCCTCCTCACGTGGTGTTGCCATAAAAGTAAAGGAGGAAGCACCGCAAGGCAATATGGTTGTATTCTCCGCAGCACAAGGTGATGAGACTGCACACCAGATTGAAGAGAAAGGGCACGGTCTGTTCACATATTATCTGCTGAAGGAACTGCAGCAGACAGGAGGAAATGTCACATTAGGAGAACTTTCCAAATTTGTGACAAAGCAAGTCAAGCGCCAGTCTGTCGTCATCAACAACAAAAAGCAGACTCCAACAATCATACCTTCTCAGTCTGTGGCAAGCAGTTGGCAAAACATGAAACTAAAATAAAAAACAAACGATGAAACGATTTATCCTTATCTTCCTGTCGGCATACACATGTACAACCGTCAATGCCCAGACAGATGAGTTTCGCAGAAGTTATGAAGAGTTCAAGCGGCAGGCTCGGCAGGAGTATGAAACGTTCCGTGACAAGGCGAACAAGGAGTATGCAGAGTTTCTGAAAACGGCATGGCAGCAGTATAAGACACTGCCTGCCATACCCAAGCCGAAAGATGAGAATGTGCAGCCTGTGGTGATGCCGGAGGAAGATAAGGACAAACCGATAGAAAACAATGCTGTGCCCATTAAGGATGTGGTCGCACCACCGCAGCCGAAACCGCAGCCTGTGCCTGTGTCCCCGATAAGGGAGCAACCAAAACCGATAGAAAGCTATGTTTCATTCATGTTCTTCGGCACGGAATGCAAGGTGAGGTTTAACGAAAATGAGAAATTTTCACTTAAAGGTTGTAACGGCAATGCATTGGCAGAGGCATGGGAAAGACTGTCTGGAGCAATATACAACAACACGATACGCGACTGTCTGGAGTTGCGCATACGTATGGGGCTGTGCGACTGGGCTTATCTCAATATGCTTGACAAAATGGCAGAGGCATGTCTCGGAAAGACCAACGAGGCAACTATGCTCATGGCGTTCATCTACAGCCAATCAGGGTACAAAATGAGAATAGGATGCACTAACGAGAACATTTATCTGTTGTACGCAAGCGAACACAACATATACGATTACGCTTATTTCAACATTGCCGGAGAGAAGTTTTATCCCTTCAAGTGCAATGTACAGAACCTGAAGATATGCGGTGCATCAATGCCTGACGAGAAGCCTTTGTCATTACTGATTATGGAGACACCGAAATTGAGTTACAGCAAGACGGAAGTAAGGACACTGCAGTCGAAACGTTATCCGGAGATGAGAGTGCAGACAAGTGTAAACAAAAACCTCATCAAGTTCTATGATGCTTATCCAATATCAGAACTGGGCAGCAATTTCATGACACGCTGGGCTATGTATGCCAACACACCGATAGAGGCGGAAGCAAAGAAGACACTTTATCCTACATTGAGGGAAAAGATTAAAGGCATGAGTGAAAAAGAGGCAGTGGAAAGGCTCTTGAACTTTGTGCAGACAGCCTTTGTCTATGAATTTGATGACAAGGTGTGGGGACACGACCGCGCTTTCTTTGCCGAAGAGACACTCTATTACCCTTACTGCGACTGTGAAGACCGTTCGATTCTTTTCTCACGCCTTGTCCGCGACCTATTGGGACTGGATGTCATACTTGTCTATTATCCCGGGCATCTCGCCACCGCTGTTTGCTTCAAGAGCAATACAGACGGCGACTATATTATGCTGAACGGCAAAAAGTTTGTTGTATGTGACCCGACTTACATAGGTGCTCCCGTAGGACTGACCATGCCGGACATGGACAACAAAGAGGCAAAAGTCATATTGCTAAATACTTAGAAGAAATCATCGGACAGCCGTAATAAAATGGCGGCATGAGAATAAATCGCATGGCACATAAAAAGAGAAATGTCCACACATCAATGAAGATGTGCGGACATTTTATTAATACTTAGTATGACTAGGATTAGCCCTTGTGCATACCGTTAACTGTTTTCACTACTTTGTAGATGTTGTAAATTGCAACTGCATAAACTGCAAATGTCGCTACCATGAATGTTGTCATAATCAATACTAATTTAATTTGTTATCCTTTAATTTTATTACATCTCGTGCCGACCGCTGTCGGCTCTGTTCGTTTTGTTTATCCTGTTCTTTTATCTGATGCAAAGGTACATACATTTACGATAACTCAGCAATCTTTTTAGCAAAAATATCATAACAGAGGCGTAACTCTTAATATAAATCACCAAAAGCTACTACTTTTCCCGAAAAATCATGTGCACTCTGCAGATTATGACGCAAAAACATTCACAATATCCCCCTATACCGATGGAGTTATGGTAAGACGCCAGTCACCGTTTCCTGCACGTTCTATATAGCCTTTAGTCGTCAGTTGCTTTATTTGCTTGTTGACGGAAGCAATATTCACTCCCACCTGCGCTGACATGGACTGAATTGTGATGTCAGGAGTTGTGTACATAAGATTAAGAATCTTGCTCGTCGTGGACGAACGGAATTTAATGCGCTCCCCATCAAACCACCATACATTTTCGCCACGCTCTGTAAGAAAACGAATGTTATATGTGACTTCCTCAACAAAAAGGTTTGTGAAATAGGTCAGAAACTGCTGAATATCACGTTTTGACGCATGCGCTCCAAGCGAAGGCGTAGCACCCACAGTAAGGTCTGTTTTATGTAACGCTTCCAAATATTCATTCTTTTTCCTACTCCTGACCACTATCATCGGGAAGCCATGGCGCGTGAGGATATAGTTAACCAGCAGTCGTGCAATACGCCCATTGCCATCCTCAAAGGGATGAATACGGATATAGCGATAGTGAAACATGGCTGCCAATTCTATTGGGGTGTAGCTGCCTGATTGTTCCGCATCGTTATACCAATCAACCAAATCAGTCATCAACGAAGGAGTCTCTTCCGGGGAGGCATATTCAAACCTGTCACCATATCTTGTTATTACACTGTTCGGGCGAGTCTTATACTGCCCTGCATGAATAGTATAGCTTGTGGTTTGACCTCCGGGCAGATTTCTATATATAACATAATCCTCACGCAAAAGAGTTTTATGCAATGTACGGATAAAATTCTGAGTCATAGGGATGTCTTTCAGCAAAGCCTCTTCTGTCATCATTTTAAGCCCGACATTGCTTGCTGTCATTTCCTCAACATCCTTCACATCAGCCTCCCCTATAACTTTTCCGAAAAGAAGCAGTATCTCGGTTTGACCATACGTCAGTGTATTTCCCTCAATATGGTTGCTGTTATAGTTGAAATCGATTGTAAAGCGACGGCTCAGCAGCTCTCGGTCTCTCTCGGAAAGAGGTTGAAGAGCGTGCCATCGTTCCATTATTTTTGTGACTTTATCCATATCGTGACATTTCCGAATATTGCAAGAAATCGCACTTAAAGGTATACACTGTCTACCTTTTAACGCGTTTTCTTGCAAATTTTACATTATATTTCTATCTGCGTAAATACTCAGCGGGGCAAATTCTTCCCTGCCACAGCACCGTTTCACGGTGCTTAAAACAAAAGTTTTAACTCCGCTGAGTAGTTACCTATCTGCAAAGGTAATAATTATTCTATTTCTTGCAAAAGAAATCGCACAAATCTTTTCAAGAACCGGTTTGTGGCGCACAAGACAAGCACGAGACAAGCCTACATCTGGCGGAAATCCTTGGCAAGACCGCCCTCGGCTGTCTCCTTGTAAAGCGACGGAAGGTCATGGCCTGTCTGCTTCATGACATCCACCACCTTGTCAAAAGAGACCCTGTGCGTGCCGTCGGAGAAGGCAGAGAACACATTGGAGTCAAGCGCACGTGCTGCCGCAAAGGCATTGCGTTCGATGCACGGTATCTGCACCATGCCGCAAACAGGGTCACAGGTCATACCGAGGTGATGCTCCAAACCCATCTCCGCCGAATACTCTATCTGTGCAGGAGAACCGCCGAACAGCTGGCTGACAGCAGCGGAAGCCATGGCGCACGCCACACCGACCTCGCCCTGGCAGCCCACCTCAGCACCGCTTATGGAGGCGTTGTGCTTCACCACATTGCCGAAAAGTCCTGCTGTTGCTATGGCACGGAGGATGCGTGCCTCACTGAAATCCTTGCTCTTCCACAAATGGTAAAGAACGCCCGGCAACACTCCACACGAACCGCAAGTCGGCGCAGTGACTATCTGACCGCCAGAAGCGTTCTCCTCACTGACAGCAAGGGCATAGGCGAAGACTAGTCCGCGGGACTTAAGGCTGTCACGGTAGCCTGTCGCCTTTATATAATATTGTGGAGCTTTCCTGCTCAGATGCAACGGTCCGGGCAGAACTCCCTCTGTATCTATGCCACGTTCCACGGCAGCTTTCATCACACGCCATACTTCACTCAGATAGTCCCAGATTTCCTTTCCCTCACATTCCTCGACATACTCCCAATAGCCTTTGCCCGTCCACTCACAGTACTTCAGGATTTCGGTCATCTTTGACTTGTCGTAAACCTCCGCATCATCCGCCTGTTGAGCATCATCTTCTTTCAGTTCACCACCGCCGACACTATACACCGTCCACGTGTCCACAAGATTGTCTTCCTCGCCATAAGCACGGAACTCCATGCCGTTGGGATGGAACACAGGGAAAATCCTTGGCTCCCAAACAATCTTTATCCCCGGCAGCACACTCTCTATCGCCTTATCTGTCAAGTGTCCTCGACCGGTTGCTGCCAGACTGCCAAACAGTGTCACTTCCGTGCGCGTCGCATCGGGATGCCGCTGTGCAAAAATCTCCGCTGCCCTGTGAGGTCCCATTGTGTGACTGCTCGAAGGTCCGAGTCCTATACGGAAAAGTTCTTTTATACTTTTCATGATATCTGCTTACTTTATTATCCGATACAAAGGTACAACATTTTTGCGGAAACAACAAACAGCGGATTCTTTTTCACACTTATTATAATCCTTCGGCATAAGTCTTTGGCAGGAAAAAGGCAACGGATGTCCCTACGAAAAAACTGCATGAGTTTTCTAATGCTCTATTTATCATAATGTGGAAAACGGACATTCTTTAAGCGGAAAAACATGCTTTCTGCCGTCAAAAACGGCGTTCCACAGTGCGAAAGGTGACCTTTTCCACCGGAAAAACTAACCTTTGGCAGTGGAAAAGGTACCGATTTGCGCACTGAAAGGTAACGAAACGAGCCTTTTTCTGCACATGCAAGTATCCCATATAAAGGTAACTTATTGATTTATAACATAATAAGCAAAACAACAAATCCCTGCAATTTTCAGGGATTTATCGTTCAAAAAAATATACAGGCAATTCTCAGAGAGCAAAAACACGGTGAGTTTTCTAATTACAAAAGGTGGCATCTGACTTTACAAAGAAATGTCTTTGGTAAGTCAAGTGCCACCTTTGATTATATTGTACGCCTGAAAGCAAGCCGTCATTTGCCGGTCGGCGACTCGTCCATGTAGAGATAAGATGGTTTGTAGCCACCCCAATCGATGACAATCTTCTCAAAGACGATGCCCGGATCGTGCGGACGCAAGGTCAGTGTGTGCAGGGAATCGCCGGTTGCATTCACAGGAAGAGTGATCGTTTTCTCCACTACACGGCGCGCAATGGTCGGATAGAAATCCGAATACATGTACGGCTGGCGGTCGACAAGAGTCTTGTTGAAATTGACTTCCACAGCCTTGCCATTGTCGATTGCGACATCGTAGACCATGCCGCCCTTGTTCCGGAAATCAAGTGTTGACTTTGTCACGACAATGACTTTCACCTCCTTTGGACACTGTTTAGGCAGTGTGAACCTGTAAGTGAGTGACGCACCTTTGGCTTCCTTTGTATATGGCGTCAGTGCAATACCGCTCAGCGTTCGCCCATAGTGAGGATATACAGTCCACTCTGTGCCCTCCGGACATGAGGATTCGTAATAATGCTCCGCCTCCATAGCCACATAACCGTCAGACGATTTGAACACATAACCGCCTATTTTATTGTCATCCATTAGGAAAACCTCCGGCATCATGTCAGCAGGGAAAGCATCATTCCACGATGTGTAACCGATGTGCTTCTGAATCATCATGCCGTCCCATTTGCCTCCTGCGATGTCCTTGTTGTACTGACGGCAAAGCACGGAATCGCGCTTGAAGCACTGTGTCACCTTGTCCGCCCACTCGTTGCAGGCAGGATTTTTCATCTCGTAATAGTAATGATTCATCGCCTGCGCATAGTACATCTCATAGAGATTTGCCATTGCCTGAACAGGGAACAGCAGCAACTGACGGTAGAAGTCGTGCTTTGCCTTTGGCAGAGAGACAAACTGGCGCAAAGCCTCAGCCTCCAAGCGTGCATAGTCGGCAGTGACCTTCTCCCACTCTCCTGTCTCCACATTGTATGTTGTGCGGTCAAGCATCTCCGGTGTCACGCGCGCCATGTACTTGCAGTTCAGGTTGTATATCCTTGCAGCCTCGTCGGCATACTCTTCGCCAAGGTTCTCGGCAAAGAATTTCCGTGTATGGGAGGTGACATTCGGTGTGGTATATTCCTTCGGATTCCATGCCATGTCAAGGAACAGCGTTATAGGATACTCCATAGGTTTCAGGTCGCCGACATTGAGCACCCACAGACGGTCGATGCCGTGGTCATAAGCCAAGGAGAGTTGCTCGTGCATCTGCTGTGTCTGCGTGACATTCAGCCACTTGGAGTTTCTCGGAGCACCCACATAATCAACATGATAGTACATGCCCCAACCACCGGGATGATTGCGCTCCTTGAGGTTCGGCACACGGCGTATGTTGCCCCAATTGTCGTCACAAAGAAGGATTGTCACATCGTCCGGCACGCGCATTCCTGCATCGTAATAGTCCTGCCCCTCTTTATATAGTGCCCACATCTGCGGTATCTCGCTCGCTTTCCTGCCTGCCACCTGCCGGATAATCTTGCGCTGGTTCTTGACAACCTTTTCAAGGAGCTTGGTGTTTGTGCCTTCATCCATGGCCTCATCACCGTCACCACGCATGCCGATTGTGACGATGTCCTCCGTTCCACGCATGCGTTCGATGCCTTCACGGAAGAATTTGTCAATGGTTGCCTGGTTTGTTGCGTAGTTCCATGTACCGTAATCCTTGCGGCGGCGCGCCCATTCCTGATGATTGCGTGCCATAGGTTCATGGTGGGATGTTCCCATTATCACTCCCATTTCGTCAGCCGTCTTGCTGTTCTCCGGGTCGTCTGCATAGAACGCCCATCCCCACATGGCAGGCCAAAGATAATTGCCTTTGAGGCGGAGGATTAGTTCGAACACACGGGAATAGAAGCGATGGTCGCCGTAGTTAGTGCCGTAGGTGTTCTTCACCCATGTGGTTAAGCACGGCGCTTCATCATTAAGGAAGAGTCCGCGATAACGCACGGCAGGCTCACCGTCGGTGTACACACCCTTATTGACGAAAAGACGGTCATGGTGAGCGATAGGCACGTCAGCCCAATCGTACCATGGCGACACACCAATCTGGCGTGACAGCTCGTAAATGCCATAGACTGTGCCACGGCGGTCGCTACCGGCAATCACCAATTGGTCGCCGACAACGGTTATCACGTATGCCTCACGCTTGCCACGAAGCAGTTTGCCGTCTATCTGTCCGGCTTTCACCATGCGGTCAATCGTTGCGGAATGTCCTATCGTTCCAACAGCGATTGTCGCTTTGGAGGACGAGAGCTCCACCTTTGCACCACATACTTTCCGCAGGTCCTCTGCAAGATTGTTCACGGCGATTGACACACCTTTCGGCTCTTTGTCGCTCATGGCAATGCCGATAGTGTTGCCGTTGTTCAGCAGCAAGTCGCCCTGCTTGAAATCCACAAACTGCTCTGCGGCTGTCATTGGTATTGCAAGCAATAGTGCTGCAATGACCGTCAGTATCTTTCCTAAAGTTTTCATAATCGAGATTATCGTTTTATTGTCAAATCATCAAGTTGCCAATTTGACAACTTATTAATAGGTCAAAGTCCTTTGAACGTATATTTCGCTCCGGCTTTTGTCACTACATCATATTCATAAACCTTTCTCAGCGCGATGCCTTTCAGTGATGATTTCTCGCTGATTACAGGCTTGGCGATGTGCGCCTCTTCAAGATAGAGGTTGTCCACCTTCTCATGCTTTGTGCTGACAGGGTTCAAACCTTTGCCTTTGAGTGGAGTGTAGGAACGCAGACGAAGCACTCCGCCGATGGTGGACTTCACGGTTGCGGTTGTGAGTTGTCCGTTCTTCCAGTCCATATCAACCTCAAATCCTCCACGTGCCCTGACGCCTTTCACGCTTCCTTCCGCCCATTGGTCGGGAATGGCAGGGAGAAGATGAACCGCACCGTCGTGACTTTGCACGAGCATCTCTGCCACACCGGCTGTCAATCCGAAATTGCCGTCAATCTGGAATGGCGGATGTGCTGTGAACAAGTTTGCGTATGTTCGTCCCTCTTCCTCACCGCCACGCCCGGCAAGTGTCAACATGTTGTTGATAATCTTATAAGCATGGTTGCCGTCAAGCAGTCGCGCCCAAAGGTTAACCTTCCACCCTATCGACCATCCGGTTGCCATATCGCCACGGTAAATCAGTGAGTTACGTGCAGCTTCGAACAGTTCCGGATTTCTGTAAGGTGAGATTTGGTTGCTTGGGAACAGTCCGTAAAGATGCGAAACGTGGCGGTGCGTATTGTTCTTGTCATCCTTGTCCTCAAGCCACTCCTGCAGTTGGCTGTACTGTCCGATGTGCATTGGCGCGAGTCGCTTCACCATCGCCATGAGTTTCTTGCGGTATTGCGCATCTTCGCCTAAGAGTTCGTTCGCCTTTGCAGTACGTGTCAGCAAGTCAAACACCAGCTGATTGTCCATTGTGCATCCTGCATCAATGCCTCCCTGCTCAGGTGACAAGCCCGGACACACAACCATGTACTTGTATTTCGGGTGCTCAACAAGGAACGAAAGGAAGAAATCGCATGCGCCTTTCATCACCGGATATGCCGTCCTCAGGAACTCTTTGTCGCCTGTGAAAAGATAATGCTCCCACAAATGCCGACAAATCCACGCGTTGCCTGTGGGCCACATGCCTGCCGCAGCAAAGTCAACTGGTCCAGTAATGCGCCAGATGTCAGTATTATGGTGCACTGTCCAACCGTCGGCGTTGTACATGTCACGTGCCGTTTGTCTGCCGGTCTGCGACAGTTCCTTGACCATTTGCAGGAAAGGTTTGTGACAGTCACTGAGATTTGTCACCTCGGCAGGCCAATAGTTCATCTCGGCATTGATGTTCAAAGTGTACTTGCTGTCCCACGCAGGATACATGGACTGACACCAAATTCCTTGCAGATTGGCAGGCTGTCCGCCGGGCTGCGACGAGCAAATCAGCAGATAGCGTCCGAACTGCGCCAACAGTGCGACAAGCGCAGGGTCTTGGTCGGTCTGGAAATCAAGAATCCTTTGGCGTGTGCTCTTTGACAAAGAATTCTTGGTTGCATGACTGTCTGCCTTTCCAAGCGACAGTTTGAACCGTCCAAACTGCTTTCCGAACAGTCTTTCATGCTCAGAGACAGCAGTCTTATAGTCCTTCCTTGCCGCCTTGTCCATAATCGTTTTTGCCTTGGCTGCATAATCTCCGCCAACAGTTTTGTAGTCAATGAAGTTAGTAGCAATGGAAATATAGAGAGTTGCGCATGTCGCATCCTTAACCTCTATGCAGTCATCCTTGGCAACAACTTCACCGTCAGCACTATTCACTCGTGAACGTATCTGATACTTAATGGCAGACTTCACACCCTCATGCTCAGTGCCTTGGCTCTCCATGACAAGGTCTCCGCAGTCTGCAAATGTACTGAATTTCGCCGGACGGGTGTAGCTCATCCTGAAATTCAGCATGCCTTTCTTGCTTGCAGAGATTCGCATAACCACCACATCATCGGCAAAAGAGGTGAAAGTCTCCCTTGTGTACTCCACCCCATCGACAGTGTAGCGTGTCGTGGTTACGGCTCTGTCAAGATTCAGTTCCCTGTAATACTTATCACATTTCTCATGCCCTGCAAAGTCAAGCATCACACTTCCGGCGGTCTGATATGCCATTCCGTCCGGTCCTCCAAAGAAATTAGCGTTGACAAGTTTGTCTGCTTCACGGTACTTTCCATTGAAAATCAGTTTTTGGACTATCGGCAGGACATAGGAAGCGTTAGTATCGTCATTCCTATGTGGCGCACCTGACCATACTGTCTCCTCATTCAACTGTATCTCCTCATGGCTTGTCTTGCCATAAACCATGGCACCAAGGCGCGAATTACCGAGTGGCATCGCCTCTTCCCAGTGTACGGCAGGCTCATCGTACCATAATATATTGTCCTGTGCAACGGCATTCCCACCAAAGCAAAACAATATTATTAAGAGTACAAATGTTTTATTCATACATTTTTTATACATAAACTATTCCTAATTATTTTATAGCGTTCTGTATTCAACTGAATATTTTCCGTCAGTCATTTACTGTCATTCCTCTTCGTAATGGAACCAGTCTACATCCACATAGCCACCGGTTTTCTTTGTTGCATAGTTGAAGACAGCGAACTTTGAACCCATGAAATGGCGCGTATAGTCGAATGTCATCTTTATCTCTCTGCCGGCATTCTCCCAACGGTTGTTGTCAAGGCTGTAAGCGAACTGTGCCATGTCGCGTCCCGGATTGAAATCACCGTGCAGACGGAGATAGACCATTTTTTGCTTTTTCTTGAAAGTCAATGTCTTCTGCATGAGGATTTCCTCATCGCAACGCTCTATCATACGGCCCTTGAACACTGCTTTTTCCTCCACCAACTGCAAGATAAACCTGCTGCCTTTCTTCACGATACGCAGGATTCCGCTGTCACCATTCAACGCCGCAAGTCCGCAATGGTCACCGTCCTTCATGTTCTCCACATCGATGCAGACAGTTCCCGTGCACTCCGGACCGCCCATGCGCTGTGTCAAAGTGTTAGGGGCAAGCTGCAAAGTCTTTACAACACGTGAGGTTTTCAGCCGCATAAAGCCGGGACGTTCGCTCAAGCTCCATGCTTCATCGACAGGGTTGTGGTTCCACTGCCAATAGAGTGAGAGTTTTTCTGCGTTGGCAAACTCATCGCTGCCTATGATACCTTTGAGCGACGGATGATGCTTTGCAATGTCGTTCGGGATGTGGTAGTTCTTAGGATTAAGGCACGCCTTGACATCGTTTGCGTCCACACCTTCATTCAGTTCGCCACACATCGGCCAGCCGTCCACCCATGTTACAGGCATTGCGCAAGGCACACGCCCCACTCCGCCACGGTCTTGGAATATCAAAGCCCACCAGCCTTTGTCGCTTTGGTCGTCACCGACAATGCAGCCTTGACCGACACCGCCATAGGACTCAAACGGAGTTTCGAGGATTATATGCTTCTCATAAGGACCGTCAATTCTGTCGGCACGGTAGCACACCTCACGGCGCACGCGCCCCGGAACGCCCCATTTCATGGAAATCATGCACACGTAATATTTGCCATTATGCTTTATCACGCTGCTTCCTTCAAGCAATGCGCCGTTCTCTTCCGGATCACTTTTGCCATCAATGATATGCTTGTTCAGACCATTTTTCTTCGGCATGAAGTTGTCATCAAGCTCCACTACGGTGCAGCCTCCTGACCCTGTGAATAGGTATTTCTTACCGTCCTCATCGAAAAACAGCGAAGCATCGTGCATGTGTGGCGGACGGGCTACAAGCGTCCAAGGACCTTCCGCCTTGTCAGCACAGTAGACAAAGCCCTTGCCTGGTGCTCCATTGGCAGTGAACCACACCCAAAACTTGCCCATGTGGTAACGCAGACTGCTCGCCCACTGTCCTTGTCCGTAAACGGTCTGGTTGTCAATGAGATTGTATCTGTCACCGTCATCAATGCGATCGAACACATAGCTGATGGTTTCCCAATTCACCATGTCCTTCGATTTCATTATCGGACCGCCGGGCATCAGGTGCATTGTGGTGCTTATCATATAGTAAGTGTCTGCCACCTTGCACACACTCATGTCGGGAGCATCGGCAAAGATGACGGGATTGCGGTATGTTTCTTGTGCGGAAACAGCAGTTGAAAATACCGCAATCACGCTCAATGCCAATGATTTAATCAGGTTTCTTATCATGTTTTTCATTAGTGGTTAACATGTGTTCTATTCTGTTATGATGATTCCTCCCATAGGCTGGATTGTGACAGTTGCCATACCTTTCTTGTCCACAGACAAGGTTTTCTTTGCCGGCTCAGGCACAATCTCGCCCTCTTTGCGTGGATTGTCAAAGTAATATGTCACCTTCTTTCCTGCAAACATCGGGAGCGAAAGAGTGAGTTTTATCTTCTTGTCAGTGCCATTGATACCACCTACATACCATTTGCCTGAGTTCTCGCGTGCGATAACGGCATATTTGCCAGGATAACCGTCGATGAACTTTGTCTTTGTCCATGTCGTCGGCATCATGCGGGCAAGGTCAAGTGACAGCTGCGGAGCGTCAGTCAGGTTGTTAGGAGTAAGAGCCATACAGTTCACACTGCACTGATTTGTAATGGCAGTAGCCAACTCGAAGATGTCAGAAGAATAGCGTGGATGACGGCTTTTGTTGTCACGGCTGAAGTATTTGTTAAGGAAAACGCCGCCCCAGTCGAACGCACCGACAGCATTTCGTATGAATGGATGCAGCGACATCTCAAAGCCCTCGCTCTTGGCATGTGACTCCATGAAGTTCAGGTTCTCTGATGCCAATGCGCCTTCGCTGCCAACAAAGTTCGGATACATGCGCTCCCAGCCGCGTGGCAGTGTGCAGCCGTGGAAGATAACCTGCAGACCGTAGTCGTTGGCATCGGTCAGTATCTCTTCATAAAGACGCATTGTCTCCTGCTTGTCGCCACCAAAGAAGTCTACCTTTATGCCTTTAACGCCATGCTTCTGCATCCATGCCATCTCCTGTTTGCGGCGGATTGGGTTGTTCATTATGTTGCGCGGTCCTTGCGGAGCATCGTTTGCAGCACCGTTGCTGTTATACCAAAGAAGCAGGTGAACGCCCTTGCTCTGCGCATATCGTGAAAGTTCTTCCACTTTGTCATAACCAATCTGTGTGTCCCACAAAGCATCCACAAGACAGTATTCATAGCCCATGGTCGCTGCAAGGTCAATGAACTGCACCTGCTCATTGTAGCGTGTAGCGCCGTCGCCCCACAGAATCCAGCTCCATGTGTAACGTCCCGGCTTGTAGTCGTACTTGGCTTTGTACAGTGGGTCTAACACATCAAACTGCACTGTCGTCTCCGCAATAGGCTCCAGTGTCTTGCCCAATGTGATTGTACGCCACGGTGTAGAGGCAGGCAAGCCCAATGCCGGCTCGACACTGCCTATGCCGTTGTTCTCACCTTGCTGCGGGAATGCAACACGATAGCCACCATCCTTGTTGTAGTCTGACAGGCGGCAACCGCAATATTCGCTTGTTGTGCCGGTCTCACTGACAAGTGCCCATCCGTCATTGCCTATCCTGAACAATGCCGGGAACGTGTATCCCTCACCGAAACGTGAAGGCTTGTCTATCGGCTGATCCACCTCATAGTCCTCCTCGTATGACGGTTTTGAAGCCGCAAATCCCCAACGTGGCTTGCATTGCGGTGTAAGGAATGTGGTTGTCTGCTCAGGGAAATTGAATGAAGACTTCTCTTCCTTGATGTAAACACCTATCGGGTCTTTCTTCGGGCGGTGCAGTGTGTAGCGGTAGGCAATGCTGTTGTCTGCCACACTGAACGAGATTGTCATGCCTTTGCCGTCCGCATTCTCGTAGTTAAGGTCAAGTTTGTTTGAGACGTATTTAATGTGTGATGTCTTGGAACGTGTCAGGTCGTATTCCTTTGTGACCTTGTCCTTGCGCTCCACTCCTTTGAGTTTCAGCCCCTGTGAGAAATCTCCGTGACTGGAAACAAGTCCCAACATGGAGCGGGTCATCATCCTTACTCCATCATAATCAACCACATAGGTCGGCTTGCCGCCATCGTCGTTCACAGTGACAACCAACCGTCCGTCCGGTGATGTAATCTTATTCTCCTCTGCATTCGCCTGCATTGATAACAGCGATGCTAATGCTGCCGCAAAAAATGTTTTTCTCATTATCTTGTTTTTTTTATATTATTAGAACTTAACATTGACAGCTTTTCCACTGTACGCAACTTTCTTCACCGCGCCATCCGGCAGCACTACGCGGAACGAACGCTTTGCAATCATTCCCGGATAAGAGCCTTTGCGCCTGCCTATGGTCAGGGTGCGTGACTTATCATTCCATGTTATAGGAATCTCTGTGTACTGTCCCTTCTCGTAGTTGTAAGAATCGCCTTCGTCCTCATAGAGAGTGAACTTGCCGTTTGCACCCGGATAGACTTTCAGTTCAAGGTCATCCCATGCCTTCTCCGTAGTCCACTGCACATCAGGTCCTATCGGAACAATCGCTCCGGCACGTACAAAGAACGGATTGTCCGCCAAAGACAGGTCGAGTGAAACTTCACTTCCACCGTCATATTGCTTGCCGGTATGGAAATAATACCACTTAGTTCCGGCAGGAAGGTAAACGGTATGTGCGTACTTCTTTGTAAAGTCTACATTGTCAAGGTTCTCGATTGATGTCTTTCCGGTGTTCTTGTCCCAACCGGCATTTGCGTCCTTGTCCTTACGCACGACCTCCGGAGTGTAGTTGGCTTTCAGCACCGGTGTTGCAAGAAGCGCATCGCCAAACATGAATTCATCGGCAATATCCCAAACCTTCTTGTCATCTGCAAAGTCCATCATCAAAGCACGAAGGAATGTTCCTTGGTGCTTGCTCACCAGCCATGCGGTACTATATATATAAGGTAAGAGGCGGTAACGCTGCTTTACGGCATTAACCAGCGCGTCATAAACCGGCTCACCAGCCTTGCCATAGTAATAGAACTCACGCGGAACATCAGCACCATGGCTGCGCATCATAGGTGTGAACACACCCATCTGCGTCCAACGCACATACAGCTCATGGTAAGCAGGATTCTCGTATGCCGGCTTGTTCTTCCATGCTCTGTTATATGAACCTGCGAAGAATCCGCCAAGGTCGGAATTGAAATATGGGTTTCCTGTGAGCGAGTAGTTCAGTCCGGCAGGCACCTGGCTACGAAGCATTTCCCAAGTTGATACAACATCACCGCTCCAAACATTACTTGCATAACGTTGCTGTCCGAAAGAACCGGAGCGAGTAAGGATAAACACTCGTGTGCTGTCAGACGTTGCACGCTGATGGTCATAGACACCGCCGACAGTCATCAACGGATAAGCCAGGCGCACACTGCGGAATGTTCCAAGGGCTGTCTTACGGTTCCAGTCACTTTCCGTTGCATAGAAATTGTCAGGTTCTGTGGAGTCCATCCACCAACCGTCAAGTTTCAGGTCATACAAACGCTTGAGGTTGTTCCAATAGATGTCACGCGCCTCAGGATTATAACAGTCATAAACACGCACACCACTCGGATAGTCCTTGCGCGGAGGCCATATATGGCTTATGCCTGACTGTGGCCATGTCTCTATGTTGAACAGCAGTCCTTTCTCATCCAACTGCCTGTAAGGCTTGGTCATAGGACCAAAAGAAGACCAAATAGAGATGATGCAACGGGCATTGTTCTTGTGAATGTCGTCAATCATTGCCTGTGGATTGGAGAACTCCTCGTTCATGAACTCCATGGCGTTCCACAGATAGTTGTTTCCCCAATACTGCCAGTCCTGTACCATACAGTCGATAGGTATGCCGGCACTGCGATAGCGATGCAGCACATCCACTATTTCCCTTTGGCTCTTGTAACGCTCCTTGCTCTGGAAAAAGCCGTATGCCCAAAGTGGAATCATAGGCGCATCGCCTGTCAACTGACGAATCTTTGCCACAACGCCGTCAGCCGAACCGCCATACATGAAGTAATAATCCACCGCATCGCCAACTTCAGACTTGAAGGACATCACATTATCCTTATCCGCAAACTCTGTTGCGGAATAGTTATCCCAATAGATTCCATAACCTTTCACTGACTGTATGAAAGGCACACCATCCTCTGTGTTGCCCGGACAGAGCACCTTCCTCACACCGCGCTGTGACATCTTGCCATTCTGCAGGATGCCCAAACCATAGACAGCCTCATCACTCTCCAAGCCGAAACCCTGCTTTGGGGAATAAGTCTTGCGGTCACCATCCTTGGCAGGAGTAAAACTTGCACTGCCATTCTCTGAAACTATAAGCCTGCCCTTAGCATCATAGAAGCGGACAACACCATCGTCTTTTGATACTGTGACCTTCAATCTCGATGTTGTGGCAGCATACTCATCACTGCCATTATTCACTTTCGCCTTTACAGCGACAGGAGTTGCCGTAACGGAAAGGCTCTTTTTGCTGTACTCCTTTCCGTCTGTGGTCTTAACAACACGCACAATGTCGTCGGCATACCACTCCAACGCCACTGTCCCATTATTGCTTTCCACTCTCATTCGCTCTTGCGCAAAAGCAGTTGTGCTGAACAGCAAGAGCAGATAAAACACATATTTCTTCATTTCAGGTTTAGTTGTTTATTTAGAAATTCTATCATTCGTGCAAGATTCTCCTCTGAGTACATGTTACCTCCGTGGACACCACCTTCAACAGTAACAAACTCAAACGTCGCACCGGCAGCCTTATATTTACTTGCCCATGATTCCGCCTGGCAGTAAGGAACCACTTTATCGGCAGTGCCATGGAAACCAAGCAACGGCGGATCACCGGCATTTGCGTAGTAAGGAGAAGAGACAGAGGCATATTGTCCGTATGTCTCTTCGGAGAAAGGCTTGCCCACCAAGGCTTCCTCAGGTGAGCCTTTTATGCCATCCGGACGGCCTCCACAGTCCATTGCCTCAACATCTATCGGTCCCGACCATGAGACAACAGCATTTACACTACTACTCTCACCGGTGCAATTACCCACATTTCCTTCCAAATCTATCTTATAATCACCGACAACAGCAGCCTTTGTTCCTGAAGTGGCTCCCATTAATGATGCCAGATGACCGCCGGAAGAGAAACCCGAAACGGCTATGAAATCCGAGTCAAGCCTGTACTTTCCGGCATTGCCACGGAGGTAACGCGCCACCGCTTTTATGTCATGAATCTGTGCGGGCCAATGGGCATCGCCACTCGAACGGTGGTTGGGACAGACAACAGCATAGCCTGCATTGAGCAAGGCAGAGCAGACTGTACCCAAATCGGCGTTACCCTTGCCGTTGTTATTGAACCATGCGCTGCCATAGATATGTATCACAACTGGATATTTCTTAGCCTTTTTCTCTGGCAGATAGATGTCCATTGTATGATAAACCTGCCCGTCATCAGCATAGTTGACATCGGCAATTTTCTTGGAGCAGTGCATGTTCACCACTTCTTTCTGCTGTCCGCCGAAGCCAAACTGCGCACGCATCGGCATGATTATCGCCGACAGAAACAATATCAAAACGAGTTTCCGATTCATATTATTTTATTTGAAAAACTGCCATGAATCAAAGTCCATAAGGTTGCGCTGCTGACGCTTTCCGCCTTTGAACACGAAATAAAGGTCATGCACGCCCTTTGCCGAAGAACTGACATAGGCACGCAGTTCCTCCTGCTTCAGCTTTGTGCAAGGGACAATGACCTCCGCTACCTTCTCACCGTCAACATCATCCAAACGCACTTCGATGGTTCCGCCAAACAAAGAGGCACGGACATTGACCGCCAGCTGCTTGGCACCGTCACCGAAATCCACACCGCTGACCATGATATACTCGCCGTCATCTATGCCTGTCACCCACTGATTCCAACGCTCAGTCCTTGACCAAGGGTTCTTGGCGACAGTCTTCAAGCCAAAGCCCCAATGCATCTTCTCCGCCTCATTGAGCCGGTAAGGGTCAAGCCACCCAACCTGCTCCACAGTGTTGTCCGTCCAATAAGGCACTTCCTGAATGGTGCCGTCCTGATTATAGTGCATCTCCGCAAAGCTCACACTACGGCGCTCCTTGTACTCCGGCATGTCCAGCTTAAGCAAATCGGAGTTCTGTCCGAACACGTACGACTTGCCTTTGTAGTCGATTATGCCCGGATGATTGCCACGCGTGCGCTCAGTATGGTTCATGATGTGTCCTTTGTATTGCCACGGCCCTGTAGGCTTCTTGCTCATTGCGTAGCCTATGCCCTCAGGACAACACGTTGAGGCAAACGCAAGATAATAGTATTTGCCGCGCTTGTACATCCACGGTCCTTCCTGATAATCCTCTATTTTCGGATGCTTCACGATTTCCCCGGAATAGGAAATCATGTCCTCGTTCAGCTTCACCATATAAAGATTAGGATTGCCCCAATACATGTAAGCCTGACCATCGTCATCTATGAACACCGTCGGGTCGATGTCCTCCCAATGCTCCTTCTGCCACACAAGCGGCTTGCCCAGCGGGTCTTTGAACGGTCCATAAGGCGAGTCGGCGACAAGAACGCCTATCCCATGTCCGTGAATCGGTGCATAAAGGTAGAACTTGCCGTTGCGCTCCACCACCTGTATCGCCCAAGCGCCATTGTCGCCTTTGTACCATTCGAAATTCTCAAGCCCTGCCACAATGCCACGATCCTGCCAGTTCTTCATGTCGGTAGTGGTGTACAGCAGCCAGTTCTTCATCAGGAATCCCTCGGCATTGTCCTCATCATGCGAGGTATAAAGGAATATTGTGTCATTGTGAAGCATAGGCGCGGGGTCAGCCGTGTACTTTGTCTGCACGACAGGCATCTGCTGCGCAGACACACTCAATGGCAACACTGCCATGAGCCCTGCAATCACAGTATGCAAAAATGTTTTTGGTTTCATAAATTCTGTTTGTAAAAGTTTGATAGCTTATCAGTTTTAACACGTTTGCAAAGTTAATGTTTTTTTCTCAAAAAAACTTGTCCGCATGTTTCATATTTATCATTATATGTTACAAAAAAGGCATTGTTGGCTTTTTTCCCAAAAAGCGTCCCAATGCCTTTTCACAATGATTTACTAAAAATAAATCCACTAACTAACTATTATAAAACAAAACTTATTTTATGAACATCAAATCATTCGTTTTCCCAACTTGTATATTGTCACCTCATGCAGGCACAAATCTCGATTCGCCAATAGGAAAGAGAAATGGCATTTGCCCTTGGCCTTACTTAATATATTATGGTAGTTCCGCATCCTCCTTTGTCCATAGGTAAAACAATCCGACAAAACCACCATAACCACAGCATCCATTAAAAGAACTATCTTTAATACGGTTGCAAAGGTAATATTTATTTTTGAATTTCACTTACACTAATGTTGCACATGCTTTAGTATATGTTACACAAAAAGGCTATTGGTAACTTTTTTCACAAAAAGTATCCCAATGCCTTTTAAAAACCAACTAAAAAAAACAAATACACCTATTATATATAATACAAAACTTATTCTGATAATTCAAATACAAAGCAATTTACAATAGTTACTGATATACGGTTGCAAAGTTAATGCTTATTTTCAAAACCCACTTGCACCCATGTTGCACATACTTTTGAATATGTTACACAAAAGCAAAAAAACAAGAGCCGGCATTGATAAATATGCCACTAAAGCCATACCTTCAAGACAAGAAAAAATGACATGAGTTTTCTAATGTTCTATTTATCATAATAAGAACAAACAACCCAAAAATAACCGTTTTTCATGGTCAAAACAACTGTTCATGGCTGTTTTTGTGCTAAAAAGAGGTGAAAAACGCCACTATTCACACTGCATTTCGTTACCATTGACAGCATAAATGGTAACCATTCACTTGGTAAAAGGTTACCATTTACACAAGCAACCGGCAACGCGAACAGCAACATTTGCCATAAACCATTAAGTAACAACCAATTAAGCAAAATGCGAAAATTTTGCGATTTTCAGGACTTTTTGAAACTTTCTTTTTTCTACGCGATTTATTTGGCGGTTTATGGGCATGAGTTTTCTAAAAAGACAACATATCTGCCACAGTCGGAAAGCCATGGCAACCAATGCATGAAGCAGGATGCGCACGGGGCGCAACGGGATTTTTTGACTCATTTTTTTCACACTGTCCGGTAAAACTCCACAAGTTGTTGTGAAATCAAATTTTCATACGAAATGTTTCGCATAAAATGTGGCAGAGCCACAATCCTCATGGTAACCACCGGCTTTAGCCGTGTGGATTAGTGATAATCTCCATTAGTTGTGTGGCAGCGCCACACTCCTTTCTGTTTCAATTTCCTTACACTCACAATAAAGGAGTGTGGTTCCACCACACAAGGCGAGCTATTCTGTTTATAGCCACACGGCTGAAGCCGGTGGTTACCATGAGGATTGTGGCTCCGCAACACTTTGCAGCGAAATCCTGTTGCTGTTGCGAGAATAGGGACTTGTCACAACGATGTTCCGGGATGCCTTTGGTTCGGGATGCCTGTTGCTGTATGCGAGGATAAGGGCTTGTCACAACTGAAACAGATGAATGATAATGTGTTGTATATGTTTAGCGGACACAGTAATAGTTTTTTTCACACTGTTTGATTATTAAAACGGTGTAAAGCTAATCTGCACCATGACACATCTTTCCTCCCGTTGAACCCTTGATAAATGCAAAATTCGGCATTGAAAAGACAAGATTGTCAACATCCCATGCTTGTTTTTACAAAAAGAAGCATTAACTTTGCGGACAAATCCTATCTTACGACACATCTTTTAATAATAAACACATAATCATGAATATACTTCACAACCAGCACAAGCACATGCTTGTAGCCAACCGCACGGCTTTCATGATAATAGGAATCATCGAAGCAGCGTGGGCACCTCTTGTCCCTTATGTCAAGAATGCCTTCGCAATAGACGAGGGCACGTTAGGGCTTCTCATGCTTTGCAGCGGACTCGGCTCTATATGCGCCCTGCCGTTTGCAGGGCTTTCGGTCAACAGGTTCGGAGCAAAGAAAGTGGTGCATGTGTCCGGATTGCTTATGGTTGCCGCACTTCTGGCCATCAGCCTGCTTGCCGACCTATGGCTGACAGGCTGCATGCTGCTTGTGTTCGGTGCGTGCACAATCACGATAGATGTCGCGGCAAACGTCAACGGCATAGCCATCGAGCGGAAAACCGGCAGGCATCTCATGTCAGGTTTCCATGGCGGATATTCCCTCGGCACACTGATTGGTGCCGGAGCAATGAGCGTCCTGTTCACTCTCGGCATTGCCCCGTTATGGTCTGTCGTGCTCTGCATGGCATTCACCATGGCAGCCATGGTGTTCGGATGCAGGGATTTGCTGCCAAGCGAAGAGCTTAAGGCGGAAGAACCGGTGGAAAAACCGAGCACGAAAAAGCTGTATGTCCCGCCTATGGTGATCGTTGTAGGACTGCTATGCTTCATCATGTATGCCTCCGAAGGTGCGGTCATGGGTTGGGCGGCAATCTTTGTCAGCGAGGAGAGAGGTGTGGACATGGCGCAGGCCGGCTTCTTCTACACCGCATTTGCCGTGATGATGACCGTGGTGCGCCTGTCGGGCGACACCATAATCGAGCGCCTTGGGCGCAGGAATGTCGTAGCCATCGGTGCAGCATTGGTGTCCCTCGGCTTTGTCCTTGTGGTCACCATCAACCACGTTATGGCGACAATCGTAGGCTTTGCCTTGGTCGGAATGGGAGCAGCAAACATCGTTCCGCAGCTTGTGTCCTTTGCAGGTTCAATCAAAGGTATGGAGGTCTCATCGATCATAAGTGTCGTCAATGCCCTCGGATATTCAGGCATATTGCTCGGTCCGGTAGCCATAGGTTTCGTAGCCAAGCATTACGGGCTGGGCACTTCCTTTGCCGGGATTGCCGCCTTCTGTATGGTTGTCGCCCTGGTGTCATGGAGAATCCTCAGACCGCAAAGATGAAACATGTGGCAGCAGCTTTTTCATGTTTTTCTTGTGAGAACCAATAATTTTGCTTATATTTGCAGACGAAACCTATATACAGAAGTACATGGAAAGCGGAAACATCATTTACAGGACATGGAGACTCTATGCTGACGGCTTCCGGCAGATGACCATTGGGAGGACATTGTGGGGGCTTGTCATCATAAAGCTGATAATAATCTTTGCCATTCTGAAATGGTTCTTCTTCCCAAACTTCATCAAGGAGAACGCTCCACGTGGGCAGGAAGCGGAATTTGTGGCAGGAGAGGTGCTGAAATGACAAGCATTGCGACAGATTTGCGATGTGCCGAAAAGAGCAAGAAACAAATAAAACATACCTGATTTTATGACAGACACATTGATTAACTTTGACATCGCCGCGGTGGATTGGGCAAGGGCGCAGTTTGCACTCACCGCCATCTACCATTGGCTGTTTGTGCCGCTGACCCTCGGACTGGCAGTCATCATGGGCATAGCGGAGACGCTCTACTATGTCAAGAAGGACGATTTTTGGAAGGAGACGGCAAAATTCTGGCAGCGTCTCTTCGGTGTGAACTTTGCCATAGGTGTGGCAACGGGCATCATCCTTGAGTTTCAGTTCGGCACAAACTGGAGCAACTACTCATGGTTTGTGGGCGACATCTTCGGTGCTCCGCTTGCCATTGAGGGTATTGTGGCGTTCTTCATGGAGAGCACTTTCGTTGCTGTGATGTTCTTCGGCTGGACAAAGGTCAGCCGAGGCTTCCACCTTGCCTCGACATGGCTCACGGGTCTCGGCGCGACAATCTCCGCATGGTGGATTCTTGTGGCAAACGCATGGATGCAGTACCCTACGGGGTGCGAGTTCAATCCTGACACGATGCGCAACGAGATGACGTCATTCCTGAGCGTGGCACTGTCGCCTGTAGGTGTTGACAAGTTCATGCACACCATCACCTCGGCATGGATTATCGGTGCATTGTTCGTCACTGCGGTTAGCGGATGGTACTTGCTGAAGAAGCGTCATAAGCGGCTTGCCATTGAAAGCATAAAGATTTCTTCCGCCGTGGGACTTGTGGCTACGCTGCTCGCTGTCCATACGGGCGACACTTCGGCATACATGGTGTCGAAGGTGCAGCCGATGAAGCTCGCTGCCATGGAGGCTCTCTATGACGGAGGGACGGCACAACCGCTCACAGTAATGGCTCTCGTCAACCCGTTCTCACAGCCTGATTATGCGAAAGGTGAAGAGCCAAAGATGAAAATGGCCGTGCCTTACATGCTTTCTGTGCTCGCAACGCACGACACGAACGGTTATGTGCCGGGCGTGAATGACATTCTCAACGGTGGTTACACCATGCCTGACGGCACAAAGGCGTTAAGCGCGGAGGAGAAAATGGAGCGCGGAAGGAAAGCTATCGGTGACCTGAAGGAATACAGGACGCTTATGGCAAAAGACGCAAGTGCTGCCAAAAGCCATGAAGCGGAAGAGTTGCGCAAGTCGCTGAAAGAGAACATGCCGTATTTCGGCTACGGCTTTGTGAAGGAACGCTCGCAGCTTGTGCCGTTTATTCCTGTATGTTTCTACGCCTTCCGTGTGATGGTCGGGCTGGGCACACTGTTCATTGCGTTCTTCGCAATCATCATGTTCCTTGCCTACAAGAAGGACTTGCAGAAGTTCCGCTGGCTGCTTTGGACTGCCGTCGGGCTGCTTCCGCTCGGCTACATAGCAAGCGAGGCGGGCTGGATAGTCGCTGAAATGGGCAGGCAGCCGTGGACTATACAGGACATGCTGCCTACATGGGCAGGTGTAAGTGCAGTGGGAAGCGGCAGCGTAATGCTGACATTCTTCATCTTCCTTGCACTGTTCACTACCCTTTTGGCTGTGGAAATAAACATCATGCTGAAACAAATAAAGAAAGGACCTGAACTATGACATACGCTTTTCTGCAACACTATTGGTGGTTTCTCGTATCACTCCTCGGCGCGCTCCTTGTATTCCTGATGTTCGTGCAGGGAGCTAATGCGCTGCTCTTCTCCCTCGGCCGCAACGAAAAGGAAAGGGCGTTGCTCGTCAACTCCACAGGACGCAAATGGGAGTTCACGTTCACAACGCTTGTCACCTTTGGCGGAGCGTTCTTCGCATCGTTCCCTTTGTTCTACAGTACAAGTTTCGGCGGCGCCTACTGGCTGTGGATGATTATCCTTTTCTCATTCGTTGTACAGGCGGTGAGCTATGAGTTCCAGAACAAGCTCGGCAACTTCCTCGGTGCAAGGACATTTCAGATATGCCTTGTAATCAATGGCATTGTCGGCCCGTTGCTCCTCGGCGGTGCTGTGGCGACCTTCTTCAACGGCTCTAATTTCATTGTGGAGAAGAACAATATCATCAGTGAGTTCTCGCCCGTAATCAGTTCTTGGGCGAACGCAAGCCACGGACTCGATGCGCTGCTTGACATTTGGAATATCGTGCTCGGCGGTGCTGTGGCATTGCTGGCGCAATGTCTTGGCATATTATACATTATGAACAATGTCGCTGATGAGAACATCCGGTGTCGTGCAAGTGTACGGCTTGTCGGGACTTCCGCATTGTTTGTTGTGCTGTTTGTTGCCTTTCTCGTCCATGTTCTTTTGAAGGACGGTTACGCAGTGAACCCTGCGAACGGCATTATCTTCATGGAACCGATGAAGTATCTGCACAATCTGATGGACATGTGGTATCTTGCCGTACTGCTCCTTGTGGGTGTGGTGCTTGTCCTTTATGGCATCGGGCGCACCATTGTGAGCAAGACATATATCTATGGTATATGGCCTGCCGGCATTGGCACTGTGCTCACGGTGCTTGCCCTCCTGCTAACCACAGGCTGGAACAACACCGCCTACTACCCATCCAACACTGATTTGCAGAGTTCCCTGACCATAACGAACAGCTGCAGCAGTGAGTTCACACTGCGGACAATGGCGGTTGTGAGCCTGTTTGTCCCGTTTGTCCTCGCCTATATCATCTACGCATGGCGCAAAATCGACAGCCGGGAGATTACCCACGAAGAGATTGAGACGGAGGAGTCATACTGACAGGCCGATTAACCAAAAGGCATTATGTTTGGGCATTATACGAGGCTATTTTCAGGCATACACAACTTTTTCAGACCGATAGTGATGATTCAAAAAATCATCTATGTCAGGATTTATGATTGGATGCTAAAGAATAAATGGGACAACAGATGGATTGACAATAGGACTTATGTCATAGTTGTCATTCCTTGCATATCCCTGATATTCGGTGTGTTATTCGCCGCAACCAAGGAGGATGGTTATGTGCATTACAGGAACATATGGGAAGAAATCATCATCATTTTTTTTACCGTTTGTGGTATGTTGGGAATGGTAATCCCTCTTGGCTTTGACGGGAAAAAGATATGCACTGAAGTCAGAAAAGAACTTAAAGCACATCCCCGATACTGGAAGAATGCAGTAATTGTTTATTTCGTGGCAATCATAGCGATAGTTTTGGTGGTGAATGTCATCTTCTCGCACTTGGAAAGTATATGATGGACTGATTTATAGCATACAAACCGGCATAATCGCAAGAAAAACAGCAATTTATTGCAAAAATCCTTGCGCATGTCGGTTTTTCTTTATAACTTTGCACCCTGTTAGGGGAAACTATGTCCGTTCAGAAGCAGCAATGCTGATGATGCAGGAGCATAAGTCCCGAATTTTTAACCATTTAATTTTATATTTTCAATTAACATGTCTAACTTTAAAAATGTGCAGCCACTCGACGACTTCAACTGGGAAGAGTTTGAGAACGGCAGCAGCGTAAATGTAAGCAAGGACGAACTTGCACAGGCTTATGATGAGACTCTTAACAAGGTCTCTGAGCATCAGGTTGTAGAAGGTACTGTAATCTCTGCAGACAAGAAAGAGGTTATCGTAAACATCGGCTACAAGAGCGACGGTATCATTCCGGCTTCTGAGTTCCGTTACAACCCAGACCTGAAAATCGGCGACACTGTAGAGGTGTACGTTGAGAATCAGGAAGACAAGAAGGGTCAGCTTATCCTTTCTCACAAGAAGGCACGCCTCACCAAGTCTTGGGACCGCGTCAATGCAGCTCTCGAGTCTGAGGAGGTTGTCAACGGCTACGTTAAGTGCCGCACCAAGGGTGGTATGATTGTCGACGTATTCGGCATCGAGGCATTCCTCCCTGGTTCACAGATTGACGTTCATCCTATCCGCGACTACGATGTATTCGTAGGAAAGACAATGGAGTTCAAGGTTATCAAGATCAACCAGGAATTCAAGAACGTTGTCGTTTCACACAAAGCACTCATTGAGGCAGAGCTTGAGCAGCAGAAGCAGGAGATCATCTCCAAGCTCGAGAAGGGTCAAGTTCTCGAAGGTACTGTCAAGAACATCACTTCTTACGGTGTATTCGTTGACCTCGGTGGTGTTGACGGACTCATCCATATCACAGACCTCTCTTGGGGCCGCGTAAGCAACCCACACGAGGTTGTTGAGCTCGATCAGAAGATCAATGTCGTTATCATTGACTTCGACAACGAGAAGAAGCGTATCGCTCTCGGCCTGAAGCAGCTCACTCCACATCCATGGGACGCTCTTGACGAGAACCTCAAGGTGGGTGACCACGTTAAGGGTAAGGTTGTCGTTCTCGCTGACTACGGTGCATTCGTTGAGATTGCTCCTGGCGTAGAGGGACTTATCCACGTTTCAGAGATGTCTTGGAGCCAGCACCTCCGTTCTGCTCAGGACTTCATGAAGGTTGGCGACGAGGTAGAGGCTGTTGTCCTCACTCTCGACCGCAACGAGCGCAAGATGTCTCTCGGCACAAAGCAGCTTAAGGAAGATCCATGGGAGGCTATCACAACTAAGTATCCGGAAGGCTCTAAGCACACAGCTAAGGTTCGCAACTTCACTAACTTCGGTATCTTCGTTGAACTCGAGGAAGGTGTTGACGGACTTATCCACATCTCTGACCTCTCTTGGACAAAGAAGGTTAAGCACCCATCTGAGTTCACAAAGGTTGGTGAGCCTATCGAGGTTGTAGTTCTCGAGATAGACAAGGAGAACCGTCGTCTCTCTCTCGGCCACAAGCAGCTTGAGGACAATCCTTGGGATACATACGAGACACTTTACACTCCTGGAAGCGTTCATACAGGTAAGATTACCGAAATGATGGACAAGGGTGCTGTTATCACTCTCAACGAGGGCGGTGAAGGCTTCGCTACTCCTAAGCACCTCCAGAAGCAGGATGGTACTCAGGCACAGAAGGGCGAGGAGCTCGAGTTCAAGGTTATCGAGTTCGTTAAGGAGTCTAAGCGCATCATCCTCAGCCACTCTCGTACATTCGAGGAGGGTACTGACGAGCCTAAGAAGCGCGCTCCACGTGCTCCACGTGCAAAGAAGGAAGAGACTGTTGCTATCAACAACGTTGCAGCAGCAACAACTCTTGGCGACCTTGACGCTCTCGCACAGCTCAAGGCACAGATGGAGGGCAAATAATCAAGCCTTTGAGAAAGTGTCATGACTATGCTCCCAACCCGCTGATTGCGGAAAAAGCATAGCAAGGAGACTTATCAAAAAAATATTCAATCCCACTTGTTTCATGACAAGTGGGATTTTTTTGTTACACACCTATTTAACGTGAGTTCGACAAATTTGCATTTGCCTGTTGAAACAAGAAGATGTCATCAAAGCACCGTGAAACGGTGGCTCTTCGTTAACCACGTATGGAGGCGTAGCCGAACATGCGCGGATGTCACTCACAAATGATTCTGCACCGTAAAACGGTGCCTCACCCTGAATAGTCGTTATTTTGCCTGCTTAGATACTGTGAGGAGGGTGTGTCAAAATGACCATTTTCAAAAATCAAACTTTCAATTTGTAAGTACAGCCTCTGCAATATAGAAAAGAAACAATTCTCAAACAATCGAGCATTCAGCCTCTACCGCGTAGCGGTTGAAGACAGTAGTCGTGGGTCGCAACCCACGGAATATAAATGTAAGTGTTTAATTACGACCGATTGATCGGTCGAACAAAAGGGAAACTCGCTCATTGTTCGACCGATAAATCGGTCGGTTGGAGATGCTCTTATTCCAATCCGTGGGTTGCGACCCACGGCTACTATCTTCAACCGCTACGCGGTAGTTTGTAATACTAAACTTACAAATTGTAACTTTTGAAAACATCGGTTTGAGTTTTGACACACCCTCTGTCGGAGAGCCTGTATTACCCTGCATGCTGCTTTGAGCAGCATACCGGGTTAACGAAGAGCCACCGTTTCACGGTGCTTTGATAGCGTTTTTCTTCATTTTTCTGGATAGTTGCAAATTCGTCGAACTCACGTTATTTATTATATAAGCAACATCTATTATTATACCAGCAACACAGAGACAACTCTCCACTATCAGAAGCAAACAAAAACAAACAATAAAAAAAACATCTGAATTATTTCCGCAACCTCATGATATATAGTTAATTACCGTAAAACCAATTTGCATATTCCAGAAATACTGCATATCTTTGCAACCGTCAAATGACAAGTAACGTAATTATTAACTATTAAAATTTTTAGGATTATGAGAAGCATTACTACATTCGACATCCAGTACGCTCACCGTTTCTATGGATTCAAAGGAGAGGCGCAGTATCTTCACGGCCACACAGGCACTCTCACAATTGAGGTGGAAGACTCTGTCAACAAAGGTGTAAATATGGTTTTCCCATGCAATGAAATCAAGAAAACAGCATGGGATGTCATCAAGAACTTCGATCATGCACTGATTCTTCGCCAAGACGACCCACTGCTTCCCGCAATCCTTGACGTCTATGAGAAACAAGGGATTAAGAACGGTCACCCACAAAACACGATGAAAGGAGAAGCCTTCGACACCGAACTTGCAAAGGCGTATCCTGACTGCCGACTGGTGGTGACAAAGGAAACGATGACCGTAGAGGGAATGATAAAGATTGTCCACGAGCTGCTGAAGGACAAGCTGAACATCGTAAAACTGACATTCACCAGCGGCGACAATGCAGCGTCAGAGGACTACACAGCAAACAACTGCATTGACCGTTGCCCGCTCTGCGGCATAGCACTCGACGAAAACGGTGTATGTCCTAAATGCGGATACAAGAAATAAGCATATCAAACAATAAACACCCCGGGGAACGCTGAATTCTCCGGGGTTTTTGTTTATCTCTTACATGGCTTCACATGCAGTTTGTATGTCATGCTGAACATAACGTAGCGCGGCACTGTGTTATACCATGTTTCCGTACGTCCCTGAGCATTAACAGAATAACGTTTGTTTGACAGCTGGTGAAGGATGTCATACGCCATGACCTTCGCCGTGACTCTGCCTTTCATAAATGTGTGAGCCAATTGGGCGTTCCACACAAGGTCGCTGGTGTTCATCTCGCCTGAATCGTAGCCACGGCGACTGAACATATTGATGTCTGTGGCAATGTCGAGTTTCACCCATGGAATGAGATATTGCAGATTCGTACCATATCGGAAATCATACACATTGAGTGCATTGAAGTTCTCGCGGTCACTGCGGCTGAAACGGGAATCAATCTTTCCATTGATCCCTACGGTGAGCTTGTCTATCTTGTACTTCAAACCACCTCCGAGACCAAGATTTACGGTATTCACCTTGCTGAGCGCCGATGCCTCTGAGTCGTAAGCAATGTCAAAGTCAACGCAATGTTCGTACGCCACGGTCGTATTGAGAGTGTATCGTAGCCGGCGCTTCTTGTCGAACGTTCCGTCCATGCCATAGCGCAATTTGGCGTTCCAGTTGCCATTCACATTGTCGTCACGATAAGTATAAGCTCCCGTTGCGGAGCTATAAGCGGTACGTGTGCCTCGGGCATTCTGCACCAATTGGGCATCAAGGTTAATCCAGTAGCTCATGCCTATGGAGTCACATTTCACTGTTTTCCTTACCTCAAGCTTGTGGCGGAACTCAGACTTCAGGTCAGGGTTGGAAATCCTGCGGTACAAAGGATTATTAGTATCTTCCCTCGGCATCAGGCTGTAGAAACTCGGCTGCGACAAATTACCATAATAAACAAAGCGGAACTGGTTTTTGCCTGATGTACTATACTGAAACGAAGGATTTAACTTCAGTGATGTGCGGCGTGCTATGGTGTCAAGTCCGGTACCACTGTATATCATGCGTTCACGCCCTGTTGACAATGGAAGGATGAAATACAAAAACCCTTTCTTCGTTGAACGAATGATAGCCAGTTCATTTTTCATGTACCGATTAAGTGTGGAATGGAAATAAGAGTTATCGGCATCAAGTGCCATCATCATGGAGTCACGTGTTGACGGCAACCAACCAAGTTGCTCCGGCAGTTCATTGTCAAAGCGGTCAAAACGGTAGTTGCCATTGGCTGCACTACGGAATTCCTGACAGTAGCCGGTACGCAGTTCGATGTCAAACACCTTTGGTAAGACATATCGGTATCCTGCCGAGAGCGTATAAGAATAGTTCATGCTATGGCTGTCGGTATAACGGCGACGCAGGTCGATGTCGCCAGTTGTCTCATAAACGGTACGGTCTATGCGGAACGACTCGTATGGCTTGCTGCTACCGTATGACGCCGTCGCAGAAAACATGACGGCATCACCTGTGTTCAATGGCTTATACCACGAGATATAGGCGTTGGCACGGAAATTCTTGTACCGCCTCATCGTCCGGTTTATATTACTATTCATCAGCCAGTCATTGAATGTAGAGTCGGCTGACATGCCCATGGTTTTAGTGTTGGAGTAGTAAAGATTCACACCTGAATGTATCCCTAACTTCTGATTTCTGAGCATATTTCTCATACTCAGTGAGAAATCATCGTCCTTGCTCAAATACTCGCTGCGGCGCATGATGTCACCACCGGTGGAGAAAGTTTGCGAGACACTGCGTTGCTCTGTGCGTGTGCCGCTCCAGTCCACAGAGGCATCGAATGTCTCTTTGAGACTAAGTTTTGCATCGCTGTATTCAGCATTGACGCCCGCCTGTTTCGTTGTAAGCTGTCCGCGCGACAGTTTCTTAGGACTCCATTCACCCTCCTGCCCCAGCTTCCTGTTCTCGTTCACATTGTTGGCATTGAAGAAAGTGCTCACACGCAACTTGTCACCATAGTACAATCCGAACAAGCGTGCCATCCAACGGTCATTGCTGCCGGCTCCCGCTTCAGTGTTCACAATATATCCCATGGCATATTCCCGCTTCAGCTCCACATCCATCACATAGTCCTTCTGCTCCACATCACGCCCCATAAGCTCACTCGTCTCCGTGCTTTTATCGTAAACCTTCACCTCCTTTACAGTGAAATAAGGCAGGTTTTCGAGCATTATGTTGTTCTTTCCCTTGAAGAAATCCTTGCCATTGAGCGTCAGATAATCAACCTTACGCCCATTGACATATATGTCGCCATTGTCTTTCAACTCAGCTCCGGGCATCAGTCTCACCAGTCCGTCGAGCATAGAACCCTCAGGCAGATTGAACGCTGCGGCATCATACACAATCGTGTCGCCACGGTATGCCATCTGTATGCGTGTGCCATGCACCACCACATCGCCCAGTTCCACATCCTTATAGATGTCATCCTGCCGACGGCGTTTCATTGGGATGTCGGGCAACAAGTAACCCTCTTTCCTGCGCATAGGCTTCAAGTCATAGCTTATATACCCATCCTCGTAGCCCTCGCAAACAGCCTTCACAATAAACCGTGCAGCACGTTGTGGAACCTGAAAATGGAAACGACTTGTCTTGACATAAGAGTTTATAACGGTTTTCATGGAATCGGTCACAACCGAATCCTCGTTCATCAAATACACCCGTGCCTTCAAAGGAGTGTGAAGAAAAGAGTCGTAGAGATTTCCGCTGACATACACTGTGCGCTCCTTTTTCTCCTTTTGTTGGGAGGATTTCGCTTCGCTTGCCTGCGTCTTGCCTCCCTTGCTTTGACTCGTTTGTGTTTGGGAAAAGGACACGGCTGTAGCCAGCGACAATGCAATCATTGCCGCCAATATCTTAATTTTCATGGTGTTAATGGTATTTGTTATTTATCTATGCAGTTCTGTACATAGGTTTTCAACATATCTTCAAAGTCTCTATTCACAACATGATGCTTGCCCAAAGTTTCCGACCATGTCTCGGCATGCTTGCCATCCTTGCTGACAAACAGGAATTCAAGGGGCGGACAATCATCACTGCCTGTCAGTTCTGCCAAGAAAGACAAAGCAGAGCTGAATGACAGCCAATAGCAGTTTGCGCCGATGCAGCTTGTATGTGACAGCCAACGTTTCTTGTCCATATCACCGATTGGGAAAAGGCAAAACTCTGTGCCACCGGCTTTCATCTTGGCAATGAAATCATTCATCTTGCTGAACATCTTTATAGAAGTGATGTTGGCAGGAATGAAGCAAAGCACGACGTTTTTCCCTTCATGCTGACGCAGTACGGCATCCACCCTACTCTGCGTCTTTACGTTTGGCACATTGTAGTGGCGATTGGCAGCATTGGTGCGGTATGATTCTCTCATTTTTTCCAACTGTCGCTTATAATCCAACAGATAATCATAAAGGACACGATTGGCACGCTCCTTCAATGGGGACAAATCGGCTTCCGTCAGCACGTGCCCTTGATTGATAAGTTCCTGATAAACATACAGCATCATCAAGTCAACAACAGGTCCACTATCATGCCATGTGGCATTGCGTAATTTGTCAAGGAAAGTTCCGGACTTTATCTGTTCCAAAGCATCAGACATGGGATTTCCATTTGTGGCAATCACTGTTCCGTATTGAGCTATCCTTCGCAGTGGTCTGTTGAAATACAACAGCCGCGAGTCACTTATCGGAAGCTCAGCCATACGGCGGAACGGTATCTGACGCGCAGTCCTTGCCGTCTCCGTAAAAAATGCCGCAGCCTCGTCAGCCTCATCCATCAATGTAAAATATTCTTGCTGCTTTGTTGTCAGCGGAGTTTCCGCCAAAACCTTGGCAGACTTTTGTGGCAACAGAAGATTGTTCAGTTCGGCATTGGCACCCGTACACCATGTATAGCGACCGTCCTCCCACCGGTGGACAGCAACATTGCTGCGGATATGCCCACGCTTGTTCATGTCAATATGGAAGGTTGACTCTTCTCCTGCCGACACTATCATCGACCCGCGATAGTAGAAAGAATAGACGGAAACAACAGCCTTGCTTGTCCGCACCGGCACTTGAAATGTGGCACAGCCGTCATCACTCAATGTTTTTTTCACACTACACAACTTCCCCGAAAGAATGTCCACCAAACTTACCGTCACATTGCTGCCCAATTCTTTGCGGTAGCCGTAATGCCTGATGTTGACCGTCGCCGAATCGGCCGTCCACACGGGCGTTTCCAACGGTTGCTTGTCATCAACGACAGTCTCGGCTTCCTTGCGCACAGCCTCATGAACAAGGTCAACATGCGGATTCCTCTTTCCGTCAAGGCGCAGGTCGAAAATCGGCCATGACTTGTTGTCACCGCTCTCGCCAAAGAAGTCTATGGTCTTTGTGTTCTTCGGAATAGGTGGGAAAGTCAAAGAGTAGTGCAAGCCGTCGGGAGCGTCATCATGGCGATAATGCTTGTCCGGCACAAACCCGTCATATTTCACAAGCTCATAAACCTTCCCCTGAGCCCGGATGTACAGTGGCAGGGATTGTGAACGCCAGTTTCGAGAACCCTTGCCGTACATCCTTAAAGTGCAATAGAGCACTGTCTCTTTGTCACTCAGCACAATACTGTCAATGGTGTGCGCGGCTGTTGGCGCAAGCCCGAAGTCGGGATAAACAACCACCTTCCGTTTTGCAGTGGCAAGCAATGACACTATGCCAAGCACTACAAGTAACAAGCCTTTTCTTTTCATATCCTTACTTTTTTATATTTCTGAAAATTCACATCCTCCGCTATCCACGCCGTCATTGCAAACCATACTGATTGCTGCCGCTTCGTCCATCGCCTTCAGCCTATACTCCACAAGCATCAGCTCATACCGGCGAATCGCCTCGGATTCCTCGTCGCCTGAGTCGCAATAGCTCACGCCCTCAAGCTCTGTCCTCTCTGCAGCGTCAGCATTCTCAGGCTGCTGTTCCACCGTCTCAGCCTGTGGGGGCGTTGCTTTTTCCACATGTGCATCAGGCATGATGCTCTTTGCCAAGTGGCGTTCATTACCAACAGTTTCTTCATCCCTCGGCATCTGCTGACGCACAGAGACAGAATCTGCACTCACCACCTCGGCAAAAGCCTTTGCAGCGGCGGATTTTTCATCTATCGGACACTCGCAACCTTTCTGCCATGCAAAAGTGAAGAGCAGCAATAGCGACGCTGCCACCGAAACAGTCCAAAACAATGTCGCATGCTTTGCAGCACGCTTTTGGCTGTGCGGCTCTCTCGCGATGTCCTGCAGTGCCATGATGTCCTCGTCAATCACCACAAACATCTCTTTGTATGGGAGCAAATCCTCTGCCACTTCATTGCCACAGAAATAGTCATGGAGCACTTTCTCGTCCTCCAAAGAAGTCCGACCTTCCATATACATCTCTATCAAATTCCTTATCCTTTCCTCCATGTCATCAACTTTTTTCTTGCCCTTGCGAGCTCTGTTATTACTGTCTCTTTCTTCACACCCAACAGCGAGGCTATCTCTTCTGTCGTCAACTGCTCCACTTGCCGTAACACGAGTATCTGGCGTTCTCGTGGCGGGAGGTGCTCCATTTGACGTTGCAGCCATCGTTCGTTCTCGTCGCAAATGAGCTGACTGTCAGTCTCGCAGCCTTCTTGTCTGACATTTGCCACAATGTCCATACCAAGTGTGCGCCGTCGCTTAATCTCGTTGATAGCCAGATGCTTTGCGATCCGGAAAGCCAAAGCCTTGGCATGCTGCGCATCATTGATGGCGTGGCGCATAAGCCAGAGTTTCACCACAGCATCATGAGCCAAGTCTTCCCTATCGGCATCGGACAGTCCGTACCGACCCAGCAGGGTCAGTATGTCAGAACGCAACGCGCCGGATATTATTTCCAAATCAGCTCTTTCCATTTTGCAACAGCCAAAGTTATGCTTTTCTTTAACATATAAACAAATAAGAAAGGGAAAACCGATACCCTTTAACTATCTTTAACCTAAACATATCTTTTTCAGCGCATAAAAGGCAATGCCACAAAAGGTAACACTTCGCAATACAAAGTGTTACCTTTGACCAAGTCAAGTGTTACCTTTTGCCTTGCCAAGTGTTACCTTTCGTTTTTACAGTAAATTATTAGGGCACACATTAATATATATATAGGCGCAATATCATTGATTCTTCAAAGAGTGGTCACAAAGCACAGCACTTGTGTTAAATTGTTATAAATCAAGCAACTTTACATATATCAATTTTTATATTATTAAACTTTTTTATTAACTTTGCAGAGAATAATGATATTACGTAAAGCATTCATCAATTAACTATTTTACATAAATTTATGTCACAGCTTAAATCACTTAACAAGCAGACAGCACCTAAGAGTGTTGCTCCTGAGAAGATTATCCAGTTTGGTGAAGGCAATTTCCTTCGCGCATTCGTTGACTGGATTGTATGGAACATGAACGCAAAGACAAACTTCAACGGCTCAGTCGTTGTCGTTCAGCCTATCGACCGCGGCATGGTACAGTGGCTCAACGGTCAGGACTGTCTCTATCATGTCAACCTTCAGGGCCGTCAGAACGGTGAACCTGTCAACCAGCTTGACCGTATCGACGTAATCTCTCGCGGCATCGACCCATACGCTCAGAACTGGGCATACATGGCACTCGCCGAGCAGCCTGAAATCCGCTTCGTCATCTCCAACACAACTGAGGCGGGCATCGCATTCGACCCTGCATGCAAGCTCTCCGACGCACCTGCATCATCTTACCCGGGCAAGCTCGTCCAGCTCCTCTACCGCCGTTACCAGGTATTCCAGGGCGACCCGACAAAGGGACTCATCATCATGCCTTGTGAGCTCATCTTCCTCAACGGACACCACCTTAAGGACTGCATCCGCAAGTACATCGAGCTGTGGAAGGAAGACTTCGGCACTGACTACGAAGGCTTCAAGGAGTGGTTTGAGAAGTACAACTATGTGTGTGCAACACTCGTTGACCGCATCGTTCCTGGCTTCCCACGCAAGGACATCGTAGAAATCCAGAACAAGATTGGCTACAAGGACAACCTCGTCGTACAGGCTGAGATTTTCCACCTTTGGGTTATCGAGCGTCCGGAGAACATGACATGCGAGGAGCTTCGTGCCGAGTTCCCTGCTGACCAGGCAGGTCTCCACGTGCTCATCGCTGAGTCTGAAGCTCCTTACCACGAGCGTAAGGTTACTCTCCTTAATGGTCCTCACACTGTTCTCTCTCCTGTGGCTTACCTTTCAGGCATCAACATCGTGCGCGACGCACTTCACCACGAAGTTGTCGGTCCGTACATCAAGAAGGTTCAGTATGACGAGCTGATGCAGACCCTCAACCTTCCTATGGAAGAGCTTCAGCAGTTCGCTGCCGATGTGCTTGAGCGTTTCGACAACCCATACGTCGACCACCAGGTTACATCCATCATGCTCAACTCTTTCCCTAAGTTCCAGGCACGCGACCTTCCGGGAGTCAAGGTTTATCTTGAGCGCAAGGGCGAGCTTCCTAAGGGACTTGTACTCGGTCTGGCAGCTATCATCACTTACTACAAGGGTGGTACACGCGCTGACGGTGCTCCTATCCAGCCAAACGACGACCAGAAGATCATGGATCTCCTCACAGAGCTTTGGGCAACAGGCGACACACGCAAGGTTGCCGAGGGCGTTCTCGCAGCAGACTGGATCTGGGGCGAGCACGGAGACATCAACACTATCCCGGGTCTCACAGACATGGTTACAGGCTTCCTGAACGACATCCAGTCCAAGGGTATGCTTGAGACTGTAAAGTCTATCCTGTAATAGTGAACCGATACAAAACAAACGAATGACACATATATGAACGAAACGCCATTGAACACAGAATTGAACAATCATCTTAAGTCGTTGGCTTTTCGATATGAACAAAAGGAGTTCCTTGTTGGCGATCCAAGCCGGTTTATGCACCGGATTGAAGGAGACGCCAACAAGGAACTCCTTGCCTTTATAGCCTCAGCATTGAGCTACGGCTCACGGAAACAGTTCTTGCCGAAAATACAAGCATTGCTTGACTCCATCGTGAACGATGCCGGAGGTGATGTCGGCAAATGGCTGACAAGCAATGCCTACGAAACAGCAGTGCCTCCCACCCCAACATGCTTTTACCGTCTCTACACATGCCAAACGTTCAACAATTTCCTAAAAGCACTTGCAGAGATGATAAAAGAACATGGAACAATGAAGAATTACATTGTTGCATACGCATACAGAAAACAAACAAATATTGACACCCTCACAGCTCTTGACGCTATAACAACATGGTTCAGGGAACACAATTCAACCGGTGTCATACCAAAAGACACGACATCAAGCTGCAAACGAATCTGCATGTTCCTCCGTTGGATGGTACGCGACAACTCTCCGGTAGACCTCGGACTATGGAGTGACATCATCGACAAAAGGACACTTATAATCCCAATGGACACACATGTCGTGCAGGAAGCCATGCGTCTCGGACTACTGGCATCCAAGTCCACATCGATGTCCAACGCAAGGAAACTTAGCAGGAGACTGTGTGAAATATTCCCTGACGACCCCATGAAAGGAGACTTTGCACTTTTCGGACTCGGAGTGGACACAGACAAATAACGACAACCACCTGCCACACATGCAAGAAAAACACAAGCCCATTGCGCAATAATATATATCAATTTCGCAAAGCGTTATGCGAAAAAACAATGCAGAAAAGGCTCTACATACAAAATAAAATTGTAATTTTGCAATATAAACCCTAACAAAAAGACGATAAAAGTACAAACATAATTAATCATTTATCATCATGACAATTAACCAGTATGATTTCAATGGCAAGAAAGCCATTGTCCGTGTTGATTTCAATGTGCCTCTCCAAGACGGCAAAATCACAGACGACACACGTATAAAGGGTGCCCTCCCTACTCTCAAGCTGATTCTTGAGAAAGGCGGTTCACTCATCATCATGTCACATATGGGCAAGCCGAAGGGCAAGGTTAAGCCGGAGTTGTCACTCGGTCAGATTGTAGACGCTGTATCAGCAGCTCTCGGCACACCTGTAAAGTTTGCAAAGGACTGTGCTAATGCAGAGGCTGAGGCAGCTGCCCTCAAGCAGGGAGAAGTCCTCCTTCTCGAGAACCTCCGCTATTATCCAGAGGAAGAGGGCAAGCCTGTCGGCATCGACAAGGAAGATCCTGCTTACAAGGCAGCAAAGGAAGAGATGAAGGAGAAGCAGAAGGAGTTTGCCAAGAAGCTCGCTTCTTATGCTGACTGTTACGTTATGGACGCCTTCGGTACAGCTCACCGCAAGCACGCTTCCACAGCAGTCATCGCTGATTACTTTGACGCTGACAACAAGATGCTCGGTCTCCTCATGGAGAAAGAGGTGCAGGCTGTTGACAATGTGCTTGGCAACATCAAGCGTCCATTCATCGCTATCATGGGCGGTTCAAAGGTTTCCTCTAAGATTGGCATCATCGAGAACCTCCTCGGCAAGGTTGACAAAATCATCCTTTGTGGTGGCATGACATACACATTCTCAAAGGCACACGGTGGCGAGATTGGCAAGTCTATCGTTGAGATGGACAAGCTCGATGTGGCTCTCGGTGTCGAGGAACTTGCAAAGAAGAACGGTGTAGAGCTTGTGCTCGCTCCTGACTGTGTGACAGGCGACGACTTCTCTAACGACGCAAACCGCACTGTATGCCCGGTAGACGCTATCCCTGCTGACCTTGAAGGCCTTGACGCCGGTCCTGAGGCACAGAAGATTTTTGCTGACGCTATCAAGGGCTGCAAGACAATCCTTTGGAACGGTCCTGCCGGAGTGTTCGAATTCGACAACTTCTGTGACGGCTCACGTGCTATCGGCAATGCTATCGCAGAGGCTACAGCAGAGGGCGCATTCTCACTCATCGGTGGTGGTGACTCTGTCGCTTGTGTCAACAAATTCGGTCTTGCAGACAAGGTTTCTTATATCTCCACAGGTGGTGGCGCACTCCTCGAAGCTATCGAGGGTAAGGTTCTCCCGGGAGTTGCAGCTATCAAAGGTGAATAAGATATTGCAAAAAACTATATGATAATGAAAAAGGTGTACCAGGTATAACTACTTGGCACACCTTTTATTATTTGTTCCCTACATCATCAAGCAAAGCTCTGCCAAAGCATTTATACACGCAATGCTTCCGGATTAATATCATAAAAACTAACGCAAACCTGACATACCCGAAACCTCCAACTCTTATATTATCGGAGAAATACGAGCACATTGCGTCATTAACACGATGCAAACCAATGCCTTGACAAAACAACACACCAATTATTTTTTATAAATGGAAACATTACTAAACATACTCTCATTGATTGGCTCACTCGGGCTGTTCCTCTTTGGAATGAAAACAATGAGTGAAGGACTCGAGAAATTTGCCGGCGACCGTCTGCGTGCCATTCTTGCCGCAATGACAAAGAACAGAGTCATGGGCGTACTCACCGGAATCCTTGTCACAGCACTGATTCAGTCGTCAAGTGCCACGACAGTCATGGTTGTCAGCTTCGTAAATGCCGGTCTGATGACCCTCCGCCAATCCATCGGCGTCATCATGGGTGCCAATGTCGGCACAACCGTGACAGCATGGATTATATCATTAGTAGGCTTCAAAGTAAACATTGCCGCCCTTGCCCTCCCACTCATTGCCATCGGCATACCACTGTTCTTCAGCGGCAATGAGAAGAGAAAGAGTATTGGAGAATTCATTTTCGGCTTCGCTTTCCTGTTCATGGGTCTGTGCTTCCTGCAACAATCTGCCACAGACCTCAACATTGGCGGCATCGTCGCGTCCATGCTTGCAGGACTTGCCGACGGAGGATTCTTCACCGTCCTGCTCTTCGTACTCGTCGGAGCACTCGTAACAATGCTCGTGCAGGCATCAGCAGCGACAATGGCTATCACCTTGATGCTCTTCGACATGCACATCCCGGGATTCAGCCTTGAGTTGGCAGCAGCACTTGCCATGGGACAGAACATCGGTACAACAATCACCGCAGTCATGGCATCACTCACAGCCGGAGTACAGGCACGCCGTGCCGCTCTTGCCCACATGTTCTTCAATGTCTTCGGCGTCGTTGTCGTGCTTATCTGCTTCTATCCATTCTGCGACATGATCCGCTGGGTAGTTGCCAATATCATGCACTATGGAACAGACGAACTCATACAGCTGTCCGCATTCCATACAATATTCAACATCTTCAACACTCTGCTCCTCATCGGATTCGTCAAGCAGATAGAGAAATTCGTATGCTATGTGCTCCCTGACAAGAAGGAAGAAACAAAGGAGCACGGTCTCCGCTACATCTCCGGCGGTCTGCTCTCAACATCCGAGCTGTCCATCTATCAGGCACGCAAGGAAATCGGTGTTATGGCAGAACGCTGCCACATGATGCTTGGAATGGTCCGCAACGCATTTACAGCCGAGAATGAAGAAACTTTCCAGAAAGAGTTCAAACGCATCCAACATTACGAGCAGATTACCGACAATATGGAGATTGAGATAGCCGAATATCTCCGTAAGGTCAGCGAAGGAAGGCTGTCTGCATATTCAAAGAACCATATAGCACAAATGCTGCGTGAGGTTGACGAACTTGAAAGTATCGGTGACTCAATGTACCATCTCGGACGTGCAATACGCCGAAAATACAAATATAACAATGAGAACTTCACAGAGCAACAAATGGCGAACGTCACACATATGCTTGACCTCACAAACATGGCTCTGGAAGAGATGTACAAAATCGTCACCGGTCCTGAGCACGTAAAGATTGACATGTCACGAAGCAGACACATTGAGGAGAAAATAAACACACTCCGCAACGAATGCCGCACAGCAAACTTCGAGGCAGTCAACTCCGGCACATACAGCTATCATCTCAGCACATTCTACAATGACTTCATCAGCGAATGCGAGAAAATCGGTGACTATGTCATCAATGTTCTTGAAGCAGAAGTGAATGTGGAGACAACATAGGAACACTGACCCACATTCGATTACATCTGAGAACTACTTTACATCTTCCGTTCTTGACAACCCGTTGTCTCTGAGCGGAAGATGTTTTTATGTCATATCCCAACGGTCTGAAAAACAATTTGAAATTATTTTATTCTGACGCTCCATTTGCGCGATAATCTGTTTCTATCACTGCAAAATCACTGCTACATAGCTGCAGTGTTGCTGTAGTACCACTACAGCGTTACTGTATCACTATTGCAGCAATGCTGCAATAACACTACAGCATTACTGCACAATACGTTTTTCGTTTCTGCAATATATATAACTGATACTCTGAATTATACTATCCAAACATTTCCTTTTGAGAACTCAAAATAATCATTTCTTTTTTCGGTCAAAGGGATACTTTTCCCGCCAAACATTCTCTTTTATAGTATATATGAAATCTTTATCCTCAAAAATCTCATCTTCTATTTGACGGAAAGTTGCTGCATCTATGTCATTAAGCTGTTTCCGAGAATAAAAAACATGATTTTTATCAGCAGCAATATGTCCATAAAAATAGAATTTGGCTTCGGAGACATTGAGAGAGTCTTTCAAAATACGGTCTCCATTTTCAAACAACATATCATTGACAATACATTTGCTTAAGCCAACTTCCTCAAATCGGTGTACTTCGATGTCCTTTGCGACAACTTTGCCAAGATAGATAATATTTTTCCCGTTACGCAGATAATGACTGCCGGCGTTCAGCGTATCAACAGGTGATTGTAAGGAATCAACCTTTATAAGTTCACATTTCTTTAGTGAACTGTTCCAAGTATCCATATAGACATAATCCTTGTCCGTCCACCAAAGCGTCCTACCTAATGGGGCGAATGTATTTCTATCCACATCGAGTTTCGTCTCATCATAATAGACAAAATTCTTGTCGCGCATCCAAGTCCAGTCCTGACCGTTGTTTTTAAAAACGAAACATTCCGCAGTCGGTACATCTATGCCACATCTCGTAGGACGAAAGTTGCATATATCCGCATCATAAACAAAGACATGACGCTTGTCTTTTGGCAAACCGCTTTTATCAACATTAAAAGAAGCAGCATCTGCAGTCTCCACAATTTTGTCTTGATACCATACATGATTTTTGTCCTTTGCCCAATTGTCATCCAGTATGACAAACGTCTCTCTGTCCACATCTTTCAAATATCCCCAATGACCAAAATTTATTAGATTGAGCACATGCTCAACGGATATATAGTAGACTCCTCTCCAATTTTCATAGTATGTACTATAGTCGTGACAAACTCGCGTTCCCCTCGGAATAGGAAATCCAAAGAAAAACGATACAAACCACCAGGACAGAATGGCAATTATAATTGGCTTGACCGGTATGCTACGCCCATGTTTAGTGATTTTCATGATGTTGCAAATTATAATTCATCAACAAAGATACGGAAAATTTCCTTACATAAAGAATTTATTGACAGAAATTTTGCTGTTTCTCAGCATTATAAAACAGTTCCTCGTCTATTTCTATTCCTTGCTTTTGTGGTGTATCAAGTAACATGAATCCGCCTTAGTCTATCAAATTGTTCTTTGTCCTCCGATAATGGGATGCCATTATAGTTCAGCCATACTCAAAGAGGTTTGTCTGCACATGACTGTAGTATTTTTATACCTTAATGTCATAAAATTTGCAAAATATATCTGCAATACAGAAAATTTCTGTAATTTTGCCAATGGTTTGAGTAAAGAAAAGCCACACATGCAAAGACATTAACATTTCTAACAAGAACACAACATAATTCCCTATGCTGAACTTAGACAATTTCTACAAAGCACGCTACGTGCTCAGCAAAATCATACGCAAGACCGAACTGGTCAAAGCGCCGAAGATACGCACTGATTGCGAAGTGTACCTGAAACCTGAAAACCTGCAGGAAACAGGCTCTTTCAAGATACGTGGCGCATATTATAAAATCTCGCAACTCAGCGAGGAAGAGAAGGCAAAAGGTGTCGTTGCCTGCTCTGCCGGCAATCATGCCCAAGGTGTCGCCCTTGGTGCGACAGCCCACGGCATCAGTTCAATCATCTGTCTTCCTGAGGGCGCACCAATGAGCAAAGTGGAAGCGACAAAAAGCTACGGGGCTGACGTATGCCTTGTGCCTGGAGTCTACGATGATGCCTACCAGTACGCCCTGAAACTAAAGGAAGAGAAGGGCTACACATTCATCCATCCTTTTGACGACCCGAATGTCATAGCAGGACAAGGCACAATAGGACTTGAAGTGCTTGAACAGTTGCCTGACGTCGAAGCCATCGTTGTGCCGGTGGGTGGCGGCGGACTGGTCAGCGGAATAGCATTTGCCGTGAAATCCCTCAACCCGGCAATCAAGGTCTACGGCATACAAGCCGCCGGAGCGGCAAGCATGGTCCACAGCCTTGAGGTCAACCGCAGGGAAGCTCTCAGCTCCGTCTCCACCATAGCCGACGGCATAGCTGTCAAAGAACCGGGCTCACTGACCTACGAGATTTGCCAGAACTATGTCGATGAAGTCGTTTCCGTCACCGAGGATGAAATCTGCGGAGCTATACTCCACCTCCTCGAAAAGGAGAAAGTTGTAGCCGAAGGTGCCGGAGCAGCAGCCGTAGCCGCTGTACTCTACAAAAAAATCCCCGTCGAAGGCAAGAAGACCGTCTGCATCGTCAGCGGCGGAAACATTGATGTGACAATCCTCAACAGAGTAATCAAGCGCGGTCTCACAAAGAGCGGACGCTACTGCGACATAAACATCGAGCTTGACGACCAGCCCGGCAAACTCGTCGAAGTGGCGGCAGTGATAGCAAAGTGTGGCGGAAACATCACAAGAGTCCACCACGAGCGCACCGCCGACAGTGAGAAAATCAACGCCTGCATCCTGCGCATCGTCTGCGAGACACGCGACGATGCCCACAGGGCGGAAATAACCCACGCCATCCGCGAACACGGTTTCAAGATTGTATAACAACAAAAAATATCACAAAACGACCTCATTAAAATATTCGACACCAAGCATATAAATAAAATGAGGGATAAAATTAGTAGACAAAACAGCGAGTGAAAGGCATGTAATCACCTTCCACTCGCTGTTTTTCGTGCCAAATATTGTCCTTTCAACATTGCTCATTATCCATAGTTGACCGGCTGACCGGCTAAAGCACCGCAACCGACTTACGGATTTTATCAAGAATCACAGACAACTTGCGGTCACGCCGTGCAGTGTGCATATTGTAAGCTGTCTGCATATTCACCCAAATATAAGCAGGTATGTCCGTTGCCGCCTCTATCTTCAGTGCATATTCGGTAGTAATAGAGCGTTTGCCGTTTATCACCTCATTGAGCACAGAATAAGAAACACCTATAATATCTGCAAATCTTCTTTGCGACATATCGCGCGCCTCCAACTCGTCTCTCAATATCTCTCCCGGATGTATAGGCGTGGATGGTCGCAGCTCATGCGGTGCGTAAGTCTTTTTTGTCTCCATATCCATAAGTTTATTTGTAATGGTTACTAATGTCAAGCAAACGGCAGACAGTAATTATTTGCTCGTTCATAACATCCCTGACGGTGAACTCAAGGCGATACTGCTTGTTTATGCGTACCGATGAAATCCCCTTCTTGTCTCCTCTCAGCATCTCATAATTCAGTGCATTATTTCGGAACAAGTCTGTAACGGCATTTGCAGAGGAAAGTACGAAGACAACCTTTTGATATCCTCTTACAACTTCAGGTTGGTAGCGGTGCTTCTTGTCTCTTGCCTTACCTTCCGTATATAGTTCGTACAAATAATCCTTGTCAAATTCAATAATCATATCTTTCCGTTTCTTTTTGCAAAGTTACTTCTTTTTTCCGTATTCGCAAATAATCGAACATTTTTTTTGCGTTTATAGTGCTTTTTTCTCACTATCTAACTTTCATGCGTCCTTTATTTGGTATTTTCCCAAAAAAGTACTATCTTTGCAACACCAACCAACAAATTAAGCAAGTTACATATGAAAGCATTACACACAGACAAAGCTCCTGCTGCCATCGGTCCATACAGCCAGGCAATTGAGGTCAACGGCATGGTTTTCGCATCAGGACAGATTCCACTCGACCCTGCAACAGGCAACGTCGTTGAAGGCGGCATAAAGGAGCAGACACAGCAGGCTCTCACAAACGCAAAGGCAATTATGGAGGCTGCCGGACTGACACTCGCAAATGTTGTGAAGACAACAGTGTTCATGGCTGACATGAACGATTTCGCAGCAATGAACGAGGTTTATGCCACATTCTTCACAGAGCCGTTCCCTGCACGCTCCGCCGTTGCCGTGAAAGCTCTGCCTAAGGGCGTACTCGTTGAGGTTGAGTGCATCGCCGCACGATAAGACGCATAAAAAAACTCTACAAAAACGTATAGTCCCAAACGGATTATACGTTTTTTTATGCTCCAAACTTTCTAAAATCAAACACGAATCGTACCTATTAAAAATATTATGGAGCAAAAAAGTCTGTACAAACCACATGAATATTAACTTGAGTCCAACGAATTCCAATTGATTAGGAATACTAATGTACAGCAGTAATTCGTCAAATTCATGTTAAATATTTTGGCGGAAAAGAAATCTTCAGAATCTGTATTAATCCGCATGCATTCCCATTTGCATCCGGCTTTAGTATGAAAAAAAATTACAAAAGCATGTCATGAGTTTTCTAATATTTCATGTCCAAACATGAGACACTACACCATCAAAAACAGCATTACCTGCATTTATAATTGCTGTTCATGGCATTTTATGACATTTTTTCATGGCAAAAACATCGGAAAAAGCTATCATCTGCACTGTCAAAGGTTACTTTACATAATGTAAAAGATTACCTTTGACCTTATGAAAGGTAACCTTTCGCAAAAATGGCATATAGAAAAACCTGTACCACCCATTATAAAGCACTGTATTACAACTAATTACATGAAACTAAAAAAATATCGTTTTTTTTGAAAGTTTCTTCCTATTTTTATTTTCTACGCAATTTATATGGCACTTTGAGCCCCGAGTTTTCTAAAACCATACTAACATTGGCAAACTCACATAAGAGAGACACATCAGCAATTCCATATATCCTGCCAACCTGAATAAAAAGACCATTCTCCATGACTAACAATCCGGCCATAAAGTCAGAACACAGCCATGTCATCCTTTCCATTGCACACTCACCAAGCGGTGTGCGCATTTTCATGTTTATTACGCTTAAAATATCTAAAATAGAACGAACATTCAAATGTCCTTTCTGTTTTAATCTTTATCTTTGCACCGTGACAATCAAACCAAGCATAGAGTACATGCTGATGAGGCATTCCGCAGCAACAGCAATGTACATACTGCAAAAACACATTATACAATATCATGAATGCAGAAGAATGGTATAAGGAGGGGAACCTCCGCAGAAAGCGCCAGGACTGGCAAGGGGCACTCAACTGTTATCAGGAAGCCATAGACCTTGACAGCGAGTCGCCTGCCGTTCACGCAAGAAAAATGCTGATGGAGATTATCGAGTTCTACAATAAAGATATGTATAACCCGTAATCACCACACCAGAAACCTAAAACCAACAGAACAATGAGTAAGATTATCGGTGCCATAGAGGTGAACAAGGACAGATGCAAGGGTTGCGCACTATGCGCTGCTGCCTGTCCGAAAGGAGTTATCGCCATGAGCAAGAAAGTCAACGCCTGCGGCTATCCGTATGCAGAAGCCATAAACGACAGCTGCATCGGCTGCGCCTCATGCGGTATCGTCTGCCCTGACGGTTGTATAACAGTCTATAAAAAGAAAATTGAGGATTGAAGATTATGGCAAATGACATGAAACATACAGAAGGAGAAGTGATGCTCCTAAAAGGTAATGAGGCTATCGCCCACGCGGCAATACGCTGCGGAGTCGACGGTTTCTTCGGCTATCCTATCACTCCGCAAAGTGAAATCATAGAGACACTGGCAATGCTGAAGCCTTGGGAAACGACCGGCATGGCTGTGGTGCAGGCTGAGTCAGAGACGGCATCAATCAATATGGTCTACGGTGCAGCGGGAGCAGGAAAGCGCGCATTCACATCCTCATCGTCACCGGGCATAGCACTCATGCAGGAGGGCATCTCCTACATGGCAGGCTGCGAGATACCGGGCGTGGTGATTGATGTCTCACGCGGTGGCCCGGGTCTGGGCACCATACAGCCGTCACAAGCGGACTACACACAGATGACACGCGGCGGCGGAAACGGCGACTACCGATGCATCGTCCTCGCACCGTCCACCGTCCAGGAGATGGCAGACTTCGTTCCGCTCATCTTTGACTTGGCATTCAAGTACCGCTGTGTGGGCATGATTCTCTGCGACGGTGTCATCGGACAGATGATGGAGAAGTGTGTTCTCCCACCCTATCAGCCACGTTGGACTGAAGAAGAGATACGCGAGCGTTGCCCTTGGGCTGCAACCGGCAGGCCAAAGGACAGGCAACCGAACATCATCACCTCACTGGAGCAGACTCCTGAGGTCATGGAGGAACGTAACCTGAGAATGCAGGAGAAGTACCGAACCATTCAGGAGAATGAGACAAGATGCGAGACATACATGACCGATGATGCGGAATACATTATCGCAGCATTTGGCATCTCAGCCCGACTTGCCGTCACCGCCATCGACGAACTGCGGAAAGAGGGCATCAAAGCCGGACTTTTCCGTCCGATAACCCTGTGGCCTTATCCGTACAAAGAGCTTGAAGCTCTCTGCACAAAACAGACTCCAAATGGGGAAAACATGGTGAAAGGTGTGCTGTGCGCAGAGATAAACGGCGGTCAGATGATAGAGGATGTGCGCCTTGCCATACATGACGCCATGCCGATAAAGCATTTCGGACGCATGGGAGGAGTGGTGCCTGAACCAGACGAGATAGCCGAAGCATTAAAGAACTTTATTGGAGGACTGAACCGATGACTGCCATAGAAGAACAAAACAAGCACATGAAAGAAATGACTTCTGAAAACATTGTATATCAGAGACCGTCACTGATGAACGACACTCCCATGCACTATTGCCCGGGATGTTCCCACGGTGTGGTGCATAAGCTGGTCGCAGAAATGATTGAGGAGATGCACATGGAGGAAAAGACCATAGGGGTCTGCCCTGTGGGATGTGCCGTGTTTGCATACAAATACCTTGACATCGACTGGCAGGAGGCTGCCCACGGACGCGCACCGGCTGTCGCCACCGGCATCAAACGCTTGTGGAACGATCGCCTTGTCTTCACTTACCAGGGGGACGGTGACCTTGCCTGCATCGGCACAGCGGAGACTATCCATGCTCTCAACCGTGGCGAGAACATCACGATAATCTTCATCAACAACGCCATCTACGGCATGACCGGAGGACAGATGGCTCCTACCACACTCATCGGACAGAAGACATCGACATGCCCATACGGCCGTGACCCTGAGATGCATGGCTACCCTCTGCGCATCACAGAGATTGCCGCGACATTGGAGGGCACATGCTATGTCAGCCGACAGTCCGTAGAGTCTGCACCGTCAATACGTAAGGCAAAGGCTGCCATACGCAAGGCTTTTGAGGCCTCTATGGCAGGCAAAGGCTCCTCACTTGTGGAGATTGTCTCCACATGCAGCAGTGGATGGAAAATGTCACCTGTAAAGGCAAACGAATGGATGGTGGAGAATATGTTCCCATACTATCCGAAAGGAGACCTGAAAGACAGGACATAAACGGTTGTCAAAACAAAAACAGTAAAACATGAAAACGGAAATCATCATAGCAGGTTTTGGAGGTCAGGGTGTCCTATCAATGGGAAAGATACTTGCCTACTCCGGACTTATGGAGGGAAAAGAGGTGACATGGATGCCGGCCTACGGACCGGAACAGCGCGGTGGCACGGCAAATGTCACTGTCGTAATCTCTGACAAGCAGATTGCCTCACCTATATTGAGCAACTACGACATCGCCATCGTGCTTAACCAGCCGTCATTGGACAAGTTCCAAGCGCGTGTGAAACCGGGCGGAATACTCATTTATGACAACTTTGGAGTAATCAGCCCGCCACAACGCGACGACATAAGCATTTATCGCATAAATGCCATGGACAAAGCTGCGGAACTTAAAAACCCGAAAGTATTCAACATGATTGTGCTGGGCGGTCTGCTGAAAGTCGCCCCTCTTGTCACTCTCGAAGGACTGGAGAAGGCTCTCTACAAGACTCTCCCTGAACGTCATCACGGACTCATCCCTCTGAACATGCAGGCTATAAACGAAGGGATGGAAATTATCGTAAAAGATTAGTCCGCAACTGTTCTCAATAGATATTATCACCCATAAGTGACAATACTTTAAGAAAAACATTGCTCTAAGAATCCAAAGAATAAAAAGAAGCGGGCTGCACATAACATGGATGCTTTGTCGACAAAAGATGTAAAAACAGCTTTAGCTTTCATTCAGAAATATCATAAGAGTATTATTTCCAAATGGATTAACTTTTTTGTCTTGAAGAAAGTTGTCAGATGCACTAATATTAAGAAAAAATTATAGTTATGGCTCTATTATTATATATCACAAAGGCAGATTACCTTGGAGGTTTATCTGTAAAATTGACTTTCAATGATGGCATTGAGAGGACATTGGATTTTTCATCATTCTTCAAAAAAAACTCTCATCCGCAGTATAACAAATATGCAACACCGGCATTGTTCAAGAAATTCAAGATTGAAGGTGGTAATATCGTTTGGGGAAAGAACTGGGATTTGATGTTCCCAGTAGAACAGTTGCATACAGGAATCTTACTATAAATAATGTAGTTTTATCGTTCTAAGCATAAAATTTGAATTATGGTTCTTGAAAGCAATACAGCTTATTTGCGGCGCATTATTTTCTGTGTCCTTGTGGCGCTCTTCTGTGTCTCTTGCGACAAAGAAGATGAATATGTGTATCTTGAAAACACGGACTTTTACGGGGAATGGTATGCAACAGAGATTAATGGGCAGAAGGTCGATTCAGGACAATTATCTTTTTATTTCTGGGGCAATGGCAGATGTCTTATTGAGCAACAAGGTGATGAACTGTGGGGAAGGTGGAGCTTCAGTGAACATGGCGAAGAACGCTTTATTACAATCAAAGAATTGGGTGCTACACCAAATAAAACAGAATCGGATGTTTCACCATACAAAGATATTACAATGCGAATCACATGGTGTTTCAAATGGAAGAATTCCATAAGGGTGAAGTTTGATAACAGTGGAGACGAACTCCTTCTTGTTCATAGATAAAGATTGTATCTGCTGACATCAAACAAACAGATTGCGTCTTATATTATTTATCAGAGCAATTATATTTCCCTGACTTCGTCACTTTCTTAAAGGCATATAAGTGATGAGGTCAGGGAAATATTTTTAGCTACAGCAAACAATAAATGTCTTGAATATATACATGAAATCATCCCATAAACTTACTTTTATGGATATGTACCCACATGTGTATCCCCATGTGTACCCCATTGATGTTTGGAATCGCTTGCAAAATATTGTACCTTTGCACTAGAAAAGCAATGGAAATTGAAATTGCAAGCGTTCTTTGACATATTTACCATAACATATTACAAGTTACGTATCGCCCATTCTTTAGGATAAAGATTGTTGGCGCGATTGCCAAGGTTCTTCATGAATCCGAGGTTATGTCCTTTGTAGGTTACAATGACATAACCTTTTGGAGTATCTGCCGGCAATGTTATTGCCTCACGATGAAGATAGCGCAGAGCCTCTTCAAGCGACAATTCAACAGATGGGTACGCTGATGATGTACCTCTGACATCATCTTTATGGCATTGTGCAAGCAGCGCCTCAGCATGGGCAGGGATGATGTACTTGCCTTTCTGCTCTCCTTTCGGATTGCCGTCAGATAGTATGCGTAGGCGTTTCAACTGTTTTTCTATCGGTCTGCGACAGGGCTGCGATTCCCCATGCTTGCGCAAAACGCACATAAACAGTCCCTCACTGCGTGTAACTCCGGGTATAAAGCGATAGACAGGCTCATCAAATCCTTCAAGAAGAGAACCTGTGATTTTCCATTCCTGACTTGTCTGTACAGGAAGAATATCTGCTCCAAGCTCTTCCGCTATCCAACGGACATTCTCCTCGTCCTCCTGTAGATTGAATGTACAGGTACTATATATAAACAGTCCGCCGGGACGCAGACAGTCCCATATATCACTGACTATGCTCCGCTGCAGTTCCGCACACTTACGCACGTTCTGCAAGCTCCATTCCTTTATCGCTCCTTCGTCACGGCGGAACATTCCTTCTCCGGAGCACGGCACATCAGCAAGTATGACATCAAACTGCATTTTCGCAGACTTGAAGTCCTTTGCATAATTGTTTGTGACATAAACATCCTTATGTCCCTGTTTCTGCATATTCTCCATAAGGATGTTGGCACGGTGGTGGTCAGGTTCATTGCTTACCAGCAAAGAGCCTTCAGGCAATGCAGCACGCGCCAATGTTGACTTGCCTCCCGGTGCAGCGCACAGATCAAGCATGCACACCGGTTCTTGGACATACTGTCGAAGAACATTGTCAAGGAACATTGACCCTGCCTCCTGCACATAATAGACTCCGGCATGCAACAATGGGTCAAGTGTGAATTTAGGGCGTTCCTTCAGCCAATAGGCATCCTTGCACCATGGCACCGGTTCTCCTTCAGGAACATCGGAAACAGGTTTGAACGGATTATAACGCACACTGGCAGGGACTTCCTGACCGAAAGAGTCAAAAAATCTCTGCCAGCGCTCCTCACCAAAAAGTTGTGAGGTATAGTCTGTGAAATCTTTACTTAAGTCCAACTTTAATCTTCTCTGTAGTGTTGATTTCTATACATTTGTCTCCGACATAAAGTTTTCCTCCAATGACAGGACTTTGTATAGTGATTTCTTCCTTGCTCATCTCCAACGAGATAGGTCCAAACGGTGTTGGCACACGCCCCTTCATCCATTCAAGTCCACCAAGATTAGGACGGCATTCCCACTCCTGATAGCCCGGTTTTGTCGGTTTGATGCCAAGATAGTACTTGCCAAGCAGATAGACAGGTGATGCTCCCCAAGCATGGCAAAGGCTCTTGCCATACGGTCTGCCGTACATATGCAAGTGCTGTGTGCCTGTCTCTGTCGGGACATATTTCTCCCAGAAAGATGTCGCACCTTCATTCAGCATACCGCCCCAATAGGATTTCATCTCACCCATGACATAATCATACATGCCCATCTGGCACAAAGCCTCCAACTCGTAGAAACGCATGTAAGGCGTTGTGATAGCCTCAACATCAGGATTGAGCATGACATTTTCCATGATGTCCTTGCTCCGCTGTCCGTCGGCATAACCGAAAAGTATGGCAAACATATTCGGGAACTTAGTAACCATCTCATTCAACTGACCGTCCTCAATGTTGTGGAGATAGGCTTTTCTGTCCTCATCCCAGAAATGCTCGTCGGTCTTCCGGCGCACATTGTCGTACAACTCTGCATAACGCTCCGCCTCATCATCACCGACAAGTCCGGCACAGACCTTCATTGTCTCCAAAGCCTTTGCCAACAGAATCTGTTCAAAAGACATCACACCACGCTTGTGCATAGGGAAGTCCACCCAGTCAACAAAAATCCAGTCGTCAGGCTGTCCTTCAGCAAGTCCCTCCTCGTCAAGTCTGCCAAGGACATAGTCCATGAGTGTCTTCATGCGCGGCCACATCTCACGGACGAAGGCTGTATCGGCAGTGTACTCATAGTAGTCAAGCACGGACTTGAACCAATAGAAAGTGTAGTCCATAATCGTGTTGATATGGGCTGTAACAGGGTCCTTTCCGCGCAACTGCCGTATGGTGCGCTTGACACACTCCGAATCGAAACGGAGATAATAGTTCATCAGATAGGACTGTATGGCATCGCCTGACCATGTCCAACGGTCACGCTTTATGCCGTCCATCATGAATTCACGGGTAGTGAGGTCCATTGTATAAGCTCCCACTTCCCATATTCTGTTAAGTTCGGAATCAGAGCATTCAAACGCTCCGCTAAGTTCCATGTCCTGCTCAAGATACTCGTAAAAGGCGTAGACATCCAATTCTTCCACGCCTCCGGCACACTCCACATAGACATAGCGGAACGCCTTGCTGTCAAGGATGACAGGAGTGAAATCCTTAGTCTCAAACTTGTCAAGCGTCTCACAATAATCTTTGTCCAAGGCTTCCTCACGGCTCTCACCGTAATAGACCTCTACAAGTCCTTTGTCCTTTGCATTGCCTACGGACAGAAGTCCCATTGTCTCCTTGCCAAAGTCGTAGAGGAATCCCTCTCCCACTCTCTCCTTGCTCACCGGCATCATTGGCTCTGTTGCCAAAGCGAACTCGGAAGGACGCTGCTCCTTTGTTTGGAAGTACTTGCTTGTTGCTGCCGGGACATAGATTCCGGAACCATGGGCAACACCATTCTCGTCTATCCAGATCTTATCCTCATAGGTTGCAAGCCATGAAGAGTCTGTAACGATGGTTTTACCTTTTATATATAATGCAGGAGGAGTTGACTGATTCCAAACCTTCAGGTTGAGTTTGTGCTCTCCGGCAGGTACAGTGAAATGCTCAGGCATGCCAAACTGCAACTTTCCGTCAAGCATAAGATTGAACTTTCCCTCACAGAGAATCTCCACTTCCTCTGCCTCTTCAAGGTTGACAGTCGTCGAGAACTCCACAGTAACATAGTGGGAGTCCTGCTTCCAGAATGGAGGGAACATCGCACCACGCTCAGTACGGCGGTTGTTGAACTTATTGCCAAGCCATATCTCAAAATCACCAGGATAGGTTATCCACATAATATCGTGAGTTTTTTTTAATGTTTTGTTCAAATCATGAAATTACACAAATGAATCATTTGGTCTTCTTTGGCTTCTTTGTCTGTATCTTAGCCCTCAGGCCTACAACATCAAGATTCTTCTGAATGCCGGCATTCTCTTTAACAGACTTATCAACACCGGGTCCATTGTTCTCCCAAATGTTGCAAGGTCCATTGGAGTTCTTCAAGTATTTCTCTGTCGGTGTCCAGTTATCTTGAATAGTAATACCGGACGAACCTTCATCGCAATAAAGATAGAACCAATGATGTGGGTCATGCGCATAGATAGGATGATAAATCTCATCCACGACATTCTCTGTGATATAGGTCTTTATCTGTGAGCTTAATGTATAGATGCCGGCACAGTCATACATGTGCTTTGCATAATGGTGGATATAGTTTCTATACACCTCATTGCCACGCATACAGTTAACACTCTGTGTCCATCCCCATCCGAGATTTATACCGGAATAGGATACCTCACAAATTTCATTATGCGCAATGATAGTGTTTGCGACATATCCGCAGTTGATTCCAAGCGTTCCCCAATCCTCGTTGGTGACATCATTGATATAGTTATTGGCAATGACAAGCCCATCGACAACAACACGCCTGTCAAAAGGGTCATAAGGAAGGTGGGTCTCCAAACCGGAAGGTGAGAAAGAGCCGGCAACAATGCCGCTACCTGCAATATCAGTAAAAGTGTTGTTGCTTATCACCCCTCCTTGTATGCCTTCCTCATAGTCTATACCGGAAGAACCAAGATGAGTGAATACACAATCATTGAAAACCACATCACCGGAATTGCTTACCGTCACAGCGGAAGCCGGACGACCCAGGAATCCTTGGTTATCAAGTCCATTGTTGCGTCCCGGACGACGAATCTGAGGATTAAGTTTGTATCCTTCATACATGAACATTCCTGCCTGAAGAGGGACATGCCCATCAGTTGTCGGACGCATCCATGTTGTATAAGAGAATGTAAGTCCCTCAATTTTCACATCATGCACAGGACGGTCAAGGGTGCCTTCCACTTCCACAAGAGTCTCCAATGCAGGAGCAATCACCGGATATTCCTCGCTGTTAAGCATGTCAAGCGTCTCACCTTCACGCGGGCTGTAGTAAACCTTATGGTTGCGGACATCATGGAACCATTCTCCCGGAGTGTCAAGAAGAACCTTTGAGCCTGTAAGATAAAAAGCAGAATTCAGGTTCAGCACAGTGCCATCCTCCTGTATGAAAGGCTTCACATTAACCATTGGTGAAGGCCAAGGGTGCTCAAACTGTATTGTCGACTCAGGCTGATGGAAACGTATGGCGGCACTGTCACCGTCAATCTGTATACTCTTCACTCTTAGGTTTGCCACACACCACATTTCATGGAGAACCATTTCCACAGGCTGGGCATGCTGTCTGTTCTTTGCATTATACTGCCTTTCCAAAGCCTTGACAGCCGGTGTAACAGGGACATACATCACCTGATTTGGCTTGTCAAGAGAAAGGATGTGCGCCATATTGTCAAAATTTTCCACATCGCGTGCACGTACAGCCTTCTTGCCGTTAACGTAAAGCTGGCGGAAATCTATCAGATTGCCATTGAACTCCGGAGTTTCAGCAACAAACAGTTTGCCTTCCTTGCGCCATCCGGTGACAGCAACACCACCGGAAATTACGGCATCCTCACCTTTTATCACTGTAGGAGAGTATGGAGTACCACTGTCTTCAGGACGAATATATAACGGTTCATACAGATTATATGTGCCCTTTGTCACGTGAATCGTTATGCCATCCCTTACTGACGGGTCATTAAGGCGGCGCAGGTTGCGTGCTTTGCGCAATGCTATACGCAGACTTTTAAGTGGGCTGTCAACAGAACCTTCATTAGTGTCAGCACCATCAGGTGACACGTATATGTCCGCAGCCGAGACAGACAATGTTGCAAAAGCAAATATACTCAACAGTATTTTTCTCATAAACATTATTTTTTCAGTCTATATAAATACTTAAGCAAGTGGGTCTTTCCACCCACTTGCCTTTTATTTTAATAAATAGAATCAGCGTGCCAACGGCATGAAGATTGTGAAATCCTGCAAACCGCGGTTGCCGTATGCATAGTGAGGGATAAGGCGTACCTTTATGTCACGCTCTTTTCTGCTTACCTCACGGTACAGTGTGCCTTTCCAATCAGGCTCTTCAACATACTTAGCAGTACCTTCAAGTGCTTTCATCTTTGAACCGGCAATCTCCATATCGACAACGGAGAACTTTATGTCCATAGGCAAAACGATGTTGTCAATGTCGACACTTGACACGCTCGGTGTCTTTCCGGAACCAGGTTTCATGTTCTGATTGCCGTCGATGTCAATCTCTTCAAGGCAGTAAACCAACGGTCCGCGCTTAACAGCGACCTCACCACGTGATTCCTCGACAAGTGGATTGCTTTCAATGAGCTTCGCCCTCATCTCCATGTCAAGGACAATCTTGTCGCCTTTCTTCCACTTACGGTTAAGTGCTATGTAGGAATTAGGAGCGACATTCACCTGCTGTGCCTCACCATTGACAGTCACGGTGGCATTGTCACACCATCCCGGTATGCGCAGATTGACTGTGTTCAGGCAGTTCTTGCCGACAGCATCAATAGTCAGTTCTATGCGTCCGTCAAACGGATAGTCTGTTTTCTGTGACACTTTCAGCGCTTTCTTGCCAAGTGTTGTTGCCAGAGTGTTCTCGCCATAAAGCTGCACAAACAACGCATCCGAACCTACTGTGTAAGCATATTCCTGTGCCTCACAGACAGTACGCAGTGTGTTCGGAGGGCAGCAGAAGCAGGAAATCAGCTTCTGACGCTCGCGACTCCAACGCAACTGGTAAGGGAGTTTCTTTGAAAGGCGCATCGGATTGGTGTACAGATACTTTGTTCCGTCGAGAGAGATGCCTGTAAGCACAGAGTTGTACAAGCATGTCTCAACAATGTCAGCATACTTTGCGTCGCCTGTTGTCTGAAGCATGCGCCAGTTGAAGAGCATGTTTCCGATGTTCGCACAAGTCTCGTTGTGAGCCGTTGACTGCGGCAACTGATAAGGTCTGCCGAACGCCTGATGCACCTGCTGCCAGTTTGCCGGCTTATAGTCTGTGCCGTCAGGGGACACACCATTGTACAATGCGCCACAACCACCTGTGATATACATCTTCCTGTTTATCTGGTCATCCCATATTGAGGTGAGGTTTTTCATCAACTGTGCCTCACCTGTGAGGGAATAAAGGTCTGCCACACCTGCATAAAGATAGTTGGCACGGACAGCATGGCCGATGGCAGTGTACTGCTCACGGAACGCCTCACGGTCCTGATTGTCGTCCGTTCCGTCAGGCTGGCTGCCACGGATGTCTATGAGTGTCTGTGCAAGGTCAAGATATTTCTTGTCACCTGTCTCACGATACAGTTCTGCAACCGCCATATAGTGGCTTGGGCAAACAGCGCATTTGGCAAGCTCATCAGGATTTGTCTTGGCAAAATTGATAAGAAATTCCGCAGCCTTGAGTGCCACGTCATAGAAATTTGTCTTACCTGTAGCACGCTTATGGACAAGGGCGGCATTGATGAGGTGGCCTATATTATATGTCTCAAAATTAAGTTTGTTGCCAAGAGCTCCGTCAGCGCCAGTTCCCTGTGCCGTACCCACGACCGTGTTGTCCTTGGCTTCCTTGCGCTTTTTCTTGGCATTAAGCTCCGCGATGTTCACCTGAGTATGGATGTATCCGTCCTCGCGCTGCGATGCTGCGACAAGGGAAATGAACTCGTCCATTATCTTATCAAGCTCAGGGTCTTTGGTGACAGCATAGACAGCTGCCATGGATTCGCACCATTTGTACATGTCGCCGTCATGGAAAGCAGGGCCATGATGCTCACCCTCCATCTTTCCTGATGCTACAAGGAAATTGTTCCAGCCCTTTCCTTCCTTGCTTTTCCATGTCTCGAACATGGAAGGAATGGAGTTCTTGTGGAATATGTCAAAACGCTCTTTCCAAAAGCCTCCCGTCCAATGTGTGGCACCCAAAGGAGTGTTCACCATTACTGAATGTGAGGCATTGTGCATGTCTACAAGCCCACTCTGCTGCGCCATCATCGGAATGGACAGAGCTGTGGCAAAGGTTAATGTGGTCAGTATTCTTTTCATTATGGTAATTAGTTTGGCGTCACAATCATTCGGTGACGGCTTAGATTATGTCTATTATCTCAACAATGTTGTCACTGATGCGGAAACGGATGTCCTTTCCTCTGAAAGGCATCCCGTAAACGCGTGACGGGTCTTTATGGTAATGCGGACGCGGGTCTTGGCTCAACGCTCCGGAAACAGCCCGTATGTCTGCCTCGGAGAGACCTTCCTGCAACTCTTTGGGGAAGACAACAGCAAGCGGCTGCCATTCCGTTGTGTCGACAAAGCCGGAACGTGCATCAGGATGAGCATCGGCATAGGCGACATAAGGCTTCACATCGTATATCGGTGTGCCGTCCATAAGGTCTGCTCCAAGGACTATCAAGCGTCCTTCCGTTGCTTCCTTCAGGCGCACACAGGACAACCCGAGCCCGTTGGGACGGAAAGGTGAGCGTGAGGCAAACACTCCTACGCGTTCATTCCCTCCCAAACGTGGCGGACGCACAAGGAGGTGGGACGCCACCCTATCCTCCTCTGCCATTCCGTTTTCCTTATCACAAGGAGACTGTCTGTTACGAAGATTCTCGCTAAAGCCCCATACAAGCCATACATAGTCAAATTTTTCTATGCCGCGGACAGCATCAGGATTGTCGTATGGCTTATGGAAAACCACCTCTCCCTCAACTTCCTCAACGACACCACTTTGACGCGGAACGCCGAATTTTGATGTGAAAGGTGAGCGAAAAAAGGCTATCGGACTAATCTCCATTGTCATTATTGTACACTGTATCAGTTGGTTACTCCTCGTAACCTCTCGGGTTGTTCTTCTGGAAGTTCCATGAATCACGGCACATATCCTCAATGCCGAAATGTGCTTCCCAACCCAGCTCCGCCTTTGCCTTTGCCGGATTGCAGTAGCATGTGGCAATGTCTCCCGGACGACGTGGCTTTATGGCATAAGGAACTTTCAGCCCGTTGGCTTTCTCAAAGGCTTTCACAACGTCAAGGACAGAATATCCATGGCCTGTACCGAGATTGTATATAGCAAGTCCGCACTTGCGCTCTATTGCGGAAAGTGCAGCAACATGGCCTGCGGCAAGGTCACAGACGTGGATATAGTCGCGTACGCCTGTACCGTCCGGTGTGTCATAGTCGTTGCCGAAAACACCAAGTTCTTCACGCAGACCTATCGCAGTCTGCGTGATGTAAGGCATAAGGTTGTTCGGTATGCCGTTAGGGTTCTCGCCTATCTTGCCGGACTTGTGCGCGCCGATAGGATTGAAATAGCGCAACAGGACGACATTCCATTCATTGTCCGCCTTCTGCACATCAATCAGGACTTCCTCAAGCATGGATTTTGTCTGACCGTAAGGGTTGGTGCAATGCCCCTTCGGACACTCCTCTGTTATAGGAATTATGGCAGGATCGCCATAGACAGTCGCAGAAGAGGAGAAAATTATGTTCTTGCAGCCATGCTGACGCATGACATCCATGAGGACAAACGTGGCGTTCATGTTGTTCTCATAATATTCCAAAGGCTTGGCAACAGACTCACCGACGGCCTTCAAACCGGCAAAATGGATGACAGCATCAAACTTGTTCTCATCAAAAACTCTCGTCAGCCCCTCGCGGTCACGGCAGTCAACCTTATAAAACGAAACTTTCTTTCCTATAATCTCAGCAACACGCTTGAGTGCTTCTTCCTGTGAGTTCACCAAATTGTCGACCACAACAACTTCATGGCCCGCCTTGTCAAGTTCCACAATGGTGTGGGTTCCTATGAATCCGGCACCACCGCACAAAAGAATTTTCATTTGAGTAATGTTTTTATTATAGTTAGAAATATTTATGCAAAGATAGGAAATTACTTGCACAATGTTCAATCACAAACCATATAATTACAAAAAATTAAGAATTTTTGATGTATAAAAAACAGATTGTGTCAACAGCCAACCTGTATGGCCGAGCATGCGGCTTGGAACATTCCAAGGCTGTACGCTGTATTCACAGAGCACAAACCGGACAGCAAAACACGGCAGGCACAAACAAAACCGCAACCTTCCACCTATCTCATTGATTACAAAGCACTTGCTTTTACACATAAAAAGGGAATGGGAGTCTGTCGCGAAAGGTTACTTTTCACCATGCAAAGTGTTACACTTTACAGTGCCAAAGGTAACCTTTTACAACACAAAAGGTTACCTTTGGAATCACAACCTGACACTACAGCAAATTCACGCGCTCTGTCACCTCCGCATCGGTCATCGTATATCCCTCCAGACTGCCTTCTTTTGCCTGAATGCAGATATATGTCATCGGCTCTTCGGAGGTGCATTTCAGATTGCGGTCGCAACCTGTTGCAACACGGACAACGGAACCTTCGGCAATGTCGAACACCTCATCATTGACCTGAAACTTTCCCTTTCCGGAAAGGATGATGTAGTTCTCCTCGTTTGCCTTGTGGCTGTGAAAGAACGGAACAGCAGCACCTATGGGCAATGTTCCAAACGAGATTTCGCACGAAGTGGCACCGGTAATTTCCTTGACAAAGTCCTTACCTTCGTAGCCTTTAAGTGTTCCTACAGATGCATGGGCATACTTTACGCCCTTGTTCAATGTTTCAACAGTACTCATAATGTTATTTTTTTATGGTTAAATTGTATCTTACAAAGTATGGACTTTGTTTTCACAGGTGCAAAGTTAGCGCATTATGTCCTCATATACAAGAACTTACTTTTTAGAAACACAGTTACTTTTTCCTCACTTTTGCTGTTTCTTTGATTGTTAGAGATATGTTAAAACACATTAAGACACCGCACAATCATCAATGTATCGCGTTTTTTTCACTAACTTTGTCAAAATGCGGCACTGCATCGTACACAATTCCATAACGACTAACCACTATTGTATGCTGAAAAACAAAAACAAGAACTCTATCATAGAAATATGCCCCATACGCAATATCGTCTCACGGTTCGGAACAAAATGGGCATTGCTTGTCATCGTGATATTAAGCGAACAGGAAGCAATACGATTCAACGAACTGTGCAAACTAATTCCTGACATCTCCTCAAAAGTCCTGTCCGAGACACTCAAGACCCTGGAAACGGACGGTCTGGTGGAACGGAAGATTTTTCCGGTCGTCCCTCCAAAAGTAGAATACAGCCTGACAGAAATCGGCCACTCACTTGTGCCCATCATTCACGAACTGACAGAATGGGCGCAAAAGAACATGAAAACGATACTTGATTGCCGTGAGGAATATGAAACAGAAAAACAATAACAACTGACAACAAAACAACAAATCATGCTAACCATGACAAGAACTTATTTACTCATAATAGCACTTTCCATAAGTGTTTGCGCTTTCGGCAAGACTTTGAAATCTTTAATGGGAAGGTTCCTCCTTCTGTGTATAAGAGAACCCTGTCGCTACACTCCGGAACCTCTTATGCACAGAAGGAGGGGGACTCATATGCAGTCAAGAAATTGCACTTCTATCTTGAATGTATAACTCTTTACACACATAAATTATGAACAAAGTATTAGCATTTCTTATCATTTTATGCTTTGGCACCGGGTTCTGTGAGGCTGCACGTAGCCAGAAGCCACGTATCATTGTCCTTACCGACATTGAGAATGAACCGGATGACGCCATGTCATTCGTACGCTTCCTGGTCTATTCCAACCAGTGGGATGTGGAGGGGGTTGTTGCCACAACTTCCGTACACCAGAGGAGGAAGACTGCAAAATGGCGCTTGCTTGAGATTCTTGACGCGTATGAAAAAGTGCAGCCAAATCTGCTGAAGCATGAAGCAGGATTCCCTACCGCGGACGAGATACGCGCGGTAACCTGCGAAGGACGTGCGGATTACGGAATGAACGCCGTTGGCGAAGGAATGGACTCCGACGGATCGAATCTCATAATCAATGTTCTGGACAAAGAGGATGACCGCCCGGTGTGGGTACTCGTATGGGGCGGCCCGAACTGTCTTGCGCAGGCTCTCTGGAAACTGAACGCCACACGGCACAAAGATGAGGTGGACAGAATTGTTGGCAAACTGCGAGTATACGCCATCTCTGACCAAGACGACAGCGGCCCATGGATTCGCAATAATTTCAAGAACCTTTTCTACATCGTCAGCCCCGGCTATCACAAATTCGGAGGCTACCATTACGCAACATGGAGCGGTATCGCCGGAGACGACTTCCATGCACGCTTCGCAGGCGCAGACTCAACAATCGTGAAGAACCCATGGCTTGATGAGCATATCCGCTCAAAAGGACCGCTCGGCAAGCAGTATCCTTTCATGAAATTCCTGATGGAGGGTGACACTCCGTCATTCCTTTGCCTTATTGACAACGGTCTGAACAATCCTGAGCGACCTGACTGGGGAGGATGGGGCGGACGCTATGAACTCTATCAGCCACGCACAGAACGCTGGTTTCTTGAGCCGGAGACGCGACCGATATGGACAAACGCCATGGACGAGGTGTTCGGAAAGGACGGCTGTTGGCATACTTCCAATCATGCGACAATATGGCGGTGGCGTGAGGCTTTCCAGAATGATTTTGAAGCCCGGATGGACTGGACAATAAAGCCTTACAGAAAAGCGAACCATGCTCCAGTGATTGAGATACAGGGCGAGAAGAACATCATTGCCCACATTGGTGACACCATCAGGCTCTCCGCAAAGGCAAGCGACCCGGACAAGAACACTGTCAACTATACATGGTTCTACTATCCTGAGGCGGGAACATTCAACATTTCCAGCGCACGCACAGGAAACCCGCTGAAGATTGTGGATGCCGACAAGGCGGAGGCATACTTCATCGTGCCCAAGACTGAGCGTAAGGGCACAATGCATATCATTGTTGCTGCCACAGACAATGGCATCCCTGCCCTCACGCGATACGACCGTTTAATTATAGATGTAAAATAATCCAACTTATGAGGAAATTTCTCTTTCCCCTGCTTCTCACCGCCTCTTCCTGCTGTCTTGCTTTTGCACAGCAGGAGAACCGGCGCGTGATTGTTACCACAGACATCGGCGGCACTGACCCTGATGATGAGGAGTCAATGGTCCACCTGCTGATGATGGCTAACGACATCGACATTGAGGGGATGGTCTGCCAGATGGCGTTCTGCAAATCGCCGATAGGTATCGCCACCCTCAACAAAATCATTGACGCATACGCACTTGCAGAAACGAACCTGAAGGCGCATGACCCAAGATTCCCGACAGCGGACTATCTTCGCAGCATCGCAACCACAGGACAGACAGAAGTGGGAATGAGTGGTGTAGGTAAAGGTAAGGACACTCCGGGCTCGGAACTGATCATCGCTGCCGTTGACAGCGATGACCCGCGACCGGTATGGCTCACAGCTTGGGGAGGAATGAACACGATAGCCCAAGCCATCTGGAAAGTGAAGCACACCCGCAGTGAAAAAGAATTCAAGAAATTCCTCGGGAAAATCCGAATCTACGACATCCTCGGACAATGCGATGCCGGTGCATGGATTGCGCACAATTTCCCTGAAATTCTCTACATCCGGGCGCGTGATGTCTACAACTGGGCGCCTGACGACAACTGGACAAAGGAAAACGTACAGGCTTTTCCGCCGATGGGCAATGTCTACCCTACCCGCCGATGGGCAACAGAAGGCGACTCACCATCGTTCCTTTACCTTGTCAACAACGGGCTGAATATACCGGAAGACGTCACTGCCGGAGGTTGGGGAGGCAGATTCTCCAAGAAGAGAACTGAAGCTGTGCGCGGTATGGATTGGGTTGAACGGAACAATCTGGATGAGAAGCAATACGACCCATACTTCATGCACACGAATCCGGACGGAGAGCAGACCATACAGCGATGGTCAGACGCCATACGCAATGATTTCGCAGCCAGAATACAATGGAGCAGTAAGGCTGACTTCTCCGCAGCAAACCACCACCCTGTGATTCTGCTCAACAAAGAGTCAAAGCCGACCCGCAAACCTATGTCCATTAAAGCCAAAGCAGGTGAGACAATAAGATTCAGCATAAAAAACTCATACGACCCTGACGGGAACTCCCTGAGATTCAGTGCTTATCTTTACAAAGAAGCATCAGAATACAACGACAATATTGACATCCGGAACAGTAACGGCTCATTCTCATTCACTGTGCCTAAGGATGCCAATGGAAAAGTTCTTCATATAATCATTGAGGCGGTCGATAATGGCAAGCCGGCAATAACGGCATATCGCAGGCTTGTCGTGAAAGTCGCGGAATAAATCCGACAACAAAATAAATCCGACAACTATTTTTTTGATTTTATCATATGGTAAGAAATATTCCAATAATCATCCTGACACTCTGTTTCTGCTTAATGCCTTGTCATGGCAGTTACGCACAACAACCGAAGCCACGCATACTAATCAGCACTGACATTGGTGGCACTGACCCCGATGACAATCAGTCAATGCTGCATTTGCTCATGTACAGTGACCTTTTCGACATAGAGGGACTTGTCTCCTCCCCTTCCTTCGGCAATGGCTCCAAAGAAGAGATTCTGAGAATGATAGACATTTACGAAAAGGATTTCCCTGTGCTACAATCCCATTGCAAGGAGTTGAAAACACCGGCAGAACTGCGTCCGCTTTGCAAACAAGGCCGCCACGGACTTGCGCCATTTGCCGGTTACGACAAACCGACGGAAGGCTCTGAATGGATTGTACGCTGTGCCCGCAAGAAAGACAGCAGACCACTATATGTCCTTGTATGGGGAACCCTCGAAGACGTTGCGCAAGCTCTGCACGACGCACCGGACATTGTCACAAAAATTCGGGTATATTACATCGGTGGACCGAACAAGAAATGGGGCGTGGACAGCTATGCCTATATCGCAGAGAATTTTCCGGACTTATGGATGATAGAGAACAATGCTTCTTACCGCGGCCTGATTTCTGACACGAAAGATAGCAGCAAATACCATGCAGGGTATTACGAAGCTTGCATGAAAGGAGTCGGACACATCGGTGCAGACTTTATCAACTACTATAAAGGAGTTGTGAAAATGGGTGACACTCCTTCACTGCTCTATATGATGAACGGCAATCCTGATAATCCGGAAGGTGAGTCTTGGGGCGGAAGTTTTGAAAAGACCAACTACTCATCGCGCAGAATCATTGACCCCAAAAAAGAACAAAAGACAAACGTACCGGTATATTCTGTAGTGGAATTCAAATTCAAAGGCAAGAAACAGAATCTCCCCAAAGGCTCTCCGTGCTTCAATCTTTTGATAGACAAACAGAATTGGCAGGGATATTACATGAGCAAAGGTGAATACTGTGTCCGATATTCCCCAAAACAGACCGCTACCCTCAATTATGAGATTACCTGCGACAACGCAGCTTTCACACCAATTAAAGGCATACTTGTTGTTGACAATCAATGGCCGGGAACACCATCGCCAACCGATTATAAACTCGGGGCGTCATGGTGGACAGACCGCACAAAGCCTTCCCTTTTTGAAGGGAAATGGCAAGGTGCTGCCACCATAGGTAAGCATCGCCGGGAAGTCCTTGACGATTGGGCGATACGACTTGGATGGCTGAAAGAATATACTGAGAAAAAGCCACGCATCATCGTTCTCACAGACAGCGAAATTGACGATAGATGCTCCATGGTACACCTTCTTTTCTGTAGCAACGATGTGGAGATAGCTGCCCTCATACAGACAAACTCCTGCTTCCAAAGGCATGGATGGAGCAAAGAACATTGGCTTGAAAAACAGATTGACCATTATGCGGAGGTTTATCCGAACCTGAAAGTGCACAGCAAAGACTATCCTTCACCGGACTATCTGCGCAGCAAAATATTCGTTGGAGATGAAGACCCGGCGCATGTATGCCTTGACACTCCGGCTTCTGCGACAAAAATCGGAGCGCCGGCAAGGATAAACCCAAGAGAATGGACTTCTACAGAAGGTTCTGACGCCATCGTGAGAATCCTTCGTGACAATGACCCGCGACCGGTGTTCATTCAGGCATGGGGCGGAGGCAACACTGCGGCAAAAGCCCTTCAGGTCATAAAAGACGAGTACCCTGAGGATTATGAACGGGCAGCACGCAAAGTGGTGATGTACAACATTTGGTATCAGGATGCCGCAGGCAATTACATTGAGCAAGAACATCCACTGGTGACAATGCTCGTATCCTATCATTTCCATGCCACATGGGATTACGGAGCCCAGAACTATACAGCGGATTTTGTACGCAGATGGCTTCACGACAGTCCTTCCGCACTTGCGAGAGACTATGTGCAGACAAATATCAGCGAAGGGGACTCACCTGCCTTCCTCTACTCCGTAAGCAATGGACTGCGCAGTCATGAGAACCCGACTTACGGAGGATGGGGTGGACAGTTCTATAAAGTACCAGGTATGGAGAATGTCTATCGTGACACTGACAAAGGCAGCTACAGCCGATGGACAGAATATGTCTTGCGCGATTTCCAATCACGGCTTGCATGGGCAGCCACACCGAAATATGAGGATGCGAACCATGCTCCCGAGGTAACAATTCTCGAAGGCCTCGACAAAACCGTACGCAGCGGAGAGACAGTCACACTGACAGCCGATGTCAAAGATGATAATTTCCTTGACCTTGAGTTACAATGGCACCACCGCCAATACATATCGGAACAGAAAGGTGTTGATAAAGCGAAATTCTTTGAGAACACAAAGAAAAGACCGCAGAAATTCGAGACAGCATGGTGGCAGTTCTATGAAGCAGGAACCTGTCCCATACATGTGGATTTGCAAACAAACCCGGACAATCCGAACCAAGTTTCATTCACCGCACCTGCTGTCACTGAGCCACAAACATTGCATCTTGTGTTTCAGACCACAGACAACAACAAGATGGGACTCACCGGCTTTGCACGCGTGATTGTCACAGTACTGCCTCAAAACCCATGAAAATGAAATTGGTAATTGAACTAAAATATATGTTCTTACCGGACCGTAGCTGTTAATATGAAAGCCGTATCACTCTTAAAAACAGAACTGATACGGCTTTTATATTTAGTTGTGAAATTGTGTCATAATTTAGAAAAGGAATCTTTTGTAAAAAACATTGGGCACAAGTTCAACAACATCAGTATGAATACAAATAAATTGTTAATTCTGTGAACCACCGGCAAGGTCAAGCAATTCGTTGGTGATAGCCTGCTGGCGCGACTTGTTGTACTGAAGGTTAAGCACACGCAACAATTCATCGGCATTGTCTGTCGCTGTCTGCATGGCAACCATACGGGCAGCGTGCTCTGAGGCATTGCTGTCAAGAAGAGCTGTATAGACCTTCAGTTTGAGATACTGCGGAATAAGCCTGCTGAGAACGGTATAGAGGTCCGGCTCTACAATGAAGTTGTCATTGAGAGGCACAACATCCTCATTAGCCTTTTCAGCCTCTTCACGGGCATGCCGTGCAAGATACTCCTGCGTTTCCTTTGTAGCAATCTGCGTCTTCAGGTCACGTACCTTTTCCTCATTGAAGTCCACTTCCGTGATGTCAATAGGAAGATATGTCTTGCGCTTCAGAACCTGCGAGCCGGCACTCTTGAAATGATGATAGATAAGTTCCACCTTGTCAATCTCACCATTGCGGAATTTCCCTGCAACATCTTTGGCTATATCCACACATCCATTGACACATGGATGGTCACAGAGATTATTGAAGTCGTTCGCAACAGGCAAACCTAACTTGACAGCCTTTTCGGCTATCTTGCGCCCTACGGGATAAACGACGATATTCTCCTGACCGAGTTCTTTATAATCCTCAACGGCCTTCTGCAATGCCTTGATGACATTGGCATTGAAACCACCACACAATGAGCTGTTGCTGCTAAAGGCTATGATTGCAACCTTCTTCACCGGGCGTTCCTCGGAATAGATGTTACGAGCATCAACCTCACTGGCAAGGAAAGTCTTGAGAATATGCTCCAACCTCCTTTCGTACGGAAGCATATTCTCTATCATCACCTGAGCATGGTGGAGTTTTGAGCTTGCCACCATCTTCATGGCACTCGTGATCTTACGGGTGCTGTTGATGGATGCTATTCGGTCTTTTATTTCTTTCAATGAAGCCATACGCTTTCAAATTAAGAATTATACATCAGGGAATCATTACCTGATTCTATTTGAAAGAGCCGGCAACATCTGCCATAACCTTCTCTATAGTATCAGTTGCATTGTCATCAATATTTCCTGCACCAAGGAAATCTATGACATCCTGATGTTGTGTGCGCATTACTTCAAGGAACTGGTCCTGGCACTCACGGATACGCTCAACCGGAACAGGTGACATAAGGCCGTGTGTACCGCAATAGAGTATGGCAACCTGCTCGCCTACAGGCATAGGACTGTACTGTGCCTGGATGAGAAGCTGGTTGTTCTTACGTCCACGGTCCAAAGTCATGGCAGTAACGGCATCCATGTCACTTGAGAACTTGGAGAAAGACTCCAACTCACGATACTGAGCTTGGTCAATCTTCAATGTGCCTGCAACCTTCTTCATTGACTTTATCTGTGCAGAGCCACCGACACGGGATACAGAGATACCGACATTGATAGCAGGGCGGAAGCCTTGGTTGAAGAGGTCTGACTCCAGATAAATCTGACCGTCAGTGATAGAAATCACATTGGTAGGGATATATGCTGACACGTCACCTGCCTGCGTCTCAATGATAGGAAGCGCTGTGAGTGAGCCACCGCCTTTCACCTTTCCTTTCAAGCATGCCGGAAGGTCGTTCATCTGCTCTGCCACTTCCTGCTGCTCATTGATTTTCGCAGCACGCTCAAGAAGACGGGAGTGGAGGTAGAAGACATCGCCAGGATAAGCCTCACGTCCTGACGGACGACGAAGGATGAGTGACACCTCACGATAAGCGACAGCCTGCTTTGACAGGTCATCATACACAACAAGTGCGTGTTCGCCACGGTCGCGGAAATACTCTCCGATGGCAGCACCTGCAAAAGGAGCATAGTACTGCATGGCAGCAGGATCAGAAGCTGTAGCGGCAACAATGATTGTATAAGGCATCGCTCCTTTCTCCTTAAGGTTCTGCACGAGTGCTGCCACAGTGGAAGCCTTCTGTCCTATCGCAACATAGATGCAATAGACAGGCTTGCCTGCCTCATAGAAAGACTTCTGGTTGATGATTGTATCAATGGCGATAGCTGTCTTACCTGTCTGTCGGTCACCGATGATAAGCTCTCGCTGACCACGGCCGATAGGAATCATCGAGTCAACAGCCTTTATACCTGTCTGCAAAGGCTGCTTCACAGGCTGACGATAGATAACGCCCGGAGCCTTACGGTCAAGTGGCATCTCGTAAGCGTCAGTAAGGTCAATGTCACCAAGTCCGTCAATGGCTTCGCCAATAGGATTGATGACACGACCAAGCATATTGTCGTTTACACGAATGGAAGCAATACGCTTTGTGCGCTTTACCTTCATTCCCTCCTTGATACCGCTCGTGGAACCGAGAAGAACGCAACCTACATTGTTTTCCTCCAAGTTCATCACGATAGCCATCGTACCATTCTCAAACTCAAGAAGCTCATTTGCCTCCGCATTGTTGAGTCCGTAGATACGTGCAACACCATCATTCACGGTAAGCACTGTACCCACTTCGTCAAAATTATGCTCGGCTCCGATGCTGTTGAGTTGCTGAAGCAAAATTTCAGATACTTCGCTTGGTTTTATCTTGTCCATTATTTTACTTTAATTGTTTTAGGATGCTCTGAAGCCTTGACTTCACACTGGCATCCATACGGTAAGTATCATACTCGAGAATGAAACCGCCAATTATGTCCGGGTTAATCTCGGTAAGGAATTCCACAGTGCCATTTGTCCTGTGCTCCACCATTTGGCGGACCTTGTTTTCGGTTTCAGGACTGACAGCAGTGGCAGTGATGAGACGTCCGTGAATGATATTCTTCTGCTTGCGGTATAGAGTGATGTATGACTGGGCAATGAGTTGCATCACCGTCTCCCTGCCCTCTTGCAAGACGAGTTTGAGAAAGCGCATTGTCAATTCTGCCGGTTTCGCACCGCAAGCAGCCTTGAGCAGACTTTCCTTTTTCTCCTGTGGGAGCATAGGATTGTCAATGGTGTGGCGCAACTGAGGCACGTCCATATACGCACTGGCCAAAGTCACCATATCGTTATAGACATCCTCATCACAGCCCGTCTGCACGGCACTCTTATGAAGGGCACGCGCATAGCGAATTGAAATAACGCCTAAATCCATACTCTATCTTTTATTGTTTAGCATAAGAAGAAACATCATCCAGCAACTTGTCAACATAAGCCATCTGACTCTTGTCGTCAGAAAGTTTTTGGCGCAATATCTTCTCGGCAATGCCCACACTGAGAATGGAAACCTGCTGACGGATGTCAGCGATGGCATTCTTCTTCTCTGACTCAATCTGAGCTTTTGCTTCTGCAATAATGCGCGCGCTTTCCTCACGTGCCTTGACTTCTGCTTGGGCTATCATATTGTCGCGAGTTGCCTGAGCCTCCTTCACAATCTGTGACTGACGCTCACGTGCCTCAAGCAATATTTTCTCGCCTTCCGCCTGGATGTTTGCCAATTTCTCGTTTGCCTCATGAGCCTTTTTCAGACTCTCATCGATGTACGCCTTGCGCTCCTCTACCATATTGACTATGGCGGGGAAACCTTTCTTGGCGAGTACGAAGAAGACCACAAGAAATGCCAGCATCATCCAGAACAGCAGACCAAGGTCCGGTGTGAGTATAGCAGGCAAATTACTTAAATCCATTCTCTTCTAATTGAATATCAGTCTTTATTATTTGATAAGGAACGCACATGCCGCGATAGCAAAAAGGGCACAACCCTCAACGAAAGCAGCAGTAAGAATCATGTTTGTCTGAATCTTTCCTGCAGCCTCCGGCTGACGTGCAATGGCATCCATTGCGCTGCCACCGATCTTACCAATACCAAGACCTGCACCGATTGTTGCTATACCTGCACCAATACCGCAGCCCATAGCTGCAATAGAACCTTCTACTAATAATGAAATCATAGTTTTTGAGTTTTAAGTTATTAATTGTTTTTTATTTATTATCTTATTTTATATTGATGTCAATATTGTCAGGAATGTCAGTATTGTCAACATTGTTAATACTGTCAATACTGATAATACTGTTATTCTTCCGGCAACATTACCGACTACGCCTCATGGTGCTCCACATGAGCAAGCCCGATGAACACAGCAGAGAGAAGCGTGAACACATAAGCCTGAACAAATGCCACAAGGACTTCGAGGCAGTTCATGAACAGAAGCATCATAGCACTGAACAAGTTCAATCCAAGACCATAAGCCGCTCCCATTGACCAGCCAAGGAATATGACGCAAGTGAACGAGAGAATCACAGCATGTCCCGCCATCATGTTTGCGAAAAGACGAATCATCAAAGCGAACGGCTTTGTAAAGACTCCGAACATTTCTATTGGAATCATCAGCAACTTCAACGGTCCCGGCACTTCCGGCCAAAAGATTTCCTTCCAGTAATGGGCATTAGCAAAAACGTTTATCACCAACATTGTGCACAATGCCAAGAACATTGTTACATTTATGTTGCCGGTGACATTGGCACCGCCCGGGAATATAGGAATCAACCCTATAAGGTTCGTTGCAAAAATGAAATAGAAGACCGTAAGGAGGTATGGAGCGTATGGCTTGTAATGCTTCTCGCCAATACAGCTCTTGCACAAGTCATCATGTATTGTCATTGTAAGCATTTCCACAGCTCCAACGAAGCCTCGTGGCGCCTCGCTTTTGCAATCCCGCTTTTTGTACCATTTTGCACAATTGAGGAAGACAGTCAGCAGTACGATAACGACAATCCATATCTGTGCAACAGACTTTGTTATGCTCAAATCAATCGGGCGCACAGTTGTACCGTCAGCCAGCTTTTCATAAATCTTACCATGACTGTCAGCATTGAAAAAGTACTGTTCAGGAAGACTATGAGCTGTGCAGAACGTCCATTCGCCAGTTTGCTCGCTTCTCACAATGATTGGCAATGGGATGCTCAGATGCTTTCCCTCATAAGAAGCAACGTGCCATTCGTAAGCATCGGCAAGATGCTCAAGCACAATTTCCGGAATATTCAAGCCTTCCTCTTTCTGCTCACCTCCGTTAGCCTTCATTGGCAGCACGGAAAGAAGCAGAAAAGCAAGAAGCAGTATAGACTTGATACGTTTCATTTTTCAGTTTTTATTGTTAATATGCGCAAAGAACATTGAGTGATGTGCAAGAGACGCAAAGTAGAACACCATGAAGACAATCACATACTTGTCCATATTGTCACGCCCGACTGCAATGTAACATCCCAAAAGGGTCATCAGGGCAAGAAGCATCCTGAAACCTGAGACCGCAGTAAAGAATGTTGTCAAAGAGTCCGGACTTGACATTGCAACTTTCTTCCAAACAAAAGAAATCACAATTCCCACAGCCAACATGAATATGCAACTGACTGTCAATGGCATCATAATATCACCAACAACCTCTAATGACATCAGAGTTCCTGCAAGCAGACAGAGTGCAGCCACAATGCCAAAGAGTTGTGCGATATATCTTTTAAATGCCTTTTCTACATCTTTCTTATCCATCACTTTGTTTTCATTCTCACCTGTCTTCATTCAAAAGAACATTCTATGCAGAAATCCTTACAGCGTCTTCCTAAATTTCAACGCAGATATCCACATTGTTCTTTTTCACTTCGACAAAGCCTCCTTTTGCAGTAAATGAACATTCACCATCAGCAGTCACATACCTTATTTCGCCTTCGTCCAAAGATGATATCAGTGGAGCATGGTTTTCAAGGATTTCAAACTGTCCCAATGTTCCGGGCACAACGACTTTCTCTGCCGCTCCGCTGTAAACTGTCCTTTCCGGAGATACGATATTAAGAGTAAGCATAGCGAAGAGTTTTTATTCCTGTGCTTGCGCAAGCAGAGCCTTACCTTTTTCTATAGCCTGTTCAATAGTTCCTACATTAAGGAATGCCTGTTCAGGCAAGTCGTCAAGCTCACCGTCAAGAATCATGTTGAATCCCTTTATGGTATCCTCGATAGAAACCATCTCACCCTTCACTCCTGTAAACTGTTCTGCAACAGTGAACGGCTGTGAGAGGAAGCGCTGTACACGGCGTGCACGGTTTACCGTCAGCTTATCTTCATCGGACAACTCATCCATACCGAGAATTGCGATGATGTCCTGAAGTTCCTTGTAACGCTGAAGAATCTGCTTTACACGCTGGGCACAATCATAATGTGCCTTGCCGACAACCAACGGGTCAAGGATTCGTGATGTAGAACCCAATGGGTCTACCGCCGGATAGATACCAAGCTGCGCAATACTACGTGAAAGCTCTGTTGTAGCATCAAGGTGAGTAAATGTTGTAGCAGGTGCAGGGTCAGTCAGGTCATCGGCAGGGACATACACTGCCTGTACTGATGTAATAGAACCTGTCTTTGTAGATGTGATACGCTCCTGCATAGAACCCATTTCTGATGCCAGTGTCGGCTGGTAGCCCACAGCTGACGGCATACGTCCGAGAAGAGCGGAAACCTCAGAGCCTGCCTGTGTGAAACGGAAGATATTGTCAATGAAGAACAGGATGTCACCACCTTGGTCACGGAATTCCTCTGCCACGGTAAGACCTGACAAAGCCACGGAAGCACGTGCTCCAGGTGGTTCGTTCATCTGACCATAGACAAGTGTTGCCTGTGATTTCTTGAGTTCTTCCGGGTCAACGAGAGACAAATCCCATTTGCCTTCTGCCATAGCCTCTTTGAACTTATCACCATATTTGATAACTCCGGACTCAATCATCTCGCGGATAAGGTCATTACCCTCACGAGTACGCTCACCTACACCGGCAAAGACAGAGAAACCGTTATGTCCTTTGGCGATGTTGTTGATAAGCTCCATGATAAGCACAGTCTTACCCACACCGGCACCACCGAACAGACCGATTTTACCACCTTTAAGATAAGGTTCCAAAAGGTCAATCACCTTAATACCCGTTGCAAGCATCTCTTTTGAGGTTGAGAGTTCCTCAAACTTTGGAGCCTCGCGGTGAATAGGATATGCACCTTCCTGTGAAAGTCCTTTCATACCATCAATAGGTGCACCAATCACGTTCAGCATTCGACCTTTGATCTGCTCACCGGCAGGCATAACAATAGGAGAACCTGTCGGCACAGCCTCAAGCCCTCTCTGCAGTCCATCAGTATTGTCCATGGCGACAGTGCGTACAGTATCCTCGCCGATGTGCTGTTGAACTTCTATAATCAAGTCAGAGCCATCAGGGCGCTTCACTTTCAAAGCGTCATGAATCTTTGGCAACACTTTCTCCGGGTCCTGCCCTTTAGTGTCAAAGTACACATCAATAACAGGACCGATAATTTGGGAGATGCGTCCATTAACCTGTGACATAAATCAATGTTTTAGTTATTGTTTTTATTATTTATTTTCACCTTACGCACTCTGCACAGAATCAGGAGGAAAGCAATATTCCACAAGTCTGAATGGGAGTGTTGTATATGTTTTATTCGCTGCAAAGATACCAAAAATAATCCAAATCAAGAAATAAAATTATTTTTTTTTTATAATTTAACAAACATTCTTGTTGGAATATCTTTCAAAAATTTTTCCGGTACTGCCATTCTTCTCACAAGTATTGAATCATAGTGCGCTATTCCATTCTTGTTTATGGAGTCGCAAGCACGGTTATAGATTTTGGCAAACAGTTCCCTACTCTCTTTCTTCACAAGAAAAGCACCATACACTTTTCCACCACGGCTGCATTCCGAATACAGATTCACATGCCCGACCTTACGTGCAACAGTTGCTTGTGGTTCCGGTAGCACAGCAGCATCCATAGTATTGTTTGCAAGCATTGCCATACGTACATTCAGACTGTGGATGTTCACAAGAAACGCCTTATCATCAACAAGTTTCACGGAGTCAAGCACATATTGAGCCATCATGCCATCCGCACCTTTACGATCCACAGCTATCATCTTGTCCTTCAGCTGAGAGGCCTTCTTCACACGTACCTTACGATTTGCAAAAAGATACAGACAGCTGTTCGGATTCCTGACTATCGAATATTTTTCTTTCGCACCTTTCTTCATTCCAGCCAAAAGCATTTCTGCCCTGACACTGTCCGTCGACGCACAGAATGCAGAACCTCCAACCAACGCAGTGTCACAATCGGCTATCGATGTATGCTCCTGCAAAGCCAAATCACATCCCATTTCCGCCGCAATGCCTGTCTCTACAGCAACATAAACCGGAAGGCAATCCATTGTTGGGGTAACGGCAACAGTCATGCAAGTGTCGGAAACGGCAGAGCCATCGCCTTCTTCACCATTTTGTGAAACAACACTGGCAACACCCCAAACGGCAAGCAAGGCTAAAACGCATGGTAGCGCATAAAGCAAACGTTTCTGCACTATAATCAATTTACTAATCTTCATCATTATCATAAATCAGAAAAACATCTCTTTCCAAATAGGTAATATTTCACAATCACAGAGTACGGAGCTGTGTAAGAATCACATACCTTGCCATTCTTGCGAGCGCGCTTCTGTATTTCCTTACGCAAAGGAGCATAGTCACTCTTCCATGCTTTGAAATCCCTGCGTGCAGCGCGGATTGCCTTCACATCCGCAATATTGCCTTTCAGCAATGACTGCAACATGGCAACATAATCAAGCAACAGCCTCCACCTCATCACACTGTTCAGCGAAGCGTCCGTCAGATTCTTGTAAAGCATTGTCAGATTGTTGCGGAAGTTCAAGTATGTTTTACGCGGGTTGCCTTGCGGAAGTGTCCCTCCTCCAAGATGATAAACAACGCTGCCCGGGACGCAAACGATACGATAGCCGAACAGGCGCATGCGCCAGCAAATGTCAATCTCTTCGTTATGCGCAAAGAAACGTGCGTCAAGTCCTCCTGAATCCAAATAGGCTTTTCTACGGACCATCATGCATGCGCCCGTAGCCCAATGTATGTCGCACACATCATCATACTGCCCATTATCTTTTTCCACGACACCAAAGAGCCTTCCTCTGCAGAAAGGATAGCCAAACCTGTCAACAAATCCGCCTGCCCCACCGGCATACTCAAAAGAGTTTTTATCAGCGAAAGACAAGAGTTTAGGCTGACATGCCGCCACATCCGGATTTGCATCCATATACTCAACAAGAGGAGAAAGCCAGCCTTTCGGAGTCTCCACGTCACTGTTGAGAAGCACAACATACTCACTATTCACCTCATCTATAGCACGGTTATAGCCCTCCGCAAAACCATAATTTCTGTCAAGGCGAATCACACGCACAGACGGGAACTCGGATGCAAGCATCGCAAGCGAGTCGTCATCCGACCCATTGTCCGCGACAACAATCTCCGCACCGTCGGTGTTAGCGACAACAGAAGGCAGGAAGCGGCGCATCATGGCAGCACCGTTCCAGTTCAAGATTATAACAGATACTTTCATCATGAAAAAGCCTCCATATCATTTATACACACACTGTTATCATGAAAGCAGCTCTGCCATCAGCGCAGTCTTGTCACTGTTAAAGCCGCCAAGCCTTACTTTCAAGATTTCATTGTCATACTCATCCCTTGCTAAGTCGGCAGGAATCTCCACACGGACATAGTTATCTGTGAATCCGTGCATTGCCCTACCCTTCGGAGCTTTCTCCATAAGGACATGCATCTCTCTTCCGATAAAGCCTTTATAGAAAGCCTCTGTCTTCAAGTCCGACAGCTCCAGCAGACGATGTGAGCGTTCTTTCTTCTCCTTATCCCCAACGACATACGGTATTTTCAGTGCCGCAGTCCCCGGACGCTCCGAATACGGGAACACATGAAGCTGCTGCACATCAAGAGACTTGATGAACTCATAGCATTCCTCAAAGCATTCCGGTGTCTCGCCACGGCATCCGACCATTACGTCAACACCGATAAACGCATCCGGCATCAATGACTTTACAAGTTCTATCTTACGACGGAACAGAGCCGTGTCATAACGGCGGTGCATAAGCCTCAGCACTTCATCGCTTCCGGATTGCAGAGGAATGTGAAAATGAGGCATGAAGGCGCGCGAGCCTGCACAATACTCTATCAGCTCATCAGTGAGCAGATTCGGCTCTATCGACGATATACGGTAGCGCTCAATGCCCTCAACCTTGTCAAGAGCCTTCACCAATTCAAGGAATGTCTCGCCCGTTGTCTGACCGAAATCCCCGATATTAACGCCTGTCAGTACAATCTCCTTTCCTCCTCTTTCCGCAACCTCACGAGCCTGAGCCACAAGTGATTCTACAGAAGGGTTGCGCGAATTTCCGCGTGCATAAGGTATTGTGCAATATGTACAATAGTAGTTGCATCCGTCCTGAACCTTAAGGAAATAGCGTGTCCTGTTTCCACGCGAGCATGACGGAGCGAAAGACTTGATGTCCTTTGTCTTAACACTATGGTGGCGATGAAGGTTCTCCGAGATAATTGTGCCACGCCCTTCACCACTGCCGGCACCGGATTTCTCTGTCCACGCATCGGAAAGATACTGCATCAGGTCTGCCTTCTCGTTTGAGCCAAGGACAAGGTCAACACCTTCTATTGCCGCTATGCGCTCCGGCTCAAGCTGTGCATAGCAGCCTGTCACAACGACAAAAGCTCCGGGATTGTTACGCACCATCTTATGTATCTGCTGCCGGCATTTATGGTCAGCAACCTCCGTCACGGAGCAAGTGTTTATAAGGCAGAGGTCTGCCTGCTCACCCTTTGCGGCGGTAACGACGCCTCTCTTCTCCAGCATCTCAGCGAATGTCGATGTCTCTGCAAAATTCAATTTGCATCCAAGCGTGAAATATGCGGCTTTCTTTCCTTTGAAAATATTATTGTCAGTCATCTTCCGGTAAACAGAGTTTCTTTAAGTCATAAAAAGACCCATTATAAATATCAAAATCCACCTCACCTTCTATTCCGGGCAGCCTGCCGGCATCTGTATGCTGCCAGAATTTCCATTTGCCCTTGTACTGCATCTTGTCGACATAGTAGTGCGCTATCCAATAAGGATAATCGTCAAAGCGCGCGTCGGTAAGGTATTTCTCTTTAAATTTATAATAGGTATATATAATGGGCTTGACATGATATTTGTTCTCCACCGTATGCAGCCATGTCAGCACATCGCGCTGGAAATCTTCCACCGAACGGTCCTTCGCCTTATGCTCCACATCAAGGATTGGAGGCAAGTCGCCTGCTTCAAGCGGCACGTTTGCAAGAAAGAATTCCGCCTGCTGCTTGGCAGGAGTCTTAAGGCTGTAGAAATGGTACGCGCCACGTATGAACCCGTGTTCACGCGCCTGGAAGAAGTTTTCTTCAAAGTTCTCGTCAACAATGCTCGCGCCTTCCGTCGCCTTTATGAGGACAAAACGCACCGGACAACGATCGATGGTCGCCGTACGGAGCAACGCCCAGTCAATGTCTCCCTGATAATGGGAGACATCTATGCCATGGATTTCATAACCTTCCGGATAATTGGCATCACCATACAGCGCCTGCCAGCGGAAGGATGTCGGAGAAACGAAGAAATACCAGAAAGCCCAGGTGTAGGCAGCCACAAGCAAAAAGCCACCCAGCCACCACACCCATTTGGGATGGCGGCTGAGTGGCTTTCTTTTATTTTTGGTAGTTCTTTTCTTTCCCACTTAACGTGTTTATGAAATTCATGCAGCCTAAACTGCACATCCCATGACGCGCAAGCCCGAAACGATGGGTTCTGCGCGTCATGTATGCTTATAGCGAAAGGATTATTCGTGCTCGAGAGTCAATGTCTTTGTCGGCTGGTCGCACACCTCTGCCGGACCAAAATACTGTATCGGGCCAGGATATACGAAGTCGGTCTCACGAGCCCACTTTGTGCGGTGGCAAACGAAATACTTGTATGGCTTGCCGTCAAGCTCCACAAGAGCCTTGCGTATCACAGGCTTCATCTCGCCGTTACGCTTCTCCATGTTCATCATCATGGTGATAGGAATACCTCCCGCAATCCACTCGTCAACAGGCTTGGATGTGTTCTTAACGGAAGACATGTAGCCTGTCTTGCCTGCAGCGATAAGCATGGAAGCGTTGAAACCGAGAGAGTAGCAGTAGTCAGCATCAAAGTTTGACGGAGCTGCGCAACGTCCCTCGTAGCCGAAGAAGTGGTGCTGTGTAGAGAACTTGCCGTTGAAGAGACCTTCCTTCTTCCACTCAGCGAGCTTCTTGCCAACCATCTCTGCGAGCAGCTGCTCTGTCTCGATGAGAGAAACCTGCACGTTTCCGTGTGGGTCGCGCTCAAGGGCGAGCTGGCGTGAAACAGAGAGAGGCAGGCTCTTGAAGATAGCAGCGTTCTCGTCAGAGAGGTGCTTCAGCACGTAGCTGATCTTGTTATCGTCGGCAACGAGGTCGAAGTCTGCCTGGTTTGCTGCAAGCATATCGTTAAGTTCCGCAATCAGCTTCTTGATGGCAGGGATAAACTCGATAAGGCCTTCCGGCACGAGCACCACGCCATAGTTCATGCCGCGTGTGGCACGGTCAGCCACTGCGTCAGCGATGTATGTGACAACGTCGTCAAGAGTCTGGTTCTTAGCCTCAACCTCCTCACCGATGAGGGTGATGTTCGGATGTGTCTGAAGAGCGCACTCAAGTGTGACGTGAGAAGCAGAACGGCCCATGAGCTTGACAAAGTGCCAATACTTCTTGGCAGAGTTACAGTCGCGCATGATGTTGCCGATAACCTCTGAGTAGACCTTGGTAGCTGTATCGAAACCGAATGAAGTCTCAATCTCGGAGTTCTTCAAGTCGCCGTCGATAGTCTTAGGGCAGCCAATCACCTGCACACCAGCATCGATAGCCTTGTAGTACTCGGCGAGCACGCAAGCGTTAGTGTTGGAGTCGTCACCACCGATGATTACGAGCGCCTTGATGTCAAGTGCCTTGAGAATTTCAAGACCCTTGTCAAACTGCTCTTTCTTCTCGAGCTTTGTACGGCCGGAACCAATAATATCGAAACCACCTGTATTGCGGTACTCGTCAACAATCTCCGCAGTCAGTTCCATGTAGTTATGCTCTACAAGTCCGCTCGGACCAAGGATGAAACCGTAGAGCTTGTTTGCCGGATTCAGTTTCTTGATACCGTCAAAGAGACCGGAGATGACATTATGACCGCCGGGAGCCTGTCCGCCTGAAAGGATAACGCCCACGTTCATCTGCTGTGTCTTCATCTCGCCGTCAACAGGCTCAAAGCGAAGATATGGCATTCCGTAAGTGTTAGGGAAAAGTTTCTCTACTTCCTCCTGGTCAGCGACTGACTGTGTCGGCTCACCTTCTACAGCATTCAGTGCGCCACGCAAAGCCACAGGGAGCTTTGGCTGGTAAGCGGCACGAGCAATCTGCAATGCACTTTTTTCCATAGTTCTTGTTGTTTGTTTATGTTATCGTATGAAATCTTTATCACAACTTTGTCGGGCGCAGCAAACGGCAAAGGATTTCTCCGGCACCCGACGCGCAAAACCATGCGTCAAAAACGTCACTCAGCGTTCCGGCGCAATACTCATTTTCCTCCTGCAAAGATAACAATTTCTTGGCAAAAAACCGAACAAACAGCAAAAAAAAATCCAAAATAAAACTTTTTTATTTGCAAATTAGGCTATCTGAGAGATTTTTTATAACTTTGAACCCTAATTTGCACTTGCACAAAATGTAACCTCATGAAAAGACTTTGCCAATGGATTCTCTACGGACTTATGGGTTGGAAGAAGGACATAACCCAAGAGCATCCGGACAAATACATAATATGCCTCGCACCGCACACAAGCAACTGGGACTTCATCATAGGGCAGCTTTTTGCCATGGCTGAAGGGATGCACACGAATTTCCTCATGAAAAAGGAGTGGTTCTTCTGGCCTCTCGGCATCTTGTTCAGGAGCATGGGCGGCATCCCTGTCTACCGGCAGAAGAGCACATCGATGACCGACACTCTTGCCGAAACGGCGAAAAGCAAGGAGAGCTTCAAGCTCTGTGTGACTCCCGAAGGGACAAGGAGCGCGACAAAGGAATGGAAAAAGGGCTTTTACTATATCGCGCTGAAAGCCAAAATGCCGATACTCCTCTATGGCATGGACTACGGAAAAAGGATGATAACATGCACGAAAACCATCATTCCATCGGGCGACATCGACAAGGACATGGAGGAGATAAAACGCTATTATACTGCCTTTGAAGGCAAGCATCCCGAGAATTTCATAATATAGCTTCTCTTCGGCTTTGCAAAAGGTTACCTTTCACCCAACAAAAGGTTACCTTTTACCATGCGAAAGGTTACCTTTCACTACATAAAACGTTACCTTTCGCATTGCCGAGGAAAAAGGCACTTGCGACATCATGACAGAAATGCTTCGAAAGATAACACTAACTGTACTGTTAATCAACATATTACTATCCGTCAGCGCACAGCAGCCGTGGGTCAGAAACGTATCCAAAGCGACGACAATCGAGAACGGTCTGGCAGGCAAACATTTGTCTGTCTGGCCAAGCCACGGCAGATACTACAACATCAGCAGGGACAGGTGGGAATGGCAAAGGGCACAGCTCTACGGCACATGCGAGGATGTCTTCACGCAATCCATAGTCTATCCTTATCTTATCCCTATGCTCGAGAACGCCGGAGCGAACATTTTCGTGCCGAGAGAGAGGGACTGGCAGACGAACATGGTCATCGTCGACAACGACATGCCGCAATCAGGATACTCAGAAAGTGCGGGAAAGGCAGGCTGGGTGACATCACCGCTGCCGGGATTCGCCACCACGGGAATGTGCTACAAGGACGGTGACCGCCCTTTTGCAACAGGAACGGCAAGAATGGCAAGGACGACTGCCGGGACAGGGACGGACATGGCGCGAGCTTTCTATTTCCCAAAGATTCGCGAAAGGGGGCGATATGCCGTCTATGTCAGCTACCAGACGGTGGAAGAGTCGATAGACGATGCCGAATACATAGTGTGCCACCGGGGGACAGCCACCACGTTCCGTGTCAACCAGCAAATGGGCAGTTCGACATGGGTGTACCTCGGCACTTTTGAATTTGAGGCAAATGCTCCGACAAACAATTATGTGTGTGTGACAAACCGCAGTGCGCAGAAGGGAGTCGTGACCACCGACGCCGTGCGCTTCGGTGGCGGTATGGGCGATCATCAGCGTGGCGGCAAGACTTCCGGACTGCCGCGTGCCTTGGAGGCTGCACGCTACTACACACAGTTTGCAGGAGTGCCGAAGGCGATGTACATGACAAAAACAGGGAAAAACGATTACAGTGAGGACATCAACTGCCGTTCACTGGCTTCCAACTGGCTGTCGTACGGTTCGTGCACCAACCCCATCGAATCCCCCACTCCGCAGCATCCGGTGTTCGACATCGACTCACTCACGCTTGCCGAAAATGCTGTACGGCTGTACGTTGACAGCATAACGAAGGCGAACATCGACAGCTTTGGCACGGCATACCCTGACAGTTTGTCCGAAGCTGTCATCGATTCGACTGCCATGGCGGTGCTTGACAGCGTCAACGGGACACCGCTGCAGCAAATCAACCTTCAGCGCGGCGACACTCATCTCGGGCATGTGCCCCTCGATTTGCAGCTTGCCATACACAGCGATGCCGGCTGGCTGCGCGATTTCACGACGCACTACGGCACTTTGACAATATGCACGACAAACTTCAACAATAAGGAGACAGCGGACGGAAGGCCGCGCTCCGTGTCAAAAAACTTTGCGACCGAACTGCTGAGAAGTGTGTCGAACGACCTTAACAAGGCATTCGGAAAATGGGTGGTGCGTGAGGTTTGGGACAAGAATTACAGCGAGACGCGCCTGCCGGCACAGCCGTCGGCGATACTCGAGACCATGTCCCACGAGAATTTCCCTGACCTGAAATGCGGCCATGATCCGAACTTCAAGTTTGTCCTTTCACGCGCTATCTACAAAACCATACTGCGCTGGCTTTGCGAAAGGGACGGAAGGCAGGCTGTCGTGCAGCCACTCACTCCGCAGAATTTCTCTGCTGCCACGCTGGAAGGTGACGAACTGACATTAAAGTGGAGCGCGCAGACCGACTCCCTCGAGCCGTCCGCCGTTCCAGACTCCTATGTGTTGTACACAGGGACTGACAAAACCGGCTACGACAACGGTCATATAATAAAAGGCACAGAGCATAAAATCCGCCTGTCACCGAACACCCTCTACCGCTTCCGCCTCACTGCCGCCAACAGCGGAGGTGAGAGTTTTCCGACGGAAGAGCTTGTCGCGCTTTATTCTCCTGAGGCGAAAGAGACTGTGATGATTGTCAACGCCTTCCACCGACTGTCGTCACCGGCTGTCGTGGAGACTGACAGCATCTGCGGGTTTGACCTTGATGCCGACGTAGGACTGTCGCTCGGGAAGACTCCTGCATGGATTGGCCATCAGCAGGTCTTTGACAAAACGCAGGCAGGAAAAGGCACAGGACTTGGCTTCACAAACAACGATTTGCTTGGACGCTTCACTGCCGGCAATGACTTCAACTACGCTTTTGCCCATGCGGAAGCCGTAAGGAACGCAGGAAAATATAACGTTGTGAGCCTTTCTTCTAATTGCTTCTCACAACAGACGGACATCACCGGCGTGAGCGTCCTTGACATCCTCTTTGGCAACGAGAAGGACGACGGTTATTCGCTCCTGACCTACAAGACGTTCACCCCGCAAATGCGTGAAGGCATCGAAGCATTCATCGAGCGCGGAGGAGGGCTGTTCCTCAGCGGAAGCTATATCGCCTCGGACATGCAGGAAGAGGAAGAGCAGGCATGGCTTGCCGACAATCTCCACATAATGTACGGCGGAACGGACTGCGACTCACTGCCTTTCCGCAAGAGCGAGCCAATGGACATCGTCTCTGGGAACGGCATGCAAATGTCCGTCTTCAGGCACGTGAACGACAAGCATTATGCCTCTGTGGCATCGGACATCCTGTTTTCCACCGACTCACTCTCTGACCAAAAGTACCTTGCCTACGCTTCCGGCTCTCAGGCTTCTGTGACTTATGATGGTGACGCGTACCGGGTCTTTGCACTTGGCTTCCCTTTTGAATGCGTGAAGGATGCCGCAAACAGGAATCTTTTGATGAAAAAGATACTGGCTTTCCTCAGACGAGGAAAGAAAGAATGATGGGCTGCATCTGCTTAATCATAGAGTTACACTCAAAGAAACGAGTATTCACGCCACATGGTTCATGCCTGTCAGGCAAGCAAAAAAACATCCGCAATTGTTTGGAATTCACGATTTAATGTATTAATTTTGCAATTGAAAATCTCAAAACAGGACACTATGATTACAAAACACAAAACTATTCGTCTTGACAACAATGTCATGAGCGCACTTAGTGCCCGCGCAATGAGTGAGCGGCAATCCATTGAGGCTTATGCCAACAAATTATTAAGGCTTGTGCTCAATATTGATTCACAAGAACCGGAAGTTGAGAAAAGCACGGCAGAAAAGCGTTTGGCTTGCATAGAGCAATTGTGTGGGGTACTGCATGACGATGGTGTGGACTATAAGGTTACACGTGAAGACATAATGAACGAACGTTATGGGGAAATTTAGACTGTTTCTTGACACGAATGTAATCCTTGACCTCTTACTCAAAAGAGAAGGTTCTGACCATGTGAAGACCATATTGCGCTCTTTCGGCAAAAGCGATTGCGTCATATCAGTCTCCACCATTTACACAACAAGCTTTTATTTGGAAAGGTATTTAAAGAAAAATGGGATATTCGGTGACAATAAAGTTTCAGCAATACGGACAATCCTAACCAACATTCTTGACACTATGACTGTTGCAGGGATTGACGAAACCGCCTTGCGCAACGGCATTAATGACATGGCTTTCAATGACCTTGAAGACAGTTTCCAACTACAAACGGCATTGAAATGCAATTGCAATTTCCTTGTCACAAATAATATCAAGAATTTCGAAAAGACAGACAGCATAACGGTAATATCACCACAAAACTTTGTTGATTTGATGCTGAAAGCTAAATAATCCTCAATGTGTGAATGCAAGCAAACAGAATTACCCAACCTAACGCCCCAATCTATTAATAAAACAACGAAGAAACATAACCAACAGAAAACAATCATCACATTATGCAAATCATAGCCAACGCCAAAGGTACACGCACCATTGAAATCACAGCGGAGCACCTTGCGACACTGAGAAAGTACAGTCTTTTCCGCAACCTCATAGACAGTAACGGCATCGTCGACGAGACAGTGCTCGGCAAACTGCGCCTGAACATACGCGCACTCCTTGAACATGAGGGGACTTCGGACAAGAATCTTATGGACCTTTGCTTTGATGTCATCTACAATCCTGACATGAAGGCAATCGGGCTCGCTAACCTTATCACGCTGTATGCAGAACATGATGCTGACGGACTTTCTACCAACGACCAAGAAGGAGCTTGAACTGCGCGGCTGGGATTATGTCGACATAATCATCTTCTCCGGCGATGCGTATGTTGACCACCCGTCTTTCGGTGCTGCCGTAATAGGCAGGACATGGGAGGCGGAAGGCTATCGTGTCGCTATTGTGCCGCAACCGGACTGGCACGGCGACTTCCGCGACTTCAAGAAGCTGGGCAAGCCTCGCCTCTTCTTTGCCATTTCACCGGGCTGCATGGACTCCATGGTCAACAAATACACAGCAAACCGCCGCCTGAGAAGTGAGGATGCCTACTCGCCTGACGGACGGCACGACTGCCGCCCGGAATATCCTACGATAGTCTACACAAAGATTCTCAAGCAGTTATATCCTGACACACCGGTCATTCTTGGCGGCATCGAGGCTTCACTGCGACGCGTCACGCACTATGACTATTGGCAGGACCGTCTGCAGAAGTGCATCTTATGCGACTCTGATGCCGACATGATAACCTACGGAATGGGAGAACGTGTCAGCACAGAACTGGCAAAACGTGTCGCCGACGGCACTCCTGTCAGCGAAATCAAGGACCTTCCGCAGACTGTTGTGCTATGCCGGAAGGAGGAAATCCCTGACGGCATCACGAAAGACGACATCCTGCTCCACTCGCATGAGGAGTGCCTGAAGAACAAACGCGCACAGGCTGAGAACATAAGGCACATTGAGGAAGAGTCCAACCGTATTCATGCGCAGCGCATGCTGCAGGAAGTGGACGGGAAGTTTGTCGTGGTCAATCCTCCATATCCTACCATGACGACTGAGGAACTTGACCGCTCGCACGACTTGCCGTACACACGAATGCCGCACCCTAAGTACAAAGGCAAGCGCATTCCTGCTTATGAGATGATAAAACTCTCTGTCAACATCCACCGTGGATGCTTCGGAGGCTGCGCATTCTGCACCATATCGGCACACCAAGGGAAATTCATCACATGCCGTTCCAAGGAGAACATCCTGCGTGAGGTGAAGAAGGTCATGGAGCATCCAGACTTCAAAGGCTACTTGTCTGACCTCGGAGGGCCGTCGGCAAACATGTATGGCATGGCAGGCAAGAACAGGAAAGCATGCGAAGCGTGCAAACGGCCTTCGTGCATCCACCCGAATGTGTGCCCGAACCTTGACACTGACCACAGCAAACTGCTTGACATTTACCATGCGGTCGATGCTTTGCCGGGCGTAAAAAAGAGTTTCATCGGCTCCGGAGTGCGCTACGACTTGCTGCTGCACCACTCAAAAGACGAGAAAACCAACGAAGCTGCACGGCAGTATACACGCGAACTCATCACGAATCATGTGTCAGGCCGCCTGAAAGTCGCACCGGAACACACTTCCGACAAGGTGCTGCGACTGATGAGAAAGCCATCGTTCCAACAGTTCCGCGACTTCAAGCGCATCTTCGACCGTATCTGCCGTGAAGAGGGACTGCGCCAGCAGATTATCCCTTACTTCATCTCTTCCCACCCGGGATGCCACACCGAGGACATGGCAGAGCTTGCCGTGATAACAAAAGGCTTGGACTTCCAACTGGAACAGGTACAGGACTTCACTCCCACCCCGCTGACGATAGCCACCGAAACATGGTACACCGGCTACGACCCGTACACTCTCGAGCCTGTCTATTCTGCCAAATCGCAGAAAGAGAAGTTGCAGCAACGGCAGTTCTTCTTCTGGTACAAGCCTGAGGAACGACGTAACATCGAGCAGGCTTTGCGCAACATGGGGCGCCCTGACCTCATCGCAGCACTGTACAAAGGGACAGCGCCGGCACGCCCATTCAAACCGAAACGACACGGCAAACGTTAAGAATAACCACAAAACAGCACAATTCCTGTGGCACAATGAAATAAACAGGATTTCCAACATGGAAAGGAACGTGGCAGAAAACGGCAAACATTAATAAACTTTAATAATGGTTTATTGGATGTTTGCCGTTTTTTCTTTACCTTTGCAGAAAATTATATAGACAGATGAAACTCGTCATAATAACACAACCGCAATTCTTCATCGAGGAGGACAGAATCATCACAGCCCTTTTCGATGAGGGACTCGATTCGCTGCACCTCTACAAGCCGGGCTCATCACCGCTATATTTCGAGCGTCTCCTGACTCTCATACCGGAAGATTACCACAGCAACATCGTCATACACGAGCACTTCTACATGAAGCAGGAGTTTGACCTTGCAGGAATACACCTTGACGACCCTGACGCTGATGTACCGCAAGGCTACCGCGGAAAGGTGACCAGAAGCTGCACAGACCTCTCAAAACTGAAAGAGACAAAGAAGAAATCACAGTATATTTTCCTGCATGACATCTTCGACAGGCAGCAAAACAACAGCTCCAAACCAAGCTTTTCCGAATCAACCATCTATGAGGCCAGCCGTCAGGGACTCATAGACAAGCACGTATATGCCTTCGGTGGCATGAATGCTGACAATATACGGTGGGCACATGATGCCGGATTTGGCGGAGTGGTACTGTGCAGTGACATCTGGAACAGGTTCGATATCCACAGCCAAGTGGACTACAACGATGTCATACAGCATTTCCAACGATTGCGCAAACTGGCAAGATAGTTGTTGCCCACTACGTCAACAAAAAAACAATCGGAAACAAAAAGCTGAAAATAAAAGCAACATAAAAAAGCAAAACCCACACACAATACGCTAACATTTCATAACGACTATACAATCAAAATGTCTGATTCAAAAAACTTTATGGTATTCTCTGGCACAGCGACCAGATACCTTGCAGAGAAGATTTGTCAGAGTCTCGGTTGTCCGCTCGGCAACTTGGTTATCACAACTTTCTCCGATGGAGAATTTGCAGTGAGCTATGAAGAGTCTATCCGTGGCCGCGACGTATTCCTTGTACAAAGCACATTCCCTTCATCCGACAACCTTATGGAGCTGCTCCTGATGATTGACGCTGCAAAACGTGCATCGGCAAAGACCATCAATGCCGTGATCCCTTATTTCGGCTGGGCGCGTCAGGACCGCAAGGACAAGCCGCGCGTCTCTATCGGCGCAAAGCTCGTGGCCGACCTGCTCACAGTTGCAGGCATCGACCGTATCGTGACAATGGACCTTCATGCTGACCAGATTCAGGGATTCTTCAACTGCCCTGTCGACCACCTCTATGGCTCTGCGGTCATCCTGCCCTACATAAAGTCACTGAATCTCGAGAACCTTGTCATCGCCTCTCCTGATGTCGGCGGCGCAAAGCGTGCAAAGACTTACGCGAAATACCTTAACTGTCCGCTCGTCCTTTGCAACAAATCACGTGCACGCGCCAATGTCATCGAGTCTATGCAGATTATCGGTGATGTGAAAGGCAAAGATGTCGTAATCGTTGACGACATGGTGGACACCGCAGGCACAATAACAGCAGCGGCAAACATCATGCTCGAAGCAGGAGCCAACAGTGTGCGCGCAACAGCAAGCCACTGTGTCATGTCAGGCCCGGCAAGCGAACGCGTGCAGAACAGTGCACTGGAGGAAATAGTATTCACAGACTCCATCCCTTACACAAAGCGCTGTGCGAAAGTCAAGCAGCTGTCTGTCGCTGACATGTTTGCAGAGACAATCCGCCGTATCCTTGACAAGGAGAGCATCTCCGACCAGTACATCATACAGAATTAAAGATTCCTGTATGCAGGACACACCGGAAAACAACACCAAAATTCTTTGATACAATTGAAACATATCATCCTATATCTCATAGCATTCTGTGCCGTCACACAAGTGATGGCACAGAAACTTAGTACCGCAACCCCAACATACGATTGCGGACAGGTACTGTTCCGAACTCCCGTCACCACAAAATTCGTGCTGAAAAACAAGTCATCAAAGCAAATTTCCATTAAAAAAGTGGAGACTTCATGCGGATGCACGACTGCCATTGCCTCACATGCAAAGGTTGCCGGTGGCAAGGAACTTGTTGTCGATGCGACATACGACGCAAAGCAATTGGGACATTTCCAGAAAGAGATATGGATTTATGAAGAAGGGCAGAAGAAGCCTCTTGTGCTTACTGTAAAAGGTGTTGTGGTGACCGAGGTGCAGGATTTCAGCGGCTCCTACCCTTACATGCTCGGCGGAATCAGCACGGACCTCAACGAGATTGAGTTTGATGATGTCAGCAAAGGCTCGCAGCCGACACTGACGATGCACATACGCAACACTACAGGCAGCACCATCGAACCTGTAGTGATGCACCTTCCTGATTATCTTGAAGCGAACGTATCGCCGACAAGACTCCGCCCTAACCAAGCCGGAGAAATCACTTTCATGCTCCTTTCGTCAAAGTTGAGGGACATGGGACTCACACAAACATCCCTTTATCTCGGCAAACAACCGGGTGACAAAATCTCTACAGACAAGGAACTGCAGGTTTCAGCCATACTCACCCCGGCTTTCCCGACAAAAGACCAAGCAATAATCGCCAACGCTCCGCAACTTGAACTGTCGAAGACTGTCATAAAGAAAAGAGAGATGCATGGCAAGCCGGAGAAACTGAAGACTGACATCACACTGAAAAACGTTGGCAAGCAGGAACTCATCATAAGTGCTTTGCAGATGTTCACAGCAGGAATGAATGTCTCACTGAGCAAGTCTAAGATAGCTCCGGGCGAGACTGCAAAGCTGAAAATCACTGTCAACGGCAATGCCATGAAGCAGATTAAGCAGCGTCCGCGCATACTCATGATTACCAATGACCCGCAACAACCGAAGGTTATCATTGAGGTACAGGAATAAAGAATCGTGTCTTCTGCCAAAAAGCAGAAGAAGAGAACAGAAACTTACACCTAATTATAATGTTATGGAACACCCAGAAAACGCAAGCGAATATGCAGGACTGCAAGTCAATTCCGGCATCATAAAGCCGCAATCTGTCAACCCTTATCTCAAAAAGGGACGATTCAAGCGCCACGAACATACCGTAGAAGAACTTGTCAATGGCATATTGGCGGGAAACATAACGATGCTGTCACAAGCCGTGACACTTGTTGAAAGCCAAGCACCTGACCATCAGGAGAAGGCGCAACAGGTCATCGAGCGCTGCCTGCCCTACAGCGGCAAGTCTGTGCGCATCGGCATAAGTGGTGTTCCGGGAGCAGGAAAATCAACGTCAATCGACAACTTCGGCTGTCACATCCTTGACACACGCGGCGGAAAACTTGCCGTCCTTGCCATCGACCCGTCATCGGAACGCTCCCAAGGCTCCATTCTCGGCGACAAGACTCGCATGGAGAAACTCACACAACGTGAGGACGCATTCATCCGCCCCAGTCCGTCGGCAGGCTCTCTCGGCGGTGTGGCACGCAAGACACGCGAGACAATTGTGCTGTGTGAGGCAGCAGGCTTCAACACAATCTTCATCGAGACAGTCGGTGTAGGTCAGAGTGAGACAGCCTGCCACTCCATGGTGGACTTCTTCCTCCTGCTCCAAGTGACAGGAACAGGCGACGAACTCCAAGGCATAAAGCGTGGCATCATGGAAATGGCTGACGGCATTGCCATCAACAAATGCGACGGTGACAATGTCGACCGCTGCCACATGGCTGCCACAAACTACAGGAACGCCCTCCATTTCTTCCCACAGCCGGAGTCAGGATGGACACCGCAAGTGCTCTGTTACAGCGGTTTCTACGGCAATGGAGTTAAGGAGGTGTGGGACATGGTGTTCGAATATATTGACTTTGTCAAGGACAACGGTTATTTCGACTACCGCCGTGCAAAGCAGGCACGCTATTGGATGTACGAGACAATCGACGAGTATCTCCGCCGCTCTTTCTACCAAAATCCTGAAATAAAAGCACTGAAACAGCTTGCGGAGGATGCTGTCCTGACACAGAAAAAGACATCTTTCAAGGCGGCACACGATTTGCTTGACACGTATTTCAATTCTCTGAAATAACATCCTGTCCGACATCTGCCCGAAGTTTTGCACTTTATCAACAAATCATGAACATAGAGATTGACAACGGAAGCGGCTTCTGCTTCGGTGTGACGACTGCCATCCGGAAAGCTGAAGAGAAACTGGCAGAGGGCACAAAGCTCTACTGCCTTGGTGACATTGTGCATAATGGCACGGAATGTGACAGGCTGCGAGAGAAAGGCTTGGTGACCATCGGGCATGACGAACTGCAAGAGCTGCATAACGCCCGGGTACTGCTGCGTGCACATGGCGAACCGCCACGCACCTACATGATTGCCGAAAAGAACAATGTGGAGATAATCGATGCCACCTGCCCCGTGGTGCTTGCCTTGCAAAGGCGCATACGCCGACAGCATGAAGAGAACCCAAACGCCCAGATTGTCATCTTCGGAAAGAACGGTCATGCCGAGGTTCTCGGACTTGTCGGGCAGACTGACGGCAAAGCTATCGTCATAGAGCATTACGAGCAATTGCAGGATTCTGCCATAGACTTTAACCGCGACATTTTCCTATACTCACAAACGACGAAATCGCTTGGGGAATATAGGCGAATAATAGAATACTGCCGGCAGCATATAGCAAGCGGATGCACATTCAAAAGTTTTGACACAATCTGCCGACAGGTGGCAAACCGTATGGACAACATACGCGAATTTGCCAAGAAACATGGGCTTGTGCTCTTCGTATCCGGTAGGAAAAGCAGCAATGGCAAAGTCCTGTACAACGAATGCCTGAAAGTGAATCCGAACACATTCCTCATAGAAGGTCCGGACGAAATACAGGACAAATGGCTTGAAAATGTATCTTCCGTTGGCATCTGCGGTGCGACAAGCACGCCGAAATGGCTTATGGAGCAGTGTGCGGAAGAGATAAAGAAAAGAGCATAAGGCACAAATCCAACACTAATCAAAACTAATTATAACACAATGAGAAAACTTATTCTTGCACTCCTGTTGATAGTGGGCACATTGAACGTTGCTGCCGAGAACTATCCTTACCGTGCAGACTATCTTTGGGTGACAGTGCCTAACCATGCAGACTGGCTGTATGAATGTGGAGAGAACGCCACAATAGAGGTGCAGTTCTATAAATATGGCATACCACGTGACGGACAAGTCAGCTGGAAACTGTCCAATGACATGCTCCAAACAGACAAGCAAGGCACGGCAAACCTGAAGAACGGACGCTGCAACATTAACATCGGCTCACGCAAGACACCGGGATTCCGCGACCTCAACCTTGCTGTAAACATTGACGGAACGACTTATGTACATCATATAAAGGTGGGATTCTCTGTCAACAAAATCACACCTTACACAAAGGAACCGTCTGATTTCATGTCATTCTGGGATGCACAGAAACAGTCACTCAAACAAACTCTCTCCTATACTCGTGAGCGTGCGGAGGAATATTGCACAGACAAAATCCTTTGTGACCTCATCAAACTCAAGGTCGACAACAAGCACAGCGTCTATGCTTACCTGACATACCCACGCAACATGAAACAGGGCAGCCACCCGATATGCATCTGTCCTCCGGGAGCAGGCATAAAGACAATCAAGGAACCACTACGCCACAAATACTATGCGGAGAACGGTTTCTTGCGACTTGAAATGGAAATCCACGGCATAGACCCACGCACTCCGGAGAAGACTTTCAAGGAAATACAGTCAGCTTTCCAGACTGACGGCAATAATTACCTTGACAACGGACTCGACAACCGCGACAATTACTACATGCGCCATGTCTATCTCGCACTCATCCGTGCAACAGACTTCATGACATCCCTGCCTGAATGGGACGGAAAAAATGTCGCTTTCCAGGGCGGAAGCCAGGGAGGCGCACTGGCTATGGTGGCAGCAGGCATCGACAAACGTGTGACACTGTGTGTGGCAAACCACCCTGCCCTATCCGATATGGCAGGATATGCGGAACAGGGACGCACAGGCGGTTATCCGCATTTCAAAAAAGCGAAAGGAATGCTGACACCGGAAAAGATAAAGGTCATGGCTTATTACGATGTCGTGAACTTTGCACGCCAAATCACTTGCCCTACTTATATGACATGGGGATACAACGACAACACCTGCCCTCCTACCACCTCCTATGCTGTGTACAATGTGCTGAAATGCGAGAAAGAGGCGCTCATCACTCCTGTCAATGAGCATTGGACATCTGATGCCACAGAATACGGACACATGAAATGGATACAGAAACATCTGAAATAAATCCCGTCCAACAGACAAACAACTCATAAAACCATTGACTTAATGGCGGAAAAATTGCCCATATTACTGATTCTTTTGGTAATATGGGTATTTTTTTGTAAATTTGCAAACACAAACGGCTGTCTTGCAGCCATGTATTAAAAAACTATCCATCAACTAAAAACTACAGAACATCATGATTGGAACACAGGAAATCATTCTTATAGCCTTGGTAATCCTTCTGCTTTTCGGAGGAAAGAAAATCCCGGAGCTTATGCGCGGACTCGGAAAAGGAGTGCGCAGCTTCAAAGACGGCGTCAACGGAATAGAGGAACCGCAGCCTGACAAGAAAGAAGATGCGGCGACAAAGGCAAACAGTGGGAAATGAAATGAGCAAGCAAGACCTTCCCGCTGACAACCTATCGTTTTGGGAACATCTTGATGCACTGCGGTCATGCCTGATAAAGATTGTCGCAGCGGTAATGATAAGCGGTGTCATGGCTTTCTTCATGAAAGACCAACTGTTCGGAATTGTACTCGCACCGTCGCACGGGGATTTCCTCACCTACAGACTTCTCGGTGCAGAACCTTTCACCCTGCATCTCATAAACACAGGACTGACGGAACAATTCATGATACACCTGAAAGTGGCAGCCATCGCCGGAATAGCCGTGGCGTCACCTTATATAATATATGTGTTGTTCCGCTTTATCTCCCCTGCACTCTATGCCAACGAGCGCAAAGCATCAGTAAAGGCTGTGTTGTCAGGCTATGCCATGTTCATCATAGGCATGGCAGTCAACTACACCCTTATCTTCCCACTCACAGTAAGGTTTCTTGGGACATACCAAGTCAGCACGGACATTGACAACATGCTTACTGTCAGCTCCTACATCGACACATTCATGATGATGACACTGACTTTCGGCATCATGTTCGAACTGCCTGTGGTGTGCTGGGTGCTTGCCGTAATGGGACTGCTGCGCCCGGAATGGATGCGCCATTTCCGACGCCATGCCATTGTGGCAATACTGATTGTGGCGGCAGCCATAACCCCTACTTCCGACATCTTCACTCTTACGCTCGTCAGCCTGCCTATATGGCTGCTGTATGAGGCAAGCATCCTCATTGTAAGCATGACAAAATCATAAACTAAGAAACAGGAATAACAAACTTTTATGCTGAGAAAAACAAGAATCCTATTCGCAACCGTGATGTTCATTGGCGTCACACTGCTGTTCCTTGACTTTACAGGAACGCTCCATTCATGGCTCGGCTGGATGGCGAAAATACAGTTCTGGCCGGCATTCTACGCACTGAACATCGGCGTTGTCATTGGAATAATAGCCCTGACATTGGTGTTCGGACGCATCTACTGTTCAGTAATCTGCCCACTTGGCATCCTTCAGGACATCATCTCCAAAGGCAGAAGCAAAATGAAGCGCAACCGCTTCAGCTACTCACCGGAGAAGAAAATCCTGCGCTATGCCATGCTTCTCGTCTTCATCGCTTCAGCATTAGCCGGAGTGAACATCATCGTTTCCCTCCTCGCCCCTTACAGCAGCTATGGCAGAATGGTAGCTTCCCTGCTCCTTCCTGTATGGCAATGGGGCAACAACCTCCTTGCCATGGTAGCCGAACATTATGACAGCTACGCTTTCTACTCTACGGAAGTGTGGATGCGCAGCACTGTCACGGTAGGGATTGCTGTAGCGACACTCCTCATTATCATAGTCTTGGCAGTGCGCGGAGGCAGAACTTACTGCAACACAATATGCCCTGTGGGCACAATATTGAGCATCTTTGCACGACATTCCTACATGAAAGTGCACTTCAACAGTGACAAATGCGTAAACTGCGGACTGTGCGCACGCAACTGCAAAGCGGCATGCATTGATTTCAAGAACCATGAAATAGACTACAGCAGATGCGTGACATGCGGCGACTGCATAGACAAATGCAAGCATGACGCACTGACTTTCGGACATAAAGCAGCACAAAAGGCAAAGTCTGCAAGCACCCCGGAACAGCCTGACACAAACAAAAAGAGTACGGAAAAAGAAACCGTGGACACCTCAAGACGCTCATTCCTCCTCGCTTCCGCCATGGCAACGACAGCCGCAGCGACAGCATCGGCACAGGCAAAGCTTGACGGCGGACTGGCGGAGATAGAGGACAAAGAGGCTCCGAAGCGTGAAACACCGCTAACACCTCCGGGCTCTCTCTCGGCAAAGAACATGGCACAGCACTGCACATCATGCCAGCTCTGCATCTCGGCATGCCCGAATGGTGTCCTCCGCCCTTCCACAAACCTGTCCACACTGATGCAGCCGACCATGAGCTACGAGCGCGGCTACTGCCGTCCGGAGTGCACACGATGCAGCGATCTCTGCCCTGCCGGCGCAATAACAAAGATAGGCAAAGACCTGAAATCATCCATACAGATAGGCCATGCCGTATGGATTCGCAAGAACTGCCTGCCTGTCAGCGAAGGCATTGACTGCGGAAACTGCGCACGCCACTGTCCGACAGGGGCGATAACAATGGTGCCGCTCAACCCGGAGGATGACCCTGACGACAAGAACACGCTGAAAATCCCTGCTGTCAACACGGCAGTCTGCATCGGATGCGGCGCTTGCGAGAACCTCTGCCCTGTACGCCCTCTGTCGGCTATCTATGTAGAAGGACATGAGGTACATAGGGAAATATAACACGACAAACGAACAACAGCAACAATGAAAACCATAAACCGACGTGATTTCTTAAAGATATTCTCCGGCACGGCAATAGCCTCATCATCACTGCTGGCTGCCTGCAAAGGCAAGAATGACAGCGCAACAGAGGCTAAAACATCGGACAAGAGCATGGTGCCACGCGGAGAAATGACAATGAGGACTAACCCTAACAACGGGGACAAGGTCTCAATCCTTGGCTATGGCATGATGCGCCTGCCACTCGTCGACGGCGCAAAACTCAAGGACAACAGTGATGCAGACATAGACCAGGAGATGGTCAACCGTCAGATAGACTACGCTCTCGAACACGGAGTCAATTATTTCGACACATCACCTGTCTATTGCCAGGGACGTTCCGAAGCCGCTACCGGCATCGCACTGAAGCGACACAAGCGTGACAAATACTTCATTGCCACAAAGTTGTCAAACTTTTCCCCTGAGACATGGCCACGCGAGGTATCGATAAAGATGTTTGAAGACTCACTGAAATATCTTCAGACGGACTACATTGACTATCTCCTGCTCCATGCTATCGGTGGAGGCGATGACTCGCTTGCAAACTTTAACAGCCGTTATATGGATAACGGCATACTCGATTGGCTGGTGGAACAGAAGAAGAAAGGACGCATCCGCAACCTCGGATTCTCCTATCATGGCGATGTGAAAATATATGATATGCTCCTCAAATGGCACGATGAGGGCAAGTACCATTGGGATTTCGTGCAGATAGAGCTGAACTATCTCGACTGGAGCTATGCCGACGAGATAAACCCACGCAACACTGACGCATCCTATCTCTATGAAGAGCTGAAGAAACGCAACATCCCTGCCGTCATCATGGAGCCGCTTCTCGGAGGCAGACTTGCAAACATTCCGACATACATAGCAAAGAAACTCAAGCAAAGACGCCCTGAAGACAGCGTCGCAAGCTGGGCTTTCCGCTATGCCGGCACACCGGAAGGGGTGCTGACAGTGCTCAGTGGCATGACTTACATGGAGCATCTCAAGGAGAATGTCGCGACATATTCACCCCTTGACCCTGTCACCAAGGAGGAGGACAAGCTGCTTATGTCCATCGCTGACGAGATTTACAACCTCAAAACCATACCATGCAACGAATGCAACTACTGCATGCCGTGCCCTTACGGTCTGAACATCCCTGCCATTTTCAGCCATTTCAACAAGTGCATCAATGACGGCATAATGCCAAACCGCGGCGAGAAAGACCCGGAATATGCCAAGCACCGCCGTGCCTACCTCATCGGCTACGACCGCAGTGTGCCGAAACTCCGTCAGGCAGACCATTGTGTTGGCTGCAAGGTGTGCAACGAGCATTGTCCGCAGCGCATTAATATCCCTGCCGAAATGCGACGCATAGACAAGTTTACGGAGGAAGTGCGCCGCTATTCCGACAAACTTTAACAGGCGGATTCCTACTCCATACAAATATTGCTCGAATAAAGCAAAGAACCAAAAGAATCGCTTCATACAGCGGGTGACGCATTTATAGCGAAGCAATTTCTTTTGATTCTTTGTTTTCTTCGAGCAATTTATTTATCACAAATACAGTTTTTCAGCAATAGCCAAGCAGCGGAAGGATAAACGGAGAAAGCAATGCAGTCAGCAAACCATTAAGTGTCAGTCCCAAAGAGGAGTACGCTCCATAACGCATGCCCCTGCGCTCAAAAGCGGCAGCAGTGCCAACAGCATGGGAAGCCGTGCCTATTGACAGCCCTCCGGCAATAGGACTCTTGATGCGGTTCATGCGCACCATGGAGAATCCTGCCATACTTCCAAAGATTCCTGTGCAAACAACAACGGCAGCCGTCAATGCCGGTATGCCGCCAATCGTCTGCGAAACCTCCATGGCAATCGGTGTGGTGACAGCCTTCGGGGCAAGGGAAAGGACAACTTCCGGTGTCGCCTGCAACAGACGGGCCACCAAAACCACCGACACAAGACCTGCAACACACCCTGCCAGCTCCGCCAGCAACAGTGGAAGCAGCTGCTTGCGAATGGACTCCAGCTGACGATAGAGTGGCACACCAAGTGCGACAACAGCAGGCTTCAGCCAAAAGTCTATGTACGAACCGCCCTCAGCATAACAGTCATAGTCTATGCCCGTAAGGAGCAGGAACGCAACAATGCCGATGATAGCGACAAGAATAGGATTGAGAAGCGCCACACCTGTGCGCCGCCTTATCCATTGCGCTCCAATGAATGCGGCAAAAGTCAGTGCCAAAAGGAAATATTTATTTTGAAGAAATTCCATGACCATGAATGGATATGTGTGAGAAATAGCGGCGCACAAGCTGATGCACCCAGCCTGTGACGGCAATAATGACAAACGTGCTGACCACGGTAGCACCGACGATAGGCAGCCACTGGTCACGGATAATGCCCATGCAGCGCATCACACCGACACCTGCCGGGACGAAAAAGAAACCAAGATTGCGGACAAGAAAATCCGCTACTCCCTCAACATGGCGCAGCTTCACAACCTTCAGACGCAAAGCAGCAGCCAGCAAAAGCATACCGATAATGGAAGACGGGACAGGCACTCCGGTAGCCCATACAATGAGTTCGCCAACAGCAAGGAAGGCAAACAGTACCGCACATTGTGTAATCATAACCAATAATCTATATTTTGTTCCTGAAATAATGTCCGCATGGACGCCTGCCACCCCAAAGATTACAGGCAACGTAACAAATAGTTTGCAAAGGTAATGATTTTCTGCCATACAACGCAATTTGTAAAAACATTTAACACTACAAAACTGAATATACCACCAAAACAGACAATCCACCCCACCACAGTCACACACTGAAAAACCTATGGTAACCTTTCGTGTTGCGAAAGGTTACCATAGGCATCATAAAAGGTAACCTTTCATACGGTAAAAGGTAACCTTTTGTCATGTCCAGATTTGACCTCAACAGGCAAACACGCAGCAATCCCACCAAAAACCTGATTATCAAGGATATATATTCACATATAGCAAACATTGTGTTTCGTATAAATCAGAGCAAATCATTTTGAAACTTTTTTGAGTGACAAAGTCAGGAAAGAGACTGTATCAGAATAGTTATGTGTTAAAATATTATTAATTTGCGTTATTTTTTTTGGTAATTACAAATTATTTATTAAATTTGAAGCAAAATATTGATACAGCGGTATTGATTTGGGGCAAAGGTTGACCCGAACTTATCACTTAAGCCATTTCATAACATATTATTGATAAGCGAAATGGTTTACTTTGTATAACTGCACAGGTTTGACATCTGTCTATTTATCTAAACTATTACTAATAATTAAAAAACAATCAGCCTATGAAAATCAATTTATTTGCAAAAACTATCTTGCTTCTTCTGAGTCTCGTATTAGCCGGATGCTCTGCCGAAGAAAGAACGGAAAATACGGTTACAGATCCGGTAGAAATAGTCCGTAAGGCTATTAGAAATACCCCTCAACAGGATATTGCAAACGCAGACCTTCCCGTATGGCTTTCGGAATTTATAGACAGTAGGGCATCTTACGACATAAGAGATTTGGCAGCAATTAAAGGCAACTGGAAAGGAGAGGACGTATATTATGTGTACGATGAATTCTCCTCGTGTCTAGCATGCTTTACCTTCAATTCAAAAGGTGAGCAATTCGATTGGTCGAAAATTGATACCGAGAAATTTTGGGAATCGGTAACAGACTGGAAATGTATTTAACGTGAGTTCGACGAATTTAGAATATGGCAATTTGTGTGTCAATCGTCCTTTTTACATTGATGCACGGCTTCTTTGGAAAGAAGCAGTATGCCGCCAATGCTGCAAGCATGTTTACGACAAAGTTCCCGAACGACCTGTGCCTTGAATGCTCCACCTGCGCAATGTTCTTCAGCTCATCGTTGACGGTCTCTATGACAGCCCTTTTCCTGAGAAGCAGCTTGTCGGACACGCTCATCAGCGCTCCTTTCATATTGCTCTTCAGCTTCGTTATCAGCTGTATCCCGTCCACAAAAAGCCTTTGGAAGAGCTCTTTCTTTATATACCCTTTGTCTCCGACAAGCTTCCCATATATAAACTCCATAAATGACTTGCATTCAAGCGGTTTCCTGTCATCGACATCTCCGGGTGTGAGCGTAAAGTTAAGGAGCTCACCTTTCTCATTGCATATCAGATGGAGCTTGAACCCGAAGAACCACCCCATCGAGCATTTCCCTCGTGCGGCTATGCCCTTGAAGACCTTATGGATGTGTATACGCTGGTTCCTGCAGACACGCAGAGGCGTGCTGTCAACAAAGCTTATGCCTGTACATTTGCCCAAAAGCACTTTCTTTATGAAGAAGGCAAGCGGGATGGCAACCGTCTTTTGCAGCTCTACGAAACGGTTGTAGGAAACAACTTTTGGAAACAAGTGCCTCATGTGACGGCAGACATGCTCAACATAGAAATGCTTCATGCAGCGGTAGCCGGAGTTGTGGAAAAGTATCACTATCAGCATCACTTCAGCGTCGGAAAGAGTGCTTGCACGGTGATATCTGCGTTTTTTACCGTCGTTAATGGCATGTTTTTCCATATAAATGTTAAAAAACTTGCAGAATTCATCTGCCATAAAGAAAATTTCTGTAATTTTGTCTTCGGTGAACATTGCGGAGATTGTTTGTAATTCTTTGTACTTGAGCACTATAAAGTTACAACAATTTCCGCTATTCACCAAATTTTTCAGACGATTAATTTCGTCGAACTCACGTTATTTATCTAAGAAAAAGAAATATTCATAGTAATTTTGATGATATATGAAACAGTTTTTATTAATCATTTTATTCTCAATGGTTGGCGTTTGTACGTTTAGCCAAAAGGTAAGCAGTACGGATTTTACATATCCCATGAAACCGGGAGATGACAAATGGGAAAAGATGAGTTCGGTTGAAGAACGTATTGCTTCTTTGCAAATACCGGAAAACATTCTCACTAAGATTTCCACAGAAAGACTGTTGGTTATCTGCTTGGAGTTTCCATATTTATCAGATGTTCTATTCTATGATGATTACCAAAAAGGGTTCGAGGCATTAAGGAATGAATTCAACGGTTTTAACGAATTGTTGAGCCGAAAAGATCTCGGGAAATTCGTATTGGCGAAAGGTAAAAATCTTCCTTTGGAATTGGATAAATTATAGTCAAACAGAAATATATTGCAAAAATCCGTAGGCGTAATTATTTGAATATCAACGATAATATTTCAATTATTTTCGCAAATCAATTCTGTTTGACTATAAAAGATAAAAATGAAATAGAAAAAGGCAAAGAGTTATACATTCAAGATAGAAGTGCAATTTCTTGACTGTATATAATACCGTGAGAGTAATAGACCGTTTATAATCTCTGACGCAAAAGAGATGATATGTCTTTTTGCTGTTGCTCAATGATTGCAAGCAAAATCTCACGCTCTTTGTCGTATCTTTCCCTTATTTCATCCACTTTCGCTCTTTGCATTTTCTCTAATCGCCTGATTTCTTCAACGTTTTCATTTTCCGCTGTAAGAATAGCTTCAGAAGTTGCCTGTTCCGGATTATGTTCGGATGTACCAGAACCCACTACTCTTGCATTCTGCATCATTCCACCAGCCAAGAGAGCCTCCCTTTTACTTAGCTGTTCATCCTTTCGGAGAATCCCTTCTTCAACTGCATTTTGCTGCTCAAAACTTCTTATCGAACGATCTGTGATTTTTGTTTCAACAATCCCTCGCCCTCTTCCATCACGCATACCATAACCACCGGTCGGGAGTAGTTGTGCATTATCTGAGGGCATACGTGGTTCAAAATCACATGGCAATCCATCTTCGTCCACAAAAAAATCAGCTAATGGTGTATTGTAATAGTTACAAAACCTCAACATGGCAGTAACATGAACCGGAACTTTTCCACTAAGCCATTTATTTAGTGACGTGTAATCAGAGCAGCCTAATGCTTCCAGCAAATCTTTCTTCTGAAGGTGATGGCTCTGCATGAATTCTTGCAAATAAGCATAATTATAACTATAATTCATTTTCTATGTTTTTATTATGTTAAACAAATAATTTCTATAAATTCCACTCTTATTATTAATGTTTTATTCAATATTGTCACACTTAATTTTATAAATCCACTGCAAAGATAGTTGTTTTTACAATATAAAACAAAATAACAAATAGATGTTTAATGTAATTCAACAACAATACTACTATAAAACCACAACACAACCATAGTTTTAATTTGTTTTCGCATCTTAATTTATGTACAAAAAGTAATTCTACAAGTATTTCACTAAAAACAAAGATTTTAATCTTAATATAACCAATCAAATGACGTGAATTCGATAAATTTTCAACTATCCTGCGAAACAAAAACAAGACATCATTGTTATAAAAACAACAAGTGGCAGGAAAAAGTTCTTTCCTGTCACTTGTTGTTTTTATATATAATACATATATTATGCCATGGCGACATAACAGATTTCGAATTAATGCAAAACAATTAACAACATTCAGTCAGACTATTACGCATCGGTATGAAATGCTCCACTTTACCAAATACCGTCTATCCCTGTTATGCTGCGACTCGCACATTATACTATTAGATTATAGCCCTACCCTACCGCTTCTATACCGTTATCACCTGCAGTTCATTTGTCAGATGTGAGTTTTCAAAAACCTTCTGTGCCTCCTCCAGCAATACAGACTCCTCACGCTCATAACGCGCACTGTAATGACCAAGGAGCAACTTTCCAACGTTCGCATCACGGGCAACCATCGCTGCCTGACGGGCAGTGGAATGGCAGTATTTCTCAGCATTCTCCATCATGTCCTCGGAATATGTCGCCTCATGGTAGAGGACATCCACGCCGGAAACTATCTTGTGAAGCTCGGGAAGATACTTCGTGTCCGAACAGTAAGCATACGTCCGAGGCTTGTCGGCAGGAGTGACAAGGCGCGCATTCTCAATCACAGTGCCGTCCTCCATAGTCCAATCGGCACCGGACTTTATGTTGTTAATCTGCGAGACAGGGATTTTATAGAAGTCAATCATGTCACGGCGTATATGCGGCAGTCCCGGTTTCTCGCGGAAGAGGAAGCCTGAGCACGGCACACGGTGACATAACGGAATGGATTCCACGGTAAGGCTCCGGTCGTCATATATGACCTGATGCTTCGTTGTGTCAACAGCATGGAAGACAAGGTCATAACCCAAATCCTTGCAGAAGAGCCTTTTCTGCATCATCAGATACTCCTCCATGGCGGCAGGAGCATAGATATGCAGCGGTGCTGTCCTGCCAAGAAGCCCGAAAGTGGAGACCATTCCTATCAGTCCGAAGCAATGGTCGCCGTGCATGTGGGAAATGAACACCGCTTGTATCTTTGTGAACGCGACACGCGTCTTCCGCAATTGCAGTTGAGTGCCTTCTGCACAATCGACCATGAAAACCTTTCCCCTTACCTCCACCACCTGTGAAGAGGGGAAATGCTGCAGTCGCGGTGTCGCAGAACCGCAGCCCAAAATATGTATCTTAAAAGGTTCCATTACTATTTCTTCTGTTTTGGCATGGCTTTTTTCTGCCGTTTGTAGACAAAAATGCCCTTGCTGCTCTCCAATTCCAATGAGTCTGCGCCAAGCGTCACGACATCAAAAGAGTCGCGTCCCATAAGAAGGCGGCCGTTATGTATTTTCCACGCTGTATACGGATTAGCCTCACTCTGCATTGTTGACAATACTTCTCCTCCGTCAACTATCTCAAAATTACGGTCAAGACCTGTCCATTTGCCCTCAAGGGTAGTAAGGTTGACAACGACAGAAGCACTTTTCTCACCGTCCAGTTCTGTAACAATGACAGCCAGTTTGTCGCCGCTGAGCAGGCCTCCCTTAACTGTTTCCACGTCTGATTCTTCCGTATCGAGCAGCAGATTAAGAGTGTCACCGTCATTTGTTATCAACTCAAGGTTGTGCATCGTCGTGCCCTCGCCGCAGACACCATAAACGGTAGTGTCCTGCTCTTCCACACAAACGCTGTCAGCAGTAGCCTCCGACGAACTTGTCTTTTTATCGTTGCATGCTGTTGTCAACAGACCGGCAACCAGCAATGCCACAAACAGATATGTCAGTTTTTTCATGATTATAAAAATGTTGTAATATTAATATAATGTCCAATAATGCCAAATCCATGCCCTGAAGAGTCAGGCATCACGAAACAGTTCGTTCCGAGCTTTTAGCCTCTTCCCAAAGTTCATCCATTTCTGCAAGTGTCATGTCCTTAAGTTCCTTGCCCATTTCCTTCGCCTTCGCCTCCACATAATTGAAACGGTGCGTGAATTTCCGGTTTGTCTTCTCAAGGGCTGTGTCCGGATTAAGGTGATAAAGTCGCGCAGCATTGACGACAGCGAAGATAAAGTCCCCCAACTCATTGAGTGCCTTTTCCTTATCGCCTGATTCCAATTCCGCCTTCAGCTCTCCTATTTCCTCATAGACCTTGTCCCAAACTTGCTCACGCTCCTCCCAATCGAAACCGACATTGCGAGCCTTGTCCTGTATGCGGTAAGCCTTTATCAGCGAAGGAAGAGAGACCGGAACACCCGAAAGGACGGTCTTATTTCCACCTTTTTCCTTCTGCTTGACACGCTCCCACAACTTGCTGACATCGTCGCTTGTCTCCGCCTGTTGTTCGCCATAAATGTGGGGATGGCGGAAAATCAGTTTGTCAGCCTCCTTGTTGCAGACATCAGCAATGTCAAAATCGCCTTTCTCGCTGCCAAGCATGCTGTAAAAGACAATGTGCTCCATCACATCGCCAAGTTCCTTTACGATTTCTTTCTTGTCATCCTTCATCAAAGCGTCGCAAAGCTCATAAGCCTCCTCTATGGTATGAGGGCGCAATGATTCGTTGGTCTGCTTCCTGTCCCATGGGCATTTTTCCCGAAGGGTTTCCTGCACGTCAAGCAGCCTTCCGAACGCCTCAAGTTTTTCCTCACGTGTATGCATATTCTTAATTTATATATTAATTGTTAGATTTCTATACGTTAACTGACAGTTTTCATGTGTGCCGGGCTTCTCATCCAACCACTTTTCCAATAAAGCGTCAAATGGAATTTACCGTTGCCGGCAATACGAGATGTACCCTTCCGCACACGGTGTGTCAGGAAGCACGATACAAAAGTACATATAAAATTCCAAAAACTTGCACACTAACAAAAAATAAGTACAAAAAAATTCTTTTCTTACCAAAATAATGAGTAATTTTGTAGCGAAATTATGTAAATATCATATGGATTGGCTAATAAACTTATTCACCAGCACTGAGTCTGTTGCGCATATAGCATTGCTTTACGCGTTAGTCATTGCTGTTGGTGTTTATCTTGGAAAAATCAAATTCGGAGGAATCGCTCTTGGAGTGACATTTGTGTTGTTTGCCGGCATTGCTGCCGGGCATTTCGGATTCACAGCCCCTACTCCTATTCTGACATTCGTGCAGGATTTCGGTCTCATTCTGTTTGTGTTCATGATTGGTTTGCAGGTGGGACCGGGCTTTTTTGAAAGTTTCAGAGAGGGAGGAGTGAAGATGAATCTTATGGCAACAAGTATCATAATCCTGAACATCGCTGTGATGTTCGGCTGCTATTATGCATTCTTTGACACAAGCAACCCTGAAAATCTGCCCATGCTCATAGGCACACTCTATGGTGCTGTGACAAACACTCCGGGACTCGGTGCCGCAAACGAGGTATTGTCTTCTGTATTTGCCGAAGGAGCAGCGCCTCCAATAGCAAACGGTTATGCTTGTGCGTACCCTCTTGGCGTTGTCGGTATCATAGGCGCAACAATTGCCATACGCTTCATTACACGTACAAGACTTGACAAAGAGGAAGAGGCATTGGAGATGCAGGACGAGGGAAATGCAGCAAAGAAGCCACACCTCATGCACCTCCTTGTGCGCAATTCATATATCTGTGGACGCACTATCCTTGAAATCCATGATTTCATGAAGCGCGACTTTGTATTCTCACGCATACTCCGTGGCAGCGAACTGATAATCCCGAAGCGAGACACCACACTTGAATTTGGAGACAAGATTTACTGTGTCTGCGCGGAAGCCGACGCGGAAGCCATCATCGCCTTTGTCGGAGAACGCACAGAAGTGCTGGAGTTCAAGGAGCAGGAAGAGAAAAAGCAGATGATAAGCAAGCGTATCCTTGTCACAAAGCCGGAAATCAACGGCAAGACGTTGGCAAAGATGCATTTCTCAAGTGTCTATGGCGTGAACGTGACCCGTGTCACACGACAGGGAATGGACCTCTTTGCTTCAAGCAACCTCGCACTCCAAGTAGGTGACAGGGTGATGGTTGTCGGCGAGAAGACACATGTGGAACGTGTCAGCACTATCCTCGGAAACTCCATAAAGCGTCTTGACCACCCGAACATTGCAACGATATTTATCGGCATAATGGTTGGCATCCTCTTTGGAAGCATACCATTTGCCATCCCAAACATACCGGTGCCACTGAAACTGGGTATTGCAGGCGGTCCGCTTATCATAGCAATCCTAATCGGAAGGTTCGGCCATAAGTTCCATTTGGTAACCTACACCACCACGTCGGCGAACCTTATGCTGCGTGAAGTCGGACTCGTGCTTTTCCTCTCAAGTGTAGGAATAAAAGCCGGAGCGAACTTTGTGAACACTGTTGTTGCAGGTGACGGACTCTTGTATGTCCTGTCAGGATTCCTAATCACCGTAATACCTATATTGATTATAGGAACAATAGCGCGTATGAGATACCAACTGAACTATTTCACCATAATGGGTATGATAGCTGGCTCATATACAGACCCACCGGCACTCGCTTATGCGAACTCTGTATGTTCAAAAGAAGTTCCTGCCATAGGTTACTCCACAGTTTACCCTCTGACTATGTTCCTGCGCATTTTCACAGCCCAACTGGTAATAATCCTATGCTGTGGATAATGCAGGCAGATATATAATAACGTAAGAACCAAACTATTGCATTTCCAAAAGTCATACAGACCGTAACTTTGAAAACTAACAGATAAGAACAAAAAAAACGCAAATAAACTAATGAAAAAAATCGGATTACTGCTTGCCATACTTGCATGCATATCACCGGATATCTTTGCCCAAGGCGCGAAGAATATCAAAATAAATGAGGTGATGACAGACAATGAGTCCAGCATCGTAGACGAGTTCGGGAATCATAAGGCGTGGATAGAGTTGTGCAACGCATCATTCACAACAGTCAACATCCGTGGGATGTACATCACAACAGACAAGTCGGTACTGAACAAAGACCTCAGTGCACCGCAACGTCAGGCACTCATGTCATTAATTCCTAACGGAGACGAGGGCACATTGCTGTCAGGCAACCAGCACTTCATCCTGTACTGCAATGGAAATCCCAAAGATGGCTCACGCCACATCACAGCCAAGATTACGGAAGGAGAACCTGTTTGGGTAGCACTTTATGATGGCAACGGTGTGGAGCTTATCGACTCTGTCACAGTCCCGGCACTAGCAGACAACCAATCATATGCACGTGAGAAAGACGGCAGCGCAAATTGGGTCGTGCGTGATTCCAAGAATGCCACACCGGGTATTGCCAACACACCAAACATCAATAACAAAATAGCACGCACAAAGGCAGAAGACCCACACGGATTTGCAATAACAATACTTGCTATGGGCACTGTGTTCTCATGTCTTGCACTGCTGTTCGTATTTTTCCGTGTGCTGGGGCTTATCATGGATCATATCAATACGACAAAGAAAATTGCAAATGCATATCCTCTCAAGCCTGTGACAAGCACTATCACCACAACAGCAAAAATCGGTGCTGAGGTGCTTGATACAACAGGAAAACTGATGAAGGACGGTCTGAAGCTCAAAGGCATTGACAAGAAAGTCTATATAGCTGTCATTGCAATGGCTATCAAACAATATGAAGATGATGTCCATGATGTTGAGTCCGGCATCATATCCATCAAGCCAAAGAACACTACATGGAATGCTCCTAAGTTCAATAATGAAATAAAGAAATAAAAAAAGGTTCAAACATAAAAAAATACAACCAGAAAACAATATATTATGGCTACATACCAATATACAGTTGAGGGTACCGACTACGAAGTAGACATCCTCGAAGTTCAAGACAAAGTGGCAAAAGTCACTGTTAACGGAGTAGAATTTGAAGTGGAATTGAAGCGTGCCCTTAAACCTACCACACGCCCAATCCAACAAGTGCAAGCTGCGCCTAAAGCCACAACTCCGGCAGCAGCTCCACAGCCTAAACCTGTAATGCCTGCCGGTGCTGGTCAGCATGTCCTCGCTCCACTGCCAGGAACAATCAACGAGATAAAGGTCCAAGTCGGAGACACTGTGAAGCAAGGTGACACAGTCCTTATCCTTGAAGCCATGAAGATGCAGAATAATATAGAGGCTGAATATGATGGGCAAGTTACAGCAGTCCTTGTAAAAGTGGGCGATACTGTTATGGAAGGTGCTCCACTCATAACTATTGGATAATGGCTAACCGTTAAGAAAAAAAAGAATCATGGAAACATTTCTGAATTTCCTTAAAGGCAATTTCTTCGATTTCCTTACATACACAGGCTTTGCAAATGCTGAAATAGGAAACCTGATTATGATAGCTGTCGGAGCTGCCTGTATCTGGCTTGCCATAAAGAAAGACTTTGAGCCACTGTTGCTCGTTCCTATAGGACTTGGCATCATTCTGGGAAACATTCCTTTCAAAGCTGATGCCGGACTTGAGATTGGTCTTTATGAGGATAACTCTGTACTGAACATCTTCTATCAAGGTGTAAGGCAGGGATGGTATCCTCCATTGGTATTCCTTGGCATTGGTGCTATGACTGATTTCACTGCACTCATAGCTAATCCTAAGCTCGTACTTATTGGAGCTGCAGCACAATTCGGCATCTTTGGTGCATACATGACAGCGCTTGCCCTTGGCTTCGAGCCTAACCAAGCAGCAGGCATCGCCATTATCGGTGGTGCCGATGGTCCTACGGCAATATTCCTAAGTTCAAAACTGTGTCCAAACCTTATGGGAGCAATTGCTGTCTGTGCTTACTCTTACATGGCTCTTGTGCCTGTAATACAGCCACCTTTGATGCGCCTCCTCACAACAAAGAAAGAGCGTGTCATCAAGATGAAAGCCGGCCGTGAGGTATCACAGACAGAACGCATCCTCTTCCCTATCATCGGCCTCCTCATCACTACATTCATAGTGCCTTCAGGTATGCCTCTTCTTGGAATGTTGTTCTTTGGAAACCTATTGAAAGAATCAGGCAAGACAACACGCCTTGCAAAGACAGCAGGCTCATCACTCAATGACATCATTGTGATGTTGCTCGGTCTTACAGTAGGTTGCTCAACACAAGCCAGTGAGTTCCTCACAATGAACACTATCTTCATCTTCGTGCTTGGTGCTTGCGCTTTCGTTGTTGCTACATGTTCAGGTGTGCTCTTCGTTAAGTTTATGAACTTGTTCCTTCCAGAACACAAGAAGCTGAATCCGCTTATCGGCAACGCGGGTGTATCGGCAGTTCCTATGTCAGCGCGCATTTCCAATAACCTTGGACTTGAGTATGACCGCAAGAACTTCCTCCTTATGCACGCAATGGGTCCAAACGTTGCCGGTGTCATAGGATCTGCAGTTGCTGCGGGTGCACTGCTCGGATTCCTGTCGTAAACGTTACAACACATTAACTGATTTTGTGAAACAACTTATGAAGCAAAATATATTCCGTGGTCTTGGCATAGCCCTGATTACTCCATTTACAGAAACGGGAGATATAGATTTCCATGCGCTGAAGAGACTTGTAGAGTACCAAATTGGCAATGGTGCAGATTTCCTCTGCATCCTTGCCACAACAGGAGAGACACCTTGTCTGACCAAACAAGAACGCCTTGATGTACAGCATTTCATAGTGAACCTTGTCAACGGACGCATCCCCGTAGTCATTGGTTGCGGAGGAAACAATACAGCCGCTATCGTTGAAGAACTGCAAACAGGAGATTTCAAAGGCATTGACGGAATACTTAGTGTTTGCCCTTACTACAACAAACCATCACAAGAAGGTCTTTTCCAACATTTCAAAGCCATCGCTAATGCCACAAAGCTCCCAGTCATATTATATAATGTGCCGGGACGCACAGGTATAAACATGCAGGCTGAGACAACAGTACGACTCGCAAAAGCATGCGAAAACATTGTGGCAATAAAAGAAGCAAGCGGCAATCTTGAACAAGTGGATGAGATTCTGAAGAACAAGCCTGATGGTTTTGCAGTACTTTCCGGCGACGACTCATTGACATATCCGATGATAGCATGCGGAGCCGAGGGAGTAATCTCTGTCATCGGAAACGCTCTGCCAAAAGAGTTCTCACGAATGATTCGCCTTGAGAAGCGTGGCGAGTTTGAAGCAGCTTTGAAGATACACCATAAGTTTACGGACTTGTATTCTCTGCTCTTTGTCGACGGTAATCCTGCCGGCGTAAAGGCATTGCTTAATGAGATGGGATTCATCAACAATGTACTTCGCCTGCCACTTGTCCCAACACGTGTGCAGACTGTACAGAAGATGTCACAAATTCTCAAAGACCTGAAACTTTAATAACACATTGATGAAAAGAGTCCTTTTTATAGACCGCGACGGCACACTCATACATGAGCCTGCCGACGAACAGATAGACGCCTTTGACAAACTGAGATTTGTCAAAGGTGTTTTCAAAAATCTGAGTTTCATACGCCAACATCTCGATTTTGAGTTTGTCATGGTCAGCAACCAAGATGGCCTTGGAACAGACTCATTCCCTGAGGAGACTTTCTGGCCTGTACATAATTTCATCCTTCAAACACTTGAAGGAGAGGGGGTGGTGTTCGACAACATCCTCATAGACCGCCATTTCCCGGAAGACAACCACCCATGCCGTAAACCGGGCACAGGTATGCTTACGGAATATATAAAAGACTCAAATCTGAATCCGCAATATAATACCATTCTGTCCGAGAACATCACAACCGATTCCGCTGCCACAGAGAACAAAGAACCGAAATACGACCTCATCAACAGCTATGTCATCGGAGACCGCGAGACAGACCGTCAGCTTGCAGAGAACATCGGGTGCAAAGCTCTCATCATCGGTGAGGACATGACATGGGACAAAATCACAGAAATCCTCTTTGCCGGGGAACGTATTGCGGAAATCAAACGCACGACAAAGGAGACAGACATCTACGTGCGTATGAACCTCGATGGCAAAGGTACATGTGACATAAACACCGGTCTCGGATTTTTTGACCACATGCTGGAGCAGATTGGCAAACACGGCATGATAGACCTTACCATTCACACAAAAGGTGACCTTGAAGTTGACGAGCACCATACGATAGAAGACACTGCCATCGTCATAGGCGAATGCCTCGCTGAAGCCCTTGGCAACAAGCGCGGAATAGAACGCTACGGCTATTGTCTGCCTATGGATGACTGTCTGTGCTCCGTTGCACTTGATTTCGGTGGACGACCATGGCTTGTATGGGACGCGGAGTTCAACCGTGAGAAAGTAGGAGAAATGCCTACCGAAATGTTCCTCCATTTCTTCAAATCCCTTTCCGACGCTGCAAAAATGAACCTCAACATCAAGGCTGAAGGGCAGAATGAGCACCACAAGATTGAAGGAATCTTCAAAGCATTTGCCCATGCATTGAAAATGGCAGTGAAACGCGACATCTACAAATTCGAACTTCCTTCAACAAAAGGAATGCTCTAACGCACTAACACTGACAAGAATATTCCGCAGCACATTCCGCGCACCACGATCCAAAACAACACAGAAACAGCCTTTCCATGATAGAAATCTCACACGCAAAGGTCAATAACCTCAAGGACATTTCTATAAATATCCCAAGAGACAAATTCATCGTAATAGCCGGAGTGTCAGGCTCCGGCAAATCATCCCTTGCCTTCGACACACTGTATGCCGAAGGACAGCGGCGCTATGTCGAGTCTCTGTCAAGCTACGCCCGACAGTTTCTGGGCAGAATGCCTAAACCTGAGTGTGATTACATAAAGGGCTTGCCACCGGCAATCGCCATTGAGCAGAAGGTCATCTCACGCAACCCACGCTCCACAGTAGGCACAAACACAGAAATCTATGAGTACATGCGCCTGCTCTTCGCACGTATCGGCAGAACATTCTCCCCAGTCTCCGGACAGGAAGTAAAGAAGCATTCCGTCGAAGACCTTGTCGAGTGCATGCTCTCCTATCAGCGAGGAACAAAATTCATCATCACCGCCCCACTCCATGTGCCAGAGGGAAGAACCATTGAACGCCAACTGGAGATGTCTGTGCAAGCCGGCTATGCACGCCTGTATTACCAAGGCGAAATACTGCGCATTGATGAACTTGGCGACAAAGTCAGCACCATAAAAGCCGATGAAGCCCACATTCTCATCGACAGAATGAGTGTGGATGACAGCAAAGAGACAATCTCCCGCCTCTATGACTCTGCCGAAACAGCATTCTATGAAGGACATGGAATGTGCCGCCTGATATTCATGCCGGCAATGATTGAGCATGAGTTCTCCACAAAATTCGAGGCAGACGGCGTAACATTCGAAGAGCCTTCCGCCAACCTTTTCGCCTTCAACTCACCGGTAGGAGCCTGCCCCTCTTGCGAAGGCTTTGGCAAAGTCGTAGGCATTGACGAGAAACTCGTCATCCCAAATCCCTCATTATCTGTCTATGACGGTTGCGTACAGTGCTGGCACGGAGAAAAGATGAAGGTCTGGAAAGAAGAGTTCTGCCGTCGTGCCGAGAAAGACAATTTCCCTATTTTCGAGCCTTATTTCTCTCTTTCACAAGAACATAAGGACTGGCTTTGGCACGGTCTGCCGTCAGAAGAAGGAATGGACATGCACGAGAAAGTCTCCATCGATGAGTTTTTCCGTATGCTCAAAGATAACCAGTACAAGATTCAGTACCGTGTGATGCTGGCACGCTACCGTGGCAAAACCGTCTGCCCGGAATGTAGAGGGACGCGATTGAAGAAAGAAGCCGGATACGTCAAAGTCTGTGGCAAGACCATCATGCAACTCATCGAAATGCCTATCAGCGACTTGCAGGACTGGTTCCGCAACATACAGCTCAACGAACACGAGCAGGCTATCGCCAAACGATTGCTGCCGGAGATAAACTCACGCCTGCAATTCCTCATGGATGTCGGCTTGGGCTACCTCACTCTCAACCGACCTTCCAACACATTGTCCGGAGGAGAAAGCCAAAGAATCAATCTCTGCACAAACCTTGGCTCTTCCCTTGTAGGCTCACTTTACATTCTTGATGAGCCGTCCATAGGTCTTCACCCACGTGACACAGACAGACTTATAAAGGTCTTGCGCCAATTGCAGGCTATTGGCAACACCGTCGTTGTAGTAGAACACGACGAGGAAATCATGCGTGCCGCCGACTATCTCGTGGACATTGGTCCGGATGCCGGAAGACATGGAGGTGAGGTTGTCTTTGAGGGTGATATGGAAGAGATAGCACGACTTACCGAGAATGACATAAAAAAATACTCAAAAAGCCATACTGTCGAGTATCTCACACACACCGAAACTATCCCTACCCCGGCAAGCCGCCGTCAATGGAACCATCATATCACAATCAAAAGCCCGTTGATGAATAATCTGAAAGGCACAGATGTCAAAATACCGCTGAACTGCATGACCGTAATCACAGGCGTTTCAGGCTCAGGAAAATCATCTCTGATAAAGGGCATACTATATCCCGCCATGAAGAGACATCTTGGGGAAGTCAGCGATGCACCGGGAGAATACGGAGGACTGGAAGGCGATTTGAAAGCCATAAAGCATATTGAGTTTGTCGACCAGAACCCTATCGGCAAATCAACACGCTCCAATCCGGCGACATACGTCAAAGCCTACGATGCCATCCGCCAATGGATGGCAGACATGCCATTGTCAAAACAGATGGGATTCACACCACAGCATTTCTCCTTCAATACCGAAGGCGGACGCTGCGAGGAGTGCAAGGGAGCGGGCACAATCACCGTTGAGATGCAGTTCATGGCCGACCTTGAACTGGAGTGTGAGGCATGCCATGGCAAACGGTTCAAGCATGACATCCTTGAGGTAAGGTATAAGGACAAGAACATCCATGACATTCTGGAAATGACCATCAACCAGGCAATAGAATTCTTCTCCGAAGACACTCTCGCCAAGACAATCGTCAACCGCCTGAAGCCACTGCAGGATGTCGGACTCGGATACATCAAACTCGGACAGAGTTCATCCACACTGTCAGGAGGCGAGAACCAACGTGTCAAACTCGGTTATTTCATCGGGCAGGAGAAACAGGCTCCGACACTCTTCATCTTTGACGAACCGACCACCGGTCTACATTTCCATGACATCAAACGCCTGCTTGCAGCCTTTGACGCACTCATCAAGCGTGGACATTCCGTGCTTATCATTGAGCATAACCTCGATGTCATAAAATGCGCCGATCACATCATCGACCTCGGACCTGAAGGCGGTCACAAAGGTGGAAATATTGTCTGCACAGGCACACCGGAAGAAATTGTGAAATGCGAGAAAAGCCTTACAGGACAATTCCTGAAGGACAAACTCTGATAACAAGATAAAGAAACAAGCGCAGCACTATCCTGCCGACACACAACAAAACATGAAAGAACTCCTTTTTGTCTTCATTGGCGGCGGCACAGGCTCTGTCCTGCGCTTCATTGCATCGGTCCTATGGCAGCACATCGCCCTGCATCCGCGGTTTGCAGGCACAGTGATGCCATGGCCGACACTCATTGTCAATGTCATAGGTTGCTTCCTCATCTCCCTTTTCTACAAATATTCCGAACAATGGGGACTAAGCAATGAGATGCGCCTGCTGCTCACCACCGGGCTATGTGGCGGCTTCACGACATTCTCAACCTTCTCCTACGAAGGTCTGATACTGCTCCGCGAAGGATATGCCGGCACATATTTTCTCTACATAGCACTGAGCATTATCCTCGGAATCCTTGCCGCCCTCTTGCCGTTTGCGATTAAATAAAGATGAGTTGTGCTATAATGTTATACAACTAATCAGTTAATCTATGAGGTTGTTTTAACTAATTATCTTTGAGACATTTTTAACGAACATAACTAATAAATCGCTGTCTCATTGAAGCAGCACAATCCGTTTTATTATGTTGGATTATTCACAATTGTATGCTATGAAGAGGTCATTTCTTTTTTTATTTTTTTGTTTGTTTGCCATAACGACCTGTGGTCAGGTAAAATTTGGAGAGCAACCTGAGCACATTAATGCAGAATGGGTTAAGGCAAATTATACTAAGCGTGAAGTCATGATTAAGATGCGTGATGGCATTAATTTGTTTACTGCTATTTACGAACCGAATGACAAGTCGGTCAAGCATCCTATACTTATGCAACGCACTTGCTACAGCGTAAGTCCCTATGGCAAAGAGAATTTCGCAGATATATGGAAGTCTGCAAAGACCTATGTCGAGAATGGCTACATCCTCGTCTTTCAGGACGTCCGTGGCAAGAACATGAGCGACGGCGAATATGAGAATATCCGTCCGTTCATTGAAAACAAGTCCTTGAAGAAAAAGAAAGGCAAAAAGATTGACACCGACGAGGCCAGCGACACTTACGACACAGCGGAATGGCTCGTCAAGAACACCAATAACAATGGCAACATCGGCGTTTATGGCATGAGCTATCCGGGGTTTTATGCAACCATGGCTGCCCTCAGCGGACACCCTGCCATCAAGGCCGTTTCACCCCAGGCTCCTGTAACTGACTGGTTCCGAGGTGACGATGTCCACCACAACGGTGCTTTCTTCATTATGGATATGTACAATTTCCTGTTCTGGTTTGAGAAGGCGATGACCAAGCAGGCGCACCAAAAAGGGTTTGACGGTAGCAGTATCAGAACAACGGAGACATTGGTGAAGAATGATGTCTATACGGATTATCTCCGCATGGGTGCGGTGAAGAATTTCAGTGCCACTTACGGTGACAGCATTGTAAGCTGGAACGAGGTGATGAACCATCCTAATCTTGACGAATATTGGGAGTCGCATAATGTCTCTCTGCATTGCCACGACGTAAAGCCAGCCGTAATGGTTGTCGGAGGATTGTTCGATGCGGTGTGTTGCTATGGAGCCTTCCGCACCTATGAGGCTATCCGCGAGCAGTCACCGGCAACGGAACTTTATCTTGTGGAAGGACCGTGGGCACATGGCGGTTGGATTAATAGTGCGCGCGAATATTTCGGCAATGTACGTTTTGCTTCCAATATGACTTCAGAGTGGTATCATAAGAATATCGAATATCCTTTCTTTGCATATTATCTTGAGGGTAAAGGAGAAAAACCTGCCCCGGGAGCCAAGGTCTATGACACCGGAACTTGCCGGTGGAAGCATTATCCTGACGGCTGGAACAATAAAGCAGAGACTACACCTTATTACCTTGCTGCCAATGGTGAACTTATTACCGAGAAACCTTTGGTACAAGACTTCAAGACGTATATTTCTGACCCGAACAAACCAGTCCCCTATCAGATGACACCAAGCAAGAGACGCACAACAACATATATGCTCGACGACCAGCGTTTTGCTTCTCAGCGTCCAGATGTTTTGGTTTATCAGACAGAGCCACTCACCTCGGAACTTGTCCTTGAAGGGGAAGTTGAGGTAAATCTTGAAGTAAGCATTTCTACTACAGATGCCGATTTCGTGGTTAAAGTTATAGACGTATTTCCTGAGGATTTCGCATATAATCAAAATGACAACCTGCCTCCCCAGCGTAGTAATGAATATCCCATGAGCGGATACCAGATGCTTGTGCGTGGAGACATTATGCGTGGAAAGTATCGCGAGAGTTTTGCCGAGCCTGTGCCTTTCGTCCCCAGAGAGAAAACCACGGTAAAGTATAGGCTTCCAAGTCTTTGCCACACTTTCAAACCAGGTCACCGTCTGATGATTCAAGTGCAGTCATCATGGTTCCCATTGGCTGACCGCAATCCGCAGAAGTTCTGTGATATTTATCATTGTGATGATTCCGACTTCCAGTCTTCACAAATCAAAATCTTCAACACATCAAGTGTTTGTTTGCCTGTAAAGAAATGATGCATTGCAAGTAAATCACCGGCACCGGGAAGATGAGCGAAACGCTCACCTCCCCGGTGCCGGTGATTGTAATCAGGACTCCGTGCCAAAGTTTACCCCAAACCTAATGACCGATTGGAGTTAAACAAAAAGGAACAACTTGTTTCTTATTTAGCCAACATAAAAAAGCAACATCATTCTTGCCATGGCGTCAGTGTCAGCCAGCCATCGGCTGTCCAGTTGATGCGTTTTTTCACAAGGATTGGCATCCCGTTTTTTTCCACGCTGTAGCCATGACAGATGAACAAGTCGGCAGGAAGTTCAGGCAGATGATATGCCGCACAGTGCCCCATCGCCTCATATCCCTTCTTATCACCTTCAAGTATCAGATTGCCACCACCTTCACGCATATCCTTCCCCTCCTTGTCAAGATAAGGACCGCAGACATTCTTGCTCCTGCCCACGACTACCCGATAGTTGCTTTTGATGCCCCGGCAACAATAGTCCCAGCTCACAAAAAGATAGTAATAATCGCCATGCTTCATGATGAAAGGAGCCTCAACAGCGTTGACACCCGCATACTTTGATGTGGGATTAGGCTCTGCCGATATTCCTCCCACAGCATGGCGGCGGGCAATAGTCTGCGGCTTCGCACCTTTCTTCACATGCAGCGTCTTCTTGTCAAGCTGTACCATCTGTATGCCGTCCCAAAAAGAACCCCATGTCATCCAAGGATTGCCTTTCTTATCGATGATGAAGTTTGGGTCAATCGCATTCCAATTGTCACGCTTGCCCTTTGAGGCGATTATGCATCCTTCATCTTTCCAACCGCCCTTATCTGCAAGCGAAGTGTTGCTCAGCAAACCGATGACGGAAGTGTTCTTGCCAAAGGTTGAGCAAGAATAAGCCAGATACCATTTACCACGATAGTTGATGACATCAGGTGCCCATATATGGTTTTCAAATCTGGGCACACTATCGTGTGTCCAAGCCGGAATATCCTTATCATTCAGCACTCCCTCCTTGCTGATTGTCCAGCGCTTGAGGTCAGTAGAAGTCATCTGCGTGATTCCATGGCCTGTACAAAAGAGATAATACTTGCCCCCCTCGTAAGCCATTACGGGGTCATGAACGGCAGGATTTTCCACTATGACAAGTTGGCTGTCCTTCTTGTCTTGTGCCGTGGCATGGCTTCCCTCGTTTGCCATGGGAGCAGCAATCAACATTGCAGCCCCCAAAAGTATATGTGATATATTCATCTTCATGCGTAATTTATTCATTGACAAGTTTATAGCCATTCACAGAATCCTGAGACAGCAAGGCTTATCAAAGATAGTTATAGTCTTTTTATTATAATATGGTCTTATCTATAATTGACAATCATCAAAAGAGGCATCCTTATACGAAAGTTCCCTGAGAGATGATTGTAAACGTATTTTGCAAAGGTAATAATTTTTTCCGAAATAATCGCAAAATAATTACGTTTTACCATAACTGTAGCATCTTCTCATCTTTTTTGTAAAACAGACTTTGCAGAACCTCCAAACAGTTATACCACAACCGCAAAAACGCAAGTAACTTGATAGATTACGAAAGGTAACGTTTCACCATACAAAAGGTAACGCTTTACATGGTCAAAGGTAACACTTTACATGGTGAAGTGTTACCTTTTATCACGCCCTCCGTTACCCTTTGATTTACAACAAGATACATTCCCATAGAACTTACAACATGTAGGATCATTGGAAATGAGCCATAACCTGCTCTAATAACTAATTCGCGCATCATCACGGCAATATTATGACCGATGGACAAAAATTTGGCATTTTCATACAGCCATTACGCATTTTTTATCATTTTTTCTTGCTGAAACTCTTAATTATTCATATCGTTGCCCACAAAACAACAGATATGCACCACGAAAAGTGCATATAACACATACTTATGCACCGTCCAAGGTGCATATTACCACAAAACTTGCTTTGTACAACCTCTATTTCCCCTTTATCACCATGAATCCAAGAGCACCCTCCTGTAGGCTTATAGTAATGGTACTTCCTGTGCGCACACGGTTGTAGCGCTTCAGTGTCACCGGCATTTCTTTCAGACTTCCGTCCGCAAGGCGCACCTTCAGATAGTAACTGTGCGACTTGCGCCCGGAACGGTAATAACGCCGCCCAACCCTATGGCCTGTGGTGCGCTCATTATGCTTCTTCTCCTCAACCGTAACTTCCTCCTGATGCACAGTGCTCTCATCGGCAAGAAACCAGTTTCCGCCTAAGAATAAGAAATAAGCCATACAGCCAATAACAAATATGTGGCACAAGAAACCGAATGTCTTATCCTCACCCACAAGCCATGACCAATGACGACCAAGCAACGGCAGTGTAGCCACAGTCACGAATACGGCAAAAACCACCGGTGTCCACCACTCCACAAGCGTCTTCTCATAATAAACGTAGCCCAAAACGCCCAAGAACAAAACGACGCACATCACCGTACAGCGGAATACGTAAACAAGATTTTTCTTCATAATAAGCAGTTTATACAAATCATTTACAAAAGTACAAAAAAATCCATAATCAACTGAAAAATCTATACATTTATTTAATGTCATCCCCATGATTACCGCTATTTTTATACACAAATTAAAATAAATCTCTGATTTGATGCCATAATCAAAGAAAAAACATTACCTTTGCAGAAGATAAGTAGCACCTCGGCAATTCAGAGCAAGCTCTATTTGCGCTCGGTTTGCATTATCTTTGCACCATACTTTATAAACCTAAATAAAATTAAGGAATAAAAATGAAGAAACTTGTAATGAAATGCGCCATGGCGGTATTCTGCACAGCGCTTGCAACGCCTGCAATGGCGCAATTCAACCTTAAGAAAGCCATCGGCGGCGCAACAAAAGTTGCTCAGGCTGCCACACTCTCTGACGCACAGATGGCTGCTTATGTCAAGGAGTACATCGACTGGATGGACACTCACAACAAGGTGTGTGACGCCAATGACCCTTACACTATCCGTCTCAACAAACTCACCGAAGGCCTGAAGGATGCTGACGGCATACCTCTTAACTTCAAGGTCTACTATGTCATTGATGTCAACGCCTTCGCATGTGCCGACGGCAGTGTACGCGTGTTCTCATCACTCATGGACATCATGACCGATGAAGAGCTTCTCGGAGTTATCGGACATGAAGTCGGACACGTGGCACACCGTGACTCAAAGAAAGGTTTCCGCACAGCATTGCTAACCTCCGCACTTAAGGACGGTATCTCCTCAAGCAACGGAACAGCGGCAGCCCTCACAGAATCACAGCTTGGCTCTCTCGGCGAGGCTCTCGTCAACTCCACATATTCACAGAAGCAGGAGAAGGCTGCCGATGACTATGGATATGAGTTCCTTAAGAAAGCCGGCAAGAATCCTTGGGCCATGGCTTACTCTTTCCGCCGTCTGAAGCAGATGCAGGAGGAAGCAGGAGCAAAGAAAGACAGCAAAATCAACCAGCTGTTCTCTACCCACCCTGACCTTGACATGCGCATCAAGCGTATGGAAGAGCGTGCCACATCAGAAGGCATCGCAAAGCCTGAGAACACAAAGAAATAAGAATTTCTTAGGAAATCAATCAAATAAAGAAAACAAAATTTGGCAGTGTAGTGAGCATACGACACTGCCAAATTTTTATAATACCTCTCAGTACTTATCCATTAAACAAAATATCCCTCAAAATATTTTATTTATAGCTCCCACAGTTATAAGAGGCAAAAGAGTTAGTCAAGAATACCTGCAAAGGCAAAGCAGCTTCTTGTTTCTTTGAATTACTGGAGAAACAATTCATTATTTTGCCTTTATCATTTCATACGGACAATGGAGATGGCGTTAAGGAATGTCTTATTTTGGCGTGGGACAAAACTGATGGACAAACCATTGTCATCACAGACGGTAACACAGAGCTTCTTGTCGATGGCAGTGCCCTGTGGTGCTTCGTCAACAGCAGAGAATGCAGGAAGCACTGTCCGCCCATTGACTACTATGTCGAAGACATCGGCGGATGTGTCAACAGAAGGGTTATCGCCTGAGGACAGTTCATAGATGAGTTTGCCGGACTGTGGGGAAAGGTCGGCAAAGCGAAGAGTAACCTCATACTCGCCACGTGGCACATCTGCCCTGAATTCCTGAATGCCAACACGCTGCGTCTGATAAAGTGGGTCAAGGTCGGTCTGAAGGATGTTGACACTTGCTGACGGCGAATTGCCGTTGCGTCGTGACTGTTTGAAGTCCTGTCCGCCAACATATCCCCATGAATGCGGGCGGTAAGGTTGCTCCGCCATCCATGTTGTCTGTGTTTTGAAATCAGTGAACGTGCGATTTGTGCCAAGGAGGCAATGGAGTGCGGTGAAGGATTGGTCTATTTCGTAAGGGATTCCTTCAACGAACATTTCCCGTATTGCCGTCTGACCTGATACAGCCGACTGTGCTAACAGCACGTTTCTTCCCCGACTGAGAGGGACATTAGTTTGTGCCATGCCTTCTTTCACAGGCAGAGTTGCCACAAGGCGACCATTGTGGAAGAGCTTAACTTCCGATTGGTTGGTAAAGATTTTCACCTGATGGTTGACATTTCCCTCTGCCGACAGCTGCGCCATCATGCGTGTCTGTTCAGCATTGGCGAATGCTATGAACGGTTCGCCATGATAGAAATTTGCCTTATAAAGCCAATATGTGTTCTTTGGCTGACGGTCAAGCGTGACAATTCCTTTGGGATTGACATGCGGTATTGCGTCTTTTCGCGGTTCGGCATAAAACTCATTAAGATTCCAGAGGTTTGCTCCACAGACAATATCACGCGAAAGAATGTCATGCAAATAGGACTCATGGTACAAGTCGGCATACTCCACACTGAAGTCAAACCGCTCAGGTTGTGTGGAATGTATGCGACGGTCATTGTCAGCCCCGTATTCGGAAACGATTATCGGCACTGACGGATAGCGTTCATGGAAAGAGTCAAGGAAGCGTCCGAAATCAGAGAATTTCCCTCCATACCAGCCACTGTAAAGATTCCAGCCAATCAAGTCCGGAACAGTAATAAGTCCGGCTTTTTCGTATGCTTCGACAGAACCATGGCAAGGAAGCATCGTCTTTCTGTCAGGGTCAAGCGCATGGGAAAGCGAATCTATGGAGTGTGCAAAGCCATTGAGAGTCTTCAGGTACTGCTCCCTGTCACCGGGAACACCGCTAAGCAAGACTTCGTTCATGTATGCCCAAATCATCACAGAAGGATGATTGAAACTCTGCTTTATCATCTCCTCCTGCATGACCAATGAATTATGCAGGAATTCCTCTGACGGAGTTATGCAGTTGTTGCCGGGAGTCTCCACCGAGGCGATTATGCCAAGCCGGTCGCACAGAGCGAGGACATGAGGGTCCTGCGGATAATGGGAGACACGCAGGAAATTCGCACCCATATCCTTTATAAGCCGCAAATCCTGATGATGATATTCATCGGTGACCGCCCAGCCACGACCGGCATAACTCTGGTGGCGGTTAGTGCCAATGAGCTTCACATGACGGCCGTTAAGAAAGAAACCTTTCTCAGCATCAAAAGAGAACCAGCGCAAACCGAAATTATCCATAAGACGGTCAGTGACCTGTCCCTTTGAATCCAACACCGTTGCCACAACCTTGTAAAGATTAGGGGCTTCCGTATCCCAAAGCACAGGCGAGGCTATGGAAAGCGAAGCCTTCACTTTGGCATTGACAGCGGAAGGAGCAAGAGTGGCACGCTTGCGCAGTGTGGTAACAAGAGTTCCGTCCGGAGCAAACACATCGTATTGGACAGTGAGCTTCCGGCGGTCGGCAGTAGTATTGTTGAGCAGCAGTTCAAACTCAACATCTGCATTTTCGGCACTGACAGAGGGAGTGCGGACATACATGCCCTCTGAAGCTGCATCCAACGGCGAGATGTGTACAGGGTTCTCTATCAGCAGATAAGCATCACGATAGACACCACCAAAGAAGGTGAAGTCAGCGGAAAGCGGCGGAATGTTCTCATCATGGGCATTGGTAAGAGCTATCTCAAAACGGTTCTTTCCGGGATGCAGATAGCGTGTAATGTCAAAGCAAAACCGAGTATATCCACCACGGTGAATGCCAGCCTCATGCCCATTGACCTTCAGTGTAAGCACTTGATTGGCTCCCTCGAAATAAACATATACGCACTTGCCCTTGAGTTGTTCCTCTGCAATGGTTATGTCCTTGGCATAATGTCCCATGCCGCGAAAGTAGCCCGGCTCATCATCCATGGCATCGGCAGCATTCCATGTGTGAGGGAAATTCACGTATGCAGGCTTTGGCCGTGCTTCGGAATGAAATTGCCAACCACTGTTGATACTGATTTTTTCAGACGCTTTCATTGGTAGGACGGCAAGCAGAGAGAGTGCCAATATATATAAATAATGTCTCATTGTTTAAGGTTTTAATTGTACAAACCGGAGATTATTTTGCAAATGGGTCGCCTTTGGGACTTTGGCTGGCGACAAAGCGGAACGCATTGGTGATAAGCAGATTCTGAGTTGCGTCCGAAAAGCCTCTGTTGCCATGTCCCATGTTTAGATAAACCATGCGGTAGCGAGTGTTTGACCATACAATCGGGAAATCTCCTCGCAAGACAACATCTTTGATGCCAAAAGGATAATTGTCAGGCAATATGGAGACAAGCACCTGCACATCAGGGTCAAGACGAGGGCTTGGCTGCCATTGGTAGAACTCACTGGCAGGCACCACAAACTTCTCGGGAAGATTCTTGGTAATCGGATGCCTGTCAGTGTCGCACACTACGAGTGCTGGCTGTGGCGGCCAGTTGTTGCAAAGGAAACTGCCACAACCAAGAAACTCATTGAACCACTGCCAACCGGTGTCCTCATTGTTGAAAGCAGAAGCATGGAAGCCCAGCCAGCCTCCACCATTCTCCATGTATCGTTGGAATGCCTCACGCTCACCGATGCCCGGCAGAGCATTGAGCATGATAATCATGTCATACTGCTGCATCTTTTCAAGAGTGTAACCGGAAAGACTTTCCGCAACATCATACAAGAAACCTTCTCCGTAAGACAAGCGATGAAAGAACTCAAGAGCTTGCTTGTCAAACTCAACATGGGCAGGCTCGGCATGAGGGTCATAAACGAAAAGCGCACGGAAGCGTGGCTCACGGGCATAACGTGCAGGATAGTCAGAGTGGCTTTTGTCAAGCAATTGTTCCTTGACTGTAAGGCGAAGACTGCCTTTGGCATTATCGCCGGCATAATCCCAATACATTCCTCCAAGAAGACCATTGTCAAGAATGTATTGGCACTTCAAGGCAATGGAACGAGGATTGTCGTAACCGCAGATAAGATTGCCGTCAGCATCGGCAAGATAAGGGACTTTCGCCACATTATCCCATTTCTCCACAGAATTACCTTTGGCAGAGTCAATGTTCTTGTAATCAAGAAAGTCACCGACATATTTCTTTCCACGACCATAGAACGGCATTCCCATTACAAGTTTGTCTGCCGGCACACCGGCTTTGAGGTGTGCCTTTATCGCACGGTCGGCAGTCATCCCACCACTGTTCTTTGAATCGAAGAGCGCAGCATGATGTTTCGGTGCTACCTCCATATCGTAAGACATAACGTTGACGAAATCAACGTATGGCAGAATGGCATGGAAATCAATGTATTCGGCAGAAGCCACCGTGGCAAGTGTCAGCAGCTTTTCCTTGCCGATAGCCTGACGGATGTCGCTCATAAGCAGCGAGAAATTCCGAGTATCGTCAGGCGAAGCTGATATGCCAGCGGCGTTGCTGGTAGGATATTCCCAATCAATGTCTATGCCGTCAAGGGAATAATCATCGACCGTACGGCGGCAGTCATCCGCGAACGCCTTGCGTGTTTCCTCATTTGCAGCCATCTCACTGAAACGGCCGCTGCCCCACCCTCCTACGGACAGCAATATGAGGAGCTGCGGATTCTTACCTTTCAGGCTTACGATTGACTTCAGGCGTTTCGGATTGTCAATGGTTACAGAGCGGAAATCCGTACCCACATGCCCAAAGGCATAATTAATATGTGTCATGCACGACGGATCGGGCATGACATCACTCCAAGATGTTACGTAGGCAACAACTACTTTGCTCTCTGCTGCCCACGCATTGAAAGCGAGGAGCAGCAGAGTAAGCATAGAAAAAAATCGTCTTAACATTTGCTTTTGCAGAAGTTTATTTTGCAAGCTCAGCCTTACGGCGCAGAGCTTCCAAATAATAGTAATCGGCATAGTTGATAGGAACATCTATCTCTGAACATCCGGGATGATGACCTGTGGAATGGAGGAGCAGGAATCCCTGATTCTCGCCAATCTTTGACTCATAGCCATCATGCAGGCTTTGCAGAATCTTATCTGCCGCCTGACGATAGGATCGGCCTTCTTCCGCTGCCACATACTGTGCCAGCTCATAGAATGCGGAAGCAACAAGAGCCGCCGAAGATGCATCACGAGGCACAGCAGCAATGCTTTCCCCATTGCGCAGGGCAAGCGTGCGAGGCTCTTTCATGTCCCAATAGAAGATACCGTCGGCAGGAGTGTTCGGCAATGAAAGGATGAAACGTGCCACCTTGCGTGCATGGTCAAGATAGCGCTTGTCATGAGTGAAACGGTAGCACATGGTGTAGCCATAAACCGCCCATCCTTGGCCACGACTCCAGAAGGAATCATCACTGTAACCCTGATGTGTGCAATGGATGCGAGCCTTTCCTGTCTCCATATCGTAGTCCACGACATGGAACGATGAGCCGTCAGGACGGAAATGGTTCTTCAACGTAGTGTCGGCATGACGCACGGCTATCTTCCAATAAGTGGAATCACCTGTGAGCTGTGTTGTCTTGAACAGCATCTCAAGATTCATCATGTTGTCGATAATCACAGGATACTGCCACTTGTCACGGTTATGGTCCCATGAACGGATACATCCGATGTTGTCACGGAAACGTGTTATCAATGACTTTGACGCACGAATCATCACATCGCGATAGGACTGCTCACCGGTGAGCTCCCATGCCTTTCCAAAACTGTCGCCAATCATGAAGCCAAGGTCGTGAGTTCCGGTATGTAGCTTCGCATCCTCTATCGGCCATGTCCATGAGATAGCCTGTTCACGCCAATATTGGTCGTGAGTGTATTCATACATCTGCCACAATGAGCCGGCGAAGAATCCTGAACACCAGTCATAAGAGCCAACCATTGCCAAAGAACCATCCTTGCGGAGTGAACGCGGAGTGACACGGCGCTGTGCCGCATTCTTCGGGTCACGCTTTGCCTTGTCCGCACATGTAATGGCATAGCGCAACTGCTCGGCAGCAAATGCGTATGCTTCATCGGTCAGTGTCGGTTGCTCATAGACAAGGCGGAAGCGGTCGGCAGGACGGTCGATGCGCTCCTGCATATAGGCCGCCATATACTTTCCGTCAGGGTCTCCAAGATATTTTGCAGTCTTGTAAAGCTGCCGGCAGAATGATTGCCTTGCGCCTTCCATATCGCTGATTTGCTTGTAAGGCCACTCATCGGCAGGACGCACAAGATAGGATGTGAGGTAATCCACCGCCTTAAGCATGGAACGCCCGTCGGCAGATGCCTGCCCGGCCATGTCCAACCCTATCTTTTTGCCCATAAGAGCAAGGTCTACGAAGAAACCGATGTTATACTGTGAATAATGGAAAGCCAATGTGCGGCGCAACTCATGCGGCTGCCTTCCGTCCGGCTCAATCTGAGTGTAGATTCGCTTTTCCGGCACTGCTGACAGGATTTTCTGTGCCAAAGGCTTGTCACCGATGAACAAAGCATAGGCAGCCACCTGAGTGTCATACGCTACGGCATGGTTGTTGCCGTTCTTTGCCTCCTGCTTGCCAAGCGGACTTGTAAGCAGCCATTGTGTGAAGCGGGAGAACCACTTCTTCAGCTGCTGCCGGTCCTTCTTAGGAAAAGAGCGTGACTGCTGCAGCAACTGCACCGCATCAAGCATCTCCACAAAGGAATAAGAATCGATGACTCCGTAGCTGCGCCCACGGTCATTGTCCTGACCGCGAATCACCTGAGCATAGTTAAGGTTAGGGTTCATCATCGTGCGCTTGTCCAAGAACCATGTGTTCAGATAGCTCACAGCCTTCTGCGCATAACGCTCATCACCACTGAAATACCATGCCAATGAAAGCGTTGTCACAGCATTCGCCATACGGCCAAGAGGTTCACGGTCATACTTGTACAGTTCAGGATTGCTTCTGCCGTCACGTGTTATGTATGGCAGTCCGTCAGGCTTTGACGGGTCAGGCCATGAATAGCGGGCAATGCTCATGTAGTCATGCTTCGAACCGCTTGCCGGAGTGTACGGCTTGTCCATGACGGAAGGAGCTTCCGTGTCAAGCAGCTTGTCCGACTCGGCTATCAGCGCCTTGTATGCAGCGGCATAGAACGGAGTGTCCTTCTTCTGCCTCACATTGGCAAGATGCTCCATTTCCCAAACGGACTGGGCATTTGCCAACATTGTCGAGCATAGCGCAAAAATTATTATAAATTTCTTCTTCATATCAAGTTAGTTGTCTAAGTGTATAAACGGAAATGACTGACAAGTATTTTCTGCACTTGCCAGACATTTCACAATTTTACTTTATGTTAACAGTAGCCATGTAGTTTTGTGTGAATATGCGCACTTCGTACTGGTCATTGCGTGTCTGAACCGTAGACTCCACATCCTGGTTTGAGAGTTCCACGTCGGAAGCAGGGTCGAATGTCTGCACCACCACCTTGCCCTCTGCACCGTTAAGAGCCTTGATGTTCACATTCTTCACACCCTTCTTAGCCTGTGGCCATGTAAATAAATAAGCGCCGTTGGCACCAGGAGTCAGTGGGTTGCCGTTGTCGTCCACCACCTGATAGTCAGTGCCGAGCGTAAGGTTGCTCACCACCCAGTAGTAGGTCACGACATCATAAGAACGGATGTATTCGCACCAGAACTGCATAGGCAGCACAGCGGTAGCACCATGGGCAGCATCAACCTCGATACTGTTGCTCTTCTTGGTCTGGGTAACCCAATCCTCGAAGCCGAAGTAATAGACATTCTGCAAAGGAGCATCCTCATTGCTCCAGTCATCGTCGCTGCATGCTGTGAAGAATGCACAACAGAAAAGGAGCGATACCATATACATTAACTTTTTCATTATTCTGATTTTTGAATATTTGTTTGACTTTTGTTTCACGGTTAAATATCATATCTTGCAGAGCAGCTCTAAGAGGACATTTTCCCGAGTCGGCGACTTGACATTCCCGAGTCAGCGACTCGGAAAAATGCCTCTTTGAGCATGCACAAATACACTTAACTTTAACTCTATGAAACCTCTATTGTTTAACTAACTTTCTTTATTCGCGCCAGCCCGGATTCTGCACCACGTTGCCATCGGAATGTGAAATCTCGTACAGCGGTATAGGATAGAGATAATCCTTCGCAGGGTCGAAACGGCGGTTTGCTGCAAACTCAAGGATGTAGACATCCGGCTCATTGTAGACAGCGTCTGTTCCTGTGGTAAGGCGGTCAACCATTTCGTCACGGGTGCGTGTTGTCTCCTCTGCAATGAATTTCAGTCCAAGGATGTTTGTCGGCAACACTTTCTCAGCTATCTTCCAGCGGATGATGTCATCGTAGCGCAGGCACTCATCGACAAACTCCACAGCACGCTCACGGCGGATTTCCTCAAGCATGTCAAGTCCGTTGGCATTGGCAAAAGCGTTTGTGAGCATAGCAGGCATGCCGGCACGTTGGCGGATAGCGTTGACTGTCTTGTCAAGCTGATCGTCAGTTATTGAGCCGTTATACTCGTACAGAGCCTCAGCATAGGAGATAAGCACCTCTGCATAGCGGATTATCATCTTGTCGACAGTCTCTTTCTGCTGTGTCTCCCACTCACTCATCATGAAGCCTTTCTTGAGGTTATATGCCTCACCGAAGGCAAATGGCTTGTACTCACCCTTATAAGCATCTTCACCAAGTTTCCATACTGTCTTCTCAAGACGTGGGTCACGGTTTACAAAGATGTCATCATAAGATGTCTCAGGAGAAACCTTCAGAGGCGATTTCTCACGTGGCAGTCCGTCGACATACAGGAACTTGTCAATGGTCTGACGAGTGACGTGAGCAGTATTCTCCATCGTACGGCTGTTGTTGTGAGTTGTTGTTCCTGCACCATTAGGTCCGTATATCTTCACAAACACATTCTCCTTATTCTGACGGCCTTCACCATCGAAAGTGAAGAGCTTTGCGAAATCAGGATAGAGGTCGTGCTTCTTGTCTACATTAATCATCTGCTCGGCAGCATCGATTGCCACTTTGAGATGAGCCTTGTAGTCACCGCCCTCTGTATGGTGGTACTTCTTGTGAGTTCCTTCGTAAAGGCCTACGCGCACAAGCATCGCAAGAGCAGCAGAACGAGAGACATGTCCCCAAGAGTCCAGATGGTCTATGTCAGGAAGGTTCTTGGCAGCGAAGTCCAAGTCAGCGATGCACTGCTGGATTACTTCTTCGCGTGGTGTGCGCCCCATCTTCAGCACAGGGTCGCCGGTGTCGCTGACGGCCTTGAGGAGAAGAGGCACGTCGCCGTATTTCTTCACAAGCTCAAAATAGTGGAACGCACGGAAGAAGCGTGCCTCTGCGAAGTAGCGGTCACGGACAGATTCCGAAACATTTGCCTTGAGTCCCTTCTCCAAGATGTTGTTTGAGATGAAGATTCTCCAATATGGGTCAGTCCAATCACCTGAGGTGTTAGGCACTGTACGGCTGCCGTCGCTCGTGCCGTTTGCCGAGTTTCCCCTCAGTTCGTCAGAACGATAGTCATGGTTGAAGCCACCAAGGCTTCCTCCCAACTGCTGATAGAAACGGTTGCAGGCACCACGCAAGTCTCCTTCTGTATTCCAATAGTTGGCGTCAGACAGGGTTGTCTCCGGAGTCATGTCAAGGTCACAGCTTGAAAGTGTGAGACCGGCTGCACCGATAAGCAATGAATATATTATATGTTTCATTATTTTAATGTTTAGAGATTAGAATGAAAGATTTACACCAAATGCCCATGTGCGGAAGAATGGATAGGTGTTGCTTGAACTTGGTGTGTTGCCTACCTCAGGGTCAAACACCTTCAACATGTTGGAATGCTCCCAAATGTCCTGACCGGAAACATACACACGCAGACGGTCGATGCCCTTTGTCTTGAGTGGGATTGTGTAACCAAGCTGAAGATTCTTCAAACGAATGTAAGACGCATCCTGCACCCAACGGTCAGAAGGGTTGTAGTTGTAAGACTGTCCGCTGATGATTCGTGGCCAGTAAGCGTTAGGATTGTCCTCTGTCCAGTAATCACGGTGGATAGTCCAAGGCATGTTGTAAGTCTGTGCAAGTGGTGCAAGGTCGCCTGCATTGATGACAACATTGCGCTTGCCCACACCCTGGAACATGCAGCTGAAGTCGAAGCCGCGCCACTCAAGATTAAGTGTGATGCCATAGAAATAGCGTGCGTTGGTGTCGCCAAGGTAGACAAGGTCACCCGGATCGTCCGGTGTACCACCACCGGCTCCGATTGTGTGGTCAGGGTTGCCCTGTGCCACATACTTGATGTCACCACCGGAGACGCGTGCATCCTGGAACGACTGATAGCCCGGATGTGCCTCCTTGTAAGCAAGATACTCTTCGCGGCTGCTCCAATAGCCGTCAGTCCGGTAGCCCCAGATTGAGTTAAGCGGATAGCCCTCGAGGATGCCTACAGTACCTGCCCATATTGAGCTTGAGCCATCATAACGCACAACCTCATTCTGGCTGTCAGAAAGGTTAAATCCGATGCTGTACTTCAAGTCCTTGAACTTGTTGCTGTAGTTGACATCGATTTCCCAGCCCCATGTCTTCAACTCACCAACATTGGATTTTGGAACAGATATACCAACAATGTGTGGAAGCTCAAGGTTTGCGAGCATATTGTCATTCTTCTTCCAATAGTAATCGGCAGTGATACGGAGAGAGTTGTTGAAGAGCCCGAGGTCAATACCGATGTTTGTTGTAGAGATAATCTCCCATGTCTTAGAAGTAGAGGCCATATCACTTTGGTAGTAGTTTGCCTCGCCACCGTTATTGTTGCTGTTGATGAGAGCAATGTAATCGTAGAGACCAAGGATGGCACCGTTACCCAGCTGTCCCCAAGAGGCACGAAGCTTCAAATTGCTGATGACCGGAACATTGAACCATTTCTCCTCGGATACGCGCCATGCACCGGACACTGACGGGAATGTCTCCCAACGATTGCTTGGTGCAAGACGTGAACTGCCGTCACGACGGAAGTTTGCCTCGAAAAGATAGCGGTCGTCATAGTTATAGTTGACACGTCCGAAGTAAGACATCATCGCCCATGTCTCGATTTTGTCACTAATGTTGGTGTTAGTCAACACTGAGTTGTCATAATAGTTGAAAGAGAAGAAATCATTAGAATTGAGATTCTTCACCGTTCCGCTTATCTCATCCTTGCGATAACGCTCATAAGATGTACCCAACAATGCTGAAATGCTATGCTTGCCCAACTTGGTGTTGTATGTGAGCACAGCCTCCGCATTGTCGTGATAATCATCGTTTCTTGTTTTTGTAAGTTGGTTCGGATTAGCGTACTGGTTACGGATGGAATTGCCAAGACGGTTGTACCATACGAGGTTACGCTGATTCCTGTTCTGCTTCCAATAGCTTGCCTGACGGCTGGCACTGAGCTTAAGAGCAAGACCTTTCACGAAATAGTCCTTAATGTTAAGCTCGCCCTTTCCCATATAAGCAGTATAAATATTCTCTGTCACACCGCCATTCTTCATGATGTCAATGGCATTAATCTGCAAATCACCATTATAAGGATTCTCATTTATATCCTCTTCCGGCTGGAAGATAGGCTGGCGTCCGCGGACACGATACAGAGTGTTAAGGATATTCTTCGAGCCATAAGGTGTCTGTTTTGTGATCTGCTGGACATAGCTTGCCTGCACATTGAAAGAGATGTGGTCATTGACCTTGCTGTTCAACTTCATACGAAGGTTGTAGCGGTCGTTCTTGTCCGGACCATACTTAAGGAGTCCGTTCTTTGTGAAGAAATTGGCAGAGACAAGATAGTTGAGCTTGTCTGTTCCTCCGGACACTGACAATGAATGATTTTGCTGGGATGTGTGCTTCTTTGTTCCTTCAGCAACCCAGTTTGTTGCCTGGAAAAGATCCCAACGTCCATTGTTGTTAGGACGGTAGTTGAAGTTAGGGTTTGCTACCCAAGAACTCTGCTCCGGGCTCCACTCTATCTTTCCATTGTCATTGATACGTGAGATATTAAGAAACTCCTGCTCCTCCCATGCCGGCAGACGCTCAGGCATGTTTCCCGGAGTGTTGACAGCCAAATAGCCATTGTAAGAAACTTTCACCTTGCCGGAAGAGCCGTTCTTGGTTGTCACAAGAACAACACCGGAAGCGGCACGCGCACCATAGATGGCACAGGCTGACGCGTCCTTCAGCACTGAGACAGACTCAATGTCATTAGGGTTGACAAGAGCAAGGTCGCCTTCAACACCGTCGATAAGGACAAGTGTTGATGTACTGTTGGCAGAAGAGAAGCCACGGATGCGCAAACCGGAGGTCTCTGCGCCGGGCTCACCGCCACCGCGCAACACTGCCACACCCGGCATCTGACCCTGCATGGCTGAAAGAGCATCGGAAGCAGGCTTGGAGGCGATTTCATCACCACTGATCTGGCTTACAGCGCCGCTGAGGTTCACTTTCTTCTGTGTGCCATAACCGACAACCACCACATCGTCAAGATTGGTTGCCGACGAAGCCAGCTGAACCGCCATCTTTTCAGAAGCCTTCATTGTCTTGTTCTCATAACCTATATAAGAGAACACCAACATCGCGCCTCGTGTCACCTTGATTTTGAAATTACCGTCAAGGTCGGTTGTCACACCTGCGCTGCCGTCTGACGATTTGACCACCACGCCCAAAAGAGGTTCTTTGGTGTCAGCGTCAATTACCGTTCCCAACGCTTGGATAACGTCCTGGGCTAATGCCACCTGGACTTTACATGAAAGCAGAAAGCCTACCACAAGCAGGAAGACAGTTCTACATTTGCAGAAAGGTTGTTGCATAATTAATACTGTTGTTTTAGTTAATAAATAAAGTTGAATGATTTCCGAACGTAAAGCTAAGCGGCATCTCGGCACCAACATGCAAGCACGCCGGATTGTCATGCACTCGATTTGCATTAGCACATGCAAAAGTAGTACATATATCAACAAAAGTAAAAAAATGTAATACACTTACGCTTTCTCATTCGTACATTTTCATTACATCATCACTTTCTCATAAGCCAATAATCACATCTGTTTCCATATTATTCTTTTATTAAATGTTATATTTACAAAAAGACATCTTACTGAATATCAATACTATCTGAAAACACGAATCCACTCTGACACTTTACTTTGTTAATGAATGTTAGTTTTCTCATTTTCTCAAATTAATTTGTATAATTACATATTTTTTATTAATTTTGTATAGCAATAATAACTTAAAACCTGTTATGAAAAACCTATTCCTTACCTTGGCCGTCTTACTGGTAACACTGAAAGCCATGCCTCAAAAGGATGCAACATGGCAATATCCCATAATCAACTACCCTCACCATGCGTACAACTTCGCCGCACAGAACTGGATGATAGAGCAGCAAGACAACGGATGGATATATGTTGCCAACAGCAACGGAGTGGCAGAATATGACGGAGTGCGGTGGAACACATATTCCGTGAACGGCCATAAGGCGAGAGCCATACGCAAATCGCCTGACGGAAGATTGTACGTAGGTTCGATGTCCAACTTCGGATATTTCGAACCTGACGGAAAAGGAGGGATGCACTTCATCTCGTTGTACAAACGCATAATGGACAAGGTGCATGTCGGAGTGGTGCGCAACATCATGCTTGGAGACAAATGTGTCTATTTCCAAGATGACCGTAATATAATAATGTATAAGAACAACTCGCTGCATGTACTTGACACAAAATCTACCATAAATTCGTCAGTGGCTATCAACAACCGGCTGTTTGTAGCCACACATGACGGAATAATGGAACTGAAGGGCAATACTTTTGTCAGACTTCCGTCACAGGAGGCATTGAGCAACAAAAGGATTGTAAGCATGCTGGCATACAACGGGAAACTTGCCATAATCACTCGCTTTGACGGCATCTACACATGGAGCCGTCAGGAGGGGACGCATCATGTCTCGACATTGGCGGATGACTTCTTCAGGAAGGACGACATCTGCTGTGCCGCAATCAATGGAGAACAGTTAGCCATAGGCACACTTTTGGACGGAATAGCCCTTGTCAACATACGCACAGGGGAAACAAAAATCATATCTTCACACAACGGACTGCAGAACCAGACCGTGAGATGCCTGACATTTGACAGTGACGGAAACTTATGGGTGGGGTTCGACACCGGCATTGACTACATCGTGCTGTCGTCAGCAGAGCACTTGCTCTTGGGAAAGACATCGGCCATCGGAGCGGGATACGCCTCATGCGTTTTCGGAGGACGCCTGTATCTGGGCACTAACCGAGGTGTCTACCACACCGGACTGCCGGGCACTCTCCATGGCAGCGAAGTGAAGTTCCTGACCAACACTTACGGACAGGTGTGGCAGTTCACGCCACACAATGGCGAACTTTTCTGTGCCAATGAAAACGGAGTGATAGTCATCAATGCCGCCGGAAATGCAACAATACTGCACGGTTGCCGTGGCGTAAGGCAGATAGCTGCCTTGCCGGGAGTGAAGGATGCCATGATTGCAGGATGCTACGGCACTGACCGCGGATTGCACCTGATAGGGAAGGAAAACGCGAAATGGGTGGTAAAAGGCAAAGTAGGCAACTTTTCGGCATCGTGCAAGCAACTGCTTGCCGACCCTCACGATGAGCGGACATTGTGGTTTGCAAACAAAGGCGACGGACTGTTCCGCCTGAAGCTGTCTGCCGACGGCACAAAGGTTGTGAAGCAGAAGAAATACAACAAATGGCTGAAATCCGTATCCACCGACATGTCGCTCACTGTGGTCAATGACAAGGTGTGCATAGCAACACGTGACGGACTGTTCACCTACAACCATGCTGCCGACACAATAGCGAGAGACACAGAACTGGAAAAGCTGCTGCCGGCAACAAACAGGAAGTATTCCTACATCTTTGCCGACCATCTCTACAACCTGTGGTATTCGGACGGACATGCCTTGTTCCTGTCACGCTATGACATTCAGAACAACAAGAATGTGTCCCGAACCTGCGATGTTTACCTGAACAATGCCTTGACCGTGGACTTCGAGAATGTCACCGTATGGAACAATTATGCCATCCTTGCATCCGAGCATGGCTTCTCGCTACTGGACTTGTCCAATGCCAACGCCATGAAGAAGCATGTGTCGACCGTGGAGATCAGGCGGCTGTACATCACCTCACCCTCCGACTCGCTCCTCTACGGGCGCAGCTACAGAGAGGCGGAGGGCATGGGCGAAGTGGTGATTCCATACGCAAACAATTCGGTACGCATAGAATGGAGCGCGACAAACTTCTCCAAAGCGTTCCCGACACAATACTCCTACCGCCTTGACCATAATGGCAAGAAAGGGGAATGGAGCGGGCCTTACGAAAGCAATGTAAAGGAGTTCACCAACCTTCATGAAGGTGATTATGTGTTCCATGTCAAAGCGAAAACCATTGAAAGTGAGGATTATATAGAGACAAGTGTGCACTTCCGGGTGCTGCCGCCATGGTACCGCACATGGTGGAGCTACATGCTGTATCTTATCATGGCTGCCGCATGCGTCGCATACATCCTGCACCTGTTTCGCAGAAGCAAGCAGCGCATAGTGTCTGCGAAGAACAGGGAGCTGAATGAGCAAAAGGAGATATTCCAGGAAGAGGCGGAGAAAAAGGAACAGGAGATAAACACACTGCTTGAAGAGAACCTGCAGGCGGAGCTACGCCGCAAGTCGGAAGAGCTGGTGAACACGACACTGAACCTTGCGCGAAAGAATGAAATCCTCCTGGAGCTGAAAAAGGATGCGACAAACATCTACAAGGCAACCGGAGACGATGACCCGTCGGCAACAAAGCGTAAACTGCTGAAACTGATTGGTGACATCAACAACAACATCTCGCACGACAATGACCTTCAGGAGTTCCAGCGCACCTTCGACATCGTACACAACAGTTTCTTCGGCAAGCTGCGGGAGGCGTGCCCTACCCTCTCGAAGCGTGAGGAGCTGCTGTGCGCATACATACAGATGGACTTGCTGTCAAAGGAGATTGCCCCGCTGATGAACATTTCCGTGCGTGGAGTGGAAATCAGCCGTTACCGCATCCGCCGCAAACTGGGTTTGGAAGAGGGCGAAAACCTCTCCGAGTTCCTGCGGAAGTTCAGCCAGGCGTAAGCCATACTCGTGTATCTCAAAGGATTGTTGTCTCTCTAAGAATCCAAAGAAAGGAAAGAATCCGCTTAAATCCTCTGAGTCCGCATGCGAACAAACCATGCCGAGGCGAAGCCAATTCTTTTCTTTCTTTTAATTCTTAGAGCCATAACCTGTATAAGAAAACTCACACTATTTTTGCCCTCCATAATTTGCGTAGAATAAAAAACGAAAGGAAATTTCCTGAAAAACGCACGAATTTTCGTTTTTTGTATTATACTATAAATCAGCGAATTAGAAATCCAAACAACCTCAAACAAGCAAAAAAACACTGCAATTCGTTACCAAAAGCACCATGAAAGGTAACTAATTGCAGTGTTTTTCATAACCTTTTGCACCTTAAACAGATACCTTTCGCACTGAAAAAGGTTACCTTTCACTGTGCAGAAGGTCATAAATGCCGCCATCAAGTGTGTTTGTGCGCCTTGAAAAGGCTCGCTTTTCACATTATGATAAATAGCGCATTAGAAAACTCATGCACTTTTTCTGTTCTCACAACACTATGCCGGCAGATGAAAAGAGTCCGTCCCTCACTTTCAAAAAAGACACTCCGCTTTCTCCATTCAGCGCAGACTGACTTTCAAAGGATGCTTTATTTTCAGCGCATGCTCCTTTATAATGCGCTCCCACTCTGCCTGTGAACGGACGGTATTCTTGCTCCATCCCGAACCAAAGTAATACACATAAGGGATTCCGGGACTTACTGCCGACTTTACAACCACATGGCCTATGGCGTTGGCTGTCGTTGGAACAACAGGCATGAACTCACATTTCGATGCGTCGGGCACTATGGCTGCGATGTAAATATCGCCATTATCGACTTTGCGATCGTCAGCGTGATCGACAACAGCGACTGCCCCACAGTCAGGCAGAAGTGAGTATCCCTCCGGATTATCGGCATGAACCACCACACCGGAGATGACAGGTGTCGTCTCTTTCAGTCCGTTGAAAATCGATGAAACCTTATTGAAATGCGCGCCACGGTCAAGGGTTAGTGTCCTCGTCTCCTGCACATAGCTGCCATTTACCGTCATGCCGTCGATGACGAAACGCACGGCAAGCCTCAACGGACCGAAGTCAATGACCTCGAAAGTGCGGTAAGCCGTGGAATAAAGTATGGAATCGCCACACACAAGAGCACTTGAGCCTGCCCCAAGAGTCGGCCCTACGGTGTATCCGTCAAAGCCTTCCCCATGATCCTTATGGAACGTTATCCGCTTCGGCCCACGGCTAAGGTCGTACAAACGCTCGACAATCGGCAGAGTGTCCCGCTTGCACCAAATGTCATATCCATGCACCGTCCCTCCCTTGTCCTTGTAAGACGGGCCGTAAAGTCGGAAGCCTGCATGCTCATTCTCCCATGCGAAATCGTCCTGACAATCCTCGCGAAAAGTCCATGCAAGGAGAGTGTCCACGACAGATGGCTGCCCTTTGGCTATCCTGTAGACAGCTTTCTTGTGGGCATCGACAGAAACCGGAATGGCAATATTGCCGTTGGCGAGAATCTGGTAAGGGATTTCGCGGTTCTTGGAGTCCTTTATCACAAAGCCTTTCATGGCTTTCAAATGCGGTTTCTCTATCTCGACAACCTCATTCTTGCGGCTCAGACCGGAGTCATTGCTGACAACGACCGATGTGCCGGAGGTGCAAGAGGAGAGCAATGCTGCAAGCATGACAGGCAAGGAGAACGCTGATTTTAACCTTGACGTTATGCGTTTCTTTGTACCTTTTTCCATGTTTCCGACTGTTGTTGTCGGTTTGTATGTCTTGTTTTTCTTTTCCATAATAATCCTAAAACATTTCATTTTCAAACTATTTTTATTATTGCTGTCCGGCAAACATGCACAACACATTATCATTAATCTGTTTCTGTTGTGACAAGCCTCTATCATCACATACAGCAACAGAATTGCCTGTAGAGTGTGGCAAAGCCACAGCCCTGCATTGCTGCGATTTCTTTTCTCTCACTCATATTTCGCTGTAAAGTGTGGCTCTGCCACAACTTATGCGAAACATTTCCCATGAAAATGTGATTTCACAACAACTTGTGGAGTTTTACCGGACAGCAAACTATTTCAACCACTCTATCGCTTAAAAAGTCCGCAAGCACATTGTCAAATGCACTTACGGACATGGTGTTTAACTAACTAACATTATCTCAAAAGCTCAAGACTTTCTGTCTTCACATTACGGCTGTCCTGACCAATCATGATGTCGAACATGCCCGGTTCCAGGACGGTGTTGCCCTCTGAGTCATAGAAACAGAGCTTTGAAGCGTCAATGGTGAAATCGACTTTCTTGCTCTCCCCCGCCTTCAAGGTTATGCGCTCAAAGCCTTTCAGTTCCTTGACAGGACGGCTGATGCTTGCCACACGGTCACGGATGTAGAGCTGCACGACGTCCGTTGCCTCTCTGTTGCCGGTGTTTGTGACTGTCACCGAAGCTGTCACCTTACCGTCCATGCCCATCGCTTTGGCACTCAGTGTCACGCCACTGTAGTCAAACGTTGTGTATGTCAGACCGTAGCCGAACGGATAAAGCGGGTCATTGCGCACATCAAGGTAGTTGCTTTGGTACTTGTAGTAACGGTTTGCATTCTCACGGACAGGGCGTCCTGTGTTCAGGTGGTTATAGTAGAGTGGCACTTGTCCCACTGACTGCGGCATGGTCACTGTAAGATGGCCACACGGAGCTTTGTCGCCGAAGAGCACATCGCATACGGCATCGGCTGTCTCGCTTCCTCCGAACCATACGTTCATCAGTGCATCGACATTCTCACTCTCCCATGTCAGCACCGTTGCACGACCTGAGAAGTTCAGCAGTACGACAGGTTTGCCCAACTTGACAAGCTCCTTCAGCAGTTCCTGCTGCACGTCCGGCAGCACGATGTCGGCACGGCTGCTGCTCTCACCGGACATCTCCGCACTCTCACCCATGGCGCAAACGATTATGTCAGAACGCTTTGCAATCTCCAAAGCCTCAGCTTTCATCTTCGCATCATCACCACGTGGGATAGGTTTTCCGAACGCTCCGGCTTCCTGAATGGCAGGATCACGGGTCACGTTGCAACCCTGTGCATAGAGCAACTCTGCCTTTCCCTGCAGCGCACGCTCAAACCCTTCCTTCAAAGTGGAATACTTCTCAGGCACGGCAGCCACGACCCATGTTCCCGACATGTTCGCCTTTGTGTTTGCCAAAGGACCTATGAGTGCGATTTTGCCCACCTTCTTCAGTGGCAGGACATTGTTCTTGTTCTTCAGAAGTACAAAAGTCTCGGCGGCAAGGTCACGTGCTGCCTTGCGGTTCTCTGCTGTGAACATGTCCTTTGCACGACGCTTCGCATCGCAATATTTGTACGGATTCTTGAACAATCCTAACTTGTACTTCGCTTCAAGCACACGGCGGCATGCGTCGTCTATCTCCTTCATGCTGACCTTTCCTTCATTCACGGACTGTTCCAGAGTATTCAGGAATCCCATGGAGCACATGTCCATGTCCGTTCCTGCTTTCAGTGCCTGTGCCGAAGCGTCCTTGAGATTCTCGCTGACACCATGGTTGAGCATCTCGCCTATTGAGCCATAGTCGGTGACAACAAAGCCGTCGTAGTTCCATTGCTTGTGCAGCACATCGTTGATGAGCCAGCTGTTGGCTGTCGCAGGCACACCGTCGACAATGTTGAATGATGTCATGAACGAGCCCGCCCCTGCCTCTGCGGCAGCCTTGTAAGGTGGGAAATAGTGGTTGTACATACGCACACGGCTCATGTCCACAGTGTTATAGTCGCGTCCGGACTCCACCGCACCGTAAAGGGCGTAGTGCTTCACGCACGCCATTATGTTGTCCTGCTTTGAATAATCGCCCTGATAGCCGCGCACCATGGCCTGCCCTATCAGCGCACCCAGATACGGATCTTCACCGTTTCCCTCGGAGGAGCGTCCCCAACGTGCATCGACACAGATGTCCACCATTGGGCTGTAAGTCCAGCAAATACCGTCAGCCGAAGCTTCTTTCGCAGCGATATGCGCGGAATGCTCTATGGCTGCAAGATTCCAGCTGCATGACATGGCAAGCGGAATCGGGAAGATTGTCTCATAGCCGTGTATGACATCCATGCCAACAATGAGCGGAATGCCGAGACGGCTCCTCTTCACCGCAATCTCCTGCAGTGCCCTAATCTTGTCCGCACCTTTAAGGTTGAACACTCCGCCAATGTTTCCACCGGCGATTGCCCCACCCACTTTAGTGTCTTGTGCAGAACCTGTCGTGATGTCACCTGCCACCTGCAAGTTGAGCTGCCCTATTTTCTCACGCAGCGTCATCTTGGACATAAGCCCATCAATGAACTTCGTCATTTTAGCATCCTGCGCCGAAACAGACAGCGCAAAGAATGTCATTGCAAACAGAAATATTTTCTTCATAACAGTAATATATGTCATTGCAGAGGCGGAACAACTCCGCCTCTGCACACTTTACTTTAATTTAAACGCCACTTTGCTTGAAATATTGTCTGAAGAATTGCCGACAAGTGCTTCGAAATCACCGTCCTCAGCCTTCCAGGACTGTGTCGCCTCATCATAGAAGCTGAGTGCATCCTTGTTGATGGTGATGCTCACAGACTTTGTCTCTCCCGGCTGAAGGAACACCTTCTTGAAACCTTTCAGCTCCTTCAAAGGACGGTCGACAGAGGCTTTCTTGTCAGCAACGTACAGCTGAACGACTTCCGCTCCTGCCTTGTTTCCTGTGTTTGTGACATCCACACTGACAGTTATTTCACCGTCAGAAGCCATAACCGCATTGTTGACAGTTGCCTTTCCAAACTTGAAAGTGGTATAGCTCAGACCATGGCCGAACGCGAACAAAGGTTTGATTTTCTTCTTTTCTGTCCAGCGATAGCCTACGTAGATGCCCTCCTTGTACTCCTCGTCAATCACTTTCTCATTCTCACGCCATGTGCCGGGGTAAGTGTTCAGTGCATGAGCACCCACATCATTCAGCTTTGCATACCATGTGAACGGCAGTTTTCCTGAAGGATTGACATCGCCGGTGAGAACAGATGCGAGTCCGTTGCCTGCCTCCGAACCGAGGAACCAGCCCTGGAGGATTGCAGAAACCTTGTCCTTCCATGGCATGGCAACACAGTTTCCGGAGATGTTGACATAAACAACGTTCTTGTTCACAGCTGCCAATGCCTCAACAACCTTGTCCTGTCCGTAAGGCAAAGCGTACTCCTTGCGATCATGTCCCTCACAGTCCTGATAGTCGCTCTTGTTCAGTCCGCCGAAGAAAACGACATAGTCAGCGTCCTTTGCCTTAGCCACAGCCTCGGCAATGAGCTCTTCCGGAGAACGCTTGTCGTCAAGGTTCTGACCTGTTGTGACACCGTTATAATTGCCGGAAACATCACCGACATAGCCACGCGCATAGTCCACCTGCATCTTTCCTGCAAGCGCTTTCCGCAGTCCGTCAAGCGGAGAGACCTCACGCTGCACCTTCAATGAGGAGCTTCCTCCTCCCACAGTCATCATCTTCACGGCATTCTCGCCAACGACAAGTATGCGCTTTGCAGCAGGATTGATTGGCAATACATTGTTCTTGTTCTGCAAAAGGACAATACCCTCGGTAGCCACCTTGTTCGCTGTGGCATAGTGTTCCTCCGAACAGAGTGAGCCGCGGTTGTGGTGGGAGAAGTCCATCGTGGTGCGGAAATGCAGGCGCAAGACGCGGCGCACCTTCTCGTCAAGTTCCTTTGTGCCCACTTTTCCCTCGTTAATCAGCTTTCTGTAAGGGAGTGCAAGATAATAGTTGTCATAAGCATTGCTTGCTCCCATGGTCAGACCGTTTGTCCATGATCCGAACTCAAGGTCAAGTCCGTTGGTGATTGCCTCCATTGTGTTGTGTGTGCCACCCCAGTCAGAGATGACCGCACCGTCGAATTTCCAGTCGGTTTTCAGTATCTTGTTCAGCAAAATTGCATTATGGCAGTTATGCTGGTTCTTATACAAGTTGTATGCACCCATGATAGACCATGCCTTGCCCTGCTCCACCGCAGCCTTGAAAGCAGGCAGATAAATCTCATGAAGGGCACGGTCGCTGACGATGACATTCACCTGATGACGGTACTCCTCGTCATTGTTCAGCGCATAATGCTTCACACATGCCGCAACGCCTTGGCTCTGCAAGCCTTGGATGTATGGCACTACCATTTTGGATGCAAGATAAGGGTCTTCGCCCATATACTCGAAGTTGCGTCCGTTCAATGGTGTGCGGTAGATGTTCACACCGGGACCAAGCATAACATTCTTGTTGCGGTAGCGCGCTTCCTCACCAAGACTCTTGCCATAGATGAGTGACATTTCAGGATTCCATGTCGCTGCAAGACAGGTCAATGCAGGGAAAGCCACGCACGAGTCGTTGGTCTGTCCTGCCTGTTCCCATTCATCCCACAGCACATCAGGACGCACACCGTGCGGGCCGTCGTCAGTCCAAAGGTCAGGTATGCCCAAGCGTTTCACTCCCGGTGCCGAGAATTTGCTCTGCGCATGGATAATGGCAATCTTCTCATCAAGAGTCATACGCTTCAGCGCATCCTCCACACGTTCCTCCAAAGGCTTTGTCTCGTCAAGGTAGACTGGCGTATTCTGCGCCTGCATTGTCAGAGAAAAGGCAAGGAACAATATCGATAAATATTTCTTCTTCATATAAAAGTTATTTCAATAATTCATTATTTTCAATTCCATCTGTGTCCGGTAAATACACATAATACCTTACAATTCAATCAATTTATGATAAGCTCCATCTCCTAACATCATATCCTAATGTCGCTGTAAAGTGTGGCAGAGCCACAATCCTTATGGTATCCCCCTGATTCAGTAGTGGGGCTATAACAGGAATCCCTCACACCGTGTGGTAGAACCACACTCCTTTATTGTCATTATCAGTTGATGTAGCATAAATGAGTGTGGCGCTGCCACACAGCCAATGGAGCTTATGGCCAATCCGCAAGGCTAAAGCCTGCGGTTACCGTAAAGGCTGTGGCGCTGCCACACCTTCTGAGTAAGCTCCACAGTACCTTGCAGTGTGTTTAGCGAACACAATTATAATCACTTCATCAGCAAAGACTTAATGTAACCTTCCTGCGGCATACAGTTCTTGCATTTTGCATTGTTGATGAACTCTTTCAGCAGGGTGCGTGCCTTCGCCTGGTCAGGACGAGCCTCACGAATCTTCTGGAACGTGGAGCGGTCTGCCTCCGAGAACTTGACAATTATCTCATTCCAGCCTTCCGGACGCTTAATGCCCATAAAGCAAGAGTTGTCCACCTTCTTGTAAGGCCAAAATGTATAACCGATGTTATTGTCCTTCATCACACGCACAAAGCTCTCCTGCCACTCATCAGTGTTGTGGCCTATCTCGCCCATGTACATAGGCAGACCTGTCTTGTCACGGAAATCGATATAATCTTTTATAGCCGCTGCGGTGGCATCACCTCCATAACGGTGGCAGGTGTACATTATATTATTGTCGAAATTCCAGTCGGTGAACATGAAGAAATCGCTGTTCCAGCGTGCCCCACCGAGGAGGATAACATGGTTTGTGTCCACCTCACGGATTGCTTTCACCGCACGTTTATACAGTGGTTCGAGCTTTGCGTTAAGTTCATCCTTATTTTCGAAGAAATGGGCAATAGGCTCATTCATAAGCTCATAGCCAAGGATTACAGGCTCATCCTTATAACGGTTGGCGATGCGCTGCCATATTTCGCAGAACAGTTGCTGGCTGCGCTCACTCTCAAATATCCACGGATAGCCGTAGCTGTCGTCAATGTTGTCGCCCGTCTGTCCTCCCGGAGTGTCGTGCATGTCAAGGATGAGGTAGAGACCGTCAGCCCTGCACCATTCCACGACCTTGTCGATTATCGCAAAACCGTCCTGATTGGATGTCTTGCCCATATAGTCCTCATCGGTGAACAGCTTGTAGTGGAACGGCAGACGGATGGTGTTGGCACCTGTTGAAGCAATGAAGTCGATGTCCGCCTTCGTGATATAGTTTTCCTTAAACTCTGTCCAGAACTCATCGGCAGCGTCCGGCCCGACAAGCTGGCGCAACATCTGGTCAATCATCCAGACACTGTTGGTCTTTTGGAAACCGAACATATAGCCTTCCGGATTCACCCAGTTGCCAAGGTTTGTGCCTTGGATAAACAGTTTTTTGCCATTAGGCTGCACGAGGTTAACTCACTTTACTGTCACGAAACGTGACTTCTTAGCGTAACCACTCTGTGGCGTCATCACGAAGAACAACGCCAAAAGAGCGGTAACAAACAGATTTATTTTTTTCATATAGCAAAAGTCATAAATATTATAATGTAATACATAGAAATCACCCGATAACCTACCTTGTTTCCAAAGGTAACACTTCGCAACGCACAGTGGTACGGGTGCCTTGATTATTGTGTTTTACTTCTGAAACACTCTGACATAGTCCACTTCCATTGTCACCGGCAATGCGCTCTCGTCAACGCCATTCATGCCGCCCCAAGCGCCACCCCATGCGAGGTTAAGGATTATGTAGTACGGCTTGTCATAAGGCCAGTTGCGCACTCCCTTGCCGTCATTGTCGTAGCTGAGAAGACACTCGCCGTCAACATAAGTAGTGATATTGTCCTTTGTCCACTCAATGGCGTATGTATGGAACTCACCCTCAGCATTCTTAAGCATTCTTGCAGCGGTCACCTGAGTGCCGTTTGTGTGGTTGTGTCCCTCGGCATGGAGACTTGAAGAAACCTCGTTAGGAACGCATCCCACCTCTTCCATGATGTCAATCTCTCCACACTTCGGCCAGCCTTCGATAGCCCAATCGACATTGCAAGGCATCATCCAGAACGCAGGCCATGTGCCTTTTCCTTTCGGCAACTTTATGCGTGCCTCAATGTAGCCATACTTTATGCCAGGGTTCTCGCAAGCATAGATGCGTCCGGAATAGATTTTTCCGTCAGAGCCTTTGAAGCATGTTATTTTCAGTTTGCCGTCTATGAGCTCAGTAACGCGTTTTCCGTCAGCAGTGCCGTTGCGATAGTTCTGCAGTTCGTTGTTCACCCAGCCTGAGTTCTGCACCTCATGGCGCCACTCATTACTGAGCACAGAGCCTTCGTTGAATTCGTCATGCCACACCAAACGATAGCCTTCCGGAGCGTTGATGTCGCGGTCTTCGGCAGAATCCTGCTGCACATTTATTGTCGCAGTTTCCTCACCCGCTTTTATGGTAATGGTGGTCGAGCGACTTTTAAGTGCGTCATTGGCTTCGGTTGTTATCGTAAGTGTGTTGCCGTTTTGTGTAACTTTCGCCCATTCGGCAGCGCTTTCCGCTGTCCATGTTCCTGCTGCCGTAACCTCAACAGTGATGCTCTCACCGGCAGAAATGCTGAACACCTCGGTTTTTGAAACCTGCAACGGAGCTGATTGCTTCACGGGAATAACAACATTGTTGATACCAGACTTTACGGTGATGCTGCCGTCACGTGCTGCCGTAGTGCTGTTTTTCTCTATTTTCACAGTCACAGTACCGTTCTTTGATGCTGTATTGGCATTGGAGAGCTTTATCCAGTCCGTGCATGTTGTATAAGATGTCCACTCGCCACGCTCCGACGAAACATTGACAGTGTAGGTTCCACCGACGGCAGGTGCTTCGATGGATGAAACACTGCAAGTGAGGTCTCCGCCTGACAAGTCGCCACTATTGTCATCGTCACTACCACCGCAAGCGACAAGCGGAAACAGCATAGACAGGGATAACCAAAAATATTTTTTCATGTCGTTTTGATTTCAGGAGTTATTTACACCGCTTGATGTTTTTACAGATTATGGGGATACCACACATGTTGATATGCAAACATATTGATACCCCCATAAACATTGCTAACCAAATTTATGCAAACAATTCAACCTATTATTTCGGATTGTGCTTCTGAAGAATAAAGTTGCTAATCTTAATATCCACACCTGCCGGCACTCCACCGAAGTCGAACATCCATTTGGCATTGTCGATTGCTGAAGGCTCACTTACCATTTGTTTGTCCGCATTTTCGTAAGTCCTTATGGCAGAAAGTTTTGCGAAGCGGACAGTCTGCTTGCCTTTTGACAAGTCAAGTTTGCCGTTTACAAAGAGAACGTTGTCATCATCATTGGCTTGGCATATCTTCATCGTGTAACGGTCGATATTTGCGGAAGTCTCGATGTCGACTGAGATGTCATAGAACTCACCAATCTCAACACCAACAGGAACGTCATTGATGTAAGTTTGTCCCATCCATTCTGCACCACCATTGGCAACAGATGTCACTGTGTACACACCATCGGCAAAAGAGCATGTAGGGTCAGCAACCTGTGACCAACCTTCAGATGCCCACCAGAAATTCAGTGCGCCTTTGGTGTTGAATCCTACACCAAGGTTAAGAGGGTCGTCCACACCGCACCAGTTTACCTTATTAGGATCAAAAGCATCCTCTTTCACTTCATCTTCACCGTTGATAAGGATAAAGTGCCATGCTATGCCAGGCATCTGGATTGTAAGGTCGAGCTTCTTGTCCGTAAGCTTATTGATGGTGTATGTGCAAGCATTGTTGTACTGTACATCATGGGAGATATACGGGAAGAGCGTATTTGCCGGCAATACGAGACTTACCTCAGAATTTGAAGCAGGGTCATAAACCAGAGAGTAGGTAGAGGTCTGGGCAGAAACCGGAGTTGTATAGTCTTCGCTATGAGCAGGTGCACCGAGAGCAGTGACATCCTTATTTGCAAAGATAAGTCCGTCCTCACCTGGGCTGTATGTGTAAGTGCCGTCAGTAGAGAATGTGATACGGTCATCATAAATTCCGAAATCAGCCTTCTCGTCAGCTCCGGCCTTCCACCATCCTGTACCGTCAGAGCCGGATTCGCCGCAGGCAAGGTGTCCTTCGTCCTTGCTTGATATGCGCCACTCTTTTGTTCCGTCACCGCAAAGTTTTTTATAGAACTCAGAGAAGTCGAAACGTGTGGTCTCTATTGTGAATGTACCATCAATGCTTCCGTCAGAGATACCGTTCTTGTTACCTACTTTGAGGCTGTACCTGTATGTGCCGGCAATCATGACTTTCTTTTGATAACCGTTGGTGGTCTTAGTACCGTTTTCACCCTCTACTGTCCATATAGGATAATATCCCGGCGTTTTAAGGACGAAAGTGACAATATTTGTTTCCTGGTCCACTTCAGCCATATAGTCAACACCTTCAACGAGGTCGGACACAATTGGCACGCCGTTGGAATTAGCTCCATCAAAGTCGTCAGGCGAGCATGCTACGAGTGCCAATACAGTCATCAGTGCGCAACTTATATAGTTAAAAACCTTTTTCATAGTTTACTGTTTTATTTGTTTTTGTATTGCCATATATTAATAATCATTCTGTTTCAATGCTGGGTCAGAGTCAAGCTCGGCCTGATCGATAGGAATGTACTTTTTGTTAGGAGTCCATGAATTGGTACGATAGCCGTAAGCGTCCGGAACAAGTACTGTTGCCGCCTTGCCTGTACGTACAAGGTCGAAATAGCGTTTGCCTTCACCCACAAACTCGTAGTTGCGCTCCTGGATGATCAAGTCCTCATTGACTGTGGACAGTTTGCCTATGCCGGCACGCTCGCGAACCTTATTTACATAGTCCAAAGCTGTTGTGGCGTTTCCACCGGTCTTCAGGATAAGTTCGGCAGCGTTGAGCAGTGTCTCTGCATAACGATACACACGCAGGTTGTTGTTAAAGTTCAGGTTCTTGTCACCAACCGCATTTGCGTTGTTGGCATCCTGGGCACGATACTTCTTCAGCCACAAGCCTGTGTTCTGATAACGTGGCTCATAAGGTACATCGCGAAGATCCCATGCTGTAGCGTCACGACGGGTGTCTCCAGCCTCGAACATGTCGTAAGTCTCCTGCTTCATAGGGAGGAATCCCCAGCCGTCCTGTGTGAGTCCGTGCTCAGGGAAAGGCTTCATGTTTGGAGGCGAGATAAGTGTCGGGAGAACTGTACCACCGATTGCCAATGGGCTGCCCCATCCGCGCTCGTTACCGTTATCGGTATAGTTGATTTCCCAGATAGACTCCTTGCTCCATTCACCGGAAGTCTCCCAGATGGAAGCGTAATCGTCCACGAGGTCATACTGGCTGTCGGAAATGATTTTGTTCATATACTCGAGAGCCTTAGCATAACGGCTTTGGTCATTCTGATACATTACCATCTCGGCATACATCATATATATCATTGCCTGTGATACCTTGCCGGCATAAGTGTTGTCCCAACGCATAGGAAGCACATTTGATGCAATGACTTCCTCAAGTTCTCGGATAAGTTCTGCATATACCTCGTCTGCCGGAAGCTGTGGAGCGATGTAGTTGCCCTCAAGGTTTGTAAGATAAAAAGGAATGTTGCCGAAGTAGTGCCACAGGTTATTGTAGTAGTAGACACGCAGTGCGCGAGCCTGCATCTCATAGCTCTTGGCGTTTTCCGGTGTGACATCAGTGCCCCAAGGTATGTATTTCAGCACATCATTACAGCGCTTGATGCCTGAGTAGTCCACTGTCCACAGTGAGCTGAATGTCTCGTTTTCGTTTGCCTCGAAATTGAAGAGCTTGTGCCATGTGGCCATATCGCCCTTGTTTGCACCGCCAACCCAGAAGTTGTCGCCCATAACCTCTGCATCAATATTGAGTGCGTTATATTGTCCAAGTCCCCAGTCAGGCCAGTGGGTCGGGTCATAAGCAGCATACAGTGCTTCCTGAATATGCGCATCGGTAGTATAATACTCCTCCAAAGGCTCACCGCTTGGATTCTCCACCTCAAGGAAACTGTCACTACAAGCTGTTGTCAACATAACAGAGGTTGCCAACAAGCCCATTGCTATATATTTTGTTGCTTTCATGATTTTTGATTGTTAGAATGAAACATTTACACCAATAGTCCATGTACGAGCTTGCGGATATACACCACGGTCAACACCGAGTGATGTAGCACCTGAAGAGATTTCAGGGTCGAAGCCCCAGTACTTTGTCCAAGTTACGAGGTTGTCCGCCTGAACATAGACACGGAGACGGTCTATGAAGAATTTGCGTGTAATATTCTGTGGCAGAGTGTAACCGATAGAGATGTTCTTGATACGCCAGTAAGAACCGTCGCATACATAGAGGTCAGACATCAGCCAGTTCTGTGTGTCACCCGCCTTCAGGATAGGATACTTGTTGGAAGTGCCCTCACCTGTCCAACGGCCGAGCATCCATGTAGGATAGTTTCCGGCATAGATGTCTGTGCGGTATGTTCCGTCGAATACATCCGCACCTGTGACTCCCTGCATGAAGAGGTTGAAATCAAAGCCCTTCCAAGCAGCGTTGAGGTTGATACCGAATGTCCAGTCAGGTGTACCGTTACCGATGTTTGTACGGTCGTTGGTGTCAATTATGCCATTGCCATCCACATCGACAAATTTCACATCACCGGGAGCAAGGTTTGAACCGAGAGTGAAGTTTGCAAGATCACCTTTAAGTACATCATTGATGTAAGCGTCACGCTCTGCCACGTTCTGGATGATACCATCTGTCTTGTAGCCGAAGAAGAATGGGAACGGCTGTCCTACAATACCACGAGTACCACCGCCATTGATTCCGTGAACACCGTCCACATCAATGTAACCGTTTGCCTCACCGAGTTTTGTCAACTCGTTCTTAAGATAAGTGGCGTTCGCCTTTACAGAGAAGATTGCATCTGCCACATGCCACTTGTAACCAAGCTCAAACTCGAAACCGCTGTTCTTCATGTCACCTACGTTACCGATAGGCTTTGTCTCACCTACATAGCTTGGGATAGGCATTGTCATAAGCATTCCGGAGGTCTTCTTGACATAGTAGTCGGCAGTGAATGTCAAAGCGTTGTTCATGAAGCCCAAGTCGATACCTATGTCGGTCTGTACAGACTCCTCCCATTTGAGGTTGGCATTAGGCAGACCGCTTGCTTTAGAACCGTTGAACTTGATGGCGTCTTTACCAAAGAGGACGTTGTTGCCCATTGATGTCAACACTGTGTAACGGAAGTCACCAATCGCATCACTACCGTTCTTACCCCAAGAGAAGCGGAACTTCATGTTGCTGAGCCAAGAACGTGTCTTTTCCATAAACATCTCATTCATCACGTTCCATCCCACAGAGAATGATGGGAACACACCATACTTGTTGTTAGAACCGAAACGGCTTGAACCGTCACGGCGGAGAGTTCCTTGGAACATGTAACGCTCATCGTAGTTGTAGCTCACACGTCCGAAATAAGAAGAAAGAGTATGCACAACATTGTTGCCACCATAGACTCCAAACAATGCGCTTGCACCGGTGATGATCTTCTTACCATCGTCGTCCAAGACGAAATTGCCATTTGCGTCAGTCATATAGGAGTAATCTATATTACCCGTAGCGTAATCGATTGAAGGCTTGTTAGGGTTCACAAGGTCATAGCGGTTACCACCGAGGTAGTCGCTCTTGCTCTTGAATGCAGACTGTCCGAGGACTACACTAAAAGAATGCTTGCCAAAGGTCTTGTCATAAGTAAGTGTGTTTTCCACCTGCCATGTTGTTCCTTTATCCGAACGCTTCGAAGCGCCTGTGTGGTCAGCCTTATTGTTTCCAGAGAGATACCATTTTGTGGCATTGTATGACTCGTTGCCCCAGAAAGCGAGGTCGGCACTATAAGAGAAGTGGTACTTCAGGTTGCCCCAAAGCTGCACATCAAAAGCGAACTTCGGAACAAACTTATGTGACCAGTTCTGCTGTGCAGGCTTGCTCATTATGCCGATAGGGTTGTTGATTTCCTGATAAGCGCCGAAGTAGTTTGGTACAGTATAAGGATTGCCATAAGCGTCACGGATGAGTTCATAACCTGCAGAAGCCGTCTCCATTCCTTCGATGACTTCTTTTTTTGTCACAGAAAGAGGAAGTATCGGAGACATGTAGAGTGCGGAACCAAGTACAGAACCCCACTCAGTGTTCTCACTGATACCAGTATTCTTGATACGTGTATAAGCCAGACTTACGTTCAAGTCAATCTTATTCAGGAAGTTGCGCTCTTTGGAAGCGTCAAGAATCGTGTAATTGGTGTTTGAACGCATACTGAGACGATTGTAGTTGGACTGGCCGTAGTTGCCACCTACAATACCTTCCTGGTCGTAATAGCCCAAAGAGAGATAGTAGTTTATTTTCTCAGAAGCTCCGCTGATGCTTACTTCATGGTTTACAACAGGAGCATTGTCGTTGAAAACAAGGTCTTGCCAGTCTGTTCCACCACCGACAACAGCATCACCGTTAATGTCCTTAAGATTATAAGGATCAGCATAAATAGCATTCTGACCTCCGTTTACATAGAACTCGTTCTGGAGAATTGCATAATCAGTAGCGTTGGTAACATCGCGTCTCTTCGCTGCGCTCTGCCAACCATAAGAGAAATTGTAGTTGATAGCAGCCTTGCCCATCTTGCCTTTCTTTGTTGTGACAAGGATGACACCATTGGCAGCACGTGCACCATAGATAGCACCGGAAGCGGCGTCCTTCAACACTTCGATAGACTCGATGTCTGACGGGTTGAGGAAGTCAAGACCGCCTTCGATAGGCATACCGTCAACAATGTAAAGCGGGTCGGAATTATTGATTGTACCTGTACCACGGATACGTACCTTAGGAGCAGCGCCTGGCTGGCCTGATGATGATGTCACATTCACACCTGCCGCAAGTCCTTTCAGTGCGTTGTCCATACGTACAGGGCTCTTGCCTGCCAAATCCTCTGCGCTTACCTTTGCAATGGAAGCTGTGACAACACTCTTCTTCTGGACACCATAGCCGACGACAACAACCTCGTCAAGCAATGCATTGTCCTCATGAAGAACGATGCGCATGCCTTGGGAAGCCTTGACGCGCTGGGTTGCATAACCGACAAAAGACACTTCCAACTCAGCGTCCTTCTCGACATTGACGGTGAACTTTCCGTCCACATCGGTAATGGTTCCGTTGGAACTTCCCTTAAGAACAACCGAGGCACCAATGACCGGTTCGCCGAGGTTATCCACTACTGTGCCCGAGAAATTCTGTTTCTGAGCAAAGGCCGTTATTGACACAAAGAATACCAATAACGAAATTAGAAACCTTTCTTTTTTCATTTCACTTTTAGTTAATGGTTCAAAAAGTTATTTAGTTTATTTGATAGGCTTTTTATACCCGATTGCAAAGGTATTTATTTTCTTTGCAAAAAAACAGGATGCAAATAAAAAAAGTGGATTGCTTTTTACCTACCCCAATAATAAAACACTAAAAATCAACAAAATAAAGCAAACACCGTTATACAAAAAAGTGGATAATGTATAGTGGTTTTTATAACACTTATAATAGGAAAAGTATTGCTTTTCGCCAGTACTTGGTAAAAAAATCCTGCATATCCTTGTGTAGAATATATGCTAATGAACATCAAAAAGTGTTGGTAAAGGCACACTCCTTTATGCCTGAAATATAATCAGCACTAATCTGTGATATGTAGGTGGGATAATTATAGGAAACATAAAGGAGTGTGGTTCCACCACACAAGTTATTGGTGCACCTTTAGGACCGCACGGCTGAAGCCGGTGGTTACCATGAGGATTGTGGCTCCGCCACATTTATTAGCGAAACAACTTTCATTATCGTCTAATAAAGTTTGCAATACAGTAAGATACGAATTACAATAACACTACGCATGCTTACCATATAATAAGGTGCAGATTATAGTAACGCCATGTATACTTACTATATAGTCAAATATAGATTACAAATAACACTACACATGCTTACTATATAATAAGGTGAGATTATAGTAACACAATATATACTTGCTATATAATCAAATACAGATTACAAATAACGCTGCGCATGGGATTGCCCCACACCAATAATCATTATTCCTATGCTCCCGTGCCTATTTCCTTCACATGTTTCTCAAAGTTCTCACGGTCGGCTATCGCACCATTCTTTATCCTTGCGCGATAATTGTAGATTGTGTTCACTGAATAATGCAGGAACTTGGCTATCTTTGAACTGTCCTCTATGCCAAGGCGTATCAAGGCAAAGATGCGGATTACAGTGTTGAGCTTGCCTTCTTCGGGAAGGATGATGCGCTCCTCCTCACGCAGAAGACTGTTGAACTGCTCAACGAAATCAGGATAAAGGTGGAGGAAAGTCTTGTCAAAACTCTCGTACAGCTGCTCCAGCTCATGAGCCTTGAAGTTGTCTGAGCGCACCAACTTGTACAAATCATCAAACTCACGGTTCTTCGCCAGCTTCTCAAGACGCTTGCGGAAAGTCTCAAACTTGTCGATGTACAGAGAGCACTGCCGCAGGAAAATGCCCAGATACATCTCCTTTGCCCTGTTGGACTCATTGAGCTGCACATTGGCACTGCCCATTTTCAGGTTCACAGAGGACAGGCGGTCGTTCGCCTCACGCAACTGTCCGACAACCTCCGACAGTTTCTTGTTCTTCTCGTCCAACTCATTACGCGCCTGCCTGAGACTGTTCCTCTGGCGCATCACGTAGAACAGCATGGCAAGGAACAGCAATGACATCACGCTGACAAGCACTATCGACAACGTCAGTTTGCTGTTTGTGCTGTCCAACTCATCCTGATAGTTCTTGTCAACAGTGGAAAGAACCGGTGCTATCTGCCAGCTGCGCATCTTTGTACCGTACTTGTTGGCACAGTCCCAAGCATAACTTATGTACCTGTACGAACGGCTTATGTCGCCTTCCGCCATGAGAAGGTTTGCCAACTCCCACATAGCGCCTTGGTCTCTCACCGCATGCTTGACATCGGCAACAGCCGACTTGGCCAGCCAATATTTTGCCTTCTCGATGTCACCCTTGCTCTTGTAACCAATATAGCGATAAAAGGCGATGATGGCAAACTCCCTGCTGTCGGTGCGAATCTGTGAGAGTCGCTCGTCATTGATCTTCAATCCTTCGGCGACCTTGTGCTGATTATACATCTTTATTTCCTTACACTGCAGAAAGAAATCATCAAACAACGAATTTGCAAAAGCCTCCTGCATCTTCTCGTTGGCTTCCTTCGACTTCCTGCCATAGACGGAACGCAGGGCAGGAACCTGAGTGTAAAACGCCATTTCCGAATAAAGATAGGTGGCTGTCATGTAGTATTTCTTCTGTCCCACCCCCTCCAATTCATCTACGTTAATCCTGCTGAGAATCAAGTCAGCCTCAGCATACATGCCAGTTGACGCACATTGGTAAGCAAGGAGAGCCAGACATTCGCCCTCACGCGCCTTGTCGCCCATCTTCCCTGCCAGTTCAGCACATTTTTCTATATACACCAACGCGGAGTCGTTCTGATATGACTTGTATTTCTCAAACAGCTCATAAAGGCACTCACTGCGCAATTTATCGTCCTTTGCGCGAGCCAGTTCCTTACGCAACTCGCTGATTTTCTCCTCATGCTGCTCTACATAGTCAGGCCATTTCAGCAACACACCGTCAAGTTCAACCAACACGGAATCAACGTTCCTGCCGGCAGCCGAGAGTGCGGAGCACAATAAAACAATTATAAAGAATACAAGACGTTTGAGCGTTTCCATGGTGTAGTTAGCTTGCGGATTATTAAGGTTTGATTACAAAATTAATGTTTTTTCTGAAAACATGCAAATAAATATGGTTTTATTTTTTCACGAAAAGGATTTTTGTGGTAAATGGTATCTGTATATTCCTGATTACATTTACTCGCGAACCTTAATGATAAGGCAAACACATATCACAGACGGCGACTATACGAAATTATCAATTTGCAAGCAAAATCAAATATTTAACAACAAAATGCAATATATTTCATTCCTCAACCGAATCACAAAATCTAACAGGTGTTAAAACACAGTTAATATAACCAAAGGTAACACTTTATCATGCGAAGTGTTACCTTTCACTAAGTCAAACGTTACCTTTTGCATAACGAAGTGTTACCTTTCATAATGTCATCTGCCATAGATTCGGTTTCAAGTCTATAATCCACTTGTCCATAGTCAATATAAGCAGTATGATTGACACTCATTTTTTGCCTGAATCAGGATTTTTTAGTAATTTTGCATTCCAAAAATAAACTTTTAATGTCAGAAAGCATCTAAAAAGGTATGCAACGATTTACAACACTCATTTTTTTATGTCTATGCGCCATTGTGATGGCAGCGCAAGGAACGGTAAAAGGTACCGTAGTAGAGGATTCGTCAGGAGAAGCCCTGTCGTATGTAAACATCAAGATAACGAAGCCGGGACAGACTGCTGTTGTCAAAGGCGGCCTGACTGATATGGAAGGACATTTTGAACTCTCAGGACTGCAGTTCGGAACGTATGATGTGCAGATTTCATTCGTCGGTTACAAGACTGTGACAAAGTCGGTGACTATCAAGAAAGAGAAGCCGATAGTCTATATGGGCAAGATTCTGTTCTTTGAGGATGCCCACCAGATTGGAGAAGTGACGGTCGTAGGACAGAAGTCTGCCGTCAAACTGGAGGTGGACCGCAAGTCCTACGATGTCTCCAACGACCTCGCCAATGTCGGTGCGAGTGCGTCAGAGGCTTTGGAGAACATCCCTTCCGTGGAGGTTGACCAGGACGGAAACATCTCTCTGCGTGGCAGCACGAGTGTGGAAGTGTGGATTAACGGCAAGAGCAGCGGACTGACTTCCGACAACCGTGGTACGATACTTCAGCAGATTCCTGCCGAAAGCATTGACCGCATCGAGGTAATCGACAACCCTTCGGCGAAATTCTCGGCGGAAGGAAGCTCCGGAATCATCAATATTATCCTGAAACGTGACCGCAAAGCGGGCTACTATGGATCAGTGCAGGCGGGCGGAAACACTGCCGGCGGTGCCAACACAAGTGTCAACATAAACATGAACTCAAAGTGGATTGACGCTTATGCAAGCATCGGCTACCGCCACCATGAGGACGAGAGCGGCTCTGTCTCTGAGCAGGACATCTTCAGCAATGGAGCATTGGCATCGTACCAGAACTCACGCACCGTATCCAACCGTCGCGGAAACAACCTCTTCACACGCGCCGGAGTGACATTCCATGCCACTGCAAAGGATGATTTCACCATTGGCGGAATGCTTATGCACGGAGGGAACAACAGCAGTTCCAACACACCTTATTATTATGGCACATACACAGGAGCAAACAAACTTGCGCCTGTACAGACTCATATCCTTACCCGTCAGACCACAGGAAGGGGCAAAATGGACATGCTGCATTATGAGTTCGGCTACCGTCATAACTTCACCGACAGGCATTATCTTGACTTCAACATAAGCCGTGGCTCATGGGATGCTGACAATGACAACTGGTATCAGGACCGAACTGTCTATGACAATGGCGACGATGACAAGGAAAGCTATCAGTACCGCCCGATGTTTGTCCGCTCAAACCATACCGACGTGAAGCTGGATTATGAGAATCCTATCTCTGAAAAGTTCATGCTTCAGGCGGGATACAACGCAATGTTCAGCCGTGAGAACACACCGCAAGAGTCTTGGAGTTCAGACAATTACGACGGCACAGACGCTATCATCGACGAGGCTTTCTACAACAGGTTCAAGTACAACATGGACTCCCACTCGCTTTATGCCACAGCAACGATGAAGTTCGGCAAGTTCGGAGTAATGGCAGGTCTGCGAGGCGAATATTGGAAAGTGCACACAGAGAGCTACGACTACGGTCAGGAGTTTCTCGGAAAGGAGAAGAATCCGGCTTACAACAAGGATTTCTTCAAACTGTTCCCAAGCCTCTTCCTCTCCTACCAGTTCACGGAGAACGACCAGCTGCAGCTTAATGTGACACGCCGTCTGCGCCGCCCATGGGGAGGAGAACTCAACTCATTCATGGACACACGTTCCGCTACAAGCGTCTCTTTCGGTAATCCGGAACTGACACCTGAGTACAGCAACTCATTCCAGCTGAACTATCTGAAGACATTCTCCAACCATTCGTTCCTCATCTCGGCATACTACCGCCCGACAACGGATGTCATACAGCGCGTAAGATACATGATTGACGGTGACAACCGCACATTCTCGACAAGCATGAACCTCAGCGAGAGCGTCAACTCAGGACTTGAACTGACTCTCAAAAACAAGTTCTTCCGCATCCTCGACCTCACAACCACCGCAAGTGCGTTCTACTACAAGCTTGACGGATTTGACTATGAGCTTCTTGACCCGCTCATGGGCAAGACGGTGCACGTGACAGGAGAGAGTGACAGCCGTTTCTCTTGGAACGCGAGAATACAGGCAAGCGTAATCCTGCCATGGGACTTCTCCGTGCAGGTTAAAGGAAACTACCGTTCACGCAGTGTCATTACGCAAGGTTACAGAAAACCGGGCTACGGCATAGACCTCGGCATACGCAAGAGTTTCATGGACAAGAAACTCACCGTAGCACTGAACTGCCGCGACTTGCTTGACTCACGCCGCAGGAAGAGCGTCACCGAAAGCGAGACATTCCAACAGTACAGCGAGAACTGGAGACATGCCCGCAAGTTCAATCTCACCGTCACATGGTCCTTCGGTAACAACAATGCCAAGAAGAAACCGGGAATGGACCATCGCCAGGATAATGATGACGATGCCGCCGGCTCATACGGCGGAGGCGGCGAGGATTAAGCCGTGGAAGCAGACTGTGCTCTGCTAAATAATTGAAAAAATCACACAAAAACCTTTGTATTTTGAGGGCTTATGCGTAATTTTGCAGAAACTATGCAAAAGAGCGTAAGCTCTCAAAACATATATAAACGAATACATACATTATAAAAAGACAAGAAAATGAGATCAAGAACAGCGAACTGGTTTGAAACCAAGATACGTTACGAGAAGATGATGGAGAACGGCCAGCAGAAAATGGTGACAGAGCTTTATGTCGTTGACGCACTTTCATTTACTGAGGCAGAAGCAGCTATCATAGAAGAAATGTCAAGCTACATCAGCGGAGATTTCAAAGTGACAGGCATATCACAGGCAGGATACGGAGAAATCATGTTCTCTGACGCTGATACTGACGACAAATTCTTCAAAGTAAAGCTGAAATTCATCACTATCGACGAGAAGACACAAAAGGAGAAGCTCTCTCCTGTGACTTATCTTGTGCAGGCTCACACACTGCAGCAGGCTGTGAAATATGTTGAAGACGTAATGGGCGGAACAGCCATTGACTACATCTTCGCAGCCATTCAGGACACTTCTATCATGGACATCTTTGAGCACAACGCTGCAAAGAAGCAGGAAGTGAACGACAAACCTGAGTACGAACAGTAAACACAATGCGGTTGTCTCACGCCGGAATCATCGTGGGACAACCGACAATTCATAATTTCCAACAAGTTCTGATGATAAAGGATAGATTGCATAACGTCCTTGACAGCCTTGCACCGGGCTGCCGCCTTGTGGCTGTAAGCAAATACCACCCCGCAGAGGCGATACTTGCCTGCTATGAGGAGGGACAGCGTGTGTTCGGCGAAAGCCATGAACAGGAAATCAGACGGAAACATGAACTGCTGCCGAAAGACATCGAGTGGCACTTTATAGGACATCTTCAGACCAATAAGGTCAAGTATATCGCGCCGTACATAGACATGGTGGAGGCATGCGACTCTGCCAAACTGCTTAGAGAGATTGAGAAGCAGGCTGCAAAAAACAACCGCATAATAAAGGTTTTGCTTGAGCTTCACATTGCTGAAGAGGAGTCAAAATACGGCTTTTCCCTCGAAGACTGCCGACGGTTTCTTGCCGACGGCGAATGGCGCAGTATGGAACATGTGCAAATCTGCGGACTGATGATGATGGCATCCAACACCGATGACGAAGACCGGATACGCTCTGAGTTTACTGAGGCAGCAGACTTTTTTGACGAGGTCAAGAACGCTTATTTCGCCGATGATGAGAATTTCCGCGAGCGTTCATGGGGAATGTCCTCGGATTTCAAGATTGCCATGCAGTGCCGTTCCACCATGGTGCGTGTCGGAACGTATATTTTCGGTGAGCGACAATACTAAAAGTTATGCGGACAATGTGGCATGAGACGATAGCAACTTAGCATGTTGCCTGATTATTGTATGCCGGGTGTTAAAAAAAAATAATATACCGCACTTGCGTTTTTGATTTCTTGTGTTTTTTCAAATAATTTGCTATTTTTGCATATAAAATACAAACGAATAGCTTATGATGAAATACATATACTCCATTCTCTTCGCTTTGACCATGACTGTCGTTGTGCCTGAGTGCGCAATGGCTAATGTGGAAATCATCGAGCAAGAACAGCAACCGGTTGTCTCCGTGACGAACGAGTCAACGATTCATGTTGCCAATGCTAACGGACAGATGCTGTATGTGTATAATGTGGCAGGTGTACGCGTGAAAAGCTTTGTTGTCGACGGACACGACCGCCACTATGACCTCAACCTCCCTAAAGGCTGCTATATAATAAAGGTGGGAAAGACAGTCAGAAAAATATCCATAAAATAAACCGCAAAAAACTTTTGTTTTGCATTTCCGGCAGGGAACAGAAATGTGCATCCCTGCTTGTGGCGAGAAGTTTCACCTTGACAGATGGAACAATCAAGAAAAGAATTCGAGCAGATAGTTGGCCAATACGGTGAAAAACTGTATTGGCAAATTCGTCGTATGGTGCTTAGCCATGACGACGCTAACGACGTTCTACAAAATACATTCATCAAGGCTTGGAACGGACTGCCACAATTCGAAGGAAGATCAAGCCTTTCGTCATGGCTGTACAGGATAGCAATCAATGAAGCACTCGAGTTCCTGAGAAAAAAGAAACAGTTTTACTCACTCTCAGATGAGGGCAGCGAAGAATGCTCTATCGCATCAAGGCTCATGGCTGACGAATATTTTGACGGTGACGAGACAGCCGCAAGACTACAGCAAGCAATAGGAGAACTGCCTCACATGCAGAAACTTGTGTTCCAGCTTAAATATTTTGAAAACAAGAAATATTCAGAGATAAGCGAGATTCTCGGCAAGTCAGAAGGAGCACTGAAAGCCAGCTACCACATTGCAGTAAAGAAAATCTCAGCATTTTTCGAGCAGTACGATTAAACCTTTTCCTGCTTTTGTCATCTTATCCTTAAAAGAACAACTGTCAAAACATGTATATTATGAACGACAAGGGTATTAACATAAAGGAGCATTTCAAAGTGCCGGAAGGATACTTTGAGAATCTGTCTTCGTCAATAATGGCAAAGATTCCGGAGCAGAGTGAAGAGCCATTGCAAGTCACAAAGCATCCTATCGCAGTCTCAAAAACGAAGTCCCGACTCACATATTATGCCGCATCCATCGCTGCTTCGCTGCTTATTGCCGTTGTCGCAGTGACAATGCACAATGACTCACAGTACGACAAGCATCTGGCAGAGGCAGAGATTGGGAAATCTGCAGAGCAGTATGCTTACACTGTTGACGAGGCTGCCGACTACGTAATGTTTGACAGTCAGGACATTCACGACATGCTAAACGAATGAACACAACCCTAAACGTACATTCCAAAAAGCGACAACACATGAACAGATTCATTCATCTTATACTGTTACTCTCCTTGACAATGGTAACAGCAATGGCGAATTGCCAGAAATTCGACAAAGAGTCATACAGAAAGGAACACCGCCAATTTGTCACCCGTGAGGCAAAACTGACGCAAGAAGAGGCGAAAAAATTCTTTGCCATATACGATGAGATGCGCGCAAAAGAGCGCGAACTCTTCAAGCAGAGCCACAAACAGAAAAGACATCGCCCGACAACCGAAAGCGAATGCCGCAAGGCTATCATAGAAGGCGACAAACTTGACATCCAAAGAAAGCAGCTGCAACAGAAGTACCACTTGCGCATGCTTAAGGAGTTGCCTGCAACAAAAGTCATGGAAGCATTGCATCAGTCTGACAAATTTGACAAAATAAAGTTCAGGCAGATGAGCCGGGAACGTAAAAACCCAAAAGACACAAAAAGAAACAACAAATAAGCCCAACGCCAATCAAGGCGTTTTCCAAACAACAATAAGACAAAGAAAGGCCTTTATTTGCAAAGATGATACAACAATATCTCTTAATATTAAGTCTTTAAACGCCTATAAATAGTTAAAAAAAAATAATTATCAGGCACATCATACCAAGACATACTGTGTATCTGCATAATTCTTACTAACTTTGCATTTGGTTTGTGCAAACAGGGCATGTCATGCATACCCATGAGCGCACCATCTATACATATAATTAATTAATAAACATTCAATCTATTATGATGAATCAGTACGAGACTGTCTTCATTCTTACTCCCGTTTTGTCTGACGAACAGGCAAAGGAGACAGTTGCAAAATTCACAACACTGCTCAAGAACAACGGAGCAGAAATCGTGAACGAGGAGAACTGGGGACTCAAGAAGATGGCTTACGCTATCGACAAGAAGTCTACAGGTTTCTACAACCTCGTTGAGTTCAAGGCTGAGCCTGAGGTAATCGCTACTCTTGAGACAGGTTTCCGCCGTGATGAAAAAGTAATCCGCTTTATGACTGTCAAACTTGACAAGTATGCAGCACAGTATGCTGAGAAGCGTCGTAACAAACTTTCAAACAAGGAGGCATAATCATGGCAGAGCAGTCAGAAATCAGATATCTTACCGCCCCAACAATTGACGTTAAGAAAAAGAAGTATTGCCGTTTCAAGAAGAGCGGTATCAAGTATATCGACTATAAGGATCCTGAGTTCCTCAAGAAGTTCCTGAACGAGCAGGGCAAGATTCTCCCACGCCGTATCACAGGTACATCTCTGAAGTATCAGCGTCGTGTGGCTACAGCTATCAAGCGTTGCCGCCAGATTGCACTCCTTCCTTATGTAACAGATATGATGAAGTAATAAAAACTGGAGGACTACAATAATGGAAATCATTCTGAAAGAAGATGTTATCGGTCTTGGATACAAGAACGATATCGTGGAAGTGAAGTCAGGTTACGGCCGTAACTACCTCATCCCACAAGGCAAAGCTATCATTGCTTCTCCTTCAGCAAAGAAAGTTCTCGCTGAGAACCTCAAGCAGCAGGCTCACAAACTCGCTGCTATTCTCGCAAAGGCAGAGGAAGAGGCAGCTAAGTTCAACGGTGCTTCTGTAACAGTAGAAGGCAAAGTTTCTACTACAGGTGCTCTCTACGGTTCTGTCACAGCTGCAACAGTTGCTGCCGAGCTTGCTAAGCAGGGTCTTGAGATTGACCGCAAGCGTGTCATCATGAAGGACATCAAGTTCGTTGGCGAGTATGCTGCAACACTTGTTTTCCACAAGGAAGTCAAAGTTGAGATTCCTGTGACAGTCATCGCTGAAGGCGAGACAGCTCCTGTAAAGGAAGAGGCTCCTGTTGCAGAAACAGAGGCTGAGGCTACAGAAACTCCTGCAGAGGAAGTTGCAGAGTAATCCTTTTGCACCAAAAGCAAAATCTTAATATAAAAAGTTCCTTACAGCCTGTCTGTTTGGGACTTTTTTTGTAAATACCAATAATCATCACACAACATATTATATAGATATAAATATGAAAGCATTTGTATTCCCCGGTCAAGGCGCCCAGTTCTCAGGAATGGGCAAGGAACTGTATGACAACAATCCTAAAGCAAAGGAACTTTTCGATAAGGCTAACGAAATCCTCGGTTTTGAAATCACAAAGGTGATGTTTGAAGGAACAGCAGAGGAACTTAAGCAGACAAAGGTGACACAACCAGCAGTCTTCCTCCACTCTGTAATCTCAGCAATATGCCTCGGTGATCAGTTTGACGCAGAAATGGTTGCAGGTCACTCTCTCGGTGAGTTCTCTGCCCTTGTAGCAGCAGGCGCACTGTCCTTTGAGGATGGCTTGAAACTTGTGTCAAAGCGTGCCATGGCTATGCAGAAGGCATGCGAAGCTGCACCTTCAACAATGGCAGCAATCATCGGACTTGAGGATGCCAAGATTGAAGAAATCTGTGCAGGAATATCAAAGGAGGGTAACATCGTTGTCCCTGCCAACTATAACAACCCGGGGCAGCTTGTAATCTCAGGAAACAAAGAGGCTATTGCCGAGGCTTGCGAACAGCTGAAAGCTGCCGGTGCAAAACGCGCCCTTCCACTTCCTGTAGGCGGAGCGTTCCACTCCCCTCTTATGCAGCCTGCAAAGGATGAGCTTCAGGCAGCTATCGAAGCAACTGAGTTCCGGACACCAAAAGTTCCTGTTTACCAGAATGTTGACGCAAAGGCACACACTAACCCTGCTGAAATCAAGGAGAACCTTATCGCACAGCTCACAGCTCCTGTAAAATGGACTTATGAAGTACAGCAGATGATTGCTGATGGCGCAACGGATTTCGTGGAGTGCGGCCCTGGTAAAGCTCTTCAGGGAATGATTGCAAAAATTGCGAAAGGCAATGATGCAGTGACAATCTCCGGTATTGCATAAGTAACTGTTGGAAATCAATCAGCAGTTACTTAATATCAGCATTCACCATCAATTGTATAAATGGAAAAAATCATAATATATCAGATGTTCACCCGCTTGTTTGGCAACAAGAATGTCAACAGGCGGGTGAACGCATCTATAGCAGAGAACGGTGTTGGCAAATTCAATGATATTGACCTCACCGCACTCCGACGCATCAGAAAACTTGGATGCACGCATGTATGGTTCACAGGAGTCATACGCCACGGCACTGCCACCGATTACACTCAGTACGGTATTCCGAAGAATCATCCGGCAATCATAAAAGGCAAGGCGGGCTCCCCATATGCGATAGTTGACTACTACGATGTCGACCCGGACATGGCAACGGACGTAACAAAACGTATGGATGAGTATGAACAACTCATTGCAAGAGCACACAAAGCAGGACTGAAAGTCATCATGGACTTTGTGCCTAACCACGTTGCCCGCGAATATCACTCCATCTGCTGTCCTGAAGGCGTGAAGTACCTTGGTGCCGATGACAACAAGGACTGGCATTTCTCCGTCAAGAACAATTTCTACTATTGCTGGGGACAAGACTTCAATCCGGGGTTTGACACATCCCATGACAGTGACGGCAACACCATAGAGCCATACACAGAGCAGCCTGCAAAAGCAACAGGCAATGATGTGTTCTCTGCACAACCGGGAAAGAACGACTGGTACGAGACTGTCAAACTCAATTATGGCATAGACTACTGTGACGCAGGAGGACGCTCCGAACATTTCACTGACGAAGAAGGAAACGTGCCTGACACATGGTTCAAGATGACACAGATCCTGATGTTCTGGGCTTCAAAAGGTGTCGACGGCTTCCGATGTGACATGGCAGAGATGGTGCCGGCAGCTTTCTGGCACTATGCCACCAATGAGGTCCGAGAGGAATATCCATGGATAAGCTTCATCGGTGAGGTCTATGACCCTAACCAATACCGCAACTACATCAGTGCAGGCTTCGATTATCTCTATGACAAGGTTGGTATGTACGACACTGTCCGCGCCATAACCTGCGGACAATGTTCCACACAGGAAATAACACACCAATGGCAAGCAACAGAGGACATCAAGGACAAGATGCTCTATTTCCTTGAAAACCATGACGAGCAGCGCATTGCGTCAGACTTCTTTGCAGGCTCTGCAGAGAAAGGCATCCCGGCACTTATCGTCTCCGCCCTACTCCGCAACAATCCTTTCATGCTCTATGCCGGTGAGGAATTTGGTGAGAAAGGCATGGACGCAGAAGGCTTCTCCGGATGTGACGGCCGCACAACAATATTCGACTATTGGTGTGTTGACACATTGCGCAAAGGCTATTACGCACGCAAGGAACTGAGCAAGGAGGAAAAAGCACTGGAGAAAATCCACTCACAGGTGCTCAACATCGCCAATTCCGAAACCTCTGTTTCTGACGGAAAGTTCTTTGACCTCATGTATGTCAACCCGCATCTGGACAAGCAATACGCCTTCATGCGTGGCAATGGCAAAGAGATACTGCTCATCACAGCGAATTTCTCTGACAGCAATGAAACAGTCGAACTCAACATCCCTGCCGCTGCGCTTGACTACCTTCGTGCAAAACGCGGCAAATACAAGGCGAAAGAGCTCCTTTCCAAGAAAGACATCTCACTGAATCTTTCCGAAGAAAAAAGCGTGAAATTCACAGTCCCTGCAAATAGTGGCGCCATACTGAAAATTGTTTTCTAAGCCAAACCCACACAAAAATGGCAAACAGGGCTTACATACAAGCAAACAAGGATTGGATTATCGCAAAATCAAAGGAGAAAGGAGTCATTCCGCTTCCTAAAGGAATATTCTACAAGGTGCTGTCCAATGGCACACCTTCCGGCAACTGTCCTTCTGTAAGAAGCATTGTCACAGTGCATTATACAGGCAGGACCATCGACGGGAAGCAATTCGACAGCAGCCGTGGCGGTGTACCTCTCGCGTGCCGTCTCTGCGACCTTATCGAAGGTTGGATAATCGCCTTGCAGCAAATGCACATCGGTGACAAATGGGAAGTCTATATCCCTGCGGAGATGGGCTACGGGAAATTCTCCCAGCCGGGCATTCCCGGAGGCTCCACTCTCATTTTTGAGATAGAGCTCTTAGGCGTTGCATAGAACGCAGAACGCGGTTTCAACATGACAAACACACTTAAAGCGACAGAGCCGTCAGCTATGGATTACTCCATAATTGACGGCTCTGTCGCTTTTGCATTACCTAACACTGATGCTTAGGATACTTGTTTATCATAAGACATACAAACAGCATCTCAATCAAACTGATAGCCCATTTTCAAGGCATACATCTTGCTCGACTTTTTCAGTTTCAAGAAAGTAATCTCGGGCAGACTGCCATCAGCATTTCTCGGTGCTATCAGCTGTTTGTAGTCTGTGGAGTTCTCGAAATCAGAAAGGTTCACGGCTATGTTCTCAGGCAGGAAAGTGTTGTTCACAAGAGTGCAACGGCTTTTGTCTATTGCAGTGTAAAGCCCTTGCCTTCCCTTCACGGCAATATTGTTCACCAACAGATGGTCATAGCCGTCAACATCCTCACCAACATCCCAAGTCACTTGGTTGACCATGCTGTAGTCATACCTGTTCAGATAGGCGGTGTTGTTCTTCCAGTCATTGCCACCAAGATGATGATTGGCATAAATGCCGTTAGACTTGTTGCTGTACGCTATGCAATTCTTGATTGTATGGCGTGGCACTTTGAAAGCTGCCGCCTGAGGTCTCTTACCATAACCTCCAGCCTTGAAACCATTACCGTCACCCGGTGTCAGAGTGTCAAAATCCTTATATCCGCTGAACAATGCCCAACAGTGGTCAATGACGACAGGCGTGCGCTGCTTTATCAAGTCAAAGCCGTCGTCACTGTTGCACCATGCACGGCATCCGCGGAAGACAATCCCTGTATAATTAGCACCGCAATGCGAACCGAATCCGTCACTGTTTCCGCCCATTCCGTCTTCCGACACAGAGTCGTAGTTGTTGTATGCATCACAGTTCAACACAAGCACATTGCTTCCTTTGTTGATGTAGACACCTATGCCCATACCGTCATGCAAAGCAAGATTCTCTATTGTTATGTCGTGGTTGCCACGGCGCACAGAGACGTTCTCACTCTGTGTATGGGTCTTGATTGTGACTTGTATTCCCGTCACATCGAAGTTCCTAAGATGCACATAATCGGCATTGATATAGAAGCCAGACACACGGCACCCTTCAGGCTTTATTGCCGAGAGGTCAAATTCCGGACGCTCACCCGGATAGCCAAAGAAACACGTGGGGTTGTCTTTCGACTTGCCGCTCTTCGTTATATCGAAAACAACTGCATAGATTTTCTCCTGCACATTTGTATAGTCGGTGATTCTATACTTTCCACCACGTATCATCAGCGTATCGCCCGCACTCATCTTTGTCTGTGCATATGGCAGCGTGGCAAATGGTGAACTGATGTCACCACTGTTACTGTCACTTCCATTGGTTGCCATGTACCATGTCTTGGCATTTGCCACATGTGACACAAGCAAGAACATCATGGCAATAATATTTCTCTTACTCATCTTTATTATGTTGTTATTTATTAATAATCTTCTTACCGTTCACTATCAGGATTCTGCCTTTTGGGACAGAAGTATTTGAAGAAACCTTCACACCTGTGACTGTATAGACATTTGGTTCTGCTGCCATGCCTGCTTCCACAGCGTCTATTGCTGTGGACAGTTTCATGCGCAGCACACCGTCGGTGGTGAGTGTCGATGTGTCCCACTCCCAGCCGTCTTTCGGTGTGGCAGGGAGGAATGTCGGCGTGCCGGTAATGCTTGCTGTCCCATTGATAGTCAAAATCTTGAACTCGGCATTGTCAGGCACAGTGCCTCTGGTCAGTGCAGTCACGTCGATAAGCGGACTGTTAAGTTTCAGTGTGCCGTTGATTATTGTCGAACCGTTTGAATAGGTTATTCCACTAACATTCCAAGTGCCGTTGCCAAGAATACCTTCACCGGCCAGATTGCCGACTTTGTGCGTATAGCTCTGTGCTGTACCGGAACCGGCTTTCACACTCACCACTTCTGCTCCTTTGTCTATTCTGAGTGTGGCTTTTGAGAGATCCATCGCCTGAACAAAGCGGCAGTTGGTCGTTGTGACCTGATAAGTGCCTTCAAATTGCGAGCAGTTTGTGTATACATCACCGCGCACATACGGGAAATCAATCTTGTATGTCCCCTCGCCAAGGAGCTTCCCTTTTATCGAGCAACGCTGTCCTGCATGGAAAGTCAGTGTCTTTCCCTTGTCGATTGTCACTGCATTCTGGAACTGTGGCATCTGACTTGTCGAGTTGTTGTTGAACACAGTGATGGCTGCATTCCCCGTCACATGAATTGGTGATGTTGACTTTCCGAATGTTGTGTTCCATGTTCCCATGGCGAGCGTTCCGGCTTGCAGTATTGTCTCTGTCCAAGAGTTTGCACCTGCGTAAGTGATGTTAAGCTGTCCTGCACCTGTTTTAAGCAATGAACCTTCGCCTGTGATTTTGCCTTTGAGTGAGGTAGTTCCCGAAGCAATGGAAATCGTTGCAGCACCGGTAAGAAGGATAGGATTCTCACATGAGGCGTTGCTGTTATTCACAGCGAGAGTTGCCTTACCTATTTCAAAGTTATAGTTCAACTCCTTAACAGTAAGTTTGCCTGATTCTAATATGGTTTTGCCTGAAATGCCTCCTGTCCCATTCAGAGTATAGTTCTTACTATTGTTCTTGAATACGGCATCAGCAGGCATCATTTCGTTAAGAATTATGGTTGTTTTCACAGCACTGTCATCAAAGATAACCTTGTCGCCTTCCACGAATGCCGTAGGCTGTCCATTGAGTGAGAAATTCTTTGCCTGATAGTCCCACACTGAACTTTCCGCGCCTGTCCAAAGCACACCGTCGGCAGCTCCACGCTGTCCTTCAACGGTAAGAGCAAGGACTGCAGGAGCATTCTCTCCTTCACCAACAACTAACTTGAAGCTGTATGACTTGCCCTTCAGTCCATTCACCTCCAACTTATTCAAGTCAATGTTGTCGCATCCTTCAACCAAAGCATAATTTCCTTCCGGTAGGTCGTCAGGAAGATTGAAAGCGATGCTTCCCTTCAGGTCAACTCCGTTCTTCAATATCAGGCGGTCTTTGCCCGGCATCAATTCTATGTAAAGTCTCTTCTTTTCAGGCACGACAACTTTCTTGCCTATTATCATTGCCTCCTCAGGCATCAAGCGGCAACCCTCATAATTGAGTGCGCCTTCGAGAATCACGTTATTGACAAAGGATGCGCCTGCCAAAGTGCCGCGAGCGCGAAGGTTGACATTGCCAAGGAAAGATGTTCCGCGGACTGTCCCTTCGGTGATATAGACATCTCCGGAATGAGACTGTGCCATTACAAGTATGCCCTGCTGTCCTTTCCAAATCTCTGTGCCGCTTCCTTCCTGAGCAGACGAGCCACTGTTAAGTGTCAATGTCTGCCCCTTGACCGGCATGGCATAAACCTTCTTCACACCATTGCGCGGAGTGACGGTAGCATTGCCGTCAGCAATACCGAACACATCTGTCTCGTCATCGCTTGTCATACATGGTGGAAGCTGTGGACGAGGCATGTCGTAGCCGAGATAGAATCCAGGATTAGGAGACTGATAGTAGCCGCGTGTCGTGCAGTCGCCACGATAATGCGGGTCTTGCTGCAAGCAATAGATGTTGTCGATGTCAGTCTTATAGTCTGTCGCAAAACCTACGATTCCTTCACAGACACCGTCGCGTTCACGGATAAGGACAAGTTCCTCGCGCCAGTCACCGATGATGTCGCCCCAATACTTGCCACGCTTTGCATTGCTTGTCTTTATCGTCCAGTTTGACTCTTTTGCCATTTCGATGAGTCTTCCATTCTTGTAATCGACAATCATTGCGTTGTAGCCACCACCGTCAGGAGAGTTGACATTCTCACGGTCAAGCTCTCCGTCCCACCATATTCCTTCAGTCGGGAAATAGCCTTTCTTTCCTTCTATCTTGTTCCCTTTGGCGTCATACATCTGATAATCATCCATTGTTGAGAACATTTCCCAGCCGATGTGGTCAGGGTCGAGGTCAATGCACTCGCCACGACCTACATCACCAACAGCAGGCAAATACCATTTCTTTATCGGTTCACCTGTTCCTGCATCGAAAAGAATCATGCCAAGCATGTCAGGAGCATTCTGCTGTATAGAGAAAGTCTCCAATCCCGGACGCTCAGGGTCAATGTCGCTGGTGCGGTGGCGGTCACCGTGGGAAATGCCTGTATTATATAATGTAGTGCCGTCATGGTCCATGACGTATGCTCCACTCGACATTTCATCCCGTCCGTCGCCGTCAGCATCAAAGATGCGAATCATGTGGAACTCAGCACCACCGACATTCTCCATAAAGAGCTGCTTCCATTCACCATTGACATACTGGAACGCACAGTTGCGGTACATGTGAACCTTGTCACTCGCACGACGCGACATCCATTCACCGACTATAGCCGGATGCACACCGTCAAGATACGCTATGCCCACATGCGCCTCATGCTTGTTATACTGTTCTCCCATCAGCGATGCTTTGTTTGTACGGTTATAGGCATCGTCATACATAAACTCCACACTTGCCTTCTCTGCGCCTGTCATGCCGTCAACCACGGTCATATATCGCGGAGGATTCTTGGTGCTTTGCGTATCATAATCAATTATACCGTCACCGTCAGAATCGGCAGTGTCCTTGCCAAAGAGATATTTCCCCCAAGTTCCGGTCTGTGAATCCCAAAAGCGAGTGCCGTCGGAAGTTTGCACAATCAATTCGCCATATCCGTCGCAGTCAATGTCATAGGCACACATGTTGTCATTCTGACCGTCACACGGCTTCTCGTTCACACCGAGGTCAACATTCCAAAGGAAAGTTCCATCGGCGAGATAGCCCTCCACATAATAATTCCGCGAGCCATCGACAGGGCAACGATCAACGACATAGTCATACTCTCCGTCACCGTTCAAGTCGCATGGCCACACAAATTTCGTCGTGTATTTCGTCTTGTCCAACGGCGATTTGTCATAACTAATCTCCATATAAATATTGCGGAGACCATTGTTCTTGAACAGGAAAGGCTTTGACTTCGCACTTTCCTTTCCATCAGCAACAAGACTCACCGCCACATAACTACCATAAGGCACTTTACCCAATGTGGTGGCATAGTTGGTGTTCGTCAGCGGTTCGGCATTCAGCAGCGTATATGCTCCCATCTCGCTCTGCGACACATAAACATTATACCTCGCATTCTCCGGTTCCTGCGCCAGTCGACGCCAGGAAATCTCAACTCCGGCAGAGCCATTACTTCTGCCATAAACAGCAACAACACCGCGCCCCAAGGGCTGCTGGATGCGCTGTGCCAATACGGATGTCGGCAGCATGAGCAAAGCTATGGCTACCGATGAAAATAATTTTGTCAGTCCTTTCATATAGTTAATTAGGTTTAGCTATTCTGTCACCTGCATAGGGCATTGCCTGCAGTGATTATCAAGTCATATATCACTTGACTTCAATAAAGAAACAGAAGGTAATCTTTCATGTATCAAAAGACCACCTTTTACATGACAAAGTGTCACTTTTCGTTACATGATAGGTGACACTTTGTTGTATAGGCATTTACCGCTCATAATCTACAAAGCGGAAACGCTGCTTATGTTTCTCGTCAATTTCGTGGTTCTCGCTCCACACTTCCTTCCAGCCGGCATAATCAGGGAAGAAGGCATCCGCATTCTCCGGAGTGTCAAAGACTTCTGTCAGGCACAGGCGGTCGGCAAAGGACAACGCCTGCTCATAGACTGATGAGCCGCCGATGATGTACACATCCTCATTCACACCACAGTTCTTCAATGCGGCATCAAGTGAAGGATAGACGTCACATCCCGGAAACATGGAGGCCATATCAGGATTACCTGACGGATTCTCGAAAGCACTTTTCGAAAGCACTACATTACGGCGGTTAGGCAATGCCCCTTTCGGCAACGACTCGAAAGTCTTTCGGCCCATGATTATTGTATGTCCGGTGGTCAGTTGCTTAAACCTTTTCTGGTCGTCAGGCAACCAGTAAATCAGTTTGTTACCATAACCTATCGCACGGTTTTCTGCCACAGCGGCAATAATGTTTATTCTCATATTTACAGTTCAAATAGTTAGTTTTTCCAAATGCAATCACAGCTTATCATTATGTAAAGACAAGCTGCGTATCGGCAGTTTTGGACATGTCCGACTGCGTCCTGTTTTCATTATCTTATGCAAAGGTAAACATAATTTCGCTAACTAACGAATAAAAAAGTTTAAATATTATGGATTATTTCATGGATTATTCGTACCTTTGTGAATTAATACACAACAATATAACTATTTATTCACATACTAAAAAACAACCATTATGCGACGAATCATTCTTTTATCCTTATTTATACTTGCCGCTGCCACCTGTATCCATGCAGCAAAATCATCAGGAACACCAAAAGCTGTCAAGCAGCCTGACGGCACTACTCTCATGGTACGCCTTCTCGGTGACGAGCATTTCTCATGGCATCAGACAATGGACGGAGTTGTCATCATGCAGCAAGACAAGGCGTTCTATGTTGCAGAAATCTGCGCTGACGGCTCATTGAAAAGCACGGGAGTGCTTGCACACAACCTCGACAGCAGGAAAGGACAGGAGCTGCAGTTGGCAAAAGCACAGGACAAGAGCCTCTTTTTCGCAAAAGGAGCAGAAGCTTCACAGGCAAGACGCAAAGCCATCGCAGGCTACCCAAGCAGCGATTTCTGCCCACACAGTGGCAAGATACGCATCCCTGTCATAATGGTTGAGTACACAGACGTGAAGTTCACATTCAGCGAGAGAAGCGTATGGGAAGATTATTTCAACGGCACGGAACGCTTTTCACCGACGCAGGAGAACAGATTCAAAGGTCACAGTTCTGTGGCACAATATTTCTCAGACGCAAGTTTTGGGGATTTCACTCCGGAATTCGATCTGTATGGCATCTACACTGTCTCCAAGCATCATGACTACTATGGCAACAACACAGGAAGAACAAGCACACTCATCACAGAGGTACTCAAACTTGCAGACAACGATATAGACTTCACGCAATATGATTCCAACAACGACGGCAGAGTGGATATGGTCTACATCCTGTATGCAGGAGCAGGAGCGAACCTCAGCGGAGACAATAGCGATGTCTGGCCTCAATGCTATTACAAAAGCAACTACCAGCATGATGGAAAAAGAATCCCCGTCGTCGGACTGTCCAACGAACTTGCCATAACTGCACAAAACAACCAAGGGACAGCCCTGCGAGCCGGCATCGGCGTGCTCTGCCATGAGATGAGCCATGGACTTGGACTGCCGGACCTTTACTACACACTATCCCTAACGCCAAAGGACGAACACGGATATGCAGACTACAACAACTGCGGTCCGGAGTATTGGGACTTGATGGACGGTGGAGAAAACATATTCAACGGCTTCTGGCCTGTGCAGTATGCAGCATGGGAAAGGGACATCATGGGTTGGATGAGCCTTGAAGAACTTGACAAACCGGCAGACATAACAATACATCCGCTTGACAATGATAATGACAATGGGAAGGCTTACCGCATAACAAACCCGGAGAATGCCAACGAATACTATGTCGTGGAGAATTTCGGGAAAAACACATGGAACGAGTATCAGGGACGAAGAAGCGGCACAGGTCTGATTATCACGCATGTCAATGACATCAGCAAGCAGGGCATGTCGCCAAACAACACATACAAACGCCCTAACCTCACCCTCATTCCTGCTGACGGATTCCTGTTTGGGATGTACTCTGTCAATGAGAAGATTTGGTATGAAGGCAAAGCACAGACTGGCACAAAGGAGATGTTCGAGAACGAACTGAAAGGCGACCCGTATCCGGGAAGCAAAAGCGTCACAACGGTGGAGGCGTACAAGAACTATGCCGGAGATGATATGGCGGCGAAGTTCCCTATCACAGACATCACCAATAATCCTGACGGCAGCATCAGTTTCCGCTTCATGGGCGGAGACCAAACCGGTATCAACAACATCAATAGCTATACAAATGCCGGCACATGCCCTAAGAAGATTATCAGAAACGGACGGCTGACAATAGGCGATTATAATATTGCCGGACAGAAAATAAAATAAACAGTGCTGCATAACAACACATCATTACACAATTCATCACACAATGAGAAAGTTTCTTAGCATACTCTTTTCTGTCGCCATATCTCTAACGGTATGTGCCGCAGACTATGACACTCTATGGAAAAAATACTGTGAGGCTGTCGAAAAGGACATGTACCGGGATGCACAGGAACAGCTGAAGAAAATAGAAAAGTTGGCAGAGAAAGACCCTGTCCTTGCCGCTGTCTACCATACTATCCGGAAAGATTATGACAAGGCTCTCAGCAATCCTGACCTGCTGGCTAAGGAGAAGTCCACACCATGGAAACGAATCATCAACAAAGGCGAGGACGACAGCCTGTGGAACTATGACCTCCTGAGCATCATCGGGCATCAGGCAAGGCGTTATGAGTTTCTGAGAAACTACTATGACAGCATCGGAAACACTAAGGCGGCATGCGTGGAACTGTACTTCCAGGTGCAGAACATCAACACTTTCGAGGACGATTTCTCACTGTCGACAAGGCGCAAACTGCTGAAAGACGGCATCGCAAAGTACAAGAATGTCGAGGAAGTGGCACTCCTCGAACAGGCTTACTATACAACAATGCTGCGCGATGAGGACATTTCCAACAAGTCACGCTATGAATTTCTTCAGGAAAAGATTGCGGAATATGCCGGCAACAGATACGCCAATTTCTTCAAAAACCGGCTTACGGAGCTGACACTCCCAAAGTTCGGGCTGAAACTTGACAAGCAACTCACACTCCAAAACATACGCAACATTGGCAAACTCACCATTGAGTTCCTGCCGATGAATTGTGACGGGAAACTTTCTTTAAGCACCAATCGCAAGGAGGATCTGCCGAAAATCCTCAGACTTGTCAATGGTTCGTCCGCTTGCACACTGTCACGCGACTATTCCTCCAACAAACCGTGGGAGGTTGTCAACGACACTGTCAGCCGTCCGCAATTGCCTGTAGGAATGTATCTTGTCAAGGTCTCTTCGGGCAAGATTACCGCTTATGAAGTGCTCTACAACTCAGACATAACCGTGCTTTCCCTTCCTATCGACCAAGAAAGGCTGCGTCTTGTCGCTGTTTCGACAACAACGGGCAAGGCTATCCCGTCATGCACCATTGTCCTTACCAAGGAACGGAGAAGCAAAACTGAGAAAACACTCTCTTTGGTGACTGACGCAAAAGGGGAAATTGTGTGCAAAGCTGCGTTCCAACCGAACCAAATTTATGCCTTCACCACCACCGACAAAGCGTTCCGGAAAAAGAGTTGCTCAAACTATTTCAGCCACTATGCCCACAAAGAGGATAAGGACATCCTCACAATCTTCACCGACAAGGCTGTCTACCGACCGGGACAGACAATAAAAGGCAGCATTGTGGCACATAACGCTTATGACACTGACTCTATCCATGTCATTGCAGGAAAGCAGGTTAACATCATCATCAACGATACTGACTACAAGGAAATACACACCGATTCCGTAATAACCGATGCGCATGGCAATGCCGGTTTCGAGTTCACCTTGCCAAAATCTGTTGAGAAAAACGGTCATTTCACCATCTCTGCAAAAACGCGCAACAGTGTCCACTCCTCTGCCACAGTCTTTGTCGAAGAGTACAAGCGCCCGACATTTGAGGTAAATGCCATTGACGACAAGTCACTTTATGCCAACCCTGACAGCATTTACCGCCACGGCGACAGCATCAGTGTGGCTTTTGAGGCTAAGACTTTCACGCAAATGCCGGTAGCCAACGCTGATGTGGAGTACACCATACAGCGCCGTACAGACTTCTATCGCTGGGGCAGGCAGCGCATTGTGGCAAACAATGTAAAGACTGTTACCGACAGTGACGGCAAGGTTGTCATCCCATTGCGCATTTCTCTCCCGGAGGAAGGTTGGGGAACTTACGTCTATGACATTACCGCAAAGGTCACTTCCAAGGACGGAGAATCACGCGAAGCAAGGACAAGTGTGCGCGCAAGTGTTGCCAAAAACGGCAAGATTATGCCTCTCTATGCTCCAAACAATAGCAGGGAGAAAGAAGAACTCGTCAAATTCAGCGTGAACAGTGAAGAATTTCCACATAACGGAAATGTCATTCTGACTGTCAGCGACAGTGCTTCCACAAAGCCATTATATGTCTATTACTCACTGTTTGCTGACAAGAAATGCCTCCGACACGACCGCTTCACTGTGAAAGGCACTTACTCCAAGCCATTCACTTACAAAAAGGAATACGGCGAAAACCTCACAATAAAATGCGTGGCAGTAAGGGACGGCGAGACTTATACTTACAGCCAAAGCATCAAACGCCCGCAGCCTGACCTCAAACTCACGCCGACTTGGACTACATTCCGCGACAGGACACAGCCGGGAGCAATGGAGACATGGAGCTTGCGCATAACAGGCGGAAAGGGCAAAAACACTCCTGCAGGCTCTGCTTCGCTGATTGCAACAATCTTCGACAAGAGCCTTGACCTTGTGGCAAAGCACTCTTGGGGCATTGGTGTCATAAGAAACTCTTTCAGCCTCTATAACCACTGGACTGCACACAACACAACATCCATGTGGTGCAACACGTCTGCAACATACAAAAGTCTGACAGAAAAGTATATCGATTACGGTTCCTTCAAACCGGAATTGCTCTACTATGCCGAGGAAGAAATGGCATTGATGCCAAACGCTGCAGGCGGAATACGCATCCGCGGTGCACGCCCTGTGATGTTTGCTGCTGCAAAACAAGCAGCAAACATACAATATGACACTGTCGAGGAAAAGGCTGTAGGAGCGTTTCTGGTCACGGAAAGCAGTGCCGAAGACGGCGGAATTGCTAGCACAGAGGACTTGGCAGAGGTCAAAGACACTGAAAATCTCTCCACACTCGTGCGCACTGACCTCGGCGAGACGGCATATTTCACACCGTCACTCGTGGCTGACAAGGACGGAAACATCACAATGTCGTTCCGCATGCCTGAGACAATGACCACTTGGAGATTCATGGGCTTTGTCCATGATGACAGGATGCGCTATGCATTCATTGACACCACATGCGTCGCACAGAAGTCAATCATCGTCAAGCCTAACATCCCTCGCTTCCTCCGCGAAGGCGACAAGAAGACCGCTGACCGACCTGTGTTCGCGGCAACCGTAAGCAACACCACCGACAAGGGCATCAATGCAAATGTCACAATGCAGCTCCTTGCTGCCGATACAGAGACAGTCCTTTGGGAGAAGAAGACCATTGTCACTGTCAAGGCGAAAGGTTCGGAGGCTGTCATGCTTGCAGCTCCTGCCGTAACACGCAATGACAGTGTGCTTGTCTACCGCATTGTGGCTGCCGATACCAATGGTGCAAGCGACGGTGAGCAGCAATTCATCCCTGTGCTCCCTGCCGTTGAGGAGACAATCTCCACCATTGCGTTCATGCAACGTGGCGACAGTGTGTTTACAACAGACATCAACGATCTGCTGATCAATGGCAGCACAGACCGCAAAATGACAGTGCGTTACACATCAAATGCCGAGCGTGTCGTGCTTGATGCTATCCCTCACATCACCAATCCGGAGCACAAGGACGCATTGTCCCTCGCCACCGCAGTGTATGTAGGTGCGATGTATCCTGCACAAACGCCTGACTCTCTCCTCACTTCTGTGACAAAAGAGCTTGCCGAAATGCAGCTTTCCGACGGCTCATGGTCATGGTGGAAAGGCATGTGTGGTTCGTCCTACATCACGGCAAGTGTCGCAAAATATTTTGCCCGCCTGCAATCAAAGTACATTGCAACAGCGGAGACTGACAAGATGCTCACGAAGGCTATGCCATTCCTCCTTGAAAGACTTGCAAAAGAGGTCAAAGACCTTAAGAAACTCAAGTCAACCAAGGGTGTGCATCCGTCCGAACTCGCCACTGAAATCCTGTACATCTGCGCCTTGCAGAAAGGCAATGGCAAGACTTTCGGCAGCACTGCAGAATCTGACATCAAGTATCTTGTCAATCTGTTGGAGAAAGTTCCTGCCGAGTTCACTATCTATGGCAAAGCCCAAAGTGCAGTGATTCTCTCACGCTACGGCAAGAAGAGCAAGGCAAAGGAGTTCATTGAGAGCATGCGACAGTATTCTATCTACACGCCGGAGGCAGGTCGCTACTACGACACTCGCAAGGCTTACTACTCTTGGCGCAACTACAAGATTCCTACCGAAGTGGCTGCCATAGAGGCTCTCCGCATCGTTTGCCCGGAGGATGTGCGCACCGTTGAGGAGATGCAGCAGTGGCTCTTGCACGAGAAGCGCACCCAGCAATGGGACAACTCCGCAAACACTGCCGACGCTGTATGGGCATTCATGAGCGGCAACAATGACATTGAGATGAACCGTGACATAACCTATAAGCTGACAATCGGCGGAAAAGAGGTGAAAGACGGTGACATCGTTGACATCCAACCGGGACAGACTGCCTTCTCTGCATCCAAGGATTCCAAAGGCACTGCATGGGGCGGACTGCTCGTTACACAGCGTGCGCCACTCTCATCTGTGAAGACACGCGGCACAGGCTTCTCTGTAAAGCGTGAGATTGTCAGCGACAAGAACCCTGCCTTAGGAGACAAAGTCATTGTGCGCATAATCATCAACGCCGACCGTGACTATGATTTCGTGAAGGTAACCGACAACCGTGCAGCATGCCTTGAACCGGTTCAGCAGCTCAGCGGCTACAATGCAGCAAAGACAGGTGGCACAGCGCGCGGCTCATGGAGCGGATACTACCGCGAGACAAAGGACAACATGACAAACTACTATTTCGATCGGATGGCGAAAGGCACACACATCATTGAGACAGAGTACTTTGTCGACCGCGAAGGCAGATACCGTCAGGGCACTTGCACCGTATCTTGCGCCTATGCACCGGAGTTCTCCGCCGTAGAAGCCCCTGCGGTTGTGGAAACCAAAGGTAGGACGGTAAAATAAGAATAACACAGCAATTTGAAAACAACAAAACAAGAAAGAACATTTAATGAAATTTGAAGAATTAGACCTCTCGTACAATATCCTTGATGCACTCTACGACATGAAGTTCGAGGAATGCACACCAATACAGGAAAAGACCATACCACACATACTCAACGGCGAGGATGTCCTCGGCATCGCACAGACAGGAACAGGCAAGACAGCAGCTTACCTCCTGCCGGTGCTCTCGCTCATCGACGACTATCCTAACGACTTTCCAAGCGACGCAATCAACTGCGTCATCATGTCGCCGACCAGAGAACTCGCACAGCAGATTGACCAGGCGATGCAGGGCTTCGGCTACTACCTTGACGGAATATCCTCAATCCCTGTCTACGGAGGTAACGACGGCAACCGCTTCGACCAGGAAGTGAAAGCCATGAAAGAGGGGGCAGGACTTCTCATAGCCACTCCGGGACGCCTCATCTCCCACCTCCAAATCGGCAATCTCGACCTCTCGCGCTGCTCATTCTTCATCCTCGACGAGGCTGACCGCATGCTTGACATGGGATTCTCCGAGGACATCATGAAGATAGCAAAGGAACTTCCGCCGACATGCCAGACAATAATGTTCTCGGCAACCATGCCTGAGAAAATCGAGGAACTTGCTAAGACAATCCTCAAAAACCCTGTGGAAGTGAAGATTGCAGTGTCAAAGCCTGCCGAGAAAATCCAACAGGCAGCTTACGTCTGCTACGAACCGCAGAAGCTGCGCATCATAGAAAGCATATTCCGCCAAGGCGACTTGCAGCGCGTAATCATCTTCTCCGGCAAAAAGACGAAGGTCAAGGACATTGCCACCAAACTCACACGCATGAAAATCAACTGTGGGGCGATGCACTCCGACCTTACACAGGCGGAGCGCGATGACATCATGTTCCGCTTCAAGGCAGGGCAGATTGATGTGCTTGTCGCCACGGACATCGTGTCACGAGGCATTGACATCGACGACATTCTCATGGTAATCAACTACGATGTGCCGCATGATGCTGAGGATTATGTCCACCGCATAGGCCGCACGGCACGTGCACAGAGGGACGGACGCGCCATCACTCTCGTCAGCGAGGGTGACATCTATTATTTCCAGATGATAGAGAAATTCCTTGAACGCGAGGTCACAAAACTCCCTATGCCTGACGGTCTTGACAACGGCCCTGAGTACAAAACCGCAAAGAAAGACTTCTCACGCCAAAGGCAGGGAGGAAAACGCAACGCTCGACCTTCACAACGCACAAAGACAAACAAGGCAAAACCACACAGGGAGGCTTCTCCTAAAAAGAAGCAAAGCCGTCCACGCCGCAAGCCTGCCAACAAGGGCAACGAAGAAAAGCCACAAGGCTAATCACTCGTAGGACACAGTAAAAACGGCAAGTAACTGTAGGCTTAATCAGCATACAGTATCAAGTGACACATTGAACGGTTACCTTTTGCACGGTAAAAGGTAACGCTTGACTTAATGAAAGGTAACACTTTGCATGACAAAGTGTTACCTTTCATTGTATCTATACTATTTTAACATTTCTTGTTTTATTAGTTTTACAAAACCGCTATTTTGATGACAATATGCAAACTACAGCAACCCATTTGTTTACATATTAACAAAACCACTGTTAGTGTCGTACATAATAATAATAAATCACTAACTTTGAAATGAGTTTCATTTGCGAGGACTCGCATATCAACACCCTATTTAACGTGAGTTCGACGAAATTACGATGATGTGTGGAGCAATAGCAAATGTTAAAATATTGGTGTCGTCCGCCAAACATATACAACACATTCATTCATCTGTTTCAGTTGTGACAAGCCACTATCCTCGCATACAGCAACAGGATTTCGCTGTAAAAGTGTGGCGGAGCCACATCTTATGCGAAACATTTCACATTAAAACGTGATTTCACAACAACTTGTGGAGTTTTAGCATACACCAATGACTTTCACATCTTTGGAGCAACGACCTGAAATGCAGAGCCTTCCAAAGCCGTGCCGCACCTGTGAAGAGTGAACATCTCCCCAAGGTCACGGACTATCTGCGTGCAGATTCTTATGCGGACTTCATCATGGCGCATGATCTCTATACGGTAGATGATGTACTGTCCATCGCTTTCGTTCGGCACAATGTCCGCCTTGCGCTGCCCACTCAGTCGGGCAAGATTCCGCAAAAGAATATCCATGAGGACGACAGGCGGAAGTTTCTGCCGGCTGTTTGCCATAGCCTGCTGCGCCAATATGCCGTAGACCGCACGGTAATAGCGTGTCACCTCGTCCAGTTCGCAATACGACAGGTCAGCATCCGCATCAAGAAGCAACTGGCGGATGCGGGAAGGATAGTACATTGTCTCATGCTTTATGGCAGAAAAGGAGTTAGCCATCACATTGTCAAGGACATGCAACCTATCACGCTCAAAAGACATCCTATCATTGCGTTCACGCAATTCGGCAAGCAGTTTCTCACGCTTTCTCCTTTCCCTGCGCATGGCATCCATGGCTGAACGTACATCCTTGATGACATATTTGTAGTACGCAAAATAGTAGACAGGCAGGAAAAGGAACAGCAGAATGACAAGAAGGACTATCGCCACATTGCGGTTGGTCTCTGTGACCTGCATGCGCCGGCAGTAGTCGGCAAGCGTGGTGTCGGCATAATATTCCTTGTACATCTGCGTGTAAATCCTGTTGTTGTACGCATATATGTCCCATTCATGCAGGGCAAGAGCAGACACAGCAATCTCATTGCGCAAGGACATCAGCAGCTGATAGTCAAAGGAAACGGAGTCATTCAGCCAGCGCATGTCTGCGGAAGATGCCATCTCACGGTCAAAGAACATCAGTGTGTCGCTGCGTTGTCCGCCTCCGGCAACATAATCCTCGTTGATTTCCTCTATGCAACGTTTCGCAAAGTCAAGTGCTTCGGAGTATCTGCCTTTCACATTGCACTCATAGACACTGTCAGCAAGGGAGACATAATCCTGTGCACCGGCACTGAAGGACAAGGCAAATGCCATAACCGCCATGGAAAGACGCTTCACGCCAACAGGCAGACGGAAGAAAAAGCGCGAGCCCCTGCCCTCTTCACTCTCCACACCTATCATGCAGTCGGCAAAAAGCGCATTGGTCTTCTTGTACTTTTCAATGATACCCTTACAGTTGATAAGTCCGAATCCATGGGACATGCCGGCAGTGTTCATGCCGCGTGTCACCTCGTCGGCAATCGGCTTCACATCAAAGACACGCTCTGTCTGCCGTTCCGTCATGCCGCAACCATTGTCCTCGACAGAGATTTCCACCATGCTACCATTTCGTTCCCGGCGCGCATAAACCTTTACAGAACCATCACGCGCTGTGAATTTCCTCGCATTGTCGCACAACGTGTTGAGCATAAAGAGTGTAAGACTCCTGTCCGCCTTCACCGTCTCGGCAGTGTCCTCCACCTCAAGCCTTATGCCTCGATGCGTATAGCTTGCAGCATTATTGCGTATGATGTCAAACAATGGCTGCAAAGGGAAGGACTCGATATGGAGGGACAGTTCGCCCTGTCTCAGTTTTATCCATGTGGTAAGGAAGTCATTCCGGCTGTTTATCTGCTCCACAAGCTCCACTATGTACTGCCTGCGCCCCTCACGCATCTCCTCCGACTCTGCCTTTCCGCAAAGCGATGATGTCTCGTGCAGCATCCGGTCTATGAGTGGTGTCATTGAGTTTATCAGGTGCATCTTGGCGCGATGCTCTGCATAGGTCTCCTGAAGCACGGAGAGTTCATGCTCTGCCATGGCACATTGCTCTTCGCACTCCTCCAATTTCTCTTCAAGATCCGCTATGCCCTGCCGGCTTTCTTCTTGCATTGACGACATTTTTGCCAAAGGTTTTCCGGCACGTGTCATGCGTCTGCGGCGCATGACGAGATAGAGAAGGAGGAACAAAAGCGCGGCAACGACACATATTATTATATATATAAGTATGTTGAGCCATTGCACTTGGCTGCCAAGCTGCTCGGCACGCGCCTCCAATTGCTTGTCCTGGCGCGTGTTCTCGTAAAGGTCAAGATATGTGTTGCGGTGTCGGTCGCTCTCCTGCTTCATGTCCATTGCCGAGAAAGCTATCGAGAACTGTTCGTGGATTGATGCCATGAGAGCAGGAGCCTGGGCTATTGCGGAATCACCTTTCACCGCCTGCTGCAAGGAGTAGACGGCACCGGGATAGTCGCCTACACGGATGTAGCAGCGTGACAAGGTACGCCATGCAGCCGCCTGTTGGTAGACATCACCATAGTCATTGAACAGCCGCAGCGCCTTGTCGGCAAGGGTTCCCGGCACGAAAGAGCCTTGTATGCTGTCAATGCCCATGTACCTTCGTGCCAAGCGTTCGTCAGGCATCTCCATGTCAGGGTTATCCATCATTTGCTCACTTAGCGCCTGCAAGACATTGGCACACCAATAAATGTAGCCGTTCTCACGAGAGATGATGTAGCAAAGCATCAGGCATTCCAGCTCTTGGTGGGCAATGTTTTCCTTTGTTCCATGGCGGAGGATGCCGCCGGAGCCGATATTGTAGAGAAAAGCGACGTACTGTGCAGTGTCACGGCGCAGCCCGACAAGACTGTCAACCTTTAGGTGCGACGCCACAGCTGCGTCTGTGTTTCCGACATAATAGTCATAGACTGAGGAGACAAGATACAGCTCACTCTCGCCGTACAACAGTCTTTCCTGCTCATGTTCCGACAGTGCCGGCTGTTCTGTCTTTATGCGTTTCAAGTGCTGCAACGCATTCTGGCGGTACTGGTAGTAGTCCTTATTTGCAGAGCAACGCTGGCAGATGCGCATCTGCTGGACAGAGGCAATGAGAAGTTCGATGCTGTTGTCCGTCGTCTGATGCACTTTTCTCAAAAGCGAGTCTGCAACAGCATACTGCATCTTGCCTATATGATGGAAAGCCAAGTTGTTCAAAGCCTCAGCCCTTTGGTCTGCGGAAGCAGCAGGAAGCGTCAGGACACTGTCAGAATACTGCTTTGTCTTTTCAAGGGAACGGTAGTGCTGCGAGTAGGCTATCCTGTTCAGACGCTGTGCCTCTGGGTCATCATCCGAACAGGAGTAAAAAGAAAGCAGACTTCCCATCATCGTTATGATGATAGAAAGTCTGCCTGTTATGTTACTTATAAATGACAACTTATTTTCCTCAATTATCATTTATGGCTGTCCTTGGAGACACACTGTGATGCGTCATTGGATAGTCTCCTGTCTGTGAACAGCCGTGTATCGGGTTCTTACTTCTTGCAGTAGCTGAGAGCCTCTTTGCACTTGTCAGTGATGTACTGCCAGTCGCCTGCCGCAACCTTGTCCTTAGGGAAGAGCTTGGAGCCCATGCCTACGCAGAACACGCCTGCTGCAAACCACTTCTCAAGGTTCTCCTTCTCAGGAGCAACACCGCCTGTGACCATAATCTTTGACCAAGGCATTGGAGCCATGAGGCCTTTGATGAGGTTTGTGCCGACAACATCGCCAGGGAACACCTTTGTGAAGTCGCATCCGACTTCCTGAGCCTTGCCGATTTCGGATGGTGTGAGACATCCCGGACAGTATGTCACGCAACGGCGGTTGCAGACAACAGCAACGTCAGGGTTGAAGAGCGGACCTACAACGAAGTTTGCACCAAGCTGGAGGTAAAGAGCTGCCGTAGGAGCGTCAACTACAGAACCGATGCCGAGAGCGAGTTCAGGGCACTCTGTGTTAGCCCACTTTGAAAGTTCACCGAACACCTCGTGAGCGAAGTCGCCACGGTTAGTGAACTCGAAAGCGCGTACGCCACCTTCGTAGCAAGCCTTGATTACATTCTTACAAACCTCAACGTCCTTGTTATAGAAAACAGGAACCATAGGTGCTGCAGCGATTTTCGCCATCACCTGAAACTTATCGAACTTTGCCATTACTTTATTTACTATTTTTTTATTTACCATTTACTACTGTTACTACTGCAAACTACTTGCGGAATTGTTGAGGTTTCTCTTTGAAGTATTAATGGAGCTAACTATTATTTTTAATAGCTCCACAGCCTCACCATATAAAGGTCTCATCTTTCGTTCAGGAATAAGTTCTGCATCAATGATGAGTTCTATCCAATATATGGTTTCGTCCAATTCTTCCTCAACAATCTTTAACTTGTTGACGAAGTCTTTATGCGACTTCGCCAAACAAGCAGCACGATAATTTGCACCAGGCGATGTGCCTGATCTGACAATCTGTTTTGCTATTGCGACTCCAGAATATGTTCTTGGCAGAGAATCAACCATTTTCAGAATGCGAAGGGCGAACCTCTTCATCCGTTCCTTCAATTCTGCCGTCGTCATATCCTTAAGTAATAGTAGTAAATTGTCAATTCCTAAATTGTCAACCAATTAGCGCTGTACGCGACCGTTAGCGTTACCACCTGCAAGAGCCTCTACCTCAGAAGCATTGACGAGGTTGTAGTCACCGTTGATAGTGTGCTTGAGAGCAGAAGCAGCAACAGCGAACTCAAGAGCCTCGCCCTGTGTCTCCTTAGTGAGAAGACCATGGATAAGACCACCGGAGAATGAGTCACCGCCACCTACGCGGTCAATGATTGGGTTGATTTCGTAACGCTTTGACTGATAGAACTCCTTGCCGTCATAGATGAGAGCCTTCCAGCCGTTGAAGGTTGCAGAGTAAGACTCGCGGAGAGTAGATACGACATACTTGAAGCCGAACTCTTCCTTCATCTGCTTGAAGATGCCCTCGTAGCCGGCAGCATTTGTCTCGCCACCCTCTACGTCTGCGTCAGGCTTGAAGCCGAGGCAGAGCTCTGCGTCTTCCTCATTGCCTATGCAGACATCAACGTACTGCATGAGAGGACGCATGATAGAGATAGCCTTCTCTGATGTCCAGAGCTTCTTGCGGAAGTTAAGGTCAACAGACACTGTCACACCGTGACGCTTGGCAGCCTCGCAAGCAAGCTTTGTCAGCTCGGCAGCCTTGTCAGAGATAGCAGGAGTGATGCCTGACCAGTGGAACCAGTCTGCACCTTCCATGATTGCATCGAAATCGAAATCCTCAGGATTTGCCTCTGCAATGGCAGAGTTTGCACGGTCATAAATAACCTTTGAAGGACGCATTGAAGCACCTGTCTCGCAATAGTAAAGACCTACACGATCACCGCCACGTGCAATGAACTCAGTGTTCACACCGTAACGGCGAAGAGAGTTGACAGCAATCTGACCGATTTCATGAGCAGGGAGCTTTGTCACAAGATAAGCATCGTGACCATAGTTGGCACAGCTTACTGCCACATTTGCCTCGCCACCACCAGGGATGATGCGGAAAATGTCTGTCTGAATGAAACGATCCTGTCCGTTAGGACTAAGGCGAAGCATAATCTCGCCGAGTGTCACCACTTTTGCCATAGTTTTGTTCTGATTTAAGTTATGTTTATAATGTTATAGATATATTTGTTATAAATTATGTCTCTCAATCCATACACTTGATTAAAATCATCTACAAAACTACACATAATTTTGCTAATAAAAGAAGAAAATAATGAAAAAAATGACTTTTTTTAATATTTTTATGGACTGTGTGTTCGCACAATTCAAATTTTATTACTATTTTTGCAAAGAATTCCAGAACAATATCTTTAAGCAATGAGTCAAAAGGTAACAATAAAGGATATAGCAAAACGTGCCGGAGTCTCGGTGGGAACAGTTGACAGAGTGCTACACAACCGCCCCAACGTGTCGAAATCTGCATTAGAAAAGGTAAAGAATGTGTTGGAGACCATAAACTACCAGCCAAACGCCTACGCTTCAGCAATGGCTACCAACCGTCATTGCACATTCTACCTGCTGTTGCCAAAGAAGGAGTCCGAAGACTATTGGACTGAAGTTGAGGAAGGAGCCATGCATGCCGTAGAGACTCATCGTGACTTCAAGATAAATGTCCGTACAATACGCTACGACCGTTTCTGTGCTGACTCTTTCCATGACACATGCCTGCAATGCATGACAGAAAAGCCTGATGGCGTGATTGTCGTACCGGCATCACTCGAATACACACGCACGTTCACTGACAAGCTCCACGAACTTGACATACCTTTTATATTCCTTGACTCATATCTTCCCGACCTGAAGCCTTTGGCGTTCTATGGTCAAGACCCTTTCTGCTCAGGGCAGTTTGCTGCCAAGATGATGATGCTTGTTGCCGGAAACGAAAAGGAGATAATGCTGATGAAACAGACAAGGAACGGAAATATTGCATCAAAGCAGCAGTATAACCGTGAAGTCGGATTCCGCCACTATATCAATGAGCATTACCCTGAAATAAAGGTAATAGAGCTTGACCTGCTGTTGGAGAAAGATGCGAAGACACACAACGAACTGCTTGAGAAGTTCTTTGAAAACCATCCGAAGATACACCATTGCATCACTTTCACCTCAAAGGCGTATATCGTTGCGGAGTTCATCCAGCGTACCAACCGCAGGAATGTACAGATAATGGGCTATGACATGATTAAAAAGAATGCGGAATGCATCCGCCAGGGCAGCATCTCGTTCCTGATAGCACAACATGGGTATATGCAGGGATACAACTGTGTGGATGCATTGTTCCGTGCCATCATACTGAAACAGGAGGTGAACCCTGTGAATTACATGCCTATCGAGCTTCTCACGAAAGAGAATGTCGATTTCTACCAGCATAAGCAAATTTAGGACCATTACACAAAAGTGGGCTGCATTTGATGAAATGCTTTACAAGCAGGCACTTAGGAATCCATTAACTGCATGACAGAAACTATTATATCAAAATCTTACAAACAATAAATCTAAACAAATTATGAAGCAGCAAGCATTCTTAAAAATCAATCCTGCCGACTCCGTAGTTGTCTGCCTACAGCCTATCGCAAAAGGCACACAGATTGAAGTTGACGGAAAGTCAATCACTCTTCTTCAGGATACTCCTGCAGGACATAAAGTCCTTATTGAAGACAAGGCAGAGGGCGAGAACATCATAAAGTACGGTTATCCTATCGGACACGCCATGACAGCTCTCAAAGCAGGCGAATGGGTCAACGAGGACAACTTGAAAACAAACCTTTCCGGAAAACTTGAATATACATACAATCCGGTAGACGAAAAACTGACAATCCCTTGTGAGAACCGCACATTCAAAGGCTATGTACGCAAGAACGGCGATGTAGGTGTACGCAACGAGGTGTGGATTGTGCCTACCGTTGGCTGTGTTAACGGCATTGCAGAGAAACTTGCAGAGAAACTTCGCGAAGAGACCAAGTGTGAGGGCATCGACGCTGTCTACACATGGCATCACAACTATGGCTGCTCACAGTTGTCTGATGACCATGAGAACACAAGAAAAGTGCTCCGTGACCTCGTTCTCCACCCAAATGCAGGTGCAGTGCTCGTACTCTCCCTCGGTTGCGAGAACAACCAGCCAAAGGATTTCATGGAAATGCTCGGCGATTATGACAAAGAACGCATCAAGCTCCTTGTAACACAGGATGTTGACGGCGACGAGGTTGAAGCAGGAATGGAGATCCTGCGTGACCTTTACAAGATTGCCAAGGAGGACAAGCGTGAGGATGTGCCGGTATCAAAGCTGCGCATAGGCTTGAAATGTGGCGGCTCTGACGGTTTCTCCGGCATCACAGCCAACCCTCTTGTAGGAGAACTGTCTGACTGGCTTGTGGCACAGGGCGGCACATCAATCCTCACAGAAGTACCTGAAATGTTCGGTGCTGAGACAATCCTCATGAACCGTTGCGAGACAAAAGAGCTCTTCGAGGACACTGTGAAACTCGTCAACGACTTCAAAGAGTACTTCCTTTCCCACGGTGAGCCTGTAGGAGAGAACCCTTCACCGGGCAACAAGAAGGGCGGCATCTCAACACTTGAGGACAAAGCTCTCGGCTGTACACAGAAGTGCGGACGTGCTCCTGTCAGCGGAGTCCTCGGCTATGGCGACCGTCTGCAGGTCAACGGACTTAACCTCCTCTCCGCTCCGGGCAACGACCTCGTGGCTTCCACCGCTCTGGCAAGTGCTGGGTGCCACATCGTGCTCTTTACAACTGGACGCGGAACTCCATTCGGAACATTCGTGCCAACAATGAAAGTCGCAACCAACCCTACCCTTGCAAGCCGCAAGTCAAACTGGATAGACTTCAATGCCGGCCAGCTTATCGAAGGCAAGGACATGCTTACCGTCCGCAATGAGTTCATTGACAAGGTGCTCGCTGTCGCTTCAGGTGAACCGGCACGCAACGAAATCAACGGCTACCGTGAGATTTCTATCTTCAAGAACGGCGTGACATTGTAATCAAAAGGCGGCTTTCCCGCCCTGCAATAGAGTGAACAAAACCAGCGATACCCGTTGTGCGACAACGAGAAAGCTGATTTTGTTCACTTTCATAATAACGGTAAAAGATGGAAGTCAAAAGCACATGGCATTACTCCCACTCCTCACATTCATAACACTGTATCTGGTTGTATCCATCGTTATGGGCGATTTCTACAAAGTGCCTATAACGGTGGCTTTTCTGGCTTCTGCCATAGTGGCCATGGCAACGCTGAAAGGCAAACCGCTGAAAGAAAGAGTCAAGGTGTTCTCCCGTGGCGCAAGCTCTGAGAACATGATCCTCATGATTCTCATCTTCATCCTCGCCGGCGCATTCGCCTCTTCCGCAAAAGAGATGGGAAGCATAGACAACACAGTAAACCTCGCCCTCGCCTACCTTCCACCCGACATGCTCATGGCCGGGATCTTCCTTGCCGCATGCTTCATATCCATTTCCGTAGGAACAAGTGTCGGCACGGTGGTGGCACTCGTCCCTATCGCCTCAGGCCTCGCTGCGTCAACAGGGACAAGCATCGCAATGATGACAGCCGTAGTCGTGGGTGGAGCATTCTTTGGTGACAACCTGTCATTCATATCCGACACAACTGTAGTCGCAACACAGACACAAGGCTGCAAAATGAGCGACAAGTTCAGGGCGAATCTCTTCATCGTTGCTCCGGCTGCCATAGCCATCTTCTTTCTCTACCTCTTCATTGGCAGAAACACCGGCAGTCCGACAGGCATCCATGAGGTAAACTTCCTAAAAGTACTGCCTTATCTCATTGTCCTTGTGACGGCAGCCGCAGGACTTAATGTGCTCGTTGTCCTCACCATAGGCATTGCTTTGACAGGAATCATCGGCATAATGAGCGGAGCTTTCGACATCTTCGGCTGGATGCTGTCAATGAACACCGGCATTCTCGGAATGTCCGAACTGATAATCGTCACCATGCTTGCCGGCGGAATGCTTGAAATTGTCCGTGAAAACGGAGGCATAAACCTTATCATCAACCGCATCACACGCCACATTGACAACCGCCGGGGAGGAGAAGCAGCGATAGCAATCCTCGTCAGTGTAGTCAACTTCTGCACCGCCAACAACACCGTGGCAATAATCACCGTAGGACCAATAGCCAGGCAAATAGCTGAAAAGTTCGGCATTGACCCGCGACGCTCCGCATCCATACTCGACTCGTTCTCATGCTTTGCACAAGGCATCATACCCTATGGGGCACAGCTGCTCATGGCAGGAGGACTCGCGGCTATCGCTCCAATAGAAATCATTCCCTACTTGTTCTACCCATACGCCTTAGGTATCTGCGCTACCGTGGCTATAATAACAGGCCGCCCACGTCGGTTTACAGACAAATGAACAGAACCACAGAAATCATTTTTGACAACCTCTTCATCCTCATGCGCCGCACTGCGTTCAACTCGGAAGAAGAGTCTATCCCTATGTCCCAATGGAAATGGCAGCAGACAGAACTGCTCATGAAGAAAGCAGAAGAAGAGATCGAACCTTACTCCTGTGCAGAACGTTACCATTTTGTCAGCAAATTCCAAGAAAAGAAAAGGGAGACAATATGGCATGAAGAGCCGCACAGCATCGACACTTCAACTGAAACGCTGGAGTTCCTCAACCTTATTATATATAATGTGGACCATATCGAAAGGCTCGGGACATCCATTCCCGGCATCATACTCATAGGGCAATATCTCCGCCAAAGAGGAGACCGCGTGGATTTTGTCAAACTCGACAACTGGATAAGCAAACTGCACATCCGCCGCATGAGCTCCCTCATCGGCTCATTGCTGATGGACATATTCGGGTTTGACGCTGACGAACTGCCTTTCCTCTATAAAAAATACAAGAACACACGGACACTTGTCTGCGAAGAGCTGCAACGTAAGACAGCCATCGGATTTGTAGGAAAAACCACCTCACTGCTGCGCTATTCACCATTCGGTGCCATAGGCTACTGGAGCCAACTGACCAAAAACGCACTTGACAGCATCGAAGAATAAAGCAGGAAACACCACCGGCAGCCACACAATCCCACCTGCACAAAAATCATAGGTTTTTACAGTTTATGTACACACCTATTAATGTTAACATTATTTTAACTTTCATATAACACCTGATAATCAATACTTTGCGAAAAAGTTACACATAACCCCTAAAAAAAAACATAAAAAAACTTTGCAGGATTCAAAAAAGTATGTACCTTTGCATCGTTTTAATAACAATTGATTGTTTTACAGATTTAAAAGCTTAAAAAGAAATGAAGAAATTGGTATTTATGTTCGTAGCTATGGCAGCTATCTCATTCGCATCTTGCGGTGGTAACAAAACAGAGCAGGCTCCTGCTACTGACACTGTTGACACAGTTGCTGTTGACACAGTTGCTGTTGACACAGTTGCTGTTGACACAGTTGCTTAATCATCAACTTAGTACGAACAGTACGACAGACATGACCGCTGGCTCTCAGAGTCGGCGGTCTTTTTGTTTCCCTGACAACAGAGACCATCACAATCCTGTATTGGCATACACTTTGCCAACAGCCTGTGCAAAGTACAAAAAGAAAGAAACATCAAACCTACATAACACACCAACACATGATAGACAAAGTAAAACAGATTGTACTTGAAGCATCGCGCCTGATGTCCACAGATGCATTTGAAATAGAGGAAAAAGACGGAATGGCAAACATTGTCACCTCGTCAGATGTCGCCGTCCAAGACTTCCTATGCAAGAATCTCTCTACAATCCTTCCTGAAAGCGGATTCCTATGCGAAGAGAAAGACATCAATGATGCCACACATGAGTACACATGGATTATCGACCCTATCGACGGCACGGCAAACTACAGCCGCGGCATAGCACAATCAGCCATCTGTGTCGGACTGCGCAAAGATTCCGCCATGCAGCTCGGCATGGTCTACATCCCTATCACCGGTGAACTATTCTTTGCAGAAAAAGGCAAAGGGGCATACCTTGAAATGATTGACTGCGAGACAAAAACAACACTCAAACCAGCCAGACGCATCAGTGTCTCACATCGTTCTTTCGGCAATTCCCTGCTATGCACCGCCCTGCCGGTGTACCATAAGGAGCACGCCGCCGTATGCTCGGCAATAATCAGCGAGACTTTCCCACAGATCAATGACCTCAGACGCTTCGGAGCCTGTGCACCGGAACTGTGCTATGTTGCCATGGGACGCTGCGAACTCTATTTTGAATATATCCTCAGCCCATGGGACTATGCTGCAGCATCCCTCATCCTCACCGAAGCAGGAGGCATAATCACCGACCTTGAGGGCAATGCCGTAACCTGCATTGACCCATGCGGCCTCGTCGCAGGCAATTCTCCTGACAACCACCGCCTGCTGCTTGACATTGTGCGCAAGCACTGCCGGAAATAGCCGGCAAGCACAGCGACAATGCTTGTTTCACCGAACAGCGAGCCCCTGCTTTCTTTCCCTCTGCAACAGAATAATTAGAAAACTCACGGCATTTTGCCCTCTGGAGAATCGCTTGTAGATTTTTTCTGATAAGAAATGTGGGAATTTTAAAATCTCACGCATTTACTCATCACACTGGCAATCAACAACTTACCCAATACGTCTCACATGAAAATATAAAAAACACTGCATTTTTACCAGTTTTTTGGTAACAAAATGCAGTGTTTTTCATAACCTTTTACCACACAAAGTATAACTTTTCATCATCTAAAGTACTACTTTTTGCATAACGAAAGGTCATAATTGGCAAAATGAAGCATATTTTTCCAATTATTACAAGTAAAACATTAGAAAACTCATGCATATTTTTCATGCCTAAATCATCAGTCTCTCGCAAGCATACAGATAGCTTTTTTACCATACACTGAGAATATGCAAAAAACAACATCTTCCCTTCCTTTTCTTGGAAAAATGTGATAAACAGCACCCAAAAACACCTGGAAAAATGTGATAAAATGAGTATTTTTGTATCGGAAAAATGTGATAACCGAATAATAGACTAAGAGGAAAAGCTATAAATAGCCACATAAAAATATCGGTTTTATAGTAAGCAACTGTTGAAAACTCTTTTTCAACAGTTGCTTACTTGAACACAATGCTTTATCACAACATTATCACATTGACTATCAATATCATCCTATCGCACCTCCAAGACATACACCGGAGTCGGTGCAGCGTCCACCGTGCGCTCGCCGTCGCCCTGCGATGTCTGCTGCACAAAGATGTCAAGGCGTTGCTTGCTGCGCCATAATTCTGTGTCACAGCTTGGCTCCCATGCACCAACGGGGAAGTCGGTAAGGTCAACGGTCTGCCACTCGCCGTTGCAGCCAGTGGTGGAATAGGCATAGGACACACGGCTGTCGCGCTCAACATCGCGGAAGATGACACCGACATTCTTGCCGTCGGCAACTATCCTCGGGCGGGAAATGGGAATCATTTTCGTGCCGCCGCCTGACAAGGAGAATGGCGTGGTGCGCCGGGATATGACACGGCTGCCCCACTTCCCGCCGTCATGCCACACCAGCCTGTACTGCGGAACGGTGGAGTCACTGTCACGCCAATAGGTCACGATGTATGGGCGCGAATCGGCATCCGCCGTCATGGAAGTTTGGTTTATCAGCTCTGAGTTTTGCGGTATGCGCCAGGCGTATTCCGCATTTGCGGCAGTTATCGGCAGCACGTATGGCGTTCCGTCACTGCGAGTCCATGTCTTTCCGCCGTCAGCAGAACGCGCATAGCACAAATCATGGTTTGTCTCCACGAGCCATGTCTCACGCCATACCCACGAAACATGGATTATTCCCTTGCCGTCGACATACACCTGCCAATACGGACTGCGTTGGTTCTCGCCGTCAATCAGCGAGTCCTGAACCCTAATCCATTGCTTCGTCCGCCTGTCATAACGGTTCATCGCCATGTTTCCGCGCCCTGAAGCGCCTGAGCGATAGACAAAGAGCAGGTCACCGTCGGCAAGGGTATAGAACTCCGGGTATGTCACATTCTTCTCGTCAATGCCGGTCATCGGCTCCCGGTCACCAAGCGTAAGGCTGCCGGGAGCTATGCTGCGGGCATAGCGCAGCGGATGCCCGTGGTGGTCAAATGCCACATGAAGGTAGCCGTCACCGTCAATGCCTATGCAGATTACGTTATGCCCATCCTTGACATTCCCCTTGTATTGGCTGCGCTGCACGGTCCATTTGTCCGTCCCCATGCGCCGTTTGGCAAGGGTAAGGAAACCGTCCGCATCGTAATAGGACACATATTGCGTGTTGCCGTGCGAGGCCACGGAGTTCGTACGGAACACCGCCGTATTGACGGAAGTGCCGCTCCAGCCGCTCCCCACCATCGAAAGATGCGTCTTCAACGGCTTTGTTTTAGGGCTTTTCGGGAAGGCTGCCACACTTGTCAAAGCAAGCATAGCAGCAAGAAAGATACTGATTTTCATTTTATTTGTTTTACATGGATTGCATAGTCTTCAAGTGCAAATTTACACAATATATTTGAAAAAAGATTTTCTTGCATGCCAAAAACTTCCGATATTCCACGTTTTCGTGCACAATTCTTGCAGATTACAGGAATTTTTCCTAACTTTGTAAGGAAATTTCACATATCTAACTAATTATTATCTGTTTTATGATTTCAAGAAAACATTATATCAAAACAGCACTGTTTGCATGTCTTTTATTGTGTTTCCCTACCGTTTTGCCGGCAAATGAGGCGGCAAAAGTACGCTCTATCATAGCAAAAGCCAACAACTATTGGCAACGCAACAACAAGCCGGAAAGGAATGCCTTTTGGGATAATGCCGCGTATCACACCGGCAACATGGAGGCTTACCGTCTCACAGGCAATGAGGAATGGCTTGCTTACTCACTGAAATGGGCTGAACACAACGAATGGAAGGGCGCGAAAGGCAACGACAAGTCGAAATGGAAATACAACTATGGCGAGACGGACAACCATGTGCTGTTCGGCGACTGGCAGATTTGCTTCCAGACTTATGCCGACCTTTACAACATCCTTCCCGACGACAGACGCATACGACGTGCACGGCAGGTGATGGAATACGAGATGTCCACACCGAAAAACGATTATTGGTGGTGGTCGGACGGACTGTACATGGTCATGCCGGTCATGACAAAACTGCATAAGATAACCGGCAACCCGAAGTATCTTGAAAAGCTGTATGAGTATATTCTGTATTCCGACAGCATAATGTATGACGCTGATGAGGGGCTGTACTATCGTGATGCGAAATATGTTTATCCAAAGCATAAGAGCGCGAACGGCAAGAAAGACTTCTGGGCGCGTGGCGACGGCTGGGTGCTTGCAGGACTTGCGAAAGTGCTTCAGGATTTGCCTGACGACTACAAGCACCGCAAATTCTTCGAGGACAAGTACATAAGGCTTGCCGACGGTGTGGTGGCGTGTCAGCAGAAGGGTGGCTATTGGAGCCGTTCCATGTACGATGAAGCACACGCGCCGGGACCGGAAACCTCCGGTACGGCATTCTTCACCTACGGTCTTCTGTGGGGAATAAACAATGGTTACCTTACCGAAGCGAAATACAAGGATGCGGCTTTGAAAGGCTGGAACTATCTCAAGAACACTGCTTTGCAGAAGGACGGGCGCATAGGCTACGTGCAGCCTATCGGCGAGAAGGCTATTCCGGGACAGGTGGTTGACGCAAAATCCACATCAAACTTCGGTGTCGGTGCATTCCTGCTTGCAGCCTGCGAGTACACACGCTACCTCGAAGCAGGCAGCAATACCGACCGAAAGTATTGGGTGGACTTGCTTTACAATATGGCTTATCCTGTCCTCAGCAACATGGCAAAAGGCGAACTGCAGAAGAATATGGTTGTGGAAGTCAGCCCGACATGGGACGGACGCGACAAGAAGGTGACCTACATGGAGGCGTTCGGCAGACTTATGGCAGGCATTGCTCCATGGCTGGCACTGCCGGACGACAACACTGACGAGGGTGCAAAGCGCAAGGAGCTGCGCCAACTGGCGCTCGCAAGCTACAAGAACGCCGTTGACCCTGACAGCCCGGACTACCTCCTGTGGCGCAATGAAGGACAACCACTTGTGGATGCGGCATACATTGCAGAGAGTTTCCTGCGCGGATTTGATGCGTTGTGGACACCACTTGACGAGACAACAAAGCAACGCTACATCAAGGAGTTCACACTGTTGCGCCGTGTCGACCCACCTTATACCAACTGGCTGCTGTTCTCTGCCACCATCGAAAGCCTGCTTGCCAAAGCGGGTGCGCCACATGATGACTTCCGCATAAACTCCGCAATACGCAAAGTCGAGGAGTGGTATGTCGGCGACGGATGGTATGCCGACGGTCCTTCTTTTGCCTTTGACTATTACAGCAGTTTTGTTTTCCACCCTATGTATCTTGAAACGCTTCAAGCTATGATAGATGCGAAGGTGCGCACACGCATACATTATCAGAAATACTATGACCGTGCACTCAAGCGGGCGCAGAAGTTTGCCATCGTACTCGAGCGTATGATTTCGCCGGAAGGCACGTTCCCTGTCTTCGGACGTTCCATTCCCTACCGCATGGCGACAATGCAGCCTTTGGCAATGATGGCATGGCACGAGAAACTTCCTGCCGGACTGACCAACGGACAGGTGCGGGCAGCATTGACTGCGGTCATGCACAGGATGTTTGACGGCAAGGAGAATTTCAACGAAGGTGGCTTCCTGACAATCGGATTCGCCGGACGGCAGCCGAACATTGCCGACTGGTACACGAACAACGGGTCTCTGTACATGACCTCACTGTCATTCCTGCCTCTCGGTCTCCCTGCCACTCATCCTTTCTGGAGTGACGCTCCTGCAGATTGGACAAACAAAAAGGCATGGAACGGCAAGCCTTTCCCGAAGGACCATCATTGGGATGACGGGAGCAAAGTCCGCGATTTGTTCTAAGATTTCGACATAAACGCCTTACTGTTTGAATATCAAGAATGGTTTCAAGAAAACGATATTACATACCTTTCAGTGTTCTGTCCGCAGCCGCTATCCTGACATTGGGAAGCTGTTCTGCGGGCAGCACACTGTCTGTTCATAATCCGTCATCCCACCACCGATATGCATGTGTGGCAGAGATGGACGCATCCGCTCTGCCTGCGAAGTTCGCATCGGGATTTGAACTATTGGACAATGACGGCAGGAAAGTGATCTACCAACTGACTTACGACAACAAACTGCTGATAGAAACAGACATCCGTGCAGGAGAGACAAAGCACTACAAGCTGAGAAAAAGCACTGCACAAGCATTCGACACGGTATGTGTGAGCCAGATAAGGTATGACTTTCAGGACGATTTCACATGGGAGAACGACCGTGGCGGCTACCGTCTTTATGGCCCGGCATACCGCAACGGAGGCGGCAATGTCAGCGGTTACGACATCTGGACGAAGTCTGTCGGCTACCCTGTACTGGAGCAACGCTACCATGACCATTGCCAAAAAGGCATAAGCTACCACAAAGACCATGGTTCGGGAATGGACGCTTACACCGTCGGGCGCACACTCGGAGCAGGCATGAATGCGCTTGTGGACAATGGCAGCATTGCCTATCCGTGCGCCTATGAGAGGTGCGAAATCCTCGAAAACGGCCCACTCCGCACCACGGCACGCATCACTTGCTGCCCGGAAGTCATAGGTACGGACACCGTTGTGGAAAGCCGTGTCATCAGTCTTGACAAAGGTTCGTGGATGAACAAGACAACAGTGACATACTCAAACCTGTCAACTGCCCATGAACTCGTTACGGGTATTGTCATACACAAGCAGAACAAGCGAGGTTACTCGATAGGCAAAGACAACCGATTCATCGCCTATGCCGACCTTACCGACAACCCGGACAACGGCAACGGTGTGATTTTCATCGGCATAGTAAGCCCTATCCGTCCGGACTCCGTGTCCGTAACTCCATTGAATCCTGCCCAAGGAGACGCTGTTTCACAAATCATCAGCCACACATCGTACACTCCCGGCCACTCGTACACATACTATTGGGGTGCCGGTTGGAGCAAAGGCGGCATAAAAGGCATGCAGCATTGGGAGCAGTATCTCACTGATTTTTACGAAGAACTGCAAGCACCGTTGATAATAAAAATAAAATAAGTAGCAGTTTGGGACTGCTACTTGTTTTATGTATTCTGTCATTTCTCAACCTTGCGACCACGGAAATAGGTGTTCCATGAGTCGTGAGCATAACCATGGGAGTCACATTTGAACGAATCGCTGCTTGCACCCTCTATCTTTTTGCCATAGTAGTAGACGTTCCAACTGTCTTTGGCATAACCATGACCAAGCACGGTGAAACTGTTGCATGATGCGTCTTTTATCTTCGTTCCATCAAAGTAGACACTCCAACTGTCTTTGGCATAACCGTCATTCAGCACCTTGAAACTTGTCACCGACGCACCTTCCACCTTCCTATCGCCAAAGAGCACTGCATCTGCACCTATATAATAATGTGGGCGGTGGTGTCGTTTTTCATGTTTTCTCTCACCATGCCGACCGCAATCGTTCTGCGCCATGCAAGGCGTTGTTGCAAACATCATTGCCCAAACCAATGTAATAATCAGACTTTTCATAAGATTCGGTTTTATAGTTTGTATAACAAGATTCCGCTTAAAGCATTTGCTCAGCCCCCCTGTCGCCCAAGGTCACGACATCAAGATCCTTCATACGGTCACCGTCAATGGTCAGACGCACCAGCGTTCTTTCCACATGCCACCCTTGTATGCCTGCCGCACCGGGATTGATGTGCAACAGACCGAGAGCTTTGTCCGGCATAACTTTCAGTATATGTGAGTGTCCTGAGATAAAAAGCTGTGGCGGATTGCTGTATATCTGTTGTGCAATGGAGCGGTCATACTTGCCCGGATAACCGCCGATATGCTTCATCAGCACATCCACGCCCTCACATTTCCACCGCAAGACCTCAGGAAACGCAAGGCGAAGCATGCCACCGTCGCAGTTGCCACATACAGCCCTGACTGTCCTGATCTTCGGGTTTCCTTCGCTATCCGTGCCAAATGGTGCAGCAAGACGGTCGGTTATGCTCATGTCGCAGATGTCCCCGGCATGCCAAATCTCGTCGCACTCCTCAAAGTACTGCAAGTATTTGTCATCCCACCATGAATGTGTATCGCTGATTATGCCTATCCTTTTCATTGCAAAAACATTGTTTTTTATCCTTATGACAGCAGCCTGAAATTAATCAAAAAAGCTCAGTTGCTGCGGAATGCCTGCCGAATTGCTGTCCGGCAGAGACCGGTTTCCGCTCTCATCAACGGTGTTTTCCACTGTCTCCGAAGAGGAAACGTCCCCTGCAACCATAGCAAGGAACTCGTCCTCACTGACAATCTTCACGCCAAGGCGTTCCGCTTTCTGCAACTTTGACGGGCCCATGTTCTCACCGGCAAGGACAAATGATGTCTTGCCAGATATGGAACCGACATTCTTTCCTCCATGCCGCTCGATCATAGCCTTATACTCGTCACGGCTGTGGTGAGTGAAAACACCGCTGATTACCACCGACTGCCCGGCGAAAGTGTCAGAACCGCCAGACATTTCCTGTTCGGAGAGCCTCATCTGCAAACCGTATTCACGAAGACGGTGGAGTATTTCAATGTTCTTTTCGTCATGGAAATACCTTATCACGCTCTCAGCTATCACCTCGCCTACTCCATCAACTTCAAGCAGTTCCTCAAGAGAAGCCGAAGCAAGTGTGTCCATATCCTTGAAATGGCGTGCAAGAAGGCGCGCCGTTGTCTCACCAACGAAGCGGATGCCAAGCGCGAAAACGACACGCTCAAACGGCACTTCCTTGCTGTCGCTGATACTCTTCACCACCTTTTTCGCAGACACCAGGCGGTTGTCATTACCTGATGTAATCTGCTGAGGGGTAAGTTCATAGAGGTCGGCAATGTTATGTATCAGGCCTCGATTGTAATAATCGTCGACTGTTTCAGGCCCAAGCGTCATGATGTTCATAGCCTTTCGCGCGATGAAATGCTCTATGCGCCCCTTTATCTGAGGGGGACAACCGGCATCATTGGGGCAATAATGGGCAGCCTCTCCCTCATAACGCACAAGCTCCGCGCCGCATTCAGGGCAATGGGTGGCGAACTTCACCGGCACTGCATCTGCATTGCGGCGTGATGTTTCCACACCGACAATCTTCGGAATAATCTCACCGCCTTTCTCGACATACACATAATCACCGATATGCAAATCAAAAGAGCGGATAAAATCCTCATTGTTCAGCGTCGCACGCTTAACAGTCGTTCCCGCCAGCCACACCGGAGCCATGTTGGCAACAGGAGTTATCGCACCGGTGCGCCCCACCTGATAGGTCACTTCCAGCAACGGTGTGCTGACACGTTCCGCCTTGAACTTGTAAGCAATCGCCCAGCGCGGACTTTTGGCAGTATAGCCCAAATGCTGCTGCTGACGCAGGGAATTGACTTTCAGCACTACGCCGTCAGTGGCGACAGGCAGGTTTTTGCGCTCCTCATCCCAATAGGCTATGCAGTCCATCACCTCCTGCAGCGTCTTGCATTTCCTCATTCCTTCCGACATCTTGAATCCCCAGCGTGCGCACTGCATAAGGTTCTCATAATGACCGTCGGAAGGAAGCTCCTCGCCAAGCAGATAATAAAGGTACGCATCAAGGCCACGCTCTGCCACAACACGCGAGTTTTGCGACTTCAAAGTCCCCGAAGCAGCGTTTCGAGGGTTGGCAAACAGCCTCTCTCCGGCCTCCTCACGCTCTGCGTTAAGCCTGCGGAACGACTCCCACGGAAGCAGGATTTCACCACGAATCTCAAAGTTTTCGGGATAACCGCCCGGCATATTTGCTGCCGAAAGCTCCTCTGGAAGCTGCAACGGTATGCACCTGATTGTACGGACATTCTGCGTCACATCATCACCACGCACACCGTCACCGCGCGTGACGGCACGCACAAGCCTGCCATTCTCGTAAGTCAGTGATATTGACAGACCGTCATATTTCATCTCACAGCAAACCTCAAACTCCTGTCCTTCAAGCCCTTTGCTCACCTGCTCATACCATGCCTGCACCTCCTCTCGGCTGTACGTGTTGGCAAGAGAGAGCATCGGATAACGATGTTCCACCTGCTGAAACTGCTGATTGATGTCATTGCCAACCCTCTGCGTAGGAGAATTGGCATCAAACAATTCAGGATGCTTTGCCTCCAAGTCCTGCAATTCACGGAGAAGGAAGTCAAAATCCTGGTCAGAGATAGTCGGCTGGTTGAGCACATAGTAACGGTGATTGTGCTCATGAAGCTCACGGCGTAGTTGTAATATGCGTTCTGTTTCTGTCATAGTAATGGCAAAGTTACGGATATTTTCCGTAATAATACAATGCTTTATACTAATTTTTCGCTTTTTTTACAACAATATATGCAATAAGAATGAAAAAATTGTTATCTTTGCATATTGAAAACTTACTTGCAGATGTGACAGGAAGCATCGGTTCATGTCATTGGCACAAAAAGGTGAAGTAAGGCAAAAACAAACAAAACAATAATATAATGGCAAAAGTTATTATCAACTCATACGATGAGTTTGCAGAATATCTCGGCAAAGAGATAGGTACAACAGACTGGTTTCAAATCGATCAGGAGCGTATAAACCTGTTCGCAGATGCGACACTTGACTATCAGTGGATTCATGTCGACGTGGAGCGCGCAAAGACAGAGAGCCCTTTCAAGTCAACCATCGCACATGGTTATCTGACAATGTCACTGCTCCCGAAACTGTGGTACGACACAATCGAGGTGAACAATGTGGCACAGCTCGTGAACTATGGTCTCGACAAGATGAAGTTCGGAATGCCTGTCATCACAGGAAGCTCCATCCGTATGAAGACCGTCCTGCACAACATCCAGAACCTCCGCGGTGTCTGCAAGGCAGAAATCAAGTTCACTATCGAAATCCAGGACCAGCGCAAACCTGCTCTTGAGGGTATCGCAACGTTCCTCTACTACTTCAACAAGTAAAGGCTTCTGCAGCAAAGAATTTGTGCTACATAACGCCATAAAATACATCGGAATATTATTGGTGTAGCGAAAGGTAACACTTGACATAACAAAAGGTAACACTTTGCATGGTCAAGTGTTACCTTTTACTATACAAAGTGTTACCTTTCATTTTACCACTCATTATCTTCCTGATTTCAAAAAAATACCAGCGTATTGGCTAACAAACCTAACATTCTGATAATAAGCATTTTGTTCTCAAACAAACCTATTATATGATATTATATGATAGGTTCGCTAATAATTGTGGCGGAGCCACAGCCCTCATGATAACCGCAGGCTTCAGCCCTGCGGGCAGTGAATAGTCATACATAACGTGTGGCAGCGCCACACTCCTTTATGATTCACCTTCTCACAAGCGTATGAAAGTGGATTGTTGAGGTTAGTGCCATCTGTGTGTTCTGCATAAAGGAGTGTGGTTCCACCACACAGCGTTTGAGTCGTTTTTCAATCCTCACGGCTAAAGCCGGAGGTTACCGTAAGGGTTGTGGCTCCGCCACACTTTGCATGGAGATGTTGACAATAAGGCATGAGTGTTTTCGCAAATCAATTTTGTTTGACTATAAAAAATACGGCTTCTATGTAATACATTATGATTATATTACATAGAAGCCGTATTATTGTATCTACCTAATAAACAGTCTTATCAGAATTGTTCAAGAATCTTTATCCTTTTCGCAGTGTCAGGGTGAGTTGAGAAGAGATTGCCCATGAATGAGCTGAAACCTGACAAAGCCATCTCAGGACGGATGATGAACATCTGTGCCACATCGTCACGCCCGGTCTCTCCCAATCCCGGGTCACCCGAGATTTTCCTCAGGGCAGAAGCAAGGGCAAGCGGATTACCGCAAAGCTCCGCACCACCTGCGTCGGCCATGTACTCACGCTTTCTGGAAATGGCAAAGCGTGTCATCATAGTGAACAAATAGGCTATCGCACAGCAGAAAAGACCAATCAGCATAACTGCCATCATCGACAGTCCGTTGCCTTTCTCGTCATCACGGCTGCTGCGACTGCCACCACCGAACCACAGCATGTGGTAGAACATGTTGTAGACCATGCCCATTACTGTGGAGATGATGCCCACAAAGACAATGCTGATGACAAGCAGACGAGTGTCGTGGTTGCGGATATGGGTCAGCTCATGACCTATCACTCCGGCAAGCTCATCGTCGTCAAGCAGGTCAAGAAGGCCTGTCGTCACCGTGACAGTATAGGACTTGCTGTCTATCCCTGACGCGAAAGCATTAAGCTGAGGGTCATCAATGACATTGACTTTCGGCATCTCCATACCGCAAGCCATGGTGAGATTCTCCACAATGTTATATACACGCGGGTTCTCACGGCGCTCCAACGGACGTGCCCCCATAGCCGAGCGAATCATGGCGGTGTTGCCGAAATATGCTATTGCAAACCAAATTCCCACTCCACCAACTACCCATGGGAGAGTCCTGAGGAAATAATGATTGACCGCATCAGCGTCAAGAGTGTGCACAAGTTCACCATACTGATTGTAATATCCGCCTCCAAAATAATTCACCAGAGCAAGGAACACCCACACCATGCCAAGCAGGATGACAGGAAACATAATGAGAAGGATTATACTCATCATGTTGTTCCTTGACTGCTGGGTATGCATCCCGACATATTTCATATCTTTTACAGTACGGCGGTTCTACTTAAAAGTTTATCTCAGGAGCCTTTTCTACTGCCGCGCGCTCTGCCGGTGCCACCTCAAACATCGGCTCTTTCTGGAATCCGAACATGCCGGCAAGGATATTTCCCGGGAATGTCTGTACAGCGTTGTTCAACTCACGTGTTGTGGAGTTGAAGAAGCGGCGTGTCGCAGCGAGCTTGTTCTCGATGTCAGACAACTCAGTCTGCAGCTGCAGGAAGTTCTGATTAGCTTTCAACTCAGGATAAGCCTCAACGGAAATCTTAAGACCTGAGAGAGCGCTGGAGAGCAGATTGTCCGCAGCGATCTTGTCGTTCATGCTTGCAGCTGTCATGCAAGCCGAACGTGCTGCTGTCACAGCCTCAAGGAGTTCCTTCTCATGCTTGGCATAGCCTTTGACTGTCGCCACAAGCTGTGGCACGAGGTCATAACGCTGTTTCAGCTGGACATCGATGTTGCCGAAAGCGTTTTCACGGTTGTTGCGCAAGCGCACGAGGTTGTTGTAGATAGAAATCACCCAGAGTACTATCAGTACCACGACGGCGATAATAACGATTGTTGTAACCATATTTTCTTGTTTTTTGTTAGTTCATGTTTGTTTTGCCCTCCCAACACTAAAATATGACATGCAGGAAGGTGCGCACACTATCTAACATGCAAAAATAACGCCAATTACCGAAACAGACAAATTGGCATGGCTTTTTTATGCTTTATTACATATTTTCAAAAGAAATTGTGGATAAAGCGTTTGGTTTACAATACAAAGTTGCAGTGTATCCTACATGGCTGTCTGATAATCCTTCCGGAACCTTCGACTACTCATATCGCACTTTATATAGTAAGACAGAATAGATTTGCGAAAATATGCAAGCGCATTGCTCATGGTTTTCCAATTACCCAATGACTACGTTTTTATATAATTTCCATGTTCTGCCATAATCGCTTCCGTGCAAAGTGTGGCAGAGCCACAACCCTTTATGATTCATCTTCGCACAAGCGTATGAAAATGGATTGTTGAGGTTTGTGCTGTCTGTGTGGGTTAGCCATAAAGGAGTGTGGTTCCACCACACAGCGTTTGAGTTGCTTTACAGTCCTCACGGCTAAAGCCGGAGGTTACCATAAGGATTGTGGCTCTGCCACACTTTGCATGGAGATGTTGACAATAAGGCAGGAGTGTTTTCGCAAATCAATTTTGTTTGACTATAAAAAATATGTGGGAGGATGCAATATATTTTTTGTTTTGTTATCAATTTTATTAAAATTTTAGTACCTTTGCATAAGATAAGCTGCACCTCAGCAATTCAGAGCAAGCTCTATTGCATTCGGTTTGCATTATCTTTGCATAAGACAAGCTGCACATCAGCAATTCAGAGCAAGCTATATTGCATTCGGTTTGCGTTACCTTTGCAACAATTATATACTAAAGAATATGAATATAAGAAAATGCGCCTCCGTGATGATAGGTATTGCGCTCCTTTCATCATGCTCACCAAAAGTTGTCACTGACATCGCAAAGACATATCCGGCAACCAATGCCGAGGATGTGGTTGTGTACGAAGTCTATGACAGTGTGAACGTCAAAGCGGAAGAACTGGGCACCATTCAAGTGAAGGACAGAGGGTTTACCACAGACTGCGGACTGGACAGGATGCTTGGCATCGCAAAGAGCAAAACAGCAGAGGTGGGCGGAAACATCCTGAAACTCACAGAACACAGGTATCCGGACATGAGGAGCACCTGCCACCGTCTATGGGGCACAATCCTTAAGACCGATGACACCACCGCAGCCGCCGGTCATGTGGCAGAGACAAAGGCAAGAGTGGATGAGTACAACAGACAGGCGTTGCAGTCCCGAACGAACATTGACATGTCAGGAAACGTTCTTATGGTGAATTTCGGACCTTCGTGGATCACATCAAATCTTTATGCGCCTAACCGTACTTACAAAGGCAAATCGGGCATTGAGGGAATGGTTAACTATGAGCATTTCTGGAAGAAAGGCATGGGATTCGGCATAGATTTCGCATATTATCAGACATCTTTTGATGATATGGGAGACTCATATTGCGGGGATTATGAAATTACATTGGCTTATATTGGTCCAAGTTTTGTTTTTATGCAGAAACCTTCTGACAAGTGGCGTTTCGAATATTCACTTGGTCTTGGATATGCGCGATACAGTGAGAATGGTGATTATATCCATAATGGCTTTGGCGTAATGGGCCGCATGGGAGTTGATTACTGCATCTCCAAGCACTTTGGCATCGGTTTGAATGTGAATGCAGTCACATCAAGGTTCAGCCGTCCTGACGAGGCAGATTATTACATGGACAAGAACGAGGCCTACGGCATCCAGCGCATAAGTGTCATGGCAGGACTGAAATATTACTTCTAAGTTCCACTCCGACTCAAACTTTCCTGTCTGCCACAGCATAAAAAAGATACGCCAAATTTGCACGATGCTGCAAGCTTGGCGTATCTTTTTTATGCAGTAAGAACCTTTTCTGTGGCTCCGAATGCAAGTTTCTGTCAACAAATGCTTTCTGTCTTGCCTCCACGAAGCATCAGGGAAGCCGGAAGAATCCCACATGTCACTTCATTGCTGCGAGGACTTTCTTGTAGTACCTGTTGGTACTCTTCACACGGTAATTCACTCCTCCGTTCCATGCCCTGATGGCTTTCTCCACGTTGTTGTCCTTGTTGTAATGGCTCTGTATGAGCAGGAACATCTCCTTTGACTTCTCCACGGAGAACCGGTCTTTGAGTGTGTAACGCTTCTTGGAGTTGCGTGCCTTGAGAATCTTGTTGCAGTCCTTGACCAAAATCGGATTAATCTGCATCGCGCCACAAGACAAGCCGTTTACCGCCTTTGGGTTACCTTCACTCTCCACCTGAATGATTGCATCCATGACCGGCTCCCAGTCAAATGCCTCATTGGCGGATGTTGGCACTGTTGTAAATAATAATACTACTGATAATAATACACTCTTTACAAAATTGAATTTCATTATTTATCGGTTTCTGACGCTTTGGAAACGACATCACGTCCATCCGCGAACCGTTATACTCTGGGATATGAGCATCCGTATATTGACTATATTACTTTTACCCTTGAATTCTCATCCGCTCTATTATAATATAGAATAAGGTGTTTAGTACGGAAGTTAACAGCTCTAAGCATCAATTAATACTGAGGGACATCCTCTTCTTTCAGTCACTGACCGGCGGAAGAATCCCGGACATCCCACTCTTTTCATTCGGCAAAGGTAGTACATTATTCCAACATGGGAAAACTTCAACGCTGATTTCTAATGTTTTACAGCTGTTTTTTTGTTATACATCAAATTTTCTGCTGCACAAAACAAATACAATGAGCAATAATCAACGTTATTTTGCATCATTATACAATTTTACATTGATTTTTCTTGCTAATATGCAGAAAAAGAGCTAATTTTGCACACTGAACATGCCTTTTGTGCAGAAAACATATAGTTATGAAATTAGACAAGACAACAATGGAAAGACTCAGCATCCCGGCTGAGATTCCAAGCTTCAACGCATATATAGAGAAGTCCATCATCGACCATTGGGACCTCAATGCACTCACAGACTACCAGGGTGCCACACTGCAATACAAGGATGTGGCGCGCAAGATAGAAAAGATGCACATCCTGTTCGAGAGCTGCGGTGTTGTCCCGGGCGACAAAGTGGCTATCTGCGGCAGGAACATGAGCCATTGGGCAGTGGCATTCCTTGCCACAATGACCTACGGCGCAGTAGTTGTGCCAATCCTTCATGAGTTCACACCGGAGCAAGTCCACAACATCGTCAACCACTCTGACGCAAAACTCCTCTTTGTCGGAGACGTTGTGGCAAAGAGCATCACACCGGCAGACATGCCGGCATTGGCAGGAATCATCAACATCACAGACTTCTCGCTCATAGAGTCACGCACGGAGAAACTGACTTATGCACGTGAGCACCTTAACGAACTGTTCGGAAAGAAATTCCCGAAATATTTCCGCAAAGAGCATGTGTCCTATTTCCGCGAGGCTGACTCCGAGGACCTTGCAATGATAAACTACACATCCGGAACGACAGGGTTCTCAAAGGGTGTCATGATTCCTTACCGCGCACTGTGGGGAAACCTTGACTTTGCCCACAATGCGCTTGGCAAATATGTCAGCCCGGGCTATAAGACAATCTCCATACTGCCAATGGCGCACATGTACGGCATGGCGTTTGAGTTCATCTACGAGTTCGTGGCGGGATGCCATATCCATTACCTGACACGTGTCCCCTCACCTGCCATCGTGGCTCAGGCTTTCGCCGACATCAAGCCGTGCATAATCATCGCCGTGCCGCTCATCATCGAGAAAATCATCAAGAAGAAGGTTCTCCCGAAGGTTTCCGCCCCACATGTCAAGGCTCTCCTCAAGACCCCTGTCGTGGGGACAAAGCTCAAAGCGCGCATACGTGAGCAGGTCTACGAGGCTTTCGGCGGAAATCTCTACGAAATCATTGTGGGTGGAGCGGCGCTCAATCAGGAAGTGGAGAAATTCCTCTCTGACATCGGTTTCCCTGTCACCGTAGGCTACGGTGCAACAGAGTGCGCGCCAATCATATCATACGATGACTGGCAAGACCGTGCGATAGGCTCATGCGGACGTGCGGCATACCACATGGAGGTGATGATTGACTCCACCGACCCTCAGAACGTTCCGGGCGAGATTCTCACACGTGGATGCAACACCATGCTTGGCTACTACAAGAATGAGGAAGCGACAAAAGAGGTGCTCATCGACGGCTGGTATCACACAGGCGACCTTGGCGTCATGAACGCCGAAGGACAGATATTCATCAAAGGACGCTCCAAGAACATGCTGCTCGGAGCCAACGGCCAGAACATCTATCCGGAGGAGATTGAGGACGCCCTGTCAAGCCTCTCCATGGTCAGCGAATGCCTTGTGGTGCAACGAGGCGAGAAACTCGTGGGACTGGTCTACCCTGACTACGACGAGGCAAAGAAGCAAGGCCTTGACCACGAAGCACTGAAAGGCATAATGGAGCAGAACCGCGAGACGCTCAACGCCACACAGCCTGCTTACCAAAAGCTCTCAGCCATAGAACTGATGGAGACAGAATTCAAGAAGACTCCCAAGAAATCAATCAAGAGGTATCTCTACAACTGATTCCTGATAACACAATCAGGGCGCGTTCCTTGTGGAATGCGCCCTGATTGTTTGCATAAGTAACTATCCAACTTACTTTATATTCAAGTGATGCTTGTACTAAATTAATTTTCAAAAATTCCTATTATTACTGTCCGGTAAAACTCCACAAGTTGTTGTGAAATCACATTTTCATAGGAAATGTTTCTCATAAAATGTGGCGGAGCCACACTTTACAGCTAAATCCTGTTGCTGTATGCGAGGATAGGGGCTTGTCACAACTGAAACAGATGAAGGATTATGTGTTGTATATGTTTACCGGACAGCAATAAATTCCTATATTGCATAAAATAACGTGAGTTCTACGAATTTGCTGTATCTGATAAAAAGCGAAATGCTATAAAAAGCACCGTTTCACGTGCTTTGATAGCGTTTTTCTTCATTCTGCCGGATAGTTGCAAATTCGTCGAACTCACGTTAAAATAAAGCTGCCGGCAAACAATCTCTTGCCTTTCATGTCACACACTTTTCCTATCCATTATCCTTTGAATAACTTTCAATCTCACTTTGAACAATGCTTTTTAGTTCATCCTTAGGAATGAAAAGTTTATAGTCCGACACTCCTATAGGCTTATCCAATCCGTCCAAAGACAACTCTACATCCACATGATTTTTCTCCGCACACAGAACAATGCCAATAGACGGATTCTCGCCTTCCGCCCTTTCTGTACGGTCAAGGATTGAGAGATAGTAATTCATTTTCCCAGCATATTCCGGACGATATGCCCCCGCTTTCAACTCTATTGCCACGAGACAGCGCAAATGCCTGTGATACAGAAGCAAGTCTATTCTACCCACACGCCCTTTGTATTCTATCTCATATTGGCTTCCAATGAATGCAAAACCCTTTCCCATCTCCAAAAGAAATTGCTTTATCCTGTTGACAATCCTGCTTTCCAGTTCCTGCTCAAGTACAGGGGTTGTTACTCCAAGGAATCCCAGATTGTATGTGCTTCTCACAATCTCATTTGCATATTCAGCCTGTCCGGCAGGGAGAACTGCTTTGAAGTTGTTATCATTGCGATGCAGTGATGCAGCACTTTTGTGCATTTCCAAATTCACCGCATTAGTCAGCAGCTCCCTGTTCCACCCTTTGTTGATGTTTTCTGTTGCATAATAAAGTATGGCATTGTCATCATCACCAAACTTTGACATAAGGTACAATGTGTTCCACCAAGGCAAAAGTGCGACAGCCTGTCGCACTTTTGGGTCTGCCTCATTAAAACGCACAAAGAACCGCTTCATATCCCACAAATTACGTGGCGACAGTCCCATTGTCGGAAACCTCTTCTTCAGGTCAGCCGACAATCTCCTGACAACACTGTCACCATGCTTCGCATACAATTTGCGCTCATACAAAAGCATGCCCATTTCCCAATGAGCATTGCTCACATTGCCGGCAATACTCTTTGCAATGTTCGCTCTTGCTTTATCCAAAACTGCAACAGCCTGTTGCAGTATTTGCTGATACTCCTGTTCACCCGTTGGGTTCTCTTTCGTTATATTCATTATGCTATGGATGGTTTCAGTTACAGAATCACATACTCTTTCGATTTGCACCTAACGTGATTTTTATGCAAAGATAATGCAAGCCGAGCGCAATAGAGCTTGCTCTGATTGCCGAGGCGCAGCTTATCTTCTTGCAAAGATAGTGATTATTTATGAAAAACGAGCGGAATTGCCACAAAAAAATTACAGAATTTGTTGGAAAAAATCCATAGCAAGCGGTGTCTTTCTCACTTTTTATTTGTAACTTTGCTGGCAATATCAGATTCCCCCATCGTGGCGTTGCAATACAAATGTCTGCCATTGCATAAGCATAATCATCACAAAAACCTGTAACCGTCAGACAGATAGTGTGACCAAGGAACAAACAATCCCCACTAAAACCTAAATATCCTAACATGAAAAACGAAAGCAAGATACCCACCTGGGACGAACTTTTAGCGTCCATGTCCACATCGGTACAGCACCCGGCAGACACGGCATGGAGCATCTATCGATACCTCAACGCCTACCATAAGGAGATGAGCTCCGAGGAAGCACGCACACTGCTGGCATCATACATGAAAATACCACTCGCACATCCCTCGCTGCTCCATTCGTGCGTGTTAGGCACAGCACTCAAAATGGCCGCCGTGCACGACAGCTTCAACCTGCCGGCATTCCTCAAAATGTGGGGCTTCCCGGCAAACCTCCGACCGGAGGACATGCTATGGCGCACACTCCCCAACGGCAGGACAGTGGCCTCACTCAGGGAAAGGACTGAAAGAGCGGTCAGGGAATACCGACAGAGACATATCGACACGTCGCAGAAAACAATAGGATATGTCGACCGCTACGACGCGAAGCACAAGCATTACCACATCTTCGACCCTCTCTCGCGCCACTTTGTGGCCATCGACCCGCCTACCCCTCCGACCGTAGGCAGCTATGTCCGCTTCGCTCCCGTCATACCGGAAAAAGGCAATTTCAAGACCGCCGTCGCCCTATCGCCTGAGAACCACCACAACGGCCGGCGTGCCTTCGGCATAATGAAAGCAAGAGTCAAATACATCAACCTCGAAAAAGAATACTTTGCCTATGAACTCCTCTCCCCCATCTCCCCTACCCCTGAAGGCGAGATAACCAAAGAAGGATACGCAAACCTATCCCTCGCCGGCAGCGCACAACTCACAGAAAATCAGGAAATCCATATCATCCTCTTCCTCAAACGTGGCAAAGACGGCAAGAAGCGCAACTATATTGCGGAAATCATCTTATAAGCCCCACCTATCCCAAACCGTATCACTACTGTGTCCCTCGCCTTCTTAAACGCAGCAATTCCCATTCACACGCAACCCACACATAACCGCCTCAAAATCAAGCCCATACTCACACCTCAACAAAAGGTAACGATTTGTGTGGCGAATCGTTACCTTTTACCCCGCAAACCGTTATCTTTCACCACACAAAGTGTTACCTTTCAGAATGCCAATCAATAGGATTGGGAAATCAAGTGATTACAGTACGGTTCTCAAATCATGAAACTAAGTCAGTCCACAAAATTAAACGACATTCTTTTCAATCGTTATGTATGGATTTGTCTTTCGCCTTCTCTGCTTGTTCTTTTTGGTGAAAACCATAGGTCTCATCGGTCATGTAGCCCGCTACACTCCCTCTTCAACCCACTATTTTCCCTCAAAAATAACAGCACAGATAATGCAAATTAATTTTGTGGACTAACTTAATAAAAAACACATTACTATTTCACATTTTTTCTAAGAATAACTTTTCATATACGAAGTAAAGTTTGTATATTTGCAAAACTAATGCAAACCGAATGCAGCAAGAACTTGCTCTTATTGCTGAGGTGAAGCTTAGTTTATGTAAGAAAACAAATCAGATGCACTGAATTGCTTCAACTCATAACGATGGACAAAAAAGACAAAAACATAGCCCTCTTCATCTCGTTCTGCATAGAACAATACGCAAAGGCTAAAAATATGGCAACGGATGATGTGGTGGAGCTTTTTGAGCAATATGGAATTACAGAACATTTCTGTGCTTTTTATGATGTTCTCCACACCCAAGGTCATAATTGGCTGATTGAAGAAATTGACGAAATGATTAAACAAAGAAAGAAATGAGCAAAATATATCATGGCAGCATAGAGGTTGTCGAAAACCCGGAGATACGCCAACCCAATCGTTCCCTTGTGGATCAATATCTGTTCCATACAGAAAGGTCATTAACTGCCATTAAATTCGTTGAATCAATCGAAGTGAAATTATGAACGCTCAAATAACACAAGATAATTTGTATCTGATTCTGCCAATAAAAATAAGCTGGCTTGCCGAATGGCTCATGGAAGATAAAGGCATCAGTCTAAAGGATGCCATAAACCGTATCTATCATTCAAAACTCTATAAGAAACTATCAACCGAAAGCACAAAATATTGGCATCTGGGACCGGTGGATTTATATGAAGAATTGCAAAGGGAATTGTAATACATTTTTTTATGTATAGACTTTGTATATTTGCAGACACTAATAGATTTTACCACGATAAAACCATTCTGAAGAAGAAGCTCATAAGATAGTAATATACAAGAGCTTTATTCTTGCTATTTTTTACTATACAGCAATAAATTAGACTATATACGACCAACTCGAAAAGCGGAAGAACTTGATATTTTTTTAACTTAAAACTCGCAATTCATGAATTCTATCTTTCGATATTTACCATGGCAATGGTTCTTATCAACTATATTTGTTATTGTTTTCGCATGTAGTCAGGAATGTTTCATTGTGCAATGGAACAAATGGGTAACACCTTGGCTGACTTTCGATTATAGTTGGGCAACAGTAGTAATGTTAGGCATAATATTGGTTTATCCTACGATACTACTCATAAAACGTTGGAAGAATTACATATATGACAAGGAAAGTATTTTTTTCCTTATTGCATTTGTATTTGTGTATGGCTATTATCGAATAACAAACAAAGATGATTTTGCATACATTGCGAATGGCATCGCTTATGCTGATTTATTTGGAGTTTATACTGGCTTATTTTTGTTAGAAAGTATAATCAATTTTTATTATAAGCAAAAAAAATGTCAGAATGAGTTGTGCAAATTGCAAAATGACACGCCTATACTGTCAATGTCCCAAGACTCATTGGAACGTAGTGTTTTTGTAAGAGAAGTAAGTGGAGAAATATGTAATTCTGATACAACTCATTTTGCTCAAACATTTGGAATCGTAGCACCTTGGGGATATGGAAAAACCTCTTTCATCAATTTAATGAAAGAGAATTTACAGTCCAATTTTAGTAAGAATATAGAAACAATTGATTATAGTCCTTGGAATTTACCTTGCAACATTAGTCCAGCTGAACATTTCTTTAAAATTCTTGCTGGCAAATTCGTTAATTCCGATAAGGATTTATATCACTTGCTAAAAAACTATGCAGCTTTTATGTTGGGAAATGACACAAACAAATTTCTTGACACAATAGTACCAAGTCATGTCCATGCTGTATCATATAATGACATTTGTAATGCGTTGGCTGGATATGGTAAAAAAATCGTAGTGTTTATTGATGATATTGACAGATTGGAGGGAAGGGAAATCTTGGAGGTATTCAAACTAATGCGTGGTAGTGCAAATTTCCCAAACCTTATCTTTGTAGTAACATTTGACAAAGAATATGTAATTACTGCATTGCAGACTGTCTCAAATGCTATGAACGAAAACTACATAAAAAAGTTCTTCAATACTGAATATTATTTGCCTTCCTACAATACAAATATTCTTGTGGAGTTGGCTAAAGAATATGCAGTTTTCTTAAGTAATACGGATTACAATAATTTCATAAAATATTGCACCCAAACAGAACATTTTTGGGGAAATACATCTCCAATAGGAACATTGATAACAAATATTCGTGAATTGAAGAGATGGATAAATACCATAAGAATTGATTATGCACTAATAAAGGATGACGTGAAGATTGAAGATTATGCCGATCTCACTCTTCTGAAGATTTATTATCATGCAGTATATATGTCAATTAGAAATGAGCACAAGACATATCTTATAGAAGAAAACGGAATGTTGGTGTTGTTCAATGAAAAAGCATACGAACATAAAGATGATATTGAACGTAAGATACATTGTGGAAGCAAAAAAGATTTTTGGAAGAATTCTCCTGCAAAAGAATTTGACAATATAGGCAAGGAAAAAGAAAAGGAGTATCTTGAATCCATCCTGAGCAGATTATTTAAGGCGAGGATGTATGGTGCTGAAGATAGAGCAATAAATAATCCATTCTGTTTCGATCGCTATTTTTATACTTCTATACAAAGTGATGATATTGCCGACAAAGATTTTTCCGCATTCTGCAAATCGTCTCTAAGCGATATGAAATCTTATGTGGACAATAATCTTGAAAATAAATCCACAGCACTCAGATATAAAATAGAGCAGTATCATACTGAAGATAGTACAATAGCAACAAATTTGTTGGAAGTGATATTTTATGCTGGTTCTAAGATGAAAGGCTTCTTCATCAAACCAGATGTTGTATATGAGTTCTTAGAATATACAAATGCTGACATTGCTCCAAGAAAAATATTAATAATGGAGTTGATGACTAAAAATGGGGCTTCTCATTTCGTGAAAATGATTTTAAGTGCCATTGACAATCATAGAATGTACGTTAAGTACAGATGGGAGGAACTTTTCACAGAGAAAGAAAAACAAGAACTGAAAATAAAAATGCTCCAATTCGCAATCGAAGAAAGAGCAGACATTGATGACGTCTACGATTTTTTTAGGTATACAATGAAAAAAGACGGCAAGGGGCAAGCAGAATATGATAAAAATGCATTAATGCTAATGAAAGACATTTGCTTGGATAGACCTGACGAGATGCTACCTGGACAAGTGTGGACTAATAGTCATTTAGAAGAGCCATATCGATGGAAACTATCTGATACGATTTTGAATATGTGGGGAAATAATATAGATAAAATGAAGTCTGATTTAAGGGGACTGCCATCAAGTCCTATTATAGAAGAATTTCTAGCCTTCATCGAAAAATGGGAAAGCAATGGTAAGACACCAATTACATATGATTTCGTATACTTAAAAAAGTAGCAGGGAAATAAGTGCGTTTATTATTACAATTTTTTTTGGCAAATTAAGCAAATATTAGTAACTTTGCAAATGGCTTTATAGTCATACTCGATGGAGAAAAGAACACAAATAATAGCATATCACATAAACCTGACACAATGGATTTTTTTGGTTTGAAAATAGGAGACACTTCATCAAATGGTCAAGTAAAAATTATTGACGAAGATAGGCTATGCTTTCTTGTAAGGTCTGAAAGCAAGGGAGCTGTTGGGCTTAGAACAATATCCAAGCAACTTTTATTGGAATTTTTCAAGTTGATTAGCGAGAATCCTGAAATCAACGCCAATCAAGCAAGAGAAATACTATGCGGTAAATCTGATGTTGATAAATTTGAATATGGTTATTCATCCACACTGCTGATAATGGCAAAAATGATGAAAGACCATAAACTTGCTATGACTCCAACTGGTAATAGTTTATACTCTCGCCAAATAATCTTCTACGGCGCACCTGGTACAGGCAAGTCAAACCGTATAGAAAAGGACACAAATAATAGTAATAGGATACGAACAACTTTCCACCCCGATAGTGATTACTCAACATTTGTCGGTGCTTACAAGCCAACAGTCAAGACTGTTACTGTCTATGAGGCAAGCGGTTCTATTAGGGAAGAGGAACAGATAACTTATTCTTTTGTCCCACAAGCATTCTTAAAGGCTTATGTGGAGGCTTGGAAGCGCATGGATGCAGGAGATGACAGTTCGTATTATCTTGTCATTGAGGAAATAAACCGTGGCAATTGCGCACAGATATTTGGTGATTTGTTCCAATTGCTTGACAGGGACGATAGGGGCAGGTCACGTTATGCTATTGCCCCTGACGATGATATGAGGCGTCATATAGCAAAGGAATTGGATGATTGCACGAATATTGACGAAAATATAAGGACAGGCAATGAGATGCGATTGCCTGAGAATCTGTACATTTGGGCAACGATGAACACCAGTGACCAGTCGCTGTTCCCGATTGACTCCGCTTTCAAGCGTCGTTGGGATTGGGAGTATATGCCAATAGAGAAAGGGGATAAGGAGTTTGTAATCAATATTGACAATACAAAGTACGACTGGTGGGAGTTCATCAGCACTATTAATAAGAAGATTGAGGGTATCACCTGTTCTGAGGACAAGAAGTTAGGCTATTGGTTTGCCAAGCCGGCTAACGGAGGCACAGAGATTGACTGCAAGCAGTTTGTTTCAAAGGTGTTGTTCTACCTGTGGAATGATGTCTACAAGGATTATGTGGACAGCAATGACAGTATTTTCAGAATAAAAACGGCTGACGGCAGTAAAAAGGTATCTTTCACCACATTCTTCGGTGATGGGCGTGAGGAGCAAGTTAAGGCGTTCATGGACTACAATGAAATCCAACCCAAACCATTGACAACAGATGCAGGTGACACAGAAGAGGAAGACGACACTGACGAGTTAGCCGGATTGTCAAAAAAGGATAGAGATTACTCTAAATACAGAATCAACGACGGAGCAGCAGAATACGGCAAGGGCGCACTTGTCCGAGAAACTATAGCCTATTATTGCTCCCAAAATCCAGAGAAGGATGCAAGTGCAATAAAAGACGCATGGATGTCTCTCAACATTATGACAATCCCACACCTTGTAGAAACACAGACTGATTTTGAAGAAAGGACATCAACCTCTATAGACCCAAACAAACGTGCAAAGGTAATAACCTTAAATAACGGAGAATCTATTTATGTGTCAACACAAATAGGCAGTGGAAACATAAAAGACTTTATTGATAAGGTTAATTTGCAGGATTGGAATATACGTATAAAAAAAGCATGACATGCGCATACTGATTGAAGGTTATCATTACAAGGCTGATGATGTGAAGGGCGTTCTTACGGGGCTTGATTTCTTGGAGAATGTCCATCATGAGGTAGTCGTGAATTATGTAGGTTATTTGTATAACCCGCATATTCATGACTGTGTATTCATTTTGCCGAAAGTGATTGTTGACAAGCATGGCATGGCTTTCTCGCACCTTGACCCTTCAACGATAATCCATGTTGAGGAAGCGGAGGGGTTGGCTGACGATGAGCGCAGATTCCTTTATGAGTTCGCTGTGTGGATTTACCGTGCGCTATTTGTCTTCAACAAGTACAATCCTGAGAATGATATAGTATACCATAAGCAGATGCTTAAGGTGGGAAGCCGTCAAAAGCACCTTACCAACACTTATCTTGAAGTGTTGCTGGCGTTGATAGACTTCAACAAGAAGAACCGGAATTTCTTCATGACCATCCTGAAGAACCTTCATTCAGGCTTAAACAAGATAAACTGGACACGCACCATTGCACGTTGCCAGGCTATAGTGCAGAACAACAGACCTGTTTATCTTAATCCTGTCAACAAGAAACGGCAGATCAACTTTGACGAGGAGTTACTCATCATCTTCTTTTCCATATTGAAGCATATTAATGAGAAATATGGTTTCCCTGTAACGATAAATGTAGGTTTTGAACTGATTACCGGTGCTAAGTTCGAGCACTACCTGAATGGTTATGGCCAAGTAAGGTTGCGGCAGATTAAATACAAGTATTTCTCGGATAAAGCACTTTATTTGTGGGAGTTGTGTTTTGCATTCTTTGACAAGGCGAGAAACATTTCCGTTGCAAGTGAGTTGCAGGAGTATTTGATTGCCAAGAACTTCAACATTGTGTTTGAGTCTATCATTGACGAACTTGTCGGAGACAAGAAAGCTGAGCTTCCGGACGGACTGAAAGACCAAAATGACGGCAAGCGTGTCGACCATTTGTATAGCTATAAAGGTTTGACGACAGTAGGGACGGACGACAAATCAATATACTATATCGGTGACAGCAAGTACTATCATTTGAAGAATGACATTTCTGATGAGTCTGTATATAAGCAGTATACGTATGCACGGAATGTCATACAGTGGAATATGGACATCTTCCTTAATCCTGACGAGAAAAACGAGAAATGGCGCAACCGGACTCAGAAGTACAGAGATGATGTGACTGAAGGGTATAACATCGTCCCGAACTTTTTCATCAGTGCAAGGATGGATGAAGGGTTGTCGTATGCAGACCGTATCTATAATGTTGACAAGGAAAAGCAGTCGTTTGTGCAAAGGCATTTTGAGAACCGTCTTTTTGATCGCGATACATTGCTTATTTATCATTATGATGTGAATTTCCTATATGTCGTGTCGCTGTATGCACAAGATAATGACAGTGCAAAGAGGCTGTGGAAAGACAAAGTCAGGAAGATGTTCCGTGAGGAGATACAAAAGATGCTGGAGGCAAGTTTCTCTTTCTATGCCATGACGGCACATCCCGGTGTAGATGCCAAAGAGTATATCGAGAAGAATTTCCAAAGTGTCCTCGGCAAGATGTACAAACCATATCAAAACCCTGATTATTTCTCTCTTGCACTTGATAATGGCGACAAGTATAAAGCTGAGAACGAAGAACTTCTTGTAGAACTGAGAAAACATTTCTATGTGGAAGAGATAAAGATTGGTATAGACCCGGAACCAAAACTCGTCAATGCCATTGAGGCGGGCAAGGCTTATGAAGCAGAGCATACCAATGAGGAGTGGCTCACAGAGTACCATGTTGAACGCTACCAAGATGAGTTTTTTGTTGTGGGAATGTACCATGACAAGGCACATCTTGACTGGATTAAAGGCAACAACAAAGATAAGACATTGAGATACAATGTCCGTTTGGCGAAAAATCGTGAAGGTGCCCAGCAGGTTGGCAAGATACATAAAATGAGACCTAAATTCGCTATTCTGTATGAAGAAGGACATGAATTTGAAAACAAATACCATGTATTCCGCATAAATGGTTATCCTGTTATGTCGGAAGAGGATATGAAGACATCATTTTATCCGCGCGAACCAAAAGGAGATTATTTGATTTTCAGTCTTGAGGAAGAAGTGAAAATAGGCCATTATGATATAAACAAGTTGATTTCCACGAGACGCATAGACACTAAGGAACAATTCATAGAAGGTGCTCCTATCTATGTGAAAGGCAATGAACTTCTTGAATATAAACGATAATACAACATTAGAACGAAATAGTGAAAAACCTATACTGAGAATATTTGCATATACTACATACGATGTTCCTCCAACAAGAGAATTTTGATTCAAAAAAACAGATAAAAGTAGGCATCTGTATTACATGATTAAACCAGTGTCAGTCAAATCACACATTTTAATTCGGACTATTAATTATGACAAAAGAAGATTTGAAAAAACGTATCGCGCAAGGCGAATCTTCTATACTGTAGTTCAAACTGCAGTGGAGCGATAACGATAAGATAACCAAAGAGATAATAGCTTTTGCCAACAGCAGAGGCGGTAGTATCGTATTTGGTGTGGAAGACAAAACAGGTTGCATAAAGGGACTGACATACGATGAAGTACAGGAAATTTCATCTAAAGCTGGCAATATGGCAGAGAACAATGTGGTTCCCCCTCTCTATATTATGTCACATCCGGAAGAAATAGAAGGTAAGACCGTGCTGGTTGTTGACATTCCTCCAGGCATCAACAAGCCCTATAAATCCAAAAAGAATGGGCTTATCTATGTAAAACAAGGTGCCGACAAGAGGCAGGTAAGTGACAATCATGAGATACTACGAATGTTTTACGAGTCTGGCCAATACCATCCGGATAGGATTGGTGTGCCTGGCACATCCGTTAAGAATCTGAGCGAATCATTAATTGACAAGTTCTTCTTAAAACAATTTGGCAAAACGAAAGAAGATTTTGATATACCCATTACCACCTTGTACGAGAATCTGTGTCTGCTTGATGAAAAAGGCCAAGCGACCTTAGCCGGCTTGCTCTTCTTTGGCGTTATGCCTACATGGAAATGCCCACAGTTTAAGATAAAGGCTGTTTGTTTTGTCGGTAATGATAAATCCGGGACAGAATATAGGGACAGTGTTGACATAGAAGGGACCATACCTGAGATGTATGAACAGGCTATTCGCTTCTGTGAAGGAAACCTTCGTCATTTGCAGGAGGGGCAGTCTTTCAACTCTACAGGAAAATTGGAAGTATCACGCATTGCGCTTGAAGAGCTTATCCAAAATGCCTTGGTTCACAGAGAAATGATTGGTGATGATGTCGTAAAACTGTTTATCTTTGACAATCGTATTGAGATAGAAAGCCCCGGATGCTTACCTGCCGACCTGACTGTAGAAAAGATCATGCTAGGCAATGCCAAGATACGCAATCCCCAATTGTCGCAATTCTGTGGCAAAACAATGCCATACAGAGGATTGGGAACAGGCATCACGCGCACCATGAAATCCGGCTCACGCATAGAACTGAACAATGATGTAGAGCGGGATAAATTTGTGGCTACTATTTGGAGAGACCAAAATAATGCGCAACTTTCGCCTGATAATGCGCAACTTTCGCCTGATAATGCAAAGAGAATATTGGAAGCTGCACATAAACTGTTGGGAGCGTGCAACACACTTTCAGACGGCAAAATAAAATCCCTTCAAGAGATGACAGTATTGATAGCGTCACGCCCTGCCATAACAAGCAAAGAATTGGTTGAGTGTACAAAAACATCTCGTCGCACGATTACAGAATACACAAATATCTTACAGCAAATGGAACTTATCAAGCGTGAAGGGTCAAAGAAAACCGGTGGTTGGGTGTTGTGCGATAAACTTAAAGAAAAATTGGTATGATAGAACAAAGATAGTTAATTGCCCATTGCAAACACTTTGTCAGTTACTCGCAAATGCTTGCATCGTTACTATCCACATGACAGATGTTCCTATAAGTTCAAACAGGAGCGCAATGGCTTGAAATCCATTGCGCTCCATGTTTTTAAAAAGTTGTGCTTTTGCACTTGTAAAGTTGTACTTCATGAGGCGTAAAGTACAACTTTATTTTTCAGATGTTTTGTAGCAATTTGTATATACCCCCATTGATACCCCTATAAAATTTGGAATCGCTTGTGAAATGTTGTACCTTTGCAGTCGTATAAGCCAGGCGGCACCTCAGCAATTAAAGTAAACTTTATTGCATTCGGTTGGCACTGGCTTTGCATCCGTAATCGAAACCTTGATAATAGGGGGGGGGGAAAGATTACAAGTGGTCTTTGACATATTTACCATACCTTATTTATATTAATGTGAGCAATCATCCGGCAGAACGAAGAGCCACCGTTTCACGGTGCTTTGATAGCGTTTTGCTTTTTATAATATACTGCAAATTCGTCGAACTCACTTTATTTATCTTATAGCGTCCTCAGCCGGAAACGCTTCGCGCTACTCAAACAGGCGGCGGTAGTATTCCGCCTTCTTTTCCAATTTGAGAGGATAGGCGCGTGATGATGACGGCATACGCCACCACCGCAACTTACGGCCGGCAAACTCCAGTTCCACACTGCCTCCTATCGGCGGCATGGGGACAAGAGCGGCAGGCTGTGAGGAGGGAGTGCCGGCATTGCCAACTGCGGAGAGCTGCATCTGCAACTCTTCACTCGCTTTCCCTCCTGTCGTGGCAACTGTGTGGCAGCATGGCATGGCGGAGAGCAAGGCGGAGATGTCCGTAGGTTCGAGTATCTCAAGGAAATTGTCACTGGCATTGTCCTTGTGGCGGCACACTTTCACCGCTGTGTCGTAGAATGCCAGTCCGTTGCGTTCCGCAAACTCTACTATCCGTTCTTTGTCGAAGCGTTTCTCCCCTTTCACCTCAAAATGAGTCTTGTCGCCATAGTGAATCAAGCCCATGAGACGCCAGAAGTCATTTATCCAGTTTGGGTAAAAGAAATCCATCGACCACCGTGCTTTCGGCGGCGGGAAACTTCCGAGGAACAGTATTTTTCCTCCTGACGGAAGGAACGGGCGCAAAGGATGTTCTTCGATTGTCATAAGCAAATGTAAACCGTTGGGCAAATAAGAGTAACAGAGATTATACTTGTTTGATAATATTGATAAGTAACTATTGTAAATTACTTTACATGTAAGTTGTGTTTGTACTAAAACTTGTTCTTTCTTTGTTTATTCCGCTGCACAGTTTGTTTGCGGAGGTACGGAAGAGCCGGCAGGATGCCAACCTTTCAAGACGAAGACCGGTGTGGAATAGCATTTGATAAGGGCGGCATCAGTCTTGGCATTCAGTTGGCGGGAATAAGGATGCCGTTGGGAAGTATCCACAAGCCGGCGTGTGTGGCTGTCTCGTGTGCCATATTCAAGCATACGTGCTGTCGGCAATCCTATAGAGCTCCATCCTTCAGGGATGATGTTGTGAGTGAAACAATTGATTAACACAAACTCGGCATCAGGATATGACGTGCCCTTGTTGGTGCTGGTGCGCCCAAAGTCAGCTTTGCATCCGTCAGGAGCAGAGAACGTGCATTCCAAAAACACATCACCATGATGGCCTGCAGTGTTCCTCACCCATGAGAATGGTCCTCCACCATTGCGGAAATGGCTGCGATAGGCAAAAAGACTGCCCCTTCCAAGTATTGTGTCACCTCCGCCGTCAAGTTCGCAGCACTCCATATAGACAGTGCCGTTTGCCTGAAGCGCATCACCGGACCCTATGACATGAACCCTGTACAGCGCAATACGCTCTCCATTGAGCAGCAATCCCTCGGCCTGACCTTGCAAATCAGTGGCTATTGTTATGTCTTCCAAAATGATGTCATGACAATTGTCAAGTGCGAAAGCTGCACGACGAGAGGGGAACGTACCGGGCCATTCATTGGTTTTCACCGTCAAAGGGTGGGGATTGAACACCTCGTTGTTAGCGTAATGCACACGTGTAGAGGCCATGCCCTCACCTTTAATCTTCACATTAGTCTTGTTGCGGGCGTAAACTATCTCCTCATAATCGCCGGCTTTCACGAATATCACTGTACGCCGGGCACTGAAATCAGGCACAGCATCAAGTGCGCCTTGCACTGTACAATAATCACCACAACCGGAAGCGTCCACAACGAGAGTGTCTTTCAGGAACTTCGGCGCTTCCTTTGTTGTGAAAGTCCATGGCTGCTTGCGCGTTGTACCTTTATACTTCCGCGCCCTTATCGCTCCGCCGGATATTTCCACACTATATTTCCTGCCATAGTCCAGAACGTTGTTATGCAGACAGATTGTGGCTGTCTTGTCGTGGATTATGACCGGATGGAAATGGAAAGCATCGGTAAAACCGCCGATAATGTTAAGCTGATACTCAGGAGGCGTTGGCTCAGCCGTGCCTGACGGAGTGCCGGGGCGAGTGTCCCGATTGGTAGGCATCACCGTGCGCGCATAATCATATGGGATTTTCGTATAGTCGCAGTCTTTTCCGTAAGTGCGGCTCTCCGTCGGACCGGCGGGAACACTTAGGTCAATGCTGTCAACTACCATTCCTGTGGCAACATCCGTGATGCGTATCATTCCCGCAGAGCCTACGGCAGGGATGTCATTGAAAGTGATTCGAAGACGTGTGTCCGGGCAAACGCCGACAGCACCGTTTTGGGGACTCAGCGTCACTGTCTGTGCATTGACATCGCACCAACCCACCAAGACAAGTAAGGATAAGGCAGCAATACGTATCTTTTTTTTCATCTTTCCAACAGTTACTTATAATCAAACCTTCACATTTAAGGGCATTGTTTCAGCAGTTCGCGGCAGCCTTCAAGGCAGTCACGGTAGGTAGCGTCAAAGTTGCCGGTGTACCATGGGTCGGCGACATCTCCAGGACGGTCTGTATAATCAAGCAACATGTGGATTTTGCCTTCGGAATCACCACCGCACATGCGCTGCATATTGCGTATGTTATAGGAATCCATGCCTATCAGCAAATCGTAGTGATCATAATCATCACGGCGTAATTGGCGTGCGGTTTTTCCCTCGCAGCTGATGCCATGCTCTGCCAGCTTGCGGCGTGCAGGAGGATAGACACTGTTGCCTATTTCCTCTGTGCTTGTCGCTGCAGAGGCTATCTCAAACTCATCAGCCCTGCCGGCTTCACTGACAAGTCTCTTCATTATGAACTCCGCCATCGGGCTTCTGCAGATGTTGCCGTGGCAGACAAAAAGTATTTTGGTCTTCATTGTATATTTGTATTTGTTTTTTTTAATGGGTTGATATAAATAATAAGTATTCGAGAAACAGAGTCAGCGGTTTGTAATATAGTGCGTAACAAACATGGCTATCCAACCAATAACAAGGTACACACTCGCATACAGTATAAACCATGGTTCGTGAATATCGAAAAACAGCCATGTCCCGGAAAGGAACATAATAGCTGAAAACAAAGGTATATGCCACATTTGCCTGATGCTCTTACCGCAATTGATACCCAAGGCTATTGAGTACATGGGATTAAGGGCTAAGAACAACATCATGCACAATGCCATACCACTACACTCAGAAGCAAGGCGTGCAACGGCAAAAGGCAGAACAAACATAACAACAAACGTTACGCCTATCCATCTTAGCTGTTGTTTTCGCATCTCTGTCGCCATTGTTACAGTCCTATTTGATAAACCCTTGTTGATTCTCCCCAAGGATGATAGCAATCGCCTAAATATCTGAAACCGAATTTCTCGTAATATCCTATATGTTCAGTGCACAGATTCAGCGTCTTGAATCCGAATGCTTCTGTATCTTGGATTGCACGGTCTATCAGTGTCTTGCCAAGGTTGCGCCCTCGGCAATCTTCTTCAATGTACAGGGCTACAAGCCATGGGTACAAATCCATACGTGAATTGAAATCATTAGTGACAAGCCCTGCACAACCGACAATCCGCTCCTCGTCCAGAAGCAGATACCATTGCGGCAGAGGGTTCTCAGCATCCATACAATTACGCAGGCAATCGTCGTAAACAGGCATGGACTCTTCGGTAGCCCACTTTTCTTGAAAATAGGCTATTGCACGTTCAAGATATTCAGGTGAATGTCGTAATGATATAATTTCCATATAGTGATTTTATGGTAAGACAGAATTGATTTGCAAAAATATGCAGACACATTACTCGTGACTTTTATATTAATCCCTGACTGTATTTTTGCAATATGCTCCTATGTAATATAGCTTCTCATGTAAAAGTGTGGCGGAGCCACAGCCCTTATGGTAACCCCTCGCTTTAGCGATGGGGATAATAAGCTGTGCTGCAAGTTGTGTGGCAGCACCACACTCCTGTATGTTCAATCTTCGTCCAACTGTATGAAAGTGGCTTGTTGGGATTCGTGCCGTCTGTGATTCCGGCATAAAGGAGTGTGGTTCCACCACACAAGCTGATGATTTCAGCCTATAGCCCCACAAGCTGAAGCAGTGGGTTACCGTAAGGATTGTGGCTCCGCCACACTTTGCATGGAAATTTTGGCAATAGGGCATGAGTGTTTTCGCAATTTAATTTTGTTTTACTATATATTATACTTTCAGTGATTTGAGAAATACACATTTAGCAAAGCATTTGAGAAAAAACAGGTTGGCTATTTTCTCATTGTTGCCCTCTACTTCTCCACATCCATTTTAGGTCCGGGATTGTTCCAGCCGTACTTTTCTTTCTGTACGGAAGAGTTTACCGAAAGGCTGTTATTTCTGACAGTATAGCCATCCGTGCAGGCATCGAAATAGATAGGGAATGCACGGAAATTAGTGGCATAAGGTGAAGGATAAGGTGAGCTGACCGTATTGTGCTCTATGAGCGAGCCGGGCTGATTGGACATTGTGTAGATTCCACCTGCATCATAGAGTATGCGTGCATAGTCCGTGACTGTATTCTCCGTGATACGGTTATTGCGCATTCCGGTGTCCTCCGGAGTCCAACCCCAACCAACACAGATGCCGGAATAGTTCACTTTCGATACTTTATTCTTGCGAATGACGAAATCACGCACATAGCCACAGCCGACAGCCACCGCACCCCAGTCGCATGTTGTGGCATTGTGAATGATGTTACTGTCAATGACAAAGCCGGTTGTATTGGTGTAGTTACGTGGATGATGCGCTTCACATGGTCCTTCACCAAACGAGCCTGCCATAATTGCCGTACCGCCAATGTTCTCAAACTTGTTTCCGACAATCATTGCATCGGCACAGTGATGTGCATAATCCAACGCTGTGGACGATAAGTTTGTGAATGTGCAGTCCTTAAAGTTAACACGCTCGGCATAAGTCACGGACACTGCAGCCTCCGGGCGTATCACCCATGCCTGGTTTTCAAGCGTAGGAGCCCATGGCGTGCCCTCGTTCTCTGTGAGTTTGTATGCGTCGATTATCGGGAAACCGCCCTGAAGTGTGACATGTCCATATTTCAAAGGACGCTCCCATGAGGCATTCTCAAAAGAGACATTCTTAAAAGAGATGTCATGTACAGAGGCATATTCCGAACCTTCTATTGTCACAAGGCGTGACAAAGAGGCAGAAGGGTAAGCTATCGGACGCATCAGGAATGAGGAAGAACCTCTCTCCTCGCCTATCACCGGTTGTGGCCACGGATGAGAGAACTCCCAGCGCGACTCAGGATTGCGGAACGTGACAATGGCTTTGTTGCCGGAGATACGAATGGCCTTGATGCGCAGGATGGCTATTGCCCAACGCTGATGCACAACCATTTCGTACTTGGCAGCATCGGCAACATTGGTTATTCCATAAGTCTGTAACGACTTTGCAGGAATGATAATTTGCTCCTTGTCCTTGTCAAAGGCAAGCATACGTTCCATTTTCGGATACTCGTCCATGGAACAGGAATTGTCTGCCTGGCCACCGGAAATAGTTCCACCCATGATGACTGTTGGGCTGTCAGTAGTTCCGCTGTCTTCCGGGCGTATGTAAAGTGGCTCATCCAATACGAATGTTTCCCCCTTGGCAAGGTTTATTGTTATGCCGCCTTTCATGTTGGGATTGTTCGTTCGCCGCCATTCCCTTGCTATGCGCAACGCCTTTTGAAGAGTTTGTACAGGAGCATTCTTATCACCTATTGCCTTGTCGCTGCCGCTGACAGACACATAAATGTCACCGGCAAAGCAGTGCAAATTCACCGCAACGAGGAACAACAGCAGTATTTGTCTTTTCATATTCATAGGTTAGTTTAAGGTAAAAGCATTTGGTTAATACATCTTTCCAAGCACCCAATTAATGAACGATGTAGGGAAGAGTCTGCCGGCAAATATGAAGAGGTGGTACATCATACCTGTTGTGTTAAATGCCCACGGACGGCGAGCTGTGGCAGTGCGGTAGATGCAACGTGCAATCTGCTCTGCCGGCATACCGTTCTCCTCGTCATGTTCCATCTGCTTGACAGCCTTGTCCATGTGAGTGTAAATGTCCGCACCCTCAACGATTTTCTTTCTCTGGAAGTTTGTCTTGACATCTCCGGGAAGTACACTGGCAACTGTGATGCCAAACGGACGAACCTCATTGGCAAGAGCAAGCGCCATGGAGTTCAGCGCAGCTTTGGAGGCAGAGTAGAACGCCTGGAAAGGAATGGCATAAATGGCTGCAACACTGCTTGTAAACACGATGCGCCCCTGACGACGCTCACGCATATAGGGAAGGACTGCCTGCGTGATGTTCAGAGCTCCGAAGAAATTAACCTCGAACTGGCGCTTCGCATCCTCCACTTTTGTGAACTCTATCGCTCCGGAGACACCCATGCCGGCATTGCATACAAGGATGTCCACCTTGCCGGAAGAGGCAATGACTTTCTCCACTGCCGCACGGCATACAGCAGGGTCAGTCACATCGCAGTCGACATGGTTGATACCGTCATGGCTCTCGCCATGTCGTGAGAACTCGTATACCTCATAGCCTTTACTAACAAACAGCTCGGCTGTGGCTTTTCCTATTCCGGAACTCCCTCCGGTAAGTATTATTGTCTTCATATCGTTTTTTATTGTTTTCACAGATCTATTTATCCATCCTTGATAGCAATCCTGCCGCTCACCAGCCGAATGCCTTCGCATCCTTCATCCATAATCCTTGGGCACGGAGAACCTGTTCTATGACATCCCTGCCACAACCATATCCTCCATTATAAGGAGAGACATAAAGACTTATCTCGCGGATGTCACTGCAAGCATCTTTCGGACAACACGGACATCCTACCCTTCTCATTACCTCATAGTCAGGAATGTCATCGCCCATATACATAACCTCCTCATCAGAGAGTCCCGAATCAGCAAGGAACTTATTGTAAGTCTCAACTTTCACGGCGCACCCCATGAAAATATCCTTAACTCCAAGATTCTCATAACGCTTGCGCACAGAAGATGTGTTGCCACCGGTCAGGATGACAATCCGCAGGCCAAGCTTCTGCGCCAACTGAATGGCATAACCGTCCTTGATGTTCACTGTACGCAACGGCTCTCCTGTACTATCCATAGTGATAGTGCCGACAGAAAGAACGCCATCGACATCAAAGATGATGGCACGTATTTTTGTCAAATCATACGGAATCATGTTCTTATGACATTATTTCTTGAAATAGTTCAGCGCAGAACCGATGGCAGTGGCAAACTCGGAATGTTTCGGTATATGATACCGCACGCCATAGATCTGTTCCATAATCCCAAACACCTTCTTGCACTGTGGAAGAAGGGTAAGATTGCCTATCATCACAAAATCCTTTATCCCACTGCTGATAGATGCAAGGATTGCCGCCGAGCCGATTGTCTGCACAACAGAACAGATGATGCCTAACGCTATGTCCTCGTGCTTTGCCGTGGCCTTGGCATTCCCGAAGAGTGATGCCGTGGCAAATGCCGGCAGACCGGGGATTTCCTCTGCACATATATCACCTATCTGCAAGTCAATGTTGGAGATATTCCCATTCTTGGCAAGGCTGGAGACATGCTTTATGTCATCCGTGCCCAACAACAGTCGTGAAAGACCGGCAAGCGTTCCGCCACCGATACCAAGTCCACCGATATGATGCACCTCGCCGTTGTCATATTTCACAAGTGTGGTTCCTGTACCCATGGAGACAACAAGCATTCTGTCAAGACCGCTCTCATACTGCGCTCCCAAACCGTCTGCCACAAACTCATCGGTGCGAGCTGTGGGAAGACCATAAATGTCACCCTTGATATATGCAGCTCCGACACCTGTAAGCATTACTTGCTCTATGTCACCGAGAGTAAGATTGTTCTCGTTGATGTACTTTCCGAAAGCACCATAAAGCGAGGTGACGGGGTCTGTCGCCTTGATGCGTATTGGAGAAATTATCTTTCCGTCGCGTATGCCGACTATCTTAGTCGTGGAGATGCCGACATCTATTCCTATCACAGTCTTCATAATATAAAAAGGCTGATGTTCATTATACATTAAAGTGACTGCTGGAAAGCAATTTTATATTGAAAAAAATTATCGAAGCCATAACCAATATAAAACAAAGCCTCCAACAGCCACTTATATTATTATTTTATAACAAGTGTCTTGACCTTCTGCCAGTCTATGTCATCGGTAGAATCTACCTCTTCATCATAAACCTTAATCTCCGTACCAGGACGGCAGAACACCGGCATCTCGTTGAGAGAAACCTCAACATTGCGATACCACTTTCCACCTTCAAAATGCTCGCCGGTAAAGAAGTTCACCCACTCTCCCTCAGGAAGATAGATGTCACGGCGGTCATTTCCGTTCATAACAGGACATACAAGGAACTTGCGTCCGAAGTAATATTCATCGTCAATGTGCCATACGGTCTTGTCCTCCGGATGATGCATCAGCAACGCCTGAACCATAGGCCAGCCGGACTCTGTGGCAATGTGTGACTCCTCTATAATATAAGGTAAGAGACGGTAACGCAGACGCCACCATTTCTTTACGTCCTCGGCTATTGTCGGATAGTACCATGGCTCACGCTTGTGGGAACCGTGATAGCGCATGTGGGAAGAGAACACACCGAACTGTGTCCAACGCATGTAAACCTTAGGGTCGATTACCGAGTTCATGAAGTCCGGTTCGCTATGGAAACCCGGCACATCATGACTCCAGAATGCAAAACCGGAGAGTCCGAAATGCAAGCCGCCTTTCAGAGAACCTGCCAGTCCTGCCCATGAACTCTCGGAGTCACCACCCCAATGCAAAGGATAGCGCTGACAACCTGCCCATGCTGCACGTGCCCAGACAATGCCGTCGCCAGTGACATCCTTCGTTACCTCATAAGCCGCCTTCTGGTACAGCAATGAGTAGATGTTGTTAAGCTGCTCCGGTGTCATGGACTCGTAAGTTGCATCCATGTGGATGTTCTCACCGAAATCGGTCTTTATGCACTTCACACCCATGTCAAGTAGATTCTTCAACAGACCTTTATACCACTCCGTAGCCTTCTCGGAAGTGAAGTCTATCGTACCTGCATAGTCAAGGGTTGAGAAGTTTGACGCACCGGATGTTCCTGATGCTGTATCCCAACCTCCTGTCGGTGTGGAGATATACTTATTTGCCTTTGCCTCCTCTATCTGCTCTGCACCATTGGCAACGTAAGGCAGCTGCCAAAGCGAAACCTTATAGCCATTGTCGGAAAGACGCTTCAGGAAACCTTCCGGATTGGGAAAACGCTCAGGATTGAATTTCCATTCGCAGAGCCAGTCTGTGCGGAACCAACCTGTGTCAAGGTGAATCACGTCACACGGATAATGCTCGGCACGCAGCCTGTCGCAAATCTCGTCCACCTCATCGGCTGAGAAATATGTCATGCGTGACATCCATATACCAAATGACCAAATCGGGAGCATCGGAGGGAAGCCTGTCAACTGACGATAGTGGAACAAGATGCGCTCCGGAGTCTCACCACCAATGATGAATGTGTCAATCGTCGCGCGGTCATTGCGGAACTGCACAGAACGGCTTGAGTGGTCAGCAAGCGAAAGGCGGCAATAGTCGGAAGTATGGTAGAACACACCATACATACGGCTTGACATATAGAAAGGTATATTCTTATATGCACGCCTGTTGTTCACACCTTGTCCGTCCTGGTTTTTCAGATAGAATGTCTGACCGGAAAGGTCCATCTTGCGGAAACGCTCGCCTGTGCCGACGAAGCACTCATCGGCCTCACATTTGAATGATACTGTTGCACGGTCCGGATTGCCTTCTGTAAGGCAGAAACCTATCGGCAGCGCATCATAGCGCGGAGGAGAGAAATGGTCATCGCTCAATTCCACCCCTTTTGCAAGATTGCCATCAGGGTACACCGTCAGATGTATTGTCGGCTGTGGACCGGGCTGCAGGTCGCTCCACCATTCTATATTATAAGGGGTAAGGCCTATCCTTGCACGTGTCCTGCCGTCATTGTCCTTTATGGTATAGACATTATCCGCCAACTCGACAGACAACGGCTTATGCGCCAAAGTTTTGTCAAGCTCCAGCATATAGCTGCCAGTGTCCTTCATCTCATCATCCACCATGGATGTGAACATACGGACAATAGAATCGCCATAGGCACGGAGAATCAGAGTGTAATTCCTCTGTGGCACATTTGTGTCGGCAAGCATATCTTCCTGCAGCACCTGCTTCTGGTAAGGCACAGCGATATGTATGTCGCCATCGACAGCCTTCACCTCTGTTGACGTATAGGCCTTCCACAAGGACTCATCCTTTGACAGACTTTCATCAAAGTCCATCCAATCAAATAGGTAGTAGTTCGTTTGTTTCATTATCTTTGTTCTGCATGACTGTGCAGATAGCACTCTATTGCCTGCAATCCGCACAGCCTATGTAATTCACTTATCAAGGTCAATCCTTATTCGCCTTCTTTCGCTCGTTATGGTCAAGGATTGTCTTGCGTATACGCATGGACTGTGGTGTGACCTCCACAAGCTCATCGGCCTTGATGTATTCAAGGCATTCTTCCAAAGAAAGCACTGTCTTAGGAATGATGCGTGCCTTATCATCGGAACCGGACGCACGAACATTGGTCAGCTGCTTTGCCTTGGTCACATTGATGACAAGGTCATTGTCATGGACATGCTCACCCACAACCTGACCGTAGTAGACATCCTCACCCGGATCGATGAAGAACTTTCCTCTGTCCTGCAATTTGTCTATGGAGTAAGCAAATGCGTTACCGGTCTCAAGAGCAATCATAGAACCGTTTGTACGACGGAGAATGTCTCCCTTGTATGGCTCATATTTCTTGAAACGGTGAGCCATGATAGCCTCACCCTGTGACGCTGTAAGGACATTTGTACGAAGTCCCATAATGCCACGGGAAGGTATGTCAAACTCAATGTTCACACGGTCGCCCTGCGCCTCCATTGAAGTCATCTCGCCCTTGCGGCGTGTAACCATGTCAATCATCTTTGAAGAGAACTCCTCCGGCACATTGATAGTAAGTTCCTCGATTGGCTCACATTTCACACCGTCAATCTCTTTGTAGATTACAGTAGGCTGTCCCACCTGCAACTCATATCCTTCACGACGCATTGTCTCAACAAGGACAGAGAGATGGAGCACACCACGCCCGCTGACTATCCATTTGTCTGTGGAGTCTCCGAAAGGTTCTACACGGAGGGCAAGGTTCTTCTCAAGCTCCTTTTCCAAACGGTCATTGATGTGACGTGAAGTGACAAACTTGCCTTCCTTGCCAAAGAAAGGAGAATCATTGATAGTGAAGAGCATGGACATTGTCGGCTCGTCAATGGCAATCGGCTTCATTGGCTCAGGATTCTCGAAATCACAGATAGTGTCACCAATCTCAAACTTCTCCAAACCAATAATCGCACAGATGTCACCACTCTGGACTTCCGCAGCCTTGGCATGTGACATGCCCTCAAAGACATGCACCTCCTTAATGCGTGTCTTCTCCATGCTGCCGTCACGGTGGGCAATAGTGACATTCATGCCTTCCTTCAGCGAACCACGATGAACACGGCCGACAGCAATGCGTCCCGTATAATTAGAGTAATCCAAAGATGTTATGAGCATCTGCGGAGTGCCCTCAAGCACAGTCGGAGCAGGGATGACCTCAACAATCTTATCCAAAAGATAGTCGATATTGTCAGTAGGAACATTGTAATCCTCTGACATCCAACCGTTCTTGGCAGAACCATATACTACAGGGAAATCCAACTGCTCCTCTGTAGCATCAAGCGAGAACATCAGGTCAAAAACCATCTCGTAGACTTCCTCCGGACGGCAGTTAGGCTTATCAACTTTGTTCACCACAACAATAGGCTTCAGGCCTATCTGCAAAGCCTTCTGCAATACGAAACGAGTCTGCGGCATAGGACCTTCAAAGGCATCAACAAGAAGAATACAGCCGTCGGCCATATTCAGCACGCGCTCCACCTCACCACCGAAATCGGAGTGTCCCGGAGTATCGATGATGTTTATTTTTGTCCCTTTCCAATTGATAGAGACATTCTTTGACAAAATCGTTATGCCACGCTCTCTCTCAAGATCATTGGCATCAAGCACTTGGCCGGAATTGTTCTGGCCGTCACGGAAAAGCTTTCCCGCAAGCATCATCTTGTCAACCAAAGTAGTCTTGCCATGGTCGACATGCGCAATAATTGCGATATTTCTAATATCCTGCATAATCTTTTTTGGTGTTCCAAAGAAACACAATTTCATTTTACCGTTGCCATCCTGCCACAATAGCATGAAAACCAGTATCATTGCATTCCTGTGACAGAAAAACTTATGGTTACAACCTAATTATCATTATTTTTCGGTGCAAAATTACAAAAAATATATTAAATATTTTGCTGATAGAGGAAAAAGTTGTAATTTTGCAACGCATTTTCACTAAGGAGTGCTGCATTCGATGATGTGCCGGACTACGATTAAGGTTGCGGAGACATCAGAAGAACGTAATTAACAAACCATTAATCACACTAAATTCATGTATTTAGACCCAACAAAGAAGGCAGAGATCTTCACACAGTACGGAAAGTCAACAACTGACACAGGTTCAGCAGAGAGCCAGATCGCACTCTTCACTTACCGTATCAAGCACCTTACAGAGCACCTGAAGGTTAACCACAAGGATTTCAGAACAGCACGTTCACTGACAAAGCTCGTCGGCAAGCGCCGTGCTCTCCTTGACTACCTCTACGACCGCGACATCAATCGCTATCGTGCCATCATTAAGGCTCTTGGTCTCCGCCGATAAGATGTGCCGCCGGGATTCATTCCTACATCGGCAATCTTCGATTAATGAGAACTCAAATCTCGCCACCAAAAATAATGGTGGCGAGATTTTTTTGTTGCACCCCATTCGACCTTTCATCTCCATGGCATAGCACAAGCACACTCGGCTCTGCCCATCTGGCTTTACGAAAACATACCCACGGCATTCTCCCGGCACTATAATATAATATTGTATGGCAAATCTGTCAAAGAACACTTGTAATCCCCCATTATCAAGGTTTCGATTACGGATGCAAAGCCAGTGCCAACCGAATGCAGACAGAATTAATTCATGTATGCTAAGGTGCAACTTATCTTCGCTGGTGCAAAGGTACAACATTTCACAAGCGATTCCAAATTTTATAGGGGTATCAATGGGGGGGGTACATGCCATTATCTTTGTTGTTTTTCATGTTTTAAGCAAAGATTTTACTATATAAAAACATAGGAGTTATAATAAAAGCTCTGAAATCATGTTGATGAACTTATTATAATAATTGAGGCGTGTCTCTTCATTGGGAAAGAGATACGCCTCATAGTAATAAGGTGCGAAGAAAATACGATTATTCTTTTCTTCATAAATCTGGCAGGAATGTTAAGCATTCTTGAATCTTGCAATTTATGTCAGATGTTAAAAAGACACAGAAATAAACATCTTGTCAGAAAGTTCATTTATCACAATCATCCATAATCTTCCAATGTCCACCTCTTGCAGGTCCGATATGCTGTATTTTTCCCGAATCTTTCAATCTGTTGATAATGTTCCGGACAGATTTCACAGACAATCCACTCGCTTTAGCCAATCCAACTATTGATATGGAGTTATCCTTAGATATAAGTAGTATTATCTCTTTGATTTCATGCCCTTTTTCATGCCCTTTTTCATGCCCTTTTTCATGCCCTTTCATGCCCTTTTGAGCCTTTCTGTTTAATTTTACGCAAACCTCAAAAGCTGTGATTTTATCAACCCTGAACTCCGGTATAGGGTTTCCATTCTCTTTAAGCATTGTTTTTACACGCTGTATACCACGATTGAACATATTGACATATTTCATGCCTTTCATCGCCTCTGCTATAATGGGATTGCGGTAATCATTTACTTTCGGAAAATTCTCAGGACGTGCTTCACCATACAGACCACCGGCATTCATTATTTCAATGCGGTCTTTGTATTGATATAATCTGATGGGCATATTTGACTGATAGTCGCGGTGCATACAGGCATTCATGAGTAGCTCCCGAAGAGCTGGAAAGGGATAATTGACGACCATTTTCTCACGTAACACACTTTCCGGAATAGGGCGTTCCATAACAATCGCATCACGCACAAATGTATCCAACTGTGGCAGCATTGCATAAAGCCCTCCATGTAATTGGCGTTCATTCATTATCTCACTTCCATTGTCCACACCTTCAAAATGAACATATTGGATATAGGCACCAGACATGAAGTATTTGGGATTTTTCCCAAACAGAATAAGAGAAGCATACGTTGGACAATCATGCTTTAAGTCATATAAGTGTATGGCAGCTAATTGTTCTTTCACATTACGTTTGTCATTAACCAAGATCTCTTCATCAATGATTTGTGGCAGATACTTGTTTACAATAAAGTCTACATCAATATCCGTCAGTTTTGCATCGAAACAAGGCATAGCATCAAATGTCGCCATAAACGCAGTGCGTCTCTCATTCAATATGCGCTCTTCTGCTTCTGTTGCAATGTCTCTACGTGGACCAATGCGGATGAATGTTCTGCCACGATAACGCACAGGTGGCAGTAATGATGGAGAGACTTCTACAACAAGTAAATCACCATCGTCAAACTCAAACCGTTCAACAGACATAATAGGTACAGGAAGAATATTTCCATCCGACCTTATACCTGATATTCGTTTCATCAAGGCATCATTGACCTTAAGCCCGGACAAACATCCATTGTCTCGAGCTCCAATTATCAGATATCCTTTCTTGTGAGAACCTGGCAAGTCATTTGAGAAAGCGCATATTGCTTCCTGAAACTTATCCATGTCTCCTGTAGACACAGTGCGCTCTATTCTGTATGTTTCTGTGCTATGCAGAAGCTTTATGAGTTCGTCTTTGTTTATCATATCTGACAAAGTTTATTATTTTATTTTTGGTTTAATCTCAATAACATCATCAATAATTGCAGACTTGTCCCTTACTACTTTTTTTTCAACGACTTCCTCATATTGAGGCGATACATGTATTTTAAGACATCCTTCTTTTGTATAATCTCGTGATTTAAACTCCCATACAACAGGAATACATGTAACATTATCTTTTGCAATAATACTAAAATGAAATTGCATAGAATCCTTTAATAATAATGGAATTATAGGTTCATACACAATACCGTTATCTATCTTGAAAACATCTCGTTCGTTATCTATACGTGCATTAGCCTGAGCCTTTTCCACATCAGATATTCGCCAATCATTTATATAATGATATGGTGTATCGATATTTTCTACTTTTGACATGTCTAAGTATAAGTACAACTTACAATCGTCTAATGTTACGTTACCTGTGTTTTCTATGTCAATATACACCTTTTGCCATCTATAATCATGCTCTCCCCGAATAGCTATTTTTTGCTGTTGTGCTATCTTTCTGTTTAAATTCCTAAGCTTTATCAAAACTGGGTCATATTCCGTAAACTCCTCAAAAACAGTTTTGATAATTGTTCTTACATATTCCGGATAGATAGTTACTGTTTCATTTCCTTGAAATGATACATTTATGTTTGCAACATCTTTATACTGACAGTTATTGACATACCACTGGTATGTAGACCTATGCTGTTCTAATAAATCAACAATATCTTCCCATGCTTTATATTCTATTCCAAAATCTTCATTCTCCAAATGTTCAATATTCTTTTCACGGATGTATTGCTCAATTTCCGCATCTTTGTTTGCCGTAGTAGCAAAAATTAATTTACCCAATTTCGGTCTGAAATTTCTTGCATTATTTATCTCTTCGTCAACAATCTTCTTTTTTAATTTAGCATGGGTATATTCGTCTTTCAATTTACATTGAATCCCAAAATAACATTTTTCACCTTTAGGCATAGCATAAATGTCTACACCATGTTGATTTTGACCACTACGTCCATTTCGAACTATGCTATCTGAACAATTCCATATCTCTCCCCATAAAAACTTACAGAGTTTCTCAAAGTCTTGCCAATTCTCAGGTTTTCTTATTTGTGTAGGTGATATCATATATTATTATATTTCTCTTTTGTTATTGGTGTATCTGGATTGATTATTTTCATCTCATTATAAGTTAAGCCGTAGAGGTGATATACAAGTAAGTCTATTTCATGCTCATATGTAGAGGTATCTGCATTTGCATCTGAATTCTTAGCAGAAAGAATACTATCAACAAGTTTTGCTATCGGTTGTTGCTGTTCTATGGAAATATTGGGAAAGGGAATGTTTTCTATTTCATAACTATTGACATTACTGTTTGTGCTGAAGCATCTAAAATACCAATTAACTAATTTTGAATTCAGTATGCCCAATATATACTTAAGTTCAAAGCCCTCTACTGGTATTATATAGTTACACGAATGGGCAAGATATAGATTATTATCAATTAAAGTGGCGACTATTCTTATTTTGTCATTAGCTCCTGTCATTCCTTGCATTGCTATACGAGGAATTGCATGGTGAGAAGATTTTTCCGACTTTGGGAATGCTTTCAAATAGGCAACCTCATCAACAGTTTCATTAACTCCCTGGCTGACATCTTCTGTCCAGAAATATCTTTGTATGGAAGCACCTTTAAGCACTTTCGGAAACGTTGTGTCACATGAGAAAAAATTACGATGAATAGTCATATTAAGTTCCCCTTGGAAACAACGCAGATAAGTCTTTTTGTTTATGTTGTTTATTTTTATTACTAATGGCAGATGCTCTTGCCTTAATCTAGGTATAGAGAAACCTTCAGGATCAATGCTCTCTATTTCTGAAGATACAAAATGTGTCGTTATACCAGATGATTTGTATTTGTCATCCCAGATATTAACAACAAATGGCATGTTGTTTTTTGTATGTTTTACAGTTAAGATACATACACTCATTTTGGCAGATTCAAACACACGCTTTTTTATGCTATCACGTTCAGGATAAGAATCTACCACTATTATTTGATTATTCTGCAAGACATTCTTCCTCAAAGTAGCTGCCTGTTTGTCCGCCAAAAAAGAATTTTGGAATATATAGGAGATTACACCATTTTCCTTTACAAGTGTATTCAATGCTTTTGCCAAAAATAATTTATAGGCATTCAACTTTCCTCCAAAAGCTATTTTCAATTCCTCTTTAGATTTCAAATTGGATATTTCATCTTTATGAGAACCTTCGTAAACAAAATACGGCGGATTACCAATGACAACATCAAATCCCCCATTGCAGAATATGTCACTAAACATAATCTCCCAGTCAAAGAAATTTATGTCTGTTTGTGCTCTATCCATCAATGAATAATTAGGAGTTTTCAGTTTGGTCAGCATTCCGTCTATTGCGTTTATGCTCTTCTGTTTGATGTGATAAATCTGCGTTGCCTTTTCTTCTTGTTTCTTTTGTGCTTTGGTTAATACAGGTTGGTCTGAAAACAAATCCTCGGTATCTGTTCTCATTCCACAGAGTGCACTCTTCTTATGGAAGCCTAATTGATACCCGACAATATCAAGAATCTTATGTTTGACAGCAATCTCACATTCCAATTTCTTATCACCATTTAAGCTATACAACTGGTTCTGCAATATAAACAGCTCTCTTTTCATTCTGTTTATTTTCACCTTTCTGTCTGATGGGCATGACAAGTCAAGGTACTCATCATTGAAAGTTGTCAACAATGAGTTTCCACGTATAATCCTGTAATCAAGGTTTGGCAGTGGCGATGGTTCTGTTTCTTCCAACAATATAGCCAGCCAGAATCGCAGGCGAGCAATGTCTACCGCTCCCTGCTCTATATCCACACCAAAAATGTTGTTCTTAATGATAGACTTCTTCACTTCAACAGGATTGAACGCTTCAGGAAATTCCAAGTAATCATACAAATGCCTGCGTGTGGAGTACAGCAAATCCAAAATGCCCATAGGGAAAGCTCCGGAGCCAATGGCAGGGTCGCATACTTTTACGTTGCAGAGAAGATTATACACCATTGTAGCATTTCCTTTTTCCTGCAATGATTGATTGACGAAACCTGTATTGATAAGTTCCTCAATGTCAGGATACAGTGTCTCCTCCGTGTTTGTTTTCAGATACTGGATGATACTCTGTTTGCACATATACTGTACAATCTCCTTTGGAGTATAGAACGCCCCTTTGTCTTTATTATCCTCCAACAGACTCTCGAATACACGTCCAAGCATTTCCGGGTCGATGCCTATTTCCGAATCATTAGGGTCGTTCTCGTCAACAGTGAAGTTATACCGACTAAAGAAATCGAAGAGATTGTCAAAGTATTCCATCGGGAACTTGACAGTGCGTCGGTCATCATCGCTCTGTTCAAATAGTCCGCCATTGAGGTAAGGGATGCCCTTCCATTCCTCCAACAAATCCGTGTCCCAATGATTTCTTGTGAAAACATCCATTCTTTTTTCTAATGGAGTATTCAGCACACCAAAGAACAGAGGTTCAAGTACAGCGTCAAGGAAATCTTCCTTTTGGGAAGAAGATTCATACAAGCTGTTCATATAATCATAGCTGCCATTGAGCCAGCCCTTGCGCTGCAAGAAATAAAGGAATGTGAGTCTTCCCATCATCTTCTTGATATAGTCACGGACAGCCTTTTTGTCATTCTTGAATTCAGCAAAGATTTCTTCCGTCGGCTCTCCCTTTTGCACTTCTACCCACTTACCTTTAACTTTTTCGTATCTTGTTCCTGTAATATACTGTACGAAATCTGCATACAAGTCACGATAGCCGTTAAAGAAATCATCTGAAACAGCTTGTACAGAGAATGCCTCCTTTAATGCTGCATCATCAAGTTTGCTTGATGCAAGTTTGGTGAAACGTTCTGTGATTGTCTTCGCAGAGAAATTCTTACCTAACAAGTATGTGTAACGCTTGGCATCTGTGGATGAGGCATTCGTGTCTTTATGCAGATATGAAAATCTCCAGCTTCTTCCTTTTGGCTCATCATAATGAAATACAATGAATGCATGAGAATAGTTGGCAAGTTCTTTTCTTATCCATCGCTGAATGTTTACACGGGAACGCTCCAACTTAGAATGACTATTTACAGAAACATCAAACAGCTCTATTGGGTCATTTCCTACTGCATTAGTGTCAATGCACCCAAAGTGTATGATTTCTGTAATATTTGCGTTGGTAGCATACCTGTCTATTTCCTGTGATTCAGGATATTGGAATATCTCTGCACTCTCCTTGAATATAGGTAAAATCACTTCGTTGGCAATAGTGTTTATACCGGGATAGTCACTATTGAATATGTTTTTAAGATTATCTTTCAGCATATCTTATTTTGTTATTGTCAGTGCAATTTTTGCTTCTCCATTTTTTTTGTTTCCTTGTTCTGCAAGTCTTCCAAATGCGGATGTCACCCATTCATTCACATCATTGTCCAGTCCAAACATTGATGCGCCTTGGGTTTCATAGACCTTTGCAAATTTCAATATCTGCCGTGCCACTGCATGTGAGTTTCCACGTAGTGCCTTATCTGCATATCCGTATGCCTTACGTGCTTCTTGTGAGATAAGTTTTGGTTTTACAGTTTCATGAAGGAATTTTTGTGCTTTCTTGACTTCAGCTGTAGCATCTTTCGAGGTGCGCATCTTATTCACATGCATACTGTATTCCATCATGGACTGCTTTTCAATTTCCGAGTCCATAGGCTTCTTGGAAAACTTTTCATCCTTGCCGCATTTCAGGAACTGCATAGCTGTGATTGGTGCAACGACTGATGCTTTGCTGTCTTTGTCAATGATTATGTTTGTCAGTCCCCTGTTTTCTGAATGAATAACCACAAGGCTTTGTTGCTCGTCCTTGAAGCCAATAGTTCCGCCAATGTGCAGGAACTCTTTCCCTTGCAGATACTTAAATCTTTCAGGTTGCTCGTTCTGGAAGTCCTTCATGTCTTGTATATATTCACTCAATGGAGACACTTCACCGTCTACAATATGCTGAAATCCGGCTTCTGACAGTTCCTCTGCCTCTGTGAACACTTTGTTGTCCTCCCCAAACATAGTGTGGAAAGCCTGCAACTTGGCGTATGCTATCTCTGCAAGTTTTATCTGTTCATTGCCTTCGTATGACGGGAAGAAATTGAATACATGCACAAACTCTTCTTTTGAACCAATGCGATTCACACGTCCGATGCGCTGCATCAGTCGTGTTGCATTCCATGGGGTATCATAGTTCAGAATGACATTTGCACGATGAAGGTTCACGCCTTCGGCAAGCACCTCAGTTGTGACAATCACATCGTAGTCATCTTTCTGTACTTTAGAGTTTGCATCGAAGTTCTCTTGTATCTCGGATTGTTTCTTTACTCTGTTTTCTGCTGTGACTTTTAAGACCTTATGCCCTTTTGCATTAAGCACACGTTCCAATGAATCCACAGTGTCCTTGGCTTCAGAGAACACCACAAGCCGTGGTTTGTCAAATCCGGAAGGATTATTGATTTCAGGATTAAACAGTTTGGTATTGATACACTCTTTGAATACATCAAGCTTTGGGTCATAGTCATTCTCATCCCATCGTTCACACAATGCATCGATAAGTGCCTTATCTTTTTTCAGATTATCCAAGTATTCATCCTTGAAATCAGCCTTATTGAAACGCCTGTTATTGCCGCCTTTTTCTTTGATTTTTTCCTCTATGAACGGAATGGCGTTTTGCAGTGTCGTGTGTTTTGCGATTATATCGTTGATGTCCAAGTCCGGGCAAATGAACACTGCATCGGCATTTATCATGTCTATCATGTTCTGCGTGTATCGCTGCAGGTTATGGAGCGACTTCTTGAATGCCGTGAAACTGCTTTCAAGTCGTTTTACAAGCAAGATGCGCATGATGTTTGCCAACTGCTCGGCAATCTTTTCAGGTGTCAGGTTTTTGATTTTATACAGATCCTTGTTCTTTTTGTCTTTGAAGAATGTGATGCCTGTATAACGATAGTAACCAATCTTTGACTTCTGATTGTTCTTAGGGTCACCGACAATGTAGTCTATAGTATCAGCAAACAGTTGGCAAAGTTGCTTGTCCAGCTTGTATTCCAGCTTGTGCGGACCTTTCACCGTAGGGAAGCGCAATGTCTCGCTGTCCTGCTGATAAAATGTTTTTATGTCTTTACGTGTTCTGCGGACAACCAGTTCATTTAGTACCTTATCCCTTATTTCTTCCGCCAACAGTTGCAGTTCCGCCTTTGCCTCAGGAGTGTCCTTTTTTCTGAGTTCGGCAAAGAGTTTACTTTTCTCGCTCATAAAGCTGTCAAGCTTTCCGCCGGGAATGTTTGGCAGACTGCTTTTGTTTGGTTCTCTTTGGAAGAACAGAATCTGATTATATATGTCGGTAGGCGTATTGTTTTGAGGTGTGGCAGATAACAGACCGATAAAAGGTGCAGCACCGGTTCGCGCATCTATCGTCTGTATGAGGTCGTCAAGGTCTTTGTATTTCTGAGCACTGCGGTTACGGAAATTATGGCTTTCATCTATGAGAATCATCCCGTAATTATCATATGCAAGTTCAGACTCAAAGTCCTCTGTGCCTGTATCTTCTACATCAGTGGCATCATTGGTATCGGATTCCATGATTATCTTTCCAATACTGCCTGTTGTTATGAATGTTATGAAAGGTGCTATTTTGTCTATACGTTCCTTGTCAAAATAACTAACAGTCTTTTCCCATGATGATTTTACGGCTGGTGGAACTACAACAAGAACCTTTGGCAATCTGCCAAGTGAGGATGCTTCGTTCAGGAATTTTTTGATTACCAATACTCCTATAATTGTTTTTCCCAGTCCTACAACATCGCCAAGAATAAAACCGCCATGCTGGCGCATAATGTAGAAACACTGTTGCACAGCATCAAGCTGATAGCTTAGAGATGTGAACCCTTTGGGAAGATAAGACTTCAGAATCTCAATTGCATCAGGATTTGCAATGTCACCGAATTGCGTTTGTAGATATTTTATATACACCTCGTATGGCGTCAACTCATTTTTTTCTTTCTGTACGGCTGTGCCAACCGGGGAAGGCAAGAGGATTTCCTTGATGAATTTACCAGTCCAAGGAATACTCTCTTCCCAGTGCTTGTTAAACCAATAAAGGTGTGGCATTTGATTGTCTATTATAGATTCGTTTTTGACAATCAAAGAACTGGTTTCAAGATAGTTCAATTCTGCATTGTCCTGTAATCCTTTTTGAGTAAAGTTAGAGCTTCCTACAATACCGTAGCCCAAGCCTTCTCCGGTAAATATATAGCATTTTGCGTGAAGGAATCTTTTTTCTTCGCCATCTTGTCCATACACTCTTATCCTGACTTGAGATTTATCCTCGTCCTCATTCATATAGTCAAGCAGTAAATGTACAACAGGCTTATATTCGTCAGAAAGTTTATCAACATCCCTCTTGATATAGAAATCTGGGAATCTCTCTTCCTTGGACAAATCGTTACGCATTTGATAACTGCGCAGCATAGGCTCTTGCCCAATCAACAAATCCAATCTGCCGCCATGATGCAGAAATGCCTGGAGCTCGTCGTAAATGAGTTTTGTTCCCGGCAAATCCCAATAACCGGAAGCTATGCGAATATGATTACATCTGTTGTCTGACACATATTTTTTCAAGTATTCAATAAGTTCAAAGCCACAACTGTTGTCGATAAGAGTATTGCTCATAATTTTACTTTCTAATTTTGTCACAAAATTAACGAAAATAACTGAGATTATTTAAGATTTGAGCAATTAAATTATAGACCACCAGATTTTCACTCTTTTTTCCACAAATATTTGTATTAACTTAAGGTTTATGTATAAGTCAAAACAGTCAAATGAATTCTTACATATTCATCAAACTATGCCGGGCACAGTGACAGGTTACCTTTTACAGTGCGAAAGGCTACCTTTCACCAAGCAAAGTGTTACCTTTTGCAATGCAAAGCGTTAGCTTCCGTCACGGCAATAATATTTTAACATTTGTTGGTTTTTCAGTTTACCTTAAACACTAAGATACGTAGCATTTTACAAGCAACAGGCACACTTTTGCTTACATATTGACAAAACAAAGGGTAGTAATGACTTTCACAACTCATTACTACCCCTGATTAAATTAAAAACATTCTCCGGTGTGCAGATTATTTCATTGCATAAGAACAAGCTGCACACTGCTTTTCACGGTTACTCCGCAAATGGAGTGTCCATCGCTTTGCGCATGTTCAGCACCCTCAGCAAATTGAAATGGTTCAGCACAATGGTGAAATACGCCAACGATCTGCTGTCGCGATTCTCATAATAGATTTCCTTGCTGTAGATGCGGTACTGACCTTTGTTTGGGTCAACCATCTCCTTGGCATAGATATGCTCGGGATTCGACACAAGCGGAAAGCCGCCATTGTAGTTCTCCACACCTTCAAACAGCAAGGCATTTATCAATGTGCGTTTCGCCAAGTCTATCGTCTCAGGCTCTTTGTCCATCACAGGGACAACGACCGAGAACACGCGTGTCCCTCCATTGCCGACCTTTTCCAAATAGACTACATCACTTTTAGCGAACAAGGGCATTACCGACAGTGCGAACAGGATTCCAAATAATAATCTCATAAGCTGCTTTTTTATATTACAACAATCTGTCCAAGAAACCGCCAAGTCCGTCAAAGGCACGTGAAATGACGATAATTTCGATTGAATCGTCGGTGGCGTTCTTCAGTATGTCATAAATCACCTCGTCACCCTTCTTTGAGCCCTTTATCTTGATTACAGCCTCGGTTGCAGATGGATTCTCGCTGACTTTTCCTGTTCCAAGGAACACACGTGAGTCCGCACCGACACCTTTTATCTGCTTGTAGATGTCAAACATCATGTTCTTGCGCACTCCGACATTTGAGCCGATGCTTATGGATGCCACTTTCACAGAGCCACGCTGCTTGGCAGGCTGGGCATTGTCCTCCTCTGCCTTCTTTTTCTTTGATTTCTTGTCCACATAGTCTTTTGCCTCCTTGATTTCCATGACCTTGCCGGCAACAGGGAATACATCCTCGGCAAATTTCTTGATATGGTCATCCATAGCGTCCACAGCCTTCTTCACAGCTTCTGCAGCATTCTCCATTGAGGAGTGTGGCTGGTCGGCATCAGTCATCTCTATCCATGAGCCGTCGTGCACGTTGATTCCCTCGATGGAGATGTATGCGTGAGACTCATACTTTGTCTTGCCTTCCTTTGTCTTGCTTGTCGTCTGGTCAAGTTTGTCGAAAGTGATGTTAATCAGTCCGTCGAGACCCGCCTTTTGAGCAGCTTCAAGAGTAGGATGCAGCTGCTTGACGAAGTCGATTGTTGTCACCTTTGACAAGCCTTCCACAGTCTCAGATGCCAGAAGTTCCAAGGCTTCCTTTGTCACACTGGAGTTTGCAGCATTGATGCCCATGAGTCCAACCTTGAGTTTTGCCTGACGGTCAAGGTCCGGCTCATAGTAGTTGGTGCGTTCATCCTTCTTGAACACCTTTGTCAGACTGGAGCCCAACTTTCCCCATAGTTTTTTGGAGCGTGAGACAAAGACCACATTGAACGAGCCATCCATGTTCTTGAACAACTCGGCAACAGTCTTGTCGCCATCCTCCTTGCCATAAACCTTCAGCAAAGACTCATCGGCACTGAGCACCTGCTCACAACGCGCCTTGCCGATTTCTTGTCTGTCGCCGTTGACTTCCTTATAGACAGTGAACATCATGTCACGACGCACACCGGCGGCAGCCCCTTTGTTGACCTTCACTGCTTTAGCTTCGGCATCCTCCTTGTCAACATTGCTTTCATAGATTTCTATCATCTCAGCCGTGACAGGAAGACTGTTGTCTATGAAGTCGATTATGTCCTCGTCAACAGTATTGAAAGCCTTATAGTAGGCTGTGTTGATGTCCTTGTTGCTGGCAGAGCACTCAAAGAGGGAGCTCGCCACCTCCTTGCCGTTTGTAACGTCAACCAAAGCAACGTTCATCTTCACCGTAGCAGTGTAGGTGTCCTTCTTCTTGCTTGAGAAAAGTTCCTCATCCTGCTTGTGTGACGCCTCCGTAACATTTACGTTGAGTGCATACTTATATCCGTCGGAAGCCAGTTTTCCGTTGGCAGTCAGCGTCTGTCCCTTTGTCGTTTTCAGAGTATGTGCCTTGCTCATACCCATAATCAGTTTTGTCTGCAGACGGTTTTTCTTGTTACTGTCCAAAGAGACAGCAGACTGTACAGGGTTCATGTAAACCTTTTCCACTTGTGCATTGGCAGACATTGCAGCCAAAGCAGCAAATGCTGTCAAAAGAAATTCTCTTGCTCTCATAATCTTTTCTTTAATTGTAGTTTTAATTTATCAGTTATCGGATGCCAAACGGAAAGAGACATCCTTGGCAGATGATTCAGGATTCATCTGCCCACGCCATGTGGCACTGCCCACAGTAAAATAAGTACCCGGACCATCTGCTCCTCTGACAACACGCAGGAAGCCGGTTGCCGGTCCCTGTGGCGAAGGTCCTGACTGTGCATAATGACCGAACCAGTCCGAACACCATTCACGGCATCTTGTCATATCTTCAATGCCAAGTTTGCCGGCATTCTTGGCGCAGTACTCCCACTCTGCCTCAGTAGGCAGGCGATAGGACTTGCCGGTCTTCTCATTCAGCAACGCAATGAAATCCAGGCATTGGCTGTAAGTCACATTGACAACCTGACCGTTTGCACCTATCATGTTCTCGTCAATCTCTCCCATCACGCTCTTCCATAATGATGCGGAAACCATTGCCTTGCCAACGTTGAACGGACGGAGTTGCACAGTATGCACAGGACGACCATAGTAGAAACTATTGTCACCCATGGAGAATGAAACATTCCGTACGGCTATCTCTCCATAGCTGACATTGCCTACCTTCAGAGAGCCTTCCACATTAAGATTGACAGTTATCTTTACAGTTCCGTTGGCAGGGATTTTCACAGCGCGCTTCTCATCGGCATAACCATCGGCTTTGACAAGCAGTTCATGCTCCCCCTGGTCTCCTTCAAAGACGAAAGGGGTCACTTCGCTTACCAGACAGCTGTCAATGTAGACTTTGACTTTTGAACCAAGATTGCTTGATATTTCCAGCTTTCCTAAAACCTTGTTTATGGACATGATATAAGTGGCGTTGTTTTCAAGCTGTATGGGGAATCTGTAAATCAATGGCTCATGCAGTGGGGATTTGATGGTCATCTCCTTTGCCGTACTCAGCAATCTAACCCAATACTCATTGTCACGGAACTCGCTCTCGATGACGCCCTTTCCCTCAAACTTTACATTCTCTTCCGCCAAGCCTACGCGAACCAAGGCAAACGGAAGATTCTGTCCATAAGCATTCTTTGAAGGTCTGTTTTGTGCCTCTGTGCTAGCAGAAATGTCTCCTTCCTTCTTGTAGCATGGGGTCGAAACCTTCAACTGGGCATAGGACTCAGAGGCTAAAAGGAAGAATGTTGCCAGCAAAAACACTAATCGGTGTCTCATAAAATCGCTTTTATTTGTTAGAATTCGAAATCAGTTGTCTTGAACCTGTTTGGATCGTCCAGATACTGCCATGTACGCACATAAATCTTCGGAGCTTCCTCGTTGGAGAAATCCCATAAGAGGAAGACAATGCCTTCATCACTGTATGTGGAAGAGTTCCATTTCTGTTTCAATGTCACTCCGTACATGTGAGTATGCAAAGGATTGTTCTCAACCTCGATTTCATCAAACTTCACATTGATGTATTTGTTTTTTTTGAATGCCTTGGCAAGCCCTGCAAGATAATCCGCCTTTGACTGCTTGGTGTATTCAGTCTTGGCAACCATGCCACGCCCATCCTTTACTCTGTTCATCGTGCGCTTGCCGGTTATGATAAGTGCGTCGTCGCTGAAGACATTGTCAAGGAAAGTCATATCCTTCTGGCAGTAAGCCGTGCGGAACTGCTCCACATAATGTAGAATCTGCATGCGGCGGTCGTAGTCATCAAGTGTCACCGCACCTTTCATCAACGATGTGTACTGATGCTTGCCCATTGAAATCACAATGTCATCAATCGTTCCACCCTTGTTGTAGCTGATGGTTATCTCCTGAGTGCGGCTCTCTTTATATTCGTCATTCATAGGAATCATCTCAATGGCGATGTTTGCCACCTCATAGCCACGCACACGCCCATTGGCTTTCAGTGATATGCACTTCTGGAAAATATCATCATCCATGACTTTGAAATGAACATTCGCCCACATCTGAGCCAAACTGTTCTTTGCATCATCCGTCATGTTGATGCCGGAGAAGTCCAGCTCCTTTGATTTTGCAGCCTCAGCATTATTAATGGCAGTCAACAGCCGTGCCGTATTTGTCTCTATCATGGAGACAGGCATATCGGAAGCGACTCCACCATTCTTGTCTATTTCAAAAGCAACATGATTCTGCGCATGCACACTGCCACAGAAGACAAGTGAAAAGAGAAATAAATATATAAGTTTTTTCATTGTTATATAAGTTTTGTTTATTTAGAAAGCGTAAACCATACATGCTTTTTTGACTCTATACCCCTTGCATCAGCCGACTTGCCTGACACGTAGTCTATACGCCCTGAGCCTGTATCGGCACTTATGAACTGTGTGATGCTCCCACCGTTCCCAAACACCACGTAAAACGCTTCGCTTGGATTTGGACAAGATGTTTCATTGCTGCCAAGGCGTTTAACCTTGTATTGTGACTTGTACTTATTGAGAGCCAATTTGACCTTATGGAATTCCTGTCTGTCCATCACATCCTGTACAAGTTTCTTCTGCCAGTCCTTCAATGAAGGGTCATTCACCGTCAACACCTTATGAGTTACGGTTTCTGCCACCTCTTCCTTACGTGCAGGAGCAGCTTTCTTTTCCTCTTTCACCTTCTTGGGTTCAGGTCGCGGTGTGATAGCATTGAGCGTTTTCTGATTGACAGCCTCAACAGTTTCAGCGGCAATAAGGTCATTTTTCTTTACATACAGGAAAACTCTTGTCATGTCTCCACGCGGCATCTCTATGGACTGGCTTTCTGTCTGCATGTCCTTGATAAGCACCTGGTCGGCTCCTGAGAACTTCTTCTTTGTTGCCACATACTGACTAATCTCTATCAACAGCAACTGTTTTGCAGCCTCAGCAGCTTCTTCCCTTGTCTTTGCAGTAGCTTCCGCATAAACATAGCTGCCGTCCCGCTTTATCTTATTGATAGTCTTCGAAGGGGACTCCCCTTCCTGTGCCATAGCATCGATGGAAAGGTTTGGGAAAAACGTCAGCAATGCAACCAAACATAAAAATATCTTTTTCATTACTCTTTCATTTTGTTTTTAAGTCTTTGAACAGATTCTTGACATTGGCAGTCGGAACATACGCGTTCAGTCGTCCGGACACTGTTCCCCTGCCCTCACCCATTTGTGAGGTGTCGAATGTCAGTTTTGCGACATGCACATATCCCAACGCGACATTACGCATCACAAGTTCAACCTCCACGATGTTGCCCGTCTCACTTATAAGCCCCACATAAGGAGTGCAACCGCTCTGCAGGCAAAACGAGACATATTGCCTTAAGGAAGTCGTGACAATCTTCTGTTGGTAATTATAGGTCTGCTGCCGAAGCGTAAGAGCATAGTTCTCTGCCTGAGGCAAGTCTGTGCCTGTCAACATGTTCGCTATGGTTTCAAACCCATATTCAGGAGTATTCAGCAAGTGGAACTGTCTATTCTTCTTGTCCCTATGGAAATAACGGTTGCCTGTAAGCGAATCCATGTAATAGCTTTCACCCGGAAGCACATAATATCCATGTTCCTGAGAATGTTGCAACATGTCGCCATTTACGGTAATGTCCTTCGAGGGCTGAATCTGTCTTGCACGTTGAATGTCATCAGCCAACCTTTGGTCATTCTCGATAAGGCTTCTGCCACTGAGCAATTCATTATCGACAGGGAAGCTCAATGCACACACTGTAACATCGCCTTTCTTCCAAGTAATGTCATAACGCCTCTCAAAATCCATTAATGTCTGCACAGACAAAGTTGAATCTCCTTGCAACTTGGCAATTACAGACATAGAGCCTTTGGAAAAAACGACTCTGTCCTCACGCATTTGTTGCTCTACTGTCTTCAAACGTTTCAATGGCAAATCAGTTGACAGCCAATACCTTTCAATAAAATCAGCAATATCTCTGCCAACAAACTCCCTCTGCATTGGAGAAAAGATTGTGTAACCGACATGCACAACCTCATCATTGTCCACAACCACTGTCAGCGGACGGTTCTTATAAGAGAACACATCATAATAACAGCCGTCCGTAAGTTTATCAATCTGAGGTTTTATGCCCGACACCACCGCCATTTCCTGCAAGAGATTGGAGCGGAATCCTGAAGCAGCAAAAGAGCATACGTTTGCCAGCATCCCCAAGACAAGGAATGCCAACAAACGCTTTATTATCATAAATGGCTGTGCCATCAGCATCGAGGATTATCTGTTGAAGAACCTGCGCTTACCGCCATGCACCCATACACCTCCGCGCAGCTGTCCGTTCTTGAACTGTGTGTTCTGTATCTCATCACCCGGATTAAGTTCAAGGACATCGCCATCCATATTGTTCAGGTCAAGAGAGTATGACTTTGTCACACGTATAGTGCCACCAAGTCCGTTAGCAGGACCGGTATATTTGCCCCACGATACAGACGGGCCTTTAGGGGCAGCAGGCTGTGTTTTCTCCGGTGCAGGCTTTGTCTCCTCCTTTTTCTCCGTCTCCGGCTTCACAGGTTCGGAGACAGGTTCAACCTTAGCTGTATCGGCTTTTACCGGTTCAACTTTGGCTGTATCAACTTTATTAACTGCCTCCGGAGTCTTTTCCTCACCGCCACCCATTTGGGAAAGGGCGAAGCCACCGCCACCAAGCACTGCCAATGCAGCAACACCAATGGCTACATTCTTTTGCCAGCCGTTCTTAGGTTTTGTGGATGTGTTGCCGAATGGAATCAACGGTTTGCCACATTCCTCACACACAAAGTTGGATTTCTCTACCTCTTGGATAACTCTTTCTGCCGCCAAGTCACAATCATCATTGTGACACAGTCCTTTTATCTTTGCCATTTTGTATTTCAGTTTTTTTGTTGCTATTAAAGTTCTTTCAGTTCCATATTGAAGATGTCTTTTGCCAAATCTCTGTATTTGAGGTATGTTGGGTCAAACTCATTGTTCTCACACATTGTCGGCAATATCACTTGCTTAACAACAGCACCAACAGCCTTGCGCATGTTTGCTTTCTGCTCATTGCTGCGAGCCTGGATTTTCAATTCTGCTGCAACCTGTTCTTCCACAAGTGTGTAGTTCTTGAAGTTTTGTGACAGTGCCTCCAAGCAGCTCTTGAAATCTTTTGCCAGTTTAACCCAGCTATCACCAAAGTCTCCGTCAGGCACACGCAGTGCATAGAAACTTTCCCCTGTGACAGGATCTTGGTGCTGCTTGACAATCTGAAATGCAAATGCCAACATCAACTGACGCTTTGCCTTCTCCATCAAGTCTACCGCACTTTGTTCAAAGAGCGATGGAAGAGGCTTTGCAAAACTTGCTGTATGAAGCACCATCTTGTTCAACTCTCCTTCAGGAGAAGCTAACAGTTGGTCATATTTCTGTTTCAAAGTCTTCATGTTCTCCAGATAGCGCAGTGGGAAACCGGCGTTAGCACACACCACAACCATTTGGTTCGACTTATAGTTGATTGACAAGTCAGTGTCCAGGTTAGGAACAAATCCAGGAACATTCTGCACAAAGGCATCAAGGAGTTTGTTTCGGAAAGCCTCTGTGGAGTCACTTTCAGCCTTTGGCAGAGCCACCTGTACCATAGACATCATCTTACCCGAATTGCCTGCAATGACCTTGCCTGTCTCCTCCGGATTGAACTGTACATAGGAACGCGCCCAATTGACACACGACTTAACAAACGCCTCTATCTTTTCCTCTGTGTTCAATTCCACCTTAAGTTTGTCAAGGATGTTCACTCCTACCATTTTCATCATCGGGTCATTCTTTGCTGAATCATCCATTGCGGCATGGGCGTTCTTTGTGCAGACATCCAAAATGATTCCCATAGCCGTCTCCTGGTCAATGGAATCATACAGATTAGCAAATGTATGTTCACCATCCTCGCCTAAGTTCGCTACCATTTTTGCACGAATCTCGGCAGCATTACCACTTTGATACTCAAAGTTTGTTGCATACAATTTGCCCAACTGCTGTATTTTCTCCGGGTCATACTTCTTGATGATAGCATCATCCTGAACAGCATTCACCTGGCATTTCGTGCCTGCCTGAACAACCACCTGTGACAAGATTTCGTTCAGTTCATTCTTAAACGCCTGCACTCCCTCTATCATGTTGCCCAATTCCACAATAATCTCTTGCAGGAGGGTTATGCCATAGAGGTAAGCCTGAATGCGCGTGGATGTTGTGTAATAGTTGCATTTTGCAGTCTTGTATTGTGCAAAAACCTTTGATGACGCATTTGTAAGCGCATCCTTAAGCCAGCCTATGTTATTCCAAGCGGTATCAGCAGCCTTGACAGCAGCAGAATGTTCTTCAAGTTCCGCCTCCATATTTCCGATTTGCCGCTTAAAAGTAGCAATACGGTCATTACAGTCCGCTCGCAGCAACTGTGCATAACGCTCTATCGCCAATATGCTTTTGCTATCTTTTCCACCGCTTGTCCATTCATCAAAAAGAATTTTCTCAATGACCCTACGGATGTTGCGGGCGTAGGCTTTCACTTCCTGACGCTGTATATCATAGAACTTCACTACACCATGGGAACGGAATCCATCGGCATAATAAGCGTCTATCAATGTGGTAAACTCAGCAAACCACTGTTTCTTTTCATATTGCGACTGCACCAGACCGGCATCCTGCTGTGTGCGGTCTTCCCATGTGGTAGTCAGGTCTTTCCACCGTTTTGTTGAGGAAGACTCAATGATAGGGCGTCCTAAGGTGATATAAGAGTTCGCCAATTTGAAGCGCTCTCTGTTTGTTGGGTTCTTGATTTCATCCAAGAATCCGGCACCAACCTCTTCTATGGAACGTTCACCATAGCCTATACCCTCCTGCCACATGTCGTATGTGAGCTGACGTGCAGCCTGGATGGCATAGTTATAAACCATATACTCATTGATTTCTGACTCAGGGTACTCTATGCGGCTGATACCGAATGACAGGAATTTACGGCTTCTGTTCTTAGCACCGCTTTGATCCTGCTCAGGACCGGCACCGTCATTCTCGCATCCCACAAGCCTTGCCATCTTTCCTGCGCCGCCTGTCATGTTGGCGACAACGATGGTCTGGAACATGAAATCAGCTACAGATGCCGGAAGTCCATGGCTCAAGTCAAGCATCTTGCCGGCTTCATTCACATTACTGTAAATGTAGGCAGCCTCAAAAGATTCCTGCCTCTCCATAAGTTTCCTTACTTCCTGAGTGTAGACATCCTTCTCGCCTGTAATGTCCACAGGGGCATAGTAACCTGCACTGATGGCGTTCAGTTCCTGCAAAGCAGCATAGCCATTGGCCTGATAGAATCCGCTGTCATGGTTGGCATAAACCATATTGCGCTCAGGCATGTACACAAAAAGGCGAATCTTGAATGCATGAGTGCTCTCCTGATAAGGATATTGCTTTCGTATCTGGGCAATGACATCCACAATCGAACCCGAACCTGTTCCACCTGCCAAACCTGCACAGATGTGGAAAGTCACATCATTGTCGCCTGACGCGCTCTGCAAACGTACCACGGCATTGTGAATCACATTGTTCAGATTGCTTTGGTTGGCAGAATCACTAAGGTTGTTAGCCAGCAACATGCGTCCCAAACGGCGACGCTGACCTCCAATTCCGGCAGTGATAAGCGGCCCCATGTGCCTGTCCATCAAGGATTTGTCATTGCCATTGATAAAGCTCTGGATGCCAGGATACATTCCAAGATTCTGGAGCACAGAAGCGTTCATGCCATTGATGTTAACTTTCTGAGCCTCACCAAGATGAACACTTTTGCCTATTACCTTCCAACCGGAACGGTCGTTAAGGTCGGCAGGCGACGAATCTACATAGACATAATCCAAAAACACACCATGGCAAGGGTCGTTACTACGAAATTCCTCGTATACACGCTTACGGAATTCACGGAGAACTTTTCCACCTGTACCTCCAAGTCCAATGATAAGATGATTTGACATAATTATTGTTTTTATTAAGTTATTTGATTACTTGTTTATTTCTACTGGAAAGTTAGTCGTCATACACATACCTGTTAGTTGTGCTGCCACGCTTTGGCGTATATTTCATGCTTTTGTCCATTGTCTTAATCACAGCAAATGCGCCTATGGCAATGAACAGCAACATCCATAACAATCGCCTCAGAATATACCAATTCATATAGCTGCCCAACTCCTCAGCCATAGATGCAGCAATTGTAAGCGGAGTATGCCCACTGAAATCTGCAATATCGACATAGTAGCCGACAAGCGGGAATTCATTACTGATGCTTTCAAGTATCTCCTGGCTATCCTGACTTGACAACACTGCCGATTGTGATAGTCCTGAAACCAAATTGTTTACATAGAGTTCCACATCACCGACATACGACTTTATCGTTACAGCACCACAAAGAAGAACTGTCTGAAACGCAAGGAAAAAGAACAGGACGCCTCCTACAATGTAACTTGCAAGAGTGAACTCTGCATTCTTAAGCCAAGACTTCACAAGAAAAAACATAAGAATCATGCCTAACAACGTGAGGATAACTCCTAAAAAGAAGCTACCAATGGCATAATACATGATATCAAACAATGCACCCATAAATGAATAACGGCTGAGCCGGAAATAGTCCTACATAATAATATATAATCAACTCAATAGGACACAAAAAAAGCGTGAGAACTTCCTGCTGTCCATTCCACGCATCAGAGGCTCTAGCAATTGCCTATTAAAGTCGAACAGACAACGTCAGAGCCCACGCCGATATGAATATAATACACCCATCCCATGGCGCAATATGACCACTTTTTTTAAAGAGGTTTTTGCACCAATCCACGATAGGTCGTGATATAATCACACCCGGGGCATCTACCGTTGCTATGTCCACGACTTTAATATTTGTATCTTAAAATTTGCTAGATTTCTGATACGTCACGAACGTAGCGTTAAGTAAACGCCTTAATTATGTCTTGACTTTTCTTTCCCACCCATCCGTTGCAAAGCGTCTGCTTATCAACCCGGCGCAGGCTGCCCTCGTCATGTTGCATTGCAAGAACACGTTCTCATTCACAACATTTTGACAAAGACTCTAAAAAGTCAACAACAAAGTTAACTTTTATTTCATTAATATCCAAAAACTATCAAGCGAACAACATATTTTTTACAATACATTAACAAAATCCCATGGGAAAAGTAACTTTTTCCGGACTGATACACACTGATTAGTTACTGAAAAAAAACGGCTTTCTCTCATATTGACACCGAGACATTACGGAAGGTGACACACTTCATCGGGCGAAAGGTAACACTTGACACTGTAAAAGGTAACACTTTACCAAGCGAAAGGTAACACTTTGCAATGTAAAGTGTTACCTTTCGTCACCCCGTCTCTATCCTTCTGTTTTTCAATCTGTTAGAATAATATATTTTTGTTTGGCATCCGAAGCTTAAAATGGGTATCGCGAAAACAATGATTTACAAACAATGCGTGTCTGATACTCTTACATATCAAACACGCATTGGATTTGTTTTATCTGCAAAAATCTTCCGAATCCGGATGGGAAAGTAATGACATCCTCATGCGACGAGCGAAGATTCCTCATTTCAAAACAAGCTCCACGGGACAGTGGTCGCTGCCGAAAATGTCTGTATGGATAGCGGCACTTTCCACCCTCGGCATCAGACGTTCGGACACAACAAAATAGTCGATGCGCCAGCCGACATTCTTCTCACGGGCATGGAAACGGTAGGACCACCATGAGTAGGTCTGCTCCTCGGGATGAAGTGTGCGGAACGTGTCCGCAAAACCGTTTGCCAGCAGGGTGGAGAACTTGCCGCGCTCCTCGTCGGTGAAGCCCGCATTCCTGCGGTTTGTCTTCGGATTCTTAAGGTCTATCTCCTCATGGGCGACATTGAGGTCACCGCAGAAGATGACAGGTTTCTTTTCGTCCAAAGCCTTTATGTAGCGCAGGAAATCGTCTTCCCAACGCATACGGTAGTCCAAGCGGCGCAGTCCGTCCTGGGCATTCGGCACATATACTGTTGTAAGGAAGAAATCCTCGTACTCGAGGGTTATCACGCGGCCTTCGTGCTCATGCTCGTCGACATCGTCACCGAGGATTGGACGCATGCCGTACAGCACACTCTGCGGCTCATGCTTTGTGTAGATGGCTGTGCCGGAATAGCCTTTCTTCTCGGCATAGTTCCAATAAGACTTATACCCGACGAACTGCAAATCAAGCTGTCCCGCCTGCATCTTTGTCTCCTGAAGACAAAAAAAGTCTGCGTCAAGCGCAAGGAAAGACTTCTCGAAGTCTTTCCCTACGCAAGCACGCAGACCGTTGACATTCCATGAAATGAACTTCATTGCGGAACGTATGTATTATTCGTGTACATAAAGCTCCCAGCCGAGGTATGTCTCGATAGCCTCGCGGAGAATCTCAACGACATCGGTACGTACCATAGCGACATGGTGCTCGAAGCCATTCTTACAGATGAACTTCATCAGTCCCTGGAGGTTTGGCACCTTAGTGACAGCGATGCAGCCGTCCATTCCGTATGGGTCGTTTGTCATCTCGCCCTTGCCAAGGTAAGCCTTGATGCAGCCGAGAGTGTCATCGGTAGAGATGCGGAAATATGTGAACTCACCTTCTGTACACTTGCCATAGACAGCGCCGAAGGTGCGAACCTTACCGAGAGTACGGCCGAGCACACCGAGAGGGCCGAGCTTTATCTCGTTACGGATGAATGACTTAGGGAAGTTGCCACAGTGTGTGACCACGCACTTCTCACGATCCTCGGCGAAATTGTTGTTCCAGTCGGCAAGAGCAGGAGCAAGCTCAGAAGCAAGGTGCAGAGCATACATAGCCACAGCACCGGCGAGGTCTGTCTCGCAAGCGCAAGGGATGCCCTTCTCGCCGAGCATGGACATTGTCACGCAGGCAGCGCAGCCATAGTTTACTTCGAGAGAATCCCAGCACTGCATTGCCACACAGTCCACTTCGTTTGCCTCAATCCAGTTTTCTACGGCAACACCGAACTTAGCCTGTGTCTTGACTTTGTCGTCATAAGCCTCAGGAACTGTGGCATATCCGCGGATGGCAGCCATCTTTTCGATGAGTTTCGGGTCATCGTCAGCCACACGCTCTGCATTGTAGAGGATTTCAGAAAGGTCGACAGGAACGACTGTTATGCCGGAAGCCTGAAGGAGTTTCTCGGATGCGCGGCAAGTGTTGAAGCCAAGCGGACGTGTGCCTATCTGTCCCACACGGCAGTGAGTCAGCTTCTTCACCACGCGGCAAATGGCAGCAAAGCGGTTGACATCCTGCATCATCAGCGGAGAGTTGATGGAGTATGTGTGGAGAGTTGTGTCTGTGAAAGGAATGCCATACTGGTAGAGGTTGTTGCAAACAGAAATCTTTCCGCAGAAAGAGTCACGGCGGTGGTCAAGGTCAACCTTGTCGTTCTCGTCGTCACAAGCCTGAACGAGTACAGGGACATTCAGCTCTGCACGTGAGATGGCGTTGATGATGCCAATCTCGAAGCCGAAGTTTGGAAGAGAGACGATGATTCCGTCAATCTCGTCACGATGTTTGCGGAAGAGTTCAGCACACTTCTTGCCGTCCTCGACAGTCTCCATTGCACCTGCTGTAACTGTCTCGTTTTCATCAAGAAGCACAATGCCATAGCCTGCTTTGGTAAGTTCACTGATAAGAGTGTTGCGCACGTCAATGGCAAGCTCATAATTGAAATAGGCGCGTGTGCCTATGATGAGACCGAAAGTCTCTTTTCCCGGTTTAGCTGGTTGATACATAATATTAATAGGTATTTGGGTTGTTTGTTATTGATTATGGGGTGATTGATTGTGGGTTGATGCAACATGTTTCATCATGATGAATCATGATTTATCACTAAATTCCTCTTGCAACCCAAGTTATTTTTATAGTAAGCTCTGCACAGCCTTCTGCCATCCGGCATACGCCGGTGCCATATCCTCAGGAGTATGTACCGGAGTTGTGGCTTCAAGGGCTGTCCATGCCTTCTGTGCCTCGTCAAAAGTTTTCCATACGCCAAGGGCGAAACGGTTCATTACAAGTGCTCCGAACGCTGAAGCATCCTCCACTTCGGAACGCACGACAGGCACTTGAAGGAGGTCGGACTGCATCTGCATGAGGAACTTGTTCTTGGTAGGACCGCCGTCGACACGGACTTCCTTCAGATTGATTCCTGCCTTTTCGGTCATGGTCTTGATAAGGTCGGTCACCTGATAGGCAATGCTTTCGAGTGCGGCACGTACCACATGAGCCTTTGTAGAGGCGAAAGTCATGCCTGAGATGCACGCCTTTGCGTCAGCATTCCACCATGGTGCTCCAAGTCCCGAGAACGCCGGAACGAAATAAACACCACCGTTGTCAGGCACGGATGTAGCCATTGCCTCCACTTCCTGTGGGCCGTTGATGAGCTGAAGCTGGTCACGGAGCCAGTTAAGCGTTGCACCTGTGCAGTGGATGTTACCTTCAAAAGCATAGAAAGTCTTGCCAAGAGCAGAGAATCCCACAGATGTCACAAGTCCGTCAGGAGCTGGAGCGCAGTTCTCACCGATGTTCACCATGACGGAAGAGCCTGTGCCGTAAGTCGCTTTGCCAAAGCCTTCCGCGAAGCACATCTGACCGCTGAGTGCGCCATGGCTGTCACCAAGGATTCCGGCTATCTTCACTATGGTTGCCTTGCATCCTAATTGCGCAAGCACTTCCTCACACACCTCACCGTAAACGGCATCGCAAGGCAGTGCTTCCGGCATCATTGAACGTGGCACGGTAAGCATGTCAAGCAGTTCGTCGTCCCAATCAAGAGTGTGGACATTGAACAGCATTGTGCGTGAAGCGTTGGTATAATCTGTGGCATGCACCTTTCCACCGGTCAGTTTGTAAACAAGCCATGAGTCAATCGTGCCGAAACACAGCTTCCCTTCCTCTGCCAAGGCACGCGCACCGTCAACATTGTCAAGAATCCACTTGGCACCTGAGCCTGCGAAATAAGGGTCGATGAGAAGTCCGGACTTCTCTTTCACCATGTCGCCATAGCCTTTTGCCTTCAGGTCATCACAGATTTGCTGTCCGCGCATGCACTGCCATACGACAGCATTGCAGACAGGTTTGCCGGTCTCGCGGTTCCATACGACAACCGTCTCGCGCTGGTTTGTTATGGCAACGCTGAGAGAGCCTCCCATGCCCTCCCCTTCCGGGAGCGCACAGAGAGCCTCTTTCATGGCTGTTATGGTGTTCTGCCAAATCTCCTCCGCATCATGTTCCACCCATCCCGGCTGAGGATAGTGCTGCTTGTGAGGCACGCCCACCTGCTTCAGAAGTTTGCAGTTATCGTCGAAGAGCAGGGCTTTAGTAGCCGATGTGCTCTGATCTATAGAGATAATCATTATTTTACAGTTTTGTAAAATGTATTATCAAATATACGAATTACTCCTTAACAGTAGCATAGATGCCGTCAGCATCGAGTCCGTAATAGTGGCGAATCTCCTTGTCTGTGCCGTGTACGGCATTCTCATCAGGAATACCAAGGATTGTCAACTCTGTTCCCGGAACTTCCTCGCAGACAATCTCTGCCACCATACCGCCAAGACCTCCATAACGGGAGTGCTCCTCTACGGTGATGATGCGTCCGGTCTCACGTGCCGCCTTGATGACAGCCTCACGGTCGCATGGCTTGATTGCCAATGACATGTCTATCACACGGGCGTGGATTCCGTCAGCCTCAAGACGCTTTGCAGCCTCAAGAGCGTGCCATACAGGCTCACCTACTGCGATGATAGCTACATCGTCGCCGTCATGAATCTGCTCTGCCTTGCCAATCTCGAAGTCTGTCTTTGTCTCAGGATAAACCTCAGGAACGGCAGCACGTCCCACACGTACATAAGCCGCCTGATTGTAATCCACAAGTTTGCCGACAAGAACCTTTGTCTGCTGGCCGTCAGCAGGGAGGAATACAGACATTCCCGGGAATGTGCGGAGAGCAGCGATGTCGTGGAGAGAATGGTGGGTTGCGCCGAGTGCGCCATAGGCAATACCGCCCGATACGCCAAGGATTGTCACAGGATTCTGTGAATATGCGAGGTCAACCTTTACCTGCTCCAAGGAGCGTGCGACATAGAAACATGCCGGTCCGCAGCAGAAAACCTTCTTTCCTGAGTGAGCCAGACCTGCGGAAATGCCGACAGCATCCTGCTCGGCGATGCCACACTCCACGAACTGTTCAGGGAGTTCGTTGGCGAAATCGCCCAATGTCACTGAGCCGCGCGCGTCACTTGTCACGGCAATAATATCTTTATCTTGCTTACCGAGACGCAAAAGCTCATCGGTAAAACTCTTTCTACAAGCAATCATTTCTTTCGATTTTTAGGTTAAATGTTGATGGATTGGGCAGGAAAAGCATAACATCCTGCCATGAAGACTACTTACTTCAGGCTTTCGATACGTGCGCTTATCTCACTGACAGCCTGCTCGTACTGCTCCTGATTAGGCATTCCGTGGTGCCATTTTGCCACATTCTCCATATAAGAGATGCCATATCCCTTTGTCGTATGAGAGATGATGAGGTGAGGCTTGCCGTTAGTGTAGTCGATAGAATGGAACGCATCAAGAATCTCCTCACAAGAGTCGCCATTGATTTCAATGACATCCCAGCCGAACGCTGTCCAGCGTTCCTTTACGGAATCAATCTTCATGACATCCTCTGTGTCACCGGAAATCTGAAGATGATTGCGGTCAATGATTGCCACAAGATTATCCAGCTTGTAGTTAGAGCCTGCCATGGCAGCCTCATATATAGAGCCTTCACCCTGCTCGCCGTCGCCCATCATGACATAAGTGCGCCATGGCTGCTTGTCCATCTTTGCCGCAATAGCCATTCCAACACCGATAGGAAGGCCGTGGCCGAGAGCGCCGGAGTTCACCTCTATGCCCGGAACCTCAATCGTAGGGTGTCCGGAAAGCACAGAATTGAACTGTCCGAGAGTGTCCGTAAGTTCCTTTGTGATAAAGCCTTTTGCTTCCAGCACACTGTAAAGAGCCTCCACACAATGTCCCTTAGAGAGCACGAAACGGTCGCGTTCTGGCATTTTAGGGTCTTCAGGGTTAACATTCATCACATCGAAATAGAGTGCTGTCATAACATTAAGGCATGACAAGTCGCCGCCAATATGGCCGGCACCTCCATTGTAGACAATCTCCACCAAGCGCTTACGGTTGGTTTCTGACTGCAGAGTAAGTTCTTTTGCTGTCATTGTTAGTTTGATTTATGGTTGATTTATTTTTGTTTTCTTCCTGTAAATATACGGCTTCCACCGTACGTACGGCGGCATTGAACCGCTTAAAGGCTATCCCTGGGAAAGCCTGCTCACTTTATCAGGTTCATGAATTCCTGCCGAGTCTCCTGTGCCTTGAACACACCCGAGAATGCGGATGTTGTGGTTACGGAATTCTGCTTCTCCACACCGCGCATCTGCATGCACATGTGTGCCGCCTCTATGACAACAATGACACCCATAGGATGCAGGGTCTCCTGTATGACTTCCATAATCTGATGAGTCATTCTCTCCTGCACTTGCAGGCGTCGTGCGAAGACTTCCACAACGCGTGCTATCTTGGAAAGCCCTGTGATTGTTCCGTTTGGGATGTATGCCACATGCACTTTCCCGTAGAACGGCAGCATGTGGTGCTCGCACATCGAGTAGAAATTGATGTCCTTGACGATAACCATGTGGCTGTACTCCTCATGGAACAGCGCCTTTTCAAGTATCGCTTTCGGGTCTTGCCCGTAGCCTTTCGTAAGGAACTGCATCGCCTTTGCCACACGCATCGGTGTCTTTTCAAGCCCCTCACGCCCGGGGTCTTCCCCAAGCAGTCCGAGGATTTCCTTGTAATGTCCTGCAAGTTCATCAAGCCCCGGACGCAAATATGTCTCTTCCTCTGTCATCAATACTGAACATTAATTTTACCTTTGACAAGACACGCCTGTGAATATCCCATGGCACGTATCTGCTTAAGCACAGCCGAGGCCTCCTCCTGGTTGGTGAAATTTCCCACGCGGCACTTCCAGCTCGGAGAGTAGAAATGCACATAAACAGGGAGATTCGGGAAACTGCCCTTCACCCTTTGCGCAATCTGCTCACACTTGATGCGGTCGGCACGCTTGTTTCCTCCGCTGTAAATCTGTATGCGGTAGCCTGTAGTCTTGTAACTATGGCGCATTATTTTCTTTCCAGTTTCCGCCGTGGCGGCTACACCTTCCGTGGCGGAAGTGCCTCTCTCCGTTGACGGAGCGGTTGCTGTCGCCGGCTCTGATGTCGTTGCCGACGGTGCTTTCTCTGCCTGTTGGCGCACATCTGCAGCATTCACGAGACGTTCGATCTCCTGACTTTGGTTTATGACTACCGTACCCTCTCCGTCCTTGGAGCGTCGGAGTTCATCAGTAATAGTCTGTGCATTGGCAGCGAAAGCCACCAATGCCAGACATATTGTAATAAAGAGATGTTTCATCATATTCAAAAAATCATATATAAAATATGCTCTCCTCCATTCCACCACAGGCTTCACGCCATTATCCCCAAGCGTCGATGATGCCCTTGAAGTCAGCAGCCTTGAGTGACGCGCCACCGATAAGTCCGCCGTCAATGTCAGGCTTTGCGAAGAGCTCAGGAGCGTTGGAAGCCTTGCAAGAACCACCGTAAAGGATAGATGTCTCTGCCGCTACCTCTGCGCCGTAAACCTCAGCAACGCAAGAACGGATGTAAGCGTGGATCTCCTCAGCCTGCTCTGCAGTAGCTGTCTTGCCTGTTCCGATAGCCCAGATTGGCTCGTAAGCGATGACGATGTTCTTCCACTGCTCTGCTGTAAGGTGGAACACAGAACCTGCAAGCTCTGCCTTAACAACCTCGTTCTGCTTGTTTGCCTCGCGCTCCTCGAGAGACTCGCCGATGCAGAAGATCACCTTCAGACCGTTAGCCAGTGCAAGCTCAACCTTCTCCTTGAGGATTTCCGGAGTCTCATTGTAGTACTCGCGACGCTCTGAGTGGCCGAGGATAACGTACTCTGCACCGGTTGACTTGACCATCTCTGCTGAAACCTCACCTGTATATGCGCCGGAAGTCTTGTCAGCACAGTTCTCTGCGCCAAGCTCTATTGCAGAACCCTTGACAACCTCAGCCACACTTGCAAGGTGGATGAATGGTGTGCAGATGATTACACCGCAATTAGGGTTCTTGACAACTTCTGTAAGTTCCTTAGCAAGGGCAACACCTTCCTGAAGATTCTTGTTCATCTTCCAGTTGCCCGCAACAATTTTCTTTGCCATTTTGTTTTTATTTTTTAAGTGTTAAACTGTTATTTGTTCTGCTTTATCATCTCCGAGAGCCTCTCCAATGACGGAAGGAAGTTATGGCTCCACTTGCCTATAATCCTGCCATCCTTAAGGAGCAGCAGACCGGGATTGCTTCGGACTATGGTCTTCAGCGTCGTTCCGTCGGTGAAACAGAAAGGATATTCCGCGCCGGTGATGTTCCGCCAGTGCCCAATCGCCTTTTCGCCACTGGATGTCAGGCAATAGAACCGGTGGCCGTTGTCGTCCGCAAACTCATAAATCCGGTCTATCTCACCAAAATTGGAGTCGTCAGCCTTCTCAATAAAAGGTGCTATGAGCAGGAACGTGCAGCCTTTATAGGACAGCACATCCTCGGTTATGTCTTCGTCACCGGAGGTCATTATCGAGAAGTCATGTATCGGAGGGACATACCCTTGCTTGACAACGGTTGTCCTGCTGTCAACAAATGTCCATGTGGAGTCCGGATAGTTCTCCAGCGAGAACTCCTCCCGCCTGCCGTCTTTCTCCAAGATGAAGACAGTCTCAAACTCCGGTTGCTCGGCGTCTTCCGGCACAATCATCCCCTGACGTATGTCGGCTCCGACATGATACGGGCGGAAATCCACCACCGGCAAGTCGTAAAGACACCATCCGCTAAGCACGATTGAGCCTGCAACAGTGACATGCACTGTCATCCATTGTATGTTTTTGCCAAGCATGCGTGGCATTGACAGCGGGTAGCGGGCAAGCACGATGGCACAGACCATGAGGAGCAGGTTCTTGATGAGTGTGTCCCTGTTCGTCAGAACAAGTGCATCGCCGAAGCATCCGCAGTCCTGCACCGGGTCGGCAGCATAAATCCAGACGCTCAGCAACGTCATGAAAGCCATGAAGGCAAGCACAGCCTTCGATGTCTTGCGACGCCATATTGCCAGCAGGATGAACACGCCCATGGCAAACTCGACAGTTGACAATGCCACGGCACAGAGCAGAAGCAGGGCGTCCGGAATAGTGTTTCCAAGCCCGAGGGCTGCAAGATAGTCCTGGAACTTGTAGACAGTCCCTAACGGGTCGACAGCCTTGGAAAAGCCCGAGAACACAAAAACCACGCCAAGCAATACCCTGGAGAGGTTTACTATGACAGCATTCGCAATCTTACGTTTATCCACAGGCTTCTACATTTTTGCCGCTTCCATGAACTTTATGACACCAAACACCGCATAGTTGATGATGTCCATATAGTTGGAGCCGATGCCTTCCGAAGCGATGGTCTCGCCATTATGGTTCTCGATTTCCTTGATGCGCTCTATCTTCGTGAGGATGAAGTCGGTATAGCTGCTCACACGCATGCCTCTCCATGCCTCATCATAGTCATGGTTCTTCTTCATCATCAGCAACAGGCATGCCTCGGCATACTCGTCATAGAGTGCCATAGCCTGGTCGTTGGTGATGTCTATCTCGTCCACAAAGCCATTATCAAGCTGGATAAGCCCTACAATACCGTAGTTTATCAACGCTATAAACTCAGGGAAAATGCCCTCACCGACTTTGGATTCCCTCTTTATCTCCAACGAACGGATACGCTTTGCCTTGATGAAGAGCTGGTCGGTCAGTGACGACGGACGCAGCATCCTCCATGACGGCTTATAGTCATAGAGCTTCTTCCGGAAAATATCTCTGCACAGTTCCAATGCTTCATGGAACTGACTTTCTGTCTTCTGCAAGTCTTTTGCCATTACGGTTTGCTAATTTGGGGCAAAGTTACTCATTTTTCCCCAATTTCCCAAACTTTTCACCTTATTTTATATTATGCACTACCAAGGAAAATGCAGATAAATTCATGCAGCACCATTTTGGCACAATAAAACAAAAGCCTACACGTTATATAAAAGATGAAGAATATTTTGATAATAATACTCGCTTTGCTGCCGGCTCTCAACGCCGGCGCACAGGACAGGTCGGTGGAGAACCGCCCGTATACAGACCTGCGTCCGTTCCATTTCGGCGTGGTTCTCGGCACTCACTTGCAGGACATGGAACTGAACAATGTCGGTCCCGTCACCATAGAGACGGAGGACGGAGGGCAATACACATCTGTCGTAAGCGTTGACCAGGACCGTTGGGATCCGGGCTTTCAGGTTGGTGTGCTTGGCGAAGCGCGCCTCGGAGCACACTTTGCTTTCCGCCTTGCACCGATGCTTTATTTCGGCACAAAGCACCTTACATTCCACAATCGGACAGACCTTGACGAGCAGGAACAGCCGCGAGAGGTGGTGCAGAACATGAAATCCGTGTACATCGCGGCGACAATGGACATGATTTTCAGTGCGAAACGTTTCAACAACCACCGTCCTTACATCGTTGCCGGACTGACTCCGATGTTCAATCTGACAACAAAGGCGAACGATTATCTGCGCCTGAAGAAGTACGACATATTCCTTTCTGCGGGCTTGGGGTGCGATTTTTATCTGCCTTTCTTCAAGCTCCGCCCGGAACTGAAGTTCATGTACAGCCTGACAAACAGCCTTGACACGAAGCATGCCGGCACTCTCCGCGACGAGAGTATGCTGCCCTACGCCTACTCCGTGGACAAGACACGCACGAAGATGATTTGCTTGTCACTGTACTTTGAGTAGTTACGCTTTTTGCTACATAGCAGCTTATGACATGACAGTCCACAGCTTGTTCCTACGAACAGACTGTGGACTATTTCGTTGTATTGGTATTTCCACGGGGCAGCAGAAATCCTGTGGGATATGCACTTGTGCTGTATGCCCAACCGCTGAAAGAGGAGAAGAATTAGAAAACTCACACCATTTTTGCCCTCTGAGAATCGTCTGTAGATTTTTTCGCAAGGGAATTACGGAAATTCCTCAAATTTAGCCGCTTTATCATTCTTCTGAAAATCAAAGCATTAGCAACAAAACAGCACTTATGGGGCATGATAAAGCACGCCAATTCGTTACCATTTACCCTGCAAACCATAACGCTTTGCAGTGAAAATCAATACCTTTCGCACTGCCAAAGGTATTGATTTACTGTCTGAATGACCGGCTTTGACTGAATGGAGCATGATTTTTCACGTAACGAAGGCTTGTTTCTCACATTATGATAAATAGAGGATTAGAAAACTCATGCACTTTTTTTCGATAACATCCATAAACAAATCAGGCGGTATCCGTGCGTTACAGATACCGCCTGACTCCATAAACAGCTATGGCAAACCAACCTATACGCAAGTCGTGTTTGCCGCAAAACAACGGCAACCACTACATGGAAGTCATGTCATTTGTCAAGCTCGAGGACGATTTTGCCTACATATATGCCGGATTTTCCGTTCTGGTCGGCAGGGACATCCTTGCCGTCAAGGTCCTTGGCATACTGCAATTCGGTGAAATAACTGTGGCTGTGGCCTCCAAGAACGATGTCTATGTTGCGTGAGCCTTTTATCATCCCGATGTCGCCACGCTCGTCCCAGCCAAGGTGGGAGATGCAGATGACGACATCACATTTCTTCTTTTTCTTCAAAAACGTCCCCATTTCCAGCCCGCAAGCAATAGGGTCGTTGTAGGTAACACCTTTGCAGTTTCCGGCAAACACAAGCCCTTCGAGTGGCGGACAAAGGGCGAATATGCCTATTTTCAGACCGTTACGTTTGATGATTGTATACGGTTTGATGACATCCTCAAGCTCCGTGCCCTTGAAGTCGTAGTTAGAACAGATGAACGGGAACTTTGCCATGCGTGCGTTGCGCAGAAGATTTTCCAGTCCGTAGTCCCACTCATGGTTGGCGATTGTCGACGCGTCACAGCCCATCTCATTCATCAGCTGCACCTCCACGTCACCCTTGAAGAGTGTGTAGTAGGAAGAGCCTTGCGAGAAATCACCCGAATCGATGTAAAGGAGGTCAGGGTCTTTCGTCCGCTCCTCGTTAATCAGCGTGATGCGCCGCAGGTATCCGCCACGTCCGGCAACGCTCTTGTCGGAAAGATTCGGGTTCATCGGCAGGACGCATGAGTGCGTGTCATTGGTGTGAAGTATGGTGAGCCGCTTCTGTGCGTATGCAGGCAGCAGGGTGCAGGCAAGGGCACAGACGACAATGGCTTTAATCTTTATAGAATCAATCATAGTTTTCCGCTTTTTTGTTTACTTTGAATTCCGGCCTTTCATGCTTACTTCAGCACGACACGCCCCTCTATTTCCGCATCTACAACCTCACCGGCCTTGTTCTTCTCGATGAAATAGTCGACAATGAATTCTCTTGTGCGGGCTTGCTCATCCTTAGGGGATTTTATGTCAAAACCTTCAGGAAGCACCGCAAAACCGTCGTTTCCTTCAGCAAGATAGTTCAGTGTGACAATGCGGTAGGTGCGGTTCGGGTCTATCGGCTGTCCGTTGAGGGTGACCGATTCCACCTCCCTGCCCTTTATGACGAGGGCTGTTCCCTTTGACAGGCCGCACCCGTTGCTCTTGGCTATCTGGTCGAAGAGTGTCTTCATCTGCCCGCCTGTAAGGGAGATGAAAGTGATGTAGTTCTCAAAAGGCGCGACGTCATTGACATCACCGAACGTCACATCGCCGGCGGGAAGTGCCGCGCGGATGCCTCCCATGTTGTAGATGCCGAGGTCGGGCTTCTCGCCGTACCGCCTGCCCTGCCACACCATGATGTCCGCAAGGAGGTTGGACAGCTCGCTTTCAGGATTGTGTGCCGCCATGTATTTGGCAACCTTGCCGACAACCGGTGACATTATGGAATCGACAATGTGCTTGTAGGGCGCAAGAACCTCCACGCCACGCGCATCGTCGGCAAAGGTGCTGTCGACAAGGATGCGTTCCCGTGTGACATTGGTGACATGGTATTTCTGCCCAAAAGCAGAAATGGCAGCCGTCAAAAAGACGACTGCCACAACTATATATTTCTTCATTTGCATAGATTACAGTTTGTCGTTGGAGCCCAGTACGTCAACAATCTTGTGGATGTACATCTGCTTCATTGCCTCACGAGCCGGTGTAAGGTACTGGCGAGGGTCGAAGTGGCTTGGGTTCTCTGCGAGATACTTGCGGATGGCAGCTGTCATTGCAAGACGTGAGTCGGAGTCGATGTTAATCTTGCAAACGGCAGACTTGGAAGCCTCACGGAGCTGTTCCTCAGGAATACCTACTGCATCAGGCAACTTGCCGCCGAACTCGTTGATTGTATCCACGCAGTCCTGTGGCACGGAAGAAGAGCCGTGGAGCACGATTGGGAATCCCGGGAGCTTCTCCTCGATTTCATGAAGAATCTCGAATGCGAGTGGAGGAGGCACGAGCTTGCCTGTCTTAGGGTCACGTGTGCACTGGTCCGGTGTGAACTTGTATGCACCGTGGGATGTGCCGATAGAGATAGCGAGTGAGTCGCAGCCTGTGCGTGTAGCGAAATCGATAACCTCCTCAGGCTTTGTATAGTGAGACTCCTCAGCAACAACCTCATCCTCAACACCTGCGAGCACGCCGAGTTCAGCCTCGACAGTCACGTCGAACTGGTGTGCATACTCAACGACTTTCTTTGTGAGAGCGATGTTCTCCTCGTAAGGGAGTGAAGAACCGTCAATCATTACAGAAGAGAAGCCCATGTCGATACATGACTTGCAGGTCTCGAAAGAGTCACCATGGTCAAGATGAAGAACGATTTCAGGATTAGGGCATCCCAACTCCTTAGCGTACTCGACAGCGCCCTCTGCCATGTAGCGGAGGATTGTCGGGTTAGCATAGTTACGTGCACCGCGTGACACCTGCATGATGACAGGTGACTTTGTCTCCACTGCTGCCATGACGATAGCCTGCATCTGCTCCATTGTGTTGAAGTTGAACGCAGGGATAGCATAACCACCGGCAACAGCCTTCTTGAACATCTCGCGAGTATTTACGAGACCAAGTTCTTTGTAATTTACCATAGTTTTTTATTTGTTTATATAGTTGAACTGTATATCTTCGGTATAGTTTTTTTGTACCGCAAAGTTAAGAAAATTATCAATAAGTACCAAAAAGTTTGTTAGTTTTTTTGTTATTTTGGAGAAAAACATTATATATATTTGGTCAACTCGTTTTTTTTTTGTTATTTTGCAGCAGGTTTTTCTTATAAAAAGATTCATTCACGATAACTAAACTTTTTAAATACATATAATATTATGGTGAAAATAACGAAAGAAGCCGCCCTTGAATATCACGAGGCCGGCCGACCCGGTAAAATCGAGGTAGTGCCAACAAAACCTTATCGTACTCAGACAGACTTGTCATTAGCGTACTCACCGGGCGTGGCATATCCTTGCCTGGAGATTCAAGATAATCCTGATTCTGTTTACAAGTACACAGACAAGGGCAACCTCGTTGCCGTAATCTCCAATGGCACAGCCGTTCTCGGACTCGGTGACATAGGCGCGATGTCAGGCAAGCCTGTCATGGAGGGAAAAGGCCTTCTGTTCAAAATCTATGGCGGAGTGGACGTCTTCGACATTGAGGTTGACGAGAAAGACCCGGAGAAATTCTGCGAGGCAGTGGAGAAGATAGCACCGACATTCGGCGGCATCAACCTTGAGGACATCAAGGCTCCAGAGTGTTTCTACATCGAGGAGCGTCTGAAGAGGACACTTGACATCCCTGTCATGCACGATGACCAGCATGGTACGGCAATCATCTCTTCAGCAGGCCTTCTCAACGCACTTGAGGTGGCAGGAAAGAAGATTGAGGATGTGAAGATTGTGGTCAGCGGTGCGGGTGCGGCAGCCATAATGTGCACAAAGCTGTATGTCGCCCTCGGCGCAAAACTGGAGAACATCCTGATGCTTGACTCCAAGGGCGTAATCACCAGCGACAGACCTAATCTTACGGAAGAGAAGAAATTCTTCGCTACAGAACGCCGCGACGCACACACTCTGGAAGAGGCAATGAAGGGTGCAGACGTGTTCCTCGGACTCTCAAAGGGCAATGTTGTCAGCCAGGACATGATACGTTCCATGGCAGAGAACCCTATCGTCTTCGCATGCGCAAACCCTGTACCGGAAATCTCATACGAGGACGCAATGGCGGCACGCCCTGATGTCCTCATGTCAACAGGACGCTCTGACTATCCTAACCAGATAAACAATGTCATCGGATTCCCTTACATCTTCCGCGGAGCACTGGACGTTAACGCATCTGCAATCAACGAGGAAATGAAGATTGCGGCTGTACATGCCATCGCTGACCTTGCAAAACAGCCGGTTCCGGATGTGGTGAACCAAGTATATAAGGTGAACAACCTTACCTTCGGCCCTGACTATTTCATTCCGAAACCTGTCGACCCACGCCTCATCACTGAGGTTTCCGCTGCTGTTGCAAAGGCAGCCATGGACTCAGGAGTGGCACGCACCTCTATCACTGACTGGGAGGAATACAAGCGTAACCTGCGCCGCAAGATGGGCCAGGAGACAAATGTCACACAGTCACTTTACGAGACCGCACGCAAGCATCCGCAACGCGTGGTGTTCGCCGAAGGACTCCACCCGACAATGATAAAGGCTGCCGTGCAGGCTAAGCAGGAGGGCATCTGCCAGCCAATACTTCTCGGAAACGACGAGATGATTGCAAAGAAAGCCGCCGAACTGGATCTTGACATGACAGGAATAGAAATCATCAACCTCCGTCATGACAGAGAAATGGCACGCCGTGAGAAGTATGCACAGCTGCTTGCTGAGAAATGCTGCCGCGAAGGGTATAACTTTGAGGAGGCAAACGACAAAATGTTCGAGCGCAACTACTTCGGCATGATGATGGTTGAGACAGGAGAGGCTGACGCATTCATCACTGGTGTCTACACAAAGTTCTCAAACACCATCAAAGTGGCAAAGGAAGTAATCGGCATACGCGACAACTACAAGCACTTCGGCACAATGCATCTCGTCAATTCAAAGCGTGGCACATACTACATCGCTGACACTCTCATCAACCGTCACCCGGACAAGGACACGCTGAAGGACATTGCACGCCTCACAGCCGACTCCATCCGATTCTTCAATGATGAGCCGAAGATGGCAATGATCTCATACTCAAACTTCGGTGTGGACAAGGATGGCAGCCCAAGACTTATGCACGATGTCGTGGCAGAGATGCAGGCTGAATACCCGGACCTGAAGATTGACGGCGAGATGTCTATCGACCTTGCACTTGACCATGAGCGCAGAGACAAGAAGTACCCATTCCTCCGCCTGCACGGTGAGGTAGTGAACTCAATGATTTTCACAAACCTCTCGGCAGCAAACTCTGCCTATAAGCTCATAAAGGGCTTCTCTCCTGAGACTGAAGTGATAGGCCCTATACAGATGGGTCTTAAGAAGCCTATCCATTTCACTGACTTCGACTCTACAGTTCGTGACGTGGTCAACATTGTTGCCGTGGCTGTAATCGATGCTTACGTGAACAAGATAAAATAAAGAACATTACCTTACCTTTCCATGGGGCTGCACCTATTTGAAGTGCAGCCCCATTTTTTCATATCCGCAAAAAAAGGCTTTTCACAACAAAAAACATCTTTTTCAAAGCATTAAACATGAAAAACACGTAAAACGTCCATATTGCAAAATGTCAGGAATACTCTACCCTACCATAAATATATGTCACAAAAAGGAACAATAAGCACAAACAATATGCAAAAATATGCTGTTCAGAGAAAACACAAAGAATCGTGATAAATGCGAAAAAGTGTTACATTTACACTATACACCGCGAAACCTGCTTGACCCCTATCAATAATAACGCTTTTTTGAGTAAAAAACAACATAAATATTTTGTCATGTGCGAGAACAGTCGTACCTTTGCATCGTCAAAAGGAACAAAGGATGTAGAGACATCAAAAAGTACTGATGACAACAGGACTTGAAACACAGTCTTGACACAAAAAAGAAATTAGTTTTTCATAGATAGTATATAGTTAGGTTTTAGTTATTAGGTAAAAGTTAGTTAGTTTAGATTGTATTAGATTTTTAAGTGTAAAAAGATTTGTTGTTAATTCAGGTAACACCGACCAGCCGTGAGGCTCGTCTTTCTTTTTGAAAAGTTTAGAAATCAATACAAACAAGATGTGCAGACATTGTGAAATGTCTGCACATCTTTGTTTTATGCCTCTGTCTATGCGATACATACTCTTATTACCCAAACGGGAATATAACAGCCATAACACAAAAAGAGCGTCCACAGACTGCACATAAGATGCAAGTATCTGCGAACGCTCCTCAGAAGGATATTCTTTATAAAAACACTGTACTGGCAAACCTAATTATATAAATGTGTAAACCATGTCAGAAGGCTTTCAGGTTTGCCAATCCCAGTTTGGATGAATCTCCTTTTTTCCTTATGTTCGGAAAGGCGCAAGACTTTAATCCGTCTGGACAACCAAATAGTTGGAAAGTTCCCAGAACTGCTGCGGCTTTGTTATGCGCAACACTTTCTGTCCGTTGTTCTCCACCAACTCATAAGAGCCGGCAGGATGGTTTGTGCGTATCTTCGCCTTCTTTGACTTCAGATTAATTGTGGTGAGGGTTCTCTTGTCACTGATGACAAACACGTTCTGGTCAAAGTCACCCTTCATGAGTTTTGACTTGCGCAGGAAACCAGTCTCGATGACCTTATGCTTCTTGAGATTTGATTTTGTGTCTACAGTGTAGTAGCAAGTGTTCAGCTCGTTCTCCAACTGCAATGACGCTTTCTGCGCAGCATCCTTTTCTGTTGTCACGTTAGCCACAGCAGTGTTGAGGGAATCGACAGAGTTCTTCAACTGTCCAATACGCTCCTTTGCAGCAGTAAGCTGTGTGCGCAAGTCTTCAATCTCTGTTGTTTGTGCCTCTATCTGTGCACGAAGCGCCTCGATGGTTGTTTGGAGTTCCTTGTTGAAAAGTGTTGATTTCTTCAACTTAGCCTCAAGCTGTTCAAGCTGTTCCCTTCTTTCCTGCAAAGTCTTCTGTATGGTCTCCATGTCAGCAAGCAACTGAGCGCGTTGTGACTTGTTCTCCCCTGACTTGGAAAGCGTAAGTATGTTCTCAATATGCTTTATCTGTTCCATTCCCGAAGACACTTCGCCCACAAGGCGTAAAAGTTGGTCACGCTCACTGACAGCCTCTGCAAGTTCCTGCTTTGAGGCTTCCATGAGGTTTTGCTGTTCCTTTGACTGCTTGTCGTTGCCACAAGCACAAAGCAGTGCCAATGCGGCAAGTGATGTGATGATTTGCTTTTTCATAATGTTTCTCCTATTTTGGTTATTAACTGCCGGCAAAATTATGACTTATTCTTGGATAATCAAAATATGTGTCAATATCTGACATAAATGTGTCAACGAATGGAACTGCACCGCAAGCCGGCATAGACAAAAGAGGCGTGTTTAAGCGGCTTTCAGACGCCTTTCGCCACATTTTAACAGACAACACAGCACTTACCCTGATGTGCAAATTTCAGTTTTATTTTGTTAAAGGATGTTACCCCCCCGAAATTGCAGTTAAAATACAATAAAATTATTATCTTTGCATTAGAGAACTATATTAAGGAGTGCTTTACGAGTGGTTAATAACATTACTATCAGTAAAGTCTCTATACAGAATATTGGCAAAGTACGAGAGTCATGGTTTGAGATTCATTTGAATAGTAATAATGCAGAGAGAGAATTTGAGCCCCAGAAAGTCTGAGGACTTCAGGGGCTCTTTTCCTATCATGAAGAATGATGAACACAGAGCCGGAAACCATTAGCATGACAATCCCATACTCTATCATTGCCATCAAAGGAGCTGCGGCATGCTTGACATGGCTTGCAGGCACTTAACCAGAAATCTAATTCATAAACTATGAACCAACCATGCTGAAAGGAAATATCACGTTTGTCTGCACTGATTGTGGACAAGAATTTGACGAGATGGGAATACAATGGAAAAACACCAATTTGATTACACCGGTGAAATGCACAAAGTGTGGCAGCATTCGCACTTTCCCTAAAATAATATCATGGCTTGACAAGGTCAGGTATAAGATATTGTGGAAACAGATGGAATGACAAGCAACTTCTCTTGCCGAACTTGCTTGCATAGCCGGAATTTCTCTTTACTGTTGCTCTTTTTAACTTGAAATATGAGCAAAAAAAAAGCGATGACCTTCACAGGCTACCGCTCTTAACTTCAATAGGTATTAGTCTTTTTCTAAGGTAAAGAGATTGTTTTCAGGATAACGAGTGCAAAGATAAGCACTTTTCCTGAGAGTTGCAAGTATTTTGACTGTGTTTTTTGTGTCATGATTTTTGTGTGCGGACACAGAAAGTATTTTTAACACAAAGAAAGAAATCATCACAAAAGATTCCGTTTTCTTGACTTCCATATCCAATAATGGCAAGAACTTTCACATTATATAAGGAATATGGTATAGGCTTTGGATTGTGCGCCAAAGGAGAAAATTGCAATAAAGACTTAAAATATTTTGTTTTCTCAATAAGTTTCCGTATTTTTGTCCTGCGCTTTCATTATACGCAAATCTTTGATATGCCTATTGATACAAACAACTATATAATTATGATAGACCAAATTATCGATTACAACAAAAGTTTTGTTGCGAACAAGGAGTACGAGAAATTTGTTACCGACAAGTATCCTGACAAGAAACTTGCCGTGCTCAGTTGTATGGACACGCGCCTGACAGAGCTGCTTCCAGCGGCGTTAGGTCTGAAGAATGGTGACGCGAAAATCATAAAGAATGCCGGAGGACTGGTGATTTCCGCATTCGATTCAGCGATGCGCAGCCTGATTGTCGCCATCTACGAACTTGGAGTTGAGGAGATTATGGTTGTCGCCCATTCCCATTGCGGTGCATGCCACATGAGTTATGAGCATTTCCATGAGCAGATGATAGCCCGCGGAGTGACAGACAGCACACTGGCAACCATACGCAAATGTGGCATTGACCTTGATGCATGGCTTGAAGGATTCAAGGACACACCGGAGTCAGTGCGCAGAACTGTGGAGACGATAAGAACCCACCCACTGGTTCCGAAGGACATCATTGTGCGCGGTTTCATCATAGACTCAGAGACCGGAGAGCTTGAGGAGATGTGATTGCTTCCTTTGGTTTGCCGGAAAGGCAAGTATATAAAACGTGGTGACACGACCAAAAATAAAGGTTGTGTCACCACGTTTTATATTTGATTATTGCATCTTCCGTACATCAGAGCCAGACAAGCCGGCACTGATTGTACAGGCTTATTTCATCATTGCTCTGCACGAGCAGAGACAACATTCCAATCAATGATGTCCCATATTGCTTTTACATGCTCTGCCCTCCTGTTCTGATAGTCAAGGTAGTAAGCATGCTCCCATACGTCAATGGTCAGCAACGGGCGCAGTCCGTGACGCAATGGGTTGTCAGCATTCTGCATCTGAAGGATTGAAAGTTCACCATTCTCGTCCATTGCCAGCCATGCCCAGCCGGAGCCAAAGAGCCCTATGGCGGCTTCGCTGAGCTTTTCGCGCATGCCCTCCATGCTTCCAAAAGCGCGGTTTATCTTCTCTATAAACGCTGCCGACGGTTCGGTTGACTTGGCATTGGGTGACAACTGTTCAAAATACAGTGTATGGTTCACTACCTGTCCGGCATTGTTGCCGAGCGGCCCTGTGGCTTTTGCCGCAATCTCTTCTAATGTATTGTCCTCAAACCCGCTTCCTGCAACAAGCCTGTTAAGGTTGTCTACGTAAGTCTGCAGATGCTTTCCGTAATGCAGGTTGACAGTTTCTGCGCTGATAGCCGGCGCGAGTGAGTCAGCGGCATAGCCGAGTGCGGGCATTTGAAATCTCATGTTATCCATAGTTGTAAGCGAATTAAAAGTTTAAGACCAAAGGGTCAGATTGGGGACTTTGTATGGCACAGCCGCCTGTCTTCCGGCAACAAGCACCGCCATTACTGCCACTGTGCCATATTTGACTTTACATCAATAGTTGTCTTTCATCACCTCAAAGTAAGCCTGTGCATGCAGACATGCCGGGCATTCCTTCGGAGCGGCACTTGCTTCAACAATGTATCCGCAGTTGCGGCACTGCCAATAGACTTTGCCATCTTTCTTGAAGACAGTGCCTTCCTCAAGGTTTTTCAGCAGTTTGCTGTATCGGCTTTCGTGTCCACGCTCCGCAATAGCAATGTTACGGTACATCTTTGCTATCTCGTCAAAGCCCTCTTCCTCTGCTATGTCGGCAAACTTCGGATAGTCAACTTCCGCTTCTTCATGCTCGCCTTTTGCTGCTGCCTGCAGATTTTCAACGGTTGTTCCAATCACTCCGGCAGGGAATGAGGCACAAATCTCACATGTGCCGCCTTCAAGATACTTGAACATACGCTCCGCATGCTCCTTCTCCTGGTTGGCTGTCTCCTCGAAAATGGCAGCCACTTGTTCAAATCCTTCTTTCTTAGCCTTTGATGCGAAATAAGTGTAACGCATTCTGGCCTGACACTCACCTGCAAATGATGACATCAGATTCTTCTCTGTCTGAGTCCCTTTAATACTTTTGTTCATAATAAGTGTGTTTTTAAGGGTTTAACTTTTTAAGCCTGCCAATAATGCACTTCCCGTGGTCTTGGTCCTGAGCCAGTCACCGGCACTGTCGGCAGCCTTGGTTGAAAATCTCGGTGGCAAAAGTACTAAGAAATTGCATAACCAACAATTGTTTTTGCGTTTTTTTGAACATGTAAGAATATTTTTTATAAGACATTCTTTCATAAAGTTAAATCCATAATAAAACAGTGTTCATGATTGAAAAATCATTAAACACTGTCTGTTTGACACGCAAAAACAGATGTATTGCGCAAAAGTGACCGATTATTCGCTCAGGAGCCTTACCACATTCTCCGAATACTGCCTGCTGATAGGCAGTGTTGCCCCGTTAACGAGTGTGACGGACTGCTTTGTGAAACTCTTCACTTTACCCGCTGCCACAATATATGAGCGGTGTGTACGTATGAACTCTGTGGGGGACAACCTGTCGCCAAAGGATTTCAGCACGCCACGCGACATGATTGGCTTGTCGCTGAGCCTGTGTATCCTGGAATAGCCTTCCATGGCTTCTATATAAAGGATGTCGCTCAATGGGATGCTTACATTACTATATTCCTGCTTGACCACAAGATTCTGGCTTGCGGAGTTCATCGCATTAAATTCGATTCTGCGCAAGGCTTTTGTGCAGGCGGCCTGGAAACGGCTGAATGCGAATGGCTTGTGAAGATAGTCGACGACATCAAGATTGAAGCCTTCAAGTGCGTAGTTGAGATAAGCAGTCGTGAAAATGACGCAAATCTCCTTAGGCAGCTGGCGTGCAATGGCAAGTCCCGTGATGTTTTCCATTTCTATGTCAAGGAACACTATGTCAGGCCTTTCTTGGAGAATGGCGGCAAGCCCCTCTTCCGGGTCAGAATATGTACGGAGCGCGAAACCGTCCATCCGTGTGCAGAATTTCTCTATAATCTCCAGTGCCAATGGCTCATCGTCAATGGCTATGCAGTTTACATTACTGTTCATTATTGCTTATTGTTGCGTAGTGCTTTTATGTTTGGTTTATGGCAAACGCCTGTTTGCCGTGGATTGTTGGCTCTGCGGAGCAACGTATGGTCAGAAGAGCTGTATGGTGAGTGATACATTGAACTTGTTGTCTGCTTCCGAGACTTCAAGCGTATGTTTTCCCGGAAACAATGCTTCGAGACGCGCACGGCAGTTCTCCATGCCCACAGGCAAATCGCGGCGGAACTCATGGGCATGCTTCATCACACTATTCTGCGTCTTGAACGAAAGGGTTCCGTCCTTCACGGTAAGGCGTATGACGATGGAGCAGTCGTGGCTTGGCGATGTGCCATATTTGAAAGCGTTCTCAACGAAGGTGAGGAATATCATCGGAGGCACCGTCACGCCATCGTTATCGATGTCATGGCTCCAGTCCACGGTGGTGTGCTTGTTGAGGCGCAATGCCTGAAGGTCTATGTAATTCTGTATGTAGGTCACCTCATCTTTCAATGTCACAGACTCGTTTTCTATCGTGACGTATGTATATCTCAGTATTTCCGTGAATTTTATGAATGCGTCCTCAGCCTTTTGCGACGTCCCTATGACAAGACTGTACAGCGAATTGAGCGTGTTGAAAAGGAAATGCGGGCTTATCTGGGCTTTGAACATAGCCATCTCCGCCTTGTTCTTCTGGTTTTCAATCCTCTTTTTCAGCAACAGCTGCTCATAGAGTTCATTGGCAAAAGAGACCGTGAGGGAGTAGCCTACCACCAAGGAAAACATAAGCCACATGTTCAGCATTATGCCTTGGTCACGGACACTGGTCTGATATTCTGTCATTGCCGGGGTGATGAATTCCACGTCAGGCAGGGGAAAGTGGGAGATAAGAATGTTGGAAAGGATGAAGAGTGCAATGGAGATACCTATCTTCTTGTACTTTCTTGCAATCATCAGTTTCGGGAAATTCAAATACTTTATCGTGAAATAGCACATATAAAGATAGGCGCATGCAAGGAAGAAAAAGCCGGTCCAGCGCACAAGCCAGTAGCGTGCAGGCCCGAGAATGACGATGAGCGGCACGAAGACAAGGCAGAAGAACAGGTCAAAAACGAGGGTCGTGCTGTGTACTGAAAATTTCATGTGGGAAAAGAATGTTACATGGATTCGGATGGATGACAGCCTGAAAGATTGTTTTCCTTTGGGCAGCAAGGCGGTTTATCACCATGGCAACACTTGCACATACAGCGAAGAGTGGCTGAAGATTGAGGGTTATGCTGCCACATTTCCGTCTGCAAAAGCAGCAGACAGAAAATGTGACAGCTGTGGCAGTGTGGCAGATGGCTGCCTATTTCTTCAAGGCAAGGTTGTAGTTGTAGTACTTTGTGTTGCCTGTTATGTCCTCTACAACCTTCAGGAACGGAGGGAATTTGACTTCCTCATGGCAGGTCTTCTCCTTTGTCTCAAGAATCATAAGGCCGGAGACAGGTTCAAGATAAGTGTCCAACTCAAAGTACTGGCCGCACCAAATAAAGCTGCGGCGCTGCTTGCGTATCGTGGCACGGTAAGGGTCTGCCTGCTGCAAGAGTGATTCGTAAAGGCTGTTGCTCACTTGACGTTCTGTGACAATCTTCTCCTGTGGGGAAATCATCTTTGTCGTCGTATGGATGTTTATCGCCTGTCCATCCTGCCAGCGGCGGCGCAGACGCACTTCGCGTCCCGGATCGGCGACAAGGTAAGTCTGGACTATCTCACTCTCAATGCATTCCGGCAACTCTCCGGCAAGTTCCACAATGTATTTGCGCTCTTCCTTTACAGGCAACGGGAGTTCAAGGACTTGGGATATTTCGGTCAGCACACGGTTGAGCTTTAGGTCAAAGTCGGAACTGTTGTCGATGACACGCACATGTGGGTGGGTGAACCATGCATCGAACACTTTATGGTCAAGCATGCGTGCTATCTTCAGCCCTTCTTCGTTTGCCTGCTCATATCGGTTGGCATTTGTCTCAATGGTATAGAACTCCTCTGCCCCATCGGCAGCAGTGACAAGATGCAGGACAGCGTCATAACGGTTGCGCAACTCCTCGGTGGTGTAACCTACCTTGCCACAGATGTCCTCCCAGATCTCATGAGAGATGTAGGTGGAGATGTCCATTGTGCCACGGTCACAGATTATGACACACGGTTTGTCAGGCGCGACAGTCTCTGCCATTCTCTGCACACTGTCCTCAAGGGCAAGCTGCATCTGTAGGATGACAAGTTCGCCTTCGTAGTAGAATTTCTTGTTGTCCGTAAGGTAGTTCCAGCCGGTCTGAGTAATCATTGTAGGAACTTCCGGAACTGTGAACACTTTGTATCCAAGACTTGAGAAATGTTCTCTTATCCTTACAAGGGCTGTTGTCTTGCCTGCACAAGGGCCGCCTGTAAGAACTATTCGTTTGATGTTATTCATATATTATATATAAAATGAGCAATATACAGATGTCATGCCGTACTTATGGTAAAGCATGGTTCATGGTTGTGCGGAAGACCGTCAGCGTCTTTTCTTGAAAAAAGACTGCATAAGAGCCTTGCATTCCTCGCACAGCACACCTTCCGTGACTGTAGCTTTAGGGTGGAATGCCTTGGGAGCATACTCACGATAGCCGCGCTTCGCATCGGGACAGCCATAGACAATGCGTGAGAGTTGTGCCCACCCTATGGCACCGGCACACATGGGGCAAGGCTCTACTGTGACATACAACGTGCAGCCTTGCAGGTACTTGCCTCCGAGAGTGTTGGCGGCAGAGGTTATCGCCTGCATCTCAGCATGGGCGGTGACGTCACACAATGTTTCTGTTAGGTTATGGGCACGTGACAGCACCCTGCCATTGCTGACAATGACTGCTCCTATGGGGATTTCATTGTCATTGGCAGCTTGCTCTGCCTCTTTCAATGCCATACGCATGAATCTCTCGTCGTCTGTCATAGAGTGTCAGTTTGTAATTGTAATGTTATCAGTAGTCATGCAAATTATTCTACATTTGAACCTTATCGTGCGTGGATTGGATGTAAGTGCATCTATCGTACAGTTAGCACAAATTCCTATATGTAAGCCAAACATGACAATTACTTTCAAAATGTCACATATACAGGCATTTTCCTAAACTCAAACAACAATGAATGTTAAAACATCATTGATTTGGCGGAAGGTAACGCTTTACTTGGTGAAAGGTAACGTTTTGTACTGTCAAAGGTAACCCTTCGCACGGTAAAGTGTTATCTTTCATTTTGCCACTTATAATCTCATTGTTTTGTAGAGGAGACATCTATACAGAGAAAATATCATACTCCATGGAATTACTATACAGTTCTCACAATGCAACGAGATGCCAAAGCCTGCGCCGTAACTGCTGCATAAGGAAAGAGGCTGCCGCTCTGCATAACTGAAAATAGGGACAAACTGAAGTCAGTCTGTCCCTACTTTCTACATTTCAGTCTATATTCTATATTTTATTTGATTATTGAAAGAACCTGCTTTGCAAGAGCGTTCTCAGGGTCAATCTCCTGAAGTTTCTCGAAATATGGCTTAGCGGCTTCATTGTCATTCTGTATCTTGAAGAAATAGATGCCAAGGTACTGGCAAGCCTCTACGATACGTGCCTTGTCACTGTTGTCCTTGATGCCGGCAGCACTGATAGAGTTGAAGAGAGCCTCATAGTATGGACGTGCAAGTCCGAGTTTCTGATCAGGGTCGATGATAGAGCTTGTACGAGCTGCCATGAAATTGGAGTAGTCAGCTGAATTAGGGAACTTCTCTATCATGTCCTTATAGATGGCAAGTGCCTTGTCCACGGATTCCTTCTGCTCTGCACCGGTCTGCTCTGCAGCCATGTTGCGGTAGATATTTGCAAAACCTGCATAGTCATTTGCACTTGCCTTAGGATTGAGCTTCAGATACTCCTCGTAAGTTGCAAGTGAGTTGACAAGGTCACCCTTTGCCTTGTAACAGTCAGAGAGGTCTTTCAAAGCTGCAATCTTCTGAGTTTCAGAAGTACAGCAATCTATCTGCTTCTTGTAGTTTGCTACAGCGTTGTCAAGGTCGTTGATGCCTTCGTATGCAAGTGCGGCATACTTATAGTCCATTGGAGTGAACTTGGCAGTATCGCTCTCATTGAAAAGCTTGTTTGTGTACTTCACCGCATCCTCAAACTGCTTCAACTCGACAGAGTTGTACATTGCAAGACGGTTGTAGCCGGCATTGCGTGGTGTGGACTTGAGGCCGAACTCTGCAATCTTCTTTGAGAGTTCGTTCTTCTGTGAAGCGAATGCTACAAGGGCATACTCTGTCATATAGTATGGCTCCAGCTTGGAAAGGTCTTCGAGCTGAACCTTCTGGTAAGCCTGGAGGGCAAGCGGCATATAGTCAGAGTTCTTTGTTGCAGACATATAATAGATGTGTCCTGCCTCTGCATCAACAGGATAAGTAGGGTCTACAGTGCGGAGCTGTTCAAGTGTCTGAACAGCCTGCTTTGGGTCACGGCCACGATAGATGAAAGCATACTTCTTGTATGCCTCTGCTGCCTTCGGGTTGAAGTATATGGCATTCTGATACCAAGCAGCTGCATCGCCCGGATTATCATTGTAGACCTCAAGGTCACCAAGAAGGATATAGCCCACGGCTGTCTTGCCTTCCTTCAACTTCTTCTCTGCATCAACGGCGAGATTGGCATACTTACGTGTGTTAAGGGTGTCCTTCACATCAAGATAAGCACGGCCTACCTTAGCCAGACCTGCTGCATTTTTCTTCCAGTCCTTGACATCCTTGACAAGGGATTCCACCTCTTTTGGGGACTGTCCGGACTTAACTGCTTTCACTGCTTCATCGAAAGACTGAGCCATTGCTGAGCCACTGACAACCATCAGGGCACCAGCCAAAAGATATTTCATTGTATTCATAAATCTTTTTGTATTAGCTTGGTTATTTGTATTTGTGTTAGTGATTTATCTTACTGTTTTTATTTCCGTATGCAAAATTAAGACTATTTTTCGGATGTGCAAAACATGTGTCAATATCTGGCATAAAAGTGTCAACAAATGGAGATATATCCCAAACCGCACTTGGCGTTTCGCTTTCCTGCCTTTGCGCACATTATGTGTCCGCGCATCTGACTAATCTGTCTGCACCTTGCGCCACTGCAAGTCTCCACGATAAGGAAGAAGCGCTGACTTGAGGACAATCTTCTGCCCTATTGGTGACTGCATGAAGTTCGCAAAGCCGACAGGAAGACCGTGATATGGGTCTACCAGCAAAGCGTAGACAGTGCGCGCGAAAGGATAGCGGCCGTCAAGGAGGTATAGCTGATATGGCTTCCATGAGTTCATTTCATCTGCCTTTGCGCCTTCCACCTGGCAGACGGACATGACATTTATGTTCTTGTTGAAGGTGACATTTGTCGTGTCACGCTTGTCATTAAGCCAGTTGCTGCCGATGATTCCTATTGCGTTCTTCGTTTTCTCAACATAGTTGATGACCTCCGCACTTGTATTTACAGCTGTTATGTTAGGGCTGTTGATAGGCTTTCCTCCAAGGATTGAGTCTACAGCCCAATGGACTGCTGCGGATTTTGCGTTATCAAAAACGACGTCTATTTCACCTAATTTGGAGTCCTTGTTAACCTCATTCCAATTACGCACCTTACCACTAAGGATGCGTTTGATGTCGTTAACATGTATGCAGGAGTCAACATTGTCCTTGTTGATTATGAATGCAAGCCCGTCATAACCGAGAGGGAAATAGCGTGGCTGCAAGCCGTTAGTCTTGAAGTAGTTCAGTTGCTTTGCACTATAATTGCGCGCAGTGATGATGAGGTGGACCTTCTGCTCCATCAAGGCATTGAACGCATCAAGCTCATTGGTATATTTCGGAGTGACTTTCGCATCCGGATAAGTGGCATGGAACACCTTTATCTCTTCATTGATAATGGGACTGAAGCTCTCATCACACATCACGGTCATCTCTCCTGAGGCGTATGTGTCGGTTCTTCCGTTAGCGGATTTCTTCTTACATGCTCCAAGAACCATCAGGGATGTAATGGCTATGAGGGATATATATATTATTTTCTTCATTGTTTATGGTATTAATTTAAGGATAACCTATCGTACATCAAGCATTTCTCCACCTAAGGAAAGCTCCGATTGCCTGCATCTTGCAACCTTCTTTTCTGCACATATAACATGACTCGCCTCTGTTCTATACTGTATATTCGCTACTACGAATAACAGATTCTTCCACATATAAATTGTTAGTCATTCTTGGACTTCGGCAACTATATTTGCAGAAAACCAACAATGCAACTGTCAAGAACAAAGATTTGTCAGCACTTGTGGCAAATATGCATTGACTTCCGTTGACAATGAAGAGTAGAGGAAAACCCCTCTTTGAGAAGCCTCGCCCTACTCTTCATATATTACATAGTTTTTATATCACATATTACTGGAGACGGAATACAACCGGTACGAAGTACTTCACACGAACAGGTGCGCCGTTCTGCTTACCAGGAATCCACTTAGGCATTGACTTGACAACGCGCTCTGCCTCCCTGTCAAGTGATGGGTCAACAGACTTCATTGTCTTAACGTCAGTCACACTACCGTCACGTTCTACGACGAACTGGACAGTAACACGGCCTGAAATGCCATTCTCCTCAGCAACTGCAGGGTACTTAACGTGAGAAGAAAGATACTGCATAAGGGCAGCCGGACCGCCAGGGAATGCAGGCATCTGCTCCACTACATCGAACACCTTGTTCTCCTCCTCATGCTTAGGAGGTTCCGGTGCAGCGATTTCCTCGACAGCCTTGAGGACTGTACCGCCCTCTTCGTCGTTACCCTCAACAGTGAAGGCACCAACGGCTGTCTTACTTTCGTTAAGTTCTTCCTGAGTCTTCATTTCCTCCTCAGGCTTCACTTCAGAGTCCTTCTTGATGACAGGTGGTGTGAAGGCAATAGAAGACTTGACCTTCTCTACCTGCTTAACCTGCTCAATCTTTGGAGCCTCAGTCTTTTTCTCAACCTTAGCTTCCTTCTTCTGCTCAAGGAGAGATGCCTCCATCTCAGCCTCGAACTTGGCCTTCTGTGATTCCTGATAAGAGTTGTACATTGAAAGACCTACATACGCCAACGCAGCAACGGCAGCAACGAACACCATTGACCATAGGTTACGTCTGCCTGTACCTTTACGCAACTGGTAAGCACCATAGGCCTGATTGCGACCTGAGAAGACAATCTCAGTCCAATCGTTTGAAATAAGATCTATTTTTGACATAGTTCTGTTCTTTCTTTTTATGGTTTAACAATTTGCCATATCACAGATTACTTGATACCGGCTGCGTTCAGAAGACGCATGTCGTCATCATTAACCTGGTCAATAACATACTTACCGATTGCGCAAATCTGCATTTCATCAAGTGCGTCAACAAGGTTCTTGTATGAAGCTGTGTCCAGAGCCTTGATGATGATTGTAAGAACCGGAACCTTGCCGGTCTCAAGCTCACCATTCTTGATTTTTGTAAGACGTGCATTATAAACTGAGTCTGTCATAGACTTGTCTTTTGCGCGCTCTGCATCAAGAAGGGCTTTGGAAGCCTTGATGTTCTTTACAGGTGTGTAGCCTTCCTCTGTCTTGTGGTTGATAAGCACATCACGGAGACCTTCCGCTCCCCATGTGGTCTTTTTCAGACAAGCAGGGTTATCATAATCAGGAATACCGTCAACATGATATACAGCATCATTTCCTGCAAGATACAGTGTGATAGTCTGTGACGCTTTTGTTGCACCACGATCCTGTTCTGCGACATTCTTATCGTTACTTGGCATCGTCAACTGCATTGACTGAGGTTTGCTCAAAGATGTACACAGCATGAAGAAGGTGATAAGCAACATCATCATATCCACCATCGGAGTGAAGTCCACTCGGGTCTCCGCTTTTTTCTGGCGGCTTGCTTTTTTCTTTGCCATATTATTCGCCCTCCTTCTTTAACGATGTTATAAGATAGTAACGGTTCTCACTCATGTCCTGAAGCTCAGACATCATCTTCTTGACAACCTTATAAGGTGTCGCAGCATCAGCCTTGATAGCAATCTTCATGTCAGAACCGAATGATGAGCTGCGAGCGGCATCCACCCACATCTGGAACTCGCTCATACCTCCATTGATGCTGTCGGTAGGAACGCCCATGCTCTTCTGCAGTTCGTTGACATCAGAAGCCTCATGCTTGAGGACATTTGACATTTCTGACACCGGCATACCGAAAGATGCGAGAGCTACGAAGTTCTTCACCTGCAGTGGTGCAAGGTCAAGACCAGTCATCTGGCTCTGAACGTTCTCAAGCATTTCTTTCATGTATCCAGGCTTGTCCAGGCTGAGGAATATCTTGCCTTCCTTGTCTACAAGGATTTGCAGAACCTCTGTTTCCGGGACTTTGATTTCAGACACGGAGCCAGGTGTATTGACCTTCACGACTTCATTCTTCACGAATGTTGATGTCAACATGAAGAAGGTGAGAAGAAGGACCATGACATCTGACATCGGGGTCATATCAATCCAGACGTCGGCTTTCTTAATTTTTACTTTACCCATAGCGATAAAAGTTTTAAAGGGTTAGTAAAAAGATTAAGCCTCTTCGTGGTTAGCCTCGTATGTCTTAGCAATTGTGTAACCAACCTCGTCAAGAGCGTAAGTAAGCTTATCGATCTTGTTAGAGTAGAAGTTATAAGCAATAACAGCACACCAAGAAGTCAAGATACCTGATGCAGTATTTACGAGGGCCTCAGAGATACCTGTAGAGAGTTCGAGAGAGTCACCGCCGCCACCAGCTGCGAGGGCTGCGAATGACTTGATCATACCCACAACGGTACCGAAGAGAGCGGTCAGAGTACCAAGAGTAACGAGAGTTGCAAGGATAGGCATGTTCATCTGGAGAGTTGGCATCTCGAGCTGTACAGCCTCCTCGTGAGCCTGCTGGATCTTAGAGATCTTCTGCTCCTTCTTGATACCTGTTGCAGTCTCCATCTCCTTGTAAGTCTTGAGAGATGCAGAAACGACGTTACCTACAACACCCTGCTGCTTGTCGCAGAGCTGCTGAGCCTTAGCGAGGTCGTTAGCTGCAAGAGCTGCCTTCACCTCCTGAACGAACTTAGCGAGCTTGCCCTTACCGTGAGCTGTTGAGAGTGCAAGAGCACGCTCTACTGAGAGAGCAACCACGGTGAAGAGGAGTGTGATAATCACAGGAACGACGATACCACCTTTGTAGATTGTACCGAGAAGGTTACCTGGAAGAGGAGCGTTTGCGTTGTCACCGCCCTGGAAATTGTCTGGGTTGCCGAGTACGAACTCGAAGAAGCATACACCTGCGATGAAACAGAGTACGATAATCCAAATCGCTGCGCGAACACCTGTGAAGCCCTGCTTCTTCTGAGCAGGAGCTGCTTTCTGTGAATTTGCCATAATTGATTTTTGTTTAGATTTAATTATAAATATTGATTAGAAATAAGTCTCTACAATTGTTTTTCCTCGCAAAGATACGCAATTTATTAGAATAAACTGCGCGTTTAAGGAATTTTAACCACATTTGCAGCCAAAAAACTTTTTATTATTTGAGTAACGCAAGGCTTTCCTTTATTCTGCGCATTGCCTCCATGATATTCTCATCACTTGTCGCATAGCTCATACGGAAGCATTCTGGCGAGCCAAACGCATCACCGGCAACTGTTGCCACATGTGCTTTTTCAAGAAGATAAAGTGCAAGATCGGTCGATGTGCGTATCACATTGCCTTCATATTCCTTTCCAAAGAAACTTGAGCATTTAGGGAACAGGTAGAATGCGCCATGCGGGTCATTGACTTCAAGTCCCGGGATTTCTTTAGCCAATCTGACAATAAGGTCTTTGCGGCGTTCAAAAGCCTGACGCATGTCCTCCACACACTGCTGGTCACCGGCAAAAGCCGCCTCTGCAGCCTTCTGCGAAACAGAGCATGGTCCGGACGTGTACTGTCCTTGCAGCTTATTGCATCCCTTGACTATCCATTCCGGTGCTGCGATGAAACCTATACGCCAGCCTGTCATGGCATAAGCCTTTGACACACCGTTAATAACAACCACACGGTCCTTGATGTCAGCAAACTCTGCCATAGAGGCATGCTTGCCCACATAATTTATATGTTCATAGATTTCATCCGCGATGACAATCACACGTTCATGCTTCAGAAGCACATCCTTCAATCCTTTCAGTTCTTCCTTACTGTACACCGAACCTGTAGGGTTTGACGGAGAGCACAGTATTATAGCACGTGTCTTTGGAGTGATGGCAGCCTCCAACTGTTCCGGAGTAATCTTGAAATCCTGCTCTATAGGGGCTTCCACGAAAACAGGAGTTCCTTCTGCAAGAAGAACCATCTGAGGATAGGACACCCAGTACGGTGCAGGAATAATCACTTCATCACCGGAATTGACAAGTGCCATTATAGCGTTACATACAGACTGTTTGGCACCATTGGAACAGAGGATCTGGGATGGCTCATAATCAAGGCCGTTCTCGTTTTTCAGCTTGTTGACAATAGCCTTGCGCAACTCAGGATATCCCGGCACAGGACTATAACGGCTCCAGTTGTCCTCAACAGCCTTTATTGCGGCCGCCTTGATATGATCCGGAGTGTTGAAGTCAGGTTCACCAACACTGAGATTGATGACATCAATCCCTTGTGATTTCATCTCGGAGCTCTTCTGTGACATAGCAAGAGTTGCAGATGGCGCCAGACGGTTCAAGCGTTCTGATAAATTTGACATAGCAATTCCGTTTTTTACTTATTGTTCATTTGTTAATCTGTGCAAAATTAGTCATTTTTATTCATTTAGGCGAACATTTGTTACACTTTTCAATTTCTCTTTTGTTCTTTTAACGTATAACCACCCAAATGACTGACACTTGCATTCGTAACTGCACGGCACAGCCATAGCTGCAAGCATCCTGAGCGACCTTTTACCGCACAGCCACCCCCTCTATTCTCTTAATCACAGCATCATTGAGTTCGTGAATTTTCTTCAAATCACCAAACAGTCGAAGACGGAAGCGCCACATTCGCAGATACAGGAAGATTCCGACAGGAAAGAGCACGAAAGCCACAATATTCATCCAACGACGGTCGAAAGGACGCGTATGTGCTTTTATGGACACAACCGGATACTGCCTCAACAGTTTCATAATCCCCTTGTCGCGAGTATTCCCAAGGTCTTCTATAACGCTATCCAGTTCCAAAACTATACGCTCTATTTCCCTGTCAGGGACATATACAAAGAACACCTTTATTATATTAGGCATCAGCCACAGACGATGCGCCTGATTATAGCTTGCAACATCTTCCGTGACCTGTTGCAGCCTCGTCGTGTCACTTGCATAATCCGGCTCTTCTATGACAACCTGCTTCATTGCAATACGCCTCTGCAGCCTAAGCCCAAAAATCTTCCTGAAAGCGTCGACATACATATCCATGTTGAAGACAACGGAATCCTTATTGGCCTTATACGTGAAAAACACGGCTGTAGGGATTAAGACTGCAGGGGCTATGCCTTTGGCAAACCATACCGGCCAGTCGCCTATTCGTGCCATGCGGAAGCCTGTATTGTCAAGGATGTAAAAGACAATGAAGACAAAAACAGAGATTATCACAGGCACACCAAGACCTCCCTTTCGGATAATGGCACCGAGCGGAGCACCTATAAAAAAGAATATAAGGCAGAGTGACGCTGTGGTAAACTTGTTTATCCATTCAAGATAATGCTCACGCACAATCTGATGGCCATTCTTCGCCATCAGCCCTCCAAACGAAAGAAAATCCTTCGCCATCCTCACCTCACTGGCGGTCTGCGCCATGACTGTCCGCTGCTCCTCAGAAGAAAGGCGGGAATACACGCTGTCCGGGTCATACGCCTTGTTGCCTGCCTTTGCAAGACGCGCCCCGGTAACCGTGTCACGCTTCTCCGGCATATATTTCGCGAAATACTGCCTGTCCATATCCTTCTTCACCGCCATGCCAACACTGTCGATGGCATGCCGTGTCTTAACAAGTCCCTCCTTTATGGCATAGATGCTCTTGCCACGGGCATCACCGGCAAAGACATTGTCGTCAACTTCCAAATCGTCATTATAGTCAAGGACTATACGCTTGTCCACGAAGGTCTCCCTACGGTAAGGGACATTCGAGTTTCCGGCCAGCTCCTGTGACTTCATGTTCTCGAACCATTCGCCTGAATGCAGTGTCAGCACAATATGGTGCTTGTCTGCCGTAGACTGCAGGCGCCCTGAGTCAGCAAGTATTATCGCCGCATCTTCAAAAGAGTTTGTCATGCGGTAAATCATCACACCGTATAGCATGCCTGTCCCGACATCTTTCTTCTGGACATAGAGGTTGCAGCCGGGAATACCATCATAGAACACACCTTCCGGAATTTCCAGTTCCGGACTCTTCTGCCTCATCGCGACAAGAAGCTGCGCCATCTTCTTATGGCATTCCGGCGCAATGTCATTCTGGAAGAAATATGAGCCGGCAGTGATAAACAGTGCTATCACGATCAGCGAACGGAACGCCTGCATGAGTGATATGCCGGCAGCCTTTATCGCCGTCAGCTCCGAACTTTCGCCAAGATTGCCGAAAGCTATCAATGACGACAACAAAATGGCAAGAGGAATGGCCTGCGGCACAAGCATCAGACCCATATAGAAGAAGAATTTCGCCAGCACATCCAGCGAAAGTCCCTTACCTATCAGTTCATCAACATAACGCCACAAGAACTGCATCATCAGCACAAACTGGCAAATGAAGAACGTTCCTGCGAAAAGCAGTCCGAATTGCTTGGCTATGAATATATCGAGTTTCTTTATTCTGAACATAAACGTTTCACACACACATTTACGCGTACATTATATACTTTCGGGGTGCAAAGGTAGTAATAAAATCTCGAATAAAAGAAATTTTCAATGTTTTTGATAAAAAAATCGCAAAACTCTTTGTCAATTCAAAAAAAATGACTACCTTTGCACTCGCTTTTAAGAACAAGCGGTATGGCGGGATAGCTCAGCTGGTTAGAGCGTCGGATTCATAATCCGGAGGTCGAGGGATCGTGCCCCCCTCCCGCTACAAAAAGGAGTTGCAGGTTTGCAATTCCTTTTTCTTTTCCCTACACTCTCCAAACAGCATTCGGAAAGCATCCACTTCAATTGCTGCCATAACATCATAAAACATGAATGGCAGAATGAAAGATAACCTTTGACATTGCAAAAGATAACGCTTTGCCTTGCGAAAGGTTACCTTTTACCAAGCAAAGTGTCACCTTTCACAAAACCAACAGCACTTTAACGTTTGTTGATTTTTCAGTTCACCAAAAGCATTGAAACGCCCATCCTTTTGCAAGCAAAAACAGATATTCTACTTACAAAAGGTCAAAGCCTGCATTCTCTGCCCCCAAGAACCGCTTCCTTGCCATACACCCATATACTTTCCGGCTGTCCCCCCCCAAAAAAAATTAGCCAATAAAAAAATGAGGTTAAAACCTTTCGATTTTAACCTCATTCAACTTTGGGTGCCCGATGGGACTCGAACCCATGACATTCAGAACCACAATCTGACGCTCTAACCAACTGAACTACGGGCACCATTTATGTCTTTTGCTATCAAGAAAGAGAATCACTGTCATTAGAAACATTTTCAACCCATCATCTCAAAAGCGAGTGCAAAGGTAGTCATTTTTTTCCAAACGACCAAATAATTCTACGTTTTTTTTCTTTTTCCGCTCAAATTTCCTTATATCTACGCATTTCATAGCCTTCATGTCCGAGCATCAAAGCAAATTCCGGCATTTCTCTTTTACAGTACAGTTTACCTTCTGATCAGTCATAAGTCCTGCGTTTCAGCCCTATCATGGTTCTGTACCATATGAATTTGAGGACTATTTTGTGCTTATTAGGACAATAATGATCCATAAGATAAGGGCGGACACTGCGATACACTTCAGAAAAGCTCAGGTTACGGTTCTTAATCGTCGCCTTACAGTAAGTGTACTTGGACTTTTTCATCACACTCTTTTCCTTGTCAGTGAAAGGACGTATGGGCAACCCTTTTGCTTTCTCGGAAAACAGCTGCTTCAATCCGTTTTTCACACCGTCAAGGATAATGTATTCTTTAAGGCGCGACTCACCACGCTGATGCAACGCTTCTATCTGTTCATCAGTCAAGGTTATTGTCTTTATTACCGGAAGGTAATCTTTCCATTTTGCATGAAAAGCAGAAAGCCCTGTGACAAAAGCAGGAGTATATGACCCTACCGACAGATGTTCCAGCAACACATCCGGGCATATCATCACCTTCTTTCCGAGTTTGTGAATCTGCATGCATATATCCGTATCGTACATATGGAATCCATCATAAGTGATTTCATCAAAGGAAATCTTGTCAAACAATTCTTTCCTTATGCAGAACCAGACCCCGTCAAGCGCTGCCACTTCAACAGGCTCCTTCAATTTCCGCTTCGCCTTGCGGGAAGAGTTTGGAAAAACATAATATTTGCAGTTCTCCTCTATTGTGTTATAGCCCTGTATAAGATTCACAAGGCATTTGCCATACAGCCGCCAATCGCTTTGGGCAAGGACAGCATAACCGCCGGCAACACCCATTATGCCATATTCGTCGTTAGCAAGCCATCTTGCCATTTTCCCACCCCAGTCTTTTGAGTGAAACAAAATATCCTCATGCATGAAACAAAGTATGTCTCCCTGTGCTTTGCGGACACCAAGATTGTACGCTTCAAAAATATTATATTTGTTTTCAGAATTATCAATATGAACCAGTTCGTATTCACAAGCACCGATTGTCGCATGAATATTGCTCTGGAGTTCTTGGGAAAGTGAAGAATAACGAGAACAAATTATAATGGAAATCATATTTTGCAATTAAGTTTTTTCTATTGTTTTGTGATAGCGTTTATTAAATCAGGTAAGGCAAGCATTTCAAACAAAGCACAGGGTGTGCCATATGCCGGAACAAGAACGAGCGTAGTTTTCTGCGTTCTTCTTTATCCCACTTCCTATGCTTCTGGTTTTTCAGAAACACATAGAAACTGCGTGCCTCGATGAATGAACGGTGTCCTGCAATGTAAGACAATTCTTCTTCATCCAACCCTTTTGCACTCATTGCCTGCTGCCATTTTGTAAGATAAAGGCGTAACGTAGCATCGCCCCAAGCATCAGAGAATGCTCCGCAGGAGAGATGTTCCAGCCATACCGTTCCGCAGACATAGTTACGGTAGCCCTTTGCCACAGCCTGCAAGGAGAAGTCTATGTCGTAGCAGTGGAAACCATCCAGCAGAACATCATCAAACGGAATCTCTTCCCAAACCTCACGCCTTACGAACAGGCATGCCCCATCCAGTAGCAGGCAAGGACGGAAGTCTCCTGCCCCCTCGTCACTTCTACGCATCCCTCCGGACTTATCCGTCTGGATAAAATGACAACGGTTGAGTCTTGGCAACACATTCCAGCCTGATGGTGCCTTGCTCTTATATATACTGCCCATAAAGCCAATAATACCTGTCTCCTTCTTTTGCAATTGTGCTATGACAGACTGTCCCCAACCGTTTCCATGGAACACGACATCCTCATGCAGGAAACAGAGATATTCACCACGTGCTTTCCGGGCGCAATGGTTATATACAGAGCATATACCATTTTTTTTGATTCGGTTGTCCTCTATGACAAACTCGCATGGCACACCTACCGTCTCCCGTACATTCTTCTCTACAGCAGACGCTTTGGCAGGTTCAAGGCTACATATTATGAAAGTAATCATATTTGGATAGCTGTACTAAAAAGTTCGTCCAAAAGTCCATTATCTATTAACTCTGCCTATCCACAATCATGCTTCAGCGCTTGCGCGGTTTCATTGTTATGATAGGGACAAGCATTTCCTCCATCGAGATGCCACCATGTTGGAAAGTGTCCTTGAAATAGGAGACATAGTAATTATAGTTATTGGGATATGCCAAGAAAGAGTTGCCTGTGGCAAACACATAGTTTGTTGAGATATTCGGAGAAGGCAGCTGTGCCTTGCCCGGCTCTTTTATGACAAACAGCTCTTTCGATATATCCTTTTCCTTCACATTGCCGTTTCCGTTGGCAAGGATGTTAAGGTTCTTGCCAAGTTTGTACCGCAAGTTCGTGTTCGTGTTCTTGTCCCCGATAATCTTGACAGGCTTTCCACACCTGATAGAACCATGGTCTGTTGTCAGCACAATCTTATAATCGCTTTGGGCAAGCTGGCGGAACAGCTCTGCAAGGACAGAATGGCGGAACCACGAGAGCGTTATGGAACGGTAGGCTGACTCATTGTTGGCAAGTTCACGCACCATCTTTGACTCTGTCCTCGCATGTGACAACATGTCTATGAAGTTGACAACAAGGACATTCAGGTCATTCTGCGAAAGATTGGGCAGCTTGTCAAGGAAACGTTCTGCTCCCTGAGAGTCATTGACCTTGTTATAAGAGAATGAATAGCCCCTTCGGTATCTTTCTATCTGCGTGCGTATAAGCGGAGCCTCATTAAGGTTCTTCCCCTCCTCGCTGTCCTCGTCAACCCACAGTTCCGGAAACATCCTCTCTATCTGCTCAGGCATAAGTCCTGAGAATATGGCATTACGTGCATATTGGGTTGCAGTAGGAAGTATGGTGAGGTACATATCCTCGTCTATGTCAAACATGTCGCCAATCTCCTTTGACAGAATGCGCCACTGGTCATAGCGGAAATTGTCCACAACGATGAAGAACACTTTCTCCGGCTTGCCGGAAGGCGAATATTTTCCGTCAAGCGCCGGGAAAACGTATTTGCGGAAGATGTCCGGCGACAGCACCGGCCGCCGTTCATAATCAAGGAATGTCTTCGGGTCAACCCAAGACATGTAGTTCTGCTTTATGAACTTTGCGAACCCTATGTTAGCTTCCTCCTTCTGTGAGGCAAGCATTTCCGTCATCTGCGAATCCGTCTCCGACAGGTCAAGTTCCCAAAGCACAAGACGGTGGTACACTGCTTTCCAGTCATCAAGTGTACGGCAGTCCATTATCTGCATCGACAGTTGTCCAAACGACTGCCGGTACTGTGTCTGTGTCACTTCAGTAACAATCTCACGCCGATGGATGTGCTTCTTAAGCGCAAGGAGAATCTGCGAAGGATTGACAGGCTTGATAAGGTAGTCGGCAATCTTCTGCCCTATCGCCTGGTCCATGATGTTCTCCTCCTCCGACTTCGTGACCATAACGACAGGAGTCTGCGGCTGTATGTCCTTTATCTGCTGGAGAGTCTCAAGACCGGTGATTCCCGGCATCATCTCGTCAAGCAGAATCAGGTCAAAGGTCTGCTGCTGGCACTGCTCTATGGCGTCAGTACCATTTGACACGGTAATGACCTCATAGTCTTTCTTTTCAAGAAATATGATGTGGGCATGAAGAAGTTCTATTTCATCGTCAACCCAGAGAATTTTGCCGTTTGTCATCTATGAATATAATCTGTTATAAGAAGTTACATTTGAACACTACTATCAGAAGCCGTCAAAGTCAAAGTACTCATCATCATCTTCGACAGGCTCTTTTGAGACATTGCCACTATTGGAGGGGGCATCGTTCTTCACTGCATCCTCATCGATAATCTCAAGAATATCGCTGTTGATGTCCATACGGACAGTGTTGCCGCTGTTCTGCTGTTGCACCTTTTCCATTACTGCATTTACAGGACTTTCCGTCTTTGCAGCGTTCTCCTTAGGTTGTGTGGCAACCACACCTTCATTGCCTGCCGAATCTTCCCGGACAGTGTCATCATCCTTTATCTCCGTTGATGGGCTGTCCGGAATCTCCTGTGGCTGCCCACTCTCCTGACTTGGCTGTTCAACAGGGACAATGATACTGTTATCATTATTAGGAGTTTCTTCTGTTGCAGGAGTTTCGGTAACAGTGTCCGTCACGATCTCCGTACTTTCATTTTCTGTCGGGACATCTTCCGGCACTATGATACCGTCATCTTCACCGGTTGCAGCAGGAGTTTCCTCGCCTTCACCATCATCCTTTTTACCGGAGTCCGGTGTCAATTCCGGGTCATACTGCTCAGGTGAGACAGTCTGCTCCTCAAGGACAGCTATCGACGGCCTTGGCAAAGGAGCGAAATGTTCTGAATAGAACTTGTCGTAATCATTATAACTGAACTGCGCCCCAAGGAGCGGAAGATTCGTCCTGCTTATGACAACATTGCGGCTGCCCTTGGCAATCGTCATGATAGAGGTGTTGCGATACAGTTCACGGGCATACACAAGTGCTTCGCCAAAGTTACGGAAACCACTGACAGCAAGGCGGTGCATGTCACTGAAATTCTCTATCTCAATGTCGAAATTGCGCACAAGATAGCTTGTGAAGTTATATTTCGCAAGACTGTACAGCAACCGATTCTCATTCAAGGAGTCAGGATTGTATGTCATTAGGAATATGAACTCCTCGTCAGGGTTAGGAGAAAATGAGACTGCAGTGTCGGCATCTTCTGTCAGCACTGTGGAGCGATAGTCCCATATATTGGCGATGTCAAACTTGGCACCTCTCAGTTTCCGTCCTGCCTTGACACCATTGATTATCATTCCCGCCAACGGCGACACCTCGCTCTGCGGGTACTCATTGACCACACGCTCCATGGCATGAAGGCAACTGTCGGCATCGCCCTGGTTCAAGCGTGTCATGCCGCCCACAAAGAGGAACTTGTCCCTGTGTCCACCAAGAGGATAACGCTTCTCAGAGATAAGGCTGTTGCGCGATACTGTCACAAAGTCATCCGCCTTGAAAGCGTCATACGTTTCAGCATACAGTGAGTCTTCCTTGTGTGTGCCATAACGCATGTTGTCCGCAAAATTCGGGTCATTGACAATCTTTGACCATTGCGAATCCGCATAGCGTTCCGCCAGCAGACTCCTGTAAATCCCTGCCTCTGAGAATTCTCCTTTGCGTGAATACAAAAGGAACAGATGATAGTACAGTTCGTCGTTCTTCTCAAAATCAGGGAAATCCCTTGCAAGTCGTTTCAGTTCCTTTTCCGACAATGGAAGATTATCAAGTTTATCCTTGAATATCACACCTGCATTGAAAAGTGCATCGGAAAGTATCTGATTGGAAGCGGCAAGCTGCTCTTCTGTAAAAGGTATCTGTGCCAGATAATACTCACGTTTGTGTGGGTCAAGGGCAGCAGAATCAGCCTTCTCCGCCATATCATCTCCGGCGGCAATAGAGTCATTGCCTGCCACATCAACACTGTCGGTGTCCATACCGGCCTCCCCCTCGTTGTCCCAAGACGCTGAAGCCACAACTGTCTTATTGGCACGCTGCCAGTCATCGGCATTCTCTCGCTTGCCCCATTGGCGGAAGAAGAGTTGCTTTCCCTGCTGCACAGCCATGGGGTTATAGAAATAGAATGTGCTCGCCTGGCCAAATGCCGGCGATTGAGGTGTCTTCTGTGTCGTATTGCCCACCACGTTTCCTTGGGCAGCATTCTTTTGCGCCTCCTCTTCAAGTTTGTTGAGACGCTCCTCCTTTTCCTTCTTCTTCAAAGCTTCAATGACACGGTCGATGGCAGCATTGCGCTCTTTCTCGTCCATTTTCGCAAGACTTTGCAGTGAGTCCTGCAAATGTATGTTGTCCGTATGCGGTGCAAGAATGTCAAGTATTTTTGAGCGTTCCGCCAACTGCTCGTAGTCAGGGCGGTCCTTGTCAAGCAGACCTATCGCCTCGCCATAGCAACGGCGGGCGTCGCCAAACTTCTCCACAGCCCAATAAAGGTCACCGAGATGCAACAGCAGCACACCTTTCTCTATGCCTGAGCGTGTTGCCTCCCTGTTTCCTTTCTCGTATGCAGCTATGGCGTTCATGGTGTCTTTCTCGGCAAGATAGACATTTCCCATTGCATAGTACACTTGGTCAAGATATTCCGCATTCTTGTCCGAGCGCGCCATGGCTTTGAGTTTTCCTATCTTAGACTTCGCCTGGTTGTGCGGCAGAACCTCCGTCATGGATATTCTCGCATTGAATTCAAGTTCGTAAGGCGGATTCTGGCGGACGCAACGGCGGAAAGCGTCATAGGCTTCTGCGCCTTTGCCCAAAGCGGCATACACCTGTCCGAGGATGTACCATTCACGGGCACGCTGTTTGGAGCGCATCTCGTGGCGTATGACCTTGCGCAGATACACAACCGACTGCTCAAGATCACCGGTGCGAAGGTAGTAGTCGGCAAGAGTATAGTCCCATTCCTTCCTTGCGCGCCAGTCTATCGAGTCACGCGACATGTTGCGTATGACATCCTCAGCGTCATAGAGCCAGTCCTGCTCGATGTAGCATTTTGCCAGCCATGCACGCGCTTTGCCATAAATGGCAGGCTGCGTCTTGTACAGCCTTGACATATACGAGAAGGTTGCGGCAGCCTCATCAAATGCTCCGGTATGGAACTGTGAGCGTCCCATAAGCATCCAAGCCTTCCACAAGAAAGGGTTATATTCGCGGCGGTTGAGCCATTCTATATCACGTTCCGTCTTCTTGCGGCTTTTTGTCCATTGCGGTCGCTTCTTTATGGAATGCTGCTTGATGGCTTTCTGCGCCTTGGTCACAGCAGTCTCGAAGTTCGACTTTCCAAGTTCGCGGCTTGCTTTGTTGCCGACATAGTAAAGCGGCAGCATCTCGGTATAGTTATCCTTGTTGCCGTTCTCTTTTTCCAAAGAACCTTCGATATATGCCTGAGAGCCGTTGAAATACGTATTGTACCTTGCATTGAAGCCGTGCCACCAGCGTGATGCAGACGTGTTCTTTTGGGTGGAACATCCTTGTATGCCTACAAACACAAAGACTATGGCAAGGATGACCGACGCCTTTGAGAGCAGCGCAATGAGTTCATCCTTCAACTGATTAGGGAAATTTATATTACGGAGGATAAGGCTGCGGTTCCACCCTGCCACTTCATCCTCCTTCAGTGTGTACATGACATCGGCAAACTCCTCCACCTCATCGTCATCGTAACTGTCGGAGTCACGCCCCTGAAACCTGTCAAGCTGCTCGTCATCATAGTATTCTATGTCCTTGACAGCCGCCTCAAGCATGCATTCCTGCTCACATTTTGCATTTTCACCGGTGCATGTGGCGCATGTCGGCTCTGCATTGGCAGGCTGTTCCTCGCCGCCTTTGGCAAGGAATCCCATAAGGGCGCACAGCGCGCCAAGCACTATTATGGCGACTGCAAGTATTAGCAATTGGATGCTGGTTTGTTGAGGTTTGTATTATATGAAATCATCACATTATGAGCGACTTCGCCTTATTGTATATAACGGCAATTCATTCGGAATATTGTATGCTGCACCTGTCCAAAGCCCACCTTTTGTCTTTGCCCGTCGTTATGTTTCGGTATTCGCAACACAATGACGCATGACAGACAGTTCTCTTAGTCCACCTCCTCTATGCGGAAGCCCGCCTTTGACAAATCTTCCCAAAAATGCGGATAAGATTTGCTTACAACCTCAGGATTGTTTATCGTCAGTGGTCCGAGGATTATTGACATCGGTGCTATTGCCATTGCCATGCGGTGGTCGTCATAGGTCTCCATCACTGCATCAGCATCCCTTTCGCACCGTTCACCATCCCAACGCAATTCAGAATCATTGAAATCATGAAGCACAAAGCCGAGTTTGCTCATCTCTGTCTTCATAGCCTCTATGCGGTCGGTCTCCTTTATCTTCAAGGAAGCGAGTCCACGGAAATAGAAATGGATATTGCATGCGCAACAGGTTGCGATAAGTGTTTGTGCGAGGTCAGGCTGATGTGTGAAATCGAAATCCATACGTGGCAGTGTGCGGTCATGGCAAGTGAGTGATGCCGTTGTAGGGACAAGTTTTTCTGTCGATTCAAATTTTGTTTTCACGCCAAGCATTGAGAATATGTACTTCACTTGCGAGTCACCTTGACGCGAACCGTCCATGACTCCGTGAAGATTGACATGGCAATCCTCGTTGCAATACATCGCCATCATCTGGTACCAATAGCTTGATGCGCTCCAGTCACTCTCTATATAATAAGGTGACGGCTTGTAATTCACAGGTTTCACAACTATCGTGTCAACGCCAGTCCAGTCTGCCTCTGCACCGAAATCACGCATGGTGCACAATGTCAGATCTATGTAGGGATGAGAGACAATGCTGCCTTCAAGCAGCAGTGTGAGACCGTCCTGCATCAATGGACCTATCATCATCAGGGCCGATATATACTGCGAACTGACATTGCCTGGAAGTGACACTTTTCCGCCTGCGAGTTTCTTGCCGGTAATGCGTAGCGGAGGATAGCCTTCTTCTCCGACATATTCGATCTGTGCACCAAGGCGGCGCAAGGCATCGACAAGAATCTTTATCGGGCGGTGCTTCATCCTTTCAGTCCCTGTAAGGACATGAGTTTCTCCGGGCAAAGCACTGAGATAGGCAGTAAGGAAACGCATTGCCGTTCCTGCCGCCTTGATGTCGATGGTCTCAGGCATATCGTTCAGAGCGCGCACAATGACATCCGTATCGTCACAGTCGGAAAGGTTTTCCAACCTGCTGACATCACCTGCCATGGCAGAGATGACAAGCGCACGGTTGCTGATGCTCTTTGAAGATGGCAGTTTCACGTCTGCCTTTATTATGTTTGGAGCTGATATTCTGTATTTCATACCAATTTCATTTCTTTTGCCTTCTTCATGAGAAGTTCGATGAGAGGTTCACGCTCATTGGGCACGACATTGTCAAGCACAGCGTTCTTCAATGTCTGCTTGAGTGTTCCCACTTCGCGTGACGGTGTAAGGTGGAACATCTCCATTATCTCGTTGCCGTCGATGACAGGCTGCAACAATCTCCTGAAATCCCTTTCTTTCAAATCCGCAAGTTTCTCGCGCACAAGTCTGAAATTATCAAGGAAACGTTTTTTACGCACCTCATTCTTGGAAGTTATGTCCGCCTCGCACAATGTCATGAGGTCATCGATATCGTCTCCGGCATCGCTTATCAGACGGCGTACAGCGCTGTCGGTCACCTCTTCGTCGGCAATGACAATAGGACGCATGTGCAAGTCAACAAGTTTCTGCACATACTTCATCTTCATGTCCATTGGCAGCTTCAGCCTGCGGAAAATTCCGGGCACCATTTTCGCACCGAGATAGTTATGGTTGTGGAATGTCCAGCCTATCGGCTGTTCCCAGCGCTTTGACTTTGGCTTGCCTATGTCGTGAAGCAGTGCGCTCCAGCGAAGCCACAGAGCCATTTCGGTAGCATCAGAGCCGGAGGTGGCACGCGCTACATTGTCCAAGACTTCGAGAGTATGGTAGAAATTGTTTTTGTGCGCCCTCCCGTTCTTGGTCTCCACGATGTCAAGGTTTGACACTTCCGGAAGGATAAGCTGCAGAAGACCGCACCGGTGAAGGTCCATCAAACCTTTTGACGGTGTGTGTGTCATCATTATCTTATTCAGTTCTTCCTGTATGCGCTCACCGGAAATTATCTTTATCCGGTCACGGTTGCGTTCGAGAGCGTCGAAAGTTTCATCGTCGATGAAGAAGTTCAGCTGTGCCGCAAAACGTATGCAGCGCAGCATGCGCAAAGGGTCATCGGAGAATGTTATGTCCGGATCCAATGGAGTGCGTATGATTCCGTCCTCCATGTCATAGATTCCGTCAAACGGGTCGACAAGTTCTCCGAAGCGTTCTTTGTTGAGGCAGATTGCAAGAGCGTTTATTGTGAAGTCGCGTCGGTTTTGGTCATCTTCAAGTGTGCCGTCCTCAACAACCGGTTTCCGTGAGCCGCGCTGATAGCTTTCCTTGCGCGCTCCAACGAACTCCACCTCTATCTCCTTATATGTCGGTTTCTCTGTGCCGTTTCCTTCGACACGCTGGCGGAACTTGACCTGTGCGGTGCCGAAATTACGGAACACGGACAAGTGCGCCTTCCGTCCGAGTTTGTCTTTCAAAGCCTGTGCCACACTGATTCCGCTGCCTACGACAACGACATCAATGTCGTTTGACGGGCGTTCGAGGAAGATGTCCCTCACATATCCACCAACGACATAACACTCCAATCCTAACTCGTCGGCTGTTTCACCAACAAGATGAAAGATTGGAGTGTCCAGTTTCTCTGCAAGTTCGTCGTCAGAGTATAGTTTCATATATCAGTATTGTTTCTTTATTCTTTCTTTGCCATGATTTCCCTGAGAGGAGTCATGACAAAATCACGTTCATGCATCAGCGGATGGGGAATGGTGAGATCCTCCGTCTCCAATGTGATGTCATCATAAAGCAGTATGTCAATGTCTATCACCCTGTCATGGTATTCTCCGCCGACAGACTTCATCGTCCTGCCCATATCACGTTCAATCTGCTGTGTGGCGTGCAGGACTTCGATTGGCGACAACTGCGTTTCTGCCATTATAACAGCATTGACAAACGTATTATCGGAGCAGAATCCCCAAGGTTCTGTCACAAGAAACGAAGACCGGCGCACCACAGCGCCGACCTTCTCCCCTATCCTATCAATGGCGATACGGAGATTATGCTCCTTGTCACCAAGGTTTGTTCCCAATCCGAGATAGACAGTATGCGTCATACTTGCCTGGTTTTCTTTCAAGCCCGCCTACAGGCAGAACGGCATAAAGCAGTCCTTCCTCGTGGGTTAGTCGTTAAGAATCAGCATCGCATCACCAAAACATCCGAACTGGTAGCCGTGCTCAAGGGCTTTCTTATAACCTTCCCATACAAGGTCATAGCCTCCGAAAGCGGCAACATTCATGATGAGTGTTGAAAGCGGATGATAGAAATTAGAAACCATACAGTCGGCAAGTCCGAACTCATACGGAGGGAAGATGAACTTGCTTGTCCAGCCCTCAAAAGGTTTCAGGAAGCCATCAGTACCAACAGATGACTCTGTCGCCTTTGTAACACTTGTACCGACAGCGCACACGCGATGTCCGGCTTTCTTTGTATTGTTCACCAATTCACAAGCTTCCTCTGTAATAACCATCTGCTCCGAGTCCATCTTGTGCTTTGTCAGGTCTTCCACCTCAATGTCATTGAAATTGCCAAGACCGCAATGCAGCGTAATGAATGCCGTGTTTACACCGGCTATCTCAAGGCGCTTCATCACCTCGCGTGTGAAATGAAGTCCGGTTGCAGGAGCTGTGACAGCACCCTCATTCTTTGCAAACACGCACTGGAAATCGTCAAGATCCTCTTCTGTGACAGGGCGTTCACGCTTTCCGTTGAGAGCCGGGTCGATGATGTATCGTGGCAATGGCGCTTCGCCAAGAGCAAAAAGCTCTCTCTTGAACTCGTCATGCGGGCAATCGTAAAGGAAGCGCAATGTACGTCCGCGGCTCGTTGTGTTGTCAATAACCTCAGCAACCATTGTTCCGGACTCATCAAAGAACAATTTATTGCCAATACGTATCTTACGCGCCGGTTCTACAAGCACGTCCCAAAGTCGCATTTCCTCTTTAAGTTCGCGGAGCAAAAGGACTTCTATCTTTGCATCAGTCTTTTCCTTTGTGCCATAAAGGCGTGCCGGGAACACCTTTGTATCATTGAAAATGAATGTGTCTCCTTCATCAAAGTAATTTACAATGTCCACAAAGCGAAGGTATTCCGGATTGCCGTCAGCATCCTTCATCTGATTTCCATCTGCATCTGTGCGGTACATTTCTATTGTCTGCGATTTCTTATGAAGAACCATCAGACGGCACTGGTCCGGACGCTTCAGCTTGAATGTCACGCCTGATTTCAATGTATGCTCCTCGATGTGAGGATAAAGTGCCACCTGCTCTGCCGGCAACTTGAATTTGAAATTACTTAACTTCATATTTGGTTGTTTTATTGTTTTCCTGTTTCTTTTCTTTGTTTTACATTCTTTCCATAACGCTTACGGTGCTTGGAATGACCGCCATCGGCATTTCCATTGTTGTCTTCGCAAGGGTAAGGCTCTATTTCCTGCTGCGAAAGCCACTCTTTAAACCGGTCAAAGTCCAGACAATCCTCAATGCGGACATTGCCGGACTGTGTCCTGCACAGTGATGTCAGATAAGCTCCACTGCCTATGGCTTCGCCGATGTCCCTGGCAAGAGAGCGGATATATGTCCCTTTTCCGCATACCACACGGATACTTGCCCATTTCCTCGCATCGTCAAACTCCAAAAGTTCTATCTCATCTATATGCACCGGCTTTGCAGCAATCTCCACATCTCTGCCTGCCCTTCCTAACTCATAGGCACGCTTGCCATTTATCTTTATGGCACTGTAAACCGGAGGAGCCTGCATTATGTCACCTTCAAAAGTATTCAGTGTCTCTTCCAGAAGTTGGCGTGTGATATGGCTCTTCGGATAAGTATGGTCCACAGTATGCTCACGGTCGTAAGACGGTGTGGAACATCCGAACTGTACCCCGGCAACATATTCCTTAGTATGGAGCTGCAGAGACTCTATCTCCTTTGTCTTCTTGCCTGTGCAAAGCACCAGCACACCGGTGGCAAGAGGGTCGAGAGTTCCGGCATGCCCAATCTTGACCCTCTTAACGCCAAGATGCTTTGACACAACATAACGAATGTGTGCCAAAGCTCCGAAGCTTGATATGCCGTAAGGCTTGTTTATGTATAAATACTCTCCTTCGTGAAAGTTCATTATGCTTTATATCAATATTGTATTAGATAAAATTGCACAGAATGGTGATTGCTCCCGCTATCGCGCAATAGATTCCGAAATAGATGAGCTTGCCCTTCTTCACAATGTTTATCATCCACTTGCATGCAAGGCATCCGCTGACAAAAGCAGCAATGAAACCGACAGCAAGCGGCAGTGCCTCTATCCCTCCAAAAGCCTCATCGCCTTTGACAGCCTTGAGCACATCAAGCAACGCCTCGCCAAGTATCGGAGGTATCACCATAAGGAACGAGAACTGTGCAAGGTTTTCCTTTTTGTTGCCAAGAAGCAGACCTGTAGCTATCGTTGAACCGGAACGGCTGAGACCCGGCATCACGGCAACAGCTTGGGCAAGACCGATGACAAAGGCGTCGCGAAGCCCTATCTTTGCTTTCTGGCGAGGCTTTGCATAATAGGAAAATGTCAGCAACGTGGCAGTGCACAGCAGCATTATTCCCACAATGAGCAGTCCTGAACCGAAAATCTCTTCCACAGTATCTTTAAAGAACACTCCGACAATGCCGATAGGTATCATGCTTACCAAAATGTTCAGCATGTATTTCGTCTCGTCGTTCATCTCAAACTTGAAGATGCCTTTCAGCAACCATGCTATCTCGCTCCACAAAATGACAAAAGTACTCATCACTGTCGCCACATGAACTGCGACCGTGAATGCAAGATTCTCTTCTCCTTCAATACCGAAAAGGTATGAGCCGATGGCAAGGTGACCACTCGAACTTACAGGAAGATACTCCGTAAGTCCCTGGACAATGCCAAGGACAAGTGCTTGTAACCAATCCATAGTTTCTTTTTAACGTTATGCTTTTTTGCCGATTCTCTATTCTACTGTGTCTTTTGGCTTGCGTATGATTGCATAAATTATTGACACGAAACCAATTACTGTCACAACCGGAGCAACCTTTATGCGACGCACACTGAAGATGTCCGCATTGTAATGTTCCACTGTGGAACTGCTGCCACACATGAGCAGCAATCCGATGACGACAATGACAAAACCAATTCCAAGGGCTATGAAATTTTCTTTGCCGAATGCAAGATTTTTCTTATCCATGTATAAAAAAATATTTTGTTTACCTCAAATACAAACATTTACCTGCCTGACGCTAAATCTTGTACAAATCCCCGGCTTTCATTTTCAGGAACTTGTTGACAGAAAGCGAAGAGCATACTGATGTGATCACAAGCCCGAAGACAAGCACCGCCCCTCCAGTGACAGCCATAACCACCCAATCGGCAACTACAAGTATGCCCGGTTCAACAGTGTACAGTCCATACAGGCATACTGCAAGGACAACATCAGCAACGACACCTGCCAGCAAACCGATGAGAAGGGCGCGCCGGATGAAAGGCCAACGGATGAATCCCCATGACGCACCGACAAGCTTCATTGTATGGATGGAAAAGCGGCGTGCATAGACACTGAGGCGCACAGTGTTGTTCACCAAAGAGAATGACACAAACGTCAGCAGCGCAGCAAGCACAAGAAGCACGATGCTGGTTTTCTTCAGGTTGTCATTAACCTGGTCCATCAAGTCCTTCTGGTATGTTATGTCCGTAACTTTCGCGTTGGATTTCAGCTCTTTGGTAATCCATTTCAGGGAATCACTGTTGGCATAATCGGCATTCATCTGCATCTCTATGCTTCCAACGAAAGGGTTGCCGCCAAGAAACTCCGTAGGGTCTGACCCCATAGCCTTCACATGCTCCTTAAGAGCCTGCTCGGGACTGATATACGTTGTATGTGCTATATAAGGGCGGCTATTCAACTTCACACAAAGTTTATAGGCTTCCGACTGCGTCATTTCCTCACTGAGCATGACAGTCACGGTAAGGTTCTCCTTCACATAGCTTGACAGGTTGTGAGCCGTGAGGACAGAGAAAACCACCATACCCAAAAGTATGAGCACGAGTGATGTGCTTATGCACAGTGTTACCACCTGCAAACCACCATGACGACCACATTTCTTCTTGCGTTTATTTTTTGCCACTTTTATCCAATTTACAAAATAATGTGCAAAGTTACTCAAAAAAAACCACGCGCGCAAGAGATTAACCTTTTTTAGAGACTGTTTTGCATTTTCTGAAGGACAATCCAAGAAGTCTACGGCTCCAAACAAGAAGAAAGGCAAAGAGCATACGGACAAAAAGTATCCAAAACGCTGATATGCCTACCGCCGAGAACACAAGAGTGTCCTCAAGCATCGAATGGTTCATGATCAGGTGGTAGTTCACTTCGTTCGCCTCTTCCTTGGTTATCGCACCGGAATCCTCAAGGTCAAGCATCATTGCCGACCCATAACTGATTCCAAGGACATTGCCGACAAGCCAAAGATAAGCTGAGTTTTCCGGCAGACCGAACAGGAGCATCACCGGACGCAACGGTTTGTCAAGCAAAGGCATAACACCAAACTCGCTGAGCAGACGCTGCACAACCATGAGACTGTAAATCAGCAGATAAATCATCAAAGACAGCTTCAGCGAGGCAAGCAGCCACAACTCCATAACTGTCCACACCGCCCCCTCTGCATCAGCCTCCGGATGAGCCACAAATGGACTGGTCATCTCCGGAAGCACAGCATTCAGGAACAGGGCTGCGGCAAAGGCTGCCACGATTCTCAACACAGCCATTTTCCAAGGGTTAGAGCCAACACGCTTCACTACCGCACACTCCAACGGGAGGGCATGGCAAAGGAGCATCATTATCGCGATTATCGTAGCCTCGCGCATGGTCAGTTCCATGCTAAGCATTACGGCAAGACCGGCGTATGTTGTCACCGAAGCACCCGTAAGGAATGCTATCGCTGACGCTCCGGGTAACCCGAGATACTGGAAGACGGCATCAAGATACTGAGCCAGCCATGCTATCACGCCATAGTACTGCAACAGCCTCACCACCAACGATATAGGTAGCATTATCTTCAACAGCCACAACGTTGTCTTTGTAGCAGGACGGAACGCTGACCGAAACTGTGCCGAAGCTCTATGAATCATAAGAATTTCCTTTTAAGTCCACCAACACCTTCCAATGTCCTGATTTTGTACTTCCTACTCGCGTAATCACACCCATTTTTTGCAACTTCCCCAAATTATATTTAATACCATCTACAGTACAATTCGGTATAGCTTCTGCAAGTTCTTTTCGTGTAGCAGATGGATTACACACAAGATATTCCATGATTGCATTTTGAAGTTCAGTCCTCCTATATGTAGTTTCTTGGGTAGTTTCTTGGGTAGTTTCTTGGGTAGTTTCTTGGGTAGTTTTTTGTATGGTCTCCACAAAAGGAATAAACAATGTAAGCCTTACCTCATCCAATTCAAAACGGTTTTCCAACACCGGTTCCTGCCAGCCTGCCTCTTTCCATGCTGCAAGGATTTTAGGAAAACCGGAACCGAGATTCTCACCATAACCTATCATACGGAGCATGTTCTGCATTTTAGGGTTACGCGCTTTGGAACTGCCACCGGCATAGACCTGCTCCATCGGAAGTTTCAATATACCCGGATTGCGGAAACACAGCCGGTCATCGTATTTGTCTATACGAAGAATCCCGCCTGACAAGAACATATCTGAATGGATAATGGAATTAGTAAATGCTTCTCGTACAGCCTTATGCTGAGGAGTATCGTCTACACGCCGGACACCTTCCAATTTGAAAGGACGCGGCAAATCCATGGTCAGTTTGGAGTTCACCAAATGGAAAAACTGATAAAGATTGTTTTCCCAGCGTCCATCGTAAGTCAGACGGTCATGATAACGTTCGTCACCCACCAAATGACTCATATCCACATAATCCATACGGAAATTTGAAAAGCGTTCCCTGACAGGCAGCCCTTTGCCGAACATCAGCAGCCCAGCCAAAGACAGTCCTTCTTTTCCACTGCGCCTGTCAATCACATAGCCGCCCAACTGCTTAAGGAAATCTTTGTCGTCCAAATTGTTCCAAGTATGCCCACTGTTGAGAACACGAAACTCTGTGCGGTATTGGCGCAGTGAATCCGGGTCAATATCGTCCATGCCATAGTACTCCACCAGCATACTGTCGTTGCCTTCTGCATTGGCATCACGCATCATTGCCCTAACCTCTTCTTCCGTGCAATGATAGTCTCCTTCATGGTTTCTGCGGAACGAACCTTTTATCGGATTACCATTAATATATACAGGGCGTTGTGTGAAATCGGCTTGCGGAACATGAATGCAAACCACAACCTTGTCATCCACATTTATCTCTGACACGTCGTCATCCACAAGCACATTGCAACTGACTTTGTCACTGTTCAGCGTATTCCACAAATCCGTTTTTATCTTGCCCGGATTATCAACACCCACAACAGTGAAGCGTCCGGCATTATCCTCAGCCGACAAGTCCTCTTCCATACCAAGCAATATGTCACCGCCCAGTGTGTTTGCAAACGAAGAGTAAGTTTCCCAAACGGACTTCGGGACTTCATTCTTTGCTTTCTTGCACTCCAAGGATATGCGTTCTCCACGCAGTAAAGTGTTATTCAGTTCGTTCCTGTTCATTTCTTTTACTTTATTACTTGCCAATAACCGCCCTTTGCAGCCCCCACACGCCGTATCACATTGCGATCCTGAAGTGATGCCAGACGGCGTTTCACGCTACTGTCATGCATATCCAGCTGTCGAGCAATCTCTTTTCTGGAAATATAGGGGTTGACCAGAATAAGTTCCACAATGGCGTCCTCCTGTTCTTGCAAACTGTTTTCTGGTCGCTTTCTGGTCGCTTTCTGGTCGCTTATCAATACTTTTTTGGTATTCTTCGCTGAAAAAGAAAGTTGTCCACAGTCCGCCACCGTCATATTTGAATTGAGGTTCAGGGACATTTTATTTATAACGATTCTTCAAATTGGCGAATTTAGAGACACCACCATATCACCTAAACGTCACTGACCAGCAGCCTGTTGCAGAAGCTGACGGTGCAAGGTGCTGCATATATTCGCGGTCAGCAGCGGCACCTGTGTAACCCATACGGTCAGTGCGTCCCCACCAAGGCTCTATGCAGACAAAGGGAGCGGTCTCGCCTCTACCCGGTGCCCAGATGCCAAGCGCAGGACAGTCAGAACGGAACACAAGAATTTCCTTGCCGTTGCCGTCGCACAACGTGACAGTGCCGGGACACGGAGCCTCGAAAATGAAAGCGTCATGGGCAAAAGTGTCAGGAGTTATCGTGATTGCATCCCCCTCAAAAACCGTCTCGCCCAAAGCGACACATCCTTCTGCCTCAATCGTTGTCAGACGATAAGGCAGCTTGCCGCCGGACAATCTCACCGTGCCTTCGTACTCTCCCGATTCGGAAACGGAAAGAAGATATGCCGGATGACCGCCAATCTGGAAATGCATCTCCTCAGAACCTGTGTTCACAACGCGCCATGAGGTCGTAATTGTGCCGTCGTCGAAGATTTCATGCTTCATGAATAACTCAAAATGGAATGGATAGACCTTCAATGTCTCGTCCGAACTTGCCAGGCGCATCTCCACACAAGTGTCTGTCGCTGCCACCACTTCAAACTCAGAGTCGCGCGCAAAACCATGCTGGCTCATGGCGTATTCGCAGCCATTATGGCGCATGACGCCATGCCACAACGAACCGACAATCGGGAAGAGCACAGGTGTATGGCGCTTCCACCACCGCGGATTGCCGTCCCAAACACAGTCTTTCACGGTCTCTCCGTCCGTAAAGTTCTCAACTTTAGTTATTTCCGCTCCGTACGTATCAACGACAACACGCAGTCTGTTGTTCTTCAATACAATTTCCATTACCTATAATATTATATCGTTTGTCTGCAAAAACTCCAATCGGTTATCTTTTGCAAAGGTACAAAAAGTTATCAGAAAAACACAGCAAATATCTGAAAACTCTTCACTTTGCCACTCAATTATTTGCCGTAAAGGAGTGACTGGCATACGGAAGGTAACCTTTTGCATGGTGAAAGGTAACGGTTGACCATACAAAAGGTAACACTTCACCTTGTAAAAGGTAACCTTTCGCAACGCCCTTAATCACAGCACATTAAGCCAACTGTCCTTGCGTAATCGGTGAAACGGCACAAACGCATAGGCAAATAAACAAAAATTCATAGTTCCGGCATCATTTTTTCACCAAGAATGCACCTTATTTAAAATATTTATGTAACTTTGCATAACATAAGATGCAACTCGGCAGTCTGGAACAAGTTCCATTACGTTCGGTTTGCATTATCTGCACCAAAGCAACGACAATGCACAGCTTCTCTGTTAACAATATATAATTCGTTACATATTTTACGGAAATTTGGAACAATTTTTGTAATTTTGTGAACAAAATAAACTATTCGCTAAATAAAAACAACCATATCAACAGCGACAAGACAATGATAGAAAATCTTGAACAAACCGCAATTATCGCCGGTGAGCACTATGTGTCATACAAGGAGATGGCACAGCGCATCAATCACTTTGCATCCTACACACCGAAACGAAAGGATTGGCAGACCATGGTCAACGAAGTCCCCAAGGTGGTCATTTTCAGCGAGAACCGTGAAGGATGGGTTTACGCTTTCTTTGCAGTGTGGCAGAACAAGTGCATCGCCGTGCCGGTTGATGCCGCTGCGACAGTAAGGGATGTGGCATACATCCTTGACGACTGCAAGCCTGTTGCGGTATGGACATCACTGTCACACGTCGAGACACTGCGCAAAGCAATGGACGAGGCAGCGGTTGAAATGCAGATTATCATCATTGACGACCATGAGCAGGCAAGCGTCAGCAGTGCCCCTGTCAACACATCATCGTTAACGCCCAACCCTCAATCAAACGACGTTGCCATAATAATCTACACCTCCGGCACGACAGGCTCGCCAAAGGGTGTGATGCTTACCTACAAGAACATCTATGCCAACATCGACAGCGTATCCAAGGATGTGCCTATCTTCAACACCGAGCGCAGGACAATGATTCTCCTGCCTCTGCACCATGTGTTCCCACTTATCGGCACTCTCGTGGCTCCGATAGTGTGTGGCGGAGGTGTGGCGATATGCCCTTCCATGACAGGTCCTGACATTATGGACACGCTGTGCCGTGGAAGAGTGGGCATCTTCATCGGTGTTCCGCGCCTGTGGCAGATGCTCTATGTTGGCATAAAGAAGAAAATCGACGAGAAAGCTGTCACACGCGGCTTGTTCAACATGTGCCGCAAGGCCAACAGCCGCCGTCTGTCACGCTTCGTATTCCAGTCGGTTCATAAGAAAATGGGTGGCTATCTCGACTACTGCGTGTGTGGCGGAGCCGCCCTTGACAAGGAAATCGGTATGGGGCTGCGCACTCTCGGCCTTGACGTCCTTGAAGGCTACGGCATGACAGAGACAGCTCCGATGATTTCATTCACACGCCCCGATGACATCATTCCGGGATGTGCCGGACTGCCTCTGCCTACGGTGGACTGCAAGATCATCGACGGAGAAATCTGCGCAAAAGGCCCTAACCTCATGCCGGGCTACTACAACCGCCCGGAAGAGACTGCCGAGGTAATCGACAAGGACGGCTATCTCCATACAGGCGACCTTGGACATTTTGACGAAAAAGGCCGTATCGTAATCACAGGACGAAAGAAGGAAATCATAGTACTCTCCAACGGCAAGAATGTGCAGCCTAACGAGATAGAGTTCTATATAGAGAGGTACACCGACAAGGTAAAGGAGTGCGCCGTAACGGAAAAGGACGATATGCTCCTTGCCATTATAGTACCACAGGAGCTGTGGGCTGAGGGCAAGACAGACAGTGACATCGAGAAAACGCTGAAACGCGAGGTAATCGAACCTTACAACCTTACCGTGGAGAACTACAAGAAGGTGATGCGCATCCTTGTCTACCATGGTGACATACCAAGGACACGACTGGACAAGATTCAGAGGTACAAGCTCAAGGACATTGTAAAGGAGTGCACCGACAGGAAAGCCTCGTCAGCAGAAGCACAGAATCCTTCAGAGAAGGTTGCTTATTCCGAGGAATTCATGATTCTGAAAAAATACATCGAGGCTGAGAAGAAGCTCCCTGTGCACCCGGAATCCCACATCGAGACTGACCTTGCCTTTGACTCCCTTGACAAAGTCAGCCTTCAGGGCTTCATAGAGCAGAGCTTCGGCATGACCGTGATGACGGACAAAATGGCTGATTTCCCTAACATCAAGGCTATGGCAGACCACATCGCGCACCACAAGACAAGGGCTGTCATGGAGGAGACCGACTGGAAGACATTGCTCAACGATGACACAGTGATGAACCTTGTACTGCCAAAGACATCGCCGATGTTGCCTGTTGCCGGCAAGATGTTCAAAGGCTCATTCAAGGTCTATAACAGTCTGAAAGTGCGAGGCACAGAGAATATTCCGAAGAAAGGGCCGTTCATCCTTGCAGCCAACCACCAGAGCTTCATGGACGGGCCGCTCGTGATGTCGGGAGTTGACTTCTCCAGGATAAAAGACTACTATTTCTACGCCACAGAGGAGCATGTGCAGCATCCGGTTGTGAAATACCTTGCCCGCCACAACAACATCATCCTTATGGAGAAAAGGAATCTCAAAAACTCCATCCTGAAACTCGCTCAGGTGCTGAAACAGGGCAAGAACGTGGTGATTTTCCCTGAAGGCTCACGCACCCACTCCGGTGAGATAGGAAAGTTCAAGAAGATGTTTGCCATCCTCGCCGTAGAGCTTGACATCCCTGTGCTGCCGGTATGTATCCGCGGTGCTTACGATGCTCTGCCTCGCGGCAAGCATTTTGTGAACACAAGCCATATCGATGTGGAGTATCTCCCTATCGTGAAGCCGTCAGGAACATACGACGAGTTTGCCAACAAGATACGCACAGTCATCAATGACAGGCTTTAACAGCATGGTCGTCACGGCATTCTCGCATAGGAAACAATGCAAAAGCTGTGGCTGACATTATAAAGCAAGTACCCCGACTATCATGACTTGATGATAGCCGGGGTACTTGTTGTTTGCAGTTATTAACTTGAGTTCGATGAATTTGCGTTATCTGATACCCAAAAAAAATGCTATAAAAAGCACCGTGAAACGGTGACTCTTCGTTAACCCTGTATGGAGGCGTAGCCGAACATGCAGGGTGTCTCAGGGCGAGTAATTCTGCACCGTAAGACGGTGCCTCACACGAAAGGGGATTGTCATGGGCGTGTTTACGGCATGAGGCACCGTCTTACGGTGCAAGCTGATGTACTGAGGTTGCCGCCCATGTCGCTTCGCTCCATAGGCGGTTAACGAAGAGCCACCGTTTCACGGTGCCTTGGTAGCGTTTTTATAATTCTGCAGAATAGTTGCCAATTCATCGCACTCACGTAGTTTTCAATGTCTACCAAAAACCAAGAATAGTTAAATTATGCACCAAAACATCTGATTTCACAAGATAAGCACTCAATTTTGAAATAAAATAATTACCTTTGCAACTGATAATATTTTATCTTTATCCATACAAACACAATAGATATGAACAATATATTATCAGTATTAGAGAATTACACATTTGACAATGCCGACGACATTGCCAAAGGGTTAGCCGATGATTTCCGCAAACGCAGAATTGAAAAGAACCTGACTCGCGCGCAGATAGCGGAACGTTCAGGAGTTGCAATGAGCAACATCGTCAGATTTGAACAGAAGGGATTAATCTCGCTAAAAAACCTGATTGCCTTGGCAATGGCTATGGACTACACTTCGGAGATTAAAAACATTTTCAGCCAACCCAAATATTCCACAATGGAAGAACTGACACAGATTCGCAAAAACACCGGCAAAAGCAGGGCTTACAAAACGAATTTATGATTGACAGACTTACAGTAAAATATCACAACAAAGCGGTCGGCACACTCTCATTGACTCCCGACAACCGGCTGTGTGCCTTTGAATATGACAAAGCATGGCTAACAGAGGGATTCAGCCTGTCCCCACTTGAATTGCCGTTGAAACCCGGTTTGTTCATTGCCAATCCTACACCTTTCTATGGAAACTTTGGCATTTTTGAAGACAGTCTTCCTGATGGATATGGCAGATATCTGCTTCACAGAGCCTTGCTACACGAAGGTATCGATGACAGAAGTCTGACTTCCATTGACCGATTGTGCTTGGTGGGAAACAATGGCATGGGAGCTCTTTGCTATGAACCTACAGGCGAAGCTACAACGATGCCAAACATGTTTGATCAATACCCGGCAACAGGAATCACCGAAGGCAGGCAAGGAACACTTCTCGGCAAAGAGAGCACAGACTTTGACTTGTTGCAAAGAAAAGCATTGGAGGTGCTGAAAGAGCAGCAGGACACAGATGCGGGATTGTTACTCTACAACAGTGGAAACAGTGGCGGATGCCGCCCAAAAGCTGTTTTCTCAGACAATGAAGGTCATTGGCTGGTCAAATTCCGTCATACATACGACCCGAAGGACATGGGAGTGCAAGAGTTTCATTACAACGAGGTTGCCCGACGTTGTGGTATCAATGTGCCGGATTTCAGGTTAACAGCAGGAAAGTATTTTACCACACGGCGTTTCGACCTAACCAATGACGGCGAACGAATCCATACGGCAACAGCAGGAGGATTGCTCTGCATCTCACTCTCTGAACCTGTGCTTGACTATACCAATCTGTTGGCACTTACCGGCTACCTGACCAAGAACCCCAAGGATGTTGAAGAGATGTATCGTCGTATGGTGTTCAACTATCTGACCAACAACAAGGATGACCATTGCAAGAACTTCAGTTTCCTGATACGCAAGGACGCCACAGGCAAATGGCGATGGCAGCTGGCTCCGGCTTATGACCTCACATTATGTACCGAAGGCTATAATGGTCAGCACGCTACATCTGTCAACAAAACAGGCTTCCCCGCACTAAAAGATTTTATTGCGGTAGGCATGAAAACGAAGATGAGCGAAAAGAGTTGCCGTGAAATCTTTGATGAAGTCTATCAAAATTGCGGAGACCTGTTGCAGAATAAAGCTATAGTATAAAATAAACAGATAGCCAAAAAGCAAATTTGAAAAAAGCGTAGCGATTCAACTGAAAGAGTGGTCGTTACGCTTTTGTTTTTGATGTGGAAAAAGTCGTTTAAAGACATCCAAAAGCCACACAGCGCAAGAGTTCAGTTACCACATCATTACTGCCGCAATGTGTGAACTTTCAGAATAAGCATCTGTTTTTCTGCGATTTGCGTAATTCTGCGTAGCTGTCGGTAACTCACAGTAAACTAATTTTGTCACAAAAAAAATGTGAGTTATGCGAAGTACATTCAAGGTCTTATTCTACGTGAAGAAAGGCAGTGCAAAGCCCAACGGCAACCTGCCACTTATGTGCCGCCTTACGGTGGACGGAGAGATTAAACAATTCAGCTGCAAGATGGAAGTTCCGCCCCATTTGTGGGACGTGAAGAACAGCCGTGCTTCGGGCAAGAGTGCCGAAGCGCAGAGAATCAACCGTGCCGTTGACAAGATTCGGGTGGAGGTGAACCGCCGATACCAAGAACTGATGCAGACGGACGGATATGTAACCGCTACCAAACTGAAAGATGCCTATCTCGGTATCGGTATCAAGCAGGAGACCTTGCTTAAACTCTTTGAGCAGCACAATGCCGAGTTTGCGAAGAAAGTCGGACACAGCCGAGCCAAAGGGACATTTAACCGTTATCAAACGGTCTGCAAACATATTCGGGAGTTTCTGCCCCATACCTACAGGCGTGAGGATATTCCCCTAAAAGAGTTGAACCTCACGTTCATCAATGACTTCGAGTATTTCCTGCGCACGGTGAAGAAGTGCCGCACCAATACCGTGTGGGGGTATATGATTGTGTTGAAGCACATCATTTCGATAGCGAGGAAGGACGGACGTCTGCCGTTCAATCCCTTTGCAGGGTATATCAACTCTCCCGAAAGTGTGGACAGGGGGTATCTTACCCAACAGGAGATACAGACGCTCATGGACGCTCCGATGAAGAACAAGACACACGAGCTTGTAAGGGACTTGTTTCTGTTTTCGGTGTTCACGGGGTTGGCATATTCCGATGTGAAGAACCTAACCACCGATAACCTGCAAACATTCTTTGACGGCAATCTGTGGATTATTACCCGAAGAAAGAAAACCAACACGGAATCCAATATCCGCCTGTTGGAAGTTCCCCTGCGAATAATCGAGAAGTACAAGGGGCTGACAAGGGATAACCGTGTGTTCCCAGTACCGAGTAACGGCAGTTGCAACAAGGTACTGAAAGAAATCGGTAAGCAATGCGGTTTCAAGACACGGCTAAGCACACACGTTGCAAGACATACGAATGCCACAACCGTGCTTTTATCGCATGGTGTGCCCATTGAAACCGTCAGCCGCTTGTTAGGGCATACCAACATAAAGACCACGCAGATATACGCCAAAATAACGAACCAGAAGATTAGTCAGAACATGGAAACCCTGTCGCACAAGCTGGAGGATATGGAGAAAAGTATTTGCAGTGTCATTTGATAACCTATAAAACCGAATACCGATGAAAGAGAGAAGAAGCGTCATTACAATGGACGGGCAGGGCAATATCGCCCTGCCGACCGATACCGCCAATATATGGATGTCCGAATTTGAACTTGTGGAACTGTTCGGGGTTATCGCCCCGACAGTCCGTGCAGGGATAAGGGCTGTTCATAAGAGCGGAGTTCTGAAAGAATACGAAGCAAAACGCCACCTGCATTTGGCGAACGGCTGCGGTTTGGATATTTACAATCTTGATATGGTTGTCGCCCTTGCTTTCCATATCAATACATTCGGAGCTGCGAAAGTCCGTAATATGCTGTTGGAAAAGATTATGTACCGGCGAAAAGAAAAAACATACCTGCTCACACTGCCATTCAGAGGTGGATGGAGCTGTTAGTACGGTGCGCATGAAGCGAACCAAGAGCAATGCTTTTCGGAAAAATATACTTTTATTTTTGATGAATTGATGAATAAGAATATAATCATATTGAAATATAGATACTTATGCTCTCATCAAATACTTATCAGAAGTATTTTACCGATGAAAAGAAGGAGAAAGATGACAGACAAGGCAAGCCGACCTGCAAATGATGAGTTTCTCTTTTCGCAAGTGGTTTGATGAGAGCTCGATGAGGATATAAGTAATTTAATAACAATGGATTGAATATACAATTCATCAAATCATCGGATTATTCATCCATCATCAGTTCACAGGGAAAATATATGAGGATAATTTCCCATAGCAGAAGAAACACAGAAGAAATGCATTTATTTCCATTTGCAAAGTAGGCATACGGACTTGACGGTTTCAAGGTTGGATGGCTATGCTGCATTGCTCTTTCGCTTCGGATGGATTCTCGCCTTAATTTTGGCTCCCTAACGCTTGTTCCTTGTCCATACAATTTGAGTTGCTCAAAATCGGTTTCCTTTGTTTTGGAGAGTAGCAAGTTTATGTTTCGGTCTGCCCGAAACCCTTTGCCACCCTCTCCCTAATCATAGGGAGGGGCATCCCGTTGGTCTATACAGCAGTTACAATGATTGCACTTAAAAACGAGCGTAGGCAACGGGCAAAGGCGGTCATCCAAGAAATGGCAACCACCACCATTCACCAAATGCCATAAAGTATATAAGTAAACGGACTGAAGCAGGTCTAATCACAGACACCCCATACAGGTATTTGCATGGAAAATACCGTAGCTTATTAGGGAATTTTCCGTGCCGCATTGCAAACAACGCTGAAAATTCCCCAATAAGCCCAAGAAAATACCCCTTTGACTGGAAAGTTTATTATTCGAGACGATTAAGCCCGACATAGTGGGTAACGAATAATTATCGCTTAACCAATTCTATTGACTGCTTACCTGTTAAGCGTTCAATTTCCATTATGAGCATCTTGCAACGGTGGAATCCGCTTGCAATCTCTTTTTGCAAACCTATTGCATCGGTGGGGTTGTAATGTTGTCCCAACAATTCGAGTGCTTTGCGCTTTTCTTCCTCATCGTCAATAATAGATATTTTCCCAAATACAATCACACTGCGATAATATGTGGTGTATGTTTCGGGATGAATTTCATCTTGCACAATAACCGTGAAACACACGTTGGAGTTTTCTTCAATCAAGTCGAGTTTGTGTCCGTTCAGTGCAGAGTGGAAATACAATTTTCTGTTGTCATAAACGTGACTCAAGGGCACACCATACGGCTGCATATCTTCGCCACATTGTGCGAGAACACCCGCAGTCGTACTTCTAAGCAGTTCGATAGTTTCCGATTCAGATAACTGCTGTTTAAAACGTCGCATTTTCCTTTCCATATCAATGCATGAATTTAAGACCGATAATTGAGATTATCAGCGTGGTAATAAAAAACAGCCGCCAAAATGTAGCAGGTTCGTTGAAGCAGAGGATGCCGACTATTACTGTGCCTACCGCGCCTATTCCAGTCCATACGGGGTAGGCAGTGCCAATGGGGATTGTCTGCACAGACCGCGAAAGAAGCACCATACTCAATGTCAGGCATAACAAGAACCCCATTCCCCAAAGCAACCAAGGGATGCCTGACAATCCCTTCATCTTGCCAAGGCAAAATGCAAAACCGGTTTCAAAGCAGCCGGCAATGACGAGAATAATCCAATTCATATTCACAAAAGTGTCCAATTGAGGGCTGCGGCAATATCCGGCGTCTCCTTCCAAGACATAATTTCAACTGCAAAATTAGTGATTTTTCTTCAAACTCTTGCCTCGCAACCGTCCAAATCAGCCATGCTTGATTGTGTATCTGGCAAGAATAAACTAATAGTGGGGTCTCACGATATCAGATTTGGGCATGAAAGGATACGTTCCAATAGAACTGCTGATATTTGTTAGAGACTTTTTTGTCGAATATTATATTGAGAAAGTGTATATTCCAATAAAAAATAATATCTTTGCAACTGAAAGAGTTATTTGACAGCATAGCACCGCAAAACGCTGAAAATCGCACTGTTGCCAAGTCGTTACCTGCATTTCTCAAATACTCAGTTAAATGTTTATTTCTCAAACGGTTGTGCCAAACCGTTGAAAATCTAAAATATGCTCTAACGGCAACATATGTCTTGTTTGCATACTTTGATACCCCTATTTATACCCCATTGGGATTTGGAATAGCATGTGAATTATTGTACCTTTGCAAAAGAAAAGCGTTCTTTGACATATTTACCATAAACACACAAGCCGCACCAAAATATCAGAAGCGCCACAAACGGAAAGTGCGCCACATCCAATGGTACAGGCGGAACGGAGGTTCCCACAGCACCTCCTCAGGATAGCTGCGGAGATACCTGAAATTATGCCGTAATTTCTGCCAAGCATATCGCATGCGCGTCATGATGTCCGAATCCGGTTGCAGATTCCATACCCTACCAGTGTCATATCTGCCGAAGTTCCCTCCATTCAGGATGTCTGCAAGCAGCATTTTTCCTTCCGACTCATAGGGAGGGAACAAAGCCTTTTCGTCTGGCATAGCAAACACTTGCTGCATGACATACATAACCGCACCGGCGAATTTCTCAAGTCCAAGTGTCCCCAATGTATGACACAGGCTATCCTTCCCGGATTTGCCGATGTCAAGGTTTTCCAAGACATAATAGTAGTCAAGCAGCTGGCGCAAACCGATTCCCTCCTCAAAGACATGTTTGTAGAGATGTATCAGCTGGAACACAGCATTGAACTCTCCTGTCGGCACACCATACCCGTCATATTCCACAATAGAACGATGAGAACGGAACCACCGTTGCAGTTTTCTGTCTCTAAACGGTGAGAACAGCCAGGTCGGTCTGTAATGGACCTCAACAGGAATGTCCTTGAACACAGGCCAGTCAAGGTTATGATAATATACGAATTGCCCTTTCCTGCGGGCGGTACAATATTCTATCACATCACGGACAGAATGTTTCGTGTCATTGTACACAAAGATATCTATATCGCCGGGCATCCTTGAAAGACGCAAATGTGACGGATAATAGGAAAGATTGCCCTGCCCTTTCAATATCATGGCATGAAAACCGGCCTGTACAACACCTTTATATAATATACGGCAGAGTTCATTCGCCCTTTTGTTACGTAATGCCAGTTTGTCGGCATGCACTTTCCACGGTATAAGGCGATTGCGTGGAGGCAGCTGCTCATGGGGCAGGCGCACCACACCTGCAAAAGCGATTCCCACCATTGCCTGTTTTTGCACTATGGCATACAGTCGCTCCCACTCTTCCGCCGTCAATACGCAGGAGAGCTCTGTACGGCAGCCGATAGCGACCTGTAACAGTTCAAAGAAGATGCTTTCAATTCTTCTCACTGAGTAACCGTTTCCATTAGAAAAGCAAATACTGCTCATTCCCATTTCCTTGGTATAATCTTATCATGCAGACGCCGTATAACCTGCTGTACAAAACGCTTGTAATAATCTTTCCTTCTGCATCCAGAAACATCAAGCCCGAACTCGCGTGCCATCTCACTTCCAGTATCAAGTACAGATGTGTCAAATGTCATCTTCACATCGTTGTCCACATTCGAGCCATGGACAACCTCCACCCACATAGGCCATCCTATGTTTTTGATATGGCATACATTTATGACCTTGGTCTTTTCCAAAAGAAAATGGCTGCCATAACCGTAGCATGTACGGACATTGCGGACATTCTCGACAAAGGTCATGAAATGATTGTTCGGATAGGACACTCGTGTCGCAAGGTTAAGTTCTGTGAAATATTGCAGACCGTAGTCATAAGAGATGGCAGTGCCTACGCCTGATTTTGCGGCTTCCTGTCGTACGAACTGAACATACAACGGATGCAGCATGTCATCATTGTCAAGATAGGTTGTCAGGCAAAGGTCATCATTCTGCAGACTTCGCTCTCGCAACAACTTGATGGTAGCATTACGGAAAATGGAGGCAAAAGCCCTGCCATATTTGTTCCGCACCCATATGGGACGTATCTGAGGACACAACCGCTTGTATTCCTCCATTTTTTCCTCTATCCATTTATCATCCCCACTAATGCCGGTTTCTTTCTCACATAACAATACCCATGTGAAATCCCGGCATGTCTGTGCCTTTACAGACGGCAGGCAATAGGTCTCGAACAACTTCAGCCTTTCCCGCAACCATTCGTTACGGTCTATGCTGCTGCCATTCTTGTCCCTTGTCCAAAGAGTAAGATTGAAACGTGTCAGTATGAAATGATGTATAGCCATTACTACGAAACAAATACATAAATAACGAATGAAAGATAATGTCTGTCAGCTTTGTGGACTAACTTTTTCAGAACAGATACACCTGCATCTATTCCCTGTCGTCATACATTTCCTTACAGTAGGCATAGAAAATGCCAGGCATCGAATCTCCGAATCCCCATCCGCATTGTGAACTCCATTCCAATACCTGGTTAATCCTTGGAAGGAAATTCCTTACGAGATTATTCTTGCTGATGAACTTCATTGCGGCATCGAAATTATTCTCGACAGAGGTATAGTACTGTCCCCACATGTCTCCATACGTGGCTGTAAATTCTGTGGCTTGCTCTACAAGGAAAAGCATCAGGTCGGCAAGGTTCTCCGGTGAGGGATGGAGCTTGCGGTAATCGGCAATGGCTTTCCTGCAAACACTGAAACGGCACTTCTCTTCTCCGCGTTTTGGAAAGAATTCATTCTTTATGACAGTCTTATACTCCTCTAATTTTGCCTTCTCATTAGGATTGACATAATAATCCAGATATTCCTTAGCCTCTTTACGTGCATCATAAAGTTCGAGGACCATTTCGATTATTTCCTCCCTGCTCATTGCAGAAAGCAATCTCTTTACATTTGACTTTGACATACTATCTTATACATTGATTTTGCACCCTATTCTTTGAGCTATATACATTAAAGAGTACAGTAGGCGCAAGCAATTAAGCTGAAGAAGTTTTATCGGCAGTTTGTACTTCAAAGGAGCTTTTGTAAGGTCGATTCTCGCCACCGCCTTCCTCACTGGAGGATAAGATGCGTAACGTTTGAACAACCCATAATTCACAGAATATCCCTCACGTGAAAGTTTAATGCACATCTCCAAAGCTGAGAACAATAACGAGCCATCATAATATTGCGACAAATCCTTACCATATTTCTGCATGTATAACTCATTTATATTATGCCTTTCCTCCGCCAACTGCATCTTACATTGAAACAACAAACTTGGATTTGCTTTTAAGCTCTCTAATGCACCTGTTGAACGTACATAATAGTAATAAAGACCTTCCTTTATAACATTCATCTCTTTAACATAATACAAATATCGGAGAAACAGCATAGCATCTTCTCCCAATTTCATATCCGACCTGAAAGATAAACTATTCTCTAACAATATTGAGCGCTTCAGGACATAACGGCACACATACCCACATATAAAGAAATCATTTGTATAGGGAGATAAGCCTTCAAAAAATCTATCCACATTTGCTTGTGACAATCAAAATAAAGGAATCATTACTTTTTCAATTATTTCACTCCCACTCAAGACATAGAATAATTCGCTTGGCGAGAGTTCCTTTTTGGCTACTTGCGCCCGTTTTTCTCCCCAGACATATTCATATCCAAGGAAAACACAATCTGCGGGATTCTGGCGCAATGATTCATGAATATACAGAAGGCTATACTCATCCACTTCATCATCCGCATCAACAAACCAAACGTACTCCCCCCCCCCTTTGGATATTCGCTATACCATAATTGCGTGCGGCGGAGACACCTTGGTTTACAGTTGTCAGAATGGTAATGTCGTTTTGGTATTGTTGCAGTATATCAAGAGAGCTGTCCGTACTCCCATCATTTACAACAATAATCTCGCAATTCTTTCTGCCGACTTTGTCAGCTGCAACGAGCAAAGAATCCAAGCATTTGCTTATGTATTTCTCTGCATTGTAGCACGGAATAACGATACTGAGTTTATTTTTCATTGGAATAAGTTTTTATATTCGGAGCAATATGCTCTATTTATATACGAAATAGTTGTTGGTTAGATTCCATTCTTAACAACATTCTTCAAATACCCCATAAAAGAACAGAACGGCATTGAGAGTTTATTTCTCATATATCCAGACTATTCTCTTTGAGCAAAAAATCAAACAATCCAATAGTCAGTATACCTTCCTCATTGCGACGAGGCATAATATGGTCTTTGACAACAATAATCTTCTTAAAAGAATCATTGATGTTTGTCAGCGAACGAGATTCCTGTATTTCCTTTTCCCTATTGGGGATAGACAGGGCTGATTGTACATAATACTTCTTACTGCCAAGAGTTGCTATAAAGTCCACTTCCAATTGGATACGAATCCACTTTCCATCCTTGTCAGGCTTCTTTATTTCCACAATTCCGACATCAACACTATAACCACGGACAATCAGTTCGTTGTAAATTATATTCTCCATGATATGCGTTTCCTCCTGCTGGCGCATATCAAGAATTGCATTTCTCAAACCAATGTCTGCAAAATAATACTTAGAAAGCGTGTTGATATACTTCTTTCCCTTTATATCATAGCGTATTGCCTTATTCAAGAGGAAAGATTCTGATAAGTAAGTGAGATAATTAGAAATAGTCTGGCTGCCAATCTTTACATTTTTAATACTCTTAAAAGTATTCGACAACTTTGTTGGGTTGCACGGTGTCCCTATAGATGATGCCATAATAAGCACCAACTCACGCATTTCATTGTCATTCTTAATTTTATGCCTCTCTATAATATCTGCCAGATAGACAGTCTCAAACAGATTCTTCAAATAGTTTATCTTCTTTTGTTCGGTGTCAAAAGAAAGAATAAGAGGCAAGCCACCATAGGTATAATATTCGCGCCATACGTCCTGCTTGTCCCCACCTATAGCAGAGTAAAATTCTGAAAAAGAAAGAGGATTTACATGAATAGCCTCTCCTCGACCACGAAACTCCGTAGGAATATCAGATGATAAAAAGTGGGAGTTACTTCCTGTTACGTATGTATCTGCATTTCTTATATGGCGGAAACTGTTCAATACATCAACAAATTCATCCATCAGTTGAACCTCATCTATAATGATATAATAGAGATCCTTGTCTTTAATTCTATCATAAACATAATGGAGCATCGTATCAGGATTTCTCAAATCCTTGTTCATACGGTCTTCAAGGTCAACACGGATAATGTGGTCATCTGCTACACCATTTTCTAACAGGTAGTGATAAAACAAAACATTCAAGAGATATGATTTACCACATCTGCGGATTCCAGTTACCACTTTAATAAAACCGTTTTGACGACTTTCTATCAACTGTTGGAGATATTTGTCTCTTTTTATTTCCATATTATGCATCATATTTTTGCCAATATTGGCATATTTATAATGCAAAGGTAAGGGTATTCATCCTTTCTCGCAAGTTTTTTGTAATAAAAATTCAATTCAAGTCTACTTGGATATTGGAATATGGCAAAACAAAGACAGAACCATACTACACATATATGCCTATATTCAAGACTGCAACTGTTTATATATCCCACAGATGTCACGGTTTATCTTCTCTGTGGAGAATGTCTTCAGAACAAATTCGCGAGCATTCTTCATCATGTCATTCCTGAGCTGCTCATCAGTAATCAGAAGTTCAAGTTTCTCAGCCAAAGCATCTGAATCCCCAAATGGGAAGGTGAGACAATTCCCTCCCTCCTCTATCACATCAGGCAGACCGCCGACCGGTGTTGTGACGACACAGATGCCATAAGCCCAAGACTCAAGCACAACCATAGGGAAACCTTCCTCATAGGAACACATGCAATAAATTGATGCCTTGCGAAAATAATCGTCCTTGGCCTTTCCTGTGATATATCCCGTAAACTTTACTGCAGAAGACAAAGACATTTCTTCTGCCATTTGCTTGTATCTCTCCACCTCGCCATTGCCAAGCATCCGAACTTTCCAATCCGGATATTTGTCCTTCAGTTTATGCCATGCCTGCAGCAACAGTTCAGGAGCTTTGTTATCTGTGAAATATGCTGCCATGATGATTAGTTTCTCTTTCTCTGCCGGAGCAACAGGAGGAACTTCCTCACAAGCATTGTACAATACTGTGGTTCTTGTTCTTATGCAAGGATATTCTTCCTTGAAAAGCTTCTCCCACTTTTTGGCAAGGAGGATTATCAAGTCAGCCTTTTTAAGATGCCACAGGAACAGCCGGTTGTCTGTATGGCTGCGTAACTGGTTTCCCATGTGAATGTGCATTATGATGCGCTTCCTGCCAACGAGTGCAAGCAGGAAAATCGGCATCTGTATCATAAGGCATATTCTGTCAGGCACTGTATGGAAATGTACAATATCGTATCTCCATATAATAAACAGTGCCACAAACCATGAACGGACAGCATAAAAGAGTTTCCACAGATAACTGCGCTGTATCTGTGTGCCCAGCCAATAGCAGGAATATTCATTCCATACAGGCATCTTCTCCATCAACTTTATGACAGTCGAGACACCTCCTGCAGATTGGCGTGCAGAGCCAACGACAAGGACTTTCTTCATTTGATCTTCAATTTCTGTTCGTGCCTCACAATCTCCTCATCACAGAAACGGCGTTTTAGGAGATGTGCAGGCACACCTCCAATAACAGAATAAGGAGGGAAGCTCTTTGTAACCACCGCTCCGGCAGCGACAATAGAGCCACGCCCTATCGTCACACCCTTCAAGATTGTGACATTGGCTCCTACCCATACATCGTCTTCTATAACAACCGGCCGGTCGTTCTCCGGAAGCTTTTCTTCTCGTGTCACATCAATGATATATTTACCAATGATGTCTGTACGATGGTCGCCTGTAATGATTGTCGGATGAGGACCAAAGATGACTTTCCTGCCTATCGTCAATGGTGCGTCGGTACAGTAAAACGTGCTTCCTTTGGGGATTGATGTGCCGTCGCCTATGGAAAGGTTCCACAAGCCCTTTATGTCGCTTGACATAGGACGTATGAACACACCTTTGCCACAACTTTTCATGCAACGCTTCCATACAGGTGCCCATATCCTGTCCCAAATATATGATGGCAGAAGGCTTATCTTATGAAGTATATCAAATATTCCCATAAGTTCAATGCTCTTTACTTTCAAGAGCTTTCTTGTACAGTTCTACAATCTGTTCCGATTTCCTTTCCCATGACAGTTCAACGGCTTTATTCTTGCAGTTTTGGGAATATCTGTCAAGAAGGCTTCTGTCGCGATACATGCGGTTCAGCTCTTCGGCAAAATGCATTGCCGACTGTTTCGGAGATGTCAACGGGATTTTTACACCGACATTTTCATCCACAACCGATGCCATACCGCAAGTGTCAAAGCAAACAACCGGCAGTCCTGCACAGATGGCTTCAAGGACTACTGTTGAGGTGTCCTCGTCAACAGAGGTGAACATGAACACATCTGACTCAAGCATTGCTTCATGGACATCCTTTGCCCTGACATGCCCCATCATCTCCACAGTTCCTGACAATCCATGCACTTTAAGGAATTCTTTGGTCTCGGCAACTTGGCGGTCATTGCCTGTACCATATATACGCAACCTGATGTTTGGATTGTCTGCACAGATCATTGCATTCAAAGCTATGTCAAGTCGCTTCCTGTATGAAAACTTTCCTACCCATATTACATTCAGGATTTCTCCCTTGAAACGTGACGGACATGTGGCATTATTGTCCATGTCACATGTATAGAATCCGGTCTCAGGAATAAGGGCGGACTCTCTGCCATAATATTTCTTTATGGCAACATAGCTGGCAGGGATAGAACTGATTAGGACGGATGCATGGTACAATGTCCTACGGACACGTGGGTAAAACACCATTTGCAAACGGTTCACGACATTCTTTACTGTATGGAACAGCTTAACCTTTGCTCCATTGGCATAAGCCATAGGAAACAGCTTCATGCCTCCTATCGGTCCCCATACCAATGGTATTTCACAACATTTCGAAACCCCGGCAAGATAGCCCGGTTCACGGAATCCTATCATGTTCAGCTGGTGAATCAGGTCTATGTCCTCTCCCTTTGCATGCTGTTCACTGATTATCCTTCTTGCTATCTCCGCTGTCTTCTGCTGCCATTTCCGGTAACTGAAATAAAAGCGCCAATCACCCTGGTTCCAACATCTGCGGCGAATCTCCGGTGTCACCTCATTATAATAGAAACGTATTCTTGAAGCGAGTTCAGCATTCTCAGCACAGCTCATCCATGCTTCTATTTCCGGGCGGTACTCACCTTCAGTAATGACATAACACTCGCTATGCTTGGCTATAGCAAGAATCCAGTTCCAGCCCATTCCTTGCTCGCTACCCATCCCCGGGCAACAGGCGTATGAATTAATAAGTATCCTTAACATTACATTTTGGACTTACGTCCATTTTTTCCTTTGTCAGTGGTTATTTTTATCTATCTCTCTTTAACAATTGTCCGGTAGAATCTTTATCCTGTCATGATACAGACTTACAACACAAAGCATCGTCTTCCTCCAAACATTCCTCCTCACACTCTTCTTCGTCGTCATCCTCTTCCTCCTCCATATTGTCATTGGCATTAAGGCACAAGGCTATCAACATACAGAATCCCATTCCTTTGCCGGAGAGAAACGAAGAGTCTGCCGTCTGCTCCATGGCAAGACAGAAAAACGACATCATTGCAACTTTGTAATATCTCATGTCCTTTATCTGGCTGAATGCGACAAGACGTCGCTTCCAAAAGATGAAAAAGAACAACACTCCTACGATACCAAACTGTGCAAGCGTCGGATAGTAGGCATCACAAATGAAACCGCCACCGGCATTCAAGCCCCAGACTTCATCCAAGCCATATTCGGGATAAAGTGGAGAATAGTATTTCCAGGCACCATTGCATGCAAATGACCCCATACCTGAGCCAAAAGGGAAATAATCCCAAAGAATAGCCCATGCAACCTTGTATGTCTCCGGACGCGCCAACTTCACTTCATTATTCCAACCGGAAACATAATAAGCATCGACACGCTCCCAAGTGACATAAAGCACCGCTGTCATCAACAACGATAGTATCACAATCGTTTTCGGCGACTTGAAATCAAGCTGTTTCTTGATAAAGAACAGCATACCCACAAACGCAACAACCTCGCCCATAAACTTGAACTTCGGAGCGAACAATCCTGTGCAAACCAGCGCAAGGGCTATAAACTTGTTCTTCTGCGTTTCCTCCGTGAAAAGGAACCAACTCATGCCTGTACATATCGCCAACTGTCCCAAAACTGGAAACTCAGCATTTGCGTCATTGACTGTCTCCGGATGGACTATTATCCAAGAAAACAGTGTGACAACCATTGTCCCAAGCATGATTTTCTTCTGCTTATCCGTAAACCGAGGGTTGAGAATCCATGTACAGAATATCACTGAGTAAGGGCGTATCTCCTGGATAAAGTCCAGCCATACTCCATCAGGATTACGTCCTATTGTCAGTCCATAGACTGTAAAGAGCATCAATATGCCCAGAAAGGCGTAATATTCATTCCATGGTCTCTTGTTTGTCGACCAGTTGCCACTGTTCAGGAAAGTGTACAGCATCAGTATCACCGTCATCACCTCATCCACATACATGAAGCCCGGCAGGTCATTATATGCTATGCATGTTGGGAAATACACAACCCAGAACAATGTGAAAAAATTTGCTATCTGGCTCATTTGGTTGTCAACTTACGCTTTTTATGTTGTTGAAAATATTCATTTCTTGTTTCTTTTCTTGACCGAATACAAAATCAGAGATGGGGCAACACATGAATCTACTCTTTCAATACTTAATGTGGAGTCTTCTTTCAAAGTATGAAAATAATCTTCCATTCCACTTTTGTTGTATTCGTCTGTTCCGTCTCCAAGTACTATGATATAATCCAAATCACCAATCCGTTCCTTGGAGTATGCACTATAGTAAAAAGTATTGGGACAACATGATTGCATTTCATAAAATGTCATCATTGGTGAAGCAATCCTGTCCGTATCTTTGAATTTCTGTCTTCGAATGAAATCTGTTATATTGCTATATTGTTTATCAAAGGGACTTCCAAATACAGGTAATGACAACAGTACAAATGCCGTTGAGGCTATTCCGACAATTATGCGATTCATCTTGTTCTTCTCCTCTGCCCATAGTGACAAAGAAACAATCATAGGAATAATAGAAGCCCACCAATAATATCCGGAAAAACGCCCTGCAAGATTAAAGAACACGATAGCAAAAATACCAAACAGTACTAAAAAATGGGGGGGGGTAATTCCTATTATTTCTGAATGATTTCATGGAATTGTTTAACAAAAACAAGACAATCGAAACAAACACGAGGGTTGCCATTGAGTGGTCGGCAAAAACAACCATTATTTTGTCAACAAGCGAAAATGAAGGAGAAGCGATTTCTTGTGCAGATGCAGACATTCCCATAATATGTACTTTTATGAAATCCTTCACTTTCAGGAATGTAGCGGAAGAGCCAAAAGTGTTCCACAAGAACGGTGACAAGAAACCATATACCCACATCCATATACAAGCGATAGCAAATCCGGCTGAGAATCCGACACCTGAGTACAATGCAATTTTTAGCATCTTACGATACGCCCTAAGGATAAACAAAGAGAATACGAATGCCGCGAACAGCCAAATAACAGCCTGAATACCGGCAAGCATAGTTAGTGTGCTGAATAGTACTATACCAATAGCACCTTTATTTGACTTATAGTATTTTATGACATAGTAGAAGCATGCCACAGCCATCAGCGCTGCTAACATATCCACACGTCCAAGACGATAAGTTGCACACATCCCCTTGAAAAACCAAAATAAAATGGAAAATGTCAACAGGAAAGTGTTTCCTGACCTACATCCACGCAACACTTCCACGACTTTTATAACCGCCCATCCCAGAATAACCGTTGTTAGCAATTCAAATAGTCTGACTTTTATCAATGAGAAACCTATAAGCTTCAGCCACAAGAACAACATCCATTGATACAAAGGCACATATAGTGCGAATGGATGGTATTCTCCCATTCCATACCACGCATGTGTACGCCAGTTTCCATACATAAGTAGGTTGGCAGACGAATCTGTAAACATGACTTCATCCACCCATGGAAGTTGGTTCTGTATTGTCAAAATATTAAAAACTAATGCTACTGCCGATATACCAAGATATATACGATTATCTTTGGCAAATCGCATAACAATATCTATAAGTCTATTCATTGTGATAATATTGTTGTGTCATTTAATATTGCAGGCATATTCCATATCCATAACGCGATGCATCTTACTTATTTTGAAACATCAGTCTTTCAATCTTTGTTTTATACTACTGAACATCATCAGCCAACTTTCCGGCAGCCAACGGCGTACCATTCTTTTAATAGAGAATGCCCCTTCTGCCCATGTCCCGGCATAATGGTGTATGGTTCTTGTGTTGTCTGTAATATGCATGCGTCCTGTTGTAACCTTTATCGGACAGAAATATTCCGAAGGGTAAACCCACACACCAGCAACTTCCTGTATTCCCTGTATTGAGCGCAAGCCGCAATTCTGCAACACTTGTGTCGCAATATGAACTACCGTAATCTGGTTTTTCATCACCTGCTCATACACAAAATGCCGACCTTCATACATGTCAAGCATTTTTTTCATTAATCCAAGACCGGAGACAACGCCAAGACCGAGACCAGGATTTACACTCATGACATTCCTTATCTTCCCATCAGGATCTGTCTCAAAACCCATGAAATTACCTTTTGCCAATATATCATCCATCGGACGTATTACCTCTACATCTGTATCAAAGTACACACCGCCATATTTGTACAGTATCCAGAAACGTGCATAATCACTCACAAAGGCATACTTTTCCACCTCATACGCCTCAGCCGTATATGGAATGATATTCACATCAAAATTATCTTCATTCCACTCCTTTATCTCATAGTCAGGAAGGTATTTCCTCCATGACGCGATACACTTCTCTGCCTCCGGTGGCAAAGGATTACGCCCGAACCAACAATAATGTATTATCTTTGGTATCATTCTTTTACTTTATAGCCAATCTTTTCAAGCCATTCCATGACCATTTTCATTCTCAATGCCCAGTCACCAAGTTTCAATGCTGTCTCGCGGTTTCTGTCAACCAATGGTTGGTAATCTTCTATATGCTCAAGAATATCCAGTATCTGTTCATTGACATTTTCTGCATCCAAAGTTATAACAGGATTATAGCTAACTAAATCCACAAGTTCTTTAGGAGCACGACCGAGCATAACCACCTGTGACAACATCGCCTCCCAATAGCGCTGAGTTAAGGTTTCAATACGACCTGTCTTTTCTGGTTGTGTATCACAACGTGGCAAAGTTATCGTTATCTTTGAATCTGCCATAGCATGGAATAGTTGTTCATTGCTATATATGTACTTACCATTTACATTAGTACATACATGATTCAGCCTTTCAGGCAATGCTGCGCTGAAAATCCGCTTGTTGCTGCGACCAAACTCCAATAAATCTATACCTCTATCTTTTAACAGACTACCTTCATAATATTTTGATGTATCAACGCCTTCAGAACAATATAAAATATTCATCTCCGGAAAACGTTCACGCATCAAATCGGCAGTCTGTGATGATGTGAATATTGCAGTCTTGACATTATGTTTTTCAAACCATAGGCATGTACGTTCAAACATATCCGGCCAGCAGTCCCAGACAAAAGGTATAATCTCATATCGTGCATAATCAGGAAATGTATCAAAACTTATTGATACCGGCTCTACAAACCTCAGCCGCACTTCTCTTCCACTCTTGAAAAAAGAAGGAAATTCAAACCTGAAGACCAAACCATGAAGGCAACGAAGAGGATAATGGCTTCCTGCCACTTGTCCTCCAACCTGTTCCCATGCTTCATAAGCAGCAGTCTTAAAGTTGCAACTTTCTGGATGTTGGTACGGTGCGACAGCCTTAATGGTTTTCATCATTTCAACTACCTGTTTAACTAATTATCCCATTGGATATTTATATTGTACCCAAATATATATGATGTCCAAAAATTCCATCAATCATTTCTATTTGGCAACACCAACTACCAAACATATTCACGTACAGACAATCTTAATTTTCTTTTAGCTTTTCGTCCAAGATCTTATATATCACTTCCATTTTATCCGCCAAAGTAACACTTTTCATATAATTTGACGCATTCCAGCAATGAATCCATTCATTATCGAATTTTGAGTATCCCATTCCAAGAATATCATCATTACCACTGTCAATCCTGCAGTGTTTCATTTCTGCGAACAATATTTCGTCAAAGTTTTCAATTTCATACAATTTGTAATTTCTCACACCAGTATCTCCATCCAACTTTGCAGAAGGTCTGAAATCCAAGGTCTTACCTTTAATATTGTCCATTCTGAAAAAGCAGAAGCCCGGCCACAGATATTTTATTCCTTTTCTACCGTATGCAAACACATGACCATAAAAAGGTTGCTTATCAAGAATCTTGTCTATATGAAAATCTTCTATACAGAAAATATCATGATCCAACAAAGCTACATATTGCGCAGCACTATGCTGTTGAATGAAATTCTTGAATATCCAGTTACATGCTATACCGTGTGAGAGACTTCCTGCCCCCCCCGAAAGAAAAGACTGTTTAGGAAGCCTCACATACCCGATGCCATACTGTTGGCATACCTCTCTGATTGTTTTTGCCACTTGAGTATCCGTAGAGTTATCAAAGACCGTATATCTATAAGGAGTTCTGAAATATTTCTGTAAGGTTCTTATCTGATATTCTATAACCTTCGCATTATTGAATGCCACTACTACAATTTCGCAATAATCACAATCAATTTTCTCATCTTTAATACCGACAAGTGCTTTTGTTTCTCTATAGTATGCTCTAAGATGAGCAGAAACATATATTTCCTTAAATATATAGCATAGTTTGTTATATGCTTTTTTCAAAAAAGAATAAATCTTCATGTGTACTTAATTATTTTGCGCCATAATCACTCTTCATTTTTTCAATATCGCATAACAATTCCCAATTTTCCTGAAACCACTCAATAGAATTGTTCCACCATTTTATTTCAATTAAAAATTCTATCGTTGCTTTGTCATAACGATAATCCATAATTTTCGCGGGTGTCCCTCCTACAATTGCATAGGGAGGTACATCTTTTGTTACCCAAGCATTAGCTAATACAACTGCCCCATCTCCAACATTAATACCTCCTATAAAGGTTACATTTGCACCTATCCAACAATCATTTCCTATATTAACATCTATTTCCCTCTGCTTAGCATAATACCTAAACTCCTCTACCATTTGTTTTCTTGCAAATGTAATCTGCTGAGGATTCTTATTTGTGTCTAATGAAAAGAATAAAGGGCATGTCGTTACAAAAGGAGCTTTCATTGGATGCGTAGCATTTACACATGAGACACCACCAGCTATAGATGTAAAGCGTCCAATGTCTGCATTCAGATGGGAATCAGCACCTATATATGTTCCAAGCCCCATTCGCCCATAAAACGAAGATTTAGAACCAACCATATTCATACCTTCAAATTCGCACCTATGTGACAAATGTGATGAATAGAAAAATTTAACAAGATGGTGATTCTTCAACTTATGGTAAATATATAGGAATAATCCAGAAATAAACTTATTTCTCTTCAATAGTCTTATTTTCATCATTTTATCTGTTTTATTGGATTCCCTATTATGAATAAAAATATTTTTTGAAGAAATTTATTACTGCTTATTTTATTTATCAACATGCACAAAATATACAAATCATACCTCCTGTAAAGATGTGGATACAACTTATGTGTTTGTTCTTTGTAAAGAACATGCTCTTCGAAAAATAGTTTATAGTAAGCAAGCTTTTCCCAAAACCCTTTATTCGAAATATCAAGATGTCCAACAAAATCTTCTGAAATATTCATACGAGGCTTACTTGCTTCTGAGAAATCTGTATTACAACACAAAACAGGGAAAGCACTTAAAAAAATATCACCTTGCCTATACATCCGGAAAAGACATTCTAAATCTTCGAATCGTCTAATCTTTTCATTAAATAGACATTTCAGAACCAGCTGTTTAGAATAAAGTGCCGCGCCCGTTCGAGGACAGAACAAACCGAATACATGCCATAAGAACTTATTTCGAATGATCCTATTATCATAATTATATGGCTTTATTACATTCTCACCATTTGCAACATAGAATTCACAACAAAAAAAGGAAACCTCATGATATTGCATTGTCAAACCATAAAAATGTTCCAATGCTCCCGTCTGTAATTCATCATCAGCATCCAAAAATACAATCCATTCACCTTGAGCATTCTTTACTCCAGTATTCCTCGCCTTGCTTGGTCCGCCATTCTCCTGCTGAATAAAAACGATTCGTTTGTCCTTTATAGCACGCACAACCTCTGCACTCCTGTCCGTAGAACCATCATCAACGATAACAATTTCGAAATCATCATAATCTTGAGATAAGACACTACGTAGTGAGCGTTCCACGCTCGCTTCTTTATTGTATAAAGGAATAACAACGCTTATCATAATACCTCATCCTCGCATTGGTTTAAAATCCTCAAGAACTATACTTGATGATTTATTTTTAATATAATAAAGCGGAACATTGCCAACCAACGAAGCCCAACCAGAAAATGTAGAAGGCGGTCCCATTATATAATCACATTGAGATAGGGCATACATATCTCCAGATACATTATTTACAGGATTAGGCAATATGGGATACTGCTGCGCAAATAGGGAAGATACACTTTCATTTGAGGCGACGAAAAAAACACAATTTGGTTTGAAAGATTTCACTGAATCCATATAACGCATGAAAACACTATCATCAAAATAGTATTTTCCACCCATATAGTTCTTATAATCACCTTTTCTGATATGAACACCAATAATTAGTTTTCCCAATTTTCGTTCACTTGCAAACAGCTCATCTATTGGTTCTGTTATGTTCTTGTTTGGAGTAAATATACGAAAAACTTCTTGCTTTACATTAGGATAATAATCCGAAGAGTCCATCCTGAATAAAAACCCATTCGTTTGGCAAGAGAAGTCTTATAAAACAGTTTTATCACTGAATTATAATAAAGTAACTTACGTGCAATCTTCCACACAAACTTTTCTCTCCACCCCCACAATGGCAATTTTATATATGGGCTATTACGAAAATTATCATAATATTTTAAAATATCTTCTGGAAAAAGAATAATGCACTTTTTCTTATTAATTATTGCCCAACCAACAGAATCAATATACGAGAAGAATCGATTACCTGTTTGCCCATATTCGTCATATATAACCCTTCTGCTTTCCATTATCTTTTCCTCGTATACTTGTGTATTTGCTCTAGTAGCGTTGCGAACTTTATCATCAACCAACTGGCAGCACCACCTTCTTTGTATATTTTTTCAAATGTACCAGATATCGGTGATGTCATAAAATTCATAGTTTGCCAACCGACTATTGTCGTAAGTGTACTGTATGATGATTTACACTCCTTAATTAATATTGATATTTCATCAGTTATCTTACCTTCTTTCTTTAATAACCTATAAATACTTTTATCCATAAATGGGCAAAAACTTTGATTTGCAGGAAAAAACATATGAAGATAATGTATGATTTTCGCATCATTCAGGTATTTCACACTCATACACGGTTGACAATTATAATGTCCGGACAGTTCTTCTATTATATATTCGAACTCCAAATTCGTCTTCATCAAAGCAGGCTCATCCTGACTCATCATCTTTTCAATAGCTGAATACCTCCAGTTTTCATTCCAACGTTTATAGAATTCATGAGTACATTCATTGTCAGCAACGTATAACACACCAGAATTAAACCAATATTCTTCTTTAGAAGCATCAAAACCAAACACATTTGCGAAATTAGCAACCACACTCTGCCGAAATGGAGACATCGTCAATGGAAGATGGTATTCCAATACCGCACCTATATAGCAGGTTAGTGTATCTATATAATCCAAAGTGCCAGCTATTACTGTGTCTGTATCCAAAAACAAGAAAGAGCCTTCAATATATTGGCGAATACTTGTCTTTATTTCACGAGAACGTCTCTTTGCATCATATTCTTCCGGTACAGGAATCACCACAATTTCTGTAATCAAATCAATGAAATCATGACATTGCTTTATATAGTTAGCGGTAGTAGCATCGCAACATACTCGCACTTCCCTATCTGCATCATAAAGACGAAGTGAATATACACTCACCCATATTTCTTGTAAAAACAAGTCTTCCTTTGATGCTATGAGAGCATAGACTATTTGAGTTTTCTTCATTTTAAAGGATGAATCTTTGCAACAAACCACAAGAACAACTTTAATATATTAGGATGGATTCTATAAAGAAACAAATCTAATTTCTCATAAAGTGAAAACATCTGGAGATCATTCATTCTTATATTCTCTATCACACATACAAGTTCCTTTTCCTGTTCACTTGTAAGAATATATTGTTTATGTTCTACCATATGTAAAAAACTTCTTAACATACGATATGCTTTCTCCGCACAGATAGGCAATATCTCATACATATCTTTGTGTTCCTTGGCAAACCAATATCTTTCATTAAAAGAGAGCATATTGTCAAACTCTCGTTTTATAGTTTTCGCAGATACTATATTCTGTTCGGAAAGACACATGCCATTTGCATTTCGACGATAGTTGTAACCAATATAAGGTATTGCAACAACTCGATTCGCTTTATACATAAGTTTATATGTTGTAGCAGTGTCTTCAAATATGCGTCTTGCTGGGTATTTTACACCTTCAAATAATGTTCTACGATAAATCTTATTCCAAGCAAAACTTAGAATTTCCTTATCTTCTAATATTTTTACGGTAGCCTCAATCCTGTCCATCACAATTTCTTTGCCATAACCAACAGTTTCGAATTTTCCATATGATGACTCCCATTTATATCGACAAATTACAACATCTGCATCATATTTTTCTGCTGCTAATTGCATTGACTCATACATATACGGATTCAGCCAATCATCACTGTCTACAAAACCTATATATTTGCCTTTTGCAAGTTCAATCCCGGCATTTCTTGCCTCTGACAAGCCTTTATTCTTCTGATGAATTACATGAATAACCTTTCCTTTTTTTTCACTAAACCTTTCATATTCATCACAAATCCTCCCAGAATAATCTGTTGAGCCATCATCAACAAGTATCAGCTCAAAATCTTGAAATGATTGTGCTAAAATTGAACCAAGACATTCTTGCAGATACTCCTGCACATTATAAACCGGAACTATTATACTAAGTTTTGGCATAAAATTTATCTTGTACGTGTTTACAGCAAACAAAACTATATGATAGCTTTACTTATTTTTTCCTATTAGCAAACGTGTAACATACCAATTATTTAATAAAAGGGAGATACCTAAACATAACAAAAGGCATCCTATACTAACAATTATATACAATAAGAGAACACCTGCTTTAGTATCAAATGCAAAGAGATGTGTCGCAGAAACACCTTTCAGCACAGTTCTCAAAACAACCGCCTGAAATCCATATATAACAAGAGTGTGTCTACCAATAAGTTCTAGAAAATCATTTTTATTGATAAACTTTGACACCAACAAAATCGCCATAGTACCTGTTGTAGAAAGCCAAACATACAGTAATATATCCAAATGAGTTTCGATGGAGATACCAGCTGTAACAATTGGCATGTTCATATCCATAGTCAATAGTACTGACAATGTGATGAAAAATATCAAAGAAACTATAGTGTAGCACTTTACTGTTGGCACTTGTTTTAGCTTTTCTCCTATCCAAAGAAAAAACGCGCATAGGAATGTATTCTCAATAAAACATGGTGTACTACCAATATGGATTTTCATCAACCCTCCAATACATAATAAAGAAAGCATTATCAGTCCTTTATATGGCATTTTTCTAACATACCAATAAATAATCTTACTATAAAACAAAGCCCACAAGAACCACACAGAAATGTTATCAAATATATATTTAAAGATTGTTTGCAGTCCATAAAAATCTTCAAAACCTCCTATTGCTTTCTGAATAAAAGTAAAGAATATGGCAGGGACTACTAATGTTTTGATATTCGTTATAAAATACGTTTTAAATTCTTTGTCAAAGTTTGTGCAATAGCCTGTTATTGTAAAGAAAGCCTGCATAAAAAAAACTAAGAAGATGATATTCCATGCTGATACATGTTCTATTAACTCTGCTTGAATTTTCACCTCACCCATAATATTTGCGCAATGATGAAACAACAAACATGTCATTAGTATTCCCTTTGCAACATCAAGATAATGTAATCTTACTTTTTTCATATCTATGAAATCTTAACCTTCTTTATTATCTCTTTCTGCCATTTTTCTGCAAACCAACAGAATTTCAAACCTATTTTATCAATAAAAATAGACAATTTATAGGCAATGCCGTATCGCGTTATTGGTTTAAAACCTATAAAGTCGTGCTTCGTTGCATAATATATGAAATCATCTTTGAATTTATGCTTACTTTCCTTAAACCAAGGCTTTACCGCATCACAATAATGCACCACTATCGGATTCCGTCCCACATTATAAATGTCATTCCACCTGCTAAAATGCATGTCAGAGCCTTCCAAATTACGTGTCCACCGCTCTTGGAAATTATATGTATAATCCAAATATAATACTGTTCCTTCAAGCACCTTGTTCAAGGCATACTGGTCAGGCAACCACATATCTGTCTTTGATTCCGCCACCCACTTTACCAATGAGTCAAAAACATTGTTCTTTCTCCAATAATCAAGATTCATCAGCATAACACCGGAATTAAAGAATGGTGTGGTTAATCTCAATGTGTTCTGCCACTTTACCCAATCGCATGACTGGGAAACAACGACACCCAGCGAATACTCTGAGATATCTGTCGCAAACAGTTCTTTCAATGAACCACGGACTATTATGTCACAATCGAGATACAATACTGTATTTTCTTCCGGTAACATTTCCGGTAAGAGAAAACGATAGTACATCGACACAGGATAGCGCTCGCTTACTGCTAATCCATCAAACCGTTGATTATCTATTTCCAAAACATCTATCTTCTGATTGTAGACAGAAGCAAGACGTGAAAACTTTGCCAAAGCTGAATTTGACAGTCCATCTGTAAGCACATATATATGGCAGTCTTCATTTTTATTATTCTCTAAAATAGAAGTAATACACACCAATGCCGGTATAGAAAAGTTCTCGTCTGTACACAGTGCTATATTCATTTACTTTATATGATCAATATAATAAAATACATAATCAAAGGCTGGATATATGCATAGCCATACAAATCTTAAATTATATCAGTTTCCTATTCCAACCCACATTATTCTTTATCACACGTGCAGGACTACCAGCGAGCAAAGAACCTGCAGCAGCTTTAAGAGAAGAGGTAACCATAGAGCGAGCCCCGACAATGCTATTTTCAGGAATAACCGTTCCCTTAAGAATCAAACAGTCCATACCAACCCAAACATGTCTTCCTATTGAAATGTTTTTTGCAGGATTAATACGCTTTCCTCTTGCATCTATAATAGGATGAGAATCTGTTGTACGAACAGAGATGCCATGAGAGAACATGCAATCATCACCTATTATTATAGAATGTCCCTCACAAGCATCTATATCTACATTGCCTTCCATTGTCACATTTTCCCCCACATCTATACTATTGCCATTTCCTTCAAACCAGAATGTAACATTTTTCAGATGAGTACCACAATGTATGAACAACTTATTATGATTCCCCTTAAACAATATTCTGCAATTGATCAAAGACGCACCAGCATCTATGGCAATAGTATTATCCAAACCTCGATTATCACAATAAGTATTCCGCAAAATGCCTTTCCCAAGCATCTGCACCCCTTTATGGAACAAAATAAAAACCATATTGTATGCTCTTCGAGATAGCGCTCTATATATTTTGCCAAACATTTAACTTTACTTTCTATAATCAAAAGAAATAGTTTCAAATTTGTGGATTTGCAAAAATCACTTCTTACTACGACGACTACGCATGAAAAACACATTCTTCTTTATCTGGGACTTTATTGCCGACATTACCCCTTCTCGACTCCAATATCCACGAATTGCAATTATAGGTAATAACTTTATAAAAGTCACTAAATCTACACCAAAAATGTAATAATATATACGCATACCCCATTCTTTACATTTCTTGTGACACAAAAATATTACATCTTCATTTTCTTTATTTCTTGCGTATTTTAGTCCATCAACAAATGTACTCAACCACTTTTCCGCATAGACAACGGCATACGTTTTTTTCTTAAGAACATCTGAAGATTCATTGTTTGTTGATATATTAATACCAGAAAATCGAAAATAAAACAATATATCTTTGGTATTGCAGCAACCATTTTCTGACATCATAATAGCTGTCATTTCATCAGAAAACCATGCCAAAGGTGTATCAACAAAGCCACCTTTTTCAATCAAAACTTTTGTTCGAAAAATGTAATTACCTACACACTTATACAAGCCTTCGGAGAAATGATTGCGAATATAACCCAATTGACTTACATATTCCCCGAACTCTTTATCATGATTTATTTCCAAACCTTCAGCATTGATATTCGCAATTCTTGCACGAACCATATCTATGTCTGGATATTTTGATAGCAATATGTTGACTTCTTCCATAAAAGTGGAAGCATATATATCATCATCACTTGCCATAACAAGGTAGTCTGTATCACACATGTCAACAAGGAGATTCCAATGGGCAACAAGACTTTTACTGCCCATATTCTCTTCATTACGGCGATAAATAAAACGTGTGTCATCTCCAACCGTGTCATCAAAAATTGTCTTTACATCCTCTGGCGAGCAATCATCAGACACAATGCATACAAAATCTGTATATGTCTGAGACTTAATACTATTCAAAGATTCTGCAAGAAACCTTGTTTTGTAAGCTGGCAAGCAAAATGTATATTTTGTATCTTTCATGCAATATGTTTTCCATTAAAATATGTATGCCAACAATAAGAAAAGGACAAGGGCAATAATATACCTCCGAAAACATATACTATCCACCAGCCCTTTCCTGCAAAATCATGAAGAATAGGAAATTCTCCCAAATGCTTAATATCTATACCGTATATATGTATTATCCATAACGACACGAACTTGAAACATAAAAAATGCCAAGTCAGTATAGACATCGTATTTTTACCAATAATCTCCAAAAATAATTTTATTCGCCCATTGAACCGTAACCAAGGTAAGCTATAAATAGCCCATATAGCAAGAACTGCAGTAATTATATAAGGTACAATTAGTTTATTGCTAAAATTCACATACGAACCATCTGCAAGGCTTACAGGCCAAAAGAAAGAGCCAATAATCAATGTAATCTTGCTTATATGCTTATCGTCTTTATATCTATTGAGATTTCACAACTATTGTCCGTCGAGCAATCATCCAGTATTATCACCTCAAAGTTCCTATATGTCTGGTTAAGAACACTGTCTATGCGTTCCTCCAAATACCTGGCATGGTTGCAATTAGGAATGATTACGCTGACTAATGGATTCTTCATGCTTTTTTCTGATTTCTGATTTTCCAAAACCACATTTGCAACTTGAAAGGTATATAACATCCATAAGTAGCAAGAACATAACAAAGTCTATACACCAAAGAGTATTGTTTGTCACTATATACATGCCACACTACCTCTGGAAAAACTTTTCTCCAAAATGCAAAAGGTATTGGACGAAGAATAAGAAAATTGTCTCTGACAAATCTTTTATAAATCATCCCAGTATCTCCCATATCAAACCCTTCTTCACCAAAACGCCTAAAAACCTCTTGCAGATTTTTAGCCTGAGCCTGTACCTTATTAAAAGTTATCGGAGACGAAGCTGTTGTATTATACCTTGTCATATCATAATGATAGAAAGGTCTATGTATTTGTTTCAATGTTTTGGCATAATACATAACAAGCATCGAGGAGCATACATCCTCCCACATATTCATGCCAGGAACAGCGTACGGTCTATATTTATGTATAATTTCAGTCTTAATCATTTTATCACACATAGACCACAAAATCAGGAATTTACCACATGTAAGCATTTCATGCGGGGATGCAAAATCTCCAATATTAAAATATTCTATCCTATTGTTTTGTTTATGAAACCATACATCACACATTACCATATCTACATCTGACTGCTTTGCTGTATCATACATTGTTTCATACATTTCAGGTTCAACCCAGTCATCACTATCGCACGAAATCAAATACTCACCTGTAGCAGCCTCCATACCAATAGCTCGTCCAACGGACTGTCCGCTATTTTTTTCAAGTGGGATAATCCTAACCTGCGATTTTCTTTCCGGATATTCGTTTAGTGTATCAATTAAAATATCCATACTTTTATCAGGTGTACAATCATCTACGAAAATATACTCTATACTATCCAACGTCTGTTCAAACAAACTGCAAGCACAGCGTTTTATATATTTTTCAGCCCCATATACAGGAATGACAACACTAACCTTTGGCATATTATTTTCTCAGTTTCGTTTTTAGCAACATTTCCGTCATACGATGATAGAAATCACGCATTCCTTGGGTTAATACAAATAGTAAAGCAAAATAGACAATCGAGAATATAGACATTGCTACAACTGCAAAAATCATCCATTTTAGAAAGGACAAATAAGGGTTTATGCCCATGCAGTTAGCTACAAGTGACAATAATTGAGACGAAATCACAAATGCCATACACAAACCAACAAGTGACTTTATGTAATAAAACCAATATCGCCAAACACTTTGCTTAAATCCATCTTTGAATAACAGATACGGTTTCCATAAAACAATAATAAGAGACATACTTACAATTGTACCAAGAAGGACGCCTTCCAACCCGAAAAAATAGCCACCGAAAATTGCTACAACAACAGATATTATTGATTCTACAATTGGTGCCCACACATCCCTAAAAATACCATAGCCATTAAGGAATTGGTCCGTGACACTGCGTGTCTGCATTATATAACAATTCACAACTATCAAGAAAAGAAGAGTTTTACTCATTATATACTGTTCACCAAGCCAACATGCGAGAAAAGGTTCTGTAAGATGCCACAAACCGAAAGCAAGAAATCCAGCTGCCAACATTTTTAACGAAAATAACTCGTAAAAAATCCGCATGATTTTCTTTTCATTTCCTTCAGCAATCAAATTACCGACACTAGCTAAACTGCCCGTAAAAAATTGCCCTACAAAAGTTGTGACTTTATCTGATAATATAGAATAATTGGTATACATGCCTATAGAAGAAAGGGAGGCAAAAGAATACATAACCACAGGCTGAAGTTTAAACTGTGCAAAACCACCTATATTATGTATAAAGAGTTGGCGTGTTTTTTTCATAATCTCAGGATATTCCTTGTATTTCTGCATGCCAAGTCGTATACTAGTCTTTAGCCATGGGTATTGCTTATCTATCTTCCAATTTAATAATATACTTGATATAACCATGGAGAATACATTTATTGATATCCAAATATAAGGATTCGCTGTAAAATACAAGAAAATTATCTGTAATATATAACAAACTATCGTTAAAGTCTGCGTATATACACTAACAATGTAGAAACGTTGGTCTGCACCTAGAAGAGATTGTCTGTAATTTACAAAATAGCTTAATAGAGAACATCCTAAAGTTGCATAGAACATCACATAAATAAGTAGCATCGGGTAATCTTCTTTAGCAAATATCAAAGGAAAGAACAAAGAAATGATAATGCCACATACAAGAATTACAGTTCCTACTATATAGTACAAAAAACCTAAAACAGAGACTATCTCATTCAGCTTTTTTTTATCTTTATCAAACAATGGCTTATAAAGGGCATAGCCAACAGCCTGGCTTATACCAAGTTCTGCCAAACTTAATATTCCCAAGAAGCCACTTAGTGTTGTACTAAGTCCCATAAATGAAGTACTAAGCGCATCAAGAAATATCTTTCTGGAGAAAAAAGACATAAAAAGGAACAGAAAGTAAAATATCAAATTTACTCTCGCATTCATTAATGTCTTCTGTACCCTATTTGCCATTCCTATAATGCTTTATAATAATAGAACCAATAAAAAATCAATACCTGAGCATTAGTTGCGCCAACCTAGGAAAGAACATTCTAATGGCAAAAATTGCACAAACATTTACACAAAATACAGCTATCAGCGATACAAAAAGCATCATTTCACTGCATCCGTACAAATGAAAATACATGCCAACAGCATAAATCAGTATGAAATGGGATAAGTATATGCCATACGACATTTTAGAGATTTCAGAAATCCAAGACTGTAGTTTTCCTGACATTGTATAAGAGTCAAAGCCTGCACGAATAATGTAGAACAAGCTTATCGCTATACAGGCAAGCAACGGATTGTCATACCATAGGAAATATTCTGTTGCTCTCAATGAAGAAAAAAGAATATAACTTCCAAACAGCATTCCACAAACAGCAATAAAGCATCTTGACATGGAGATGTCCATTTTACTTATCCAATAGCCTATCGCCATATAGACAAGATAGCATAAATAGGAACGGCTTGGAGTCGTTGGGCATAAATCACCCTTCCATATCAGCCAGCCATTATAAACAAATGTGAAAGCAAGAACCGCCAGCAATAAAGAAATAAAAACATATTTGTATCTCTGACGCAATATGTTAAGGAAAGGTACTGCCAAATAATACATGACAATCATTCTTACATACCACAAATGCACCTCCGGCTTGTGAATAAAAATCATGCATAGCAACAGTTCCTTCAATGAAAAAGATTCTTGTACTACCAAGCTATAAGCGATTATCCATATTTCAGCAGTTATGACAAGAGGCAACAGACTTCGCTTGTAAAAAGCCAATATATCAAGTTTGCTCGTAAAACTCTTATCAAAAAGCAATGTCCCACTAACCATCATGAACAATGGAACACCAAGACTCACAACTATACTATTTTTCAAAAAGAACTCCATTGCAAAAGTCCCGTCAATCTTAGCGTCTCGTATTATCCAAAATACATGTGCATAGATAACCATACAAATGGCTATCACCTTCACCACATCTATCCAGAATATCCTTTTCTTCATGAATTACGCATGCTATTTACAGATCTTCCTCCTCTTCCCAAAAATCATCGTCAAAGCTGAAAGGATTCTCTTTCGCATCACCTTCAACTCCTTCAACAGGTGGTCCTGTCGGGATATCCATTCCTGTATTTGGGCTATTACTGCCTGCAAGAAGGTGATTGCCATCGCATTCGATGGGCATGATAGTTATGGTGGGAGCAATATATTTCTTTTTCATGATTTCTATTGTCTGTGTGGGGAGACTGGCATATTTACATATTTCCTGCCGTTTCTTATCAATATGCCTTTAGCTGTCGGTGTGACACGCTGCCCAGCAATATTGTAGGTGACGGAAGGTGGTGTATGTGAGTCACTGGGCACACCTTCTATTCCTGTAGGGGTACCGTTCAAGTTAAAACTTACACGTTTGGCACCATCTGCATGTGTAGGAACTGTTGATATCTCATCAATTTTCAGATAGGCACGGTTTGCAGCAAGGGAACTGTTGTCACCACAAAGTACAAGGCGGTTGCCTGAGAGAACAACGATATTGTCACGCTCATTGATGCTTATTTTCTCAAACGTGCCATGGAGACCATTCTTGGTTCCTGCCTCTACGACAGGTTCGCCGGAATATTTCGCAATAATCTCTGTTGCGTCATCATTTGCGAAAAAGATGTATGGCATGCCTGCTTCAAGGCGGTTCACCTCTGAGAAATAGACTTTTCCGTTGCCGACATAGTCTGTCTCATAGCATCGTGCTCCCGAAAAGTCACCGGTCTCAACAGCATAAGGCAAACAAATTGTCCCTACTCTTCCGGGAATAACTTCACGAGTATAAGCCTGAGTTTCAGAGTCACTCTCGTAATAAACCGTGATTAAAATTAATTGAGAGTTCATCCCTACCGTAAGCGGAAATTCCTGCACAGGTTCTTCCTGTTCCCAAATCAAAACATTATTTTCATCATAAACCAGCTTACTCCCCAAACTTACCTGCGGACTTGAATCTTTATGCCCTTTGGCATATTCAATTTCCACCTTTGATATTAAGTTTGTTGTCGTGCTTTTTATGGTTATAACATTACCTTTATAAAGAGAAACACTTTGGTTATTTATATAAAATCTCGGAGTACTCTTGTTATTACCTTTCTCAAATACAGCGTCAAACGACATTCCGGAATATGTTCCGATAATCTTGTCACCAGGTGCCCTGTAATAAACATCTGTAAAGTCCACAGTCTCACTTTCCATAGGTATTGGAGAGAAACTGTTGTGTTCTACAAGATAGTTTTCATATTCAAGTGACCATGTATTGTCCAAATTGGCAACGGCTTCACCCAATTTCCCAGACACTATGACATTGTCTTTTACTCCAACCTCTGAAATATTCGTCCATTTCTCATTATCTGCACCTTTATAGTTGCGCAGTAACCGTAGTTGTTTGGATTTTCTTTTTCCATCATCCGAGATGTCATAAGTAATCCAACCATCCGCAGCAACATTACCACTGACAATCTGACTCACAATCCCTTTCACATAAACTTCTTCCCCTATGTGCCCTTGCTCTATCATTTCCACAGCTTCGGCGACAGTATAGACAGGAGTGTCCGATGTTCCTTGTGCAGAGATGCAGACAAACGGCACGAGTGCAAAAACAAAGGAAATGATAAAGGTTTTCAAAGTTGTATAGGACATAAAAGAAATGTGGCAAATGGTAAGAAAAAACTGTCTTTGGACATCACACATCTGTATTTCTCAGGGACACCCCTTTATCAGCGCAGAGACCGATTCGGCAGTTGCATAAGAGACAAATCTTACACGAAAACCCCAATATAAGGGGGGGGGGAGCAAAGGAACATTTATGTGTGACAATGTCTCCTTCAACATGATAATTACCAAATAGCACACAATCAAAAACAACAATATATCGTATGCCTCAATGAATAATCACCGCAAAGGTACTAAAAAAAAGTTAACTACGAAAGTGTTTCTCCATTTTTCTCAAGGCAAGTGCAAAAAAACATGCAAATAAGTTGTTCCTCAAGTCAGGGCACTCGTTTGCATTACAGTTTTCCTGAGTAAAACTGCAGGAATGCTACGGTTGGGATTATGCCGAAAAAGGGTGACACATTGTCGTGCGAAAGGTAACCCTTGGCTTGGTCAAAGGTAACATTTTGCACTGTAATGTGTCACCTTTTGTTTTACACTCCATTACTGCCTGATTTTCAGAGCCATACATTTTCTTTTAACTTATAACAGGCAGGGGATTTGGAAACTGTTCATAATCTGTCCTTATGTCAAACGCTTGTATAATCGGGAGAATAAGTAAAATATCCATAAATTCTAAGCCGGTGATGACATTATTATATGTTTTTTCATTAACTTTGCATAAGAAAAGCGGCACTAAGGCATACATTGCAAGTGCGGACATGCTGCATGCCGAAGAAGAAAAGGCAGAAAACTCGTGCTGCAAACATCATAAAAACACTTTTCAAAAAAGACATTACACCTCACAGAGAGAGAGCGTATATGGAACAGAAAACAGACAAAGAGGAAAAGCGAAAGCTCGCCGAATTCCAGAAAGAAACCGTAGAAGAGTTTCTGTCGCCGCATTTCCGTCAGCGAGACGGAAGCCAGTGGCATGTGATGCGAGTCACTTACGGACGTGCGGACAAAGCTGTGGCGCACATAAACAGCTGCGCATTGGAAGACAAGAAGAATCGAGAAAATGAAAGTGTCCCATATTTCGCCTACACGCCTCATGAGACAAAATTTGTTTTCAAGAACGGCAAAAGGACGAAACAGTATGTGGCATGCATCCCCGGATTCATATTTTTCTATGGCAGCGAGCAAGATGCCTTCCGGTTCACCCACCGTTCACAAGATGCTCACGCACTGCCTTTCCTGAATTTCGCCTATGACCATACTACAAAAAGTTCGTCAGGGACAGACAACATTATGACAATCCCGTGCCATGAAATGCTTAACTTCATGCGCCTTGCAGAGATAGAGACGACAAAAGCTTATTCTGTCTCCGCCGAAGAGTGCCATTTCCGCAAAGGAGGCAAGGTGCGCATAATCCATGGTGCATTCGAGGGGATTGTGGGACGGGTGGCAAGAGTGCATTCTCAGACTCGTGTCGTAGTGACATTGGAGGGCATAATCTCCTATGCTACAGCATATATTCCAGCAGCGTTCATGGTGCCGGCAGAAGAATGATTTTTGGAAAAAAGCAAACATTGAGAAACCGGTAAAGCAAAAAAAAATGCGGAACCACCTTGTTACAGGCGGTTCCGCATTTTTTTGCTTTACAAATATGTTTTCGGTCATTCCCATCACTTATCGCTGCTCGTATAATGGTCGGAATATGCCGTACCGTAGCCATAGCCACCATAACCATAGCCGTAACCATAGCCATAGCGGTAACCATAACGTCGGTAGCCATAGCGTGAATTTGCCGTCAGAGTACCATTAAGGATGATTCCAAGGTTGTTGAACTTCTGCTCATTGTAATATTCCTCAATGATATGCAGACAGTCCAGCTCCATCAGACCTACACGGATGACAAAGAGTGTCATGTCAGCATATTTCGCTATGATTGATGTGTCAGCGACAATCTCCACCGGAGGACAGTCGAAGAACACATAGTCAAACTCTTCACGCAATTCCTTTATGAGTTCCCCGAAACGGTCGTAAGCAAGGATTTCCGCAGGGTTTGGAGGAAGAGTACCGACAGGAAGAACATACAGATACTCTGAGTTTTCTGCTTTCACAAGGATGTCATGCCAATCCTTCACTGCGCCATTGATGTAATCAGAGATGCCTTTTGACGGCTTTCCTACATAAGAGGAGAGGTTTCTTCGGCGAAGGTCAAGGTCAAGCGCGACAACTTTCTTTCGCTTCAGCGACATGCAGAGTGCAAGGTTGTACGACACAAATGTCTTTCCTGAACCTGGATTCATCGAGGTAGACATGATCACCCTCGTGTCTGATTTCTTACCTATCACAAACTCCACATTGGTGCGAAGGACACGGAAAGCCTCATTGATGACATTACGCGAGCCGGACTCCACAACTATACGATTGATATGTTCCTCCTTCACATCCATGCGTGAGTTTTTCCTATAGAAACGTTTCACCCAGTGCCACATCCACAACAGATTGACAGTGTCCAGCATTTTCTCCCACAAGGACGGTGCCTTGCTTTCATCGAAATCAATGTGCGGAAGTTCGCCAATGAATGGTGTCGTGAGCTTCTCAATGTCCTTTCTGCCACGCACTTTGCTGTTCGACCACTCACGGATGACGATGAACAGGAATGGGACAAGAATGCCTATACAGAATGCCAGGAGAAGTACATTTCTTACATTCGGGAAAGACTGCTGGCTTGAGCCACCGGCAGGTTGCAGGATACGTGTGTTGTATGCGGCAAATGCCTGGTTCAGTTCATTCTGTTCACGTGTCTGCAGAAGGTATGTGTACAGCTGTTCCTTTATCTTAAGGCGGCGTTCGATGTCACCGTACAGTTTCTTCTTCCCCGGAGTGGCATCTATGCGCGCGTTGTTTTTCTCCGCAGTCCTGTTCAGCAGCCCGATTTGCGTGTTCAGCGTCCCTATATGGTTTTCCACGGTGACAAGTATGCCATGGCGGAGAACGTTGAGCTGCTTGTCAAGGTCAGAGACAAGAGGATTTGCTTCCGATGATGCAGAGATAAGGTTTGCGCGCTGTAGCACGAGAGCATTGTATTGGTTGACCTGTTGTGCCAGTGCCGGATTATTGATACCCGCACTAAGCGGCAGTGTCTGCGTTATGTCCGCATTCCCATTAATATAGTCACGGAAATACTTTGCCAGAGTCAGTTCATTGTCCATCGTCACTCCCTCAGCCTCATACTGTGCTGAGCGTGCCATGAACGATGCGCCCTCATCAGTGTAGTCAAGAGTGCGGTTAGCCACCTGGTAGGATGTCATTTCATTCTCAACATCACCAAGTTCCACCTCTATGGCCTGCAGGCGCTCATCGATGAATTTCTTTGTAGCCACAACAATCAGGTTGCGGTTCTCCACCCACTTTTCGTTATATACGGCAATCAATGTGTTGAGCGCATCATCCGCACGCTCTATGTTCACGTCAGAGAAAGACAAGTCTATCACAGAAGACTCGGAATTGGTATTTGCGACTTCCAAGCCGGCAAGGAAACGTGCCGTAGCTTGATTGGCACTTGTCTTTGTCACCGTTATGTCATCATCGGTGTGTGCCTTGAAAGCCATTGTAGGCTTTATGGTTATATATCCGAACGGCATCTTTACAGAGCGGTTCATCTGCACCTCATACTCTTTTTCTTTGCCGTTATCATCATAAATGACGATTGCCGTGTTATTATCCTTCACACGAACCTTGAACTGCAATCCCTCGAGTGCTTCTTTATTGGAGAACTGCACTTCGATAGGCAGACTTGAGCCATAAAGTGCAGTATTGCGCAAACGTCCGCGTATCTCATAATCAACATCAAGGTGCAGCCTGTTTACCACCTTTGCCATCAGTGCCGGCTGGCGCAGGGCTATCATCTCATTGTTGAGGGACACGGAAGTCTGTGAGCGCGCTCCGCGATATTTGCTGAAAACATTGTCGAGCTCACGGCCGCTGGCATCCTCCTTGACAATGATGGATGTGGAGCGGGTAAAGACCGGTGAAGTGACACGAAGATACAGTGCAGCGGCAATCATTGTGACAGCAAGGCACAAGGCAAACCAGTACCAGTTGCTCATGCAAAGCCCGAATATGTCAACAAGATTCAGTGTATTGTTATCCTCTTGTTGCTTCAGCAACTGTTTCTGCCGTGCGGTAAGTTTCTTTTCCATATTTATTTTCACTAAAGGTAGGTTCTGTAAAAATCATGCATCAAAGCACTCCGGAGATGGACAATATCGTCAGTACAAGGCTGAATGCTCCGGTCCAGAATCCCCAGCTTTGGAACAGGTTGCCATTGACTGTAGAGTTTCTCTTTGTCTTGTCGTTCGGCTCTATATAGACGATGTCATTCTGATGGACATAGTATGCAGGAGAGTCATAGACGTTCTTCATCATCGTCATGTCCAGTTCATACTGGCTCCGCACACCATCCTCCTCACGGATGACAAGGATGTTCTTGCGAAGGGCATCAATGTCCAAATCCCCCACTTCACCGAGAAGCTCAAAGAATGTCATGTTGTCCCTCTCTATGTTGACACGCCTGCCGCCGCCTTGTCCGAGAACAGTCACATAAAGTCCCGTATACTCCACCTTGACAATGGCATCATCGACAAGTTTTGTGGTGCGGAGCACCTTTGTAAGGGAGTCGGTCAGTTCCTGGCGGTTCATTCCTGCCGCCTGTATTTTGCCGAGCACAGGGAAATCGACCTTGCCATTATTGTCGATAAGGTAGCCATATTTGTTTCCATTCTGTGAACCCTGCATACTGTTGTCATTGATGTTGAACTGTTTGGTCAAATCCTCATTGCGCGACTTGACATATATGCTTACGCGGTCACCGGGACGCAGCTTGAAAGGGATGGACTTATAAGCTGCCACAGCTTCTGAAGTACCAGGTCTCTTGTCCTGAAAATATGCGATGTCCTTTGGCGTGGAGCATGACCACATGCCGACAGCAACGAGGATAATGGCAAATGCCTTAACTATATTGTTCATTTTTTATTAATATGTATGTTCTTGATTAATTTCGTTCACCCTTCCTTTCAGCAGCAACGCTGCAACCGCTTTTGCCTGAACCATTATAAGAGGGAGTAGCGGGCACTTTCCGCTTTCCCGGTGCCAGCTTCTCACAGAGCATTGCAATGACAAACTTTGTGTTTCCGATGATATAGCGGCGCCACATCCTGCACGGGTCGGAACAAAGGCGGTGCAGCCATTCCAAACCGAACTTCTGCATCACCAGTGGAGCACGTTTGCTTGTGCCTGCATAGAAATCAAAGACAGCTCCAATGGTGCAGACATTGCAGTTTATGTCCAATAGTCTCCAATGCCTGCTTACCCATTTCTCTTGTTTCGGTGCCGTCATTCCTATCAGAAGCAAGTCAGGATTGGCATTGTTGACAGCCGCAACCATACGTGCACTGTCCTCTTCCGAGAATTCTTCCTTGAACGGTGGACTGTAAGTGATGACGCCAAGCCCGGGATATTCTCTTGCCACCCTTTCGCGGATAGCTGAGAGGACATGCTCCGAGGAGCCCATGAACATCACGGTCTTGCGCTTCCCTCCATTTTTGGAAGAGTGCAGCTTCTCCATCTCATACATGAACACGTCCCACCCCGGCACGCGCTGCTGAGGAGGATTGGGATTACCGACAAAGCGTGTCGCCATTACTATGCTGACACCGTCCGGCACCAAATAATCGCCACCCATAAGCGCCTCTGCAAACTCTTCATCTTTCTGTGCGCAGACATAGGAATATGCGTTTATGGTATTAATCAGTATCTTTCCTGCGGGAATCTCTCTCAGATCAGACCTGCGGCTAACAAGATTAAGTTCTCTTAATTTCATTTTTTAACGTGCAGTCACAAATAAATACATCTGCAAAAATACACATTTTTCATGAGCCCACCAAATAATCGGCACTAAAAAGGCAAACTTATTGCATTTTAACACAATTTTCTGTCATAAGATTTGGAATAACCATTAATTTTCGTAACTTTGCAAAAGAAGAAAGAAAAACCAAAACATCACACAACAAATATGGCAAAGAAAGAAACAGAAGAGTTGGCCAACGACCCTAAGGCAGCGAAGTTGCAGGCGTTGAAAGCCGCCATGGCTAAGATAGAAAAGGATTTCGGAAAAGGCTCTATCATGAAGCTCGGGGAGCAGCAGGTCGAGAAGGTGGATGTCATCCCGACCGGTTCATTGAGCCTTGACATCGCCCTTGGCGTCGGCGGCTATCCGAAAGGGCGCATCATAGAGATTTACGGACCGGAGTCTTCCGGTAAGACCACGCTTGCCATCCATGCCATTGCGGAAGCGCAGAAGCAGGGTGGCATGGCGGCAATCATCGATGCGGAGCATGCCTTTGACCGTTTCTATGCTGCCAACCTTGGCGTCGATGTGGACAATCTGCTTATATCCCAGCCTGACAACGGCGAGCAGGCATTGCAGATAGCCGACCAGCTCATCTCCTCCGCTGCCGTGGACATCGTCGTCATCGACTCTGTGGCAGCCTTGACCCCAAAGGCGGAAATCGAAGGCGACATGGGCGACAACAAGGTGGGCTTGCAGGCACGACTGATGTCACAGGCGCTTCGCAAGCTGACTTCCACAATATCAAAGACAAACACCACCTGCATCTTCATCAACCAGTTGCGTGAGAAAATCGGTGTGATGTTCGGCAACCCTGAGACAACCACCGGCGGTAACGCATTGAAATTCTATGCCAGCGTGCGTCTTGACATCCGCCCTTCCACAGCAATCAAGGACGGTGACGAGGTGCTCGGCAAGCTCACAAAGGTAAAGGTCGTTAAGAACAAGGTGGCACCTCCTTTCCGCAAAGCTGAGTTCGAGATACTCTTCGGACAGGGAATCTCAAAGATTGGCGAGATTCTTGACATCGCTGTCGACAAGAACATCATCAAGAAGTCCGGCTCATGGTTCAGCTACGAGGAGACAAGGCTTGCACAAGGCCGCGACGCCGTGAAGCAACTCCTCCTCGACAACCCTGAACTTTGCGAGGAGATAGAGGCAAAGGTGCGGGCTGCTCTCGCAGAATAAAAGACACAACACCGTGACATGACTTTGGATGGAGACAAATGCCAACAATCGGCATTTGTCTCCATCTTTTCTATTTGCCATTAATTTGCTGCCGCACACAGGAGACCGATGAAACCTATGGTTTTCACCAAAAAGGACAAGCAGGGAAGGCGAAAGACAAATCCATACATAACGATTGAAAATAATGGCGTTTAATTTTGTGGACTAACTTACAAAAAAAGGTGTGCCACTTCTAAGCAGCACACCGGCATTACGGAATCGCCATTCCAATATACTATAAACGGATTAAAAATCATCACTCCATACCACATTGCCTTTCGCACCTGTAATCTCTTCGTCAAGATCGTCATCTTCGTCTTTCACATCTAAATCGTCACTGCTGCCGTCACCGGGATTCCATTTAAGGCTTGTTGACATAAAACAGCATTCATCCATCTTGATGATTTCTATCTTTGGAGCTATATACTTTTTCTTCATGACTTCAAATATTTATTATTTCACAACAAATTTCTTTCCATTCTTTATATACACGCCACGGTACAGGGAAGCATTGCTGTTGACCTTCTGACCGTTGATGTTGTAAACAGCAGCGCCAGCAGAGACATCCACTCCGTCGATGCTGTCAATCACTGTGACATTGCCCATGCCGTCCTCAAGTGTGAATGTCATCTTTGCAGGCAGAGACTTCCCCTCCTCTGCAGAAGTGAACCAGCAGCGGTAACCGCGCATCCAATGAGTGTCCTTTGTCAAGTGGTACATGTCACCATTGTTGAAAATGTAGTCACCTTGCTTCAACGCCTGCTTGCTTGCGAAACTGCCCTTGAACACGATAGGAGTCTTTATTGTGCCCTGACTGATGTTGTCGTCATTTTCCACAGGCACAGAGATTTCTCCGTTATTGTAGTCCAGGTAATCATCGCTTGTGTTGTACTCCACGCCTTTGTCACAAGTCACAACAAAGATTGTGCCTCCAAAATCCTCCGAAGGGCTGTACTCCGGTGCATCGGTTGCCACCGTACGGTTATGCCCGTTGACAGCAGCGTCAGCCGATGTGTATGACGACAGCTGATTCTTTATCTTCTCCTCCGTGATGTTTATGATATAAGGCACATTCTTCTTCAGACCATTCTCATGCGGCTTGGCATCTTTGAACCGGATGACGACATTCTTGTTGTCATGAGTCTTGTCCACCACGCGGTCAATTTCCGACAGCTTGGCATCATCGCCGAATGCCTGGGCAAACTGCTCCGCAGACAGGTCGACAGGCAGAATAAGGGAGTTCCACTTGCCGGCGACAAACTTGCGCTGGAAGAACAACTTGGCATTGACATACTGATTTCCGGCCTTATCCAAATCAAAATTCTCGTCAAGGACAAGTTCCTGCGTCGCATCGCACGTATAAGGATGCGGGTCAATGATATCAGGGATACCATCATTGTTGGAATCATCCCTTATGACAAGACCATATATCTTCTGGTTCTTGAGCACGTCAGCACCGGAGCCGAATTTCAGAACCACCTGATTGAATGGCGTGGTCGGAGTGAACGACATATAGTTGTGGTTCTCCTTTATCTTAAGCACATCGGCGCCAAGGACATGCCATGAGTTTATCTCCTCTTGGAAAACACCATCCAAATATGTCTCTGCCTTTATCACATTGGCAACATCGGCACCGAGAAGTCCCGCAATGTCAAGATTGCCCATGACAACGGTAAGCTGCTGACGCGGACTGACAGTCCTGCCCACATTCACAGCAAGCAACTGTGCTCCTGCCACATTAAGCCCTGTTGGCAATTCAACGCAGGTATTAAGGTCGTCATCAATGAGGGCTGACCAACCGAGAGTTCCGCTACTTATAGAAACAAGATTGAACTCTCCGCTCTGACTCCAATCATAACTTGCACCTGTTGCTGCTGCAGACACTACAGTAGAGCCGTAATAAGGGTCTTGCGACTGAGAATACTCTGTTGACTCGACAAAGACATGGTAAATCTTGAGTGCAGACAAACGCGCGCTGAGAACACCCGAGCTGAACAGCACAACCTCGTCAAAGTTGATGTCAGGATTATCCACCTCTATCGTGATACGATATTTCTGTTCATTGCCTGTGCCAATGAGCGAGGCATCAACGGCATTCTCCTGCTTAACAACAGCCCGGTACACTTCATCACCATCATTGAGCAGCATTATGTTCATGAACTTCAAAGCGTCGGCACTCAGCACATTCACTCCTGAAGATACAACAAGACCGACACGGAACTTTCCATTAAAGCCTTCCGCAAGGTTTCTGTTTTGGTCAGTTGTCCTCACACCAATGATTCCCGCATTTGCGGCAAGCTCCAGTCCTGCATTCAAAGTAGCATAGTCTGACAGCTTTGACGTAAGTATCTTATCCGGATTATCCGTAGTGGAAGGACCCAATATGATGCCGCCACCCATCTTGTCGGAAAGCTTGTAGTCCGGCATTGCGCCTGTGTTGACGAGATAAATCTCACCATTATCCTTTGGGGTTGGGTTGTATGGCTTTGCCGTGCCGAAGTTGACAGTCGTCTCCTCATAGCACCCATCTTCAGCAGTAGCACGGAAGACATACTTGCCATGGACAGTGAATCCTGTAACCCTCACACAATAAGAGACGGCAGTGTTTCCATCGTTAGCGACAGACTCTTCGAAAGGCTCAAGCACCAAATATCCCTTAGCCTCCACACTTGGAGCAGACACACACTCCCATGTCACAGGCATGCTCGCACGTAAAACAACATTATCATCGCACTCACTTGCCTCCACATCCAAACTTGCGTTTATAGGACAATGATGTTCAGCATCAACATCAGCAGGGACGCGAGCGAAAGCATAATGCAGACCCACATCCGGCAACAGTGAGAAACCGCCAAATTTATAAGAGAAACCAGAACAATCAAACGGTGCTATGACAGAGGCCTTGAGCCCCTTACCAACAGACACCAGGCTGAGTTCAAGGACATCCGTTGCAACTTTTAATGTCACAGGCTCTTTTGCTTCATCTTTAGGATAAAGTACAAATGAGACAGATGTGCCAATACCCAAATTCAAGACCTTCACCTGATCATAGACGAACCCCACTTCTGTACCGGCGGGAATGAAACAATTGCCATCATCTGATTTGACAGAAACATTATACTCATAACCGGAAATCGGCACAACAGTCTTGCCGTTCGCCAACACCAAATCCGGTTCATCATACCTTGGTTCAGAAATGATGGTTCTCCGAATTTCCGTACCTTTAGCCACCCATGTTGTCGGATCTGTCTCAATGTTGCAGTTCTCCCTAAGATAAGTCGCATAATCCTTCAAGTTGTTCTCAGAGTTGTCATTGACAAGGTTAAACTCATTGGTCTGACCGACATACGCATACTGCACATTGAATTTCTGGTAAGCGACATCTGCACTTACTCCTCCGACAACGACAAAGAAACCGATTTCGTCAAATTCCTCGTCTGCCGGAGACATTGCATAGAAATCAGTGAAAGCATTGTTTACCACATTTTCACCAATACCCAAATTCAATGTTGTAAAAGAAGATACACCTTGAGCGGCTTTCACAGGTTCTCCAACTTTCTCGCCTTCGCAATAAAATTGGATGTAATAGCCATCAGCCGCTCCCAATTTCAGTCCTATGGCAGCAGTAGCATCTGACACACGGAAACCTGCATAAGTATTTCTGTAATGATGGCTAACGTCTCTGACTGACAGTACAGGGTTTGCACCAATTGATGCCGTAACCGCACTTTCAAAAGACATGAAGTTCTCCAAATCAGTGTCGCAAAGAGCTCCGACATCCTTAATGCCACTTATGACATCAACCTTGCCGCCATAGATTTTGTTCAGCATACAATCTTTGCCTACCAATGCCCTGCGGTTGCCGGGAGTCAAAACCTCCTTAACTTTACTCTCGTCAAACGATGCTTCGGGTTCCTGCCCTTGCCCAAATGCTGTTTCACAAACCAACATCATCAATGTGGCGAGAAACACACAAGGTTTCATAAACTTTACATTCATACTCGCTAAAGTTAATTATTTTACTATCTCTATTTTCAAGCCACTTCCCACCCTGCTCTCTTTCAAGATTATGCATCTTTTCTTATCAGTGCAGGAAAAAGACATGCAAAGGTAGCCATTTTCCATTTGACGGATTCACCCCCCCCTATTTTTAATACAGCTTAACAGAAAACACTGCTTTTTATAGAGATATTAACATTCATACGGTAAAAAAAGTGCAAAACCACAAAACAAGCAATGATTCAGCAAAGAGCGTTATTCGAGATATTTGGACATAAAAGAGAAAGGCAGACTTGGAAAAGTTTCCAAATCTGCCTTTCTCGTGGAGCTGGGGAGAATCGAACTCCCGTCCACACAAGGAACCAATATGCTTTCTACATGTTTATTCCGGACTTCATTTTCGTGTGCCGACAAGACCCGGACCACCAACCGGCACCTTAGCCTCTAAAGCTTCATCCTTCGGCCGAGGCAGCCTCCGGACTATTCCCGAATTTCCTACACCACTTTACCAGACGCTTCGGAACAAGAGCTTCTGAGCGATGTCTCGTCCCAGCACCTTGTGCCGGGATTAGGCCAGTAAACTACTGTACTTCGTTTAGGCAGCGAGAGCGTAACGTGTTTCGCCAGATAAATATTCGACAGCAGAGATTAAGGAGCCTACCGCCACCGCTCCACATGCTTACACACCACTTCGACTTGCTGTCAAATCCAGTCAGCCCCGGTGTTGTTTTGAGGATGCAAAAGTACACATAATTTGCCTAATTCACAAGAAATGAGGTGTAAATCATAGTTAAAATATGCAAAACAACGGTATTTATACAATAAAACTCGTAACTTTGCGAAGTAAAATCAATATAAACTCAGTAAAAGAAAACGTATCAGAAATTGGGAAAAGTATTAGTCATCGGATGTGGCGGCGTTGCTGGCGTCGCAATCCAGAAGTGTGCGGCGAATGCCGAGGTGTTCGGTGAGATTTGTATTGCCTCACGCACTGTGAGCAAGTGTGACGACCTGAAAGCTGCCATTGAGGCTAAGGGGACGAAGGCGAAAATCACCACAAGAAAGGTTGATGCGGACAACGTTGAGGAGCTGAAAGCCCTTATCAATGAGGTGAAGCCTGACGTCGTGCTGAACCTTGCCCTGCCTTATCAGGATCTGACCATCATGGATGCATGCCTCGCCTGCGGTGTGCATTATGTCGACACCGCCAACTATGAGTGCGAGGACACCAACGACCCTGAATGGCGCAAGATATACGAGGCTCGCTGCAAGGAGAAGGGCTTCACTGCATATTTCGACTACTCATGGCAGTGGGCGTACAAGAAGCGTTACGAGGAGGCAGGACTCACCGCAATCCTCGGCACAGGTTTCGACCCTGGAGTGACATCAGTGTTCACTGCATACGCCTTGAAGCATTACTTTGACGAAATCCACACCATTGACATCCTTGACTGCAACGGCGGCGACCACGGCTATCCTTTCGCGACAAACTTCAACCCTGAAATCAATCTCCGTGAGGTAAGTGCCAACGGTTCTTATTGGGAGAACGGCAAATGGGTGGAGACAGAGCCTATGGAAATCAAGCGTGTCTACAACTTTGACGGCGTAGGCGAGAAGGACATGTACCTCCTCCACCATGAGGAGATTGAGTCTTTGGCCAAGAACATACCGGGCGTGAAGCGCATCCGCTTCTTCATGACCTTCGGACAGAGCTACCTCACACACATGAAGTGCCTTGAGAATGTCGGCATGCTCGGCACAGAGCCTGTCGAGTTCAACGGTCAGGAGATTGTCCCGATACAGTTCCTCCGCCGCCTGCTCCCTGACCCTGCGTCCCTCGGTCCTCGCACTGTCGGCAAGACAAACATCGGATGTATCTTCACCGGCGTTAAGGACGGCAAGGAGAAGCATGTGTACATCTATAACGTATGTGACCACCAGGAGTGCTACAAGGAGGTCGGCAGTCAGGCAATCTCCTACACAACAGGCGTTCCGGCAATGATTGGCACAGCCATGCTCATGCAGGGTCTGTGGAAGAAACCGGGCGTATTCACCGTCGAAGAGTTTGATCCGGACCCATACATGGACATGCTCAACAAGTGGGGACTCCCATGGCAGGTGGACGAGAACCCTGTCCTTGTTGACTAAAAAGACGATTGAAAGGTACAGGAAAAAGCTGCATTAACAATACAACCGCATTGCGGTAAGCACACACCTTGTTTCCTTTGCTGCATACGACAAACTGTATACAGTAAAGGAAATAGGGTATGTGCTTACAAAAACTGTTACACACCTGACATCAGGAAGTCCTCTTTATTTATGCAACCAAAAAAGGTTGCAATTTAAAAATGCAACCAAAAAAGGTTGCCTATATAAACGAATCACCAGTGTAAAGCATTCAAGATATTTGATGAAAATCGGAGCTATCATAACCGGAGATATTGTTGATTCCACCAAACTGTCAATGGCGGAAAGGAACATAATGCTTAGCACCATAGACAAAATTCATGAGTTGCTATCACCTGCCATTGACATCAAAATGGAAATCTTCAGGGGAGACAGTTTCCAAATTGGCATTTCCAATGCAAAAGATTCAATAAGAGCAGCACTGGCAATAAGAGCACACCTTCGCTCCCATAAGTTTGAAGCCGCAAAAACCATTCTGGATGCACGAATTGCAATAGGCATCGGCACTCTTGATTATGAGTCGGAGACTTTATCCACAAGTGACGGCGAGGCTTACCGGCTTTCAGGAAGATTGCTTGACACAATGGACAAAGCCCGTCTTAAAGTCTGCACACCATGGCATAATGCAAACGAAGAATTGCAATTAGCAACAGCTTTTGCAGACGATATAGTTTCTTCGTGGACGCAAAACCAAAGCAAAATAATCCTATCGAGCCTTCTTACTTCCAAAAGCCATTTCGAACTTTCACAAGAACTTGGCATATCACGTCAAATGGTAGACAAATCACTGAGAGCATCAAAAGAAGAACTCATAATAGCCTATATAAAAAGAGCGGAAGAGCTCATAACCATTTATACGAAACAATATGGCTGTCATACTGATTAAATTGATTGCTGCACACCTTATAGGTGATTTCATATTGCAGTCCGACAGGCTGTGTAGCACGAAATATGACGCTGATTGGCAAAAAAGAGTATCAGCACTTGGCATTCATAGCGCAGTACACGCACTTTTGTCTTATATCTTTATTGCGGACCAAACAAACTGGGCTATACCCGCCATTATTTTCGCAAGCCATTTTATTATTGACTTTGCAAAGGTTTCAAAAGGCAAAAACAACCTATATGCATTAATCATCGACCAAGCTATCCATTACAGTATCATTTTTTGTGTATGGTGGTTTCTCTTTGTGAAAGCAGGAGCTCACAGCAACATGGCACAGAGCCATTTCTCCCTATCCTCTTGGCTCGTTGCCACTTCATTCATAGCAGTTCTGTCCCCAACATCCATTTTCATCAAATCATTCATCGAATTTGAGCAATGGGTGCCGGACAAAGCATTATCGCAAGGGCTTCCAAATGCAGGAAAATGGATTGGATATTTGGAAAGAATACTGATACTCACTTTCATATTCACAGACAATGTCGAAGGCATCGGCTTTCTATTGGCGGCAAAATCAGTGTTTCGATTTGGAGAATTAAACAACGCCAAGGATATAAAAATCACTGAGTATGTATTGTTAGGTACATTTTTAAGCTTCACGATTGCTATATTAATCGGATTTGCCACACTATGGCTTACAACATTTGATGTGGAATTACTGACATCATAAAGTACCTCAGAACTTAACTACCAGCCAAACTTTTCAACAAACTTCACATAAAAGGGGTGCGAAAAGCTCCGCCTTTCACACCCTTGACTTGAAATCTTCATAGGAGAAACGCTTCCAAAGGCGGAGCGTTTCTCCTTTTTTTATGTATATGTCCGGCAACGGCATGCCGTTGAACGTGTTCGTCTTGACCATGGAATAGATAGCCATGTCGCCGAAAACCACCTCATCGCCTTCAACCAATTCACACCCCATGTCATACGTACCGATGACATCGCCGCTGAGACAGGTAGGCCCTCCGAAGCGGTACTTGCGGCATTCTGCCTCCGAAGCGTCAGGAGCAATGTAACGCTCACCCTTGACTTTCTCCAAAGGCGGTGTGTAAGGCATCTCTATGACGTCAGGCATGTGGCAGGCTGCAGACGTGTCAAGGATAATGTTGCGCACGCCATCGCTGCTTTCTGCCTGCACTTCAAGCACTTGGGAATGGAGCGTTCCGGCATTCAAAGCCACCGCCTCGCCCGGCTCAAGATAGACCTCAAGGCCGTATTTCTCCTGCATGCGCCTGATGCAACGCTCAAGGCGAGGTATGTCGTAGTCACCCCTTGTTATATGGTGTCCGCCACCGAAGTTTATCCAACGCATGCCATGCAGATACTTTCCGAACTTTTCCTCCACGGCATCGAGAGTCTTTTCAAGGTCGTCGCTGTCCTGTTCGCAGAGCGTATGGAAATGAATGCCGTCAAGAAGCGTCATCAACGGTGTGCCGGCGACCTCCCTTTCAAACACGGCGAGCGTTGTTCCGAGGCGCGAACCCGGAGCACAAGGGTCATAAATGGCGTGTCCTTCCTGTGTGGAGCATTCCGGATTGATGCGCAGACCCACTTGCAGTCCGGCATCCTTCGCACGCTTGCCGTAAAGGCTCAGCTGCCGTGGTGAATTGAAGTCTATATGGTCGCAGATTTCAAGTATGCGCTCCATATCCTCCTCCTTGAATGCCGGCGAGAAGACATGGTTCTCTCCCCTGCCCTCTTCGTGCCACAGTTGCGCCTCGAAGATGCCGCTTGCCGTCGCGCCGGACAGGAAATCCGCCACCAAAGGGTACAGACCGTAACAACTGAAACATTTCTGTGCAAGCAGAATCTTGCATCCTGTCCTGTCCATCACACCGCGCAGCACACGGAGGTTGCTCTCCAAACGGTCGGTGTCGATACAGAAATATGGTGTTTTTATCTTATCCATAAACAATTTATCCTTATTATAAAAATCATTCCGAAATGCCGCTCCACAGAACGTGCCGACATCCCTCACAAAAACATCCGTGACACAAGGCAAAAGCACCCGTCACAGGCAGGCAAACAAAGTGTAACCTTTCACCATACGAAAGGTTATCTTTTACCTCCCAAAAGGTAACACTTTACAGCACGAATCGTAACCTTTCGCCACGTCATCTGTAACAGCCTGTAAATCAATGTCTATTATTGGGTTTACAACTCTATTCTATCACACCGCAGAGACGCTCGATATATTTGCAGACAATGTCAATGCCCGGCGTGTTGCTCGCACCCTCAGGGATGATGACATTGGCGAAACGCTTTGTCGGCTCTATGAACTGCTCATGCATTGGCTTAAGCACCTTGATGTAACGGTCCATGACCATCGTCACTGTGCGCCCACGGTCAATAGTGTCACGCTGTATGTTGCGCAGCAGACGGATGTCCGCGTCACAGTCAACATATATCTTCAGGTCCATCATGTCGCGCAGACGCTTGTCGACAAGTGCCATGATTCCCTCAACGATAATCACCGGTTTCGGCTCCACATGAATGGTCTCCGGCAAGCGGTTGCTTATGAGATACGAATAAGTCGGCTGCTCTATGGCACGCCCAGCCTTAAGTTCATTGATTTGCTCAATGAGGAGCTCCCAGTCGAAAGCGTCAGGGTGGTCGAAGTTTATCGCCTTGCGCTCCTCGTCAGTAAGCCCGGTTGTGTCATTATAGTACGAGTCCTGCGGTATCACAGTGACATAGTTGGGAGGCAGAGCCTCAACGATTTTCTTCACGACAGAGGTCTTTCCGGAACCGGTACCTCCTGCTATTCCGATGATTGTCATAGTCTTGGGTTTTACGATGCCCACCAAGCGCAGTGGCTTCCATGGGCAACAAAAGGTTATTTCAGTGAGCAAAATTAATAAATCTTTGCGAGAAACAGGCAAAAGAGGTGGCGTATTTATGTTAATATATGCTAATAAGAGACTTGCTTTCAGCATTTCCCTTTTCTGTTTCAACTTTTCTTAGTACCTTTGCATCCGCTTTATGCAATAATCGTATAAACTAAACAAAAGAACAAAGAAATGAAAAAAGGTATTCACCCAGAGAACTACCGCCCAGTCGTATTCAAGGATATGTCTAACGGCGATATGTTCCTCACACGCTCTACAGCCAAGACTAACGACACAATCGAGTTCGAAGGCGAGACTTATCCGGTAGTGAAGGTCGAAATCTCAAGCACCTCTCACCCATTCTACACAGGCAAGAGCAAGCTTGTCGATACAGCAGGTCGTGTCGATCGCTTCATGAGCCGCTACGCGAAACTGAAGAAGTAAGAAGATTCCACCATATTAATATATATGGTCGTTTGCCCTCCATGCAGTTGCAGATTCGTGAAGGTGCTACAACCAAAGCGAGACACTCAAGGTGAAAGCCTTGGATGTCTCGTTTTTTCGTCGTATACATGAGAATATCACACAAACACATATACATAGCCATAGCAACGATTGTCGCCGTCGCTGCGGCAGTGTCACGCATATACTATGGCTCACCTGTCTCACAGACAGCGGTCACCGTTGAGGAGCAGCAGTACCAGCTGCTAACGGACGGAGAAGGCACAGACTCGCTCCTGCTCTTCACCTACCCCGGCAAAGACACACTCATTGCAACGGTGAAGGACTCGCTTTTCCTGCGCCGCATAACCCGCGTGCGCCCTGCTTCCTGGGTCAACAGGCTATGGCTGCCGTCATGTTTCGGACTTGTGGCGTGCCGCACCGACAGTGCCGAGGAACAGCCTCAGGTCATGATTGCCGAGGATGCTGTCCCTGAACTCCTAAGAAACAAGCTCGCAGCACTGACCGCCTTGCAGCGAAACTACTGCAACCGGCTGTCGGAAATAGACTATTACATGCACTCGCACGATATGCAGGACGAGGGGTTTGATGTCGTCATACGCCACAGGGAGAGGGTTTTGCACAGGCAGGACTCTATCTCTGCGCTTATGGCAAGCATACGCAAACTGCAGAAAGCCAAGTCTTTCCATACGGAAAGGCAATCGGCGTACTGCATAGTCGCAGGGAAAGAGCGGTTCAAGGCAGAAGAGCGCTTCACCTTACGCAAGGGCTACAAGGCGTTCGGGGCTAAAGATGACGCGCTAAGGCTCTTCATCAGGCAGTTCGGCAGTGACGGTTTCCGCCCGGTCTATCTTGGAGCGGACAGCATAGGGTATGGAGATGTCCCGTCAAAAGCCCTGTCTGCACCCGCCGACACAATAATCTGCCGCATGCAGCAGAAAGGGCAGAACTTGGTGGCGATACACTACAAAGGCGGCGGATACTACGAAGGGGAGTACAGTGACTCACTGAAAGCGCGCCATGGCTTCGGCATCGGCTTCGACAACCGTGTCCGCGCCGGCAAATGGGAGAACGGAAAGTTCAAGGGTGAGCAGCCGGTCTACTCTGCAAACCATGTCTATGGCATCGACATTTCGCGCTGGCAGCATGAGTTGCCGGGCAGGAAAGGCTACCGCACTGTTGTCAAGAAAGTAAGAAGGGGAAAGCAATGGCGCAGGATAAGGGTGCGCCAAAAGGTTGTCTACCCTATACAATGGGACAGGCTGCGCATAACTTCCCTTGGCACATTGTCAAAGAAAAAGGTCAACGGAACTGTCGATTTCCCGATTTCTTTCGTGTACATCAAAAGCACTGAGGGCATATCCATCCAAAACACCTATTACAGGGACGACTACGCACAGGCACGCAAGCATGGGTACAAAGTCGGCTCTTACCACTTTTTCTCCACAAAAAGCGGTGCTCAGGCACAGGCTGCATACTTCATAAAGAACAGCCGTTACAGCCATGGCGACCTCCCTCCCGTGCTTGACCTTGAACCGTCGGAGGCACAGATACGGGCGGCCGGAGGCGAGAAAGTGCTCCTTGCAAGGGCAAGGCTGTGGCTGGAGGCTGTGGAAAAGCAGTGGGGCGTGCGCCCTATCCTTTATGTCAGCCAGTCGTTCATAAACAAGCATCTCAGCGAGACTGACACAAAGACCGATGCAGGGTATATAAAAAAGAACTACAACATCTGGATTGCACGCTACGGAGAGTACAAGCCTGACGTGCATCTTGTGTTCTGGCAGCTCAGTCCTGACGGCAGGGTGGCAGGCATAAAGACACCTGTGGACATAAACATCTTCAACGGCTATGCCACGGCATTCCACAAAACCTTTTCCGGACAAAAATAAAATAATTATTAATTTATTTTGTTTTTCGCCCACGATATAGTAATTTTGCAAAGAGTATGAACACCATAATCCTGAAAAACATTGTATTTTCCCTCGTCTGCACATTGATTTCGCTAACGGCAATGACTGTGCAGGCGCAGGATATTCCTGCCATAAAGGCTGTGCGCGACAGAGCTGCCAAAGTGGAAAAACTGCCGACAGGGCTCATCCTCCCTGAAGGGTTTGATGACGACCTGCCGACAAGGAAGAGGGTAAAGAAGGCTATTGACCCAAACATGGCAGGCGTGGAATGCGAGGATACATGCAACCATATCCATGGCATCGACATCAGCCACTACCAGGGGAATGTGTTTTGGGAAACCATAGCGGAGAACTCCAATATGGCGTATGTCTATATCAAGGCGACAGAGGGTGGCGACCGCATAGACCCAAAATATGAGAACAACCTCAAGACAGCTCACAAAAACGGGCTGGCGGTAGGCTCTTACCATTTCTATCGTCCAAAGACACCACAGCAAAAGCAGCTGAAAAACTTCACGACACAATGCCGCCCGCATGAACAAGACCTTGTGCCTATGATTGACATCGAGGTGACAAACGGCTTGCAGACACAGGCTTTCTGCGACTCTCTGTTCAAATTCCTTGACCTTGTCGAGAAATATTACAAGCAGAAACCTCTCCTCTACACCGGCGCAAACTTCTATGACAAATATCTGTTGGGGAAACTTGACGGCTACAAGGTCATGATTGCGCAGTACACTCAGCATGAACCGAAACTGAAAGACGACTTGGACTACACCCTTTGGCAATACACCGGAAAGGGGCATATAAAAGGAATAAAAGGATATGTTGACAAATCGCGCTTCATGAGGAGGCACAAACTGAAGGAGATAAGGTACAAACACAAGAAATAAAAACCAACAATTAACAAAAGAAACATGATTATAAAATGTCCCGAATGCGGACGGCAAGTGAGCGACAAAGCCCCGACATGTCCGTCCTGTGGTGTCGAAATAGCTGGGAAAGTGACACACTGCCACCATTGCGGACACCTTTATTTCACAGCTGATGGCATCTGCCCGAACTGTCATGCGCCAAAAGACGCGCCGAAAAACAACACAAACGCTGTTGCACCTCATGTCACTGCGGATGCTGCAAGCACTGTTCCTGCAACGCAAACCACCACAAGCAACAACGCTGTGCAACACGCCGAAACTCACGATTCCGGCACAAACGACAAGCAAGAGCCCAAGAAAGGCGGAAAGACTCTTGCCATCGCTTTTGTCTTTGCGACAGTGATCTGCCTGGGACTGTTCTATTTCTACAGCCAGGCACAAAGCACAAAGGAAGAGGAGGACTATGAGTTTGCCATGCGTTCCAAAGACCCGGAAGTGCTGCAGAACTATCTCCTGCGCTACAATGACGCGCCGGAAGCGCACCGTGATTCCATAGAAGCGCACCTCATCGCTCTGCAAAAAGGAGATGAAGAGTGGAACAACGCCATACTGAGCAACTCTCGCCAAAAACTGCAAGCCTACCTTGACACTCATCCGGAGTCCGTCCACAGGCAGGAGGCATTGGTCAGACTGGACTCACTCGATTGGGTGGCAGCAAAGAAAAGCAACTCTGAGGATGAACTGAAAGAATACACCGTGCAGCATCCTGACGGCAGATTCATTGACGAGGCTAATGTCATGCTGTCCAAAATCCTCAGCACCATGGTGCACTCCGACGAGAAAGAGATGGTCACCTCTCTTTTCCGCCAGTTCTTCCAAAGCATAAACTCAAAGGATGAGTCACGCCTTACAGCGACAGTTGGCATGGTTATCGACTCATTCCTTGGCAAATCGAACGCCACAGCGCAGGATGTTGTCACCTTCATGCGCAAAATCTACAAGGATGATGTGGACAACATGGTATGGCGGATAGACCCGCAGTCGTACAAAATCGAGAAGCGTGAGATTGCCGAGAACGAATATGAGTACAGCGTTTCCTTCTCCGCCACGCAGGATGTTGAACGCAACGGCTCTGTCACAAAGTCTGATTACCGCGTATCGGCAATGGTAAGCAACGACGGAAAAATCTCAGGTTTCAACCTCACGAAACTTAACTGACACCACAAAGTGCCATAAAACGGGAACTACAAGGCAGCTCCCAACAACCACAACATAATACAAATATATGGGGCTATGTCATGAAATATTGACATAGCCCCATGTGTCTGTTATAAACATTCCATTGTTTACCGCCTGCCTAATCCGGCATAAAGAACCATATCATAAAGATGCAACGGTTCTCACAAGTTCTATTCTCATCCCAAGAGCATCAATGATACGATAGAACATGCTGACACTCGGAATCACTCCCCCATTCTCAACACGCGAGATATAAGATTTTGTCACATTGACTTTCTCAGCAAGTTGCGATTGCGTCATTTTGACTTCCTTCCGTGCATCATGAAGGAGCTGTCCCGTATAGAAAGCACGTGCTTCATCAAGCGCACTTTCCCTTTCAACAGAACCATGCTTTCCAAACTTGGAATCAAGCACCAAGTCATAGTTTCTTATCTGATGATCGTTTGTCTGCATAATACTCATTCTTTATTTTTATTGCTTTTTCGATTTCACTGTCAGGAGTCTTTTGAGTCTTCTTATGGAAGCCGTTGAACAGCACAACTATCCTGTCTCCGTCAAAGATAAAAAACACACGATAGATATTGCTGTTATACATTGTCCTCAGCTCAAAGACTCCTTCCCTAATATGCTTTACGAACTTTGTTGTCAGCCTATCCTGAGTCTTAAGCAACAGAAGTCCATAGTGCACTTTCTCCTGAGTCTTCCTGTCCAATTCGGACATGAACTGCTCAAAATATCCACCATATGTGATTATCATTCTTTCCATTGCGCAAAGTTATATAAAAGTTTTCATATATTGAAACTTTTACGCCATAAAAATGAATTCACCACAAAAATAATTGGTATAATACAATTTCCCACAATTTATAACATGAGCAACCTATATGGTCATAATCATGTATAAATTGTGGGAAACTTACCAAAAGTGACATTTTCAGAACTCAAACTGCACCTTGGCATTAATCTGACGACCGGTCAGATAGTTAGGGACAGCATACTGATTGTTGGACACATCCGTCACCCAATAGTAGGAATTGACATTGTTAATGCCGAAAAGGTTCAGGCAATCCACACCAAGCCAGATGTTGCGGAACGCCTTCTTCTTGTCACGCTTTCCCTTTCCGTCCTTCCGCTCATTGTCATACAGGCGGTAGCTCATGCCGATGTCCGCACGCTTATATGCCGGAGCACGGAAATTATTGTCCTCAACGCCACGGTGAGGGGCGGCAAACGGGAGACCGTCGGCAAAGGCTAACTTCAACGCCATCTTAAGACGCTGCGTACCGGGGAAATAATCCGTGAAGAAAAGGTTTACGGCATAACGCTGGTCGGTAGGCAAAGGCACTGACTTTCCATGCAGTTTCATGCCTGTATTCATTACCGAGAACGACAGCCATGAGTCTGTCCCGGGCACAAACTCGCCATAGAGTTTGAGGTCCAAGCCTGCAATATGTCCCGATGCCTCATTCGTTCCATAGTACACAACCTTCACGTTGGACACGGAGTAAGGGACGATGTTCGACAGAGCCTTATAGTAAAGCTCGGCAGAAAACCTGTATCTCTTCTCCGAAACACGGAAACGGCGGTCATAGGCAGCTATAAGATGAATGGAGCGTTGCGACTTGATGTTTTCGTTAAGCAACGCCGTTGTCACACCGTCCACTGTCGATGTGTCACGCAGCTCCTTATAGAACGGCGCCTGATAGTACAGCCCCGCAGCAAAGCGGTATGTCACATCATGGTTCTTTCCCGGCACAATGGAGAGTGACACACGGGGAGAAACAATGCTCTCCTTGTTGAACGACCAGTTGGCGAAGCGCACACCGTAATTCAAAGTGTAAAGCGTCATGCGGTTTTCGTCACGCTCATTCTTCTCTGCGTCCCAACCTCCGGAAGTGAAACGGTAACTGTCCTGCATGAAAGCCTCAACACGCGTCGCATCGAGGACATTGTTTGCCGAGAGCGTGTATATCATGTGAAGGTCCTGCCCCGTATGAGGGACAGAGTATCCCGACGAGTCGCGATACTCATATTCACGCGATTTCTCCTCTATATGCTCTTTTTTCAGAGTAAGCCCTGCAAGGAATTCATGCTTGCGCGATTTATGTTCAAACATCAGTTTGGCACTCAGCACCCTTGCTTTGAGGTAGTTGCGCGTATGCTCAAAGTAGGTTCCGACACCAAGATTCTCCGATGTCTCAGTCTGGTCAAGCCAATATTGCCCCTGAATGTCATACGTTTCCTGCTCCTTTGTAGAGAAAGCGGAGCCCATAAGCGACAGCTTCGTCTTCTCAGTGAACTTGCGTGTGATGCCCAAAGTGCCGAAGAACGTGCGGAAAAGGTCCTTCTCCTGACCGTCGAAATATATGCGCAGGGACTTTACATTGTCCTGAGTGCCGAAAGTTGTCTCACGGTTTTCCGGTGTGAAGTTATAGTGGTTCTCCGAAATATTGCCCAATAAACTGATGTCCCAACGCTTGTTCGGCGAATAGACCATATACGTCTGGTAGTCAAGGAAAGAAGGGTCGTACTCGCCCTTTGTGTCCATCTTTCCGAGAAGGCTGCTTGTGCGCTTGTACCTTAAGCCATTGCTCCATGAGAATTTCTTTGTCGAAAAGCCCACAAAACCACTCGCACCGAGGAGCGATGCCATAACGTTTGCCTCGAATTTCTCTGGACGACGGTACTTTATGTCCAAAGCAGAGGACATCTTGTCGCCATATTTCGCCTCGTAACCGCCAGTAGAGAATCCCACAGACTCCACCATGTCGGGATTGATGACCGACAGTCCCTCCTGCTGGCCGTTCCGCACAAGGAAAGGACGATAGACCTCCACATTATTTATATATACGGAATTCTCGTCAAAAGCGCCACCACGGACATTGTACTGCGAGGACAATTCCGAATGGGTTGACACTCCTGCCTGCGTCTGAATCATGTCCTCCACGGCATTTCCCGTTATGGAAGCCGACCTCTGCACTGTCTTCAGGTCCTCTTTGTCAAGCATTTCCGTCGAACCTGTCTGACGCCTTTTCTCCGTGACTACCACCTCTCCTATCTGATTGTCGGCAAACATCTGCACCTGCAGGGTAAGTTTTCCCTTCGGACGGCGCAAGACACGCGTCTTTGTCTTGTAGCCCACCATGGAGAAGCGCACCACCACACTGTCAGCGGAAACACCACTGAGCGAGTAGTTGCCCTTTAGATTCGTGAATGCCACCTTCATCTGTGGCAGTATGGTCACTGTCGCAAGCTCCAGTGGATCCTGGTTCTCGTCTGTGACCCTGCCCGAGAGTGTGAACGTGTTCCCACCCTCAGGATGTGTCTGTGCCTCTGCCATGACAGAGTGAAAACAGCAGACAATAGATATAATTATGTATATTATTCGTCTCATTACAGTAAAATAACGTACAAAAGTGGCATTTTATTGCTATCGGATAAGTTTATTATCACACAAGAATCCATTTTTCATCAAAAAGCAGAAATCAAACATATATATATTGAATTCTACTGCCTTTTTAAGTTAAGTATTGTTAATGTGCGCGTTAACAGCAAATTACACTGTAAAAAAGCGCAAGAAAAATTTGCATAAATCAAGAAAATGCAATATCTTTGCAATCGTTATCCTGAAAACAATCTTTTTACCTTAAACTAGTACCTATTGAAGGTAAGAGCGATAGCCTGTGAAGGTAGTCGCTTTTTTCTTTTTAAACCACTCCGGCGGAAGGTAACCTTTCACAATGCAAAAGGTTACACTTCATAAAAACAAAAAAGCGTATTATTTGGAAGAGGTTTTACGCCCTATAAATGAATATTTTACCGATTGGGGAATTTCTATAAAGCCGGCCATACTCTCATCGCCTCCATACGTTTCCAAAACATCAGTCATGGTTATCGACTTGTCTGCCGGATTGTATTTCAGTTTTGCAGAATATTTCGCACCGGAGAACATCTCTTCCAAGTTGATTTTGATTGTATTTCCATCAATTTTGAAGTCTGTGATGTTGTAAGAGCCATTGCGGTTTGCTCCCAAGGTATTGCTCATTCCCGAATACACAATGCCCCATTGTGGCTCTTCACCGCCGTCCGGCATGAACTTTTCATAGAGATTCAACGCAATTGTACCACGATATTTATACTTGTCACCCTCTCCCATGTCTTCCGTCTTGCTAAAAGTCCACATTCCCACGAAAGGCTTTTCTTCAAGGTCCTTCTTTTCCTTCCCTATTGCCTGAAGCTCTTCTTCTGAATAATAATCAATGGTTCGTGACATTGTGTTGAAATCTATGGAACCTGCAGACTTGGGTTCCGAGCCCATTGTTATGGATATCCAATTACCTTGTCCATCATACCGGTATTCAAAGGTGTCAATACTATGGTGTACGGCCGTGGAAAGCAATGTCTCATCCGTAAGAGGAGCTTTGTCTGTAAAGAGGCAAAACTCCTTCTTTGCCACATCTCCTTGCTCATTGTAAGTGTACTCTGTCAGTCCGTAGAGCACAGATGCCCTATACCCTTTCACACCGCGATACATGGTGCGGATAGCCTTAAGTTGTCCGTCGGGTGCGTATTCCATCACGCTTTCGGCTTTGTCTGCCGAAAGATTCCCCGGCAGTGATGGCCGTTTATGGGTCATCCGCCCGACAAGTATCATGTCGTCTCGTTGGATGAACTTGATATTAAGGTATGGTGTCAGGCCATTGGTCACTATGCTGTCGGGAACCAGGACATCCATACTGTCATGATAGCAGTACAGGCGTTCGCCACGTGACGATGAACGGCGGGCGAGTTTTCCTTTCTTGTAGCTATAAGAGTGGCTGTTTGGACTTTGACCTCGGAAATTGCGCCCAAGAAGGGTCAGCTCTCCGGCTTCATTATACTCCGCCTTTGCTCCTTCGCCATATCTTCCTTGAGAGTCCATGCGAAATTGGTAGTCCGTCAGATTCCCTGCCGTATTAAAGGTGTAGGTCCATGAAAAAGTACTGACTTTCTCTCTGACTGACTTGACTTTTCCGCGCAATCCCATCTTTGCGAGGTCATTGGGATAGGTTACATAGTCAGGCAAATTCGACGGTTTTATCTCATAATCAGGAGTACTGCCGAACATTGCAGTAGGCATACCATAATATAGTCCGATAGGTGGGAACACCTGTTCTACCTTTGTTTCATCAGAAGAAGAGCCTGTGCGTTGAGGAGCACAGGAAACCACGCTAAGGCTTAATGCCAATGCAATAAATTTGATATAATTTTTCATAGTAGCTTTACAATTTGAAATTTACAGGGACTGAATAATACGACCTTACAGCACGACCGTTTACCTTGCCCGGAGAAGACATCTTTCCTAATGCCTTTACTACCCGCACAGCTTCGCGGTCGAGACTGCAATCAACCGGCTTAACCACTTCCACATTAGTGATTGAACCATCTTTCTCAACGATGAATTTCACCACGACTTTCCCCTGAATGTTGCTTTCTGCTGCAACCAGCGGATAGCGAATGTTCTTTGATATGCATGCAAGAAGAGCAGCCGAACCGCCGGGATAAGTGGGTTCTTGCTCTACCTGCGTGTATATCTGATTGTCGTCGACGGAAACAGAAGTACCGGTTTCATCACCTACCAGACGAGTTTCAAGCCACTGTATGCTTCTGCCTTCACTTGTATTGTATGAAAACATTACAGCATAGATGTTGTCTTCAATAGGCTCTGCATGCTTAAGGATGTATTCGACATCCCTAAAGGTGAATTTTGAAAGGTCTATGTCGTAACCAAGCTTTCCGTTAAGGATTCCGGAATGGCTTGAATCGGAATTGCGCTCAACAGTACAGGTGTACGGGAAAACGACATATCCTTCCTTGAGCATTCCGATATAGAAAGTATCTGCCCAACCTACATGCTCCTCCGTCCCACGTTCAAGAATCACAGTTATATTTCCATCTGCATCAGGAACACAAACGACATAGGTGCACTCTTCCAAATCCTTAATTGTTACAGGCATAGCCTCTACTTCTTTAAGGCCAAAAGACTGAGTGTATCCATTGTAAATTCCGGAAGCATAGGTGGAGAATTCCACTTCTGTCATCAAACCATGCCCCTCGGATTTTACAGGCAAAACAGTTCCGGGAGTGATAACCATGCCGGTTTCGCCTTCATTAAGAGGTTGGGAAGACTGTCTGCGCCATTCATATTCATCATACTCTGGTCCGGCAATGCAAATCAGAATGTCAGATTGCATATCGGAAGTTCTGAAAAGTTGTCCTTCCATTGTCGGGGTTACAAGTGCTTTCCACCTCGGCAGTGAAACGTCGAATGGTATACGCACTTGGGCAACGGTCGAAAGGAAACATGTTGTAGCCGTCAATAGCAATAAGAAATGCTTCATGGTCTGTTACTTTTTAGTTACTGAGAATGGATAGCTGTTTTCACCATCAGCACTTGTCCATGTGCCATAATAGCCATTTCGAGTGAGAGTGCCTTCAAATTTTCCGGTCATGTTCATGCCTACATATTCTTCAAGGACAAGATGCTCATAGTCGTCAGTAAGTTGACCACGCAGTTGGATTGGCTGTTTCTTTTTGGTATAGAAATATTCGCCGCTGTAATATGCACTTCCGTCTGTGGTAAGAGTCATCTCTATGGCATGTTTTCCATCGATTGTACCTTTGTAATTATCAGTGTACTCATTACCTTCCGACTCATCTTGGGTCTCTGCTTCCTCTATTGCGGTTGACGTTTCTTCCGTTTTGGAATACGTTGAGGCAGGTTCGTCATTATCTTCTGAGAACATCGTCTCTTCTGAGGGACGCACATCTTCAACATTATTCTTTCCGATTGTGTATGTTGCACCTTTATGTGTAATCGGTGAAATGCAAAACCATGAAGCAAGTCCAATGAGAACAATTGTGGCAAGGATTGAGCACAGAGTCATGATTGTACTGTTATCCGACCAATATTCGTCTTCATCAGCACCGGCAAGCGAACCATTGTTGATCTTGCACCAGCCGCTAATAAGGTAGCAGACCTGACAAATCCAGAAGACAATCGCCGCCAATGCCAAGAGAGCGAATATCGCTATGGAGCCGCCAATCAGTGAAGCAATGGCATCCATTCCGTCACCGGCAAAACTACTTACGATATTGGAGAAATTGCTGATGGAACCCAAGCCGATAAACAATACTGTCAGGAATACTATGATGGGATAGAAGGCAAGGATAATTCCGAATATGTACGAGGCACGAAGATTTCCGGCTCCCCGCTGTGCCAGACTGTTCCAAGTTTCTTCAATGCACAGGTGATTGAATGCCCCACGGAACTTAAACAAGGAGATAAGGTTAAGCACCCAACCCACAAAGCGGAACAATAAGCCAAACATGCCGAGGAAACTGCCGATAAACGTACATGCCATGCCGGCAAGTCCTATCCAGCAAGCTGAATAGAGGCTTCCTGTCAGCCAGCGTCCTTTTTCTGTCGACTGTGTATCCCGGAATTTGGAAAGTCCTAAGACATAGGCAACCCAACCACCTATGGCCAGCACTTCAAATATACGGGTACAGAATGAAAGCCTGCCATGCACTGCATAAAACTTAAAGAAACCTTCAGCATGAGATTGGTCTCCGAAAGAGGCGGCTACGTCAGACAGGCTGTCAAGATATCCTTTCGCAGTATCGATAATACTAAAGAAGAATCCACAAAAGGAAGCGGCGCAGCCGAAAACAGTCAGGGCGAGTACGCCCCAGAAAATCATGGAGGTTGAAGAGCGCCATGCCGCACTGTTAGATGACAATTGGTTCATCATTTTACATTTTTTGTTTGATTTACGTTGTTAATTGATAGACACAAAAAAGGCGTGTAACCGTTCATCGGCTTGTCTGACTCAAGGTTACCGCCAAGTGACCTGCACATATAACAAGCACAGAACGGCTCACGCCCATGGAGCGTGAACCTTCCATCTGCTTGTTCTCATATGTTGAATGTTTGGCGGTATTCAGAGTCAGAGAACAAGAGCGAAAGCTCTATTTTTTTATGTAAAATGTATGAACTGGAAACGCTTTTCTGTTTTTCTACGGAACGCCACACTCATGGTGCAGCCTTTTCCATTGTTGCGTTCATCGTTCTTTTATGTCTGTTTCTTCAGTAATAATTAAAGGGTGAATAATTTTGCTTATCAAGTGCAAATATACAAAATTTCAATGTAAATCAATCATTTTTATGTGTTTTTCTGCAAAGGAAAGATGATTTTTTGTGTTTCATGCTATCAAGGATTGACTTTGGAAGCAAATTCATTTTATATAACATGGACACCTACAATAATAATGTAAGTTAAATGTACACAGATAGTTTTCCTCCTCTCAATGATTTTTTGTATTTTTGCATATTAAAGTGCAAAGGACTTATGCTTAACGAAAAAAATCCATTACTGAAACATTACAATACCCCGCACGAGACAGCTCCGTTCGGGGAAATCTCAATACAGGACTTCGAGGAAGCTATGCTCGAAGGTATACGCCGTGACAATGAAGACATTGACCTCATAGTGAACAATCCGGCGGAGCCTACTTTCGACAACACCATAGTACGCGAGGATTCCGACAAGGAGAAGAGCTATTACTACGGACTTCTTGGTCGTGCAACAACGATTTTCTTCAACCTCATGTCGGCGGAAACATCGGACGAGATTGACGCTTTGGCTGAAAAGATGCAGCCTATCCTCACGAAACACAGCAACGATGTGAGCCTCAACAAGCAGCTTTTCGAACGTATCAAGCGTGTGCATGACCGTTATGCCTGCGAGGACAATGACGGTCTGCGCCCTCTCACTGCAGAAGAGAGAACCCTACTTGACAAGAGCTATGACGGTTTTGTGCGCTCCGGTGCACTCCTCAATGAAGAGGACAAGGACAAACTGCGTGTCCTGAGCGAAGAGGCAAGCATGCTTTCACTGAAATTCTCACAGAATCTGCTGAAGGAAAACAAGGCTTACACCTTGCACATCACTGACGAAGCACAGCTTGAAGGGCTGCCGCAGACGGCCATTGATGCTGCTGCACAGACGGCAAAGGAGCAGGACAAGGAGGGTTGGGTGTTCACTCTCGACATGCCTTCTTATTCGCCTTTCATGACATATTCCACACAGCGCGAGCTTCGCCGTGAGATGTATATGGCGAGAAACAGTGTGTGTACCCACGATAATGACGAGAACAACCTCGAAATATGCAAGCGTTTGGTCAACCTTCGCCGTGAGATTGCACAGTTGCTTGGTTATGAAACTTATGCCGACTATGTGCTGAAACACCGCATGGCGACAAGCGTGGCGAATGTCTACAACCTTCTTGACAGTCTCATCGAGGCTTACAAACCGACAGCAAAGCAAGAGCGCAAGGAGCTGCGCGAGTTTGCCGGCATGGAGCTTGAGCCATGGGATGTGTCTTTTTATTCACACAAACTGCAGCTGGAACGTTACAATCTTGACTCGGAAATGCTGCGTCCGTACTTCAAGCTGGAGAACGTCATCAACGGCATCTTCGGTCTTGCGACACGGCTTTACGGCATAACTTTCAAAGAGAACAAGGACATTCCTGTCTATCATCCTGACGTCAAGGCTTACGAAGTATTTGACAAAGACGGCTCATATCTTGCTGTCTTCTATGCCGATTTCCACCCTCGAAAGGGCAAACAGGGAGGTGCGTGGATGACAGAGTACCAAGGTCAGTGGATAGACTGCAAGGGTGAGAATGTGCGTCCGCATGTCTCTGTCGTGATGAACCTCACAAAACCTACAGCCGAAAAGCCGGCTTTGCTCACTCTCGGCGAGGTGGAGACATTCCTGCATGAGTTCGGTCATTCGCTGCACGGTATGTTTGCCAACACACGCTTTGAGTCTCTTTCAGGTACAAACGTATGGTGGGACTTTGTGGAACTCCCTTCCCAGTTCATGGAGAACTTCTCCGTGGAGCGCGAATTCCTGCGCACTTTCGCCTTCCATTACGAGACAGGAGAACCGATTCCTGACGAACTTATCGACCGTATCCTCAAGGCACGCAACTACAATTGTGCCACGGCATGCCTACGACAGGTAAGTTTCGGCCTGCTTGACATGGCGTATTACACGAAGAAAGACGAGTTTGCGGACGACATTGTGTCCTTTGAGAAGCAGGCATGGGAGAAAGCTATCCTCGGCAAACAGCGCAATGACACGTGCATGACAGTGCAGTTCTCGCACATCATGGCAGGCGGTTATGCCGCAGGCTATTACAGCTACAAATGGGCGGAAGTGCTTGACGCCGACGCTTTTGCCGTATTCCAAAAGGAAGGCATATTCAATCCTGAGACCGCACAACGCTTCCGCGACTGCATACTCTCAAAGGGAGGCACAGAGCATCCTATGGAATTGTACAAGCGTTTCAAAGGCTCAGAACCAACAATCGACGCATTACTGGAAAGAAATGGAATCAAAACAACAGCTTCTTGACAAGCGCTACCTCCGCATGGCGGAGATATGGGCGGAGAACTCCTACTGCAAAAGGCGGCAGGTGGGATGCCTTGTCGTCAAGGACAAGCGCATAATCTCTGACGGCTACAATGGCACGCCGTCAGGATTCGAGAATGTCTGCGAGGACGAGGACAACATCACAAAGCCGTATGTCCTGCACGCGGAGGCTAACGCCATAACCAAACTGGCACGCTCCCACAACAACAGTGACGGCGCAACGCTATACGTTACCGACTCGCCCTGCATCGAATGCGCGAAACTAATCATACAGTCTGGCATTACACGCGTGGTGTTCACGCACATGTACCGCATCACCGACGGTGTGGAACTGCTGCAGCGCGCCGGTATCGAGGTTGTGCATCTCACCATGGAGAAGGACTGACAACGCCCCACCCTGCCGGCATCCGACAGAGGGAACGACAAGAAAAAGCCCGGAAGCACACAGCATAAAAGACAATCCTATTTCTGAATACAAACAAAAACATCATCCCTGTGAACACGAAAAACAGATACATGCCTGTGCTGATGGCCATTTGCATGGTCATCGGCATACTCATCGGAACTTTCTATGCAAACCATTTCTCAGGCAACCGTCTCAACATCATCAACACAGAGTCCAACCGTCTGAACAATCTTCTGCATATCATTGACGACCAATACGTAGACACTGTCAATGTCAATGACCTCGTGGAGAAAGCCATACCACAGATTCTTGCGGAGCTTGACCCGCATTCTGTCTACATAAGCGCAAAAGATGTGCAGGTGATGAACGATGATCTGAAAGGCTCATTCTCAGGCATAGGCATTGCATTCACCATACGTGAGGACACTATCCATGTCCAGAACGTCATGTCAGACGGTCCTGCGGAACGTGCAGGAATAGTCGCCGGCGACAAGATTGTGGCTGTCGACGGAAAGCCTTTTGTCGGAAAAGAGGTGACAAACGAGGCTGCCATGCGCAAACTGAAGGGCGAGAAAGGTTCAAAGGTGACTATCGGCGTACTCAGCTATGGCAGCAAAAAAGTCAAGACCTTCACACTTACGCGTGACGACATACAGACAAAGAGCGTTACGGCATACTATATGCTGGACGAAACGACAGGCTACATAAAGGTGAAGAACTTCGGTGAAAACACTTATGCAGAGCTTCTTGTTGCCCTTGCGTCACTGTCACAGGAGAATCTTGAGAACCTTGTCATCGACCTTCGCGACAATACAGGCGGCTATCTGCAGACAGCAATACAGATGGCTAATGAGTTCCTGCCAAGCAAACGCCTCATTACCTATACCGAAGGACGCAAGTCTCCACGCCAGGACTACAAGAGTGACGGACGCGGGGCATACCAGCATATCCCTCTCTGCGTGCTTATCAACGAGGGTTCCGCATCATCCTCCGAGATATTTGCCGGTGCCATGCAGGACAATGACCGTGCCACAATCATCGGCAGACGCTCTTTCGGCAAGGGACTTGTGCAGCAGCAGATTTCATTCCCTGACGGTTCGCTCATCCGCCTGACAATAGCACGCTACTACACTCCGTCAGGCCGCTGCATACAGAAGCCTTATACAATGGGCGATGAGAAGGAATACGAGAATGACCTCATAGCACGCTACGAGCACGGAGAGTTCTTCTCACAGGACAGCATAAAGCATAACGGTCCGGAATACCATACAACACTTGGCAGACCGGTATACGGTGGTGGCGGCATCACCCCTGATTACTTCATCGCCGAGGACACTACGGGCATGACATCATACTACAAGCAGGCGGCTATGACAGGACTCATCATGCAGTTCGCATACACCTACACTGACGACAACCGTCTGAAACTGAACAATTTCAAGGAGATGATGGAGATGTCCGACTACCTTGTGAAGCAGAACACTGTGGAGAAGTTCGCCACTTATGCCAACTCTCGAGGACTGCAGCGCCGCAACCTCATGATTCGCAAGTCACACTCTCTGCTTGAAAGGTATATCAATTCGCGCATCATCTATAACATGCTGGACGAACAGGCTCTTACGGAATATCTGAATATTGACGATAAAGCGGTGCTGAAAGCCCTTGAACTGTTCCACAACGGCAATGCATGGCCACAGAAGCCTGTAAAGAATGACAAAGCAGGAACTAAGAAATAATGTCAGGAAAAAGCTCCGCGAATGCTCTCCGGACGAGCTTTCACGGCAGTCGGACGCCATCTGCGAATGGCTGTTGCGCCACCCTCGGGTGATGCAGGCAGGCACTGTCGTGGCATATTGGCCGCTTCCTGACGAACCGGACCTAAGCAATGCCATTGACGCTCTATGCAAACAAGGGAAAAGAGTGCTGCTGCCATGCGTCACAAGCGACACGGAAATGGTGCTCAGACAGTATGACGGACCATCGTCCATGCGCACCGGAGCATTCGGAATACAAGAGCCTATCGGTGAGGAAGCGGACATCGACAGCCCGGACAACGGCACCACCGTCATCCTTGTGCCGGGAGTGGCATTCGACAACAACGGCAATCGTTTGGGACGCGGCAAGGGTTATTATGACAGATTCCTGCAAAACGCCGGCAGACCGCATACCATCGGCATCTGCTTTGACCTTCAGATTGTCGGCGAAGTGCCTTGCGGAGAGCACGACATCCCTGTGGACGAACTTGCCAAAGTTACCATTGACAACTGTCAGAAACTTGCAGACAACAACTTATTCGGCAACAACAAACACCATAATCCTTACATTCCTTGACTATGGAAAACTTCAAAATAATCATCGTGGAGGATGTAGCCCTCGAGCTGAAAGGCACAGAGGGCATCATACATAATGACATCCCGGAAGCGGAAATAATAGGAACAGCACAGAACGAGGCGGAATACTGGCGGCTGATTCGCAAGGAAGAGCCTGACCTTGTGCTGCTTGACCTTGGCTTGGGCGGCTCAACAACCGTTGGAGTAGAGATATGCCGACAGACAAAACAGACGCGTCCAAAGGTGAAAGTGCTCATCTTCACAGGTGAAATACTCAACGAGAAACTGTGGGTCGATGTGCTTGACGCAGGGGCTGACGGCATCATCCTCAAGACCGGGGAGCTTCTCACGCGCCGCGATGTCACAGCCGTAATGGACGGCAAACAGCTTGTCTTCAACCAGCCTATCCTCGAACGCATAGTGGAACGCTTCAAGCGCACCGTAGGTTCGGAGCAGATGAACCAGGATGCAAAGATAAGGTACGAGATTGACGAGTATGACGAACGCTTCCTGAGGCATCTTGCCTTGGGCTACACCAAGGAGCAAATCACGGCTCTCCGCGGCATGCCGTTCGGCGTAAAATCATTGGAGAAGCGCCAGGCGGAACTGATTCAGAAGCTGTTCCCCAAGAAATCGGGAATCAATGCCACACGACTGGTGACAAAAGCACTCGAACTGCACATCATAGACATAGACAATCTTGTCCCTGATGAGGAATGACCCACACACTCCCACATGACGAACCTCCTCATTCATCATGAAGAAAAGAAGAAACATTATCCCTCTCATCCTCTGCCTCCTGTTCGCATGTGAGGCAGTCCTCTTCCCCTTGTCATGGATTGCAAGCACAATATGGCAGGAGAGCGGCATAATGTCCCTTCTCTCTCCTGACGGCATCCGTTGGTTCACAGGTAATTATGCACGTCTGCTGTCAACACCCTACCTTGTATGGCTCCTGCTTGCCGGAATATCGGCAGGCATTGTCAAGGACAGCGGAATCCTGCGCCCAAAGAAAGGGTGGACGCTGCAAGTCACACTGTTTGTGCTTGTTGTCATGCTTTCTGCCATCGGATTGCTTTCATTCTCACCACATGCCATACTCCTCAGTGCCACCGGCAACCTGCTTGACAGCAGTTTCTCGGCAGGAATCGTACCGGCATTGTGCTTCGTAGCATGCTGTTGCGCGTTAACCTACGGCACACTTGAATCAAAATATGCAACTCTCAACCATATTTATACGGCAGCATTATGCGGTATAAATATGGTTGCGCCGTATATTCTGCTGTACCTTTTCACTGCGCAACTGTATTTCACCATTCAATACATACTGCCATAATCAGGAGGGGGAATATAACGACATGAAAACCGGAAAGCATTCAGTGACATTATGAAAGGTAACACTTCACAATGCAAAAGGTAACACTTGACTTAGTGAAAGGTAACACTCTGCACTGCAAAGTGTTACCTTTTGTTTTCTCCTCCGTATTTTAACATCCGTTACGTTTTTAGTTTAGCAAAAACAGCAAAATGCTTTACATTTTACAGGAAGCCACTATATTTTGCTTACATATTATCAGATGACAAAAAAAATATTTGCAACACCATACTATATACAAACAGAAGCAAACGGCAGACAAATGCCATTTGCTTCTGTTTTTTATTTTCCCTGAAGCATTGACTGCTGCAGAGAGCATACATTCTAATACCCCGGATTCTGGTATTCCGCACCATTATCTATGAGGAGAATCTCCTTGCTTGAGATAGGACGCAGGTAATGGACAGCCGGATTGAAACTCTTAATCTGAGGATTGTGCACCAGACGTGACTCGAACGCACGGAAACGCTTCAATGTCATCCAACGGTTCCACTCGCCAATCATCTCGCGTGCATACTCGTCAAGCAGGAAGTCCTGTGTGAGTTGTGACTCATTGATGTCAAGGCTTCCGTCATGGTTCTTGCAAGCGCGGTTACGCAGAGTGTTGATACGGTTCACTGCCGCCCCCTTATTGCCAAGACGCCACTCTATCTCAGCAGAGACAAGGTAACTTTCGCCAAGACGGTAGACGAGGTGATCGCTTGCATTGTAAGCCTTGTTCGGGTTTGTAAGATAGTCAGGAACCATACAATCGCCCTTGATGAGTGTTGGGAAGAATCGTTTCGGACGGGCAGGGTCAAGATAGTTGTCATCTATGTTGTAGACAGCATACTTGTGTTTCTTCTTCTCCGCATCCGTAAGTGGCGTGCGTGAGAGGTAGACGATTGTATCACCGACCATAACATCGTAAGCAGCATTGCCCACACGGCCGTCATTCATGCCGTAACGGTTAGCATCCGCATCAATCCATCTGTAGCCAGTCTTCTCCGGGTTTGTAGCCTTGTTGCAGTAGTAAACCACCTTGAAGAACGCATCGAAACGCTCGTCGTTAGGATTGCTGTACAGGTCATACATGTACTTTGTAGGCTCCATGATGCAGTCACCTTTCAGCACCTTTGGTGTTGATTTCACGCTTGGTTCAAGACCCTCGATGTAGATGCCTGCCTTGTCATTGTTGTAAGCGCAGTACTTCTTCCATGTACGGTTAGGATAATTGCCGCGTGGGTTAAGGCTCAGCTCTGTCTCATCATGGCTTATCACGAAGAACGCCTCCTTGTTGTGCTTGTTGTTCTTCTCGGCAAAGATGTCCTTAGCTTCGGTATAAAGCTGTGTGTCATAGTCGGCAGCATGGTCGATAAGTTCGTCTATCGCCTTCTTGGCTTTCTTCAGCAGTTCCTCACTCTCTGTGGCAGAGATAGGTACAACATTGGAGATTTTGTCCGTGTAGGTGGAGTATGTCATACATGCCTTTGCATACAGGTGATAGGCAGCGGCACGCTTCACATGTCCCTGATTGGACTGAGTGACAGGAAGCCATTGCATGGCAAACTCAAGGTCGGAGAGAATGACATTGTAGAAATCATTCACGGAACTCAGGGGAAGAGACTTTATTTCCCCCGTTACCGGCTCCAGAGGAAGATACTTTCCACCTCTGTGCTCCACAATGTTGAAGAGCGCATGGGCACGGATGAAATGAGCCTCGGCAGCAAGCTTGTAGACTGTCTCCTTCGGTGCGTCAGTCACCTGGTCTTGGTAAGCGATTGCACCGTTGCAAGCATGTATGACGCCATAGAAACCGTCATAGCCCTCATTCATGAGGTTGCATGCCGCGCCGAAATCCTCATAGCGCATGAGTTTGCTGTAATTGCCGTTCGTGCCGTTCTCGTTGACATCCGCCCAGATGTCCGTACCGCCTTCAGCCTCAAGAAGGAAGCTGTCCTCTGCCTGACCATAGATGACACGCACGAGGTCGAAATAGCAGTCGTTTATCTTTTTTGTATATCCGGCAATCGAGCTCCATGCCAATTCTGTGTCACCGGAAGGATTCTCTTCATCCAATTCACAGCTTGTGGTAACGCCTAAGAGGAGTACCGAAGCTGCCAAAATCCAAATATTGATCTTTTTCATAGCTGTTTCTGTTTTTTTAGAATGAGACATTTACGCCAAACACATACTGCTTGGACATCGGTGTGGAATCATCGTCACCACCCTTCTCTGGGTCGTAGTTCTTCAAGTAGTCGCACTTCGTGAACACAAACGGATTGTTTGCAGTGAAATAGAAGCGCACATTCTCCATATTAACCTTCTTCACGAGATTCTTCGGAAGTGTGTAACCGAAAGAGATTGTCTTGATCTTGAAATAAGAGCCATCGAAGAAGTTCGCCCAATCCTGGTACTGAGGGTTGCCGTTGTTGGCATCCGGCATAGGATAGCGTGCTGACTGGTTGTCCACAGTCCAATAGTCGCAAATTACAGGTGTGGCATTCAGACCGTCGCCGCGATACCAGCCGGTCAGTCCGTAGTGGATTGTCTGTCCCCAGCGCATTGTCATCAGGACAGAGAGGTCAAAGTTCTTGTATGTGAACTGGTTCTGCATGCTTGCCGCCCACTTAGGAGTTGCCTGTCCGAGGACATAGTAGTCGTCAGTGTTGAGCTTGTAGTCAGCCTCGCCCTTCTCCGCTATGTGCACCTGTCCCGGCTTCTGTCCGTACTTCGCAGCCTCGTCAGCCTCAGCGGTTCCCCAGATGCCTGCATACTTGTAGCCATAGTAAGTCTTGATTGCTTCACCCGGAATCAGGTAGTAATCACCGAACTGGAGCGGTCCGTCGGATGTTGTCTTCACGACTTTCTCCTTGTTTGCAGACCAGTTGAGGGTTGTTGTCCAAGTGAAATCCTTCTTTATGATGTTACGGCTTGTGACAGCCACTTCCCAACCGGTGTTGCGTGTCTCACCGACGTTTGCCCATATAGAAAGGCCTCCACCGCCAAAACCGCCGGCTCCCATTGGGAGGGTCTTCTTGTAAAGCACGTCCTTTGTGGTTGTGCGGTACCAGTCGACAACAAAGTTAAGCCTGTTCTTGAAGAGAGCAAGGTCAAGACCCAAGTCCACCATGTAGGACTTCTCCCAACCGAGTTCCTTGTTTGCCATGATGTTGCTGTAACCACTGGAGTTCTGCACATCACCACCGAAGCCGAACTTGTTGGCACGGATATTCTGTATTGTGGCATACTCGGCTGCACCGGCATTGCCTGTCACGCCGTAGCTTGCACGAAGTTTCAAATCAGATATGGCTTTGAGGTCGGACATGAACGCCTCATCGCTGATGCGCCATGCGACAGCAGCTGCAGGGAACACATCCCAACGCTTGTCTTCGGAAAGAACAGAAGCTCCGTCCCAACGTGCGGAAACGCTTGCAAGATAGCGTCCCTTATAGGAATAGTTGGCACGCGCTACGTATGACATTTTCTGGCTGCCCACGAAAGAAGAGGAAACTTTTGGCTGCCCTGTTCCTGCGCCAAGGTTGTGATAACCGAATGAGTCCGTATCAAAACCGTAAGCCTCTGCAGATGATTCTTCCAAACGGTTCTTCTGCCATTCAGCAACAGCAGTGACAGTGAAGTCATGGTCTTTCTTTATCCGGAAATTGTAAGAAAGGACGTTCTCCCACTTATAATTATATGTGAACTTGGTTGGAATCTTTGCAGATACAGGGTCTTTTTCGAGATGCTCATAGGACTGGCTTCCTGTATAGAGTCCTTGACGGCGGCTTGTGAAATGTCCTCCCAATGTGGACTTGAATGTAAGTCCCTTCAGCGGAGTTATTTCAACGTATGCCTGTGGAGTGACACTGAGCACTTTGATGTTGTTGACATACTGTCCTTCTGCCTCATCGGCGATAGGGTTAAGAGTGTTGCCGCCATCACCCAACGGGTCAAGATTCACAGTTCCGTCCTCGTTATATGGAATGCCGAGAGGGGCAGTGCCCATCATGCGGTTCCATATACGGCTGGAGCGTTTGTCATGGTCGGAGTACATGGCATAGACGTTCAATCCGTATTTCACAATCTTGTTGGCAGTAAAATCAATCTTCGCACGTGCAGAGTAGCGGGTCTTTTCATCTCCTTGCAAGTTGCCTTCCACATTATAGTAGCCAAGAGAGAAATAAGAGCTCATACGGTCATTTGCGTATGATGTGCTGAGATTGTAGCTCTGTGTGATACCGGCCTGCGTGCCGAGGTCAAACCAGTTGACCCAATTACCGTTGTCAATAAGATTCTGAAAGGATGTCGGGAACAAATCTGCGTCACTTGTGTATGTTCCGGCATTTTGCTGTGCAAGACGACGGAAGTTGACATAATCCTCACCTTTGCGTGTCTCCGGATAGGAAGGTATGGTGTTCCATCCGAGATAAGCGTCGAAGTTGATGCTGTGCTTGCCCTTCTTTGGGCTCTTTGTAGTGATGATGATAACGCCGTTGGCACCTGCAGAACCGTAGACTGCTGTTGAGGAAGCATCCTTGAGAACCTCAATAGACGCGATGTCGTTAGGGTTTAGTTCGGAATAAGAACCTTGCATGCCGTCGATGATGAAGAGCGGAGTGTTGTCACCATTGATAGAGCGCGTACCACGGAGCATGATGTTAAGCTCTGCATCAGCGTCACCGGAAGTGCGTGTGATGTCCAGACCTGCCACCTGTCCCTGAATAGCTTCGATAGGGTTGCTGACAGGAACGCGCGCAATGTCCTCGCTCTTTACGGAAGACACCGAGCCGGTAAGGTCACGCTTCTTGATAGTGCCGTAGCCGATGACCACCACCTCATCCATAACCTGTGAGTCAGGAGCCATCTGCACACGGAGCCCGTCCTTTGCCTTTATGGTCTGTGTGGTGTAGCCTACATACGACAATTCCAAAGTCGCTCCGTTAGGCGCATTGACAGAGAACCCTCCGTTGATGTCTGTGATTGTCGCGGCTTGAGAGCCTTTCACCTTTACGGTGACACCAATCATAGGCTCTCCCTGTTCGTCAACAACAGTTCCCTTGATTGAATTCTGCTGAGTTTGCACCAAAATGTTAGCCCTGACATCTGCAAATACCGAAGAAGGGTAAACAGTCGTAACAAAACCAGCAAGCAACATAGCTTTCATAGCCCTGTTGACCAAAGTCTTGTTTTTTTGCATAAATTTTAAGTTAGTTGTTTGATAGTTTTATTAAGGAATAAGTAATGTTATATAGTTATTGTGGAGACATTTCCCAACTTACTTAACACATGTCGGTTAGAGATTTTTTGCAAATTTATTGTTAAAAGTGGACTTTTTAGACTAAATATTCTGCAAAAAGGTGGATTTTTCTTAACTTTGCAGTATGAAACGAACAATTAGCGTAATAATCCACCTGGCATTTGTTTTGCTATGCATAAATGCGCAGACCTTTTGGAACACACGGACGTTCAGTCCTAAGGAAGGGTTGTTCCAAGAGATAATCACGGAAGTGTTGCAAACCGATGACGACTATCTTTGGTTTGCGACATGGGATGGCATTATGCGCTATGACGGCTATGATTTCGTTACATTCAGGCAAGACAGTGGCACAAACAGGATTAATACGGCAAGGTTAATAAAAGGCGGCATATTGATTCAGGACTATAAGTTAAAGTACAAACTGTTTGATACCAATACTCTCTCTTTCCGTGCTGCCACTGCCGCTGAGATAAAAAGCACAACCATGAACCCGCTGCAAGTCAAGAGGAGTGACCTTGACATCACTATTCCTGAAGAGCACAAGGTACGAGCTATATTCAAGGACAGCCAGAACAATCTGTGGATATTGATGGATAGGGGTATGGTTTATATGTCCCAACACAAACAGATATTCAAGGAAAGCCTTAACCGTGGGAAAGCGGAGACTCGGGCTTTGTTCATAGACAGCCGTGGGCGGTTATGGAAAGGTGGCAAATCAACTGACACCCCGGACGGCGGTTTCTGCGAACTTGACGGCAAGCCACTCAACATAAAATGCAGGCCTTACGCATTTGCGGAGGACGCACAAGGGAACATTCTTATAGGCTCTAAGAAAGACGGTATATTCATCGCCGGCAGCAATGGAATAAAGCCTTATGACTACAACATCCCAAGACCCTTCTGCTTCGCGACCGACAGGCGCGGGCACATCCTTGCCGGAAGCCATAAGAACGGAGTCTACAACTTGACAATGCGCAAGCATCTTTTCGGAAAGGAGAAAGTGCGCCGCATAAAAGTTTTGGGAGGTGACACTCTGCTTGTCGCCACCACCGACGGTGTGCTTCTTTCTGCAGGAGGAAAGGTGCGGAAGCTGCTTGACAACAGGGATGTCTACACCATTGACCGCATAAACGGCGAATACTATTTCGGTGTATACGGTGAAGGGCTTCACCACATGAAATCCCTTGATGACACAGTCACCCGCCTCTGCCCTTATGTCGGTGACAAAAGCATCAAATACATAAAATCATCTTTCGTTGACAGGAACAGCAACCTATGGCTTGTGACATCCAACTCCATCATAAGCTATAATGACAAGACATCCACCTTCGTCAATTATGGTGAGGCTCATTTCGGGAAGAACATCGACTTCACAGAGTGCAGACCTTTGATGCTCAATGACGGCAGTATCGTTGTCGGGACAATGACAGGAACGTTGACTTTCAACCCTGACAGCATAAGGAATGAAAGGGAAGACATGGTAACCATCGCTGTGTCAGGGATAAGATATGGTGACGACACTGAAATCCGCGCCGTGAGGGACATTGACAGCATCACACTGGACGCTTCTCAACGCAGTGTGCAGCTTAATCTTACGACTTTCAACTATGCATTTGCCAAAGAAATCAGTTTTGCATACAAGATGGACAATGAGAAAGAATGGCATTATCTGTTCCATGACCATGTCATACATCTTGACAATCTGTCCTCAGGCAGCCATACTTTGCAGATTCGCGCTTCTGATGTCCATGGGATATACTATGATAATGTGCGGACGATAACAATCAATGTGGAGCCATATTTCTACGAGTCAAGTGTTTTCTGGATAACAATACTGTTGCTGGCACTACTTGCCACCGCATACATATATCACAGGGTCCAGGTCAATCTGCAGATACAACGTGAGAAGGACAATGCAGGGAAGGTTACTGTACAATTCAAGAATCCGGAGAAATGTGACAGTGACAAGGAGTTCATGGAGACATTGACAAACCTTCTTGAGGAGCGTATCGCCGATTCAGACTTGCGCATGGAAGACATTGCCCAAATGATGCACATGAGCTATTCCAATTTCTATCGCAAGCTGAAATCACTGACAGGCTTGAGCGTCGTGGAGTTCCTTAAGCGAATGAGGATTCAGCATGCAGCAAGAATGTTCGATGCAGGCAACACAAAAGTCAGCGAGGTTTCCTATGCTGTAGGCTTTGCAGACCCAAAATATTTCAGCAGGGTCTTCAAGAATGTTATGGGAAAGACTGCCTCGGAATATATTGCTGAAAACAAAAAGCAAAAACACTGACATATATAATAAGGTCTGCATCTCATGTAAGAAGATGCAGACCTTTCTCTAAAAACCGCAATGTTACGGATTCCGTCAGAAGCGGAATCCAAGGCTGATGCCTATGTTTGAGAATGTAAAGTCGTGTGATAAACGCTCACGATAGCGATTGTCCCAATAATCTGTTGACGTAGGCTGGGCACTGTATTCAAGAGCAACCTCAAACTTGCCAAAGCTATAGCCTATAGCAGGAGCTATGAACATGCCGTTTTCCAAGTCATTACCACCATCAATATTTGCACCTACTTTCAGTCCTACGAACCAAGAGTTGCGACTTTGGGAGAGATAATAACGTCCTTCCGCGAAGACGGGAATAAATATTTCATGCTCACCTGTGTTGTAATCAGCACCTGCACCAACACCGATAAACAGGTTAGGATTAAACTGCCAACCGAGGGTCAGCATTCCGCGGAAATAGGCTGCATCCACACTGCGCCATGGATCGTCATAACCACAATATCCTGCACCGAAGTCCAATTTTGTCGTGAAGCCAGTCCTGCGAATATCATCTGAATAGAATGTGGCACTCTTCTGCTTTGTCTTGAACTTGTATAGTGTGCTTCCTCCCTTCTTGACAATGACCGGCTGAAGACCACGGAAAGCAGGATTGCTCCACACAGAATCGTTCAGAGAACGGAAATTCCGGTATTTTGCCGGGCGACCTGTGACTGTTATGGAAGTAACCTTGCTTCCAAAAAGAGACTTTTTCTTCTCTATTATATACTGAGGTTCTACCAATACATCGGCATTCCCGTTGGCTGTCAGAGCCTCAGCCTCAGCCGCACGCTTGACATTTGCCATGCCTCCTCTTTGGACAGCCTTGCTCGGAGACGTCTTGTAAGTGATGCGTTCCGGCGCAACGTCAAGTTCTGCCACCGTAGCATTCTCTATTGACGATGTTGTCTCCGCTGTGCTCGCCGTCTTCATGACAGTGGAGCATGAAGAGAGTATCGCAGTGAAAGTTGCCGCTAACACTAATGTTTTCTTCATAATGAGTTGATTTTTGAAGAACTGTTATTACTTGAAAAGACGCAGTCCGCCACGCTCCTTATTGACAGAATTGGTGTATGTAGCACGGAAAGTAGGATTGCACCATACAGAGTCATTGAGCGAGTGGAAGTTCTTGTACTTTGCAGGACGTCCGCTGACTGTCACAGACTTGATTTTCTTGTAAAAGAAATAATTGGTTTTCTCAATGATATACTCTGCATCGACAAGCACATCATACTCCTTGCCGCCCTGCTTGAGAGCCTTGCGCTCCGCATCATGCTTGACATTGCCTATACCGGCACGCTGGATTGACTTGCTTGGAGTCGTAGTGACGGTGACACGCTCCGGAGCTACCTCCAGGTCTGCGACTGTGGCGGAAAGCAGTGATGCACGTGCATCGGCTGTTGATGCGGTTTTGACAACAGTTGTACATGACGTGAATGCAAGTGAAAGCACTGCACAGCAAAATAAAGTAAACTTCTTCATGTGAGTAAAGATAAAAGTGAAAAATTAAATCTGTGTCTCTTCTCTTTCCATACATTCTGCCAAAGGCAAGAGACTTTGCATCCTTCAGAGAATGGCACATAATTCGGTGATTGGCAAGGGTATGGCAGGTGGCAGACAATCTGTCGTCCACAGCATGAGAACCAAGTTTGCCATGAACCAAGAACTATGGCGTTTGCAAAGGTATATACATTTTTCTTAACAAGTGTTGCATCCGTGTAGTCAAGGTGACTACATGTAGAAACATAGACTACACTTTGTCGTTTTTATCTTTTATTTTACGCTCAGTTTCCTCTCTGTAAAGTTCAAAAAAGTTAAAGTCCATGATGGTGCAAATCCGCTCCAGCTGCAGTGTGTCAATACTGTACTTGTCGAACAAGTTATACACATTGGTACGATGACAGCCAAGTTCGCGAGCAAGCCACACGACACTTTTGCCATCATCCTTAAGTTTCTGTTGTAAAATCTTCCCTATGTGCATGATTATGTTCGTCTACACTTTATTACAAACAAAGCGTCCGAAAATGTATTTCGTGCCCTCAGAGGTAAAACCAAGGCACAAAAAAAACGTGGACTAATAACTTCATCTACGTTCTTGAGGTATCGCCAAACACCGCGCCACATATATGAGTAAAAGCCCACGCCATAGGGCGTGAGCATCAACTTTTACTCTTGTGGCTCTTTAAAATTGGCGATTTTCAAGAACAAGAATTCAAGCTAACGCTTATTTCCAATATGTCTTTATAACTTAGGTTTACACCATAGGCTGTACTTTTTTGTTCATACGAAATTTCTTATTGCGCGATTTCCTGAATCGCAAACAACAAAGAAATCATTAATTATAATTGTATTGCAAAGTTAATACTTTTTTTGTTTTGACAAGCATTTATATTGCAAAAAAAATGCGATTAATCATGAAAAAGCATATTTTCGGCAATGTTCAGGCATCTACCAAAACAGATCGGGCTTTATTTTGGAGACTCGGTATTATATACTTTAGCATTCTCTGGCTTCTGTTTCGGAACTATCTCCGAGGTGGAAGTCTTGTCGGAAGGAGAAACCGTGGCAGCGTCAGTTACGACCTGCCAAGGGGTTGCAGTACGCTCATCTTTTGCCACATTATCTTTGCGGCGTGTCCAGAATGTTGCCATAGGAGATTATAGATTATGTGATTATAGAATGAAATGCGCCCCCCATACGAGGATGGCATAGCGCAGAAACTTGCCTATCGCTATTGCTATGATTGTGATGAACATGTTGGCACGCATAAGGCCGAGCATAATGGTAATTGCACTGCCTATTATGGGCAGGAATGCGAAAAAACCTATCCATGCACCATGTCCATGCATGAAGCGTTCAGCCTTGTCCAAGGACTCTTTCTTCACATGCAGGTATTTCTCTATCCAATCAATCCTGCCAAGATGTCCAACCCAATAGTTGAACATAGAGCCAAGGACATTGCCGGCAGTGCCCCACACCACCAAACCGACAGGGTCAAGTCCTGCAGCCTGAAGACCAACCATTATGGCTTCGCTGCTCCATGGGAACACACTTCCGGCAATGAATGCCGCAATGAACATTCCTATATATCCGTAACCTTCCAGTAGGGTTATAATGTCAGCCATTCTTGCAAATATGGTATGATGGTTAATATCAAGACAAGCACCATAGAAACTATCACTGATATGTTTGTCAGGCGTGTTGATGTGAAATTGATATAATGCGCTACCAGAGGAGCGGCGCACACGACAATGATTCCGAACAATATGTCTGCACCAGGCACATCATTCATGGGAAGGATGTAAAGTGCTGCCAAAGCGAAAGTGAACACCAAAGATATGAGTGTGAATATGCTGAAAAGCATCCTCACATGAATCTTGTCATCAGAACTGTGGCGCAGGAAATGTATCATTCCAACCAAAGATATTACAACAACAAACGATTCTGCATAAAGTTCCCATAATGTCATTGGCAAGGCTTCCGGCAATAATGTGTTTACATCACTGAATGCAAGCAATGTGCTGTCGTCCGGCACCAAAGCATCGCGATACGCAACAACAAGGTCATACCGGTTTTCAATCACGACATAAGGCATGAGGCACCATAAAGGCGTAATCATCCCAAGAATGGATGCAAGCCAAGACCTGAAACTGAACGACATAAGGAAAAACGCATCTGCTATCCAAAATACCGGCAAGGCAAACACCAATGGAGGCCAAAGCATTGCAGCAAGTCCCATGAAAAGGTATGCCCAATATTTCATGCCATTACTGTCATGCTCCTGGTATGTCCTGAACGATAATGTCACCATGAACAGGAAACACATCTGTACAGCCATCGCCTCAAGATTCCTCAACAACCATGGGCACATGAGCATCAGTGCCATATAGGAACAGCTCACCATACGGCTGTACCTTCTCATAAGGGCGTTGCGGTTGTTCAACTCCATCATGAGATATGTGTTGACGACAAATATCAGGCACTGACACCACAACGTATGGTCTGCAAAGAGCATAAGTCCCCACAGACATGCACTGTAAAGAATCATAACAGGCAATGCCATACGGCTTGAACCCATATTGTTCTGGAATCGTCGCATCAATAAATGTTGTAGTAATATGGCATGCCGACAAATGGTTTCCCCCTTGTCGGCATGCTTCAAAAATTTATAGAATAGAATTTATAGGTCTGCACCTATGTCTGAACGGAAATACTTTCCTTCAAACTGAATCTTCCGGGCTTCCTTGAAAGACTTGGCAAGAGCCTCTTCCTTGTCTGCGCCATAAGAGGAGACAGCAATGACACGTCCGCCGGCAGTCACTACGTTTCCGTCCTTCATGGCTGTGCCGGAATGGAAGACAATGGAACCTTCCACATCCTCGATGCCTGTGATTGTGAAGCCTTTCTTGTACTCCTGAGGATAGCCGCCTGACACCATCATCACGCAGACAACGGAACGTGGGTCGAACTCTATCGCCCTTGTGTCAAGGTTTCCTTCCGCAACACCTTCAAAAAGGTCAACGATGTCCGACTTCAGACGGAGCATGACGCTCTCTGTCTCCGGGTCGCCCATGCGGCAGTTGTACTCTATGACCATCGGTTCTCCCTTGACATTGATGAGTCCGAAGAAAATAAAGCCCTTGTAGTCGATACCATCAGCGGCAAGTCCGTCGACAGTAGGCTTTATTATGCGCTCCTCAACCTTTGCCATCCACTCGGGAGTGGCGAAAGGAACAGGGGTCACACTGCCCATGCCGCCTGTGTTAAGGCCTGTGTCGTGCTCACCGATGCGCTTGTAATCCTTTGCTTCAGGCAGGATTTTGTAGTTCTTTCCGTCTGTAAGTACAAAGACAGAGCACTCTATGCCTGACAGGAATTCCTCAATCACAACACGTGAAGACGCATTGCCGAACATGCCTCCGAGCATCTCTTTCAACTCGCTCTTTGCCTCTTCGAGTGTGTCAAGGATAAGCACTCCCTTGCCGGCGCACAGTCCGTCAGCCTTCAGCACGTATGGAGCTGAGAGCGTCTCGAGGAACTTGCAGCCTTCCTCCACCTGTGTGCCGTCGAAGGTTTCATAGGCAGCAGTTGGTATGTTGTGGCGCTTCATGAACGCTTTTGCGAAATCCTTTGAGCCTTCAAGCACAGCACCGGCCTTTGAAGGGCCGATGACTGGAATGTCCTTTGTGCGGGAATCGTTCTTCAAATCGTCGTAAACTCCCTTTACCAACGGATCTTCAGGACCTACAACGACCATTTTCACGTCATTATCCACAACAAACTGCTTGATAGCCTCGAAGTCATCTGCCTTCATGTCCACGTTCACACCCTTCCCACCGACACCTTCTGTGCCGGCATTGCCCGGTGCGATAAACAGCTTGTCACACTTTGCGCTCTGCGCAATCTTCCAACCAATGGCATGCTCTCTGCCGCCTGAACCTAATAAAAGTATATTCATATCGTTAAAAGTTTCGTTTTTTTCATACACGCAAGATGCCACATGCTTATCATGGTGACCCCACTTGTAAGCAGCATCCTATTTCAGATAATCCTCAAAATACTGTGTGATTCGCTCATGCAGATGCACCGAAGAGTGTCCCATCATGTTGTGTCCCTCACCCGGATAGACGAAGAAGTCCGGCTGGGTGCCTGCCTTCACGCAAGCATCAAGGAACTGCAAGGCATGCTGTGGCACGACTGTCGGGTCGTTCATGCCGATGATTATCTGCAACTTGCCCTTCAGGTTCTTAGCCTTGTCAAGCAATGATGCGCGGGCATAGCCTTCCGGATTTGTCTCCGGTGTGTCCATATATCGCTCACCATACATCACCTCATACCATTTCCAGTCTATCACCGGTCCGCCGGCAACACCCACTTTGAACACATCAGGATAGGTTGTCATCAATGATGTTGTCATGAATCCGCCATAGCTCCAGCCGTGGACACCAAGTCTATCCATGTCGACATAAGGCAGTGTCTTAAGGAAATCCACACCCTTCATCTGGTCTTTCATCTCCTCCTGGCCGAGATTCCTGAACGTTGCCTGTTCAAACTCCCTGCCTCGGTTCTCCGAACCGCGGTTGTCAAGGATGAAGAGCACATAGCCTTTCTGCGCCATGTATGTCTCCCAAGAGCGTGAACGCCAATGCCATGAAGCGTCGACATTATGCGCATGAGGACCGCCATAGACATAGACAACAGTAGGATATTTCTTTGTCTCATCGAAATCCGGTGGCAGCACAAGACGGTAATAGAGGTCTGTTATTCCGTCGGCAGCCTTTATCGAGCCACATTTGTATGTCGGAACGGCATATCCCTCCCATGGATCAGGCGAAACGAAATATTCCTTGCGCGTTTTCTTCACAGTGTTTATGATGTCGTATGCACGCGGAATGTCCGGTGTGGAGTACACATCCACCAGCTGTGTGCCGTCATCCGAAAGAATGCCGTAATGCACTCCCATGCCATTATCGAGAAGAGTGCGCTTGCCATTCATGGCGACAGAGAAGATATTCGCCTGCAAAGGATGAAGCTCATTGGAGCGGATGATGACGGATTTTGTCTTAGGACAGAAGCCGATAATCTCCATGTCGACATAGTCACCCTTGGTCAGCTGCTTCAGAAGTTTGCCTTCCGTGTTGTACAGATACAGGTGATTGTAGCCGTCACGTTCACTCCAAAGGATGAACTTGCCGGCATCCCAAGGCAGGAAAGCAACAGGATGCTGCGGCTCGACATACTTGTCGTGGTGTTCTGTATAAAGTGTCTTCAGTTTCTTTCCTGTCTCCGCATCGTAGACATCAAGAGATGTGTCGGTCTGGTCGCGGTTCACCTCAAACAGGTAAATGTTCTTATTGTCCGGTGACCAGCAGATGTTGGTGAAGTAACGGTCTGTCACATCCCCGAGTTCCAGCCACACAGTCTTCGCTGTCTTCATGTCATAGACACCGACAGTGACCTTATGGCTCTTCATTCCTGCCATCGGATAAGCGTCAGGCTCGACAGCAGCCACACGCTCAAATGTGTTCACCTGCGGATAGTCCGTGACCATAGACTGGTTCATGCGATAGAAAGCGAAGCGTGACTTGTCAGGAGAAAGGAATATGCCACTGTTTATTCCGAACTCATTCCTGTGGACTGCCTCACCGTAGACAAGCTGACGGCTGCCGTCAGTGGTAATCTGCTGCGGCTCGCTGCCGATAGATGTCTGCACATATATATTATGTTCACGCGTGAACACTTGCGGATATCCCTTCAGTTTCACCAGAGTGTCACTGTTGACAAGTGTGTTGCCGTCCCACCAAAGTCGGAGACTTTTCGGCGACATCTGCTTGTAATTCTTGCCGCCGAAATTCAAATCCTCAAGTGTGAACTGCTTCTGCTGCGCACCGGCGCCCAGTGTTGCCACAGTCATTGCCATTGCAAGAATAATACGTTTCATAAATCAATCCTTTCCGAACATTTTCTTTCTGTCAGCGAAACCGCGCCCGGAGCCTTCACGGCGAGGACGCATAGGCTTCCTGTCACTGAACTCCTTGTCACTGCGGCGACGGCCGTTGCGGTCGAAATCCTTACGGCGTCCGTCCTTCTCGCTGTCGAAGCGCTTGCCATCCCTGCGACGCTCGTCACGGAATTCCCTGCGGCGGTCATCGTTTCTGCCAAAACTCCTGCCTTCACGACGTTCGCCACGCTCACGGCGCTCGCGTGAATCTGCCTTACCGATCCTATGGTCAAGGGAGTGGAAATGGAATGAACGTATATCCTCATCATCGTCATAATCGAGATTTCCGGAACGTATCGCCTTGTATCTGCGTTCGAGAGCCTTCTCCTTCTCGCGCTCCTCGCTGCTGTCCATACGGTCGTTTCGGTCACGACTTCCACTAACAGTACGCTTCTCGGCGTTGAACTTTCTGTCCTCATCCGTCTTCACATCACCGCCGTCCTTACGGAAATCGGAGAATCTTCCGCCAAAGAGCGAGTACTTGCGGAACTCACATTCCAATGAGCCGTTATACACAGGAATCTTCTGTGAAGGCTTCAGTCCGATAGCTTCGAAGCACTCTTCCTTATAGGAGAGTATCCATGCGTCATTACCCTGGAACTGATGCTTCAGACGTTCACCAATCATCTTGTATGTGCCGAGAAGGTTCTGTGTGGAGATTCTCTCACCATACGGAGGGTTGCTGACAATGATAGCCGGCTCGGCAGGCTGCTGGAAATCCTTGAAATCAGCACATTCCACCTCAATACATTTTGTAAGTCCTGCCGCCTTGACATTCAGACGGGCAGTGTTCACAGCCTTTATGTCACAGTCGTATCCCTTGATTTTATGCACGAACTCACGCTCCTGCGAGTCGTCATTGTAGATTTCGTCAAAAAGGTCTTTATCGAAATCAGCCCATTTCTCAAAAGCATATTCCTTGCGGAATACACCCGGAGCCATATTCTGCGCTATGAGAGCCGCCTCAATAAGCAATGTTCCCGAACCGCACATAGGGTCGATGAAATCCGTCTCGCCTTTCCAGCCCGTCATAAGTATCATACCTGCCGCAAGCACTTCATTAAGCGGAGCTTCCACCTGTTCCTGACGGTAGCCGCGACGGTGGAGCGACTCGCCGGAGGAATCAAGCGACAGTGTGCAGTCATTCCCTGCAATATGTATGTTAAGTCTCAAATCCGGATTTGCCACTGAGATGTTAGGACGGCGTCCGCCCTTTTCCCGGAACTGGTCGACAATGGCATCCTTGACCTTGTAAGTCACAAAGCGTGAGTTGCGGAAGTCATCGGAATAGACCACAGAGTCCACGGAGAATGTGGAACTCGCTGTCATGTACTCGCTCCAGTCAACGGCCTTCACACCTTCATAAACCTCGTCAGCCGAATTGGCCTTGAAGCATTTGATAGGCTTCAGTATCCTGATTGCCGTATGCAACTGGAAGTTTGCACGGTACATCATCTCCTTGTCACCAGTGAACGACACCATACGGCATCCTATCCGGACATTGCCGGCACCAAGTTCTGTCAACTCTTTAGCCAGCACATTCTCAAGACCCATGAAGGTCTTCGCTATCATTTCAAATTCCATATCTTGTTTTGGATGTATTCTTTTTTGTTTTCTCCTTTGCTTAAACTCGTTGAAGGACATTGCCGGTAGTCACTTTCCGCCAATGAAAATCCTCAGGCATCACTTCTTCTGCACAATAATCTCTCCTGGGTTTGTGCTTTCCGTCACCCATATATTTCCACCGATGACAGTGCCCTTGCCGATTGTGATGCGTCCCAGGACTGTGGCATTACTGTACACTATCACGTCGTCTTCCAGAATAGGATGGCGCGGAATGCCCTTGATAGGGTTGCCTTCCTCATCCAACGTGAAGCTCTTCGCGCCAAGAGTCACACCCTGGTAGAGCTTCACATTGTTGCCGATGATGCACGTTGCTCCGATAACGACACCCGTACCATGGTCAATTGTGAAATGGTGGCCTATCGTCGCGCCGGGATGAATGTCTATGCCGGTCTCCGAATGCGCCATCTCTGTCAGTATGCGCGGTATAAGCGGTACACCCCGAACGAACAGTTCGTGAGCCAGACGGTAGTTTGTCATGGCGCGGATGCACGGATAGCAGGAGATAATCTCTCCATAGTTCTCCGCCGCAGGGTCACCGTTGTACGCCGCCTCAACATCAGTGGCAAGGGTGGTCTGCAACTCCGGAAGCCTGTCTATGACCTCCAACGCAATCTCTTCCGCCCTCCTTCGCATGCTGCAAATGTCCAACTCTTCGTCCGAGAAACACAAACCGGCGAGAATCTGTCCTACAAGCAACTCATAAAGTTGCTGCACCCCGGCGCCGATAGGGTATTTCAAAGAATGGATAAGGGCATTCGACTTTCCGAAATATCCAGGGAAAACAATCGCACGGGTAAGGTCAATAATCTCCCCAAGCACCTTACTTGAAGGCAGCGGACGCCCCTCCCTATGCTCATGGTAGAGCCTCCACAAAGCACAGTTCGATGACAGTTTTTCCGCCAATCCTGCCAATTTCTCGTCTGCAAGTTTTAGAGCCATTGTTAATATGTTTTGTCAGCAAAGCACCCTTCCTCCGCAGCGTCATGCCGGACTGTTTCCGCACACGCCGCCGACAAAGGGCATATTTATGTTGCAAAGTTACAGTTTTTTTCGCTAATTCCAAAACATACGACACCTATTTTTTATAAATAAGTGACACAAATCAGTGTGAAAACCGTACGCTGCATGGGCAGTGCTGCACCCAAAGGTGACCTTTCACACTGCAATAGATAACCTTTTGCACCATGAAAGGTAACACTTTACAGAGTAAAAGGTAACCTTTCGTTATAATGGCCGCAACAAAATATGTAACAAAGTGATTATCATTAATTTACAGAACACAAACACTCATTTCCCAAATGCTCTGCAAGCTACACTCACAGACACACATTTCCATGGCTTTGCAGACAGGGGACAACATGCTGATTTTGTGGCATGCAGAAGCATTACGGCATACATGGAGTTAGAAGAAAATGCTATTAATTCAAAAACTTTGCAAAAAAGAGCCTGCAATAGAGGATTTTTACTTAACTTTGCTGACAAAATCCATAAAACAATATACAAAAAATCCATGACAGAAACACTTGTTGTGCTCCTTATCACAGTAGCAATGTTCATACACGGGAAAGTGCGCCCTGACCTTGTCGCGCTGTGCGCACTCGTCTCCCTAAGGCTTCTCGGCATACTGACTCCTGAGGAGGCGACATCCGGATTCACATCGTCGGTAGTGGTGATGATGGTCGGACTGTTCGTCATCGGAGGGGCTATCCTACAGACAGGACTGGCAAAGGCTGTGAGCCAGCGCATCATAAAACTTGCGGGAGGGAACGATACGGCACTGTTCATACTCGTGGTGCTTGTTACGGCTGTAGTCGGAGCGTTCATAAGCAACACAGGCACAGTGGCTTTGATGATGCCTATCGTGGTGAGCATGGCGGCACAATCGGGCATACAGGCATCACGACTGCTGATGCCTCTGGCGTTCGCAAGCAGCCTTGGCGGCATGCTCACGCTCATCGGAACACCGCCAAACCTTGTCATTCAGGAGTCACTCATCGAGCATGGCTACAAGCCTTTGGAGTTCTTCTCCTTCACTCCTGTCGGTATAATCTGCATAGTCATCGGCATATTTGTCATGTTCCCTCTCAGCAAACTGTTCCTTTACAAGAAAAAGAATGCAGGGGACGAGACCGACGGACACAGGAAAACACTTGACGAACTTGCGGAGGAGTATAACCTAAGCAACGGTGTCAGGCGTTACATCATAACCGACAGTTCGGACATCAAGGAAAAAACCGTTGCCGAACTGAACCTGCGCAACATTTACGGGCTGTCGATTCTTGAGATAAGGAACGAGAGTAACCTGCGCGGCGGACTTATCCGCAACGTGACACAGAGCATTGCCACTCCGGAAAAGATACTTGCCAAGGGGGACATTATCTACCTTATGGGCAGCAAGGAAAGGATGGACGAGTTTGCAAAGAAGGCGCGCATAAAGAAAATGGACGGCAAAGGGATGGACTTCTATGACCTCGGCATAACAGAGATTGTGCTTGTCCCACGGTCAAGACTTATCGGGACAAAGCTTGCAGGGTCAGGGTTCCGCGAGAAATACAACATCAATGTGCTTGGAATAAAGCGCAACACGGACTACATAATGGACAATCTCGCCGACAAGCGCCTGCTTGCCGGTGATGTGCTTCTTGTGCAGGGAAAGTGGAGCAACATAGAGAAACTTGACCATGAGGAGACCGATTGGGTCGTTCTCGGACACCCTGAAAAGCAGGCTATGCAGGCGACACTCGACTACAAAGCTCCGCTTGCTGCCGTGATCATGCTTGCCATGGTCGCTGCAATGGTATTTGACTTCATCCCTATCCCACCCTCCACCGCGGTCATCACTGCCGGATTGCTGACTGTGCTGACGGGATGTTTCCGCAACCTCAATGCCGCCTACAACACAGTAAACTGGGAGAGCATCATCCTCATAGCGGCAATGATGCCGATGTCCATCGCCTTGGAGAAGACGGGAACATCGGCACTCATATCTCATTCTCTTGTCGAGGCATTGGGAAGCATGGGCCCTACGGTGCTGTTGTGCGGCATTTATTTCACGACATCGTTGCTCACCATGTTCATCAGCAACACAGCCACTGCCGTACTGATGGCTCCCATAGCGATGACTGCTGCCATAGAAATCGGTGCAAGCCCTTATCCGTTCCTCTTTGCCGTGACCCTCGGAGCGAGCATGTGCTTCGCTTCTCCGTTTTCAACACCGCCGAACGCATTGGTGATGCACGCCGGAGGATACAGGTTCAGTGACTACATCAAGGTCGGACTGCCACTGCAGATTATCATAGGCATTGCCATGACCTTCATCCTGCCACTGCTTTTTGAGTTTTGAAAGGCAACAAAAAACTGTTGCAAATTACTTTATATCTACGCTCTGTTTGCATAAAAACAGATGTTTTCCTATATAAAGTAATTTGCAACAGTCATTTATTACTCAGCAGAGTTCTCTTATCTGTGTCCGCCACCATTGCCTCCGAAACCACCGGAGCTACGTGTAGCACTGCCATTGGCACTGCCACGGGAGCCACCGCTGAAGCTGCCTCCTGAGCGAGAACCTGAGCCACTGCCATGGGAACGGTTGGAATTGCCGCTTGTCACACTACGGTTGGAACTGCTGCCTGAGAAGGAGCGTGACGGAGTGAAGCTGCTTGAACTGCGGTTGGAGCTGCGGTTCACATCGCCTGCCGTACGCCTTGTGCTGCTTTCGCGCACTCTGTCGGCATCGCGACGGTGTCCTTTGTTATGCTGCGAATCAAAGTTTGACGAGCCTTTGCGGTGGTTCACATCACGGTTGGAGTGGCCACGGCCGGGAGAGACATGAGGCCTGCCGTGCGAGCCATTCGAGTGATGTCCGCGCTTGCTGTCAAATCCTGCACGCATTCCGCGATGGTGCGAGCCGGAGAAAGTCCTGCCATGGTACCATGAGCGTCCGCCGTTTCTGTGCCAAGCATGTCCGCCACGGTATGTAGTGTAGAAATGCGGACGGCTGAAATAGAGGAAGTTATGGTGAGGATAGTGGGCAAAGATACGGAAATGCCAGCAACCACTGCCCCAATATAAAGGGCGGTAGAAATATTCCAATCCGCAGAATGTACGGTACTGCCAATCAAGGAGTATGTACGAAAGGTCAAGATTGCGGCGGCGCCAGTACTCGGAATAGACGTCATCAGCTGTCGTCACGGACATCAGATAGTCGAGATTGACCTCGAAAGCAGCCTCATACTGCGACTCCGTAAGGTCCAGTTCGTAAGCCATCTTGTCCGTAAGGAACAATGCTTTCTCACGCGCCTGTTCGTAACTCATGGCACTTGCCGTCATGATTACGGAAATCATCATTGCGAAGGAGAGAATAATCTTTTTCATAACCGTATGTTTTTATCGTTGTTTCTTATGCCTTTCCATGGCATTATCCTGCATGCGTGCTGCGGAATGCTTCTTTCTATGCTGCAAAGTTACTGCCAAAGGAGCAAAAGAGCAAAGGTGATTTTCCTAATAGGGGTGGGAAAATCCCTAAACATTCATTAACAGCCATGTCATATATGCAATGAAGCCCACTGTCAGCACTGCGCCTTCCCAACGTTCCATGGTCTTGTTGGTGAAAGAGAAGAGGTACAGTGCGAGTGCACTTAGGAACAGTGTGGCAAGGTCGACTGTGGAGATGCCGGAAGGACTGAGAGGCACAATGACGGATGTAAGACCAAGTATGAGCATTATGTTAAACACGCATGAGCCGATGACATTGCCCAATGCCATCGATGTGCTGCCCTTCCAAGCAGCGACAACACTTGTTGCCAGCTCCGGGAGGGATGTTCCGGCACCAAGTATGGTGATGCCTATCACTGCCTCCGAGACACCTAACGACTGTGCGAAACGTGTCGCCGAACCAACAAAGATGTCTGCTCCAATAACAAGTTCTGCCAGACCAATGACGATAAGGAGTGGCGCAAAAGCACGCAATCTGCCATTCAACGCACGGACTTTGCCTATCAATGTGTTGCATGCTCTTGCCTCTTGCGGCATTACCGTGGCAGCAGTGTTTCCGGCAGATGTGCTTTTCCGCTTCTTTGTCACTGTAGCTGCAAGCGGCTGTATACTGCGGAGCATATACCACATGTACATGGCAAACATGGCAACCATAAGCCATCCCTCGCCTCGTGTCATTGTCCCGTCAGCGAGAAAGAAGATTAGTGCCACTGTCGCACAGAAGGCAAACGGCAGGTCACGGCGGATGGTTGACATTTCGACAGACATCGGATGAATCACGGCACATACACCAACGACAAGCAGCACATTGAAGATGTTGCTTCCAACGACATTGCCGACTGCCATGTCTGACGTGCCATTCAGCGCGGAAGCCATTGAAACACAGAACTCTGGCATGGAGGTGCCGAAGGCGACGATGGTGAGTCCGATGACCAACTCCGGCATGTGGAACTTACGTGCTACACTCACAGAACCTTCCGTAAGGTTGTCTGCACCGCGGAGCACGACAACTATGCCTACTAATATCAAGACTATATCTGCAATATTCATAAAGCTAAAATTCAAACAATTTGATATATTTCAATAAAGAGCACAAAAAATCCCCTCCCGAACGGGAAGGGATATAACTGTCAGTGATTAAGCTCTGTCATCAATGTTGTCACCTTCCGTAGGAGCGAGAGCCACCTCGAAATCTGTGATTCCTGCCTTGACAAGGATGTTGTACCACTGTATGAGTTTCTTGATGTCACTGTCATGGACGCGGTCGCGGTCGAATGTAGGAAGAATTTCTGCGAAATACTCGCGGAGCTCTGCAGAACTTGCCTTCTTGTAGTCAAGGGATGAAGGTTTTGACTCCTCTTTCTCACCAAGTGACTTCAGCACTTTCCAGAGGGCGATGTCCTCATCATCTGTGTACATTGCTATGTCAGCAAGGCTTGTGACGCGGTCCCTTGCAAATGCAGGGATGCGCTTCTTTGTCTCGTCAAGAGTTTCTACTATAAGTGTACCGTTACCGCGGCTGACAAGGCGGTAAAGACCTGGTTTGCCAGAAATGGCGAGGATTGTTTCTTTCATTATCTTCTGTGTTGGTTATTTGTATTTGTTTATGCGTTTTTATTATACTTGTCGAATGCGGCATGCACAAAGATGTACATGCTGCGCAAATGCCGGACGGACACGGAGAGAGTACCTCTGCCCTATTCATGTTTTGTCTTTTCCAAAAGTTCTTCCAGTTGCCTGTCAAGGTCAGCAGTGCCGTCATTGACTATGACATAATCGGAAAGGCGCTCCTTCTCCTCCTGCGACATCTGGCGATTTATCCATTCGAGAGCCTTCTCCCGTGAGATGCCGTCACGCTTCATGACCCTTTCCACCCTTGTCTCCAAAGGTGCTGAGACACAGATGACCTTATCGACATTATACCGGAAGTCAGCCTCAAAGAGTATGGCTGACTCCATCCACTGCATGCCCGAAGACCGGAAATCCTCAGCAACAGCAGGGTGGACAATGCTGTTAATCACCTTTGTGTTCTCTTCCGAGGCAAGAAGGAACTGCGCCAAAGCAGCTTTGTCAAGCTGTCCGCCGGGAAATACATCCTTTCCCACTGCCTCAGACAGCTGTTCTTGCAGCTTACGGCAGGAGCGCATAAGGCACTTTGCGGAAGCATCACAGTCGAACACCTCCACACCATATTCCTTCAGCTTGCGGCAGACATAGCTTTTCCCACTGCCTATACCGCCGGTAAGTGCATATTTCATTGTTCTATGAGATAATCCACATCAGAGACAGCAAGGCGCACATTGCGTGCGTCACGCGGCGAACGGACGATGCGCAGGTTGCATTTCTCTGTCGTACCGCCTGCCGTTGAATGGTAATCGGCAACGACAGTGAACTGTGAGACACCAATCTTCTTGTACTGTGACGCGCCAATGACATAGGAGACATCCACCTGTGAAGGGAATGTGCGCAGGGTCTTTGTCACAGGGACGTTTGTAGGAATGATTGGAACAGAGGTTGTCGCCTCAACCATGACATCAGGGCAGAGTGTCATGCGCACCTTGTCCGGCACGAATTTCGTTCCAGGAATGGGACGAAGACGCACGACATCCGACAGTGTGTCCCTCACATTCCGTATATCCTGACGCACAGTATAGACAGCCGTCAGACTGTCAAGTATCTGCGACGAGCCATAGACCGTGACATAAGCCGGGCGGAACTGTACTCGCGCAAGATAATAGTTGGCATCAGCACTGACAACACCAAGCACCTTCACCGGCACACGCTTGTACTTGCCATGATTGTATCCCAGTTCAAGTTTTTCAGGCTTCACGGAGACTATCTTCGTTGAGCCTGAGAGTTGCTGGCTTACAAGCTTCTGCAGCTCTGAGGCAGTGACCGTTATTTTGTCAGAAGTCTTTGCATAAGTCTGGAACGAAACCTTTACCGGCGGAGTATGCTCGCGGTACATGTAGGTGGAGAGCACAAAGCCCTTGTCACGCACGACAATACGCACATTAGGAATACTGTCGGCAAGGACAACGACATTACTTGGCACACCTGTCAGCTGTACAGGAATCTGTATCTCACGCTCCATGGTGTCATTAAGGACAGACATCATCCAATAAGCGGCGCTGAGGACAAGGAAGAACAAAAAAATCAGAAACTCCCTGTTAACAGCACTGAACAGGAAGTCTCTGATTATCTTTGTTATATGTTGCAATTTTTCCGGCATTGGATAGCTTTGGCATTAAAGGTCCGCTTGTGTCCCCCACTGCCACACAATGTGCGGCACGGCCTTCCTCATCACTTATTGATTCAAATGCAGTCGTGATTATCTCTGCTCCGGTGCGGCAGCGAAGACATAAGACTTCTCAACCTTTATGGTAACACCTTTTGAGACTTCTATCTCCACGATGCCTGCCGCATGATCCACCTTCTTCACTTCTCCATGGACACCGCCGCCTGTAACGACTTTCGCACCCACTTCAAGAGCGTTCTGGAAGTTGCGTATCTCTTTCTGCTTCTTCTGCTGAGGACGAATCATAAAGAAATACATTATGGCGAACATCAGCACAAGCATTATAATCATTTGGGAACTGCCCCCTGCTGCCTGGGCAGCGAGAATTGTATTCATAATCGATATGTTTTTTTTATGTTATTGTATGGTTGCTATATAATATCTAATGTATGTTCCTTTATCTCTCAGGCAATGGCTTCAGCATCTTTCCTGTCTCGTTGAGATAACGCGCAATGGAGTCAAGCATGCCGTTCACATACCGCCAAGACTTTGGTGTACTGTAGACTTTCGCGAGGTTGACATACTCGTTAATGGACACAGAGACCGGTATGGCCGGGAATGAAAGCATTTCAGCGATGGCTATCTGCATAATCACCACATCCATATATGCCAGTCGTGAGAAGTCCCAGTTCTTGGTTGTCTGGGTCATGTAGTGCTGGTACTGCTCTGAATTGAGTATCGATGTGCGGAACAGTTTGACAGCGAAATCACGGTCAGCCATATCCTTGAACTCCGGCAAAAGCTCTTGGTCGGCATCGCTCTTCTCTGTGAAACGCTTTATTGTCTTTATGACAAAGGTGTCTACAATATACTTGTCGTCATTCCAATAGAGAGACCTTTCCTCCAGAACCTTGTCAATCTCTTCGTTGTCAACGACAAAAGTCTTGTAGAGCTTGCGCCACAATTCACGGTCAGCGGCATAGTCCGGCTCATCCGCTGCTGCCATATACTCAGCATAAGCCTCGCTTGCCTCTATGCTGTCAAGCACGCTGCGCACAGCCGTCACATCATCATCCCAAGTGAATTTCTGACGTCCGCGCCATTCATTGAGCGTAGCGTTTTCCTCAAGCTGCAATGCAAACTTGTTCAAGGTGAAACGTTCCGAAGGCTTAGCCCCCTCGCCACGCTCATGTCTTGCCTTTGCAACGTCAACGCGCTGGCGTGCAACACGGGTGACGGCAACCATCAAATCCAAAAGGCTATGGTACAAGTCATACGCCTTGTCAAGGCTGAAAAGCAATTCCTTCTCCGCATTCTCAATGTTGCAGTTCCCATTCTGGTAATAAGCGTAGGTCAGCTGGACCACCTTGATTCTTATAAGTTCTCTGTTTATCATATCACTATATAATATTATGAGGAATATTTCCTGCATCCTTATGTACCGAGTACACTATTATGTTGCAAAAATAGACAAAATACTCCACATAGACAAGAAAATTCACACTTTTTCTATGTTTTTTAATATAATCCTTTGTCTGATTCAGAAAAAAGTAGTAATTTTGTCGGGCATTTCGCAAAATCTTTCGTGCTGTGCGCTGCATCAGCACTGTGTGATGGCGGATTAAGCAACTTAATTTCATTAACTACTTAATTTAGAGTAACACAATTATGTTAGAAATCAACGTAACAGGTCAGGTAAGAAGCGACCTCGGCAAAAAGGCTTCTAAGGACATTCGCAAGCAGGGACTCATCCCTTGCAACATCTACGGCGTTAAGCGTGGCGGTGAGAAGAACCTTCCGGTAGCTCTCTCTTTCACATCTTCATTCGCAGAGCTTCGCAAGGCTATCTACACTCCTCACGTGTATGTTGTGAACCTCAACATCGACGGCGTTGACCACAAGGCTGTCATCAAGGAACTCCAGTTCCACCCTGTAACAGATGCACTCCTCCATGTTGACTTCCTCGAGATTACAGAGGACAAGCCTGTAACAGTAGGCATCCCTGTAGAACTCAAGGGTCTTGCAAACGGTGTGCGTAACGGTGGACGCCTCGCTCTCCTCGTTCGTCAGATCAAGGTCACAGCTGTTTACACAAACATTCCTGAGAAGCTCGTCATCGACGTTACAAACCTTGAGCTCGGCAAGTCAATCAAGGTTGGCGACCTCAATTTCGAGGGCCTCGAGTTTGCTACTCCGAAGGAAGTTAACGTATGCTCTGTACAGATGACACGTGCCGCACGTGCTGCTGCTCAGGCTGCTCAGTAACACTGACCTCATACTGAATTCTTATCGGCACCGGAGCACAGCTTCGGTGCCGTTTTGTTTTCTCCGCAACAGTAACAGTATAAAAACGACAAACGCAAAATGGACAAATTTCTTATCGTAGGCCTTGGAAATCCCGGACCGGAATACCACGAGACACGGCATAACGCCGGCTGGATGGTTGTCGACAAACTTGCAGATGACCTTGGTGCGACGTTTGCCGACAAGCGCTACGGCTTCGTCGCCGAGACTTCCATAAAGGGGAGGAAGCTCTTCCTGCTCAAACCCACGACATACATGAACCTTTCCGGCAATGCCGTACGCTACTGGCTGGAGAAGGAAAACATTGCAACGGAACGGTTGCTCGTCATCGTTGACGAACTGGCGCTGCCGCTTGGCAAGATGAGACTCAAAGGCAGCGGTTCCAACGGAGGGCACAACGGACTGGGACATATACAGCAACTCATAGGACAGAAATACGCCCGGCTGCGCATTGGCATAGGCAACGAGTTCAACCGTGGCGGACAGGTGGACTACGTTCTTGGGAAATTCCCTGCCGAAGAGCGCGAGATTCTTAACCCTCTCATGGACAATGCCGTCGCCTGCATCAAGTCTTTCGTCCTCGCAGGCATTGACATCACCATGAACCAGTTCAACAAGAAATAAGGCTTACATGCCACCTTAGCTTATGGAAAACAAACTAAAGCATCAGGACACTGCCCGCCTGGACAAATGGCTGTGGGCAGCCCGAATATTCAAGACGCGCACAGTGGCCGCCAACGCCTGCAAGAACAGCCGTGTAAGCGTGAGCGGCGTGGGCACTGACGGCAACGCTGCCATGGGAGCAGCCTTGGCAAAACCGTCACGGATGGTGAAATGCGGTGAGGTCATCCATGTCAAGAAGTCGCCCATCACCTACTCTTTCCGCATACTCAACTGCATAGAGAACCGTGTGGGCGCAAAACTTCTGCCCGAGGTCTATGAGAATGTGACCACCGCAAAGCAGTACGAACTCTTGGAGATGTCACGCATCTCCGGCTTCATCGACCGTCAGCGCGGCACGGGACGCCCTACAAAGAAGGAGCGCAGACAGCTGGATGACTTCAACGAAATGCCGGTGTTCGGCTTTGAGGAGGATGACGATGAGGACCTTTTCGACTTTGACGAGTAAGGCATAATGCCACGTCTGCCGTAACTTTGGAGCACTCTCCGGCCAAAGGAATTTATGCATGAGTTTTCTTATGCTCTATTTATCATAATGTGCAGATAAGGTTATGAAATGCGGATTCTGACGCTTTGTTGTGGCTTTTGTGTCCATGAAAAGCGTCAGGAGGCATGGTTTTTCATTCAAAAAGTGATGAAAAACCATGCTTTTGCTCATCTTTTGAGTAGCGAAAGACAACACTTGACCATGCAAAAGGTCAGCTTTGACAATGCAAAAGATTACCTTTCACTTCACGGGGAATCACCATTTGCTCGCACACCTCTATAAACAGTTGATTGATAGCGTGTTACAAAAACGCAGAAAATTTCGCGAATTTCCGCACTTTCTTTTCAGCATTTGTTTTCAAGCGATTCTCGTAAGGCAAAAACACGGTGAGTTTTCCAATGCCTGCTACTTATGCCGTGCCACCGAAATTCTGTATGATAACAGAAATGCGACTGCCCTGTTGGCAATAATCCCTTTGTCAGCGCACCACGAGAGACGATACTTTATTATCGCAGACATGTCCGCTGAACAGGCAACCATCCTGCCCCGTTTGGTTAATTATTACTAATATATAAAGCTGTGTTGTGAATAAGTGAAAAGAAAACTGTAATTTTGTGCTTAGTTTTGTAATTCTAACGATACAGTATGAATTTTATGAGAAAATACCTTTTATTATTAATGTTCCTCCACTTGTATGCCGTTGACATGATGGCTCAGGAGGCTACGCTTGGCATTAACCTTCAAAAGGCGATAGAGATAGCCATTGCCGAGAATCCTACAATCAGGGTTGCGGACAAGGATATTGAGCTGAAGAAGATTGCCGACAAGGAGGCTTGGCAGGCTCTTTTGCCTACGGTGACAGCCGACCTTGCACTGAATCACAGCATTACCGTTGCTGCGATAAAGACCCAAATGGGTGAGTTCAAAATGGGAATGGACGGCACCACTACCGCGACAGGTACGGCTACGCTTGCTGTTCCTGTGTTTGCGCCGGCTGTCTATCAGAACATGAAGCTGACGAAGCAGGACATCCTGCTTGCTCAGGAGAAGGCGCGTGCGTCACGTCTCAGCCTTGTGAACCAGGTGACAAAGGCTTATTACTCCGCTCTTCTTTCCAAAGACAGCTATGAAGTGATGCAACGCAGTTACAACACGTCAAAGGAGAACTTTGATGTCGTGGACAAAAAGTTCCGGGCAGGACGTGTCAGCGAGTATGATAAAATCTCTGCCGAGGTGCAGATGCGTGCAATGCATTCAAGTGTTGTCAGTGCCGAGACAGGCATGAACCTTGCAGTTCTGCAGCTGAAGGTGCTGATGGGCATCAACACTGATATCAACGTGGACATCCAAGATTCGCTCCGTGCTTATGAATCCTCGCTTACCCTTGCCAATGCCGAAGGCGGAATAGAGGAGATACAGAACAACTCCGCATTGAGGCAGTTGGACTTGAACAAGGGGCTTCTTGAGCGTTCACGCAAGATTCTCCGCACGAACTTCATGCCTACGGTGGCAGCGTCGTTGTCAGGGCAGTACTCTTCCTACTCCAACACTGATTGGAATGTGTTCGGATACAAGTATTCTCCAAGTTCCACATTTGTGCTTTCGGCAAGCATTCCTATCTTCAAGGCAAGCAATTGGACAAAATTGCAGTCCAACCGTGTGCAGCTTGAGCAGCTCGCCGACACGCGCCGTGATACGGAACGCCAGCTTTCAATGGCAGCACAGAGCTACAGGCAGAACATGCTCAAGACCATTGCCAAACTGGAGTCTGACCGTGAGGCGGTGAAACAGGCAGACAAGGCTGTGAACATTGCCGGCAAACGCTATGATGTGGGCCGTGGGACAATCCTTGAACTGAACCAAAGCGAGACGGCTCTTGTGCAGGCGGAACTGACATACAATCAGAGCATTTACGACTATCTGTCCAACAAGGCTGACCTTGACTATACGCTTGGGCGTGAATAAAACATCAACAATTGCAAGAAAACAAAACCAGAAACATTATATAGGATGAATAAATATTTTATGATAGCCGCAGCAATGCTTGCAATGGCAAGTTGCGGAAACAAGAACAAAGAGGCTGAAACAGTTGCCGAAGAGTTGCCTGAGGTGAAGCTGGCGACTGTCCACAGTGATGTCTTGCCACAGACAGAGACTTATACGGCTGTAGTGGAGAGTGATGTGAAGAACAACATCTCGCCTAATGTCGCTTACCGCATAGAGAAGGTTCTCGTGGATGTCGGCGACAGAGTGAAGAAAGGACAGGTGGTTGTGCAGCTTGATGCGTCAAGCCTGCGACAGCTGAAACTACAGATAGACAACCAGAAACTGGAGTTCAGCCGCACCGAACAACTTTACAATGTCGGTGGAGCAAGCAAGACAGAGTACGACAATGCCAAGATGCAGCTTGACGTCCTGCAGACCCAGTATGCACAGATGTCTCGCAACACACAGCTCTATGCCCCTATCAGCGGTGTCGTTACGGCACGCAACTATGACAATGGTGACATGTACAACGGCACTCCTATCCTTACAATCGAAGAGACAAGTGTGGTGAAAATCGTTACAAACATCTCAGAGATTCACTATAAGGACATCAAGAAAGGTCAGGCTATCGACATCGAACTTGACGCTTATCCGGGCGAGAAATTCGTTGGACATGTGTCAATCATCCACCCAAGCATTGATGAGGCGACACACACTTTCCCTGTGGAAATCACAATCAGCAACAAGAATCAGAAAGTCCGTCCGGGAATGTTTGCCCGTGCGACAGTGAACTTCGGCAGTCAGGAGCATGTGCTCATACCTGATGAGGCTCTTGTCAAGCAGATTGGCGCAGGCGACCGCTATGTTTATGTCTATGATGCAGCAAAGCAGACTGTCACATATAATAAGGTGGAGCTTGGAAAGCATATAGGCAAGACTTACGAAATCTTCTCCGGTGTGCAGGACGGTCAGCAGGTTGTCGTCGCAGGACAGTCACGCCTTGCCAACGGAAAGAAAGTGAAAGTCGTGAAATAAGTGGAGGGCGGCTCTTCATGTTATATAATGTTGCATCATTATGCGGCATGACGCATAATGATGCAACCAAATAAAAAACAACAAAACCAACATGACACTATACGAAGGCGCGGTCAAACGACCGATTATGACGAGCCTGTGTTTCTGCGCCGTCATCATTTTCGGTATCTTCTCCCTGATAAAGCTCCCTATCGATCTTTATCCGGACATCGATACCAACACAATCATGGTCATGACGTACTATAACGGTGCGTCAGCCAATGATATAGAGAACAACGTGACACGCCCGCTGGAGAACACTCTGAACTCTGTCGAGCACCTGAAGCATATCACAAGTAATTCACGTGAAGGCGTGTCTGTCATCACCCTGCAGTTTGAGTATGGCTATGACATTGACGACTTGACGAATGATGTGCGAGACAAACTTGACATGATCAGCAACTCCCTTCCTGACGAAGCGCAGTCGCCTGTCCTGTTCAAGTTCTCCACGGACATGATTCCTATCCTCCTCCTTTCGGTGGAGGCTAATGAGTCACAGAAGGCATTGTACAAGATACTCGATGATGTCGTCGCCAATCCTTTGGCGCGTATCGACGGTGTTGGTACGGTGAGTATCTCAGGTGCTCCCAAGCGAGAGATAAACATTTACATGGATCCTCGCAAGATGGAGGCCTACGGTCTGTCGCCATTGCAGGTGAGTCAGGCTGTCAATGCCGAGAACCACAATATCACAACGGGTACTGTCGACATAGGCACACAGACGTTCACCGTCCGTGTGGAGGGTGAGTTCAGTGACCCTAAACAGATGGAGAATGTCATTGTCGGCACCAAAAACGGTGCGAATGTCTATCTGAAGGATGTCGCGCGAATAGTCGATAATGTGGAGGAGCGTGCACAGCGCACGTTCACCAACGGCACACAGGGTGCCATGATTGTCGTACAGAAGCAGTCAGGCGCGAACTCCGTTGCCATTGCCGACGCTGTGATGAAGAAACTGCCGGAGCTGCAGAAAAACCTTCCTTCCGATGTGAAGCTGGGAGTCATCGTCAATACTTCGGACAACATCCTCAACACCATAGGCTCTCTTGAGGAGACAATCGCTTATGCCATGCTCTTTGTGGCATTGGTTGTGTTCGTGTTCCTTGGACGCTGGCGTGCCACGATGATTATTGTCATCACCATCCCGATGTCGCTCATTGCATCGTTCATCTACCTGTATGCCACCGGCGGCTCATTGAACATGATCTCACTTTCATGTCTTTCCATTGCCATCGGTAATGTTGTGGACGACGCCATTGTGGTATTGGAGAACGTTACGACACACATCGAGCGCGGCTCTTCGCCAAAACAGGCTGCCATCCATGCCACTCAGGAGGTGGCAATCTCTGTTGTGGCTTCCACATTGACCATGATTGCCGTGTTCTTCCCTCTTACCATGGTGACCGGTATGGCAGGTGTGCTCTTCAAGCAGTTGGGTTGGATGATGTGTATCATCATGACAATATCCACTCTTTCGGCACTCTCGTTCACGCCGATGCTCTGTTCCTTGATGCTTAAGCTGAAGAAAAAGCAAAGTCCGTTGTTCAAGAAACTCTATTCGCCTGTCAGCAAGAGTCTTGACGGACTTGATGCTTGGTATGAGAAACGCATCAACTGGTCAGTGCGTCACCGCAAGACTGTCATCGCAGGATGTTTCGCCCTGTTTGCCGGAACGATAGCCCTTGCCGGAATCTTCGGCATACAGTCGGAGTTCTTCCCTGCCAACGACTCCGGTCGTGTAGGCATCACTCTGCAGCTGCCTGTCGGTACACGTGTGGAGATTTCCGAGGATCTTGCGAAAAATCTTGTGAAGAAATGGCAGCAGCGCTATGGCGATGACTTGCAGTCATGTAACTTCACGGTAGGTCAGGCAGGAGACGACAACACATGGGCATCATTGTCCGACAACGGTTCCCATATCATAGAATTCAACATAATGATGGTTCCGTCCAATGAGCGTGAGAAGGGTTTGGCAGCAATCTGTGATGAGATGCGTGCAGACTTGAAGGCTATTCCTGAGCTGGCAAAGTACCAGGTGAACCTTGGTGGCAGCAAGGGCTCATCCATGGGTGGACAGGCTACTGCCACTTTCGAGATTTATGGCTATGATATGAATGCGACAAGTGACATTGCGCACACTCTTGCCGACAAGCTCCGCAAGGAAAACATTGTGACTCAGGTGTTCATCTCACGTTCCGACTATCAGCCTGAAGTGGTGGTTAACTTCGACCGTGAGAAACTGGCACAGCAGAATATCGGCATGCAGACGGCAGCCAGTGCCGTGCGCAACATCATCAGCGGTTCACGACTCTCTTATTTCCGTGAGGACGGTGAGGAATATGACATCAAGGTGCGCTACGAGCCTTCTGCCCGTATCTCTGTCAATGATTTGGAAAACATGGTTATTCCTAACGGCTATGGCCAGAACATCCGTATCTGCGATGTGGCAACCGTGGAGGAAAGCGCCATCCCTCCGACCATCGAGCGTAAGGACCGCCAGCGCTATGTCACAGTCAGTGCGGTGCTTGCCGACGGCCATGCCTTGTCGGAAGGTGTAGAACTCGGTCAGTCAATCTATAAGAAGATGGACCTTCCTGCAGGTGTTACTGTCCAGGTTGCCGGCTCTTACGAGGACCAACAGGACTCAAACCGCGATCTTGGCACACTTGGCATCCTCATCATCATCCTTGTGTTCATCGTCATGGCGGCACAGTTCGAATCAATGACCTATCCGTTCATCATCATGCTCTCAGTGCCTTTCGCCCTCTCGGGCATCATTCTTGCACTTGTGATAACACAGACAACGCTCAGTGTCATGTCTATGCTCGGTGGCATCATGCTTATCGGTATTGTGGTGAAGAACGGTATTGTGCTCATCGACTACACCAACCTCATGCGTGAACGTGGTAACGGACTTATCCGTTCCGCTACGATTGCGGCACGAAGCCGTCTGCGCCCAATCCTTATGACCACGCTCACCACTATCCTCGGTATGGTGCCTATGGCTGTGGGACAGGGTGTCGGTGCTGAGATGTGGCGTCCGATGGGTGTCAGCATCATCGGCGGTCTCTGTGTCTCCACTGTGCTTACGCTGATTTATGTGCCAGCAATGTTCTGTATCTTCGGCGGTGTCGGCATAAAGAACAAGCGCCGTCAGATGCGTGAGGAGCGTGAGCTTGACGCTTACTGGGCAGAGCATAAGGCGGAAGAACAGCTTAATAAGGCAAAATAGTCTGTAGAACAACAACGGTGGGGCGTCACTGCCCCACCACAATACGCAACAACATTATGAAAAGTATCTTTATAACATACGACCAGGCTCACCACGAAGGAGTGGCTGAGGCTCTCAAATCATCACTCTGCCGTGGCTATACGCTCTTCCCTACCGTGGGAGGCTGCGGCACAAAGACCGGCGAACCTCATCTCGGCTCCCATGCATGGCCGGCAATGAACGAGGCTATTATCACTATCTGTGATGACGACCGTGTGGAGCCTCTATTGGCGCGTCTGCACAAACTTGATGTGGATAATCCTCTCCTTGGTCTGCGTGCATTCGTTTGGAATATAGAGCAGACACTCTGATTTCCTTTGTATGGAAATCCTGAAATATTTGGTTATTCCGGCAAAAAGTGTTACCTTTGCACTGGAATAACCATTTTTTATACATATATTATAATAAACAAAGCAATGGAAAAAGTGATACTTACCGGTGACCGTCCTACCGGAAAACTTCATATCGGCCATTATGTAGGCTCTCTCCGCCGTCGTGTGGAGCTCCAGAACTCCGGAGAATACGACAAGATTTTCATCATGATTGCCGACGCACAGGCACTTACCGACAATGCCGACAATCCGGAGAAGATACGCCAGAACGTCATAGAGGTGGCTCTTGACTATCTCTCCGCAGGTCTTGACCCGTCAAAGTGCAATATCTTTGTGCAGTCTGCCGTGCCTGAACTGACAGAGTTGGCTTTCTACTACATGAACCTTGTCTCTGTGGCACGTGTGCAGCGAAACCCTACAGTGAAGACAGAAATCGAGATGCGAAACTTTGAAGGCGGATCCATTCCTACCGGATTCTTCTGCTATCCTATCTCACAGGCTGCGGACATCACGCTCTTCCACGGCACAACAATCCCTGTTGGCGAGGACCAGAAGCCGATGATTGAGTTGACAAACGAGATTGTGCGCCGTTTCAACCATATCTATGGCGAGGTGCTTAACGAATGCCAGGTGCTGCTCCCTGAGAACAAGGCGTGCATGCGTCTGCCGGGAACGGACGGCAAGGCAAAGATGTCAAAGTCACTCGGCAACTGCATCTACCTCTCCGACACAGCAAAGGAACTGAAGAAAAAGGTCAACTCCATGTTCACCGACCCACAGCACCTGAACATCGAAGACCCGGGACACATCGAGGGAAACACTGTATTTACATACCTTGACGCGTTCTGCAAAGACGAGGATTTCGAGCGTTTCCTCCCGGACTACAAGAACCTTGACGAGATGAAGGCCCACTACACACGTGGCGGTCTTGGTGACGGCACATGCAAGAAGTTCCTCTACAATGTCCTCAATGACCGTCTTGAACCCATCCGCACACGCCGCAAGGAATTGGAAAGCAACATCGCTGAGGTCTACGAAGTGCTGCGTCGCGGAACGGAGGAGGCACGCAAAGTTGGTGCAAAGACCCTTGCCGAGGTGCGCCATGCCATGCGCATCGACTACTTTGACGACAAGGAACTTGTCGCAGAGCAGCAGAAACGTTTCAACGAACAGAACAAATAAATCCCTTTCAGGCATACAAACGATTACCGCCGATAGCTCTTTTTGCAAGAGTTGTCGGCGGTAATTGCGTATGGTAGAATGAAAAGTTGGTGAGACGTTATGAGAGTTTCGGCTTGGATATGACAATTTCAAGAATAGCGAATATTGTCATAATCGCCCAAAAGATTGCGAGTTTTTCCCAACCGAAGAACAAGCTGTTGAACATGCCGGTGCATCCAATCAGAATGTCAACACCATTCTGTCTGTAACCAAAGAGGTTTGCGATGAACCTTGTTCCTGTCTTGCGTGAGTTGATAATGGCAGCCATGGACAGAACCAACAAGGGGAGAATTATGGACACACAGACGGCTGCCGCCACAAATCATTGTCGAATGGTATTGGCAGCATGGCAAACGAAAGTAAAGAGATTCTTGGTAAAACAAAAAGATGCTTCATGCTCATCAGGTATTTTGTTATGACAATATATGTGTGAGTATAATGCAAGTTGAATGCATTAGTTCTCTCAGCAGTGATACCGGGCAGGATGCGGATAAAAAAGAGCCGGCATCAGAAAAACGATGCCGGCTTCTTGCTTGTCGGGATGACCAGACTCGAACTGGCGACCCCTGCGTCCCGAACGCAGTACGCTACCAACTGCGCTACATCCCGAATTGCGTCTGCAAAATTACAACTTATTTTGGAAATATGCAATAAAAATAGGAAAAAATACACTTTTTTGAAAAAAAACACGAAAAAGCTTGCACAGTTCAAAAAAAAGCAGTACCTTTGCACTCGCAATTAGGAAATAACAATCCTAGCACTGAAAGACAAGGTGCCATAGCTCAGTTGGTAGAGCATCGGACTGAAAATCCGTGTGTCACTGGTTCGAATCCCGTTGGCACCACTCCTCCTTTCACCTGACCTGTAATTCCTTCGGGAAGTGCAGGTCATCTTTTTTATGTCTCCACTGTTGTTCTGTTGCCGATGAGGCATAAATCTGAAATGTGGGTATAATTAAGAAGGGCGGTATCCTCTGTGAAGGATGCCGCCCTTGATTATTGTCTCTCAGCGTTGTTTGTGCGCCGAGATTGTTATGCCTTACTTGAAATAACGGTTGAAGAGACCGCGGAAGCCTGAGCCGTGGCGCGCCTCGTCCTTTGCCATTTCGTGTACTGTGTCGTGGATAGCGTCAAGNCAAGCGCCGGCCTCTGCGAGCATGCGCTTCTCAAGGTTTGTCTTTGTGTCCCACACAACGTCGCCGAGGAGCTCTGCGAACTTGGCAGCGTGCTCAGCCTCTTCGAATGCGTAGCGCTTGAAAGCCTCAGCAATCTCAGGGTAGCCCTCGCGGTCAGCCTGGCGTGACATTGCAAGGTACATGCCAACCTCTGTGCACTCACCGTTAAAGTGTGCGTTGAGGTCCTTGATCATCTCCTCGTCAGCACCGGATGTCTTTGCCTCGCCGATTTTGTGAACTGTAGCGAAATCAGCCTCGGTGCTCTCGTTCACTTCTGTGAACTTTGATGCAGGTGCTTTGCACAATGGGCACTGCTCCGGAGCCTCTGTACCTTCGTGGATGTATCCGCAAACTGAGCAAATGAATTTCTTTGTCATGACATTTGAGTTTTTAAGTTGGTTAATAATGTTTTTCTGTTTATTATTTTTGTTGTATGCAAAATTATAACTTTATTTCCTATATCCCAAGGCAATTCGGGAAAATAAATGGTGAATTTGGGAATGGCAGTCGTTTTATGCTCCAAAATATTCCATTATTGAACAAAAAATACAGAATGCAGTCTTATATATTGATAAATGTATATATAAAAAAAATCCTCGCAATTCCGCAAAAACTTATGATAAGTTTTATTGAAATTACGAGGAACACCCCTAGTGGGCGCTGAGGGATTCGAACCCCCGACCCTCTGCTTGTAAGGCAGACGCTCTGAACCAACTGAGCTAAGCGCCCGTCGTTACTGTGACGGTGTCAGGCAAGTCATTTCTGAATTGCGAGTGCAAAGGTACATAGTTTTTTGAATATGTGCAAGTTTTTATGTGAGAATTCAATTGTTTTTTGATATATTCTTGTTTTTAGTCAAGAATTTCTTGGTGGAGTGTTAGATTTTAGGTATATTTGCATTTTAGAATTGTTAGTCAATGTTAGGTCAAAATACAATGGAAGATGGCGCGAAAGATTAATCCGAGGCATTTCATACATGCGATACCGATGTTCAGGTATGCGTTGCTGTTATTATTTGGCGTGGTTCTTGCGGAGAGTTGTCTTTCTGCGCTTGGAGTGCGGGAGTGGCTGGTTTTGCTGTGCTGTTTGGTAGGTTTGGCGTTGGTTGTCAATAAGCGTCATGAGATGGCAAGCAGTGTGTTGATATTGCTTGCGATTGTGATGCTTGGCGGTTTGCGTTACAGTTTTCATGCAAAAAATGCTTGGGTTGTGGAGGAAGACATCCGTTGTGAGATAGAGTTGGTTGTGGCAAGTGAGCCGATAAGGAGGGGAAAGGTTGTGCAATTTGATGGAATTGTGGCAGGAACTGTGGAAGTGGGGAATGCGTGTGGGGCACGATGGAATTTGGAGAGTAGGAAGTTGCGTGTCTCTTTGTTGCGTGACACGATAACAAAGCGATATGAGGGATTGCATATAGGGCGGTCGGTTCTTGCCGATGTGGACGTAACTCCGTTGCAGGATTGGCATAGAATGAACGGCAATTTCGACTATATACGTTGGCAGACTATGCGTGGCATTGTCGGCAGAGGTTTTGTAGGTATAGGAAAGTGGGAGTTTTCAGAGGATTGTTTGTCAGCTTTAGGCTTTTGGGACAGGATAAAGCTAAAGGCGTTGGTATGGCGTCAGGAACTTTTGGAAAAGATAAACGAGGCAGGAATAAGCGGTGATGCGTATGCTGTGCTTACAGCGATGGCGTTGGGAAACAAGAGTGGGCTTACGCCGGAGCTAAGGGAAGAATACAGCATGTCCGGCGCATCGCATATATTAGCGTTGTCCGGCATGCATTTGTCAATAATATATATGCTGCTGATATATTTCTTTCCGCGCAGGAATATATGGAACAAACTATGCGTGTTGGGAGTGCTTTGGGGCTATGTTGTTTTTGTCGGGATGCCCATATCAGTAGTCAGGGCAGCTTCAATGCTGACGATATGGGAAATGGTTTGGCTTATGGGCAGAGACCAGAAGCATTTAAATGTCTTTGGTCTGACATTGGTAGTTATGATTATGGCGAACCCTGAAAGCCTTTGGGATGTAGGCTTTCAGATGTCGTTTATGGCAGTTTTCGGGATAATTGTTTGCCAGCCATTGGCGGGCAAGTTGATTCCTGTGAGTTTGATGAAAATAAAACCTGTTGACTTGCTCGATCTGCCGTTGTGGAAGCGTGTGCGATACAGGTCGTTGAGGAGTTTGTGGTTTACGGCATGTGTCAGTGTTTCCGCACAATTAGGCACAGTTCCGTTGTCCGCTTACTATTTCAGCAGGGTGTCAATATACTTCCTTCTTACTAATTTTATTGTCATACCATGTGCGACAGTGATAATCTGCGGGGCGTTTATGCTTACGGCGGTTATCATTGTGAATATGGCTGTCGGCGGCGGTTTGACGTTAATGGCAAGGATTGTCGCTGCGGTATTGTCGGCTATTGTCACAACTCAGAATGAGACACTGGGCTTTATTGCGCGTCTGCCGGGCGCAAGTATAGAGGGCGTCCATATCAATGTGGTTCAGGTTTTGGCGTTATACGCTATGGTCTATGCCCTCCTTTTAGTTCTATACCGTCTGGTGCGAGTGAGATGATGTGCTGTTTGTAGAGGTCACCGACAGCGCGTTTGAACACCTTTTTACTTACATGAAACTCATTGTAGATGTCCTCTGCCGGAGATTTGTCTGTGAAAGGGCAGTAGCCGTCGTGATAGAAGAGGTACTCATGAAGGCGTTCCGAGAAATCAAGTGTCTGCTCCCGTCCCTGCTTTTGCAGCATAATGTCAAGTTTTCCGTCAGGGCGTACTGTCGCAACAAAGCCTTTCAGGCGGTCACCCGTATGCAGTTCGCGGAAGATTTGGTTGTCATAGACAAGTCCCTGGAATTTGTTGTCCACAATAACTTTGAAGCCAAGGTCTGTCTTCTGCCACACAAGGATTTTCACTTCGTCATTCTGCTTATATTCCGGGAAATCCTTTGACAGGAATTTCTCAATCTTTGCCGATGCCATGATGCGGTAAGAGTCCTCGTCAACATGGATATGCACGATATAAGACTTGTCCTTTTCCATTCTCTTTTTCTGTTCACGGAAAGGGCAGAACACATCTTTCATCAGTCCCCAGTCGAGGAATGCGCCATGTTCGTTGGTCCATGCCACGTTGAGGAATGCGAAATCCCCCACCATGGCACGTGGTTTCTGCGTTGTGGCGATAGGGCGTTCGTCTTGGTCAAGATAGATAAAGACCTCCAGTTCGTCACCCACCTTTGTGCCTTTCGGCACGTAACGTGTAGGGAGCAGTATATCGCCGGTTGGTCCGCCGTCAAGATATAGTCCGAAATCAACCTTGCGGCTTACTGTCATTCGGTTCATTTTGCCAAGATAAAGTGCCATGTGCGTATGTATTTTTAGTTTTAAGTGTGAGTTTTTTACTAATGAAAGAATGTGTGTATTACGGCTCTACGGTCTGTTCCTCTCCTTTTCTCGTATCGTCGACTATCATTCCGTCGCGCATGTGTATAGTGCGGTCGGTCAGTTCGGCGAGCGATTCATCGTGAGTGACGATGACGAAAGTCTGTCCGAGACGGTCACGCAGTTCAAAGAACAGCTGATGAAGTTCGGACTTGTTTTTGGAGTCCAGAGAGCCGGAAGGTTCGTCAGCAAGCACAACAGACGGGTCATTGACAAGTGCGCGAGCCACAGCCACACGCTGTTTCTCGCCTCCTGACAGTTCCGCCGGCTTATGGTTCACACGGTCAGACAGCCCCAACATGTCAAGCAGCGACAGCGCCTTCTCCTTTGCCTGGCGTCGTGATGCTCCGGAAATAAGAGCCGGAATCATAACATTCTCCATAGCCGAGAACTCCGGCAGCAACTGGTGGAACTGGAAAACGAAGCCAATATGCTTGTTGCGGAAGTCTGCCAGTTTGCCGCTTGACAGGTTTGTTATCTCCTGTCCGTCAATGGTTATCGAGCCATTGCCAGGCTTGTCGAGCGTTCCGATAATCTGCAGCAGTGTTGTCTTTCCCGCTCCCGATGGTCCGACTATGCTTACCACTTCACCTTTGTTTATGGTGAGGCTGATGCCTTTGAGCACTTCGAGAGAGCCAAAGCTCTTTTTTATGTTTGAGATTGTTATCATAATGTGTCCGTTTTTTGTTATAGGTAAGTCCGAGGACTATTTTCTTGTCAGCAGTTTGCGTAGCATGTCATAAGCCGAGCTCTGCTCTGTATGCTGTGCATTTGTAAATGTCATAAGGTCAGATTTGCCATATTGATCAGGGAATATAATCATTGTGTTGTGTCCCTTGAAATGAGAGGACAGCTCATCCGGCAGCCTGTCCATCGCATTCTTATAGGAAATTGTTCCTTGTCGTGCTGTTATGATGACGAACATGTCCTCATCGGTGATTTGTGAGGCAAGAGTCGGCAGATGGTTCCAATGCTCCATTTCGGAGTACTGTGCTCTCACACTGGTGTGGTAAGTGTTGATATATTCCGTTATATGCTGCAATGTGTCATGTCGTCCATGGAACACAATCCTGCAGTTAAGGTTTCCGGCCATTCTTGCAAGACGCTCCACCCAGCGGTGGAAGCCGGGCTCGAACTCTGCACGTGACGGCACAGCTACCTGCAGGCGGTGCAATGTCGACAGCGGTTGTACGCATCTGGTGATTATAATCTGTCGGTTCAGTCCGTTGAAAAGGCTTTGTGCGAACTCACCCCAGAAACGTGTTGTGATTTCTTGGTGGATATGCAGTCCCATGATAATCTCTGAAGCGTCAAACTCACGGAAAGCATGCTTGATGCCGTTGGCTATGTTTGTCGCAAGCCTCACTTGCGTCTGCACTCTCACATCTGCGGCAGCAGCTGTCTTTGTGATATGCGCCAGCAGTTCCTGTCCCTGCTTTTGGTTATATGCGGCACGGTCATCGTCATAGACAACGTTAAGGGCGATGATGCCACGGTTGAGTTTCCTATTGCGCATGAGCATGGCAAGGCTTAGGAGTGTGTCGCATGTCTCAGGATATTTCACAGGAATCAGAATCTTCTCGTCATCACCCTCCTGTCGTTCCACTATGCGGTGTCGCTTGTCCTGTATGACAATCTGCTTTGATGCCTGCTCTGTTACAATGGTGCTTATGACACAAGTAAAAAGAATCATCATCACCACACCGTTCAGGGATGTGTTGTCCATGAGATATTCTCCCGTGCCAACCTCCATCTTCATTCCCACCATAACCATAGCTATTGCTCCGGCTGCATGGGCAGAAGTCAGTCCGAACATCATGTTGCCGGCCGACCATGGCATGCGGAATGCAAGGCAGGATGCATAAGCCGCAATGGCTTTTCCGAGGGTGCCGAAGACAACCATAATGAAAATTACCAACAGAATGTTGCCGCCTTCAAACATCACACTGACATCAATCAGCATTCCCACGCCGATGAGGAAATACGGAATGAATAGGGCATTGCCGATAAACTCGATGCGGTTCATGAGAGGAGAGACATTCGGAATGAAGCGGTTAAGCACCAACCCGGAATAGAACGCTCCGAAAATCCCCTCCAACCCTACGAGACTTGCCATTACAGCAGAAGAGCTAAGTACAGCAATCACAAATATGAACTGCATCACAGCGTCTGAGTAACGGCGCAGAAAATAGACAGTAATCCAACGGATTGCATAATAAGCTGCAGCACAGTATGCTACGAATTTAGCAAGGAAGAGAATCCAAAACAGAGGGTCACCGGCGTTACCTTGGTATGCGCTTGTCAACGCAGCAAGGACAATGAGCGACAGCAGAAGTGAGAGCATGGAAGCACCTACGGAGAGTGTCACGACCTTGCGTCTCTGTATGCCGTATCGTCCTACGATAGGGTAAGCTATCAGGGTGCACGATGACATTATGCATCCTAACAGGAGTGCGGACATCGGGCTGTAATCAAGATACGCCACCGAGGTGAAATAGGTCAGCACAAACGGGATTATGAAGGACAGTAAGCCGAAGATGAGCACACGGCGCGCATTCTTCTTCAGTCCTTCCGTGTCCATTTCGAGACCTGCAAGGAACATTATATAATATAGTCCGATATTGCCGAATATCTCGAACGACTCGCCCCGCACGATGATGTTCAGGCCATATTTGCCGATAGCGACACCTGCAAGCACCATACCGATGATGTGCGGCACGCGCAACTTTCCCATGATAATCGGCGCAAGGAGGATTATAAGCATCACGGTGAGGAATATCATCGTGGGGTCTGTTATCGGAAAATATTGTGTCAGGTAAGGCATTGGCATTCGTGAGATTATCAATCGGGAAAGCCTGTAGAGGAGAAATTCTTGTCTCTGCCGTTTCCTCCGCTTCCCATAAGTGTCTGTATTATCAGGTTGTTGCAGTCATTACTGCTTTTTCTTGTCATTGTCGGCGCGTGCCCTTGATTTCGTCACAAGCCATACACCTGAGAACACGAGCGTTATGGCAAGCACGTGAGACCATTGCATCACGGCAAGTCCGAGTATCAATGAAAAAACTACCGAGACTATAGGCTGCACGTAATTATACACAGAAACCACCGTAGGGCGCAGCGTCCGCTGTCCTATCATGGTGCAGATATATCCCAAATATGTTCCGAAGAGCACAACATACCCGGTCTCCAGCCATGTTTTTGTCGGCACATTCGCCCAATCTATCGCAGCGACATGAGGGAAAGAGAACGGCAGGATGAACAGTGTGGCATAGAGAAACATCCACTTGTTTGTAGTGAAAACACTGTATCGCTTTATCAATGGATTGAAAAGCGAGAGGTAAAGCGCGAAGGAGAACTGTGCTCCGAGTGCGAGAAGGTCTCCACGTATGTCACCGACCTTGTCGCTTACCGCGCTTGCCGAGGTGAGGATAAGTATCAGTGCGCCGGAACATCCCATAAGCACGCCCAATGCCTTCTTGCCGGTTATCGGCTCTTTGAGTATCAGAGCGGAAAGAATCATGGCGAAAATCGGCATCGAGGTCGTCACGATACTTGCGTTGATAGGCGACGTGATGGACAGTCCGAGTGTGTACAAGCACTGATTGGTGACGATGCCGAAGAGGCCTGCGCCTGCGAACATCAGCTTGTCCTTCACCGGAACATGCTCATGCTTGACAAAAAGCGATGTCAGCCAGAACAGCAGTGCACCTCCTGCGACACGGAAAGAGACCATGTCAATGCCGTCGATGCCGTGGGTCATGGCGTCTTTGCCCAACGGAGCCATAAGCCCCCAGAAAGCACATGCCATGAACATGGACAAATGGGCAATTATGTGTGTGCGAGTGTCTTTTGTCACAATAAAATATGCAATAAAGTTTAATTTCTGTGCAAAATTACAAAAGATTCAGGAAAAAGTTGTATATTTGCCACATAAAAAATCTGAAATCTATGGAAAAATACGTTGAATACATTTGCCAAGTGGAGATTCCCCGACTTTGGGGAGGACGCAAGCATATCCTGTGGACTCTTGACCCCGAGGTCAATGTCCTTAGTGGTGCCAACGGCATAGGCAAGAGCACAATCCTGCGGCATGTCATCAGTGGGGTGAAGACTCTTACAAAGGATTCGGCAGGTGGTGTCATCCTGAAGACATATCCTGAGGACGCCACACTGCTGAAGTTCGACATTATCTCTACGCCTGACGTGCGCAGTGAGTTCGACATTAATCTTAATGAATTGCAGGAACGCATAGTCCATTATCCGCATAACAGCCGTTGGGCTCTTTTCTGTGACATTGTCGATGAACTTTTCGCAGCGACAGGGAAGACAATCAACCGCAGTGCGGACAGGGTAGAGCTGATACAATGGGGGGAGGCTCTGGATCTCTGCCTGCTCAGCAGTGGGGAAAAGCAGATGCTCATCATACTCATGACAGTGCTCCTGGAGGACGGCGACCATACAATCCTTTGCATGGACGAGCCGGAAGTCTCGCTGCATGTCGAATGGCAGCAGGTGCTGATAGAGACAATACGCCGCCTGAATCCCAATGCTCAGATAATCATGAGCACCCATTCGCCTGCAATAATCATGAACGGGTGGCTTGACAAAGTGACAGAAGTGAGCGACATCACCGTCTGTGGCAGTGCTTCCGGCAATGCGTGAGACAGTCTGTTGCAATGTTGCTTGTTTAGGAGAATCTTTACACGAGACTTGTGAGAATAACCCAACACATATCATCCAAATACATGACCGCCACCAATGCGTTGCGGTCCAAGGATGCCAGGCATAGGATTGTTGCCTATGTCGAGAGCTATGACGACATACTTTTCTGGCGTACCGTCCTCAGCCGGTTTGAGAACGGCAAGCGTTACTTTGAAATCATGTTGCCTACAAAGGCGCGCAACGGCAAGGATGTCCTTGGCAGAGGCAAGAGGACGGCTCTCCAAAGCATACTGCAGAACACGGGGAAGGACATGATTGCCTGTGTCGATGCCGATTATGACTACTTGATGCAGGGTATGACGGAGAGCTCGCAGATGATGCTCGGCACGCCTTATGTGTTCCACACCATGGCATACGCCATAGAGAATCTTCTGTGCTATGCCGGCGGATTGCATAATGTCTGCGTCATGGCAACGCTCAACGACCATAGGATTTTTGATTTCGAGGCTTTCCTGCGCGAATACTCCGAGGCGATATGGCCCTTGTTCTCCTGGTCTGTGACCTTGTACAGGAAGAGCCGTTTCGATGTGATGACAATAACGGACATGAACAATGTCATAGCGACCGGGACACTGAAAATGGGCAATGCCTCTTATCTTGTCGGCAGATTGCGTGCAAGATGCCAGCAGCGTGTTAACATTTTGCGCAACTCCTATCCGGACTTGGCTAAGGAAGTGCCACGCGTGAGGGAGGACTTGAAGCGGCTCGGTGTCACTCCCGGCACAGTTTATCTGTACATCCACGGCCACCACCTTTTGGACAAGGTTGTGGAACCTCTTGTCAAGAATGTGTGCGACAGCCTTATAAGGGAGCGTGAGCGTGAGATTCACAACCAGGCGCAGCACCATACTCAGATGAACAACGAGATGTCGTGCTATACAAATTCGCTTGAGAACATCTCTTCCATGCTTAAGAAGAATACGGGCTATATTGGCTCTCCTGTATTCCAACAGATAATCCGACAGTTTGAAGAGGTGTTTGAACGAAATCCCCTTACGTAATCGCCTGGAAAACAGTGAATAACGATGGGCGTGGCAAAGTGTTACCTTTTACAGTGTAAAGCGTAACACTTTATATGGTAAAAGGTAACCTTTCGCATTGTGAAAGGTTACCTTTTGTTTTGCGAAGTATAATATGTGAAAATATAACCTGTTGCTTTTATCTTTAAGATTCGTCAAAAAAAAGTTCCGGAATCTGTTGGAAAATCAAAATAAAGCATTATCTTTGCAGTAAATTGATTAATCCATAAATATGGAAAGTTTGGGCAACATGTGTTTTTTACTAATGAAGGAGATTGTTGAATGAAACATAGCTTAAGTATTTTATTATTAACAATGCTTTTCATGACAGCATTATCAAGTTGTGAAAAAAAAGAAATTCTAAATCATAAAGCTGTCTATGGAGAAGCGGTTATAAATAATAAAGGTTTATTACAATACACAACAATTGGTGAAGGTGTTTCTAATAAATACTGGTTTCTTCCATTAGGGCTTGATAACAATTTTATAGTTAAAGAGGGCGTATGCTACTTTCAAATGTTTCTACGGGATAGTGAAGAAAAGGATTCTGAGAATTTTTGGCTGATCCTGATAGGATGCCATACTGATGAGAATTTTCCTGTCATTGGCAAGGAATATAAGATTGTTGTCTTGAATCAAGTTGATTTGGGCAATATATATAACTCTTTCTATTGGAGTGGAGAACTTAGAGATTTTTATTTGGAAAACTCCGAATTTGAGTCTTATGGCATCGCTGGCTTAAGCATACCTCCTTCACATGATGAATTTATACCATTAGATGGATCATTGCAATTTCTGAAAGGAGATTCAAAGGTTGGGGAATATACAATTTCATACAATCTTAAAAATGATGATAATACTGCTGGTGAGACATACCGTATTATAGGTAGATTTACTGGTAAACTAAAAGTTATTAATTGAAAAAGAAGACTATAAAGTTAACGTGAGTTCGACGAATTTGCAGCTACCTGTTGAAACAAGAAGATGTCATCAAAGCACCGTGAAACGGTGGCTCTTCGGTAACCGCGTATGGAGGCGTAGCCTACATGCGCGGTTGTCACTCACAAGTGATTCTGCACCGTAAAACGGTGCCTCACCCTGAAGAGCCGCTATTTTGCCTGTTTAGATACTGTGAGGCACCGTCTTACGGTGCTGTCGGAGTGCCTATATTACCCGGCATGCTGCTTGGGGCAGCATACCGAGTTAACAAAGAGCCACCGTTTCACGGTGTTTTGATAGCGTTTTTCTTCATTTTGCCGGATGGTTGCAAATTCGTCGAACTCACATTAAAGTTATTGTTTCTTTTTTGCTTTTTGTTTTGAATATTCGTCAAAAACGATTCTGAATGTGTTGGAAAACAAAAGGGGTGGCGTGTGACTCTGTTTTCCATTACATATCCCTGTTTATACTCCAATGATGTTTGGATTTCGATGTCAAATTTATTATCTTTGCACCGTGAATTTCGATATGGCAAAAGGCTGTATTGCAATTCGCAGTGTTCTTTAACATGCTTACATATTATTATATATGGTGTTTCGTAATTTGGTGCTTTGATGGTAGTTTCGTATGGCATTGGTAAAAACAAAAATGCCATTACAAGAAATATCTTCTAATAATGGCATTTGCTGTATGCTTTATTTCAACTTTTTGGGCCAATGTTTCACGAGAGTGATGTCAAACACAAGGGTGCTGAATGCAGGGATGCTTCCCGATGTTCCTGAGCCGTAACCCAGTTGTTGTGGGATGTACACCCTCCAACGGTCACCGTCGCGCATGTTGAGCAGTGCTGTTGTGAACCCGTCAATGAACGATCCTGTGACTCCTTTGTATGGATTCATGAGTGCAAGGTCATAGTCTCCGGCCCATGAGGAGTCAAACTGGTAGCCGAGGATTGTGCCGTCGTCCATCGTTGTCTGGTAGGAGTCGGATGGCATGAGGTAGCCACGGTAGTGGATTCTTACAGAGTCTGTCTGGATAGGACTTCCTGTTCCAGTGCCGTTTGTGAGCTTTTCCACGGCGATAAAGTCAGTCGGGACTTTTGTTCCGGGTATTTTTGAGTAGCAGCGCACTGTGTCGACATTGGTCACTCCGGCAGCTTTCTTTGCCAGAATGTCGGCATATTTGTCCATGAAATATGCTTCGTTGCGGTTCTGCCAGTCAGCGAACTCTGTGTTCTCATCGTCAGTCTCACTGCATGATGACAGCAGTGAGACTGCGATGAACAGCATGAAATATAATGTTTTTTTCATTAAGCGTTTGCTTATTTCAGGTTTTTGAGAAGGCTTGAGATGCTTACCTTGTCCTCGATGATGCTGCGGAGGTCTGCAATGTTGACACGCTCCTGCTCCATGGAGTCACGGTGGCGGAGTGTCACAGTGTTGTCCTCAAGGGTCTGGTGGTCAACGGTCACGCAGTAAGGAGTGCCGATAGCGTCCTGACGGCGGTAGCGCTTGCCAATCTGGTCCTTCTCCTCGTACTGGCAGTTGAAGTGGAACTTGAGGTCGTTGATAATCTCGCGCGCCTTGTCAGGAAGGCCGTCCTTCTTTGTGAGAGGGAACACAGCGAGCTTCACAGGTGCGAGAGCTGCCGGGAGGTGGAGTACTGTACGTGTCTCACCGTTCTCGAGTTTCTCCTCCTCATAAGAGTGGCACATCACTGAAAGGAACATACGGTCAACACCGATAGATGTCTCGATGACATACGGAGTGAATCTCTCGTTTGTCTCCGGGTCGAAGTATTCAATCTTCTTGCCTGAGAATTTCGCATGCTGTGAGAGGTCGAAGTTTGTGCGTGAGTGGATGCCCTCAACCTCCTTGAAGCCGAATGGCATGTGGAACTCTACGTCTGTCGCTGCGTTGGCGTAGTGGGCGAGCTTGTCATGGTCGTGGAAACGGTAGTTCTCTGCGCCGAATCCTAGAGCCTGATGCCATGCCATGCGGCGCTCTTTCCACTCCTTGAACCAGTCAAGTTCTGTGCCCGGCTTAACGAAGAACTGCATCTCCATCTGCTCGAACTCGCGCATACGGAAGACAAACTGGCGTGCGACAATCTCGTTACGGAACGCCTTGCCTATCTGTGCGATACCGAATGGCAGCTTCATGCGCCCTGTCTTCTGCACGTTGAGGTAGTTCACGAAGATGCCCTGTGCTGTCTCCGGACGGAGATAGATGGTTGATGCACCTTCCGCAGCGGCACCCATTTCTGTCTTGAACATGAGGTTGAACTGGCGAACGTCTGTCCAGTTGCGTGTGCCGGAGATAGGGCATGCAATCTCCTCATCGATGATTATCTGCTTCATGCCTTCGAGGTCAATGCCTCCTTCGGCATTCATGACTGTCTGGTAGCGCTCGTGCAGTGCGTCACGCTTTGCGAGAAGCTCGGCAACCTTTGGTGATGTGGCGCGGTACTGCTCCTCGTCGAAATTCTCCTTGAAGCGCTTGCGGGCTTTCTCTACCTCTTTCTCCACCTTCTCCTCATACTTTGCAATCTGGTCTTCGATAAGGACATCGGCGCGATAGCGCTTCTTTGAGTCCTTGTTGTCTATGAGAGGATCGTTGAAAGCGTCAACGTGTCCTGACGCCTTCCATATTGTAGGGTGCATGAAGATAGCGGAGTCGATGCCCACAATGTTCTCATGCAGGAGCACCATGTACTGCCACCAGTACTGCTTGATATTGTTTTTCAGCTCCACACCGTTCTGACCGTAGTCGTAGACAGCGCCGAGTCCGTCATAAATCTCTGATGATGGGAATACAAAGCCATATTCTTTACAGTGGCTTACTATTTTTTTGAAAACATCTTCCTGTGCCATATTTATGCTTTAGTTTTAATTTACAATCTGTTGCGAAGATAATACAATCCGAATGCAAAGTTAATGCTTTTTTCCCGAATAGCGTTACCTTTTTGCTTTTTTTATAAATAATGTATAGATAATTACCGGTGCTCCGAAGATAGGAGTAATGGCATTGACCGGTATGATGAGGTTTTCGGGCAGTACGCAGACCATGTTGCACGCCACGCTTATGGCTGCTCCGCAGAGCATGGTGGCTGGGAGCAGTGCCTTATGGTTGGATGTTCCGGTGATGAATCGTGCGATGTGCGGCACGGCAAGTCCTACGAATGCTATCGGGCCGCAGAATGCAGTGCTTGCAGCAGTAAGGATGCCTGTGGCGAGGAATGTCACCCAGCGTGTCCTGCGGACATTGATTCCGAGGCTTTGCGCATAGTCCTCACCGATAAGAATAGCATTGAGTTGCTTCACGAGTGTTATGGAAATCAGGATTCCGATGCCGCAACACAGTGCGAAGGTGGGCAGTTGTTGCAGACTGACATCACTGAAACTGCCCATGCCCCAAAACACGAAGGCCTGGACATTGTCGGCACTTGCGAAGAAATTGCATAGTGAGACAACAGAAGAGGTGAGGTAGCTTACCATTATTCCCACAATGAGTAGTGTCATGTTGCTTCTGACAACGGCAGCTATCGCAATGAGTAATGCGATTATGACCATAGCTCCTCCGAATGCCGCTGTCACTACGGAGAGGACACCGCCGCCAAGGAGGGTGACAATAGCGACGCCCAATGACGCTCCGCTCGATATGCCGAGGATTGACGGACCGGCAAGAGGATTCCTGAAAGTTGTCTGCAGGAGCAGTCCGGAGGTTGCCAATGACGCTCCGCAAAGCAGTGCTGTTATGGTCTGGGGGATGCGTGATTCGAGTATGATGTATGTCCAGCTGTCTTTTTCTGCCTGTCCTCCGGTGAGCACATCGATCACTTGTCCGGCAGGAATTTCGACAGAGCCGAAGAGCAGGCTTGCCAAGGAAAGGGCAGCAAGCAATGCGATGCAAAGGGTTATTCTAAGCATTTGTAATATCTCATTGAGTAATCTTTGAGCACCTCAGGGTGGAAAATTTTGATGTAGTCTCTAAGCAGAAGGTTTGGCTGGAATGGCGTTTCCTCGTAGTACATGGTCTTTCCGAGTTCGCAAGTGTAGATGTTCTTGTTCTTGAACGCACTCATCCTTGCATAGTTAGTCCATTCTTTAGCCAGCAGAGGGTAGGACAAGGTTTCCGCCTGGTTGTACTTTATGAGCCATATTTGTGCCTGCTGTGCCTTGTCAAAAACGACTTCGGGTGAATAAGGAAGTGCTCCAGACGCCTCTTCTCCTTTGAAAATGTAGTCCGCACCTGCATCTGCAAGCATCCGGCCTACGGTGCTGTTTCCTCCAGCCACATACCATGCAGAGCCGTATTTCTTCTCAGTGACCACGGTAGGGCGTTTCTTTCCTTTCACAAGACTTTTCAGTTGGTTGTAGTCTTTCTCTATTTCTGCAAACAAGCTGTCCGCCTCCGCCTGCTTGCCAAAGAGCATTCCATAGAATCGCATCCACTCCGCGCTGCCGAGAGGGTGGTTTTCCATGTAGTCGGCGCATTCGATAAGAGGAATGCCGAGTTTGCCCAGCTTGCCGTAAGAGCCGCTGTCCTCATAAGGGGAGAGGAGGATGGCGTCCGGTGCGGTGTCGATTATTTTCTCAATGTTTGGTGACAAGCTCGAACCACAGTCCTTGATGCAGCCTTTCTCCGCGTCAGCATGAATCTTTGCCAAGTTCATGAAGTTTAGGTCGCAGACGCCGCAGACACTCTTATATGCGCCAAGTTTGTCGATAAGGCTGACATGTACGGAGCCTGAGAATACGCTGTGTGTCAGCGGAATGCCAACGATGTCTCCGGTAGGCAGATGCTCCGGCAGTTCCTTTTCGCGGCCTTTAGGCACGAGAAGGTAGCGGTGGAGAATCTTTGTCGTGTCCCATGGGTTCTTTATTTCCGCAAGGACGAAGCCTTCCCCCTCATGAAGAGTGAGCAGACGGGCATATTTCATGCTGATGACCTCTGCTCCTTCAAGAGAGTCAGCGGTGCCTCCTCCCCCACAAGAAGTGAGGCAGGCAAGCACCGCTGCTATGATTGCGATAAGATGTTTAGTTCTGGACATATTTGATGTTTGGAATAACATAAGTAGGACCGACACCGCACTGGAATGTTTTGAGATGGTTTCCTGTCAAGGTGTTTGCAAAAGCATCCGCGTTAAGTCCATATACAGCACAGAATCCATAGTCTTGATACTGCGGTATTCCTGCATTTTTAGAGAGGCAAGTGATGTACACCAATCCGGAAACAGGGTCAAGGGAGATTTTGTTTGGCTCCAAATGGCTGATGTCTCTGCCGTCTGTTAGCATGTTCTTTCTTCCGCTTGAGATGTTATATGCGAAAAATTCCGCTGTCCCTGTGGAAGGGTATGAATGTGGGTTGTTTATGCCCAAAATAACATTTCCACTGATACACATCTCTGTTGCAGCAAGAACCAAAATGGAATTCTTTCCTTTCAGCTCATAGATGCCGTAATCTTTCTGTGTATGTGGTTCCTTGTCATCATAAGTTCCAGAGTCAAGATAGAAGATTCGTCCCATAGTAGTCTGCACGTCCACAACATTTTTCATCTCTGGGGTCTTGATTTCCTCATGAGTGCCGGTAGCAAGGTTTATCTTTGAGATAGAAGAGTTGCCCTGTGCATAATTAGAGTTTGCAACATAGAGGTAGCCATCGGCTATTGCCAAACCTTCAGAATAGCTTCCGCAGTCATAGGTCTTGGTGATGGTGTTGTTGGTGGAATTGATGACAAAGATTTTCTTTTCGAAAGTTGAGACGAACAGTTCGTTGTTGCTTACAACGATATGCCGTGGCTTGAATGTTTCTCCGTCATGTTCAAGCCTTATTCTGTCGACTTCCACCATTGAAGTCTTGTCTGCGACAAAGATTGTCTTTTCGTCTGTTCCTACGATGTAGATTCTGTTCCCGCAGATGGCTGCATCGTTGATGGTGCCTTTGAGACCGGTGCCATTAGCAGAATAGTAAATGTCCTGGTTCATTGTCCATTGGTTTATGTCGGCGTAGTTGTAGGTGAGATAGCCGATAGAACCATTAACGTTGCCAAAATTGCCTTCTTGGACAATAAATACTCCTTCAGTGAGGTAGTAAGGACCAGGCTCGTAATCATAGTCCGAGCCTGTGTTGCAGGCTGTCAGTGCGAAGACAGCTGTCAAAAGATAGAAAAATTTCTTCATGTTTGTTTATTTGTTTTTATTAATTATGTTTACAACGTATATTTCACAGTGAACTGCCAGCTGCGTTGCGGCATGGGATAGTTCCGCACTATCTCGTACTGCTTGCCGAAGATGTTCTTCACGTCCAGTTGCAGTTGCAGGGAACCTTTTGGCAGGCGTATGTCACGCCATGCGGTGATGCCCCAATCGCTGTATGCGTCAAGCATTGTTGTCGGCAGGTGATTGTTTGTCGCCCAGCGTTCGGTGACCATTGTTCCGTTAAAGGACAGGTTTGTCCAAGGATTTTCCCATGCAATGGAGACACTGCCCATATGTTCTGGAGTGTAGGCTATCTGCAGATTGTAGTATGGCGACTCCTTGTCGGTGCGGTCTCTGATAGACTGTGCTGTGTAGTTTCCCGCAAAGGTAAGTGTGTGAAGCCTTCCCAGTCGCTGCGTGATGTTTGCCGTAAGGTCAAGTCCGAGTGTCCGCACACGCCCCATATTGATGTTTGTCCAGATGAACATGTTGAACGGTATTGCCACGATTTTGTCCTTGACATGGTTGAAATAGCCGTCGGCGGTGACGCTGAACTCACTTCCTCTGCCGTATTTGTGCCGCCATGTTATGCCGAGATTGAACTGGTTCGTCCTTTCCGGTTGCAAGGTTGTGCTGCCATAATGCTTGTAATAAAGCTCGTTGAACGAAGGAGCACGGAATATGTCCTTATACGAAGCACGCAGGAAAAGTTCCTCTTCGGGGAGGAGTTGCAGGTTGAGTGACACGGACGGCGACAGATGTTTGATGTCCGGAGCGCTTGCCCCCTCTGACGCTCCATTATAATATAAGGAGTAAATCAGCCTTGCCATGGCAGAAAATCTGCCGTAGGAATATTTCCCGGTGGCACTCTGCAGGATGGTGTGGCGCAACGGGTCGCGGTAGGTCTCAACATCACTGCCCGTGAAATTGTTGAAGGAATAGTCGGCAGAGTAGTCGAATGCCCATCTCTCGGTAGGAGTGTAGAGCAGGCAGACCGATGTGTACGCCTCACGCTGCCGGTACTTATGGTCCATGATGTTGTCAAGATACCCGGGGTCTTTGTAGTCGCTCATCGCATAACTGAACCTTGCTGCATAAGCCAGACGCAGTTTCTCTGTGAAGGAGGTCCTCCAACCCATCTGTGCTATGGCGTTCTGCTCACGCAGAGTTTCCTTGTTGTCGTTCACATAATAGTGGACGACTCCCGGCAACTGACGGCTGTTGTCATAGTAGTACAGCTTCATTGTCAGTTGGTTCCTGCTGTCAGGACGGTAAGCGAGGTTTAGCTCTCCATGTCCGGATTTCATGCGGCTGTTCTGCCTTCTGCCATGCGTTGTCTCTATGCCGTTAACAAGAGTGTATGGATAATCGTTGTCCGTATATATGTATTCTCCGGCAGCACTTATCCCGAATTTCCTTGTCAGATTCTTCTCTATGCGCAGGAAAGGGCTCACATAGCCCCACGAACCGGTGCGCAGTTGCGCTGTCAGGTGAGTGTTGAGGTCTTCCGACGGCATGCGGTGCGTCCTGATGTTCAGCACGGCAGGTGACGCAACGTTCCTCACAGGCTGGAAAATGTCCTCATTGTCTCCCACTGTCAGCGACAGTCCCGAGACATTGTCAATGGAATAGCGTGAGACATCAATCTCCCCGCTTTGGCAGTCGCTCAGCGATATGCCGTCATAGACGACCGCTGTATGCTGCGCTCCGAATCCCCTGACGCTTACAGTCTTCATTCCTCCTGCACCACCATAGTCACGGAGGGTGACTCCGGGCATTTTGTTCAGCGCACTGCTGATGTCTGTCACGCCGAGTTTGCTGAAATCGGCAGTTGCAATGGAATATTCCGGAGCTGTGCTGCGCACATCGCGCCCACGGTATGTTGACACGACATTGACAGTGCCCAACGTGTCTTCCTTTGCAATTCCTGTATCCTGTTGCGCTGCAGCATTGCCGCAGACCGTTATGCCTGCCAGCAGTGATGCCAGCGGTTTTAGTGGTTTCATCCCTTTCCTCGTATTGTTGAACATTGGTTTCGGCCATAGCCCCTAACCCACGAGCGGGCTGCAGCCCCTGATGGAAATGGCATGTCTTCTGACTTTCTCCTCCGCATTCCCCTTCCCGGCATCTGCACAAAGAGTGGTTGCCAGTGGTTTATGGAAAGCGGCAATAACAGAGATTACAGCAGCGGGACTGTTCAGGACTTTCACCTGATTCCATTGCAAAATCCGCCACAAAGATACATACTTTCCTTGAATTATGCAAGAAAACATTGTTAAATGAACGTTTGGGCTTGTATTTTGGATAGGTTGTAGTGTCGTGGCTGTAAATGCGAGGTTGGTCAAAATGTTGCCAAAGCGGATTGCCTGCTTGCAAAATGTTACCTTCCATTATGTCATTTACCGTGTTAAATGCTTTTATGTCGGTAAATTTCCTTATGGCTTATGACAGTTAAGGGCGGTTGGAGAGTTTTGAAACACCTTACTTATCCTCAGATGCGTATTAATTTGTCAAGTTCTTTTGCCGTTATTACTAAAATTCGTTGTCTTAATAATAAAAATTACAAATCGCTTGTGTATGTGAGAAAATAATTGTAAATTTGCAACAGAATTAGGTAAAAAGGTGTAAAATTGAAACTTTGAAAGATAAATGAGCGATAGACTTTACATATTTGATACTACTTTGCGTGACGGCGAGCAGGTGCCGGGCTGCCAACTCAACACCGTTGAGAAAATCCAAGTGGCAAGGCAGCTTGAGACATTGGGAGTTGATGTCATTGAGGCGGGATTCCCGGTTTCCAGTCCGGGTGATTTCAACAGTGTTATAGAAATCAGTAAGGCTGTCACATGGCCTACGATATGTGCGCTGACACGTGCTGTGCAGAAGGACATCGATGTCGCTGCCGAGGCTTTGCAGTATGCCAAGCGCAAGCGCATACATACCGGTATCGGCACATCGCCTTCACATATTAAATATAAGTTTAACAGCACTCCGGAGGAAATCATCGAGAGGGCTGTCGCTGCCGTGAAGTATGCGAAGAGGTATGTGGAGGATGTGGAATTCTATGCGGAGGACGCGGGACGCACTGACAATGAGTATCTTGCGCGTGTCATCGACGCTGTGACAAAGGCAGGCGCGACAGTCTGCAACATCCCTGATACGACGGGATTCCGACTGCCAGGAGAATATCAGGAGAAGATAAAGTATCTCTATGAGCACGTTGATGCTTTCTCTGCAGGCAAGGCAATCCTTTCCACCCATTGCCATAACGACCTCGGAATGGCCACCGCAAACACTGTTGCAGGTGTGCTTGGAGGCGCGCGACAAGTGGAGGTGACAATCAACGGCATAGGTGAGCGGGCCGGCAACACATCGCTTGAGGAGGTTGCCATGACGTTCAAGACTCATCCGGAGCTTGGCATAGAGACCAACATCAACACGACAAAGATTTATCCGACATCGCGCATGGTCTCCTCTCTGATGAACATGCCGGTGCAGCCTAACAAGGCGGTGGTGGGAAGAAACGCTTTCGCCCATTCTTCGGGCATACATCAGGACGGTGTTTTGAAGAATGTCTCCACGTATGAGATTATGGACCCGAAGGATGTGGGCATCGATGACAATGCCATTGTCCTTACCGCGCGTTCCGGCCGTGCCGCCTTGAAGCACCGTCTTCAGGTCAACGGTGTGGAGCTTGACGGCGAGCGATTGGACAAGGTCTATGCCGAATTCCTGAAACTTGCCGACAAGAAGAAGGAGGTGAACGATGATGACATCCTTGTCCTTGCAGGTGCTGACCGTGCCAATGCCCATGCTGTAAGGCTTGATTTCCTTCAGGTTACGACGGGAATGGATGCAAAATCAAAGTGTGTTGCTTCCATCGGACTTGACATCAGCGGACAGAAGTTTGAGGCTTGTTCTACGGGCAACGGCCCTGTCGATGCCGCGATTAGGGCGATGAAGAAGATTATCATGAAGGAGATGGTGCTGAAGGAGTTCACCATACAGGCAATCTCGAAAGGCTCTGATGATGTCGGCAAGGTACACATGCAGGTGGAATACGACGGCCATGTCTACTACGGATTCGGTGCGGACACTGATGTCGTGAAGGCTTCCGTTGAGGCTTACATCGATTGTGTGAATAAGTTCAAGTAAAAATATTGTCAGTATTATCAATATTGACAGAACCGACAACATTAACCAAAACAAACAGGCAGTATGCGTGCCACTCTGCCTGCAGGACAAGAAAATCAAGCGAAATGAAGAAGGTCTATAAATCCAAGGTCGATGCATGGCTTGTCATTATCATATCAGGACTCACTTTGATTCCTATGGCATCGATGCTGTATTCCGGTTTCTCAGTTGTTCTCTTTTGCATAGTCATTGCCATATTAGTCTGTATAATGACAATGTTGTTTGGCATAAGATATATAATTGACGGAAAGGATTTGGTTGTCCAATGTGGATTTCTCTTTTCGGAAAGATTCCATATCGATTACATTCTGTCTATAACATTAACGCATACCATGCTGTCTTCCCCTGCTGCCTCATTGGACAGGCTTGAGCTGAAGTTTCGCAATGGTTCGGTGGTCATATCGCCTAAGGATAAAATCAGCTTCATAAAAGACATACAAGGGATATGCTCTCATGAAATAAATATATCATTATATGGGAAAAACATTATTTGACAAGATTTGGGACGCACACGTCGTACAGAACGTGGAAGACGGCCCTACACAGCTTTATATAGACCGCCTCTACGCTCATGAGGTGACATCGCCACAGGCTTTTGACACTCTGCGCGACAAAGGCATAAAGGTTTTTCGTCCCGACCATGTCGTGGCAATGCCTGACCATAACACTCCTTCCGACCAACAGGAGCGCATCGACGACCCGGTGGGCAGGAAACAGGTGGAGGCACTTGCCGCAAACTGTGCGGAGTTCGGCATCAGACACTTCGCAATGGGCACAAAGGATAATGGCATCATCCACGTTGTCGGTCCGGAGAAGGCTCTCTCACTTCCGGGAATGACAATCGTCTGCGGTGACTCCCACACTTCCACCCACGGCGCAGTGGGAGCTATTGCCATGGGCATCGGCACAAGTGAGGTGGCGCAAGTGCTTGCCTCACAGTGCATCCTGCAGTCAAAGCCTAAAACAATGCGCATCAATGTGGAGGGAGAACTGCCGGAAGGCACAACGGCAAAGGATGTGGCACTGTACATCATGGCACAGATGACAACCTCCGGAGCGACAGGTTATGCCGTGGAATATGCCGGTTCGACAATCCGCAACATGTCCATGGAAGGTCGCCTGACCTTGTCCAACCTCTCCATAGAAATGGGTTCGCGCGCCGGACTCATAGCTCCTGACGAGACAACATTTGCTTATCTGAAAGGGCGCGAGTACGCTCCGAAGGGCGAAGAGTGGGAGAGTGCCGTAAGCAAATGGAAAGAGTTGTACTCGGACGATGACGCAGTGTTCGACAAAGAGGTTACATATAAGGCGGAGGACATCGCTCCGCGCATAACTTACGGCACAAATCCTGGTGCGGGAATCGCCATAGACGAGTGCATTCCTTCGCTTGAAATGATAGCCGAAGAGGAGCGCGAACAGTTCCTTGGCATGCTCGACTACATGCAGTTCCAACCGGGACAGAAGCTGGAGGGCACACCTGTCGACTATTGTTTCCTCGGCGCTTGCACCAACGGTCGTATAGAGGATTTCCGCGCTTTTGCCTCTGTGGTGAAAGGAAAGAAGAAGGCTGAGAATGTCGTGGCATGGCTTGTGCCTGGCTCATGGCTTGTTCGCCGGCAGATAATCGATGAGGGTATTGATAAAATCCTTGAGGAAGCGGGCTTTGAACTGCGTCTGCCTTCATGCTCAAGCTGCCTTGCCATGAATCCGGACAAGGTGCCTGCAGGCAAACTTTCAATCTCAACTTCCAACCGAAATTTCGTCGGCCGTCAGGGTCCCGGTGCACGCACAGTGCTTGCATCGCCGCTTGTTGTCGCAGCATCTGCCATCACTGGCGTGATAACCGACCCACGGAAATTGTAAATAAAAGTTTTTGAGAGGATTGTGATGCAACATGATGCAACATTTTTCATCATGTTGCATCACGAAATTTCTCCAACTCACAACAACAACCATTTATGGCAAAGCAAAAATTCAACATAATTCAGAGCACTTGCATCCCTGTCGCAATAGACAATTGCAATACAGACCTTATCATCCCTGCGCGCTACCTCGCAAGCACAACGCGTGACCCGAAGTTCTTCGGTGACGCTTTCATGCACGACTTGCGCTATGACGCTGACGGAAACGTAGTTGAGGATTTCGTGATGAACAAGCCGGAATTCTCTGAAGCTCCTCATGAGGGCTGCCACGAGATCATTGTCGGCGGACAGAACTGGGGCTCCGGTTCAAGCCGTGAACATGCGGCATGGGCAATCGCCGGCTATGGCGTCCGTGTGGTGATTTCGTCTTCTTTTGCCGACATCCACCGTAACAATCTCCTCAACTGCTTCGTCCTTCCGGTCATTGTCACAAAGGAGTTCCAGCAGGAGCTGTTTGACACAATCGCCGCAAATCCGCAGGCGGAGGTCAAGGTCGATGTGCCTAATCAGACGGTGACAAACCTCACGACAGGCAATTCCGAGCATTTCGAGATAAATTCCTATAAGAAATATTGTCTTGAGAATGCTTATGACGACATCGATTTCCTGCTGTCGAACACGGACAAGATAGAGAACTTTGAGAAGAAATGATGTCTGTCAGGATTAACTAATATTTGTTCATCGGTTTGTGAATAGGAATTTCATAGAAATAATGGACTCTACGCTCCGCGATGGCGAGCAGACCAGCGGAGTCTCTTTCGTGCCACATGAGAAACTTATGGTGGCACGGATGCTTCTCAGGGATGTCAATGTCGACCGCATTGAAGTAGCGTCGGCACGAGTTTCCGACGGCGAAAAGACTGCTGTGGCAATGATATGCCGTTATGCGCAGATGACCAATGCCCTTGGCAGGGTGGAGGTTCTCGGCTTTGTCGACGGCGGAAGGTCTGTCGATTGGATAGCTGATTGTGGCGGAAAGGTCATCAACCTTCTGTCAAAAGGCTCGCTGAAGCATTGCATGCAGCAGCTTGGAAAGACGGCGGCAGAACATATTCTTGACATCCGTCGTGAGGTTGAGTATGCCCATTCCAAAGGTTTGGAGGTCAATCTGTACCTTGAAGATTGGTCAAACGGTATGAAAGATTCGCCGGACTATGTGTTTCAAATGATGGAAGGGCTGAAGGACTGCGGCATCAGGCGCTTCATGCTGCCAGACACATTGGGAGTTCTTAACCCTATGCAGGTGATGGAATTCTTCCGCACAATGCTTGAACGTTATCCCGAAACACATTTCGATTTCCATGCGCATAATGATTATGACCTCGCCGTAGCCAACAGTTTGGCAGCAGTGCTGACAGGAGCAGCCGGTCTGCATGTCACGGTCAACGGGCTTGGCGAGCGTTGCGGAAACGCACCACTCAGTTCGGTGCAGGTGATTATGCGCGACCAACTGGGAGTGAAGACAAGCATTTGCGAGGACAGGCTCAATGAAATTTCGCGCCTTGTGGAGTCGTATTCCGGTATCTCTGTCGCACCAAACCAGCCTATTGTGGGAGAGAATGTCTTCACACAGGTGGCTGGAGTCCATGCCGATGGTGACAATAAGGACCGCCTTTATTGCAATGACCTGACACCGGAACGCTTCGGAAGAAAGCGCGAATATGCTCTTGGAAAAGCCTCCGGCAAGGCGAACATCGAGATGAACCTTCAGGAACTTGGACTTGAACTTGAGCCGGAACAGATACGGCAGATAACGAAACGTATAACGGAACTTGGTGACCGTAAGGCGGTTGTCACTCAAGAAGATCTGCCGTTCATCGTCTCCGATGTGCTGAAACACACTGCCCACGAGGAAGAGGATAAGGTGAAGCTACTCGGCTATATGGTCAGTTTGGCTTATGGCATAAAGCCTTTGGCGTCGCTAAAGGTGAGCATCAATGGTCAGGAATTCACGGGCGAAGCCACCGGCGACGGCCAGTATGACGCTTTCGTGAAGGCACTGCGCCGCATCTATCGCGACAAACTCGGCCACTCATTGCCCGACCTTCTCAACTATGCCGTCACCATTCCTCCCGGCGGCCGTACCGATGCCCTTGTGCAGACAGTCATCACGTGGCAGGATGAGAACCGCATCTTCCGCACCCGCGCCCTCGATGCCGACCAGACACAGGCTGCCATAAACGCAACAATCAAGATGCTTAACCAAATCGAGAACTCAATATAGCCATCTACTTGTAATGTGATGTCCAAACTGCTGTTTATCAGTGTTTTGCAATAGGTAACCTTTTGCCATATAAAAGGTTACCTATTATTATTTAAACCATAACCTTTTATTGCCTAAACTGTTACCTTTCGTTAAGGAAAAGATTATTTTTTTCTTTTTACTCCAAAGAGAATGTATTCGAGTGTTGAGGTTAAGCTCAATATATTGCTGATTATCAGGCATATCCCTATAACTGTTAGGCTGAGTGATAAAGATATGTAGAACTCAATTGCATTATTGTCTGTTTCGGCAAAGAATCTTCCGTTTCTTTATGTTTCCCCTCCATTTCCCCCTCCATTTTTCCCCTCCACCTCATGCCTTTTCATGCTTCCTCCCGTTGTATCATGCTGTATCAATATACCCTTCCTCTATAATATATTATAATGTGTGCCCCTCCGTATTCGTTAATTTAAATCAACGAAAGGCGCAAAAAATGCCTTTTCCTGTAAAAAATCCCTCGGAATTCTTGCGAGATTGGTGAAAAAGCTATACCTTTGCACTCGCTTTTGAAAAACGCCTCCCTGCGAGGCAGCTGAGAAAGCGGTTCTTTGAAAGATTTGCAATACAGACAAGTAGTACAAGAGAAGCGACTTTCACCCTTCCTGATGAAGGGGCAATGAAAGTCAGGGTACAAGAAAGAAACCGTCAATCC
>NZ_JABKKG010000002.1 GCF_013166595.1 Palleniella intestinalis | reverse complement strand
TTTTTTTGCATTGCAGGTTAATCTTTAATGGGAAGGTTCCTCCTTCTGTGTATAAGAGAACCCTGTCGCTACGCTCCGGAACCTCTTATACACAGAAGGAGGGGACTCATATACAGTCAAGAAATTGCACTTCTATCTTGAATGTATACCTTGTTGCTCTGCAAAAGTAGTATGTGTCAATGTCAATAACAGTGCTAAAATAATTGCCTTTTTCATTTTCTTTATTGTTGTTTTTATTGATTAAACTGCTGCAAAGTTACTATAAATAAAGTTTTCATGCAAGAATAAAAGTTTGACAGACAAAAATTTTATATTACTAATATTCAGATATTTACAAAGTATAAGAAGATAACTTCCTGTACAAAGGTTACAAAAGTTTGACAGACATACATAATGAAGGCCGGCTACGAAGTCATTGCAATGACTTCGTAGCCATACAGTCTGGTCAAGATTAAATTTCGGATTATATATTCTCTCTTAGAACTGGAACTATATCATTAAACTACAATTGTTTCATAAGTTTGCGCACATAGATTCCTATATTAGTCTGGTGCTCATCAATACCAAGCTTCTTGCGTATATCACTACTGATATGATAATGTCTTTTCAGTTGCATATACTCTCCGACCTCTTTGCCACGCAAGCCTATTGCGTACAAACACAGGTAGTTGATCTCATCAGTGGATAACCCATGGTTTTCAAGATACTCCATAAACTTAGGATGGGACGCTGCAAAAGCAAGACGTGTTGAATCCATGAACTGCTTTTTGTCATTTCGGACTGTCTCTATCCACTTATTGTACGGCTTGGCATAGCTGTCATTATTGGTTATCTCTTTTGCCAAGAGGGCGTTCAGCATATCAAGTCTGCTCTTTATGACATCCTGAATAGGTTTTGCCATTTCCATCTGTTCCCTCTGTAAGTCTTTCAGATTGTCACGTTCATCTTCCAACTGAGAAATTTCTAATTTGAGGTTGGCAGTTTCAAGCTCCGCCTTTTCTTTTTCTTTACGCAGGTTGTCCTGCTCAAGTCTCAGATTCTCATTCTCTTTCTCTGCCAGAATGCGCTTGGTTCTGTTGATGTAACCTTGATAATATAACCAGCCAACAAGTATTACCAAACCAAATATACCAAATAACGTTCCCCAAATAATTCTGTCCCTTTCCTGAATTTCCATGAGGCTTTTCATCTCCAGTTGATGTTTTTTATCGGAAAACAACAGGTCATGTGAAAGCAAGTCATTTTGATAACGCTCATGCATAGCTGAATAGTCTTTATACGCATGCAAGGCTTGCTCATACTGACCAAGCTTCTCCAAAATGTCAATCTTTATCGCAATATATTTGAGCGAATCCAAAATAAATTCGGCAGGAGTGGTTTCCGAAAGAATCTTTAAAGCTTTGTCGTGCTCTCCAATTTTTGAATAGCCCCGGGCAAAATCCATAGTCTCATCGGTTGTCAACTCCATGTCCTGATATTCATCTAAAAAGGCTTTGATGTCATCATGTGAACAGAATTCTATTGTATAAGACACCAATGAAGGAAACAGATACGCTTCACCATCAGGATTCTTTTGCACTAAAGGCATGCAAATGGATATAATGCTGTCTGCTGCGGATTTGTCATTCATCATAACATAACCGTCAATGGCTTTCGTATAACTTTTGATTTCAAGTGCGTTTCTACCGATAGCACCATATAATCTCGCAGCTTCCATATTATTCCGAACAAACTCTTTTGTTTTGTACTGTTTAAGATACAGCGTGCCCTGTGCCACAAACGTATGAGCCAGCAGCAAGGAGTCCGTTACACTTTGTCGCAAATCGCAACAATTCATGAAAGAACGCATTGCGGAATCATCATCCCCCTGGTTCTGATAAATCCTGCCTTGATAATAATATGTACGGAGTTGTTCATCTGAAGTTCCTTTTTTGATGTAATAATCAATGGCGGGCTGAAGAACATCAAACTCCGTTGTGTCAATGCTGTTCTTATCTAATGCCATGGATTTGAGCAGTGCATATCTTGCTGCCATTTCTTTACCATTAACATCGGAAGCCGGAATACTCTCCAACACCGCAAGTGCGGAGTCTGGCTTGGTCTCCATAAGGTTCTCTGCAATGTCCATCTGTTGCAATACCGATGCGTCTTTCCCACAGGCAACCAACAGCATAACAGTAACCAGTATGGAGAAGAGTTTCCGGACATGCGCTCTTTTACATTGGCGCAACTTTCCTTCTTTGAAACACAACCTATGAGGAAAATATATTTCAATCTTATCTTTATATGCGCTAATATCTGTCATTTTGTAATCAATTGTTTTTGTAATCACTTGCAAAATTAATGATTTTATTTTATATTGCGAATAAATTGTAAAACAAATTGATTGGAATGTGGAAAATAGTATTAAGCATAATAACAAAATCGAGCTTGCGGAATGATTTCATCCGCAAGCCCGAGACCATATTATTCGGTAATAGTGTTCTATAGGAGAACACCTGCATTAAGGAAAAATCCGTTAATCAAGAGCAGAATGCCCTTTCATGGGAGTCTTTTAGTCAATCTCCTTTATCTGCTTCTTGACAAGTTCTATTTCTTCTTTGAGTTTCTCCACACGGCGGTTCATCTCGTCAAGGAGTGAGTTGCCCTTCTTGGAAGATATTGAGAGGAAACCAAGGTTGTTCTCATAAGTCTTAAGGTCGCTCTTCATCTGCTCCAGTCTGCGCTGCAGGCGAGTGCGCTCATTGTCAACGGCCTGCTCGCCACGCTTCGCAGCAGCCTTGATGTTCTGCTTGAAATTATCCATGCGGCGACGCTGGCTGTTGGCATTCAGCACCTTGTGAATCTTGTCAAGGGCAGCATGATAGTCATCGTAAATATTGTCCTTCTCCTTGAACGGCACATGACCAATCTCATTGAACTTATCAATAAGCTCGCGCATGCGCTGTTGCAAGTCGTCACCTGCCTCCTCGGCAAGACGTCCAAGTTCCACGACAATGTCCTTCTTCTTCTGCAGATTCTCCTTCTCAGCGTTGCGAGTTCCGGAATTAGCGGCATTGCGTGCCTCAAAGAAATGGTTGCATGCGCCAATGAAATCCTGCCAAAGCTGGTCACCAACTTTCTTTGGAACCATACCTATCTCTTTCCATTCCTTCTGCAGCTGCATCATCTTGTCCGCTGTCTGCTTCCAGTCTGTGCTGTCCATGAGAGCCTTAGCCTTCTCGACAAGAGCCAGCTTCTTCTCCGCATTCTCAGCGAAACGCTCCTTCATTTCCTTGAAATACTGTGTCTTGCGTTGGAAGAACATGTCGCAAGCGATGCGGAAACGCTCGAAAATCTTCACGTTCATCTTCTGCGGAGCGAAGCCTATTGTCTTCCATTCAGCCTGAAGGGCGAGGACAAGTTTTGTCACCTCCTCCCACTCGGCAGAGTTCTGGCACTCGCGCTTTGACAGTTCCTCTGCCTGCTCGCAGAGAGCTGTCTTCTTTGTAAGGTTCTCTTCCTCCTTCGCACGTATGTCCTCAAAATGCTGCTGGTGGCGCTTGTTCACCACTGTGCTTGCCGCCTTGAATCGTGTCCACACTTGCTCTCTCAGGTCTTTTGCCACAGGTCCCACCTCACGGTACTCCTGATGCAGGTCCTGCAACTGGTGGAAAGCGCTGATTACATCTTCCTCGTCGGCAAGCTTCTCTGCCAGTTCGCAAAGGCGTGTCTTAGCCTCAAGGTTCTTCTTGAAATCATACTCACGCGCTTCGGAGTTGAGTTTCAGCAAGTCGTAGAACTGCTCCACATACAACTGGTAAGAACGCCACATCTCGGTAGCATTCTCTGCCGGCACCTGGCCAATCTCCTTCCACTGAGCCTGCAAGTCCTTGAATTCCTGATAAGACTTGTTCGCCTCCTCCGGAGATGTCACCATCGTCTTTATCTTCTCTATGATGGACTGCTTTTTCTCAAGATTAGCCTGCTTTTCTGCCTCTTGTGCAGCAAAAACTTTCTGGCGTTTCTCACGGATGACAGCCATCGCCGTCTTGAATGTCTCCTCCGTGTCGTCAGCCTGTATGACATATTTCTCCGGGTCACCACCCTCATCAAGATATGCCTTTAGTTTTTGCTCACGCTCTTGGAAATGCAATTTGTAGAACAAGCTCTTAAGGAGTTCAACCTCTTCCTTCTCAGGAGTTTCTTCACTTTGAGCAAGTTCCTTTACACGTTCGATAACCTGCGCCATTGTCTCATAACGCTTCTCTTCAGAGTCCATCATAACTTTTGTTTTAGTTTGAATCGATGTTTAATTCACTATATAATTTGGTGCGAAATTACAAAAAATATTCTATATCTGCAAATAATTCGATAATTTTTCGTATCTTTGTGGCGTACAAAAATATAAAGACATGAAAACGATAACAATTGAGGTCAGTAACCTCAGCATATTGCCCAGTCTGGAAAAAGTACTTAATGCACTGGATGGAATAAGAATCGTCACGCCTGAAAAACGCACAAGAATACAGAAAGCTGTTGATGATGCGCATTCCGGCAAGAATTTCCGTGCTGATTCTGTTGACGACCTTATGAAACATCTGTTAGGATGAAGTACTACATTGAGACATCACGGCATTTTGACAAAGCTTTCAGGAAATGTATAAAGAGAGGGCTTGACCCCAATGAATTCCGTATTGTGGCAGGCTATCTTGAAGAAACCGGTACTGTTCCCAGGAAATATAAGCCGCACAAATTGTCTGGCAAATGGAATAACCTGTGGGAGTGTCACATACAGCCTGACTGGTTGTTAATATGGGAGAAGAACGAGCAGACTGTGACAATCATCCTAATTGACACCGGTACTCATTCGGACTTGTTTAAATAAGTTTGGCGACCATACGAGTCTGCGCATTCTCGGTACAAATAAGCTGTATGAATAAGCGGTTTTCTACAAAACGCCCAATAACAAAAACATAACTAAAGAAGCAAAAGCCAACACATAATCATTTACTATAAACAAGCCACTTTGTGGCATAATCTAACTGATAACATAATGAAGAAGTTAATAATTCCACTTTTAATCCTTTTCGCATCGGCAGCACATCCGTCATTCGGCAATGACCGCAACGATGCCTACATCTTCACATCATTCCACGAACCATCAACTGACGGCATGCGCTATCTCTACAGCTATGACGGCCTGCAATGGGATAGCATCCCCGGAGTGTTCATGCGCCCGGAGATTGGTAACACAGAAGCATTCATTGATGCTTTCACCGGAGAGAGCGTAATCCCGACTTTCGCCCCTGATGAGCGTGTGCTCCGCGATCCTTCCATTACCCAAGGACCTGACGGAACGTTCCACCTCGTGTGGACAACCCAATGGCGTGGCAGCCGCGGATTCGGCTATGCACACTCCAAAGACCTTATCCATTGGTCAAAGCAGATTGAGATTCCTGTGATGAAGAACCATCCCACCAACAACGTGTGGGCACCGGAAGTGTTCTACGATGATGAACTGAAGGAATATTTCATTATCTGGTCATCACAGATTGACCCAAACAACCGCACGGCGGAGGACATGAAGGGCACAAACGGCTGCCACCGCATGTGGTACTGCACGACAAAGGACTGGAAAACGTTCTCACCTGCCAAACCTTACTATGACCCAGGATTCAACAGCATCGACGGATTCCTGTTGAAACGTGCGTCCAAGGACTATGTGCTTGTCGTGAAGGATAACCGCAAACCAGGCTATTCCAACCTCTTCTGCGTATTCAGCGACTCACCTCACGGGCCTTTCCATTCACCGACCAAAGTGTTCTCGCCGTCCTACAGCGAAGGACCTTGTGCCGTGAGAATAGACAGCGGAAAGGGCAAGAAACAGCAGTCGGAATGGGTCATCTACTACGACCAATACCGCCCTGCACAGCAGTTTGAGGCCGTCTCCACAAAGGATTTCAAGACTTTCACACCGATTCCCGAGCGCATAAAGGTGCCTGCCGAACATAAGCATGGCACGATTGTAAAGGTCAGCCGTGAAATCCTTGATAATCTCCTGAAGTATGCTACATCTCGCTAACATATTCCTTCTCGTCCTGTCGCTCTCCATATTCCCCGCCAAGGGAATGCAGAAACGCAATGCCACACAGCAGAAAAAGGTTGTGGGGCAGACAGTTTCGGGCACAGGAAAGCAGCAGAAAGGTAAGGCGACATTCTATTCAAAGCGTTCAACGGGGGCAAGGACGGCAAGCGGTGCACGCCTGCATCATGACAGCTTGGTGTGCGCTCACAAGACTCATCCTTTTGGGACACGCCTGAAAGTGACGAACCTGCGCAACAGCAAGTCTGTAATTGTCAAAGTCATTGACCGCGGTCCTTTCCGCCGCGGCTGTGTTATAGACCTCTCATGGCGTGCAGCGAAAGAAATCGACATGATAAATCAGGGTGTGGCGATGGTCATGGTTTCTGTTGTCAAGGATGAAGTGCATACTCCATACAAACTGAAAGAGCAGACCGACAGCGTAGAGTTTGACATTGAGGGCAGCGAATTTTATGATGGGAAAGTACCGGCATGGCAAAAGCAATAGGCATATTGTCTGTATGGCAAGAACTTTTTATGGAGACTGGTACATGAAGATGAATTCGGCGATTTGGTATTTTTATATGCCAAATTGCCGAATTCTTTTTTGTTAGTGTACAAGGTTTGTTTGATGAGGTGCCGGTAATTAAGTTAGTCCGCAAAATTAAGCGACATTATTTTCAATCGTTATGTATGGATTTGCCTTTCGCCTTCTCTGCTTGTCCTTTTTGGTGAAAACCATAGGTCTCATCAGTCATGCAACCCGCTGCACTCCCTCTTCAGCCTACGCTTTTCCCTCAAAAATAACAGCGCAGATAATGCAAATTAATTTTGTGGACTAACTTATTTCTGAAATGTTATCTTTGGGATAACAAGATTTCTCCTTATTATAATACAAAGCATCATCTTTCGGAAGATTGTGTTTGTAGCCTTTTGTATGTTCTTGTTTGTTAATTAAATACAGCTTTTGTAGCCTGTTTGTATATACGACACCATTGAGTTTTTAGAAGGATATATAGATACGTATGCACAGCAAAGCTGTTATGTGTCGATACAGGTCGTTTTTATTGGCTTATGATGGGGAGTTTTATCATTTATGCCTTGTCTTATATACATGACATTGACATCTGTCAAAAATAAAGTGTCGAAGTGTAATTTTTGAAAGGAAAATTGTAATGTTTGTTCCAAAAATGATTAATTTTGCACTCGGAAAATATAGACTGTACGGACATCATTCCGTCACGTCAGGAAACGCTCTTACTTCAATAGACAAACACAAGGATTAAACCTGGGTTCGGGGAATTGGGAGAGATGGCGCCATAGTGAATAATGGTACAGGATAAAGGTGAAAAGATTGTTGGCATGCCATAATCGGCAGGGGTTTGTCGCCTCATGATGACCAATCTCCTTAAAAATTGCTAATTCTGTAGGTGCAAGTTCGTATTTTTCAGTCGAAATGATTAATTTTGCACTTATTATTTATTCAAACAAGGAATAATTAGCGTGAAAATACAGGAAATCGTTGACGCCCTTGAACAGTTCGCGCCTCTGCCCTTGCAGGAAAGCTACGATAATGCCGGCTTGCAAGTTGGATTGACAGAAGCGGATGTCTCAGGGGCATTATTGTGTCTGGACGTCACGGAGGATGTGGTCGATGAGGCCGTCCGCCGTGGCTGTAATCTGATTGTTTCCCATCATCCTTTGCTGTTCCGCGGACTGAAGTGCATCAGTGGCGGTGACTATGTGCAGCGTGCGGTGATTAAAGCCATAAAGAATGATGTATGCGTGGTTTCGATGCATACCAATCTTGACAATGCCGAGGGTGGCGTGAACTACAAGATTGCGGAGCTTCTCGGTCTTGATGATGTCGCATTCCTTACCGAAGGTGGTAGTGGAGCGATAGGGACGCTTGCGGAACCTGTGGAACCAGTGCGCTTCATACAGCATGTGAAGGAGCTTTTCGGAGTGGAATGCTGCATGACAAACGCCCTCTTGGAACGTCCGATAAGCAAGGTTGCCGTCTGTGGAGGCGCAGGCTCGTTTCTTCTTGGCAAGGCTTTGGAGCAAGGCGCGGACGCTTTCATAACCGGAGAGATGCACTATCATGAATTCTTCGGTGCGGAGCAGCAGATACAGATAATTGTGATTGGTCATTATGAATCAGAGCAGTATACAACAGAATTGCTGTGTCGGATTATGACAGACAAGTTCCCGGAGGTAAGGACAGAGATGTATGGCAGCACAAATCCTGTGCGTTATTGGTAAGGAAAATGTTGGAAACCGCTGCCGTCATTGCCGGTGATTGGCTGCATTTGTTGGTATCACCGACATTATTGACACTACTGATAAAAACATAAAAATAACACATAACATTACAGAATATGGCAAAGAAAGCAAAGGAAATGACGGTCGAGGAGAAGCTCAAGGCCCTTTATCAGTTGCAGACAACTCTTTCTGGTATAGATGAAAAGCGTGCCCTTCGTGGTGAGCTTCCACTTGAGGTAGAAGACCTTGAGGACGAAATTGCCGGTTTGGAGACACGTATCAAGAACCTTTCTGATGAGGTAGAGTCTTTCCGTCAGGCTATTGTCACAAAGCGTGACGACATCGTGCGTGCAAAAGAGAGCCTTGAACGTTACAAGGCGCAGATAAATGATGTACGCAACAACCGCGAGTACGACGTGCTGACAAAAGAGATAGAGTTCCAGAATCTGGAAATACAGCTCTGTGAGAAGAAAATAAGGGATGCACAGGTTAAGATAGAAGAGCGTACTCGTGACAGTGAACGTGCAAAGGCTCAGATGGATAGCCGTAAGGCAGACCTTGACTCCAAGCGTGCCGAGCTTGACGAGATTATGGAAGAGACACGCGCAGAAGAGGAACAACTCCGTGAGAGGGCTGAAGACCTTGAACTGCGTATCGAGCCACGCCTCCTTCAGAGCTTCAAGCGCATCCGCAAGAATGCACGCAACGGACTCGGTGTGGTTTATGTGCAGCGTGACGCCTGCGGTGGATGCTTCAATAAAATACCGCCACAGCGACAGCTTGACATCAAGATGCACAAGAAAATCATTGTTTGCGAGTATTGTGGTAGAATCCTTGTTGACCCAGAACTGGCAGGTGTGAAACCTGTTGTCACTGTTGACGACAAACCAAAGCGCAAGCGCGCCACTCGTACAAAGACATCAGCAGAGGATTAGTCCTTTCCTGTCACTCATGAGGAACAGGCAGCATCCCTGATGGGAAGAATGGCAGCCGTTCCTTATTGACAAAACTGCCTTTATTGGTACATGAAAAGCCATATCATTACTCAAGAAATGCAGAGTGTGATATGGCTTTTCTTCTTATTGTGCAAAGAAATGGCAATCGAGGTGATAATCTTGTATGAACGGACAAAATCTTGATACATGTCATTAAAATTGCTTCGGATAGTATATTATTCACGGTTAAAATGTTTAAATTCCACGATTTTTTGGTAATTTCGCACGCAGGGATAAACAGATATGTTCCATAATTATGTTTAAGATATTAGGAAAGGTATGCATTGCGGTGACGGTATGTTCCGGGCTAACCGCTTGTTTTAAGGATGAACCTCTGAATGCCGAGTGTGACATCGAGAAGGCTTGGGTGCATTATGAAAAGCCTGAGGAGTGCACTTGGAATCTCAGTGACACTATTATAGAGAGGGTTTTAACTAGCAAAAGTACTGTTACGTTCAGAGTGAAGCCAGGAACGGACAGAAGCCGTCTCGCACCACAGTTTGTTGTTACGGAAGGAGCGACGCTCTCTCCTGCAAGTGGTAGTGTGCAGGATTTTACGAATGGTTCAGTGGTATACACCGTCACATCTGAGGACGGTGATTGGCAGCGTGTTTACAATGTCTCTGTTATCGAAGAACTCGGTATGGTCAGTGATTTCAATTTTGAGAATTATTTTGTGGTGCAAGAAAAAAACAAAGATAAATACCACCAATGGTATGAATGTCGTTTGGACGGAAGCCGGAATGATTGCTGGGCAACAGGTAATGGTGGTTTCAAAATAGCCAATGGCAGCGCAAAACCTAACGAATATCCTTCTGTTTCCATTGAGGACGGATATGAAGGAAGAGGAGTGAAATTAGAGACGAAATCAACAGGTATATTTGGAGCAATGGTAGGTATGCGAATAGCTGCCGGTAATCTTTTTCTTGGCGAGTTTGACTCAACTATGGCTATGAAGGGGCAGGAAGAGGCATTGCATAGTACAGAATTTGGTGTGGCATTTGATAAAAAACCTATTAAGTTGACCGGTTACTATAAGTATAAGCCGGGTCCCAACTTCCAATACAAGGATGGAACGATTGACCCGCAAAAGCAAGATGAGGGCGCGATTTATGCAATACTTTACCGTAATCATGACAAGAATGGAAACATTGTCAGACTTCATGGCGACGATGTGCAGACAAATAGCCATATTGTAGCTAAAGCAATCCTTTCTGAGGTTCGTCCTGTTGACGAGTGGACACAATTTGAGGTGGATTTTGACTATTATGGTACAGATATAGACCTTAGTGTGTTGAATTCTTTCGGCTATAATCTTGCTGTTGTTTTCTCTTCAAGTAAGGACGGTGCGTATTTCAATGGAGCGATAGGAAGCACACTATATATAGATAAAGTGAGCGTCATTTGTGAAACATCAAAATAAACATATCCTGATGATACGTAAAGCAATTACAGTGTTAATGTTGGCAGCAATGGCTGTCACATCACATGCAGAAAACATTTTGGACGGCTGGGACTACTATGCGCGTCTCGGATATAACATTGGTGGCACGGCTCCGGTAGGTATGCCGGCAACGATACGCAGCATGAATGATTATAGGTTGATGGCCAACTTCTCCCTTGGACTGGATGTCTCAAAGCCTTTGAAAGGAAATTGGGGCGTGCTTACAGGTTTGCATCTTGAAAACAAAGGTATGGAAGTGGATGCCACAGTGAAGAACTACCACATGGTAATGACTCAAGGTGGTGAGGAAATAGAGGGTTACTATACTGGCAATCTCGTCACAGAATGTGAGGAATGGATGCTTACGCTTCCTGTCATGGCGACCTATAAGGTGCATAAGAATGTCATGCTGAAGTGCGGTCCATACATTTCTTATGTCTCAACAAGAGTGTTCAAGGGCTATGTCTACGACGGTTATCTGCGCCACATCACCCCTGTGGGCGATAAAATAGAGATGGGCAACACTGAAGAGTCACGTGCAACATACGATTTTAGTGAGCACATGCGCCGCATACAAGTGGGCATTGATGTCGGTGTCGACTGGCAGTTCAGCAAGCGTTGGGGTGCATACGCTGATTTACAGTGGGGACTGAACGGCATTCACAAAAACTCGTTCACGACTATAGAACAGACACTATATCCAATATTCGGAACGATAGGCGTGATGTATAAGCTGAAATGATGTGCTCGTGCGACAATGAAATGTTTTAATTTGAGTGTCAGTGGCAACAATGTCGCCGGCATTCAATAGGGTAATAAATTATTTTTTTTAACACAGAAAATTATGAAAAAACTATTTACTTTTCTATTTGCTGCAATGGGATTGACAGCAATGGCTGACAATACCGTTACGGTAAAGTATGATTTCGAGAACTACAAGCTTGAGACAAATGGGCTACCTACAAATCCCAAATTTTATTCTTGGTATGAACTGAATTCTGATGCTACAGAAAATCCTATATGGGCGTCAGGCAATAGTGCTTTCGTTCTTTCTGTGATGCTTGGTGGAGGTGACAAGTCTCCGGCTGCATTCCCAACATCAATGGTTGAAGAAGGTTTCGATGGTGCTTGTGTGAAATTGGAGACAAAGTCAACAGGCGGAATGGGTGTAGGAATGGGAATGCCGATAGCTGCCGGAAATTTGTTTGTCGGATCTTTCGATTCAGAAAATATTATGGATCCTATGGCAGCAACACAGTTTGGCAAGGTATTCGACAAAAAGCCTTTGAGATTCTCTGGCTATTACAAGTATCAGGCTGGTGAGAAGGTTACTGATAAAAAAAATCAAGTTCTTGAAGGAAAAGTTGATAAAGGACAGATTTATTCTGTACTCTACAAGAACAAGGATGCGGAAGGCAAGGATGTTGTCCTTAATGGTGCTGATGTGCTTACAAATGAGAACATTGTTGCCATAGCTGATGCCGGTGAAATCACAGACGTAGCAGAATGGACAAAGTTTGACGTTTCGTTCGATTATAAGGAAAATGTCATTGACGAGGAAATCCTGAAGGCCGGTGGCTACAGCCTTACTGTTGTGTTCACTTCAAGCGTCGAAGGTGCATCATTCATTGGTGCGGTAGGCAGCACAATGTACGTAGACAAGGTGGAACTTGTTTGTGAAGCAGCTGAGTCTTCAACTACATATACAGACAATCTTAAAATCACACTGAAATCCGTTGTTGACGGCTCATCAAATGTTATCGAGAGTGAGAATGCCCAAGTTATTGTAACAAAGCAGAATGATGGAAAATATACATTCACTTTGAAGAATTTCACTTTGGACATGGGTGAGGCAGGTTCTATGTCAGTTGGCACAATTCATATAAAGAACCTTGAGGGTGCAGAGACTGAGAATGGCATCAGTCTTAAGGCTGACAATACTGTTGCCGAAGTGGTTGACGGTGATGATGAAAATGTTGAATGGATGGCAAAAAATCTTATGGAACTGTTCAAGGATAATGGTGGTGTGCCTGTTAGTCTTGATGCAGAGATGACAAAAGATAAACTCTATGCAAAGTTGTTCTTGCCACTTGGATTCATGAATGTGGATGTTGAGTTTGGTAGCAAGACTTCAACCAGCATCGACAACATCAGCAACGGTGCAGCACAGCAGCCTGCAGCCATATACACTCTTGACGGACGCAAGGCAACTGATATGCAGCCGGGCAATGTCTACATCATCCGCAAGGCTGACGGCAAGACAGTGAAGGTCATCAAGTAAGAATAAACACTATTCTTCAACAGAATACCATCAGAAGGGCAGGAATCCGCTTTTGGAATTCCTGCCCTTTTTGCAGTTTCGTGGTTTTGTTTTGCAAAGGAAAATTGCAAATGTTCTGTATTCACTTAGCAGCCACGTGTTTTAGATTTCCTCTCTTCTGAGACATCTGGCAAGGAATCGCATATTCTCTTGCAAGAGACGTGTCCCGCGAGGCTCATCTCCGGGGAAAGGTATCATTGCGTCAGCAAAGCATCCTGCGTCAATAAGCATTCGTAGCTGCTCAGCCGGCATGGAATTTGGATTAAGAATCAGTTTTACGCCATCCTTTTTAGCCGCCTCCTCGTTGTAATAAGGATTGTCCGGGGATTTCAACGTGTCATGGTATTTTTTCATTTCACGGATAGAATTATCCTCTGTAACAATCGTTACACGATTATTATTGAAAATGATGCGTTTGCCATTATTCTTGTGTATCATGTCTTCGCATGTTTTTTTGTTTCTGGCAGTTATTTTCTTGTTGTCAGCAACTCTTTGGCAAATCTCGTCGTAGTGTGCTTTTGCATCACTGTCATTGTTTTTATGCGTCATTGAGCATAATCCATTGACATTCCAGAGACCGTTAAAATGCACCAAAGTCGTGGTTAGGTAAGTGCAGTCCTTCACGCTTTTTTGATCCATTTGGTTGATACTGTCAATCTCTATCTCCAGTTTTTCGTCTTTCGGTGAAAGGACCTTGATGGTTTCAGGCGTGACGCTGACAATGCGATATAGTGCAATGTCACGGTAGTCCATGTTGCTGAGCGTTTCGAGGTTCTTGTCGTTTCCCGTCACTTTGCACATTTCGCAGAGCCACTCCTTCGGTTTCAGTGCCAACGGGCCAATAGGTGTGCTTGCGGCGAATATAGACATTGTTATGTAATGCAGGAATGAGTCCGGGTAATTTTGCTCCAATCTGTCATCAAGCTCCTCCTCAAATTGATAGATATGCTCCTCTATGCCGCCGGAGTAGTAGAGCAGATAAGCCTTTTCGCATAGCCACATCAGCAATTTCTTTACGATAAAGAAATCATTGCTGCCGGCCATTTCGTAGAACTGTTCTACAAGTTGCTCGTTTATCGCAGTCTTTTCAAACTCGCTTTCAAACAAAGCGTAGATTTCCGTAGCTTGTTCTTCTATCCATGGCAAGAACGGATTTATTAAGGTCAGTTCGCTATTGGATGTCAAATAAAGCCATAAAAGGAATTTTATGTCAGGAAGATTTACTTCGTCAGGATAATATCCCTCTTCGTCAATGTCATAGAATGGAAGCCATTTGCCATACATCTCGCGATGTTTGTTGACAAAAGCCTGCCATAATCCAAGCCCGGAGATGCTGTCCTCATAATACAATGTGAGAATCATTGCCAGCTCAAAACACTCCTCAGCGGTGACAATTCTTCCGTCATCGTTTGTGCCGGATAAAATGTAGTAAACTTTATTCGCAATGTCCGCATATTCTGAGTCTGTGGCATAAGGCTTGCCGTCAGGACGGAAATTTATGAAATCCTTCGGAAAAATTACCTTCTTTCTCTTGCCATTTTGTACCTTACCTTTCGCTGTCGGTTTGGTTGCAGTTTTGCGGAATGCCATAGCAAGTCTTGCATTAGCTTCTTCTGTGTCAAACATTTTTGGGTCGAAGTCCATGTCCTCAATGAGCCAATTGCATTCTTCTCCGTCTTCACCTCCTGCCGGTTCCGATTTCAGCACTTCATAGCCCCACGGCCCGCCACAGTCCTCGGGAGGGCATGCTCCTTTGCCGGCGAGGCACAGTGGGAACAGCAGGTTTTCGTTTTTTGTCGCTTCCAGCTCAATGTCATGGTGCCAGTCGTCGCTGAAATCGTAAGTGTACTTCAGTTTTTTGCGCTTTTCGTGGAGATAGTCCTTGATTTTTGCCTCTCTCGCATCAATGACGTTTCCGTTCATTTCCGGCAAAACGCTTTCCTCGGCTATGCCAATTATGAACGAATTGTCATGTATTTTTTCCGTGAACTGATACAAATGTGCGTTCTCCCAGCCCATAGCCTCCTGTATAGCCAAGTGCAACTGGTCGAATGTGTAGTCGGTAGGAATGAGTATTCTTCGCCATACAGGTGGCTTGCTTACGTTAAGCAGTTTTATTTTCAGCTGATAAACCATCTTATTGTTTGTGTAATTAGTGACTTTATGAAATATTCCTCAAAGTTACAAGAATTCCATGTCATATCCAAATAAAATAACCTCTTTTTGATACTATATTGCCTGCGAAACAGTATTTCAACACAATGGTAACCATTTTGTAACATCTTGCAGTTAACTTTGCAGGCGAAAACAAAAAAGCATACCGGAACATGAATATTCCAAGAATCATCCTGCCACTCCTGCTCTTCGCCCAAGGAACAATCACCGTCTGCCATGCACAGGACAGCCGCCCTTCATATATGCCGGAAATCCACGGCACGATACGCGCGAAATACGAATATGCGCCGCAAACAAACCGTGGACGCTCGGAAGTCAGGAATGCAAGAGTGAGCGTAAATGGGAAAATCGTCCCGCAAATTTCCTATAAAGCGGAAATAGACCTCTCTGATGAGGGCAAAATAAAAATGCTTGACGCTTACGCACGGTTCTCGTCAAAGAGTCTTATGACAAGCATAGCAATGGGGCAGATGCGGGTTCCGTTCACGATCGACGCCCATCGCTCACCCCACCGGCAGTATTTTGCCAACCGTTCGTTCATTGCCAAGCAGGTCGGCAATGTCCGCGATGTCGGTGTGTCAGCAGCACACAGTTTTGGAGAGACTGTTCCTGTAACCGTGGAGGGTGGAATATTCAATGGCTCGGGACTGACTGACCAAAAGGACTATTGGACGAGGAGCTATAATTTTTCTGTGAAAACGACTGTCTGTTTCCTTGAACGGTTTACGGCTGTCGCCGGTGTGCAGAAGACAAGGCCTGAGGATATTAGTATAATAATGTGGAATGCCGGTGCATTCTACCACACGTCCCTTTGGCACATTGAGGCGGAATATCTCCGCAAGAACTATTCCGGCGGTGCTTTCCCCGGTGTGAATGCCATCGACGCTTTTGCCAGCCGACGCTTCCCTGTAAGGAAATATGCGAACGGCATCTCCGTGCTTGCACGCTACGATTACATGTCCGACCATTCCGACGGCATAAAGGATGAGAATGGTGTGCTTACAGCAAATGATGCGGAGCGTCATCGCCTTACATTCGGAACAACACTTCATTTTGGTACAAAGAAGATATTTGCAGACCTGAGAGTGAACTATGAAAAATATTTCTACAATAAAAGCACCACACCTAACGTGTCGGAACGCGACAAGATTGTGGTGGAACTGATGTGCCGCTTCTGAGTAGGGGCAAGGTTTTGTGATGTTCCATACATCATTACAATTGTGTAGAACTCACGTTAAAATAAGGTATGGTAAATATGTCAAAGAGTACTGTAATCGAGGTCAAAGTTTTTTTTGATTACAGATGCAAAGGTACAACATTTTACATGTGGATTCCAAATTCCATAGGGGTATAAATGGGGGTATATACAATAAAATATCTTTGCCAGCCATACATTTCAACGAGAAAAATCACCACTTTTGCATAAACCTTGCTGCTGCTAAGTAACTGTTGAAAATTGATTTATACTAAAACGACGTTATTTTTTTAGGCGATTAGTGTGTTCCTGCACCGTTAAGTGATGAGGAAACGGCTGCTCTTTACCACAGTATTAAGGCAGGACTCTTGCGTAAAGGGTGGGGAATGTATGCTGTTGTTTAGTACAAAATGGACCTATGAACTTGTTTCTTGTCGCTTACAATTGGCAGTATGGCGGAATCTCGCGCAGGAAATGGTAGGAGTTGTTCACGTAGTCCATTTTGCAGCAATAATGTTTTTTGCCGTTTGAAACAATCAGGTAGTCAACATGCAGCAGCAGGTTGTAGGCGGAAATCTGGTCAAAGACTTTCTGCGTGATGGCTATATGCGGCGCTTTGTACTCTATAATCATGCGCGGACGGGCATCCGTGCCATAGAGGATGCTGTCGCAACGCAGCTTTTTGTCGCCGCATCTCAGTTCCACTTCATTTTGGAGCAGGGCAGGAGGATAGCCGAGATGCTCCATTAGGAAATGCACGAAATGCTGTCTGACCCACTCCTCGGGAGTAATCACGACATATTTTCTTCTCAGGACATCGAGAACAGACATTCTCCCGTTCTCCTTTTTCACTTTTATCTCGTATTGCGGAAGGCACAAAGAATCCATTTAAAATATCTGAATTTATTTTGATGTTTGCTGGAATAACTGTAAATTTGCAAGGCAAAGTCTGCTTCAGGGAGAAGGTCTTTAACTCACCTTCTTGCCGGATTGGAAGTGAATTTGCGAGACAAAGTTAATGTATTTATTCTTAAATTCAAAACAAAATGGCAGAAAAACGTTCCTCGGGTGTCACATTCGAGAGTATAATGAAAGATATGAAAGCCGGCAAGTTCTCGCCGGTCTATCTACTGATGGGTGACGAACCGTACTTCATCGACAAAATTTCCGATTACATTTCCGATAATGCCATAAAGCCGGAGGAGCGTGACTTCAACCAGATCACTCTTTACGGACTTGACACGAGTCCGTCGCAGATTATGGATGCAGCCCATGCAGCTCCGATGATGTCCGAGTATCAGGTCATCATTGTGCGTGAAGCGCAACTCCTGAAAGGCATAGAGCAGTTGGAGAAATATCTAAAATCTCCTATTGTTTCAACCATACTTGTGATATGTTACAAGAAGGAAGCTCCTAAGTCACAAAAGGGTTGGATAGGGGAGGCGGAGCGTAACGGTGTCTTCTTTGAGAGCAAGAAGTTGCGCGACTACCAGCTTCCGGGATTCATCTCCGGTTACGTGAAAACGAAGGGGGCTGACATAGAGGAGAAAGCCTGCATGATGATAGCCGACCATATAGGAGCAGACCTCAACAGGGTAGTGTCGGAGCTTGACAAAATTTTTCTTACTTTGCCGAAAGGCCGACAGCGTATCACACCGCAAGTTGTGGAAGAGCAGATCGGCATCAGCAAGGATTTCAATGTCTTTGAGCTGCGTGATGCCATTGTGAAGAAGGATGTTGTCAAGGCTAACCGTATTGCGAAATATTTTGACAATAATCCCAAAGCAGGAAATCTCCATTCCATAGTGCCGCAACTGTTCGGTTTCTTCCAGAACCTCATGCTTGCTTTCTATTGCCCTAACAGGCAGAACCAGGACGAACTCGCCGCCTGGTTGGGACTCAGGGGAGGGTGGGCTGCCCGTGACTACATAGCCGCCATGAAGGGGTACAATGCGATGAAGACAATGCAGATTATCCAGAAGCTCCGTACCATTGCAGCGAAGAGCAATGGCTTGGATAACCGTAGCGCATCGGAGCATGAGCTTATGCAGGAGATGATTTATTTTATTCTGCATTGACAGGTAGTTGGAGAATTTCAAATTTTCTCCAACTTTGCCAAGTGCTCTATTTATCATAATGGGAAAACTTAAATAAATTCATTTCGGGGTGTATTGAGTCCCATTGCCATATATATAATAAGGAGTGAGTTTTCTTATTTGCCCTATCTTTTTGTAGTGTTATATCGTTGTGCGGATTGTAAGCCTGTGGAGGCTTGCAATCCTTTCTTTGTATGGTGTATGTGTCTTGTGTGCTCCTCAGTGTTCTTCCGCTGTTTTGTGGGTTGTAGGCTGATTAACGATTTTTCACAGTGTATTACGCCCCAAATATGGCTGTTTTACCGTGCCAAAGCTCTATATAACCATGTACGGAGGGTGATTTTATGGATGTTTTGGTATAAATCCATAGAAAAACAGGTGTGTTTGTGGAGGAGCAAAATGTGCCTTCAGCCCTTTGTTTATCGGGGTTGTAGGCATTTTATGGTGCATAATTCGTGGCTTATATCCAATAAAAGCGTATGGGGACTCTGAAATTGCAAAATTTGCACGAAATGGATGGAATGTGCGAACCGGTAATTTAGCGTTAAGGTTTGTTAGCATGCAGAGATATGGAAGATATAAATCAGATATGTGAATTTTGATATACAAATACAAATTAATATACAAATTCAAATAAAACCCAAATAATTTAGAAAGCTAAATTAAATCGCATGAATTTGCAAATCAAAAGATTTAGAAATATAAATGTATGAATATGCATTAGTATAAATATACACTAATAACCTAAAACCCAATAATTTGCATGCGAAATATACAAAATTAAATAGTAAAAGTCGGCAAAAATAAAAATAAACTACCTTTATTATTCATAATATACGTAAACTACTGTGTTATAATCACTAAAAACTCAGAAAGATAATAAGATACGTTGTTTTTACTCTAAAATACGATATTATCGGCGAAAATTCATATTTACAAATATAAATTACAAAACTATAAATACCTAATCGTGATGTTTTAAATCTGAATATACAAACCTAAAATATACAAATAGTATAATAACATTTAAAAATGTTGTACATCTCAATTTTTATGTATAACTTTGTAAAGTCTTAAAAAACGGCATTAATCTCCGTATCAGCCACATGTTGGCATGTGGTCTTGGTACATCGGAGGACTGCCGGCTATGGATTTAACAATCTGTATTCCGCCGGCCGGCAGGCTGCAAGCCACTATTTGCGGACTTTCGAATTGTAAGTAAACACATTTATATCATATATGAAAGATAGAATCCGACAGCTGATGGAATCTCAGCAAATGAATCAGCAGAGTTTTGCAAATTTCATAGGAGTCTCTCCTGCCTCACTCAGCAGTATACTTCAGGAGCGTACCCGCCCCACCCTTAACATAGTGGAGGCAATAAGAAGCAAAATGCCTAACCTGAACACTGACTGGCTGATGTGGGGCGAAGGCGAGATGTTCCAGCCGGGAAGCACTGATGCGGTCAAGGAACCGGGGAGTCTTTTTGGCGATGACCCTTTGGCAGGAACAGACTCAAAGACATTGGACTTTGGGGGCAGCCAGCAGACGGCACGCTCTTCGGCAGGAGCGAATGCTTCGCAGCACACCTCCCGGCAGCAGCATCAAGGTGCTTCGTCATTAGCTGTTGATGCGAAAAATATTGACAAAGTGACACGTCGCATAACGGAGATACGTGTATTCTATGATGACCAGACATGGGAGTCGTTCGTACCAAAGAAATGATACCTTTGCGTATGAGGATATTTCCTGTGCGAGTGCCGATATATTGCCTTGGGATGTTGTCTTTACATAGTCGCTATATGTCAAATAATTTCATATTTATACTGCTGTTCTCCACTGTGGTAAGTGACCTGTCAGCCCAAGAAAAAGGGAAGGGAACTCGCTTCAGAGTGCTGGAGTATAACGTGGAAAACCTCTTTGATACATGCCATGACAGTCTGAAAAACGACACGGACTATTTGCCTGAAGGAACGTACAAATGGACTCGCAGCAAGTACTGGCGGAAGTTGAATGCCGTGGCACGCGGCATCACTCTCTCAAGTACTGACGATAGCAAATTTGTCCTACCTGCCATTGTCGGACTTTGCGAGGTGGAAAACGACAGTGTGATGCACGGATTGACCCGCAGGTCATTGCTTCGTGGGGCAGGATATGAGTACGTGATGACCGACTCTCCTGACCTCCGTGGCATCGATGTGGCACTGATGTACCAGCCGTCGGCTTTCCGTGTCGACACGAGTTACAGCATCCGTGTCGATACGATAGCAGGGATGCGCCCCACACGCGACATGCTTTATGTCCGTGGCGCGGCACTTTGCTCTTCCGATTCGATGCTCATGGAGTTCCCGGACGGCATCTTTCCGCTGCATGTCTTCGTGCTCCATGCACCGAGCAGGCGTGGAGGGGAGACGGCGACAAGGGAGTTTCGCATGACGGTGGCACGCCGTCTGATGCACAATGTTGACTCCATACGTGCTTTGGAGTCCCGTCCTCGCATCATCGTTATGGGCGATTTCAATGATTATGCGTCCTCAGCAAGCCTTGCTTACCTCGCAGACCACGGTTTGGTTGATGTCACAGCAGGGGCAGGAACGCGCGAAATCGGTGGCACATACCGTTATAAAGGTGAGTGGGGAAGCCTTGACCACATCCTCGTTTCCGCGGCCTTACAGCCCTGTTTCTGTGCCTCACGGATAGGTTCCCACCCCGATTTACTGGAGCCCGACAAGAAATATGGCGGTGTGAAGCCTCGCCGTTTCTTCCTCGGGCCGGTATCGCGCAACGGTTTCAGCGACCATCTTCCGCTGATTGCCGACTTTGCTTTCTGAATTATTGCTGTCCGGTAAACATATACAACACATTATCATTCATCTGTTTCAGTTGTGACAAGCCCCTATATTCGCATACAGCAACAGGCTTTCGCTGTAAAGTGTGGCGGAGCCACAGCCTTCATGGTAACCCACTGCTTCAGCAGTTGGGACAACAAAAATGCTCTCTGCATTGTGTGGTGGAACCACACCCTTTTATTGTGGGTGTAAGGAATTGAGACAGAAAGGAGTGTGGCGCTGCCACACATAACCAATGGAGATTATCTCAAATCCCCACTGCTGAAGCAGGAGGTTACCGTAAGGATTGTGGCTCCGCCACATCATTATGCGAAACATTTCTATGAAAATGTGATTTCACAACAACTTGTGGAGTTTTGCCGGACAGCAATATTTCTGAATGGTGTTTCCGCCTTTTGGCAAACCACAAGTATGGGTGTGGAATTAGAAAACTCACACTGTTTTTGCTCTCTGAGAATCGTTTGTAGAAAAATTATTGCCGGAAAGTTCGGAAAATCGCAAAATTTTGCTATTTTTCTAATATCTTATAAATCAGTCTGTTAGTTTTCTTTGCAAGTAGATTCAAGCAAAAAGACACTGCAATTCGTTACCAAAAACGCTGTAAAAGGTAACGAATTGCGGTGTCTTTCGTATTGCTTTACCTTGCAAAAGGTTACCTTTCGCAAGGTAATCCGTAACCTTTCGCATGCCGGAAGGTCACGTTTGGCATTGTCAAGCATGCTTTTTTGCCATGGAAAGCCATATTTTTCCCGTTATGATAAATAGAGCATTTGAAAACTCATGCAGAAACATTGATGCTTTTTTCATTAGTCATATTCTGCTTTCCCAAAGAGGTTATCATTATTATTTTAACCTTGTGTGGTGGCTATAAAAGGATATACATAGCTGTTTTTCATTGGAAAGACAAATAAATATTACGTTTTTCTTGCTATTATCCTAAAAAATCCTTATTTTTGCAGTCAGATTCGGACAGATGTAATTTCGTCCGATAAGTGCCTTGTCGCACATACTCTTTAATGTCAGTAATTAAAAACAAATGCTTATGAATTAAAAGAAGACAGGAAATTTACGCTTTCGGATGACATCATGAATATGTAACCATATAAGGATGTTTATCAATATTGATTATTATTAACCATACAAGAGAAGCGTTCCTGTCCGTACTTGTACATATTGGATTGAGCTTTTAGCTCTTGTTCTCCTTCATTTGAATACCGCCAATATTCCACATCCGAGGACAAGCAGACTGAAGGTTCACGTCTCTAAGGCGTGGACCCTTCTGTGCTTGTAGGATGTAAGGTCACTTGGCGGTAACCTAAATGAAGACAAGTCATGGATGGTTGCACGCCTTTCTTGTATTTAAAAACAAGAAAATGAAAAAGATATTATCAGTTCTGCTGCTGACTTTTTCAGTAGCATTGTATGCACAGAAGGATGTAACGAAATTCCTCGGCATTCCAGTTGACGGCACAAAGGCTGCCATGGTACAGAAATTGAAAGCAAAAGGATTCAGGAGTGACCCGACGCAAAGGGATGTGTTGGTTGGAACTTTCAATGGAAGCGAAGTCAATGTCCATATTGCAACGAATAATGATAAGGTGTGGCGCATTATGGTTTGTGATAAGAATACAAGAGGCGAAGGTGACATTAAGATAAGGTTTAACAACCTTTGTGAGCAGTTTGAGAATAACAAGAAATATATGTCGGCTTCATCAGAAGATGATTGGAAATTGTCAGATTCGGAAGATATTTCTTATGAGATGGCGGTGAATAGCAAACGATACCAAGCTGCATATTGCCAATTGCCGACATCAGCAGACACGCTTGCGGCACAGAAATGGGTACAAACAAAAATGTTAGAGAAATATTCTGCAGAAGAATTGGCTTCGCCAACAGAAGAGATTCAAAAAGAGTTCTTGGCAGGTACTATATTTTATTTGCTAAAAGGCAGTTATAAAAGATCAGTCTGGTTTATGATTAGTAAGTATATAAATGAGTATTATATATCCATGTTCTATGATAATGAATATAACATGGCAAACGGTGAAGATTTATAATGAAGATAGTATGGGAATAAAATTTGTTATACAGAACAATATAAATAACGTTAGGAATTGTCTGTTATTATTGCTTATGCTGTGTGCGTCTTCAACGGCATTAGCTCAGGATGAGGCGGAAACAGCCAAGCCGTTAATGGATATGGAGGTGGTTCGCAAAATGTCAATTCTTGATGTTGAAGGGAAATTTTATGATGATGTTACTATTTCTTTGAAATCAATAACACCCGATTATTTTATTTATGACCAATACAGAGTGAAAGTAAAGGCTGTTGATTCCAATGGAGCTACAATATATAAGAAAACATTGAAAGGTGTTTATCTATATGTATTCAAGAATGGACAAGTCCAGGTTGGTAAACGTAATTTTGACCAAATTGTTATTCAAAAATCATCACGGACAGGAGACTATATAGGAATTATTCGTGAAAAGGAGGGAGTTTATTAAACTCTTTCTCTAATTAATCTGATTTGTGGTATCTCTGCATTGTATGCAATTATTTAATTGCTGTATCAGACTTCGAATCTAATGAGCAAGGATGAAATTCTTATTTTATATACAAGAAAAGGGCTGCACCGTCACGGCGCAGCCCTTTAAGCCTTTCTGGAATAGTGGCGATTAAGCCTGGCTGATTGCCTCGTTAGGACAAACATCAGCACATGAACCACAGTCCACGCACTTCTCAGGGTCAATTGAATAGATATCGCCCTCAGAGATAGCTTCCTGTGGGCACTCGCTGATACATGTACCGCAAGCGATGCAGTCGTTGCTAATTACGTATGCCATAATTTGATAAAATTTGAGTGTTTATGAATGATTTAATTTGTATTCGTAGTACTGACTTTTCAGTACTGCAAAATTACAGAGAATTATTGAAATACCTAATAATGGGGATGTGAATCTTTCCTTTTTTAATTAGATTTAACAGTTTTCCTCGCTTCCACAGGCTATAATCCGCAGCCTTTCCGTCATGTTGTGAGGCATGAGTCGTGGTCAAAGCGATGAGATGAGATGTTTTGCGAGGAAAAACAGTGGTGGCACAAGCAATGCCGGAAGCATCTGCAGAGTGTGGCAGTTGCGCAGCTTCAGGAGGTCTATGCCTGAGGCCGCGATGAGTATTCCGCCGACGATGCTGAGTTCTGCCATCAGTTCGGGTGATATTGCCGATGCCGACATCTTTGCTATGCAGTAGAACATGCCCTGCCATAGGAACAATACCGGTGCTGCCCACATCATGCCTATGCCGTAAGTGGCGGCGAGGACGGCACTTGCAACAAGGTCGAGAGTGGCGTTTGTAAACAAGTAGGTGTGATCCTCTTGCAGTGCTTCCATGACAGGTCCGAGCATGGAGAATGTGCCGATGCAGTAGAGCAGGCAGCCGGTGGTCAGTCCGTCGGCGAGGGAAGGGCGGTTGCCTTTGCCTTCTTCCGCACCCTTTTTCTTACCGATTTCTTTCAGGCGTTCAATCCTTGTAGCCACACCGATGATGCTGCCTATTGCCATGGCGGCGATGAACAGCACCGGATATTCGCTCTTCGGCAGATTATGCACGAATGCGTTTGTTCCCAGCAGTATGGCACATAGTCCGAGTGCCGTGAACAGTGCTTCCTGATATTTTTCCCCGATGCCTTTTTTCAGTATGCATCCTATGACAGAGCCTACGATTATGCAGGCGACATTCATTATTGTTCCAATCATTGTTTAAGTGCGTGTTATTTATTTTTATCAAGGTGCAAAGTTACTAAAAAAATAGGTAAAATGGCATATAAAGCGTGAAAAATCCCTTTTTAAGTGCAGTTGTCCAAAGGTTTAGGGCTTTTTAGCTTTTTTGTTTGGAATGTTTGGTGGAATAGAATGTTTTTTGTAGCTTTGCAGGCGTTTTTGGTATAACAGTCACAACAGAATGAAGAAAATCCATGTAAAAGATGTCGGACAGACGGTGTTTCCGGTCTTGTTCGCCATAAGTTTCGCCCATTTCCTGAACGATATGATGCAGTCCATCGTGCCGTCGATATATCCGATGCTGAAGGACAAGTACGGTCTTACGTTCGGTCAGATTGGTCTGATGACACTCGTGTTTCAGATGACCTCGTCGCTCCTGCAGCCACTTGTGGGGCTTTATTCCGACAAGCACCCTCATCCCTATTCGCTGTCTACGGGCATGATGTTCACGTTCACGGGCATTGTCCTGCTGTCCTTTGCCGAAAGTTTCGGCACAATCGTGCTTGCAGTGGCGGTAATCGGCATGGGTTCGTCAATATTCCATCCTGAATCGTCGCGCATAGCGCAGATGGCGGGCGGTCAGAGGCGAGGCCTTGCGCAGTCAATCTTCCAGGTGGGAGGCAACGGCGGCAGTGCCATAGGTCCGTTGCTTGCTGCAATCATCATCCTTCCTTTGGGACAAAGGTCGATAGTTTGGTTTGCCATTGCCGCCCTTGTCGCGGGTTCTACCTTGTTCCCTGTTGGCAGTTGGTACAAGCGACAGCTTCACAGGATAAAGGCGAAAGCCGTTGTCCCCAATCCCGCTGTGCAGGCATTGTCACGCCGCAGGGTGCACATGACGCTGCTGATACTGTGCGTCCTGACCTTCTCGAAGTATTTCTACATGGCGAGTATGACAAGCTATTTCACGTTTTTCCTCATCGATAAGTTCGGTGTGAGCATACAGACATCCCAACTGTGCCTGTTCGCTTTCCTTGCATCCGTGGCAATCGGCACACTTGTCGGTGGCAGCATAGGCGACAGGTATGGGCGGAAATATGTGATATGGGGCTCTATCCTTGGCGCTGCTCCTTTCACTCTTGCCCTGCCTTATGTGGGATTCACGGCGACGGTTGTGCTTGCCATAATCATCGGTCTTGTCATCTCGTCCGCCTTTTCCGCAATACTTGTCTACGCCACCGAACTGAAACCAGACAAGATTGGTATGATGGCAGGACTGTTCTTCGGGCTTAACTTCGGTCTGGGTGGCATTGGTTCTGCATTCTTCGGTTGGCTTGCCGACAGGACAAGCGTGGAGTTCATTTTCCAAGTGAGCACATTGCTGCCGTTGTTGGGAGTGGTCGCAGGGCTGCTGCCTGACATAGAGCGCAAGCGGAAAGGATAGTAATCCAACGCTTCAGGGCTGACATTCCAAACGAGAATGTCAGCCCTGAAGCGTATTTGTGATGGTGTTAATCATGATGAACCATGATAAACCATGATAAATCATGATAAAACATGATGAGACATGATGCATCATGAGAAACCATGATTAATCAAAACCACGACCATCGACTCCCTTACCTTTCAATAATCCTGCCGCCGGTGGCATGCAATCGGAAGTGCACATCCCACTCCTCAGGCCAGCAAGGCAATTCCATAACCGTGCCGTCAGGCTTCTCCTGCAGCAGCATCTCTTGCAATCCAATCATTGCACTGCCACCACGGTTGAGGTCAGGAGCCCAGTCGAACCCTTGTTCCCAGAACGCCGGGAAACGGTAAGGGCCGTCGGCAAACTTCTCTTTCAGCAGGCGCACGGCGTCCTCTTTCTGCCCAAGACACGCCGCCCAGATATTATCCTGCTTCCAACCTCTGGCGGAACGCATCTTCAAGGCATAATCATCATACAGGTATGTGTTCACAGCAACATCCAAATCCTTCCTGCCCAAACCGTACACACGCCATGGGAACACAGGATAAAGCTGAGGCGTCTCCACATTGTTGATGCGCATCCACGCCTCCGCAGGTGCTATGCAACGCTTTCCGTCGATATAACGAACAGGAATCTCAGGTATGCGGTTGGTGATTGCTGTGTCAAGTCCGAACGCTGCAAGACCGCCATGGCGCTCGTTGATAGTCTCGACGACAGCCTTCAATGCTGCCACCACACTGCTTGGGTTGTACGCCATCTTGTATGTCTCGCAACCGGAAGAAGGGTAGAGCACCAGCTTGCCGTCCTCCGTGAGCTCCGTTGCGCCACGCTTCTTGGCAAGATAACGGTAATGCTCATCAAAGAAACGGATGCTTTCGGTTATCAGCGGACGGTATTTTTCGATGTCCATGCCGGCATATTCCTTAGCCAAAAGAATCATTTGGCAGAACTCCAGGACAGTGTCATACTGGTATTCCAGCCACTTGTTCTTCATCCATCCCGGGTCCTGACCCTCCTTGTGCTTGCCATATTCGGCAGGGTTCGGCAAACCGAAATTCTCTATCTGCTCCTCGAAGCATGCTCCTCCGTGCCCCCAATAGTGGCGTGTGCGCACCATTGCGCCGTCAAGCATGCGGAGATATGTGTCAAACTGCGACCTCATCATGTCCGTATCGCCAGATTTCAGCATAGGCCAATAGACCAGACGCTGATTCTGTGCCGTCATTGTGCCACCGCCCCAACAGCGGTAGTCAGGAGTGAACGTGCGGTTCTTGTCGACATGGACAGGGTCAAAGGTGAACAATCCGCCATTGAACTTTGACGGCCACTCGCCATAGGCGTTGCATCCCAGCATGTACCTGAACAGCTCGTAGTTGCGGAGTATGTGCGCCGCCTCGGCATTCGTACTCGTTATGTACGACCGCTGCCAGTAGTTGTGCCACCAAGCGGCAGACTTCTTCCTGCTTTCCTTGGCAGCCTGTGCAGGGGAAGCATGCTTTCCGAGGAATCGTTTAGGATAGTTCAAAGCTCCTTTGTTGTACAGCAGCTCGACAGCTACCGTCGTCTGCCTGAAAGGCTTTGACACAAAGTTCCATGCACGGTAGTCCGTAGAAGCATAAACGCCCTCTGATGTTCCGGCGAAAGTGAAGTCCGGACAAGTCATCCTGCCACCGAACGACAGGTCGCCGATAGGGTCGGGTATCTCACTTTTCACCGCTTCAAGCTGCTCATAAGCGACAGTGAAGTCGTAGACCGTCTCCTTTCTGTTGCGATGCTCGAAGGTTATGGCATGCTGCTGAGGGCGTATGGAGTCGGCGAAAGTGGCATGCTCGCCCTTCGTCAGCCATTTGTAGGAGAACTGCTGCGACGCATCTTTCGGCACAAGGCGGTCATGGTGACGCCACGACTCGTAGCTCAAGGTCGCCTTCACCGGTTTTGCAGACTTTATGTCGGCAAAGATTACAGGCGAACCGGTGTCCGCCCACAGGCGGATGGTCACACCTCTACCTTTTATATATATAGCACCTTCGTCAAGCACAAGCGACTGTGAGAAACCGTTTGCAAAGATGTCCTTGGCATTGTCCATACGAAGACGCAGTCTGCCGGCTTTCAGCAACGTGTTGTTCTCGTCAAAAAAGCCGCTGCGCGACATATAGACAAGCACATCGCCGTTCTCCACCCACACATTCATGCCTATGTCACCACCGCCACACGGCATCGACTCTGAGGAGTTTTTGCTCTGTGTCGTCCATGTGTAGGGTTGCGGCACATAGTCCGCAAAACAGGCTACGGCACAAAATGCAAGAAAAAACAAATTAAAGATTCTTTTCATTTTCAGTTAGTTATTGTTTTGGTTAAGTTCTTTTATTTTCCGTGTTGTCAGGTTTGTCTGTATTGTCAGTACTGTAAGTATTGACCAAATTGTCAGTACTGACCCAATTCCCAGCGAATCAATCACGCCATTTTCAGTTCTATCCTGAACGTAGTGCCGATGCCAACCTCGGAATGCTTCACATAAATCTGCCCATTGTGGTACTCCTCGACAATGCGCTTGGCAAGCGAAAGCCCGAGTCCCCAGCCACGCTTCTTTGTCGTGAAACCGGGGCGGAACACATCCCTGATGTCCTTCTTCCTTATTCCCTTGCCCGTGTCCGACACCTCGATGATAGCCTTTTGCCCAGCCTGTTCTATGCGGATGGTTATCGTTCCACTGCCTTCCATGGCGTCAACAGCATTCTTGCAGAGGTTCTCAATCACCCATTCAAAGAGCGATTGGTTCAACTTCACCACAATGTCCTCCTCCGGAAAGTCCCTCACCATGACCACCTTGCGCGATGTCCTGCGCTCCATGTACGAGATGACATGCTCCATGACCTCCTTCAGCGATGAGTCCACAGGCTCAGGCAATGAACCTATCTTTGAGAATCTGTCCGCGATGAGTTGCAGACGCTTCACGTCCTTGTCCATCTCCGGTATCAGTGTGTCGTCAGGATACGACTCCTTCAGTATCTCCACCCACGCCATAAGCGACGAAATCGGAGTGCCAAGCTGGTGGGCAGTCTCCTTTGAAAGCCCCACCCACACCTTGTTCTGCTCTGCCTTTTTTGAGGTCAGAAGGGCAAAAATGGCTATCACCACAAACAGCAGCACAACGCCGAGCTGCACATAAGGGTAGGTGGAAAGACGCTTTATCATCACCGAGTCGTCATAGCAAACTTCCAAATAGTCGCCACTGTCAAGGTCGATGCGTATCACCTGGTCCGCCTGCTTCCAACGCTTGGCAAGAGCACTCAGGCTTGCCGAGTCGTCACAGTCCGTGTTCCTCGAGGTCTGCACCTCACCTTTGGCGTCCACCACAATGACCGGAATCGTGTTGTTCCCGTCAATGACCTGCAGGACAAGGTTAAGGTCGGTCTCCTCGTCGGCATTGTTCAATGAGCGCATCGCCTCCGCCCACACCTCCATCTTCTTCTGTTCCTCCATGGCGAGGTCGCGGACAAGGAAATGCGAGACCACCAGCGACGCTCCTGCAATGAGCACCGCCATAGTGACAAGCACTATCTTAACCTGACGTATCTGATTGAACAACACCATTATTCCGTAAAGTTAATGCAAGCCGGACGCAGCAAGAGCCTGCTCTTATTGCTGAGGTGCGGCTTAACTTCTGCAAAGTTAACACTTAGTTCCCAATAATGCAAGAAAACAACCAAACAAAATTGCAAATCGTATAAAAGTCAACCGCTCTAAAGAGTCAATCGCTCAATGCAGGAACACTGCCGAGCATCCGTCACCTTTTGTTGCAGCATGGTTGGTATGTAGCTTTTGCACATCACGTCTTTCGTTTTGCATTGCAAGCATGGATGTTGGAAGAACAAATAAAGTACACTGTTTTTAACAAAATAAAGCGAATAATCGTTAATCCACACTCTGTAATGGATAAATGATGTTAAATTACCCCCCCGAAAAATTTATGCCATTATTTATATATACCTTTGCAATAAACAAGTGACATCTCTGCAATTGAGGGTGATATTTTCATAGCCTAATAATAAACTGAACCTCACTGATTTGAAACAAGTTTCATATATCATTTGGCTTGCATTATCTTTACGCTCAGTTTGCATTATTCTTTGATAACATAGACAGAAACGAGAGAACTTACTATCTACGCTTACAAAAAATCACACTATAAACGAAAAATCATATTGCGTAGCACAATTTATTATACCAACAAAAAATGAAAAGACTATTACTTGCGTTGGCGTTGCTGTTTGCAACGCTTATTGGAAATGCCGCCGTTGATTCCGGAAAATCATTGGTGGAAGTGAGTGAGGATTACAAGACAGTCACGGTGACAATAAATGATGATCCGGGATTGGAGAATACTGATTGTAAAGGTCCTGGGGGAGACATTTCATTCAATGCTGCATTTAGTTCGTGGAATGAAATGCACATAATAATCAAAGGTACAGGGCTTAATCAAAAAGGACTGTCAAAGATTGGAGATGCCATGCAAGAATGGAATATGAATCCAAACAAACTCGATCTTACAGAGAGTAAATTCATAGGAGAAATCACAATCCTGCCAAACAGGTTTGCTACCTTGTTGCTTGCTCCTGGTTTTGTACTGCCTGACGAAAATGTGCTGAAGAACAGCGCCAAACTGAAGTATGCTTATTCAGATGAGAATGAGGGCGATAAAACCATACACCTTTATGTGTCAAGCCAAATAACATCCATAGAAGAAATTCCGGAGTTTGCAACCATTGAGAAATTGGGAAAAGGCTGGACTGTATATGTTACCGGTGACAACGCTGCTGTTGTGAGAAAGGAACTTGTGGAGTTAGGCTGTTATGTAGGCATTGTAGAGGTTGACGGCACAGGTACTAAAGAATCTGTTGAAAACCTCATACTGGCACAACTGCCAGAAGGAAAGGATATTTCCTCTATCAAAACTCTGGTAATCAAAAACTATACTATTACACAGGATGAGTTTGACTATCTTGCAACTTTGAAAGATGTGCTAAACGTAAATCTTACGGAGGCTGTCTTTTCTGGTGATGTCAGATTTTACGTTGTCAGTGATGTTGTCAACTGGGAAACTTTGACATTGCCGGCAGGGACATGTTTGCGTTATGATTTCGGAAACTACCCCAAGCTCAAATATGTTTATTCAGGTGAGAAAGACGGTGACAAGACTATACATCTGTATGCATCAGACAAAATTACCTCAATAGCTGATATACCGGAGCTTAGTGGCATAGAAGGTCTTGGAGCAGGTTGGATGGTATGTCTTGTCAGAGACAACATTGCCATAGAAAATGAACTTAAAACTAAAGGTTGTTCCGTAAAAAGCCTCGAAGGTTTCATAGAGGTAAAAGGCGAAGGAAACCTTGAATCACTCATAACCACTGAGCTTGGTGACAAGGACATTTCCTATATTAAAACTCTGGTTGTCAAGAACCATACTGTTACACAGGATGAGTTTGACTATCTTGCAACTTTGAAAGATGTGCTAAACGTAAATCTTACAGAGGCTGTCTTTTCTAGTGATGTCGTATTTGATGATGTCAGTGATGTTGTCAACTGGGAAACTTTGACATTGCCGGCAGGGACATGTTTGCGTTATGATTTCGGAAACTACCCCAAGCTCAAATATGTTTATTCAGGTGAGAAAGACGGTGACAAGACTATACATCTGTATGCATCAGACAAAATTACCTCAATAGCTGATATACCGGAGCTTAGTGGCATAGAAGGTCTTGGAGCAGGTTGGACGGTATGTCTTGTCAGAGACAACATTGCCATAGAAAAGGAACTTAAAAACAAAGGTTGTTCTATAAAAAAACTCGAAGGTCTGATAGAAGTAAAAGGCGAAGGAAACCTTGAATCACTCATAGCCACTGAACTTGGTGGCAAGGACATCTCCTATATCAAAACATTGGTTGTAAAGGAACATACTATTACACAGGAAGAGTTTGATTATCTTGCAACAGAACTGAAACATATAGTAACTATGGATTTCACCGATGCGACACTACCTGATTATGTGCGCCTTGGTGATGATATTGCAGACGGGTCTGTAGAATGGCAATTCCTGATATTACCAACAGGTACAAAAATTAGACCTAATTTCGCGAAATACGGCAATTTGAAATATGCCGTAGGTGGCGGATTAGAGAAGATATGGATTGTCAGCACTGCAGGTGGTTATATTGCAGAGAATGTAAATGAAATAGCTGAAATCCTGCCTACTGGTATCAATGCTCCTAAAGATGGTATCAGACTCAGCGTAGCATTTGTGGGACCGATAAATGTCGATGATGTTGCAGCCCTTGTCAGCTATAATGCTCCATTGAGTTCGGCAAGAATCTGGCATCTTTATAATTCCACTGGACTTTCCGTGGATGATTTCGGACAGCTTGAAACGTATATTCAAGGAGGTAATAACGGCGAGAAACCGACAGGATTCGTATTGCCTCCAGGGATGAATGTTGACGAGGTATTTAGTCGATTAAGCGGAGGCAACCATGGTAATGACATTGGCAACATCTATAGTCTCTCTTCAGGAGAAGGCGATAATGGAATCACGCTGACAGTAAGAATCGTAAATACCAAAACATTCGACATCGCACGCTTTGCAACGGTGGATACAAAAGTGGCTGTGCTTACAGGTGGTGTCGCTGTGGACAACAATATCATCGAGGCACTGAAAGGTACAAAACGCTGTATCAGTGTGGATTTGTCGGAAATGACTTTCAGCAATAACGATGATGCAATTCTCAAAGGTGTGACAGAAGGAACTGTTATGTATGTGAAGCTTCCGGAGCTTCCGAAGGAGTTCCAATTCAATATAGATAACTATACAGGTACTACATTTGGAGCTATAGCACGTATAAAGACAGAGCAAACTCCTGATACAGGTTTTAAAAAGGATATCGCAGTCTGCTACCAGCGTGTGCCTGGCACATTGAATAAAATGGTAGGCTATCGCAGTGTAGAAATGCGTGAGCATGAGCACATACGCTATCGCGGACTTTTCAATATGCACGATGTTGAGCATCTTATGGTGAACAATAAAAACATTTATTGTGACATGACGGATATAAGAATCGTCAAGTATAAAAATGAAGCAGACGAGGGAAAAAATCCTAACGACTTCCGTCTTGATATGGTTGAAGACCATCCTGACAAAAACATGTTATTGATTAATAATGGAACTATCAAATATCTTGCACTGCCAATAGGAACAAAAATCCCGGAGGATTTGGCTGCATTCAAGCAAAACTGTCCAAGCCTCCTTGCTGTAGGAGCATTTGATGATAAAGATAATTCTCTTGCCTTACAATCCTACGCACCGGCTGGTGGTGCTGTGGCGCATGTGGCAATAATGTTCGGCAAACCGGAAGATACGAATTTAACGAAAATCCGAGTGCATAAATTAACAATGACTGGCAACCTGAATTTCCATGACATAACCAAACCATGTAAAAACTATGATGCACAAGGACATTATGTTGATGGTGGAGAGGCAGATTTGATTCCAAGTTTCTTTGCGCTTAATTCTGACAATCTGACAGAATGCGATTTCTCAAATGCTGTATTCCCTGTGCAGAACGACATGAGGTTCAGTGCTGCAGCCATGTACAGCCAGTGTACAAGTTTCAAGCTCCCGACATCACCATTGATGACAATCATTCCTGACAATTGTATGAACCAGTTTGAGCAGGTAGAGACACTGTGTATTCCTGCCAACTATGAGATAATCGGTGAAAATGCTTTCCGCCAAATGTCAGGACTAACGCATATAACGACAACGCTGACAGAAGAGGATGAACCTGACTTTGAGACAGACAGAGGAAAAGGGACAATAGTGTTCTCATCCAACCTCAAGCAAATACGCAGCACTGCTTTCTGGGGAATACATAATATATATGATATATATGTCCTTGCAGAGAAAGCACCGAAATGTGAGGCAGGAGCTTTCGATGAAGGTATGACTTATGGAAATAATGGATTCAACAATGCCCATCCATCCCAGCGTTCCAACTACAAAAACGGTGAGAAGACTATCATCGGCATGCTCCATTATCCGCGTGTTATAGCAGGAACGGAAGAGGAGAAAAACTATACTGACGTCACACGCAAATACACTCTAATCGATGAAACTGGCGCATTGAACGGTAAAGGTGAGCTGTTTGTATGGCCTACACACTCTGAGTTCGGACGCTCATATAATCAAGCGAAATGCACAGTTACAGTTGACGGTGAACAACGCGGATGCAATTGGGATGCATGGAAAGAAAGGAATGAGAATGGCGGCTTGTATGGTGAATATCAGGAAAGTATATTGCTGCAATTAACAGATGACAACACCTACAACCTTGAATATGCCGGCTGGCATGAGTTTGTCCTTGCCAACAACTATTACCGTAATGCAAGCGAGGGTGAAATCACACCTGATTACAGCAAGTTCAAGGAGCAAGACTGGTACACTATCTGCTTCCCTTACAACATGACACGAAGCCAGTTGCTGGAATATTTCGGTGTGCCTGAAGGTGAAACATACAAGGTCAATGGCAATGATGTGACAGCGGATAAGGACATCTATCCTGATGTGCGTACTCTCGTTGAGGTGAAGAGACACCGCAATTATTCTAAAGAAGGAGGACTGATAACATTCGTGTTCAGCGACAACCTCATTACAGAGGATGACGGCAAGGATGTTGAGATAAGTGCTGAAAATATCCTGACTGATGCCAATGGCGACCGCTACATGACAGCAGGCAGTAAGCCATGGAAATACGTAGCGGCGAAACGCGCGACAGATAAGGGATTTGAGGCAGACCCTATCATTGTTAAGGGAGGCTACCCATACATCATAAAACCTTACATACCTGTTGGCAAGGTTAATGACGATGTGCATTTCATCCCGGCACAAAGTTCGGACGAGCTCGGTGGCGGTCACTCCATAGTCGTTAATGAAGAAACAGGTGCGAAGGTCAGTGTCCCATACATAGACCATGTTGTCTATGCTATAGATGTCGACAATTCCAATAATGAGAAAGAGGTGTATGCTAAAGACGGAGATGGTCTTTACCACTACCATTTCATTGGCACCTACGGCTTCAAGGCGATAGACAAAGACCATGGTGTGGAAAGCGTAGCCTTGCAGTATAAGGAGATGCCGATGTTCAGTTTCTTCATATCCAAGACAAAGAGCAATCCGAAGCATCTGCTCTACAGAACCACGACAGAGGGGAACAAGTGGAACGCATTGACCAGCATCATTGGTGGAAAGTCCAGTGCACAGTACATGAATCTGAGCAGAGGCTCTAACGACATGACCAATGTCTATGTTGATTTCCATTGCGATAATGATGCTTTCGAGGACATCAATGGCAATAGCAAGAAGACTATCCTTGCAATGGACTTTGCGGAAGACCATGGTGGCACGACAGGAATCACAGACTACACCACTGTTCCGCAGGAGAATGCCAAGAGCGGTGTCTACAGTTTGGACGGCAGATTTGTGGGAACACGCATGGACAACCTGCCAAAAGGCATCTATGTGGCAAACGGAAAGAAATATATAGTAAAATAACTGAAAACAAGCATCATTATGAAGAAAGAATATATAGCCCCTGCCATTACAATCATCCCTATGGAGCCATCAACCATTCTTGCCGCATCAGGCAAAGGTGGTTATGATACAGAGAACGGTCCGGGTTTCGGTGGTGACACTGATACTGGCGATGACGACGAGTTCGAATCTTTGTCAAAAGACGGAATATGGGATGATGGTTTCATTGAATAAGCTGAAGCAGCATATATGATACCATAAAACAAACACAATCTCTGCCGAAGTGGCCTTTTGCATCAGTGAAAGGTCACTTTTTATTTTACGTGAGTTCGACGAATTTGCTGTATCTGATCAAAAGCAAAATGCTATAAAAAGCACCGTGAAACGGTGACTCTTCGTTAACCCCACATGCTGCTTATGGCAGCATGTGGGGTGTCTCTGGCAAATGGTCTGAGGGTGTGTCAAAACTCAAACCGATGTTTTCAAAGGTTACAATTTGTAAGTTAAGTACTACAAACTACCGCGTAGCGGTTGAAGAACGTAGGAGGGTGTGTCAAAACGCGATTCAATGAAAAACCCACTATCATTTGTCAAGTATAATAGCCATTAAACAATGGACACCTGCCTTATAATGATGAATTTGTCTTGTTTTTTGCTGTAAATGTATCAAAGTGGCAATACGTTTTTCGCGTTTTGTAGTTTTGACACACCCTCAGGCTGACGCACTGATGTTGCCGCCCATGTTCGGCTAAGCCTCCATACGCGGTTAACGAAGAGTCACCGTTTCACGGTGCTTTGGTAGCGTTTTTCTTCATTCTGCCGGATAGTTGCAAATTCGTCGAACCCACGTTATTTTACAGACCAATAATGAAAAAATACTTATCCTTACTCTATATTTGTCAGAAAAAATCCGTATCTTTGCAAAAGATAAGTTGCACCTCGGCAGTTTTGAGCAAGTTCAATTGTACTCGGTTTGCATAATCTTTGCAAAAGATAAATTGCGATTTAACAACGAAAGCATGAATAAATGTATGAACAAAGACAATAAAAAAGAGCTCTTTCCCATTGTGGATGCTGCCGGAAACGTCCTCGGCAGCATCTCACGCGGTGAGGCGCATAACGGCGGCAAAGTGCTGCATCCGGTTGTTCATCTGCACCTTTTCAACAGCAAAGGCGAGCTGTTTCTGCAGAAACGCCCGGAATGGAAGGACATACAGCCCGGCAAATGGGACACGGCATGTGGCGGACATATTGACTACGGGGAGACTCCGGAAGCGGCTCTGCTGCGTGAAGTGCGTGAGGAACTGGGCATGACGGACTATGTTCCGAGGCGCATTGACATGTATGTGCATGAGAACGACATAGAGCGCGAGCTGGTCTATGTCCACACAACTGTCTATGACGGTGATGTTTGTCCCGACAGGGGCGAGCTTGACGGTGGACGATTCTGGACGAAAGAGGACATTGAAAGCAACCTCGGGCATGATGTCTTCACACCGAATTTTGAGGAGGAATACAGAAGATATTTCCTCGACAAGCAAGCCGCTGCCGTCTGAAAAGCAGTTGCTTGCCACCCCTTTGTCTACTCTCTGATGACAGGAAAACCAACAGAAAACCATCATGTCTGACAAGATAAAGTACATATTCCTGACCATAGGCATAGCCGCTATTATCGTCATGTGCCTGACCTTCGACGTCTCCTTCGCCGAACTCTATCGTGACATGCAGCGCACAGGCATCCGTCTCGTAGCAATCCTTGCCTTGTGGGGAGGACTGTATGCGATGAACACGATGTCATGGCGCGTCATCATCCGTGGCTCCGGCGACTGTCCTGTGTCGTTCTTCCGGCTGTTGAGGCTCACTGTCACAGGCTTTGCCCTGAACTACTCAACGCCTGTCGGGCTGCTTGGAGGAGAGCCGTACAAGATTCTTGCCATGACGCCGCATATCGGCGGGCAGAGGGCAACATCGTCTGTGGTGCTGTTTTCCATGATGCATGTGTTCTCGCATTTCCTGTTTTGGCTCACCTCGTTGGTGCTTTATGTCGCCATAGAGCCTGCCATTCTTCTCTCTCCGACAGCGTATTTCATCATTCTTCCCATGGCATTGTTCTGCCTTGCAGGGATATATTTCTTCATGAAAGGCTATCGTACAGGTATGGTGACAAAGATAGTGCGCATCCTCGGCAGACTGCCTTTCCTTGGCAAACGGGCAGAGAAATTCTACTCTGCACGTAGCGAGGACTTGCACAAGATAGACCGCCAGATAGCGGAACTGCATGGGCAGAACAGGAAGAGCTTTTATGTCTCGCTGCTGTTGGAGTACATAGGCAGAGTGCTGCAGTGCATCGAGATATTCCTCATCCTGCAGGTTTTCGGCAGAGAAGCCAATCTGCTGACCTTCGTCCACTCGTTCCTGATACTCTCATTCACATCGCTTTTCGCGAACCTTCTGTTCATTTTCCCTCTGCAACTTGGAGGAAGGGAAGGAGGATTCGTGATGTCTTCGGCACAAATGGGCATGACCACCGAAGTCGGCATATTTATCTCGATTATCTGCCGTGTGCGCGAACTCTTCTGGGCAGCCATAGGTATGCTGTTCATCATGAAGGAACATTCCCGCAAGTCTGACAACTGACACTGTCTGACGATGTGGAAAACATGGATGTCCGCATGAAAAAACACATCGTTCGTAATAGTGCTGCAAGTTGTCTGGAGAGACCTCTGAAAATGTGGCGGAGCCACAATCATCTGTGAAGTGGTTATGCACTAACATAGATAAGAAAACATTCACGGAAAATATAACATTAATCAATTCAGATACACTTTATTAACAATGGAAATAATCTACCTACTCGTCGGTATACTGAAAGGTTTCATAATCGGTTGGATTGTTTTGCGGAACAGATACAACAGGGAACACACCAAAATCACTGCTCTTGAAGACGAACTGTCGCGGCTCAACCAATCGGCGGAAGCACGCATTGCGGAACAGAAAGCCCTCTACGAACGGCAGCTGGAGCAACAGCTAACGCTCGTAAAAGAGCAAATGGACACTGCCGCACGCAGTCTTCTGCAGGAGCGCACGGAGCAACTGACAGCACAGAACAGGAGGCTCGAGGAAGACAATCGCCGGCTGAAACAGGAGTCTGCGGAGCGCCTTGCGGAGCAGAAAGCCATGTATGAGAAGCAGATGGAGCAGCAGATGACACTCATCAAAGAGCAAATCAACACCGCTTCGGAGAAGATTCTAAAGGAGCGTTCCGAGCAGTTGAGCATCCATAACAAGGAGCAGCTCAGCGCAATCCTCAACCCTCTGAAGGACGGCATCACGCAGATGCGTGAGGTGGTCGAGAAGAGTGGCAAGGAGCATGCCGAGACAATGGTACGCCTTGATGCTACCATAAAGACCAGCATAGCGCAGAGCCGTGAGGTGGGAGAGCGTGCCGACAAACTCGCCGAGGCACTTACGGGCAAGAACAAGACACAGGGCAACTTCGGAGAGCTGCGCCTGAAGCAGCTTCTTGAGGACATGGGACTGGAAGAAGGAACTCAGTTTGAGGAGCAGACGACCATGAAGGACGCAAAGGGAAGGGCTATTTACAGTGAGGAGGACGGACACAGGATGGTGCCTGATGTGATTCTTCACTTCCCCGACTCCCGTGATGTCATCATCGATTCGAAGATGTCGCTGAAGGCTTTCGAGGATTATCACAATGCCGAGACTGACACTGAACGTCAGGATGCTTTGACCCGGCATATCGCTTCCGTAAGGCAGCATGTCACGGAACTGTCGCAGAAGAACTACAGTTCCTACATCCGTGAGGGGCGCGGAAAGTTGGATTTCGTGCTTATGTATGTCTTTTCGGAAAGTGCCTTGCAGCTTGCTCTCGGAAATGATGCGTCACTTTGGAAAGAGGCTTACGACAAGGGCGTCATCATTGCCGGCAGCCAGAACCTCTACATGATGCTGCGTGTGCTTGAGATGACATGGCGCCAGGTGCGTCAGGTTGAGAATCAGGAGAATATGGTCAAGGCGGCGAACACTGTCATCGACCGTGTCCAGCTGTTCTATGAGCGTTTCCTGAAAGTCGAAGAGCAGCTCGACAGGACTCGCAAGGCCTTTGACGATGTGAAGAATGTCACTGCTCCGTCAGGTCAGAGCATAGAGGTTGCTGCAAGAAAACTCATAAAATATGGTGCGCAGAGCAGCCCCAAGCGCAAATATCAGCTTAAGGCTGCCGACCGGCAGCTCATAGAACAGGATGAGGAGGAATAATCTGTGGCAGGGCAGTGCTGTTTTTTTAAGGCACTCAAAGAGCATTGATGCAACATCCTATCATGCTGTATCAAGGTTCTACATCATATTCTCCGGTCATTCAAAAAACATTTGTAGAGCATGTCAAAGACGGCGTATTTCCGCATGAAAAATGTGCATGAGTTTTCTAATGCCCTATTTATCATAACAGGAAAAACAAGGTCTTTCTTGGCGAAAGAACATGCTTCACAATGCCGGCCATAGTCATTAATTCGATAAAAGGCTACCATTGGCATGGCAAAAGGTAACCATTTACACTGCCAAAGGTTACGAAAAGCACTGCATTTCATTACCAAAAACGCATGAAGAGGTAACGAAATGCAGTGCTTTTTTGTGCACGCGAATGTGTTTACGATGTTAACTCGTTGATTTACAAAGTAATACCAAAATAAAAAATCCATACGTTTTTTCGCTTTCCGCGTTACGAAAAAGTCTGTACGCGATTCTCAGAGGGTATAAATGCCGTGAGTTTTCTAATTCTTCTTGTTATGGAAACCATGAATAAAGCCACATCATATCCCAATATAACGATATGTTTCCCACTTTGTCATCTTCGTGAAAAAAAATATCTTTCCCATGCAGATTCATGCCGATTCTTATGCATAATCCTCAGTAATCTTCTTAATCCACATGTGCAGATTAGAATGAATGATTCTGTATGTTGGGGCTTACCAGTAATTGTTCAACTGATTTTGCCTGTTTCTATTTCTGATTTGAGGAACTGGAATATATATACAGCTCCTTGGTAGTAAAGGCCACATTCAGGGTCATTGAGTTTTGCGAATGTAGTGGAAGCATATAGTTCGTCAAGAGCCCGGCGTATGTCCCAGCCATATTCTGCCATTAGCATTTCCGCAAGTTCCGCCGCAAGGCATTCTATTTGAAACTGTATATCCTGTGTCATAGTTCAATACGTTTAAGAAGTTCAATGGCACGTGGAGTACCAAAGAAATATTGTACTGCATGGTCTCCTTTGAATCTCAACTCTTCAACCAGTGCCGATGCTGACATATATCCCATGATGTAACGGCGAATTTGCACACCCACAGTGTCATCAGCAATCGGACCGATTACTATATCATACGAATGGCACGGTGTGCCAGAATTGTTCTTGCGGTTCATCACAACAAATTCCGCCCATTCCTCCGAGTAACCTGGAAACACTTTTATGTTCAATCCCATAGCGGCCGCAGCTGTCTCGTCAAATTCAAAGCATGACAATGTTGGTTGCCCTTCGTCTTGGAATCTGGCTGTACGGACAGCCATAGCCATAGCTTGGTCGGCATTGGCGTTGAGGTAGAAACCTTTCCCGAAATCTTTGCCACGTTTGCTTCGGGAGAGATCAATCCTGTCAATGAGCACGTTTGAACCGTGGTAGAGCCGAATCATATTTTGCCTCCTTTCCGTCTGCAGAGCACTTGCAGGTCAGAGACCGCATCGTCAATGGAGAGAGTGTGTTCGGCAGCATAGCAATCAAGCAGGAAATCTATGCCGGAGAAACGGCGCAAATAGGCGTAAGCCTGTTGGTTGGATAGCTTGTAGTGTTGGGCAAATGCTCCGACACATGCCACCACATATTCAATTCGGGCAGATATTTCTTTCTTGTTCATGGCTGTGATTTTTTTACTTGTCATTAGGGAATGCTGTGCAAAGATACACATTTTAAGTGGGAATACAAAGGATTTTATACACATTTTATGAGGGAATGTAAGGCAAATCATACACATTTCATGAGGGAATGCCTGATTATTCTCTCTACACATGCAGTACTAAAAAGTAAAAAACACAAGCAAAAATTCATAGTTCGAGAAAATTTTCGTAACTTTGTCGTCTGTTTGCCGAGGATTGCGGCGAGCAGAAAGATAAAAAGTTAAGCAGCTATTATGTCAATGAAAACAATTTGTGCGATAGCGACGGCACAAGGTGGTGCGGTCGGAATTGTCAGGGTTTCAGGCTCTGAGGCTATAGATATAGTAAACAGAATCTTCAGCAAGGATATTTCTTCCGCCGGAAGTTACACCATGCATTATGGCCGGATAACGGACATTGACGATGTCATTGTCTCTGTATGCCGTGCGCCACGGAGCTATACAGGTGAGGACACTGTGGAGATTTCGTGCCATGGTTCGAGCTATATTCTCAAGCAAATCCTGCAGTTGCTTGTCGATAATGGCTGTGAACTTGCTGGTCCCGGCGAGTTCACACAGCGTGCTTTCCTCAATGGAAAGATGGATTTGTCGCAGGCTGAGGCTGTCGCTGACCTCATCGCTTCACAGAATGCCGCACAGCATCGGGTGGCGATGCAACAGATGCGTGGCGGTATCTCACAGAAGTTGCGTGAGCTTCGCGACAGGCTGCTGCACCTGACCTCGTTGCTTGAACTCGAACTTGACTTCTCTGACCATGAGGATTTGGAGTTTGCGGACAGAGGGGAACTGGTGGAAATAGCCCGGCAGATAAGCAAGGAAATCAGCCGTCTTTCAGGTAGTTTTGAGCAAGGCAATGCGATAAAGAATGGCACTCCTGTCGCTATCATTGGCGCACCTAATGTGGGAAAGTCAACCTTGCTCAATGCCCTTTTGCGTGATGACCGTGCCATCGTCTCGGATATACAGGGAACGACACGTGACATCATCGAGGACACTATCACCATTGACGGTCATCTGTTCCGCTTTATAGATACCGCAGGCATACGCAAGACAGAGGACACAATAGAGAAAATGGGCATAGAGCGTTCACTGAAAGCATCAGAGAAAGCGCAGATTGTCATCCTTCTGACAGAGCCTGGAGTGCCGTTTGCCGACATTTCTCCTTTGGACGGTCAGCATATCATCCGCATAACGAATAAGACCGATGAGTTCTCCGCACTGACCGGAACAGGCATCGAGCAGTTGGAACACCGGCTTGTTGACACTGTCCGCAGCACGGAGAACAGTGCCTCCGATTCCCTTTTGATTACCAATCAGCGTCATAAGGTAGCCCTTGACCTCGCTTCAGAAGACATCTGCCGTGCCCTTGACTCCCTTGCACTTGGCATAAGTGGCGACCTTGTTTCGGAGGACCTCCGCCAGTGCATCACTCACCTTTCCGAAATCGTCGGTGGTGAAATCACTCCCGACGAGGTGTTGGGAAATATCTTCTCTCATTTCTGCATCGGAAAGTGAATCATTATAGAGAAAATTGCATGTTGATGTGCAATATGGTCATTATATTGGTGACATTGTGAAAGTGAGCATTTTTCAGCACTGTAGCTACTTGTTACGCATAATCAATAAGTACATGGGATAAGGGCAGCGACTACATGGGAAACGTAAAACCATAGAGAATAATTCGGATGAGTTAGCAACACTTACACATGATTTTACTCAACTTTGGTATCCAAAGTTGAGTAAAATCATGTGTAAGTGTTAAATATAACGTGCAAAACAAAGAAAAATATATCTTTTATCTTTTATATTGAATAAAAATAGTAGTTTTGTGAAAAATATTAAGTATAAGAAATATGAACATACTCCCAAGACAGAGATACATCGACCAAATAGAAAAGTATCTTGGCAAGGACTACATAATTGTTCTTGTCGGTCAGAGACGTGTTGGTAAAAGCTATACGCTGAAGATGATTCGTTCAATCAAGGAGGAAGATGATAACAACAATATCATCTATGTGGATAAGGAGAAGGAACAGTTTGATTTCATTCATAACTATCAAGATTTGAACGAGTACATCAAGAGCAAATGGGTGAAGGGCAAGATGAACTACATTCTCGTGGATGAGATTCAAGATATCGAGATGTTTGAACGTACAGTTCGCAGTTTCTGCACTGAACCTGATGCCGAAGTCATTGTAACAGGTTCTAATGCCAAGATGCTGAGTAGCGATCTGAGCACGCTTATAGGTGGCAGATACAAGGAAATCTACATCCAGTCGCTTAGCTATGAAGAGTTCCTGCAGTTCCACAAGCTCCAGGACTCAGATGACTCGCTCGCCAAATACATCCAGTATGGCGGTCTTCCCGGTTTGGTGAAGATAGGACTTGATGAAGACGATACTCGTGAGTATCAGAAGGACATCTATAACACCGTACTCTTGAAGGATGTCATCCTACGCAACAAGATACGTAATGTAGTATTTCTTGAAAACCTCACACGCTTCCTTGCTGATAATATCGGCAAGATAATCTCTGCTACAAGCATAGCCAAGTACATGAAGTCGCAAGGACAATCGATTACGGCATCGACCATCATCGAATATATCAAGTACATCTCAGAGGCGTATATTCTCCATAAGGTCAATCGCTATGACATTCATGGAAAGAAGCTGTTTGACAGCAATGACAAATTCTACTTTGAGGACCATGGTCTTCGTAATGCACTTGTCGGTGGCAATCGTGAAGGTGACATCGAGAAGATTCTGGAGAACATCATCTATCAGCAACTGATACGAATGGGGTATGAGGTTACGGTTGGTCAGCTTCAGGCAGGAGAAATCGACTTTGTCTGCTCAAAGAAAGGTGGCAAGCGTTTTTATGTACAAGCTTCCTACATAATTGCAGACGAAGAAACATATAAGCGTGAGTTCGGAAATCTGGCATCTATCAAGGACAATTATCCGAAGTATGTTATCTCCATGACACCGCTCGTAACCAAGAGTGATGACAATGGACTGACGCACCTTGGACTCAGAACCTTTTTGATGATGGACGAGTTGTAAAAGTATACAGTCAAGAAAATTGCACTTCTATCTTGAATGTATAACTCTTTAATCATTGTTGCTCCAAAGCCAAGTCATTGGAATATTTCAAAATCATGCTGGAATGATTATAACAATGCAACCATTTCAGCATGATTTCATTTATTATAGAACAATCAAAAGGAGCATAACAACACAACTTACTTTATTACAATGCTACACATCCCTAATTGTAGATTTCTCAGAAATCTTTGCAGATTTCCAGACCTTCGGCGATGGCGGCGTTGATGCGTGCGTCTATCTCCTCCGGAGTGCTGTAATCAAGGTTCTCGGCAGCGACGGTGAAGAGTTCGCCAAGTCCCCACAGTGCGCCTATAGCCTTGATGTAAGGAGTGGCAGCCTCGATAGGGTCGCCTGTGCGGACATTCATGCCACGTGTGGTGATGTAGAGGACCTTCTCGCAGCGGCAGAGTCCCTCGAAATATGTGCCGTTGTCCTTGAAAGTGATGTTGAACAGGGACATGTTCTCAATGAAAACCTTCAGGATGGCAGGGAAACTCATGTCCCAGAACGGAGCAGCAATCACTAACCTGTCCGCTTCGGCTATGCGCCTTGCCTGCTCTGCAACCTCTTCCGGCACATAGCCATTGCTGCGTTCTGCAAGCACTTTCCTGCCAACGGATTGATAGTCTTCACCGTCAAGCACGATGGTTTCTGTCTCATATCTCTTGCCAAGTTCCTTTACCAAAGGTTCAAGAATCCTTCTTGTACGTGATTCTCCGTCACGCATACATGCGTCGATGACTATAAGTTTCTTCATATTTTCTTGTATTTTATGTTTGTCCTTATACTTTTTTGATAAACAGGTTACAACTGCAAAGGTAATGCAAACCGAGCGCAATCAAGTTTACTTGAAATAGCCGAGGTGCAGCTTATCTTATGCAAAGGTAATGTATTTTTTTGATAATCAACACATGATAGGATGAAAAAACTTCAATTTCGCCATTTGTTGTTTATAGTCTCATACTGATTCTGCGGATTCATTCAGATTATTGAGTATTTTGATAATGACGGATTAATAGAAGAAAAAAACTCCATGGTTACGCGAACCATGGAGTCATTATCATCCAAAAGCATTTTAATCCTCTTCGTCATCCAACCAGCTGTTATCCCATATGTCATGTCTTTTTGAGAAAACATTTCCGTCCGGGTCGGCATATATTGGGTTGTCAGGATCATCCTGGTCTTCAATAATAGGTATGCGCGGCATGGAAGCTGCAAGGAAAGCTTCATCGCTGCTACACTTTATTATTTCTATTTTAGGTGCTACATATTTTTTCTTTCCCATTTCTTATTTGTTGTTTATAGAATATTTGCGATTGTTTATGATGTATATGCCGGCAGGAAGTTCGCGCAGGGCTTTACCGATGCTTTCCGCAGTGCGTACCATTTGACCATTGATGTTGTACACTCGCACAGGCTTGGCTGTGTCGCCAGTCACATTGCTTATGCCCGTCATAGAACCAAATGACATCTTGAAGAATTTTGCACCACTTCCGTTTAAGGCATTGAAATAACAATGATATGGTGTTATTCTCACCGAGTTGTCATCCTTGACACGATAGAAGCCCACTCCGTATTCCTTCTGGTTCTGCAGCACATACGCATCTTTCGGAACATACATCGTCTCAAACGTGCCTGTCAGATAGTCGCTTGTCCAAACGTACTCCTCGATAATCCTGTTTCCGTAGAAATGATATGTTCCCGGTGTACCGGCTATTATATAAGGAGTGTTCGCCTTTATGCTCGTCTCCTCAACAAGCTCGACAATGTTTTCATCACCAATGCCGCTGCATGAGTAAACGCCCATACCTTCCGGAATATCGCTGTCGAATGGCAATATCAGTGTGCCGCATCTTATGCTTGATATTGTACAATCAATTACTGTCTGCTGCTTGGTAAATTCCGGATATATGGCAGCTTCGCCGACAACAGTATAACGCAGTGTCATTTCCTTTCCAAGCAGTGTTGCACCTTCAGGAGCACGCAGCTTTTTGCTGTTGCTTGGCTGCACACTCTTTGCATACCACCCGACAAAGTCGTAACCGTCGGAAGGGGTAGCAACAAGCTCTATTTCTTCAAGGTATTCATAACGCCCTGAGCCTCCGTTTATAGAACCACCATTGGAATTGCTTACCGCAATATTATAGTTGTTAGGTTTAAGCCATAACTCTACCTCTTTGGACGATGTCAACTGATACTCCAGTTCGTCGCTTGTAGAGAGCGTTGTGCCGTTGATAGCCCACCGCTCAAAGGTATATCCGTATGCTGGTACAGCCTTCAGTTTGAGTTTTGTGCCGAAAGGATAACTGCTGCCCACAGTTGCACCGTCAGACATTGTCACCGTACAAGCATTCGCTGCAAGTTTGCCGAAACCGTTGCGCTTAAGTGCGAACTTCAGCGCGACAGGTTTGCCTGTAAACTCGTTCCATGAGCACTGACGGCCTTCACCACCGTAATAGCCGTCGGCATCATCTATGGTCGCTGTCTGCACAGTCAGTATGTACAGACCGTCGGCACGCTCAACATTGGCGATGTTCACATTGTAAGTCAATTCGTCAACCTTGCTTATCACAACCTTGTCACACGCCACCTTGTTGCCCTGAATCATCAGTTCGATGTCATCAGTTGTGAAAGTGCTTTCGGTGATAGGCTTGTTGAACTCCACCTTTATGTCCGTAACCTCTTCTGTCGCCACGGTACTGTTACCAGGGATTCCGCTGAATCTCTTCACCTGCAGTTCCATGGAAGGTCTGTCCTCATACGTGACAATATAAGAAGTCATTTCCGCATGGACAGCGTCAGCGATATGCACAAGATTCTCATACAGAGGTTTCTTGCCGTCGCGCATCGTGGCGTGCGTTATCCACACATTCCTGAGACTGAGCTCCATGCCGTCACTTTCGCGTACAATCTTTGTTATACGTGCCTTGCCATTCTTCGGGTCACGTATGCTGCCGTAATTCCAACCATAGAGTCCCAATGTCGAAGGTACGATAGTAAGACGGTAGTTGGTATCGTCAATCTGTTCCATGCTGATCTTGTCACACAGTCCCACAGGCTCTTTTGTGCCATCAGTGAGATAGATGATGTCCGGCAGGTTGCTATCATCCTTTTCGTCATTACAGATGAAGCCTTTCATACCGTCTTTTCCCGGTACATCCACACTGCGTATAAGCTCATGGATAGTGACCTCATTGAGCAATGACAAGTCAGGATTGTCATAACTTGTAACGTGCGTAGCTTCAACATTATAGTCTGTGAAATGTCCCATAAGTGTTGATGTCATGAACCACTGGGCATAGCTCTGGCTCTTTGGAGCGATGTCTCCGAATGGCGTAGCGATATCGCCACCCATTGCCAATGTCTCGTCCTCGCCATTGAGTAATGCTCTTGTAAACTCAAAGTTGATGAGCAGTCCCTGTTCATTGTCTATTATCTGTGGTTGCTGTGTTACCATGTTCACATTTGTTGCCTCGCCATATCCCACATTGTCGATAATCAATGAGAACTCCGCTTCCTCCATTGGCTCTATCTCCGGAGTCAATGGGTCATCGCCAAGCACATCGCGCTGCATGAAATACGTCAGGTTCAGGTTTGGCGAAGGCTTCACCGTCAGCGTCTGTTCCGTAAGGTCACGTAGACGGGTCATGCCGGTGGCAGGGTCTTTGAATGACAGTTGTCCGCCAAAAGTGTATTCCACAGGCTCATAAGGTGCTGCATATTTTGTCGGAATGTAAAGTATTGTGGCCTTTCCGGTCTTCTTGGCATCAAGGGTCCATGGACCTTCGAGTGTACCGCCGAATCCTTCTATCGTCTCATTGCTCACTTGGAACTCATGTGATGTCGCAACATTGCCCTGAGGGTCTGTTTCGCGGAGTGTCAGCACGATGTCTTTCATCTGGCCGTCAGTGCCGTTCTCCACCACCAGTGTGCCACGGAATGCTTGTCGGGTCATTGTCATGCGCTGGTTGAACTGAAGTTTAACCTTGGCAATCACGATGCCTTCGTCATCCTCAATTTCCTCTTTAGGCTTATTATCGCCTTTTGTTTCGTCATAAGTCTTGTCCTCATCAGGCCATTCCAGTTTGAATTCGCCATCATTATCTTCGCCTTCTTCACCTTCTTCAAGTTCGAAATCCTTACTATCATCCTCACCGCCAAATCCGGTAAGAATGTCTTCAGGCTTGCATTTCTGGCTAATCATTGCGCCGCCGGAGAAATTCCCTTGCTTGATGTCGGTACCACAGTCGTATTGGAATGTTCCTTTAATGATAGCAACACATCCGTCAAGCTCAGTGAATGCCGCCCTTGTCACTCTGTACGTCACAACAGCACTCTCCTTCGGGCGAAGGTCGAAGACATGGTCGGTCAGGTACTCCACCTTCAAGTCTGCAGTGTTCCTGTATTTTCCTGTTAACGCATTTTCAACCAACGGCTTGCTCACATTCACGTTCTTGGCAGTGATAAGTCCCTCATTTGTAACGACAACCGAGTAGACCATGCTTTGCCCGATCTCTGTCAGCGCATCGCCATCAATGTTGCCCGATGTAGCCAAACGCAGCTGCGGCTTAGGCACAGCAGTCTCGAAAGTGGTTGTGGTGACAATCTCATAGACATCCTCCACCTCTGTCTCGACAACCTCATACTTCACCTTGATGTCATCGACTATTGCAAGGTTCACAGTCTTGAAGGTTGTCTTGCCCGGGTCGACACATACGGTTCCGCTGAATGTCTCGTGACCGCTTGCACTGACTTTCAGCCTGTAATAGCCCTCGGTCAGTATAGGCTCGACATAACCTTTCTCGTTGGTAGTACCGCTGTATGCCACCTCGTTGGTGTTATAGTTGCGCACTTCCACCTCTGCACCCTTTACCTGTGGCGCACCGTCAGTGTAATAAGTGAATTCGTCACATACATCCACATGCAACGTGCCGGTCTCTTCCGATACAATGTTGATGTCATAAGGAATAGCGATACCGTTGCCGTTGGCACAGTTGATGCCGATACGCCCGCTCACACTGACATTCACCGCCGCATCGTCGGCAGGAGTGATGCCCAACGTTATTGTCGTTGTCTCTCCGTACGCCAATGACTTGATTGTTGTGCCGGAAAGCGACTTTATGAAGTCAGGCAATGCAAGTGTTATCGCGCCTGTCGGACCGTTGCCGCTGTTGCCTATGGACAGTTTATAAATCTTCTGTCTGCCTTTTGTGGCAGATGTGCTTATATGGCTGACCTCAGATTCAAGGTGCGGGTACGGATTGTAAGCCGCATATCTTCCGCTGAGTTCCATGTCATTGCATTGGTCGGATTTCAGCATGACAGCCAGATTCACCGCCTCACTCGCCTGCACCTTAGGTGTCAGGGCGAATGATGCCTTTACAGACTCGCCGCCCTCAATCCTTGAAGGGACATCCCATGTCAGCGTGACACCCTCAGGCAACTCGCCACAGTCCACCCTTACGCCTGTCAGCGGTTTCGGGCAGTTGTTGGTTATCGTCACAGAACCGGTGTACTTCTGTCCCACTTCTATGGACTTGTTGACAAACATCTTGTTGTCCACTTTCCAGCCATAAGCACACAGGCTGCACATATCCTCATCAGCAGCTGTGTCGTCCTTGCCATAGCAAGCACCGAAGCGGTAGTTTCCCGGCTGTGTCTTAGGGATAACATACTGTACGGCAAACTCACCCTTGGAGTCTGCTGTCACGGATGAAACCTTGTACACCTTGCCGTTCCATTCATAGATGATGTTTACAGCCGCGTTCACGACATTACTTCCTGTAGCCTTTCCGCTGATAGTGACAGTCTCACCGACCTTCACCTCATCCTTGTCCACGGATGTACGCACGGTGAATGGCGCGGTAAGCACCACCTTGCATGCCGTGCTGACATTGTTATGCTCGTTGATTTCCTGAGTGTTAGAAGGGGCATCAACCTGTGCATACAGGTAATACACTCCCAGCTTGTTCGGCATTTCCACATATAAGTCGACATCCCTTGTCTCGCCAATCGCTAACGGAGCATCAAGAGTCTGTGTGCCAAGGAGTATGCCGCCCTTGGTGTATGCCTGCAGATAGCTGAACCATATATTCACCTTTGCTCCTGCAGGCAACTCTGTCACACCACTGTTCCTCAGGCTTGCAGTCACCTTCATGGCAGTCTTCGCCATCAGTTCTTCCTTCTCTGCCGTCAGCTTCACATCTGAAATGTCAGGCAGCGTCTGGTTGACAATCTGCATGTTTGTCTTGCCTAACGTGTAGCCGTTAGCATTGGCAAAGAACGTGACAAGGTGATTGCCCATGTCCGTATCATCCTTGTTCACAGCCACCTGCATCTTCGCCGAAGCCTGCCCTTTCACAATGGTCACGCTGGCAGGGTGGGTGACGCGGCCCGGCTCATCGTTCGTGACGCTCACTGTCAGCGGACTGTCCGTCGAGGTGTTCCTTGTGACAGTAAGCACTGCTGTGCCGCCCTCTTTCACGTTAGCCTTGTCAATGCTCATCTTCAGTGTCGGACCATCGTCGTCCAAAACCTTCAGCAGTGCACAGGTAAAGCCTTGCTCGCCCTCACCTGCGGTGATTCCATAGTCAGGGAAATGCACACCGGCACTTATCTGATAGTCGCGCTCGCCGTCCACGACAGCATTGTCCACAACGCCGAGGAAGAACGACTGCTCCCTGACACCGGCAGCAAAGCCCACCTGCGAGACGGAACAAAGCACACCCTTAGCGTCACTTGACTTTACACGCACATTGACCGCCTTGTCGACATTGTCTGTACGGCGCAGAGTGGCAACGACACACTGCGGTCCGTCGCCCTCCGACACCGTTGACGGAGACAGCATCAGCTCAAATCGCGGCACATCGTTGTCCGCCACAGCTACCTCACAACGGCCGGAAGTGTAGTTGGCTGCACTGACCGTCAGCGTGGCATGATAGTCCATACTGACACGCTTGTCGTCCGTGACAGTCGCCTCTACCACAACCTTTGTCTCACCTGCCGGCAATATCACCGAAGCAGGACAGGCGATGCGCTGTGACGGCGATATGCCAATCATCAAGGTCACATCCTCGGGGTTTGCGGATGTTGATTCGATGCTGACAGCCATCTTGTCACCCTCGACATAATTCTCCTTGTCGGTCGTTATCATGAGTGTTGCTGTCTCATTGTCAATGATGCTCACCGTGCCGTGGGCATCATCATATCCTTTGAGTCGTGCGGTAATCTCCACATCAACATTCTTGTTCCATAAATCATCATCCACGACAGCAGCCATGAACTTTGCTGTTGCTGCTCCTGCCGGAATCACCACACTTGCAGGCACGGTAAGCCTGCCGGTGTTTGAAGACGAAAGCATGACAGTCTCGTCCACACCGCGATAACCGCTGCGGCTGACACTGCATTCCACCTGTCCTGCCCCCTCGTCCACTTCCTTCTTGGGAGTGGTGAGTGTAAGCACCTTGCCCATCTCTCCGACATAGCCTGAGGTGGTCAGAGCATTGTTGCCCTGATAAGCCACAGGCTCGTTGAGGGCTTTGTTGCCGATCAGCTCCACCTTGACCTTGAACTGTCCTTCAATGCCGCAGGTGGCAGGAATCCTGAACTCTGCCGAATTCTGGGTTGTGCCGCCGACACTCAGCGACGCTTTCTCATAGGTCTTGTCAAAACTGTAGCTCGTGCCATACTCGTCGATGACAGTCACCTGTTCCGCCCAGCCTCCGACAGCTTCTCCGTTGCCGATGTTCTCCACAGTCCAGTTCACGGTCATCGTCTGTCCGGGCATGAACGATTTCCCTGTCAGCGAGATGTTCTTCACAATGATGTCGGCATGGGGTGTCTCCGTCACTGTCACTGTACATCCGTCATACCCCGTGACAACGTTGCCGCCACCCTTCACCGACAGCACGACATCGCTCATCTCAACCCTTTTCTTGTCACCGGCCTTCCATGCCGAAGGTGCCGACATCGTAAGGTTGAGCAGCTTGCCCGACTGTCCGGCAATGGCCGTGTTAGTAGGGGAGAACCCCATAACCTTGTACCGGTTGCCGCCGATGCTTCTTACCACCAGCTGATGGTCGCTCTGCCTGTCGGTGTAAGCATGGTTGCTCGTGTTGAGCTTGGCACCGTCAGGCATCGTCAGCACAAACTCGAATGCTATGATGTCCGATGTGTTGCTCAGCCAGACAGGCAGCGTGGCCGTCTTTCCGGCATTGGTCTCAACATTCTGGATATATATCCTGTTGTCAGCGGCTTTGGCTGCCACTCCCGCAAGAAGTAGGAGCAACAGCCCGATAAGCCTTGATATGTTATTTTTCATTGCCAATAATCTTTTTGCCATTAACAATTATTACTTTTCTCCTGCCGGAAGCCTTGTCAGCCTTGACGCCATTGATGGTGTAGGCATTTGACTTGTCTGCACCGTCCTGCGTCACTTCTGTTATGCCGGTGGCATCCTTGCTTCCGCAGACCACTGTCATGCCCTCGGCATTCACGTCCGAGGCAGTGACAGACACAATCTGTGCATCGTCAGCTCCCCTGAACTGTGCAAGTACTGTGCGGCCCTCAGGCAGCTCGCCAAGCATTGTCGAGTAGATGACGGCACGGCAGCCATCGGCATTGTCCTTCGCCGAAGCAGTGAATCCCATACCGCTGAGACTCCACACAATGTTCTTCGCCATGGCATCACTGATGTCCACAGTAAGTGCAGCCACAGGGCGTGAAGCATAGAGCACCAACTCGCCGTTCTCGACATACAACGCAGCGTCCGCCTCCGGTGCGGACTTCCTGTTGGAAGCCTTCGCCTGGTAAGCATCGCCTGGGTTGTAGTCAGGCATGTCAAGAAGTATGTCGACGGTGTTCACCACATCCTGCACATTGATGCGGCTGTCGGCATAAGTGTCGGCGGCAGTAAGGTTGAACACCTTATTCTTATAGCTGTCGAACGCATAGAGGATGGTTGCCTGAAGGTCATTGACATTGACGCCTCCGACAAAATCGGCATCGCCCTCTCCGAATGACATTGCCATACGGAACGAGCTGCCATCGGCATTGCCCTTGCCGTCAAGCCCGAGGGCATTCACCACAGCACCATTCTCGCCGGTATAGACAGGACTCGCGGCGGCAAAGTAAGGGATGCTCCACGCTCCGCCTGCCTTGCCGGCTATCTGCATAGCCCACTGCTTGTTGGTGGCTTTGTCAAACGCGGCGGCATCCGCTGTCGTCAGCATAAGGCTGAGGTCGTCACGGTATTGGCGCGCCGCATGGTCGTAGCGCATCACCGAAGGTATCATGGCAGTGATGTCGTCAACGCCGGCACCGGTGAGGTTGATGTCCACAACCTTCTCCACAGTCTGCTTCGACAGGTCAAGCTCCGTCACATTCTCCGAAATCATCGGGCTTACCTCGTCAAAGGCATTCACCGACGCATTGAGGGTGGTCAGCTCTGGGAACTGCTCCGCCAGCTTGCCGACATTGCCGCTGAAACGGTTGTCGCTCACATTCAGCGACTTCAAAGCCACAGACTCCAAGGCTTTCTCGCCTGCCAACGCCGCAACACTCTCAGGGAGGTCGCCCTCCATGGTGTTCTTGGAGACATTAAGCGACTCCAGCATAGGGAAGGAGAACACCTCCTTAGGCAGTTCGCCACTAAGCTCACGGGCACTGATGTCTATCTTCGTCAAATGGCGGTCGATGACCTGCAAGCCATAGAAGTTGCCTGCACCCTTCGCGCCCTTCGTCATGTCCCAAAGGTCCTTGTCAAAGCCCCGGGCTACAAGTTTGCCATGCAGCACTTGTAGCTTCGCCCACTCGTCACTGCACAGCTCCGACATGTCAAGCTCGGTCTTCTCAAACTCTATGGTGACAATGTCGCTCCAGTCACCCTCGGTGGTGTGCTCCATGTAGTGCAGCTTGTGAGTGCCAAACTCCAGGCGCGATATGTCCACAGTGAACGCTCCCTCACCATTGGTAAGGTGCACTATGCCGTGAGTGCCTTCCACATCATCGTCAATCCAATAGTCGCAGAAGTCCACATCAACGCCTTTCACTTTGTAGAAGGCGTATGTCATGAAAGCCGGCTCTCCCTCCTTGTTCTGCGTCAGCATGTTGAAGAAGTGGATGCCGTGGTCAAGCCCTGAGATGTCTACAGCGATGTCATTGCTGTTGGCAGTCTTTCTGCCTGCAAAGTCGCTGTCTATCCAGTACTCCACCTTCTCATCGTAAGTCACAAACTCATGCTTGAAGAAGGCGTATGTCAGGAAAGCCGGCTCTCCCTCCTTGTTCTGCGTCAGCATGTTGAAGAAGTGGATGCCGTGGTCAAGCCCTGAGATGTCTACAGTGATGTCATTGCTGTTGGCAGTCTTTCTGCCTGCAAAGTCGCTGTCTATCCAGTACTCCACCTTCTCATCGTAAGTCACAAACTCACGCTTGAAGAAGGCGTATGTCAGGAAAGCCGGCTCTCCCTCCTTGTTCTGCGTCAGCATGTTGAAGAAGTGGATGCCGTGGTCAAGCCCTGAGATGTCGACAGCGATGTCATTGCCTGTGGCAGTCTTCCTGCCTGCAAAGTCGTTGTCTATCCAGTACTCCACCTTCTCATCGTAAGTCACAAACTCACGCTTGAAGAAGGCGTATGTCAGGAAAGCCGGCTCGCCCTCCTTGTTCTGCGTAAGCATATTGAAGAAATGGATGCCGTAGCCAAGACCGGAGATGTCGACAGCGATGTCATTGCCTGTGGCAGTCTTCCTGCCTGCAAAGTCGCTGTCTATCCAGTACTCCACTTTCTCTTCATAAATAGGTATTTGTCCCTCTTGCGCAAGCATGCTGCTTTGCATGAGCAGCATGCACAGCACAATGGGAAGTCTTATTGATTTCCGCATAATAAGAACAGGATTACTGTTTTCTCTTCAGTTTGACATTCAGCTCATTCTTTTCATTGTCAACAACAACTGTCGCAGAAGTGATGATGTTGTTTGAAGTCAGTGGAATGAATGGCTTGATGCCGCCATATATTCCGATGACAGTGCCATCACTGCCGAGGTATCCTTTTTCTGTAAGCAAGTCCTTTGTAATGTCAGCCATGGTGATGGAGGAGTCCAGAATACATTCAGACTGGTTGACCATCTTGGTCGCGCTGTCGTCAAAAAGGAAGAGACAGTTTGAGAACAAGGCAGTTGGCTGTGCTTTATCGCTACCGCCTATGACACATTGTCTGAAAGTGCCACCGGTCAGAGTATTAGTCCTAATATTTTTTATATGGCAATTAATGAACATGTCATTAACAGAGTTGTAGTTGTTCGTTTGTTTGCATACTTCATTAAAAACACTGCTCCATGCTGAAACCATATACGCTCTATTCTTGGTGAAATATAATGTGCTGACCTGACAGTTCTCTATATTTACGTTGCTTCCAGACATATATGCCTCCGAGTTCATCTCACACTTTTTGAAGGTCACATTTGCGCCTCCTTCACAACTAACTCTGCTCAAGAATTTTATCCCTGAGAATGTAATGGTTGCGTTATTGTTTGCTGTTGCTGTTACTGTACCTGGAATCATAGTCTCTCCTCCTCCCCTTCCAATGATAGTGATAGACTTGTTTACCGTTATATTACCGTCAAAGTTGCCGACACTAAGGTACAGGACATCGCCATCCTCACATGCATCAATGGCACTCTGCAGTGTCATTCCACTATCGTCATAGACGGTGAACTGTTTGATTTCATCACCATGACGGAGCATAATACTTTTTTCTTGTGCCAGAACATTCTGTGCAACAGTTGCCATGAAAGCAACAAGCAGTAATAGTTTTTTCATTGTTGTTTGGATTTTTTTGTGATTATGATAAAAATAAAATAAAAAATGCTTTGCAATGGTAGGCTGCATATAAACAAAGTTCGCCAAAGAACTCCTTCAGGTGTTGTTCTTTGGCACAAAGGTCTCACAGGTGTAGTCATCTGGTTTATATGGTTTTATTACGCTGCTTGGCTTGTGGGTATGCCGGCAATGATGTACGCGGTTTTGTTGCGCATCACGTGATTTTGTTGCGCATCACGTGGTTTCGTTGCACATCACGCAATTTTGTTGCGCATTACGCGGTTTTGTTGCACAGCATGAGGGATTACAAGCACAGACAGTGATTGGTTCTCGTTTCTCGTCTCTGTATTTTGTCTTTTTTGACATTGCAAAGGTATATTTAAATAATGATATAGCCATTTAGGGGGGGGTAATTAAAGATTTTTAACTTAAAAGATTCGTATTTAACAAATGTTTTCTGTGGTTTCTCTCTTTTTGCGTGTTTTTCGTGGTTTATGTCTTCATGCGGATTTCTCTGTTGGCACACCGCGAGGCGGTGCATTCTCGTTAACCCCGCATGGAGGCGAAGCCGAACATGCGGGGATAAAAAGATTCGCTCCACAGCACCGTAAGACGGTGCCTCATGGAGGGTATGCTATGCATAAGAAATCTGTGTGTGGATGCTATGCAAACAACTATGTAGGAGGCACCGTCTTACGGTGCAGGCTGTCGCATTTCCTAACACCCCGCATGTTCGGCTTCGCCTCCATACGGGGTTAACAAAAACGCACCGCCTCGCGGTGCTTTGTTGCTTGCTTTTTTCATGAAATAGTCATAGGATAAATTCCGTTTTTTTAAAAATATCTTAATGTGTTGTAAATCAATTAGTAAACTCTGTGTAAGCAAATCTAAATTCGCCATTTGGCATGATTCTACTTTGCCATTTGGCACGATTTTGCTTTGCCATTTGGCATGATTTTGCTTTGTCATTTGGCACGATTTTGCTTTGCCATTTGGCACGATTTTGCTTTGTCATTTGGCATGATTTTACTTTGTCGTTTGGCACGATATTGATGCTGTCGTTGTATTGGGGATTGTTTGCGTTTCACATTTTCATGCAGATTTTGCGGATTCATGCAGATAATGATGCGTTAAGGGAGAAAATCCACAAACATCCGCATGAGACAGTAAGGTAATTGTGTTGTGTAACCCGTTGCAGGATAAGGTTTTACGAAAGGTAACACTTTGCCGGGCAAAAGGTTACCTTTTACCATGCGAAAGGTAACGGTAGACACAGTAAAAGGTTACCTTTGACAGCACACTCTGATATGGCAGCAAGAAATGATATAGGCTGTTGTGGCGGCTCTGTGACACGGAAATCTGTTATTTTGTCGTAAATTTTCATATACTTATATTATTTTAGGTGTGTTTTCTTTGAACTGTCAGGGAAAACAAGTATATTTGCAGATAAAAAAGAATCCGCAAACCATGTCGCGAGAAGAAACAGTACTTGAATATCTGCGTAGCCACGGGATTCCGTTCTCGTGCTACAATCATCCAGAGGGAAAGACTATCGAGGAGGCGAAACGCTGGTGGAAAGATGACGGTTCGGTGCATTGCAAGAACCTCTTCTTCCGCAACCACAAGGGCAATAGGCATTATCTCGTCTGCTTCCACTGTGACCACGACCTCGACATCCACGACCTTGAACGGCGTCTGAAGGAGTCGCTTGTCGCCAAAGGGCTGCCCTCATGCGGCAAACTGTCCTTCGCCTCGCCGGAAAGAATGATGAAATATCTCGGACTTGAACCCGGCAGCGTGTCGCCTTTCGGACTTATCAACGACGAGACCCACCATGTGCACCTGTTCCTTGACAATGCTCTCAGGGATGCAGAGACATTGTCCTTCCACCCGAACGACTGCCGTGGCACGGTGGTCATAAGGCATGAGGACTTTGAACGCTATCTTGCCTGTGTGGGAAACACTTACGAATATCTCACACTCTACTGATTCGCTCACGCAACATCCGCATTATGCGACCTGTGCGGAGACAAATAAAAAAGCAATAATGGACAAGAAACCACTCATAGGACATACGGAAACGGAACTGAAAACCATAGCCAAGGAGCTCGGCATGCCGGCATTCACCGGCGGACAGATAGCACGCTGGCTTTATGTAAGCCATGTGGATGACGTCGACGGGATGACCAACATCTCCAAGCAGAACCGTGAACGGCTGTCCGCAATGTACTGTGTCGGCTCGGCAGCGCCTGTCGATTGTCAGCGCTCCAAGGATGGCACGGTGAAGTACCTGTTCCCCACCGAAGGCGGAAAGACCGTCGAGACAGTCTTCATCCCTGACGGCGACCGCGCCACACTGTGCGTCTCCTGCCAGGTAGGATGCAAAATGAATTGCCTCTTCTGCCAGACCGGCAAGCAGGGATTTGAGGGACAACTGACCGTGAGGGACATCCTCAACCAGATTTATGCACTGCCTGAGCGCGAGCGACTGACAAACATCGTGTTCATGGGGCAGGGCGAACCGATGGACAATCTTGGCAATGTGCTGCGTGCAACGGAGATTCTCACCTCCCCATACGCCTACGCATGGAGTCCGCGACGCATCACTGTGAGCAGTGTGGGCATACGCGGAAAGCTCAAAAGGTTTCTCGACGAGAGCGAATGCCATGTGGCAATCTCGCTCCATACGCCGCTGCCTGCACAGCGCGAGCAGCTTATGCCTGCCGAGAAGGGTATGGGAATCAGGGAGATTGTCACACTCCTGCAGGACTATTTCCCTGCCGACCGTCGCGTGCCGCGTGGGGGAGTGGAGGGCGCATCGCACCAGCGCCGCCTGACATTCGAGTACACCGTCCTCGGCGGAACAAACGACACGCCGACGCATCTGAAGGAACTGGTGAAACTTCTGCGGCCGTTGGACTGCCGTGTCAACCTTATCCGCTTCCACCAAATCCCTGATGTGCCGCTGAAAGGGGCGGCAGAGAAGCAGATGGAGCATATCTGCGACTATCTCAACCGCAACGGCATAACGACCACAATACGAGCGTCACGCGGACAGGACATCTACGCCGCCTGCGGACTGCTTAACACAAAACACAAGGAGGAGGCTCTGAAAGCTAGCGAAAGCAAAGCCTCTGAAAACTAATATTTTGACATGAACATAGGTATATTACAATCAGCCGGCATCGCCGGTACAGTCATAGAGTGCGCCCTCAGTACACCGGACAATGACGATGTATTCACGGCGACCATATACAGCAAGGACAATGGCAACGACAAGAATGTCGGTGCAGACCTGAAATTCGGTAACATTTCGGGCATTGTCGTCGCTCCTGGCTCTGCTACGGAGTTCAGTTTTGACAGTGCGATGACGATGTATGTCGCTGAGCGCATGCGTCTTGCCACAGTGTTCCCTGACAAATCTCCGGAGGAAATCATGGAGTCATTCGACCGTGATGTGCTTGCCGAAAGAATAAATAAGGTGTGGATGTCACTGAAGCGTGACTTCCTTGTCTCCATGCCGCGCATAGCGCTGCTTGCTCCTGACGGTATGACGGAGGCTGCGGCTGACACTCTTGCGTCAGTTGTTGCAGGACTTTCGGAGCAAGGGGTGGGCATCTTTGGGCCATACGCCACGGCGGACTATACTGAACAGCAGCAGTTCCTGCATTTCGATGCCACACTTGCCCTTTTTGACGGTGAGGCGAAAGAAGTGCTTGGAGCAGTGACAGATGAGTCGCGCACAAAGCTGCTTATCGGTATTCCTATGGTCATGGCTTCTACGGAGTATGGCGCGACCCACGATTTCGATGCGAGTGGCATAGTGCAGCCTGCTTATGCCTTGCGCAAGGCGGTGTACACAGTCATCGATGTGGTGCGCTGCCGTGAGGCATACGATGAGGGACACCATGACCCGTTGCCGAAGATCTACCATGAACGCCGTGACGATTCGGAGAAGGTCCGCTTTGCCGTCAGGAAGCAGAGCCACGTTCCGGAGAGCGGCAACTGACAGTCTTTGGCATTTCGGTTTTGCAAGTTGACTACTATATTCAACCGCTGATGCGGTTAGTCGGTATGAGGTCTCACTTGTGAGATTAGAATTATAACATCAAAACATTGTAAATCATGAAAATAGTCTTCCTTACCGGTGCAGGAATGTCTGTCGAAAGCGGGCTTACAACCTTTCGCGATGCAGGAGGGTTGTGGGAGAACTATCCTGTGATGTCTGTGGCAAGCCACGACGGATGGTTGCGCGACCCGGAGTATGTCAATGCGTTCTATAACATGCTGCGTGCGAAATACAAGGATGTGCAGCCCAACGAGGGGCATCGGCTTGTGGCGGAATTGGAGAAGAACAGCAAGCATGAGGTTGTCGTTGTCACACAAAATGTTGACAATCTGCATGAACTTGCTGGTTCGAAGAATGTCATCCACCTTCACGGAGAGATGATGAAGATGTGCTCAAGCCGTGATGTCGACAACCCGAGATTCTGGGTTTCGCTGCCCCATGAGGGGTGGGAAGCCGACGGGCTGGCAGTGCCTAAGGGCGAGAAAGCAGGCGACGGTTCGTTGCTGAGGCCATATATCGTATTCTTTCAGGAGAATGTTCCGAACATGTATGACGCTGTTCAGGAGGCGCAGAAGGCAGATGTGTTTGTGATTATCGGCACCTCTCTCAATGTCTATCCTGCCGCCTCACTGCTGCAATATGTGCCGAAGACGGCGAAAGTGTACCTGATTGACCCCAAGCCCGCTATGACGGAAGGGGCTCATGGCGTGCATGTCATCGCGAAAGGTGCAAGTGAAGGCATGAAGGAACTTATGGAAATTCTTGGTGAGGAGTGAGAGATTGTCCTGAAAAAGAATACCAAGTCTTCCTGAGATGTATGTGGCAGCGCCACAATCCTTACGGTAACCTCCGGTTTCAGCCGTGCGGACTAAGCTATAATAATTAAGTTGTGTGGCAGAGCCACACTCCTTTATGTTTCAAGAACTTGTGGAACTTGTTATACAAAAAGAAATAAAACAAAAGGGAAGTGGAACAGAGATTGTTACAACAGATAAAGCAAAGATACGGAGTGGTGGGCAACTGTGAGCAGTTGAACCATGCGCTTGATGTCTGTCTTCAGGTGGCTCCTACCGACCTGTCTGTGCTCATCATTGGCGAGAGTGGTGTCGGAAAGGAGATTCTTCCGCGTATCATACATGACAATTCGCCACGGAAGCGTGAGAGATATTTGGCAATAAACTGCGGTTCCATTCCTGAGGGAACCATCGATTCCGAGCTTTTCGGCCATGAGAAAGGGGCATATACCGGTGCCATTGATGAAGGGGAAGGATATTTTGGTATAGCAAACAAAGGTACACTGTTCCTTGATGAGGTGGGAGAGTTGCCTCTTGCAACTCAGGCGCGTTTGCTTCGTGTGCTTGAAACAGGAGAGTATATCCGCGTGGGTGGTACGGAAGTGCTGAAGACTGATGTACGTATCGTAGCCGCAACGAATGTGAACATGGTGAAGGCTGTCAGCGAAGGCAAGTTCCGCCAAGACCTTTATTACCGCCTTAATTCCATACCTGTGCGTATGCCGGCATTGCGTGAGCGTGGCAACGACATCATTTCGCTCTTCCGGCTGTTTGCCTTGCAAATGGTGGAGAAGTACAAGATGCCGCGCCTTGACCTTACGGAGGATGCAAAACGCCTGCTGCTGAAATACAAATGGCCAGGAAATGTGCGCCAGCTGAAGAACCTTACGGAGCAGATTTCGCTGCTTTCCGAAGAGAGGACCATAACGGCGGAGACTCTTCGCAGGTTCATTCCTGACGATGAAGAGTCGATGGCGGTGGCGTCGTATTCCACAAAGCCGTCGGGAGAGAGCCATTCTTACGAGCAGGAGCGCCAGTTGCTGTTCAACTTTCTTGTAGAGTTGCAGAATAGTGTGCAGAGGCTTAACGGAGAAGTCCATGAGCTGCAGAAGCAGGTTATCGCACTCGGGGGGCAGCCGGTGCAGATGTCTCATCCTGTGCTTTCCCTTCCTTCTTCCATACCACAGATAGAGACTCCTGCCTACGAAATGGCGGACAGTGAGGAGATAAAGACGGAAAGCGATCCTATCGTAGAAAGTCTTAATGTCGGGGACAATGAAATGGAATTGCTGAAAAAGGCTCTCCTGCGTTGTGGAGGCAACAGAAAGAATGCTGCAAGGGAGCTTGGTATCTCGGACAGGACATTGTATAGGCGACTGAAACAGCTTAATCTTGAATAAGCATGGTTAGAGATCTGTGCTCTTTTGCTTATGCGAAAACACGCTTGCCCTTGTAAAACAATAATAACAAAACGGGCTGCCAACAGCCCGAATAAAGTGATGACAAAACGAATAAAACTACTATCAGTCCTTGCCTTTGTGCTCCTTCTTTGCGCGTGCAAAGTGAGTTACAAGTTCAATATGTCAAGCATTGACTATACGAAGGTGAAGACCATACAGATTGCAGAGTTCCCTATACGCTCCCAATACGTGTGGGGACCTATGGGGCCGATGTTCAACAATACGTTGAAAGACCAGTTTGCTGACCATACAAAGCTCATACAGGTGAAGCGCAATGGCGATATAAAACTGGATGGCGAGATAACAAACTATACGCAGCGCAACAAGTCTGTGTCGGCTGACGGCTTCTCGGCGCAGACGGAATTGGCGATAACCGTCAATGTGAGGTTCACGAACAACGCCAACCACAATGAGGATTTTGAGCGTCAGTTTACAGCAACCTCAACTTACGAGACGACACAATCGCTGGCTGCCGTGCAGGAGCAGCTTGTCACGGAAATGATTGACGACATCTGTGACCAGATATTCAATGCCTGCGTCGCCAACTGGTAGGACGGACATTGTAATCCTCGTAAAGGTCGAGCATATCGAAAGCATCTTCGATATGCTCGATTTTTATTGTCCCATGGGGGCTTCCGACTATGGAGATGATGTCGTACCGTGTGCGGCGGTTCTCCTTTCGGAAGATGGATTTGTAGTGTGCTGCGGCACTGACGATATGGCGGCGCTTCTCAGCGTTCACTGCTTCGTAAGGCTCTCCATAGTCATCCGTGGAGCGTGTCTTCACCTCCACGAAGACAAGTGTGGTGTCGTCCTCGTCGATGCATATAAGGTCGATGTCCGTATTGCCATGTCGCCAGTCTCGCTCCTTCACATACCAGCCTTTCTTTTCCATATATTCCGCTGCGCGTTCCTCACCCCAGTGTCCGAGGTCGTTATGCTCTGCCATGGTTGTTTTTGTTTTTTGTCATGATGCAACATGATATACCGTGATGTGACCTGATATATCATGATGTAACTTGATGTATCATGAGGCATCATAATGACTTTTGTTGCATCTTGTTGCATCATGATTGACTCTATCTGTAAATCTTCTTTATCTCAGCATTCTTGTAGTAATGCAGCAGAATCTCATCGTATTTGAAACCCTTTTCGCCCATGACGGCAGCACCAATCTGGCACAGTCCCACGCCATGTCCCCAGCCTTTTCCTTTGAGAAGGAAATCCTCGCCTTCGTCAGTGACCGTGAAAGCAGAACTGTAAAGATGCGTGTCAGAGAGTGCACGGCGTATTTCTAATTCCTTGCCGATAGTGAAGGAACGCTCTGTTCCTATCACCTTCAGGCGTGAAATCCTGCCCGATTTTCCGCGTTCGAGTGGCTCCATGGCAACGATGTTTCCAAGGTCAAGATGCAGTTTCTCCATAAGCAGGGACTTAACCTTTGCCTTACTGATGCGCACCTCCCACTCATAGAAGTCCTGAGTCTCCTGGTCATAGTCGTTAAGCACCTGCCGCAGGACTTTCGTGTCGTGCGTATTGCAGTACGGGTCGGCAACAGAGACAAGGTACGGCTTGTTGATGTTCTCCCAGCAATAGCGGTATTCTTCTGTCACACCACCACAGCATTTTGAGAAACGTGCGTCACAAATCTCGTCGTCTGACATGAGAATCTCGCCCTGAGTCTGCCGTATCGCCTCGCGGACATGGGCAGATGTCTGCTTCGTAATGCCCTGATAGCGTTGGCAATGGTCATCGGCGCAGACATCAAAGATAGTGTGGTCCTCACGGTCATACCACCGTATGAGTTCGTTGTCCTTCTTGATGAACGAGAAGAATCCTGCACTCTGCCCCTGGCTGCTGTGCCTGTGCTGAATCTGGGCAAGAAGCCATGAGCGTGAGATTACGGCATGCGCCTTCAGGAGTTCCAAGGAAGAGGTTGCCGACATCTCGGAAGAAATGACACTCGTCAGGTAGTCTTCGACGGAAAGTTCGTTTATCGCGCACACCTTTCCCTCATGGACAACGAAGCGCAGTGAACCTTTGAATGTCTGTTCCTCAAGGCGTTCCCAATGGAAGTTGACACCGATTGTAACATCATGGATAGTGAACGACGCCTCCACCTTTGAGCCTTCCGCCTTTCCGGGGACAAATGACAGTTCGCGATATTCGTTGCCGTTCCACAGGATGCTTCCCTCCGAATGCTTCACGGTCTGTTCTCCGACAATCGTCTCGCCCTTTGCCACATAAGGGGAATTGAGCGAGAAGCGTATCTCTTCGCCTGAGATGATGCCGACAGTGACGTGCGGCACTTTTTCGTATCTTAGGTTCTCGTCATCGTTTTTCTTTTCTCCGGCAATTTGTGTGATTACCTTCTCCATTTCCTTTTGTGACAGAGCCACTTCGCGAAGGATATCGGCGGCTGTCTGAGAAATCATTGTGTTGAAATCCGATTCCTGCGGAGTGATTATCAGTCCTGCCATGTCAAGCGCACCCGGGGACACCATCGGGCTCGGATAGCATGCCGGACGGTGGTTCTTACGTGGGAAGATGACGGTCAGTGTCTCTTCGCCGTTGCGCCAAGCGATGATGTTCATCATTGGCTCTGTCTCATCTTTCTGCACAGGCAGTGCATCATAGACAGTCTTGAACATCTGGCGGAAGCCTTTCTCGGAGCGTGAACGAAGGAGCAATGCAGGGCAGACATAATCGTTGATTGCCGAGATGTCCTCACAGTCGTTCAGCTTTACAATCCGGTGCAGTGAACGGGAAAGCCTTGCCCATTGCTTCTGCAGCGGCACGATTCCTGATGTTCCTGCCTGCAGATGCAGATGATCTGGACATGAAGCACCGCATTTCGGGCCGTTATAGAACACCATTATGTCAGGATAATGCTCCAAGAGACGGAATATCTTTGTATGCACATCCTTTATCAGCTGTGGTCTGTGGGTGTTGGAAGGAAGTGTGAAATGCGTCGGAAGGATAGGGAACGGATTGACAAGCATGTCAAGTGTGTCGTCAAGATGCTTCACCATCTGCTCCTGTGGGCGGTTATCTTTGCACAGGAAGCACGGGCGCTTGGCAATCGCAGCATTGCTTATGCTTGCCCCTGTGGAGACAATGCGCGCCGGATTGTACTGCAGTTTGAGCAGTGTGCCTGTACTGTCATCGGTGATGTCCCTCACCTGCACACCGTTAAGGTCAATGTATCTCTTGCGTGCATCGTCCCAAAGTTCAAGCTGGCGGTTGAAGAAACGCTGCAGCTTTGCCGTGCTTGCATCAGGCGTGCTGTTGCCGTCAAGACGGTCGGCACGTGCCTCCATGGCAATGCGTGCCTTTAGTTCCATGGTTCGCAGACGGTCTTTGTACATGTTGTTGGCATTGACCTTGTCTACGGAGAGTGCCGCATCGCTGTTGCCACCCCAACGACGGCAGAGGTACAGTTCATCATAGATGCGTCCGATGCGGTACTTGCGTGAGAATGCAAGCCCGAGAGCGTAGTCCTCACCGTAGCTTGTGTTCGGGAAACGGTATTGGCGCAGGATTGGGGTGAAGAATGCGCGAGGTGCTCCAAGACCGTTGATGCGCAGGGCATTGTTCATTCCGTTCTCGTCCGTCCACTCCTTATGGTCGATGAGACCAGGAGGGAGCGTGTTGAGATCGAAGTCGCACATACGGTAAGAGCCTATGACCATGGCAGCCTTCTGGCGGTAGAATGCATCGACAATCTGCTGCAATGTCCTTGGGGAAGAGTATAAGTCATCAGAGTCAAGCTGCACGGCAAACCTTCCACAGTGGAGAGAATCCACCGCCACGTTCCAGCATCCGCCTATGCCAAGGTCGTCACGCTCGGGAATGATATGTATCAGGCGGTTGTCCTTCGCTGCCAGTTCGCTAAGAGTCTCTGTTGTGCCGTCAGTGGAATGGTTGTCCACGACAATCACATTGAACGGGAATTTTGTTTCCTGAGCCAAGGCAGACTCCACCGCATCACGGACAGTTTTCTCGCGGTTGAACACAGGGATGACAACCGATGCCTCAATCTCAAATTCCTGTTCGCCAAAATCCGGAGAGATATAATCCTCAGGGTCCACCAACGCCCCTATCTGTTCAAGGTGGTGTGTGACAACCTTCTCCATTTCCACCTGCACATCACGGTTCCGAGGATTGACATAGTCAAACTGTTTCTCGCCTGATTTCCTGTTGTCAAGTTCCTCTTCAGTGTAAAGCAGTTCGTCAAGGTGGAACAGTTCCCCTTTCGTTGACAGCCACAGGCGCAAGGCATAAAGTCCAGCGAATTTCAGTCCCTGCATCATTGAAGAGTGGCTTTTGGCATACTCTTTCAGCAGTGGTGTGCGGATAAGGAGCAGTGTACCGAAGTCGAAATCGTCACGCAATGCACCCTCTTGATAGTCTATTGTCGGATGCTTCTCACGCTTTCCGCCGAGTGTCTTGTAATAGTCGCTGTACACCATAGCCGCTCCTGTCTCGATGGCGGTGCGCAGCATGCGCTCAATGGCATACTGTCCTAAGGTCAGTGGCACGGACTTTATGGCAAGAAGGGTGAAGTCCGCTTTTGCTTTCTGTGCTATTTCGTTGATTGTCACGCCTGCGTTGATTTCCGCGCAGTCAAGTACCGTGGTATGTTTCACCACGGCATTGTCCGCCAGCTGTGAGGCAAGGCTTTCCGAGGTGACAAAACTGTCTATACGTGCTATCATAGTCATCAATCTGTTTTATGCCCTAAAGGCGTTTCATGTTTGTAAGAATGAATCTCTTGCAAAGATAATAAATATTTTTGAGTAATGCCTGTTTTGCGGAGTGTTTTTGCGTTTTTTCTCCTTTCATGCAGTGTATCAGAATTCCACCACTAATGACACGTTTCACAGAAGGTTACACTTTGTTATGCGAAAGGTTACCTTTTACCATGTAAAAGGTGACACTTTATCCGGTAAAGTGTCACCTTTTGTTTCAGTATGTGTAAATCAGTGTTTTTGACTATTTTATGTCATTAGCAGGTAGTGTCCCCTTTTATCAGTCCTTGGGCAATGGCAATGCTTACGGCATGAGCATTGTTCTTTGCACCGAGGTGGCGCAGAATCAGCTTGCGGTGGTATTCGATGGTGTTCTCACTGACGAAAATCTGTTTCGCTATCTCGCGGCTGGACATTCCTTTGGCTATCAGTTGCAGAACCTCCAATGCGCGTTCTGAGAGTCCGCCTTTTGATGTGGCAAGGGAGAGGAAACGCGGACTGAAATATGGCATTCCTGTTGTCACAGACTCCACAGCGGCCACCAGTTCCATTGTGTCCTCGCCTTTAAGCACTATGGCAGCAGCTTTCGCTTCCATCAGTTCGCGGACGAGCCATGGCTCCTCGTGCATGGTGTAGATGATGAACCGCAATGTGTGGCATGCTTCTTGCATCTTGTGCAGGATTTCCGTCCCTTTGGCGTCAGGGAGTTCAAGGTCGACGATGGCGATAGCGTAATCACCGTTCTTTGCAAGTGCGACAGCCTCTTTGCAGCTTGCAGCCTCTGCCACAACAGTCCTTTCACACTTTTTCAAAAGGAAAGCCGCCACACTGCTGCGTACTATGGGATGGTCGTCAACAACAATGATTTGTCTAAGTTCTGTCATAATGTCACCTCCACTCTGTATATGCCGTTCCCCATGTCTGTATGTGATATTTCACCGTTAAGGCTTTTCACGCGCACACCCATACTTTGCAGTCCTATTCCTTGTCCGTCGCTGTTGTCTTTGGCACCGTCGTTCTCTACGGAGAGTGTGATGTGGCAGTCGTTTTTCTCAATGGCAACGTTGATGAATGACGGCTTTGCATGGCGTACGATGTTGCCGGTCAGTTCTTGCACGATGCGATAGATGTCGAAGCTCACGGCAGTGTTGACCGTGTTCCATTGCTCATCATCCTTGGAAGGGGCGCAGCGGAAGTCCACTTTGCAGTCGGGCAATGGGAGGTTGTCGATATAGTCGGACAAGATTTGTGCCACATTCTCCATATTGAAGCGTGGCGGCATGAGCTCGTGGGAAATCTGTCTGACATCGGTCATTATATGCTTCACCATTTGAGAGGCGTTGTCTTTTCCTGTGCTCAAGGCGAGTTGCACACCGAGAAGGTCATTGCATACACCGTCGTGCAGTTCGCGTGCCAGTCTTGCTCGCTCGCTTTCCAAGCCTTCGATGAAGCGTCGTTGCAAGGCAAGCTCGTTCTCCTTGCGTGTGATATGTCGGCGGTATAGTGTGAAGAGTATGATAGCGGCAAGCAGGACAAGGGCAAGTATGAGTATGGCTATCAGCGTCTGCTGGTTTGCACGTTCCGCAGCAAGTTTTGCTATCATCAGTTCCTTTTCTTGTGTTTTGTATTTTATGGTGAATTCCGACATCTGGCGGCTCATGCCATTGTTCTTCAATGAGTCGGCGATGGCGTAGGCTTCAGTCATGAGTTCCAAGGCTTTCTTTGTGTCTCCGAGTTTGGAATAGCATGATGATTTGGAGATAAGGAATGTGTTCTGTGGTATTCCTCCGTTATGTTTCGCAAGTGCTTCCAAGCGATTCCATAAGTCTATTTCTTTGCGATACTCCCCTTGTGCGTGCAGTATGGCGGTTTCTATCTGGAGGATTCCTATTACACCGCTGTTTGTAGAGTCGGCAAGTTGCAGTATTGGCTTTATCTTCTGCATATAGGTCTGCGCATCGTCTATCCTGCCGATTTCCACCAATGAACGTAACATTGGTCCGACGCTTTTCAGGATGATTGGGGCGTGATTGAGGGCAAGGATGTTGTCAAACTCAGGGGCTATAGCCTCAATGGATTCTTTGTAGCGTCCCATACGCATCATTGCCGCTGACTTTGTGGCGACGGCAGAGTACAGTTCGATTTGGTCTTTCGCTTCCATTGCCCATTTTATTGCGAGGTCTGCGTATTCGATGCCCTCCTTGTAGCGGTCTTGTTCCGTGTACAGCACGGATATGCTGTTGTACAGATTGGCTACGTAGTCCTTAGCGTCAACCTTCTCTGCTATGTCGAGACCTTTGCGGTAGGCTATCAATGCGGAGTCCGGGAGATTGATCCTGCGGTAGAGTATTCCCGATGTTGTGTATTGGTTGATAAGGACCTCATAGTCGTTGAGTTTCTCTGCGAGCGTGATAGCTTGCTTTGCGAATGGCAGTGCCTCCTTCATGCGTCCGCTGTTCAAGAGGCAGTTCGCTTTTTCTGCGTATATGTATGCCTTCAAAGTGTCGTTCCCGTCGGAGAGAGTCATGGCACTGTCAAGGAGGACAAGCGCTTGTGAGTTTACGGTTTGGTTGGAGAGTGTCTGCGCACTTTCAAGCAATGCTATGGCACGGTCGGTTGTGTCGGTCTTGGTTTCTTGGGAACAAGCTGCCGTACAGAGGGCTATTGACCATGCAATAACGTGATACGATATGTTTTTCATACGGTTTTAGTCTTTTTGTATGGTGATGCTTCTTTTTCTGTCATGAGTGTATGTGTAACAGTGCTTGCTACACTCTTGTGGTATCTTTCCGTCTACAAAGATACATTTTTTTTATAATTAAATGATGTGTTCTCTGTTATTTTTTTGTTTTCATGACATTTTGGCTACGGAACTCCGTAGTTTTCTATACAGGAGAGAGCAAAAATGGATGTTTTATGATGTTCTTTTATTAAATTTGCAGTGGAATTAAGTCTTATTGTTGCGGCTTCTCTTCTATGCTGTTTATGAGAATCATTTCATGAGTCGAAGTGTGGCGACGCTTCCTTGGAGTAGTGCTTCCTCCGTTCATGTTCTGATGGCTGGTGGAGGGGAGTTGTGCAAATGGTAAGAAGATGCATGATGTATATGAGAGAGCATTTATATATGTCAGGATGCTGACAGAGAGGCACTCACATTGCTTTTGCTGAGCAATGTGGGTGTACTGTCTCTTGTGCGTATGGTGTGTGTGGAATCATGGCACAAACTTTTGTGTCTTGTTGGATTGGTGACGCATTGATACGGTCATGAAAAAAATAAGGAATCACTCATATTGCTTTATGTGAGTGATTCCTTGTTTTTGTATATTACTTACGCAATCCTACTCAACGCGCTTCAGCAAGCGCTCCACATAGGCAGGGAGTGCAAAAGAGCCGCGGTGGAGATTGGTGGTATAGTAGTTGGTGATTATGCCGCGTTCGTTCCACCGCTTTGCATCAAGGTCGTCCGTTGGGTGGTACTTCTTTGAGGCAAAGCCGAAGAGCCAGTAGCCTGAAGGATAGGAAGGGATGTGCGCCTGATAGACACGGCTGATAGGGAAGGAGTTGACGATGCGCTTATGGGCGTTCTGTGTCTCCACACGGTCCTCATCGTAGAACGGCGACTGGTGCTGGTTGACCATGATGCCGTCGTCCTTCAGCGCCTTGTAGCATGAGCCGTAGAACTCTCGTGAGAGAAGGCTCTCGCCCGGTCCGTAGTAGCCTGCCGAGTCAATGATTATCACATCGTATTCGCCGACGATATGGCGGATGTAGCGGAGAGCGTTCTGCTGGTGGATTGTGACCTTCGGGTCATCAAGTCCGCCGGCAGAGAACGGCAGATATTTCTTTGCCGCCTCCACAACGCCTGTGTTAACTTCCACCATGTCAATGCGTTCCACCTCAGGATATTTCAGCAGCTCGCGCACCACACCGCCGTCACCTGCACCGAAGACAAGTATGCGGCGCGGATTGGGATGCACGGCCATAGGGATGTGGGTCATCATCTCATGGTAGATGAACTCGTCCTTTTCGGTCATGACAATGTAGCCGTCGGCAGTAAGAATCTTGCCGTATTCCGGCGATTCGAATATGTCAATCCTGTTGTTGTCATTCTCTTCGGAGAAGATATGCTTATCCAGTCGGATGCTCAGTTGGACATCCTCTGTATGTCGTTCGGTAAACCAGAAATCCATATTTTATTCGTATATTAATTTTGAAAAACCACTTGTTAAGTTGCTTTAAGTAACTATTGTAAATTACTTTATATTTAAGTTATGTTTGTACTAAAACTTGTTCTTTTCTGCCGCTTAGTGCTTGTCACTCAGTCACAATGCCCGCATTGCTCCTTCGATTCCGCACACTAATCGACTAAAAAACAACTGCGTTTTAGTATAAACTAATTTTCAACAGTTACTTATGCAAAATTCATCCACATTATATTAATATGTTGTGGCTTCCTTAATGACATTAAGCCTCTCTATGTTCTCATCCTCAGGACCTGTCATGGAGCATCCTTTCTCCTTTGCGTAGAGGATGTAGTCGATAATCTCCTGTGTGATGCGCTCTCCCGGGGCGAGGATAGGGATGCCCGGAGGATAGGACATGACGAACTCCGTGCATATCCTGCCGTTGCATTCGCGTATGGGCAGCATCTCTTCCTTCGGCGCATAGAACGCCTCCTGTGGTGTCATGACGACGGAAGGGTTGATGTACTCATGGTCGAACATGCCGGTGCGGTCCTTGTGGTAGCGGCGGCGGATGTCGTAGAGTGCGGAGACAAGGCGTTCCATTTCACGCATTCGGTCGCCGATGGAGATATAGGCGAGGGTGTTGCCGATGTCGCCGAGTTCCATCTGTATGTCGTATTCGTCGCGCAGAAGGTCATAGACCTCGATGCCGGCAAGACCGATGTCGAGGGTGAAGATTGACAGTTTGGTCTTGTCGAAGTCATAGACAGAGTCCCCGTTTATTATCTCCGAACCGTAGGCGTAGTATCCTCCGATTTTGTTTATCTCCTGCCTGCCGTACTCAGCCATTTCGACAACCTTGGCGAAAGCCTCTTTGCCACGCAGGGCAAGGTTACGCCGTGAGATGTCGAGTGACGCGAGAAGGAGGTAGGATGCGGAGGTTGTCTGTGTCAGGTTGATGACCTGCCGCACATAGCCCGGTGACACGTTCCCGCCTGTAAGCAGCACAGAGCTTTGTGTGAGTGAGCCACCGCTCTTGTGCATGGACACACAGGACATGTCCGCTCCTGCCGCCATGGCGGAGATTGGCATGTTTTCCCCGAAATAGAAATGAGTGCCGTGGGCTTCGTCGACCAGTACCATCATGTTGTGGGCGTGGGCGAGTTCCACGATTTTCTTAAGGTTGGAGCAGATGCCGTAATATGTCGGGTTGTTGACAAGGATGGCAACGGCGTCAGGATTCTGCTCGATGGCCTTCTCTATCTGTGAGATTTTCATGCCGAGGGCAATACCAAGACGCTTGTCGGTGTCGGGGTTCACGTAGATAGGTGTTGCACCGTTGACGACAAGAGCGTTGATGACAGAGCGGTGGACATTGCGCGGAAGGATGATTTTCTCACCTTTCTTGGATGCCGTGAGCACCATGGTCTGCACCGCACTTGTCGTTCCTCCGACCATAAGGAAGGCATGCTTTGCGCCAAAAGCCTTGGCGCAAAGCGATTCCGCTTCCTTGATTACGGAGATTGGGTGGCAGAGATTGTCAAGCGGTTTCATGGAGTTGACATCCAGCTCGACACACTGCTTGCCAAGGAGTTTCACAAGTTCGGGATTTCCCCTGCCACGCTTGTGTCCGGGAACATCAAAGGGCACGACGTGCTTGCGTGAGAATTCCTTCAAAGCCTCGTAAATGGGAGCGTTGTTCTGCTCCATCAGGTTCGGTTGAATCTGTTGTTCTTTTGTCATTATATATGGTAAAAAAGGGTTGTGGGTTGAGGGTTTGTGGTGTATAGGTCAATATTGACAGTGCTGACAGTATTGTCAATATTGACCAAACTCACACACACAACCTATAACCCACAACCTGAGCGAGGCGAAACTTAGAACTGCTTGAAGAAGTCATTGCCCTTGTCGTCCACAAGGATGAAAGCAGGGAAATCCTCTACGCGGATTTTCCAGATTGCCTCCATGCCAAGCTCCGGATACTCGACACATTCGATAGACTTGATGTTGCTTGAGGAGAGGAACGCTGCCGGTCCGCCGATGCTTCCGAGGTAGAATCCGCCATGCTTCTTGCATGCGTCGGTGACAACCTGTGTGCGGTTGCCCTTGGCAATCATCACGAGAGAGCCGCCATTCTCCTGGAACTCATCTGTGTATGGATCCATGCGGTTGGCTGTTGTAGGGCCCATAGAGCCGCAAGGCATGCCTTCCGGAGTCTTTGCCGGGCCTGCATAGAGCACAGGGTGGTCCTTGAAGTACTGTGGCATTCCCTCGCCTGCGTCAAGGCGTGCCTTGATTTTAGCGTGAGCGATGTCGCGTGCCACTATGATTGTGCCGTTGAGGCTGACACGTGTGGATACAGGATACTTGGAGAGTTCTTTGCAGACCTCTGTGATTGGCTGGTCGAGGTTGATAGAGATAGCGTCGCCTTCGCCTGCCTGACGGAGAGCCTCAGGTATGAGTTCGTATGGTTTGTCGTCCATCTTCTCAATCCAAACACCGTCCTTGTTGATTTTCGCCTTGATGTTGCGGTCAGCGGAGCATGACACGCCGAGACCGATAGGGCAGGATGCACCGTGGCGTGGAAGACGGATTACGCGCACATCGTGAGCGAACGCTGTGCCGCCAAACTGTGCTCCGAAACCGATTTTCTTAGCTTCCTCAAGGAGCTGCTTCTCGAGTTCGATGTCACGGAAAGCGCGTCCTGTCTCGTCGCCTGTCGTAGGCAGGGTGTCATAGAACTTTGTGGAGGCGAGTTTCACGGTGAGGAGATTCTTCTCAGCACTTGTTCCGCCGATAACGAAAGCGATGTGGTAAGGAGGGCAAGCGGCAGTTCCGAGACTCTTCATCTTCTCCACGAGGAACGGAATCAGTGTGCCCGGATTCTGGATGCGTGCCTTAGTCTCCTGATAGAGATAGGTCTTGTTGGCAGAGCCGCCACCTTTCACTACGCAGAGGAACTTGTATTCCATGCCGTGAGTAGCCTCGATGTCAATCTGTGCAGGGAGGTTGCAGCGGGTGTTCACCTCGTTGTACATGTCGAGTGGTGCGTTCTGTGAGTAGCGGAGGTTGTCCTCGGTGTATGTGTTGTAGACACCTTTTGCCAAAGGCTCCTCATCCTCGAAGCCTGTCCACACCTGCTGTCCCTTCTCGCCGTGGATGATAGCTGTGCCTGTGTCTTGGCAGAAAGGGAGCTGACCCTTGCAAGCCACCTCGGCATTGCGGAGCATGGTCAGTGCGACATACTTGTCATTGTCGGATGCTTCGGGAGAGTTGAGGATTTCTGCGACTTTCTCGTTGTGCTCACGGCGCAGCATGAAGTTCACGTCGTGGAATGCCTGAGTTGTGAGGAGCTCAAGAGCTTCCTTTGAGACTTTGAGGATTGGTGTGCCCTCAAACTCACTAACGCTTACGCCTTCCTTGGAGATGAGGCGGTACTCTGTCTTGTCTTCGCCAAGCTGGAACATTGGCGCATACTTGAATTCCGGATTAGCCATTTTTCTTTTATGTTTTTATTGTTTGTTGTTTATATGTAGTTATAATTGCTTATTATATGTAATGTTGTGATAATCAGTAGCCAAAGATTTCTTCGAGTGTCACACGCTTCACCGGAGCAACCTGCTCAATGGCTTTGATGTCGAGTTCTTTCTCGTCGCCGAGGATGACATAATGCAGAGGTTTTCCCTTGATGTTGGTCTGCTCGAAGTCAACAAGGGTTTGCAGGGTCATGTCAGGCACTGCGTTGTAGATGTCCTTGTTGATGTCGTGGTCGATACCCATGCGCTGTGCGTTGAGGTACTTGTAGATGATGTTCATCTTTGTTGTGCGCTCGGAAGCGATGTTCTTGAGTATGCTCTGCTTGGCGATGTTGAAGTTCGCCTCTGTCTGCGGCATGTTGTCGGTGATTTCCTTGAACGTGTTGACACAGTCCATCATCTTGTCGTTCTGTGAGATGATGTGCTGAACCCAATACTGCGGGTCTTCCTTGCGTGAAGGGGTGGAGTAGAATGCTGCCGCATTGTATGCCAGTCCTCGTGTCTCACGGAGTTCCTGGAAGACGATGGCGTTCATGCCACCTCCGAAATATTCGTTGAAGAGTCGTGTCGTAGGGATTGCTGCAACGTCAAGCGGCTTCTTCTCATTGTTGAGCATGCGGAGGTAGATGTTGTTCGCCTTGTATGGGGCGATGATGACCTGCGGAGTCTCAGTGGTTGTCCATGCCCACTCCTTGTTTGCAGGAACATCGGCAAGACGCTTTGCAACCTTATGGTTCTTCTCGACAGATTTTGCAATATCCTTCACGGAGCGTGGGCCGTAGTAAAGGACTGTGTGCTTCATTTGTGAGAGACCTTTCAGCAAATCGGTGAACACTTCCGGAGCAGTGGCTTTCAGTTCGCTTTCGGAAAGCATGTTTGTGTAGTCGTTCTTTGCACCGTGCATAGCATATTCCCAAAGGTAAGAGAAGCATGTACGCTGGTTTTTCTTACTTTCGGCACGCTCTTTCAGAGTGTTCTCGACATAGAGGTCATAGACATTCTTGTCAGCCTTTGAGTCGTTGATGATTGATTCGAGGAGTGCGAGAGCCGCTTCCATGTTCTCATCAAGTCCGGCAAGGCGCACTGTGACATTGGTATTGCCGACAGAGATGTTGTAGTCGCAGGCGAGTTTGTAGAACTGCTTCTTAATCTGTGCGTTGGACATTTTTGATGTGCCGAGCAATGGAATGTAGTCGTTTATGACAGAGTAGCGCACGTCGGCACGGTCTCCGAACTCATAACGGAAGACGAGTTGGAAGAGTCCGTTCTCCTTGTTCTGCACGTAGAGCATAGGGAGCTTGGTCTTTGTGGTGACCTTTGTCAGGTCGGTGTTGAAGTCTACGAACTGCGGATGTATAGGTTCTGTGGTGCGAGAGGTGATGTCGGTGAGGAATTTTGACGCCTTGTCACGGTTTGCTGGTATCGGAGTGATAGCCGGTTTCTCGATTTTCTTGATATTCTTGTCCTCGCCTTTCAATTTGTATCCGCAGACATAGCCGTCGGTGAGGTATTTGTTTGCGAAAGCGACGATGTCAGTTTTTGTGATTTTTGACATGCGTTCGATTTGGTGAACCTGGTCTTTCCACGGTTGGTTGTTGATGAAAGTGTTCACCATTGTTCTTACTCGTGAGCTGTTGTTCTCCATCTTCTGCAGATACTGGCGTTTCCTATTGTTTATGATGGATATGATAAGGTCGTCGTCAAAGTCGCCGGCTTTGAGCTTCTTCACTTCGCCGAGGAGGATGTTGCGTATCTCGTCAAGCGACTGACCTTCCTTTGGTGCGCCGCCCATGATGAGGATGCTGTAGTCTTTCAGTGAGAAAGAGCCTGCCTCGGCACTCTGCATCAGCATCTTCTGGTTGATGTTCAGGTCAACGAGTCCGCAGCGTCCGTTCATCAGGATGTCAGAGATGATTTCTAGAGTGTCACACTGGTGGGACGCAGCGCCGTCGAATCGCCATGCCATCATTATCTGTTCCTTCTCCTGACCGACAACGGTGGTGTCCTTAGGCTGTGTGAACAGAGGCTGTTTCGCAAACTGTCGCGGTGTGGTGTCCTTGCCCGGCTGCCATGAACCAAACTGCTCTTCAAGAATATCCATGACCTTGTCGCAGTCGAAGTCTCCTGCCATACAGATTGCTATGTTGTTAGGCTTGTAGTAACGGTCATAGTATTTCTGTATTTCCACAAGTGAAGGATTCTTCAAATGATCCTGTGTGCCGATGGTTGTCTGTGTGCCGTAGGAGTGAGAAGGGAAGAGTTGCGCGAACACAGCGTCAAAGAGTTTCGAGTCGTCGTTGGTCAGCGACATGTTCTTCTCCTCATAGACAGCCTCCAATTCGGTGTGGAAGCCACGCATTACGAGGTTTTGGAATCTGTCGGACTGTATCTCTGCCCAGCGCTGTATCTCGTTGGCAGGGATGTCCTCCGTGTAGCATGTCACATCGAATGATGTGTAAGCGTTTGAGCCGTCGCCACCGATTGCAGCCATGAGTTTGTCGTATTCGTTAGGAATATTGTACTGTGCTGCAATCTGCGATACGGAGTCAATCTCGTGATATTTCGCCTTTCGTTCCGCAGGGTCGGTGAGTTTGCGGTACTCTTCGTAAAGGGATGTTATCTTGTCGATATAAGGTTTCTCTGCATTATAGTCTGTTGTGCCAAACTTTTTTGAGCCTTTGAACATGAGATGCTCGAGGTAATGGGCGAGACCTGTACAGTCGGCAGGGTCGTTGCGGTGTCCTGTGTTGACGGCGATATGCGCTGTCACACGTGGTTTCTCTTTGTTTACGGAAAGGTAGACCTTCAGACCGTTAGGCATGGTGTACAGCCTTGTCTGCATAGGATCGCCCGGAACAGTGACATACTTGTGCTCTTTGGCATTAATTGTCATGACCATCGCAAAGACAGCGATTGGTAGAAACAGTTTTTTCATGATATTATTGTTTGTATGTTTTCTGCTTGTTAATTTATGGAATTACGCCGGAATGTTTTTTCAAAAATGGCTTTAAGGATTCTTTTATATGTTGTTATCTCCACAGTCAACATTTCAACATAAGGAAACACGTCCTAATGTGCCCATGTCCAAATCCAAGTTTAATCCCATGGCTTTGAATATCCGTGCAAGTGTCGTGAATGTAATATTGCGTCCGTTCTCGATTTTTGAAATCTGTGTTCTCTGTACGCCTATCATTTCTCCCAACTGCGTTTGTGTCAGGTTGTGTTCAGTGCGTGCTTTCTTAATAGCTTTCCCGATTAGGGATGCTTTTAGTTCGGCTTCGTAAGCGTCTCTTTCCGGAGTGCCGACTATGCCAAATGTCTCATCCTTTATCTCTTCAAAAGTATAAAAATCCTTTTCCATATCGCTATCTTTGTTTCTTGTTAAAGTATCGTTTTCTTATTTCTTCTGCTTTGGCAATTTCTTTTTTCGGAGTCTTTTGCGTTTTCTTGATAAAGCCGTTGGTGGCTACTACAAAAGTGTCGTTCTCTGTATCCCAAAAGCTTAACAGTCGGTAGGCTTTGCTATTGTAGAGGGTTCTGAATTCCCAAATGTCCGTATTTTCCAGCTTTTTGAAGAGTGTGTTGTCTATTTCCCCAAAGGACACTTTGTCAATATTGTACGCTATCTTCTTTCTTGCCGATAGAGGAAGAGAGAGAATGAACTCTCTTGCTTCTTTTGCGAATATAACATTGAATTTGCGTTTCAGTTCCATCGGATTGCTTTTGGTTGTTGAGTCTTTATGAATATGAGATGTTTATACTCCATAAACTACTTTTGTAAAGTCATCGAGTGTCATTCCAAGAGTCCGCAGGTTGTTTTGAACGACATGCAGTGGAACAGGATCCTTGTGGGTTTGCAGGACAATGGGGGCGCGTGATACCTTCTTTATGCCATATTTAATGCCCTCCGCTTGTCCTTTTCTTTATGCAGCCTACTGCTTTAAGGAAAAACCTTACATCTCGTAATGGGATGTTTGACATTCTTGGACTCATACGCACATCGTTACAGGGTAAGTTTTCTTTGTATAGTCTCTTGAACTTGAAACCACTTGCTTCAGTACAGAATTCCTGCTTAATTGCTCTTCAAAGTCAGGGGAATGCATTCCATTTTCGCCGGTTGTCCACCCATGATTACGGAGGTCTTCGCAAAGAGTTCCGTCGTTTATGCATTCCTCGAAATATATCCGCAGAAGTTCAGTGAATTCACTTTTTGCTTCATCCTTGTTGTCGCCATAAGCACTTATGTCCAAAGAAGGATTGTATGCCACAGTGTAACCTCCGTCTTCGAAATAATAAACGTCAAGTTTTACGTCAATTTCGTTACGCATTCCGAGTTTTGTTATCTTTATTCTGCACATGATTTCCGAGTTTTTTTCTTATACAATTATTAATTTATGGAACGGCCGGCAATCAGTTTATCTTCCCGATAAAGTCTTTGAGAGTGCTGTCCTCTACATCACCAAGAGCATGTTCGCGTTCTGCATCGCATCGGATAGAGTCAAGCCATTCCCGGCGTGCGGCGGCAAATTCCTGCAGGAGGCATTCGCGGTCGTCCTCCGTAAGAGAGTCAAGTCCCTTGTAATCAAGTATGGTGCGGTAAGCGGCAGCCCATTTGTGCTCTGCATAATCATTATGTATATGCTCCAATGCGGCAGCCACATCGCTGATGTCCGCCAACTCTCCGCTACGGATGTCGTTAAGGATGCTGTCCACTTCCGCCTTTGGTGCAAGCATACCGAGCAGGTCTGTCCATTCTCCTGCGCCGACAGTGGAGTGGGGAAGAGCCGCCTCGTGCTCCTCAAGAGCTGCAAGCATCGCCATCCTCAGGGCAAGGTCGTAGTAGCGGATGCCTTTCTGCAGCGATTGGTTCTTGATTAAAGTGCCGTTGTATTGGTATGCCGCAACATCCTCGCCTTGCTCATTTTGCAGTTGTTCGAGAGTCTGTATGCCGTCGATACACTGTCGGATGACAAGCGGATTGAGCCAATCATACTGCACAAGAGACTTTCTTCCGTTCTTCGGACGGCGGTCGCGCTTCTGCCATTTCTCTATGTCACGGTATGTTCCCACTGTCGTAAGGTTGCGTCCCGGGACAAGATATGTGCCGTTCTCATGCGCTATGAGATAGGAAAAAGGCAGCTTCCGTGTGTCCGGATGCGACTGAATCTTGCCCATGAGCATGGAGAATGTGCCGATTTGTGCAGGCCAAAGCGTGTGCGAACCGCTGGCTGTCTTTGAGCCGCGCATCAGGGTGCCCCAATGGATAGGTCCCATTTTGTAGGCATGATTGGAGAAATTCGTGCCCGAACCGGCATTGTAGAATGAATATTCTCCTCCGATAAGCAGTGTCGATTTGTGGTGAGAGACAGAGAACGGGCCGCAGAGAGCAGCGCATGATTCTCCGTTGTCCATGTGGGAATTGGCAAAGAACACAGAGTTTTCCGATGTGAATCCGCGTCCGATGTGGCACGCCTCACCGACAAAAGAGTCATAGAGCTTGGCAAAATCGGTCACGGAAGAGCCCGCCTGTATGATACAGTTGTCACAGATAACACCGTCAGAGACGAGTATGCTCGCCTCGGATGTGCTTTTCAGTGTGCACTCCGAGAGCCTTGCAGCACCGGTAATCTCACATTTGTCGCCTATGATTACGTTGGTCAGTTCGCGTGTGTCAGTGATGGAAACACCGTCGCCGATGGTCGTGCATGGCTGCCGTGTGATGTCAATCTCCTGCATAACCATGCCTTTCAAACGCTCCCAAACTGCTGTGTCACAGGCATTACGCACCATAAGTGCCGCCATCTGCGCTGTAAGGTCAGAGTAAAGGACAAGGTTTCCGTCACCTGCTTCGTTGAGGACACTGATAGTCACGCCCTCGCCGAATGTCGCTTCGGGTGTGGAGCGTATGATTCCGACATTGATAATCCTGCAGTCCGCACCGATACGGATGTGTCCTTCAAAGAATGTGTTGTAGATATGCAGAGGAGTGAAGTCCTCTGCCACTTCGATGTTGCTCCAGTCATGGCAACGGCAGCCTTGTATTTCAAGCTGTTCTTTCTCTATTTCTGTCAGTTCGCGGTACATAGGGCGATATGTTTTGTGGTTTGTTTTTGTCTGTTATTCCTCGGAATAGTCACCGTAGAGGAAGTCGTTGTAAGGATATTTCTGCACGTGCATCTCACGGACTTTCTTGTAGATGGTCTCGCGGAACTCGTCGATGTTCTCCTTCTCCTTTGCCGAAATGAAGAGGCAGTTGTCATTGAGTTTCGCCATCCACGTCTTCTTCAGGTCGTCCAAAGGTATCTCGTTCTTCTTCACAGGAGTGAGGTCGTCCTCCTCATGCTCTGTCCATGAGTAAGCGTCAATCTTGTTGAAGACAATCATCGACGGCTTGTCGGCACATCCGAGGTCGGCGAGAGTCTTCTCGACGACGGTAATCTGCTCCTCAAAGTCAGGATGCGAAATGTCCACAACGTGCAGCAGAAGGTCAGCCTCGCGTGTCTCGTCAAGTGTGGATTTGAACGAATCCACAAGGTCGGTAGGGAGCTTTCGGATGAATCCCACAGTGTCTGCGAGGAGGAAAGGCAGATTGTCGATGACCACCTTCCTAACGGTTGTGTCAAGAGTGGCAAAGAGCTTGTTCTCGGCAAACACCTCACTCTTGGCGAGCATGTTCATGATTGTAGACTTTCCGACATTGGTATAACCCACGAGAGCCACACGGATAAGCCGTCCGCGGTTCTTTCTCTGCGTGGTTTTCTGCTTGTCTATCTCTGCGAGACGCTCTTTCAGGAGCGACATGCGGTTAAGGATTATGCGGCGGTCCATCTCCAACTGAGTCTCGCCCGGTCCGCGCAGACCAACCGAACCGCCTTTTCCGCCCGAGCCTCCTGAACCACCGCTCTGTCGTTCGAGGTGAGTCCACAGGCGCTGCAGACGCGGCAGCATGTAGCGGTACTGTGCAAGTTCCACCTGAGTCTTGGCGTTTGCCGTCTGCGCACGCATGGCAAAGATGTCGAGGATGAGCGATGTGCGGTCGAGAATCTTCACCTTTAGCTCCGCTTCGATGTTGCGCATCTGCTTCGCGGAGAGCTCATCATCGAAGATCACCATGCCCACCGGCTGCGGCCCTTCGCCCTCTTCCGGCGCATGGAACTCCTCCTGCCACTCATCATAGGCGTCTTCGCACTGCTTTATGTATTCGGCAATCTCCTCGAGTTTGCCCTTTCCCACGTATGTTACGGACGACGGTCCTTGGACGCGCTGTGTGAAACGCTTCACCACACGCGCACCGGCAGTGTCGGCAAGGAACTCCAGTTCGTCAAGGTATTCTGTCGTTTTCGCCTCGTTCTGTCGCGGAGTGATGATGCCGACAAGCACCGCTGTCTCCGACCTCGTCTCTGATATTACAAATTCTTTCATTAAAAAACAATATACATTATAGTATGCAAAGTTACGGAATTTATTTTATAATATGACCACACGCACGCGTTTATTATGGAATTATAACAAAAATAATTCTTTTGGAATCTTGTCTGACTGGAAAGCATAAGTCGTTTTGCTTACAAAACAGCTTTGCTGCAAAGCTCGTAAGAAAAGCGTGAGTTTTCTAATCCTCTGTTTATCATAATGGGAAAAGTAGTGTTCTTTTTGACGGAAAATAGTGGTTGATAACGTGAAGTGATACCATTCGCAATGTCAATGGTATCACTTTATGATGCGATTGGTAGCCTTTTGTATCATGAATCAATACGAAAAGTCCTGCAATTCAGTGCCTTTTAGTGTGAAAAAGGTATCGAATTACAAGACTTTTTATGGCTGCAGGCAGTGTGGGTAGTAATTATCGCTTTGATATTCAAAGGGATAGTGAAATTTCAAAAATACGCACAATTTTGCAGTTTGCCATTTCTCGTTTGTTTTTACGCGATTCTCGGAGGGCAAAAACGCCTTGAGTTTTCTTATTTTTGCCTTTTCTTCATGCAACATTGTCCTGTGCATTCCTGCCTGTTTCCTGTGCGTTCCCGACTGTCTCTGTAACGGTACGGCATTTTCACCACTATGACACGGATGTTCTGGTCAGGCTTTGATGTCTTTACTTTGGCAATGTGCCAGTCCTCGGGGAACATGATGAGGAAGCGTCCCGGTGTGGACTCGACGGTCTTTGCCTTGGCAGGGTCGTAGTCGTAACGCACGACATCATACTGATACTTAGTGCTTTGGGTGGAACTTTTGTGGTCGAGGAGACGGAAACCCTCAGTGCCTTTCACGACAAACATGAAGTCGCAGTTGTACCGGTGGCTCTCCGTCTTCCGCTTTTTGAGGTCGTCGTTTTGGCTGTCCTCCACGCTGACGATGAGGTCAGTGCCGGGGATGAGGTGCTTTCCGGCAGGGATGGCGAGCAAATCCGTCTTTTCGAGCCATGCGAAGAGAGCCTTCCAAGTCTCCGGTTCGCGGTTGCACTGGATGTAGAAGTCCGTGAGATTCACGCTGTTGTCAGGCTCTGCCTTTGTGAATCCGTTCTTCCACTCTCCCGATTTGACCCACGCCTGCGCCTTGCGGACAAGGGCGGAATCAGTGAATTGTGCCGTGTAGATTTCCTGTGCATTGGCAGCCGTCATGGTGGCGAGCGCGAGCAACGATAGTATTGTCTTTTTCATTGTCCTTTAATGTTTTATCTTTCTTTGTTTTTCTTCTGCCTGCAAAATTACTTATTTTTTCCGTTTGTACAAACAAAATGTGGGAAATAATGACAAATAGGACAGTTGAAAAAAGGTCAGTCAATGGCTGCCTTATTTGAATTTCGCCTACATTGTGGACAAAATCTTGTTTTTAGTCTAATTTGTGTTTGTGGAATGAATTATGAAAAATGCAGTGGAATTTGCACATAGTGGCTACTGTTTGTTTTATTTAATGATGTGATTGGTATAAAAATTGGCATATATGACAATTTTGTAATTGTTTTATTTGCCAATTAGAGTGAATTGTATTATCTTTGCAGAAAAATTGTAAGCTATGATTGAAACTATTGAATTTGAGGCTAAAAGGAATTTCCAATCTGAGATAAGGCTGCACCATTCAACTGGGGAAGTTACAATATTATTGTTCAATAGTAATTTTCCTTTGCAGGCGCAAAATTACTATCTCCATGCAATAAATGAACTTTTGTCAAAGAAACCGGACTTGTCTCCTCAGGATGATTTGCTCTCTATTTTCTCTTTGTGCTTTGTTAGAAATTCATTAGAGATGCCTTTGGGCGTTGGTACTTCCAAGGATGAAGAGCGAATAAGGATAGGAAACCGCATAAGGGAAATACGGGAAGAAAATCATTTGGAGGCAAAAGCGTTGGCTTCCCTTACAGGAATAGATGCTGCAAACCTATGCCGTATTGAACAAGGAAAGCAATCTGTGGGTATTGATATCCTTTCGCGAATTGCTAATGCGATGGGTTATAAAATCGAATTCGTTAAACTTAATGATATGTAATTATGAAAAAACTAAATCATTTATTAATATCGATGTGTTATGGAAAAGACTGAAAATGCTTACAAAACGAGACTGTTGACTCATGCAATAGATGCTGATGGAAAATTAGTTTATGTAGATGATGTGCCTAATGGAAACAAATGTGGATGCTTCTGCCCTGCGTGTAAAGAACCTTTGATGGCAAAGAAAGGAGAAAAAAGGAGACATCATTTTGCTCATCAGTCAGAAACAGAATGCGAACATGCTTATGAATCGATGCTTCATCTTCTTGCAAAAGAAAAGATCCGTGAGGCTTTTTTGCAAAATGAAGAATTCTACATGTCTTTTGCTTATACATCATATTGCAAATTTATTGACGAGTGTAAGTTCTTGAAATATGGTGATTGTTGTACATGTGAGGATAAAAAGTTTGATATAAAGGAGTATTACGATAGTTGTGAACAAGAAATAGCATACGACAATATTAATCGTCGTTCCGATTTGAAGATTTTTTCATCAACAAATCCTGAAAGAATGCCAATTTATTTGGAGTTTTGGGTTACTCATGCAAGTGACGAACAAAAGCTACATAGCGGTAATAAAATTATAGAAATTAAACTTGAGACAGAAGCAGATATAGATTGTATTGTAGAAAATGGATTTTCGCGATCTATTTGCAAAGTTGGGTTCTATGGGTTTAAGACGGGTGATGATAACAATGAGAATGTGTGTTCGGAAATAGAATTCGTTCGTTATTCTTTGTTTCGGTCTGGAAAATCCAGATGTTATCAAGATAGTTGTAATTGTAAAGAATTACGTAAGACAAATAATTCTTTATTGGATATTTGTTTCCATACTCCAGTATCCTTTGGCATATATGATTATTCCAAATATATTGGATATCAAAAACATGGTATAAAAAACTGTATATTGTGTGAGAATTATGTGGAAAGTTACGATGATAGTGGGCATATATGCAAACTGTATAAGTATCTACAGATTCCACGATATGAAAAATTGGACACTTCAAGAGCGAAAGATTGTAAGTGTTTTTGGCTTAATAAGGAAGAAATGGATGAATATATGAATGGGGAAGATAACTGTGAGTGCACCATTTTGGAAAGTTAATGTGCATTATCACTATGAAAATGTAATGTATTGTGGTATTATTCTTGAAAAAGAACAATATTTTTGTCTAAAAAATGGAATAGGATAGCCAATGGTTAGCCTATTCCAATATCGTCCACAGTGTAGACAATATTGGATGGTTGCTATCTAATAAGTGGTTGGAATTCCGCAGCATTGTTGCGGAAATTAAGATAATATGGTTGTTATGCGCAATAAAAACAGACATAGATTGTCCTAAAAAATGTTCTTGAACCGCTGTTTTATTTGGATATTAAAAATAAAAGATGTACTTTTGCATAAATATTTCACTATCATTGTCAAACCAACAAAATAAAATGATATGAACACTATCACGATAAAAGCTGACAACCCGAACATATTGTCAAGATTGCTAAAGATAATATCCGGCATGAACGGCATCACCATTATTAATGACGATGAGGATATGCCTAATGCGGAAACTCGCCAGGCTATTGAGGAAGCGAGACGTGGGGAATTTGCAGGAACACTTGACGCTTCCTCTAAGGAATCCCTAATGAATAGTATCATGGCACTATGAAGCTGATAGTTTTTACTAAGAAAGCAAAGAAGGACTTGAAGAAATTGCAGCATACACCTAAAAAAGTTAAGATGCTGTCTGATGTGCTATATAAGTTAGCAAATGATGTAGCATTGGATGAATGCTATCATGTCCACCAATTGAAAGGTGAATACCAAGGATGTTTGGAATGTCATATACAGGGCGATTTTTTGCTGATATGGATTGAGGATGACCACATCAAGGTGTTGAGAGTGGGAAGCCACTCTGAATTGTTCGGTAAGTGATATGTAGAAAATAAGATTAAATTATGGAACAGATACTAAGATATTTCCCTGAATTGACGGACAAGCAGAAGGAGCAGTTTGCACAGCTGGACGCCCTCTATCATGACTGGAACGCAAAGATAAATGTCATCTCACGCAAGGATATCGATAACCTTTATGAGCACCATGTGCTTCATTCTCTGGCTATTGCGAAGGCTTTGCGCTTCCGCCCCGGCACCAAAGTGCTGGATTTCGGTTGCGGTGGAGGATTCCCAGGAGTGCCTTTGGCGATAATGTTCCCGGAGGTGCAGTTCCGCCTGATTGACGGTACTGGCAAGAAAGTGCGTGTAGCGCAGGAGGTTGCCGATGCGATAGGGCTGGAGAATGTTGACGCCTGCCATATCAGGGGTGAGGAAGAGAAGGGCAAATACGACTTCATTGTCTCACGTGCCGTGATGCCTTTGCCTGATTTGGTGAAGATTGTGCGCAAGAACATTGCCAAAGAGCAGAAGAACTCAATGCCTAACGGGGTGATTGTCCTGAAGGGCGGCAATCTTGATGCTGAGATTCATCCGTTTATCCGCATAGCGGAGAAGACGGAGCTGACGGCGTATTTCAAGGAAGAGTGGTTCGAGGAAAAATATCTTGTCTATCTTCCTTTGTGACAGAATGGGCGTTGCTTTTCCGGCAGTTGCCGCGACACATAAGGCGGAAAGTCTTCTGTTGTGTGCGTGAAAGCTGCCATGAATGATTTTTAACGATATAATTGAATATACCAAGCTTTGGACTTTTCAACTGTAACACAAATAGATATGTGGTGGATGCCATTGCTGTCGGGAGAACATTCGCTGTTCTTTGATGAGCTGGCACTGTTCCTCACGTCAGGCTTGACATGGATTCCGCTGTATATTACATTGTTCTTTGTGACAGTGAAGAACAATGAGACGATGACGCAGATACTCTTTGTCGTGCTTGCAGCAGGAGCGTGTGTGCTCTTTGCCGACGGCATGGCTGACGGTATAATAAAGCCGATGGTGATGCGTCCGCGTCCTCTCAACGACCCGGACATACGCCCTCTGCTTGACATTGTCCCCGGAGTGGCGGACAAAAACTATAGTTTCTTCTCGGCACATGCGGCGAACACCATGTCAATCTGTGTCTTCTTCTCGCTCCTTATGAGAAACTGGCGGCTGACAACAGCGTTGGTCGTATGGTCGCTGGCAAACTGCTGGACGAGGATGTATCTTGGCATGCACTATCCGTCGGACATCATTGTCGGGCTGCTGTGGGGAGCTGTTGTCGGCACGGGTGTGTATTTCGGATACAGATATTTCTATTTCAAGGTTACGGACAAGCTGCATTTCATCTCCTCGCAATACACAAGGACGGGCTATGCGCTTGCTGACATGAACCTCATTGCCAATATTTTCCTGTTGACAGTGCTTGTGGGTATTTTCAGAGCACTTATTATCGCATGATGACAAACAATCCTAAAAACATAAGAATATCAGATTATGACTATCCTCTTCCTGACGGAAGGATAGCGAAATTCCCGCTTGAACAACGTGACCATAGCAAACTGCTGGTGTATGACAAGGGGGACATAAGCCACAGGCAGTTCGTTAATCTTCCTGAATTGTTGCCGGAAGGTGCGCTGATTGTGTTCAACAACACTCGTGTCATACGTGCCCGCCTGCATTTCCGCAAGGAGACAGGTGCGCTGATTGAGGTGTTTCTGCTTGAGCCCCATGCTCCTGCCGACTATGAACGGATGTTCCAAACTTGCGGAGAGTGCGAATGGCTGTGCCTGATAGGTAACCTTAAGAAATGGAAAGAGGGTGCATTGCACCGCACATTCCTTGTGAAAGGCGAGGAAACTACACTTTCTGCGGAGCATCTTGGCACACAGGGCACAAGCCAGATTGTGCGCCTTCGCTGGACAGGCAATGCAAGTTTTGCCGACGTTATAGACGCTGCCGGCGAGCTGCCGATACCGCCTTACCTTAACCGTGACACTCAGGAGAGTGACCTGACGACATATCAGACGGTCTATTCCAAGATAAAAGGCAGCGTCGCCGCTCCAACGGCAGGGCTTCATTTCACGGAAAGAGTGCTTTCTGACATAGACAGCCACGGCATAGAGCGTGAGGAGCTCACCCTTCATGTCGGTGCAGGAACGTTCCGTCCTGTTAAGTCGGAACTTGTCAGTGGCCATGACATGCACACCGAATATGTTTCTGTTCGCCTGCATACCATAGAGCGGTTGCTTGCCCATGGCTGCCGTGCGATAGCCGTAGGCACTACTTCCGTGCGCACTTTGGAGAGCCTTTATTATATAGGTTGCCACATATTGCGCCATCCGGAGAACGTGACAGACACAGATTTGCACGTCAGACAGTGGGAGCCCTATGAGAGTGCGGAGGAGTATTCCCCAATAAGCGCAACGGAATCGCTGTCAGCCATCCGCGATTATCTTGTTATGAACGGTTTGGAAGTGTTGAATGCTTCCACGCAAATCATTATCGCTCCGGGCTACAAATACCACATTGTGTCACATCTTGTGACAAACTTCCACCAGCCGCAGTCAACACTTCTGCTGCTTGTCTCCGCCCTTGTTGGTGACGACTGGCACAGAATCTACGACTATGCGTTGGCGAATGATTTCCGTTTCCTGAGCTATGGCGATTCGTCCCTGCTCATTCCTGACGGAGAATGATAACAAACAAAAAGAAACAACCAAGCCCCAGTTTCCGCAAAAAGGAGACAGGGGCTTGGTTGTTTGTGAGAAAAACAAGTCGCATGTATTGCCATTGCTTGTGAGAATGCCGGTCTGCAAGCCACGCTATCAGCATTTTATCCTCCGAGAATGGATAAATATCGTTGCAGTGATGCTATTTCCGCCGACACAACCAAATGTTGGAAATCGGTCGGATTGTTCTCTGTATGTGATGCTTCCAATGCCTTGTAATAGTTTATTTTCTCCTCGTTGCTGCCTTTGAGCGTTATCAATGTATAACCGGAGCGCAACAAGTACAAGTTCATCAGAAGCCTTGATGTCCGTCCGTTGCCGTCAATGAAAGGGTGGATGCGTACAAGTTCATCGTGCAGATAAGCTGCAATGATTACAGGATGTGCCTTCTGCTTCTCCATTTCCGCAAACCTTGCCATGAATTGCTCCATTTGTGGCTCTATCATATATGGCTGCGGTGGCACGTGTCTGCTGCCCGAAATCATGACCGGCACATTCCTGTACCGCCCGGCATTGCTCCTGTCTATGCTATGCAGGATAATGGCGTGTATGTCTTTGATTGTGCTTTCCGATATTTCAATGTCGTCTTTTGCGAAATCCTTTATATAGCTGATCGCCTCGGCATGGTTGATAGCTTCAAGATGTTCACGCATGGATTTGCCGGCAATGGTCACACCTTCGTTCACGACCAGGTCCGTTTCCTGCAATGTCAAGGTGTTCCCCTCAATGCGATTGCTCTCGTATGTGTATTCTATTGCAAATGCATCCTCAATCTTTTGCAGAGCTTCCACAGGTAATGGGCGAAGCTCTGACAAGCGTTTTCTAAGCATATCGCATTCGCAAAGCAATTGTTTAAGTTTCTCGTTCATGGCTATCTTTCTCGTTTTATCTTCTGCAAAGATAATGCAAACCGAATGCAATAGAGCTTGCTCTTTATTGCTGAGGTGTAGCTTATCTTCTGCAAAGATAGTCAAAAATATCAAAAAAAGACACGTAAGCAAGGAAAAATTAATAAAAAGTATAATCTCCTTTGAAAACATTTGGTTGTTGTTGGACTTATTGCTATCTTTGCATAATAAAGCCCACAAAAAGAGTTCTAAAAAGGTGGTGTTGCCATTCGCAATGTTCTTTGTGTGGGATAAAACATTGATGATAAACAAGTTATACCGAATAAAGTATGAAAATAGGAGATAAAGTGAGTTTCCTTTTTGACAAAGGTGGCGGAAAAGTCGCTGCAATAAAAGGAAATATAGTATATGTAGAGGATGCGGACGGCTTCCAGATTCCCACCCCGATAAACGAAGTTGTTGTGGAATCTTCCGCCGACAGCTACTCAACGAGCAACATGGTGAAGGCTATGCAGAGCATGGAACGCCGCCGGCAGATACAGTCTGACGGACGAAGCATGAAGGCGATGCTTAATGAAGGGCTTGACGAGGATGTCGACATGACGCGTGATGCCAATGACGACGACCCTTCAATGAAGGACATCACGTTCAAGGCTCCTGTCGAAGAGCGCAAGGGCGGCAACCTTCTCAGCGCCTATCTCGCATTTGTCCCGGAGGATATAAAGAAAGTCACCGACACGCAGTTTGACGCTTATCTTGTCAATGACTCCAACTATTATCTGCAATACACATACCTTTCTGCGGAGAACAGCAACTGGCACCTCCGCAAACAAGGCGTGCTTGAACCGAACACCAAGGAATTCATCGAGGAATTCTCACAGCGTGAGGTGAACGCATTGAGCCGTGTGTGCATACAGATGGTGGCATTCAAGGAGGACAAGCCTTTCGCATTGAAGAACCCTCTTAGTGTGCAGATGCGCATAGACCCGGTGAAATTCTACAAGCTCCATACATTCAAGCCGAACGATTTCTTTGAAGAGCCGGCACTGCTCTACACCATTGTCGAGAATGACAAGGTCACACGCTCTATCAATCTTGACCCGGACGGACTGAAAGAGGAAATGTATGCCAAGCCGGACGAGCTTGAGAAACTCACCAAAATGAACACAACTCCTTCACGCCATGGCTTGCAGGAGGCTGAGGTCATTGACCTTCACGCAGAAAAACTCCTTGACAGCACGGGAGGAATGTCGTCGTCTGACATTCTCAACTATCAGCTTGACAAGTTCCGCGAGGTGATGAAAAACCACCGTCACGAGAAGGGAAAGAAGATAATCTTCATTCATGGAAAGGGCGAGGGAGTGCTCCGCCATGCCATAATCCATGAGCTCAACTACCGCTACCGCCCTTGTACATGGCAGGATGCGTCATTCCAAGAGTACGGATATGGCGCGACACAGGTGACAATAAAGTAATGTCCGCATAACATTAGTATAAACAGGGAAGAAACATCCCCAAGCAATAAGAACAACATGACAAACCACGGATTCATAACAGTGGCAGCTGCGATACCGTCAGTGCGCGTTGCCGATGTGGCATATAATATAGAGGAGATAGAACGACTTGTAGAGAAGGCAGAGCAGAGTGGGGTGGAGCTCCTTGTGTTCCCGGAGCTTTCCGTCACAGGCTACACTTGCCAGGATCTGTTCCGCAGTGAGCATCTGCTTGACGCTTCCGACGAAGCACTGAACATTCTCTGCGATTTCAGCATAGGCAGGGCGATAACCTTTGTCGTCGGTGCTCCTCATCGTCAGGACGACAGACTGATGAATTCCGCCGCGGTCATCTGCAACGGCGAGCGCCATTATGTCCACAAGACATACCTTCCGAACTACAATGAGTTCTACGAGAAGCGCTGGTTCTCCGTTGAGGCTGTCTCCGCCGAGCCCCTTCTCTTCCGTCTTCCGTCAGGAGTGACCTTCGGAGTGGAGATTTGCGAAGACCTTTGGGCTGCCCTTCCGCCGTCAAGCCGCCTTGCAACGGCAGGCGCTGACATAATCCTTAACCTTTCCGCTTCCGACGAACTGATAGGAAAGCACAAATATCTGCTGTCGCTCCTCTCACAACAGAGTGCGCGCACGATGTGCGGATACGTTTACAGTTCTGCGGGATTCGGGGAGTCTACACAGGATGTTGTCTATGGCGGAAATGCCATAATCTATGAAAATGGTGTGCAACTCGCGCATTCCGAGCGTTTCTCCCTTGACCCTCAGCTTGTCATCGGGCAGGTTGATGTGCAGCGCCTGCGCACCGAACGCCGCACAAACACCACCTTCGGGCGTGCCCAAGCCACACAGATGCAGCATGCGGAGATTGTCTCTCTTGAACCTGACGATGACGCTTACAACGCGCTGAAGCGTAAGTTTGAGCTTACACGCCCATACGAGCCGCATCCGTTTATCCCGAAGTCGGAGGACATGAAAGCATCCTGCGAGGAGATTTTCAACATACAGGTGATGGGACTTGCCAAGCGACTGACGCACATCCGGTGCAAGGATGTGGTTGTCGGCATAAGCGGCGGACTGGATTCCACGCTTGCCCTCCTCGTCTGTGTGCGCACATTTGATAAACTCGGTTATGACCGCAAAGGCATCCACGGCATAACAATGCCGGGATTCGGCACTACCGACCGTACGCATGACAATGCCGTATCGCTGATGACAAACCTTGGAATTACACAGCGCGAGATAAGTATTGTGGATGCCGTAAAGCAGCATTTCACAGACATCGGGCATGACATCGACAATCACGATGTCACCTACGAGAACTCACAGGCACGCTACCGCACAATGCTTCTCATGGACATTGCCAATCAGGTGAACGGCATTGTCATAGGCACAGGTGACCTTTCGGAACTCGCTCTTGGTTGGGCGACATACAACGGTGACCACATGTCCATGTACGGTGTCAATGTCTCTGTGCCCAAGACCCTCATACGCTACCTTGTGCAGTATGTCGCTGACTACGAGGTGGACAAGTCTACCAAGGCAACCCTTATGGACATCATCGACACACCTATCTCTCCGGAGCTTATTCCGGCGGACGAGAACGGAAACATCAAGCAGAAGACGGAAGACCTTGTCGGGCCGTACGAATTGCACGACTTCTTCCTTTACCATTTCCTGCGCTTCGGATTCTCGCCTGAAAAGCTGATGCTTCTGGCACAGAAAGCATTCGCCGGCGTGTATGACGATGATGTGATCAAGCACTGGCTGCGCACATTCATGCGCCGTTTCTTCCAACAACAGTTCAAGCGTTCCTGTCTCCCTGACGGTCCGAAGGTAGGTGCGGTGTCATTGTCCCCACGTGGCGACTGGCGCATGCCTTCCGATGCATCCAACGCTCTCTGGATATTGGAGTAGCGTTTCAAAACGATTGATTTTTAGCGAGATAGCATAATTTGTGGACTTGTGCCACATAGTGACAAACGAAAGGTAACCTTTTGCATGGTGAAAGGTTACCTTTCGCTGTATAAAGTGTTACACTTCATCATGCAAAAGGTTACCTTTCGTTTTTATGCCGGTTATGGATAAGTTGTAAAGTCATAAATCCATGTTTTTTGATGTTTTAGCGTTTTGTTTTTTTTTGGAAAGTTTGTCGATAATGTGGAAAGTCGGTGTAACAACAATAAGAATCCGTAATATTGGTACAACAAACCGAAATTCAGATACAACTCAGAATGATATTTTTTCCTAATTTTGCATCCGTAACAGAAATGATTGCTAAATTCATTTACTAAAATAATCAATTAAAACGGATGAATAAAAAATGAAACCGTGTCTTGTCCCTTTGGCTAAAAACAACCGCAAGTTGCCGCAATACAAGTCCTTGTTCTTTATAGAGAACGCAGTGAAAATATTTCATCTCCAAGAAAATGAAAAGTAAATTGTTGATACTATCAGCCTTGTTTTTCTCTTATGCCGTGAGCGCACAGAACAGTGGCGAATGGGTAAAAGTCAAGAACGAGCATTACACCGACACATTGTCCATGCTTGAAATGCACAAATCTGCCAAAACATCCACGTACAGAATAGAGTATCCTCAAGGTGCGCATAATGATTGGCATATACATCCCGATGCCATACAGACGATGTTCGTAGTTGACGGAGAAGGTGTGTATCAGGAGGAAGGAAAACCTCTGCAACTTCTCCGTAAAGGCGATTTTGTCATATCCAAAGCGAATGTGAAACATTGGAACGGAGCATCAAACCGGAGCGGATGCACGGTGCTGACTATATCCGAGATAAGCGACAAGTCGCATGTCGAATGGTACGGGAAGGTCGATGAAACCGATATGCTTCAATCCGGAAATCCGAATATGGGCTTGGACTCAATGCTCGTGCGTATATCCGAGATAGATGTTCATCCTGAATATCTTGACGAATATATGAAAGCAGCCCTGACAGTCGGAGCCAGCTCCGTAGCCAATGAACCGGGTGTGGTGTGCATCTATCCTATGGTGCAGAAACGAGACGGAAGCAAAGTGCGCATACTTGAAATTTATCAAGACATGGAAGCCTACCGCCATCATATTTCAACACCGTGGTTTCAGACTTACAAGCAAGGCACGCTTCATATGGTCAAGCATCTTGACCTCGTGGATATGTTCCCGATGAACCCTTCGGCAATGCCGGCGATATTCCGTAAAATGTAACCGATATGGAATATTCTCAATTAGGCAATTCTGACCTTAGCTTGCTACAATATATGTATGTGGCTACCTCACAAACGAGCAGTATTCATGGGATATAGAACCCTTCGGTGCGAAATAAAGGAAAACGACAAATATCAGACAAAATACAATGTCTTTATACTGATAATCCTTAAAAAACTTTAATAGGAGTGCGAAATATGCGTGAATATTTTACAGTCTCAGATTTTTTCCGTACCTTTGCACACGCTTTTTAGGAAGTCGCTTTTCGGAGCGCCCATAAAGGTAACAACGGTTTGGAAGGTTGGGTGAGTGGCTTAAACCACCAGTTTGCTAAACTGACGTACGGGACTCCGTACCACTGGTTCGAATCCAGTACCTTCCGCAACTGCCGGCAGAGGCTGACGGTTTACATGTTACTCGGTGGATTCATCTAAGGGTTAGGATTCAAGATTCTCAATCTTGCCATAGGGGTTCGAATCCCCTATCCACTACAAAAGAAGGGCTGAAGGAAAGTGAAAAACGATAACTCGGTGGATTCATCTAAGGGTTAGGATTCAAGATTCTCAATCTTGCCATAGGGGTTCGAATCCCCTATCCACTACAAAAGAAGAAGCAGGGCGATGCATTTTTTTGCACCGCCTTATTTTTTATCTTTTAATTGTATATCATGATTCGTAAAGCATACCTCATTGTAATTCTTGCCTTTATTCCATGCATCTTGTCAGCGTTGCCTCCTGTGAAATGGAACCAACGCTATCAAAGCTATATAGACAGATATAAGGATTTGGCCATCTGCGAGATGTTGCAGCATGGTATTCCTGCAAGTATCACCCTTGCCCAGGGACTTCTTGAGAGTGGTGCGGGCGAGAGTGAACTGGCACGCAGGAGCAATAATCATTTCGGAATCAAGTGCCATGACTGGACTGGGGCAAAGACGTATCATGACGATGACGAGACGGGCGAGTGCTTCCGTGTGTACAAGTCTGTCTATGATAGCTATGAGGATCATTCTAAGTTTCTCTGCCGTAGCCGTTACAGCCGTCTGTTCTCTCTCTCACGTACAGACTACAAAGGATGGGCACGCGGCCTGAAATCCTGTGGATATGCCACAAATCCTAAGTATGCCCAGTTGCTCATAGACATTATCGAATGTTACAATCTGTCTCCTTTGGACAGGGCTAAGTCGTATAATCCGGCGAATGTCAGAGGTGGCAGCTCTTCGGCAGTGTCACGAAAGTCAGCTTCAAGTGGAACTTCTTCGAGGGGGGCATCTGCTGTAAGGAGAGGGCATGAAGTGAAAATGAATAACCGCAACTACTATGTTATAGCACGGCAGGGTGACACATTCAAGAGTATAGCCAAGGAGTTTGACATCTCTTACCGCAAACTTGCACGTTATAACGAGCGTGACCGCCGTGATGTCCTAAGGCCTGGTGACATTATTTATTTTGAGAAGAAGCGTACAAAGGCTGATAAGAGGTACAAGAAGTGCCCTCATGTGGTGCGTGCAGGCGAGTCGATGTATGACATTGCGCAGAAGTATGGAGTGCGCCTGAAATCGCTTTATAAGAAGAATCATATGACACCGGCTAATACGATTCGTGTGGGAGACAGAATCAGGGTTTACTGATTTTGTTGCTTTCCCTGGCGTTTGTGCCGGCGGAATAACCGCATATTTTTTTTGAATGTGAGATATAATATGGTGATTTTTTTGCCTGTTTGTGGAAAAATGTGTAACTTAGCAGCAAAATAAGAGTACAGATATGAAAGCATCACTCAGAAAACCGCCCGTTGGGCTTCAGACATTTTCCGAACTGCGTGAACGAAACTTGTTGTATGTTGACAAGACTGGACTGATATACAATCTTGTTCAAAGTCCTGCAAAGTATAATTTTCTCAGCCGTCCGCGTCGCTTTGGAAAGTCTCTTCTTGTCAGTACCCTGAAGAGCTATTTTGAGGGGCGCAGGGACTTGTTTGAGGGTCTTGCCATTGCCGATTTGGAGACAGAATGGAATGAATATCCTGTCCTGCATTTTGATATGAGTCGCAACAAGCATCTTGATGATGAGCAGTTGGAGTATTATCTTGGATTGCAGGTTGGTGAATATGAACGCATTTATCATTGTGAGAATGGTGTAATAGGTAGTGGCAATAGGTTGGATATATTGGTTAGGCGTGTTTATGAAATGACCGGCAAGCAGGTTGTTTTGCTTATTGACGAGTATGACGCGCCTTTGCTTGATGTTATGCATGAGGAAGATAATCTGCCAAAGTTGCGCAACATTATGCGCAACTTCTACAGTCCACTGAAAGCCTGTGACCCATATCTTCGCTTTGTCTTCCTTACCGGTATCACAAAATTCTCTCAGTTGAGCATATTCAGTGAGCTGAACAATATCAGTAACATAAGTATGTTGCCACAATATGCGTCCATATGTGGCATAAACAGTGATGAACTACAGACACAGATGCGTACCGAAGTGGAGAATATGGCATCGAACATGGGGCTGGCTTACGAGCAGTTGATGCAGAAACTGAAGGATAATTACGACGGTTATCATTTTACTCCAAACTCTCCGGACATCTATAATCCGTTCAGCCTACTTAATGCCATGCTGTATGAAAACTTGAAATCTTACTGGTTCGGCTCCGGCACACCAACCTATCTTATTGAGATGTTGCGTAAATACGGTGTCCGTCCGTCAGAGATAGGCGGTGTTGACGCTATGGCATCGGACTTCGATGCACCGACAGAGAAGATGACAAGCATTATGCCGTTGTTGTATCAGAGTGGGTACATAACTATAAAAAACTATTCACCAACAACGGAAATCTATCATCTTGACTTCCCAAACAAAGAGGTGAGAACCGGACTGTTGGAAAGTTTGCTGCCATCCTATCTGCACCAGTATAAAATGAAGGGCATGGTTACAATAGGAAGAATGTATGAGTGCATACATAATGATGACTTTGAATGTGCGCTTGAGCATTTGAAAACATTCCTCTCCACCGTCCCTTATTGCGACAATACCGACTATGAAGGCCATTGGCAGCAGGTTCTCTACATAATTTTTTCTCTCCTTGGAGCATATCTTGATGTAGAGGTTCGCACAGCTACCGGGCGTGTTGATATGGTAATGCGTGCACAGACGAAGCTATATGTCATCGAACTTAAATTGGATAAGACTGCGGAGATAGCCATAGAACAAATAAATCTGAAGCAGTATGACAAGCGTTTCGCCTTGTCTGGTCTTCCAATAGTAAAAGTCGGCATAAATTTCGACACAGACACGCACACACTTGACAGATGGGTTATTGAGGAGTAAATATACTCACAAGCAGCAAATGAGGAACGAACCACAGAAGAATCGTTCCTCATTTGCTGCTTGTCGTTCCTTGTTTTCCTGCTATTTTCACAACCTTTATGCTGATTTCGTACAGCAGATATAGCGGTATTGCAACAACTCCAAGTGTCATAATGTCCGGTGGTGTTATCACGGCAGCGACAACCATTATTGCCATGAAAGCGTGTTTCCTGTATTTTGACATTAGTGCTGAGGAAACAATTCCCATCTTTGCAAGTGTGAAGGCTATCACCGGTAATTGAAACACAACTCCCATAAGCAATGTCAGTGTTGTGAAAGTCGATACATAACTGTCAAGAGTTATTGCAGAGTGGACACGCTCTGCAACGCTGTATGTCCCAAGGAATCTGAAAGAGATAGGGAATAGCACGTAGTAGCTCATCAGACCCCAATAATGAACATGAGATAAACAATGACAACAATGCGTACGGAATACCTCCTTTCATTGTCGTAAAGCGCAGGTGCCACGAACCGGAGCATGAACATTGACAACCGACGTTACACCCCATAGGAGCCTCGTCTGCTGCTTTTGCAATAACAGGATTACTAGCTAACACTACTGCGCCGATAATTGGCAATACACCCTTTGCAGTCTTCTTGAAGAAATCCTAAAAAGTTTGAAAGTTTTTTATTTGGAAGCTCTTTCGTTCTAATTGTGCGGTGTTTTTCAACAGCGAATGAACGCAAGCCACGCAGAGAGATGAAGGTCACGCAGATTACGCGGATTCTCACGGATATTTTCAATTATTGGTGTTGTTCGGTAAAGAAAACATAAAAAGCGGCAAAGCTCTTGCATGTCAGTATTGGTGAGATTGTTCTTTAAGAGGGCTCGTTAAATGTGTTAGTGGTGATAAGGAAAATCATGTCGGTTGATTGTATTGAATAACTTGTATCACCACCTCCTCGAAGACCGACGGAATTAGAAAACTCATGCATATTCTCATGCGGGATTCCTTAGCAGAAAAACTTTTGCACTAAAGCATCGTTGCGTTTTTACCGATACCAACAAATAACCTGTTTTTGTTGACAAACTTGTTTGTTCCTGCCGGACACTGACAATTCCAGAGTTTGTGAGGTTTCAGTACATTAATATATGTAATGAAACTCTTTTGATATTGGTCAATTTTCATAATATCCTTAATATGTTTTAAAAGATTGGGAGATATTTTGGAGTTTACAGAAATAATACGTAATTTTACCCCTGAATCTAAGACTAAGATACCAAAATCTAATAACCTAATATACGAATCGCTATGAAAGTATATCAATCTAATGAGATTAAGAATATCGCGTTGCTTGGCAACGATGGTTCCGGTAAGACAACCCTCACTGAATCCCTGCTCTACGAGGCAGGTCTGATTCAGCGTCGTGGTCGTGTAAGCCTCGGCACAACGGTGAGTGACTATTTCCCCGTAGAGCAAGATTATGGATACAGTGTGTTCTCGACTGTCTACCATGTTGAGTACAACAATAAGAAACTGAACATCATAGACTGTCCGGGCTCTGACGATTTTGTCGGTGCGGCGATAACGGCACTTAATGTGACAGACACCTGTGTGCTGCTGCTCAACGGACAGTATGGCCCGGAAGTAGGTACACAAAACCATTTTCGCTATACAGAAAAGCTGAAGAAACCGGTTATATTCCTTGTCAATCAGCTTGACTCCGAGAAGTGTGATTATAATAATGTGGTAGAGCGCCTGCGCGAGATTTACGGCAACAAGTGCGTTCCTGTGCAGTATCCTGTGAATGAAGGTCCGGAGTTCAACTCCATTATTGATGTCCTTCTCATGAAGAAATACTCTTGGAAGCCTGAGGGCGGAGCACCTGTCATTGAGGATATTCCGGCAGAGGAGATGGACAAAGCGCTTGAAATGCACAAGGCTCTTGTCGAGGCTGCTGCTGAGAATGATGAGGGATTGATGGACAAATTCTTTGAGACAGAAACACTTACCGAGGACGAAATGCGTGAAGGCATACGCAAGGGGCTTGTCACACGCTCCATATTCCCAGTGTTCTGCGTATGTGCAGGCAAGGACATGGGTGTGCGCCGACTTATGGAGTTCTTGGGCAATGTCGTACCTTTCGTAGATGAGATGCCGAAGGTTCATAACACTCGCGGTGAGGAAATAGAGTGCAATTCCGACAAACCGACATCGGTTTATTTCTTCAAGACAGGCATCGAGCCTCATATCGGTGAGGTTGCTTACTTCAAGGTGATGTCAGGTTCTATCAAGACCGGTGACGAATTGACAAACGTTGACCGTGGCTCAAAGGAACGTATCGGACAGATATATGTATGTGCCGGTGCTCAGCGAATTGCTGTTGATGAACTCAAAGCCGGAGATATAGGCTGTGCAGTCAAACTGAAAGATGTAAAAACCGGGAACACCCTAAACGGAAAGGACTGCGAGAACCACTTTGATTTCATCAAATTTCCTAACTCAAAGTACTCACGCGCTATTGTTGCGGAGAACACTGCCGACACAGAGAAGATGATGGCAGCTCTCCTTAAGATGCGTCAGGAGGATCCGACATGGGTTGTCGAGCAGAGCAAGGAACTCCGCCAGATTATTGTTCATGGTCAGGGAGAGTTCCATCTCCGCACCTTGAAGTGGCGTCTTGAGAACAATGAGAAGATTAATGTGAAGTTTGAGGAGGCACGCATTCCTTACCGCGAGACAATCACCAAGGCTGCACGCGCTGACTATCGTCACAAGAAGCAGTCCGGAGGAGCAGGACAGTTCGGTGAAGTTCACCTCATTGTCGAGCCATACGCAGAAGGTATGCCTGACCCAACGGTATATCGTTTCAATGGTCAGGAATTCCGCATGAACATCAAGTCACGCGAAGAGGTAGACCTTCCTTGGGGCGGAAAGCTGCAATTCCTCAACTCTGTTGTGGGTGGAGCTATCGATGCACGCTTCATGCCGGCAATCCTGAAAGGCATCATGGAGTGCATCGAGCGCGGCCCTCTGACAGGCTCTTATGCACGTGATGTGCGTGTCGTAGTCTATGACGGCAAGATGCACCCGGTAGACTCCAACGAACTTTCGTTCATGCTTGCCTCACGCCATGCCTTTGCTGATGCGTTCAAGGAGGCTGGACCGAAGATTCTTGAACCTATCTACGACCTTGAGGTCTATGTTCCGGCAGACTATATGGGTGATGTCATGTCCGATCTTCAAGGACGCCGTGCACTCATTATGGGCATGGACACAGAGAACGGCTATCAGAAATTGCAGGCGAAGATTCCACTCAAGGAACTTTCCAGCTACTCAATCGCTCTCAGTTCTCTCACAGGTGGTCGTGCATCATTCACGACAAAGTTCGCTTCCTATGAGCTTGTACCGGCAGATTTGCAACAGGGACTTATAAAGGCTCATGAGTCAGAGACTTCAAATGAAGACTAAAAAATATATGTATTTCGGGAAAAGTAAGGAGTTCCCGGACATATATTCAAACATCATGTGATTTTTTTACTGAGGTGGTCATGCTGAGACAGCACGACCACCTTTTTATGTATTATGGTTTGTTTGTGAATACAAAGTTTATAAGCACATGAGGTGGCATGCGTTATTTTTGTTTTATATCCACCAAAGTCAGTGGCATATCAGAATCAGCAATTGTCATTTTCTTGATAATTTTGCTTGACAACATAAAAAATATTCAAAAAGTTTTCAAATTTAAGAATAATTCATTACTTTTGTATCTGATTTCCTTATTGTCCTTGTTAGGAAGCGCCACCTCGGGCTCTCCGGTAAAGGTTCTATAAGTCCACGCCGAGCGGAAGCAAACCTCTTTTCATAAAAGGCATGACTGCGGAAGCGGGTAGGGAAGGGGAATCAATACATATTGAGAAGGCGTTTAACTGACGCTTTGGTTTTGACGATGTAGAATCTCGCAAATTCAAACTGTTTGTCAAGAACAAAGCAACGTGAACGCCCTATGGGATGTATATTATAGATATGCAGCCACAATTGTCTTTGGTAACTACGATTATGGTTACTAAAGTGGTATGGTTATATATCATTATAATATGCTATCGGCGTGGGGCTTTTTGCGTTGCTCGTTTCGACAAACAGGGCAATGCGAGAGCCTTACATCGTGAAACGGGCAACAGTACAGGCTCCACACCTTTTTTGTATGTACGTACATCGCAAACCACTATATATGTTAACCGCAAGCCATGGCAGCCAGTTTGCATAAATTCTATGATAATTGGCCATGGATATTATCGCCAAGAATCCTTATCGCTACTTGGGTGTTTATTCAAACTCTCCAATCAAAGAGCGTGTAGCTAATAAGGGAAAGATGAATGCCTTCTTGAAAGTGGGGAAGACTGTGTCTTTTCCTTTAGATTTGCCCAATATATTGCCAAACATAGACCGCACAGTGGAAACTGTTGCTAATGCCGAATCAGAACTTACACTTCCAATTGACCAAATTAGGTTTGCTCAATTCTGGTGGATGAGTTCCACTCCGCTTGATAGTATTGCTTTTAATCATCTAATGGTTGGTAATGTGGAAATGGCCAAAACTATCTGGAACAACAAAAATAATGTTTCTTCGTTTCAGAATAATTTTGTATTGGCGTGTATTAGCGAAGATTGGGTTTCTGCTATCCGCTATGCAGAAATATTATACTCTTGTTTTTCAGAAGATTTCATAGCGCAGGTAATAGGTGATTGTGTATCAATAGAAACTCCTCTTTGGCAAATGCTTATTGATTCATTATTTGAGGCCAAGGTCGACATGCAGTCGTTCACGAATGTAATAACGAATGGACAATGGAGAAATTATATCGCAGAAAAAACAATCAACCCTCTAATTGATTCTGTTACGAATGCTATTGAGACGGCAAAAGCGTCAAGAGGTAAAGGAGCAACAGCCCGCTTGCAAGCCGGAGAAAAGTTGATGGCATCCACAAAAAGCTCACTTACGCAACTCAAAAAAAACTTGCCTGCTTCAGACATACGTTATCAAACAATCGCTGACAAACTCGGTTTGGCAATCCTTCAGTGTGGAATAGATTATTTCAACGGCTCGGAGGCAAAAGATGCTGCCCAAAAGGCGATGAAACTCCAATCGTATGCTCAAAGTATTGTTGTGGGTAAAATGGCGAAGGACAGGTGCAAGGAAAATGTTGATATCCTCAAGAAAATTATCGATAGTCTTCCTCCTCAAGAAGTGTTTACGGAAGCCAATGCCGTTCAAGATGAATTGAGGAGAGCCAACAGTCTTCCAGACAAGACTTGCCACTCCATTACCCTCTTGACCAATACGAAACCCCATCTTCAAGCAATCAAAATAAAGTTGGGTTCAACGAATAGTTTTTACCTTAAACTTTCCACGCAAGTGGTGAATGTAGCCTTATATAACGTCATAGAGGAGGTGAATGCTCTGCAAAATGACCCGACATTCAAATTAAATATGATTGTGGACAGAGAAGTTGCGTTATCCTCTTTGAGAACTGTTCTGAGGATTGCTTGGAAAGCTACAACGATTATGGATGGGTTTGATATGGAAGTTGAATTTAAATCCAATAGGTATAACACAAACAGACAGTCGCTAAAGAATATGTGTGAGCAAGTTGGATTATCTACAACCACATACGACGGATCTCGTGCACCACGTATTGTTCCTCCTACACCAGACACCGTTGCACCTCCTACACCTCCGCCTTCCGGGAAAATGCCAAGTTGGCTGGCATACCTTATTGGTGCTCTTCTTGTCGGCTTCATAGGGGCGTTATTTAATGGAGGAGAAGGATTCGTTACAGGTTGTATTCTCGGTTTAATGTTTGCTGGCCCTATACTCAAGGCTATTTTCAGCGAGGACTAATTCATAATAATCTATAATAATTAATAAAATGAAAATTAGAAAGTTAATAATTTGTTCCATTTTCTCTTTGTCTTGCATTTCTGTACAGGCTCAAAATAGCTATACAGGAACAGACATAGCAAATCTTCAACAACGCATAGAAAATGTTGAAACGAAAAATAACCAATTGGGAATGGAATTAAAAGCTTCCAACCAAAACGTTCGTTCATTAACATCTGCTATTGACTCTTTGCAAGAAAAATATTGTGCATTATCACAGGCTTGTGACAGTTTACGAATTAGGACTGTGGAATTGTCCAAGAATCAGATTTCAGACAAGAAAGAGCTTAGTCTGAATCTACTAGAAACTCATGAGGATATTCGGTCAACAAATGATGTGCTATTGACACGGACATTGTGGATTGTAACAATTATAATGATTATCATTACTGTTGTGGGAATTACCATAGCTAACATTGGTAAAAAGGTAAAACGTGGTTCATCATCTATTGATGAGATACGTAAGATTCAGGAATCCTTAAAAGAGTCTTACATAAAGATACAAGAAGAGTCAGCCAAGCTGGATAATCAGATGATTTCCTTAATGGAAAAGCAGATAAATATTCAGCAAGCTTTAACACCGACAGGAACAGACCATTCGCTGGCTCTTAAAGTGGCAAGGGAGATAGTCCGAATAGAGTTGAATTTATCTCGTATGGACGCGTCCGTTAAAGGTTACAAGCAATTGGCAAAGGGTGTCCAACGAATTAAAGATAATTTCAAAGCTAACGACTATGAAATAGTTGATATGCTTGGTAAACAATATCAACCAGGTATGAAGGCTGATGTTACATTTGTTACTGACGAGTCTTTGGAGACTGGACAACAAATTATCACTCGAATTATTAAACCTCAGGTAAATTATAAACAAATAATGATTCAGGCTGCACAAATAGAGGTGAGCCAATCAGACTAAAAGCATATATCAGTTATGGCAAGATTAAAAATTGACTATGGTATCGACCTCGGTACTACAAACTCTGCAATATGCAGAATGGAAAAAGGGGAACCAGTTGTAATCAAGACAGATGTTCTCAAGGACACTATGCCTTCATGTGTTTCTTTTACCAAGAAGAAAAGTGTTAAGGCGGGAGATTCTGCTTTCAATGACATGAAGAGTGGCAAACTTAAGGCGGCTAAAGTTGGTAAGGCTGGAGTTTCAAATGCATACGTTGAGTTTAAGCGCACTATGGGAACTAATACTAGGTATAATAGTTCTTATATGGATAGAGATTATTCTTCAGAAGAGCTGTCCGCCGAAGTTTTGAAGACATTAAAGTCATTCGTGACAAATGAGAAAATTTCTTCTGTAGTGATAACTGTTCCGGCAAAGTTTACTGTGGGGCAAAAGACTGCGACAATGGAAGCTGCAAAGATGGCCGGTTTTACAAAATGCGAACTATTGCAAGAACCTATCGCTGCAGCTATGGCATACGGATTGTCCACTAACGAGAAAGATGGCATTTGGATGGTATTCGATTTTGGTGGAGGAACATTTGATGCAGCATTGCTAAAGGTTGAAGATGGTATTATGCAGGTGTTTGATACCGAGGGAGACAACTACCTTGGTGGAAAGAATCTGGACTATGCTATTGTGGACAACATTATCATTCCTTACCTAATGCAGAACTATGAATTGGGTGAGACAATCGCAAATGCTGATAAGAAAGAGGTTCTCCGTGATGCGATGAAGACATTCGCTGAAGAAGCAAAGAATCAGTTGTCGTTTAAAGACCATGAAGACATTTTTTCTGATCTTGGTGAATTGGGTGAAGACGAGAATGGAGAGGAGATAGAGTTGGACTTGACTCTTACACAAGCTCAGGTATTTGATGTCATGCGCCCTTATTTCCAAAAAGCTGTTGATATATGCAAGAACCTATTAAGCCGAAATAATCTTGAAGGAACTCAAATTAGCAAATTGATTCTTGTCGGTGGTCCAACGCATTCTCCATTAATTCGTCAGATGTTAATGGAACAAATAACGCCCAATGTGGATACAAGCATAGATCCGATGACAGCTGTTGCAACAGGAGCGGCACTTTATGCATCAACGATGGATGCAGCTGTAGATGATGAGGAAATCAAAGTTGGTACGGTAAAATTGGATATTGGGTATGAGTCAACTTCTGTAGAAACCACAGAATGGGTAAGTGCGAAACTGTCAGCAGACAGCGACTATTCCAAAGTGTATGTAGAATTGGAAAGAAGTGACAAGGCCTGGTCGAGTGGCAAAGTGGAAATTGACATCATTGGCAATGTCATTGAAACCAATCTTCTTGAGTCAAAACCAAATTCGTTTGCTGTAATAGCATACGATGAAAAAGGTAATAGACTTCCGTGCTTTCCAAATGAAATCACGATTATTCAGGGTTCAAAAGTTGGTGCGGCACCACTTCCGTACAATATAGGTATTGCCACGTGGAGCGATGTGAAAAAGCGTCCTGTATTCCGTATGGCGAAAGGCCTTGAGAAAAACAAACCAGTACCTGCTGTCGGAGTAATCAACGACTTGAAGACTACTGGTCAGCTGCGTCCAGGAGTGGGGAGTGATACACTTAAGATTCCTGTATATCAAGTTGACGATTTTAATGGAGCAGAAGGTAGGAGTGCTTCTCTTTATGAATACGTTGCCGACATTATTATAACAGGTGACGATGTTGATTCTTTGATTACTGAGAACTCTTCTGTGGATGTGACAATGAAAGTGGATACTTCCGAACAGATGACGCTTGAAGTACATTTCTTGGCTACTGACACAACGGTAGAGAAAGAGTTTTTCACAGGCAAGAAACAATCCATTGCTGATGCAGTTGCGGTTATTAATAGAGACCTCGTGGAAGCACAGCATAGCATAGACCGACTGAATGAGGTCGGTATAAATACCAATGAATTGCAGGAAAAATTGAATGCAGTGAAAGAAGAAGCTGCCAATAGTTCTGAAAAGAAAGCTGTGCTACAGCATTTGAAAGAGGTTCTTCGCAGCATTGAGGATAAAGACGATGCCACAGAATGGGACCGCTTGGATGCAGAGCTGCGTGAGGAATTTGACCGTTTGGAAAAAGCACAAGATGAACTTGGAAACGAAAAGACTTCACAAGTTGTTGAACAATTACGCCGTCAGACCGACCAAGTAATTCGTTCTAAGGATGTTAAAATTGGGCGGGAATTGTTGGATCAAATCCATTCACTCTTCATGCATCTTACGATGCTGTACCAACTCGCAGGTTTTATCCAACATTATAATGACAGATTCGGTGCCATACGTTGGACGAATGCAAGCCGTGCGCGACAGCTCCTTAATCAAGGAATGGAGATAATAAACAGCAATCCAACTGTAGACAAACTTCATCCAATAGTCAGGGGACTGTTTGATTGTATGCCGGATGACGAAAAGGCTGATGCTGGTGGTTTGCTAAAAGGATAGGGTATGCTATATCATTATACGACATTAGAAACACTACTTGCAATCCTGCAAAACGCAAATGTACAAGGTAACCCTGAGAATTATATAGTTCTCAGGGCTACCCATGCTTACTATTTGAATGATTCAAAAGAAGCAAAATTGCTCACCGAAGCTTTAAAAATCTGTGATATTCCTGAAAATGTAATCAAAACATGTGAATTGCTGAATGGATATCCGTATGTATTCTCATTGTCGAGCAAGGAAGACGACTTAAATATGTGGCGTGGATATGCAAATAATGCTGTAGGAGTGGCAATTGGTTTTGAACAAGGATCCTTTGCAAACATTAATAAATGGCAGATAAAGAGCCTAGATGAATATTCTTTTGTACAATGTGAATATACAACAAGTGAAGATATTGCCAGTAAACTAAAACAGAGTGAAGATATTCAAACCTTGATTAAGGCTATGCGTAATAATGCGGAGATTCATGATGTTACTGTCGTGTCACGTATATTGCTTGGTATGATGAAATATAAACACAAAGCATTTTGTGAAGAAGAGGAATGGCGCATAGTCATAAATAGTGGATTTGATGAAAGTTATAGGGCTGCTGCAAATACATTGATTCCTTATAAAGAATTTCGTGTGCCTCTTTCTGCGATAAAGTCGATAACTTTAGGTCCTAAAGTTGATGTTGATAAAACGTCATTCTCAATCATAAGAATCTTTAAGCAGTTGGGGATTCAAGACTTAGATATTATTCCATCGTGTGTACCGTATCAATAAATATCAATATGGAAAATCAAGCAGACATGAATCAAGATAAATAAAACTTAATATATCTATGAGTAAACTAATAGACGCAACAATAAAATGCCCGAAATGCGGGAAAGAATATCCGGTTAAACTCTTCAGGACAATATGGGGAGAACATGAAACCAATCGCAATCTTGTGATGAATGATGAGATCAACGTTTGTACATGCAATAGTTGTGGCTTTTCATTTAAGGCTTCTTATCCGTTTATGTATGTTGATGTGAAGGAGGGCTTTGCAGTTTGGTGGGAGCCTTTTCATGATAATGGAATAGATGCAGACACAGCAGGATATGCAAAAATGTTTGGAGCAGGAAGTTATTATGCAACAGCACCTCGGATTGCAAATTGGGAGACTTTCAAGGAAACTATTCAGAAATATTATAGAGGGGAACTGAAAGGAGGCAAAATAGAGAAATATGACATCTCTGCTTTGACGAATGGCAAGCAGCCAAGTAATAAAGGATGTCTCACTTTAATTGTCTTTTTCGTGATTTTTTGTGCCGGCTTAACATTAATATAACTGAATTATGCTGTATAACAAGAATGATGAAATATCAAAATATACAGTAGTGTTTCCGCATAAGGAAAGCCTTTATGCGGAAACCTATCGTGTGAAAGACGAGTGTGGAAAAACACGCTTTCTGAAGCTTATCAATTATGCCAAGCTTAATCGCTACCAAATTGATGATAGCGGAAATCTTGTAGAGGTGGAAATATCCAAGAAACTCAACCATCACAACTTATGCTCTTTTGTTGATTCCGGCAGCATCATGGTGAATGGCGGTCAGCGAACTTACATTGTAACTGAGTTTGTAAGTGGGGAAACACTCTCTCAAAGGCTAGTGCGTGATAACCAGTTTAGTGTATATGATATAAAAACAATAGCAGTTGCCGTTTTGTCAGCCTTGGACTATCTTCATAACCTTATTATTCCAATTATACATGGAGAAGTAACTATTCAGAATATAATGCTCAATATGGTTGGCGGATTGGCGGATTTGAAGCTCATTGATTTTGGACATGCATGTTTTCTCAATCAGCCACCAGTAAAGCCTGATTTGAATGAGTTAAGTCCATTCTATCTTGCACCGGAAAGATTCTCCGGTGTGAGCCAAATCCAATCGGACATATTTTCTGTTGGTGTGATTATGTACCAACTGCTTTATGGTGAGTTGCCATGGTTTGTCGATTTGTCTCGATTCAAAGGAGATAAGGTGGAGCGTATTCTTGAAGAACGCAATAAACCTTTGCGACTTCCACAAAAGGATATTTTCGAACTTGATGAGCAATTTGTAAATTGCATAATAAGAGCATTGAGTTATGATGTGGAGGACAGGTTCCAGTCTGCAAATGAATTTATCCAAGCCATTAAAGGCGAAATAAAGGTTGAAAGGCAGGATACATGTCGGAAGATTAAAGCCAACGAAGATAATAAGGCTGATAAGACAGGGAACACTTCGCTTTCTCATAAAGCAGCAGGTCCTGGTTTTTCTGCTATCGCCGGAATGGATGAGTTAAAATTGCAGCTTCAAGAAGAAATAATCGAACCTTTGCATCATCCGGAAGAATATGAGCGATATGGTGTTACTATCCCTAACGGAATGCTGTTATATGGTCCTCCAGGGTGCGGCAAGACATTTTTTGCCAAGCATTTTGCAGAAGAAGTTGGGTTTAATTTTATGTTTATTACACCTGCTACACTTAAAAGCCGTTATGTTAATGCTTCGCAAGAGAATATAGCCAAGATGTTCAGGGAGGCGGAAGAAAATGCGCCTACCATTATTTTTATTGATGAGATTAACGAACTAGTTCCCAATCGAGAGGAAAATGTGCATGAAATGTCAAGAAGTGCTGTCAACGAAATGTTGGCACAGATGGACAGAACAGGGGAGAAAGGTGTCTTTATCATCGGAGCAACAAATTCTCCCCACATGATAGACCCTGCCATATTGCGTGCCGGTCGTTTGGAAAAGAAATATTATATAGGAGTTCCGGATGATGCCGCACGGAAAGCCCTTTTCGAGCTTTATCTTAAGAACAGACCTTATGATTTCGGACTGGATTATGATGAGTTGTCAGCGCTTACAAAGAACTATGTCTCAGCGGATATACAACTGATTGTGAACAACGCTGCACGTATAGCTCTCAAAAAACGTTCAAAGATAACTATGGGCATTTTGAAGGACACTATTAATACAGTTCGACCATCATTGGCCATAAAAGAACTTCAACGCTATGAAGCAATCAAGGCGCAAATGAATGGAGAAGAAGTAAACAAATCAGGGAAAAGACCTAAAATCGGATTCAGATAAAAATACAAAACGATATGAAAACTAATGAATTGTACTTGAAAACCATTTTTTGCTGCATGGCTTGTGATGGTGATATAGCAAAAGAGGAAGTTGCATTGGTTAATAGCATAACTTCTGAGCAAGAAATATTTAGAGGTATGGACATTGAAGCAACGATAAATGAATATGTTGTTTCGATCAATTCAACAGGAGTCCTATTTCTGAAACAGTACCTGAAAGAACTGAGTATGCAGGAACTTTCTGCTGAAGAGCAACTGAACATTGTTGACTTTGCTATCCGGACAATATATGCTGATAATAAAATAGAATATTCAGAAGTCAAATTCTTCAAGAAAATTCGCAGCCGGTTGTCATTGACTGATGAACAAATTCTTGCTGTGAATCCTGATATCGAAGAATTTTTGTTTCCTGACATTAATGTAGTGGAAGACCCTGAGTGGGGAAATGTCGTATTCAGTAATATAAACTTTGCAGAATATGATGACCAGAATAATTCTGTTGGATAAATTATGAAAATTTGCTGCTTTCACCAAATCGAGTGCAACATAACGATTTCCGCCAAGGTTTTCGCGAGCCTTGGCGGAAATTGTTTCATAAACTTGTCATCAGAATACAATCGGGGACATGATGTTTTGCAAGGTGTTTACCACCGACCAGCCGGCAATCTCGGATGTGGCACTGTAAACATCTATCACGGCATGCACCTGATTGTTCTTTATTTCTACACGTTGCGTGTCGCCCTTGAAGCCCGGAGTGGACTGCATCGTCACTTGCATTTTGTCCGCACCTACCGACGCTAAGGAGGCTGCGACAGTGACATTAACCTTCGTCGGGAACATTTTGATGGCTTCGGCAGCCGTTCCTGCGAACACAGTCCGTTGCTCTGTCTGCAAAGTCTCGTCATAAACGGCAGTCCCTCTTAGCGCATCCGGCCCTTTCTCGTTGAAAAAACGGGCGGAAGCGTTGCCCATAAGTGATGCTGTGCGTAAGACATCAAATCCTCCGGTAGCACCCGAAGCAATGTAAACCCTTGTGCCATTGGCTTTTGCGGCGCTCTTAATCTGCTCGCAGAACTCCTTGTCTGCCAGCGCACCGATGGACAGAGTTACGATAGATGTCCCATTTTCCAATGCCGGAAGAGCCAGCTCACGCATTGCGGCAGGGGAGGCTGCCTCCACAAGATAGGCAGGTTTCAGTGCCAAAAGACTGTCCAAGGATTCGCACACCGCACAGTCTTTCCCATGCTTTCTCATTTTCTCCGCAATGCTTTCCGCCTTGGAAAGCGTCCGTGAACATACTCCCACCAAGTCATACTCCGGCAGCAAACCGTTGATAATCGCGTCGGCAACAATATTTGCCAACTTTCCGCATCCTACTATTACTAATTTTTCCATGTGTACAAAGTTACGAATAAGTCGAGAGAAAACCAAATTTTATTTGGGTTTTCCGAGCGTGAGTACCTTCGGCGTAGCCAATCTGACATAGCCAAAGTTACGAATAAGTCGAGAGAAAACCAAATTTTATTTGAGTTTTCCGAGCGAGAGCATTTACTGACATAATGAAAGGTGACACTTTGCACTGCCAAAGGTAATGCTTGGCTTGGTCAAAGGTAACACTTTGCCGACCAAAGTGATACCTTTGGTTTTGTTGAGGATAATATGGTGGATTTGAGATAGTTATGGCGGTAAAAACGTATTTGTGCTTTTCGTTTTGCAGGTAGCTATGCAGGGAAAACGGAACGTAATGTTTCAGCATTACAACTAAATTCCCGATATTGTTTGGATGTGATAATATTTTTCATTAATTTTGCAGCTATAATGTCATTTTGTAAGCCCGATTGGATATGGAAAACATACTAAACACTCTGCTCACCGATGTCAACGATATAATGTGGACATACGTTCTCGTTATCGCACTGATAGCCTGCGGCGTGTGGTTCACAGTGAAGACACGCTTCATGCAGTTCCGCATGATTCCTGAGATGATACGCCTGCTTACGGACTCGGCGGTGGAGACGGGGCAGGACACCATGAAGGGCGATGCTTCCGGCAAAGGGAAGGAGCGGCATATCTCATCGTTTCAGGCGTTTGCCGTGTCGCTTGCCTCGCGTGTCGGCACCGGAAACCTTGCAGGTGTGGCAACAGCCATTGCCATAGGAGGACCGGGAGCGGTGTTTTGGATGTGGCTTATTGCGCTTATCGGGGCAGCAACATCGTTCGTGGAGTCAACCCTCGCACAGCTTTACAAGCTCCGTAACAAAGACTCTTTCATCGGTGGTCCGGCGTACTACATACAGCGAGGATTGAAGAAAACGTGGATGGCGCAGCTTTTTGCCGTGCTCATAACCCTTCAGTTCGGACTATCAAACAATTCCATACAGTCGAACACTATCTGTGGAGCGATGAATGTGGCGTTCGGTTTCGATACGACCGTGACAGGAATAGTGCTCGTAATCCTCTCATTGTTAGTGGTTTTTGGTGGCATACAACGCATAGCGAAAGTATCGAGTGTCATTGTTCCGCTTATGGCGGTAGGCTATTTCCTGCTGGCAGTATATATCGTTATAACCAATGTCCGCCTCGTTCCGGAGATGTTTTCCATAATCCTTAAGGACGCTTTCGGCATCACGCAAGTGACCGGTGGCGGTATCGGGGCGGTGATGATGAACGGTATCAAGCGCGGATTGTTCTCCAATGAGGCAGGCGAAGGTTCTGCTCCGAACGCCGCAGCCACAGCACGCACGTCGCATCCCGTGAAACAAGGTCTGATTCAGGCACTCGGAGTGTTCACGGACACCATAGTTGTTTGTTCATGCACGGCATTCATCATACTGCTTAGTGGTGCGTACAGGGACACGTCACTGAATGGTATTGCCCTGACACAAAGTGCGTTGGGGCACGAAATCGGTGATTTAGGGCCGGTCTTTATAGCTGTCGCAATCTTCCTCTTTGCCTTCTCCAGCATCATCGGCAACTACTATTATGGCGAGGCAAACATCCGTTTCCTCACGAAAAGCAATGCCGTCATGACCGCCTATCGCATAACCTCTGCCGGTGTGATGGTCATGTTCGGTGCGCTGGTGAGCCTCGACCTTGTCTGGATGATAGGCGATTTCTGTATGGCACTCCTCACGATGTGCAATCTTGTTGCCATCGCTTTGTTGGGCAAATACGCTTTCCGCCTGCTGCAAAACTACCGCGAGCAGAAGAAATCCGGCATCAAAGAGCCTGTCTTCAAGAAGTCGATGATGCCCGATATTGCCGACGAAATAGAGTGTTGGGAATAGTAGTATCAGGCACTTAAATGTTGGATTTTGGCGTAAAATCCAACATTCGATGTCGGATTTTGGCGTAAATTTAAACATTTTATGTCGGATTTTACGCCAATATCCGACATTCTTGGTTGAATGATTTGGTAGTTTAAGGAAAAACATGTATCTTTGCCGGTAAATAAAAACAACAGCGATGAAAGCAAGATACATAGTCGGTGACATAGCGAGGACTGCTGAAAGTGTGAACGGCAGGATAGTGGTTTTGACGGGTGCGAGACAGACCGGAAAGACTACTATAGTACGCAACGGATTAAAAGACTATACATATCTTTCAATAGAAGATCCCGTTGCAGCAGACGGATATGCTCGACTGACGGCGTCACAGTGGAGGAGTTTGTATCCGAAGGCTGTGCTTGACGAGGTTCAGAAGCGTCCTCGGCTGGTGGAAAGCATAAAGTCGGTGTATGACCAATGGGACGAGCCACGGTATGTTTTGCTTGGTTCGAGTCAGTTGCTGCTATTAAATAAGGTGAAGGAAAGCCTTGCCGGACGTTGTACGATAAAGGAAATTTTTCCGTTGACATTGCCGGAGATAGAGACAACAGACTGGAATGACACTGTGCCGGACTCACCGTTCCAGACCTTGTTGAAGACAAAGGAGCTGCCGGCATTGTACCCTTCGTTCCTGATTGACCCAATGTATGCAAGGAAAATGGAGGCGTGGGAGCATTATAAGGCTTATGGCGGTTATCCTGCACTCTGTGATGAGCGTAGGACAGACGCTGAGAAACGCAGTTGGCTGGCTGATTATATCAGGACTTATCTTGAGCGTGATGTGAGGGATTTGGCAGCCATGCAGGACCTTGAGCCTTACAGTAAGCTGCAGCAACTGTTAGCGTTGCAGACAGGTTCGTTGTGCAATGTCTCGGCGATAGCCAACCACATAGGTATGAGTGCGACAACTGTGAAACGGTATCTGCAATACTTGACACTGAGTTACCAGACCATCACATTGCAGCCTTGGGAAAGAAACACGGCAAAAAGGCTGGTAAAGTCGCCGAAGATACATTATCTTGATAATGGCATCCTGCAGGCTGTGTTGCGCAAACAGTCAATGCCGAACGGCAATGAGTTTGAGAGTCTTGTCATTGCGGAGATGTACAAGCAAATCAAACAGATAGAGGCGGATGTGTTCTTGTATCATCTGCGTACTTCCGACGGTAAGGAAATAGACCTGCTTTTGGAGACACAGGATGGTTATTATGCCTTTGAAATAAAGCTGACGGAGCATGTGCAGGGAACCGATGCGCGCCATTTGCGCACGCTGCAACCACTGCTTGACAAGCCTTTGCTCCACAGTTTTGTGCTTAGCAATGATGTCAATGTGGCAGAGCTTGGAGAGAACATCACTGCCATTCATGCTGCGCAATTCCTTGGGTAGCAGTTTCTTGTGCATTGATTATAGGATTAAGACGAACAAGAATAACAGAATAACACAATAAAAACAAATATGAACGTAAAGATTTCAACAACGCTTGGCGACATCATTGTGCGCCTGTACGACGAGACACCGTTGCATCGTGACAACTTCCTGAAGCTCGCCAAGGAAGGGTATTATGACGGAACAATCTTTCATCGTGTGATAAAGAACTTCATGATTCAGGGCGGTGACCCGGATTCAAAGAACCCTACACCGGGCGCGCACTATGGCACGGGAGGCCCGGATTACACCATTGAGGCGGAAATACAGCCGGGAATGTACCATAAGAGAGGTGCACTTGCTGCTGCTCGTCAGGGCGATGAGGTCAATCCGGAGCGCAGAAGTTCAGGCAGCCAGTTCTATATTGTCTGGGGAGATGTCTACAAAGAAGGGCAGCTCGGACAGCTTTCAAAGCAGTTGGAGATGCAGGCACAGCAGGGCATTTTCAACAAACTCGTTGCCGGACATCGTGCAGAGATTCTGCAGATGCGCAAGAACCGCGACCAAACCGGTCTGATGGAGTTGCAGGAAAAGCTCATTGCTGAGACTGAAAAGATTGCGAAGGAGCAGGGTGTCGGTGGACTTACAGAGGAGCAGAAGCAGATTTATTCCACTGTCGGAGGTACTCCGCATCTCGATGGCCAGTACACAGTGTTCGGTGAAGTGACAGAAGGACTTGACGTTGTGGAGATGATTCAGCAGACAGCCACACAGCCCGGCGACCGTCCTGTTGATGACATTGTTATGAAAGTCACTGTTCTTGAGTAATTGGCAGGGCTTTATCTACATATTCCGTTCTGTGCTTCAAGGTGCATATACTGCGGATTCTATTCCACTACGGGACTGAATCTGCAGGAGGACTATGTGCGTGCCGTGCTGCAGGAGCTTGACAACCGCACGTACAAGGACAGCGGTTTGTTCCCTTGCTCACGGCACCGGAGTGGTGGAACGCTCACGGAAAATGAGCGTTTCTCCACTATCTATTTTGGCGGTGGCACTCCTTCCTCACTCGGAACGCCACTGTTGGACAACCTTGTCAATGGCATTCGTGAGCGTACGGACACGAGTTGCGTGGAGGAATGGACAATGGAGTGCAATCCGGACGACATCACGCCGGAGCTTGCCGAATGGATTGGGCGTTCTCCAATCAACCGTGTCAGTATGGGAGCACAGACATTCAGCGATGAAAGGCTGCGTTGGCTCTGCCGCCGCCATACTTCCCGACAGGTTGAAGAGGCTGTCACTCTGTTGCGGAAGAATGGCATTGACAACATCAGCATAGACCTTATGTTCGGTTTCCCGTCAGAAACATTGGCGGAGTGGGAGAGGGATATCGACGCCGCCGTTGCTTTGCGCCCGGAGCATATCTCCGCTTATTCGCTGATGTACGAGGAAGATACGCCGTTGTTCCGTATGCTGGAGCAAGGGAAAGTGACGGAAATCGATGAGGAGTTGTCAAGGAAAATGTATGAGACTCTTGTCCGGCGGCTGAAGGAAAATGGATACATGCATTATGAGATAAGCAACTTTTGCCTGCCCTCCCGTCTGTCCCGGCACAATTCATCCTATTGGAACCAAGTGCCGTATCTCGGACTTGGCGCAGCTGCCCATTCGTATAACGGGCGTCGTAGGTGGTGGAATGTCAGTGATGTGAAGCAATATCTTCGCCTCATACATGACGAAGTGCCGACGGAAAACGGTATAGGCGGAGACTGTGAGGACATAGATTCCACAATGCGCTATAACGACATCATCACCACAGCATTGCGCACAAGCGGCGGAATCCCTCTCGATTGCCTGCCGGATGAGCAGCGAGAATACTTGCTTTTGCAATCGGAACGGCATCTGAACAACGGCACTTTGGCAATGGATGACGGCAGACTGCATCTTACAGAGTCAGGGATTTTCGTCTCGGACGACATCATGAGCGACCTTATATTGATAAGTACCTATTGAAAATTACTTTATATTAAAGTTGTGTTTGTACTAAAACTTGTTCTTTTTTGCCGTTTCGTGCTTGTCACTCAGTCACAATGCCCGCATTGCTCCTTCGATTCCGCACACAAAACGACTAAAAAATAACTGAGTCTTAGTATAAATTAATTTTCAACAGGTACTTAGAAGAATAGCAGCAAATACCGGCCTCGCCTTATTTACGAATGACAATCATTTTCATAAAGCAATGACAACGAAAGAACTGACATACAACGACCTTGACCTGAATGTCAAGGAAATCTATGACCTTATGGGATATGGTGACAACCGGCCAGACACAGATGTCGTGGCGGAAGTTGACGCCATGCTTGCCGATATACGCCGTTGGCTGCGTCCGAGGATGTCTTTCTTTGTGACGCGCGACTTCGAAGGCTTTGATGTCGGCAGGATCATAAGCCGCCAGTTGGAGAGGGCGGAGGCATATTGTTTCTTCATCTGCACGGCAGGCGAGGAGTATCAGGAGTTCATGGAACGCTTCATGAAACCGGAAGAAGATGCTTCCGACGGCATGGGTGAGGACATGTTCCGCGCTTATCTTGCGCACTCCATCGGCAGTGCCCTTGTCGAACGCTGTGCTGACAAGATGGAAGAGGTGCTGCAGGCGCAGATAGACAAGCTCGGCTGGCACAGGACAAACCGCTTCTCTCCCGGCTATTGCGGCTGGCATGTCATGGAACAGCAGAAGCTGTTCCCACTCTTCAAAGGCGAGACATGCGGAGTTTCCCTTACGGAATCATCCTTGATGATGCCGATAAAGTCCGTCAGCGGTGTCATCGGTCTTGGCAAGAACGTGCGCTATCTGCCATACACCTGCGGACTATGCAACTACGAAAACTGCTACAAACGCAAGAAGCGGTGAGGGAGAATGTATGGAAACTCTTTATCAGAATAGAAAACATTAAACGGCATTGGTGGTCTCACTGTGCCGTTTTTTTATACAAAAAGAAATATTTTTTGCTACTGTTTTGTAGTTTTACAGTGCTATTCTGCGTCTAATGGGCAGAACAATCAAAAAAACAAATGATATATGGAAAAGAATGAACGACTGTTTGCAGACATTGTGGAGAGTAACAAAAGCGCTATCTACTCCGTGTGCTACATGTTCGCGAAGAATGCCGATGAGGCGGACGACTTGTTTCAGGAAGTCCTCATAAACCTGTGGAAAGGCATGGGGAACTTCCGCGAAGAGAGCAAGGTAAGCACATGGATATGGCGTGTGAGCTTTAACACCTGCATCTCTGCCGACAGGAAACGGAAGCGCAACAAGTCAGTGCACCTTTCGATGGACATCAACCTTTACGACACGCACGATGAGGATTCGCGCCAGATAAAGATGCTTCATGACCGCATCCACAGGCTGAAACCATTCGACCGCGCCATAGTAATGCTGTGGCTGGAAGGTATGCCATACGACGAAATCGCAGCCGTTGTCGGCATTTCCGTAAAGAATGTGTCGGTGCGTCTGGTGAGAATCAAGGAAGAACTGAAGAAAATGAACAACAATGATTGATAACAACAAAACTACAGGAGCAATAAATATGGATAAGAATATAGAAGGATTTGAGGAGTTGAAATCTCAGGTTGAGATTCTGAAAAACAAGCTTTCCAAGGAGGAAATCACCAACGAACGCCTGATGCGCAAGACCATGAGCACACGTGTCAACGATGTGGAACGCTATCTTTATAAGGTCGGCATCATGGGAATCTTGGCTATGGCACTGATAGCCTTTGACTTTTTGGTGCTCTTCCCACTGTCAACCTTGTTTGTCATTGCGACGGAAGTGCTGCTGTTATGCTGCCTTGTGTTTGTCTATTGCAACAAGAAACTTGTCAGTTCCGACAACATCATGTCCGGCAACCTTATCGAAGAGAGCCGCCGTCTGGTGCGATTCAAGAAGCGTGAGATAAGGTATTTCTTTGTCAGCGTGCCAATGCTGATACTGTGGTGTACGTGGCTCACCCTTGAAGTCCTTAACGGTGCGGCGGAAAAGGATGAGAAGTACGCTTTCCTTGTCGGTGCCGGAGTGGGCGGAGTCATTGGCTTTTTCGTTGGGTTGAGGATGTTCCTCAAGATGATGCGCAACGTCAATGATGTCATAAGCCAGATAGACGAACTTACGGAGCAGGCATAACGCCCCTGCCTCCACACCTTTGAGCCGGGGAAAACAATCCTCCGAAGGCATGGGAAAACAGTGAATTGCCGTTTGATTATGGCGGCAGATGTGCCCGATGAGTGCCCTTTGCGGTGCAGTCGGTGTGCGTCTGCCGCTGTTTTTTTGCCATATCGTTTTGCAAGCGTATCCGATTGTTTGCTTTCTTTTTGCCATTAATCCTCTTTGACAGGGCAAAGTCGTACGTTATGAGCATGTAGCGTGCTGACAATCAGCGCAAAATAAGGCGCAATGACATGACACTTATTTTTCTTTCCAACATCCAAAAATACATGATAATCTTTCGTTTTTCAAAAAAAATAAGTTAATTTTGCAGTCAAATAGAGCTTTTCATGGTGGGGAATTTAGCACAATCCACTGCGCTGACAGCTGTGGGACGGCTCTGAAAAACTGAATAAAATGGAAGAAATGGCAATGACACTGCATAGCTCACTCAAGCGTACAGGACGTGTACTTCTCGTGTACACCGGCGGCACAATAGGCATGGGACACAATCCCAAGACAGGCGCTTTGGAGCCGTTGGATTTCACTCATCTGCTGAACGACCTGCCGGAGCTGGAGCAGATAGAGGCTTCGGTGGACATTTACCAGTTTGCCACGCCGATAGACTCCAGTGACATGGACATCACGCCATGGTCAGACATCGTACGCATCATCTCGGAAAGGTACGACAAGTATGACGGTTTTGTCATCCTCCATGGCACGGACACCATGGCATACACAGCTTCCGCACTGTCGTTCATGCTCCAGAACCTCACCAAACCGGTCATTCTCACCGGCTCACAGCTGCCGATAGGGCAGTTGCGCACTGACGGAAAGGAGAATCTTATCACAAGTCTTGAGCTTGCGTCCATAGCCACTGCCGAGGGAGTGTCGCCGATTCCGGAAGTCTGCATCTATTTCAGCGGACATCTCCTGCGCGGAAACCGCAGCACGAAGCAGAACGCCGACCAGTTCAATGCCTTCGAGTCGTTCAACTATCCGCACCTCTGCGATGCCGGAGTGAACTTCCGTTTCGCGTGCCACCATATTCTTACGCCGGACTTCTCGCAGCCTGTCCGTCCGCATTTTGACATGAATCCCAATGTCATCGTGTTCTCCATATTCCCCGGAATACAGGAGAACATTGTCAGTCATCTGCTGAGCATCCCCGATTTGAAAGGCATTGTCATGCGCAGCTATGGCTCCGGCAATGCTCCGCAGCGTCCATGGCTTACGAACATCCTAAGGGAAGTGACCGAGCGCGGTATCACTGTGGTGAACATCTCACAATGTATGGCAGGACGAGTGGAGATGGGGCGTTACGATGCCGGTTACCACCTGCAGCAGAGCGGTGTGCTTTCCGGCTACGATTCAACGATAGAAGCCGCCGTGACAAAGCTCATGCACCTCACCGCCCGCCACTCCGACCCTGCCGTTGTGCGCTCGCACATGTGCCGAAGCCTGGCAGGAGAGATAACGATTTGATGCACTATACATATTAATTATTAGGATTATGATGAAGACCGGCATGCTGAACACCATGGCTTCCCGCATGGTTTCCGCCACAAGAAGCAAGATGTTGGCACTGTGTGGAGTGGCTTTTCTGCTGTGCTCCGTAACGGTTTCCGCCGACGAGGTGATGACAAAGAATGCCGACGGCACTTATGTCGTGCGCACAACGACCATCTGTAACGCCCGCGGGCATCGCAAAGGCACTCCGTTGGAGGTGCGTATCAAGAACAATGAGGTAAAGAAAGTGATGGCGTTGAAGAACATGGAGACAGTCTCCTATTTCGCACGGATAAAGAAAAACCTGCTGCCACTCTACGAGAATCTGAAGGTCAGCAAGGCAAGGAAGCTCGCCGAGAAGCAGCAAGTCGACGGCTGCACAGGCGCGACAAGGAGCTTTACGGCAGTGCAGAAGAACATAAAGGCTGCGCTGGACTATTATGAGAAGAACAAATAATGACTTTCCCGGTTGCTGAAAGTCGCTCTTGCCGTAATGGCAATAGCGCGGTTTACGTGCCGGAATATGACAAAATGGACAAGAATCTCCATAGCGAAGAGAAGTTTTTATCGGCTGTGGAGATTCTTTTTTTGTATGGCTGCCGGTTCGGGTTGTCACTCTTGCGCAGTCTTCGGATAAGGCATAAAATTAGAAAACTCACGCTGTTTTTGCCCTCTGAGAATCGTCTGTAGATTTTTTGAAAAGGAAAAGTTGTAAAATCGTGAAAAATTCGTTTATTTGCTATTGTTCTGTAAATTAGTATGTTATATTATTTTGCTGTGTTTTTCTATACAAAAAACACAGCATTTCGTTACCGTTTGGTGTGTAAATCATTATTATTTCCACTGCAAAACGTTATCATTTCCATTGCAAAAGGTAACTATTGGCAGCGCGAAGTGTTACCTTTGGCATTGTCAAGCATGATTTTTCGCATGAAGAACGCATATTTTTCCCGTTATGATAAATAGAGCATTAGAAAACTCATGCAATATTTTCGTGTGCATAAAATTCAGTGATAATCTCGCATTTGCTGCCCAATTATGTGACAGAAAAGGTGGGAAAACATGGTGATAGGGCAGGAAAACTGATTTTTTTTGCCACCAAAAGTGGTGTTTCTCAAATATATTGTGTAAATTTGCACTTTGATAGCAGATTCTAAACAAATAACACTTAACTATACAGAAAATGAAGAAACAAGTAATCACAGCAATGATGTTTGCTGCTTTTCTCTCCCCTGCAGCGGCGCAGGATGTCACAGTAACCGTACATGCCGGACAGGGAAAGGAGAAAATCCATAAGGAGATTTACGGACAGTTTGCGGAACATCTCGGCACATGCATCTATGGCGGCCTGTGGGTAGGCGAGGGATCGGAAATCCCGAACGAGGACGGTTACCGCACGGATGTGCTTAATGCGCTGAAGAATCTCAGTGTGCCTGTGCTGCGCTGGCCGGGCGGCTGCTTTGCCGATGAGTACCATTGGATGGACGGAATCGGACCGAAAAGCCAACGTCCGAAGATGCAGAACAACAACTGGGGTGGCACAATCGAGGACAATTCCTTCGGCACTCATGAGTTCCTGAACCTTTGCGAGAAGCTCGGATGTGAGCCTTACATCAGCGGAAACGTGGGCAGCGGCACTGTCGAGGAACTTGCGAAATGGGTGGAATACATGACGAGTGACGGCGACACTCCTATGGCTAAGCTGCGCCGTCAGAACGGTCGCGACAAGGCTTGGAAGGTGAAATATCTCGGAGTTGGCAACGAGAGCTGGGGCTGCGGTGGCAACATGCGTCCGGAATACTATAGTGACCTTTATCGTCGCTATTCCGTTTATTGCCGCAACTATGACGGTAACAAGCTCTACAAGATAGCCTCCGGAGCAAGCGACTATGACTACAAGTGGACAAAGGTGCTCATGAACAATGTGGGACAGAGGATGGACGGTTTGTCACTCCACTACTACACAGTCTCAGGATGGAACGGAAGCAAAGGCTCTGCGACAAAGTTTGACAATGACCAGTACTATTGGACGCTTGGCAAATGCCTTGAAATCGAGGATGTCATAAAGAAGCATTGTGCTATTATGGACGAAAAAGACCCGAAAAAGAAGATAGGTCTCCTTGTCGATGAGTGGGGCACATGGTGGGATGAAGAGCCGGGCACTGTCAGCGGACACCTCTTCCAGCAGAATGCCATGCGTGACGCTTTCGTTGCAGCGCTCACACTTAACGTGTTCCACAAGTACACCGACCGTGTGCGCATGGCTAACATCGCGCAAGTGGTTAACGTGCTACAGTCAATGATTCTCACCGACACAAAGGGCAAGGGGCACATGGTTCTCACACCTACCTACCATGTTTTCGAGATGTACAAGCCGTTCCAGGAAGCTACATATCTTCCTTCCGACATGAATTGTGGTGTGATGAAGGTGCGTCACGACATGAACAAGGACATGGACGAAAGCAACGAGAAAGGCTATCGCAACTTGCAGGAGATGAGTGTTTCTGCTGCGAAGACTGCTGACGGCAGCATCGTTATTGCCCTTGCCAATGTGAATCTTGACAAGAAGCGTGAGGTTGCCATCAACCTTGACGGTGCTAAAGCTTCAAAGGTGGAAGCACGCATCCTTGCTTGCAAGAACATCGGTGACTACAACGACTTTGACAATCCGGAGCGTGTGAAGCCTGCGGCATTCAAGGATGTGAAGCTCAAGAACGGCAAACTGACTGTCAAAATGCCTGAGAAGTCTATCGTTGTGTTGACTGTGAAGTAGTTTGTGGTTGTTAAAATACGATATTATGAGAATTGATCCTGCGGACAAACTGATATTTGTAAATATCAAGCAGTCATACGAAGCAATGCTAAGCAAAGATACAACACATCCGTTATATCGTGAAACAATCAAAGAGTGCACACGGAAATATTGGCCAATCTCAGACGATAAGGCAGATGCTGCGACACATATTCTTGGTTGTTATAATGGGTTTGTCAAAGAGGTAATAGAAATATCGTCATATACTATTGACAAAGATAACTATCCAGGAAGAAAAGTTTTTGAGGGTAGAGAAATCAAGGACTCAAAATATATGGGTTTGGATATTCGTGAGCTATTTGATAATCTTGCCAATTTTAGAGTCAGATACTACAACTTTGAATAGTATGAGTTATTTTGCTTACGGCAATTTGTTACAAATTGCGATGAATGATGTTTGTAGTATTGATTACTAAATATAACACGACGAAGCAGTAACACACATTGCAGGTGTTACTGCTTTGTCGTGTATAGATGTTCTTGCTTATTTGAGGATGATGAATTTTATCTTTGGAAATTATAATGGAGATGGCTTTGCAATCACTACCATATTGTTGAAGGCAAAGGTTCAACCAAGACAATAAAGATTATTAACGAATACATGGATGAAAACGAGGCGCAACTTATGGAGTTGTGGGATAAGGCGCAACGTGGCGAGAAGATAGAGAAAGTCAAACGATAAAAACGATACATCATGATATTACAAGTTACATCAGCAGAATACACCGGTGGCTACACGCTGCTTTGCACATTCAACAACGACAAGAAAAAGAAAGTCGACTTAACCCCTTTGCTGGCTTTTCCGGCTTACGAGGAACTGAAAGACACAAAAGAGTTTGAACGCTATGGTGTGGACGGTACTGTTTTTTGGGCAAATGGTGCTGACATCGCACCTGAATATTTGTTTGAACACGGTACGGATATGTAAGTGAAGAGCATTAGGCTTTGGCAACATAGCATAGGATTTCCTTTGCATAATTTGCTGCATTTTAATTGTTCCAATGAATATAGACATATCATAGTGCTGAAGGTGAAGTAACTTTTCCTTAGTAATCAAAGGCTGAGAATATTCAATCCGGCTGACATTTATCCCGAAGTGTCAGTCGGATTTTTATGCAAACAGTTGTGCCTTATCTCCGGAAAAGTGTGTTAAAACCATGAATTTATCTCCGGAAAAGTGTAGAGGTTGCGTGTTTTTATCTCCAAAAAAGTGTGCGAAACATTTGGTTTTATCTCCAAAAAAGTGTAATTTTGTGGCATTAAAAACTCAAAACCAATAGTCTATGAGGCAGGAACATGTAGAATATATAACGGCAGTGATAGGGACGCTCTCTTTAATGTTGGGAGTTTCTTCGTCATGTATATACAATCGGATAAACGCTGCAGGGGTAATTGATGACTATTTGGTAAAATGTTATGATGTGCTTCATACTTTCAGCCTTGAATATGTTGCGCAGGATATTATTGAAATAATGAAAAGGAAAGGGCAGGATATATGTTAGTTTATCATACATCCGACGTTCAGTTGAATATTCCTGATACTGTTCATTCTCGTGGAAACCTTGATTTTGGCAGAGGATTTTATACAACCCGATTGAAGGAACAGGCTATAAAATATGGGGAACGGTTTGTTGCACTTGGACATGATGCCTATTTGCATACTTTTGACTATACTCCATGTTCAAATTTGCGGATAAAGACTTTTGACAGCTACGATGAAGAATGGTTGCGTTTCGTTTGCAGTTGCCGTAAAGGAGGAACGGAATATGAACAGTTTGATATTATAGAAGGTGGTGTGGCAAATGATAAAGTATATCGGACTGTAGATTTCTTTATGACAGGGATATATACATTGGAACAAGCTCTTCAGCAGTTGGTTTATCACAAACCAAATCATCAAATATGTTTCATTACACGGAAGGCTATTGATTTATGCCTTAGATTGTCGGACTGTAGAAAACTAAATATATAGGCAATGAGTAAAACTGACCGTTTGACATTGGATATGAAGTATGCAAGGATTATAGAACTATTGTCTGTCAAAGTCGGCATTTCTTATGGGGATGCGATGAATATGTTTTATAATTCTCCACTCTTTGACTTGATAGACAAAGGCATTGCAGAGCTTTATTGTCGCAGTGACTTGTATTTGGCAGAGGAGATAATCCGCATGGATAAATTAAGCAATAAGTCGTAGGAACATCTGATGTGTGGCAATATTCATGCATCACAATATGTTTGACTTATTTTGGCATATAGAAAAAGCACCGAGGCTGTATCACAATACTTAAGGTGACACAGCCTCGGTGCTATATTTCTCAGTGTTGTTCAGTTCAAAAAGAGGGATGGTTCATGGCGTTTTCCCAATAGGTTCATGGGAAAATGTCTTTACCATTCAAGCACAAGGGCTTGGCGCGGACGAAGCTCAAGGTCGGCGGACAGGTTGTAGTAGCGTCCTGTGAGCACATCTTTCACCTTTTGGGCATTACCAATCACTTCGGAATAACGCTTTACCGGCATTGTGGCTGGCTTGCGTGTGCCGTTGAGGATTGTCATAACGGTGCGTCCGTTGTGGGTTCTTGCTATGACATAGATGCCGTTGAATGGGATGAACTGCGTCTGTTTGCCTTTGATGATGACATCGTTGCCCTGACGCCAATGCAAGAGACGGCTGAGCCAGTTGAACATTGCGTTCTCCTGTTTTGTGCGTCCTTCGGCAGTGAAAGCATTGCGAGTGTCGCCTTCAAATCCTCCCGGGAAGTCCTTGCGCACATTGCCGTCGGTCACGGACTTTGTGCCGTTCATGAGAATTTCTGTGCCGTAGTACAGCTGTGGTGTGCGGTTGACGGTCAGAAGCAAGGCGAGAGCCTGCTTCAATGCCACTGTGTCGCACCCTTCTCCAAGGAAACGGTCGGTGTCGTGGTTCTCGATAAACGCCATGACACTTGACGGGTTAGGGTAGAGGTAGTCATAAACGAAGCTGTTGTAGATGCGGTTCAGGCCGTTCCACCATGCGTCAGTATCCTCGTTCTTTGCCATGTTTATCTTCTCGAAGAAGCTGAAGTCCATTACGGATTTGAGGTTGCTGTTCACCTTTGCTACCTTGGAATCCTTCTGCCATGCAGCGGTGTAGGCCGGTTCTGTCACCCATGTCTCGCCCACAACATTGAAGTTAGGGTACTCGCTGTTTAGTTCCTTCATCCATGAAGCCATAGCCTCTGCGTCGGCATAAGGATAAGTGTCCATGCGGATGCCGTCGATTCCCACTGTCTCTATCCACCAAACACTGTTTTGGATGAGATACTTCATGACATGGCTGTTACGCTGGTTGAGGTCAGGCATTGTCGGTACGAACCAACCGTCGACAGTCTCGCTCATGTCAACCTTGCTTGCATAAGGGTCGAGCACAGGAGTCAGCTTGTAGCTTGTCTGAAGATATTGCGCGCTTTTTGCTGCCGCAGCGTCCGGAGTCTCTCCTTCTTTGACCGACTTAAGCCATTCAGGCTTGTTGAACCAGTCCTTTGAAGGAATGTCGGAAACCCATGGGTGGTCATATCCGCAGTGGTTGAAAATCATGTCCATCACCACCTTCAGCCCCTTTGTGTGTGCCTCATCAATCAGCCGGCGGTATTCCTCATTGCTTCCAAAGCGTGGGTCTACTCGGTAATAGTCTGTTGTGGCATAGCCGTGGTAAGTGCTGTTGCCATTGTTGTCAGGAGAGTCGTTTTCAAGAACAGGTGTGAACCAGAGTGCTGTCACGCCCAGTTCTGTGAAATAGTCAAGATGCCGGCGTATGCCTTCGATGTTTCCACCGTGGCGCAACGAAGGTTTTGTGCGGTCTACGGTGTACTTTGTCTTCATCGGGATTGTGGCATTCTTCTTCTTTGTAGGTGCCAGTGCCGATGCGAAACGGTCAGGCATGAGCATGTAAAGGACATCGGCATTGGTGAAGCCTTTACGCTTGTCACCGCTCATCTCACGCTGTTTCAGTTCGTATTTCACCTTCTTTCCAGAGATGTTCAGTGTCATTGTGCCCGGCTGTGCGCCACCGACATTGAGGTAAACAAGAAGATAGTTCGGGCTGTCAAGGCGCACAAGGCTGTCAATCTTTACACCGGGATAATCCACTTTGACATCAGCCGTAGCGATGTCTTTGCCGTAGACCATAAGCTGGAGTGACGGATTCTTCAGTCCGGCATACCAGTTTGCTGGTTCAATCCTGTCGATTTTCGCTGTCGCTGCTTTCATTGCAAATGTCTGTAACACAAGTGCTGCAAGGAATAATATTCGTTTCATGTTGCTTATGTTATTATGTTTTAATCATGTATTATCAGCGCAGATTGTGGCGCAACTGTCACTTTCGTGCCGTTTACAGTGCCCAATCCGTTCTCATCAATCTTTCCGTCACGGCAGACAACTGTGTATTTGCCCTCCGGAATGTCCACATTGCGCGCCTCACGATTGGCGTTGAGCACCACGATGATGTTGCGCCAGTCGTCGCGTCCTGCATAGTTCTTCAGGCGGAAAGCCACGAGTGCGTCCTGTGAAGGCAGGAACTCAAGATGCTTGCGCACAAGGTCGGCACTGCCAAGACGGAAAGCCGGGTGGTTTTGGCGCAAGGAAATGAGCTTGCTGTAGTAGTCGAGGACATTGCTGTAACGTATCGGGTTGTTCCAGTTTAGACGGTTGATGGAGTCCGGAGAGTTATAGCTGTTGTGCACCCCCTGCTTGTTGCGGAGCATCTCTTCTCCACAGAGAATGAACGGAACGCCTTGCGATGTGAACACAGCCGTCTGTGCAAGAAGGTCAAGGCGTATGAGTTCATCGTCCTTTATGTCAGGGATGCTTGCACGCAAACGGTCGACAAGGCACATGTCGTCATGGCAACTTACGTAGCTGATCATCTGTGAAGGCTCCAAAGCCCATGGCTTCTTGGAATAGTTTACCTTTGCACAGTCAACCTGAGGATGCTCCACGGCTCCCGCAATGCCGAACTTTATGCTCTCTTCCCCTCCTGCAATGCCGGCAAGGAACTGACCTTTCGTATCATCACTGAACGGGCCGCGGAGTGCGTCGCGCATCTCATCGCTGAAGGCTGCGATACCCGGCATCATACCGATGTTTGCCTTCATGCCAAGCTTGTCCTGCGGATAAGCGCACGTTCCGGCACTCCAGCCCTCGCCATAGATGAAGATTGTCGGGTCAATCTCGTTCACAGTGGCACGCACAAGGTTCATTGTCTCGATGTCATGGATGCCCATAAGGTCGAAGCGGAAGCCGTCAATGTGGTACTCCTCAATCCAATATTTCACACTCTCGACAATGAAACGGCGCATCATCTCACGCTCGCTGGCAGTCTCGTTGCCACAACCTGAACCGTCAGAGTACTTTCCGTCGGCAGTCTTGCGATAGAAATAATCCGGATAAGTGTGCTGGAAGTTGCTTCCGTCGATGTCGAAAGTATGGTTGTAGACCACATCAAGAATGACTCTGATGCCCGCTTTGTGAAGTGCCTGCACCATCTTCTTGAACTCAAGGATGCGCACATGAGGATTGTACGGGTCAGTGGAATAAGAGCCGTCAGGCACATTATAGTTCACCGGGTCATATCCCCAATTGTACTGAGGTGTGTCGAGTTTTGTCTCGTCCACAGAAGCATAGTCGAACGAAGGAAGGATATGTATGGCGTTGACTCCGAGGGATTTCAGGTAGTTTATGCTCCAATCCTCCGTGAGAGCAAGGAACTTGCCGGGATATTCCGTGGCAGCCCTTTTCACTTTTATGTCGTTTGGAGTGCCGGCATCGATATTGATGTTGCGTGCAATGGAGAAATCCCTGTGGTGCATCTCATATATAACAAGGTCTACAGGCGATTTAATCACAGGGCGGACATCGTTCTCCCAGTCTGCCGGGTCTGTGTCGTTAAGGTCGATGATAGCCCCCCTTTTGCCATTCACACCGACGGCACGCGCAAAGATTCCTGCCGATTCACCACGTCCGGTGTCAAAAGTGTAGAACTTGTTCTTATGGTCTCCCGGCACGACGGCTGTCCATTGGCAGTCGCCGGTGCGCTTCATCTTTACGGTCTTGACAGCCTTTCCGCCATGACCTTTACCATAAAGGCGCACCTTTACGTCCTTCGCATCGTTGGGAGCGAAGAGCTTGAAGGTCGTAGACTGTGGCGAATAGACCATTTCATCAAACTGCTGCGCATTGGAAACGTTATAGCTCATTGCCGCAATGGCACAGGAAAGAAATATTTTTTTTGCTTCCATTTCTTTGTCTTTTATGATAAACGCTTATTTTGCCATTATGCTCATGGCGAATCCGCCGCCACGTGCTTCCTTCACTTTTATGACATCACCCTTCTTTACAGTACGGCGTGTGATGGTGTAAGCCTTAGGATTCTTCTCGTAATCGGCATTCTCCGCATCCTTGTACAGTGTGCATTCGTACTTGCGTCCCTTGTCAAGGAAGTCGAGTTTCACGACAGCTGTGCGTGCGTCAGCGTTTGTCTTGCCGCCCACAAACCAGTTGTCCTTGCCCTTCTCCTTGCGTGCCACGGTGATGTACTGTGCCGGTTCAGCCTCAAGATACCGTGAGTCATCCCAATCACATGGCACATCGCGAATGAACTGGAATGCGTCATCGTACTTCTCGTAGTGCTCAGGAAGGTCGGCAGCCATCTGCAAAGGACTGTACATCACAAGGTAAAGAGAGAGCTGACCGCAAAGAGTGGTGTGGACAAAACTCTTGTTGTTGCTCCATGAAGACAGCTGTGTCTCGAAGATTCCCGGAGTATAGTCCATCGGACCGCCCTGCAAACGTGTGAACGGAAGCATCACTGTGTGGTACGGAACGCTACCGCCAAATGCCTCATACTCTGTGCCTCGTGCGCTCTCGTTGCCTACAAGGTTAGGCCAAGTGCGACAGAGGCCTGTCGGACGTGATGCCTCATGTGCGTTAACCATTATATGATGCTTTGCAGCCTCCTCAACGACACGTTGATAATGGTTGTTGATAAGCTGGCTGTAGTGATACTCGCCACGTGGGATGATGTCACCGACATAACCCGTCTTGACAGCGTCATAGCCATATTTGTTCATAAGTTTGAACGCATCTTCAAGGTGACGCTCATAGTTGATGACCGAGCTGCTTGTCTCGTGGTGCATCATAAGTTTCACGCCTTTTGAATGAGCGTACTCGTTAAGAGCCTTGATGTCAAAGTCAGGATATGGCGTAACAAAGTCAAACACGTCAAGTTTCTGATGACCGAACCAGTCCTCCCAGCCTTCGTTCCATCCCTCGACAAGCACCTGGTCGAGACCATTCTTCGCTGCGAAGTCGATGTATCGGCGCACCTCCTCGTTCGTAGCACCATGCGTGCCGTTAGGCTTGCACTTAGCATAGTCGGTGATTCCGAGCTTCACTGAAGGATAATCATTGGTATAGCTCCATGACTTCGCACCTACAATCATGTTCCACCAAACGCCACAATACTTTGTAGGATGAATCCAAGATGTATCCTCAATCTTGCAAGGCTCATTGAGATTCAGTGTGAGTTTGCATGAAAGCATGTCGCGTGCGTCGTCACTCACAAGCACCGTGCGCCACGGAGTGTTGAACGGTGTCTGTATGTAACCCTTCATACCTGTGGCATCCGGTGTGAGCCATGACTCGAAAGTCATTGTCTGAGGGTCAAGGTTGAGATGCATGGTAGGGTAGTTCAGGCAAGCTGCCTCATGGATATTGATGTACAGACCGTCAGCGGATTTCAACTGGAGTGATGTCTGCACACCTGTCTTTGAGAACGTTGTGGTAGACGAGTTGTCGGCATAACGCTCATAAACCTTGTCGAACACCTTGCCGATTTCTGACATTTTTGTTATCTGATACTCATATTCCTGAGTGTCATAATCACCCGGAATCCAATACGCAGTGTGGTCTCCTGCCATTGCAAACTGAGTATGTTCCTCCTTGATGATGAAGTAATTCAACTCATTCTGCTGTGGGAACTCATAGCGAAGTCCCATACCATAGTCATAGACACGGAAGCGTATGAGGATTTCGCGCTGTGTTGCAGGCTGTGTGAGTGTGACAGCCAGCTCGTTGTAGTTGTTCCTTATGGTGCGTGTCTCGCCCCACACAGGAGTCCAAGTCTCATCGAATGAAGATGTTTTTGTGTCTTTTACCTTAAAGCCATCCATGAGATCAGTCTCCTTCATGCCCTTGCTTGCATGCTTGCTCTTCACAAGTTCCAGACCGAGACCGCTTGGTTTCACCACATCCTTAGCCTTGTAAGTCATTTCATACGTTGGTTTTCCACCGTCGGCAAGTGAGAATTTCACCACCACATTGCCGTCAGGCGATGTCACAGTCTGTGCTATTGCCATAAGCGGCGATGCCAACAACGCCAATAATATGCTTTTATGTTTCATGATTGTTGTATATTATTAATGTGATAAATTTACTTTCTTTTCATGTTTCGCGAGCAAATGTGGCGGAGCCACAGCCCTTATGGTAATCCCTGGCTTTAGCCATGGGGTGTTGGAATCTCTGATATATGTTGTGTGGTGGAACCACACTCTTTTATTGTTGCAGAGTGTCTTTCAAGCATAAAGGATTGTGGCTCTGCCACACAACTGAAACCTTTTTTTGTAAGCCCCATGGCTGAAGCCAGGGATTACCATAAGGATTGTGGCTCTGCCACATTTGTCTGCGCAATCCATGTTGCATCTTTATTAAAGAACAGTCATATTTGCTTATAAGTAAATATTGTAAATTACTTTGTATTTAAGCTGTATTTTTACTAAAACTTGTTGTTTGAGTGTAAATTAATTTACAATGTAACTTAAAAGCCAAACAATATGTTTACTGTCTTCCGCTTTCCATTATGAGTGACGAGATGCTGTTGTTAAACTCCTCGGCAGCCATAAGTTGCTCCAGCGTGAGGTGCATGCGGTAACGCCAATAGTGGCGCGGATTAGCCGGAATGTTGATGCGTTCGGCATCCGCATCGGCAAGACGCAATCCCTCATCGGTGGCGAGCCAGTCATGCAATGACAGCAGGCAGAGCATCGAAGGAGAGTGAAGGTGGCGTGTCACGATGTCGTTTGCCAGCCAGCCCGGTAGCGGATGAGGCGCGCAACCGCCATGTTGGAGCATTGTGTTGTAGAACTTCTGCGCGCGTTCCGTGTCCTCATCCCACCACTGTCTCAGTGTGGACATGTCATGAGTGGATATGGTGCAGACAGAGCGGTATGGATTTCTTTCCAGGTAGCCGAACTCCACAGCCGGGTCTTTAGGCATGGACTGAATCTCCAGGCTTAGGATTTTCAGTTCGTTCATGACAGGAGCGACACATTCCGGCACCATTCCGAGGTCCTCGGCGCACACCAGCATACGGGTCGCCTGAGTGAGTTTCGGCAGTTTCTTCATTGCCTCATGATACCAGAAATCATTGTTCCTGCGATAGAAATAGTCATTATACAGGCGGTTGAAAGCAGCCTTGTCGCAATCCCACAGTGACTCATAGATGAAGTCAGTCTGTACTGCGATGCGCGGATGATAAAGGTTGGCATCCTTATGGTCGCGCAGGAAGAGCACATCGCTTATCAAAGCATACAGTCCGTCACGAAGCCAGATGTCCTTCTCGTCGGTCTTTCCACGGAAAGCAGCCTCCACTTTGCGCTGTGTGTCGTATTCCGGCTTCATCTCATATCTGTCACCGCAACGGTTGAGATACAACTCTTTCACCTCTCCGGCATGCTCATTGAACATACGGTCAAGCACCCAATCGGTGATGAAAGGCTTTGTGAACAGGTCTTCCTGAAACCAAAGTCCGTAGCTTTCTATCTCTTCGCGTGTCATGCCGAGTGACGGAGAGAACTGTCCGAGCAGGCCATGCACGGCATTTGCAGGTATCTCCCATATACGGAAGAATCCGAGAACGTGGTCGATGCGGTAAGCATCGAAGTATTGCGCCATCTTGCTGAAGCGCCGCACCCACCATGAGCAGCCGTCCTTCATCATCTCTTCCCAGTTGTAAGTAGGGAAGCCCCAGTTCTGTCCGTTTGTCGAGAAAGCATCCGGTGGAGCACCCGCTTGTCCGTTGAGGTTGAAATATTTTGGTTCCACCCATGCCTCAACGCTCTCGCGGCTTATTCCGATAGGGATGTCGCCCTTGAGGATTACGCCTTTCGCACGTGCATATTCATGTGCCGCGCGCATCTGCTTGTCGAGGTTGAACTGTACAAAGTACCAGAAAGAGACCTCCGCATACATCCTTGTCGCAGGGTTTGCAAACTCCCTGCGTTCTTCGTCCGACAGGCTGCGGTGGTCAGGCCATTCATTGAACTGTGCCGTTCCGTACATGTCCCTGAAGTGGCAGAACGCTGCGTAAGGCACAAGCCAGTCCTTGTTTGCTTCAAAGAATGTGTCAAACTCCTTGCTTTTCAGCACCTTTTTGCTTGTTTCAGCAAACAGTTCTTTGAGGAAATTTATCTTCGCATCGTTGACACGCTCATAGTCAATCTGTGGCAGTGCGTTAAGTTCTTTCGCAAGTTCGTCATAGTGCTTCTGACGCTTTGCGTCGCCAAGGCTTGGCAGCTGGCGAAGGTCGGTGTACTGCGGATGCAGCGCAAAGATACTTATACTGTTGTACGGATAAGAGTCCTGCCATGTATGTGTGATTGTCGTGTCGTTTATAGGAAGCACCTGTATGATGCTCTGGTGTGTCTTGGCAGCCCAGTCGACAAGCATCTTGAGGTCGCCGAAGTCACCTACACCGAAGCTGCCCTCGGAACGGAGGGAGAACACAGGGATGACTGTGCCTGCTCCTCGCCACGGACAAACAGGCATGGCTGTCTGCGAAAGGCTCTGCACAAGTGCGCAACCGTCCTCAATCGCCGGCACAAACAGTGTGCGGTTGAAGCATGTCTCCCACATAGGCGTGGCGTCCTTCTCATCGGAGAGTGCCACAAACTTGAATTCCATCTCTTTGCCGGTGTAGTCGGAAGCGTCAATCCATGCAACCCACTCGTTTGCAGAATGTTCCGTCATGGGCACTGTCTTGCCTATGTCCCATGCACCAAGTGCCTGATTGCTGCCAATCAGCGCAAGCCGCTGCCCTTTTCCAAGCTGCGGAGCGCGCACTTTCAGGCATAATGCTTTCTTGAAATCCACCGGCGGACATGCCGTAACCTGCTGTCCTGCAACGGCATCGGTGAATGCGGAACTGTACAGATGAGCGTCCTCGGGCATGTCAATCCATGAATCCTCCACACGGTAACTGCCGGCATTTGCCGCCAAGTCAAGGCGGTGAGGCGTCACAAGCCATTCCGTGCGCATAACCTTATCGTTGCAGATGATAGCGTAATGGTACTCGAAAGAGTCCCCCTGCGACAGCGGCATGTCCAATTTGCATGCCCAATTATACCCATCCTGTGTGGCCATCGCATACTTGCCGACAATCTCTCTCTTGTTGGAGCCGGTAATGTTGACCACCGGTGTCTCTCCGTATTTTGTCTTGTATGACAATCTTAACTCTATATTCATAATGATTGGTTTAATTTAATCTATGTTGTGAAACCACAGTTTGCAAGCCATTGTTTCCATGTCAGTTTATCGTGCTTATGCAAGTGATAAAACAGACAGTAATCTTTCAAAAAACGAAAGGTTACTTTTCATCTTGTAAAGTGTTACCTTTTACCATGCAAAGTGTTACCTTTTGCAGTGTAAATCGTTACCTTTTGTAATGCGATTTGTAAGTTACTGAAAACTATATGGTTACAAAGCACTGATGATGCCTTTGCGGTCAGCTTGCCAAAGTGTGGCTCTTTGTTGTTCTTCTTTTCCTATGTTATTTGTTTTTCTCCTTTATGATGAACACACATGCAGCACCAATCATCAGCAGCACTCCTGCCACGAAGAGCATGTTGCACTGTGCGCTGCCGACAAGTTCAAGCAGTACGCCGCCCAATGCAGCGGCTATAATCTGCGGCACGCATATCGTTCCGTTGAACAGTCCGAGGTAGACACCCAAGTGGCCGTAACCCTCGAGGGCGTTTGTCACCAATGTGAAAGGCATGGCAAGTATTGCCGCCCATGCACATCCGATAAGGAAATATGCCACAAACAGCACGTGCTGGTCATGGATGAACGGCACGAGGCAGAAGCCTATGCCGCCAAGGACAAGGCTGAGGGAGTAAGCCACCTTGCGGTTGCGTATCATCGGCAGTACCATAGCCCACACGACGCTGCCTATAGCCTGCACGGCGAAAAGCACGCCCACCCAGTTGCCTGCCTCCTGATAGTGGCATGACGTTACGTCAGTTGTGTTCCAGCAAGTCTCGGCGATAGCACCGTTGGTGTATGTCCACATGTACATGAATGCCGCCCAGCAGAAGAATTGCACCAGTCCTATTGTCCAGAAAGCCGACGGAGCGTTCTTGAGGAGCGTGAGATAGTTTACCTTCTCATCCTCCAAAGGTTTGTCAAGACCGTGGTATTCGGCATATTCCTTTGGCGGCATCTCCTTGACTTTCACGGTGGTGTAGATGACACAAAGTATCAGTATGGTGGCACCGATGTAGAAAGAATATATCACCGAGTCAGGCACAACACCCTTTTCGGCAATGTTGCTTATGCCGATGATTGTGAAGATGAACGGGAACAGGTAGCCCACAAGTGAGCCGGCGTTGCAGAGGAAGCTCTGGATGGAGTACGCCAAAGTCTTCTGCTTCTCGTTGACCATGTCGCCCACAAGCATCTTGAAAGGCTGCATCGCCATGTTGATGCTTGTGTCGAGGAGCATCAGCGAGCAGAGTCCGAAGCACATGGCGGTGCTTACCGCCAGCCCGAAAGAACCCGCGTTAGGGAGGAGGCACATGACAAGCACTGCCACGGCAGCACCGATGAAGAGGTAGGGGATGCGGCGCCCGAAGCGGCACCATGTCTTATCGCTCAACGTTCCGACTATCGGTTGCACGACAATGCCCATCAACGGCGGCAGTATCCAGAAGTAACTCAAAGAATGCGGGTCAGCCCCGAGAGTGGCGAATATGCGCGAAATGTTCGCACTCTGAAGGGCATAGGCAATCTGCACTCCGAAGAATCCGAAGCTCAGATTCCATAATTTGCTGAATGACAAATCAGGTCTTGTTTTCATTTTATAATCATTTATTTTAGTTATTGGTTTTGGGTAATTATTTTTCAGGTAGTTTTTCTGCGGTTTTCCGCTGCCGGGTTCATTCCTTTTCCGGCTGTCTTGTTGTGCCGCGGATGATGAGTTTTGTCCTGACAATCCTCTTCTCCACTTTCTCGTAAGGGATGGTCTTTTCCGCTTTGCCTATGATGATTGACGCCGCTTCCTCACCGACTTTCTGTCCATGCTGGTCAACGGTGGTGAGCATAGGGTCGCATGCCTTTGCGCGCTGGCCGTTGGTGAACCCGCAGATGGCCACATCCTCGGGCACGCGCAGTCCCATTCTCTTGGCTGCATAAAGGATGCCGATGGCTGTGTCGTCGTTGACGGCAAAGAAGCCGTCGGGCGGATTGTCAGAAAACAAAATGGGGGGGGTAATTTGCTCCGCATCGGTGCGATTGTCGCAGATGTGCACAAGATTCTTGTCCATTTCCATCCCGTATTTCAGCAGTGCATCCTTATAGCCGTTGAAACGGTTCTTTGAGATTTCAAGTGTCATCGCCGAACCGAAGAAGGCTATGCGCCGGCAGCCTGTTTCGATGAGGTAGCTCACGGCATTGAATGCTCCGCAATAGTCGTCGACAACCACTCGGTTGGCGTTTATTCCGGTGCAGATGCGGTCGTAGAACACAAGTGGGATGCCTTTGTCAATCAGCCGCTGGAAATGGTCGTACTGCTTTGTGTTCTTGGCTTGTGAGACGATGATTCCGCACACTTTGTTTTCAAGGAAGGACTGGCATATCCGCACTTCGCGCTCATACTCCTCCATGCTCTGTGCCGCCATAATCCTGTAGCCGTGACGGCTTGCCATCTCCTCTATTCCTGCGAGGACAGAGGAGAAGTAGTAATGGACGAACTCCGGGAGAATCACTCCGATGACTTTCATTGGCTTAATCCTGCTGTTGTGTAATGATACGGCGATGGCGTTAGGCGTGAAGCCATGCTCCTTCGCATATTGCTGGATAGCCCGGCGCTTTGCAAGGCTTATCCTCGGAAAATCCTTCAAGGCACGTGACACAGTCGTTACCGATACGCCGAACTGCTTGGCGATATCCTTCATCGTGAGTTGTGTATTTTCTTTCATTTGCGTTTCTTTCGCCTGTTGGCAGGATAGTTGTTTTAATTAGATAAAAAGTCGTTATTCTCGCTGTTCGCAAGCATGACGGTGGGAGGGAGTCGCAGGACACGGTGTCGTGCAGGTGTGACTCTGTTACAAAATTCGGAAAAATTCTTGGCATTTGCAAGAATTTCGCGAAACATTTTGCGTTTCGTGTCTCACATTTCCTTAATTGTTGTCATGTCCACCGGTAACGTGGGCATTATTATAATGTACACGTTGTTCATCAGGAGAGTGTCCGCTCAGGTTAGGTGGTTATAGGTTGCTCCAACAAGAAGGTTTTAGTCCTGTTGAGTTTTGTTGAGTGCAAAGTTATCTATTAAACTGAAGAGTTATGGCATTAACTTAATAAAAACAAGTTTAGAAGCTGCGCAACCGTTAATCCTGCAAAAGTGTTCGAAAGGTGAAGAAAAAACCTTAAAGAAATGGAAAAAACATCTACTTTTGCATCGTGAACCTGAAATCACTGCCCAATGGGCTGTTTTTAAGACAGAAAGAGTGTTTAACTAACTTTTAATAATATCTTTTTTATGAATGTAATGATGAAGCAATCAGACATCAGATTTCCATTCAGGCTGGCAACTCTCATATTAGGGTTGTTTCTGGCAGTCGGGGCTTTTGCGCAAGTTACTGTCAATGGACATGTAAAGGACGCACAAGGCGAACCGATTATCGGTGCCACTATCCGTGTGGCAGGTTCTAATGCAGGTGCCGTGAGTGATTTTGACGGCAACTTCAGTATCAATGCTGGCAAGGGGGACAAGCTCTCCGTGTCGTATGTTGGCTATCAGCAGGCAACAGTGACTGTCAACGGTCCTTCCGTTGTCATCACTATGCAGGACGATGCGAAAATGCTTGAAAACGTTGTGGTGATTGGTTACGGTGTGGCAAAGAAGAATGACCTTACAGGTTCTGTGACAGCCATCAAGCCGGACGAGAAGAACCACGGCTTGCAGGTGAGTGCACAGGACATGATTCAGGGCAAAATTGCCGGTGTGAATGTCTCAAGCCATTCCGGTGCTCCTGGTGAAGGTGCGCAGATCCGTATCCGTGGTGGTGCTTCCTTGAATGCCAGCAATGACCCGCTCATTGTCATCGACGGTATGGCTATGGACAACAATGCCACAAAGGGCATGAGTAACGCTTTGTCGCTTGTGAACCCTAACGACATCGAGTCATTCACAGTGTTGAAGGATGCTTCTGCGACAGCTATCTATGGTTCACGTGGTTCTAACGGTGTGATTATCATCACCACAAAGAAGGGACGCAAGAATCAGGCTCCGAAGATTTCCTACAGCGGAAACATTTCTGTAAGCACAGTGGCAAAGAAGCTTGACGTGATGAACGCACAGGAGTATGTAAGCCATATCAAGAATTATTATGGCGAGGACTCTCCTGCTTACCTTGGTCTCGGTTGGAAGAAGTTCAATGCTGATGGCACACCGGACTTCGCTGCCGGCACATACGACACTGATTGGCAGAAGGAAATCTATCGCAACGGTGTAAGCCATGACCACAACATCACAGCGACAGGTGGTGTTGGCAACGATGCTTGGTCAATGCCTTATCGCGTGAGTGTTGGCTATACAAATATGGAAGGTGTGCTGAAAGGCTCTGACTACAGCCGTTTCACAGCAGGATTCACACTGAATCCTTCATTGCTGAATGACCACCTGAACCTGAACATCAATGCAAAGTACGCTTATTCAAGCAACAGACCAGGCGGTACAGATGCTATCGGAGCTGCAACAAGCATGGACCCTACACGTCCTGTGTTCAGCACTGACGAGCAGTTTAAGAACTGGGGATACTACTGGCAGTGGACAAAGAACACAACAGAGTATGACCCTACATTCCTTTATGCACGTAACGACGATGCACCACGCAACCCTGTAGAGCTTGTAAACAACTACACTTGGAAGAAGAAGGGTACAGTGCTGCTTGGTAACTTTGAGGTTGACTATAAGATTCACGGACTTGAGGATATCCGCCTGCATGCAAACTTTGCCGGTGAGTATGCCGATGGTGGTGAGTACACAGACAACCTTCCAAAGTCAACATACGGCTTCTATTACGGTGGCATAGGTGAGAATGTTGAGAAGAAATACAACGTGACAGCCACAGGCTACGCACAGTATTACAAGGATTTCAACGACGATCATCATTTCGATGTTATGCTCGGTTACGAGTACAGCCACTTGAAGTATTGGGGAAACAGCTGGAACAAGTCTTTCTATCCTTCAACAAACGAGAGCTTCTACGACGATGGCACTCCACGTGCAGGCACAGAGAACAGTTCTTCTGTAGCTCGCTGGAAGGGACAGACATACCTTGTCAGCTGGCTTGGACGTGCAAACTACACACTTTTGAACCGCTACCTCTTCACATTCACAGCTCGTTATGACGGTTCAAGCCGCTTTGCCGACGGTCATCGCTGGGGCTTCTTCCCATCAGCTGCTTTCGCTTGGCGTGTGAAGGATGAGGCTTTCTTGCGTGACAACAATGTCATCAGTGACTTGAAGCTGCGTCTTGGCTGGGGTAAGACAGGTCAGCAGGATACAGGAAAAGAGTACTATACAGCGATTTACAAGAAGAATACAACTGTAGACCACCTCTATCCTGTAGGTCCTAACAACCCTGGTAACATCTATCAGCCACTGCCTTACAATGAGGATCTTACATGGGAGACAACAACGACATACAATGTTGGTATTGATTATGGTATGTTCAAGCAGCGTTTGACACTTAGTGCCGATGCCTACTATCGTAAGACCACAGACTTGCTCTGTACTCCTACAATCCCTGCGGGTCAGAACTTTGACAATGCTATCATGCTTAATGCGGGTTCACTTGAGAACACAGGTGTCGAGGTTGCTATCTCCGGCAAGCCTGTACAGGGCAACGGATGGTATGTGGACATGGGTGTGAACTTCGCTTACAACCATAATAAGATTAAGGAACTCTATGGCGGACGTGATGTCATCAACGCAGGTATGAAGGTTGGCACTGACCAGCAGATTACTTATCATCAGGTTGGCAGACCTGCAAACTCTTTCTGGGTTTACCAGCAGGTTTATGATGAGGCAGGACGTCCTATCCAGGGATGCTATGTTGACCGTAACTCCGACGGTGCTATCGACGAGAACGACCGCTACTATTATAAGAACATCGTGGCTCCTTGGACAGGCGGTTTCTACCTGAAGGTTGCTTACAAGAACTGGGATCTCGGAACAAACTTCCGCGCAAGTTTCGGCAACTATGTGTACAATGGCATAGAGTCTGGCAAGGCGAACACATCAGCTCTTTATAACTCTAAGGGCTATTACGAGAACAGCACAGCTGACTTCGTGGCTCTCGGATGGACTTCATACAACTATGCTCTCAGCGACTATTTCGTGCAGAACGCAAGTTTCTTGAAGTGTGATAACATCACATTGGGCTTCAACTTTGAGAACATACTCAAGGGTGGCAACTACAACGGTCTTTCCGGTCGTCTCTATGCTACATGCTCAAATGTGTTCACAATAACAAAGTACAAAGGTCTTGACCCTGAGCAGAACGGTGGTTATGAAGGAAGTGTTTACCCACGCGGACGCACATTCATCTTCGGTTTGAACCTTAATTTCTAACTTTAATTAAAAGAGATATATTATGAAACTACATAAAATGACAAAGACGCTTCCATTGGCAGCAGTCCTGCTTGCTTCTGCCGGATTGTCTTCTTGTATGAGCGATTTGGACAAGGGAAACATTGACCCTACTGTAGAACCGACTCCTAACATTACGGCTCTGTACAGCAAGTGCTATGCCGGACTGATAATGGAAGGCCTTGACGGCAACGCTGACTTCACCATTGATGACAACGGTAAGTCAACATTGTTGCGAAACATATTCAACTTCAATGAACTGCCAACCGATGAGTCTATCTGCTGGTGGTCTGACGGTGGCATCACTGACATTAGCTACAACCAGTGTGTGCCGGGAACTGCTACACTGAAGTTCCTGTACTACCGACTGATGGCTAACCTCACATATTGCAATCATTACATCAATCTTGAGGCTGCACAGAATGCTGACAAGACAATGATGGCAGAGGTTCGTCTTATCCGTGCATACAACTACTACTTGATGCTGGATTTCTTTGGCGATGCACCGTTCATCACGACAATCACATCGGCTGTGCCACAGCAGGCTCATGTGTACAATGAAAAATTTGATGCGTCAAAGACTTACACACGTGCGGAATTGCTGCAGCTTGGCAGAGAGTTCCTGTTCCACTGGGTGGAGGGTGAGCTGAAGACTGCTGAGGCTGATTTGCTTGAGGCTAAACCTGAGGTTGACACTGATGCAGACTACGGACGTGTGGACAAGGCTGCGGCATGGCTGCTCCTCAGCCGTCTGTACCTCAATGCCGGAACATATTTGAACAACGACGGCCAGAACAACCCTTATTGGGGTGAGGCTCTGAGGTATGCGGAGATGGTTATCAATTCTCCTTATTCTCTCTTCGATGACAGCAAGATGTCACAGGCGGCAAAGGACAACGGCTACAAGCCATACGACCTCCTGTTCATGGGCGACAATGGTTCTAACGGCGCAAGCTGTGAGGCTATTCTGCCACTGCTTCAGGACGGTAAGATCACAAAGGGCTGGGGTGGCTCTCTGTTCTTCATCGCTGCATTGTGGAACGACCAAATGAAGAACGTGACAGACTTGACTGCGGGCACTACCGGCAACAACTGGTCAGGTATGCGTATGCGTCCTGAGTTTATAGCTAAGTTTACAAGCAACCCTGAGACATTCGTAGGAAAGTCAACAGCTGAAATCCGTGCCATGGGTATTGATGACCGTGCCCTCGTTTGGGGCAAGGGTTCAGACTCCGACACTCGTACACTCGACCTTGGCGACAACTCCAGCTTCTATCAGGGACTGGTTACAACAAAGTGGCACAACAATTACTCTACAGGAGCCACACCACACGATTCATACGATGTGGACATTGACTTCTTCCTGTTCCGTGTGGCAGAGGCTTATCTCAATGCTGCCGAGGCAGAGATGCACCTTAATGGAGAGTCTTCACTGAAAGCAAAGGGCTACATTGATGATTTGCGCAACCGTGCACATGCCGGCACACGCAGCTCTTATACTCTGAACGACGTGCTTGACGAGCGTTCCCGCGAGATGTACTGTGAAGGTCTGCGTCGTCCTGACCTTATCCGCTATAACCAGTTTGGTGGCACACAGGCTACATACAACTGGGCGTTTAAGGGTGGAAATGCCAATGGCGTAGCATTCCCTAAGTACCGCAATGTTTATCCTATTCCTACATCTGAGGTTATGGCAAACTCTTCCATCGTTCAGATTGACGGCTATAGTGAGATAGAATAATAACATCGAACCTAAAAACAAAGAATAAATATGAAAAACAAAATATTTATTGGAGCTGCGTTGCTTGCCACAGCAAGCATGTTCACAGCGTGTTCGGACGACAACGACTCTAATCCTACGCTGATTCAGCCGACAGAGTTTGTCCTCAACACACCTGCATACGCTAACATTGATGTTGACCTTGCAAAGACACAGACTCTTGAACTGTCATGGTCACAGCCTAAGTACACGGCTGAAAATGCTCCTATCAATGCGACATACGAGGTACAGGTGTCAACAACCGACAGCTACAATGTGTCAACAGACGAAGCGGCTGCCGATGAGGAGAATAAGAAGGTTGCAGACTATGTTATCCTTAACGAGACTGCCACCACTTGCAATATTGAATTGCCATCATCTTCTTTGGCAAAAGCAATCATGGAACTGACCAAATGGGACGAAGCAAATGTACCTGAGGTGTGCCCTGTCTACCTCCGCGTGAACGCTTACGTTGCAGAGGGTGACAAGAAGCTTAACCCTATAGCTTCAAACTCTGTGAAAATTAACGTCAATCCATATTACATCGAGTTGAAGGATGCTACTCCGTTGATGTGGTACTTCGTTGGTAACATGTTTGGCGGCAAGTGGGGCAGTGACATCGGTGTTGACGCTCTGCCAATGTTCCTTGACCCAGCATTTGTTTATGACAAGAAGACCGGCACAGGTGAAATAACTTATCTGAACTATTTCATTACAGGTCCTTACAAAGAAAACGGTGAGAGCGATGAGGCAGGCTTCAAGATTCAACGTGCCGACTTCAACTGGGATTATGGCATGACAGGCGACGGCAGCCAGTACGACAAGATTAACTATCGCAATGGTGGCGGTGACGGCGGTCACATCGTAGCCGGTGCCGATGGCTACTACCTCATAACACTGAATACTGCAAACAACACTGCGACAATGGTTAAGCAGGACATTGCACCTGAGAACTATGGCAATATCTGCATTGCAGGCTCATTCAATGGTTGGGGAGACACTCCGATGAATGCATACAACAAGGACGGTGTTGAGAATCACGCTTGGTATTATGTCTTGGACGTTACCGATGCACAAGCTACTTTCAAGATCAAGACTGCAGGTGATTGGGAAACTGGTGTAAACTGGGGTTACGACAGCAATGGCGGAACAGTTCTGAACGCTGTAGGCCAAAAGGGTGGTGGCGACATCACACTCACAACAGGCAAGTACTGCATCTCATTCAATGACATCAATGGTGTGTTCAGTATTGTAAAATTGTAAAATCTTAAAACAGAAAACATTATGATTAAGAAATTATTATACGGAGTTGTTATCGCCGCAGGACTTGTTTCCTGCAACGATGACTACACTGATTGGTCGGCACCTCAGCACAATGACCCAGAGACTCCAATGGAGCTGCCTAACATCAGTGTCCAGACAGCAACCGCTTCCATTAATGTGGGCGAATTGGAAGACGCAGGTACTGTTAATGTATCATTGGTGAACTTCCAAGGGGATATTCCTGAGAATGTTCAGGTCACAGACCGCTATGTAGAGCTTGTGCCTACGGCCGCAACGGCAGCGGCTACCGCAACAGTTTCCATAGACGCATCAGGAGTGGCTACTGTGGCAGACCTCAATGACGCTGTGGTAGAAGCTTTGGGCGACAATGCAGAGTCTGTGCAGTACAACATTAACGGTAATGTCTTTGTCAAGATGCTTGTCGATGGATACGCTACTTGCGCCAATGTCGGAACAATACAGTTCGCTGTAACACCGAAGGTTATTCCTGATGTTCCTGCAGCAGGCTATATCTTTGACACAGAACCTGTTCTTTACCTTACCGGCAGCAACTATGGCTGGGGTGGCACATGGCTTCCTTTGGTTCCTGTCAATGGTCATCCTACCATGTCTTGGAGAATCGTCTATCTGCATGAAGGCGAGGAATTCAAGTTTGCTCCACAGGCAGGATGGGGCAATGACTTCGGAATGTCAGCCACAGTAACTGACAATGCAGGTATGAACCCTTCCGGCGGTGATAACATCAAGGTGGGCAATGCCGGCTGGTACATGCTTATCGTTGACAACACTGACGGAGCAAGGACAGTGACAATCAACAAGCCTGAGATTTATCTCATTGGTGATACATGGGGAGCATGGGACGCAGCAATGCCTGACGCAATGTTCGAGATTCCTACCGAAGAGAGCGGCGTGTTCATATCACCTAAGTTCAAGGCTGACGCAGCAGTCCGTATGCATGTTGCTGTTCCCGGAGCAGACTGGTGGCAGTCAGAGTTCGTAGGACTTGAGACCGGAGAGGTTGACTTCCGTGGCAACGGTGGTGACCAGGCTCGCGTGAATGTCAAGGCAGGACAGCGTGTTTACCTTAACCTTAATGGCGGTGGCGCACTTTACAAATAACCCAAAAACGTAGAGACTATGAAAAAAATAATATCATTAGCAGCATCAGTGGCATTCCTTCTTGGAATGTCCACCGTTGCCAATGCCCAGGAAACGAAAGTGGTTGACCCTGAGGGCGGACACTATTTCATTGGTATAAAAGGCGGTGCACAGGCTACACTGACTCACTACAACTTTACCGACCTCGTCACACCTCAGTATGGCATTTACTTCGGTAAGTATTTCAACCAATATCTTGGTGTCAGACTTGATGTCACAGGCTATCAGAACAAGGGCGGATTCAAGGCAAGCCGTTACGATTTCATCCCAAACGACTACGCTTATAAGTTCAATGCCGGAACTGCGGACATCGACTTGCTGTTCAACATGACAAACATCATCAACCCAAAGCGTGTCAACCGTTCATGGAACTGGAATCTTCTTGCAGGATTCGGAATGAACTACACTTGGGAGCGTGATGAGTTTAATGCTTATGTCAGCTCACTGAAATACTACGAAGGACCTCATCCGGGAGTGCCAAGCCGCTTCTCTTGCAACGGCCGCGTTGGCACACAGGTGGAGTATAACTTCAGCAAGAACTTCTCAATCATGTTCGAGGCTGACGCCAACTACAAGAATGACCAGTACAACCTCAAGTTCAACGACCAAGTGGATTGGCAGGTGCAGGCATTCATCGGCATAACATACAAGTTCGGTCATAAGACAAAGAAGGTTGTGAAGCCTGCTCCAGAACCTGCTCCTGTGGTAAGGGAAGAGCCAAAGCCTGTAGTTGTCGAGAAGAAGGAAGAGCCAAAGCCTGTAGTTAAGGCTAAGGAGACAACTCAAAAGGAAATCTTCTTCAAGATAAACAAGTCAGAGGGCACAGAGGCTGAGAACAAGAAAATCGCCGAGGCAGCAGAATGGCTGAAGGCTCATCCGACAGCAAACGCTACTGTCAAGGGCTATGCCGACAAGGGCACTGGCAATGCAAAAATCAACGCTCGCATCGCCAAGAAGCGTGCTGACAATGTCGCAAAGAAACTCACAGACGTTTATGGCATCGACGCTTCACGCCTTGAGGTAAGCTCTTATGGCGACACAGTACAGCCTAAGGCTGCAAACAATGACAACCGTCTTGTCATTATTGTAGCGGCTGAGCAGTAACTCCTATCTCTATTTAATGCAAACACAGGAATGGCAGATTAAAATGCCGTTCCTGTGTTTTTTTGTTCACCATGTGTAGGAATGGTCGGGTGCAAGTCTCTCATGCAGTCGCATCGTGCCAAGCTGTTTCTTTGTGATATGGGAAAGAAACAGCTTTTGATGTTGGTGGTCTTATATCTCTTTTGTCAATCTGTAAGTAAATAAAATAAACTGTTTGCAAAGTGTTAGGTAAATCACTGTTTATGCAATCTTAAAAATCCAACAGATGTTAAAATATGGTTGATATAACGAAAGGTAACACTTGACAGTGCAAAGCGTTACCTTTCACTAAGTCAAGCGTTACCTTTTGCAATGCGAAGGGTTACCTTTCATAGTGTCACTTATTGTATTCTGGTTTTTGACACTTGGGACTATGCAAACTACAGCTTGCTTATCCGGAATGCCGCTTGAAATATAGCTTCCTCATCAGGTTGTCAAACAACAGGCAAAGGATGAATGCCATGAGGAACAATGCATAGAAGGACAGTCCCGGTATGTCACTGATTTCCGGTTTGCCGGCAGCCGATGCATATTTGCGAACCATGTCACCGCAATAGAGGGATAGGCACACGATGCCACATGCCGCAAGGAATACAGAGGCAGCTATGGTGGCCGCGAACGTCAGGCGCTCCGTCCTCTTTTCGCGAAGCCATGCGGCTTCCTCGATTTTCTGCATGGTGCGGAAGGTGAAGTTTGAGGAAAGGCTGGGCTTTGGCTGTTTCCTTATGGCTTTTTCCAATCCTTTGTCTTTTTTTATTTCGTTCATTTTTTCTGTTGTGTTATGAGTACATGAAGTTTTCTGCGTATGCGGTGCAGCTTCACCTTTGTGTTGTTTTCTGTAATGTCAAGTACGTCGGCAATCTCAGAGACTGTTTTGTTCTCCATATAAAATAAGGTGATGATTGCCCGTTCGTCAGCGTCAAGTTTTTCAATTGCCATGTTAAGCCGTGCTATCTGCTCTTCGCTTTCGTCGTTCAGCGTATCGTCCACTTGCTTGTCCGAGATGTTGGCGAGCAGCGTGTCATCCATTATCAGCGTTTCCTGTTTCTTCTTTCTCGTGGTGGAGATTGCCGTGTTGTAGGCGATGCGGTAGAGCCATGTGGAGAAGCTGCTGCCTTTCTTGAAGGATGAAAGGTGGTTGAAGGCTTTGAGGAAACAATCCTGCGTCAGTTCTTCCGCATCCTCCCGGTTGCCCACGATACGGACAATCAGTGTGAAAACCTGTTGCCCGTACTTGTCAAGGAAGTGCTCAAAGCAGGATGTTTTTCCGCTTAATGTTGCTTGGATGATATGTGCTTCTTCGTCTTTCATTTCATTTGTTTAGACGCAGACTGGTGAAAAAGGTTACATTCTGCTGAAGAAAAAATATTTTTTCCACAAATGTGTAACCTATGCGGTGGTGTTGCGTCTAAAGGGGTAGAAGTAAACAATTTCATTAACTTAAAAAAACGAATACGATTATGATGGATTTTATTATGGTTCCTGCACTCTTTGGAGTCATCACTTTAGGAATTTACAAGTTGTTCGAGCTCTTTGTCTGCAAGAAAGAGCGGTTGACCGTTATCGAGAAAATGGGGGACAAGTTCACACCTGACATGCTGGAGCATAAGATAGGGTTCTCCTCGATAGGGAATTTTTCTTTTTCGGCATTGAAGATTGGATGCTTGCTGGCAGGCATGGGCTTGGGACTGTTGGTTGGCTTTTTTGTTTGCAGTGCAGGCATTCCGGGCTATCTCTATAATGATGGAAAACTGGACATCAATGGTTGGGATAGAAACATGGTTCATGAGGTCAGCTCAATGCTTTATGGAGCGAGTGTCCTGCTCTTTGGCGGCATAGGCTTGCTTATAGCATTTGTAGTGGAGCTGAAGTTGGGTGGCAAGAAAGAATAATTGCACTGGTATATAAAGAGCAAATCCCTTGTCCTTGATATGTTGTCGGACAAGGGAGTTGCTCGTTTGCTGAAACTTCGTATTTAGTAATTTTGTCTTTTGCTGGGCAAAGTCTTCTTCAGTAAGAGCATTTTACCACAGTGCGACTTTCCCCACTCCGCTGATTTCAAGTTGAGCTTTGATGTTCAGCACTTTGAAAATACGTGAGATGGTTGAGATGGTAAGGTTTCTTCCATTTTCGATTCTTGACACTTGAGCGCGTTGCACACCAAGCAATTTTCCTAATTGTTCCTGTGTCAGATTCTTTGACTGCCGAGCCTGCTTGATAGCCTCGCCCATTAGGAATGCTTGAATGTCAGCCTCAAACTTGTCTCTTTTCTCAGTGCCGATTTGTCCGATATGCTTGTCAAGTATTTCTTCTTCTGTATAGATTCTCATGTTGTGTGGTGGTTTTGTAAAATGTTGATTATTTTTTTTACTATTCGGCAGAAGACTTTAACTCAAAGTATTTAGCTCTTATCGCTTCAGCCTTGGCTATTTCTTTTGATGGGGTTTTCTGTGTTTTCTTTGAAAATCCATGCGTGGCTACAACAAGTGTGTCCGACCTTGAATCCCAAAAAGCCAGCATACGGTATGCCAAACCATTGTATCTTGTGCGAAATTCCCAAATGTTTGTGTCGCCTAACTTTTTGAAGATTTCCGGGTCAATAACATACTTTGATTTGTTGATGTTATAGAGAATCTTATCCCGCACCTTAGTGGGTAACGAGTCCAAGAATTCGTCTGCTTCATCCAGATACGCAACTTTGAATTTAGCTTTGATTTCCATAGAATTATTATTTGTGTGCAAAGATAGCAATTTTGTTACATATATGGAAACAAATCATGGATTATTTTTTCCATTATTCTTATTTTTCGCCGAATGGCGGTAGTTGGGTTGGGGAGCGCAAGTTTTTGTTGTCAAAACGCATATTTACAACTTGTTTTTCCAAAGTGCCATCTTTCGCAGGACGGTAGTTTACAGCTTGTTTTGCAATCGGTTGCACAAGGTTATTCATATAAATAACATATTAATCAATACTTATCTCTGCATTATACATTAACTTTGTAACGAAAACAAGAAAAACATGTATAACTAACACAAAACCTACACATGAAGAAACTCTCTACTTTACTTGCATCGGCATTCGTGTCTGCCTCGATGATGGCACAGGGGTGGCCCGCGAACTATAACGGGGTGATGCTGCAAGGATTTTTCTGGGACTCGTACACCGACACACAGTGGACAAATCTTGAGTCACAGGCGCAAGAACTGTCGGAATATTTCAACCTTGTATGGGTGCCGAACTCAGGAAACTGCAACACGTCGTGGAACAACATGGGTTATATGCCGGTCTTTTATTACGACCAAAACTCAAGTTTCGGCACGGAAAGCCAGCTGCGCTCCATGATTTCCACGTTCAAGAAAAACAATGTCGGCGTGATTGCCGATGTCGTTGTCAACCACCGCAACAATCTTGGCGTTAACGGTTCGTGGGTGGACTATCCTGTCGAGACCTACAACGGCACACAGTGGACGATGTATCCTACCGACATTGTCGCCAATGATGACAATGGAAAGACTGCCACTTGGGCGAAGAACAACGGCATATCGCTGAGCTCAAACTACGACACAGGTGAGGGGTGGGACGGTTGCCGTGACCTTGACCACAAGAGTGAGAACGTAAGGAAGAACATAATCAACTACATCCAATACCTGAAGAATGACCTCGGATATGCGGGTTACCGCTATGACATGGTGAAAGGCTACTCCGCTTCCTACACCGGAGAATACAACAAGGCGGCCGATGCGGAGTTCTCCGTGGGCGAATACTGGGACGGAAACACCGGCGGACTGAAGTATTGGGTGAACGGAACAAAGGTTGACGGTGTCATACAGAGTGCTGCTTTTGACTTCGCATTGCGCTATGCGGTGCGTGATGCTTGCAACAGTGGCTCATGGAACAATCTTGCAAAGGCCGGTTTGAACCGTGTTGACGACTATGCTTACTCACGTTATGCCGTGACTTTCGTGGAGAACCACGACACTCAGTACAGGAGTGCTTCGGAGCCGAACGACCCTGTCAAGAACAACATCGAGGCTGCAAACGCTTATCTTCTCTGTTCTCCGGGCACACCGTGTGTGTTCCTCAAGCATTGGAAGGACTACAAGGAGGAGATAAAGCAGATGATAAACGCCCGCCGACTTGCAGGCATCACTAACCAGAGCAAGATTCTTGAAATCGGCAGTGCACCGGCATATTATGTGATGAAGACCAACGGTGACAACGGGAAATATGTCTATCTTGTCACAGGAAACTATAATCCTGACAACACAAGCTATATGACTCTCGCCACAAGTGGCAAGAATTACAAGATTTATCTCTCAAACAATGTTGAGTCGCCATGGGCAAGCAAACCGTCAGGCACTTACAGCAACTCTATCGATGTCACACTTACAGCAATCTCTGAGGACAAGAATGCGCGACTGGTCTACACCACCGACGGCACAGAGCCTACCGCTTCAAGCACCGCAGTGAACAGCGGAGCGGTGATAAACATTGCTGCCTCCACTGTACTGAAAGTGGCTTTGCTGAAGAACGGAACACCGCAGAACACCGTGATATACAACTATACAATAAAGGTTTTTGAGCCTCACAAGGCTACAGTCTATGTGCAGGATCCGGGATGGAACAGCATGTATTTCTACGCATGGGATGGTTCAAAGTCGTTGCTTGGTGAATGGCCGGGAACAAAGATGACCACCACAACGGAAATCAATGGCAAGCAGTGGTACAGTCATTCTTTCGACGTGAACACAGCTGATTATAGTTTCAACATCATCTTCAATCAGGGCAACGGCAAACCGCAGACTGTAGACATCGGTCCTATCACAAGTGACAAGTACTATGTGCTCTCTTCGTCAATGACAAACGGCAAGTACACAGTCACAGACATTACGGATACAATGACCGGAATAGAGGGTGTTGTGACAAGCACAGTGGCTTCTCCGACGAAGGTTTACTCCATTGACGGCAGACTGCTGTACACCATGCCTGAGGGTTCTGCATTGTCGGAGGTCATGCAGAAGCTGGATAAAGGTCTGTATATAATCAATGGAAAGAAATACTTGAAACGATAAGTCTCTTTTTAATATAGGTAAAGGCAAATGAAAAGTCAGGATAAGCACTGTTTCCGGTGCGTCTGTCCTGACTTTTTTGTTTCTTTTCGCTTGAAAGTGCAGCACATTATTGTTACAATACTTTCACAAACTGCACTTTTTCTTTGTTGCGTGGCTTTGCTTGCGGAGCTTCGTCCGGGAAGCCGAGGGCGACGATAAGGCAGAGATTGTAATGCGCACTGAATCCGAGTTTGTCAAGCAAGTCGTACTTTTCCTTCATGGAACGGACAGGCATTCCGAGGTTTATAGTGCCCAGACCGTAGGCGGTGGCGGCAAGACAGATGTTCTCAGAGAGCAGTCCGCAGTCAATTTGTGCCATATCGTACTCATCATTGGCAGCGATGAACAGATAGACCGGTGCTTTGTACAGTCCTTTGATGTTTTCTGAAAGGTAAGCAGCCGACTTCGGGTCGTCCACGACTTTCACCTCATAGTTCTGCGCATTCATGCCGTTTGGAGCGTTTATTCCGCATTCGATGATTCTGTCCAGTGTGTCGCGGGACACAGTCTGCGGTGTAAACTTCCGTATGCTGCGGCGCGCCATGATATTGTTGATGACGGTTTCCGTATCGTTTTGTCCGCTTTTTCCTGTTGCCGGCTTATCGGAAGAAGCAGTGCATGAACTTGCACCGAGTAGCAGTGCGAGGAGGAATGTTGTGAGTGAATGTTTCATAGTGTAATCAGTTTGTTTGTAATCATTCAAGAAACTCTATGCGACTTGCCGAGAAATAGCTTATAGTTTGCCAAGGAATTTCTCACGATTGACTATGAAGCGCAGGTGCGAACCTTTGCCTAAGAGCGTTCCGTCGCAATAAGCCTCAATCTCAAATGTCAGTTTTCTGCCGTCAACAGTGACGAGTCGTGCTGTCGCTTCCACTGTTTTGCCCACCGGAGTAGGGCAAAGGTGGCTTGATTCGATATGCCCTCCGACTGTTGTCTCTCCTTCCTGCAGACTGCCGGCGACAGCAAGCATGGCGGCATTCTCCATTAATGCCATCATCCGTGGTGTTGCAAGCACCGGCATATCGCCGGAACCAAGGGCGATGGCAGTGTCACTTTCCTTTACTGTAAGGCATGATGTATAGGTCAATCCTTCTTTTATCATATTGAAAATACTAACTTTACTTACAAAAAAACTTGTCAATTTATTTAAAACAATTATGCCATGCCCTGCGCCAATGAAGGCGTTGAAGGCATGGCATAGATGCGATTACTTGCTCAAAGAAGCGATAGTCTCTTTCAGAGCAGCTATCTTTTCGAGAGAGTCTGCCTCTTTCTTGCGCTCGAGAGCGACAACAGCCTCAGGTGCGTTAGCCACGAAACGCTCGTTGGAGAGCTTCTTGCGGATGCCGTTGAGGAAGCCTTCAAGGTGCTTCAGCTCTGCCTCTGCCTTAGCGATTTCCGCCTCTGTGTCGATGAGGTCGCCAAGAGGAACGGCATATTCGCGTGTGCCAATCATAAATGATGATGAGCCGTCGCCCTTCTGCTGCACATAGTTGATGTCAGAGAGTCCCGCCATCTTCTTGATGATAGTGTTGAGTTCTGTGTCGGCATCTGCCTCGTTTGCCACAATCTCCAGTGTCAGCGGCTCACGCGGAGCGATGTTCTTTGACTGCCTTACGCCACGCACTCCGGAGATAATCTGCTTCGCTGTCTCGTAGCGTGAAAGGAGGGTCTTCTCCTCGTCGGTGAGAGCATCGAGCTTGAAGACATCCACCATGAGCGCCTCACCGTCCTTGCGGTCGATGATATGCTGCCACAATTCCTCGGTGATGAACGGCATGAACGGATGGATTACGTGCAGGAGCTTGTCGAAGATAGCCAAGGTCTCCTCGTAAGTCTTACGGTCAATCGGAGCTTGGTAAGCAGGCTTGATCATCTCAAGATACCAGCCGGAGAACTCGTCTGTGAACAGTTTGAATGCTGTCATCAGTGCATCGTTGAGACGGTATTTACTGAAATGGTCATTGATTTCCGCATAATCGGCCTTGATTTTTGCGTTCATCCATGCTATGGACTTGGCGTTGCTCTCAGGCTGCTCTATGTCCGCAACCTCCCAACCTTTGACAAGACGGAAAGCATTCCACATCTTGTTGCAGAAATTCATACCCTGTGCGCATAACGCATCGTCATAGAGAATGTCGTTTCCGGCAGGCGCAGCAAGCATCATTCCCATACGCACGCCGTCGGCACCGAAGCGTTCGATGAGTTCGAGAGCGTCAGGAGAGTTGCCGAGAGACTTGCTCATCTTGCGTCCAATCTTATCACGCACAATACCGGTGAAGTATACATTGCGGAACGGAATATCCTTCATGTACTCGCATCCGGCCATAATCATGCGCGCAACCCAGAAGAAGATGATGTCTGGTCCTGTCACAAGGTCGGAAGTAGGGTAGTAGTACTTGATTTCCTCGTTGTCAGGATTGTTGATGCCGTCGAAGAGTGAGACAGGCCACAGCCATGAAGAGAACCATGTGTCGAGAGCATCCTCGTCGCGACGGAGCTGTTCCATGGTGATAGCCGGGTCGATTTCCTTTGCCTTCGCAAGCGCTTCCTCCTCGGTAAGTGCAACGACAAAACGCTCATTGCCGTCCTCTGTCTCAGGCAGGAAATAAGCCGGAATGCGGTGTCCCCACCACAACTGGCGTGAGATGCACCAGTCCTGGATGTTCTCCAGCCAGTTCTTGTATGTTGTGACGTATTTTGTAGGATAAAATTTCAGCTTTCCTTCCAGCACCGGTGGCAATGCGATGTCAGCCATGTGCTGCATGGAGAGGAACCACTGCTTGCAGAGACGCGGCTCGACGGCAGTGTCCTGGTTGCGCTCTGAGTAGCCCACCTTGTTGTCATAATCCTCAATGTGATCCATCAGCCCTGCCTCCTCGAGGTCCTTGGCAATCTGCTTGCGGACAACCATACGGTCCATTCCGACATACAGGCCACCTGCCTCGGAGATTGTTCCGTCAGGGTTGAAGATGTCGATAGTCTCCAGATTGTGAGTCTTGCCCAACGCATAGTCGTTCACGTCGTGAGCCGGAGTGACCTTCAGACAGCCCGTTCCGAACTCGATGTCCACGTATCTGTCCTCGATAACAGGGATGACACGGTTGACAAGAGGCACTATAACCTTATGGCCTTTCAGCCACTGGTTCTTCACATCCTTAGGGTTGATGCACATAGCGGTATCGCCCATGATTGTCTCCGGACGTGTTGTTGCGACAATGGCGTAGTAGCCCTTCTCGTCCTTATGGAACACTTCGCCCTCTTCGCCTGTCAGTACGACAGGATTGGTGTCGGCATCGGCAACGTAGTACTTCAAGTGATAGAGCTTTGATTTCTCCTCACGGTAGATGACCTCCTCGGTGGAGAGCACAGTCTGTGCTTTCGGATCCCAGTTGACCATGCGCAGGCCACGGTAGATATACCCCTTCTCGTAAAGGTCGACAAACACTTTCATCACTGACTCCGAACGCTTCTCGTCAAGAGTGAATGCAGTGCGATCCCAGTCGCATGACGCTCCGAGCTTGCGGAGCTGCTTAAGGATGATGCCGCCATGCTCCTCTGTCCATGCCCAAGCATGCTCAAGGAACTGCTCACGTGTAAGGTCGCGCTTCTTTATGCCCTGCTGTGCGAGCTTGTTCACGACCTTTGCCTCTGTGGCAATGGATGCATGGTCAGTGCCCGGCACCCAACAAGCGTTCTTTCCGTCAAGTCGCGCCTTGCGGATAAGGATGTCCTGAATAGTGTTGTTGAGCATGTGTCCCATGTGCAGGACGCCTGTGACATTAGGCGGTGGGATAACTATCGTGTACGGCTCTCTGCCGTCAGGCTTGCTTGAAAAGAGCTTGTGGTCAGTCCAGTACTGATACCATTTGGCTTCCACATCTTTCGGATTGTACTTGCTTGCTAATTCCATTTTCTTCTTATAATCTTTATTTTTAATTTCCAATTTGAGGTACAAAATTAATGATTTTTTTGTGAATAGCTTTTCAAAATAGGTGTTTATTATAAAATAATAACATTCATATTATGAAGAAAAAGTTGTTAGTCTTGTTTTCAAAACTAACACCAAGCGCTTCATGTAATAGTCATTCATACTATTTGCCGAAACCTTTCTGACCTTTCCATTTTTTTATTTCTTTGTCGAAATCGCTTTCAAACAGATTCATTTCGCGTCTTCGATAAATTTCAAACTCGTTTTCAGCCTTTTCGATAGCTTCCTTATGTGAGATGCTTCCATTGCCAACCAACACTTGACGCTTGTGCGCAATGATCTGGTTGTCAAGCGCATCAATCCAGTCTTTCATGGTCATAGGATTCATTTCCAATGCCTGAAACTCTGCAAAGTCGAGGAATCCGGACACAAGAAGGTTCAAGCGCTGCAATTCTATTTCTGAGAGATAGTTCTTGGCTATCTTGACATCGTCTTTGGTGACATAATTCCCTTTGAAATTTGTCATGCCAACAAACGGTTTCTCGTTGTCTACGCGATTATAGATAACCTCTGCTGCCGTATTCTTTGCACCTTTCGATTGCCTTCTTGGCGAACTGTCAAGAAATTCTTTACAGTTCGATTTTCTTCCAACTCCCCGTCTTTTAATATGTTGTCAATATGTTGGCTAATATTCTGTTATTTTGTTTTCTTCTGCCATGGTTGTATGTTTTTCAGATTCATACTGTTCCGTCAACAATTGTTTTTCAAATAGTTTGTGAGTGTGGAGTGGGATCTTTCTCCCTTCTACAAAAGGTATTTCTTTTATTTCATATAGCAAAATATTTTTTGTGAAATGTTTGAAATTCAGCTTTGGAACTTGCTGAGTTTATTCATTGGCGAGCTGATTCTGAGGAATTGGTTGCCATGCTTTATGGGTATGACGCCAAACAAAATGTTTGCAGATTAGCTGCTTTGGTATTTGTTTTCTTATTGGGCGGAAATGTTAAACCCGATGAAAAGTTTTTACAAAGCAAACTTGTGAGTTTTCTAATTCTTGTTCCTTGAAAACGGCAGGATTATGCTTTTGAGGGTGGAAAATATATGTTTGCGACCTTATGTGTAGCGAAAAATGATGTGAATGGTAACGGTTTGTGATGCGAAGAGTAACGAATTGCAGTGTAATTCATAACCTTTTGTCCTGTAAATCAATACTAATCGCCTTGCAAATCAATATCAATCGCAGTCGTTTGAGGTGATGATGATAGAATGGAAAATGTTATCTTGTTGATTGACAGAGGATTGACGGAAAGGTGGAATTTCAGCCATTTTCCGATTATTGTTTTTGAATTTTGTTTTGAGGCAAATATTTATGTTAAAAAATGGGTGAGTTTTCTAATCGGTGGTCACGCAGATTTCGCAGATATACGCAGATGATACAACAATTCGGTAAGAAAGTGTTGGCATTCGAAACCAGCGTGGAGAGTCTTGTCATTATGTGGATTTCCAAGAGAAAAATGCAGGCGTTGCATGAAAAAACAAAGTTTTATCATAGATAAATGCTATTCTTACGTTAAATTTCGTTGTAGGATTCTCATGTTTGCGAAATAATCTGTAAATTTGCAAAATATTACGTGCGTTCATAATAAAATGAATTGACATCGCAACATAACATAATAAAACTTAACAACAATTATGGCAAAAAAAAACGAAAAACTCTTCAGCGAGTTTGTCGCACCGTCACGTCAGGAATGGCTTGACAAGATTCAGGTTGACCTGAAGGGCGCTGATTTCAACAAGCGTCTGGTGTGGAAGACTAACGAAGGTTTCAATGTGCAGCCATTCTACCGCAAGGAAGACGTGGAGAAGCTGCAGACACCGGAGGCTATGCCGGGCGAGTTTCCTTTTGTCCGTGGCAACAAGAAGCTCGACAATGAATGGTATGTGCGTCAGAACATCGTGGCAGACTCTGCTGCGGAAGCAAACGCTAAGGCACTCGACGTGCTCAACAAGGGCATCACATCCCTTGGTTTCCACATCTGTGGCTCACAGCTCAGCCGTGAGTACGTGGAGACTCTGCTCGAAGGAATATACTGCGACTGCGTGGAGCTGAACTTCACCACATGCAAGCGTCACTCCGTTGAGCTTGCCGAAATGCTTGTCGACATCTTCGAGAAGAAAGGCTATGACAAGGAGAAGATTGTCGCTTCAATCGATTGGGACCCAATGGAGAAGATGCTCGGCGGCAAGGATGTCGAGGGCGTGCTTCAGTTCGCAAAGCCTCTCGTTGAGGCTGTCAAGGACTATCCTCACTTCCGCGTGATAGCAGTCAACACTGTCGCACTGAGCAATGCCGGAGCATATATCGTGCAGGAACTGGGCTACGCTCTCGCATGGGGTGCCGAGTACTTGCAGATGCTTGTCGAGGCAGGTGTCGATGCTACTCTCGCTGCAAGGAAAATCAAGTTCAACATGGGCATTTCCGAGAACTATTTCATGGAGATTGCCAAGTTCCGCGCGGCACGCCTTCTGTGGGCGGAGATTGTCAAGCAGTACAATCCAACTTGCGACTGCGCTTGCAAGATGATTGTGAATGCCGAGACAACAAAGTACAACATGACTGTCTTTGACGCTTATGTGAACATGCTTCGTTCACAGACAGAGACAATGTCTGCGGCTCTTGCCGGTGTCCACTCAATCGTTGTCACACCGTTCGACGCGGCTTATGAGAAGCCGAACGATTTCTCTGAGCGCATCGCACGCAACCAGCAGCTGCTCCTGAAGGAAGAGTGCCATTTCGACACTGTCGTTGACCCGTCAGCAGGTTCTTACTATATTGAGGAGCTCACTTCTTCTCTCGCAACAGAGGCTTGGAAGATATTCCTCAATGTCGAGGAGCAGGGTGGCTTCCTTGCTGCCATAAAGGCCGGGACAGTGCAGGATGACATCAACGCTACAAACGACAAGCGTCATCTCCACGCTGCACAGCGCCGTGAGTTTATCCTCGGCACAAACCAGTTCCCTAACTTCATCGAGACTTCTGAGGGCAAGGCTCCTCTCGCTTCCGAGTGTAAGGGCACATGTGGCGAGGAAGGCACGCTGAAGGCTGTCAAGGCAACACGCCTCGCTGCGGACTTCGAGAACCTCCGTCTTGCTACTGAGAAGGCTGAGAAGCAGCCTGTTGCGTTCATGGTTACCATCGGTAATCTTGCATGGCGCCAGGCACGTGCACAGTTCTCTTGCAACTTCCTTGCCGCTGCCGGCTACAAGGTTATTGACAACCTCGGCTTCAAGACTGTTGAGGAGGGCGTCGATGCAGCTGTTGCGGCAGGTGCAGACATTGTCGTCCTCTGTTCAAGCGATGACGAGTATGCAGAGTATGCAGTACCGGCGTTCAAGTATCTTGACAACCGCGCAATCTATGTCGTTGCAGGTGCTCCGGCATGTGCCGAGGAACTGAAGGCTGCAGGCATAGAGAACTTTATCCATGTCAAGGTCAACCAGTTGGAGACTTTGAAGATGTTTAACTCAAAACTCGGTATCTAAACGATTATGGCAAGAAAAGATTTTAAGAATATTGATATCTTTGCAGGTATCGAGAAGAAAGACGGCGCACAGTGGCAGAAGGACAATGGTGTGAAGAACGTGTGGAAGACACCTGAGCACATTGAGGTGAAGCCGGTCTATACAAAGGAAGACCTTGAAGGCATGGAGCATCTTGACTTCGCTGCCGGTATTCCTCCATTCCTCCGCGGTCCTTACTCAATGATGTATCCTTTCCGCCCGTGGACAATCCGTCAGTATGCCGGATTCTCTACAGCTGAGGAGTCCAATGCGTTCTACCGCAGAAACCTCGCTTCCGGACAGAAAGGTCTGTCAGTGGCATTCGACCTTCCTACCCACCGTGGCTATGACCCTGACAACATGCGTGTTATCGGTGATGTCGGCAAGGCAGGTGTTTCTATCTGCTCTGTTGAGAACATGAAGGTTCTGTTCGACGGTATTCCATTGAACAAGATGTCTGTCTCAATGACAATGAACGGTGCGGTTCTCCCAATCCTCGCCTTCTACATCGTGGCAGGACTTGAGCAGGGTGCGAAACTCGAAGAGATGGCAGGTACAATCCAGAATGATATTCTGAAGGAGTTCATGGTGCGTAACACCTATATATATCCACCGTCATTCTCCATGAAGATTATCGCCGACATCTTCGAGTACACATCAAAGAACATGCCTAAGTTCAACAGCATCTCTATCTCCGGCTACCACATGCAGGAGGCAGGTGCTACTGCTGACATCGAGCTTGCTTACACTCTCGCCGACGGTATGGACTACTTGCGTGCCGGTGTGAACGCAGGTATCGACATCGATGCTTTTGCTCCACGTCTCTCATTCTTCTGGGCTATCGGCATGAACCACTTCATGGAGATTGCCAAGATGCGTGCCGGTCGTCTGTTGTGGGCTAAGATTGTCAAGAGCTTCGGTGCGAAGAACCCTAAGTCAATGGCTCTCCGTACACACTCACAGACATCAGGCTGGTCACTGACAGAGCAGGATCCGTTCAACAATGTCGGCCGTACATGTATCGAGGCTATGGCTGCCGTTCTCGGACATACACAGTCCCTGCACACAAACTCTCTCGATGAGGCTATCGCACTGCCGACAGACTTCTCTGCACGTATCGCACGTAACACACAGATTTACATCCAGAACGAGACAAAGGTATGTAAGGAGATTGACCCATGGGCAGGTTCTTACTATGTAGAGTCTCTGACTCAGGAGCTTGTCGAGAAGGCTTGGGAGCATATCCAGGAGATCGAGAAGCTCGGCGGTATGGCTAAGGCTATCGAGACAGGTGTGCCAAAGATGCGCATCGAGGAGGCTGCTGCCCGCACACAGGCACGTATCGACTCAGGAGTGCAGACTATCGTCGGCACAAACAAGTACCGTCTTGACCATGAAGACCCAATCGACATCCTCGAGGTTGACAACACTGCAGTGCGTCTCCAGCAGGAGGCTGCGCTCAAGGAACTCAAGGCTAACCGCGACAATGAGGCTTGCCAGAAGGCACTTGATGCTCTGACAGAGGTGGTACGCACAGGTGAGGGCAACTTGCTTGAGGCTGCTGTCGAGTGTGCTAAGCTCCGTTGTACACTTGGTGAAATCAGTGACGCTTGTGAAAAAATAGTAGGACGTTATAAGGCTGTGGTAAGAACAATTTCAGGCGTTTATTCTTCTGAGTACAAGAAGGACGCAGAGTTTGAAGAGGCTGTTCGCTTGACGAACGAGTTTGCCGAGAAGGAAGGACGCCGTCCTCGTATCTTCGTGGCAAAGATGGGACAGGACGGTCATGACCGTGGTGCGAAAGTTGTTGCTACGGGTTATGCTGACTGTGGTTTCGACGTGGATATGGGACCTTTGTTCCAGACTCCTGCCGAGGCTGCCCGTGAGGCTGTCGAGAACGATGTGCACATCGTCGGTGTGTCATCCCTTGCTGCCGGTCACAAGACTCTTATCCCTCAGCTTTTTGAGGAGCTGAAGAAGCTCGGACGTGAGGACATCATGGTCATTGCCGGTGGTGTCATCCCTGCACAGGATTATGACTTCCTCTACAAAGCAGGTGTTGCCGCAATCTTCGGTCCTGGTACCTCTGTGGCTTACTCTGCAAAGACAATGATGGAACTCCTTATGGATAAGGACTAACATAAACACAAAAACGCTGAGGCCTTCGGAATCCGAAGACCTCAGCGTAATCTGTTACAGGTTTTATAAAAAGCAAAAACGATGAAAGATTTTTTTAAGAACATTCTCGCCACAGTATTCGGCGTATTCCTTTGCATAGGTATTTTCATTGCATTCTCCATTATCAGCCTTATTGGCATGGCAGCATCATCGTCAACGGAGACTGAGGTTAAGGATAACTCGGTGCTTGTCCTCAATCTCCGGGGACAGATAAATGAACAGGGTGCTGATGACCCATTCGCAGGATTGCTTGGAGACGAAGGACTGTCATTAGGACTCAATGACATCCTTTCTGCTATTGACAAGGCAAAGGACAATGATGACATTAAAGGAATCTACATCGAAACCGGTACACTTTCCACTGACAATGCTACCATTCAGGAGATACGCAATAAACTGAAGGAATTCAAGGCTAAGAAGAAGTGGATTGTCGCTTATGGCGAGTATTTCACACAAGGAGCATACTATCTTGCTTCTGTAGCCGATAAGGTGTATATCAATCCTTATGGTCATCTTGACTTCCATGGCATCGGTGCACAGCCAATGTATGTCAAGGATTTCATGGCGATGTTCGGTGTGAAGTACAATATAATAAAGGTGGGCACATACAAGAGTGCCACAGAGATGTACACAGAGGAGAAAATGTCTGACGCTAACCGTGAGCAAGTCTCCGCATACATCAACGGCATGTGGCAGAATATTCTGAAGGACATCTCTGCTTCACGCAAAATCAGTGTCGCAGAACTCAATAAGATAGCTGATGGTTTTACGGTCATGGGCACAACCAAGACTCTCAAAGCTCAGAAACTTGTCGACGGTATGCTGTATGCCGACCAGGTGAAGGCAGAGGTGAAGAAACTTCTCGGAGTAGACGCTGACAAGGAGATAAACCAGCTCAGTGTCGCTGCGATGAAGAATGTCCCAGTAAAGAACAAGTCTGACAACGAGATTGCTGTGTACTACTGTGAGGGCTCGATTGTACAGCATCCGGTACAAGGCTTCGCCATGGGCGGCACAACACAGATTGTAGGCAAGGATGTGTGCAAGGACCTTGAGAAACTTGCCAAGGACGATGGTGTGAAAGCTGTAGTCCTGCGTATCAACTCTCCCGGTGGTGATGCTTATGCTTCCGAGCAGATGTGGCACTACATCTCAGAGTTGAAGAAAGTGAAGCCGGTTGTTGTCTCCATGGGCGGATGTGCTGCTTCCGGTGGTTACTACATGTCATGCAACGCTTCATGGATTGTTGCCCAGCCAAACACTATCACAGGTTCTATCGGAATCTTTGGCGCATTCCCTGATTTGACAGGCTTGATGACACAGAAACTGAAGTTCCACTACGATGAGGTCAAGACAAACGCTAACTCCACATTCTCTCCTGTGGCCATGTCACGCCCTCTCACTGCTGACGAGATTGCTGCCATGCAGACATGGATAAATGAAGGATACGCCCTTTTCCGCAAACGTGTTGCTGACGGACGCAAGATGAAGGTTGAGAAAGTGGAAGAGCTTGCACAGGGTAGGGTTTGGCTTGCCACTGACGGTTTGAAGAACGGACTTGTCGACCAGCTTGGTGGACTTGATGATGCAGTGAAGAAAGCTGCTCAACTGGCTAAGATCAATGACTACAAGACTGTGGATTATCCTGCCATGCCAGACATGATGTCTCAGCTCTTTAACAAAATCAGTGGCGGAACAGGCAGCGCTCTTGACGAGCAGTTGCGTCTCGCTCTTGGTTCGTACTATGAACCGTTTATGCTGATGCGCACTGTCAACGAACAGTCTCCTGTTCAGGCACGTATGCCATATTTCCTTGAGATGAAGTAATCCTCACTTGTTAATACAATAACCCCACTACTTTGGCTGCTCCAACAGACGGCAGCCACATTAAAGCCCGGCGGGCAAGTGCCCATACAAAGACACTGCCTGCCGGTTTCTCATATAAATATGGAAGGTGATTTCATAAAGATTTATAAGGCATTGACACCATTGAGCTGGCTCTACGGCATGGGTGTCAGATTCCGTAATATGCTCTTCGAGATGGGAATACTACGCAGCCGTAGTTTCACAATCCCGATAATCTCCGTCGGAAACATCACCGTCGGAGGGGCGGGAAAGACTCCGCATGTGGAATATCTTGTGCGCCTGCTGCGGAAGCGTGTGAGGGTGGCAGTCCTTTCGCGTGGCTACAAACGGAAGACACGAGGGTATGTCCTTGCCGAAGGCAACATGACATCCGCAGACATTGGCGACGAACCGTGTCAGATGTATATGAAATACGGTGCCGATACAGATAAGAACCGTGCCTACATAGCCGTGGATGCCAACCGCTGTGAGGGAATAGAACGGTTGCGACATGACAAAGCGACTGACGATACGGATGTCATAATCCTTGATGACGCCTATCAGCACCGCTATGTGAAGCCGGGAGTTAACATCCTCCTTGTTGATTACCACCGCCTGATAGTCTATGATAAACTGCTCCCGGCAGGACGCTTGCGTGAGCCGAAGAGCGGGAAAGAGCGTGCGGACATTGTCATTGTCACCAAATGCCCTAAGGACTTGCGCCCGATGGAGTTTCGTGTCATAAAGAAAGCCATGGACCTTCGACCGTACCAGAAACTTTTCTTTACGACCCTGAACTATGGCGCACTTTATCCGGTGTTCCCGGAAGGCAATGCCATGCGACTTGAAGACATATCGGAGAAGCACAACATCGTTGCCCTGACAGGTATAGCCTCACCGCAGCAACTGCTGCTCGACCTTGGGAAATACACAAAGAACATCACCCCGATGACCTTCAGCGACCATCACAGGTTCACTGACAAGGACATTGACAAGATAAACAATCTCTTTGACACCATACCGGAACCGCGGATAATCATTACTACCGAGAAAGATGCGGCACGCCTGAAAGACATTGACGGACTGTCGGATGCGGTGCGAAGGAACATCCTTGCACTGCCGATAGAGATAGGATTCATGTTGGACGGTGCAGAAGAGTTTGACGAATTCATCTTGTCGTATCTTCAGAAAAACTCCAAAAACTCTATCCTTGCCCGATTGAAGGATTCGGAAAAGGTGTCAGAAAAAAGTAAAATAAACTTCAGATAGTATATGGAAATAAAAGAACTTGGCGAATTCGGACTTATCGAACGCCTTACGAAAGACATTGAGATAAAGAACCCTTCCACCTTGAAGAGTGCCGGTGACGACTGTGCCGTGATAGCCGGAAACAGTGACGAACAGACTCTTGTCACAACGGATATGCTCATGGAGGGTGTGCATTTCGACCTTACATACATAAGCATGCAGCAACTGGGCTACAAGAGTGCGATGGTGAACATCTCCGACATCTTTGCCATGAACGGCACACCGCGTCAAATGACTGTCTCCATAGCTCTATCAAAACGCTTCACTGTTGAGGACATCGAGGACTTTTACAATGGTCTGCGCCTTGCTTGTGACAAATGGAACATCGACATTGTAGGCGGCGATACAACATCCTCGCTTACAGGTCTTGCAATAAGCATCACCTGCATTGGCACTGCACGCAAGGAGGACATTGTCTATCGTTCCGGCGCAAAGGATACAGACCTCATCTGTGTGACAGGCGACCTCGGTGCGGCATATATGGGATTGCAGATTCTTGAGCGTGAGAAATCTGTCTATTATCAGCAGATTCGCGAGATACAGGCTAAATATACCGACAAGGCGGAGCAGTGCAAGCAAATCGAGATGCTTGCCTTCTCACCTGATTTCGCAGGCAAAGAGTATCTCCTTGAGCGTCAGTTGAAGCCGGAAGCACGTGGCGACATCATCGAGACTCTGCGCAAAGCCGGCATCCGACCGACAGCGATGATGGACATTTCCGATGGACTTTCTTCCGAACTGATGCACATCTGCCGACAGTCGGGCTGTGGTTGCCGTGTCTATGAGAAGAACATTCCTATCGACTATCAGGTTGCTGTGACAGCCGAAGAGTTCAACATGAACCTTACAACCTGCGCCCTCAACGGCGGCGAGGACTATGAACTCCTCTTCACCGTCCCTATCGGCGACCTCTCAAAGATAGAAGCATTGGAAGGCGTTAAGATGATTGGCCACATCACAAAGCCTGAGTTCGGGCAACTCCTCGTCACACGCGACAACAATGAGTTCCCATTGAAAGCACAGGGCTGGAATCACATGGCATAATCTGTTATAAGTAGTCACATTGTTCAATAGGCTTTATTTATAGAGTGCTGTGAACAGATTGTAACAAAAATATTTGGTATTGTTTACAAAATTACGTAACTTTGCATTCGCATTGGATTTGTTCCATTGCAGACATATTGAAAATTAACACGAAAGTGTCTTACTGAATTTCTCACTGATGAAAGTCTGGAAAACTAAAAGTCATGTAGGAGGACAGCAGAGACACTCTCGCGTTCGTAGCTATACGGGCGTGAGAGTTGCTTCTTATCCAACTACAAAGGCTTTTCCAGACGCCTCATCAGTGAAAGATAAGTGAGTAGCCCTCACGCTTTCTGTATCTAACTAATATTAAAAGCTCTTATCTGTGGGTAAAGGAGCATGAATGAAAAATGAAAAGACTGTTTTTGTTTATTATTGGATTTCTTGCGTGTGTGAAAGGAGTCAATGCTCATGATATTGAAAGCAATGGTGTTTTTTATAATATTTTAGATTCTGACAATGTCGCAGTGACATTTGAAGGAGATGACTATACAAGCTTTTACAAAGCATATTCAGGAGATATAACGGTTCCATCGTCTATTAGATATAATGGACACACATATGTGGTTAAAGAAATTGGAGAATATGCATTTAGTGGTAGTGGTATTACAAGTATTTCGCTTCCCCAAACAATAACAACTATCGGATATAGTGCATTTAGTTTATGTCGTGAACTTAAGACTGTATCCATACAAGAAGGATTGACCGAAATAGGCGAACGAGCGTTTTCACAGTGCGGCATTGCAACTATAGCCCTTCCGAAAACATTAATAGTTATTGGAGAATATGCTTTTAATTGTAGTAAACTGAAGTCTGTTTCCATGCAAGAAGGGTTGACAACAATATGTTGTGGTGCTTTTGAAGGTTGCAGTGTATTAAATAATATTGTAATACCAAATTCGGTTACACGCATTGAGCATTTGGCATTTTGTAATTGTACATCTCTTAGTGATATCACTATAGGCGATAATATAGAATATATGGGAGCAAGTGTATTTGCGTTTGCTCCAATTTGTAATGATTATAGAAAGGCGGTATACCTGAATGACTATATATTACTCTCTTGTAAATCTGATATTATGCCAGAATTTAAGGAAACTACTAGAATTATAGCAGGACGTGCCGTAAGTGACAATAAAATTGTCCAAGAAATAATTGTGCCAAACAACTGTACGTTTCTTGGGGAGGGAGCTTTTTTGCGTTGTAGTAATTTGGAAAAAATAACTTTGGGGGAAAACTTGGAGAGGATAGATGGAGAATTGGTAAGTGAGGGAATAAAGGAGATTTGTGTAAAAGCAAAAAATCCTCCAATATGTGATAATAGTAACTCTCCTAGCGGACTATTTGCATTCCACTATGTAAACAAAAAAGCATGCAAGTTGTTAGTTCCATATGGTTGCAAATCTTTATATGAGCAAGCTAACCATTGGAAAGAGTTTGAAAACATTATAGAAATGGAAAACAATAGTTGTGCAACTCCATCTATCACAATCCAAAATAACGAGCTTGTTGTGACATGTGAAACAGAGGGTGCAGAGATTCATACAACTATAACTTCCGATGATATAAACACGTTCAACCATAAAAGTGGTGATGCTATATCCTTGACAGGTCAGTATCTTGTGACATCATACGCAACAGTTGGTGGAAGCGGTCAGAGCGAACCTGCAACAGCAGTATTGGTATGGTCAAAGGCTGCAGATGTAGAAACAGGGGTTGATGCTATTGATATGAATACCGACCGTGCATTGCTAATCCGTAGTGTTGGTGAAAACATAGAGATTGCAGGTACATCGGCTGATGAAACAATAAGTCTCTACAACATGTCCGGGCAGCAACTCTACACAGGGAAATCAACAGAAAATGCAACCACCATACCGGTAGCACTTACATGCGGTGAAATCTACATCATAAAGATAGGTGAGCAGTCTATAAAGTACAAGTTCTAAACGGTGTTTTACTATAAAAGCAGGGATTCATCAATGATTTGGTGTGTCCCTGTTTATTTTTTCATTATTTTGTTTGGTATTTTGTATCTTATTAGCTACCTTTGTTTTATAAATGGAAAATAAAAAAACAAAGATAAGACAATGGAAACTGTATTTACTATTGTAGTAGGAATAGTGATTGGGATTGTCGATGCAGTCCCTATGCTTGTAAAAAAAATGGATAAGGCAGATTGTTTGTCGGCTTTCGTTCAGTACGTAGTTGCAACGTTCATCATTTTCAACACTACGCTCCCGCAATTGAATGTATCACATCTCTTGGTTGGTCCGATAGTTTCTTTTCTCATGTCCCTTCCGATTGTCATAATTGTTGGCAAGAAGGAAAAGAAAGCTGTTCCAATCATTCTTGCCAATGCAATTGTATTAGGTTTTGCTATATCGGTAATCAAACATTTTTCTGCATCATTGTTCATGTAAGTCGCAGGTTGATAGATAATCTTTGCACCATAAAGGATGAATAAGACCACATTAGAATTTGTTACTTTCTGTATCGGGCAGGTCTCACGCCGATTGCAGATGCCACGAAATATAGTATACCGGAAACTGAAAGATTCCGGTATACTGTATGGCTATATCATTCCATCGTATGATGTGCTTCACACTTTCGGGGCGCATTACCTTACTGATGACATTATTGACTATATGAAAGAGAAAGGAGTTCTTGCGGTATGAAAATGACATTATACCACGCTTCAAATGTAGTAGTGGATAATCCTGATACAAAGCATTCGCGTGAGTATCTTGATTTTGGGCGTGGTTTCTATCTCACATCCATGTGTGAACAGGCTGAGAAATATGCACAGCGTTTTATTCGTCGCCATCAAAATGCCTATGTGAATATTTACACCTTGGATGCAGCCAATGATGAGTGGAAGGTACGGGAGTTTCTTGCTTACGACAAGGAATGGCTTGATTTTGTGGCAAACTGTCGTTCAGGGAGGCAGACGGAAGAATACGATATGGTGGTTGGTGGAATAGCGAACGATAAAGTTATTTTGACAATTGACTTGTATTTCAATGGACAGATTACGCAGGAAGTTGCATTGAATCGTTTGAAATTTGAACATCCTAACATTCAATACTGTATCCGTTCGGAACGTATGTTGCAACAGTGTCTAACGTATATTGAAAGTAAGAAATTATGACCGATGACAGCAAACAGATAGTGATGGATGCAAAATATGCACGCATCATAATGGAGATGAGCCAAATGTATGGAGTTTCCCTTGAAGAGGCTACTGATATATTCTACAATTCAGAAATTGCAGAGCTTGTTCAGGACGAAGTGGCAGACTTACATTGTCGCAGTGACAAATATTTGGCGGCAGAGATTATGCGTGAGTACGAGGAGCAAAAATAAGCCTTGATAAGCAAAACAGCAAAACCATGTCCGATAAACTCTCTCCTACACAACGGCACAAGTGCATGTCGCACATAAGGGCTAAGGACACGAAGCCCGAGATGGTCGTGCGCCGTTGGCTGTGGAGCGAGGGGTGGCGTTACCGGCTTTATGTCAGTGGATTCTTGGGGAAACCGGACATTGTCATAAGGAAGATAAAGACCGTCATCTTTGTCAATGGCTGCTTTTGGCACGGACATAACGTTGAGGCTGTAGGCACAGAACCCGGCACTCATGGCGTAGTTGAGCTGACGGATAGCGTCTGTTGCAAGATTCCGCACACCAATAGGGAATTTTGGCTTAGGAAAATCACGCGTAACAGGCAGCGTGACTACCGTAACTACGCCGCTTATCATCAAGCCGGTTGGCGTGTGCTTGTTGTCTGGGAGTGCATGCTGAAGCCGAAATGCATGGAGCAGACACTCATGGCGTTGTCGCAAAGGCTCAATGAAATATTCCTTGATACGGTGCGCAAGCCGAAAATATACAAGTGTCCTGAGGATGACTCATCCTATACAATGGCAGCCGAGCCGGAGGTTGACGATTACCATAAATAATTCGTCCATTAGAACGTTACACTTAGCACAATGTTCTAATGGACAAATTTTTTTTTCAACGAATATTGTTTCAAGGAACTCAATGGCTTATAAGATACTCTACAATCCTGACATTAGCCTTGCTCAGCTCCTCGGAAGCGTGGGCAAGGTTGCGCAGGAACTCGTCAAGAGTGTTCTCGCCACCGTCAATGAGGTCGGTGACCGACTTGACAAGCAGACATGGGATGTCGAGCAGTGAGCATACGAAAGCCACGGCTGCTCCCTCCATATCCTTGAGCTCGCCGCCGTGCTGCGCCATTATTTCAAGGTCGCAAGGCTGGATGTCGAGCGAAGAGCCTGTGGTGACTTTTCCCATTGGCATACCAAGAGCTGTGGCAATCTCTTCGGAACGGTTGGAGAGTAGGTAGTTGCCGATGGATTGTGTATACCATTTGTCATCGCCCATTACGCGCCGGTCGTGGAACATCACTCCGTTGCCGATGTAGACTTTGCCTATTTCCGCACCGTTCTTTTTGAATGCTCCGCATGTTCCGCTGTTGATTACGATGTCCGGTTGTATTGTCTCGATGGCTTTGAGTGTTGTTATTGACGCAGCCTCGCAGCCGATAAGGCTTGAGCCGTGCTGCTGTCCGTTGATGACGATGTACAGGGAATCCTTCTCCGAAAGCCTGTGTTGGTAGAGCAAGCATGGCAGTTTGCCGAAAGCGCCTTCGATTTTTTCAACTCCGAATTTCTCGACGAAAGGCTTCGCTTCTGCCTCCATTGCTACGATATAGCATATTTTCATGTGTTCTGTATATTAAAGGTTAAATAAGTTGCCTGTGTTGTGTGCGGCGATATTCTTTGAGTCTTTTTGCGCCTTCCGTTTTCATGTCTGGCGAGAAAGTCCAGTCCATGAACCTTTCGGAAATGATGCTTACAGCCAAGTCGGAAGGGTGCAGCATGTCGTCTTTGTAGAATCGGTAGTCGCGCAGTTCGTCAAGCTGTATTTCGTAGGAGGGGAAATAGGTTGCATAATCGTTGTTGCAAAGATTGTCACAAAGCAATAAAAGTTTCGCTTTTTGCAATTGTGACTCATGGAAACCATACTTTTTATAACGATAAGGGCTGACAGTCAGGCATATCCGCAGTTTTGGATTGAATGCCGAAAGCGCTTTTATGGTGTCTCTCCAAATGGCGGTCAGTTCGTCAAGAGACATTTCAGACTCTGTGAAACATCGTTGCGGCTCTTTGTGGCAGTTGGCTACGACGATGTTGTTATGCACATAATGGCGTGTCGTTCCGAATGTTATGCAGAGCAATGTCGCTTCCTTCAGCATCGCTTTTGCAGAGTAAAGGCGCGATGCTATCTTTTCAAGGCAGCCTTCCTTTGTCATGTCGGAGAAATGGCTGCTGTGGAGCCAGCTGTGCCATGCACCGTCCTGTCCATGGAATATATACTTTTCGTCCGTAGCGATGGATTTAGAGTCAGACCTCATCAGCAGACGCAGTGCCTGTGCAATGCTTGCCGGATTATAGAGAACACCGAAAGGGTTGACATCCACCTTGTCATTTCCCATGCGCATCTGCAACTGTCCGCCGACATTCTCGGCAAAACAAGAGCCAAGCATCATCACTTTGGAATCAGTTTCCAAAGTGATGGCGTGGGGTGGGAGTGTGACTGGTGTGTATAAATCCATGTTTTAAAATATAAGTGTTCTGCTGTCGTGTGAATGTTGTTAGAACAGTCCGAAGAGGTGGTTTTGGTCAATCATATCCGTCACCTTTTGGAAATCTTTCGGATTGTCACCGAATTTGCAAGTGTCACCGTCGATAATGATGAGGTTGCCCTTGTAGTTCTTTATCCATTCTTCGTAGCGGTTGTTGAGTCCGGTAAGGTAGTCTATACGCATTGTCTGCTCATAGTCACGTCCGCGTTTCTCTATTTGTGAAATAAGGTTCGGTATGGTCGAGCGTATGTAAATCATGAGGTCAGGCATGCCGACGAGTGACATCATGAGGTCGAAGAGGTCGGAATAGTTTGCGAAATCGCGGTCGCTCATGTAGCCCTGTGCATGAAGATTCGGGGCGAAGATGCGCGCATCCTCGAATATAGTCCTGTCCTGAATGATTATGTCGTCAGACTTCGCTATTTCCACTACTTCGCGGAAACGCTTGTTGAGGAAGAAAATCTGTAGATTGAATGACCAGCGGTTCATGTCACCGTAGAAGTCTGAGAGATAAGGATTGTTGTCCACAGGTTCATAGCGTGGTGTCCAACCGTATCTTTTTGCCAGCATTCGTGTGAGAGTTGTCTTTCCCGAGCCGATATTTCCTGCTATTGCTATATGCATTGTAAAGGTATGAAGTGTTTATGTTTTGTTCTTTAAGCGTTTCAGTCCTTGTAATCTTCTTCTTTAAGCGGGAAGAGTCCGTACAGTAGACTGTCAATCTTGTCCGTGATAAATCTGAAATCCTGCGGGTTGTGTTCGTAGTCCATATTGTTGACATCGATGGTGAGAACCTTGCCGGGATAGTTGTTGCAGATGAAGTCCTCGTAACGTTGGTTCAAGCCTTTCAGATAGTCAAGTTTGATGCTCTGCTCGTAGTCACGCCCACGTTTCTGTATGTTAGCTACAAGATGATTGATGTCAGCCCGCAGATAAATCATCAAATCCGGTATCTTCACGATAGACATCATCTGCTCGAATAGCTCCATGTAAGTCTGGAAATCAAGGTCGGAGATTGTCCCTTGGTCGTGGTTGTTCTTGGCGAATACATATACGCCCTCGAATATGGATCGGTCCTGAATGACAGTGTTTTTGTTCTCTGAGATAGCAAGAATATCCTTGAAACGTTCTTTCAGGAAGAACACTTCAAGGCAGAATGACCATCTCCTCATGTCTTTATAAAAATCCTCAAGGTACGGGTTCTCGACAACCTGTTCGAATTTTGCTTCCCACTTGTAGTGCTTTGCCAGCATGCGTGTGAGAGTTGTTTTTCCCGAACCGATGTTTCCGGCTATTGCAATGTGCATTGTATGTTTTGTTCTCTGTGACAGATTTCTACCTTAATACCGAATTTCTTGTGTATGTGTTCTGCAAGATGCTGTGCCGAATAGACAGAGCGGTGCTGTCCGCCGGTGCATCCGAAGCAGAACATCAGTGATGTGAAGCCTCGCTGTATGTACCTTTCCACATGGTGGTCAGCGAGTTGGTAAACCGAATCGAGGAACGTAAGTATCTCACCGTCGTCCTCAAGGAAGCGGATGACAGGCTCGTCCAGCCCGGTGAGCTGCTTGTATGGCTCGTAGCGTCCGGGGTTATGCGTGGAGCGGCAGTCGAAAACATATCCTCCTCCGTTTCCTGAAGGGTCATCCGGAATGCCTTTTCTGAAAGAGAAACTCATCACACGGACAACCAAAGGCCCTTTGCCGTCATATTTCGAGAATGTGGCAGGACCGTCCTGCGGATTGGCTTTGTAGACATCGTTTTCCGCAATCTTGTAACCGTCCTCTCGCTTTCTCGGCTGCTCAGGAACAGGAGCGAATTGCGGCAGGGCGCAGAGGCGTGCAAGCATATCCATGAGATAAGGGTAAGGGAAATCGTTCTCACACAGCAGCTGTCGCAGATTCTCTATTGCAGGAGGTATGCTTTCGATGAAATGTTGCTTGCGTTCGTAATACCCACGGAAACCGTATGCGCCGAGAACCTGCAGTGTGCGGAACAGCACAAACAGCTGAAGTCGTTCGTTGAACTCCTTGCGGCTCGGCACTTCTGTGTATAGTTTCAATGCTGTATAATATTCCTCAATGAGTTCTTTGCGCAGAGCATCTGAATAGCGTGCCGATGCTTGCCAGAGGAAAGATGCCACATCATAATAATATGGACCTTTTCTGCCACCTTGGAAGTCTATGAAGTACGGTTTGCCATTCTTGTCCAGCATCACGTTGCGTGCCTGGAAATCACGGTACATGAAACTCTCCGTTGTGCCTAAAGCGACAAGATCCTTTGCAAGCATACGGAAATTGGCTTCCAGTTTCAGCTCGTGGAAGTCAAGGTCGGTAGCTTTCAGGAAGCAGTATTTGAAATAATTAAGGTCGAAAAGCACGTTGGCGACATCAAATTCCGGTTGCGGATAGCATACGGAAAAGTCCATTTCGCGTGCTCCGCGAATCTGCAAGTTCGGCAGTTCGCGTATGGTTTGCTTCAGCAGTTCTTTCTCTGCGTTGTTGTATCTGCCGCCGGCATCACGCCCACCCTTGACAGCATCAAACAGTGAGCGTGAGCCGAGGTCTTCCTGAAAATACCTCATTTCATCCTTGCTCTGGGCAATGACATGAGGCACAGGCAGCTGTCTGCGCTCGAAATGCTTCGCTATTGTGATGAAAGCATGGTTCTCGTCCTGTGATGTGCCTATGACACCAATCACAGACTTTCCGTCTCCGTCATAGAATCTGTAATAAAGTCGGTTGCTTCCTGCCCCTGTCAGCGGTTCTATGGAATGCGGTTCTATGCCGAAAGTGTCTGTATAAAGTTGTTTAAGTAGTTCCATCAAGTAACTATTGAAAACTATTTTGTGATTTAAGTAATTCTGTGTAAACTAATTTCCAACAGTTACTTGTCAGAATCGCTTGATGGCACGGTCCATTTCGCGCCTGTCCTCCTTGTCCTTTATAGTGTTTCGCTTGTCGTACTCCTTCTTTCCTTTTGCAAGGGCGATGTCCATCTTTGCGAACCCTTTCTCATTGATGTAGACACAGATGGGTATTATTGTGAAACCCGACTGGTGCTTTGTGTTCGTCTCAAGGTATCTTATTTCTTTTTTGTTCAAGAGCAGTTTGCGGTCGCGCTTCTGTTCATGGTTGTTGTAAGAACCATAAAAATAAGGTGAGATGTTCATGCCTTTCACCCATATCTCGCCGTTATGCACATAACAGAATGTGTCCACCAGAGATGCTTTCCCCTGGCGGATGCTCTTGATTTCGGTGCCGGTGAGCACCATTCCTGCTGTGTAAGTGTCGATGAAGAAGTAGTCGAACGACGCCTTCTTGTTCTTTATCATGATTTTGCCTTTCGGCATCTTATCCTTCTTTGCCATCTATTGATGCGAATTTCTCTATGTTGTTGTCAATGAAGTACGCTATCTCGCTTGTCCATTTCTCTTCGTCCGCAACGAAAGCGTCGTCAAGGTCGTCAAACTCAGGCATGCGTTCAAACATTGCCATGAATTCTTCATCAGTGCATTCCACCTCGATTTCCTCATGGTATTTCTTGTACAGTTTGTGCCCTTTCCTTATGATCCGTGCGAGGTCGGCAAGCCCCCATTGCGCCAAAGCCTTGGCAAACGGGTTGAAGAAAATGAACCTTCCCAGTCCGTTGTGTATGAGTTGGATGAATCCTCCGTCCATCACCTCCTCACGGAGCATGGAGTATGCGATGAGAGTAATCTGGTCGGAGTTCAGTTCTGCCATGGTCTCAGCTGTCAGTTCTCCTCCGATGGCGTCCATTATGCCATCTACAAAGACTTGGACAAACTCGTCCATTCCGGCTTTCGCCGCCAGTTGCAGAGCCTTGTCGTTTATGGTAACCTGTATCATTGTGGTATAGCGTTTGCCGTATGCTGCCGTTCCGTTGTTGTATGGAGTGTGTGCACAGTAAGGCAGATACGTGAAATTTGTACGGCAAAATTACGAAAAATATTTTTATTTACATCAAAAATACTGTAAAAAAAACAAATACTTCATCCTTTTTCCTAATTCTTTAAAATAATTTTGTAACTTTGCATTCAGGATTTTAATTATTAAACCTGAGCAATAAGTGTGCGTTATTGCCAATAACAATCACTTATGACTCATAATTTTTTTTCAAAAATATGATTTATACAAAGGAAGTTAACGACATGTGCGTCGTTGCAAAAGGCCCTAACCACGGTCCTGCTCCGATTCCGGAAGAGGGAAAGTGGATTAAGGCAACGGAGATTAAGGACATCTCCGGTATGACTCACGGTATTGGTTGGTGTGCCCCACAGCAGGGCTGCTGCAAGCTCTCGCTCAACGTGAAGGACGGTATCATCGAGGAGGCTCTTGTCGAGACAATCGGCTGCTCAGGAATGACTCACTCAGCTGCTATGGCTTCTGAGATACTTCCTGGCAAGACAATCCTTGAGGCTCTCAACACTGACCTCGTGTGTGACGCTATCAACACAGCTATGCGTGAGCTCTTCCTCCAGATTGTCTACGGACGTACACAGTCTGCATTCTCTGAGGGCGGTCTTGCTATCGGTGCAGGTCTTGAGGACCTCGGCAAGGGTCTTGTATCACAGTGCGGTACACTCTACGGCACAAAGGCTAAGGGCACACGCTACCTCCAGCTTACAGAGGGATATATCACAAAGCAGTTCCTTGACGAGGACAACGAGGTCTGCGGTTATGAGTTCGTTCACATGGGCAAGTTCATGGACGCTATCAAGAAGGGCGTTGATGCTAACGAGGCTCTTAAGTCAGTAACAGGTACATACGGACGCACAAAACCTGAGCAGGGTGCTGTTAAGTCTATTGACCCACGTAAAGAATAATGCAGGAGGAAACAGACTATGATTAGAGAAGTAAAATTTGAATCACAGGACCGTCGTATCAACCAGGTGCTCGCTGCCCTGAACGAGAACGGTATTTCTTCTATCGAAGAGGCTAACGAGATTTGCGAGAAGGCAGGTCTTGATCCTTACAAGACATGTGAGGAGACTCAGATGATTTGTTTCGAGAACGCTAAGTGGGCTTATGTCGTAGGCTCTGCCATCGCTATCAAGAAGGGCTGCAAGACAGCTGCTGACGCTGCTGAGGCAATCGGCATCGGTCTCCAGGCTTTCTGTATCCCCGGTTCTGTTGCTGACGACCGTAAGGTGGGTATCGGCCACGGAAACCTCGCAGCACGCCTTCTCCGTGAGGAGACAGAGTGCTTCGCATTCCTCGCAGGTCACGAGTCTTTCGCTGCCGCAGAGGGTGCTATCAAGATTGCAGAGATGGCTAACAAGGTACGCCAGAAGCCACTCCGTGTCATCCTTAACGGTCTTGGCAAGGACGCTGCGATGATTATCTCACGCATCAACGGTTTCACATACGTACAGACAGAGTTCGACTATTTCACAGGCGAGCTGAAGGTCGTTAAGACAAAGGCTTACTCTGACGGACCACGTGCAAAGGTGAACTGCTACGGCGCTGACGACGTTCGTGAGGGCGTTGCTATCATGTGGAAGGAGAATGTTGACGTTTCTATCACAGGTAACTCTACAAACCCAACACGTTTCCAGCACCCGACAGCGGGCACATACAAGAAGGAGCGCATCCTCGCAGGCAAGCCATACTTCTCAGTTGCTTCAGGTGGCGGTACAGGCCGTACACTCCACCCGGACAACATGGCAGCAGGTCCTGCATCTTACGGCATGACAGACACACTCGGCCGTATGCACTCTGACGCTCAGTTCGCAGGTTCTTCTTCTGTTCCTGCTCACGTTGAGATGATGGGCTTCCTCGGTATCGGCAACAACCCAATGGTTGGCTGTACTGTAGCTTGCGCCGTTAACGTTGCTCTCGCGCTGAACAAGTAAATCCCACGCTGCAGGGAATCCTGTGCGGCAGACCACCAAAAGCGTCTCTCTCTTTAGGATAGAGCCGTGCTTTTCACGGTCATAAGTATAATAAGGTCTCTTTGAGGTTTCATCCTTGAAGAGACTTTTTTCCTTTTTGCAAGTGGCACATGAATACAGAATTGTCTCTTATTATAATATATGGTATGGTAAATAAGTTTGTCCACAAAAATAGTTTAAACGATAATATTTGAAGTGAAAATCCGTTATACCCATAAAATTCTCTCTTCATATGGGAAAAATCAAGACATTAGAATTGACCCCAATGCAGCAAGCCGCATTGGAAAACGGATACCGCAATGGTGCGTCGCACTCTTTTCGTATGCGATGCAAGGCAGTGCTTCTGAAAGCACACGGTTTAAGTTCGCCCAAAGTCGGCAAGCATTTGGAAATGCACCAAGTGTCTGTCAACAAGTGGGTGAGACGTTTCGAGTCTGAAGGCATAGACGGGCTGGAAACCAGACCGGGCCGTGGGCGCAAGCCCATCATCGGCACGCAGGACGAGGAAATCATCCGGCAAGCCATAGAGAAAGACCGCTCAAGCGTTTTGGCCGCCAAGGCACAGTGGGAGGCAGCAACGGGCAAAACAGCCTGCGAGGAGACCCTCAGACGTTTTTTAAGCGCATTGGCGCAAGATTTGGACGTATAAGAAAACGCCCAAAGGGGAAACCCTCGCCGCAACTCTACCAATACAAGCTGTGGGAGTTGCAAGAGCTTGAGCAACTGTGGCATAAGGGTGTGATAGACCTCTATTATGGAGACGAGTCCCATCTTTGCGAGGAGTGGTATGTGCCTTACGGCTGGAAATTCTCCAAAGAAGATGTCTATGTCCCGTCCCAACGTGGCGCACGGCTCAATTGCTTCGCCATGGTGGACCGTTGTTGCCGTACCCATTGGTTTACTACCGTCAAAAGCATTGACACCGAAAGGATGATAGCCTTCCTTGACAACTTCTCCTTTACCATCAGGCGAAAGACTGTCATCGTGCTTGACAACGCACCTGTCCACAGGGCGAAAAAGCTGCTTGCACTGTGTCCTGTATGGGAGAAACGAGGAATGCACATATTCTTCCTCCCTCCATACTCCCCGCATCTGAACATCGCTGAAATCCTGTGGCGGATGCTCAAAGGGAAATGGATTCAGACGCATGATTACATGAGTCCGGACACTTTGTTTTACGCAGCAAACAGAGCGTTGGCAGCAATGGGGAATGGGCTTATGATTAACTTCAAAAATCATGTAGCTTAATTTTGTGGACTAACTTATGATAACAACACAATTTGAGATTTTTCTTCGTGATAGTAATATGTCGAAGAACACTATTGCGGCATATTTATATGCTGTTCGCGATTATCAGGCGCGTTTTCCAAAACTTACCAAGAGGAACTTGTTGGCTTATAAAGCTTATCTAATTGAAGAGTTCAAGCCCAAGACGGTGAATCTGCGTATTCAAGCTGTCAATAAGTACCTTGAGTTTACAAAGCATTCAAGGCTGAGATTGAAGTCGGTAAAAGTGCAAGAGCGGACATTCTTGGAAAATGTAATTAGCAATGCTGACTATGTGTTTTTCAAGAATAAGCTGAAGAAGGAGGATAACAAGGAATGGTATTTTGTTGTGCGTTTTCTTGCTGCTACAGGTGCACGTGTGAGCGAATTGATTCAGATAAAGATAGAGCATGTAAATGTTGGATATATTGACCTTTACACCAAAGGCGGTAAGAATCGCCGTTTGTTCATTCCTAAGACTTTACGTAAAGAGGCGATAGTTTGGCTTGGTAATGAGGGGCGTACAACCGGTTATCTGTTTTTGAATCGCTTTGGTGAGCGTATTACTACAAGAGGAATCTCACAGCAGTTAAAGAATTATGCTGCAAAATATGGAATGAATACACAAGTTGTTTATCCGCATTCGTTCCGCCATCGTTATGCAAAGAATTTTCTTGAGAAATTCAATGACATCTCATTACTGGCTGATCTTATGGGGCATGAGAGTATAGAGACAACACGCATCTATTTGCGTCGTACTTCAACAGAGCAGCAAGCTATTGTGGATAAGATTGTAACATGGTAGTCGGATGTTTGGCATAAACATATTGGTATCACAGTCGTAATATAGGACTGTGATGCCTTTTTCTAATTGGATGTAATTTTGTGAGTTCAGTAGGTATTAAATATATGGATGTCCCCCCATGTGTATCCCCATTTGTACCCCTATAAAATTTGGAATCGCTTGTGAAATGTTGTACCTTTGCACTTGCAATCGAAATTCTGAGAACGGGAGGATAGATTACAAGTGTTCTTTGATGTATTTACCATATTTGCTTTTAAAGAAATCAGAAGCCGGTCGTTGTATAATTTAACACCTTATTGATTATGTAGTGAAACCTTATTGATTCCATGGCAAAACCTTATTGGTTATGTTGTATAAGATTATTATATTGTTCTGCTGGTAAATGATAACGGGCGGCGGAATTAGAATGTCCAGTTTAGTTGGAAATAAAGGTCAGTTTGCGAGGAAGAGTCTATCTGTTGGTAAGAGGAGGAGATTTTGTCACGGTCGAAATAGTTCAGGATGTTGCAGCGTACTGAGGCTTGCAGGCCTTTGATGATTATTGTTTTTGCGAGCAGGTTTGTGCGAAGCCCTTGACCGTATAGCATGCTGGAGGTTGCGCCATAGGTTATGCTCTTGTCTGTCATGTAAAGGCGAGAGAGATAATCAGAAGTCTTGAAGTATGTGACGGACAACCATAATGACCACCTTGTGGCTTGGTAGCCGAAGCCTTCAGAAAGTAGATAGCCCCAGTCGTCGGATGTCGGGAGGAATGTCCCTTGAAGCTGCGAGGAGGATTGAAACCGCCCGAAGGTATATTTGACGGTAGACCGCAATGTATGTTGTGCTGTGCCATTGATTTTGCTTCTGAATTGCGGAAGGATAGAACCGGTTTCGGATACAGCCTGTTCGCGGTAGCGGTACTTCATTGTTGCGGAAAGGTTCTTATGTTCATAGGCAGCTGAGAGATATGTGTCCCATGAGCATGAGCTGTTGTCATATCCGTACCTTATCCAAGGATGATAAGAGCCGTCGATGTATGCGGAAAGGGTAAGGTGGCGCAATGCTGTTGTCATCATGCCTGCATAGATGCCATTCTCATTCTGGCAGTTGCTGACATCGCCGAAGCTCCTTCCGAGCAAGGATGTATGCCGGTAACTGTAAAACCTTTGCAAAGCGAATGCCGACCACTGTTGGTGGAAATTCCACCTGATGGCATTTGCTGTTGCAATGGCTATGCCGTCCTTCTCCTTTTTATTGTATTTTGCAGCCTTTCCAAATGCAGTCTCACCGGAGATTTGCAGTTTCGGGCTTATGAAAGAGTAGAAGAGTGAGCCGTCAGTAAAATTCTCTCCTTCAGGATAATAGCGGCGGTACATCTGTTTTTTAGACGGTGCGAGCGAGTCGCTGAGATGAGTGTGCACAATGTTCAAGCCGATGCGAAAGGGCAATGATGTGTACACGAGCGAAGCACCGGCTACCATCTGTGTCGTGGCATACCGTCGCATGAGTTCTTCCTTTGTGCGGTGGTAGCCGTTGGAGCTGATTGTGGAAATTGTTGGAGGCTCTGTGTTGGACATCGTTGCATCAAGATATTTCCATGACAGGAATGGGGTAAGAGAAATGTTCTTTGTCGCATTCCTATGCCATAGTGCTATGGTTGAGGCGACTCCTTGCAAGTAATTGCTCTCCATTTTTGATGTATGTCCGCGCAGGGAGGTTTTGGAAGACGGCTGTGTAAGCAGCAATGAAGTCTTTGAAAGGCGGTAGCCATTGTTCATGACAAGTCCCATTCCTATAGAAACCTGATAATGTCCGACAATCAAGTCTTTCATTATTCCGGTCTCTTTCAGGCGTGCGAACCCAGTGTAAAAGTCCCAGCCTTTTCGGTTCTCGCCACAGAAAAACTGTTCTCCGGCGTCTTTGGATGCTGTCAGGCCTATCTGCAGACGTTTCGTTTTCAGTTGGTATCTTATGCTATGGCTCAGTTTGTCGCCAAGATATTTCCCCTCTTTGAACCCCTTCCGCTCATAAGTCGGGACGGCAAGAGTCATCAGCAGACTGCTTTTCGGATATTTCAGTATGCCTTTTGCATTATTGGGTATTGGTTCGGCATAGAATATGGATGAGAGAATTTTGCATCGTGGAGGGTCGAGAGCAGTGATGAGTGACAGTTCTGAGATAGAACGGAGGTCACCGTAAAGGTCACGATAATATATTATGGCGACAGCCTGTTCCTCTGTAAGCAATGGGACTGCCAGCAAATCTTCGTAGGTTGCAGCATTGATGTTCTGTGGCATTTGTGCCATGGCGGTAAGGTTGTCATACGCCTCTGTCCATCCTTCCTCATCGAAATCATCCATGTCAGACAGCGAATTGTAGACATCTTGGAATGTATCGCTCTCCTCCTGCGCAAAAAGGAATGAGGGCAGGAGGAGAAATAACAGGGTGAGGACATGCTGTCTCATAGGTATTTAGGTTTAGGGGTGAGAAAAATGGGGTGTTGTCAAAGTATGCTTTGCTGCGGTATGCTTGTTGCGCTGTTTGAGCAGTGCATCAGTCCTTTGCGTAGTCGTAGCATCGGTTGAGGATTTCGTTGTATTCGTAAGTCCTTCTGAAATCCTCAAGAGCGTTCTTCAGGAAATCCTTTTTCAGTACATCGCGCTTTCTGACAGGCTTGTAGATTTCAAAGCTTCTCAGTCGGTAGTAGTCACTGTACTTGTCCGTAGGGCTGAATCCTGCCGGAATCTTTTTAAGAGCCTTGTCCCATGGCAGTTGGAAATCCTCGCATAAGGATAAGGCTTCCATCACTTTGTCACCATTGCACATAATCTCCTCACGAATGCTTTTCACGACATCCTTTTCCGGATTATAGAGTCCGGCACAGAGGAAATACGTGTCAGTGGCAGGTTCAAAATGAATATAGTAGCCGGACATTCCTGATTTCTTGCCTCTTGGACAGACATAGACACCGTGCCATGTCTTATATGGACTTTTGTCCTGTGTGAAACGCAAGTCACGGTAGATGCGATATGTTATGTCATTGACTCCGAGTCCCTGCACGCGAGGGTCAAACTCCTCCACTCCTTTCATGAATTCCAACGCAAAGGCATCGAATTTCGCTTTGACAGCCTTATATTCAGATTTGTGTGCGTCGAACCATGCTTTCTCATTGTTCTTTGCCAGTTCGGTGAAGAAATCAAGTATCTCTTTCATTGTTTTATAGTCTTTGATAAGTTTGGGTTTGCGGACTAACTTATGTATTACCGCTCCAGTTCTTCTTTAAGGAATCGCGGGGTGAATCCTTTCTGCACCTTCGCAACTTTTTCCGGAGTGCCGCAGGATAGCAGTGTGCCGCCCTTTGCGCCACCTTCCGGTCCCATGTCAATAATCCAGTCAGCAAGCTTTATGACATCAAGGTTGTGCTCAATGACAATCACGGTGTTGCCTTTGTCGACAAGTTTCTGCAGAACTCCCATGAGAATGCGTATATCCTCAAAATGAAGTCCCGTAGTCGGTTCGTCAAAGATGTATAGAGTTTTGCCTGTATCTCTTTTTGCGAGTTCTGTTGCAAGTTTGATGCGCTGGCTTTCACCGCCTGAGAGGGTAGTGGACGATTGGCCTAACTTGATGTATCCAAGACCGACATCCTGTATTGTCTTTATCTTTTGAAGGATATTTGGTACGTTCTCGAAGAACTCCACCGCCTGGTTCACAGTCATGTCAAGCACGTTGGCAATGGATTTTCCTTTGTAGCGCACTTCCAATGTCTCACGGTTGTAACGGTTTCCGTGGCATGTCTCGCATGGTACGAGCACATCAGGCAGGAAGTTCATTTCGATGCTTTTGTAACCGTTGCCGCTACAAGTCTCACAGCGTCCTCCTTTGACATTGAATGAGAAACGTCCGGGTTTATAACCTCTGATTTTTGATTCAGGAAGTTGTATGAACAGGTTGCGTATGTCAGAGAAGACACCTGTGTAGGTTGCCGGATTGGAACGTGGAGTGCGTCCGATAGGGCTTTGGTCGACGGTGACCACCTTGTCTATAAGTTCCAGTCCCTCCACCTTGTCATAAGGCATAGGGCGCTTGTGCGAGTGATAGAAATGCTGTGACAGAATCGGTTGCAGAGTCTCATTTATCAGTGTGGATTTTCCAGAACCGGACACACCCGTGACAACAGTCAGTACTCCGAGAGGGAATTCTACTGTCACGCCTTTGAGATTATTTCCGTGCGCACCTTTTATCTTTATGCAGCCGCTGTTTGTCTGTCGGCGAAGAATATGTTTCTCACCGTCAGGAAGAATCTCGGTAGGTAACTCAATCTTCCGTTCTCCTGAAAGATAATGTGCAGTGATGGTGTTGGTCTTCATCATGTCGGCAGGAGTACCTTGGAATACCACTTCACCACCTTTCCTTCCTGCTTTCGGACCGATGTCTATAATCCAGTCTGCGGCAAGCATCATGTCACGGTCGTGTTCTACGACAATGACGGTGTTGCCAAGGTCGCGTAATTCTTTCAGAGAGCGTATAAGCCGCTCGTTGTCACGTTGGTGCAATCCTATGGACGGCTCATCAAGAATGTAAAGCACATTGACGAGTTGCGAGCCAATCTGTGTTGCAAGACGGATGCGTTGTGATTCTCCACCGGACAATGTTGCAGACTGGCGGTTGAGAGACAAGTAATCCAATCCTACATCAAGGAGGAAATTCAGTCGTGTATGTATTTCTTTGAGAATTTCGGTTGCTATTTTCTTTTGCCAGTCGGAAAGATGTTTCTCTGCTTCGGTGAGCCAATCCTTTAAGCTGACAATGTCCATTGAAGCGAGTTCCGCAATGTTTTTTTCCCATATACGGTAAGACAGAGCCTCCTTGTCAAGTCGTTGTCCCTGACAAGTAGGACACGTGCAAGTGTCAAGGAATTGGTCAGCCCATTTCTGTCCGGCAGCGCTGTCGTTGTCATCCATTATGGAACGAATGTACTTAATAACTCCTTGGTAGTCTGTAAAATAGTCAGAAGAAGTCTTGACAAGGTCCTTTGACACACGGACATCCTCAAGCCGTCCGTATAAGATTTCGCTCATAGCTTCTTCCGGAATGTCTTTTATAGGAGTCTTCAGTGTGCATCCATAATCGGAAAGTATGGATTCTATCTGCCAGAAGATGAGTTGCGCCTTGTATTTCCCCAGTGCCGTTATGCCTCCACTGTAAATGGACATTTTCTTGTCAGGGATTATTTTGTCAACATCTATTTCATTTATGTAGCCGAGACCTTTGCAACGCGGACACGCACCTTCAGGAGAGTTGAAGGAAAATATGTTAGGGGCAGGGTCTTTGTATGCTATACCGGAAGTCGGACACATGAGGCGTTTTGAGAAGAACTTTGTCTCTTCGGTGTCTTTGTCAAGAATCATCACCAGCCCGTCGCCTTGTCTCATGGCATTGGCAACAGTGTTTTTTAGTCGTTCCTCAGAACCGTTTTTTACGGCAAGTTTGTCAACGACCACCTCTATGTCGTGGTTTTTGTATCTGTCAACACGCATGCCTTCCTCCAGTTCAAGCACTTTCCCGTCGACACGTACATAGAGATAGCCTTTTCTGCGCATTTGGTCGAAAAGTTCGCGGTAATGGCCCTTCCTGTTCCTGATAAGTGGGGCAAGGACATAAATCTTTTTTCCCGCATAGCGTTCGAGTATCATGCTGATGACCTTCTCCTCCGTATAGCGGACCATTTTCTCACCGGTCATCCATGAATACGCTTCTCCTGCACGTGCAAACAGCAGACGCAGGAAATCGTAAATCTCGGTCTGTGTGCCGACTGTGGAACGCGGATTCTTGTTTGTTGTCTTTTGCTCAATGGAGATTACCGGTGAGAGTCCGGTAATTTTGTCAACATCAGGGCGTTCCATGTTGCCAAGGAAATTGCGTGCATAAGCGGAGAAAGTCTCGATGTACCGTCGCTGCCCTTCTGCGAAGATTGTGTCGAAAGCCAATGAAGACTTTCCGGAACCGGAGAGTCCTGTTATTACGGTGAGTGAGTTTCTCGGTATCTGTACGTCTATGTTTTTAAGGTTGTGTACCCTTGCTCCAAATACTTCAATCATGGGTTTGTTGTGGTTGAGGTTGTGTCATATCCGCGCAGCAGGTTGACATCGCGTTTGTAGTTGAATGTGTTGCCGTCGGCACCGCGTGCCTTGACTATGCAGTAGTAGACTCCGTCTTTTACGGGTTTGCCATTATGAGTGCCATCCCATCCTGTGGACGGGTCATCCCAGGAGAAAATCTTTTGTCCCCAACGGTTGTATATTGTGGCATGGAATTCAACGATGGATAAGTAGCCGCTTTTCGGCTTGTATATATCATTTATTCCATCACCGTTAGGTGAGAAAGCGTTTGGCATCTCAAGTTTGGATGAGGAAACATTGATAGAGAACGGCATTTGCTCCACTCCCCAATAGTTGTCCCTTATCAGGACGATGTTGTTTTTGTCCTCTTTATGGACAAATTGAACGTAGCATACAATGGACACTTTGCCGAAGTCTGTGAAAACCACATCTGTATTTTCATCGTAACGTGTGAGATATGGCTCTTCTTCTCCCTCTTTTGTGAACCGCCATTCATAGTGCGCGTCCCAATCATCTGCGTCTGTAGGATTGGCGCGGAATGATGCACTGACAGGAGCAGAGGCATTCTCTTTCTGGGGCGTGCTATCAATTTGACCGTCAGGGGTAGTGTATTCGACAGAAGGCATTATGGAAGGCACCACAGACTGCCCGAAAAGAGAGTGTGCCGTTGCAAGCATTACAGCCAAGAACAAATATCTCATAGGAATACATGTATTTTTAATTGCGAATTTTGTGCAAAAGTAGTAAAAAAACTTTGTTAATCAAAGAAAAATAACTAATTTTGCGGTCAAATTAACATAAGTAGGGCACTGCTAATCAGGTCTTGACGCTTTTTGCATTTTAATGGAGTTGTTTTGCAATATCTTTACGAGAGTGTCCCTGCAGAAACATACAAGAACGCAAGTATAGTATAGTCCGTAATCTTTAATTTTAGGATGTAAGATATGAAACACGCATTTTACACAACAATATTTGTTTTGGTCATGTTCCTTTTTGGCGGAATGTCATTATCTGCCCAAAAAATCCTTTCTGTCCATAAGGTGAAGAAAAAGGAGACTGTATTTGGCATAGCTAAAGAGTATGGGGTTACGATTGACGAACTGAGAAATGCCAATCCTTTTATGCGTGAGCCGGATTTTGTATTGAAGAAAGGCATGTCGGTGAATATTCCGGAACATAATCCTCAGTTGTCTGTAACACAGCCGGCAACAACTGTCACTAAGTCTGCCACCAAAACGCCCGTCAGTTCCTCAATGATTAATGTAGGGGTGATGCTTCCGCTGCATGACATCAATGGTGATGGCAAGCGTATGGTGGAGTATTACCGTGGTATGCTCCTTGCTGCCAAAGACTTGAGGAAGGAAGGGTACAATCTGACAATCAATGCTTGGAATGTGGCGGAAGAAGATAACATAGGCAATACTCTTTCTGCTACAAATGCGGCGAAATGTAATGTGGTGTTCGGACCTCTTTACACATCACAAGTTCGGCAGTTGGCGGATTTCTGTATGGAGAAGAACATTGCCATGGTTATTCCGTTCTCCATTACCGGTGATGATGTGCAGACTTGCCCACAGATACATCAGGTCTATCAGACACAGGCGGACATAACATCAAGGTCCATAGACCAGTTTATGGTGCAGTTTGCCAATGCCCATCCTGTGTTTATCGATTGCAATGATGTCACATCCAAGAAAGGCGCATTTACTTTCGGATTGCGCAAACGCCTTGAGGAAAAGAAAATAGCATACAGCATAACCAATCTGAATAGTTCTCCGGAAATGTTTGCAAAGGCATTTTCCGGAAGCATGCGGAACGTGGTAGTATTGAACACCGGACGTTATGCTGAGACTGCCAAGGCTATAGAAAAACTCGATATTCTTTCACAGGCAACCCCCGGTATGCTAATATCAATGTTCGGTTACAATGAGTGGTTTATGTACACAAAGACATTGCAGAATAAGTTCCATAAATATGACGCCTATGTTCCTTCTGTATACAACCTTGACACTGCATCATCCGGAGTGAAGCGTCTGGAGAAGGAGTATCTTGACTATTTCAAGACACCGATGCAGAGTGCTATTCCTCGTTTTGCCATTACAGGTTATGACCATCTGATGTTTTTTGTGAAAGGTTACAAAAAATATGGAAAGGAATTTCATGGTACTTCTTCCCAGCGTAACTATACACCGGTGCAGACACCTTTGATTTTTGAACGTGTTAGTAAGGGTGGTTATAAGAATACTGCATTCATGCTTATTCATTTCTAAAACATGGGTGGAGTGATGAGGATTCTTGTGAGAACATACAGACGGCTCTTTAGTGTTGTAGCATTCACGGCACTGGGTTCCATGTTGTTTGCTCCTGATGCAAAAGCACAGGTAGGAGACTATCGTAATGACTTTGTCATTGGATTCAATGGCGGTTACCAGCTTAATAAAATCGCTTTTGAAAACAGCATACCGCAGGATATGCTTGGAGGCATAAATTTCGGTGTCACTGCTCGTTACACGTGTGAGAAATATTTCAACACTATCTGTGCCATACAGATTGAATTGAATTATGCAGAGCTTGGTTGGAAGGAACGTATAGAGAGCATAGATGGTCTTCCGTGTATATTGCAGACCGGCGCTCACACAGGAGAAGCGGCAGCTTATCAGCGTAGAATATCTTATTTCCAGATTCCCTTGCTTGCCCATTTGGGGTGGGGAAGAGAGGAAAAAGGTGCAAAGTTTTTTCTGAACATGGGCCCTCAGTTCGGGTTTATGCTTTCGGAAGAAGCCACGACAAATTTCGAATATGAGGATGCTTTGAAGACAGACCCTGAGAGGGTCAGTCCGGAATGTGCACAGTATGCGATGCCTGTTGAGAAAAAGTTTGACTTCGGCATAACGGCAGGCCTTGGTATGGAACTTTCCATGAAAAAGGTGGGACATATAGCTTTGGAGGCCCGTTACTACTACGGTCTTGGAAATATTTATGGCGATTCGAAGCAAGACCATTTCTCACGCTCCAATCATAATAGTATAGTGTTCAAGGGAACATACCTCTTTGACATTGTACGCACAAAGAACGCAAAACGTAAAAAATGAAACAATATCTTGACCTGCTTGACAGGATTATGAAGGAAGGTGTGGTGAAAACAGACCGTACCGGAACAGGAACAAAGTCCATCTTCGGCAATCAGATGCGCTTTGACATGAGTGAGGGATTTCCTCTTCTCACGACTAAAAAGCTACATTTGAAGAGCATAATCCATGAACTGCTGTGGTTTCTCAGTGGCAGTACGAACATAAAATACCTACAAGAAAACGGAGTGCGTATATGGAATGAATGGGCAGACGAGAATGGTGAGCTTGGTCCCGTTTATGGACATCAGTGGCGTTCTTGGCCGGACTATTGTGGAGGGACTATAGACCAGATACGTCAGGTTGTGGATATGATTCTCCATTATCCGGACTCTCGCCGTATGCTTGTCAGTGCTTGGAATCCGGCAGAGATAGAGCAGATGGCTCTTCCGCCATGCCATTGCCTGTTCCAGTTCTATGTTGCTGATGATAAACTGTCACTGCAGTTGTATCAGCGTTCTGCTGACACATTCCTTGGCGTTCCGTTCAATATTGCCAGCTATGCCCTCTTGCTTCAGATGATGGCGCAAGTCACCGGGCTGCAGTGCGGAGATTTTATCCATACTACAGGCGACACTCATCTCTATCTGAATCATCTTGAACAAGCGGAACTGCAACTTACGCGTACTCCACGCGCATTGCCCAAGATGATGATTAATCCTGATGTAAAGGACATCTTCTCATTCCGTTATGAGGATTTTGAACTCACTGACTATGATCCATGGCCACATATTAAGGCTACTGTGAGTGTATAAGGACACTGAGGACAATTAGAGACATCATATTTACAGGTTCATACCATATATAACCGACAAGACAATGACAATAGTTATAGCCATATTTATTCTGCTGGCATTCATATTGATTGCCGCTACTCCCAAGACTTCTGTCAACAAAGCCGCCTTGGCAGTCTTTGCCGGTACGGTAGGTTGGGTTTTGTACATCTGTTTCGGTTCAGACTTTGTCATGGCGCAGCACCCAACGGACTATATGTCTTTCCTGCGTGGTGCAACAGCCAACAGTGTCGCTGTGAAAGAATATATAGCATCCAATATATTCATAAAATATGTGGGAAAGGCTTCCGAGATTGTTCTTTTCCTGATGTCTACGATGACCATCATTGAGATATTGGATACTAATGGCTGTTTTGATTTCCTCCCTCATTGGATAAAGACGCGCAACAGCAAACGATTGTTGTGGTCTGTAGCAGTGCTGACATTCCTGCTGAGTGCCAACATGGACAATCTTACGGTCACGACAATGATGCTTGTCATGATGCATAAGATGCTTCCAAACAGACGACAGCGGACAATCTTCGGACCTGTCATTGTGCTGAGTGCCAACATTGGCGGAGCGTTGACTGTCATTGGAGACCCTAACGGGCTGCTGTTATGGAATATGGGTGCCGTTACTCCAAGCCATTTCTCTGCATGGATGGCGTTGCCGTGCCTTGTGGCATGGGCAGTCCCAACCTTCCTTATGTCGTTGAAATTGCCAGAACGTGTGGAGCTTGAGCGTTTCTCTCTTCCATATAGAGGTGACGATACACGCCTGACAGTATGGCAGCGTGTAGCCATGTTCTTCTTCGGTATTGGTGGACTATGGTTCATTCCCACTTTCCGCGACATAACCAAGTTGTCTCCTTTCGTTGGTGCACTATGTGTCCTTGCTTTGCTTTCCATAGTAAATGAGACATTCAACCATAAACTTATTGTCAACAGTCGTATGAGTCAGCGTAATTCCCCACGGACAATGCACAACGGTATGCTCCAGATGATGCTCTTCATCATGGGTGTAATGCTGATGATGGGTGTGCTGGTGGAGACCGGAGCAAGTCTGTGGCTTGGAAAACTATGTCTTGAAACTCTCGGTGATACATGGAGCCTGTTCCTTGCGCCATTGATGGCAGCTGTTGTCAGTCTTGCTTTGGATTCGTTTGCCACGGCAGCGGCATTCTTGTCCCTGCATCCTATAGGTGGTACGGCGGAATTTATGACAAATGGTGAATATTGGATACTTATTGCCTATGCCACAGCCGTTGGCGGCACGATTTTTGGTATCGGCTCATTGTCAGGCCTTGCGCTCTTCTCGATGAATACAACGACAGTCGGATGGTATTTCAAGCATTTTGCACCAAAGATGCTTCTCGGTGCACTCCTCGGACTTCTTGTCCTTATTGCTGAGGCTCTCTATTTTTGATATAATGATGAATAAATAACCCCAAAAACAAATAATTATGGCAAAGATTAAGACTATTGGTATCATGACATCAGGTGGCGATGCCCCGGGTATGAACGCTGCCATACGTGCCGTGACACGTGCGGGAATCTCTAATGGCTTTAACATAAAAGCTATATACCGCGGTTACGAAGGACTTATTAATGGAGAAATAAAGCCTTTCACTACAGAGAATGTCTCGGGAATCATAGGAATGGGAGGTACGATTCTGAAGACTGCCCGTTCAAAGGATTTCCCGACAGATGAGGGGCAGCAGCGAGCTTATGAGACACTTGTCAAGGAAGGTATTGATGCCCTCGTTGTGATTGGAGGCAACGGTTCGCTTACAGGTGCCATGGAGTTCGCGCGCAAATTTGACATCTGCTGCATAGGTCTTCCCGGCACAATTGATAATGACCTTTATGGCACTGATAACACAATCGGCTACGATACAACGATGAACACAATCATGGAGTGTGTCGACCGCATCCGTGACACTGCGCAGAGCCATGAACGCATCTTCTTTGTTGAGGTAATGGGACGTGACGCCGGCTTCCTTGCGCAGAACTCTGCCATTGCATGTGGTGCAGAGGCGGCAATCATCCCGGAGGAATCTACCGATGTTGACCAGTTGGCGGAGTTCATGAAACGAGGAATACGCAAGTCAAAGAAATCATGCATCGTCATTGTCTCTGAGTCACCTAAATGCGGTGCGATGTACTATGCTGACCGTGTGAAGAACGAGTTTCCTGACTATGATGTGCGTGTCTCCATCCTCGGCCATCTCCAGCGTGGCGGCACACCGACAGCGCGCGACCGCATACTTGCCTCACGTACAGGTGTTGGTGCCATAGAGGCCATAATGCAGGGACAGCGCAACATTATGGTTGGTGTCCGTAACAATGAGGTTGTCTATGTGCCATTGTCTGAAGCAATCCGCTCTGATAAGCCTTTCGACAAGAAGCTTATCAAAGTACTTGAGGAACTCTCTATATAATATAAAGGTATAATCCTTTCTGACAGTATTTAATCGGTCACATATCACTGCGAGTGAACTTTCTTTATCCACAGTGATATGTGACCGATTCTCTTTCTCCAACCCCGGCTTGTATTCTTGTGAATATTTCTTAATATGTATGGTAAACACGTCAAAGAACACTTGCAACCTCTAATCCTTATTGTGAGGATTTTCGATTGCAAGTGCAAAGGTACAACATTTTACAAGCGATTCCAAATGCTAATGGGGTATGAATGGGGGTATCATCGATGAGAATGCATTAAAATTCCCCATTTGCCACCTCAAAATATTTGTTGAAGAAAACTTTGAGTTTTTCCAATACACGTTGGAATATGCCTTGACGGTTTGCCTTACGGTCGAATGGATTCGTCGGTGGAAGGATTTCATAGATTTCGGTTCCACCTTCAGCAACATATCCTTTTGAGAAACATCCTTCTATGAACTTTAAGGCAAGAGCAGGCTTCAGTTTCTCTTCTTGGATAAGTACTGCAAACTCCTCACGCTTCATGCGGTTGATGTACTCATTCCACATGGTGTCCACATCACTGTCCGGCGTGATGCTGTCGATGAAATTCTCAATCAGCTCTTTCTTGTCGCGCAGGTCAGGACTTGCACCTACCGCCTTGGTGATTTTCACACGTATTTCAGAGTCTTGGCAATGACTTTCTTTATAGAGATTCACAAGGTACAGAATATAGTCGATGTTAACCTCTACCTTCTTGACCAACTCCATTTCAAACTCGATGTCGTCAGTGATGTCTGCTGCATCATGCTTATCACGGTTTGAGTATTTATCGTGCAAGTCGTTATATGTGCTTGTGAAATCCTGCATGTTACGTTCCGAGATAAGTTCCTTGCCGCTGAACTCATCAAAGCATCTTAGCAGATTCCGGAATCGCAGGATGGAATTGAACAGACGGATGAAATCTTTCTCATCCTTCTCTGTAAGTGGTGGCACACCCGGTTCAAAGCGCGCCAACAATTTATCTGCAAGTTCCACATATCCTTTAACCCACTTGCCGTCATTGTCTTCATAGCCGTTGTAATAGTCATCAAACGGACGCAATATGGTTGTGGAATGAGCTTCTGAGTCGCCAAAGAGTGCGAGTGCCTTGTTTGTCGCATCTTCAAGGTTACGGAAACAGATGATGTTTCCCCATGTCTTTACAGAATTCAGGATGCGGTTGGTACGGCTGTATCCTTGCAGCAGTCCGTGGTAGCGCAGGTTCTTGTCTACCCACAGTGTGTTAAGTGTTGTAGCATCAAAACCGGTTAGGAACATATTGACAACGATGAGCAAATCTATCTCACGGTTCTTCATTCGCTGGCTGACATCCTTGTAATAGTTCGGGAACTTCTCGGTAGAGGTGTCATAACTTGTGTTGAACATTTTGTTATAGTCATCGATAGCACGCTCAAGGAAATCACGGTCAACCTCCTCAAGTCCGTCCGTACTGTCATTGTTCTCGCTTCCATCAGCGTCGTCATTAACACCGAAGCTGAATATTGTCGCAATCTTTATACGTCGGTTCTCCGGCAATTCGGCGATTTGTCGCTTCAACTCGTCATAATAAAGTTTTGCCATTCCGATACTCTGCACTGCAAAAATGGAGTTGAAACCATACAATCTCTCTTTACGGCGCATTTCTTTGGCTTCATGCTTGTTGGAATTCTTCACAACATCCTCCACATTCGTCAGGCGGTTGAAGGAATATGCCTCTGTGCGCATGGTCTGCTGTGCGAAATGTTCAAGAATATATGTGGAGACATTCGATATGCGCTTAGGGTTGCTGAACACTTTCTCCCGATCTATGCTCCACACTTTCTCGTCAGTGATGTCATCCTTCTCAGCAACAGTCCGGACATAGCTCACACGGAACGGCAGCACATTCTTGTCGCGGATGGCATCGACAATGGTGTATGTGTGCAGCCGGCGGCCGAAACGATCCTCTGTGGTGCGCTCCAAACCTTTCTTTCCTGCAAGCATGTTCTCATCAAAGATAGGTGTGCCGGTAAAACCGAACATATAATATTTTTTGAATTTCCTGACAATAGCATTGTGCATGTCACCAAACTGTGAGCGGTGGCATTCATCAAAGATTATCACCACTTCCTTGTTGTAGATTTCATGCTGCGGACGCTTCTTGACCAATGTCGCCAACTTTTGTATGGTGGTGATTATGATTCGAGCTTTGGAGTCGCTGAGCTGTTGCTCCAGTACTTTCGTGGAAGTGTTGCCATTGGCTGCGCCTTTCTGGAAACGGTCGTATTCCTTCATCGTCTGATAGTCAAGGTCCTTGCGGTCAACAACGAAGATGACTTTGTCGATGTATTCCAGTTCTGTGGCGAGTTGTGCCGATTTGAACGAGGTCAGAGTCTTTCCTGAGCCAGTCGTGTGCCAGATGTATCCACAGGCGTTTTTCGTGCCATAGAGTTTTGCGTTATGCGCTTTTGCCACTTGGTTCAGCAACTGCTCTGTGGCAGCAATTTGGTAGGGACGCATGACGAGCAGAAGATTCTGTTCTGTGAGGATGCAATAGCGTGTCAGTATGTTCAGCAGTGTATGGCGTGAGAAGAATGTTGCTGTGAAATCCTCCAAATCATTCAGTACTGTGTTGCGCCGGTCTGCCCAGTAGCTTGTAAACTCAAAGCTGTGGGAGGTCTGCTGCTTGCCGTTTCTCTTGCCCGGCGCAATCTCCTTAAGGTGACCGTCACGTGTGGTGTTGCTGTAATATTTTGTGTAAGTGCCGTTGCTGATGACAAACAGTTGCACATATTCATATAAGGCATTGCCGCTCCAAAATGATTCCTTGCCGTAGCGGTTGATCTGGTTGAACGCTTCCTTTATCGACACGCCGCGGCGTTTCAGTTCAATATGGACAAGAGGCAGACCGTTCACAAGTACGGTCACATCATAGCGGTTAGGGCGGCTTCCGTCGTTTGCCTCATACTGGTTGATGACCTGTGTGGAGTTGTTGTGTATGTCGTCCTTGTCAATGAGAATGATGTTGCGCTGTGTGCCATCGTCAAGGGTGAATGCTTTGCGGTGGTCAATCTGAATGGTACGCGCCTTGTCAATCATGCCTTTGCCTTCCGCTGCAATCTCTTGTTTGAAGAAACGCTGCCACTCTCCGTCGGTGAAGGTGATTCGGTTGAGCCGTTCCAACTGAAGGCGGAGGTTGCTCTCAAGCTCGTTGCTGTTATGGATAGGGAGGTGCTCATAGCCCTGACGCTGCAGTTGGGCGATGAAGGAACGTTCAAGGTCGCTCTCGCTTTGGTAGCTTTCGGAGACAATCTGTGGTTTCTCGTATTGAGCCACAACGGTTGATAGCGGATTCTCGGACAGTATGTTGTAGTTTTCCATGTTGGGGTTTTGTTTTTTTTGGGGGGGATTAGTCGATTTATTCGGTTTGCTCGAATTACTCGAATCACTCGAATTATTCGGTTCAATCGATTCATTCGAATGACTCGGATAATCCGAATGATTCGCGTCATTATTTCTTCTTGATGTTGACAGTCCCGTCGCAAGCGGGGTATTTTGTGCAGCCCCAGAACCGTTCGCCCTGTTTGCTTCCGCGCTTTATGACACGCTCAATCATTGTGGCGCCGCATTTCGGGCATTTGGGAGCATCTTCTTTCTGCGAGGCAAGGGCTGCATAACGGGCTTTGGTCAGGTTCTCGGTAAAGCCTCCTTCCTGCTTGAACTTCTCAAAACGGCTCTGTATCTGGTGGGTAAGCATAGAAATCTCCCGTGAGCATAGAATCAGCAGTGCATTGGCTGCAATGGACACATCGTTGCTCATTGTCCACCTGTTGAATTTCTTACGCTGGGCGATGATGTGCTCCATGGCATCGTGCACAAAGTTCTTTCCATACGCCGGACGGTCAAGCATAGTGCTGCGCACGGCAATGGCGTCAGCATTGTCGTCAGTCCATGAGCTTTCGCCCTGTGACATGAGGATGAACATGTAGTCGGAAGCCAGTTCCGAAGTGCTTGCACGAGCCACATCAAGCAGCTTCATCTCCGTCTCGGTCGATGTCTGTCCGCGTGATGTTCCCTCGGCAATGTTTGCTTGGATGGAGCGTGCTGCTTGTGTCATTTGGTCAAACATACGTCCGCACGGGTCGTTCGTCCTGTTAAGGAACTTACGGCAGAAATCAAATGTACTCAGTTGGATGATGTTTGACAATATCCAACTGTCAAGTGCCATATAGGCAGCAGTAGATGTGATGCTGATGTTGCTCATGATTGTTAGGTTATGCTGTTGCCCTCTCGAAAGTGAGTAACTTGTTTCGGTAATACTCGTATTGTTGCTGCCTTGCTTCCAATTCGGCAGGCAAGCCGTTCCGCAAGTCGGTTGTCAAAGCCTCAAAACGGTCAAGGATGTCAACGATGCGCTGCTGCTCGGCGAGAGGTGGGATAGGGATTTTAAAATCTTCTAAATCAGAAATTTTCACATCAATAACCTTAACACCTTGAGCTGCTTTTCTTTTTTGTTTTGCAAAATCTGCTGTTTGCATCCAATATGCAATATATTTGGGATTTTGATTATGTCTAAATACACATGCGTGACCTCCAATGACAATTTCTTCATTTCCAAGCCAAGCAACGGACTTGCAGACATCTTCGATATTTTCACTTGTATTGGTTATAACAATATCTCCTTTTTGAACTTTTACTAATTTCTTAGCTAATGATGCAGGAACTTTTGTTAGCGTTTTTGTTGCAAATGTACCAAGGCGAGTGTATATTTGACCGTAATGAATACATCCAACCCCTTCTTTTGAAAAATCTTTTTTCTGAAGTCCATTGCCTCTGGTAAAACTTCCTATCTCACTCATTCTGTAGTACTTATACCCCCCCCCTATGACAGTTCTGCACGCCTGTAGAGACAGGCGTGTCATCATTATCCTGAATATTGTCGTAGCCACCGAACGATAGGAGGTGGTTGCGATAATATTCATACTGCTGTTGTCGCGCTTGTAGCTCCGCTTGCAGCTTTGCTGTAAGCGCGGTGAAAGTGTCAAGAATCTCAACAATCTTTTCCTGCACAGGGAGAGGTGGGACTGGGATTTCAATGTCAATATACTGTTTCTGAGTCATACTTGGGACTGCTGCTCCTTTTGATAGATCCATTTTTTCAAAATTCTTGGTAGATAAGAAATAATAGAGGAATTTAGGATTCATATTATCATAGATTTCTGTCCAATAAATGGTATCTACTGTCCAAAATGGTTTGTCCACATAAAATATATTCTTTAGTGAACCTTTACGTGGCAGTAATACAGAAGGCTTATCATGAATGTATGAGTTGACATATTTCATTATTCCTCCACTTCCATATACAGGAAAATTACCTTCATCAAGATGTTTGTAATCTCTTCCATTTTTTATTTTAATGACCTCACCCAATTTCTTGTATTCCACTCCATTTGGGCAGAGTTCTTTTATTAGTTGTTGTAATGTTTTCATTTGTTGTCTTCTTCAGGTTCTGTTGGGTTTATGTCATCTATTTCATTTATAGGCAAAATGTGGTCTGTGGCTTTAGACGAAGAGATTACAGATTTTCCGAGTTGTGCCTCCAATGTGTTGCGGGCGGCTTTTGCAACATTACCGCCTTGTCGTGCTATGTGTGCATTCTCGTTAAATCCACGTGGAGACTTTTCCTTTGAAAGTTCTGTGGCAGATGCTTCGGCAAGAGTATTAAGTGCCAACTCAATGTTTGTCATATTGTCGCGAAGGTTCTCCTTTCTCAGTCCTTTATGTAACTTGTACTCTTTTGTGGTTTTGCCGCTCCATTGTTTTGTGATAATGTCTGTAAGAGAAGCAAACTGTACTCCTTCTTCTACACCGCCACGCTTCCATTCATCGGTGAGTGATTTGCGCACCTCAATAGAACGGATACGCTGGTTTATCCAATTCTCGGAATAGCCAAGTCTTCGGTAATCGTAGATGGCTTGCTCTATGGATAGTTCAGGGTCTTGCATTTGGTCGATACGTTGCTTGGCAACTTCAGCCATCCACATCTTGAATGGCTCAGCCTTGGGCGATGGTATGGATTGAACAATGCGGAAAAGTTGTTGAGCATCAACAACATCAGTAAGCCGCATTTTACCGTCCGGAGCTTTTAGTTTCAACTGGTAACAATTTGTTACCACTTCACTTCCTTCTTTCTTCAGGCGGCTTTTCAATACTTTCCAATATTTACGTGCGGTTTGGTAATCGCTGTCTGTAAGGACAGCAACCACATCTACAACAGAGAAATACCATTCTTCTGTTTGTTCATCCCATACGGTGCGTACTTTACGCTCTTCAAATATCTGTATAGCCTGTTTCTTTGTCATGCCATTTCTCCTTTCAATTCTGCTATTATGTCATCAATTTTTGCCCTTAGTTCGTTCTCGTGTGCCACAATCTTTGCGATGCGGTCATTAAGTTCGTTGATATCAATCTCCACAGTTGTGTCCTCCGGCTCGACATAAGTGGAGACGGAAAGATTGTATTTCTTCTCTGCTATATCGCCGATGGTGACGATGGAAGAGAAGTGTGGGATTTCCTCCTTATTGATGTGAGTGGTGTAGATTTTCTCGATGTTGGCATCGGAAAGACGGTTCTTATTGCCCTCGTGCTCAAATTCCTGAGAGGCATCGATGAACAGCACACGGTTGTCGCTTTTGTTCTTTTTCAGCACGATGATGCAAGTGGCGATTGTCGCTCCGAAGAACATGTTCGGTGCCAACTGGATGATGGTGTCAACGTAATTGTTCTTTACGAGATATTCGCGTATCTTCTGTTCCGCGCCGCCACGGTAAAGCACGCCCGGGAACTCGACGATGGCTGCAGTGCCTTCGGTGGAAAGCCATGAGAGGATGTGCATCACGAAAGCCATGTCAGCCTTGCTTTTCGGAGCGAGAACACCGGCAGGGGAGAAGCGCGGGGCGTTAATCAATGTCGCGTCAGAGTTGCCCGCCCATGGGATGGAGTAGGGTGGATTGGAGACAATGGCATCGAAAGGCTCTTCGTTGCCATGCAGAGGATTCATTAGTGTGTCGCCCTGCTGTATGTCGAAATGGTCGTAGTTCACGTTATGCAGGAACATGTTCATGCGGCAAAGGTTATAAGTCTTCAGGATAATCTCCTGCCCGAAGAAACCTTCCTTAACGTTCTCCGCTCCAAGCACCATCTTGAAATTAAGTAACAGTGAACCTGAGCCACACGCCGGGTCATAGACCTTGTTCACGCTTTTGCGCTGTGCCACAGCGATTTTTGCCAGAAGGTAACTGACCTCGGCAGGAGTGTAGAACTCGCCGCCTTTCGTTCCGCTGTTCAGGGCGTACATTTTAATAAGGTGCTCGTAACATGTGCCGAACACATCAATACCGGACTTCTCGTATTCCGAGAAATTCAGGTCACGGACGGACTCCAAAAGGTCGGTAAGCAGCCGGCACCGCTCTGCGACAGTCCCTCCCAATCCCGGGTCATTGGTGTTGAAGTTGGCGAACAGTCCCTTGACATCATCCTCGCTTGCTGTGCCTATGGCGCTGTCTTCTATGGATTTGAAAATGTTGGCAAGGGTAGTGTTCAGTTCCTTGTCGTTTTTGGCATTGTCAGCCACGTTGATGAAAAGCTGGCTTGGCTGTATGAAGAAACCTTTGGCATTTACCATTTCGTTGCGAGCCACTTCCGCATCCTCATCAGCCATTGCCGCATAGTCCGCATCCTCCACACCGGCTTCGCGCATCAGGCGGTTGCAATGTGCGGTAAGGTTTTCGGAGATAAAACGGTAAAACAGTGAGCCAAGCATGAAGTCCATGAACTGTACAGGACTAACCTTTCCGCCATGGACAAGGTCTGTGGCTGTCTTCCAGATGAGGTTCTTGAATTCCCCTCACAGTTGTTCGTTTGTCATAATTTATTTCAGATAGTCGTTTTTCTGCCTACAAAGTGACAAAGAATGTTTCAGTTAGCGAAAGGAAATAGATTCTAATTTCAAGCATTGTGAAATAGTTTGCAGTAGCCTCGTGAGCTTGCGCTATTGGCATTTTGTGCCAATAAATTGTACGGTGTGATAGTTGTGTTGTGTGGCGTTTTTAACATTTCTGCGGAAAATGGCAGGATAATGTTGGAAATTTTGCAGGGATTTTTGGTTTGTGTATAATGGCTTGAGTGTCAGTGTTTTGGATTTTAGAGTACGCCTTTTGTTGCCTTTTTTGGCAATAAAAAGGCGGCAAAAGGTATTGTTTTGGTGGATAAAAGCTATTGAATGACGATGCAAAAGCTATTGAATAGTGAGATGAAAGGTATCGAATGGCAGTGTCATTCGATAGTAATGGGATGGAAAAGTGGCAAAAAATGAGTTTTTCTGTGTTTGTTTTATGTTTTTCCGGCGTTAGTGGGGCGAAAAACAATGATTGCAGTTGTCAAAATATTTCCTACTTTTAACAAGGGTGAAGGGATGTGAATTGCATGGTGGGCTGCTGTGAGTCGGGCATGGCATGGTGGATTTTTCCAAGTTGTGACATGATTTTTTCAGGTTACATCATGATGAAACATGATTAATCATGATGTTGTTTGACTAATCATGATGCAACTTGAAAAAACATGCCGCAACCTGAAAAAGCGTAATGCAGCTTGATGGCCGTTAGTGTCACTGCTTTTTTGCAATCTGCCTTGTCCCTTCGCATTTCGGATAATTTGCGCAGCCCCAGAACTCTTGTCCCTGCTTTGTCCCTTTCTTTATCATGCGTCTGACCATGGTGTGCCCGCAGATGGGGCAGTTGGGCGCACCTTCCGTTCTCGATTGTTCCTTGCGAGCCTCAAGCCGTTCCTTTGTCATGTTCTCGGTGAAGCCACCCTCTTGCCTGAAAAGACTCAGTTGCACTTCCAATTGGCGTTGCAGCATTTTGTTCAGTCTGACGCAAAGGATAAGCATGGCGTTGGCGGCAACCTCGGGCGAGGAGTTCTCTATCCACGGGTCGTACTTTGCTTTTTGTGCAAGGATATGCTGTGCCGCATCGTGAAGCAGACTGTTGGAGTAGTTTGGTCTGTCAAGCTCCATGCGCCACAGAGCCTCACGGTTTGGCTCGCCGATGGTCCATATTTCCGCCTTTCTCCTTAAAAGGAAATTGAAAAAGTCGCCCTGCACCTCATCGATACTTGCGCGTGCGACATCAAGCAGTCGCATTTCCGTCTCTATGGAAGTGGTGTGGCGTGCCGTACCTTCCGCTATGTTTGCCACTCCGCAACGTGCTGCCAGCACCATTTGGTCATACAGCCGGCGGCACGGGTCTATGCGGTAGTCCACGAACCTGTCACAGAAACTCTGCGTTCCAAGTTGGATGATGTTGGCGAGTACCCATGAGTTGAGCCAGAAATAGGATTGGGAAAACTTGATGTCGACAGCCATGGTAGTAAGGGGGTAAGTTGTTGTTGGTTAGGGTAATTGTCTTGATGAGACATGATGCATCATGATTAAACATGACGAAACATGAGTCAACATGATGTTAGAGCATCACCGGCCTTTGCGCTTATCGCTGAGATAGTACCGTTCGCCCATTTGCAGAAGTTTCATCAGTGCCGGTACAAATATTGCCTTGAATGCGATTTCTTCAATGTCGATGCTTTCCTCAAAGATGAGGCCGAATACGGAGAAGCAGATGCCGAACACGATTACTGAAAGGATGTAGGTAAGGATGGTTTGTCTGTTCATTTTGTCTGTGCATTAAAACTCTGTGGAATCATCTGCATAAGTAAGAAAAATACCTGGGATTCGTGTACAAATATGTGGAAATTATTTGTTTATATCGTGAAAAAATAGTAATTTTGCAGACAAAATTTCAAAAACGTTTCTGAAAATATGAATATTTCTTATAAATGGCTTAAGGAGTATGTGGATTTCGACCTCACTGCCGAGGAAGTCTGCGTTGCCCTTACATCCATTGGTCTTGAAGTTGGTGCCCTTGAGGAAGTACAGAGTGTCAAGGGTGGATTGAAAGGACTTTATGTCGGCGAGGTTCTCACTTGCGAGGAGCATCCTAACTCCGATCATCTCCATGTTACTACTGTCGACCTCGGCAAGAAGGATGCCGACGGCAATCCTGTGGCACAGCAGATTGTCTGCGGTGCGCCTAATGTCGCTGCCGGCCAGAAGGTCATTGTCGCTGATTTGGGCTGCGTGCTCTATGACGGCGACAAAGAGTTTGTCATCAAGAAATCAAAACTGCGCGGTGTGGAGTCCAACGGCATGATTTGTGCCGAGGACGAAATCGGTGTGGGAAAAAGCCACGACGGTATCATTGTACTGCCTGAGGACACCATTGTCGGCATGCCTGCTGCAGAGTACTACAATCTTGAGAGCGACTGGCTCATAGAAGTGGACATCACTGCCAACCGTGCTGATGCGCTCTCCCATTATGGTGTTGCCCGCGACCTTAACGCATGGCTTGTGAACAATGGCAAGCCGTCAACCCTCCACCGTCCTTCATGCGACGCTTTCAAGGTGGAGGATGAGAGCCTTCCTGTGAAAGTCACGATAGAGAACACAGAGGCTTGCCGCCGTTATGCGTGCGTCTCACTCACAGGATGTGAGGTGAAGGAATCTCCTGAATGGCTTAAAAACAAGCTCACAATCATCGGTCTGCGTCCGATAAACAACATTGTGGACATCACAAACTATGTGATGATGGCCTATGGCCAGCCGCTCCACTGCTTTGACGCCGACATGGTGACAGGCAACCATATCATTGTCAAGGACAACAACGAAGGCAAGAAGTTCGTCACTCTTGACGGTGAGGAGCACACTCTCGGTGAGCATGACCTCGCCATCTGCAATGAGGAAGAGCCGATGTGCATCGCCGGAGTGTTCGGAGGAAAAGGCTCCGGAACTTACGAGACGACAAAAAATGTTGTCTTGGAGTCAGCATATTTCCACCCGACATGGATTCGCAAGTCTGCACGCCGTCACGGTCTTTCCACAGATGCATCGTTCCGTTTCGAGCGCGGTATAGACCCGGAAGGAACAATCTATGCACTGAAGCAGGCTGCAATACTTTGCAAAGAGCTTGCCGGCGGCAAGGTCTCCATGGAAATCTGTGACGAATATCCTAATCCTATCGCACCTGCAAAGGTGTCATTGAAGTACGATTATGTCGATAACCTTATCGGCAAGAAAATCGGCAATGACACAATAAAGTCTATTGTGACATCACTTGAAATGGCAATCGATGCGGAGGATGCCGAAGGACTGGAACTTTCCGTACCTGCCTACCGTGTCGATGTCCAGCGCCCTTGCGATGTTGTGGAGGACATCCTGCGCATATACGGATATAATAATGTGGAGATTCCTACACAGTTGAAGTCCTCGCTTGTCATCAAGGGTGAGGAGGACAAGAAGCTGAAGATGCAGAACCTTGTGGCAGAACAGCTTGTCGGTGCGGGATTCCGTGAGATTCTCTGCAACTCACTGACAAAGAGCGCATACTATGACGGTCTTGAAAGTGTGCCTGCCGAGTCACTTGTCAACATCATGAACCCATTGTCCTCCGACCTCAATGTCATGCGTGGCACACTCCTTTTTGGAGGTCTTGAAGCCATTGTGCGCAATGCCAACCGCAAATATCCTAACCTTCGCTTCTTCGAGGTGGGCAACCTCTACGAGCATTCCAAGGACAAGCAGGATGACGAGAATCCGATGAGAGCCTATAAGGAAGAGAACTACCTCGGTCTGTGGATGACAGGCAAGAGCATTGAAGGCTCATGGGCGCACAAGGATGAGAAGATGTCGTTCTATCATCTCCGTGCGACCGTCGACAACATCTTTGCACGTGTGGGACTCACTCCTCAGATGACTGTCATCGAACGCTCCAATTCCGACCTTTTCTCTGCCGCTCTGAAAGTCATGACACGTGGCGGAAAGGTGCTCTGCGAGATGGGTATCGTAAGCAAGAAGATACAGAAGAAGTTCGAGATACAGAACGAAGTCTACTTCGCCCAGATAAACTGGACACAGCTCTGCAAGGCTGTCAAGAAGCATTCCGTGCATTATCAGGAAATCTCAAAGTTCCCTGCTGTGAGCCGTGACCTCTCACTTCTCATCGATTCCAACATTGAGTTTGCGCAGATTGTCAGCATAGCACGCAACACAGAGAAGAAACTTCTTAAGTCCGTCGAGCTCTTTGATGTTTATGAGGGCGACAAGTTGCCGGAGGGAAAGAAATCCTATGCCGTAAACTTCATCCTTCAGGATGCGGAGAAGACACTCAATGACAAGGCTATCGATGCAATCATGAACAAGCTCATCACTAACCTGAAGAAGCAGCTTGGTGCAGAACTGAGATAATTGGTGTTTTCCAATCAGAGTTGGGGCGTCCATGCACTGAGCACCGCAAAGCGGTGGCTCTTTGTTAACCTAGTATGCCGTGAAGCGGCATGCGAGGATAGCAACAAAAGCTATTCCATAGCACCGTAAGACGGTGCCTCATGGAAGGTAGAGAGTGAATCAGTGTGAGGCACCGTTTTACGGTGCAGATTGCCTACTCCTTATATACCCCGCATGCCGATAAGCGGCATACGGGGTTAACAAAGAGCCACCGCTTTGCGGTGCTTTATTTGCAGGCATTTGTCTGCTTAGCAAAACAAGCAAAGAAGAAACAAACATAAAAACATAAAATAAAAAATGGGAAGAGCATTTGAATATCGCAAGGCCGCCAAGATGAAGCGTTGGGGCCACATGGCAAAGACTTTCACACGTCTGGGCAAACAGATTGCAATCGCAGTGAAGGCCGGCGGTCCGGAGCCGGAGACAAACCCTACACTCCGTTCCATCATCGCTGTCTGCAAGCGTGAGAACATGCCGAAGGACAACATCGAGCGTGCTATCAAGAACGCTATGGGCAAGGACCAGTCTGACTACAAGGAGGTTACTTACGAGGGATACGGCCCTCACGGAATCGCTGTGTTTGTTGACACACTGACCGACAACACCACACGTACTGTGGCTGACGTGCGTTCAATCTTCAACAAGTTCTCAGGCAACCTTGGCACAACAGGCTCACTCAGCTTCCTGTTCGACCACAAGTGTGTGTTCACATTCAAGAAGCCAGAAGGTCTTGACATGGACGAGCTTATCCTCGAACTTATTGACTTCAACGTCGATGACGAGTTTGATGAGGAGTTCAATGAGGATACCAACGAGGACACAATCACTATCTACGGTGACCCTAAGTCTTATGCCATGATTCAGAAATTCCTTGAGGACAAGGGCTTTGAGGGAGTGGGTGGCGAGTTCACTTACATTCCTAACGACCTTAAGGAAGTCACTGACGAGCAGCGCGAGGTTATCGAGAAGATGGTTGAGCGACTCGAAGAGTTTGACGATGTGCAGACTGTGTACACAAATATGAAGTAGGAAACGGCGAATGGAGCGTCATAGCTCCACGTTGTTTAGATTACATAATTCCACCGCAGGTCTTGGCGTTTGCATGAAACACTTATGCAAACGTCAGGACTTTGTAGAAAAATAAAGTGTGGTGATGTGAGTTTTCTGACATGCCGCACGAAACGCAATCATATAAAGGAGAATATGAAAACATTATCATTTCAGACACAAGGAACCTGTGCCAAGTTTATAAATGTCACTCTCACTGACGATGGAATAGTTGACAATGTTGAGTTTATGGGTGGCTGCAATGGCAACACGAAGGGCATCACTTCACTTGTACGCGGCATGAAGGCAGAAGATGTCATCAAGCGACTTGAAGGAATCACTTGTGGAATGAAGACCACAAGCTGTCCTGACCAGTTCGCACAAGCACTGAAGCAGATGTTGTAATGTTTGTTTGCCGGTGACGGGTGAGGCCGGCCGGGATTGACAGGTTATGAGAATATCAGGTATTATATTTGTTGTGTCATGTATGTTCCTTTCCTCTTGTCAGGAAAATATAGAGGAACGTGCAGAGCGAGAGGCAAGGGAATATACATTGAAATATTGTCCCACGCCTCCTCAGAATGATGTCGTCACTGACAGTATTGTGTACCACAGTGGAACAAGAACCTATTCCACCTACATGACATTTACCGGAAAGCTGGACAATGCGGAACTTATTTCTGAGAACGGCAGTGAGATTTCGGATAACATGCTGAGGATGGTGCGTTCCAATGCCGGTCTTAAGGCATATAAGGATGCAGGCTTTTCCTTTGAGTATGTCTGCCGTTCGCAGCAAACGCCGGGAAAGATGCTGCTGCATCTCACATTCACACAGAAGGACTATGCTGACGGTTCGAAAAAATAACTGTCGGCATATCATAAACACCATACACAAATGATATTCACACTCTCTTGCACAGGAAACACACGCTGGGCGGCAGATTTGCTGGCGCAGATGACCAATGACAAAGTTGTCTCAATTCCCGATGCCATTAATGGTGACTGCTCTTATCGTCTCCGTGCCGGAGAAAGGATAGGCTTCTGTCTGCCTGTCCATGGCTGGCGTCTTCAGCCATTGGTGCGGGACTTTATTGCCAAGTTGAATCTTGTTGTGCCGGCCGCTGATGAGGGGAGGGCGCACAATGGAACGCTTTCACATTATTGCTATTTCCTTATCACCTGCGGCGACAGCTGCGGTGAGTATGGGGAACAGCTGGAGACGGCTCTTGCAGCCAAAGGTCTGCAGGTGCGTTCCGCTTGTTCTGTCATCATGCCGGAATCTTATGTCGGTCTGCCGTTTATGGATGTCGATACGGACGTGCGTGAGGCAGAGAAGAAGATGAACGCGCGCAGCACAGTCCTTGAGTTTGCGGATATAGTGGCAGAGAACCGTTCTGTCCGCATGCTTGTCCACAAAGGCTCTATGCCTCGTTTCTATAGCCGTGTCCTTGGCAAATTCTTTTACAGGTTTCTTGTGACAGACAAGCGTTTCAAGGTCGATGCCGGCAAGTGCATAGGCTGTGGCAAGTGCAAGAGCCATTGTCCGGTAGGCAACATGGCGATGACCGGCGGCAGACCCGAATGGCTTCATACAGGGAAGTGCCTGACATGCATGGCTTGCTATCATTATTGCCCTGAGAAGGCTATCTCTTTCTGGAAATTCACCGGAAAGAAAGGGCAATACTATTTTGACCACAACAAGCGAAAACAGGGAAAACATTGATTGCCATGTCTTTATGAATTCTTTGTGATTTTTGTTATACTGTTTTTTTCATAAAACTCATTGTTTGAGTGTAGGAAAAAACTGTTGCCAAACATTAATGTATGTCAATTTTCGCTTGGAATACTGAAAGAATTATCCAAAAACCACATGGAAATGTTTGCATTTAAGGATTTTTTCATTATCTTTGCATTGAAAAAATATTAGTAGAGAATACAAGTTCATATCAAAATAATGGAAAAACAACTGTTGTTCCCGGATTATATATTTGAGTCAAGCTGGGAAGTTTGCAATAAGGTTGGAGGCATATATACAGTGCTTTCCACACGCGCTAAAACACTGACTGACATTATACGTGACCGTCTTATCTTTATCGGACCGGACTGCTGGGGAGAAAAGCAGTCTCCGTATTTCATACCTGACAGCTCGCTCCTTGAGAATTGGGAGAAGAAGGCTAATGCAGAAGGACTGAAAGTAAAAGTGGGACGTTGGGATATCCCCGGAAAACCTATTGCGGTTCTTGTTGATTTCAAGCCGTATTTTGAGCGGAAAAATGAAATATACGCTACACTTTGGGAGAAATATCAGGTAGACTCGCTCCATGCTTATGGAGATTATGACGAGGCTTCCATGTTCTCGTATGCAGCAGGTCTTGTAGTAGAGAACCTATATTACTACCTTAATCTTGCACCACAGAAAGTCATCTATCATGCCAATGAATGGATGACAGGTCTCGGTATGCTATATGTTAAGGACAAACTTCCGAAGGTGGGCACAGTATGGACGACACATGCGACATCCATCGGCCGCTCCATAGCCGGTAATGACAAGCCTCTTTATGACTATCTCTGGTGCTACAATGGTGACCAGATGGCTGAGGAACTTAACATTCAGTCAAAGCATTCCATCGAGAAGCAGACAGCATTCAATGCCGATGCTTTCACGACGGTGTCCGACATCACTGCCACGGAATGCCATGAGCTCATAGGCAAGCCTGTCGATGTTGTGCTACCTAATGGCTTTGAGAATGACTTCGTGCCGAAAGGGGCTGAATTCACCAGGAAGCGCAAGGAAGCACGCAAGAAGATGCTCCGCCTTGCAAACTGTCTTGTAGGACGTAAGTTCAATGATGACACTCTTATTATAGGTACAAGCGGGCGATACGAGTTCCGCAATAAAGGTATTGATGTGTTCCTTGAGGCAATGAGCCGTCTGCTTCGTGACAAGCGACTCAAAAAGGATGTCATAGCCCTTATCGAGGTTCCTACATGGCTCGGCAGTCCGCGTGAGGATTTGCAGAAGCGTTATGTGTCGGGTGAAACATTTGACACTCCGCTGGAACTCCCGATAATAACCCATTGGCTGCATGAGATGAATCGTGACAGTATCATGAATAATCTGAAGTATCTGAACATGTGGAACAGTCCGGAGAATAAGGTTATTATGATATTCGTGCCATGCTATCTTGACGGCAATGATGGCATACTCAATATTCCTTATTATGACCTCATCATAGGTAAGGACTTGTCTGTATATCCTTCTTATTATGAACCATGGGGTTATACTCCATTGGAATCGATAGCTTTCAAGATTCCATGTATCACCACAGACCTTGCAGGCTTCGGTGTGTGGGCAAACACCATAAAGGGGGCTTATTCGGAAATTGAAGATGGAGTGAAGACAATACACCGCACGGATTACAATTACTCCGAAACTGCGGATGCGATAAAGGAAACTGTTGTGAAGTTCTCCAAAATGTCTACCGCTCAGGTGCGGAAAGTCAGAGCAAACGCTGACAAACTTTCCAAGAAGGCACTTTGGGGTAAGTTCATTGAATACTATCGCACTGCATACGACATAGCGTTAACCAAAGCTAACAAAAGATAAAACAAATACACCAAACAATGAAAATCAAAACCAATTATGTAAATGCCCCGATATGGAAGGAGCTGGCTATCAAGTCAACACTCCCTCAGGAGCTTGAATGTCTTGACGAGATTGCACACAATCTCTGGTGGTCATGGAACTATGAGGCTCGCGACTTGTGGCGCGCACTTGACCGCGACCTCTTTGAGAAGGTAGGCGAGAACCCTGTAGCCCTCCTTGAGAAACTCCCTTATGAGCGTAAGGAAGAATGTGCCAAGGATAAGGAAATCATGAAGAAGGTGCAGAATGTCAACAAACTCTTCCAAGAGTATATGGCACAGCCTGTTGACAGCAGCCGCCCTTCTGTTGCTTATTTCTGCATGGAGTATGGCATCTCACAGGTACTCAAGATTTACTCCGGCGGTCTCGGTATGCTTGCCGGTGACTATGTCAAGGAGGCTTCCGACTCTAACGTTGACATGTGCGCTGTCGGTTTCCTTTATCGTTACGGCTATTTCAAGCAGTCAATCTCTATGGAGGGTGACCAGATTGCAAACTACGATGCACAGAACTTCAACTCTCTCCCTGTAGTGCGCACTCTCGACCCTGCAACAGGTGAGCCTCTCATTGTCGACGTTCCTTACATGAACTACATGGTTCACGCTTCTGTGTGGACAGCAAACGTAGGACGTGTGAAACTCTATCTCCTTGACACTGACAATGAGATGAACTCAGAGTTCGACCGCCCTATCACTCACGCACTCTACGGTGGCGACTGGGAGAACCGTCTGAAGCAGGAGATACTCCTCGGTATCGGCGGTATGCTGACACTGAAGAAGCTCGGCATCAAGAAGGACATCTACCACTGCAACGAGGGACATGCAGCACTCTGCAACCTCCAGCGCCTTATCGACTATATCCACGAGGGACTCACATTCAACCAGGCAATAGAGCTTGTGCGCGCTTCAGGTCTCTACACATGCCACACTCCGGTTCCTGCAGGCCACGACTATTTTGACAAGGACCTCTTCGGCAAGTACATGAGCGGCTACCCACAGCAGCTTGGCATTTCTTGGGACGAATTCATCGGCATGGGACGCACAAATCCTGACGACCACAATGAGAAGTTCTCAATGTCAACATTCGCACTCAACACATGCCAGGAGTCAAACGGTGTGTCAAAGCTCCACGGATGGGTGTCACAGAAGATGTTCGCTCCTACATGGGCAGGCTACTGGCCTGAGGAGAACCACATCGGCTACGTTACCAACGGTGTGCACTTCCCTACATGGTGTGCTACAGAGATGCGCAAGATTTACGCTAAGTACTTCGACAAGAACCATCTCTGTGACCAGTCCAACGAGTCTATCTGGCACGGCATCTACAACTGCCCTGACGAGGAACTCTGGGCAACACGTATGGAGCTGAAGAACAAGCTCGCTGACTACATCAAGATTAAGTTCAAGGACGTATGGCTCCGCAATCAGGGCGACCCTGCACGCGTTGTCTCACTCCTCAACAAAATCAACCCTAACGGTCTGACAATCGGTTTCTGCCGCCGCTTCGCAACCTACAAGCGTGCTCACCTCCTGTTCACAGACCTTGAGCGTCTCTCTAAGATTGTCAACAATCCGGAGCACCCTGTGACATTCCTCTTCGCAGGAAAGGCTCACCCGGCTGACGGTGGCGGTCAGGGACTTATCAAGCGCATCTACGAGATTTCACAGCGTCCTGAGTTCCTCGGCAAGATTATCTTCCTCGAGGACTACGACCAGCAGCTCGCACGCCGCCTTGTTTCAGGATGCGACATCTGGATGAACACTCCTACACGTCCTCTCGAGGCATCCGGAACATCAGGCGAGAAGGCTGAGATGAACGGTGTTGTCAACCTCTCCGTCCTTGACGGATGGTGGGTGGAAGGCTACCGCGAGGGTGCAGGATGGGCTCTTCCTGAGAAGCGCACATACCAGAACCAGGGCTATCAGGATCAGCTTGACGCTGCAACAATCTATAACATGCTTGAGAACGAGATTGTACCTCTCTACTACAACAAGGACGAGAAGGGCATCTCTGCAGGCTGGATGCAGGTTGTCAAGAACTCTATCGCTACAATCGCTCCTCACTACACAATGAAGCGTCAGCTTGACGACTACTATGACCGCTTCTACACAAAGCAGGCACAGCGTTTCGCCGAGCTCTCAAAGGACGACAACAAGGTTGCCAAGGAACTCGCATCATGGAAGGAGACCGTGGCACAGCGTTGGGACAGCATCTGTGTTGTTTCCACCGAATCAAACCTCAACGAGGGTGTTGCTACAGGCAAGGAATTCAATCTCAAGTTCGTCATCGACGAGCAGGGACTCAATGATGCAGTGGGCGTAGAGCTTGTTGTCCTGAACAACGACATGTCTGACACTGACCGCGAAATCAAGCGCATCATACCATTCGAGGTGACAAAGGTAGAAGGCAACCTCTACACATTCGAGGCTCACTACACACCTTCACAGGCTGGTGCTTACAAGACAGCAGTTCGTATGTACCCTAAGAACGACATGCTCCCACACCGTTGCGATTTCGCATACATCAAGTGGATTGGCTAAATCCATGCAGATGCAGACTTCGGTCTGATAAGAATCTTAATGTCCCCGTCGGCACTTATAATGCCGGCGGGGATGTTTTTTATTGTATTTGTTTTGATGTAAATCAAACTATTCATGGGAAAGTTCAGAAAATACCCATTAATACTTGCGAGATTCAGAAAAAGTCAGTACCTTTGCATCCGCATTTGAGAAACAATGCTTGGTTATGGCTCCTTAGCTCAACTGAATAGAGCATCTGACTACGGATCAGAAGGTTGCAGGTTTGAATCCTGCAGGAGTCACAAAAGCAAAGAGAATCAAAGCCAAAGCGATGGCTCCTTAGCTCAACTGAATAGAGCATCTGACTACGGATCAGAAGGTTGCAGGTTTGAATCCTGCAGGAGTCACAACAAACAGGATAGACTTTACAGCCTATCCTGTTTGTTGTTTTATATGTATGCCTTTGAAATCTCCTGCCGCCGGCTTTTTGTTTTGCAGAATGCCACCCCTTGGGGCATTGATTATCTTTGATTCTATAAGACTATGAGCGACAACGGAATGAAAAACAGACCGGAAGACAAAATTGTGTATGCTTTGTGTGTCATTTTGGGCTTATATTGTGCTTATCTGTATGTGACGAACCTGAAAGCATGTGAAGGAAACCGTGATAAGGATGCAGTTCCCCATACCTCCATGCCGGATCAATCGCCCTTTCCTGCGCCGGAGAACAAGGAGTATGATGCGGAGGCTTCGGATAGAGTATATAAGGCACTGTCCGGCGGTACAAGCGAAGCCGATGTCTTCAATGACAATCTCGACGAATATCTTGAAGACCCGGAGGATGAGATAACCTTTCCTTCAGAAATCTATGATACGCAGATAGACGATGAAGAGGAGGATGTTATGACAGGTGACATTCATTACTGAACAAGGAAATAATTAGTAAATATTCAGTGGAGTTAGAACTTTTGTTTTAAGCACTGTTTCACGGTGCTGTGGCAGGGAAAAATGTCCGCAGAGTAGTTACAATAATTACAGTAAATTCTGAAAAAACAATAAAATATCAGCCGATGATTGATTTTATTGCGCAAATAATATTACCTTTACCGCAGTTAACCCAAAAAGGAAACGTTATGTGCAAGAACGAAAGAATCATTCAGTCGGCAATACTCGCAGTGAGTATCGTCGTGTTAGGCCTTTCAATCAAGGCGGGTATCGACAATTATGCTGAGAAAGACAGGACGGTTACAGTCAAGGGGCTTGCCGAGAAAGAGGTGGCGGCGGACAAGGTGACATGGCCTATCCCGACAAAGGAGCTGGGCAACGACCTGCCTGAACTCTACAGCCGTATCAATGCCACGACAAACAAAGTCACGGCATTCCTGAAGCAAAACGGTGTGAAGGACAGCGAGATAAGTGTCAATGCCCCTGTCGTCATAGACCTTAATGCCGACCAGTACCGTACGAACTTGAACGGCTATCGTTACAATGTCACATCCGTTATCACTGTGACATCAAACAATGTGAAACTTGTGCGTGGCATCATGGCGCGTCAGGGCGAACTCCTGAAGCAAGGTGTGGCAATCGTCGATGGCGGCTACCAGAATGCTGTGCAGTACGAATATGTGGCATTCCAGCAGATGAAGCCTAAGATGATGCAGGAAGCCATAAAGAATGCGCGCCTTACGGCAGAGCAGTTTGCGGAGAACAGCAACAGCTCCATAGGCAAAATCCATACAGCAGGGCAGGGACAGTTCTCCATAGAGGACCGTGACCAAAACACTCCTTACATAAAGAAAGTGCGTGTGGTGACAACCGTAACCTACACTTTGGAAGATTGACGGATGTTGCTTGCAGTCAAGGAAGTTTGCAAATTAAGTGGTATATGAGGTAATTTTGTGCATTATCAATTATAGCCACGAGTGGACACTGTGAGGTATGATTGAAAGAAACACCAAACAGAGGCTATCGACAAAAAGCGATAGCCTCTGTTTGGTTGATTGGAATTGTTTTGCTCCGTGTTTTGCAATACTGTTATCTTATGAACAGCAGTTCGCGGTATTTCGGGAGCGGCCAGCATGCATCGTCGACGATGAATTCGAGTTTGTCAATCTGGTAGCGTATCTCCTCCATCTTCGGTGCCACCGTGTCGTGGTAAGCAATCGCTTTTGCGTGCTCATCGGCAATCTTGTTAGCCACTTTGCGTGCGTTGACAAGCTCTTCCACCTGGCGTTCTATGGTTGAGGTGCGTTCAGCGATTTCCTCGATGATTTTCACGTTGCGTGCGGAGAGACGCTCAGCCTTGTCGATAGGGAACACTGAATTCATATTCTCTACATTCACGAGGAGCTGGCTTTGGTAGCGTGTGGCGACAGGGATGATGTGGTTCATTGTCAGGTCGCCAAGCACACGTGCCTCAATCTGTATCTTCTTTGTGTAAGTTTCCCATTTCACTTCGTTGCGTGCCTCAAGCTCTTTGCGTGTCATGACCCCAAGGCTTTCAAACATTTCCACACTTTCCTTGTTGAGATAGTTCTCGAAGATTCGTGGGCATGATTTCTCTGTGTCAAGTCCGCGGCGTCCGGCTTCCTCGACCCATTCATCGGAATAGCCGTTGCCGTTGAAACGGATGGGCTTGCAGGCTGTGATGTCTTGGCGCAGGATGTCGATGATAGCGTGGAACTTGGCGGTATGTCCTGTGCCTTCCGCGAATTTCGGGTCATCGGCAATCTCATCAATGCGTGCGTCAACACGTTTCTTGAACGACACAAGTGCTTCAGCCACAGCAGAGTTGAGTGCAATCATTGCCGATGCACAGTTAGCCTCTGAGCCAACGGCGCGGAACTCGAAACGGTTGCCGGTGAAGGCGAATGGAGATGTGCGGTTGCGGTCAGTCTGGTCGATAAGCAGTTCCGGAATCTCAGGGATGTCCATCTTCATGCCCTGTTTCCCTGCCAATGACAACTGGTCGGAGTCAGCACGCTCTATGTGGTCAAGGAATTCCGACACCTGTGTGCCGAGGAATGAGCTGACGATGGCAGGAGGTGCTTCGTTTGCTCCAAGGCGGTGAGCGTTGGTTGCAGACATTATTGACGCTTTCAGCAGTCCGTTATGGCGGTAGACACCCATGAGTGTCTCAACGATGAACACTGCGAAGCGGAGATTCTGTTCTGGTGTTTTCCCCGGTGCGTGGAGAAGTGTGCCTGTGTCGGTCGACAGACTCCAGTTGTTATGCTTTCCTGAGCCGTTGATGCCGGCGAAAGGTTTCTCGTGGAGGAGTGCGCGGAAGCCATGCTTGCGTGCCACCTTCTTCATGAGTGACATAAGCAGCATATTATGGTCCACCGCAAGATTTGTCTCTTCGAAGATAGGAGCAAGCTCAAATTGGTTTGGAGCGACCTCATTATGGCGTGTCTTGCACGGAATGCCAAGTTCCAGAGCCTGTATCTCAAGGTCTTTCATGAAAGCCTGCACACGGTCAGGGATCGTTCCGAAATAATGGTCGTCCATCTGCTGGTTCTTGGCAGAGTCGTGTCCCATGAGAGTGCGTCCTGTCAGCATTAGGTCAGGGCGTGCAGAGTAGAGGCTGTCGTCAACAAGGAAATATTCCTGTTCCCACCCGAGATTGGATGTCACTTTCTTCACTTCAGGGTCAAAGTATCTGCACACTTCTGTTGCCGCCACGTTCACAGCATGGAGTGCGCGGAGCAGTGGAGCCTTGTAGTCGAGAGCCTCCCCACTGTAGCTGATGAACACTGTCGGGATGCACAGTGTGTCATCGATGATGAACACAGGAGATGTCGGATCCCATGCCGAATAGCCACGCGCCTCGAAAGTGCTTCGTATTCCTCCGTTGGGGAAAGAGCTGGCGTCAGGTTCCTGCTGTACGAGAAGTTTTCCGGAGAAATCCTCAACCATGCCTCCTTTGCCATTGTGTTCTACGAAGGAATCATGCTTTTCCGCAGTCCCTTCTGTCAGCGGTTGGAACCAGTGTGTGTAGTGTGTCACCCCATTCTCTTTTGCCCATTGCGCCATGCCTTTGGCCACCTCGTCAGCCACCTCGCGCTCCAGTCGTGCCCCGTTGTCTATCACGTCGATCATCTTTTCGTAGATAGGCTTTGGCAGGTATTTGTACATTCGTTCACGATTGAACACCTTTCTGCCGAAGTATTCGTAAGGTCTTTCCTCAGCAATCTTTACTTCGAGAGGCTTTCTTGAAAGAGCCTCTTTTACCGCATGGAATCTTAAATTTGCCATAATGTTACTACTATTGTTTGTATTGTTCGGATGGTTCTATTTCAGCCATTTCCTAATTCTGTCCAAAGCCTCCTCTGTCTGTTCTTTTGAGCCGAAGGCTGTGAATCTGACATATCCCTCGCCTGACGGTCCGAAGCCGACTCCGGGTGTGCATACCACATGCGCTCCGTAAAGCAGTTCCTCAAAGAATCGCCATGAGTCGGACCTTTCCGGGACACGCATCCAGATGTATGGAGCGTTCTCTCCGCCTTGGACATCAAAGCCCATGTCTTTGAAGGTTGCCAGCATTTTGTGGGCGTTTTCCATGTAATAGTCTATTGTCTGGCGCACCTGCCGTTTTCCTTCCGGAGTGTAGATGGCCTCTGCGGCACGTTGTGAAAGGTAGCTTGTGCCGTTGAACTTTGTGCATTGCCGTCTGTTCCACAGCGGATTAAGAGGGATGCGCCTTCCGTCGAGAGTGGCAGCTGTGAGTTCTTTTGGCACGATGGTATATCCGCAGCGCACTCCTGTGAATCCTGCTGTTTTGGAATAGCTGTGGAACTCTATGGCACATTTGCGCGCACCCTTTATCTCGTAGATGCTGTGTGGGATGGAAGGGTTTTGTATATATGCCTCATAAGCAGCGTCAAAGAAGATTATCGCCTCATTCTTCAAAGCGTAGTTCACCCACTTGCGCAGTTCTCCTTTGGTCAATACAGTGCCGGTAGGGTTGTTAGGGTAGCAGAGATATATGACATCGACGCGCCTTTCCGGCAATGCAGGCACGAAATTGTTTTCGGCATTGCAAGGCATGTAGTAAATGTTTGACCACCGTCCGTCCTCTCCTTTGACGCCTGCTCTTCCTATCATTGCATTGGAGTCTATGTACACTGGATATATAGGGTCTGTCACAGCGACAGTGTTATCCCAGCGGATGAGCTCCTGTATGTTGCCGGTATCGCTCTTCGCACCGTCGTTAATGAAGACCTCATCAATGTCAAGGTGAATGCCACGCGGAAGAAAATCGTTCTTCAGGATAGCTTCCCGCAGGAAATCATATCCCTGTTCAGGGCCATATCCGCGAAAACCTTGCCGTGTCGCCATCTCGTCTGTTGCCTTATGCAAAGCCTCGATGACAGCCGGGCAGAGAGGTTGGGTGACATCGCCAATGCCCAATGATATGACTTCCGCCCCTTTGTGCGTGGCTTTGAAGACATTAACCTTCTTGGCAATGTCTGCGAACAAATAGTTGTTCGGGAGTTTTAGGAAATGCTCGTTTACTAATGCCATATATCTTTTTCCTGTATCAAAAATGAATGTGTCCTTCAAAAACAAATTCTGCACCGCCGGTCATATAGACATGGTTGTCTTCCTTGTTCCAGCATATCCGGAGCTCTCCGCCGTCCATGGATATTGTTGCCGTCCTCCCGGTTCTCCCTGTGAGGCATGCAGCTACAGCTGTGGCGCAGGCTCCTGTACCGCAAGCCATTGTGATGCCACTGCCTCTTTCCCATACTCGCATGCGTATGCTTCCATCGTCTTGTATCTTGGCAAACTCTATGTTTGCCCTTTCCGGGAACATCTTGTCATGTTCGAGTTGTGGACCGTAATGCTCGATGCAGGCGGTTGTAAGGTCGTCCGTGAAGATTACGAAATGCGGATTGCCCATAGACACAAATGTTCCGCAGATGTTTTTTTCGCCGATTTTCAATGTAGCCTCCTTGCCATGAGCCTCTGTATTGGCAAATTGCATTTCATTGTCAAGGACAGGTTCGCCCATATCTACAGTGACACTCTCGACAACTCCGTCGTTTACTGCAAGGTCAAGCACCTTTATGCCTGCTGCGGTAAGCAGTCTGATGCTTGTCTTTTCCGTCAGGCCTTTCTCAAAGAGATATTTGCCTATGCAGCGTGAAGCGTTGCCACACATCATGGCTTCGGAACCATCGGCATTGAATATACGCATAGTGAAGTCGGCTTCAGGAGTGCCGGCTTTCCCGATCAGCACTAATCCGTCAGAGCCGATACCCTTGTGGCGGTCACTCCATGCGATTGCCGCTTTCTCGGGATTCCCTATATTATATAATGTAGAATCAACATAAATATAGTCATTGCCAATCCCATGCATCTTTGTGAAACCTATTTCATGTGTCATTCTGTGCGGTGTTTGTTTGGATTTACTTACCAATTGTTTTTATTCCGGATGCAAAGGTAGCATATTTTGTAATAAATGAGAAGAAAAAACTTTTAAGATTTACTTGGTTGTTTGATGAAAGTGATAAATCGTAAGATATTCGTTGTAATAAGTTTTGGTTTGCAATGTTAGTCTTATTGAAAAGTTGTGATTTATAACATCAGCCATTTCTGTTAATAGAAAAATATGCAAAGTGTCGACAAAATGCTTGCAAAATTAATAACTTTGCATCCGAAATGACAGATAAAGCAAAGGTGATATGGTAGAATGTAAGAACAGAGGGCTATATCAAAGCCGGTATGAGCATGACGCTTGCGGAGTAGGTATGGTTGTGAACATCAATGGTGGCAAGAGCCATCAGTTGGTTGACGATGCGCTTCGTATTTTGGAAAATATGCGTCATCGTGGTGCGGAAATCGGTAAGGACGGTGACGGAGCCGGCATTATGATTCAGATTCCGCACGAGTTTGTTCTTCTGCAAGGCATCCCCGTGCCGGAGAAAGGGAAATATGGCACAGGAATGGTGTTCCTTCCGAAAGAGAGTGGTGCGCAGCAAGAGATACTGAGCATCATTATTGAAGAGGTGGAGCGTGAAGGATTGCAGCTTATGCATCTGCGTTCTGTTCCGACTAACACGGAATGTCTTGGCGAGCGTGCATTGACAAGCGAGCCGGACATAAAGCAGCTGTTTGTCACAGGTGTGCAGGATGACAAGGTGGACATTTTCCCACGTACCTTATACATAATAAGGAAGCGTATAGAAAGACGTGTGAATAATAAGGATTTCTACATTTGTTCGTTGAGCAACACAAACATTATTTATAAGGGAATGCTGTCATCAATGCTGGTCCGCCAGTACTATCCTGACCTCTCTAATCCGTATCTTACGAGTGGACTGGCATTGGTGCATTCCCGTTTCAGTACAAACACTTTCCCTACTTGGTCGCTGGCTCAGCCTTTCCGCCTGTTGGCACACAATGGAGAGATTAACACCATACGTGGCAACCGTGGCTGGATGAAGGCGCGTGAAAGTGTGTTGTCAAGCGAGGCGTTAGGTGATGTCCGTGACATTTCGCCAATAGTGCAAGAGGGCATGAGTGACTCTGCTTCTCTTGACAATGTCCTGGAATTCTTTCTCATGTCAGGACTGTCACTGCCACACGCCATGAGTGTGCTTGTGCCGGAGAGCTTCAATGACAAGAACCCTATCTCCGAAGATTTGAAAGCCTTTTATGAGTACCATTCCATATTAATGGAACCGTGGGACGGGCCTGCCGCACTCCTGTTCAGTGACGGACGCTTTGCAGGCGGTATGCTTGACAGGAACGGTCTGCGCCCTGCACGCTATACGCTGACAAAAAGCGGTATGATGGTTGTCGCCTCGGAAGTCGGCGTGATGGATTTTGACCCTTCGGAAGTGGCGGGGAAAGGGCGTTTGCAGCCGGGAAAGATACTTCTTGTCGATACTCAGGAAGGAAAGATATACTATGATGGGGAAATCAAGCAACAGCTGGCTTCTGAACATCCGTATCATCAGTGGCTGTCCACCAACTGCATACAGTTGGAGAAATTGAAGAGCGGCCGCCATGTGGACAATGCCGTGCCTGATTTGCTGCGTAAGGAAAAGCTCTTCGGATATGGTGAGGAGGACATTTCCTCAACGATTATACCAATGGCTGTCAATGGGCAGGAGCCGACAGCATCCATGGGCAATGACACTCCGTTGGCAGTCCTGTCAAGCCGTCCGCAAGTGTTCTTCAACTATTTCAGGCAGCAGTTTGCACAAGTGACAAATCCGGCGATAGACTCTATCCGTGAGAACCTTGTGATGTCATTGGCGGAATATATCGGACGTGTCGGCTCGGGCATACTCAGTCCTGACGAATCCAACAGCAAAATGGTGCGCCTGCCTCATCCTATCTTGAACAATACACAATTGGACATCCTGTGCAACATACGCTACAAGGGATTCAACACACTCAAACTCTCATTGCGGTTTGATGATGATATTCGCGAGGCAATCGACCGCTTGTGCAAAGATGCGGAACGAGCGGTAGATGAAGGCTATAACTATATCATCCTGACAGATAGGGGCGAGGACGGTCCTTTCATTCCGTCTTTGCTGGCGGTCTCTGCTGTCCACCATTATCTGATTTCTGTAGGGAAGCGCGTGCAGACGGCTTTGATTGTTGAGAGTGGCGAGATTCGCGAGACAATGCATGCTGCCTTGTTGCTCGGCTATGGAGCTTCCGCTCTGTGCCCTTACATGGTTTTCGCTATATTGGATGACCTTGTAAAGAAAGGAAAGATACAGGAGGACTACTCTACAGCCGAGTCAAACTACATCAAAGCCGTGAAAAAAGGTCTCTTCAAGATAATGGCGAAGATGGGAATCTCTACAATCCGAAGCTATCGTGGCGCAAAAATATTCGAGAGCATAGGATTGAGTGAGAGCCTGTTGCGCTCTTATTTCGGGACAGAGACAAGCACTGTCGGCGGTGTCGGTTTGGAGAAGATTGCCAATGATGCAGTCTATTTCAGCGAGAGACAGAATGACGACGATGCCGAGTTCCTTAAGAATGACGGACAGTTCCATTGGAGGAAAGACGGCATACTTCATGCATGGAATCCTGAGACTATCGCCACATTGCAGTTGGCATGCCGTCGAGGAGACTATAAGAAGTTCAAGGAGTTCTCAAGCCTTGTCGATGAAAAGCAGCAGCCGATATTCATCCGTGATTTCCTTGACGTGAAGCGCAATCCTATAAGTATTGACGAAGTGGAGCCTGCCTCAGAAATCGTCAAGCATTTTGTGGCAGGTGCAATGTCCTTTGGAGCTTTATCCAAGGAAGCCCATGAAGCCATCTGTCTCGCTATGAACCGTTTGGGCGCAAGAAGCAATACAGGTGAGGGAGGTGAGGATGCGGAACGCTTCCATACAAACATTGACGGTGTGAGCCTGTCAAGCAAGACAAAACAGATTGCTTCCGGACGTTTCGGAGTGACGACAGAGTACCTCGTGAATGCAGAGGAATTGCAGATAAAAGTGTCGCAGGGTGCAAAACCGGGTGAGGGCGGACAGTTGCCTGGATTCAAGGTCAACGAGACCATTGCCGGGACACGCCATTCCATTCCCGGCATTTCACTGATCTCTCCTCCGCCTCACCACGACATTTATTCGATAGAAGATTTGGCACAGCTCATTTTTGACTTGAAGAACGTCAATCCTACTGCCGCTGTCTCCGTGAAACTTGTTGCAGAGAGCGGTGTAGGCACAATTGCCGCCGGCGTGGCAAAGGCGAAAGCTGACCTCATAGTCATCAGCGGTGCGGAGGGAGGAACGGGAGCAAGTCCGGCGTCTTCAATGCGGTTTGCCGGCATTTCCCCGGAGATAGGTCTAGCGGAAACACAACAGACACTTGTCCGCAACGGTCTTCGCGGCGGAACCCGTCTGCAGGTTGACGGTCAGTTGAAGACAGGTCGCGACATCATCCTTATGGCATTGCTTGGTGCTGATGAGTTTGGCTTCGGCACAACGGCGCTTATCGTACTTGGATGCGTGATGATGCGCAAATGCAACCTCAACACATGCCCAATGGGTGTGGCAACGCAAGACCCACGTCTCCGTAAGCATTTCCTTGGCAAGGCCGACCATTTGGTCAACTATTTCACATTCTTGGCAGAGGAGGTGCGCGAACATCTTGCAGCCATGGGTTTCCGCAGCCTGCAGGAGATTGTCGGGCGTTCCGATTTGATAGAGACGAAGCCTTCTGTGCTTGACCTGAGCAGACTGCTTCATAAAGAGGAGGGTGTGCTGAGTTACAGGAAGTCTGATGGCTGGAACATTCCTCTCGGCATGCAGCAGACAGTGCTTGACCGACAGATGATTGACGCTGCCACTCCGGCGATAGAACGCCGGGAGGAAGTCAATCTTGACTATGTAATCAAGAACACCGACCGCGCTGTCGGGACAATGCTCTCCGGAAACATTGCCAGGCGATATGGAGGTGCAGGGCTGCCGAAGGCGACAATCAACGTAAAGTTCAAAGGTTCGGCGGGACAATCGTTTGGCGCGTTCCTTGTTAACGGTGTGTCATTCAAGCTCGAAGGCGAGGCTAATGACTATTTTGCCAAAGGACTCTCCGGTGGCCGCATTGCCATTCTTCCTCCTGTCCGTTCTGACTTTGCCGCTGAGGATAACATCATAGCAGGCAACACAGGGCTTTACGGCGCGACTTCCGGTGAACTTTACGTCAATGGCAAGGTGGGTGAGCGTTTCGGAGTGCGCAACTCCGGTGCGATTGCCGTGATAGAAGGTGCCGGCGACCATTGCTGCGAGTATATGACAGGCGGTCGCATCGTAGTCCTTGGCGAGACAGGCAGAAATTTCGCAGCAGGCATGTCGGGCGGCGTCGCGTATGTCTGGGACAAGCATCACACGTTTGATTATTTCTGCAATATGGACATGGTGGAAATCAATCTTGTTGAGGAGACAAGCTATCGCAAGGAACTTCACGAACTCATCCGCCAGCACTATCTTTACACCGGCTCAAAGCTTGCTCGCACAATGCTTGACGATTGGCAGCACTACGTGGAGGACTTCATTCAGGTTGTCCCTATCGAGTACAAGAGGGTGCTGCAGGAAGAGCAGATGCGAAAGCTGCAGAAGAAGATTGCGGACATGCAGCGCGACTATTGAATCCGGCACGATACAGAAGACCCTCTATGTTTATTGTGCATGTAAGAGTTCTAAAAAAAAAAAGAAAATATGGGGAAACAGACAGCATTTTTGGATGTGCCTCGCCAAGAAGCAGGTTACCGTCCGATACATGACAGAATACACGATTTCGGAGAAGTAGAGCAGACACTCAACACCGGAGACCGCCGTCGTCAGGCATCGCGCTGCATGGACTGCGGTGTGCCTTTCTGCCATTGGGCATGCCCTTTGGGAAACAAGGCACCAGAATGGAATGATGCCTTGAGCAAAGGCGACTGGGAACTTGCTTACCGTTTGCTCAGCAGTACAAACCCTTTCCCGGAGTTCACAGGACGCATCTGTCCTGCCCTTTGTGAGAAAGCCTGCGTGCTCAATCTCTACGACCATCAGCCGGCAACCAATCGCGAGAACGAGGCGGCAATCACAGAGATGGCTTTTCAGGAGGGCTTCATCGATGTGCGCCGGTCTGAACGCAACGGCAAGCGTGTGGCGGTCATAGGTGGCGGTCCTGCCGGACTTGCAGCTGCCCATGACCTGAACCTTATGGGGTATGCAGTGACGGTTTTTGAGAAGAATGAGGCGGCAGGCGGACTGTTGCGTTATGGCATTCCGAACTTCAAGCTGAACAAGGAGATTATCGACCGCCGCATAAAGCTCTTGGAGCAGGAGGGGATAGAGTTCCGCTACAATGAGGAGGTTGCTCCGGAAGCCGTTGCCGGGGAGCTTGACGCTGTCATCCTTGCAACAGGGACTCCGCAGGCACGTGACCTGAATGTTCCCGGACGCGAACTCAAAGGTGTGCATTTCGCCCTCGAGATGCTTGCACAGCAGAACCGTGTCCTGGCAGGAACGGAGTTCACAAAGGAAGAGCGTGTCACGGCGGCAGGGAAGAATGTCCTTGTCATCGGTGGTGGCGACACTGGTTCCGACTGCATAGGGACATCCCACCGACAAGGGGCACTGAGCGTGACGCAAATAGAGATTATGCCTCGCCCTGTCGATGGACCTGATGACCCGAAGAATCCTTGGCCTGATTTTCCGCGCACCTTCAAGACAACATCAAGCCATGAGGAGGGTTGCCTGCGGCGTTGGAACATCAACACGTTGGAGTTCATTGGCGAGGAAGGATGCGTCACCGGTGTCAGGGTGCAGGAGATAGACTGGCAGCCGAATCCGGAAGGCGGGCGTCCGCTTATGGTCGAAAAAGGCGAGCCGGAGGTTATCAAGGCTGAGCTTGTGCTCCTTGCCATGGGATTCCTCAAACCGGAGCATCATCAGTATCCGGAGAATGTCTTCATCTGTGGTGATGCCGCTTCCGGAGCTTCCCTTGTTGTGCGTGCCATGGCGAGCGGCAAGCAAGCGGCATTGCTGGTTGATGAATACCTGAAATCAAAGTGATTAATCCATTGTAGAACCCACATAAACACGTTTAAGGTATGGAAAAGATTGTTGTCAAGAGACGTTGGATAGTGCTGATGACCGTTATCACCGTCATCGCTTTCGCAGGACTGTTTGCTTCAGAACCGACATTCGAGGCTGATTGGTCAAAGATAAACGGAGCGGATGTGTCATGGCTCATAACCGCCACGATATTCGTGCTGATGATGACTCCCGGACTGTCATTCTTCTATGGAGGAATGGTTGGGGCGAAAAATGTCATCTCCACCATGCTCCAGAGCTTCATTGCCATGGGACTCATCTCGGTCCTTTGGGTGGCGGTAGGCTTCTCGCTCTGTTTCGGTGACGACATTGGAGGAGTCATAGGCAATCCCTTGTCGTTCCTTATGTTCCAAAATGTCGGTGCAGACACCTATGTCACACCGACAGGCAAGGTCTTGGGCGGCGCGACAATCCCATTGGCTCTCTACGCCCTTTTCCAGATGAAGTTCGCCATTATCACCCCTTCGCTTATCACCGGTTCTTTTGCAGAGCGCGTAAGGTTCTCAGGATACATGTGGTTCATGGTGTTCTTCTTTTTCCTCATCTACTGCCCTTTGGCTCACATGACATGGCATCCCGACGGGCTGTTCCTGAAATGGGGCGTGGTTGACTTTGCCGGCGGCATTGTCGTGCATGCCTCAAGCGGTGTGGCAGCCTTGGCGGGAGCAATATTCCTCGGTCGCCGTCAGCGCAGCACGCAGAAAGAGGAACCGGCAAACATCCCTTTCGTCCTTCTTGGCGCGGCAATGCTTTGGCTGGGCTGGTTTGGGTTCAACGCCGGCAGTTCGCTGCATGCTGACGGGCTGGCGGTGAAGGCTTTCCTTAACACAAACACAGCTTCTGCCACAGCGATGATGACATGGATATTCTTCGACTGTCTCCGTGGGCGCAAGCCTTCGGCAATGGGAGCGGCGGTGGGCTGCGTGGTCGGTCTTGTGGCAATAACACCTTCTGCCGGCTATGTAACGGTAGGGCAGAGCATTTTCATCTCATTTGTCATCACACTTATCTGCAACACAGCAGTATATTGGCGTGCACAGTCCAGCATAGACGATGCACTTGATGTTTTCCCTACCCACGGAACAGGCGGTATCTTCGGCACGGTGCTTACAGGCATCTTTATCCGGGAAGGGCTGGTGGCAGGCACATGGGACGGCTTTGTGGTATTCCTTTACCATCTTCTGGCGATAGTGATTGTCTTCGTCTACACATTCGGCATGAGCTATTTCGGCTATTGGCTTATCGACCGTCTGATTCCGATGCGCGTCTCCCTTGAGAGTGAAAGGGTAGGCCTTGACCTTTCGCAGCACGATGAGCATTACGGACTGGCGCATATCGGTGAGCGCGAGCTTGCCGAGTATGAGGAGCATATACGTGAAAAGAACAAACAATAACATAAAATATGAGCAAATATATTTTTGTGACGGGTGGTGTCGTCTCGTCGTTGGGCAAGGGAATAATCTCTGCCTCCATAGGAAAGTTGCTGCAGGCGCGTGGCTTCAGGATTACGATACAGAAGTTTGACCCGTACATAAACATAGACCCGGGCACGCTGAACCCTTACGAGCATGGCGAATGCTATGTCACTTCCGACGGCATGGAGACAGACCTTGACCTCGGGCATTACGAGCGTTTCACGGGAATCACCACTACACGCCATAACTCGCAGACAACCGGGCGAATCTACCAATCGGTCATCGAGGCGGAGCGCCGTGGCGATTACCTTGGCAGGACGATACAGGTGGTGCCGCATATCACGGACGAGATAAAGCGCAGGATGAAATATTTGGAGAAGGACGGCTATGACTTCATCATCACAGAGATAGGCGGAACGATAGGCGACATAGAGTCCGCACCGTTCCTGGAGTCCATCCGACAACTGAAATGGGAGCTTGGCAGGGATGCGGTGACGGTTCATCTTACTTATGTCCCTTATCTCAAAGCCGCCGGAGAGCTGAAGACAAAGCCGACACAGCACAGTGTGAAAGAACTGCAGAGCGTTGGGATACAGCCGGACATCCTTATCCTGCGCACAGAACTGCATCTTGATGACAACCTGCGCCGGAAGGTTGCGGGCTTCTGCAATGTCGCTTTGGAGTGCGTGATACAAAGCGAGGACATGCCGAGTATCTACGAAGTCCCTGTCAGCATGCAGCGGCAGGGGCTTGACGCTGCTATTCTCAGGAAAATGGGAATACCTGTCGGCGAGACTCCGGAGCTTGGACCATGGAACCGCTTCATCGAACTTCGCAAGCGTGCAAAGGAGGCTGTGCGCATCGGACTTGTGGGAAAATATGCTTTGCAGGACGCATACAAGAGCATCTGCGAGAGTCTTTCGCATGCTGCCACATACAATAACAGGAAGGTGGAGATAACATTCATCGACTCGGAACATCTCGACATGGCATTGCTGGAGCGGCAGGACGGGCTGGTGATTTGTCCGGGATTCGGGCAGCGAGGGACGGAAGGCAAGGTGGCTGCCGTCAGATATGCCCGTGAGAATGATGTCCCGTGCTTCGGGATATGCCTTGGAATGCAGATGATGGTCATCGAGTTTGCGCGTGACGTCCTTGGGCTGAAGGACGCCGACAGTACGGAGATGGCGAAGACGAAGCATGCTGTCATTGACCTTATGGCCGGCCAGAAGGACATAGCAAACCTTGGCGGCACTATGCGCCTCGGTGCTTATGACTGCGAGCTGGAGGCAGGGTCGCGCATGGAAGCCATCTACGGAGAGCGACTTATCCGTGAGCGCCACCGCCACCGCTATGAGTTCAACAATGACTATCTGTGCCGTTTCGAGGAGGCTGGAATGAAATGTGCAGGCAAGAATCCGGAGACTTCCCTTGTCGAGATTGTCGAGATTCCTGAGCTGCGTTGGTTTGTCGGGACACAATTCCACCCTGAATACCAAAGCACCGTGCTTAATCCTCATCCGCTGTTTATGGACTTCATAAAAACGGCAATAGGGAGATAGGAAAACAGGGGATTTCCTCAAGCCAAACAAAAGGTAACCTTTCGCCATGTGAAAGGTTACACTTTGCCTTGTAAAAGGTTACCTTTGGCAGGGTGAAAGGTTACCTTTGACTATGATAAAGGATAATTACAAGAAATGGAACAACTGAAACACGAGTGCGGCATAGCAATGGTGCGCCTTCTGAAGCCGCTGGAATACTACGAAAAGAAGTATGGGACAAGGGCTTATGGTCTGGGAAAGCTCTACCTGATGATGGAGAAGCAGCACAACCGCGGTCAGGAGGGGGCAGGCATTGCCTCTGTCCACCTTGACGCTGTTCCGGGGAAGGAGTACATGTTCCGTGAGAAGGCACAGGGCAAGGACGCCATAACGGAGATATTCTCACGTGTTGACGAATCGTTTGCCGGTGAACTGCTGATGGGGCATCTGCGCTATTCGACCACAGGAAAGAGTGGGCTGACATTCGTACATCCTTTCCTGCGCCGCAACAATTGGCGCGCGAAGAATCTTTGCCTGTGCGGAAATTTCAACATGACGAACATTGACGAAATCTTCCGCAAACTCACGGCGCAAGGGCAGTTCCCACGCATATACAGTGACTCGTATATAATGCTTGAGCTTATGGGACACCGGCTTGACCGTGAGGTGGAGCGCAATTTCTCGGCAGCGAAGGCGGAAGGACTGGAGGGAATAGGGATAACGGACTACATCGATGCGCACATGGAAATCGGGAATGTCTTGGAGACGACGATGAAGGACTTCGACGGAGGCTATGTTGTCTGCGGACTGACAGGTTCCGGAGAACTCTTTGTTATGCGTGACCCGTGGGGCATCCGCCCTGCGTTCTACTATCATGACGACGAACTTGTGGCGGTGGCATCCGAACGTCCGGTGCTTCAGACGACATTCAACCTTGATGCGGAGAGCTTGAAGGAGCTTCTTCCGGGCAATGCACTGTCGATAAGGCGCAACGGCGAGATTGCTGTCTCGGAAATAATACAGCCGAAACACCTCGCACCATGCAGTTTTGAAAGGATATATTTCAGCCGTGGGAACGACAGGGACATCTACCGTGAGCGCCGTTGTCTTGGCGAGCAACTTGTGCCTGCCATAACAGAAGCCTTGGGTGGTGACGTGGACAATACGGTCTTTTCCTTCATCCCCAACACAGCCGAAGTGGCTTACTACGGCATGCTCCACGGATTCATGAAGCAGGGGCACGATGTCCGCTTCGAGAAGATAGCGTGGAAGGACATAAAGCTGCGCACATTCATCACCGGAGGCACTCTGCGCAACGACCTCGCTGCCCATGTCTATGATGTCACTTATGGCATAGTGCGTCCTTACGAGGACAATCTCGTGGTCATTGATGACTCGATTGTGAGGGGGACGACCTTGCGAGAGAGCATCATAAAAATCCTTGACCGTCTGCATCCGAAGAAGATTGTCATTGTCAGCAGTTCGCCACAGATACGCTATCCCGACTTCTACGGCATAGACATGGCACGAATGGAGGAGTTCATCGCTTTCCGTGCCTGCGTCTCCTTGCTGGAAAGGCGTGGCATGAAGCAGCTCATCGAGGATGTTTACACGCAGTGCATGAAAGAACTTGAGAAGCCTGCAGGGGAGCAGTCGCTGCCTGTCAAGGAACTTTATGCCGCATTCACCGTGGACGAGCTTAACGAGGAGATGGTCAGGCTGCTGCGCACGGAGGATGTCTCCACACCGATTGAGCTTGTCTTCCAAAGCCTTGAAGGACTTCATGCGGCATGTACGGAACATGGCGGCGACTGGTATTTCACCGGCAACTATCCTACTCCGGGTGGCATACGCTTGTGCAACCGCGCGTTCGTAGACTGGTTTGAGGAGAATTGTGCGGCTCCCCGGTGATAGTTATCATGCCAAACGAACCATAATCCCCAATCGGCAATCAGGCATTATGCCGGCTTAGCCATGAAACAGCTGCTTATGGTCTGATTGCCGATTCGGGGTAACATCTTTGCTTTGGGTTACGTAAGTTGAATATTCTGATACGCAGTAACCCGACGGGTTGCTGTTCCGTGAGGAATGGCATCCCGTCATTCTTTTTGTGGTCTGTTTGCTGTCTTGTTGGGATTTGTGGCAGCAAAAAAGCTCTTCCGATGCTTTTTGGCTGCAAAAAATGTGCGGAAAATATTGTGCGAATGGAAATTTATTATTACCTTTGCAACGCATTTGCGGCAGTAGCTCAGTTGGCAGAGCATCAGCTTCCCAAGCTGAGGGTCGCGAGTTCGAGCCTCGTTTGCCGCTCTTTTTAATGAGCATGTCTCTTATGTTTAAGGGACATGCTCTGTTTTTTTATGGCAGCTGATTGGAGTACTGTCTATTATTTGCCTCAGAGTGTTCCATAAATAAACAGCACCTTTATAGCCGGTCTATAAAGGTGCTGTTTATTTATGTGGATAGATGCAGAATGGTATTTGGACTACTCATGGCACGACAGAATATGTCAAACTATTGCAGGTTGAAAAAATATTATTACTTTTGTATCACATTTTTTCCAACAGTCGCATGGATTAGTTCAATGCTGCGTCAAGGATAATCATCAGCAGGAAGCCGGCGGTGAACCCGATAGAGCCGAGATTGGAGTGGGAGCCTTGCGATGCCGTAGGGATAAGCTCCTCTACCACGACATAGAGCATTGCTCCTGCTGCAAACGCAAGCAGGAAAGGCATAAGCGGAACAACAGCGGAGGCAAGCCATATCGTGAGCAGTGCCGCTGCCGGCTGAACCACACCGCTAAGTACTCCGATGATGAAAGCGCGGTTTTTGGTGTTGCCTGCGTCACGCAACGGGAGTGACACGATAGCTCCCTCCGGCACATTCTGTATGGCAATGCCGACAGCCAGTGCAAGTGCTCCTGCCACCGGCATGCAGGCACTGCCTTCCGCTACGGCTGCAAACGCCACACCGATAGCCATTCCCTCCGGAATGTTATGGAGGATAATGGCAAGCACAAGTTTCCATGTGCGTGACATGTCGCAATTCAGTCCTTCGTATGATGAATCGTTTCCGTGCTGATGCGGTATGATACTGTCCATCACCAGAAGGAATGCCACTCCTGCCGTAAAGCCCAAAATGGCAGGCATGGTGCGGCTCACGCCTTCCCCTCCCGACATGTTCATGGCAGGAATGAGCAGTGACCAGACAGCAGCGGCTATCATCACGCCGGCTGTGAAGCCCATGAATGCTTTTTTCGTGAGTGGTGGTATTGTGTCCTTTATCGTGTAGACAAATGCGGCTCCGATTGTCGTTCCTATGACAGGGATAATAAGTACTGAAAATAATGCGCTCATATAGTTCTGTTTTTTTGTTTCAGACCACAAAGATAGTGAAACTTTTCAATAGCATTCTCATGTTTTAGGTTTAAATTAAATCAGTTAAAGTTTTTTGTTTTTATGTAGCAGCAATAAAGATGCGAAAGATAGGGTGAACAAAAATAAAATTAAATATGTGGGATATTTTTTTGATATTCATATTTTTTTATTAACTTTGCAATCGAAATGGATTCGTCCATTTTATAACATATTAATACACGAGGCGTTATGTCTTCTGCTTGTGAATGAGAAGCGTCGGAAACTTACTCAAGAAAGCAAGAGAGGTCGTAACTGTCTCCACGTCGTATGGCGTGGAGCTGTTATTTCCACATCTACTTTCAAAGGTAATCCGACCACCTTCATTCATAGGCGTGGCATAGCAGCCCACGCCTTTTTAATTTATAACGGTCGACCGGGCTACAAGACCACCAAAAAGTAATGCAAATGAAAAGAATTATTTCCTTAGTTGCAGTCCTTATGACAGCGATTGCCAGTGTTTTAGCCGAAAGTAATGTCTACGTGTTCTTAAAGAGCATGTATAACACTGACACCTCAATTACTATCAATGGTACAGAGGTATGTAAACTTAACGGTTCCATCACTAAGACGATGAACGTACCAGGTGGAACAATGGAAAAGCGTAATGGTTGTTACCATAAAATAGTGTTAGACGGGGAAGGCAAAATCCTTCTTACCGGAACATTACTGTTCACCGTGCCTAGTAACGGTAACGTAAACACTTACAAAGGAGAAATTTCACTTGACGTTGCCGATGGTGAAACATACTATTTGGAACTTACTAACAAAGGCATCCACGATATGCAAATAAAAGAGGTTAAAGAAAAAACAGCTTCTAAATGGATGCAGAAATGGCAAGATTTAGGTGGTGTAACATTTAACGTTGCCGATGGTGAAACATACTATTTATGGTGAAACATACTATTTGGAACTTACTAGCAAAGGCATCCACGATATGCAAATAAAAGAGGTTAAAGAAAAAAGCTTCAAAATGGATGCAGAAATGGCAAGATTTAGGTGATGTAAAATTTAACATTTAACATATGAGAATTACTATACTGTCAATACTTGTAAATCTGTGCTTACTTCTGCAGGCACAGATTTATAACTACCCAATTCCAATTTCTGCGACTACGACGCATGTTACTGAAAAAAACGGTAAAGGGATTTTTGTTGCGCAAAAAATTAAGGGCAAGATTTCAGGTTCTGGACTTTATCAAGGAAAAGATGAAAGTATTTATATCGGAGATTTCAAAGATAAAGTATTTAATGGCACAGGAATGTTTATAGCCTCCCCTGAGGAGAATATATCCAATTGCCCCAATGCAACTGTCTACGTTGGTCGATTCAAAAATGGAATTAAGAACGGAAATGGTATTTGCTATAATTCAGCTGGCGAGGCCATCTATATTGGTAAATTTTTAGATGATGTTCCCATTGATAACTATGGAGACAGTGTAGTTTCTCCAATAAAATACTTATCGGATGCTAAAACTGAAAAATTTTACTATATAGGTGAATTTTCTTCTGATTTGCCGAATGGCTTTGGTGCCATATTCTTTCAAAATGGAGATTTGTTAATTTCAAAATTTAAAGACGGCGTCTGTGATGGTATCTGTATTTATTTAGAAACTGACGGTAATTGGACTACGGAAAATGTCAGTAGAGACGAAATTTCTTTTATATCTTCATCTCGAGAATATGCCTCATATGTACAACAGTCTAAATCTGAATGGAACGCAGCTTGGAAAAAGGCTTTAGGTTCTTGGGAAGATTGGTCTGCAGCCTTTGCCAATTTATCCAATCAATTACAACAAATTTCAGATTCATCCGGAAGTAGTTCGTTATCATATTCTTCCAATAATGCTATAGAGGGCGGGAATAGCAGGAATTCCAAATCGTCTGGAGGAAATACCAAATATAATATGTCGGAACAACGTGCATATAATTCAGATAAATCAACATATAGTAAATACGACAGTATGCTTGCAGCTGCTTTCGCAGGAAATAGAAATGCCTCCCCCTCTGAAATCTCTCAATGGCAAAACAAAATGAAATCGTTAAGAAAGAAATGGGAAGCAAAAGGAAGAAGTTTTCCTCACTCAAACAATGAAGACCGCTAATGGCAGTTGTCTTTTGCCGCACAATCGGTTGGTTGTAGTTTTATGCTAATCAACCGATTTTTTTTACACACTTACCTATTTTGTTTGTGTGTAAGTGAAAACAAGCCAAATGCTTGCAAATTGTCAGATATGCAGGTGTTTTTGTAAACTAAAACAATAACGTATGTTAAAAAACGGTTGATAAAACAAAAGGTAACACTTGACATTGCCAAGGGTTACCTTTCATCAAGTGAAGCGTTACCTTTTATAATGCCAAAGGTAACACTTCATTTTGTCATTTGTTGTCTTTTGGATTTTATGCCAATAGATTTTACGCTGCTTACCATTTCAGCTTGTCGATGCTGAAGACAGGGCCGTCCTTGCATACGCAGACATTTCCCTCCTGAGTGTCTTCCACACAGCAGAGGCAAGCTCCTACGCCGCATGCCATTTTGTTCTCAAGGGAGACCTCGCAATAGACACCTTTCTCCCTCGCAAGTTTTGCCACGGCAACCATCATCGGTTTCGGGCCGCAGACACTTATCTGGCTGAAATTGTGAGTGTTCCATACGGAATGGTTTGTCACAAAACCTTTTTCGCCCTCCGAACCGTCCTCTGTTGTGACAAGAACCTCACCGATGGCGCGGAAATTGTCCAGTTTGAGAAGGTCAGACTTTGAGCGTGCGCCAAGCAGGAAGACAGGTGTGCCACCGTTCTTCCTTATCACTTCACCGGCATAGAGCAACGGAGCGACACCTACACCGCCACCGACAAGAAGCACGGAATAGTCTTTTTTTGCGTTTTCCTCACAGTCAGGAGCTACGGTAAAGCCGTTGCCGAGTGGGAGAAGTATGTTAAGCATGTCGCCCTCTTTCAGTTTTGCAAGCGCGTGTGTGCCGTCACCGACAAGTGCGATGAGAAGCCAAAGCTCGTTCTTCTCATAGTCAACATAATGGATAGAGATAGGACGGCGCAGGAAAGTTGTCTTTGAGCCGTCGACACGTATCTCCACAAACTGCCCCGGAGCCATATCGGGGAGTGGGGCATTGTCGGTAAGTTTGATGAGGATATATTTCTCGTTGATGCGTTCAACGCATTTCACTGTAAGGTCTAACAAGTGTTTCTGTTTCATAGCACTCCTATTATTTCGTGAATGTCCTTTATTCCGTGGTTGTCAAGCCACAGGTTTATTCCGTCCTTTACCTTCTTTGTCACGGCAGGGTCGAGGAAGTTTGCCGTGCCGATTTCTATTGCCGTAGCACCTGCCATAAGGAACTCTATGGCGTCCTCTGCAGTGGATATGCCACCAAGTCCTACTACCGGGATGCTGACAGCCTTGCTAACTTGGTAGACCATCCTGAGTGCCACTGGCTTCACGCATGGGCCGGAGAGTCCTCCTGTGCCTATGGAAAGATTGAATTTCCTCTTTTCGATGTCTATGCTTGTGCCCATCAGTGTGTTGATGAGTGACACGCTGTCCGCTCCTTCCGCTTCGACAGCCTTGGCAATGTCAACGATGCTTGTGACGTTTGGCGAGAGTTTTACGATGAGAGTCTTGCCGTAGGCCTTCCTCACAGCCTTCACAACGCTTGCCGCACCCTCACAGGTCACACCGAAAGCCATGCCGCCGTCCTTGACGTTAGGGCAGGAGATGTTAAGCTCTATGGAACGGATGTTCTCGAGTTCTCCCACACGTGCGGCGCACTCGGCATAGTCTTCAGGTGATGAACCGCTGACATTGACAATCATCTGTGTGTCGATGTCCTTTATTTCCGGATAGATATGCTCGCAGAAGTAGTCCACGCCTTTGTTCTGAAGTCCTACACAGTTGAGCATACCCTGTGCCGTCTCCGCCATACGGGGATAGTCGTTGCCCTGTCGTGGTTTGAGGGTTGTGCCTTTGACGATTATGCCTCCAATCTCTTCGAGGGGCACAAGGTCGGCAAATTCGAGGCCGTAGCCGAATGTGCCGCTGGCAGTCATGACCGGATTCTTTAGTTCCAGTTTGCCGATGTTGACATTGAGTTTTGCCATTCGATTGTATCTTTTTCTTATGTTTCTTAGGTGATAATTGCGCTCGGTTTGTACAACTTTTGATAAGTTGAACTGCACCTCGGCAATTCTGAGCAAGCTCCGACTGCGCTCGGTTTGTACAACTTTTGATAAGTTGAACAGCACTTTGTCCATTCTGAGCAAGCTCCGATTACGCTCGGTTTGTACAACTTTGTAACAAAATTACTAAAATAATCCTAATCTTCCAAAGAAAATGGCAGAAAACTGACAATAATGTGCATTATTCAGCGTTTAGCATTTAACTGTCGGTGCATGATTGCTGTCTGTACAGTCACTATATACAATAATGTATAAGAAAACCATCATACTATGCATATACTGACCATTCTTGTTGCTATCTTGGCGATTCTTTTGCCGAAGCCTTTGTCAAAAGGTTCTGAAATGATTGTCAAGCATAAAGCATATACGCTGAGTTACAACAAATCGCGCAACACTCCGAATTGGGTGGCTTGGACTTTGACGGCGAATCATACCGACGGCCCTGTGCCAAGGGCAAGCAAATTTCTTGCCGACCCAATGATTCCTCGTGCCTATCGTGTGGAATATTATGACTACAAGGAGTCAGGTTATGACCGTGGCCACATGTGTCCGGCTGCCGACAACAAATGGAATGCGCAGGCAATGAAGGAATGCTTCTACATGTCGAACATGTGTCCACAGGACCCGGCGTTGAACTCCGGCTCGTGGGCAAGTCTGGAGAAAGCCTGTCGCCAGTGGGCGAAGACGGAGGGGAAGATTTACATTGTCTGCGGTCCGGTGTACAAGAACCGCAAGCATGAGCGCATTGGTGTGAGCCATGTCGTGGAAGTTCCTGACGGTTTCTTCAAGGCTGTGCTTTCTTTGCGGAAAGGACATGAGAAGGCAATCGCATTCTATTATGCGAACAATTCCAAGAAGCAGCCTTACCGCCATGCATGCACAGCAGTCGACAACATAGAGGCTCTTACAGGTCTTGACCTCTTTGCAGACCTTGATGACAAACTGGAAGCAAGACTGGAGAGGCGTTGCAACATCAATGATTGGAAATAATTCGATGGTCAGATGCCATATCAGAAGATGTGGCTTGTGGCAAATAAAATACAGAACAATTAAAAAGACATTACTATGAAACACTTTCCTCCTTCAGAACTGCCTATCAATGCTGACGGCAGTGCTTTTCATCTTCATCTGAAACCTGAGAATCTTGCCGACAAAGTAATATTGGTCGGTGACCCGGGACGTGTGGCAACGGTTGCCGCACACTTTGATTCTATAGAGGCAGAAGTGGCAAGCCGTGAGTTCCGCACTATCACAGGCACATACAAAGGCAAGCGGATTACGGCACAGTCCACAGGTATCGGTTGTGATAACATTGACATTGTTGTGACCGAGCTTGACGCTTTGGCGAACATAGATTTCACGACACGCATGGAGAATGAGAAGTTCCGACAGCTGACTCTTGTGCGTATCGGCACTTGTGGCGGTTTGCAGCCTGAGACACCTATCGGCACTTTTGTCGCTTCATCTAAAAGCATCGGCTTTGACGGACTGCTCAATTACTATGCTGGGCGTGACGAAGTCTGCGATCTTGAACTTGAAGAGGCGTTCGTGAAGCACATGGATTGGTGTGCAAAGAAGGGCGCTCCATACGTTGCCACTGCTTGTCCGGAACTCATAGAGCAGATAGCCGGCGAGGACATGGTGCGTGGCATCACCATCGCCTGTGGCGGTTTCTATGGTCCGCAAGGCCGTCAGATACGTTTGGGCATACAGGACCCGAATCAGAATGAGAAGGTTGAGTCTTTCCGTTATGGTGATTTGAAGGTCTGCAACTTTGAGATGGAGTCATCGGCGCTTGCAGGTTTGGCCTCTCTTTTCGGTCATCGTGCCATGACATGCTGCATGGTTATCGCCAACCGCTATGCCAAAGAGATGAACACTCAGTACAAGAACAAGATTGATGACCTTATCCGCCTTGTGCTTGACAGGATTTGACAAGCAATGATTTCCTTATTGGTTTTGCAGTGAAATCAATAAGGTTTTGCAACAAAACCAATAAGGAAACATTCGGGAAGAGACAAAGATGAGAAATGAGTCTGCCACCGTTTCTTGTTTCATGTATAGTGAGATAAGAAATGGTGGCAGACTTTTTCGTTTGTTTTTTATTGCTTCATGCTCAGCAGGAACTCTCTAAGCACTTTGCAGGCTACGGCAGTCGATATGCCTGAGGTGTCAAGATTCGGGGCAAGTTCGTTGATGTCTGCACCGACAATGTTGCAGTTTGAGCATATTTCGTAGATAGCTTTGCGGAGTTCATCGAATGTCACGCCGCTCGCTTCCGGTGTGCCTGTGCCGGGGAATACTGACGAGTCGAGCACATCAAGGTCAATGGTGAAATAGACAGGCGTGCCTTTTGGCAATGCTGTTCCTTTGTCATTGCAACCGTTCTCGCCGTCATTGCCATGGACAATGGTGTCAATGTCTTTGAGAGAGAACGGATGAAGGTCAGTGTGTCCGGCACGTGCAAACTGCCATTCCGCACGTTCTCCCGAGCGTATTCCGAACTGATGAATCCTGCCGTCGCCAATGATGTCATGGCAGCGGCGTATGACACAAGCGTGCGACAACTGCACTCCGAGATAATCATTGCGAAGGTCGGCATGAGCGTCAAAGTGTATTATGTGCACATTTGGATAGCGTTTTGCCACCTCACGGAAAGCACCGAGGGTCACAAGATGCTCTCCACCGAGCATCAATGGTACCTTTCCGTCCTCAAGAATTTCGGCAGTATGCCGGGAGATAGCGTCAAGAGCCATCTCTGCCGAACCCATCGGAAGCTCCAAATCGCCGGAGTCAAAGACAGCAATGCCGTCATATTCTCCTTTGTCATTAAGGTCAACAAGGTCGCGGTCAAGATAAGGAGAGTAGGTTTCTATGCCGTAACTCTCATGCCTCATTGCAGCAGAGCCGAACCGTGCGCCGGGTCTGTAACTCGTTGTGCTGTCGAAAGGCGCACCGAAGAGCACCACTTTCGCATCCTCGTATTCGGCATCGCAGCCGATAAATGTCTCTATGTTGTGTTTCATGTGTTATTCTGTTGTTATACAAGTGTTTATGCGGAAATTTGAAAATGTCAATACTTGAATGACGAACCACCGACAAACTCACGCATGATTGATGTCGGAGGAATCTCCTTGTCTGACACCGGAGTGAAATAATGGATGAATTTCAGCAGCCTGTGCGCCTCGGCATACTCCGGACAGTTCTTCGGAACGGAACGCAGAATAGGCTCGGCATGGTTGCGAAGTATGGCGAACTCTATGCTCAATGCTGAGTTGAACATCACGTCGGCATTCTCCTGATAAGGGAAAATCCACTTTTCCTCGGCTGCACAGACATTAGGCCACTGCTTTATAGTCTCACGTGCCGAGAACGCCCCCTTGTTGTAATCGCGGATGATACGTCTCAACAGGCGGTTGTCACGTGTAGGAATCCAGTTGTGGTCGTCAAGAGAAACATTGGTAAGTGCGGAAGTGTAGATTTTGTATTTGTTGCTTTCCGGAATGTTCTCTGTCAGGCGCGGGTTCAGCGCGTGTATTCCCTCGATGATAAGGATATGCTTGTCCTTTATGCGCAGCTTCTTTCCGTTCCATTCACGCATACCGGTAGTGAAATTGTATTCCGGCACTTCCACCTCCTTTCCTTCAAGAAGCTGCACAAGATGCTCACCAAGGAGCTTGTGGTCGACAGCCTCGAAGTTGTCAAAGTCATACTGCCCGTTAGGCAGAAGCGGAGTGTCCACACGGTTGACAAAGTAGTCGTCCGTAGAGAAAGATATTGGTCGCAGTCCGCAAGCAAGGAGTTGTATGGACAGACGCTTGCAGAATGTTGTCTTTCCCGAGCTTGACGGGCCTGTGATAAGCACAACCTTCAGGTCCTGCTCCCTGTACCTCTGTTCTATCTCCTCTGCAATCTTGACAATCTTTTTCTCCTGCAACGCCTCCGAAACCTGTATCAGTTCCGGTGCTCTTCCGTTTTGGCAAGCCTTGTTTACGTCACCGGCATTGGAGAGGCGCATAATGACATTCCACTTCACCTGCTCCTTATAGACATCGAAAGTCATAGGCTGCGGTATCATCTCCGCCAGTTGTTCCGGATTATTCTTGTCAGGAACGCGCAGCAGCATGCCCTCGCCGTACTGTTCAAGCCCGAAGACTTTCAGATAGCCTGCCGACGGAACCAATGCCCCATAGTAATAGTCCACCGTGTCGCCAAGAGTGTAATAGTCGGTGTACACCTTCTCCGAAGTCTCCAGAAGCCTCACCTTGTCGGTGAATCCGCGCTCCTTGAATATGCGGATAGCCTCTTCCGTAGGAGCTTCGTTGCGTCGGAACGGCATATCAAGGCTTATGATTTCCTGCATCCTTTGGCGCACTCTCTCAACCTCCTCGACAGTAAGTCCGCGCTTATTCTCAGGGCTTTTTGCCGTGATATTCTTGAAATTCCTTACGAAATTGCAGTAATAGCCTCGTGAGATAGGATGCTCGATGAAGAGTTTGCAGCCCGGGAACACATCCTGTGCGGCTTTGTAGAGCACGAAACACAGTGAGCGGATGTAGGCACGCATGCCGCTGGGGTTGCATACATCCACAAATTCCACGTCACGGTTCTGCCACAACCTGAACTTCAGTCCTTGCGATGTGTTGTTGACTTTGGCTGAGACCACAGGATGTTTGAAGTCAAGCCCGAACTCCGGGAATATATCCAGAAGGGAGCTGCCTTCGGTGAAACTCTTTGTCTGATTGTTGTTCGTACAGCGTATTTGCAACATTTTCTTTCTGGGGGTTAAGTAATATTTTATGCAAAGTTACAAATAATTCCGAAATATTTTGTAATTTTGCAACAAAATTGTATTAATATAATAGAAAAATGACACAGTTATTCAAGCGGCATTTGCCGGACATCCTTGTAGTGCTGGCGTTTGTCGTCATAGCGTTTGCATATTTTTTCCCTGCCGACACAGAAGGCAGGATACTCTATCGCCATGACTCCTCCGCAGGACGCGGTGCAGGAATGGAGGTTTCAAACTATCGTGAGAAGACCGGGGAGGTGTCCCGTTGGACAAACTCCGTGTTCTCCGGAATGCCTACTTATCAGTCTGCGCCTTCCTATGACAGTCAGAAACCGCTGAACACGGTTACCGACGCATTCCACCTTTGGCTTCCGGAGAATGTCTGGTACTTGTTTGCCTACCTCTTCGGGTTCTACATCATGCTCCGTGCCTTTGACTTCAAATGGTATCTTGCGGCACTTGGCTCGGTGATATGGGCGTTCTCAAGCTATTTCCTGATTATCATTGCAGCAGGCCATATATGGAAAGTGATGGCACTGGCCTACCTCCCTCCGATGATTGGCGGTGTGGCCTTGTCCTACAAAGGCAAGTACTTGGTGGGCTTCCTCGTCACCGCTGTCTTCGCAGCCATGGAGGTTTTGGCAAACCATGTGCAGATGACTTATTACTATTGCTTCATCATCTTCTTCATGGTCATAGCCTATCTTGTCGAGGCCATAAAGGAAAAACAGCTGCTGCGCTTTGCGAAAGCGTCGGCGACATGTGTCTGTGCGGCTCTTGTGGGCATACTGATGAATGCGTCAAACCTCTACCACACATGGGAATACCAGAACGAATCCATGCGCGGAAAGAGCGAACTTGTGAAGGAAAACTCTGCAAATCAGACATCTTCGGGTCTTGACCGCGACTACATAACGCAGTGGAGCTACGGCATAAGTGAGACATGGACGCTGCTTGTGCCTAACACAAAGGGCGGCTCTTCCATGGACGCGATAGCTTCCAATGAGACAGCCATGGCTCATGCCAATAACGATTTTGTCGGCATCTACCAGCAGATGGGACAGTATTGGGGCGAGCAGCCCGGCACTTCCGGTCCTGTTTATGTCGGCGCATTCGTGGTTATGCTCTTCGTTCTCGGACTGATGATTGTGAAAGGCCCTATGAAATGGGCGCTCCTTGCTGCCACAGTGCTCTCCATACTGCTTTCTTGGGGCAAGAATTTCATGCCGTTGACGGATTTCTTCATTGACTATGTCCCGATGTATGCAAAGTTCCGCACGGTGGCATCGATACTCGTCATTGCAGAGTTCACCATGCCTCTCCTTGCCATCATGGCACTGGCGAAGGTCATCGAGGCTCCGAAACCGGAGAAGGGCAAGGACGAAATGCTGAAAAAGATAGGCATAAGTTTCGCTCTGACAGCAGGCATCTGCGCACTTTTCGCCCTTATGCCGACACTCTTTTTTACAGATTTCGTCTCACAGAATGAGCTGAGAATGCTTGGACAGATTCCACAGGAACAGCTCAATCCGCTGCTTTCCAACCTGCGCGAGATGCGTCAGGCTGTGTTCGCAGCCGACTGTTGGCGTTCATTCTGGGTCATTGCAGCCGGTGCAGCCCTGCTTGTGGCTATGCGCATGCGCAAACTGAAGCCTGTCTATGCCGTCACAGCAATGGCTCTCCTTTGTCTCTTCGACATGTGGCAGGTGGACAAACGCTATCTGAATGACGCCATGTTCGTCAATGATGAGCAGCGAACAGCTCCGCAGCCTATGACCCGGACTGACATGGAGATACTGAAAGACAAGTCTTTGGACTACCGTGTGCTGAACCTTGCGTCAAACACGTTCAACGAGAACGAGACAAGCTACTACCATAAGTCTATTGGCGGATATCATGCGGCAAAGCTGCGCCGCTATCAGGAGCTTATCGAGAAGTATATCTCTCCTGAAATGCAGAAGACGATGTCAGCCATTGTTGAGGCTCAGGGCGATATGTCGATGTTCGGCAAGGATGTCTGTCCGGTGCTCAATATGCTGAACACGAAGTATTTCATCCTGCCACTTCAGGGTGGGGAGACTATGCCTGTGCAGAATCCGAATGCCTTTGGCAATGCATGGTATGTAGACAACGTGCTCTTCGTCAATAACGCCAACGAGGAGCTTGACGGTATGGCAAAGATAGATTTGAGCAGGCAAGCCGTTGCGGACAAGAAGTTTGAGGTACAGCTTTCTCAGTCGGTGAAGCAGGATTCTGCTGCCGTTGTAACGCTGACAAAGTACGCTCCGAACCACTTGGAGTATGATGCCGAGTCGTCAAAGGGCGGTGTGATAGTCTTCTCCGAGATATATTACCCAGGCTGGACATGCACAGTCGATGGCCGGGATGTGGAGCTTGGCAGAGTGAACTATGTGCTCCGCGCCGTTAATGTCAAGGCAGGAAAGCACAAGATTGTGTTGGATTTCCACCCGCAGACTGTCAAGACAACGGAGACAGTGGCATACACAGCCTTCGGAATCCTTGTACTCTGCCTTTTGGCAATAATGGCACTTTACTTCAAACGACGCAAATGAACTTTGAAAGACTGAACGAAGAATATCGCCGTGAGGAGCTGCTCCGCAACATAGAGCATGCTTTGCAGAAACTCTCCCTGAGCGAACTTGAGGCGATAAGCTATGACCTCCTGACAAAAGGTTATATGGATAATTAATGGAAAATATAAGATAACAAATTGTTGATACACAGTTTGTTATCTTATATTTGGCACATTGGTAAACAAAAGGTTACCTTTTGCCATGCAAAGTGTTACCTTTCGTGAGGTGAAAGGTAACCTTTTACAAGGTAAACCGTTACCTTTTGCAGAACGGAGTGACAGCCTGTGTTTTTCAGGTCTGTCCGTTGGAAATAAAAAGTAGTTTGATTAATGAAATTAAGATATAAGTTTAACGGTAAAAAGGAGTGACAAATGCAACAGACAGCTATTCTATTACTGCACTGCCCTGACAAGCTGGGCATCATTACAGAGATAACAAAGTTCATCACCGACAACAATGGCAACATCGTCTATCTTGACCAATATGTCGACAAAATAGACGGACGGTTCTTCATGCGTGTGGAGTGGGAACTTGAGAAGTTTGCCATCCCTGCAGAAAAACTGTCGGAATATATCGATACCCTCTATGGACAACGCTACAACATGCAGTTCCAGATATATTTCAACTACGAGAAACCGCGCATGGCTTTGTTCGTAAGCAAGATGTCACACTGCCTTTATGACCTCCTCGCACGCTACAAGGCAGGGGAGCTTGACGTTGAGATTCCGTGCATTGTCTCCAACCATGAGGATTTGAGGTATGTCGCCGAGCAGTTTGACATTCCGTATTACGTTTGGTCAATCAAAAAAGACTGGTCCAACAAGCAGGAGGTTGAGCGCGAGGAAATGGAGCTGATGAGGGAAAAGGGCATAACGTTTATTGTCCTTGCACGCTACATGCAGATTATCTCCGAAGAGATGATACAGCAGTATCCTAACAAAATCATCAACATCCACCATTCGTTCCTGCCGGCATTTGTCGGTGCAAAGCCTTATCATCAGGCATACCAGCGAGGTGTGAAGATTATCGGTGCGACAAGCCACTATGTCACTTCGGAGCTTGACGCAGGACCTATCATCGAGCAGGATGTCGTGCGCATCACCCACAAGGACACTCCAGAGACCCTTGTCCTGAAAGGAAAAGACCTTGAGAAGATTGTCCTCTCGCGTGCCGTGAAGAAGCACATAGAGCGCAAAATCCTCACTTGCCACAACAAGACGATTATCTTTAGCTGACCTGGTTCACAGGCAACTGCCACGCCGGACCAATGAAGCGTGGTAGTGGTGGTATGTAAAGAAATCATAATAATTATAATCCTGATTCTTGATTCTTGATTAAAATTATTAACTTTGCATCTATCAACTACAACAGTCTACCGAACAATGGAGAACAATACAGTGCAAGGCGGAAAATTTGTCGTGGAGGTGCGCCCGGAAATCCTTGAGTGCGATGTCGTCCGTTTCCAAAACAACAAAGAGAAATGGGTGGCTTTCGTAGGGCTTCTTGACGGACATCCTTACGAGATTTTCACCGGTCTGCAAGATGATGAGGAAGGCATAGCACTCCCGAAAAGCGTCGAGAAAGGAAAGATAATAAAGTGCACAAATGCTGACGGCACCAAAAGGTATGACTTCCAGTTTGAGAACAAGCGTGGCTACAAGACCACTGTGGAGGGGCTTTCCGAGAAGTTCAATCCGGAATACTGGAACTATGCCAAGCTGATTTCCGGCGTTCTCCGTTATGGTATGCCGATAAAGCATGTCGTGAAGCTCGTCTCGTCCATGGAGATGAACACCGACAGCATCAACAACTGGGCATCAGGAGTGGAGCGTGCGCTGAAGAAGTATATCTCTACTGATGAATAGGTTTGTTGCTGGTTGTGGGTACAGAGACATACATACATATAGACAACCTTCGCATGCATGCTTTTCATGGCGTGCTGGAACAAGAGCGCAGGGTGGGGAATGACTACCTTATTAATATAAAGGTAGGCTACCCGTGGCTGCATGCCGTTGCGACAGACGATGTCGAGGACACGCTGAACTATGCTGCCCTTGCAGGCATTGTCAAGGAACAGATGAACATTCCTTCTGCACTTCTGGAGCATGTTGCCGGCAGAATAACGGCAAGGATACAGGAAATGTTCCCGAAATGCACATCTATAGACCTGAGAATCACCAAGGTTGCCCCGCCGATGCAGTGTGATTGTGACGGTGCTGGAGTGCATATTGTGATGAAGGACGTGAAAAATGAAATGTGAATGCGCGAAATATGACGCTGATGTCATAGCGTTTTACTGTTAAGAAATTCTGTGGTATTAGACTTATCTTGAGACAAAGAATATTCCATATAGCATTATTCCTGCTTGTTGCCGTTGCATCAATGGCGGCAGGGAAGAAATATGTTCTGGTGATTGACCCCGGTCACGGTGGCAGAGATGCCGGCGCTGTTGGCTCTTTCTCCAAGGAGAAGGACATAAACCTGAAAGTTGCTCTATGCTTCGGAAGGTATGTTGAAAGGAACTGCCCAAACGTGAAAGTCATATATACGAGGAAAAAGGACTCTTTCCTCCAACTCTATGAGCGTGCGGACATTGCCAACAAGAACCATGCTGATGTGTTCGTTTCCATACATACAAACTCCCTCCCAAAGGGGCATATAGGACGAGGGGTTGAGACTTATTCCATGACTTTGCGCCGTTCGGAAGAGAAACTCTCGGCTGCCATGCGCGAGAACTCGGTGATAACCTATGAGGAGGGCTACGAGGAACGTTATGAGGGCTATGACTCGAAGTCTGACGAGTCGGCAATAATGTTTGAATACATCCACGATGAGAACATGGCAAAAAGCGTGGAGCTTTCAAAGTCTATACAGAAAAGCCTGTGCGCATCGGCAAACCGCCCTAACAAAGGTGTCAAGCAGGATAATTTCCATGTGCTGCGCCGCACTTCGATGCCGGCATGCCTTGTGGAGCTTGGCTTTATCTCCACTCCCGATGAGGAACGCTTGCTGAACGACGAGGCGATGATCGACAAGATGGGGTATGGCATATATGTCGGTTTTGTGAAGTATATGGACAAGAATTCTGTCGTCACTCCATACAAGCCCGATGCTGAAAGCCAGATAGCACTGCCTACCGTCGTGCCGTCAAAGAAAACTTCCGCTCCGGCAAAGAGCAAGACGCAGGCGGACGATGAAGAGGCAAAGGCGAAAGAGACAGTGGAAAAGTCCATGCCGGAGTCTCATGACAAGCAGGAGCAAAGTTCTGACAAGCTGGTGTACAAGGTGCAGTTCATGACGGCTACAACTGTACTGAAGGAAGGTGCAGGCCTTTTCAAAGGTGTGACAGGAGCAGAACATTATAAAGACGGCGGTGTCTATAAATATACCATAGGATGCTGTGAGACGCAGGCAGAGGCGGTAAAGCTCAAACGCGACATAGCGGAGAAGTTCCCTGACGCCTTTGTCATAAAGTTCCGGAACGGACAGCGTGTCAGATAATTAATTAGGAAAATAAACTTAGAAATTGCGATATGAACAAATATTTTACCAAAGAAGTGCGCATCGCTCTGGCTGTTCTTGCCGGAATAGTAGTCCTCTTTGTGGGAATGAATTTCCTCAAAGGTGTCATGTTGTTCTCTGACGATTATTCATACAAGGTGCAGATTGCTGACGCTAATGGTCTTACACAGTCCAATCCGGTGTATGCCAATGGTTTGCAGGTCGGTGTTGTACGTGACGTGACTGTAGACTTTTCAAATATGGCGAAGGGCATTACTGTCACGATAGATGTGGACAAGCGCATGCGCATTCCTGAAGGAACCATTGCGGAAGTTGATGCTGACCTTATGGGAAACCTGAAGATGAACCTTGTCCTTGCTTCTTCTTCAAAGAGTATAGAGCCGGGAGGCACTATCATGGGACGTGCAGCAGACGGCGTGATGAACAAGGTTGCTGACCTTGTGCCTTATCTGGAAACCATAGTGCCGAAGCTGGATTCCATCATGACAAGTGTCAATACGCTTCTCGCTGACCCTGCTGTTGTGGCAATCCTCCGTAATACTGAGACCACGACAGCTAATCTCAGCACCTCAACAGCAGAGCTCAACAGAATGCTTGCACAGATGAACAGACAGGTGCCGGGACTGTTGCAGAAGGCTGACAAGACAATGGCAAACACGGAACAGCTTACAGGAAACCTTGCGAAACTGGATGTAGCGTCCACAATGGCAAGTGTAGATGCAACGCTGAAAAACTGTGAGGAGCTTACAAACAAACTGAATTCCAATTCCGGAACAATAGGAAAACTGCTGAATGACTCTTCTCTCTATGATAATTTGAATGCCACTATACGTGACGCTGACTCTCTGATGATTGACCTGAAGGCTCATCCTAAGCGTTATGTTCATTTCTCTGTATTCGGAAAGAAGGATAAATAATGTGTTTTCTCTCTTGCCACCCGATCCGACAAAGGGTGGAGTGTGCTTAATTTAAGGTATAATAGTGGCAGATTATAAACTACTTTGGGAAGATACGCAGCAGCGTATTCTGGCTGACTTGTCAGCAGAAGGTAAGGAGGAAGAGTATAACAAATGGTTCCGTCCTGTAACCTTTGAATCGTTTGACACGCAAACCCACCAGTTGCTTTTGCGTGTCCCGGGACGAGCATATATAGACCATATCGAGAAGAATCATCTTCGCGTTTTTGCCAAGGCGCTTATCGCTGCTTATGGCAAAGGTGTGAAGCTGAACTACCGTATTGTTGTTGTCAAGGAGGCTAACGAGACTGTCGTTGAGGCTTCTGACCCAGAGATGGTTGCTCCGCGTGCTAATGCATCGCAGAAACAGTCAAAGCTTCCCGAGGTGGATCCTCAGCTTGCGCCAAGCCTTAATTTCAAGAATTTCATAGAGGGCGAATCGAACAAATTGTCGCGTTCTGTCGGTCTGAACATAGCGGAGCATCCAAGGAGTTCCAAATTCAACCCCTTCTTCATCTTCGGTCCGTCAGGTTGTGGCAAGACTCACCTTGTCACGGCGATAGGATTGCGTGCGAAGGAGCTTTATCCTAACCTCCGTGTGCTGTACGTTTCTGCACGCACGTTCCGCCAGCAGTACACCACAGCCGTTACTGAGAATACGGTGAATGATTTCATTGCTTTCTACCAAACCTTGGATATGCTCATCGTGGATGACATACAGGAGTGGGCTTCGCAGGAGAAAACTCAGGATACGTTCTTCCATATCTTTGACTACTTGTTCCGAAGAGGCAAGAGGATAATTCTGGCTTCTGACCGTTCGCCGGCGCAATTGAGAGGCATGCATGAGCGACTCATAACACGTTTTGTCTGTGGTGCTACTTGCGAACTGATGCGTCCTAACAAGCAACTGTGCGTTGACATATTGAAGAACAAGATCGCCCATGACGGACTTGCAGGTCTTTTCTCCGATGAGGTGATAGAATACATTGCCACAACGGTCACCGGCAGTGTCAGGGATTTGCAGGGAATAATCAATTCACTGATGGTGTACAGTATTGCAGGCAATACGGAGATTGACATGCCTTTGACAGAGAAAGTAATAAAGCGCATTGTCTCTTTTGTGGATGACACCCAGGTGACATTGGACAATATTATTGATAGTGTATGCCTTGTCTGCAATGTCACATCGCAGGACATCAACAGCAAGTCAAGGAAGAAGGACATCACAGAGGCGCGCCAGATAGTGATGTATCTTGCACAGACGCTTACCAACATGCCTGCAACCCGTATCGGCAGACTTGTCGGCGGCAGAGACCATTCCACAGTGGCTCACTCCTGCAAGAAGGTCAAGAAGGCTCTTGTTACTGACAAACAGCTTGTCCAGCTTATTGACAAGATAAAAAAGGAAATCAAGGAAAGCACGGCAAAATGATTTTATGTGCTTTGTCCATGTTCCCAAGGCAAACAAAATATCCATAGACTGTAATGTGCTTACTGTCTATGGATATTTTTGGTTCTGTTTCTTGCAATTTGTTGTATACCTTTACGGATTCTCGTCACAACTTCTGTGCCGGCAGTCAGACTTTTCTGCTTCTGCAGCCAATGCCAGCTCCCTTCCCAAGTCAAATGCTTCTTTCAGTTCGAGAGGGAACATCTCGTCATGGTACCGCCTTTTCTGCCGTTCATCAAAAACTTCCACTTTGTATTTCGAATAGTCCCTGAACTGGTAAGTGTTGTAGGCGCATACTCTGCGAGGTTTGCGGAACACATGCCCAATGAAATGTTCCGCATTTGCAAGAACTTGTTCCGGACACATTTCTTTCGGAACATTCATAGTGTAGATAGTGACGGTCAGCATCCTGTTTGTGGCAAGTGATTTGTACCCGGCTTCATAGGAAGCCAACGGAAAGAGCAGTCTTTCGAGGAATGATTTGCAGACTCCCGACACATCCATAAGATAGATTGGCGAAGCCAGCACAAGGATGTCAGCCTTCAGCGCTTTCTCCAATATCGGTGAAAGATTATCCTTCACAGCGCATTTCCCATAGGATGGCGCGTCCTTCAGCTTGCAGGCGAAGCAACTTCTGCAGCCTTTGAACTCCGCTTCATACAGATTCACGGTCTCAACTGTGGCATCATGCCTTTGTGATATGGCTCCGTCGGCGAATGCTTGGCACATCAGAGCCGTGTTACCGTCCTTTCTCGGACTTCCGTTGATGATTACTATATTCATATATTTTCGATTGATTTGCTTGCAAAGTTACGGAAAAATAATTACTTTTGCAAGTACGCACAAAAATGTAATATAGTAACCAAAAGGAGTATTTTATGGATAGCCAAAGGGATACGGAGAAAATTATTTTTCGCGGGAAGGAATATTTCTGCTCGCTTGATTTGACTCTGGGTCTTATAGGAGGCAAATGGAAGACCATGATGATTTACATGCTGAAGGACGGCACGTTGCGCTCTTCTGATTTGCAACGTGCAATGCCGGGAGTGTCAAACAAGATGTTTGCACAAACGGCGCGTGATTTGGAGAAGGACGGCATAGTAAGGCGGGAAGTATTTCCTGTTGTACCTCCACGGGTGGAGTATGGTCTGACGGAATTGGGAAAGTCCATATTGCCGATAATCTTCCAAATGTGTGATTGGGGGACAAGACTCTTGGAAGCAGAGCCCGACACGTGATAGTTGCAGCTATTGTCTGTTTTCTTGCAGTCATGTCATTGAGATTCCGCATAGAGAGGGTATAAGAATCTCCGCCTCGGTTTTGTTAATTCTTGTACAAATAAAAAGAGGATGAGAAGCCGGTATTTAGCTCCTCATCCTTACGATTTTTATGGTTGAACCGTTGTTGCCACTACTGTGGCCTTTATCTTATACTACGCCTTGCGCCATCATTGCGTTGGCAACCTTCATGAAGCCCGCAATGTTCGCTCCCTTCACGTAGTCAATGTAGCCGTTTTCCTGCTTGCCGTACTTGACACACTGCTCATGGATAGAATGCATGATGTAATGCAACTTCTCGTCCACCTCTGCCTCTGTCCATGACAGACGCATAGAGTTCTGCGTCATTTCAAGTCCTGATGTCGCCACGCCGCCGGCGTTTACAGCCTTGCCGGGCGCAAAGAGCATTTCTGCTGCAATAAACTTATCCACAGCCTCTGCGGTACATCCCATGTTGCTCACCTCTGCTATGCACAAAGGCTTGTTTGCCAAAAGCATGTCAGCATCTTCTCCGCTGACCTCGTTCTGTGTGGCACAAGGCAGTGCGATGTCACACTTCTGCTCCCATGGACGCTTGCCGGGGAAGAATGTTGCCTCAGGGAACTCCTCAGCATAAGGTGCGCAGACATCATTTCCGCTGGCACGAAGCTCAAGCATGTAGTCAATCTTCTCGCCGCAAATGCCTGCCGGGTCGTAGATGTAACCGTCAGGACCGGAGATTGTAATAACCTTTGCTCCAAGCTCGGTAGCCTTCTTTGCTGCGCCCCATGCCACATTGCCGAAGCCACTGATAGCCACTGTCTTGCCCTTAATGTCTATGCCGTGTGTTTGCAGCATCTCATTGACAAAGTAGAGTGCGCCGAAACCTGTTGCCTCAGGACGTATGCGGCTGCCGCCCCAGTCAAGTCCTTTGCCTGTAAGCACACCGTTCCACTTGTGGGTCAGCTTCTTGTACATGCCGAAGAGATAGCCGATCTCCCTTGCTCCGACACCGATGTCGCCTGCCGGAACATCCTCGTCAGGACCGATAACCTTAACAAGCTCGGTCATGAACGACTGGCAGAAACGCATAACCTCATTGTCAGAGCGTCCGCGGATGGAGAAATCACTTCCGCCCTTGCCGCCACCCATAGGAAGAGTGGTAAGAGAGTTCTTGAATGTCTGCTCGAAACCAAGGAATTTGAGTATTGAGAGATTCACAGACGGATGGAATCGCAGTCCGCCTTTGTACGGGCCTATGGCACTGTTGAACTGCACACGGTAGCCAAGGTTGACATGCACCTCGCCATTGTCGTCCACCCATGGCACACGGAAAGTTATCACACGTTCCGGCTCGACAATGCGTTCAATGATTTTTGCGTGTTCAAACTCCGGATGCTGGTCATAGACATCCTTTACAGAATTAAGCACTTCGCGTACTGCCTGCAAATATTCCAATTCTCCCGGATGCTTCTGCTCCAGTTGATGCATGATTTTCTGTACATCCATAGTAATATAGTTTTAGGGTTAGATTTTGTATTATGTTTTCGATGGCAAAAATACAGTTTTTTATTGTAATGACCAAATAAAAACAGATAAAAATACAAAATATTTTATTTTCATTGTTGTACACAAAACTTACGCTTTGTCACATATATTACTCCTTAATGCACTTTGTTATTTGATGTTGTGTGGCTTTCTTTCTTTTATGGATTGTTTTTGTGATAAAATGTTATCGTTAAGTCAATATGTAGAAATATTATATATACGATATGTTTGCCGAGGTTTATGCCGCATTTCTCATTCTTCTGCGCCATGCGTAGTAGCCGTAGATGGCGATGACAGTATAGATTGCATAGAGCAGTGCACGCGCGTATATACCTTTATATATATATAATGCGGAAGAGATGGCATCGACCACCAGCCACACCCACCATTGCTCAATGTATTTCCTGGACAACATCCACAGTCCGATTATGGACAATGCTGTAGTCAAAGAATCAAGCACCGGCACATTACTGTCTGTACAGAAATGCAGAAACGCCCACAGTGCCGCCCACAATGTTGCTGTCAACGGCATGAGGACATAGACAGTTGACAACGGCGTATGGCTTATGGCGATGGCTGTCGCTTTGGCTTTGTTGCCGGATTTCCGTCTTCTCCAAGAGTAAAAACCGTAGATAGCGGCAAGAAAATAGTAGAACTCCATGCCACAGTCAGCATACAGTCCTGCGCGGTAAAGCACGACGGTGTAGACAATCGGCATTATCGCGCCTGTTATCCACATCAGTATGTTCTCTTTTAGTTCAAGATAGAGGTACAGCAGTCCCAATGTCGTGCCAAGCACATCCATCCAGTTGTTTGCCAAATATTCGGTCATTTGTATAGGTTTTTGGTTGAATATTGTGGGTTGCAGGTTTTGGATTGAAGGCCGGTATGCTTTGAAATACTAACCTATAACCCAAAAACTGCAACCCACAACTTATTGATTAGAATCTCAGAGTGACATTGCCCATGACGGTGAATCCTGCCATAGGGATGTAGCCAATCTGGTAGTAGCGGTTATCGTTCGTATAGTCGTTGCCGTCGACTGCTGAATAAACCCAGCCTCCTGCCGCATAGTGGCGGTTGAAGATGTTGTTGAAGTTCAGCCCGAACACAGCTTCCTTTATGCCTGCCTTCAGTTTCTTCAGCCCGAGAGTGTACTTCAGACTGATGTTTGTCGCGGAGTAGCAAGGCAGTGAGCGGTCGGTGTTCTCCGAGTTGTCAAGGTACTGGCGGCTGATAAAGTTTGTGTGCCACACGCCTTGGAAACCTTTGTAATGGAAATCGATGAAGCCGTTGAGGATTGCCGACGGTGAGAAGGACAAGGTGGAATTGTCGTAATGGACAAGCTCAGGGTCACCATTCCAATTGTCGACATATTCGTCGAAATCCTTAATCTTGTTCCTGCTCAGTGCAGCGTTTCCTTCTATGGAGAGCCATGAGAGAGGAGCGACGCCCGCACTCAGTTCGATGCCCATGCGGTAGGAGTCCTTCACGTTTGTCGTAAGGTTCTCGCCGATGTCCGATTGTGCACCGGTTTGCACGAACTGGTTGTTGTAACCCATGTAGTAAAGGTTCAGATTGACCGACCATTTCTTAGTCTGATAGCCGTAGCCAAGCTCGAAATCGTTGAGCGACTCAGCCTCCGGGGCAGGGTAGGAGCCGTTGTCCGTGAAGTTGTTGCGCTCCGGTTCGCGGTTGCTGCGTGCGAATGAGGCGTAGGCATTGTGTCCGTTCCTGTGGAAGCTGACACCGAATTTCGGGTTGATGAAATTGTATTTTGCATCGATGTCAAGCCGTTGGTTATTGAAAGAACCGTCACTGTTCTCATAGAACTTGTCGTTCACACCGTTTGTGGTGTATTTGACATGACGGTACTGCACATCGGCGAAAGCATCGAAGGCAGGCGTGATGTGATATGTTGCTTTGGCAAACGCGCTTACATCTGTCTTGTCGGCGTCCGAATCGTAGTACTTGTATTCGCCGTTGGAGTTCATGTAATAGTCGCGCACATCATTGTCAGCGATGTATGTGAGGTAGCCATAATGATTGCCCGTGAACTGTTGTGCGGAGATGTTGCCGATGATGTCCCACCGGCTGTCATTGTAATTGATGTTGGCAATCAGTCCGTAGAAGTCCTGCGTCATGCCCTTCTTGCGCACAAAGTCCGTGCGCTTCACGAAACTGTGTGTCGCATCTGGTGTCATTGAAAGTCCGAACTTTGACAGTTTGTTGTCGTAACGGAATTCATCGTAGTAGCCGTGACCGTGCGTGTAGTGGGCAGTGGCGGAAGTGCTCCATTTGTCGTCCATCTGCCATGCCATGGAGAGCAGGTTGTGGTTGTACCAGAAATTGTCCGTGGTCTTGTCCCATAGCGTGCCGTCAGCCAACTTGTAACGCTCGACAGTCCATCCTCCGTCCCAGTCAGGGATGAAATTCTCGTAAAGGCTGTTGTATTTTCCAAGTCCGAGATTGTACATGTCCTTGTACGTTTTCACACCGTCGTAGCTGTTAAGGCTGTAATCACCGTTGCCCGCTGTCACACCGTTCCATGCCTGTCCCGTAGATTCAAAACTGCCGATGTTCTTGTAACTGAGTTTTATGTCCTGCCGTTGGTTGATGAAAGTCAGTCCTCCATAGTAATTGCCTGACTTTCCGCCCGTTCCGTGGATATAACCGTCTGTGGTCGTTTGGTGGTATGCACCTTCGAGAACGAGAAAATGGCGTGGCAGACGGATGCCGGTCAGTCCGGTGGAAAGCTGTGCTCCAAAGTTCCATGTGTTGTAAGAGCCGTAGGAAGCGGATACCTCTGCCGAAGGATTGTGCTGCGGAAGAGCAGTCATGAGCGAGATGGTTCCGCCGAAAGCGCCGTCGCCGTTGGACGAAGTGCCCACTCCGCGCTGAATTTGCGCGCTGCCGAGGAGCGAGCCGAAACTGTTCATGTTTGCCCAAAAGACACACTGGTCCTCGGGCGAATTGAGTGCCACACCGTCAAGCGTGACATTGATTCGCGAGCCTGCCGCTCCACGGATACGCATGTAGGTCGTGCCAGTTCCCACACCGTTCTCGCTCCATGCCAGCACGCCTGGTGTGCGTGCGAATAGGAACGGCAGTTCCTGACCTGTCTTTGAAAATTCCTGAAGCTGCTGCTTCTTTACGTTTGCCACTGCAAACGGTGCGTCCTTTGCGGCGCGCACGCCTTTCACGGTCACCTCACCAAGCTGCTGCACACGGAGAGTGTCCTGGGTTTCTGCCACCGCAACGCCTTCTGTGGCGAACGCTGCGATGGCGGCAAAGAATAATTTCTTCATCTTTTCTTTTTATCCGATGATAGTTGATGAAAAAAGGGAGAGAAACCTGTGGTTGATTAAAACCTGCCCATCCGCTCTCTCGAGCTGTATGGAGTCGGTCATCGTTATTCCTACGCCGGCATTACCCGGATCAGGTTTGAGGGTTTGTTCTCAGCACCACCAACAAGTGGGCACCCCTTAAAAAGCACTTTGCTTTTCAGGTGCAAAGGTATAAAGAATCCTTGTAATTGTGAAATAATCTTATATAAAAATCTTGTAAATTAACATTTATTACAAAGGGAAAGGTTTGTTCTTTTGTGTCCATAAATGAAGGGTGAATAAGAAAACTCATTGCATTTTTGCCCTCTGAGAATCGCCTGTAGATTTTTTAAAAAGGAAAATCTCGGAAAATCGCAGGAATTTCGTGGTTTGGTTATTATGTTGATAATCAATGTGTTGTATTCTTTTGGGGCGATTTTGTGCGCAAAAAATCCTGCGTTTCGTTACCTTTTAGTGCGAAATTACTATTCTTTTACAGTGCAAAGTGTCACCTTTTCCACTGCGAAAGGTTACCTTCGGCAGTCTGTAAGGTTACCCTTTGCACCGTGCAAGGTCATCTTTTACGGTGTGAAGCTTGATTTTCCGCTTAAAGAAGCCTGTTTTTCCACATTATGATAAATAAAGCATTAGAAAACTCATGCAGTTTTTCGCATGGGTTAGCCTCATGCGTATAAAGAAGATTCATGTGGATTGTTTTTCTCTCCAAATGAAACATCAGGTGGCAAAAGAAACCGAAAGGCTTCCGTAAAAGGAAATCATGAAAATACAAATCCGGACTTCACAGACAATAATTAATTTTGTGGACTACTTTAATTATTGGCAATTACTTTATACTAAAACGCAGTTTTTCTGTGCCGGTTAGCCTCTGTGCGTAAAGGAAAGATTCTCTCCGATTGCCCTTTGCTTGGTTCTTGTCCTCATTGACCGCAAGGATGTTATTTCGATTCCCATTATCTGTGCAATCTCATCGTCACTGTCCTTCATGTCGCATAGAATCATGAACACCTTTTGGCGCAGGCTTAGCCGGTCATAATTGTTTTCGAGATTTCTGACAAAACCCATGTCCAAACTGCGGTAGTATTCAAGGAAACATGTGTAGTCGTCACGTTCCCAAAGACTTATGCTCTCTCCATGCATAACGCTGTCATATAAGCATTTTCCTTTGCGAACCATTTCCGATTGTCTGTTGTTGAGTATATCATTCTCTTTCTTTAATATAGCCATTTCTTTGGATGACTCTTTTTCAGCTTCCTCCAATGCACTGATGCGCTCCATGTTTCTCGCCATCTCTTCATTATTGCCGTCCAATTCCTTATGCTTTCTAAGAGTCATAACCCTATAATACACGGCACAGCCACAAAGCATTATGGCAATGCCTGCAAGTATGATAATGATTTGCAGGTTATGGCTGTCTTTCTGAGATTCTGTCAGTTCAGAATCGTATTTCGATTGCAGCAAAAGAACTTGCTCCTCTTCCTTTTTCTGCTGTGCACTATCTTTCAAGGCGATAATCCATTTTGCTGTCTTTGTTGCCTCCTTGTAGTCGTTCTCCTTTTCCTGCAACTCCTGCAAAGCCGTCAGGGCAGCAATCTTCAGCGGATAGCTCTTTGCCTCGGAAGCCTTTTTCCATAACTCCTTTGCTTTCTTGCTGTCACCCTCCTTCAAGTACAAGTCCGCAAGAAACTTGTATGTCTTAGGCAGGTTGCGGTACTGCAAGGCTTTGATGAAATAAGCTTTTGCCAGCTCCGGGTCGCTGTCCTTATGGACCTCGCCCAAGGTAGTGTAGTAGTAAGCAAGTTCTTTTGGGTTGACTTTATCCATAATTTTTGGTACTCTGCAAGGCAATAGTTTGCACTGTCACGGTGGTTAAGCCTTGTATACGACACCCCCATGTCAATAAGTGCACTCGCTATATACTCTTCATTTCCAATATGTTTAGCCTCTTCGTATTGTTTTTTCGCATATTCTATCGCTTTTTCATATTCCTGCGCATTGGTGTTGATGAATGTCAGGCGTTGGAATATTTTATGTAGAAGAATATGATCATTCAATTCTTGTGCAATAGTTTCGGATTTTTTGATATTGACAACAGCCTCACCAGTGTTGTCCAAGTCATAGATTACCGCACCTTTATAATAGTAAGAGCGCGCAAGTTTTTCTGCATCATTGTGATTCTCGTAGTATTTGACACTGACATTAATCATGGAATCAGACTTGATTGGCATGTACATCCTATATAATATCTGTGTCTTTAACAAATAATAATATGCAGAGTCTTCCTTTGTCCGTAAGTCTGCCGTGTTAATCTTTTTCAGCATGTTGTAGGCAGTAGTGTCTTTCAGTTTCCTGTCAACAAGATGGTCTATTTCTGAAAGGCGCTTTTGCATGCCTCCTTGATGACATCCGGTTAAAAGGATGTGCATGATGATTAATAGTGAGAGGTAGGTTTTGTTTTTCATAGTACAGCTTGTTTCAATTGCAAAGATAATGCAAATCGAATGCAGACAGAATTTATTCATGTATGCTGAGGTGCAGCTTATCTTATGCAAAGATAATGCAAACTGAATGCAGACAGAATTTATTCATGTATGCTGAGGTGCAGCTTATCTTATGCAAAAATACACATTTTTTCCGAGTTTCATGTGATTGCAAAAAATGCAACGTTGCATTTTAGGGTAATTTAACGCGTTGCACTTTTTGCAATCGCCTGATAATAGGCATAGTAACAAGAAAACACGATGCAACACGGCATTTGCTAAAATTTTGTTTTTCTGTTTATTAACTTTAATTTTGTAGTCACAATTCAAACTTTTTACAACTTAAAACTAATTTGAAAGCAAAATGGAAAACTACAAAACATTACTCTTTGGAATGGCAATGTGCCTAAGTGCCTCATCAAATGTCATGGCAAACATGAATGGCTCATCAGGAACAGTCTGTGGCAACAATGACGATGACGAGATTCGGGACAGGCATTGTATTTATGAAAACAATATCATGATGCGCTCTGATGCTCCACTTGATTGTGCCGACATTATGTGCACAGATGATGATGTCATCGATATAAGTCATATCAGTTTGTTATCAGAACAGAATAGCGAACTGTCAAAATCGGATTTTGATGACTATCAGTTGATAATTGATGAGGAAACGGAACTTGAAGACTAAAATACCAAGAAACTATTTTAAGGACTATGAAAAAAGCATTATTCATTCTTGCATTCGGAATGGCTGTCAGTCATTCCTATGCCGGCGGAAAAGGCGGTGTACAACGTTCTGACCGCAAAATCATTGAGATTACCAAGATTGTCAAACTATCGGCAGCACAGGAGCGAACCATTCGTATGGCTTATGATGCCTACAATGCTGTCACAGACTCGGCGTTGTACAAAGTCAATGACCCGGTCGCAGCGTCCAGACTGAAATATGAGGCAGGGAAAGAGTTCAACGAAAAACTGATGAACACGTTCACGGAAGCGCAGCGCAACAGATACATCCGCATCACATCCGCTGCCGAAGTAGAGGCGAAAGCCAAGTACAAGACAGACTTGTTGGAAGAGTCTGGAGAATATACTGCCGATGAACTTGCGGAGAAGAAAGCGGAAATCTTCAACTATCTTATGGCGGAGAAGGTCGTATATGCCCGCGACAAATACAACATCAGGAAGCAGAAAGAGAACATCAGCCGACTGAAGAACACTCAGCCGAGATCCCTCCGCGAAAGCAACATAAGGGAAAAGCAGAAAGGGCAGGGACGCATAGTTAACGGAAAAATCAGATGGTAGTCATGAGAAAAATCATAGCAACAATCATTGTGGCGGTAATGTCCGCCATGGCATTAATGGCACAGACGCCTGCACCGGACTCATTGAAGCAGAGGAAAATGCTGAAAGCGGCTTACAGGTACAAGCACGGTATAAATACGGATGTCAACACTGTAAAGGCTGCACGTATCTATAAGTATCTTACAAATCACGGAAACGCAGTGGCAATGCGCGAGCTTGGCAAAATGTACCTTTCCGGTGAGGGAGTGAGAAGAAGCAGTAAGAAGGCGTTTGCATTGTTCCACCGTGCTGTGGCTGGAGGTGACGCAAAGGCACTGTGCCAGTTAGGCGAAATGTACAGAGAAGGCAATGGAATAAAAGTTAATTTTAAAAGGGCTTTCGCATGCTATAATGCAGCTGCCAAGCGTGGGGAACCGCAAGGCTATTATGGAGCAGGCTATCTTCTCTATAAAGGTTTTGGAGTAGGGCAGAACTACAAGAAGGCAGAGAAATATCTGCTGAAAGGTTCTGAGAAGAAGCATCCGGGATGTGACTTCCTCCTTGGTTCCTACTATGCAAGTGACATCAGCGGCACACCGGACTACGAGAAGGCAAAGCACCATTACGCCCGTGCCGTAAAGTCCGGGCATGGCTGGACAGTAGACTTGACCAAGTTCGGTACGCTTGACTCCATTAAGCAGCGTAACTCTATGCGTGGCAAATTGGCTGCAGGACAGAGATGGAAGAACAAGCTGAAAAAGAAGCATGATACACCCGAAACCCGCCTTGACAATGTCTCCATTGACAGTCTTGCCGGAACTTGGCACGGTAAGGCGTTCACCTATGACTGGTCTCATTCTGCGGTAATTGACGAAGAGGACATTACTATGGTTGTTGAGAATGAAGGATTCGCACCGACATTCAGGTTTATGCGCAACGGTGAGACCCTCTCTGTATTTTCTCCAACGGTCGATGACGAAAGTGTTCAGAAAGACACTACTAAGCATGAAGGGCACGAGAACTTCAAATGGCTGACCAAAAAGGCGAAGTTCGGAACGGCGGATGGCAAATTGTGCATACGCCTTGTAAGACATAGCATGAAGAGAAAAGAACTGAAAAAGCCTATGTTTCTTGTCCTGCAGCGTGAAGGTCAGGGAAGCATGACGCAAAATCAGCTGCGCATTGTGGACATTTCTCCGTCACCTCTGCGTGGAAGCTCCTTCAGTGTGAAGGTTGACTCTGACGTTGATTGCACGGCAGAAGTGAGCATTTTCAGTACTACGGGCTTGAAAGTTGCTGAGTGTGGTGTGCATTCTTTGTCCAAGGGAACCAACGAGTTGAGGCTCAATGCAAACCTTTCAAACGGTCATTTTGTACTGAGAATCAAGTCAAAGGACAGCTATGCGACGAAAAACATCATTCATTTATAGAATTTAACACATGAAACTATTAAGAATATTTTTAATTTTACTACCTTTGCTGTACAGTACCAATGCAATGGCATGCTGGGACGATTACTGGGACGATTGGTATGATGACTACGATGACTACTACGATGATTCATGGTGGGATGATGATTACTACGATGATGATTACGTGTGGGACGATTATGATGACGGCTGCAATGATTCGTGGTCTGATGATGGTGGCTATAATGATGACTACAATGATTCGTGGTCTGATGATGACGGTTATAATGACGACTACAATTATTCGTGGCCTGATAGTGGTGACTATAATGACGACTACAATGATTCATGGCCTGATGATGACGGTTATAATGATGACTACAATGATTCATGGCCTGATGATGGTAACGATGATTGGTCGAATAATTACGATACAGACGACAATGACTCGCACTTTTACGGCTTTGACACAGATGGTGATGGTGATAATGATTTGTTCTTTGTTACTGATGACAACGGTCATGTGACATCTATGGGCTACGATGATGAGGACGGCATCTTCACATACGAGCATTTCGGACACGACCATTCCGGTGATAGCGATTCAGATGGATTCGACTACAGTTATAGCGATAATGATAACGATGACTTGGATGCATATGATGATTTTGATTACACGGAGCCTTCTGTAGGTGAGTATCATCCCAATAATAATAATTCTCATACAACTACAACTCCACCAACTCTCCCAAATGATACTCACAAGCCACTGCCAAATGAAAAACTGTTTGCTAAAGATTTGCCTGTAAAATACCCAAAGCAGACACATAATATGAACTGTGTAACATCTGCGCTTGCAACATGCCAACTACTTATGGACGGAAATTTTACATTTAGTACATATTATACGGACTTGTATATGCTTGATACATGGTACTATAGCCATTTCGATGCAGATATTAAAAAAGTAGGTATATATCCGAGTGATTTTCTTGACTTTATAAATGGGATATGCCAATTTGATTGTGCAATTATTAATATTTCTGATATTGTTTCTTGCATAGATAATGGAGATATTGTACTGGTAACGGTTAATGGTGGTACACATGAAGTGATAGTTGTTGGCTACTATGACGATATTTCAGGGGTTGATGCATACCAATGTGTTAATCCTGGTACAGGAGAATATGAGACTCGATATGACTATGAGTTTTTAAAAGATTATATAATTAAATTTCCTAAAAAAAACAAATAAAATTTATGAAAACATTGTTCTTAATGTGTGCATTTTTATTGGGTCTGACCTGTTCTGCTCAATCATTCAATGCCAAAGACCTTGTAGGTACGCAATGGGAGGACATCCAAGGTGAAGATGAGTATGCATCTGAAACCCTTGAGTTCTCGACAACAAATATGACTCTGACAATCCGTTATAAATCTGGTGGCAGGACTGTGACATTGAATAATCAATATTATTTGTCAGATACAATTCCGTCTATTTTTGAGGAACAGAAAGTTGGCAAGAACACAATAGGCAAGTATTTGGTATATTATGTCAAGAAAAGAAACATGTTGTATTATTATACAATCACAAAGTTTACGGACAAAGCTCTTATTTTGCATCACAAAAAGATTCCAGGCACTATAGGAGGACCAACTGCTACTTATGAATATAGGCGAATAAAATAGTGTTGTGCAACTACTTACATAAAATCTAACAGTTATGAGAATATTCCTGTGTACACTATGTGTTATTTTCTGCAGTCTGACCTGCTTCGCTCAATCATTCAATGCCAAAGACCTTGTTGGTACGAAATGGGTGCGAATCAGCAATCAAGATCCTGAGAAAGATGTAACGATTGAGTTTACAGCTACAAACATTATACGTACATTCACTTATAAAAGTAGCGGTGGCACATTTGTATTAACGGATAGCTATTATTTATCAGCTACTATTCCTTCGGAATTTGAAGAACATAATGTAGGCAAAAATATGACTGGTAAATATTTTGTTTATCATGTCAGTAAAAGAGATTTTTGGAATTACTATACAATAATTGAATTTACTGATACATATCTGGCTTTTCACCACAGGAAACTTCCCAGAGCAGTCGGTAGCAAAGAGTATGTGGATAGATATAAACGCATAAAATAAAATGCCAGTTCCGCTTTGTGCCATGGCTTATAGCTGTGGCATGAAACGGGACGCTTTCTTGATACGACTTGCATACTGTTGCTTATATTGGTTTCCATGTTTACTCAAAGAATAACGCTATGAGGACATTTTTAATTACACTATTTATATTATTCGGAAGTCTGACTTGTTCTGCTCAATCATTTAATGTCAAAGACCTTATTGGTACGAAATGGGAACAAATCCAATCTGATGAGAACAAAGTGATAAGAATAGAATTTACCGCAGACAAAATCATACGTACATGTTCCTATAAGATTATTTGGAAAACCGTGACGTTGGAGGATCGATATTATATATCTACATCCGTTCCTCTAAAGTTTGAGGAAAAGAATGTTGGCAAGGAGACAAGTGGAAAATATCTTGTGTATATAAATAAAAGAAATTACGTGGATTATCAAACAATTATGGAACTTACGGACACGACACTAAGATTGTATCAGCGTGCAATCCCGGAGGCTGTAGGGGGCTTTGAACATACAGATACATATAAACGCATCAAATAAAATGTTCCGCTTTGTGCCATGGCTTATTGCTGTGGCATGAAGCGGAACATTTTATATAGTTTGTCTGATATATATAGTCTGTTGTCCGGGCTTTATTTTCTTAACGCCCTTATCATACCGGCTGTGAGGACAAGCATTCCGCATAGTCCCATTATGGTTATCTCTTCATCAAGGACAAGGAAACCGATGATGATGGTGACCATGGGTTGGAGATAGACATAGTTCGTACATTTGACGGCTCTGAGACGGCGCATTGCCCAATTCCATAGAAGGAACGCGCGGAAGGAAGCTATAAGTCCGAGGAACAGGATGTTGCTGGAGATGACGGCTATCGTCTCCCCATTTAGTGGCGAACCGTTAACGAGGGTGTTTCCTGTGAGACTGCCACTGTACCACATGTATGGCAAGATTGTCATCACGCCATAGAAGAATATCTTGCGTGTGATGAAGTCCGGCTCATAGTGGTTCATTATTCTTCGCATAAGGAGTGAGTAGACCGCCCATGCTATGGAGGCGGCAAAGGCGAGAATGTCGCCTAACGGATTGAGTTTCAGAACAAGCTGCCCGTTGAGTACGACAAGAATCATGCCGACAAAAGCCACAATGGAGCCGACCAGCTGCTTCTTGCTGAGTCGCTCATCCTTGTAGAACATTGCGATTAGCAAAGCAGTGATGAGTGGACAGGTACACACAAGGATGCAGACTTCTGCTGCTGTGGACATTGTCAGTGCGATGTTTTCCAAAAGGAAGTACAGTGAACCGCCCATTACTCCGAGACCGCATAGGGTCAGTTCGTCTTTCAGGTTGTCGGCCCATAGTCGTTTGTGGGAGATGAGCGCAAGGCAGATGTATGCAAGGAGGAAGCGCATGAAGAAGATTTCATCCGGCATCAGTCCGTTGTTCAGCAGTACTTTGCTGCTTATGAAGGTTGTGCCCCATACGATTGTGACGAGCAATGCTCCTATGTGGCCATAGAGGTTTTTCATGATTAGTGTGCGATTTGTTCCCCTCGGCTTAGAGGTTGTTTGAGTAAGGATGCAGATAGGTGAGAAGGTCTGCGACAACATAGCTTGAACCGCCAATGAAGAGCATGTCGTCAGGAGTGCAGTCGTTCAGTGCCGCCTCGTAGGCTTTGGGCACGGAATTGTAAGTGTTTCCGGTCAGGAAATGTCTTGTGGCGATGTCGGCAACAGTGTTGGCAGGAACGGCGCGATGATTTTCCGCTTGTGTGAAATAGTATCTTGCTTCTTTTGGCAACAGTTCCATTACATGATTGATGTCTTTATCGTCAACCATACCGAACACGATGCGTAGTGTCTTGTTTCCGTTTTCCGGAAGTGAGGAGAATGTCTCTGTTATTTGTTTTGAGAGATATTCCCACCCGGCAACGTTATGTCCTGTGTCGCATATTATTAAAGGCTTGCTGTTTAGAGTTTGCCAGCGTCCCATCAGTCCTGTGAGTTCACAGACGTGAGCCATGGCATATCTCACTTTCTTGGTAGCATTGCTGATGTTTATTCCGTGCGCTTTCAGTTGTCGAGCAAGAGGAATCAGGCAGTTAAGGATTGTCTGTCTGTTCTTTTCCTGATACAGTCCTTTCAGCTCGAAGTCACCGTCAAGCATGAATTTGCTGTCCTCTGCGAAGTGAATCGGAGCATTTAGGGCAGTTGCTTTTTCCTGAAACACGTGGCGTGTCTCAGGAGTTGTCTCACCAATGACTACGGGAACGCCGGGTTTAATTATGCCTGCCTTTTCTGAAGCGATAGCTGCGAGAGTGTTACCGAGGAATTGTGTGTGGTCGAAAGATATGTTTGTTATGACCGACAGTATAGGAGTGATGATGTTCGTGCAGTCAAGTCTGCCGCCAAGTCCAACCTCTATGACAGCGATGTCTACGCCACAGTCGCGGAAATATTCCAGTGCCATGGCGGTTGTAAGTTCAAAGAATGATGGTGAGAGTGTTTCAAAGAAATCTTTGTTGCGTTCAACCCAGTTGACGATGTATTCCTCGCTGATTTGTTTGCCGTTGACTTTTATACGTTCACGGAAAGATATGAGATGAGGAGAGGTATAGAGGCCAACTTTCATTCCTGCTGTTTGGAGTATGGCAGCGAGGGTATGGCTGCAAGAACCTTTGCCGTTTGTTCCTGCAACATGTACTGTGAGGTACTCTTTGTGAGGATGTCCTGCGTGCTTGTCGAGTGCTTCTGTTGTGTAAAGTCCCGGCTTATACGCAGCAGCCCCAACCTTTGTGAAGGCCGGGGCTGCACTGTATAGATAATCTATTGTTTCAGAATAGTTCATGTCAAAATGTTTCCAATGGCAGAATACTTAAGTTTCTGCCGCTGTTTTTTTGTGTTTCAAAAATGCAGTTGATTAATTGAAGAAACTGCGGAACTTCTCGAATACGTTGCGTTTTGTGGTGCTGTCAGCCTTGAAATTATCACTGTCCTGCATCTTTTCAAGAGCTTTCTTCTCGTCCTTTGACAATGTTTTAGGAACGTAGACAGAGATGTTCAGCACCATATCGCCCGTGCCATAGCCATATCCCTGCACTGCAGGCAGGCCTTTTCCGCGAAGGCGGAGTGTCTTCCCGGGTTGTGTGCCAGGTTCGATGGTGACTGCCAATTTCTTGTTGTCAATGGTTGGCACTTCCACTTTTCCACCGAGAGCGGCGGTAGGGAAGTCAAGCAGCAGGTTGTAGCGTATGTCATTGCCGTCACGTACGAAGGTGTCGTTCTGCTCTTCTGTGATGAACACCTGAATATCACCGTTTACACCATTGTGTGCGCCTGCATTTCCTTTGCCCGGAACAGTAACAACCATACCGTCCTGCACGCCTGCCGGAATCTGTACTTCTATGATTTCCTCATCCTTGACAAGACCGGTGCCATGGCATTGTGTACACTTGTTCTTGATGACCTTTCCTTCTCCTTGGCATTCAGGACAAGGGCTTTGTGTCTGCATCATGCCGAAGAGGCTCTGTTGTGAGCGGAGAACATATCCGCTGCCGTGGCAGGTGTTACATGTTTCCGGCATGGAGTTGCCTTCTGCACCTGAGCCGTTGCAGCGCGGGCATGTGCAGTCCTTGCGCACTTTGAATTTTTTTGTCACGCCGGATGCCACCTCCTGCAAGTTGAGTCTTACTTTCAGACGAAGGTCAGAGCCACGGTGAACCTGCTGGCGACGGCCTCCTCCGCCTCCACCGAAGAAGCTTTCGAAGCCTCCACCGCCTCCTCCGAAATTGAATCCGGAGCCAAAGACAGAGTTAAGGATGTCGTTGATGTCGAAGCCGTCAAAGCCACCGCTACCACCGAATCCGCCTCCCATGTTAGGGCCGTTGAATCCGAACTGGTCATATTGCTGGCGCTTCTGTTCATCGGAAAGGATAGAGTAAGCCTCGGCAGCTTCCTTGAATTTATCTTCTGCGTCTTTTTTCTCAGTCTCGCTTTTCCCTGCCTGACGGTCAGGGTGATATTTTATGGCGAGTTTCTTGTAAGCTTTCTTTATTTCATCAGCACTTGCCTGTTTTCCAACGCCAAGCACTTCATAATAATCTCTTTTTGCCATAGTGGTGTGTTCTGTGAGTTACGTTTGTTTTCTACCTGTTCTGTGGTGGGGTCACGTCCGTTTTTTTGTTCATTGTCTGCCAAACTGTCGTGTAGGAGAATAGTGTGTCTTTTTGTCAGATTATCTGATTTTGTTGTTTTGAACCCACCATAATGTCAAAATCAAATATTACTGTCCGACTGCAACTTTGGCGTGACGGATGACTTTTTCGTTGAGGGTGTAGCCTGTCTGCACACAGTCAATGACCTTGCCCTTTTTGTCATCACCCATGCCCGGTACAAGAGCGACAGCCTCATGAAGGTCTGTGTTGAAATCAGCGTCCTGAGTTTCCATCTTCTCGACACCTATTTTTTTCAGCGTGTCGAGGAATTTCTTGAAGATAAGTTCCATACCCTCTTTGACAGCTGCAACATCTTCAGCCTTCTCCGCCTGCTGTACAGCACGCTCGAAATCGTCCAATACGGGGAGAATGGCTTTGACAGTCTTTTCTCCTCCGTTAAGAATCAAGTCTGCCTTCTCTTTAAGTGTACGTTTGCGGAAATTGTCGAACTCGGCCTGTTTGTAGAGAAGTTGAGTCTTCAATCCCTCAATCTGCTCTTCGAGAGTTGGCTCGGCAGGAGTTTCTTCCTGTGTCTCTTCCTTTGCTTCACAGCACTCTTCTTTTGTTTCTTCAGCAGTGCTTTCTTCATTCACAGGAGCTTCAACCTCAGGCTGAAGCTCCTCGTTTATATTCTGTTCTTTTTCTTCCATAATGTTTGTTGTGTATTTGGTCCGCTTTGTAGACCTACAAATAGTGTGCCAATTCATGACAGTTTTGCGTAGGCTGTTGAATATATTGCTCTTGTTTTTGTCCATTGTAGTTCAGACCAAACATTGTTCTTGCGCACCTAAATATATAATAAGGTGTCGTTATACTATTCGTACATTTTGGCTTTCTGCTCTTTTATGCCGGCATCATAGATGTAGTCATCGTAGGTCATCAGCTTATCAATAGTACCCTTCGGTGTCAGTTCGATGATGCGGTCAGCAACAGTGTTGATGAACTCGTGGTCATGTGACGCAAAAAGCACATTGCCTTTGAAGGTTACAAGGTTGTTGTTGAAAGCCTGGATAGACTCAAGGTCAAGGTGGTTTGTCGGAGTATCGAGGATGAGACAGTTGGCATTCTTCATCTGCATGCGTGCTATCATACAACGCATCTTCTCACCTCCGGAAAGCACATTGACATGCTTCTCGACCTCTTCCTGCTTGAACAGCATGCGTCCGAGGAAGGCCTTCATGGCAACCTCATTGCCCGGTCCGAACTGAGAAAGCCAGTCAACGAGGTTCAGTTCTGTCTGGAAGAACTCTGTATTGTCGAGTGGCAGATAAGCTGTTGTGATGGTCACGCCCCACTTGTATGTGCCCGCCTGTGCTTCACGGTTACCATTGATAATCTCGAAAAGCGCGGTCATCGCCTTTGGATTGTGAGAAAGGAATACTGTCTTCTGACCTTTCTCGATGTTGAAGCTGACATTATCGAAAAGCACTGTTCCGTCCTCTTCAACAGCTTTCAGGCCTTCAACCTCAAGAATCTGATTGCCCGGCTCACGCTCCATAGTGAAGATAATGCCCGGATACTTACGTGTGGAAGGCTGAATCTCATCAACATTGAGCTTTTCAAGCATCTTCTTGCGTGATGTAGTCTGCTTGGATTTTGCCACATTGGCAGAGAATCGGCGGATGAACTCTTCCAATTCCTTCTTCTTCTCCTCAGCCTTAGCCTTCTGGTTCTGAGCCTGGCGGAGAGCCAGCTGTGATGACTCGTACCAGAAAGAGTAGTTACCTGAGAACACAGTCACCTTGCCAAAGTCAATGTCCACGGTCTGTGTGGACACAGCGTCAAGGAAGTGACGGTCGTGGCTGACAACAAGGACAGTCTGCTCGACATTTGAAAGATACTCCTCAAGCCACTGTACTGTGTCAAGGTCAAGGTCATTGGTAGGCTCGTCAAGGAGTAGATTGTCAGGATTTCCGAACAAAGCCTTTGCCAGCATGACACGCACCTTCTCTGTGTTGGAGAGTTCTGACATCATCTTCTGATGCAGGGGCTCTGCAATGCCAAGGTTCTGCAGAAGCTGAGCTGCGTCACTTTCCGCTGTCCAGCCACCGAGTTCTGCATATTTCTCTTCAAGTTCCGCAACCTTTACGCCGTCTTCGTCTGTGAAATCGGTCTTCATGTAGAGAGCCTCTTTCTCCTGCATGTTCTGCCAAAGTGGCTGATGTCCCATGAGGACTGTGTTCATAACGGTGAAAGAGTCATATTTGAAGTGGTCCTGTTCCAGTATGGACATACGTTCTCCAGGTCCCATTTCGACAGTACCCTTGTTAGGCTCAAGTTCACCTGAGATAGCACGGAGCAGGGTGGATTTTCCTGCACCGTTGGCACCGATGATACCATAAATGTTACCATTGGTGAATTTTATGTTGACGTCCTTATAAAGAACTCGTTTGCCGAATTGTATAGCAAGATTTGTGACAGTTATCATTAAAAAATATCTTTTGTTACTTGTTTTTTTGTTTGTAGCCCGGACCATGTTGTATGGTTCCGGGCTTTTTGTAATATCTTATATTAGTATGCGTTCTCGAATTCCTTAAGGAACGGAGTGTAGTTCTCAGAGAACATGCGCAAGTCGCTTACCTGATACTTTAGGTTGGTAATACGTTCCACACCCATGCCGAATGCGTAGCCTGAGTACTGTGTGGAGTCTATGCCACAAAGCTCAAGCACATTAGGGTCAACCATGCCACATCCGAGAATCTCCACCCAGCCTGTGTGCTTGCAGAATCCGCATCCCTTGCCGCCACAGATATGGCAGGAGATGTCCATCTCTGCCGAAGGCTCGGTGAATGGGAAATATGAAGGGCGCAGACGGATGCTTGTCTCCGGTCCGAACATCTCGCGGGCGAATGTCAGCATCACCTGTTTCAGGTCTGTGAAAGATACATTCTTGTCAATGTACAGACCCTCTACCTGGTGGAAGAAGCAGTGTGCACGTGCTGTGATTGCCTCGTTTCTGAACACACGTCCAGGGCAGATGACACGGATTGGAGGCTGTGAGGCATCCATTACACGAGCTTGCACAGAGGAAGTGTGTGAGCGGAGCAGTATGTTCTTGGTAACATCGTTCAGCTTTGACTGCTCAACGAAGAATGTGTCCTGCATGTCACGCGCCGGATGGTCTGCTGCAAAGTTCATCTTTGTGAACACGTGCAGGTCATCCTCTACCTCAGGACCGTCAGCAAGAGTGAAGCCCATGCGCTGGAAAATATCTATGATTTCGTTCTTGACAATGGTCAGTGGATGGCGTGAGCCAAGCTCTATCGGGTATGCTGTGCGTGTCAGGTCGATTGCCTCGTCACCGTTTTCCTGTATTGCAGTCTGTTCTTTCAGTTCGTTGATGCGCGCTATGCACATTTGCTTCAATTCATTAATCTTCATGCCGACTTCTTTCTTCTGGTCGGCAGGGACATTGCGGAAATCCTGCATCAGGAGTGTGATGTCACCTTTCTTGCTCAAATGTTTCACGTACAGCTCGTCAGTCTCAGATGCGTTCTTGGCAGTCATGTTTGCCACCTCAACTTTCAGTGCTTCTATTTTCTCGAGTATCATAATTATGATGTTGTTTTTTTAATTTGGGTACAAAATTAATAATTTTTCTTGTAAAAATGGGAGTGTTGTGAATAAAGTTATCTAAAAATTTGATTTTCTCATAAGACTTGTGTAAATTTGCACCCAATTTGGTTGATATATAAGTAAATTCTGAAAAGATGAGAAGAAGCGTTTATGTTCTCGTATTGTTGTCTGCAGTGACAATGATTTGGACTATTACGGGGTGTAACCACAAGACAACAGAGGCTCATGACAGTATCGTGGATACTTCGTATGTGGACACTGTAAGTGCCGATACCATGGAAAGCCTTATCGAAGAGACAGTAATGCCAAAGGCGGCTGATGAGTTGTTCGATGACTTTATATTCAATTTTGCTGCCAACAAGAAGTTGCAGCAGGAGAGGATTTCATTCCCTTTGCGCCACGAGGTCTATGGTACTGTCTCTTCCGTTGACAGGCGTCAGTGGAGGATGGACCATTTCTTTATGCGCCAAGGTTTCTACACCATGGTTGTCGGCAATATCAAGGAACTCCGCAAAGCACAGGACACGAAGGTGGCACATGTGGTGCTGGAGAAAGTCTTTCTCACGGAAAGATACGTGAAGCAGTATGTCTTTGACCGTGTGGATGGACTATGGCGGCTTCAGAAACTGAAGACAGAGGATATGGCTGACAACAATAACGGTGATTTCTATTTGTTTTATGACAAGTTTGTCAATGACTCAACTTTCCGCCATAATGCACTTGCTGAGAGTGTGGAGTTCTCAGGTCCGGACCCTGATGATGACTTTTCGCGCATGGATGGCTCCATTATGCCGGAGCAATGGTCTATGTTTGCGCCGGAACTTCCGCGTGAGATGATCTACAACCTCATTTATGGTAACCTTCCAAAACGCGGAGATCAGCGCATACTTGTTGTTCGTGGCATAGCAAACGGATTTGAGACAGAGCTGACTTTCAAAAAAACAAAAGACAGCTACATGCTTGTCAAACTTACCACATAAGCCTGCCCACATAAGGATAGGTCCTTGGAAAAGGACATGTTGGGCGTTGCACTTTCAATCAGACATTACAGATGACAGATATAAAAGATTATAATCTTCTAAATAACAATACTTTCGGTATCAGTGAGGATTGCCGCCGCTTTGTGCAGTTTGACACTGTTGGCGAGTTGCGTTCCTTAATTATTTCTCTGATCCCGGCGGACTCTCCGCTCCTTGTCATGGGAGGAGGCAGCAACCTTCTGCTCACAAAGCGTTTTGAAGGGACAGTGTTGCGCTCAAACATCAAAGGCATTGAGGTCATGGAATGTGAGGACAGCGACTCAGTGCTCTTACGCTGCGGCTCCGGCGAATGCTTCGATGATGTGGTGGCATATAGTGTTGAGCATGGCTATTATGGTGCAGAGAACTTGTCCATCATTCCCGGTGATGTCGGTGCATCTGCTGTTCAGAACATCGGAGCTTATGGATGTGAGGCAAAGGACATCATCCATAAGGTGGAAGCTCTTGATGTTTGTACCGGCGAAACTGCAGTTTTCTCCAATGAGGAATGCCGTTATGGTTATCGCCACAGTCGCTTCAAAGGGGAGTGGAAAGGGAAATATGTCATCACACACGTTACATACAAGCTGTCAAAAAACTTTGTTCCTCACTTGGAATATGGCAATATCATCGCTGAACTTGACAAGCGTGGGATAACAAATCCTGACGCAAAGGATGTGCGAAAGGTTATTATAGACATAAGGAACGCAAAACTTCCTGACCCGAAAGTGGAGGGAAATGCAGGCTCTTTCTTCATGAATCCCGTTGTCTCTAAGGAAAAGTTCCTCAGTCTTTTGTCGGATTATCCCTCAATGCCTCATTATCACATTGATGAAAACCATGAAAAGATTCCTGCCGGATGGCTCATAGAACAGTGTGGGTGGAAAGGTCGCGGACTCTCATGTGACGGAACTCCTGCCGACGGTGCAGGATGCAAGGCTGCCGTTCATTCAAAGCAAGCCCTTGTGCTTGTCAACAAAGGCGGTGCCACAGGTGCTGACATTGTGGCTCTGAGTGATGCCATAAGGCGCAGTGTGGCGGAAAAATTTGGCATAGACATTTATCCGGAGGTTAATTTCCTATGATATTGACATTTCTTGGGACAGGCACATCGTGCGGTGTTCCTGTGATAGGCTGTCGTTGCAAAGTCTGCATGAGCGGCAATCCTAAGGACAAGCGGCTGCGTACATCGGCATTGGTGGAGACGGAGGATGCGCGTATCTTGATAGACTGCGGTCCGGATTTCTATCATCAGGCGTTGAAGTTGCCTTTTCAGAGGATAGATGCCATACTCCTGACTCATAGGCATTATGACCACGTTGGAGGGCTTGACGATATTCGGCCATTCTTTTATGAGTTTGGAGACATCCATGTTTATGCCAATGATGATACGGCGAAGGCGATAACGCAGACCATGCCTTACTGCTTCGGTGAGCATCTTTATCCCGGCGTTCCGCGCCTTGACCTCCGTGTCATAGAGCCTCATCAGGAACTGAAAGTGGGCAAGACGACAATCGTCCCTATAGAGGTGATGCATAAAAAGCTGCCTATTCTCGGATACAGGATAGGGGAGAAATTGGCGTACATCACTGACATGAAGACCATTGCCGACACGGAGTACAAGTATTTGGAAGGCGTTGAGACACTTGTGGTCAATGCTTTGCGCTTCACCGACGACCATCCCGCCCACATGCTTGTTGACGAAGCAATCTCTTTTGCACGCAAGATTGGTGCGCAAAAGGTATATTTCACCCACACCACCCATGACATAGGGCTGCATGATGAGGCAAATGCACGCTTGCCGGAAGGGTTCGTGTTTGCGTATGATGGGCTTGAAATATCCATTGATTGAGAAAGAATAATATGATGATGACTCTGCAAACCGACCGCATTTTTTTGCGTCCATGGCAGACGGATGATGCGGAAGCACTGTACAAATATGCTTCCGACAGCAGGGTTAGTGAGCTTGCATTATGGCCCACCCATACTTCTGTTGCTATGAGCCGTGAGGTCATAGAGCGATTTTTCATGCCAAACCCTCACAATTTCGCCATAGTTCTCAAGGAGAGCGGTGAGCCAGTCGGCTGTATCGGTCTTGTGCCGTCAGGGGAGGAACACCACTCTGTTATGGATTCGGAGCGCGAAGTGGGCTATTGGATAGGGCATCAGTATTGGGGAAAAGGGCTGACAAGTGAGGCTCTCATGGCATTGGTACGGTTTTGCCGTGAGACTTTATGTCTCCGTTCCCTTCTGATTACCACCGATTTGTGTAACGTTGCGTCACAGCGTGTGGCAGAAAAGTGCGGGTTCATGTTTGTGGAACAATATGTCTATGACGGTATTGCCGGTAAGGCATATCGATTGGAACTGTAGAGATAAACGGTGCATGCATTTCATTGCTTCATGAAATGTATGCACCGTTGCATTTTGTAAGTAAAAATACGGTGTTTGTGAAAATATGTAAGGTTTATGCGCTGTTTTACTTAATTAAAAACTTGACGTATGTTAAATACGTGTTGACATAGCGAAAGGTAACACTTTGTAATGTGAAAGGTAACGATTCGGCAAGTAAAAGGTAACACTTTGCATGGCGAAACGTTACCTTTCATTGTCATGTGTCACATCAATATGCTAATCATATATTACTTGCAGGTTGCGGTAGATTTGCTTTTTTAGTTTTTGGCAGTTGGATTATTGGGTTTTTCAAGATGAAGAATAGGGTACGCCATGCCCTCGCCGTCGGTGGCGTCACGCCCTGTTACGGTGAATCCGTGAGATGTATAGAACTTCAAGGCACGTGGGTTCTGCTCGTTGACATCAACCTTTCGCAAACCTTTCTCTTCGACTGCAAAACGCAGTAACTGTGAGCCATAGCCTTTTCCCATGCTGTCGGGATGGACAAACAACATTTCAATCATTTTATCACTTAGTCCTATAAAGGCTGTCCATTCACTACGGGCGTTTTTTATGGCATACAACTCAACGCATGGCATATAGTCATGCGATAGTTTCTCGTGGTAGAAGTCAATGTCTTCCGCTGTTAAAAAGTCATGTGTTGCCTTTACAGACGCAAGCCATACAGCTGTCAATGCCTCGTAGTCGAAGCATCTTTCTATGATATGTTCTTTCATCTTGTCTTAGTCATATAGTTGAAACGCGCAAACAGCATAAGCCCGGCACTTGTAAGTCCGAAAGGGAAAGCCATCCAAACGCCCAGGACACCCCAATTCATGACAAAGCCGCAGAAATATCCCATAGGAAGACTTATAATGAAATAGGCTATGAACGCTATGAGCATCATGAGTTTTACATCAGATATGCCACGCAGGGCGTTGGCGAAAGCTATCTGCAGTCCGTCGCCAAACTGGTAGACAAGGAATGGGAAAATCAGTGATGTCACTGTTGTAGCAACCTCCGGACTTTCAGTGAACCACCCGCCGAGATAGTCGCGCAAAAGGAATACAATGGATGACAGGACCACGCCAAGGGCAACCATCAAATGGAATCCTGCAAAGGCAGAGCGGCGTACGTTGAGCGTATCGCCTTGTCCATTGAAATTGCTGACACGCACAGCCACTGCTGCTCCCATGCCGTAGTACATCATGAATGTGAACTGCGAAATGGCAAGCATAACCTGGTGGGAAGCCAAAGCAATAGTGCCAAGCCAGCCTATCATGATGGCGCTGAGGCTGAATGATGCCGTTTCCATGCCCATCTGGAAAGCTACAGGCCAGCCAAGACCGTTCAAGCGCCCGAAGACTGTACGTGACAGACCAAGGCGGAAGAAGCCGACCTTGTACCGCCTGAAACGTATGCTGCGGAGGAAAATGATGATAAACACCACAACCATGGCAATTCGGGAAAACAGTGTGCTTATGCCGGCACCGAGAAGTCCGAGTTCGGGAAAGCCGAACTTGCCATAGATTAGGATGTAATTGCCGATAATGTTCAACACATTGCCGCTCAGGAGTATCCACATCGCTGTCTTTGTGTCCGTTATGCCGTCGGTGAACTGTTTGAAACCATTGAACAGCATCACGAACACCAATGATGCAAGCAGCACAAGATAGTATGGTTTGATAAGCGGAAGCAGTTCTTCCGGCTGCCCAAGGTTCTCAATGTTCCAATATAGGATTCCCATGCACACTGTCAGTAGCAAAGCCACGAGTGTGTTTGCCACAAGACTGTTGCGCAGTGCCTGTCCGGCAAACGTGTACTGCTTTGTACCATACATCGCACCCACTATAGGTGTCAGACCGTAAGAAAATCCGGTACTGAAGATTATGGCAAGTGTGAACACATTGTTTACGAATGACGCTGCACCAAGTTCAGCCGTGCTGTGGTGTCCAATCATCAGTGTGTCGGCAAAGCCAAGTACAATAATTCCAATCTGTCCTATGACTATCGGCAGCCCGAGGCGTACCAAAGCCGCATAATGTTCTTTGTAAATGTCAAAACGTTTCTTCATATCTCTGTATAAAAACAAGACTGCAAAGTTACAGTTTTTCCCGATTCCGTGCAAATTTTCATCAGTATTTGTTCTTTTGCCTTATGCGGAGTCATTCTGATTTATGAAGATGTTGTTGTTAGGCAGAGGTTCACTTGCTACGGCTTCTCAGTTTCACGTTCTCCCTCAGGTGTTCAGCATAGAAGAACAGTTCTTGCAGATGAAGGTTGCCTTCCGGGAACATGTCCTTTAGTGAAGGCAGTGTGTAGCGAGGTGTATCAAGCCCATCCACAACCAAGACTTTCAGTTCTTTGTTGACACAGACAGTCACAGGGACATCCTTTGACCGTGCCACTACAGCCGTGCCGTATGGAAAGCGAGTGTCATCCTTCTTTGGTGATGCTCCTGCGGCAAGCAGTGTGGCAGGTCGGCTTTCCGTAGTCCATGATACAGGGTTTATGCAGGCGATGTTCATGCCACACAACTCTTTGTTGACAGCCTCAATCTTTGCAACACTGTTGAAGCAAACCGTCACGCCACGTGATGCGGCATCAGTAGCCATACGGATGTGCTGCAACCGATGATTGCCGGGCATGTAAAGGCCGGGGTGAGGCATAGTGTCAGCTGCCGTTATACCGTAGCCTACTACGTATGCGGCAATCATTTTGCTGTATGTGTCATCGTCCATAGCCTTCAGCAGCTCCGTGACCATGCGCGCTCCTTGGCTGAATCCTGCCAGCACAAAGGGGCGGCCGGCATTGTTGTGTGCCATATAATGTTTGAATGCGTTTATCACATCAGCCCTTGCTGTGTCGGCAGCCGCCCTGTATGCCGTTTCGTTTGGTGTGCCGAAGGTTGCCTGTCTGTAATATGGCAGGTAGAGGCGAGCCTCTGTGGCAAAAATCGTGTCGGCAAGTTCGGCTGAAAGCTGCCATGCCTTACGATGTGCAGGGTTCATAGGGTCAGCATTGTAATGCTTGATTCCTTGTCCGTCCTCCCATGCGAATACGCATGTAGGCAGGACATAAAACACGTCGTAGTCTGTCGTTGCCTTTGACTTGTTTGCAGACCGGTACCACATAAGGCTGTCGCTCCATTCTATCTGCGCACTGAGTGTGGAAGGGATGAGTAGCGCAAAGAGCGTGAGTGTTAGGAATTGTTTTGCAAGTTTCTGCATTGTGGCATTATTTTCTTTTTTTTGGAAATGGTAGTTTCTCCCAAAGTGTGGCTATGACTTCCAATGCTTTTGTGTGGTTGGATGTGTCAAGGATGTATGCTTCCTTTGCGCCGGGGTAGGGTGTGCCAGTCTCTGCATCGCTCATCATTTCCGCTATGCATGGGAGTTTCTTTACGAAAGCAATGTTGTCACAAGCTGTGATGACACATTTCTCATTGACATAAATGACATAGTCACCCATCATCTTGCGGCTTCTGACCTCGCCGAGTGGAGAAAGGATGTCGCATAATTCTTGTATGTAATCTGTTGTGCAAGCCATGTTTTTGTGTGTTGATGTGGATATAAGCCTCCGTTTTTATCTTAACTTAATGAGAATCCCTCCATGGGTTTCCCTTGCCGAAAAGGATTCCTTTCTTTACTTGGCGGCGGTAGTAGAGATAGAATCTTATGCATGCGGCACAGATAATTATTGCAGAACAAAGCATCAACCATTCTCCACTGCCATTGGCAATTCCGATAGCACGACCAATGACAGGATAGGCCGATGTGATTGATAACACCAGCCAAATGTTACGTGTAACCCTATTGCTTAACATACTTTCTTTATTTGAACAGTTCACAGAAGCCCTGCTTGTTGAATTGATAATACATCTCAATACGCTCAGGTGTGTCATTCTCAAGCAAAAGAAGCAGTTCCTTTGCAAACTCAAGTGTGGCAGAACCGTTGGCTGTAACAATATTTTTGTCGGAAACAGCCTGAGCGTTGATGTACCCGGCAGCGTTAGTATAGTTATCGCCACCCCACAATTTCAGCTGCTCAAGCCCGTTTCCAGTGTGCTTCAGGTCGTTGAGGAAGCCATGCTTTGCCATGAATGATGCGGCATTGCATATAGCTCCGACCACTTTGCCGTCGGCAATAGCCTTCGCTACTATCGGTACTACTCTGTCTGCAACAGGAGTTGCCCACCCGAAGCCACCGATAAGAACCAATGCGGCATAGTCCTCCGGCATGGTCTCAAACGAGTAGTCAGGCAATGTGCGGAAACCGCCAATGGACTTTACAGGTTCCATTGTTGGGGCGACCACCTTATTTATATATTTCGGATTCTCTTTCAGTGCAAACTCATCCGATGCGATTGCCTGAGAAAGAAACACTACCTCGTGCGCCGCATAGTCAGGCAGGAGGATGTAAAGGATTTCGTTATTCATAAAAATATTCGTTGTTTATAATAAAAGTTGATTCTATTGACACTCTTCTTCAAGGTAGCTGTAAATATATCCGGCGCTCTGGTAATATAAGCCTGTCTGCGGATTGCTCAACAAACGGTATGTTCGGGAATTATACACTCGGTCAAAGGCATCAAGCAGGCTCATGTTCTTATCCTCCATAAGGAAGCCGACCAATGCCTCAACACGACTGTCAATCATAAAGTTCAATTCTGCCTTCGTCATATTCTTTCAAGTTTTTCAAGTGCTTTTGCTGTGCCAAAGAAATACTGGCGGTTCAGTTTTCTGTAGGTCAATTCCTTTAATAACGTGCCCAAGTCAATCATCCGCGCAAGATAACGGTCAATCTGCATCACTACGCAGGTCTATAGTGTCGAAACACATGTTTGTGCCATGATATAACTTAATCATATCGTCCCTCCGTTATTTCTGCAAACTTTTCTCAAATCCATAACAGCATCCTCTGCTGAGAGAAGATGCTCTGCTTCGTAGCATTTGTCAAGGAATTCCAGTCCTTTGTACGCACTCAGATAGTGGTATGCCATCAGCCGTGTCATACGAAACCTTTCTGCAAATTTGCCAATGCAGAAGTTTATATATCCAATCTTATTGTTCATAAACATTTTGTAATTACGTGACCATCGTATCTTTGAGCCTGATTTGTTTCTTGTAGGGACAAGCTTTTATTTGCGGGATGCGCGCCACTGCTTGATTACGTCACAGCGTGAAATCTCCGGCAGGCGGGCTGAAGGTTGGGCTGTCAGGAAATTGTTGAGTCTGTTTATTGCAGCATATTGTACAGAGGTGCGGTGGATAAGGACGTTTGTCTTGCTGCTGCCCCAGTCCCATGTCTCCGTCTTCCATTTGTCAGGCGCGGCATAAACCAAGGCGAACAATGCTGCTGCACGCACTTTCGGGTCGGCAGCCTTCTCTAATTTGTACAGTCTCGCTATGGCTTTGCCTGCAAGTTCGTCAGCAGCGACAGGATGTTCCTCATAATGTGAGAAGCCATATTGCGAGATATACCAGCATTGTCCGAATCGGGAAGCCTGATACAATGCCACCGCCTCTTCAAGGGCTATTTTGTCTTTGCGGCTTTGTGAGGCAGACTTCGCCTCGTTGGCAAGCCTTATCATGTCATTGCAGAAATCCACTTTCACGTTGCGTTGCAGGAAGACAGGTTTCTGGGTCTCCTCATAATTGTTGTCGTTGACAGTCTGGAAACCGTTCCATGCAGGGATTTTATAGTTGCGCCGTGCGGCATAGAACGCTATTGCCTGACTGTTGAGGTACTGCATACTGACACGTTTAAGGTAGGGGAGAGCCTCTTCCCATTTCCCCTCCTGAAGGAGTTTCGTGCCAAGGATGTCGTTCTTGAAATCGTCAGGCAGTACAATTCTCGATGCAACATACCGGGCAAGAGGGTCCTCTCCGGGACTCTTAAGAGTATGGAACAGTTTCACAATGTCAGCAGACTTGTTCGGATAGATGTTCTGCATCATAGAGTTTAGGACATAATCCTTGTGAGCTCCCACATAGTTGCGGCACAATGCGACAAGGCGTGCCATATCCATGTTGTGCTGCCCCTCATAGTTCCTTGCAAGTCCGAGGTTGAGAATGCGGTCGCGAGCATTAGAAAGATAGTTTCCACCCTTGTTGTCTATCTCGCCGTCAAGCCACGCAAGCTCTTGGGTGATGAACGATTTGAACTCCGAAGAGGCAATGTCGTCCGACGATGTCGCAATAAGCATGCGTATGCGGCGTGCCATATCCTTTGTGTCACCGTCAGCCTTCATCGCCATGGCGTTGCCAATCCTTTCCTTTGCCTGTGCGTAATTGCCTAAGAAATAGGAGCAAAGTGCCGATGCCGTCTCCCACATGCACGGATTGACAGTGGCTTTCAAGTTTGCCACACTGTCGGAAAACGCAATGAACTCGTTGATTTCCTTCATGTAGTCCTTGTCAATCGGGGCATAAGCCTTGCCACTGATTTCGTGCCAATAGTAAGTGTACGCCTCCTCCCAGTTCGTCCCAAGGACAGAGCCGTAAGCCATTTCCTCCGCATTCCGGATTTTGCGGTGCAGATTGTCGTAGTACATGTCGACAACATCCTGCACAGAGTTGACATATTTCTCCAACAAGAACTTATGCACAGGTGCGTCGGGATAACGATCGTACAGCTCCTTTATTCCGGCAAGGTTAGTGTATTTCCTTGCACTCCACAACAGACTTTGACTGTCGTTCTGTCCGGCATAAATGTTCCAAGCATCCACTTTGTTGCCTGTGTTAAGAAGCGCATTGGCATAGACATTGCGCATCATCTCCTTGACATAGCCCGCAGAAGCCTTCTCGCCTCGTGTCCTCCACAAGGAAACATTCTCGGAATAATTCCCCAGCATCATGTTGGCACGCATCTCAAGCAGCAGCCACCTGTCCGCCAGCTGTCCGGATTTGTGCTGTCGGCATGCGGAAAGTATGTTGCCAAGCGTCTGCTTCCGCTTGGCAAGCTGCTCCGCTGTCGGGTAGTCCCAACTGTCACGTGAAAGCTCGTCGGACACGTTCATGTATTGTTCCAATGCATTTAGGTAACTGAGCATAGGAGCATCTTTCTTCGCATTGGCGGCCTCTTTCATTGCTGCCATGGAAGCCCAATACAACGGTTCTTCAGGGTTGCAGTATTCTTTCCAATATTTTTGGTTCTCGTCCTGAAAATAATTGCTGAACATGGGTGAACCAAAATTGTACATGTACCACCTTTCCGGTGCCGCCCATGCACAAGGATAAGCCTGAGAGACATTAAAAGCCAACAGACCTATTATAAATGTTTTCAAAGTCTTTGTAACCATAACGCTTTATATTATAGTTGTTCAAGTCAAAGAGTATAATCTCGTTTGCACATTCCGGACGCAAAGTCTCTATGGCATTCCGGCACGCCATGATGTCGTCCATAGAAGGTTGGCGCACCACAATCGTGTCCGATTGCAGGATAGGGAGCTCGCTGCGGCCATGCACAATGTCCACAAACCTGCCGTTGCGGAACAGCAATTCCCAACGGTAGATGGGATAAGCGGTGGCAAGCGGCAGCGGATAGTCCTTCAGGTGCTTAAGGTACGGCAGCACATCCTTTATGTCAAGGATAGGCTTCTCCTTGTCAATGCGGCGCATATCGCCGGTGTTATAGACCATAAGCACTCCCTTGTCGGCAGGGGGAGGGGCAGTGGCAAGCTGGTGAAGGCGTATGGTTGACGAAAGGATGATTCCTTCTGCGGCAGTCCTTTCCTTCAGAGATTTCATGAAATCAAAGAACCGCTGACGGGTGGACACTGTCCAGTCGCAGTCGATTTGTATCTCCCGAACCCGCCCCATGTCGTGCGTTTCGCTCATTTGCTTGATGCGCGTAAGAATCATTTTGCCCAGTTTTTGGATGTCGCAGTCCAGCGCATCGGGCAGGACAAACACAACAGGCACAACCTCCTGCGCAAGCCCTTCCGGCACGCTGTCTATGCGTATCGTGGCATTAGGCACAGGAAAACCTCCGGACACATCCTGCACAACATCGAAATATCTCACATAAATCTTCCCGATGTTGTGACTCCTGATGAAGTCCGCCTTTACGGAATCGATGTTAAAAGCTGTGTTCCAGTAGTAAACAGAGCGTACCGTGGTCTTGTTCTCTCTGTTTCCACATGCTGTGATTAGCAGCAAAAGAGAGAATAATATAGGTATGTATCTCAATTTCCAATGTGTCATGCCACTGCCATATTGTCCCGACAAGCGACTACTCTTTCCACCTTTTCAGGTTAGGGAAGAACTTTCGCATCTGCTCTTTCGCCTGTTCCTGTGTAAGATTCCAACCTGTTTGCTTGTTCATCTCGTCAGTGAATTGCGCACAATGCTCAATCATCTGCTCCATAGTCATGTCCTGTGTGAACTTGCCGTCCTTATAGCAATAGATGCAGTAGTCATCGTTAATGCTTCCGTCGGCATTCGTACCCTTGACTCCGTCGTTAAGCGGCATGCCGCAACTTTGGCAGAAATTCTGTTCCATGTGGTTTCCTTCTTGTGTCATGATGTTTTCTTTTTGTGTCCGTGCAGCAAGGATGCCGGGCGTTGTTTGTATGATTTTTTCATTTGACAGCCCTTGCGTCTGTCTTCCGGCAAAAGTAGTCATAATATCCGTAAATACTTGTGCCGTTGCTGAAAAAATAACTTTTTATAACATAGCGAGCAGCACCGCATCTGTCAGGTATTTTTTCGCTCATAACCATAGGATACCGTCTGTTTTGCGAAAGGTAACACTTTATGTGGTGAAAGGTATCACTTTACATGGTAAAAGGTTACCTTTTGTGTTGCGAAAGGTTATCTTTTGTTTGTATGGTGTTAAGTGTTTGGAAAATAGGTGGTTATGTAATTATTTATAAACCTTGTTAATTGCCTGTCAAAACTTTATTGTTTCTTTGTAAACCCTTATTGTTTTTGTCATGCAGATGTGCACTTTCTCTTTCATGGAAAAGCACTTTATTCCTCATGAATTTTACAAGACATCTATAAAAAATATAAATATTCGAGGCTGATTTTCTTTTGTCTCGTTTTTTTTTGTTACTTTTGTAGCGGATTATGTACCAATGGTACAAGGTCATGAAAGAGGAGTAAAAAAAACAATACTATAAAGTTATGAATACAGGAAAAATCGATGTCCTGCTCGGTTTGCAGTGGGGCGATGAAGGTAAGGGTAAGGTCGTTGACGTTCTCACACCGAAGTATGATGTTGTTGCACGTTTCCAAGGTGGTCCAAACGCCGGACATACATTGGAGTTTGAGGGACAGAAGTATGTCCTCCGTTCTATTCCTTCCGGCATTTTCCAGGGTGGAAAGGTCAACATCATTGGCAATGGCGTGGTTCTTGCGCCGGACCTTTTCATGGGTGAGGCTAAAGAACTTGAGAAGAGCGGTCATGACTTGAAGGAGCGTCTCTACATTTCAAAGAAAGCACACCTTATCATGCCGACCCACCGTATTCTCGATGCGGCTTACGAATCGCTGAAGGGCAAGGACAAGGTCGGCACTACCGGTAAGGGCATCGGTCCTACATACACTGACAAAACATCACGCAATGGTCTGCGTGTGGGTGATATTCTTGACGGTTTTGATGAGAAATACGCTGCCCACAAGGCACGCCACATACAGATTCTGAACTCCATAGGCTTCGAGTATGACGAGGCGCAGCTGGCAGAGACTGAGAAAGTGTGGATGGAGGGTATAGAGTACATCAAACTGTTCAATATCGTTGACTCCGAGCACACTGTCGGCAAGGCGCTCAAAGCCGGCAAGACAATCCTTGCGGAAGGTGCGCAGGGCACTATGCTTGACGTCGATTTCGGTTCTTATCCGTTTGTTACTTCTTCCAACACCATCTGTGCCGGTGCATGCACAGGTCTCGGTGTCGGCCCTAACAAGATAGGCGAGGTGTTCGGAATCATGAAGGCTTACTGCACAAGAGTAGGCGCAGGACCGTTCCCGACAGAGCTTTTTGACGAGACAGGTCAGAAGATGCGTGACATCGGCCATGAGTATGGAGCTGTGACAGGACGTGAGCGCCGTTGCGGTTGGATAGACCTTGTGGCACTGCGTTATTCAATCATGGTCAATGGTGTTACACAGCTTATCATGATGAAGTCAGATGTGCTTGACACATTCCCTACAATCAAGGCTTGTACTGCATACAAGGTGAACGGTGAGGAGACACGCGACTTCCCTTATAACATAGAGAAGGGCATCGAGCCTGTTTACACAGAGCTTCCGGGATGGCAGACCGACATGACACAGTTCACATCCGAGGATGAGTTCCCTCAGCAGTTCAAGGACTACATTGCATTCCTTGAGAAAGAGCTGGAGACACCTATCACTGTCATCTCCATCGGTCCTGACCGTGCCCAGACTATTGTCCGCAAGTAATCTTGAAGAAGCTAAAGTAAGATTATGGCACAGAAACCAAGTATACCAAAGGGCACTCGCGATTTCGGACCAATGGAAATGGCGAAGCGCAACTACATATTCAATACTATAAAGGATGTCTATGCGCTCTATGGCTTTCAGCAGATAGAGACTCCTGCCATGGAGAATCTGTCCACGCTTATGGGCAAATATGGCGAGGAAGGCGACAAACTCCTTTTCAAGATTCTCAATTCCGGCGATTTCCTCCATGGCATGACCGCTGAGGAAGTGGCAGGGACAAGCACGCTGAGACTGGCGGCAAAGTTCTGCGAGAAGGGACTCCGCTACGACCTTACAGTGCCTTTTGCACGCTATGTCGTGCAGCACCGTGAGGAACTTCAGATGCCTTTCAAGCGCTATCAGATACAGCCGGTGTGGCGTGCCGACCGTCCTCAGAAGGGACGCTACCGTGAGTTCTACCAGTGTGATGCCGATGTCGTGGGCTCTGACTCATTACTCAATGAGGTGGAGCTTATGCAGATAGTAGACACTGTGTTCACAAAGTTCGGTGTCCGTGTGCAGATTAAAATCAACAACCGTAAGATTCTGACCGGCATTGCCGAGGTGATTGGTGAGGCGGAGAAGATTGTAGACATCACTGTCGCTATCGACAAACTCGATAAAATAGGTCTTGACGCTGTCAATGAGGAGTTGCGCAAGGACGGCATCTCCGAGGAGGCGATAGAGAAACTGCAGCCGATAATCAAGCTCGAGGGCACTAATGACGACAAGCTCAATGTCATCCGCGAGGTGCTTGCGACAAGCGAGACAGGACTGAAAGGCGTTGAGGAGACGCAGTTTATCCTTGACAGCCTGAAAGGTTCGCTTAACAACGAGATACAGCTTGACCTCACTCTTGCACGCGGACTTAACTACTACACCGGCGCAATCTTTGAGGTGAAGGCGCTTGATGTGCAGATTGGCTCTATCACCGGTGGCGGTCGTTATGACAACCTGACAGGAATCTTCGGCATGCCGGGCTTGTCCGGTGTGGGCATCTCATTCGGTGCAGACCGCATTTATGATGTCCTCAACCAGTTGGACCTCTATCCAAAGGAGGCTGTCAATGCCACACAGTTGCTGTTCATCAACTTCGGAGAGAAGGAGACTGCTTACTGTCTGCCTGTCGCTGCTGCGGCAAGGAAGGCGGGAATCCGCACGGAGGTGTTCCCTGACAGTGTGAAGATGAAGAAGCAGATGTCGTATGCCAACGCCAAGCATATACCTTTCGTAGCCCTTGCCGGTGAGAATGAGATAGCGGAAGGCAAGCTGACATTGAAGAATATGACAACAGGCGAGCAGTCACTCGTAACTACTGAGGAACTCATTGCTGCAATTTCAGGCAAATGCTGATCGTGGTGCGAGTCTTGAACCTTATTCTCGGGTCGTTGTGGTAAAGGCTTGTAAGATAACGTTATAGCTTGAAAAAGATAAATAAAATGAGAAAGATAAAATTCATTTGCAGCATACTCTTTGCAGTGTGTCTAATTGTGCTCGTCTCTTCGTCAAAGCGTCAGACGACAGTGTTCATTATCGGTGACTCCACGGCAGCGGAGAAAGACATATCAAAAGGTTCTCCGGAGCGTGGCTGGGGCATGATGCTTCAGGGATGCTTCTCTGAGGACATTGTCGTCGACAACCATGCACGCAACGGCCGTTCCTCACGTTCTTTCAGGGATGAAGGCTTGTGGCAGAAGGTCATGGACAAGATAAAGCCGGGCGATTATGTGTTCATACAGTTTGGACATAATGACGAGAAGCATGACATCCCGGGCAAGTCGAAACGCTTTGCCAAACCGGGGACATCGTTTGACGCTAATCTTGAGCATTATGTCCGTGAGACACGTGAGAAGGGCGGCATACCTGTCCTTTTCAACTGTGTGGAGCGCAGACTCTTCTTTGATGCACGTCTGAAGAAGAATGATGCTGAAAAGACAGCGGAATTGTCGGCTGCGGAGAAGAAAGGTGCGGCAGATGATGAGGCGTTGCGTGACGTTAAGTACAGTGAGGAAGAGGTTAACACCGAGTATCTTGTGGCAACACATTATACAGAGGATGGTGATTATACCGCTGCTCCTTATCTTGTAGCCAAGCGACTCAATGTGCCTTTTGTCGATGCCAACCGCATAACGCACTGGATAGAGACAGAATATGGTGTGGAAGGTTCACGCAAACTGCACATGTGGCTTAAGCCCGGTGAGGTTGCAAGCATACCTAAAGGCAGGAAGGACAATACACATTATAATATATATGGTGCTCGTGTCGTGGCTAATCGCCTTGCTGACGCCATTGGTGAGGCTGTCCCTGCGCTGAAGGAACATGTCCGTCATTATGACTATGTTGTGTCAAAGGAAGGACGCGGCAACTTCTTTACCATAGAGGAGGCAGTCAAAGCCATTCCGGCAGGAAAGCAGGCGACAGTCCTGGTGCTTGACGGCACGTTCAAGAAGCCTCAGGCAGTAAAGGGCGTGAAGTATGAGATCCGCCCAAAGGCGGTGATAAAAAAAATAAGGTAAAACAATGTGTTGAACGGGGCAGGCTGTGTGAACGAACTTTCCCCGTGCCGATAATTAAGTGACAAAGACACATATATACAAACTTTCGCAGGCTTTCTTTATTTCCGTTTTTCTTATAAGTTGTTCCACGAAAGAACGCTTTGCAGAGGGAGAGATGGAGATAAAGAAAGTTCGTGTTGTTACTGATAATCCCAATATAGACACGCAGATGATGCGTAACTATGTGCGCCAGCTTCCGGGATTGGAGAACGGAAAGCGCTTGCATCATGCCTATGACTCTGTGAAGACACGTCTGACATGCGAGGATCTTGTCACGGCTCTTGCCAATCAGGGTTATCTTCATGCCGATGTCAGATCATCTGTCGTGGTGCGTCCGAAGACTGCCGGCAAGAGGAACCCTAAGTGTGAGGTGATTTATTTCCTTCATCCGAATGAGCCGTATATTGTGGGTGACATAAAATATGATATCCGTGATGCGCGCATAGACACACTGCTGCATGAGCTTCCGGTGAAAGACAGGATAATCAGACAAGGCAAACAATTCAGTGTGGCAGACCTTAACGCTGAGCGTTCCTTGATTTCCGGGTTTCTGCAAGACCGCGGATATTATAAGTTCAATAAGGAATTCATACGCTTTGAGGCAGACACGGTCAAAGGAAAGAATACCGTTGACCTGACGTTGCTTCTCCTTCCTTACCGTGCCAATAACAATGCGAAGGAAGAACCGCATCCATGCTACACGGTACGCAAGATAAACTATCTTCCCGGTGGTGGGGATGAGAAGGTCGTTTTGCGTAACAGTGTGCTGGACATCAGTACGGAATTGCGTGAGGGCGAACCATTCAGTGCGTCGGCATTGCAAGGAACTTACCGGCGTTTCTCACGCTTGCAGGCTCTGCGCTACACAAACATCCGGTTTAATGAGGTAAACGACACTTTGAAAACACTTCCTGATTCAATCGCTGAAGACGAGAATCAGGTTGCGGAAGATGACATTGTGCAGATGGATGCGGACGTGTCCGCGCCAGTGAAGTATGGACTTGACTGCGACATACAGCTTTCTTCACGCAAGCCAAACTCCATCTCGGTGCAGCCGGAAGGCACGAACACAGCCGGTGACCTTGGCGCGGCGGTGTCCCTGACATATTCTAACAGGAATCTTTTCCATGGGTCGGAGACCTTCTCCCTGCAGCTTCGTGGTGCTTATGAGGCAATAACACAGCTGGAAGGCTATAATGACAAGAACTATGTGGAGTACGGACTGGAATCCAAAGTGCAGTTTCCAAGGTTCATAGCACCTTTCATCTCCAATTCGTTCAAGCGCAACATACAGTCCACAAGTGAACTGAGTGTGGCGTATAACCTGCAGAACCGCCCTGAGTTCCACCGCCGTGTGTTCTCCACATCATGGGGCTACAAATGGTCGGAACCTAACCACCATACCAGTTACAAGCTGGACATGATAGACCTGAACTATGTCTATATGCCATGGATTTCAGAGACTTTCAAGGAGGATTATCTGGACTCCGACGACAACCGTAATGCAATCTTGCGCTATAATTACGAGGATCTGTTCATAATGAAGATAGGCTTCGGACTGTCATACAATAACGGAACAAACGCGTTAAAACTCAATGTTGAGACGGCGGGAAACATTCTCAACGGTTTTGCGAGTGCTTTGAATTTCGGCAAAAATAATGACGGGCAATATACCCTGTTCAATATCGCGTATGCGCAATATGTCAAGGGAGACTTTGATGCGACACATATAATGAAGCTTTCTCCCGGTTCCGAACTTGTGTTCCATGGCAGATTGGGCATTGCATACCCATACGGCAACTCCAAGATACTGCCGTTCGAGAAACGATATTTCTCCGGTGGAGCCAATTCCGTTAGAGGATGGGCTGTCCGTGGTCTCGGTCCAGGCAAATACGGAGGCAGTGACGGGCGCATAGACTTCATAAACCAGACAGGTGACATAAAGCTTGATTTGAACATGGAGTACCGTACCTTCTTGTTCTGGAAACTGTATGGCGCGGCGTTTATCGATGTTGGCAACATCTGGACAATACGTGAGTATGAGAACCAACCGGGAGGACAGTTCAAGTTCAATGAGTTCTACAAGCAGCTCGCTGTCGCTTACGGATTCGGTGTGCGTCTGAATTTCGGCTATTTCATCCTGCGTTTTGACTGCGGAATGAAAGCTGTCAACCCGGTATATACAAAGCGGAGTGAGCATTATCCAATCCTCTATCCGGATTTGTCGCGCGATTTTGCATTCCATTTCGGTGTCGGTTATCCGTTCTGAGATGTGCGTTGTCCATGCCGTGTGTAGAACAATGACAGCAATAAACGTTATTAGGAAACAAGTGAATGATGAAACAAAAGGTTATAATTTCGACATCTTTGGAACAGCATCTTGACGATGTCATCAAGGCAGTTTGTCCTGACCGCCTGTTTCTGCTGTGTGATGCGACCACGGCAGAGGTGTGCCTTCCGAAAGTAAAGGCTTTCGAATGCCTGAAAGATGCCGGTCTTATTGTGATAAAGGCGGGCGATTCCAACAAAAATCTGGATGCTATCGCCGGAGTTTGGGAAGCGTTGCAGAAGGGTGGGGCGACACGCCATTCCATGATGATTAATATCGGTGGCGGAATGGTGACTGACCTTGGTGGCTTTGCCGCTTCGACTTTCAAGCGCGGAATCCATTTCGTGAACATCCCGACAACACTCCTTTCGCTTGTCGATGCATCGGTAGGAGGCAAGACAGGCATAAACTTCGGAGGGTTGAAGAATGAGATTGGAGTGTTCAACACTGCCGATGTTGTTGTTCTTGACACGCAGTTCCTTGACACGCTCAGCAACGTTGAGATGCGTTCGGGCTATGCAGAGATGCTGAAACATGGGCTGATATGCACCTCCGGCGATGACGCTTCGGAGTCACGGAAGCGTATGTGGGCAGAGCTTATGGACTTTGACCTTGCGGCTCCTGACCTTCAGCAGCTTCAGCGCATGGTAGCGGAATCGGTGCAGGTGAAGGAACATATCGTGGAGATTGATCCATTGGAGCACGGTCTGCGTAAGGCACTTAATTTCGGACATACAGTGGGGCATGCTTTTGAAAGTTTCGGTATGGATTGCGGAAAACGCCTTGACGGCAAGCAAAACGGCAGTGTCAGCCCTGTCCCTCATGGCTATGCAGTTGCTTACGGTATGGTCTGTGAACTGTGGTTGTCATGTGTCAAAACCGGTTTTCCACAGGACATCATGCGCAGCACAGTACGGTTCATCAATGACTATTATGGCAAAATGATGATTTCCTGTGATGATTACGACACCTTGTTTGAACTTATGACCCACGACAAGAAGAACACCGCTGGGACAATCAACTTTACACTCCTCTCCGACATAGGAGGAATAGAAATCAACCAGACAGCCACCAAGGAGGAAATCTTTGAGGCATTTGACTTTTACAGAGAAAACTGATGAAGCAAGTTAGAGCGAAAAAACAACTCGGTCAGCACTTCCTGACAGACCTCGGCATAGCGCGCCGCATAGCGGATACCGTTGATGCGTGTCCCGATTTACCTGTCCTTGAGATAGGTCCGGGTATGGGAGTGATGACCCAATACCTGAAAGAGAAGCCGCGTCCTTTCAAGGTCGTGGAGATAGACAAGGAGAGCGTGGCGTATCTTAATGAGCGTTGGCCCGATTTTCAGCCGCAGATTATCAGCGGCGACTTCCTTCGTATGGACCTTCAAGAGGTGTTCGGAGGAGGACAGTTCGTGCTGACAGGCAATTATCCTTATGACATATCCTCGCAGATATTCTTCAAGATGCTTGACAACAAGGAACTTATACCTTGCTGTACAGGCATGATACAGCGTGAGGTTGCCTTACGTATAGCGTCTGAACCGGGCACAAAAGCCTATGGCATCCTTTCCGTTCTCATTCAGGCATGGTATGACACGGAGTATCTGTTCACTGTCGATGAGACGGTTTTCAACCCACCGCCAAAGGTCAAGTCGGCAGTCATACGCATGACAAGAAACGGAGTTACCGACCTTGGCTGTGATGAAGTGCTCTTTAAGCGTGTCGTGAAGACGGTATTCAATCAGCGCCGGAAGATGCTGCGCGTCTCCCTGAAGCAGATTTTCAATGGAGAATTGCAGGCACGGCAGGAGTTCTTTACCAATGAGATAATGACAAAACGCCCTGAGCAACTGACTGTACAGCAGTTTGTCGAACTGACAAATCTTGTTGAGGCAGAGCTTGAAGCCATTGCGAAACATTAATCCTGCAAAAGCGAAACAAAGGCATTGCTGAGAATAAACGACAACATAGAGACTATAAGCGAGGAAACTCTTCTTGCCGAGATGTCACTGTTGCCACAGTGGCGACAGGAAGCCTTGCGCTACAAGCATCTGACAGGGCGCAGGGAATCGGTAATGGCATTCCGTCTGCTGCAGGAGATGACAGGCATATGTGACTTGGAATTTATCATCGGAGAACATGGGAAGCCGTCGATAAAGGGACATCCGGAACTGCATTTCAATCTTTCCCACTGCAATAGTGCTGTGGCGTGTGCTGTCTATGATGCCCCGGTCGGAGTAGACATTGAAAGGGTAGGGCGTTACAAGCGTTTTCTGGCGGAGCGCACCCTGTCGGACGATGAGTTTCATCATATCCATTATTCCTCTCCGGACACATCCGTGCCACGTCCTTCTTCTGAGACCGACCTGCTGTTCACCGTCCTTTGGACAAAGAAGGAAGCACTCATCAAGCTCCTCGGGATAGGCATTGGCTCAGCAGAACATATCCGCAATGTCCTTGCTGACTATGACGGGAAAGTACTGTTTGACACTGTTGTGGACAAGAATGGCAGATATGTATGTACTGAGGCGCGTTTTTTGTCTTGTGCAGAATAAACAGAATATACAGAAAGAGCAGAATCGAGACAACTCCGATTCTGCTCTTTCTGTATGTATATGTCATTGTATGTAAGTGTTTCCTGCAACTACACAGCAGTATAGGTCAGAATGGGTAGCCGATGGCAAAGTTAAGACATTGCGCCTTGCTGAATCTCGGAGTATTGAAATATCCGCTTTTGCCGGTGTCGTATGGGGCATGGACAATGAATGCCCAGTCAAGGCGTATGATGAAGAAGTCAAGGTCATAGCGTATGCCTACACCTGCATCTACGGCAAGGTCTTTAGGGAGGTTCTTGAATTTGAACCCCATTCCTTCTGTGTCCCTGCGGCTTTTGTCAAGACACCATACATTACCGGCGTCAATGAATGCGGCACCATAAAGTGAGCCGAAGAGCCGTGGGCGGTATTCAAGAGAGAATTTCAGTTTCATGTCACCGTTTGCCAGCAGGTAGTTCATCTCTTTGTTGTCAATACCGATATTGTCTGGGTCGTTATAGCGGAAAGAGCCCGGTCCGACACTGCGTGTTGAGAAGCCGCGCAAGTCATTGGCACCACCGACATAGTATTGTTCTGAGAATGGCGCATAGCTTGTATTGCCATAAGTAATCATCCAACCTCCTGCAGCATGTGCGATGAGGCTTGCATTTGTGCTTACGCGCCATAGTTTGCGCCACTCAAGGTCAAGTTTCATGAATTGTCCCACAGGCGCATTGAACATTGTCTTTCCTTCCTCGCTCCATGAGTGGTGTTTCCCGAGTGACAGGATTCCGTTAGCAACATTTCCACATTCCGTCACTGTTCCGGAGAAATAGATTGGATGGCGTTTTGTGGAAGGTGAGGTGTAGGTATAGGAGTAACGCATTTTCGGCAGGAAGTTGTCTTCCAGTGCAATAAGGGCGACAACGGAGTTCTCCATTTTGTCCCAGAACTCTTCTGTACTTTCGGCTACATAGGAGTAGTCGATACTCAGTGGTGTGAACGAGTGGCGTGACACCTCGTTTGGCTTGTAGTTATAAGTAAGCTCACCTGACAGCACATGTCTCCGGTAGGAACCTGTCCTGTTGATTGTCTCGCGTGCGATGCGCAGGATTGTGTTTGCTGATGTATGCATGAGTGACAGCGGTGTGGTACGGTTTGCTGCTCTCATTCTCCGGGCACGGTTGATGTCCGGACGCATGCAGTTGGGAAGAAGGAGGCGAGGCAGTTCGAGTGTCATGTCGGTGATGATGTTATAGCTTCCTTTCTTACCGGCATTGTTTTTCCCGACATTGAACTCATAGTTTCCTGAAACATTGAATGACAGCAGTTCTCCTCCTCGGAAAGCATTGCGCATAGAGAAGCTCACGCCGGCTCCGGGACCAAGGCGTCCGTTGGACTTCTGGGTGTAGTTGGCCTGCATGGAAATATCATACGGTTTGTCAAGGATGCAGTCGACAGTCATGTCAAGAAAGCATGAATCAGTCTTTGCCGAGTCGGTTGTTGTCATAAGACTGTCAGTTGTCGGCATGTTCCTTGGTGTGAAATTGATGTTCACGTAAGAGAAAATTCCTTTTTGTGACAATCTCGACATAGATTCTTCATAGTTTGCCTGTGAGAAAAGGCGGCGCCGTTTCAGCAGAATGTCCTTAAGCACAATTCTTGGTCTTACGGCTGGCTTTTTTCCGGCATAGTGTATTGTTAGGGTGCGGTGTGTGATAGAATCTGTAAGTTGTTCTGCAAAATTGCGGCGTATATGGAAATTTGTCTTTCCGATGTACCATTTCTTGTTTGCTTCTATAGGCAGAGAGTCTATTTTGTGCATTACAAGCTGCACATGACCGGGAACCTTGATGGTGTCGGCAGCATACTTTGCATATTGCGGTTTGTAGAAATAGTAGCCATTGTCGCGGAAGATGTTGTAGAGCCGTGCGCGTTCATTGTCAAGTGCATTGACAGAGAACGGGTCGCCTTTGTGAAGGAATGTAGTGCTGTCATTGAACAGTGCCATTTCTTCCTCGGTATAGCCTTTGTAAGCAATACTGTCAATGGTGAATACCGGTCCCATGTCAACAGTGTAGCTGACCTTCGCTTTATGTGGGCGCAGGACACTGTCACGGCGTGTGGTTGTAGGTTTGCCCTCATGAATCTTATATTGGATGTTACCACGGAAATAGCCGTTGTTTTCAAGTACGGTCTTTGCCACTGACATGCGCAGTTCCGGTTTGACATCGCTGATTAGCACAGGTGCTTTTCCGAAACTGGAGGTCAGCCATTTTGGGATAGCCCCTTTCTTTTGTGAGAAAGCATTCCAAATCCACAGTCCCCAAGGGAATGGTGTGCGGTAGTAGGAAGAGCCGAACAGTGCACCGTTAGGGGCGCATGCGAGCACTGCTTCCACTTCTTCCTTTGTGTCAATGAAATGGTCTTTCTGTGAGACGGATGTCAATGAAGGGGTGGTATTGTCTTTTATGTATTCTGTTGGCTTCATTCCTGTGTACAGTTGCTCACCCGGTTCAAGTGAAGATGTTGTGGAGCATCCTGTAATGGAGAGAGTCAGAAGCAGAAACTGTATGGTGCGTGTCAATGATTGTTTATTTTGCATTGATAGAATCCTTTCTTGTTGTTATAGAGTCTGTTTTTACACCGCTATTTGTTTGGTTGTCCGGCATTTTGGATGATGACGGGTGGAAGAGTTCGTACAGGTTGCTGAATTTGCGTTTGTACATGTAACCGGCTCCAAACTGGTCAACATATCCTTCCAAGTGGTCGTAGACATCATGTTTGTAGAACAAGCGCAGATATTGGTTAGAGGTTTCATGCAGACGATACTGCACTTCCACATTGTCAAAAATGGAGGCTGTCTTTCCGTCAGCTTCATGGCCTGTTGCGATTTTTCCTCCTAATGAGACTGAGAGACGGTTGTTCCAGAAACGTTTCGCAAACTTGAAAGCATAGTCAGTACGCATAGTTCCATCCTCTTGAATTGTGTTCTCAAGTCCCACACTGAGGTCCAGTGTGCGCATGGCACTGCCTGCGATGCTGTTGATTTGTGACTGCAGGAAGTTGCTCAGTGCGGAGTTCATTGAGAAATTGGAGGTGCTGTTTCCTGTCAGGAACATTCCTGTAGTGAGCATTGTTACAGCAATCTTGCCTCTTTCCTCCATGGACATCATGTTGAGTTGGTCTGTCACCGACTGGTCTTCAGGTGCGGAGATGATGAATTGCAGTCCCATGTCGTTCAATGTCTTTGACAGTACAACTCCACACTGGAAGTTTACTGTCTTGTTTGATTCGGCAGCGCTGACGTTGGCACGTACATTCTCTATGGCTGTGATTGAGAGTTTCGGGTTCATTATGTCACCGGTAAACTCGATGTAGGAGTCTTGTGAGATGGTGAAGGTCTTCAGAGGTATGACCGGCAAGGAATATTTCATTTCTCCTTGAGAGATGGTGTATCTTCCTGTCATGGACATATCATCCTGCTGATAGAGGAAACGCAAGTTGCCGTTGCCGATAATGTCAAGGTAGTTGCTGTGGTTAGGGTTAAGCCAGCAAGTGATGTGTGAACCGTCCAATATGTTCACATTGAGGTCGATGGAGATACCATCAACTGTTGGTGGAGAGGACACCGGAGTCTGTTTCTCTGAGAAATCCACAAAGTCCACAAGTTCCTTGAGTCTGTTGTCCGTGGTGATAGGGGAGTCGTTCAGGATATAATAGAGGTCTGTTGTAGGCAATACTTCAAGTCCGCCACGCACTTTGAGAGCATCGACTTCGCCTTTTACGGTGCAAAGGAAATTGATGTATGCTTTTCCATAGGCAAGTGATTTGCGTGTTTCTTTGGCATCAACGACAAGGATGTTGTTTGCCGAGATACGCATGTCAGCACGCATGTGGCTCAAGTCGGCAAAATTGTAAGTGCCGTTGACGGTAAGAGCTTGGTTGTTGGAGTCAAAGAATTTGAAGTCGTTGAACTTGATGCTTGAGTTGGATATGGCTACAGGTTTGCTGTCCATCCTGAGTTTCACTCCGTAAGGCACGGAAACAAGCTGTGCACGTGACAAGTCGGCAGTGCCGTTAATGTCCGGTCTGTCCAGTTCTCCCTTGATTGTAAGGTGGCCCACGGCAGAGCCTTCCAGACCAATAATTTGGTCAGGAATAAAACCGTTGACAAGGTTCAGTGGCATTTCTTTCATGTCTATTTCTGCATCAATGCGGTCGCCGCCATTGATGAAATGGTAGGCACCTTGTACGGAAGCCACTTCATTGTTGTCTTTGTAGAGCACGCCGTCTATATGGTGTGAACCATCGCTCAAAGGCATATACACCAGTTCCGTAGACAGGTTGCCGAGGTTGTAACCTTCATAGGTGAATTGGCGGATGTCCATATTTGCAGATATAGACATGTCCTCCTTGTTAAGGATGATATGGTAGTCACCGTTGGCAGTGCCTTTGATGTCCGGCATGTATGGTATGACGGAGATGATGTCAGCAAGGTTGAGATTGGTCACAGACATGGTAACGTCTTGCAGTGCCGTCGTATTCTCATCGTCTGTATAAATCTGTATACCTGTGTTTGCGTTGTCATGCAACTGTACCTTTGCAGATACACGCATGTCATTTCTGAAAGCTATGTAGTTGTCCTTGTTGACTTTGAACTTTCTGTATCCAAGTATTGGCTCGTCACTGTCAATGGCAACTTTGATGCCATCTTCTGTCATCATTGCAGAGAGCCCTATGTCAAGTCCTCTTCTGCTGGCTTTGTCGTCAAGAGCCATTGACAGTGTCAGGCTGTTCGGACGCAAGGCACCATGAGTGTCAGCCTTGAATGAATATTGTGGATTGTCTTTGCCGTTTTGTACAATGAGCTTGTAGTCCATTTTGTCTTGCTCGGACTGCAGTTCAAGGTGTATGTCGTCAAGTTGCATGCCACCAACGATAAGTGTGTCAAGCTGCATTTCTCCGTTTATGCCTTTTATAGGGCACATATCCATGTCTGCGTAAACAGAGGCGAAAGAATAGCCAAGCCCATTGAGCATGCGTGCGATAGGATTGTCTTTGTCTGCTCTTGCATATAGTCTGCCTTTTGGGAGTTTGCTGCGTAATGCTATTTCGTCAATGACACGGTTGCTGATTTGTGATTTCACTTCGTTGGCAAGGGCATTGCCGAGATTCATGAGTTTCTTGTATCCAAGGCTGAAATCAGTCTTGAATATAAGGTCCCCGCAGTCAAAATGGGTATGTGTTGTGTCACGTCGGGTAAATGCGTCGAGGTTTATGTTGTAGGCATAGTGTACCTTGGCAGAGTCTTTCAGTGTGAAATTGTATATAGTTCCGTTGATGGCATGGTTGTCCTTCATGTCACTTGAGAGAGCAAGGGAAGCCTTCATCGATGTTGACAATGGAGTGTCAACAAGGCGTAAGGCATACATGTCTATGTTCTTCACCTCGCCGGCGATATTGCCCTTTACGCCCTTCTTAATCATTTGTGCGTCAAGGACAAGGTCTGTGTTGAGTATTTCAGATGGTGTGTGTATCTCAGCATGTGCTATGCCATTCTTTAAGGACATGGACGCAGAGGCTCCGCCCAGGTCGTATTGCCCATAGCGGAAGCCATGAATCTTAGCCATGGCATTGATTTTGGTTCTTTTGGAATATATGTCTGTACCGTTTCCGTTGATGCGTACTGTGCCTGACATCCTGCCAAGCCCGTGCTTTGGCAGGTATTTGTTAAGGTTGAGTCTGCGGATGTCAAGGTTTGCACTATATGCCTCGCTGCGCATGTCGTAAGCGACAGTGCCGGCAATGCTGCCATTGTTGCCTGGTGCTTGGACTTTCAGACTGGCTTTGGCGGAAAGTTTGTCTGTATTATCAAGGTTGCGGAGAGTGCCCGTCAATGTTCCGGACATCAATGTCGGAATATTGACGACAATGTCATTAATCTCCATGCGCTTCATATTACCATCGATGCAACCTTTGACAGTTGCCGGTTTTGTCGGCCACAGGCGCTTGATGTCTTTAGGAAGATATGCTGCAGCAAATATCATCACATCTTCCTTTCCGAGTGATGCGTCAAGGCATGCACTTGTCTTTCCTGGGTTTGATGTGTTGAAGGTTGTAAAATCAAAGTCGGTGTTTCCTGTTATTGTAGAGTAGGGAGTCGTGAGTGCCAAATCGTTGATGTGGACAGCGGTTGTGTCAAGGCTGATTTTCCCTTTTAACGACTTGATTGTCAGTCCTGATTTCTCATAAAGGTGGCTGTCTCTTACAAGCAGTGCAAGGTTATAGTCTTTTTCGTTTTGTTTGAATAACAGATTAGCAATGCTTATGTTAAGTTTGCTTATGTCAATATGATTGTAGTCAAGTCCTTTAACCTTTGTCTCAAATCTGTTGTCATACTGTAATTTGCTGTCAGCAAGTGTGGCAGAAGCAAGTTTGTATTCGGAATTCTTCAGGTCGAATGCTCCGTCTTTGATGTTGAAGGCACCTATTCCGGCAGTGATGTTCAGTGTGTCACCGGGAAGATGCACTTTTACCTTTGATTTGGCAATGTCAAGGGATTTTACTTTTACAAGCCAAGGTGTTTCTGATTTTGTGGTGTCCTCTTTCGCTGTGTCCGAGAGGCAGATGTCAAGGTCGGCACCTGTCATCCGTGCTTTGTTTATAAGGACAGAATCATTCTTAAGGTCTATGCCATGGGAGGTTACATGCATTCTTCCGACTTTGCCCTTCACGCGGCAGTCGGAGATGAATCCATTAGTGTTGAGTGTGACATTGTCAAATTGCAGGGCATCAACCTCTATTTTTCCATCGAACAATGGACGTAACTGTATGTCGCATAGTATTCCCTGTGCGTCAATAAGTGTGTCTTTCACTTGTGGCAGAGAGTCATTCCTATGCAGGGCTCTTACCCCATTGAGTTTGAGGTCCAAAGGAAAACGCAACCGTACATCTTCAATGGATATTTCCATGTCGGTGGCGTCAGACGCATACTCAGTAGCTATGCCTACCGCCCACTTTTGGACAGGAGGACAATAAAGCAGCAATGTCAGTAGTAGAAATATAACGAATGGTGATGCTGCAATGCCAATCAGCCAATAGAATGATTTTCTCAAAACTGATACCTTGTTTTATTACGTTGGTCAAGCAAATGGGCAAAGCTGTTTTTGATATAGGCAAACGAAAAATTCTTCTATCATGCAGATTTGCCCATTTGCTTTTATTGTATGTTATTACTAAATCCTGTTTTACGGCTCTACTGCCTTCCATAGTTTGTCGTCAGGCAAAGGAGCGGTGATAGAGATAGGCTCTTTCGATACAGGGTGTATGAATTCCATTTTGCGGCTTAGCAATGATATGCTGCCGTTGGGGTTAGAGCGCGGTGCGCCATATTTCAAGTCTCCTTTTATAGGAAGACCTATTTTCGCAAGTTGGCATCTGATTTGGTGGTGGCGTCCTGTAAGCAGTCGTATCTCCACCAACTGGTATCTGTCGGAACTGCCGATGATTTTATATTCGAGAATGGCTTTCTTCGTGTCATGCCTCTCGCTGTCATAGGCGTAGCTTTTGTTTTGCTTTTCGTTCCTTGACAGCCAATGGGTAAGCCGCGTGAAACCATCAGGCAAAACCTCTGCGTTCTTGCTTTTCTTTTCCTCCGCTTTAGGCACAATAGCCCAATAGGTCTTTTTTACTCCTTCCTCGCCTTCTTTGTTTTGGAACATCTTGTTAAGGCGCGGAAGGGCTTTTGACGTGCGTGCAAAGAGGACAAGGCCATAAACAGGACGGTCAAGGCGATGTACCACGCCGAGAAAAACATTTCCCGGCTTTTGGTACTTCTCCTTGATATATCCTTTGACAATATCCGAAAGGGGAACATCGCCGGTCTTATCGCCCTGGACAATCTCCCCACTTTCTTTATATACCACAATGATGTGGTTGTCTTCGTATACTACACGCATTACATGTTCATGCCACCGTCAACCTGGATAACCTGTCCGCTGACATAGCTTGAGAGGTCGGAAGCAAGATAGACAGCTGTGTTTGCGATGTCGTCAACCTGTCCCGCACGGCGGAGAGGAATCTTCTTAGCCCATTCCTTGCGAACCTCGTCAGGCAGCTGTGCTGTCATTGCTGTCTCGATGAAGCCCGGAGCAATGGCATTGGCACGAATACCCTTTGCACCCATTTCCTGTGCGATAGACTTTGCAAGGGCTATAAGACCGGCCTTTGATGCAGCATAGTTGCACTGTCCTGCGTTACCGTGAACACCTACGACAGAAGCCATGTTGATGATAGAACCGCCCTTCTGACGCATCATGATTGGGGTGCAGGCATGGATGAAATTGAACGCGGACTTCAGGTTCACATTGATGACAGCATCCCACTGAGCCTCTGTCATGCGGAGCATAAGACCGTCCTTGGTGATGCCGGCATTGTTGACAAGAATATCAATTGAGCCCATCTCTTCCTTTACCTTCTTGACGAGAGCCTCTGTCTCCTCAAAGTCAGCAGCATTGCCGGCATAAGCATTGCACTTTACACCAACAGCCTCGATTTCTTTGCGTGTGGCTTCAAGTCCGGCTGCCATGTCGTCGTTAAGTACGAGGTCTGTAAATGCGATGTTTGCTCCTTCTTCTGCAAACTTAAGCGCGATGGCTTTGCCGATACCGCGCGCAGCACCTGTGATGAGGGCTGTCTTTCCTGATAATAATCCCATAATAAATTGTTGTGTTTTTAATATTTTTAGTTTCGTTCTTCGAACTATTTGTCTTTTAATTCTAAAATTCTTTGCTCTTGCCTAATGCTCCATATACAAATTTTGCCACAAGCGGACGGGTGCTGATGTCTGTGACACCTTTTCCCAAACGTCCGTAAATGTATGGAACCTCAAGTCCTTTGATGCAATAATGTGTTATGGCTGCTGTCAGTTCGACATCGTCTATTTCAAACTCTCCGGCTTCCTTTCCGGCTGCATAGACCTTGCGGAACAATTCTATCTCGTCATCATCAAAATTCTTCCTGACTTTCTCCACCATCCAAATGTTGCGGAAGAACTCTGCACGAAGATTGCCGTTGCGGACAACTGTCTCACGTATCATGTGAAGATGGGTGTAAATCAGCTCTATAATCTTCTCCTGAGGGCGCATCCTTTTTTCCGCAACTTGGTCAAGCTGCTCAGAAAGACGCTCCAACTCATACTCAATGACGGCGGAGTAAACCTCCTCCTTGCTCTCAAAATAAGTGTACAGAGTCCTGCGCCCCTTTCCTGCTTCAAGGGCTATGTCGTTCATGGTCGTGTTCCCAAGACCATTCTTGGCGAAAAGCTGCCGCGCGACATTAACAAAATGCTGTCTTGTTTTTGATACTGACATATAATAAATAGGTATAGGTGCTTGCAAGTTAATATTTATTGCACATCACTCAATTCTGTGCAAAAGTAGAAATTTTATTCCATATAGCCAAATTATTGCCTGAAAATATGCAGCATAATAAGCCTTTTTGACTTTTTGTAGAAAATAATTGGAAAAATATTTGCATAGTTCACAAAAAATGTGTACCTTTGCACTCGCTTTTGAAAACAATGTTAACATCAACGTTATCGATGGTTTTCAGAATCTATATCGCGGAGTGGAGCAGTTGGTAGCTCGCCAGGCTCATAACCTGGAGGTCGTTCGTTCGAGTCGGGCCTCCGCAACTAAGGAAAGCAAACCATTTCGGTTTGCTTTTTTTGTATATACATGTTTGGTTAGGTTGAGGTTGTGATGTTTTTGTCCCAAACAAGGACATGAATATATCGTTTTTTTGCTTTATAAAGGCATTTCTGCGAGGCAAGAAGTGTGAATAGTAATCTTTTTCTTGGATTTGTTTTGTAATGTTCCAAATAATTGCTATATTTGTAAAATATTTACCTGATCATAACAAAACTGTATAAAGAAAAGCGAAAAGTAAGATTGCCAATCATGTTTTTTGTGTTGGAGATTTTGCTTTATAATTAAAGATAAGACAATGAGAATGTCCATTAAGAAACTCTTGGCAGGGCTGCTCTTCGTGGCAACGTCTGTACAAGCTCAGGAACGTTATGTGGGTGGGGACATATCCCTCCTCCCTGATTATGTGAATGCCGGGGCAAAATACTTTGACCATGAAGGGAGTGCCGTTGTGGATTTCCTGCCGTGGTGTCATGAAGAGGGTATGAATACGATGCGTGTGCGTCTTTTCGTAAACCCTAAAAAATATAAGGAGCTTCATGCAAATGATAATAATGCAGATACGAGGTACGATTCGAATGCGTGCCAAGACATAGGTTTTGTTCTGCCGTTGTGTCAGGACATCGTCAATGCAGGACACCGCCTGATGCTTGACTTCCATTATTCCGACACATGGGCAGACCCGGCAAAGCAATGGATTCCTATAGAATGGGAGAATATGAATGATGAACAACTTTGTGACAAGATTTATGAATACACCAAAGAGTCACTGCTCACACTGAAGGAAGCCGGTGTTACTCCGGCTTTTATTCAGCCGGGTAACGAAATAAGCTATGGTATGCTGTGGGGCAAACTTGGCACTACATCTCCTAAAAAGGCGTTTATGGGCAGCAATGCCAACTGGGACCGCTTCGGCAAGCTCCTTTCCCGTGCCATAGAAGCGTGCCGCGAAGTTGTCCCTTCGGCAAAGATTGTCTTGCACACTGAGAGAGTTTTGCAGATTGACGTGATGACAAATTTCTACCGTAAGATGCAGGAAATGAACGTAGATTATGATGTCATCGGACTCAGCTATTACCCTTTTTGGCATGGTGACATGACACAGTTGGACAAGGCTCTTACGGCTCTTGAGACGGAATTCACTGCAAAGAATATAATGATAGTGGAGACCGGATATGGTCTGAAATGGCAGGTTCCATATAATGATATTATTGACCACACGTCGATTTGGCCTATCTCTGACGCCGGTCAGATGAAATTCACGCAAGACTTGGTTGCAACTGTGGAGAAGCATAAGTCTGTCAACGGTTTGCTTTGGTGGTGGATGGAGTACAATCCTTACAATACAAATCTTTCAGGGTGGTACAATGCTTCGCTTTTTGACCCAACAACCGGTCGCGCATCGTCAGCATTCCATACGCTATGTTCGTATGGTAGCAGTGGGACGGGGATAGATGGCATTACTAAAAAAGGCAACAATGAAGCCATCAGGTGGTATAACCTGCATGGGCAACATGTTGATGCGTCCACGCCGGGACTGCTCATTTCAAAGGACAGAAAAAAGATTAACCGATAAAAAACATTTAATAGATATGGATTCAAAAATAATTATGCTGTCAGTCTTGACAGCTTTCTGCTGCAGCGAGACTGCCTATGCGCAGCGCAGTGTGCAGACATTGAAGAAGAATTGGCAGTTCTCGAAAGGGGAAGTGTTCAATGCCAAAAGTGCGGAAACAGTCTCCGTGCCCCACGATTGGGCGATTTACGGCCCTTTTGACCGCAAGAACGACCTGCAAGTCGTTGCCGTTGAGCAGAACGGAGAGAAGGAGGCTACCGAGAAAACCGGCAGGACGGGCGGCCTGCCTTTTATCGGGAAAGGTGTCTATCGCACGAGTTTTGAGGTTCCGGACACCGCAGGCAAGACTGTCACACTTGTCTTTGACGGTGTCATGAGCAATGCCCGGGTGAAGCTGAACGGCAAGGATGTGGCGTCCTGGCCTTACGGCTACAACTCTTTCTATTGCACTGTCGACGGCACAGTGAAGCCTGGCAGCAACCAACTGGAGGTTTCCTGCGAGAACAAGGACGGTCAGTCACGCTGGTATCCGGGAGCGGGAATCTACCGCAATGTGCATGTTGTCACGACAGACAAGGTTCATATTCCAACCTGGGGCACTTATGTCACCACACCGAAAGTGTGCAATGATTATGCAACTGTCAGCCTTCGCATGAAGATTGAAGGCACACGCCAATTCAAGAAATGGCCTTATGGCGACGCTGTCGGTGTGAAAACAGTCATCATCTCTCCTGACGGAAAAGAGGTGGCATCAGACTCTTCCACCTATATAGCACGCGGACAGGACTTCGCACAAAACTTTCTTGTGGAGAAACCGATGCTTTGGGGAACGGAAAGTCCTGCACTCTACACTGCCCGCACTACTCTTTCGGTAGGCGGAAAGATTGTCGATACCTACGATACTCGCTTCGGTATCAGGAATATAGATTATATCCCTGCAAAAGGTTTCTTCCTCAATGGCGAGCATACTAAGTTCAAGGGAGTGAACAATCATCATGACCTCGGCCCTTTGGGAGCAGCGGTCAACAAGTCGGCTTTGCGTCATCAGATAGAGATGTTGCAGGATATTGGTGTCAATGCCATACGCACTTCGCACAATATGCCTGCCCCTGAACTTGTGGAACTGTGTGACGAGATGGGCATGATGCTCATGATTGAGCCGTTTGACGATTGGGGATTCCGTCCGAAATCGCCTAACGGCTATGGCGCAGTGTTCAACGAATGGGCGGAACGTGACATCACAAACATGGTGGAACAGTACCGCAACCACCCTTCCGTAGTCATGTGGTCGATAGGCAATGAGGTGCCTTCACAGTGGGGACCGGTGGGAATGAATGAGTTGGTGATGCTTCAGAACCTTGTCCACAAGCTTGACCCGACACGCCCTGTGACTTGCGGCATGGACCAGATAAGGTCTGTCCTCGACAATGGTTTTGCTGCTGCGCTTGACATTCCGTCTTTCAACTACAAGCCACAGTTCTATGAGGACATCTACAGACGCATGCCGCAGCAGATGGTTCTTGGCTCGGAGACAGCCTCAACGGTGTCCTCTCGCGGCGTTTACCACTTCCCTTTGGTGATGCCGGGGGCTAATGCCCGCCACACTGAGACACATCCTGACAACCAATGTTCAAGCTATGACAATGAAACTTGCTCATGGTCGAACATTCCCGACATAGACTTTGCGCGCGACGATGACCACGATTGGGTGCTCGGACAGTTTGTCTGGACAGGCTTCGACTACCTTGGTGAGCCTTCTCCTTATGACACGGACGCATGGCCTAACCATAGTTCTATGTTCGGAATGATTGACCTTGCTTCACTGCCAAAGGACCGTTATTATCTCTATCGCTCACAATGGAACAAGAAGGACAACACACTCCACATCCTTCCTCATTGGAATTGGAAAGGACGTGAGGGTGAAGTCACTCCGATAATGGTCTACACCAGTTATCCTAAGGCTGAACTTTTCATCAACGGAAAGAGCCAGGGCGTGAGGGAAAAGAACAACTCCACATGGCAGAACCGTTACCGTCTGATGTGGATGGAGACGGTCTATACTCCGGGAGAAGTGAAGGTTGTGGCGTACGACAAAGAGGGACGCAAGGCGGCAGAGAAAACAATGCGGACAGCAGGCAAGCCTCACCACATCGTGCTTACCACAAACCGCAAATCATTGGCTGCCGATGGCGAGGACTTGCTGTATGTCACAGTGCAGGTGGCCGACAAGGACGGCAATATCGTTCCTACCGATGAGCGTTTTGTGAAGTTCTCTGTCGAGGGCTGCGGAGCATTTGAGGCGACAGCAAACGGTGATGCGAAATGTCTGCTGCCGTTCCACAAGCCGGAGATGAAACTCTTCAGCGGTGCTGCCACTGCTATCGTGCGTTCCGGCAACAAGGCTGGAACAGTGAAGTTCACTGCGAAGGCAAGCGGCGTCAAATCAGCAACTGTCAGCGTTCCTGTGAACTGATTCGGGAAAGAATCGTTTGTGGACATACGTGTGCAATGCCACCAAATGGGTATAATTTCCATTTGGTGGCATTGTTCTTTTAATACTATTCGACAACCGGTTATGTCAAATCTGTATACAAAAAGCCGGCAGATAAATTTCAGAAACATTATAACGATACTGTCATTACAATATCCCACAAAATATATCTGCCGGCTTGTTCTGTCTTTATATTATCAGAAATTATTGGTGTCTTAAAACTCTACAAGTTGTTGTGAAATCAAATTTTCATATGAAGTGTTTCGCATAAGATGTGGCTCCGCCACACTTTGCAGCGAAATCCTGTTGCTGTATGCGAGGATAGGGGCTTGCCACAACTGAAACAGATGAATGATAATGTGTTGTATATGTTTAGCGGACACCAAAATAATTATAAATATGGACTGTTTGTTCAGAATGCTATTGCAGATTCCAATGCAAGACGCATCATCTCACGGAAAGAATTCTGACGGTCTTCCGCCGATAGAACCTCATTTGTACAGAAAGAATCGGAAATCGTTAGTATGCATGCAGCGCGCTTGTTCAGCATGTCAGCATTATGGAAGAGTGCGAAACTCTCCATCTCCACACACTCCGTACCGGTCTGTTCGCGAATATCCTGCCAACCGCCGACATTTGGAGCAGTGTAGAAGGCGTCGCTTGAATGTACCACAGCCTTCTTGCAGTTTATGCCAAGCTCGTCAGCCTTGTTCATGATTATGGCATTCAGTTCTTTGCTCGGATACATTGTTTTCTCCGTTGCGCCACTTGTCTTCAGCGCGAAAGTCGAGTCGCTGTAAGCGCTGTCGGCAAGGACAACGTCACGGACATTCAACCTTTCAACATAAGAACCTGCAGAACCGATGCGTACAATGTTCTCTACGCCGTAGTATTGGTAAAGCTCATACGAATAGATGCCTATCGAAGGCATGCCCATGCCTGAAGCCATGACAGACACAGGAATCCCTTTGTATGTGCCTGTGTAGCCGAGAATATTGCGCACTTCATTTACAAGCCGAGGATTCTCAAGGAATTCCTCTGCAATGAATTTTGACCTAAGTGGATCGCCAGGCATAAGCACTGTCTTGGCGAAATCGCCCATTTGGGCACCGTTGTGAGGTGTCATAATCTTTTGATTTTAAGGTTAGACATTTGTTATTATCCAAGAGCATGGGTATTCCCCATGGTTTGGAATCATCGTTTTCAGGAGTTTTTGCACGGAGAGAGTATTCTGCGCAATTCATTGCGGAACTCATCCATGGAATGGAAAAGCAAGTCAGCCCCTTCATCAAGAAGCATTTCGTCCGGCAAAGGACCCGTATTCACCGCTATGGTAAATGCTCCGGCTGCTACGCCTGCCCGAACTCCAAGCGGTGCATTCTCGACAACTATAGTCTCCCACGGCTTTGTTCCGGCAAGTTGCATGCCTTTCAGATAAGGGTCTGGGGCAGGCTTCCCCTTTTTTATGTTCAGGGCTGTAACAAAAACATCTGTATTCACAAGTCCTTTGTAGTCAGCCTTGACACGCTCAAGCAGTGACATCTGCCCACTGCCTGTCACAACTCCAATGTCCAGACCAAGGCGGCGCATCTCCTGCTGAAGCCCATAAGTGCCTCTCATCATGGGAGCTGTGGGGCATGCAGAATAGCAGTCGGACTTCACGCGGTACATCTCCACGGACTCCTCATCGGAAATTTCCCTGTTCCATTGCTTTCCTGCTACAATCTTGATGGTCTCGAAGCCACGCATGCCCTCAAAGGCATAGGCTTCCTCCTCACTCATTTCAAGACCGTAACTTGCCATAGACTCACGCCATGCCTTGGCATGGTTAGGCATGGAATCGTAAAGCACACCGTCCATATCGAACAGTGCGACCTTTGGGCAGAACTCTTCAAACCCATGTTTTATAAGATATGCTACTTTTGCTTCTTCCATAATTCGGATTGCAAAAGTAGCATATTTTTTTTGATTTTCCAAATTTTGCCACCAAATAATTCGTGACATTATACAATTTGACCTCGCATGAAAGTCAGACATAATAAGTAACTGCTGAAAATTAATTTATACTAAAACGACATCATTTTTTAGGCGATTAGTGCGCAAAGCATTAGCGAAGCGAGTGCACTAAGCGACAAAAAGAAAAAGGTTTAATACAAAGAATACTTAAATATGAAGTAATTTGCAATAATTACTTATATAAAGGAGTGACCCGGCTGGGACTCAAACCCAGGACCTCAGGAACCGGAATCCTGCGCTCTATTCAACTAAGCTACCAGGCCATCATCATTGCAAAATTAGTGCTTTTTCTTGAAATTCTGTGTTTTTATCATCTTGGAGAATGCTATTTTATAGTTTATTAACCTCTTTTTACTATATGCAAAATGAAAGCCAAAATTGGATGATTTTTGTAAATATGATGCAGAATGATAAATTTTATTGACAAAAAGTTGCAAATATAAAATATTATTTATAACTTTGCACCAAAAGAACAAAGCATTCAAAACATAATAGGTAATGAGTAAATTGATTAAGCCGTCAGGATACAAGGCTCTTTTGGACACGGTACAGACAGAACAGGGCATAAAACTCATAAAGGAGTTTTTCCAGCAGAACCTCAGCACAGAGTTGCGCCTGCGCCGTGTCACTGCACCACTTTTTGTGTTAAAGGGGTTGGGCATCAATGACGATTTGAATGGCGTTGAGCGTGCTGTGACATTCCCTGTCAAAGAGCTTGGTGATGCAAAGGCTGAGGTTGTGCATTCCCTTGCCAAGTGGAAGCGCATGAAACTTGCGGAGGACAATATCGCCCCCGGGTACGGAATATATACAGACATGAACGCGATACGCGCTGACGAAGAACTGGACAACCTGCATTCGCTCTATGTCGACCAATGGGACTGGGAGGCGGTCATCAATGAGGGGCAACGCACACAGGCGTACCTTCGCGAGATTGTGGAGCGCATCTACGGTGCAATACGTCGCACCGAGTATCTTGCCTGCGAGTGGTACCCGCAACTTGAGCCTTTCCTTCCGGAGAAAATCCACTTCGTCCATGCTGAAGAGCTTTTGCGTATGTATCCGGAGCTTTCACCCAAAGAGCGTGAAGACAAGGTGACAAAGGAATATGGCGCAGTGTTCATCATAGGAATCGGCGGAAAACTTTCCAACGGCGAGAAGCATGATGGCCGTGCTCCTGATTACGACGACTGGTCGACTGTGGCTGAAAATGGCACAATAGGCTTGAACGGTGACATACTTATTTGGTATCCGCTCCTTGAGCATGCTGTCGAACTGTCGTCAATGGGCATCCGCGTGGACAAGACAGCACTGTTGCGCCAACTGGAGGCGGAGGGAAAGGAAGACAGGCAAGGGCTGTATTTCCATAATCTTCTGCTTGAGGGCAAACTGCCGCTTAGTGTCGGAGGGGGAATAGGGCAGAGCCGTCTCTGTATGCTGATGCTCCATAAGGCGCACATAGGTGAGATACAGGCGTCAATATGGCCCGATGAAATGCGTCGCGAATGCACAGAGGCAGGAATGCCTCTCATTTAGCCCGAAATATTGAACCAAAGAGGGCATTATATATATCAACAAACCAAAGTGTGACCTTTTGGCTGATGAAAGGTAACACTTGACACATTAAAAGGTAACGATTCACACAGCGAATCGTTACCTTTTGTTTTGTAATGTGTACTGTTCTGAATTTCAGTGTGTTATATCATGTGGTGGAGTGGGGCGGTGTGATAAGTGTGTCACTCCCGGCGTTTGTGCTCTTTCAAGCAGCATGACAAAGAGAAAATGTCACCAAATCATTTTCCTGCCATACGTTGCTTTGCTTTCTCGTAGCATTTCCTGCACAGTGGCTCATACTCACCTGTCTCACCAAGGAGCACGCGTTTGTCTCCCTCCACTATGCGGTGGCTTACATAGGCGAGTGAGCCGCAGTGCACGCAGATGGCATGCACCTTCGTCACATCGTCAGCAACAGCCATAAGCCCCGGCATGGGTCCGAAGGGAACTCCCTTGAAATCCATGTCAAGACCGGCACAGATGACCCGCACTCCTCTGTTGGCAAGCTCGTTGCAAACATCAATAAGACCGTCATCAAAGAACTGCGCCTCGTCAATGCCCACAACATCAATGTCACTCGTAAGCAGCAGTATAGACCCTGATGACTCAACCGGAGTGGAAGTGATGGTGGTATTGTCGTGGCTGACAACGTCAGCTTCACTATAGCGGGTGTCTATCGCCGGTTTGAATATTTCCACTTTCTGTTTTGCAAATTTCGCACGCTTCATGCGGCGTATGAGCTCCTCTGTCTTTCCGGAAAACATTGAACCGCAAACGATCTCTATGCGCCCATGACGGCGCAGCTCACCTTGTATGTTATTAGTCATTGACCTGTTTGTTATATAATAATTATGTGTATTAAGCCATGCAAGCTGTTGGCACTTTGTCCTTGGCTGCCATGGCAGCAAAAGTGTAGGATGAAATTCAACGCAAAATTACAAAGAAAATTTAAAATTCCAAAGAAATATACACTTTTTATTGCTTATATCGGAATTTAGGAGTATTTTTGTACACAGTTATGGGAACACTTTATCTTGTCCCCACACCAGTGGGAAATTTGGAGGATATGACATTCCGCGCAGTGCGTTTGCTGAAAGAGGCTGATGTGATCCTTGCCGAGGACACCCGTACATCGGGTATTCTCCTGAAACACTATGACATACACAAGCCTCTTCTTGCACACCATAAGTTCAATGAGCATGGCACATCAGCCTCCATTGTGGAACGCCTGAAGGCCGGGCAGACAATATGCCTTGTCACAGATGCAGGCACTCCGGGAATCTCCGACCCGGGATTCTTCCTCGTCCGTGAGGCTGTCGCAGCAGGGATAGAGGTGCAGACGCTGCCGGGGGCGACAGCTTTCGTGCCGGCATTGGTCAGTTCGGGACTGCCGTGTGACAAGTTCTGCTTCGAAGGGTTCCTGCCTCAGAAAAAAGGAAGGCAGACAAGGCTTGAGCAGCTCAGTAGGGAAGAGCGCACAATGATCTTCTACGAATCGCCTTACCGCCTGCTGAAGACATTGCAGCAGTTTGCAGAATTCTACGGCGAGAACCGTCAGGTGAGTGTCTGCCGCGAGATAAGCAAGATTCATGAAGAGTCCGTGCGCGGCTCTTTGGCGGAAGTCATCGCACATTTCACAGCAACACCTCCAAAAGGTGAGATCGTGATAATCTTGGCAGGCGCAGAGCCTGTAAAGTCAAAACATAACAAGGACAGGCATAAAAACACAGAGACTACCAACGACTAATAAAAACAAATACAGCTATGAAGAAAATTATATACTTGGCATTCTGCCTTATGTGCTTTACAGCATGCGAGAACACACAGAAGCAACAGTCTGACAACACTGAGTCAAGAGACTCCCTGCAGCGTGTAATAGAACAGAAAAACAATGAAATAAACGATATGCTTGGAACCCTGAATGAGATACAGGAGGGATTCCGCCAGATAAGCATCGCTGAAGACCGTGTGACTGTCATAAAGGACGGCGAAGCTACGAGCCGCAAGGAGCAGATACGTTCTGACATAGAGTTCATTGCGCAGCAGATGCAGCACAACCGCGAACTGATTGCAAAACTCCAGAAACAAGCGCGTGAAGGAAGCATTGCCGCCGAGCAGCTGAAGAAGACCATCGAGAACCTCACAGCACAACTTGAGGAGAAGAACAAGCAGCTTGAGACTCTCCGCACAGAGCTCCACGCAAAGGATTTGCGGATAGAGGTGCTTGATTTGGCTGTCTCCTCACTCAACAATGATGTTGAGGAACTGAGGAACGAGTCTGCAACCAAGTCTGCAACCATATCCAACCAGGACAAGCAGCTGAACACTGCATGGTATGTGTTCGGAACAAAGAAAGAGCTTGCAGAGAACCGTATACTTGAGAAAGGCAAGGTGCTTCGCGCTAATTTCAACAAGAACTATTTCACGAAAATAGATGTGCGTGTGGACAAAGAAATCAAGCTTTACTCAAAGTCTGCTAAGCTCCTTACCTCACATCCGTCAACATCATACACACTGCAGCCGGATGCGTCAAAGCAATATGTCCTGCGCATAACCAATCCGGAGCTTTTCTGGTCGACAAGCAAATACCTTGTCATACAAGTGAAATAGCACAAGTGATGTATATGACATTGCCACTAATGCCGTGAGAATACGCGATTAAGTAACTGTTGGAAGTTATTTGCAATAGTTGCTGATTAACATAAAACCTCAGAAACATCCGACACAAAATGATTCAAAGCGAAATAACATTTGACCGCTTTATCCGCTGGGTGATCACAGCTATTGCTGTTGTGGCAGTGTTCCTTATTGTCAACTATCTCAGCAGTGTGCTGCTCCCGTTCTTCGTGGCATGGGGATTGGCATATCTGCTGTTTCCCATTGTCACCTTTGTGGAGCGCGTCATGCGTATCCGCATCCGCGCATTGGCAATAATCATAACGGTCATTATCGTTGCCGTGGTACTGACAGGAGTGACTCTTGCCATCATTCCTCCAATGATTGAACAGTTTCAGAGGCTTGGAGAGATAGCTACAAGCTACATTCACCAGCGCGCACATATTGACAGTATTCCTGAGGCATTGAATGAACTGTTCGTGACTTACCGTGCAGAGATTGACAAGTTCTTCCTCTCTAAGAATTTCAGTGATATTGTAAAGCACACTGCTCCGGGGGTGATCGATGTCGTGACAGAGACATTCACATTCATAAAGAGTTTCGTGGGCTCATGTATAACATTGCTCTATATGTTTTTCATACTTCTTGATTATGAGAAACTTACGGACGCATGCGTAAATATGTTTCCTGCAAACAACCGTCCTTTTGTACGGTCGCTCATACGCGATGTCTCTGTAGCGATGAACAGCTATGTACGTGGACAATCGCTTGTGGCACTGATAATGGGCATACTTTTCTGCATCGGATTCACTATCATCGGATTTCCTATGGCCATAGGTCTCGGCATCCTTATAGGCATACTTGACCTTGTGCCATATCTGCACACCTTTGCGCTTATCCCGACAGCATTCCTTGCCCTGATGAAGGCTGCTGACACAGGACAGAACTTTTGGGTGATTTTCGCTTCTGCCGTTGCAATATTCGCAATAGTGCAGATAATAATAGACATGATTGTCACTCCAAGGGTAATGGGCAAGGCTATGGGAATGAACCCTGCCATACTGCTTCTGTCATTGTCAGTATGGGGCTCTCTGCTTGGATTCATAGGGCTTATAATAGCTTTGCCGTTGACAACGATAATCCTGACATACTGGAAACGGTATGTGTCAGGTGACAATAATATGCAAATAGACAGTACCGACTGTATTGACAATATTGACAGTACCGACAACCTCGACAAAAACTCAAACATTAAATAAAAATCAAACTAACAAAAAACATTTATGGCACAGAGATTCATTCTTAACGAAGTTTCATACTTCGGTGCGGGATGCCGCAAGGAACTCCCGGAAGTACTTAACCGCATGGGACTGAAAAAAGCCCTTGTTTGTTCTGACAAAGGACTTATCAAGGTTGGCACAACAGCGAAGGTGACAGAGGTGCTTGATGATGTGAATTTCCCTTATGAGATTTACTCTGAAATCAAGCCTAACCCTACTGTTACAAACGTAAAGCAGGGTGTTGAGGCATTCAAGGCTTCCGGGGCGGACTGTATAATCGCTATTGGTGGCGGTTCTTCCATGGACACAGCTAAAGGTATCGGCATTGTTGCCAACAACCCGGAGTTCTCAGATATCGTAAGCCTCGAAGGCTGCGCTCCAACCAAGAAGAAGAGCGTGCCTATCATCGCACTCCCTACCACTGCAGGTACAGGCGCGGAGGTGACAATCAACTATGTCATCATTGATGAGGAGCGTCAGGCAAAAATGGTATGCGTAGACCCTAACGATATCCCTGCCGTGGCTATCGTTGACCCGGAACTGATGTATTCTCTTCCAAAGGGACTTACAGCAGCAACAGGTATGGACGCTCTCACACACGCTATTGAAGGCTATATCACAAAGGGAGCATGGGTAATGTCCGACATGTATGAGCTTCAGGCTATCAAGATGATTGCTGAAAACCTTCCTATTGCTGTCGATGAGCCAACAAATCCTGTCGGACGTGAGGGAATGGCACTCGCACAGTACATTGCAGCACAGGCATTCTCTAATGTTGGTCTCGGACTTGTCCATGGCATGGCTCACCCAATGGGTTCACTCCACGACATACCTCATGGTGTTGCCAATGCGCTTCTCCTTCCTACAATCATGGAGTTCAACATGCCTGAGTGCATTGAGAAGTTCGGTATCATAGCAAAGACAATGGGCGTAAATACAGACGGAATGACACCTGAAGAGGCAGCTAAGGCTGCCGTGGACGCTGTCAAGGCTCTTTCTATCCGTGTAGGAATTCCTCAGACTCTCACAGAACTCGGAATCAAGGAGGAAGACATTCCTGCACTTGCAGCACAGGCAATCACTGATGTCTGCACTCCGGGCAACCCACGCGATGTGACAGAAGCTGAGATTATCGAGCTTTACAAGAAGGTTCTGTAATCTTTTGAAACATAAAAACATGACAAAAATGGGTTCCGTAAGCTGCACAAACGCTTGCTTGCGGAACCCATTTCCCTTTGCACCTAACAGCCTCCACCTAACAGCCATTCCATGAAACGCCTGCTTTGTGCTGCATTTATTATGCTGGCATACACAATCATACATGCTGAAAATGAAAGTGTCTCTATCCATACTTTCGGTGATTCTGACGGTTTCCGCCACAATAAGGTCACAGGCATCTGCCAAGACCAAAGGGGATTCGTCTGGATGTCGTCATGGAATGGACTTTACAGGTATGACGGTGCACGGTTTATAGCATTCTGTCCGACACTGTGCGAAAGTTCCACAAATGGCGATGACCGATTTGATGAAGCACGCATTGACGCATTTGGCAATGTATGGTGCCGTTCGTACCACCACCCATACATGTTCGATGTGCGCAAATCCACCTTCATTGATATTGGCAGGGAAATAAAAAAGCGTATTGGAAGCACACCCGAAATCAAACGAATCATCTGCAAAGGGAACGATGTGTGGCTGCAAAGTCAAGACTGCATAGCCATACACTGCACGGCAGGCAACAAGCAAGCGCCCATGATTTTCTCACCCACGTCAAAATGGAGGCTATGTGGCGGGCAAGTGACAAGCATAAAAGTGGACAGCTACGGACATACATGGATAATCAGCGAGCGTGGCATAACAATCACCGACTGCGGCTCTTCACCCGGCAAAAAGAAACTTTTCCATATTCCCGGCAGCTTTATCTCCATGGAAGAAGGACCGAAAGGGAAACATTATATTGTAGCAAAAAACGGAACAGTAAAGACCGTTGACGGCATAAAACGTGGCATCCCTCTCGCTAACTGCACACCACGACTACGCAATGTGACATTACCGGCCGGCCGGTGGACCATACAACGCTCCATATCGCATGACGATGGAGAGATAGCACTTGCAACTTCCTCCGGCATTCTTATTTGCCGTAAAGGCAAATGGACGGTCATCCGCTATGCTTCAGGTGTCGGAAAAACTCTGCGCATCAAGCGTGACAATCATGGCAGATACTGGGTTGTGACCGACAAGCCCGGCATAATACTGGCTGACCCTGCAAAACAAACGGCAAGACACCTGCTGCCTCCGACGAAAGGGGCATACAAGAACAAGCGCGACAGCTGGTTTTTTCACTCCCTTCCTAATGGCAACATCGTGCTGATGGCACAGAACGACGGGCTGTGCATGTATGACAATGCCACCCAACAACTTGAAAGAATAACAAGAACCGACGGCAAACTCTACCAACCGCAAGTAGGACGCTCGTTCATTGATTCGGAAAACAACCTCTGGCTGTTCAACGAACCAAACGACATCGAACGATTATCGTCCTGCAATCAGACCATAAACCACCGTGCAGACGGCTCTGCCACACGCTTCCTTTACCGTGACAACCGTCAGCGTATATGGCGCAGCACTGACAATGACAGGCTCATGATATACGACATTCATGGCAAATTGTCCGGCTATGTTTCCACAAACGGCAGCATAAGCAGAACCCTTGCGTCTTTCCCTACCGTCTATTCCATGGCAGAAACAAAGAACGGTTTCGTATGGATAGGCACCAAAAACAAAGGGCTTTACTGTTTTATGCCAAAGGACAATGGCGGTTTTGATGTCCGGCACTACCATTCTGAAGGTGGCAAACATTCTTATTTGCCCGCCGATGACATCTTCTCACTTGCCACCGACCATGAAGGACGACTGTGGGTAGGCACATACAGCCAAGGACTGTTCCTGTTGGAAAATCCGCCAGTACCCTATGCCACGTTCCGCAAAGTGCAGGGCTTCCCGTCCGATTTCCGTTCCAACAACATCAGGGCATTGCTATGCCTGCACAACGGACTTATGGCAGTTGGTACAAGCAACGGTCTTATAACCTTTGCCACAGACCCAAGAAACCCCTCTGTCGTGAAAGCCTTCCACAATCGCAGAGGAAACAACAAGCCTAACAGTCTGTGCAACAATGTAATCATGTCTCTCTTTGAAGACAGCCGGAAACGCCTGTACATCGTCTCGCCAACATCCGGAATATGCCACACCGCCTCTGCAAACCTCCTGAGCGACAGCATTCCTTTCACAACAATCGCCACACGCAACGGAGCTCCTTCCGACATGCCACTGGCAATATCGGAAGACAAGCAAAACCGCCTATGGATAGCGTACACCAACAGCATCTCATGCCTGCAGAAAGACCGCAAGGCTTTTGGCAACCGCCCTTTCCCATGCGACAATGAAAACTCGTTATTGTCCGCATCAAGCATTGTCACGCTTGCCAATGACACAATGATGACCGGTACAAACAACGGCATAGCACTATGGGACATTTCCACTCGTTCGAAGACCGCGATGCCAAGGATTGCCGTGACAGAACTTAGCGTCTGCGGCAGCCCAAGAAACACGGATTTCGATTTCACCGACACACTCAAACTAAGCAGTGCCGAGCGTGACATAACCATGACAATATCTGCGCTCCTGCCGTCAGGCAACAAATACGTGAGATATGCCTCACGGGCAGACATCACATCGCGCTGGACCATACACGGAAACAACGCGCAACTGTCACTGATGAACCTCAATGCAGGGTGGCACAGGTTGCAGATTAAGAGCACAGACAATACAGGCGCTTGGACTGACAATGTCCGCACACTCCATATCCATGTCCAACCAACATTCTGGGAGACACCGTGGGCGACACTGATGTACATCCTGCTTCTGGCGCTGGTAATCGGGACTGCGGCCGGAGTATGGGCATACATCTACCATTTGCGGGTAAAGCTGCGCACACGCATGGAAAACATCAAGATGCGTGTTGACTTTATCAACAACGTCGCACCGGAACTGCAAAAGGCAGAGGACAACATCCTCGAATGCGTAAGGCTGTATGTCAACAGCCGCATTGACGACGAAAAACTGTCTGTGCCGGAAATTGCCGGACATGTCGGTATGAGTGTTGCGGCGTTCCGTGCCCGTTTCAAGCAACTGACAGGGGTAAGTCCTGTGGACTATCTGCGCCATTACAGGATAGAATGCGCAAAAAATCTGCTGCTAACCACCAACATGACTGTGTCGGAAGTGGCATACAGATGCGGATTCTCTGACCCTAAATATTTCAGTCGTGTGTTCAAGGCTGTGGAAGGCGTGTCCCCTTCCGCATTCAAAGATAATACACATTGATTTCGTATTATACATTGATTTCTTGTCATTTCGTTTTTCACATTATAATGCTGAATATTGCAAAAACTACGCATTATTGCCGCAAAAAAGGTGTAAAAAGCGAAAAATGCACCCTGTTTAGCGTTTTTTGCACCATAAAACATACGCATATCATGTAACTTTGCAGCAAGAAAACAACCTAACAAAACAAAAAAAATCACACTATGCTAAAACAAAAAAGATTGGCGGCGGTTGCCGCACTGTTCATGGTGTTTGCTGCACTGAATGCCCAAAGCATTACAATCAAGAAAGCCTATGGCTGGCTGGAAACCGCCATCGCGGAATGGAACGCAGTGGAGGACGCTGCAAGTTATGAGGTGGTTTATTCGGGAGAAGGCATCGAAAATGCCAAGGCTGACAACCCTCTCATACGACAATATGCTGGACATTGGCGTGCTGACATTCCCGGACTGAAGGCTGGAAACTACTCGCTGTTCATCAAAGCCCTTGACAAAGACGGGGCCGTAATGGCTGAAAACAGCAGCGGGCCAATAGAAGTCAAGGCACACACGAGAGAGGGCTGGGCGTTTGCCGGTGGCAACGGGGATGCACGCACCACTTTCTGTCCCGGTGGCTACAACATGGACGGCACACCAAAAGTGGGCGCGAAAATTCTATATGTCACAGCACAGACTGCCAATACTGTGACGACAACCGTAAAGACTGACAGCAAGGGGACAACTAAGACTGTAACAGGAATATGCAACATTCTTGAGGCTGTCGGCAAAGGATATGACCATACGCCGCTCATCATAAGGTGGGTAGGTCAAGTGAAGTCCACTGACATCGCCGGACTGAAAGACGGGAATTTCGTGTCAATCACAGGTTCTAACAGCAACGAGCGCCGCTTCACGGACATAACAATCGAGGGTGTTGGCAATGATGCATCGTTCTATGGCTACGGTGTGACCATGAAGCGCACACGCGGTGTGGAAATCCGAAACCTTGGGATTATGCTTTATGGAGATGACGGAGCGTCCATGGACACTGACAATTCCAACATCTGGATTCACAACTGTGACTTCTTCTATGGTTCTCCGGGGTCTGATGCCGACCAGGTGAAGGGTGATGGTTCCATAGACATGAAGTATAATTCCACAAACATCACAGTAAGCTACTGTCATTTTTGGGACAGCGGCAAAGTGATGGGCTGCGGCGGCTCAAAGGAAACTGTACCCACATACTACCTGACCGTGGCGCACAACTGGTTTGACCACACCGACTCGCGCTGTCCACGACTGCATTATGCCACGGCTCATGTCTACAATAATTATTATGACGGTGTCTCTGTATATGGCTTGGGCAACACAACCGAAACATCGGCATTCGTCGAAGGCAACTATTTCCGCAACTGTCCGCGCCCTATGATGACATCCGGACAAGGCACTGACAAATGGAACGGTGCGCACGGAACATTCTCCGGACAGACAGGCGGCGTGACAAAAGCATACAATAATTATATTACAGGCGCGAAACGCGTTGTTTACCAAAACGAATTTCCAACAGACTACGATGCGTGGCTGGTAAGCGACCGCAAGGAGAAAGTGCCTGAGAGCGAGGCTCCAAAGACGGACATGGCATACCATTACTCAAACTTTGACACAGCGGAAACCATGTACAGCGTCTCCCCTCTGACGCCTGAAGAAGCAATGGCAGACGCCATGGCATACGCAGGCAGATGTGACGGCGGCGACTTGAAATGGACATTTGACAACAGTGTTGACGATGCTAACCATGATGTTAACACAGCACTAAAGGCTGCTATCACCAACTACAAAGACGGAATAATAAGCATTCTCGGCGAAACAGCATCACCGGACACCGGCGAAGGAGGAGAGGATGGCGGTGACAATCCGGACACCCCACCGACTGTTGCAAAGGGCGGCCCTGTCGCTGAACTAATGGCGGAAGGGACGAAAAGCGGATTTGTCATCGTAGGTGACTTGTCAAACAGCAAGGGGTCTGCCACGATTGACGGTGTGACATACAGCAACGCCCTGAAAATGGGCTCTTCTGCAAGCGTGACATTCTCCATATACGAGCCAATGGTCATGACTCTTTACTTTGTCAGTTCCGAGGGAAAGAGCCTGTACCTTGCGCATGGCGATACAAAGAAAAGCATCGGGATTGACGCAACAAACATTGTGACAGAAAGGCTTGAATCCATAGGCGAATACAAATTGACAAAGAAATCAGGCGAATCCTATCTTGTATATATTGCATTATCTCCCATCCATACCACAGCAATAGGCAAACCGTGCAATGGCAGCACAACAGGAGCAGGCATGATGTTCAACATCAATGGGCAGAAAGTCAATGGCGCATGGAATGGTATAATGATTATTGACGGAAAGAAATTTGTTGCAAAATAATAATTGAAAAAACGGCAAACAAAAAATGAGGCTATACAGGCAATTATCAGCCATTATCACTGATATTTCTGTTTGTATAGCTCATTTTTGTTAATATTATCTAACAAAAATGCATTTTATCTCCAAATATTTCCTCATTTCATTTTTTATGTGTATCTTTGCACTCGCTTTTGAAAACAAAGTAGATACGGAGATCCGCTAGCTCAGTTGGTAGAGCACAACACTTTTAATGTTGGGGTCTTGGGTTCGAGCCCCAAGCGGATCACAGAAGGGTCACAATTATGTGGCCCTTTTTTCATGCCTGTAAGTGACTGATGTGCAAGTGTTAGCAATTTTATAAAATCTTGATTTAGAAAGATTTAGCACAAACAATAATTCCTGCCGATAGCCAAAGTTAGCATTTGTTAGTTCGGAATTAGCACATTATCTTTGGTACAAATTTCGTGGATGTACCACAAAAAAGTACCACAAATGTACCAGCTTTTCCATCAAATATCAGCCATTGTCTCCTGCCCCGGTCTTGCCATAGCGACCGGAGCCTGTTCAGAGTGCCAACTCTCTGATATTTGCTATTTTGTGCTAAATGTTTCCAAAAGATTCGGGGCGTGCAACAGCCTCGTTGCCGTATGCGTTGGAATGGTATGTGGTACACGTGTGGTACATTTCCCGGAATTTGTGGTACACGCTTTTTCGTGTACCACATCACGAGAAATTTTAATGTATCATTCTTAAAATCTTTTACTTATGGCAGGAATACCACAGATTAAGATTGTTTTCGACCGCCGCAAGAAGGCATCGGCCGTCAACCCCGGCACCGTTGAGATTGAGGTGTCGTACAACCGTGAGCGCGTCCGTCTCTCCACCGGCGTCGCTGTCCTAAAACAGCAGTGGAGCGGCAAGGAGGTAGTCAACCACCCTCAGGCCGACCATCTGAACGAACAGATACGCCGTGTCTATGACGGTATCCATGAGAAGATGTCGTCCATAGCTTCGACAAAGGGCGAATACGACCTGTCGCTTCTCAAAAAGGTCAAGAAAACAAAGTTGCAGGGTTCGTCGGCAAGTTTCCTCGACTGGCTGGAGGAACGTATCGACATGCGCCCTGTCACGGAGTCAACACGCAAGCAGCACAAGGTCATGCTCAACTGCCTGCGCGACTTCGGGCTGATACGCTTTTTCAGCGACCTCACCCCGAAGAATATCAGACTATGGGACGATTTCATACGCAAGCGTGTGACAGCCCAGGCATCGGTTCATGGCTATCACAAACGCCTCAAGCCCTATATCGTGGAGGCGATACAGTTTGAGAAGCTGGAGTCCAACCCCTACGACGGCATGAGGATTTCCCGAGGAAAGTCGGAGGGTATAAAATTCCTTACCGAAGAGGAACGTGACCGTGTGGAAGCCCTCGAACTCTACGGCATGACGGAGAAAGTGCGCGATATGTTCATTTTCTCGTGCTACACGGGGCTGGCATACTCCGACCTCGTGAAGATAAAGAAGTCGGACGTGTTCAGGCAGGGCGATGACTACTGCATACGCGACAAGCGTATGAAAACCGGTATGCCCTATACGATTGTGCTGTTGCCTAAGGCGATAGCCATACTGAAAAAGTATAATTACGACCTCAATCTGATGAGCAACCAGAAATGCAACGACCAGCTGAAGATAATCGCCAATCTTGCCAAGCTGCACATCAACCTGACAATGCACGTCGGCCGCCACACGTTTGCGACGTGGGCGTTGACAAAGGGCGTGGGCATCGAGACTGTGAGCAAGATGCTCGCCCATTCCAACGTGACAATGACCGAGAAATACGCCCAGGTGCTTCAGACGAGCGTCATACAGGGCTTCGGTAAACTCAAATAATATCTGTCGTAACACAGACACAGCCGTCACTTCTTCCGGGAGGTGGCGGCTTTCTCTTTTGCTGACAGTTCAGAGCGTAGCCGCTCAATCTCCTTTGCCTGTTCATCAATCCGTTTTTCCAGTCGTTCAAGCCGGTTATTCATCGGCCCCATGAAGGCGGTCATGTTCTTTATTATCTCCGCCATGTCAGCAAGGATATACGAGAAGCGGTCAAACTGCGGAGGCTCAGGATCCGACTCCTGCTGCCGTGCAGCTGTCTCCTGTATCATGTTTCCATTCCCGCTCCATATCCATTCAAAACTCAGGAGTGGATATATGCTGCAAAGGCTCTTGACAAAGCGTTCCGACACGTTGGATTTGCCGGTTATCACCTGAGATACGACACTTGGATTGTAGCCCATCTTTTCCGCAATGGCACGGTTGGAGTTGAACAGCCTGTTGTCTTTCAGCCATTCCATCGCCTGTCTCACTCTTTCTCTTATGCTGTCCATAAACTTGCGTTTATATTTTCTAATAAATTTGATTAGGTATTTCCAATAATAACACTTCAAACAATCATTTAGCACGATTAGTTTGTTAGTGTTATTGCAACTACCTAATTTAGATTAATTATTTCTAATCGCAAAGATAATCATTTTTCTAAATATAGCTAATGGTTGCTAACAGAAAAAATGTCAAACAGCTTATAAACGGATACGACTATGAGTGAAGACCGGCGCATAACAATGAGGCTCACGAGGATTGAGAACACCCTTGAAGAGATAAAGCGGAACATCACCGCACCAATGCCTCCTGACAGGAAGATAACCGTGCGTGAGGCAGCCGAGATAATGCACTGTTCAGACCAGCGTGTGCGCGATGCCATACACGACGGATCACTTAAAGCGGAGCGTAACGGACGGCGTTTTTTCCTCTCTCTTTACGATGTGAGGGCGCGAGCCGGATACGCAACACTTGAAAAAAAACGGCAGACCTGATTCATTTAATCTTAAAGGACGAAATTATGACTACACAACAGATCAAGGAGATTGACTCCAAGTGCCTTAACGACTATCTCGCCACATTACCCCATACAGACCACCGTTTTTTCGTGACAGCGGTAGTAAGAGCCTGCGGAGAAGGCATCAAACGCAAGACATTCTACAACTGGAAAGCCGGATGCTGCTGCATACCCTCCTTCTGCAAGAAAGAGATAGAGAGGATTGCCGGATGTGTGGTGTTCCCGAATGAACTCTATGTGACAGACCGCGATGTTGACACTTCATGTGGAAAAGCCTGAGGCTCACGCACCAACTCCCATATATATGTACCCCAAGAATATAAACAGCCGAAATGAACCGTTCATGGATACCCGTAATGCACTATCTCCGCAACGAGGAATGGCTCTACTCCGAGAGCCGGATGGTACATCTCTGGCTGGAGATACTTTTTCGCGTGCTGAGAGCCAAAGGCACATACCCCATAAAAGGCACAACAATAGACATCCTGCCCGGTCAGTTCGTAGCCTCGACACGAAAACTGGCCGCCTCAATCGGAGCGGACAAAGACACAGTAGGAAGATACATGAGGATTTTTGAAGCGCAGAAGTGGATACGGAGACTTGAAATAGGCAACGCGACACTATACACGGTGCTTGTCATGGATCAGATACCCGGCTTTTCAATCATGGCTTCACAGGATACAGCGGCTATCGGGGCTTCTTCAGAAGCTCAATCCCCCACAAATGGGGACACTTCTTCCGACACTGTTGGGGACACCTTTGGGGACATATATTATATAGATAATAATATAAATAAAAATTCTCTCTCCCCCGCGCGTGAAGGAGAAGTTTTTGAAATTTTTTCAAAGGATACGGCTTCGCTCGACGAAATAGCCGGAGCCTTGCACTGCGAAAGGAAAATACTTGAAGATATGCTGCCTGACTTTTTTCAAGAGTGCAGGATCAAGAAAAAGAACCATCTGACCGTGCAAGAGTGCAAGGATCATTTTTTCAACTGGGCCCGCGCCCGATTAGAACGAGAACGGAACAATGGCAAACCCCAAGAAAATAAACCCGGCGGAAGCCGTCAGGGAAATCAGAGAGGCCGCAGAACGCCGGTCAAACCGAACTGTGGACTTATCGAGGATTAGCGAATACAAGACGCTTTTCATGCAGTGTGCGGTTGCCGTCTGCCCGGGCTTCACAGTGAGGGAAGAAATGAAACCGGCATACAACGACATCGTTCACTGGGCGGTGATGGACTATGATGGCAACCTTGACCCGGACAAGGGGCTGCTTATCTGGGGCGACATCGGAACGGGCAAATCCACCATGCTGAAAATCATCAGGGAGTTCTGCTCCCTTGTGAGGCCGCACATCGAGGGCAACCGGTATTATTTCCGGATAGACAACGTGATTGATGTATGCGCCGCTTACGCCGATGAGTCAATATACGGAGGCTACCGGGGTATCAGGCAGTATATCGACAGTCCGAGACAGGCGTTTGACGAACTTGGCAGCGAGACAGTGCCGACAGGAAGGTACGGCAACTTCGAGAATGTTATGCAGTACATCTTCCAGTCACGCTACGACAACCGCTACCACCAGTTTACCCATGCCACCACCAACTTCACGATTGACCAGATACAGGATGTCTATGGCGAGAGGATATACGACCGCTTCAAGGAGATGTTCAATTTCGTCGCCCTGCGAGGAAAGACATTCAGGATAAACACTCAAAAGAACATGGAAAAATGAAAGACAACGTAAAACCCACACCCATAGACTGGGAACAGCGGAAATATGACCTTGCGGTCGCGCTGTATTATCACGACATACGGCTGTCGGATATAGTCACGCCGGAGAACCGTCTTGCACGGTGGCCAGAACATATCAGCGTCTCCGCAGAAATGGCAGTGGAAGCCGCCGAAGTTTTCATAAACGAATACCGCCGGCACGCGGTGATGGAAAGTGGGGAGAAAAGCCATGCGCCCTGATTTTCAAAGGATAGTCCCCGATTTGCTGTATTCGGTGATGGCGGCAAGAAAACTGCTCGGCATAAGTCATACGACGATTTACGAATACATGAGGCAATCGCCCCCGGTACTCCCATACCGCCGCTCGGAAAACGGCTGGCACAGGCTGATACTCGGAAGCGATATAATCTTCCTGCTCGACCACCCGCAGGTCAAGCGGGGAAGAAAACGGAAGAAACGGTAAACGGCACTGTCAGTTCCAGAGATACCACGGTGAGGGGCACGGAGCGGAGAAGGCTTCGGAGAGGTCGATGGCGAGTAGCCATGCCTGGGTGCGTATGCCGTCCATGTCGGAGAGTGTCTGGGCATAGCGGCTCTCTCCGGCACCCGAAATCCGGCACCACTGCCGCGCGAAGATGTCGGGTTGGAAAGCGTCGATGAACGACAGTATGTCGTCCACAAGCGAATCCGGTTTGCTATCGGTCATGTCGGCTGAGAAGCAGAACGGCACTCCGCTCTCGGTATTCCGCCGGAAATCGAAAGAGGTGATGTTGCCGTCTCTCACATTGGCGGTCACGCTCCAGCCGCATTGTGCGGCAACTTGGATTATGGTTTGTAAAATCATGTCAGTACACGTTTATGTCTGCCACGTCCGGCATGGAGGTGGCAGACCGAATTTTTCGGTAATGTCAGCCGTGGAACAACACCACGGCTGACGTGTTCGGTCAATCATAGAGGCGGTTCAAGAAGTCTTGAAGCCTCTCATCGCTTATCTGCCCTATGGGGCATGGGGTGAAATACGGCATTTGTATTACTCGGATAATGCCGAAGCCTTGTTTGCGGTAGTCAAGTTCGACATCGGCAAGTTCGTTGAGCGACACATAGCCGTATTCATCTTCGCCGAGTCCGACCACTATGCAGTAAAGGATTGTATCGTCTCCCTCTTTGCCTCCTTCAAGCACAAACCAACGGATATTTCCGATAGTGAATATCGCCACGCACACTGCGGCTCTCGCCTTGCCGTCCTGCGAGTACAGAGGATAGTCCTTTATGGCTTCCTCAAATTTCGGTGTCAACAGTCTGTTCATAGTCAGTCAAATTCAATTTCATCTTCGTAAAGTTCAATCCTCGCGCCACTGCTTACCTCGATGATGAAGCGGTAGCCGCTCAGTCCTACGATTGTGCCACGGTGGTAGCCTCGCCACGGTGTCAGCAACTCGCACTGGCGTCCGTATTCGGGAAAATCGGTGTCGTTCATACGCTTTTATCTTTTAGTTTTTTATATTCGGGGTCATAGATTTCATGGCCGTTCATCAGTGTGTCGTACATCATCGCCGCTCTCCGGGCTGCCATTTCGTTTCGCTCGTCATAATAACCGGTTCGGTAGTTGACGGCGAGCTGACGGAAATATGCCACGCACACCTTGAAAGCCTGCGACTGCAAATAGCGGTGTATTGTGGCGAGTGCCTTTCCTGTGTTGGTTGCGGATTGCATTTTGCCGTTGACAAAGTTGTCAAACGCCACGACAAATTCCTTGTCGTTCTTGGATATTGCTATTCCGTTATAATTTTCCATATTCTTATGATTTAGATTGTTGCCTGATTGTAGATTGAGGGTTCGGAGGTCACGTTGTAGATGTAGTTGCCACAGCGTACCAAAAGGCAGTTCTCGCCATAATAGAGTTTTTTCATGCCCCTAATGGAGCCGGAGCGGTGGAAATTGGGGAACTGCCCGATATTGAGCCGTCTGCCCTCCGCTACTTTCATTCTTTTTACTCGCATAGTCATTTGATGTTTGAGCGTTTGAGTTAATTTTTTCCCTTTTGTTTGAAGCTCTTTGAGCTTCTCCGGCAGGGCTGGCCGTTTTTCGTGCAGTCCCACAACTGCGGCCAAAAGGGAGGATAAGGCAAGTGTGTAGTCAGCGGCAAGCGAGGGATACCCATTTTTTCGGATTTGAGGGAGAAAAAATGTGGAGGCTCACGAGTGCGGACGCCGACCACAAGCGCAGCGTCACTTGACGTTCCACCCGGACGCAGTAACTTCGCACGCCAAAACGCCTGTCCCTGCCGAGGCTCAAAATCTTCAAGGGAAAGAACCGGCCACCTTTGACCGTTGCCGTTTCAAAGTGCCAGCCTTGAAGCGGCCGAAGTCATCGTTTGCAGACTGGTGTTCCAAAGAGAGGCGACAACGCGAGAGTCGGGCGAAGGCTTGCCCTCGCTTTGCTCTGGCGTTGTCGCCGTTTCCGGCTGAAGCCGGACATCATATCCAATATCAGAATTGCCCGAAGCTGAATCGGTGTGCAGCACGGAATCAGCCGGGCAACCGGTAAACAGCACAAGGCGATGTGCCGTGTCTGTGGATCCGCGGGCCACTGACACGGCTTATCGCCTGAATTATCACATCATCTGGGAGCAAGCGGTGGTGATAAGGTTGTGTGAGGCAATACGCCCGGCGCACTGCCTCACGCTCCTGTCGCCACGGCGTCTTATATTAATTTCCTGACCGCTCCATTATTTTGATGACATTGATTTTTGGAACATGAATAAAAGTTTATCTTTTTCGTTCATGCGGATATTATCAGAATAACCGCCTTTTGTTATTTGATACCCGCATGGCTTAACCATAAAAACACCTAAGCCCTTAGTGTATGAACTTACTTCTGAGGCATAGTCTTTACTTGTATTTAATGGAACTTTCCCTTTAATATGACACCACCCATTATTGCAACTGATGTCCTCAATCTCAGACATCATTTTTTGCAAATCTGTAATAGCTTTGGAACTTGCCTCCTGGGGTATCTGCAACTCAAAACAGAGCATCGGTTCGAGAATGTCCACACCTGACTGTTGCAAAGCCAGCCTGAAGACATAAGGGGTCAGCTGTCTGAAATCAGCAGGTGTACTTACCGGGCTATAATACTCGGCTTGAGTAAAAGTTACTTTCAGATCTGTCACTTCCCATCCATGTAACCCTGATTGGCACGACATACGAATCCCTTCAAAAACGGCATTTTGAAAAGAATGGTTCAGATAACCATAGGAGATGTCACTTTCGATCTGCAACCCTGTTCCTAACGGCAAGGGTTCAAGAGTCAATCCTATTGTGGCCCAATAAGGATTGGGTGGCACTTCGATCTGAATAATCTTATTGACCTTTTTTACAGGTCGTTCTTTGTAGATAGTCTTGATCTCATGAAAATGAACCTTTACGGAAAATCGTTCTTCCAGCAATGTCTGTATGATTTCCTTTTGGGTCAAACCATATAACGAGATTTCCAATTCATCACTATAAGAGTTTATGGAAAAGGACAAAGACGGGTCCTCAATCCACAATGTATTCAGAGCGGATATCACCTTGCTTCTCTCTTCGGGCTTGTCCGGTCGGACGGAGGATTTGAGAGCGGGATGCTGATGGGATAATCCTTGAATCAAACAAGGTTCAGCCCCTAAATAATCTCCGATTCGAAAATCTTCCATATCTTCTACAATCGCGATATCATTGGCACCCACTTCATCAACATTTATCTCTCTGCCCTGATAAATAGTTTTCAGATTTTTAATCTTGATGAATTTTTCCGAATCGTTGATTCTTACAACGTCTCGAAGTCTCAGACTTCCGTCAATTATTTTTAGAAAACTTCTTTTATGTCCTTTGGGGTCATGCTCTATCTTATAGAGATAAGCTGAAAGTCTGTTTGAGACTGATGCCGGAGGAAGTATAAAAGAAGTGATGGCGTCCATCAACTCATTGATACCGATATTGAACATCGCTGATCCATGTAGCACCGGATAGACTTTGGCTTTTGCAACAAGAGCGATTATCGTATTCCAATAATCAGCCGGTGAAATTTCGCTATCCGCCAAATATCGTTCCAATATATCGTCGTCATGGTTGCATACAAATTCTTTGTATTCTTCCTTTATATATGTTTTTGAGCAAACCGGATAAACCAATCCATCGACAACAGTTTGCATAAGCAGGACATCTTGCGACAGATTTGTTTTTATATCCAGATACAAACGCTCCAAATTCACACCGGCACGGTCAATTTTATTGATAAATATAATTGTCGGGATTTGCAGCTTCTGTAAAGTATTGAACAGCAACTTTGTTTGCGCTTGTATGCCTTCCTTTGCGGATAAGATGAGGACTGCTCCATCAAGCATTTTGAATGTCCGCTCCACTTCCGCAATAAAATCCATGTGTCCCGGAGTGTCAATGATATTGCATTTCACACCATTCCAGATAATAGATGTCGTAGAAGCCCGGACAGTAATTCCTCTACGTTTCTCTATATCCATAGAGTCTGTTATGGTGTCACCATTATCCACACGGCCGCACTTTTCCGTTGCTCCACTGGCAAACAGCAGATTCTCGGTTACGGAAGTTTTTCCTGCATCAATGTGAGCAAGAATTCCTAAATTTATAATGTTCATTTGATTAAGCAATAATATACAGCATTAGATGCGTTGTCGGAACGCACCTTTTAATACCTCCTCGTAGCATGAGAGAGCTACAGGATTCCTAACTCGTGTTGGTATGTATATTATTACTGCCGCATGGTGACCACAAAATTAGTTATTTTTTTTCACCCCAACAAATTATAGCCGGAATTATTTCGCAGATAACAGCTAATCATACTAAGACTATAAGCTCCAGGCGTGATGTCGGGGGCTTTGTAGCTTTCCAAAGACGCGGCTTTTGGGAGGGGACGAGCAAAAGCCGCCCCGCGTGGTTGCAGGACGGCTCGGTGGTCGCTGTGACATTCCGGAATTGGAAGCCGATTGTGTTTCAGTCAAACCAATCGGGGTTGCTCTCGCTGAGGATTGCGACAAGTTCGTTGTCCGGCAGCTTCAAATCACTTTCGGAAGTATAAAAGAAGATTTCTTCATCGACACGCTCCGCTTCCTTATCGGCGAAGCCGTCGCATTTGTCGGTGATTGGATAAGGCATAAGTGCGTCAAGCAATTCCAGCCCACCGATGATAAGGCTCTCGCCCTCGTTGCTTGTCACGATACGGCAGGTATAGTCCGTGCCCTTGTAATTGAGTTCGGTTGTCGTCATATCTTTCGGTTTTATGTACCCTGCTCTCCATAAGGATTGCAGGGTGCTGTTTATAATTCAGTCTATATCAATCCCTATAAAATGTTCATCATCAATCAGGGCATAGTAATATCCGTTGGCACAGCCACGATACTCTTTACTGAAGCCTGCGGCAATATCTCCGGCTTTATAGTAGTTATTGTTATCGTCCTTATCCTTGACCTCTATCCATAGGGAACCGTCATAACCACGGAAAGTGAATGTTCCGGAATTAAAGTTGCGCCGTTCTTTGAGAGCCTTTCTGAACTGGTCCACCGCCCAATAGCTATATCTGGAGATAGCGTCAAGGGATATTATCTCTCCGTCGATGCGAGTGCCGGTGGTAAGGTGGTTCTCGTAGCAGTCCTTTGTCGGGTCAGCTTCAAGACACTTGCGAACAAATGCAGACGGGAAAGTTGCACGCGAGGCGTAGCGTTGGAATTTGGCTACTATATTCGTTGTCGGCTTTGTCACTTTTGAGATAGACAGCCAAGATTTGATGTCGTTTGGGGGTATGGGATAGCCTCTCCTGCGAGAGCGTTTAGCAAACTCACATACCTTACTTTCAGTAGAGAGGAACAAGCGTCGGCGTTGAGTGCCAAAGGGAGTGGTGATGTCGAAAGCTCCATGATTGCGATATAGTATCGCTGACACATCTTCGTATTTCATATCCGTGTGATTTGTATAATCGTTTGATTTTTGTGAGATAATGGCTACAAGGTCATCACATGGCAGTCAGTGACCTCGGCAGGTAGTCCGAAAGCAGGGAAATGAGAGAAATATGGGTGGCACTCTCCCTCGACTTCCGAAGCGGTAGTGACGGTCTGCACTTTGTTGTCGGCATACCATTTGTCAATCATCGCAATTTCATCGTCAGTCAACCCTGTGGGGTCTCCGTTGATTAGATAGCATAACGCCCATGTGGGGATAGGCTCGATAAAGAACTCCATGACTGTATGTTTTTAGTTGTGATACCCTAATATTGCCCCGATGTATAGTCTATCGCCCTTTTTCAGTCGGGCGATAATATCCATTAGGTCTGCGGAGCGTTCAGCCGTGCCAGCACCGCCGTAGAACTCGGTCACGAAAAGAGCGTCAACGCCAAGCGGATTGATAATGGCTTTTTTCAGTTGTCCGATTGGTCCGTTCCATTTCATCACGTTTGCAGGGGTAAGCTCTGCAGATATAGCCTTGATGTTGTCGAAATAGGATTTGCGCCATATTGCGAAGCCACCATTGTAGGAAAGGGCGTTTTCATCAGTGGGCGTAAACATAGCTTTCGGCAGGATATGTTCAAGAAGAAAACGGATGTCAAACTTGCGTCCGTCCTCGGAGTTTTCACATACATAGGATATAGAGGCGTTTTCTCCTGCCACTATACGGTCGATGTTCAGATAGTCGTTCTCGGCTATCGGCTCGGTGCTGATTTGATAAATAGTGCTGTGCATAGTCTTTTGATGTTTGAGTGTTTTACTACGGTTTAATTCTTGTGGTCTCGCCAATTTTTGTGTCAGGGTGAACCGGGAACTCCCAGTTTACTTCATCATCAGGTAATGTGGAATGTATGTCACTGCCTATAACCAATCCGCAGTGTTTTTCAACATACTCCCTTGCCTGTGCCGCGTTTTCAGCCTCTATGTCGAAGAAGCCAGTGAATATGTACTCTGTTCTTACTCTGAATTTTGCCATTGTTTTTTGATTTTGAGTTAATTTTTTCCCTTTTGTTTGAAGCTCTTTGAGCTTCTCCGGCAGGGCTGGCCGTTTTTCGTGCAGTCCCACAACTGCGGCCATAAGGGAGGATAAGGCAAGTGTGTAGTCAGTGGCAAGCGAGGGATACCCAAATTGTTTGAGGCACGAGAAGAATTTGCGGAGGCTCACGAGTGCGGACGCCGACCACAAGCGCAGCGTCACTTGACGTTCCTCCAGGACGCAGTAAATTCGCACGCCAAAACGCCTGTCCCTGCCGAGGCTCAAAATCTTCAAGGGAAAGAACCGGCCACCGTTGACCTTTGCCGTTTCAAAGTGTCAGCCTTGAAGCGGCCTCAGTCTTCGTTTGCAGACAGCTGTTCTAAAGACAGGCGGCAGCGCGAGAGTCGAGCGAAGGCTTGCCCTCGCTTTGCTCTGGCGTTGTAGCCGCCTCCGGCTTCTGCCGGACATCATATCCAAAATCAGAACTGCCCGAAGCTGAATCGGTGTGAAACACGGAATCAGTCGGGCAACCGGTAAACACCACAAGGCGATGTGCCGTGCCTTTGGATCCGCGAGCCACTGACACGGCTTATCGCCTAAATTATCACATCATTTGGGAGCAAGCGGTGGTGATAAGGTTGTGAGAGGCAATACGCCCGGCGCACTGCCTCACGCTCCTGTCGCCACGGCTTGCGAATCTACCAGTCTCCACAGACAACTATAAACATAATTTTTCAACTGTAACGAGAATTATTTATAAGCTGCAATAGATCGTATCTCAAATTTTATTGCTAATTTTACTATTGATAGACGTTTAACTCCCTGCATATTGGAGTCAGTTGTAAATAATCAAACATGGCAGTGCATTGATTTGATTATTCCTAAACTGACATTATAGAAATGAATATTCTTATCATAGGTGCGACATCAGGCATAGGATATGAGTTGTGGAAGCATTACTCCACAACGGGTAATATTGTTGCCATTACCGGCAGACGGAATGAAATCCTACAAAAACAAATTCAAGACAATACGGACAATACTGTTGCCTTTCAGTGTGATATTGCAGACTTGTCTTCGTTTGATTTTATGCTGAAAAAATAATGTCGAAATTTGGACATCTGGATATGGCAATAATTTGTGCCGGAGTTGGAGAACTCAATCCAAAATTGGAATTGTCAACTGAACTCGCAACCCTCTCAGTGAATGTGAATGGATGGACTAATGCGATTGACTCAATCTACAAAATTTTTGAGGACCAAAAATCAGGACATCTCGTTACCATAACCTCCGTTGGAGGATTGCAACCGACTCCCATGGCTCCGTCTTACAGTGCATCAAAAGCATTTCAGATAAACTATACAAAATCACTCCAGCAAAAATCAAAGGGAACTACTGTTGTAGTTACTGAGATACGCCCAGGACTTGTCAACACAAGAATGGCAAAGGGAGAAGGTTTGTTTTGGGTTATGCCGCTAGATAAAGTTACCAATAAGATTATTAACGCTATATCCCATAAGAAAACACTCAAAATAGTCACCACTCGATGGCGTATTATTAATTGGGTTCTCAAACATTTTATGTGATAACAGCTCCGTGGACTAAGACAATAAGCTCCCGGCGTGAGTCGGGGGCTTTGTTGTTTTCCAAAGAGGCGGCTTTTGGGAGGGGACGAGCAAAAGCCGCCCCGCGCCTCTCGGCATGGGGTGGCTTGCTCAAACATAGGTGCTTGTCGCTTTATGCAACAGCTTCTTCGCAGTACCTTTCTTCTTCGGTAAGTATCGCCTCGGCTTCTTCTTCCGTTGGTTCGTATTGGATAGCCTCGGTCTCTGCCTCGGAAATGTCGGGAGTGGCTTCTTCCGTGGAGGGTTCAGCTTCCTGCATAGGTTCTTCTTGGGGCGCGTTCTCGGCTTCCGGTGCAACCTCGGTCTCTACCTCGGTGGTGTCGGGAGTGGCTTCTGCCGTAGTGGGTTCTGCCTCCGGCATAGGTTCTTCTTCGGGTGCGTTCTCGGCTTCCGGCTCAGTTGCTTCGGGTTCGGTATCTTTGGCGAGTAGAGCCTTGCGTTCCTCGATACGTTGGTGTCGCTTCTCGTAAATCTCGTTATACTCGGCTTCGATGTTGGCGAGTTCTTCCGGCATGTGCTTCTTGGCGAAAGAAAGCAGGAGGTCGGCAATGGCGTTGTCACGATACGCACCCTTGAAATTGTCAATTAGAAAATCCCTGCGGATTATCGCCTTTGTCTTGGCGTTGAGATTGGCGATGATTGTCATTTTCTCGCTGTCGTTGAGAACATATTGAGACTTGCGGTCGGTCAGTCCGACGGCTTCGTAATGCTCTTTGCGGAGCGATGAGAGCAGGAAGAAATATATCATCTTGTCCTCGTCCTGCGAGAATTTAGTTTCGGTGATGTCGGCTTCGAGGATTTTCTTCTTCGTGTCCTCGATTGTACGCTCCACGGCTATCTCCTTGTTGCGTTTGTCCTTTGCCTCCAACTTGGCGATTTCGGCTTTCGGATTGTTGCAGTCCTCACTCGGCTTGGCCGGGGTAGCCATATATCCGAGCGTCACATCATTTCGCCCGATTGTGATGTATAGTGTGATTTCTCCTGCCTCGGCTTTTGCTGTGAGTTCGGCACACTTTTCCCTATGCGCCTCCACTTTGCCCTCGTATGCCTTTACTGCCTCGGCATATTCTTCCTCGGTGTCGAAGCGGTCGGATTGGGGTGCGATAGGTTCAAAGGGGTAAGGTGTCAGATAGCCACCGAGTTTTTCGATGTCATAGCCCATTTCAGTCAGCAGTGCGTTCACCCTCTCGTTGCGGTCATACTCCGAGTGGCAGAAATTGGCGGTGGGATGTTCGTTCAGCATATCAACCGCCTTGTCGGTGAGATAGCCGATGTGCTTCTCACGAAGACAAGAGGGATTGGAGCAGTTGCCCTCACAGCCGTCCTCGCAGAACAGCAGAAGATTTATGGTGTTGAAAGGGCATGAGGCACACGCCGATTTGTCGAAGCGGTAACGGCTTAGGTCGGTTGTGTAGTTCTTTTCTATGAGCCGAGCCACATTGGAGGCGTTCATACCACGCCAATTATTGCAGGTCACTCCGTCTTTGAGGTGGGAGTTGTAAACATCGGTCTGTATGTCAACTCCGTAACGGCTTATCTCGGTTGCCACTGCCACCGTGATTTCCTCGGTGTCAATCAGCCGTGCGATTTCGGGTATGAGGGTTGTGAGTTTTATTCGGGTGCGGATATAGGTCTCGCTCTTGCCTATCTGCGTGGCGAGTGTGGCATAGTCGTAGCGTCCGCTGTCGATTGCAGCCTTTAACGTCTCGGCTTCTTCCATAGGCGTGATGTCCTGGCGGTGCAGGTTCTCCGCAATAGCATTTTGTTCGGCTTCATCATCGGAAAGGTCGGTATAGACTGTTGCCTTGATGTCCTCTTTCCCTGCGATGAGGGAGGCGCGGTATCTTCGCTCGCCATACACGATTTCGTAGCGGTCAGTGCCGGCGATTGGTCGTACACCTATCGCGTGGAGAATACCTTGACGGCTGATAGAGTCAGCGAGTTCGGTGAGGCTCTGCTCGTCGAAATTCTTACGGGGGTTGTAGTTGCTCGGCTGAATGAGAGCGAGGGAGATTGTGGCTTCCTGTACGTTTGCGGTGTTGGTCTGAATTGCTGTTGCTTCCATAATTTGAGGGTTTTAGATGTTTGAGTTTTTTTGTTTTTTTCCCTTTTGTTTGAAGCCTTGTGGCTTCTCGCGTCCGGGGGATTTTTTCGATACAATCAAGACGGAGGGCACAGGGGGCGCAAGGCAAGTGTGGCAAGTGAAAAAATACGGAATACCCGATTTGGCACAAATCGTGGAAGGCTGCCGGATTTTTTCATGCAGCCAAGCCGGAGGCGGTCGCTTGCCGGCGTCACCGCCCGCCGTTACTTCGTAGCGAAAAACCAACGGACGCAGAAGCCGCAAGTAATCAAAGATAAGTTGCCGCCTCCAGTACCTTTTTATTCATAAATCATCATCTGTCAGGATATAACGGCGATTTTTATGCGTGCTAACCACCCTAATGTCAAATATTCTTATTAACTTTGCAACAGGCTCTTATGCCGATTCGATAGCAATGCCTCCCGACCGAGCAAAAATAATTGGACTCTCCCGTCATCGCCTCTCCACCGATGGCGATGGTGTGACAACGCTTGTCGCTTTCCACTGCTGTCCGCTCCGCTGCCGCTACTGCCTCAATCCGCAATCGCTCGGCTACAGTAACCGTTTCAAGGAATACACTCCGCAGTCACTTTATGATGAGATCAGGATTGATGAACTATATTTCATCGCCACCAACGGTGGTGTGACTTTCGGCGGTGGAGAACCTGCATTACGACCTGATTTTATCCGCCGTTTCCGTGAGTTGTGTGGCCCGTCATGGCGGCTGACATTGGAAACGTCCCTTAATGTGCCGCAAGAAAATATTGAGGCTCTACTCACGGTAATAGATTCTTGGATTATCGACATAAAGGATTTGGACGCGGATATTTACCGTCAATACACGGGTAAGGATAATTTGCGTTTGCTTTCTAATTTGCGCTTGATTTCTGAGGCTGGCCGTCAGAAAGACTGCATGATACGACTACCGCTTATACCTGACTACAATACCGATGCCGACCGTGAGGAAAGCCGCAAGGCTCTCTCCGCACTCGGCTACTCCAAATTCGATCTATTCACCTATCAAATCCGTCAGTACATACAATGAAAGTATTTCTAATGAAAATTTCAGCACTTATAATCTTATGCGTAAGCCTACTGCTAACAGGATGTGAAGTGGGATATAAGAATGATGGGACTATCGTAACATTCCACTCATGGAACGAAGGCAGTGGCCATAATGTGAAAAATGTCGATGCAGACCCAAAATCATTTGAGGCTATTGATGATTGCTATGGCCGTGACAAAAATCACGCTTTCTTTCGAGGAAACATAATCACAAATTCCGATGGGCGTACTTTCCGTACATTAAAAAAAGGTTTTGCCGCTGACAAACGTTATGTCTATACCGGTGAAGGTGAAATTATACCCGGTGCCGATCCTAACACATTTAAGGTTCACTCATATGCTCTTGTAGAAGATAAAAATGACTTTTATTGGGAGGGCAAACCTCTAAAAGTAGTTGATAAAGCAACTTTCAAGGTGTTAGGAGACAATGATAATTGGGATACAAAATGGGCTAAAGATAGTAAAATGGGGTATTACTTACCCTCAGCGACATCCGTCAAGTTAGCCGACCCCGAAAGTTTCCATCCTATAAAAGCCGGGATAGCAGGGTCCGGTAGCTATTCAGCCGATGCCAAACAAGTATATTTCGAGGACAAAGTAGTCTTTGGGGCTGATCCCGGTTCATTTACAGAAGTGGACTACTATGTAGGGCAGGATAAAAACCGGGTATATAATGAACATATCCCTACCAAAGTTAAGGATTACAAGAAACTTGAAAAAGTTGGACAAATGATGTATTCTGATGGATATACAATTTACGATTCTGATTTTGAAATTTTACCAGATGCTGATGCGTCAACATTTAAGCATATTGCTCATATCTGGTATCGCGACAAAAAACACGTTTGGCATGGCACGAGACAACTTAAGGATGTTGATGTTGAGAGTTTCACACCATTGCGCATAGTTAATAGTGGCAGTGATTTCAATTATGGTAAGGACAAATCCCATGTTTTTTTCACGGATTCTATTATTGAAGGAGCTGATGTGGAAACTTTTGAAAAAAGAGACATTGGCGGTTCTTGGTGTGTTTTTGACCGCAACAGGATATATTCCGGAGATTCAGTTCGTTGGCAGAATTATATGAAAACAGAATACAAAAAAAAATAAACATATGGCACGAGGAAAACAGACCTGCAAGATTTTGAAAGAGATTCGGCGGCAGATAGCCGAAGCGAACGATATTGAGTATGTGACGTCGGAATGTCGTTACAAAGGTGACTGCCTCGGCACATGCCCCAAGTGCGAGGCTGAAGTGCAGTATCTGGAACAGCAACTCCACAAGCGTCAACTTGCCGGGAAGTTGATTAATCTTGCCGGAATATCGGCAGGAGCTATAGCCATGCTCGCCCCATTCACTGTGCAATCCCAGACGCCAGACCCTCCTTTTACAAAGGGATATGTGGCAACTCAAACAATGACTGACACTATTGTAGCCAAAGGTGTTGTTCTTGATGGAGATACCTTACAAAACGGCGCCATATCAAGAGAGCCTATGATTGGTGCAACAATTATAAACCCACGAACAGGAATTGGTGCCTATACGGATATTGATGGCAATTTCCGTATAGAGGTTTGTAAGGGTGACTCTTTGGAAATATCGTATGTAGGGTATAAAAAACAAAGAGTAATAGTTATGGATAGCAACCCATTAGAAATAACATTAAATAGTGACGAATCACAACTTACGGGAGAAGTGGTTGTGATTGGTGCCGTTGCCGCTCCGGTTGACCGGGAGAATATGCTTGATTTGCAGATTATTGACGAAAATAAAAAGCCAATAAGTTACATGGACATCACAGTAGAACGTGTTTACCTCGATGAAGATGGCGATGGATGTGAGGACTATATTGATTGTTATGAGATTGAAGATAAAAACGTAATTCGCATATATTGGAATGAGGTTACGGAGCTGCAAGACAAAAATGGAGAACCATTAAAAGAAGCCACTCTACGGATTACAGCCGAAGGTTATGAAAAGCCCAAAATAGTCAAGGTCAAATATCCCAAACGCTATGCTCGGAAAACCATCAAATTCAAACGCGAAAAGTAAGACCGATATGCCTATACCCATATTCAAACAAGAAATAGTTGTCAATAAAAATATCCATGAGATTATTGATTTCATGGATAAAGTGACTTTTCGTCCTACATCAGCAGTGATAACACGGCACAGTTTTGTAAAGGGCTTTGAGTATAGAGGTTCGGTTTGGACCAATGGCTTTTGTGTTATCCGCAATTCGGACTTACAATCATCTCCTGCACCTATGGCAAAAACCTCAATATCTCCTGTAAATGAAAGTAGTTGCGAGGTACATCTTGAAATTGGGCCAAGCATACTCACAGTCATCTTTATGAGCCTGTTTGCAATAGGAATATTAGCCATTGGAGCCACTGCCTTTTACGAGATTATAGCACACGGGTTGGTCGGAGATACAATGCTGATTGTGACAGTTTTCATATTGTTTGCAAGTGTGTTTTTCCTATTTATTCGTTTTGGCTTCTACTCCAGATATAAGAAACTGAAAAGCCAAATGGTCAAATTATTATCTTAAATACCTTAAGACAATGAAAACTGACGGATATATTTTCAAAGATAGTTGGCTGGCATATATTTTCTATGGCATATTACTATGCCCTTTTATATGTCTATGGATCAGTCTTGACACATTTCCATTTGGAGATAAGGGAGCTGTTGGATTGTTTATTTTCATAATGGTTTTCATCATGATTTTGGCCTTCCCGATATGGGGCATTGTTAAACATCCGAATCGACTGATAATTGGCAACGATGGAATACATTATTATTGCCGTCGAGTTACATTGTCAAACAATTCATCACTTTGGATTGATGATTATAAGTTTTATTCATGGGGATAAAATTCAAGGGTTCTATTTTGAATGGATGATGGCGCGTGGTATTATGTCATATCGTTATCTTGTTCTTGAGCATGAACATGATAAGGCAGCTTTTATACGATTAAACGACTTAACCGGAAAAAAAATATGAGTATATAAGTGCTATTGAGGAAAGTAGCGATGGAAAATGTTTGTTGAACAGGGCAAAATATAATGAGAATAGAAAGATACGAAATAGAATATTGTGGGAAAACAGCCTGATTCCGGCGTTGATAGGTGTAGCCCTTACAATTTTACTAATTAAACTCGGAGTCAGATAATGGAAGAAATTATGCAGTCGATAATCAGTGCGATAGCACGACATATAGGTGCCGGGATGCGATATTTCTTTCTGCGGATTATTTGTCGCAGAAAAGATGTGTCGTATAAAAAGCTATGCAACAGCGATAAAAAGGATCCTCTTGCATATAACGATAACGCTTTTGCCAATGGCTGCTTGGGCCTGGTTGTTATTGCTATCTTGATTATATTGACGGTTAAATATTTAGGTTGAGAAATGACAAGTAAGGAACTACAAAAGATGCTTGATACTACAAGACGTGACGTAGGCCGTGAACATGGCTTCCGCCAGAGTTCCTATATCAATTTCAAAGTTGAGAATGGATATTTTTTCTGCTTGTATTTTAGTCTTGAAGAGGCAAGGCTTGAGGTAAAGCCTATGTACGCCGATGATCTTTGGTGGGAAATATGGGAAGCGAATGAAAATATAAGCGAGCCGCTGAGTCTGCGTGGTAAAGGCGCATATGCTTTATCAGGTCAAGTATTGACAGACATTGCTGTTTTTGAAGATAGACGTGATTTTGACAATATTGATATTCGCCAGTTTTATGAGCGCGTTTTTAATGAAGCGAATACTGAAATAGAACGTTTCTTATTGCTTAATCCTGATGCTGATTCATTCGTTCCGGATGAAAGCATGATGTACCACGACCCTGACCGCTTACTATATCTGATGACTCTTATACATTCAGGAAACAATCAAGAAGTGTTGTCAATCATCAAAGAAGCACGGCAAAACAGACTCAGATGTGAGTTCCGAAGTGGGCTGTTTGAAGATAGTTATACATACATCCGAAGATGGTGCAAGCGAGATGGGTTCTTCAACAATATAGGCAGGAGCATACATAATTTGATGAACTTAATCGCCAAAACAAAGACTTTTGCTGTTATGAGCATGGGCTTTAATGTTAGCAACAATAATAAACTGTATAATCCGCGTATTGGTGGAATTTTTGAAGGTTCTATATTACTCGCATTAATAACATCTTCACTTTATTTATTTGACAGTTATAATTTAGCTTGGATAATAGTAGCGTTATATATAGTTCGCTTTTTTATCCTTTTGATAAACCGCAGCGATAAAAAAGAACTACGATATGAGGCTGAATATATGAGCCTACCAATTATGAATAAGCGTAAATTTAAGATAATAAGTTGGGGGATAGTAATTCTTCTTTATTTGTATTCGTTTTGTATCATATTATATGCAACAAAAAATTAGCATAGAAAAATAGAACTCCCCATGCTCACGCACAGGGAGTCCCGGTTTTTGACAGCAAAGAAATTGTCCTATCGAGAGCGGATTATTCAGCCTTGTTGTTGGCGGCTTCCAGCGACAGCTTGCGGAAGCGTTTTAACAACGGCTCCATATCGAGGGATGCACGCCTGGCGCGAAGCCCAGCGGCCTTGTTGCCCTTGTCGAGCTGCGCGGTGGCATCTTTCAGGAAGGAAGCGGCGAGGGTCTGGATCTGATCTATAATTTCTTTCATTGTATCAATCGTTTTTAGAGTTGGGGAATAATGATTATAGAAGTGGTATCTCAAAGGAATTGACGACACACCGGGCATCGCGGTCGAGGATGAACCAGTATTCCGACCGGTATGGAGATCCGCTTTCCGACACGGCCTCGTACTCAATCTTCACTTTCCATCCGGAGAAAGGCTTTTTCGGTGCATCGGGGGCCTCGAAGCCCGCAATGGAGCGGAGCGCGCCCATCGCCGACATCTGGCGGTTGACAAGCTCCGTGACCGCACTGTCCTCGAAGTCAAGGTCTCGCAGTCCGTCGGTCTGCGCCATCACCCTCTCGTTGACCTTCATCATCGACACGGCGATAGCCATTTTCTCATCATCATTGACATAATTGCGTCCGAAAACGCTGTCAGGTTCGCTGATGGCAACAATCTTCACAGATTCCGGATTGTCAACCGAAGCATACAGGGCAGTCTCGGCCACGCCTGCGGCCCGCTTGTCAGGACGGTTGCAGAAATGGAACAGGAGGGCTATCCCTCCCCACATGATGATGCAGGATGCCACAAGCACCGCGAGTTTCATTCCCGGCCTCATACCTTTATTACCTTTAGTTTGTCGGGAGACAGACCGAGTTTACGGCGATATACCGCGCCGTTCTCACCGTACATTTCCACTTCATGCGAGGTAACGCCGTCGGCGCATATCTCGCTCACGTCATCGAGAGTCATCAAGTGGCCGCCTATGTTGCGCCATATCACGAAACCGCAGGGATCGCCCTCCTGATGATAGTTCGAGCAGTTGAACGCCTTTGCGCCCACGCGGATCTCGCCGCCGCAACGGGGGCAGCGTGCCACCACCGACTCCATATTGATAGAGCCGTCAGCCGCCATGACAAGCACGGTCGGAAAAGTCTTCCACTCCTTTGTGGCGAAGCCGTCGAGCAGTATGCTACGCTTCTCCAGCAGTTCCGCGACCTCGGCATCCGCCATCTTGCGGTTGCCGATAACACCGTTGATGAAGAGTCCGCACTTGCCGTCCTCCCCGGTGTTGTTCTCACAGCGGTAGCCCTTGCAGGTCTTCACCACATTGCCGCCGCACACAGGGCAACGGCCGATAATCTTTGTTTCTGTATCCATGTAAAAAATGTTGTTGATAGTTCGTTTATCTGTATTTTATCGTGTTCCACTCCCACACAAGGGTCTCCGCGATAGCCTTTCCCGACATCACCGAGGCCCAGCCGTCGGGGTCGAGCGAGAACCACAGGTCGTTCCATGAGAGAGTGCGTATCTGCCACGCCAGCAGCCACAGGTCGGTGTTGATTGTCTCCAGACGTGTCACCACCTCGTTTGCCACATAGTACCGCTCGGCAGAGTTGAGCAGGTTCACCTTGTGGTTCTCTCTCCGTTCCTCCGAGAGCGACCCAAGGGTCGATGACTCCTTGTTGCCGTCTGCACCGGTCGCCGTGTAACTTCCGGAGGTAACAAGCTGTTTCATGAAAGGATAGAGCGCAGCCATCTGGGTTGCCGCGTCAGTCAGCTCATCGGACACCAGCACCGCTATGGCCGTGCCTTTAAGATGCCCCGGTACCGATTTACGCAACAGATCACAGTTCTTGGGTATCTCCGTAAGCACCAGTTCACCGGCACGCTTTATCTGGTAGAGATTCTGCATGGCACCCTGGGCGTTGGAAAGATACTCAAGCATCTTGTTCTCCACGGAGTGAACGCGGTCGAGGGCTACTGTCACGGCGGCTTCAGCCGCAATGATCTTCTCCTGGGTTGACTTACGCTTCTTGTGGATATTGTTAAGCTCCACAGTCTGCGCTATCACCGCCGCCGTGAGCGTCGGGTCGGTCTGTTGCGCCATCATGTCCGCTCCAGGAATGACAAGGAGGGATAGTGCGAGCAGGGCTGTTTTCGGTTTGATAGTCTTCATCGGTCAGTCATATTTTTAAGCCGGAAGCGCGTTGCTCGGCGAGGTTATCGTCACGGTCATGTTTGGTAGGGAGTATCTTGATTGATGAGCGTTTACCCAACAGGCAGTCGTTCCAGTCCTTGAAGTCCTTAGGAGGCTGCCACTGCCCCATGCGGTAACGCACGGAGATATGCGGCTCAAACTGAGTGTAGGCGGAGCGGTCGGGTGACACCGGAAAACTCTTGCCTTTGGCCTCCACCATCAAGCCCTCCGGTGTCTTGGTGATTTTGAGTGGAATGTCCTCGACAAGAGCCATGAGGCGGAGTCCGTTGATGCGTCCGGCAAGGTCGTTGTCGAAGCAGTCGTAGGCACGGGCGTTTGGAAAACGCTCCATCACGCCCAGTACCTGACGGTCGGAGAACGTGCCGCCGAGGGAGACAAGGGCGATATCCTCGCCTAACCGGGGCCGGTTCAGCTGGAAAAAAGCCATAGCGTCAAAGGCGGATTCACAAAAGAACACATGACGCACGAGACCGTTGTTGCCGTGCGACAGGTCGGCCACCCACGCCGCCGTGGAGGAATTGGTGCCGGCGGCCTTTGACTTGTAACCGCTCACGCCGCGGATCTCATATCCCACAGTCTTGTCACTCCCGGCTTCCGTGTAGGGGAAGCCAATATTGTAGCCGTTGAAATTCTCGTTGCGTCTGTCAGACACAAGGGAAATGAACGGGGCGAGAGCCTTGACCGTATCTGCCGACAGTCCGCGCTGTGCGAACAGCCGGGGGATATTGGCCGCGTCCAGTTCCTTGACACGGTAGCGCGAAGGGTCGAACACCTGAGGCGCGGATGCCGAGCGTACATAATCCCTGTCGCGGTCATAATCCGGCTCCGGCATATTGGCGAACTGCGCCATCACTTTCGCTATCTTCTGCCATTCGGTAAGCCCGATAACATTGAAAGATGAAAGATTCTCGCGTATGAACGACACCACGTCGCCCTTTGAGCCGTCACGCCGGAAGAAAGTCTGCGAAGCCTTGTCGCGGCGGTTGCTGACGATGATTGTGTCGCGCTTGTCGCGTCCCTCGCCCAGCACAAGCTCGATGTACCGGCCCACACCTGCCTTGCGGTCGAGGCGGTAGCCGAGCGAATAGGCGACATCATCAATACCAACACGCGATTTAAGTTCTTTGAACTTAACTTTATAGTCAGCCGGTGCCATAGCTTCAGACGATTGAGAGTGACTTGGAGGCGCGGCGGTCGATGCCTGCAATCTCCGATTCATAATTCTTGCGTATCGCGCTTCCGAGGAATATGTCTTTCTCGCGTTGGTCGGTGAGCTGGAAATACATTCTCGCGGTTGAACGCTCGATGGGCTTCATGCCGAGATCGACGCCGTTGTATGAGGCACGCAGGGCGAAGTCGCCGGAGCGGGTCTTGATTATGGCGGCGTTCCTGAACGGGCATATCTCGTCCTCCAAAGGAGCCATCAGAGGGTCGTTCTTCGCCAGATAAGGCTGTTCACCGAGCGATATGCGCTGTGCGTCCACACGGTCGAGTATCATTTCCGAAGCCTTGTTGACATCGGCCATCACGGACACGATGAACTTCGGCTCCTGACGGAGTGCCCCAATCCATGAATCGAGGTAGGCCGCCGAGTTGTCAGTGACTCTTGAGTCGAAGCCCATGGAGTGGCTTATCATGGCCGCAGTAAGCTCCGCCACCAGTTCCTCTTTCGCATATTTCGGGTCGCCGAACTTCGCGCCCGCCTCACGGTTGAGTCTTTCGGGAGTCATGGTGGAGTGCGTCATTTCGTGTAGCATGGTCGAGTAGAACTCCATGCCGTCGCGGTATATGTCCTCAGGAGTCGCGCCCTTGTTGAACTGCTGCTTCATGGGAATCACCACAATATCACGCGAGGGGGAATAGTACGCGCCTTTCTCCTTGCGGTCGGCCTGTATGGGACAGAGCCATGTCTGCTCGGCAACCATGCGGTCGAGTGCGCCGTGGGCGTACATACCATGAGTGTCGCGCATTTCAGGTACCTTGAAGCGGTCGAGTAGTTTCTGCACCCTCTCAGGCTGTGCCTCACGGAAATTGGTCTGGTCGATGTTGTAAACAGGGAACGCCTTGACAAAGGGTATCACGTCAAGATTTTTCCGCTCGTCACGGCTCATGGCGCGGTACTCGTCGGAGGATATTCTCTTGCCGTCCTTGTCTCGCACCATCATGTCCCAGTATATCACCGGAAAGGCTTTCTCTCCTTTGAGGACATGGGCCTTGAAGTTGTGTGCCTGCTTGAATGTGAGGAACACTGGAAGCTCGTAGCCTTGCGCCGCAGTGTGCAACTGGAGAAAGAAGGAGTTTGAGCCGGAGTAGTTGCGCCCCATGATGTTCTGGGGCAGGCCGGCGGAGGAGGCTCCGCCAATCCAGCCCTTCTCCCAGTCCGAGCCCTTCATCTTCTCCATACGCTCGATCATCATCTGGGCGAAGCGGTCGAGAGCCTGCTGGCCTGAACTGTTGGACGCGCCGTTAGTTCCAGATGCCATAATCCTCGTCATCTATCAGCTGACGCTCCATCATGTCAATCTCGGTCTCGTCGTAGTAGAACTCGGCGGATTCCTCAGAGGGTTCGATGCCATGAAGCTCGCACCATTCGAGGTAGGACTCCGCATTATCGCTTTCAAGCATGAAGCGGAGGAAGCCTATTGTACCGTCCTGAAGGAGCTGCACAAGTTCGTCATATTCTAATTTTGCCATAGTGGTATTCTTTTAAGTGTTGTGGGGAAACGGTTTTACATTTTCATGGAGGCTGATTTCTCCATAGATAGCGGAGCGGCGAGTTTGGTGCTTATCTCCTCAGTGAGATATTTTGCGGCTATCTGCTCGCGTGTGGCGGTCTTCGTCTTGAAAAGCGAATAGCCGTCGTCGAAGGACAGCTCCTGACGGGAAGTGCGTCCACGTCCGTCGCCGAGGTCGGCCGACACCTTCCACTTTCCATCTTCCTTGTCCTTTGCGACACGGATACCCTTGGGGTCGATGCCCTCCGGGAGCCTGAACTGCTCGTAGTGGGATTGCAGGTGCAGACGGTCGCCGAAGTTGCGCTCCACAAGCTGTCCGGGAGTTGCCACACGGTCAAAGTATGCGTTCAGGTCCTCGCGTGAGGCGGTTGTTGACATCTTCTTGTCTCCCACCTGTGCGTAGAACTTATACTTGCCGTAGTCAGCGCGGGTCTCGTCGGTCTCCTTATAGACATTGAACTTGTCTATGGTCAGGTTTCCGCCGGGTCCGGGCAGCACATTTGCCACTTGATAGGCTACATCCGGCACCCTCGGCATAAGTTTCGTGGGATAGTAGCGTTCCATTAGCTGCGGCACGGTGAGTTCCTTCTCCTTATAGGCGACGAGGTCAGCCGGATCCATCTTCTGAGGCTTCAGTTGTTCGCCGTTGATCTTGGCGGTGAAATACCAGTCCTCCGGGTTGGTCTTGCTCTGGTATGCGTGGCCGTGTGTCACCTTGTCGCCGTTGACCGTCACCATCTGAGGCTCACGGGGCTTGCGCTCGGCGGCTTCGCCCTGGGTGGCGGATTGGGATTCTGATTTTTTCTCTTTCGGGGTCGTTTCATCGACCGCGCTCTTTGTGGTCTTTACAAGCTCCTCCTGGGGAGTCTTCTCTTTCTTTTTTCTTGGCATATCGGATTCTTTGTTAATGGGTTGTTGTGATGTAGTCTCCCCGTGCTTCGCCTCCTGCTCCTTTTTCTTCTGCTTGGGTTCTTCAAGCTGCTCGCATATAGCCACTCTCATTCCGGCTCTTACAAGCCGTGGCAGATAAGTGTCGAGTGCTTCATGTGGGAAAGATGCCACATCGACATTCTTTTCTTTGCCGACTGTACGCGTGGAGACTGGTGTACCGAGAATTTCCGACACCTTTTTCGCGTCCTGACGGTAGATTTCGTATGTGCTGCCGGTGCGGAAAAGTAGCAAGGCGTCGGGGTGTTTCTCTTTCATGCGGTCGAACTGATCCATTACGGAGAGTTGGCCCGGCTCTTTTTTTCTTGAAGCTGCCATGTGCGTCAGCGTTTGAGACCGGATTTGCGTTCCTCTTTCTGCGTGGGGTCGAGGCTGATGGCACGTTCCTTAGAGTCATGCTCGACAACTTTCCGGTACTCCCAGCGGTTCTTGTCGGTCATTACCAGACCGAGATATTCGGGGTGCTGCTCGTCATAACGGAATTTCTGCTGACGCTCCCACTCCTTGAGGTCGCCTTTTACGATCTTGAAGCCCTGAGGTTCCTTGAGGTCGATGCCAACCGATACCTTTTCGCCGCCTACCGACAGTTCCACCGGTTTGCCTTCGCGTGCCTGCTGTTTCTGTTGGGAGCCAAGCTCGATGTCGTTGACCTTTTCCATGTCCTTCAACTTTTGCTCAATCTGCACCTCGGTTATGCGGCGGTGGATGATTGACTTCGTTTCCGGGTCGAGCTGGAGATACTGCTGAGTCTTCTCGCCGTTGATGTCGATGGCTTTCTGCAACACGTCGCCACGGCGCAGTGCGTCAAGTTCCTGTTGCGACAGGCGAAGCTCGTTGTTTCTGTCAACAGACAGTTCACGCTGCACGGGATATGCGATCAGCGTGGGGTTGCCGTCCTTGTCGGCTGCGAGCTGAAGTTTGAGGGGTAATGAGATAACCATGCCATTCCCGGTGTCGATAGACACCTGCAAAAGAGGCGTGACCTCCCCCTGCATCAGTTTTTGCTTCACGTCCTGCGGAAGCATATCAGCTTTCTCCCTGTCGATACCCAAAAGGGCGAGTTTTTCATAAGGGAGCGTGTCCTGCTGATTTTTGTTCGGAATTTCCATGTCAATGAATTAGAGGTTATAAATTTGCGGCGTAACCGCTTGTCGACCTCAAAATTATCCCCACATGATTGCTAAATTTGAAATTCCGAACATTTTTGTTGCGATTGCCTGTGCAGTTTTCTGTTCACAGTATGCCGCAGCCCAGTTTTACACCGTTACAAAAGATTCTCCCGTGACGGTTGAAATGCACAATAGAGAAGTTTATAACACTGATAATAAGAGTGATAGTATATTGCCTCAAATATCATCAATCCCGGAAACGGTTATTGGCGTAAAAAATATGCCACAAACGCTATCTGCAAGCATTGTCACCACATCAAAGTCACATTTCCGGCAAGCACCGGTCAGTTCCGGACTCCCGGATCTGACCATTCCAAATCTGATTGCCGAGATTGAAAAGAACGGCATAAAATATCCGAAAATAGTTTTGGCACAGGCAATACTTGAAACAGGCTGGTTCAAATCTCCGGTATGCCGCAACAAGCACAACCTTTTCGGGCTTACAAATCCACGCACAGGTAAATACTACGAGTTCAACCATTGGACTGAATCAGTCAAAGCCTACTACACAAAAGTACAGTACCGATATAAGGGAGGAAATTATCTGCTGTGGCTGAAAAAGATTGGCTACGCTGAAGATCCGGGCTATATCCGTGCTGTGATAAGCGTATTGAAAATGCTATAATGTGCTAAAAGCGTTGACTCTCAATAAAAATATAGCATGGCTCGATTAAAATTATTAACTTTGTAGTATGAATACATTGGGACTTACGCAGCTTCTTGATAAACTTGTTTCGCTTCCTCAAGAAACGGAATGGGTTGAGTTCAAGCATAATTTTCATTCGGAAGAAGAGATAGGTCAAAGACTGTCGGCGTTATCTAACAGTGCTGCTCTTCTAAACAAACCATTCGGATATCTTGTGTTCGGAGTCGAGGATGGCACCCACAAAATCGTTGGTACATCATTTAAGGCAAAACGCCATAAGAAAGGTAATGAGGAACTTGAAATGTGGCTCCTCAACCGTCTTAATCCAAGAATTGACATTGAGTGCTTTGAGTTTGATTATGAGGAAGAGCACATCTCTCTTTATCGTATCCCAGCCGCAACTGAACGTCCGGTAACTTTTTTGAATACGGCCTATATTCGTGTAGGCTCACTTACAAAACCTCTTATAGGCTATCCGGAGAAAGAAGCAAAACTATGGAGAAAAAATCGCAGTAAGACTCTGGATAAGACTGTTGTAAAAGAATGTGGAAGCTCCGCTGATATTACCCGATTACTCAGCGTGGAGACATATTATGATCGGTTGAAGATACCTATGCCCCAAACAGTAGATAGTATCATCGACCGTTTTATTTCAGAAAAATTCATTATCGCTACACTTACAGGATATGGCATTACTGAATTAGGCGCGATACTGCTTGCAAAAGACTTACGTGACTTTGATAATCTTTACCGTAAGGCTATGCGTGTAATTGTATATAACGGGAAAAGCAAAGTTGAGACTGTCAGGGAACAGGGCTTTGAACAAGGTTATGCCGTTTGTTTTCCAAAAATGATTGACTGGGTAAATGGTCAACTGCCAGCAAACGAAGAGATTGGCAAAGCATTACGTGAAGATGTCAGAATGTATCCTGAAATAGCGATAAGAGAAGTCTCAGCAAATATGATAATTCATCAGGATTTTTCCGTACTTGGCTTCCCTATGATTGAGATTTATTCTGATAGAGTCGAAATATCGTCACCGGGTCAACCACTTATAAGCACAGACCGCTTTATAGATGAATATCAGTCGCGCAACGAAGAACTTGCAGATATAATGCGCCGAATGGGATTTTGCGAGGAAAAAGGCAGTGGTATGGACAAGGCCCTTTCTGCAATAGAAAAATACCAACTTCCGCCTATTAAGTATCGCGTATCTGATATTCGTACAACAATAATTTTATCAGCATACAAAACATGGTCACAGACCTCAAAGGAAGAACGTGTGCAGGCTTGCTATCAACATGCTTGCTTAAAGTATTTGGCGAATGAAATGCTCACAAACAAATCATTACGCGAAAGATTGGGTGTTGATGAAAAGAATTATCCCTTGGTGTCTATTGTCATAAAGGAAGCATTGGCGCAAGGCTTGATTAAAGTTGGAACACCCGAAGGGACTAACAGACGTGATATTGCTTATATACCCAGTTGGGGATGAGTCATGTAATTTCATGTAATGAACAAGGCGATATTGAATAGCCGATAATAGCCGACAATACATCACTTCTTTATTTTTCAGACTCTTACAAAGACTTTGCAAAGGTCATACTCATGTATGCTTCATGTAATAGATTGAATCAAAAGGCACTATCCGTATTATTATACAAATAACAGATAGTGCCTTTTGCAAAGATATTACTAAAGGTCAGTAGTCAACCACATAACCAAATCAACATCAGATGTGCCGGGTAAATGGCGTAGAAGCTGTATTTGGCCGGTTTGCTTCGTATAAAGCCACGGGTGCCGTCATACAGGAAGATTATTCCGGAGGCGAGCAATGCACCGGCGATGCCGTAGTGAGCCATCAAAGGAAACGTGAATATAATCTGAAGAATAGCCTGCGAGGGAAAATGTGTCGATGAACGCTCCAGCCACGGACGCATAGTCTGGTGCCGGAGAATGTAGAACACCGCTATCATCAGAACACCGCGCCAGTCATAATCCGTTCCGAGCCACCATGCCAGAACAGCGATAGCGGCCACACCTATGAACGACAGCGGCCCATGTTCGCACATACGGTCGAATATGGCGAGTGCCACAACTCCGAGGGAGAGAGTGAACATGACATTATGTGTGCCGTCCGCACCGTTGAGCAGATACCACGGCAATTCACTGACTGCACCTGCAAGCAACAGTATCAGAAAATATCTCATACGGTCGCGGCTATGTGCGAACCCCTCGGCGGCAAGGAAAGCGAACACAGGGAACGCTATCCTGCCGATACATCGCAACAAGTCATACATGGGAGAGTCCGGCTCCATAAGGAAGTAGGCGCAATGGTCGGCCATCATCGAGAGGATAGCGATAATCTTCAACGCACTTCCAGATAAGCGTAGCGAGAGAGGTACGGATATTATGGCGGTAGTTTCCATGATAAGTGATTTGTTATTCAGTGCCGAGAAGCTCCTTCACCATATCGGCCACCTCCTGGTTAACACGCTTGAAATTGCGGTTGAGCATAATCTCCTTCTCTCGCTCACTGTCGAAAGAATAGATTTTAGGCAGCTCCACATAGTTGGATTCTTCCTCCTTGATACGTGCCATATCAAAGTGCGTCTTGCAGAAATACTTGGTGGTCTTGAACTCCTCGGAGTCCTCGATGTCGAAATGTGACAGCATCTTTTCATCGGTGGCCGTGAAGTCACGTGCCGCCTGACCTGCAAGCCAGCCCGTAGCCATGTCTGCGATTTTCGCCGCCGGAACGAGATAGTCCATCTTCTCGGAAATGGAGGTGGAGATTTTCTGGTCGTTTATGGTGATTGAGGTCGATGTCTGCTTTGCCTTGCCGAAAACATCATTCTGCGCCCATTCAAGAGTCTCCTTGTTTCGTGCCGCACCCATGAATATGTTGCCGCAGGTCGTGATAATCTTCTGCATACCCACCTTGCCGTAGTCAGCCTCCAACTGCGGAAGCTCCTGAAAACCGAGAGTCACGGCAACCTTGTTGCTTCGCGCCGTGCCGATTAGTCGGTCAATCTTGTGGAAGTACAGCGTGGGAAGCTCGTCAACGATGATACTGACAGGTATATTGCCTTTGGAATTGACACGTGTTATCAGACGGTTAAGCACCAGAGCGTTCAGAGAGCCGATGACCTGTTCCTTTTCGGGGTCGTTGGCAATCACAAGATAGCTCGGACTCACCGGGTCGGAAATTTTCAAGTCAAAATCATCGCCGGTGAACACCCAATAGGCTTCAGGGGATACAAGCCGTGCGGCATTTACGCGGAGAGTACCCACCATACCTTCAAGCTGGTCGTTGGCTTTGTTCTCGTAAGCGGACTTGAAAGGAGCCATCAGCGAGGCTATCTTATCGTCCATCATCAGAATGTCGAACACCTCGGAATACTTGCGTCCGAGGAACGACAGCACATGAGGCATATCCGAAAATTCACCTGTGATAGTGTCCGGCTCAACCTCATTTCCGTTCTCGTCCTCATACCAGCAGCGGTCAATCAGTATCAGCTTACCCATACGGTCGATATAGGAGAATCCGTTAAGGTCAACAAACATCTTGTCCTCGTCGGTGGATACGTCGCGCCCGTTCTCATTCACGAAGTCAAGCATGACCTCGCCGTTCTCGTCCAGAGCGTTGAAATCGTCCCAGTTGCGTATCACAAGCTCCAATTTCTTGCCCTCGTGCGATATATAGCGTTTCAGTTTTTTCCCTTTCAGAAAACCTGTCGGGTGGAAATTAACAAAGAAATATATGATCGCCGCGAGGAAGTTCTCTGCCGAGTTGGTGAAGAAAGCCTCCGAGCCGCCCTTTTTCTCGCCACCGCCCTTGTTGAGCGAGGCAAGAAGCGTGGCCGCCGTCTCCGAAGCCGCCGCGAGGTCGGGAATGTATTTACGCTGGATGGGGTTGATACGGTTGGAATACTCCACATCGGTAAAATTGACTATACGGAAACCGCAGCCATTTGGCAGATTCCCGTAGTGTAAATTCTTGCAATACTGATAGAAAAGCGTCTTGGCAAGCGTCGGGAACTTATAATCATATACCATCATGGCGAAGCCCTTTCTTGCGTGCTGCCTTATGAACGGATCTATGATGCCGAAAGACTTTCCGGAGCCGGGAGTACCCAAAACAATAGTGCCACGGAACGGATTGATAATGTTGATGTAGCCGTTGTGCATACGCTTTTTCCAGTAGAATATCATCGGGATGTTCACAGAATAAGGGGTATTGACCTCCTGACGGGACTGTTCAAACGATTCATTCTCGAAATTAAACCTGTCCTCGCCGACCTTGTGGTTGTAATACTTGGCGATACCGTCGAGTCCCTGGTGTACGAGCATCGTGCCGACCACCGAGCAGAAGGCATACAGGACACGGCTTGCAGGGAAGCCGAAGAGCGACATACCCCATGTGCCGTGATGGAAGATGAAGCACAGTCCCACGAGAGTGAGACCTGCAAGCACCGGATATACCACCATAGTCTTCAGGTTGAACTTCAACGCCTTTTTCGCTTTGGTGCCGATACATACCACACAGATGCAGACAAGTTCGGCAACCTTGCACCCGGCCACGGAGTTGAACACCTTGAAGCGTCCGAGCAGGTCGAGTATGAACTGCGTCACGCGGTTGTCAGCTGTGATAGGCAGGTTCATCACAATCTCGATGATCAGGAATATATAGATACAGCTACGGAAGTAGTTATACATCTGTTGCTGTTCCTTTGTTTCTTCAAAAGCCATGGGGGAAAGGGATTAGAATGGTATCTTGAATCCGAGCATGAGGCCGTTGCGGAACGTGTCACCATGCAGGAAATTCACATTATTCTTCTGTATGATCGAGAACTCGCATCCGTTCTGAAACACATAGTTGTATTCAAAGCCTCCCTCGATACCGATGAAAAACTTTCTTTCCACAGCTCCGAACTGAGGGCCGAAGCGGACACGGAAGCTGCCGTTCTTGTAACGGTGCAGACGGTGTTTGTAGATTATACCGCCGTCCCAATAGTACCCCTTCCAAAACTGACCCTCGCCCGATTTCCAGTGATTGCCAATCTCGCCATAGACCTCCACGGCGTTGCCATAGGTGAACGACCTCTCGTAGCCAACGGTGGCGTTGAGAGTTGACGGGAACAGGAAGCCGGCGTTGACGGCTATCTTGTTTTCCTGAGCGGTGGCCGTGAGAGAAGCCACCGCACAGATGATTGCGAACAGTATCTTTTTCATAGTACCGGATTATTTGTAGATATGGGGTGAATAGTTGAACGGCAGATTTTTGAGTATATCGGAGTCGAAGCCGTCGGCGTTGAGAATATCGTCATACTCCACGGTAAGGGTTATGACACGTCCGCTTATCTGATTCTCCGATATTTCGATGCGGAGCACCTTCTCGTCCGGGAAAGTCAGCTTGTCGAGCACAAGCACGTTGCGGTAGTTCTTTTTGAACTTCTTGGCAAGGTTCAGCGAATATACCGGCGACAGCTCCACCGTCTGAGAGTTTGTGGCCTTGACCTCCTTCTTGTCGGTGAGCTTCACGCGCACCTCGGCGATGTCGTATGCTATCTTCGTGCTGTTCTGAAGGGAATAGTCGATGAAGAAATAATCGCCTATCGAATAGATGTTGTTGACAATCGCCTTCATGCCGTTGGCTCTGGAGACCACCTGATTGTATTTTCGACCGCTGCCATATACGGCCCAGGCGTAACGTGCCATTTCCGACTGAGGCATGGATACTTCCGGATTGATGTATGAGTCCAATCCGGCGTATGGCACACGGTGGATAGAGGCGGCACGCGAGGGTGCGGTGGTATATACCACATCGTACTGTGCCAGATGCCGCTCGCCGATGAGTGTGAGAGTACCCATCAGCTCACCCTCGCGGTAGGAGGTGGGAACGGAGTCAGCTTCGATGAACGGCTTGATACGCACGATGTTGTCGGCACACTGGTTGCCGATAATCTTTGTGGTGGATAAGTCCACCATCTTGATATTCTCAGGCATGACGATATGGGTTGTCACTTCCGAGTTGACAAGGATCTTCTCTTTGGCTGTCGCCGGGATTGCGACGGCGCATAGCGCGAGGGTCGCTGCAATAATTTTATCTTTCATAATGGGTTGGTTGATTACCGTTTAATATGCTTCGTCTGAATTGATAAGGTAAACGATTGTGTTGTATTTGATTTTCGCCTTGTTCTTGCGGATATTGGCCGATACAGCGGAAGTTGCCGAGTTATACATATTCTGGAGAGCCTGCAAAGCGATGGCCTCGCCGGATATTCCGGAGCCGTAACCGCTCTCGGACTCAAAGCTGATATTCTGCTGCACTGTGCTGGCTCCCGCCTCTTTCATAAAATCGCGGAAAGCGGACTCCGGGACATAGAAGCCCTCCATGCCGTCGTTGTCGAACACCGAAAGGTTCACTTTCAGGAACTTTCCGCCTACAAGAATTGAAGTGATGGCGGCGCGGACACGCTGTTGGCCGAAGCCTGTGACAGTGCCGTACAGATATGTGCCCTTGGCAAGCCTCACATCATGTATGGTCACATCATCGAGCAACTTGAAGCGTAGCCTCGTGCCCTCGTGCGCCTTTGTTGTCTTGTCGATCATGGCACGGATAAGCGGAGCATCGACATTATCGGCCGAACTCCCCACGGTATTGAACTTGTCGGCATTTGTCTCCCTTGATTTAAGCACCAGCAAGGGTCGGTTTTTCTCACGCTCTATCTCCCGCGCCCTTGCTATGGAGTCGGCCCGGTGTTTACGCATTGTTTCCTCCGGGTCAGGCTGTCCTATGCCAAGTCCGGCCTCGATAGCTTTCTGACGCTCATAGCTGCGCTGCTGTATCGCCTCAAGGTCGCGTGCATATTCGCTGCGAGGGTCAACGGCAGGTTCATAGTCGGCAGGATTGTAGCCGTCACCGTAAGCGTATGAGTTGATATGCCGGCGCGATTCAGCAAGGGAACGCTCCAGTTCCTCCAGCTCCTGCTGCTGACGGATACGCTCAGCCTCGGCCGCGTCGAGACGGTTCAGCTCGTCCTCGGTGTAGCCGTGTTCCAGAGCCTCGCGTTCCTCCTGTTCCTCGCCGAGCGCGCCCACGGCGGTAAAGGCGTCCTCGTCACCAAAGCGGCGTGACATCTCGAACATCTTGTCACCGGGAGCCTCGGCGTTGGCCTCCGGCAGAGTGGAATTTATACGGTCTGTCGCCACGGCCTGAGGGTCGTCCCCACCGCCGCCGAAAGTCTCCATAGCGAAATATATCAGCGCGCACAGCGGCACGAATATCACCGCAGGGAAGATATACTTCGGTTGTCTGAAATTAATTTTTTTCATTGTTATCGTTAAGTTTGAGGGATTTTACAATCTGTTCAAGCTGCCTGTACCGGCGTATTATGCCTATTGAGTCGGCATGGCTCTTGCGTGGAATGGCGATAAGGGAGTCAAGCTCATGCTTTACCGCCTGACCGTCGCCTGTTATCTCCATGAGCCGCCGGCGTTGCGCCTCCTTGTTTGCCTGAATGGTGCGGAAGCCGCTGAAGATAGGCTCGACCTTGGCGATGGATTGCAGCTCCGGCTCCTGTGATTCCATCCGCGCCCCGGTCACTATGATGTCGCACACGAGTATCATCAGCAGGGAGCCGACGACATAGCCGAAAGTCCGGCGAGGGTGTCGCGTGGCCCATGAATTGGCCTTTCTGATCCGGGCGGCCAGACGGTAGCGTGTGCCTATGGCACCCATCTTCGGCCGGAGCCATGAGCGTATTGCGCCATGCGCTTTCCTCCGGTTGTCGCTGAAAGTTTGTCTGAGTGATTTCATAAGTCAGGTTTTAATAGTCAAGGTCTTTGTTTTCAAGAGTACGCCAGTTGGTTATCATCAGTCCGTGGGGATTGTTCTGTGTACGTGGCACATTCTCCACATAGCCGGTGGTGAGCATGGTGCGTTTTAGATCGCGCGTGCGCCTCTTGATAATCTGCGTCCCGTAGTAGCTGAACTTGCGTGTATGCTCGTCGAACTGGATAGAGTCGCAGATTATGGTGCAGACAGCCGAAGATGATATGATGTCGGAGTAAAAGCCGTTTTCGTCAAGGGCCTGCTTCTGCTTCAGGGCTGTGCCGTCTGCCATATACATGGCCTTGCCGACAGTCCACTTGATATAGTCGTTGTCGGGAGGGAGATTGAAAAAATACTGGTGGAAGAGCTGGATATGCGCTTTCGCCTCCATGATGAAATTGGCTTCAAGTCCGGCACGCTCGGCAAGGAACGGTATGTCGCCGTCAAGAATATATATCTGCTTGCGCTCCTCGGTCACGAGCGACACGCAACGCCACACGGTGAACCCGCAGATGGCGGCGCAACCTATTATGGTTGCCATTACCGTCATCATTGCGAGCCGTGTTTTCTGTTCAAGGGATTTTATCAGCATGATAATCTTGTTTGTCTGATTAAGGGGTGTGTTTCAGATTTCTTCCTGCCTGTGCGCCGATTGAACCGGCCACATTGCGGGTCACGTTGGTAGCTTTGAGAGCCGCCGAGCCGCCCATCATCGCCGCGCCCATAGCAACACTGCCTGAGGGAGAAGCGGCACCGCTACTGACACCGCCGGGTATGAGCCATGAGGCGACTTCGGGAACGAAGCGTATGATATAGGCCCCGACAAGCATACCCATAGCGTACATACAGTTGGAGCCTATGCCCTGCAAACCGAGCGCGCCTATCTGCTCCCATGAGTTGACAGCACCGTGCAACAGGTGGTTGTAGGCCACCAGATCCTCCTGAAGATTATACATCAGTATGAAGTCTATGTAGTAAAGGCACATATATGTCACGAAGCCCCATAACGTGAGGGAGAGGAATTTTGACATCCATTGGCTCCATGCCGAGTTCCACGGCGGAGCGAGTGACAGGGCGAACATTATGGGGCAGAACACAATCATTATCGCTATGAATATCCTCTGCGCCACAAGTATGCCGTAGTAAGACATCTGGAAAATCAGCTCGCCGACAAAGCGTATCACGTCGTTTATCCACTCGCTTACCTTTGTCTCAGCGGCCACCGCCGCACGCTGGGCGTAGTTGTTGATGGTCTCGCCGAGGTTTTCCACGTTATAGACGAGTTTGTCCCACCAGTTCGCGTCCTCGCCTATGGCGGCCACCTGTTTCGCCGTGGATATTGAATCCTGCACTGCCCGGAGGCGTTCAAGATACTCGCCTTGCTTCTGGGCCACTTTCAGCTCCAGTGCCGCGACTTCCTTGTTCTTCGCCATAGCCATTGACTTAGTGGTTGCTTCCAAAGACTTGCCGGGCATCTGGAGAGCCGAGCATATCCACGATGAAGATGATATGCACATTGATATGCCTATGATGCGTAGCAGCTTCATTATGTCCATTCCTCGGCGTCCGAGCATCATCATCCAGCACTCGTAAGAGCCTACGCACAGGGCGAGCAGCAGTCCGAGCATACGGGCGAAGCTGATTGTGTCGCCTAAAATCGCTACATTCGGAAACGCCTCCATCGCCACAAGCAGCTTGTCGAGGCTCTGGTCGATAGCCGGAAGCCCCATTGTGCAGAGTATTGATAATAAAGTCATATAGTTTTCAATTAGTCAGGTTAATGTTAGTAGTGGGTGGCGGCCACAGCCGCAAGGCGGGCGGTGCGCGACACCAGTTTTCCCATCTCGGCCTTTGCCTCCTCGTATGCCTGCTGACGCTTTGCGTTCTCCAGCCCGTAGCCGACACCCTGTTTATGGATATAGGCGATATTGGCGCAGATTATCTCGTTCTGCCGTGACAGCTCGTCAACCTGATACTTCATCTTCCCCTTGCTCTTGTTAAGGCAATATAGAAGCCCGTCGGCGATACAGTCCTGCATACGGCAGATCTCGTCCTTGTAGATTGAATAGACGACATCGACAGCCCGGTCAGCCTCGCGTGCCAGTTCCTCCTTGTAGAGCGATTCGACGTATGCACGCTCCTTCTCCACCTTAGAGAGTTTCTGCCGCTGGGTCTCTTCAGCCGTGACACGCACGGGCATGATGCGTTTGACATTCGATTTCTCCTCCTTGAAGCGGACGCGGTAGCCGGATTTGAAGCCGGCCCACTTCCAGTACATTTCCGCGCCGGAATAATTCTTGTGCAGGAAATAATAGTACCAGTCGGGAGCGAAGTCCCACGGCCCGTTCTCCATCGAGAGCCATTGTTTCTCTTTCTGGTCGTCATGGATTGTGGGTGTCTTGGCCGACACTGCCGCCGGGAGTGCCGCAATGAGCAGGGCAAGCGATAATGCGGTGATAGTTCTGAATTTCATGATCGGTATATGTTTATTGGTTCCACTTGTTGATTACCGCTCCCACGATCTCGTCCTTGACATCGGAGGTTAGTATCTCCCAGATGTAGTCAGGCTTCCAGCCGCAGTTTGTCATGAGGTAGCACCACAGGTTGGCGTTGTCGATAATCCGCCGGGCGTTCTCTATGGTGTCCTTCAGCGACATGACAAGGTTCATCTTCTCGTCCATCGAGGCTTTCATGAGGTTTATGCCGGAGGCGGCCACGGTAGCGTATAGTTTCTGGGCGTGCTTTATCTCGCGTGCTATGGCAAGGTTGGCGTCGGCATAGTACCACGCGACAAAGGGCTTTTTGGTCACATACTTGTAGGTGTTTACCGTAAAGTCCTTGTATTCCTTTGTCAGCAGATAGAGTGAGCTGGCGGTCGAGGATATGGCAGCGGCGAGTACCACGTATGAGTATGCGTTGTTGAGCTTGGTGTCGAGCGTCGAGCGTACATCATTGAACTTCTCCGCGCCTTTGGTGACAAGCGATTGCTCCCCGAAGCTCGTGGCTATGCGTGCCAACGCCTGGTCTTCATCTTTCTTTACGGCTTTGTGCAGAGCCATCAGAGCTTCAAATGTCGGCAGGTCTTTCGGAAAGTCGAAGGCAAATGACTTTAAGGGAAGAAGCAGGGCCACCAGAGCTATGATTGTAAGTTTCCGTATCGTCATGGCTCCGTCATTTTATAATCCGCAGTCCGTTCCAGTTGAGTATCAGCATACCTACCTGATTCTGCATGACTTTCATGTTGGCCCAGCCCTCAGGGTCTATTGCAAAAAACAGGTCATCTTTTGTGGCGTACTGAGCCATAGCCATCATAGCCTGAACCTTGTAGCGGATTTCGAGAAGGTCGGTGTATATCCTGTTGGCTACCGTCAGCCGGTCGTAGCGGTCAAGGAAATTGTATCCGTCGCTCTTGGTCGCGGCGGTAGCCTGGCCTTTGAGGGGATTCTGAACCTTGCCGTTGTTGACTATGTTGATGAAGTCGGCCACAAGCTGCTGCGTCTGGGCTGTGAGGTTGCCGAGTTCGTTAAGGCATAGTGCCTTGTTTGTGAACTTGGCCTTGCTCACCGTCTTTACCAACTCCGGCACGCTCTTGACTATGTCGAAGGCGCACAGTCCTATCTCCACATAATATTTGCTCTCGGTGCCGAAGCCTGAGATATTCTCCATAGTCACCTTGTAGAGTTCGGTGATGGTCGCCATGCTCACGGTGTATTGCTCCAGCTTGTTCTGCTTGGCGGATATGGAGTCGAGTCTCTTGTTGTGCTGATCCTCGATGGCTTTCTGCGATGCGAGATTGGTTGTCACCGCTTTCAGACAGTACGGGTCAATCACCACTTTCCATGCCGAGGCAGTGCCGAAAAAGCATGCCACGCAGATAATCAGCATGATATTACGCATGACGTATTGTGAATTATATTTTGGATTTACCATAGCGACATTACTTTCTGTTGTTGGTTGACCTTACGGGCAAAATCAAGATATTTGGATATTCCGGCTCTCTTGCGGTCGGCCTCGATATTGGTTATCGCCTCCTGCATGGTGCCGTAATGACGGAGATATATTTTCAGAGCCTCTTTCTCGGCCCGCTCGGTGGTGTAGGCCCAGTAACACTCCGGCGGCTCCTCGACGCCATAGACATCGGAGTTCTGGCCGCGGCATATCCACACCTCTTTGAAGTAGTTGCGTCCCTCCTTGTTATTGAGGGCGTTGACTGTGAATATCTGCTGCTTCTGAATAGGTGTCAGTCCGAGTATGGCCGCTATGTCGTTGTACCTGTCCTTGAACTTCGACTGGTCGAGCAATATCTTCACATCGGAGTTGTTGATTATCGCCTCCTTTACGATGGGAGAATCAATTACATCGTTAAGCTCCTGTGTCACCACACCGACTATGCCGTGGAACTTGCGGACGGTCTTATACAGGAACTTTATGTACTCCGCCATAGTGGGCGAGGCTATCGCTTTCCATGCCTCCTCGATTATCAGGGCCTTGCGTCCTTTCTTGATACGCATTTTCTGGAGAAACACGTCCATGATTATCAGCACTATGATCGGGAAAAGCACGGGGTCATCCTTAATCTTGTCGATTTCAAAGACAATGAAACGCTCGTCAAAAAGATTGGTGTCAAGGTCGGAGTTGAGCGTCACCTCCAGCTCTCCACCACGGTAGAACTGTTTGAGGATAGCGGCAAAGTCTCGTATGTCGAAATGTATCTTCTCCAGCGATGTGATCTGCGGTATCCGTTCAAGGGCGAACTCGTAGTAGGTGTTGAAGGAGAGCGACGGCACTTTGAGGCGGCGTTTCTGCTCCTCCATGTGGTCTATCTGCTTGTCAATCTTCATCAGCATCGAGGTCTCGTGCAGCTCTTTCTTATATACCTCAATCTTTGAGGCAGCTTTCTCTTTCTCCGCCTCGGTAGTGGCACGGTCAACAATCATGGCCCTCAGTGCCCGGCACTGGCGGATAATCTTGTTGCGCCGTTCCTCCGAAGGGAGTATGAGGGCGCGGACGGTTGTCTTGGTCTCCGGTTCAGGGGCGTTTATCTGTTCCTCGATGTCACGCATATCGGTGGCGAACTTCTCGTAGTCGTCCTCCATCTTGGCTGCCACAAGCAATTTCTGGCGCAAGCCCTCGCGCTCCGTGTCGGAAAATGAGGTGAACGGATTGAAATATGCCTCGTAATATTCCACTATGGCCTGGTTGACAAGCATATCCTCAATTTTTGAAGGAGCCTCGTTGCCTTTGAAAATCAGGAATATCAGCGATTTGAGAAAATTCTTCTTCTCCCCGAAGTTCTGCTCATATTCCTCGCGTGTCACCTTAAACGGGTTCATCGAGATAGGCTTCTCCTTTGAGTATGAGATATATGTGCCGCCGAAATAGCCGCAAATACCCTCGTAGGAGTCGCCGGTATCGACCATCACGACATCGGTGTTCTGCTCCAACAGCTGCCTTACCACACTGTTCATGTGGAAGGATTTGCCGCTGCCGCTTGGCCCGATGCAGAAGAAGTTGGCGTTGTCGGTCATCTTCACCTTGCCCTCCTTGCCGGTTATGTCTATGCACACCGGGAGTCCCTGACGGTCGGTGTAGAATGTGGTGAGAGGCGTGTCCTCGCACCCTTTGAGGTGTTCCTTGAAGAAAAGGCACAGTGCCGAGTCCGACAGTGTGAGGAACAGGTCATAGTCGGGATTGAAGCCGTAGGCACAGCCCGGAAAGGAGTTGATGAACAGTTCCAGCTGGTTGTAGGCTGTTCGTGACGGCATTATGCCGCACTCGTAGAGTTTGGTCTCAAGAAACGATGTGACCGGTGTAACCTTGTCGGGAGGACAGCTCACGATGATGTTGAAATTGGTGTTGACAAGAAGGGAAGAGTCAACGGCGAGGATGTTGAGAACTTCCTCAATGTCGGCTTTCGCTATCTTGTTGCTCGGATCGGGCATGGAGCCGTGACGTTTCGCCTTACCTTGCAGTTTTCTGAGCAGCTTCCGCTGTCCCGGTATCTGCACCACCTGATTGAACACCACACAGTCGGCGTGGGGCACTTCGGCAAGAAATGAGAACACATCGGTAGCCACGGGATAACCGTTGACACTCATCTCGGTATATGGCTTCACTACCGAGGGGAGATTTATTTCGTCAATATCCACAAGGGGATATGAGCGGATAATGCGGCTGCCTGTCCGCAGGTATTCGTCGGAAGCCTTGAAATTTGTCATGGAGAATGGGCCGTGCTGGAAATGGAACGCCATGAAGCGGTGCAGGTACTCGTTGACCTCCGGCTTTGTCAGCTTGCGGTGGCTTATCCCTTTCTCGGTAAGGATGTCGTCAACTTTGGCGACCTTTGAATGGAAGTCGAGCCATTTCTTGGGGTCGTATTGCACGAACTGTCCGCGCTGCGCCTCCTGTGTCACTATCAGATAGGTTGTGATTTCAGTGAACTCACGGCCCTCGAAGTAATTGAAATAACTCCGGGTCAGGAACTCGGCGTCTTCGGGCACGTCGCGGTGGTAACGCTGGCGGCAGAATATGTCCTGCTTCTGCAAGGCATAGCCCTCGCCGAGCGTCTGGACGATGTTAGCCAGCACGTCCTGAAATACCATGTACCGCTCCGAGTCGGTACACAGCCGGAGAACAGGGTTTGTCATTTCAAAAATGACAGAGGGGGCCCCCTTTGCGTCGAACAGCACCACATTACCGTCCGTTTCCTCCAACTGGGCGTATATCCCGTCGAAGACTTTTTTGTTTTCCTTTGCCATTCAGTGCTTGAATAAATTGTGATAGATAAAGATTCCACGGTCTTTCCGCTTGTTGTGCAGTCCGCCGCGCTGCTTGACATATATTGTCACCAGCCCTGCGGCGGCCATTACAAGCATGGCGATAAACCCCGCGAGCTTTCCCAATGCTATGGAGAACACTATGAACCCCACGAAGGACACTCCTATGGCGGCAGCCGCCAATGTCAGGAAACGTCCGCGTATTCCCATGAACTCCAATGGTTTCTGTAACCCTTTGTAAACCGGATAGCCGTCGTTGTATATCGCCATGACTGTATGGATCTGCGGTTGCTTACTTGAAGAAGAGCGGAAGAGCCTCGCTCAGTGCGATGAAGGCGATACAGCCGCCGATGGTGAGCATGATGGTCTTCTTGACATCCTGGTCGCCGTTCTGCATCTTGAAATAGACGTTGAAGGCACCCACGAGGACAATCACTGCGGCGATCGCCTTCATGAGATTGGAGACAGGGGTCTGGTAGGAGCTTACCTCCTGTGTGGCTTTGGTGAAGCCTGCCGCACCCTTGCTGGCGGCCATCATGTCGGACACGGTGAGCATCACCGCGCCCATAGCAAGCATACCCTTACGGGCGAAGGCTGAGTTGCCGAGGCGTGAGATAGCACGCTGACACTTTGATTTGATTTTCTGCATATACGCTGATTGATAAGTTCTTGAAAAGGTTATCGGGCGTTAAAGGCAATGCAGGGCGTTAAAGGCAGTGTCGGGCAGTAAAGACAACTTAGTTCAATAAAGGCATCGGTTGGAGAGAGAGGTATCGGGTTATACGAATATGGTTAGCGGCAAGTCAGTTGATGTCAAGCAGCGGATTCACATTTGATGATGATTTCTCCGAGGCCGGCGAGGGAGGCATCTTCAGAACTGGTTATGTTGCGGGCTTTTCTTGCAAGCTGTTCAACCGGAAGATAATTTGTCATCAGCGGCTTGGAGAGGGTCGGTTTCTCGGCCGGAGCCTTGACCGGCTTCTTGGCACTCTGTTGACCGCGCTTGATTTCGATTGCCTTGAATGAGTTTGCTTCATCGGATATGTCGATCTCAGCTTCATCGGGTGTGCCGGATTCATCGGCGGCTCCCGTAGGCTTTATGAAAAGATCCATACAGACAAGGACTGCATAATATAATATGAGTACGGCTGTCAGGCAGGTAAAAATAGTTCCGAACATGATTATCAGATTATTTTTGTTGTGAATGATTGTTGTTGCGGCAAGGGGAGAAAAGTAAGGCCGAGGGATGCGCCTCTGTCCTCGTGTCTTGAACAGCGTGCCATGTCAGGACTGAAAAATACGGTGTCATTGCCTCGCATGACCACATATCCGTATTGTTTGAGCCGGTTGCGTAAGATGGCTCGTCGGCGGTTGCCTGTGACCTTGACATTGGTTATCGGGGCAAGTCCTATCCTCAGGCGCAGTCTCTCACGACGTATTATTTCCTTGCGTCTGGAGGAAATGAACCGTGAGGCATCATCGGCATCGCGTTTCAGTCCCAAACGTCCGGCCATGCGTTTGACGGTGCGGAGACTCAATCCTGTCAGGCGTGACAGTTCGGACTGGGAATGAGTGCGGTAATTCTCCATCAGGATTCTCTCAGCTTCCTTGCGTCTGATGTCACGTTCCTTTTCAAGTCCGAGTTCGGCTGCTTTCGCCACCACACACCTCGTACCCACACCGATAGCTGCTGCTATCCGTGTATTCGTGTCGTGCGGATACATCTCACGCAGTGTGCGGAGCATATCATAAGACCATTTGATTGTTCTCATATCCAGTAAGTTTTTATGTGTTGCCGAGTAATGACCTGTTGTTTTTCCTGAATTGCCGAAGCCTGTCAAGATACCGGTTTACAAAAGTCCTGACTATTGCGTTCACAATATCGGAGCGGCATTTGCGGTCGATGTCGCAGGCATCGAGGGAGTCCGCAAGGTCGCGGTCGAGCTTGCATATCATGCGGTCATCTTTTTTCTCCCTGAAATTATACAGGGCAAGGTTCTTTCTGAAAAGCTCCCAGTCATCGTCATTGTCGGGCGACGGCTCAGGTTCGGGAACGGTATGCTGTTCCGGTGCCGGTGGCATGGTCTCCGCTCCGGGAACAAGGTTGCCGAGTCCTCCGAGCAGGTCGTTCAGTTTGGGGTATGGGGTGTCCTGGTTCATTCTTCTTCTGTATTTGGTATGCCGAATATGTCATTGTAAATATGGTCGAAGGCCGGTGAAACTACGAGCATCTGGTCGTCCATGCCGGAGATTGTGCTGAAACGGCGTAGTGTCTGGCGTTTATAAACGGTCGGTGCTATACGCACGTGTTCGCTCAGCTTCTTGTTCACGAGCTTCCATAACTCCTTTTCCTCTTTGGTGCCGACACCCTGTTCTTCAAGATTGGGTATTACATAGTGTACCGTTTTCATGGCATTTCCGATGCTTCGTCTCAATTCGACTATCATGGCGACAAATATAGCGGTGGAGGGTACGGTCAGATTGTCATAGTGGAACGGAGTCAGCAAATAATCCGTATTGGCGAAAAGTGCCAGCAACGCCTGGTCGTTGAGACTGCCTGCCGAGTCAAACAGAGCGAAGTCCACGGCGGCTGAGTTGTGCAGGTTCTCGATCAGCGCGATAAGAGCCGGCTCGTTGCTCATGCTGAAAGGATATATGTTATAAGGCAGCGGCACTCCTGCATAGGTGGCGGTGTCCGCTGTGCGTTTCTTGACGATGGACTGCTGCGGATCGGTGTCGAACACGGTCACGCTGTGCCCCCTTGACACAAGGTAGCTTGCGAAAAGGGCGCACAGCGTTGTCTTGCCGACTCCGCCTTTCTGATTGGCGAATGTGATTATACAGGTTGATTCCATTGATAGAAACTGTCGGTTGGTTTTTGAGCAAAATTATCATGGGCCGATTGCTAAACCCGAAATTCCGAACAGTTTTCATCATCGGATAATGCGATATTGTGTTGAAATGGCTATCTGAGCGTGTAATATAGTGGCTATCACGCACACATTGTCACCGGATAGAAGTCACGGGAAAGCCATTAGTTTTATAAGACGACTGATGTTTTCTTGATAATAGCTCAAACGAGAAGCGCAAGCCGTAAGCACATTATAGTAGCATAGTCGGCAAGGAGTTCATACCCCATTCTCAGGAAATAGTGATTGCATAGGATGCCTTTCCTCTTTCTATTAAGGGTAACCACTGAAAATTGCTTGATATGGAAGAAGATATATACCAGAATTATTACTATATTTGCACTCAAGACCAAGTAATATGCGTAATTCTCGGATTTCAAATGTGGCATTAAAGATAGCAAATAAGCTATCTTTACATCATCATAAACAAATTGCTTATAAATTCCTCAATCATAATAATTTTTTGATGGTAGCGGGGTTTTGTGTAGAACCAAATCGTTTCCAATCTAATACATTTTCTATTAGATATTTCATTCAACCATTATACATAAAATTTGATTATATAGATCTTTCTTTGGGTGATGTGATTGGAGAATGGGAATATACCGAGATAGATACTTCTTTAGATGAAATTTGCCGGGTGTATAATGATAAGCTATCTCATCTAAATTCAATAATTGATGTTGTCAATGCCGTATTGAATTGTCAAATCCGTTTTTATGGTAGTTCGGTTGCACGGACTGAATTATTTGCCTATTCGTATCTTGTCCTAAATGAATATGCTCAAGCTATCCCATTCTTAACTACTCTCATTACGCTAAATGACGATGATAACAAAGAATGGTATTCACCTATAATTTCCTCAGCTACTCACATATGTAAATTAATTCAACATAATAATTATGCAGAAGTCAGCGATATAATGCTTTTGTGGCAGTCATATACTCGCGGCAAATTAGGAGTTTAGGTTATGTATTTTGCTACATAAGCGACCTATGTATATTCTACTGCTACGGTTTAATATCAACAAAACTCGGCTATAAGATATTTGGATTTGTTGGCCCCAAGCTCATGCTGACAGTGAAAATGCACATTATCAAAAATATAATTAGCAAACCGGTAACAATAAGAGTTAGTAATGTAGAAAGCCAGGGATTTAACCGTCTTGATATGAAACGAGCAAACCATCGGACTATAATAATAGCCCCAATGATTGCAATTATCAAAGCCGATATGTAGAAAACTTCTTTCACTGCTCAAAATTAATACATATTCCTGACATAACCCCAAGAAAGATTACATTAACAGACTCCAAATGACGTTTCTAATTAAAATGGCGGTAAAAAGGCCATCGGATAAAAGTCACGGAATTACCTATCGTTTTATCGAGGACTCATCATCTATCCTGTCATAGTCCCCTTTGTAGCCTACTTCCCATTCCCTGTTCTGGCCTTGACCTGACTCCACGTCATGCGGCTTCCTTATTCCGGAACCGGGCTTTCGTCTGACGGCCGCGTTTTGTTTTTTGTCCTCGACGGGATTCTTGACAAACTGGAGCCGTCTTATATCGAAGCCCTCGTTTTCAAGATTTATAAGGACGCGGGCTTTCATGTCAAAGGCATACATTTCTCCCTCAATATCCCGGATTGTAAATCCTGCACTGCGGAGTGTCTGACGGTGTATATAACCTGTGCTGCTGTCAAATATGCTTCTCAGATCTGACAGCCGATTATTGTATTGTGTTGTCCTTGTCCCGTTGATTTCCACCATGTGGGGCACAGTCACCTTTCCGATCGAACAGAGAAAGTCCCGCTCCGCTTCCGTTGCCGGAGCGAATGACTCCACCCATTGAATACGGTTGTTGCGTCTCAGAGCCTCCCACATATGGGAACGGAGAGGACGGCTGTCTCTGCCTCGCCATATCTGCCCTTGTTTCACATAGGCTTTGTACTGGCGGCTCAGTATGTCGTTAAGCTCGCCGATGGTGATTTTTGGATCATTTGCTAACTGGGCGTCGATTTGTGAGTCTATTCTTGCGAACCGTTCATCAGGTGTCGCAAAATCCAGCAGCTCCTTTATCGGATATATCTTGCCTCCGTTGATGACAGCTTTCTTGTTATGGTCGATTATCATATAGCCGTATGGAGAATCTTTCTTTCCGAAAAACACAAGCTCGATACCGAATTTCCTTTTCAGTTCATCGGCGAGTTCTTTCTTGTTGGCGGTCAGGTCTCGGTATTTGGCGAATATGGCGCGGAGCTGTCTCCTGCGCTGGCGGTCGAATGTCGTTGAACGGTAATGTGAGCTGATTTCCTCCAGCGGTATTTTAAGACACACGGCACCGCCACGTTTTATGGATACCACTCCCTCATTGTCGTAACACTCATAACCGAGCGAGTTCATAAGAGCCTTGAACTGTGTGATGGATGCGAATTTATAAGACAAGGCTTCTTCCATATCCCTGTGTGCTTTCTCGTTAATGTCGTTTCCAAGCAACCGCTCGACCACACGTTGCGACCTTACCCGTTCATGGTTATGGTCTATCTTGCGACCGTCCGGTGCCACACGCGATGTTATTATATGTATATGTGTGTTGTCAGTATCGGTATGTCCGTAAACCAGCAGGGGCTGTCCTTCTTCTCCATATCCCATCTCCCGGAGATATTCATGGGCGAAGTCCAGAAGTTCCTGTTCCGTCTTTTCGTGTCCCCGGCATGAAAACGCCATGTGGAACTGCGCTTTCTTGATTCTCGGATTTTTGGAAGAGTAATTTTCAAGATAGGCGACGAGGTCGTCGGGGGTATGGTGTCCCAACATTTCGACCGCATCAAAATTTTTCATTTCCAGCAGATGTGCCGAGCCTTTGGCTACCTTGCGTTCATTATATCCGACTGCATGGAAGCAGGTGCTTGAAGGAAGTATTGTCGCTATCATGTGAATATATGATTAAGATAAAATCACGGTTTGGGATTATATGAGTATAAGGAACCGGGGCTATATGATAATTCGGTTATAGTTGCATCAGATGTTCGGATTATCCGTTCTTCAGTACACTGCGTATTATCTTGCTTACTACATCGGAGTGTTCGGCTATGATTTTATCCATAGTCTTCTTCAAGCCATCTATGGAAGGTATCAGTACCTCTTTATAATATGTCTCGCTCAACAATCCGGCTACGGAAAGTTCGTTGGCGCGTTTCATTGCCTGGTTGAGATTGCCGCCGGCCCAGCCAAGTTCGTCCTTGAATCTCCGGCAGAGCGAGGCCATCTCTTCCACGGCTTGCATACGGTCTTTCGCGTCCTTGTCGGAAAACTCCACAAGTGCGGCACGGATATACGAGCTTATGCTCCTGAATTCCTTTGAGCGGACTTTGAGCCGTTCAAGTTCGGTGTCGGTAAATAGAATCTCTATTCTGTTGGTTCTCTTTTCCATATTTTCCAGTGATTAAAAATCGGCGAGTTGCGAGCTGATTTTCTCCGCCCGACAGGGTGGCAAGTTACTTTTCTTCGGTAAAACTCCGTTTTATCCGGGGAAAAGTACAACTTGCTTAACAAATTCTGCACCTTTGGCACGAGTGCCCTGATGCACTCCCGACCTCGCTTCGCGCGGCGAAGTTAGCTCACTTCGGTTGACCGCGCACAAATTCCGAACATAATCTTTTTATCTGACAACTTGGAACATCGGTACTCAATCAAAGAATAATGATTTGCCCTATGTATCATACACTCTTATTATCACATACTGTCGTTATCGGATAGTGACTGCTGTTGCTGTCACGACAATCACATTATCATATACAGTGATATGGCTTGTATCAGAGCATGAAATGATGTGAAAATCAGATGAATATGTACTAAAATAATGGCTTGAAAATTTGCATAAGTCATTGAAATTTAGTATATTTACATACTCGGAGCATTACTTCGGGCGATAGTTTGATGATGTTGAAATGGCATTATCAGACTATCTGAACATCATAATATCTCTCACCATGTTCGCACTTCTATTGATGATATATCTATTGCCCGTTGCGATAGTCGCAGGATTATTGCTCCGCTTTATCCGATGGTCGCTTGTAATGATTATACGTCTTGCCTGCCGGATTGTGTCTTTGGTATGGCGTATGATTTGTTGGCTGCTTCTGCTCGGCTGGAGAGGATTACGGTCGTTGTGGAGACGGTATCGACACAGGACTGCTCCGTGAAATTTTCTTTAAGGGAGAAAATCAGGAGGGCAGGCATAATCTTCTCCCTGCGGTGGGATTTTTCAGACTGGGAAGCAAGTGGGAAAAACAGTACGGATTTCGGCTGATATGCGCCACCTTTGCCGTCACCTTGACCGACACCTTATCCGCCACTTCTGCCGCCACCATTTCAGACACCCGTTCCGACACATTTACCGCCACTGATACAGACACACTTACATACACTCTTGGGGACACTCTTTCGGACACTTATGGGGACACCTTTGGGGACACTTTTACAGACACCTTTTCCGCCACTTTTTCGGTCAGTGTGCGCCACCTTTTTCGCCACCTTTTTTGAGGCTCCCGGACACCCGTCCACAGCACCGAACTTTTGCCCGAAAACAGGCGTTCAAGTATGAGAACCACAATTTTTAATAGTTAAATATTGTTTATTTGGCAAATATTCGGATAATAAGTGTTAATTTTGTGATGCTCTCGCAGGTAGTGATAAATCAGGGCAATTTTGCCCTCCAAAATAGAGCGGAAAATGTGGTACAAACCGTGGTACATTGCTTCTCAATTATATCAACCAACAAATTGAAAATCAACAAGATAACACCACTCTCACAAGGCCCGCTCGGATCACCAAAAGGAATGCTTAAAACCATAAATCATTTGGTTTTAAGCATTCCTTTTTTTTGTATAGTCTAAAGAAATGTGGCTAAATTGTGAAATGTCGTATGGAAGTATCTGTTGTGATATGTGTTCCCTGGTTTGGAATACTATAGGGGGTAGGTGTAGAAAAAGAAAAACCGAGATTCAAAAGAATCTCGGTTTTTCTTTGTTGGGGTATCCGGACTCGAACCAGAAAAGGCAGGACCAGAATCTGCAGTGTTACCATTACACCATACCCCAATTTTGTGTGCTTCTCTTAGCACTGCAACTGTGTTTCTCAATTGCGAGTGCAAAGGTACGGAGTTTTTTTGAAACCACCAAATTTTTTGCGGATTTTTTTTGAAAAACATGCGATTTTCTTCGATATTACATAAAAAAACACAAAAAAAGAGCTTCTACGGTGCTTATTCAATAGAAATAGTGTACCTTTGCAGGCAAAGAAATCACATATTATAAATAAGCAAATATGACAGAAGAAATAAAGACATTAGTAGACAAAGCAGTTGGGGCTATACAGGACAAAAAGGGCCGTGGAATAACAGTGATAGACCTTTCGGAGATTGACGGCTGCATAACAAAGGCATTTGTTGTCTGTGAGGGCGGTTCTCCTTCACAGGTTGAGGCTATTTCCGACAACATAGAGGAGAAGATGCGTGTGGACCTGAAAGAGAAGCCGATAAAGACTGCCGGACTGGAGAACTGTGTCTGGGTGGCGATGGACTATGTTGACATCATGGTTCACATATTTGTGCCTGAGACACGCGAGCATTATGATTTGGAGCACTTGTGGGCTGACGCTCCGTCGGAAGTGATTCCTGATGTGGATTAATCCAAGGCTGCTTTTTATGCAGTGCCATGAATGACATGTGTTTCATGGCGTTTACTGAAGCAATACACATTATATTATTAAAAAAGAAAAAACTATTTCGGACAAAGTTCGACTATGGCAAAATCACCAGCAGGGGGCTTCGGACCGGACAATATGCCTAAAGGTCCGAAAATGCCTCGGTTTAATCTAAATTGGCTGTATGCGATTATCATCGTCATACTTGCCTATATCTTTTTCACCGGTGGTGGAAATATAGGGAAACAGTCTTCCACGGAAGCGTCATACAGTGACTTCAAGCAGTTTGTAAGCCACGGTTATGCCTCCAAGGTTGTTGTTAACAAGAGTGAGTCTTCACTGAAAATGTATGTTAAGGCGGAGCATGTCCGTCAGGTGTTCCATGCCGGCGCCAAGCAGGTGGGTGTCAATCCTTATGTGAATGTGAACTTCGGTTCCGTTGACCAGGTGGAGAAATTCCTTGATGCTCAGCAGGCACAGAAGCATTTCAACGGCAACCTTGAATATGAGGTTAGCCACAATGGTTTTCTTGATGTGCTCCTCTCATTGGCTCCGACAATATTCTTCATTGCGATATGGATATTCATCATCCGCCGCATGAGTGGCGGTTTCGGTGGGGGAGGCTCTGCCGGCGGAAGCAGTATCTTCAATGTCGGCAAGAGCAAGGCGCAGGAGTACGGAAAGGACAACCCTCATGACATAACATTCAAGGATGTTGCAGGTCAGGAGGGTGCCAAGCAGGAGGTGCAGGAAATCGTTGAGTTCCTGAAGAATCCTAAGAAATACACCGACCTCGGAGGCAAGATTCCTAAGGGTGCATTGCTTGTGGGACCTCCGGGAACAGGCAAGACTCTCCTTGCCAAGGCTGTTGCCGGAGAGGCCGGAGTGCCATTCTTCTCAATGTCAGGTTCTGACTTTGTGGAGATGTTCGTGGGTGTCGGTGCATCCCGAGTGCGCGATTTGTTCAACAAGGCAAAGGCAAAGGCCCCAAGCATCATCTTCATTGATGAGATTGACGCTGTCGGGCGTGCACGTTCCAATCATCCTGGAATGGGCGGAAACGATGAGCGTGAGAACACCCTCAATGCCCTTCTAACCGAGATGGATGGCTTTGGTACAAACTCCGGTGTGATAATTCTTGCAGCGACAAACCGTGTCGACATGCTTGACAAGGCACTTTTGCGTGCCGGACGCTTTGACCGTGAGATTCATGTCGAGTTGCCTGACCTCAACGAGCGTAAGGCAATCTTCAAGGTTCACTTGCGCCCTGTCAAGATAGACAAAGACCTTGACATTGAGCTTCTTGCCCGTCAGACACCGGGATTCTCGGGTGCGGACATCGCAAATGTCTGCAATGAGGCTGCCCTGATAGCTGCCCGTGCTGACAAGAAGGCTGTCACACAGCAGGATTTCCTTGCTGCCGTCGACCGTATCATCGGTGGTCTGGAGAAAAAGACCAAGGTTATGACTGCGGAAGAGAAGAAGGCCATCGCCTACCATGAGGCAGGCCATGCCACAATCAGCTGGTTCTGCCAGTATGCAAACCCACTTGTCAAGGTTACAATCGTACCGCGCGGAAGGGCTCTCGGTGCTGCATGGTATCTCCCTGAGGAACGTCAGATAACGACAAAGGAGGCTATGCTGGACGAAATCTGTGCACTTCTTGGCGGCCGTGCGGCAGAGGATGTGTTCCTTGGAAGAATCTCTACCGGTGCGATGAATGACCTTGAGCGTTCCACAAAGGCAGCATATTCTATGGTGGCGTATGCAGGTATGAGCGACGCCCTGCCTAATCTGTGCTACTATAATCAGGAGCAGTACTCATTCTCCAAGCCATATTCTGACACAACCGCACGACTTATAGACGAGGAGGTGCAGAAGATGATTGGTGAACAGTATGCCCGTGCAAAGAAACTGTTGGAGAAATACAGTGAGGGGCATAATGCCTTGGCACAGTTGCTGATAGACAGGGAGGTTATTTTTGCAGAGGATGTTGAGCGCATCTTTGGCAAACGACAGTGGGCTTCACGCTCAGAAGAGTTGCTCTCTTCTGATGATGAGGCTGAAACTGCTGACACTTCTGCTCCTGCCCTTGAAAGCAATCCACAGGCAGATGACGTGATTACAGACACAACTCCAAAGGACGCGTGATGCGTATAAATAACCTTAATGCTATGAGTGAAAAACAGAAAAATCTGATAGTGAGGGCCATAACGGGTGTCTTCTTTGTAGCCGCCCTTGTCACTTGCTTTCTAAAGCCTACATCGATGGTGTTCCTGTTCACCCTGATAACGGGAATGTCTGTCTGGGAATATACGGGGCTTGTCAATGACAATGTGGAGAATGTCTCCGTCAATCGGTTCATCTCCACCGCAGCAGGTGTGTTCCTCTTCCTTGCGACTTCCGCTTTTGTCAGCGGAATGTCCACGGCGGAGGTGTTCATACCTTATCTTCTGACAATCATTTATCTGCTTGTCAGCGAACTGTACACAGGCAATCCAAATCCGTTGGCTGACTGGGCGTACACAATGATGGGGCAGATGTACATTGCATTGCCATTCTCCACAATCAATGTACTTGCCTTTCAGAATGTTGACGGATACGTGGAGTATCAGTACCTCTTGCCATTGAGCGTGTTTGTCTTCTTGTGGGTGAACGACACCGGAGCCTATTGCTCGGGGTCACTGTTCGGAAAACACAAGCTGTTCCCGCGCATCTCTCCGGCAAAGTCATGGGAAGGCAGCATCGGTGGAGGAGTATTCGTCATTATAGCAGCGGCTCTCGTTGGGTATTTCTCCTATATACCGGCATCATACGTTGACCCGATGCCGCTGTCATCGCATATTGCGAAATGGATAGGCCTTGGCATTGTTGTCGCGGTTTTCGGCACATGGGGCGACTTGGTGGAGTCACTCATCAAGCGCACGATAGGCATTAAGGATTCCGGCAATATCCTTCCGGGACATGGAGGAATGCTTGACCGCTTTGATTCTTCATTGCTTGCCATTCCGGCAAGTGTGATATATCTTTACGCTCTGCAGTATATCATGCAGTAAAGAGTTTTGGGGCTTTAAGGACTCTGAAGTTTTTCCGGGTTCTTGAAGCCCCAAAATGCTCTGAAAGTTTTTTAAGTCCAAAACTTTGCTAACACAAAAAGAACACTATGTACACAGAAAAACTCTTGGCGTTTCTTGACGCCTCTCCCGTTAATTTCCTTGCAGTTAAGAATGTTTGCGACACGCTTGACCGTTGCGGTTACATCCGTGTGGATGCCAAAGACCGCATGCCGGCTGTCAAACCGGGTGACAAACTGTATCTGACAAAGAACGATTCCGCTGTATTCGCTTTCCATATAGGCAGCCGGAACATAGGCGACGCGGGCTTCAGGATGATATGTGCGCACAGCGATTCTCCTACATTCCGCATAAAGCCTAATGCCGAGATTCGTTGCGAGGGAGGAATGGTGAAGCTGAACACCGAACTTTACGGCGGTGCTATTATGTCAACATGGTTTGACCGTCCATTGTCGCTTGCAGGAAGAGTGATACTCCGCACATCCGATGCCCTTAATCCAGAGACAAGACTGTTGCACATCAAGCGTCCGCTTCTGCAGATTTCCAACCTCGCCATACACTTCAACCGTCAGGTGAATGACGGTGTGAAACTGTCAAAACAGAAGGATATGCTCCCGTTAATGGGATTTGTCAATGACGAATTGGAGCGTGGCGGTATGCTTATGAAGGCAGTCTGCGACGAACTTAATGCCACACGACAGGACGGTACGCCACAGGTAGAACCGAAAGACATCCTTGATTTCGACCTTTATCTTTACGATACTACTCCGGCATGCCTTTTCGGAATGCACAATGAACTGATTTCCGCAGGCCGTCTTGATGACCTTTCCATGGTTCATGCCGGTATGGAAGCCCTGATAAGCTCTTGCGACACAGTGCCGGAAGTGACAAAAGTCCTTGCCGTCTTTGACAATGAGGAGACCGGTTCGCAGACAAAGCAGGGGGCAGGCAGTCCGTTCCTCATGTCGCTCATTGAGCGTCTTGTCTTCGCTCAGGGAGGAACAGCGGAGGATATGTACCGTGCTGTTGAGCATGCCTTCATGATAAGTGCGGACAATGCTCACGCATGGCATCCTAACTACTCGGAGAAATACGACCCGACAAACCATCCTGTGCTTGGCGGAGGTCCTGTCATCAAGTTCAATGCGTCACAGAAATATGCTAGCGATGCCGTCTCTGCTGCCGTTTTCCAGCAGATATGTGAGCATGCCGGTGTGCCTTGCCAGCGGTTTGTTAACCACAGTGATGTCGCCGGAGGCTCAACCTTGGGCAACATCCTCGCATCCTCTCTCCCTCTCCGTGGTGTGGACATGGGTAATCCGGTGCTTGCCATGCACAGTGTGCGCGAGACCGCCTCTGCAGCCGATCATGAGTATTGCACCGCCGCATTCATAGAGTTCTATAATGGAAAACACTAAAGGAGTGCAAATATAAGCTAGTCAACAAAATCAAATGCATATGGAAACATTGAATACCATATTGTTTGTTTTGTTGGCTAACTTGCATAAAAACATCTATGCATCACAGGCTGACCAATAATTTTCATGTCTCGAATTTGCTATATACTATGAACAAAATCAAAATATTCAAATTAACGTTCAAAACCCCTATTATGTTTTATGAAGTCCCTCTTTTCCGTGGACTTGTCATTAATACGATTAAAGACGCAGACTTGCTGTTTCATAATCATACAGATGACAACTTTAGGTATCGTTATCCATTGGTACAATATAAACGAATCAGTGGTAATGCGGGAATAATATTTCTAGGTGATGGTATCGAGAGATTATCCAATTTCTTTAACAGTACCTTTTCAACAGTAAAGCTCGGCAAGAGGGATATATCATTAGAGACAGATAAAGTGGAGGCTTATGATGTTAATGTACAAACTTGGGCAGATGAGTTTTATTACAGTATACGAAAATATTTGCCTTTGAACCAAAGCAACTATGAGAAATATAGCAAAATTGAAAGCGTGATAGAAAAATATGCAATGCTGGAAAATATATTAATCGGTAATATTCTGTCTTTTGCAAAAGGAATTGATATGCATTTTGGAGACCAAGTCACTGTAAAGATATTGTCTGTAGATTCTCATAGAGAATACAGGTTCAAGGGAGTCAAGATGATGGGCTTTGATATGATGTTCAAGACAAATGTGTCTTTGCCTGACTATATTGGTCTTGGAAAGGGAGTAAGCATAGGCTTTGGTATGATAAAAAGATTCGATAAACCAAATAGTAATAAGATACAATGAATAATATAAAAGAAAATATTTACCTTGCAGCATTATTGCATCATGAGGCTTTCAGGGATTTGCAAAAGAAATTTTGCTCTGATGATGTATTGGCGAAATATTCTAATATAATCGACAAAGCACAAATGTTATCCCTTGGTTTAGGAGAAAAGTCCATGCCTCCTGCCCTTTGCCCCCATAATGGATTGAGTTCCATATTGGAAACAATATCAGCAATGCGACATGATGCATTGTGGCATATTAATCCTGCTCCAATTTCTTTGACCAAAAATAATTTTCCAAACAAACAGAGCGTATATAATGTGAATGAAGCTTTGTTAAGAATGCTGTCTAAGCAATTGTTGGAAATATCTACTGAGAATCTTACAGTTTTTGGCGAGAATATACTTACATTACTCAGCAAGTACGCATCCAATATTCCTGTTGGACTTGAAGGTTATAATGATGTCAGCATTTATGATTTACTCAAATCTTCTGCAGCCTTATCCATGTGCTTGTATGAACTTATGGAATCCGGCGAGAGTAGTGATAGTTCATTCTTGTTTATTGGAGCAGATTTGAGTGGAATACAATCATATTTGTATCAAGTAGCTTCTAAATATGCGAGCAAGAATCTTAAAGGGCGCTCTTTTTATCTGCGCATATTGTCAGATGCAGTCGTAAGATACATAAGGAAGGAATTGGACTTGCCACAAGCTAATGTCATATATAATTCCGGAGGAGGTTTCTATCTGTTGGCTCCAAATACAGAATATATTAAAAACAAATTAAGTGCCGTTGTGAGTAGCATAGAGGAAAAATTGTTTGCCACTCATAAACTGTCGTTATTTTTGGCAATAGATTTTGTTGAACTGTCAAAAGAATCTTTAACTCACACTGGGCAGAACGCTCTCGGTGATGTGTGGGGACAACTGTTTCTTAAGAAAGACGCAAAGAAGGTTTCCAAATTCAAGCATGTCATCGCTGAACAGTATCACTCCTTTTTCAATCCATTCATGACAGCCGGAAATGGAATGACAGATCTTTGTACAGGTGAAACATTTTCAAACACAGAAAAAATATATAGTGCAAAAGGTCTTTCGCCTATTCGTGAGATAACCAAACTGCAGATAGAGCTGGGGCAAACGCTCAAGAATCTGAGTGTTATGGTTATTGTGGAAGATGAAATCCAGACATGGAATAACGAATGTCACCTAAACCCTCTAAATCTTGGGATGCATTACTATTTCATCAAACAAGAAAAATTAGACAAGGAGATTGCAATACTAAAGGGCAAGACCGTCACTGTTGTTTCCTTCAATGACAATACAAACATTGTAAGAAGCAGCATGTGCAGTATCATCAATAAATTTGATTATTATGGAGGAACAAATATAAAATGTGATGTCTTTGAGGATTTGTGCAAGAAAGCCTCTATGGAATCATTCCACAGATTAGGTGTCTTACGTATGGATGTTGATAACCTGGGAACTATTTTTCAGCAAGGAATATCTCCGGAACGTTCAATTTTGCCACGAATGTCCGCACTCAGCAGTTCTTTTGACTACTTCTTCTCCGGATACCTTAATTCAATATGGAGAGAAGTTGATCCTGACCATTCCTATATTATATATAGTGGTGGCGATGATTTGTTTGTCGTGGGTGATTGGAGTGTGATGATTGATATGGCTGAAAAAATTCATAAGGATTTCAAGCATTTCACTTGCGAAAATCCTGCATTCTCGATTTCCGGCGGAATCTCGTTTATTGATGACAAATTCCCGATAATTAAGGGTGCGGAAATGAGTGCGCAGGAAGAAGCTAATGCAAAATCTCACGTATGTAATAACAAATCCAAGGGAGCCATTTCTTTTCTTGGGATGGCAATGAATTTCGAGGAGGAATATCCGTATGTGAAATCTCTGAAAGAAGCCATCTCTTCCGCAATAAACAAAGGTGACATGCCAAAATCATTCATATCGAAAGTTCTTAACCATTGGATGAATGCCGAAATAAAAGAACATTGCATACAAAATATAAAAACCTATTGGATGCTCACTTATGATTTAAGCAGAATGAAGGAACGCATGAAAAACAGCATTGCAAAGTTATTGATCGACAACTGCAAATCTGAAGTGTGTTGCGGTTGTAATAAACTCAACGGGAAGAACATAAACAGTTCGTACCATCCTTTAGAATTATGGGCAATGGCCTGTAGATGGGCAGAATTGGAAATAAGGTCAAACAAATCAAATATAAACTAATATGGCAAATTCAAAAACAACAAATTATGGGAAAAAGTCATACGATGAGGCCCAACAACTGTTGAAGGCTGCAAATGACTCGCTTAGAGAGAAGGAAGTCTGCATTAAAAGATGGATACAGGACGGTGCCACAAAAGAATTACCTGACTTTGCAGAAGAAATGGGTAAAGCCATGGCGACAAATGGACTTACAAATTCTCAAATCCGCAATGTATATGGTGAGATAAAACGCATTCAGATGGGAGGATTTGATAAGGAAAAAGCATCATTCTTCCTGCTACGACCTAAAGTTGCATATGCTTATGGAAGAAGCAATGGCAACAAAGGATTAGGGCTTTTCAAAAAGGTTTTTGACAAAGTATACAATGATGTTGACGATGAGAAGTCATACATCAATTTCTGCAATTTAATGGAAGCCATTCTGGCATACCATAAGGCTAATGGTGGAAAATAAAAAACGACACAACTATGAAAAGATTGATTAAAAAACTTGTTTATAAAGGTATTATAGAGGTTAAGACTGGTTTGCATATCGGTGGTACAAATGCAGCTTTGAATATCGGAGGACCAGACAACTTTGTTGTCCGCAACCCTATTGACAACAAACCATACATTCCGGGAAGCTCATTGAAGGGCAAAATGCGTTCATTGATAGAACTGTATAACGGAGAAACAAACAATGGCAATCCAAACAATAATGCGCAATCAAAATCCGGAGCATTGTTTGGCGTATCCGGCGGTGAAAAAGAAGGCCATCCTTCTAGATTGATAGTCAGAGATGCAGAACTCATCAATGGTGATGAAATAATGAATACGGATCTTCCTTATACAGAAAGTAAGACAGAAGTGGCTATCAATAGAATCACTGCTAAAGCAACGCCAAGAACGTTTGAACGTGTACCTGCCGGTGCGAAATTTAAATTGAACATGGTGCTTAACATATTCGATGATGACAACGAAGAATCCCTGAAACAGACATTGGAACAAGCTGTCAAACTTTTGGAAGACGACTACCTTGGGGGGTGTGGTTCACGAGGATATGGTCATGTTAAATTCAAAGACTGGGAAACACCGAAAGAGAAAACCTATTGATTATGACTCAACTATCAATTATAAAAATGTACAATCTCTCGCCACTCCATATTGGTACCGGCAGGGAGAATTATGATAGTTCCGCATCTGAGTTGCATTCGGACACCCTGTCGTCAGCCTTGGCTGCTGTTGGGGTTGAGACTGGAATGTCCGGCAACGTGGAGGATTTCCTTACATCTTTTTCAATGAGTTCTGCGTTTCCCTTTTATAGAGACATTTTTTTTCTTCCCAAACCACAGGGACTATTGAATGTCGTTGTAGAAGACGCAGAAGAGAGCGAGTTCAGAAAAAAGCTTAAGAAAGTAAAGTATGTCGAGCAGAATTTGTGGAAACAGATAGTAACCGGTGCCACACCATGCATATCAAAAAGTCAAATACAAGGAGTCTTTATTGTTCCCAAAGATGAATGTATAGAGCCGTTGTCCAATTCCCAGGTCATGCAGCGTGTAAGTGTCTCGCGTGATGGAACTAAAGATGCAGAGCCATTCTATTTTGAGTGGAATTATTTCAATAAGGATGCCGGACTGTACTGCCTCACTGATGCTAAAGAGCATGTGCTGAAACTAATCTCACAACTGTTTGTCCAATTAGGAGAAAATGGAATTGGCACCGACAAAAATATTGGTGGAGGAAAATTTGAGGTGGAGATAGCAAACGAATTGTTCTCTTTCGGTGAACCTAAAGATGCAAAAAGAAGAATGTCCTTATCCCTTTTCATCCCGACAGAAGATGAGCTTGATGGACTGCTTGACGGCTCACCTCGCTATTCTCTTCTGCTTAGAGGTGGATACATGGCAGGAAGCAGTGTTGAGGAATTCCGCCATTTGCGGAAAAAAATGGTCTATGCATTTGGTGAAGGTTCTGTTTTCGAGACAACAAAGCCTCTTGTTGGAAAACTTGTTGACCTCCGTCCTGACTGGAACGACATTAGAATCCATCCAGTATACCGTAGCGGTAGAGCGTTAACCTTGAAAATCAAATAGCGTTATGAGTAAAATAAAAATTGAGACATTGACTGCTGTGCATATTGGTTCCGGTGAAGTCTTAACGAAAGACCTTGATTTTTTCAAGGCAAAGGATTTGGAAGGGTATGATGTTCTTGCGGTTATTGATGCAAAGAAATTAATGCAGGTCATAGGTACTGAGCATGTAAACGAATGGATAATCTATATAGAGCGTCAAAGACCAGTTTCGGAACTTGTTGCCAAATATGCTCCACAAGCTGTTGTAGATGACTATACTCGCACTATTGACTATGGCGGGAATGTCGAAAATCAACTAAAAGAGTTCATACATGATGGAATGGGCAGACCGTACATACCCGGAAGTTCTATCAAAGGGGCAATACGGACTGCCGTTTTGGCACAGATTCTGCAAGATAAGGAGCAAGTACAAATCGATGCTTATTTACAGAGAAATCCCAAGTATAACAAAAACCATGTTGCGGAAGATGAGCTGTTTGGCAAGGAAGCAAAAGAAAATATATTCAGGTTTCTCCATGTTGGCGATGCCATATTTGGTGGTTTAATGACGAGTGTCCGACGTATGGTGAACATCAATGAACGTAGGACCCAAGATTATTATGACCAGTCCAAACCACAGCTTGTAGAGGTGTTGGTTGATGAAGACGAATCCACTTTTGATATGAAACTTGACTTGCCGAAATATGAGCATTGCAAGTATTATGTGGGGGCTCTTCCTGATGGAATGTCATCTCTGCCGGAGCTGTTCCGCACAATCAATAATTATACAAAAAAACTTCTTGGATCAGAGATAGAGTATTGGAAAGAACGGGAAAATGATGAGCAAGATGAGTCTGACAGTGTAAGTAAGTATATAGCCAAATGTAAGAGGATTTTATCAAGTGTTGAAGAATGCGAGGATGGCAAGTCGTGTGTCCTTCGCATAGGTCATGGCTGCGGTTGGCGGTTCATTACCGGAGCATGGACAGAATGTAGTGAATATTTCGATGACGTAATATCACAAGCAAGACCTCACTATAATCGATACCAAGAGTATTGTTTCCCAAAATCACGACGTGTTACATCCATCTGCTCTTTATTAGGCTTTGTAAAACTGACAATAACAGATAACAAACAATGAAAATCCACATAACGTTACTTGGCAAGGAAAGCCTGCCGACTTATTATCCAATAATGGAGTTCCTGCCCGACAAAGTGTTTGTGGTTGGCACGAACCAAAACATAAACATCGCCAAAAGGCTGAAAGGTGTGCTGGAGTTGCATGACATAAAATGTAAAATCATCAGCAGTGTCGATGCTTTTGACATCAACTCCATTATCGGTGTTTGTGAAGAAATACACACAAAAACAGAGGCAACGGATGAGATAATGTATAATGTCACAGGCGGAACAAAAATCATGGCATTGGGTGCATTTATTGTCGCTCAACGATACGACTCTCGTATAATATACACAAACTCAGATGACTGCATAGACCTCCGTACCTATCAGTCAGAGAAACTCCACTGTAAGGTTGACAGCAAGACAATATTTGCTTTGCAGGGCCAAATACTGAAAAACTGTGAGGTATATCAACATGATGATGCCACAGTGTCAGTCTCCAATACGATAATGGAGTTTGTGAAGCAACACCGCATAATATTTAGGAGACTTGGTGACATGTATCGTGCAAACCAATTACCAAGCCATTATGATGATGGTGTCATACATTGTGACTCATCTCCAACTTCAATCCGTATTCAAAAGGGCGGAACAGTCTTATTAGACATCAACCATCTTAAAGCAAAAAAACTCATGTTTGAGGGCCGATGGTGGGAAACACTGGTAGCCGATGCTATAAGCCAATGTGGAGAGAACAAATATGAAATATGGACAAGTGTGACTTTTCAACCGAGAGACGACTCCTTAAGGAATCTTGACAAAAACGAAATAGACATACTTGTAAACATAGGTAACAAATTCCTTTTCGTTGAATGCAAGTCGGGGTATGTCACTCAAGACAATATCAACAAGATGGGTATAATACGCCAGAACTATGGTAGTGATAAATCATACAGTGTGCTTGTCTCATACTATCCAATATCAACAGATATAGGCGAGAAAGCACGGGAAGCGAAATTGAATGTGATTTGTGGGAAAAAGGGAAAAACCGCATTGGAACAGATTCCGGAACGTTTTGACAAAATTATAACAGGAATAAAAGCATAACACACAATATGGCGAGAAAAATTTTCTTATCTGTTCTTGGAACAGGTTTTTATGAGAAATGCAAGTATAAGAAGGATGATTTCCTTTCTTCCGAAACAAGGTTTATCCAGCAAGCAATGCTTGAATACCATGATGTCAAGTCGTGGACGGAAGACTGTGTTGTTTGTATCTTGTTGACAAACAAGGCCAAGGAAGCAAATTGGATTGTCAGGGGAAACGAAAGGTGCAACTTCAGAAAAAATCGTAATGAATCATACAAAGGACTTCATGATGTCATCGCAGATATGGGTTTGCCGGTTCATGTAAATGCTGTTGCCATTGTTGACGGAAAGGACGAATCTGAAATGTGGGAAATATTCAAGACTGTCTATGATCTCCTTAAAGATGAGGATGAAGTCTATTTTGACTTGACTCATGCCTTCCGTTACCTGCCCATGCTTGTCCTTGTGTTGGGAAATTATGCAAAGTTCCTGAAGAATATCACTGTAAAAGGCATTTCATACGGCAACTACGAGTCACGTACTGATGATGAAGCACCGATTGTAGACCTTCTTCCACTGTCTGTGTTGCAGAATTGGACTCATGCCGCAGCTGATTTTCTTGAGAATGGAAGCGTCAGCCGGCTTGTTGAACTTAGCAAGCACCAAATCAGCCCAATACTGAGGAATAACCATAATGATGAGTCGGCAAGGAATCTGAATGCCTTTGTAAAGAGCTTGGACACATTTGTTGACGAAATGAAATTTTGTAGGGGAGTTTCCATTTATAATGCAGCGACGCTAAAGAAATTGCTGAAAAGCTCCGAGGCCATCAGCAGCACTTTCATACAGCCATTGAATCCCGTAATGGATAAAATCAAAACCTCGTTAAACGGTTTTGTACCTGAGCAAAATTCAAAAAATTGTCTGCAGGCTGCAAAATGGTGTCTTGATAAAGGAATGTACCAACCCGCGATAACAGAACTGCAGGAAGGAGTTGTCACATTCTTCTGTGAACGTCATAACATCCCTGTTGATGATGATAAGCTGAGACCCGCAGTGAATTCCGTCTTTGTTGTAAAAGGAGAAAACAAAGAAAATCATATAAACGATCCAAAGTTGTTGGAACTATTCGAGAAAGTGGATGGTGATGAGAAAGTGACAGACTCTTTGGCTCGCCATTTTTGCCATTTGACAGGATTGCGCAATGACTTCAATCACTCGGGAATGCGTTCAAACCCACAATCGGTGGACAAGTTGACAAGAAACATCAAAGATTATCTGGATAAGATTATTGCCGAACTGTATGGCGATAACAATAGTGAAGATTCAACTGACAAACCAAATCTTCTCATCAATTTGTCCAACCATCCTTCATCAAAATGGTCGGAAGAACAATTGGCTTCTGCCATGGAGTACGGCAAATGCATCGATATACCATTCCCAAATGTAGACCCGTTCGCTGACGAACATGTCATTTCCGAACTAGCAGACACAAAGATTGCAGAGATACTGACTCTGGCAAAAGACAACACGGTTACGGTACACATCATGGGCGAGATGTGCCTGACATTCCAAATTGTTTCAAAGTTGAATGAGTATGGTATAAAATGTATCTCTTCAACAACCTACCGTGTTGCAGAAACCTTACCTGATGGCTCCAAAAGAATAGAGTTTCACTTCAAGAGATTCAGAGAATATGGAAAATAAGCATATAGAACTCATGCCCGGTCAAAGCAACGCTTTGGCAAGGCTATTGAGATTTGTAGACTCTAATGACAAGGTTTTCATCCTGAAAGGATATGCAGGCACAGGAAAAACCACACTGGTAAAGGAGTTGATAAACAAATTGAACGAAAAAGACTGCAATTATGTCCTTCTGGCATCAACAGGCAGGGCTGCAAAAATTCTTGCCAACAAAACAGACAAGAACACAAGCACGGTACATGGATTGGTTTACGAATATTCCGGTTTCAATCAGGATATAGACCAAGTTTTACATGAACGCAAAACAGCGAATGTAGACAAAACAGGACAACTGTTGCTGATGTTTGAGCCATCACGGATAACATCTGATAACCAAAACATATATATTGTGGATGAGGCTTCCATGATTTCTGATGCAGAAACAAAAAATGCCGAGCAAGCAATGTTTGGCAACGGACGCTTGTTGAACGACTTGCTGCAATACGACACCGATGGGAAATACATATTCATCGGGGATGCCTGCCAGCTTCCTCCTGTAAATCAAAGGTTCTCTCCTGCCCTTACGGCACAGTACTTCAGCTCTACGTTTGGTATTGATGCGGATGGGACAGAACTTACAGAAATTGTGCGTCAGGCAAAGGGCAATGACATTGTCGTTGCTGCCCAAAAACTCCGCCGCCTGTTTTTCGCCCCACAACCTTGGAAATGGGCGAAGTTTCCACTGAGAGGATGCAAAAACATACACTTGGTAAACAATTCGTCAGAATTGATGCAGCTCTACATAAACGACATCAAGAAGAATGGATGCAATGCCTCTACGATGATTACATTCTCTAACCGACAGTGTGACATAGCGACAAAATTAATAAGACCTTCCTTAGGAATAATGCAATCTACCATTGCTGTAGATGACATCTTGCTTGTCACACAAAACAACTTGCTCTCAGGACTGATGAATGGTGACATTGTCCAAATCGTAGAAATTGGTAAGGAAGTACATCGCGCAGGACTGACATTCGTAATGGTGTCAGTCAAAGAACTCTTCACTAAAAAAGTTTTCTCTCAGCTGATGATTGCAGACATTGTCTATTCTAACCAGACAAATTTGTTCCAAGAGCAGCAAAAGGAACTTTTTGTGGATTTCTTCATACGCATGAAAGCAATGGGCATCGCGCTAAACTCTAAAGAGTTCAGGGAACATATGCAGAAAGATAACTTCCTCAATGCCCTGCGCTGTGTTTTCGGCTATGTGCTGACCTGCCATAAGTCACAAGGCGGAGAGTGGGAAAATGTTTATCTGAACATTCCAAGAAATCTGCCTCTGCAGCCAAAACCTTATGTCTACCAATGGATTTACACTGCCATGACACGCGCAAGCAAAGACCTGTATGTCGTGGACGATTTCTACATCATGTGATAAATATATAGTTATGGAATTGATTATAAACAGTTTTGGAACATCCCTCAGTCGGGACAATGAAGGATTTGTCATCATAAATTCAGATGGCAAGCAACGAATACCGGCAATTGGCATAAAGTCAATTCAAATAAGTCGAGGAGCCCAGATTACCAGTGATGCAGTAATGCTTGCCGTGGAGAATGAAATAGAGGTGCTGTTCATGGACAAGTCCGGCAAGACAATTGCACGTGTATGGAGTCCCAAATACGGCTCCATTTCAACCATACGTAAAGGGCAGCTTGCCTTTACTTTCTCCCCGGACTCGGTGGAATGGATAAAGAATATTGTTATCCGCAAGATAGAAAACCAGCAAGCGATGTTGCTAATGCTGCCTGCCGATACCCAAGTGAAACAGAATATAGTTAACAAAGCAGTGAACCGCTTGGAGGATTATCGCACAAAGATTTCCCTTCTGCAAGGTGAAATAGTTTCCGACATCTCGCCTACATTACGTGGATGGGAAGGTGTCGCATCAAAAATATACTTTGATACAATAAACCTTTTTCTTCCGGAAGAATACCGCTTTGCCAAACGCAGCCAGAACCCTGCAATGGACGCAGCCAATGCCTTGCTGAACTATGGCTATGGACTGCTGTATGGAAAAATTGAAGGTGCCTTAATAAAGGCAGGCGTTGATCCATATATAGGTATCATGCATCGTGATGACTACAATCGCCCGGTGTTGGTCTATGACGTGATAGAACTTTACCGTGTGTGGATTGACTATGTCGTATTCTCACTGTTGTCTCAATATGCCATAACTGACGAACACTATTCTGTCCGAGAGGATGGTTCATACTGGTTGGAAGCTCTGGGACGTCGTATACTCATCCAGTCAATTAATGATTTTCTTGACGAAGTTGTAGAGAATGACAAACTGCAACGCAGCCGTCTCACGCAAATCAGCTTGTATGCACAAAGTCTTGCACAATTATTCAAAAAATACAATTGACTATGATTTCAATCGGCACCAATATAAAAAGCACCACCGACTTGCTGCAGAAAGTTACGGTCAAATATCTGTGTGACGCAATCAGGCATCCGAAACCTGCCATCTCGACAAGATTACGCCAACTTCGGATAGTAAAGGAACTTAATGCTGCACAGTATGCGACCCTCAAGCAGCAACTACCATATTTCGTGTGCGCAATGTTCAATCCGGCCTACCGCAAGACTGAAAATTTTGCCTACACGGAATATTTCATCATCGATATAGACCATTTGTCAGACAAAGGCATAGTATTGGAGGACTTGCGCAAACGGCTGAGCATTGACGACAGAGTGTATTTGTGTTTCGCTTCCCCAAGCGGAGATGGACTGAAAGTGATGATGCGTCTGGCATCAAGATGCTATGACGCATCAATATATAAGATATTTTACAAAACGTTTGTCGAACGCTTCTCTTCGCAATACGGTCTGCAACAAGTCGTTGACACAAGGACATGCGACGTGACACGGGCATGCTTCATAAGCGAAGACTGCAATATCTACATTAACCCGCAATGCACAGCGGTGAGGCTTGAAGACATCATTGATGTGGAAAAAGATGTGGGACTGGCATTGCAGCTGAAACATGATGTGGAGAAGTCAACCAAGGAACAGGCATCACAAAGAACAAAGGATACTTCCTCGAAAAACATTCATGACGACGCATTGGAATTGATACGCAAGACGCTTAACCCAAACGCAAAAATAAAGAAGCAGAAGGTACCGGCGTATGTCCCTGCTGAGTTGGAAGAAATTATGGACGACCTCAAACTTTATGTGACAGACAAAGGAGTTGCCATAACAGATGTCATAAACATAAACTATGGCAAGAAACTAAGATTCAAAATAGGTGTCAAGCAGGCAGAAATCAATCTGTTCTTCGGAAAGCATGGCTTCAGTGTGGTGCAATCCCCACGAACTGGTACAGACCCTGGAGCGAATGCCTTGATGGCAGATGTGGTGGAATCGTTCATTGTGGAAAAAATATAGACGAATATTGTAAGACACAAACAAGTAAAAACGAATTTCCATTCAGTCTATGCCACGAAAAAAGAAACCACCATTGTCCTTCGTGGAACGCATGAGGAAACTTCAGGCGGCACAACTGAAGGAAGGCGGACAAACTCTTGATGCCAACATTGAAATAGAATATGCCGGACTTGAAGACCTGCAAATGCGCGTCAAGCGAATTTTGGGAATAACCGATAAAATAAAGAAAACGCCAAACAGAATGCTCTTCTTCGTAATGTACGATATTGAAAATGATAAAGTGCGCCGCCTGGTAAGCAAATACCTGCAACGGCATGGATGCACACGCATACAAAGATCAATATTCTTGGCGGAAACGTCTGTCGAGACTTGCTCCATGATAAAAAATGACCTTGCCGCAGTCCAGGAAGCCTATGACAATCATGATAGCATAATCATACTGCCGGTATCAACAGATTATCTGAAGATGATGAAAATAATAGGGAAGAATATAGAAGTTGACATTATAACACATAGTAAAAATACACTCTTCTTCTGATTTTTTTGTTCTAAGTGAAGTGTTCTTTGACTTTTTTTCGTAACTTTGCAGCACATTAAGGTACATATTTTCATCTGAAATCAGATGAAATAGAGCCGATGTGAAGAAAATAGAGTTGATACTCAGGGACTTGTGATATTTGCTCTTACAGAGTATATTCCATTACAACAAGGATTAAGACCAATGATTCTTATTAGAGACCCTCTGTTTGCCTTGCCTTACAGAGTATATTCCATTACAACAAGGATTAAGACCCTCCATGCCACCCACGACATTCATAAAGGCGACTTACAGAGTATATTCCATTACAACAAGGATTAAGACAGTTTTACCTGCATCGGCAATGAATTCTTTTGCCATAACTTACAGAGTATATTCCATTACAACAAGGATTAAGACTTTGCCTTTGGCTTTCGCCAACGATTTCAACTTTAGTTCTTACAGAGTATATTCCATTACAACAAGGATTAAGACTAATTTTTAAAACTTTAACGTTAAGTTCGCTAACGTTGTCTTACAGAGTATATTCCATTACAACAAGGATTAAGACCTCAGGATTGCCATCCTTAGCAACCTCAGCAAACTGCTTACAGAGTATATTCCATTACAACAAGGATTAAGACACAATCATGCCAGCTATCATTGTCGTTTTTTCCATACCGCTTACAGAGTATATTCCATTACAACAAGGATTAAGACAAGAGTGCGCTTTATATTTTCCGCAGAGTTGCCTACCACTTACAGAGTATATTCCATTACAACAAGGATTAAGACTACAGCTCCTGTTTTTGTTCCATAGGTGAAGAAGAGCTTACAGAGTATATTCCATTACAACAAGGATTAAGACAGATAATTGTTAAATGGTTAATAAAATGTTTACTTACAGAGTATATTCCATTACAACAAGGATTAAGACCTCTGGATTACCGTCTTTGGCAACCTCAGCAAATTCTTACAGAGTATATTCCATTACAACAAGGATTAAGACTTTTATATAAATATTTCAAAGACCGTTTGCAAGAAAGACTTACAGAGTATATTCCATTACAACAAGGATTAAGACGCATCGCCTGTTGTCTTTGAGGTTCTCTCAACAACCTCTTACAGAGTATATTCCATTACAACAAGGATTAAGACTTCTTTTCTAATTTTTTCATAGTTAAATAAATTAAGTTACTTACAGAGTATATTCCATTACAACAAGGATTAAGACTAGGATCATGGAGTTGGTAGAATGTGATCTTGCTAGGACTTACAGAGTATATTCCATTACAACAAGGATTAAGACAGCATAGGGTGTTTTGGTATACCTTTTATTGCTACAGCACTTACAGAGTATATTCCATTACAACAAGGATTAAGACTATTTTGCTTCACCATCTACTCTCCAGATAGTTTCACCGCTTACAGAGTATATTCCATTACAACAAGGATTAAGACCTTTCAACACTTTAACGTTAAGTTCGCTAACGTTGTTCTTACAGAGTATATTCCATTACAACAAGGATTAAGACCATTATAGGTTTTCCTAATGCATCTTTGTTTTTACAACTTACAGAGTATATTCCATTACAACAAGGATTAAGACATATCATCTGTCAGTAATTGAATTCTTGGATTAGCCACTTACAGAGTATATTCCATTACAACAAGGATTAAGACTGTAATAAAATGGCGTAGGGGGACTTTCGTCATATAACTCACGTTAGTTTAAACAACTTCTTTACAGAAAATAGGGTATGGAAAAACAAATTAAAGTTTGCTTGTACCAAGCGTTAAACGGTTTGGTATGTAGTGATTTTAACATTTTCTTGAAAGTTTGCGAGTAAAGTTAGAAATATTGAGAAAATAGCTTTGAGATATAATGAGGGGGATATCAAGTTGTTATGTTTGAAGGTACTTGGCTTGTCAATCTTTTTGACATGAAAAAGATTGGGAAAAGTGGCATTTTGCAGTGTGAAAGGTATAATTTTGCCATGCAAAAAGTACTACTTTATCATGTGGAATGTGTAAAGTGAGGTGGAAAACTGTCGAAAAAGACAAAATTGAGCGTTGTTTTTCCGTTTTTGATGCAAAAGGATTTCAAACAACAAGAATTCTTGTTGTTAATTTTTTCCTACTATTAACAGATGTAAAATATTGTAATAACTATTATGATTGCGAGTTTTTCTGCTGTTTCAGTGCATCAGGGCAATGTATTTTAGAGGATGTGTTGGTTGCAGAAAAGTCATGCAAACGAGAGTTTTTACAAGCTATGGACAAGCATGAATGCCTATCTTTTCAAGCAGCATTAATTTGGAATGCTTGAGAACTTTATTGTCTCGGAATATGGACAGACATCAATTGATTTACAACAGCTGATTAAGTTAGTCAACAAACCTGTATTGTTTGATTCTGTTGACTAACTTAATTCAAGAAATGACAGCATAAAGGAATGGACTATTGCGTCCACTGATATCTTTCTCCTTTAAGGTACACTTCACGGATGAGGGGAGTGTGGTGGGCATAAAGGTAGAATTCGAGTGAGGGGAGTGGGGCTGTGATGTAGAAGTTTGCGAGTTTTCCCAGTGTTATTGTTCCGACTGTGGAGCTAAGTCCCATAGCGTATGCGCCGTTGATTGTTGTGGCGTTCAAGGCTTGTTCCGGTGTTAGGCGCATCCGGATGCAGGCTAACGAAGCCACGAAACGCATGTCACCGGATGGGGAAGAGCCCGGATTATAGTCGGAGGCGAGGGCGACGCCCAAGCCCATCGCTATCATTGTCTTTGCGTCGGCATAAGGGAGATTGGAGAAGAATGAGCAGCCCGGCAGTAATGTCGGCATGGTGCGCGTGCCTTTTAACGCATTGAATTCCACCGAAGTAGTGTTTTCGAGATGGTCAACGGATAGCGCATTGTGCTTCACTCCCACCTGCACGCCGCCCGAAACTGCCAGTTCGTTGGCATGAATCTTAGGCACAAGTCCGTATTTCTCCGCAACTTCAAGTATTCTTTCCGTCTCTTCGGGAGTGAAATAACCTTTGTCGCAGAACACATCCACATAGTCCGCCAATTGTTGGCGTCCCACTTCAGGAATCATCTCGTTGCATACAAGGTCAACATATTCGCTCTGTCTGCCGGCATATTTTCGCCCCACGGCATGCGCACCAAGGAAGGTGCTTTTGATTTCTGCCTTTGTGGTCTGCTTTATGCGCCGTATGACACGCAGCATTTTCAGTTCATCCTCGGTGTTGAGGCCGTATCCGCTTTTTATTTCAATGGCACCTGTGCCTTTGCAAATCATCTCATCGACGCGGGTCATTGCCTGATTGTAAAGTTCCTCTTCGGTGGTATTATGCAGCAAATCAGCGGAGTTGAGTATGCCACCACCGCGTCTGCCAATCTCTTCATAACTGAGTCCGTTAATCTTGTCAAGCCATTCCGTAGCACGGTTTCCTGCATAGACAATATGTGTATGCGAGTCGCAGAAGGATGGGAAAATCCATCCTCCGCGGACATCTGTTATCTGTTTATCGCTAATTTCAGTGCTTCTCTCCAAGGAAGACATCTCACCATAATCTACAATCCGCTCTCCGTCAACAAGCAGCCAAGCATCGTGCAAGATGCCGAGACTGTTCATCTCAGTGCCTTGTTTTCTATCCATAGTGCTCTCATCTATTCCGACGAGAGCACCAATATTTGTAAACAGCGTCATTTTGTTCTAAGTTTTTTTGTTTCTCCAAGAAAGGTATTGCTCGAAGAATTCAAAGAAAGGAAATAATTTTTCTTTAGCAGCTTTGATAGTACCATGCAGAGGCGAAGCAGTTTCTTTTTCCTCTTTATTTTCTTCGAGCAATGTTTCTCTTTGAGAAGTTATGGGCGTTGACGGTCTATGAACTCAATGGAGGTGTTAATCAATGGATACATCACCGTGTCATTCTCTATGAACGGCACTTCTTTGCGGTAGTCTGCAACCATTTCTTCAAGTACAGGAGAAGTCTTCAACGGACGGCGGAACTCAAGTGCTTGTGCAGCATTGAACAGTTCGATGGCAAGCACGGCTCTTACATTCTTTATTATTTCCACCAGTTTTGTGGCGGAGTTCGCACCCATGGAAACATGGTCCTCCTGTCCCTGGGATGACGGAATGGAGTCGCAGGAAGCAGGCCAGCAAAGCACTTTGTTTCTGTTTATAATGGATGCAGCTGCATATTGCGGAATCATGAAACCGCTGTTCACGCCCGGTTTTGCCACAAGGAACGACGGCAGTTCACGCGCTCCGGAGATAAGTCGATAGATGCGGCGTTCGGAGATGTTCGCCAACTCAGCCATTGCTATTGTCAGGAAGTCCATAGGCAATGCAATAGGTTCGCCATGGAAGTTGCCTGCCGAGATAATCATATCCTCATCCGGGAAGAGAGTAGGGTTGTCGGTTACAGCGTTAATCTCAGCTTCGATGACACGCTCCACGTGGTCAATGGTGTCCTTTACCGCCCCATGCACCTGTGGCATGCAACGGAAAGAGTATGGATCCTGGACATGCTTTTTCGGCTGTTTGATAAGTTCGCTGCCCTCAAGGTAATGGCGCACAGCCTCACCGGTCTTTATCTGCCCGTTGTGCGGGCGGATGTTCTGAATCTGCGGATAGAACGGTTCGATGCGTCCGTCAAAGGCATCGAGTGAGAGAGCGCCGATTTTGTCAGCCATTTTGCTCAGTCGTTTGGCATTTATCAGTGCCCAAACGGCATGGGCAGACATGAATTGTGTGCCGTTAAGGAGTGCCAATCCCTCCTTGGAACGCAGTGTAAGTGGTTCAAGTTTAAGCTCTTTCAGTGCGTCGGCAGCTGCCATTCGTTTGCCTTTAAGGTCAACCTCACCCAGTCCGAGGAGTGGGAGAGAAAGGTTTGCCAATGGTGCAAGGTCACCGGAAGCGCCAAGAGAGCCGAGTTTATAGACTATCGGCAGCATGTCGTTGTTGTAGAAATCCACGAGGCGTTCCACTGTTGCCAGCTGCACACCGGAATGTCCGTAGCTCAGCGATTGTACTTTCAGGAAGAGCATCAGGCGGACAATCTCCGGTTGAACCTCTTCGCCGACATTGCAGGCGTGGGACATCACAAGGTTTTTCTGTAAGTCCGCCAGTTGGTCTTCGGCTATGGAGATGTTGCAAAGAGAACCGAAACCGGTGGTGATTCCATAGATCGGTTTATCCGGTTCGTAGGACTTGGCGTTCAGGTATTCACGGCATTTCGTGATGCGTGCACGGGCATCGTCGCTCAGTTCGATGCGCATCTGCTTCTCGATAATCTCTTCTATGCGGTCGAGAGTTAGTCTCTCGGATGTTATGTAGTGGGTCATGATAGTAGGTTTTTGGGGTTAAAGGTGAAAGGGTTTTGGTCAGTATTGTCAGTCCTGTCAATACTGGCGTTATTGTCATTACTGGCAGTAATGTCGGTACTGTCCTTGTTGTTATTAGAATCTTTTCAGGCTTTCTCTGATAAGTTCGTCATCGGCGATGTTTGGCAGTGTGACTTTCAGGTCAGGAGTTCGCTGCATCTCGCGCTTTATGGCGTCCATAGCACCATTGTTACGTGCCCATGAACGGCGTGCGATGCCGTTGTTCACATCCCAGAAGAGCATGCGGTCAATGCATTCACGAGACTGCTTCGAACCGTCAATGACCATACCGAAGCCGCCGTTTATCACTTCGCCCCAGCCGACACCGCCGCCATTATGGATGCTAACCCATGTCGCGCCACGGAACGAATCGCCTATGACATTCTGTATAGCCATGTCGGCACAGAGGTTTGAACCGTCATAAATGTTTGATGTCTCACGATAAGGTGAGTCTGTTCCCGACACATCATGGTGGTCACGCCCAAGTACAACAGGTGCAGTAAGCTCACCCTTCGCAATGGCATCGTTGAAGGCTCGGGCGATTCTCATGCGACCTTCTGCGTCAGCATAGAGTATGCGTGCCTGCGAACCGACAACGAGATGGTTCTCCTCCGCCTTACGAATCCAATGCAAATTGTCCTCCAACTGTCCTCGTATGTCGTCGGTGCAGGTCTTTGCCATATCCTCCAGCACCTCGCCCGCCAAGCGGTCGGTGACAGCAAGGTCTTCGGGTTTGCCTGAAGAGCACACCCAACGGAACGGTCCGAAACCGTAATCAAAGAACATCGGCCCCATGATGTCCTGCACGTAGGACGGATAACGGAAACCGCCCGGTTTCGTATCGTCCACCACATCGGCTCCTGCTCGTGATGACTCCAATAGGAATGCGTTGCCATAGTCGAAGAAATACATGCCTCTGTCTGCCAATTTGTTGATTGCAGCAACCTGACGACGCAATGACTCCTGCACCTTTTCCTTGAACAGTTGCGGGGCATCAGCCATCATCTTCCGGCTTTCCTCATAGGAGAGTCCCGCAGGATAATAACCGCCTGCCCACGGATTATGCAGTGATGTCTGGTCACTGCCAAGGTCAACATGTATACCGTCAGCTGCCAAACGCTCCCAAAGATCTACGATATTGCCTTGATAAGCCAGTGAGACAACCTCCTTATTCTCAACCGCTTTCAATGCTCTTGGGATGAGTTCGTCAAGGGAAGTGTGCACTTCGTCCACCCAGCCCTGTGCCTTGCGCTTCTCCACAGCCTTCGGATTTATTTCGGCAGTGATGCTCACCACGCCCGCTATGTTGCCGGCCTTTGGCTGTGCGCCCGACATTCCGCCAAGTCCGGCAGTGACAAAGAGTTTGCCGGCAGGCGTTCCTCCAAGTTTTCTTGCAGCGTTAAGCACAGTGATTGTCGTGCCGTGGACTATGCCCTGCGGCCCGATGTACATATACGAGCCGGCAGTCATCTGGCCGTATTGTGAGACACCCATGGCGTTCATGCGCTCCCAATCATCAGGTTTTGAGTAGTTTGGTATGACCATACCGTTTGTAACGACAACCCTCGGTGCATTGCTGTGTGACGGGAATAGTCCGAGTGGGTGCCCTGAATACATCACAAGTGTTTGTTCATCAGTCATCTCCGACAGATATTTCATCACTAGACGATACTGCGCCCAGTTCTGGAACACCGCCCCATTGCCTCCGTAGGTAATCAGTTCGTGCGGATGCTGTGCCACCGCAGGGTCAAGATTGTTCTGTATCATCATCATGATAGCAGCTGCTTTGCGGCTCTTTGCGGGATAATCGCTGATAGGGCGTGCATACATTTCATAGTCAGGACGGAAGCGATACATATAGATTCGTCCATAACGGTGCAGCTCCTCAGCAAACTCCGGTGCAAGAACCGCATGGTGGCGTGGCTCAAAATAGCGCAGTGCATTGCGCAGAGCAAGTTCCTTTTGTTCAGGAGTGAGTATGTCTTTGCGCCGTGGTGCATGGTTGACGGCAGTGTCGTATGCTTTTGGTGCAGGCAGTTCCTGTGGGATTCCTGCCATCAGGTCTTTTCTGAAATCTTCTAAAGTCATAGTGTTATTAGGTTTTAGGTAGTATGTTTTAGGGGATGGAGGGGAGGACTTTTAAGGTCTTTAATGCCATTGAATTTTCCTTTCGGCAATGCTTAAAACCTCCGCTTCTGCCTCAACAGCCTTGCAAGCAATAACCTCCGCTTCTTCGATAAGCGCCTGTGCGCGATTGCGGTCATCCAATCCGGAAGCATTAATCCTCACATTAAGCCTTGCGCCAAGCACAGCACTACGTGCCGCCAACGCACCAACACCGGCATCACTGACAGAGTTCGGGTTACCGTTCTCAGCCATAGCCTTCAGCAATGGGAAAACTCTTGCAGCAGTTTTCATGGTGCGGAGCGGAACCTCGGTGGCATAAAGCGTGGCAGACTGCAAAGCCTCGTTGCGCAACGTGATGTCCTCCGGAGTACTCTTCGGCATTTTCAGTGCAGCCATAATCCTGTTGAAGGCGGCCGTGTCCTCATCAACCAATGCCAACAGCTCTTTGAGCAATGTCTGTCCCTCCTCGGCAGCATTGCCAAACTGCTCCCATTCATCGTCCCAACCGGGCTTGTGTGCTGACAGATTGGCAACCATAGTGCCCAAAGCTGCTGCCAATGCTCCCATGTAAGCAGAGATAGAACCACCACCGGGAGCAGGCGACTCGCTTGCCGTCTCATAGGCGAAAGCCCTGCAAGTCATGCCAACAAGGCCTTTGGCATGCTTTTCGCTGACCATGTCCTCTATGATTTTCTCCTCCGGCTTGAAAGGATAAAGCTCATCAAGTCCCATGGATTTTATGGCGATGCGTATAATCTCTTCGTCGGAAACACCTGCGGAGCGCTGCTGCTTCCTAAGAAAATACTTGCCGGCTTCAATCAGTGTGCGTCGCGGGACAAGCCCCACAATCTCCGTTCCTGTCACACGGACACCGCGCTCGTTGGCAGCACGGCACACTTCGTCAAAAGCCACATGGAGTGGGGTGGCGTTTATGTCCGTGATGTTCATCGAAACCTGCGCGATGCCATATTCCTCGATATACCAGCCTATGGCTTTCGTTCCAGGCAATGTTCCCGGAATCATCACTTTCCTGCCATTCTCGTCAAGCACTGCCTTGTCAGTGACCTTCGGGCCTGTCCTTTTCGGACGCCCTTTCTCACGGACATCAAAAGCAATGGCGTTGGCACGCCGTGTGGACGTTGTGTTCAGATTAAAGTTTACTGCGATAAGGAACTCACGTGCGCCGACAATGGTCGCACCACTCCGTGCCATCATCTCATCGTAAGGACGTGCGCCGAAGTCCGGGCCTTCTCCGCCGGTCATAACCCTTTCCGCCAACGCCTCATATTCTCCTTTGCGCACAACCGCAAGGTTCTTGCGCTCAGGTGTGGCCGCCGCAGCCTCATAACAATAGGTGGGAATATTAAGTTCATCGGCGATTCTCTTCGCCAAAGCCTTTGCCATTTCCGCACATTCTTCAAGCGTAACGCCGGAAACAGGCACCAAAGGCAACACATCCGTTGCCCCGATACGTGGGTGAGCACCCTTGTGCTTGCGCATGTCAATCAGCTGCCCGGCTCGCGCGACACCTTGGAAAGCACCTTCCACAACGGCCTCGGGACTGCCTACGAAAGTGACGACAGTACGGTTTGTAGCTTCGCCTGGGTCAACATCAAGCACCCTGACACCGTCAATCCTTGCTATGGCACCGACAATGCTATCGATGACAGCCTTGTCCCTTCCTTCACTGAAGTTAGGCACACATTCGATTACTCTTTTTTTCATAGTCATGTTAGCGTTTAGGTTATTTCCTGCAAATATACTCATTTTTTTTTCATTGGCATAAGAATATTTCAGTTTTTTTACTATGAAATTGTTTATATCTTGTGCGTATAGAGATAAATATGGGAAACGATTAGGGGTGAGCACAAAAACTTGTGTCCACCCCTAATCATTTTACAATCATGAAATTTTGTAGTATGCTGTTTTAATATTCCTCATCATCAAGATCGTCGACAGTGATGTCAAGATCTTCCGGTTTAGCATCGATTGTTGTGCGATAGCTCTCTGCTGTAAGAGCATCCTCGTCAATGTCGTCATCCTCGTCAGGCATGTTATATGTGTCTTCCGGTAGATCGCCATCCTCGTCTTCGCTGTCTTCATCTCTGAGACCGAAACTGTTTGTGCTATCAAGCAAACTGGAATGTTTCTCGACTTTAGGTTTTGCTTTGGCAAAGATTGCTTCCACCCATGTGCCTTTTTCTATTTCGAGAACCTCGAATCCGTCATCGACCTTCATTTCGTACATTCCGCCTTTCTTCTTCAGGCGCTCCTTTGGAAGGGTTGTTGTGCTGATGTCGAATCCGTGTTCGATGATGTCGCGTATTCCCTGTGAGAGAGAGTCCCAACCTCCACCGAAATTGCGTTCGAGCACCTCAATGAGCTTTGCTGCGGAGATATGTGTGATATTCTCATAGGAAAGGTCAGTGACACGGTTTATGGCACGCTTCTTTATGCCCCACTTCTTTGTGCCCTCTCCATAAGGCAGTTCAGCGACGGTCATGCCGCGTGCCTCATATTTCTTTATTATCTCCGGTTTGTCGATTTTTAGTTCTTCAAGTTCAAACGCACCACGGAGTATGTCCATATAATGGCGTCCGCTTTCACGGATGTCCTCTTCTTTCTCTGCTGCTTGCCATAGGCGCACGACATCGTTTTCCTGCAAGTCCCAGGCGTTGCCTTTTGTCACGTTTGCAAGTGAAGAGATTCCTTCCTGATTGTTGTTTTTCGTCATATATGTTTTTCTGTTTTATTGAATTTGGGTGCAAAGGTAAGACTTTAATAATGTATTTGCAAGATTTTGGATTATATTTTTTGTTAATTCGTGTTTATTTCTTAATTTTGCAAAAGGTAAGATAACAAGAACAAAAAAACAGAAATGAGTCAGCCTTTAGCAGAACGTATGCGTCCGCGCACTTTAGAACAGTATATAGGTCAGAAGCATCTTGTCGGCAAAGGGGCGGTGCTTAGGAACATGATTGAGGCACGGCGTGTCTCATCTTTCCTTTTGTGGGGACCTCCTGGTGTGGGCAAGACAACGTTGGCGCAGATTGTGGCAAACCAGATGGAGGTGCCGTTCTATACACTGAGTGCCGTTACAAGTGGTGTGAAAGATGTGCGAGAGGTCATACAGAAGGCGGAGTCAAACAGATTCTTCCAGACTTCCAGTCCGATACTGTTCATAGATGAAATCCATCGTTTCTCCAAGTCACAGCAGGACTCTCTGCTTGGTGCTGTGGAGAAGGGCACTGTCACGCTTATTGGTGCTACAACGGAGAATCCTTCGTTTGAGGTTATCCGCCCGTTGCTTTCACGCTGCCAGTTGTATGTGCTCAAGTCTTTAGAGAAAGATGATTTGCTGGAACTTCTTGAACGTGCTGTCCATGAGGATGTTGTGCTTTCACAGAAGAATATAGAGATACGTGAGAGTGGTGCGTTGCTAAGATACAGTGGTGGTGACGCCCGCAAACTGCTTAACATTCTTGAACTTGTTGTAGAGTCGGAAGGCAAAGGTGAGGTGGTCATCACTGACGAACTGGTTGCCATGCGCCTTCAGCAGAATCCTTTGGCTTATGACAAGGACGGCGAGATGCACTATGACATCATCTCGGCATTCATTAAGAGCATTCGCGGCAGTGACCCTGATGCGGCTCTTTATTGGATGGCAAGGATGATTGAGGGTGGGGAAGACCCTCAGTTCATAGCACGCAGACTGATTATTTCGGCTTCCGAGGATATCGGACTTGCAAATCCCAATGCCCTTCTTCTTGCCAATGCTGCTTTTGACGCTGTGATGAAGATAGGATGGCCCGAGGGACGCATTCCGCTTGCCGAGGCTGTGGTCTACCTTGCCACTTCTCCGAAGAGCAATTCCGCATATAATGGTATAAACACAGCTTTGGGTGTTGTGCGTGAGACGGGCAATCTTCCTGTCCCGCTTCATCTGCGCAATGCTCCTACGAAGCTGATGGCGGAGCTTGGTTACAGTGACGGATACAAGTATTCGCATGATTATCCCGGTCATTTTGTACGTCAGCAGTTCCTGCCCGATGAGTTGCAGGATTCGCGTTTCTGGCATGGACAGCATAGTCCTGCGGAGGAGAAACTGTATCAGAATATGGTGAACTGTTGGGGAGACCGCTATAAGGAATGATTGTTTCTCGAAGATGATTGTTTTCTCTAAGAAATTAAAGAATTAAAAGAATCCGCTTCGCCCTTGTGTGGGTTGCGTTTGTAAGGAAATTTTTTTCTTTCTTTGGGTTCTTCGAGCAAAAAAACTCTTATAGAGATGACAGGAGAAGCTTTGAGAAACAGTAATGGTAACAAGATGGAGCTACACAACGTGTAACTCCATCTTGTTGGTTTTTATCATCTTACGCAAGTTGTTCACCGCGTAGTGCATACGCCCGAGGGAAGTGTTTATGCTGACGCCGGTCACCTCGGCAATCTCCTTGAAGGACATCTCTTGGAAATAGCGCATGAAAACCACTTCGCGCTGAAGAGGCGGAAGACGGTTCATGAGATGCTTGACATCTGTGAGTATCTGCTCCGTCACAAAATAGTTTTCGACAGAATCGTTTGTGAGGGCATCACCCTCCACTTTCGCCATATCATTCTCGTTGTCGACATCAATCGTCGAGTTGTTTTGTTGCGAACGAAACCTGTCCATGATGACATTATGGGCAATGCGTGTAAGCCACGCACTGAATTTGCCTGAAGGCTTGTACTCTCCACGCTGCAATCTGATGATGACTTTCACGAAAGTGTCCTGAAAGATGTCGTCGGCAATGTCACGGCTGCGTACCACAAAAAGTATGTACGAGAAAAGTTTTGTCTTGTTACGTTCGAGCAACAAGTCAAAAGCGCTGTTATTACCATTTATGTATGCTATTGCAAGCTGCTCATCAGTGAGAGCAGACAGGGATGCAACACTGTCTGAATTGTTCATTCTTCTTAAATTTTTATTATTTAAGTAGATATTGGTCTATAGGCGCTTGTTTTTAGGTTTGATATTCTCTATGTAATTATAAAATAACGGGATATATACCGAAATCGTCTGCAAATTTACGGTTTTTTCTGCAATAATCCAAATTTTTGTTTCTTAAAACGGTTAATATTGCTTAAATAAGAATGTTAAACACAATAAAACGCGAATATGTGCGTATTAAATGTTTTGCTTTTCTCGGACATCAAGAATGGGAATATATTGATGTGATAAAATCTTTTTGTCTGTTGTCCTATAACCCAGTGTTTTTCATGGTATGGCAAATGACATAATGAAAGGTTACTTCTGACTATGCAAAGTGTTACCTTTCATCATGCAATACTTTACCTTTTGCAATATAAAGTGTTACCTTTTGCGAAACTATCTTTTATTTAAGGTTTTGTTAGTTTTTGTGTAAAGTAAAATCGGGCTTTTACCTTGCATATTTTAATATAATAAGTTTGTTTACTTTCATATTGTTATTTATGAAAATTGCTAATTGTAACTGCAATACACAAAAATAGCCGTATCATACTCAATACTGAATAATGATACGGCTATTTTGTGTGGGTTAAAGTTGCGGTTCAAAGAGTCTTTTTGCACAGGTTGACTTTGAAATTATTCAAATATTTTATTTCGGTGCATGCTTGTAGCAGAAATACGCCACTGCGCCAAAGATGAAGTTAGGCATCCATGCTGCGAGGGCAGGAGGTGCACCGGCATTTATGGCGAATGTTGCGCTGATGGTTTGCAGCATGATGTATATGAAACTGAGTGCCAGACCGATGCCGAGGTACATGCCCATGCCGCCTTTGCGCTTGCGTGAGGATAGGGAGACACCGATAATGGTGAGAATGAATGAGGCAAAGGATGAGGCTATTCGCTTGTGGTACTCCACTTCGTACTGCACGATGTTCTTGGAACCACGGTCAATCTGCTTGTTGATGTACTCTTTGAGTTGTGGGGAGGTAAATGTCTCCTGCTGTCCTTTGGAGAACACGAGGTCTATCGGCTCCATCTGTATCAGCGTGTCCAAGGCATTGCCACTGGTGATATATTCCCTCATGCCTTTCATCTCACGGATTTTCCAGTTTGTTGCTTTCCAATGGTATTTGGCGTTTGCGAGTGTGTCGTACTGGATGCTGGATGCTGTCATGTGGGAGACAAGCTTTTTGTTCTCAAACTTGTCAAGGCAGAAGCCGAATCCGGTCTTGTGGATGTTGTCGTAATGCTTTATGTACGCGATGACACCTTTGTCCACCTGCAACTGCACATTGTCGGCGGAGGTGTTCTTCTTGTTGTTCTTGTACATGGACTCGAAATTCTGCCGCACGACATTTCCTTTCGGTATGACATAAGAAGCGAGATAGAATGACATGGTGCTTATCAGCACACATGAAATCATGTAGGGGCGCATCAGTCGCTTGAAGCTCACTCCTGCTGCAATGATGGCGATTATTTCCGAGTTGCCTGCCAGTTTTGACGTAAAGAAGATTACGGCAATGAAGCAGAAGAGCGGTGAGAAGAGGTTTGCGAAATACGGCACGAAGTTGGCATAGTAGTCAAAGACTATGGCTTGCCATGGTGCGTGGTATTGCGTGAACTTGGAAAGGTTCTCGTTGAAATCGAAGACAATGGAAATGGAGATGATGAGGAGTATTGAGAAGAAATACGTTCCGATGAACTTACTGATGATGTAAGTGTCGAGACGTTTCAGCCCCAATAGTCCTCTGATTGCCCTTTGGTTTATGGTGGGCAGGTTTATCTTCTTAAGCCGAGATTGTAGATTACGGAGTTTTTCCATTGCGTGAAATCACCTTTTATTATATGTTCGCGTGCGTCAGTGACGAGGCGAAGGTAGAATGCGAGATTGTGTATTGATGCAATCTGCATGGCAAGGAGCTCTTGTGCCTTGAACAGATGATGCAGATATGCCTTTGTGTAAATCCTGTCAACGTCGCATCCGTCAGGGTCTATCGGTGAGAAATCGTCCTCCCATTTCTTGTTCTTCATGTTCATTGTGCCTTCGTATGTGAATAGCATTGCATTACGCCCGTTGCGTGTAGGCATCACGCAGTCGAACATGTCGACACCGCGTTCTATGGCTTCAAGAATGTTTTGCGGAGTGCCGACACCCATGAGATAGCGTGGCTTGTCCTTTGGCAGTATTTCATTGACAACCTCAATCATCTCGTACATGATTTCGGTAGGTTCGCCTACGGCAAGTCCGCCGATAGCATTGGCGTCTGCGCCTTTGTCCGCGATGAATTTCGCTGACTCGCGGCGCAGTTCCGGATATTTGCATCCCTGTACGATAGGCATGAGTGTCTGCTCGTATCCGTAGAGAGGCTCGGTCTCATTGAAGCGTTTCAGGCAACGGTCAAGCCAGCGGTGGGTCATCTGCATGGATTTCTTTGCATACTCAAAGTCTGCCTCTCCCGGTGCGCATTCGTCAAATGCCATCATGATGTCCGCACCGATGATGCGCTCTGTGTCCATGACATTCTCAGGAGTGAAGATGTGGCGTGAGCCGTCGATGTGCGACTGGAAGGTGCATCCTTCCTCTTTCAGCTTTCTTATGCCTGTGAGCGAGAAGACCTGAAAGCCTCCCGAGTCAGTCAGTATTGGTCGCTCCCAACCGTTGAATCCGTGCAGACCGCCTGCCTTTCGCAGTATGTCAAGCCCCGGGCGGAGATAGAGGTGGTAAGTGTTGCCGAGGATAATCTGTGCCTTCACCTGTTCACGAAGCTCCGAGAAATGTACGCCCTTTACGGCACCGCATGTGCCGACGGGCATGAAGATAGGAGTCTTTATCTCTCCGTGAGCAGTTGTTATGGTTCCCGCTCTTGCGTCCGAAGCGTTGTCAGTATATTCTAATTTGAATTTCATGTGATAATCTTTATTTATATGGCAAGACACATCAGGCTTATGCCGTCTGTGTCTTGTCTTTTTCAGGTTCGATGGTGAACTCTATAGCATTGTCAACCTTTTCATCTGTAAGAGCGAAATCCCAAACGTCCTTGACATTCTCCACATAATGGAACTCCAGGCCGGTAAGGTAGAAATCGGCAATCTCTTCAATGTCCTTCCTGTTTTCGTGGCATAGGAGAATGTCGGTGATGCCTGCGCGCTTTGCTGCAAGAATCTTTTCCTTTATTCCTCCGACAGGGAGGACACGTCCGCGTAGGGTAATCTCACCGGTCATTGCCGTGTTCTTGCGCACTTTGCGCTGTGTCAGTGCTGAAGCGATGGAAGTGGCGATGGTGATGCCGGCTGACGGACCGTCCTTTGGGGTAGCACCCTCGGGAACATGGATGTGGATGTTGTAGTTGTCGAAAATGCGGTAGTCGATGTTCAGTAGGTCGGAGTGAGCCTTACAGTATTCGAGTGCGAGAACGGCAGACTCTTTCATGACATCACCAAGGTTTCCCGTCAATGTCAGCTTTCCTGCCTTGCCTTTGGACAGGGAGGTCTCGATGAAGAGGATTTCTCCACCTACACTTGTCCATGCAAGTCCCGTAACGACTCCGGCGTAGTTGTTGCCCTGATAGATTTCGCGTGTAACCAATGGTTTGCCGAGATATTTCTCAATGTCGTCAACCTGTATCTTCTCCAATCCGGTCTCTTCGCTTTTTTGGGTAAGCATCTCCACAGCAAGTTTGCGCAGCACCTTGTTGATTTGGCGGTCAAGCTGGCGCACACCGCTTTCGCGTGTGTATTGCTCTATTATTCTGATGAGTGCCTTCTTGTCAAATTTCAGGTCTTTGTATGCCTTTCCTGCAAATCCGTTGTCCTGCTTGTCGCGCTTGACAAGATGACGCTTTGCAATCTCATACTTCTCCTCTGTGGTATAACCTGTGAGTTCTATGATTTCCATACGGTCAAGCAATGGTTTCGGGAGAGTGCCGAGGTCGTTTGCCGTACAAATGAACAGCACGTCGGAGAGGTCATAGTCCACATCAAGATAATTGTCGTGGAATGTGGAGTTTTGTTCCGGGTCAAGCACTTCAAGGAGTGCGGATGTCGGGTCGCCGTTTATTGTCTTCTGTGTTACTTTGTCAATCTCGTCAAGGATGAACACAGGATTTGACGAGCCAACCTTCTGCAGTGCCTTGATGATGCGTCCCGGCATAGCTCCGATGTATGTGCGGCGATGACCGCGAATCTCGCTCTCGTCGTGCATTCCGCCCAAAGAGATGCGTGCGTATTTTCGGTTGATAGCTTTGGCAATGGACTTGCCGAGTGAAGTCTTTCCTACTCCCGGAGGGCCGAAGAGGCAGATGATCTGTGACTTGTGCCTTATTTCCTCATTGTTCTGGCGTGCCATGGAACGGAGCTTCATGACAGCAAGGAATTCAAGGATTCTCTCCTTAACCTTCTCCATGGCATAGTGGTCAGAGTTCAGGACTTTCTCAGCATGCTTCAGGTCGAGGTTGTCGACGGTCTTCTCACCCCATGGCAGGGACACGAATGTCTGGAGATAAGTCAGCTGAATCTGGTAATCAGGAGACTGAGGATTGTAGTTATCCAGCTTGTCATATTCCCTTTCAAAAACCTTCTTGACCTCTTCAGTCCATTTCTGTGCTGCAGCTTTGTCCTTCAGTGCTTTTTTTTCAGGCGAGCCTTCGCTGCCACCGAGTTCTTCGCGGATGTTGCGCATCTGCTGGTGAAGGAAATATTCGCGCTGCTGCTCGTCAATGTCTTCGTGGGTCTTGTTCTGAATGTTGAGTTTCAGGTCAAGGAACTGTATTTCACGACTGAGGATTCTCAGGAGGTTGAACAAGCGCTCCTTGATACTTTGCGTCTCCAGAAGTCCCATCTTCTCGGTAATGGCAATAGGGAGGTTGGTTGCAGAGAAATTTGTGACAAGGATGTTGTTGGAGATGTTTTGCAGTGCGAAAGCAGACTCGTTAGGGAATTCATCGTTTTTCTGTATGTACTCCTCCATACTGCGGCGCATGGTCTTTACTGCAGTGCTGAATTCTGTGTCGTTTGTTTCCGGCAGCAATTCCGGCATTGCACTTACTTTGCCTTCAAAATATGCCGGTGTGTAATAGAAATCATCAAGCTTGCAACGGCTGAGGCCTTGCACGATAGCTGTCTTTTGGTTTCCCGGCAGGTCGATGACTTTCACCAGTTTGGCATATACTCCGGTAGTGTACACATCCTCTTTTGACGGAATCTCCACGTCGGAATTGCGTTGGCAGAACACTGCGAATATGCGGTTAGGGTTCGCTCTCATCGCATCAATGAGACCGACACTCTGTTCACGTCCGATAAGGATAGGGCAGATTACCCCAGGAAACATCACGATATTTCTTGTGGCAAGGATTGGGATAACTCCGTCAAAATTTATGTCAAATAATGTCTCGATGTCGCCTTCGTAGTCGGCAATCATTTGTATTTGTGAGTTCTCGTTCATATAATCTTTGTCAGAATTCGTAAGTTGGTTGTTTTTTCTTTGTCCTTAATTTTTAGGCTATTGAGTTTGCAAAATTACTAAAAAATCTTAGAACAATCGAAAGTTTTCTTTAATTATTACAATAATTAAGGCTTTTCATAGTTACTTATAGTAAGCAGACTGTTAAAATGCAGTTGTCCGATGCATGGTTTGCTGTTCATTCGTATTTATCAAAACTGTTATTCTAAATGAGTAATGATTATTTTCAATTCAAGCAATTTACTGTCCGTCAGCCTCGTGCGGCGATGAAGGTTGGAACTGACGGAGTGCTTCTCGGCACTTTGGGCGAAGGTGGTAGTAGAGTGCTTGACATCGGTGCAGGGACAGGTGTTGTTTCATTGATGTTTGCGCAGCGTTTTCCTGATGCGCAAGTGACGGCGATAGAAATTGACGATAATGCATATTTGGATGCTTATGACAATTTCGCAGCTTCTCCGTTTGCTGACAGACTAACGCTTGTGAAAGGGGATTTCAGCAAGTTTTCTTCTGACGAGAATTTGTGGCATGGGCAGGAAAAGCCTGTCTTTGACTGCATTGTGAGCAATCCTCCGTACTATGATGATAGCTTTGAGAATCCGGATGAAGGGAGGACAAGGGCACGGCATACTTCAAGCCTTTCCTTCCATGACCTTGTCAGCGGTGCATATTCATTGCTGGAAGACGGTGGAGTGTTCTCCGTAAGCATACCGGTGGAAGCTCTCAAGCGGTTCACAGCCGAATGTCTGATAACAGGGTTCAGCATGAAGCACTGCTATGCCATAAAGACAGTGCCACGCAAACAGCCGAAACGTTTCATCCTTGTGTTCAAGAAAGGAATGCGCTGTGAACTTGTTGAAGAGACATTCTGTCTCCTGAATGCCGATGGTTCACGGAGTGAGTGGTATCAGGAGGTTATGAAGGAGTTTTATTTATAAACAGATGGAGTTGTATAAGTTATGGGAAAAGCACGAATCATACATGATATATCAGAGTTGAATCAGGATGTTGTAGAACTTGTATTTGACAGGAATAATCCATTGTATATTAAACAATTACCATCCTATTGTGGGACACTTCCTGACAGGGCAGATAATTCCGCTATGTCGTCTCCAGAATCTTCAGTAAAGCGTGTCGGTATTTTCGTTGATGACATGCCGCAGAATGTTGTCACACGAGTCTACAATTACAAGCTTTCTTACATAAAATTCTGCGGAAACGAAACAGTGACATACATTGAGAACATCAAGCGCACACTCATTCCGGATATAGCTTCGGACATCAAGATAATCAAGGTGGTGCAATCAGCAGATGCAGCCTCCGATTATATTGATTGTGTTGATGTAGTTGTTTGCTAATATAAAGATAAAATATGGCATAACGATAATATAGTGTTTATTTACATATAACAACAGAAAAGGAGTGTAACTTAGAATGTTATACTCCTTTTCTGTTGTTATATGCTATTACTCTTACTTCACCTCCTCAAAATCAGCGTCCTGAGCGTCAGAAGAGTTGGAGCCGGCGTTGTTGTTCTGAGCACCGCCATTGAAGCCGCCGTTCATGTCAGGACCGGCTTGTGGACCTGCCTGAGCACCGGCCTGGTACATCTTCTGTGCGACAGCGTTAAGCTCTGCGATTGCTGTGTCGATAGCAGCGACATCCTGAGTCTTGTGAGCATCCTTGAGCTTCTGGATAGCTGCCTCCATCTCTGACTTCACATCAGCAGGAAGTTTGTCACCCTGCTCCTTGAGCATGTTCTCTGTCTGGAAAATCATGGAGTCAGCCTGATTGAGCTTGTCAATCTTCTCACGCTCCTTCTTGTCTGCGTCAGCATTAGCCTCTGCTTCTGCCTTCATGCGCTCGATGTCCTCCTTTGAAAGACCGGATGAAGCTTCGATGCGGATAGACTGCTCCTTGCCTGTCGCCTTGTCCTTTGCAGACACAGAGAGGATACCGTTGGCATCGATGTCGAATGTCACCTCAATCTGTGGAACACCACGGCGTGCCGGTGCGATACCTTCGAGGTTGAAGTTACCGATGGACTTGTTCTGTGATGCCATCGGGCGCTCACCCTGAAGAACATGGATTGTTACGGCTGTCTGGTTGTCAGCTGCGGTAGAGAACACTTCGCTCTTCTTGCAAGGGATTGTGGAGTTAGCGTCAATGAGCTTTGTCATCACGCCACCCATAGTCTCGATACCGAGAGTCAACGGTGTAACGTCGAGGAGCACGATGTCCTGACCTGCGTCACCGGCAAGGATAGCACCCTGGATAGCAGCACCTACTGCCACAACCTCATCAGGGTTGACGCCCTTTGAAGGCTCTTTGCCGAAGAAGTTCTTCACTACCTCCTGCACTGCAGGGATACGGCTTGAACCACCTACGAGGATAACCTCGTCAATGTCGGAAGTGGAAATCTTCGCGTCGCGCACTGCGTTCTGGCAAGGCACGAGGCAAGCCTGGATGAGAGAGTGAGCCAGCTGCTCGAACTGTGAACGTGTGAGAGTCTTCACAAGGTGCTTAGGCACACCTCCCTCTGCTGAGATGTAAGGCAGGTTGATTTCTGTTGAGGTAGTGCTTGAAAGCTCAATCTTTGCCTTCTCGGCAGCCTCCTTAAGACGCTGCATAGCCATTGGATCCTTTGTGAGGTCGATGCCCTCGTCAGCCTTGAAACCGTTGGCAAGCCATTCGATGATTACATGGTCGAAATCATCACCGCCGAGGTGAGTGTCACCATTTGTTGAGAGAACCTCAAACACACCGCCGCCGAACTCAAGGATTGAGATATCGAATGTGCCGCCACCGAGGTCGAACACAGCAATCTTCATGTCCTTGTTAGCCTTGTCAACACCGTAAGCAAGAGCTGCTGCTGTTGGCTCGTTGACGATACGCTTAACGTTCAGACCTGCAATCTGACCTGCCTCCTTTGTAGCCTGACGCTGTGAGTCTGAGAAATAAGCCGGTACGGTGATGACAGCCTCTGTCACTTCCTGTCCGAGGTAATCCTCAGCAGTCTTCTTCATTTTCTGAAGAACTATTGCAGAAATCTCCTGTGGAGTATATTTCTTGCCGTCGATGTCAACGCGTGGCACGCCACCTTCATTGACTACAGAGTAAGGCATGCGTGCAGCCTCTTTTGCAGACTGCTCATAAGTCTCACCCATGAAACGCTTGATAGAGTATACTGTGTTCTTTGGGTTTGTGATAGCCTGACGCTTTGCAGGGTCGCCCACCTTGCGCTCGCCGTTCTCCGCGAAGCCTACAATTGAAGGTGTTGTGCGCTTGCCTTCGCTGTTTGCGATAACGACAGGCTCGTTGCCTTCAAATACAGAGACACAGGAGTTTGTTGTTCCGAGGTCAATACCGATAATCTTTCCCATAATTTGTTTCCTTTCTTTATATTTTTAATGTTTATACTTTCGTTCTTGTTTTTGCGTGAGCTTGTGTTTTAGAATGCCCCGCTGCCTATAAAGTTACAATGACCGTGCCAACAGATAAAGTGTGCCACAGTCTGCCACTTTGGCAGTGTCTGTCAGTCCCTTTGGGCGAAAACCTCATAATATATGATTCTTTGGCATAAAAAGACTTCCAAAATTATTGTTTGTCCGTTTTTTTTGTTACCTTTGTACTTGTTCTAACGAAACAGTTGTTTCATTACCTATGATAACTAATTTTAAAAAACAAGAGCGATATGAAAAGAGGTTTTGTGTATAAAGACGACAAGACACATAAGTTTTGGTGGATAGATTATAGTGGTTGCAGTTTTGCTGTAGGCTATGGCAGATGTGGCAGTATCGGAACATTCGGTTTGAAGGAATTTGACACAGAGGAAGAGTGCCGGAAGGAAGCAGAAAAGATTATCCGCTCAAAGATAAATAAAGGCTATGTTGAGGACGAAAACTTTGATTTTACCAACAGATTGTATCTTGACAATGAAGAGTACGGACTGACCCCGAAGACTTCTCATCCGCGATTTGCCGAGCATTTCCGTGAGGAATTCTATTATTCGGAATGTGACGAGGAAGCCCCATTCGGTAGTGACGAGGGACATGACACATTGTTCAGCATATATGAATACATAAGGAAAATGCCTGATTTTGACTTTGACGCTTTTCCGCGGAAATTCATTGAAGAGGCATTGGGGATGACGTATGTCGCGGCAGACACTCTTGATGCAGAGGTAGTTAAAGAAATGTCGTCAGACATGATGGCAGAGATGAATATGGTTCAAAGTGACATTGTCACTTACGCCACTGCTTTTGCGCAGATAAAGATAACCGGCTCAATCTCATCCGAGCTGAAGGAACGTGGCATCCAAGCCATCAAGAGACTGTCATTGATAGACGGGATGCCTTGGCATGAGAATGAAATCCAAAGCAAGATGATAGACGACCTGCAGTCGTTCGCTTTCACTGTATGAGAAACTCTTTGATGAAGGAAAAGTCTGAATACAGCATACATTAATAATAAAGGAAAAAATTATGAATCAAAGAAGATTTGGCAAAACAGATCGCATGGTCAGCGAAATAGGCCTTGGCACATGGCAGCTTGGCACAAAGTGGGGCGAGCCTTTCAACGAGGAGGAAGCGCAAAGAATCCTGGAGGCAAGCCTTGAGAGTGGCATCAACCTGATTGACACTGCCGATATTTACAATGGTGGCAACAGTGAGCTTGCTATCGGCAAGTTCATTGCAACCCACAAGGACCGCTTCTTTGTTGTCACCAAGTGCGGCAGAGGATTGAATCCTCACACAGCCGAGGGCTACACTGCGGAAAACATGGAGCAGTTCGTTGACGGCAGCCTGAAGCGCATGGGCGTCGAGCAATTGGACCTTGTGCTTCTCCATTGTCCTCCGACATCCGTGTACCGGAAGGACGAACTGTTTGCGGGTATGGACAGGATGGTGCAGAAAGGGAAAATCAGCCACTACGGTGTCAGCATAGAGAAGGTTTGCGAAGGCTTGCAGGCCATGGAATATCCAATCTCTGCCATGGAGGTGATTTTCAACATGTTCCGCCTGAAACCATTGGATGAATTGTTCCCAGCGGCAAAGGCAAATGATGTGGGCATTCTGGCTCGTGTGCCTTTGGCAAGCGGACTGCTTACGGGCAGATACACAAAGGAGACAGTGTTCGGCAAGGAGGATCATCGCAGTTATAACCGAAACGGTGAGGCGTTCGACAAGGGCGAGACTTTCTCCGGTGTGGATTATGAACTCGGCTTGCTGGCAGTGGAGGAGCTGAAGAAGTTGTTCCACACTGATGACCTTATTCCGTATGCGTTGCGCTGGATTCTGATGCACGATGCTGTGAGCACTGTCATTCCTGGTGCGAGCAAGCGTGAGCAAGTGCTGTCCAATGTGAGGGCTGCCGAACTTCCCGGACTGACACAGGAGCAAATGGACGGTGTCGCTGCGATTTACGATCGCTATATCCGTGAGTCTGTCCATTGCAACTGGTAAGAGGAATCTCGTTTCTTTGTGATAAAAGCTCCCATAAGCAAACGGCTGTGGGAGTTTTTTTGTATTATGAATGTAGTGCTTGCAACGTATTGTAAAACTTATTACATACAGTGTTTGCTTTTTCTGTCTTGAAAAATGCTTGCTGTCGGAAGTGTTTTTCATTGTTGCACTCGCGCTTTGGCACCGCCGATAGCAGTTTTTGTGGTTGGCGACAGGAGTTGTGCATGTTGAAAAATCTCTGAAAAATATGTGTGAGTTTTCCAATGTCCTATTTATCATAATAGGAAGAAAGCTGTTTGAAACAGTCTTTTGTGGCGTTTGAAAATGCCGGTATTGGCAGTTTTCTTGTGCTTTTCTGTCCAAAAAGCACAAGAAAGGTAGCTTTTGGCATTGCGAAATGTTACCTTCTATATTACGAAAGGTAACACTTCACAAAGTCAAGTGTAACCTTTTGCAATAATAGATGATGCCAAGAAATGCTTACAAATGTATAACATACTGAGTAACAAAAAGTTGGCAAGATTGTAAAATTTTACGATTTTCACAACTTACAGAATCTTTTTTGTTTTTACGCGAGTATTTTTGGGCAAGAACGCTGTGAGTTTTCTTTTGTACAAGAGATTTTTCTGCCTGATCTCAGGCGGTGCATATAAGGTTATAGTCATACAGAATTGGTTTGTGAAATCAGCAAGTTCATTATTCATGGTGTGTTTCCGGCATAAGGGAGTGTGGTTCCACCACACAGCGTTTGAGCCGCTTTGCAATCCTCACGGCTAAAGCCGGAGGTTACCGTAAGGGTTGTGGCTCCGCCACACTTTGCATGGAAATGTTTACAATACGGCATGTGTGTTTTGCAATTCAATTTTGTTTGAATATAGTAGCATTAAAAATCCGCCACTCATGATAGGGTGGCGGATGGATTATTGTCCTTGGTGTAGGTTATGATTTACAGGTTCTGCACTCGTCGCACCTCATCTACTCCAGGGATGCTGTATAGGGATTGTATGGCAGAGTTGAGTTCGCGGACAGAATGGACGTAGAATGTCACGGTGAGGTCCGTTATGTCGTCATTGGTCTCTGTCTTCAGCGAGTCGATGAACAGGTGCAGGTCGTTGGTGATTTTCGACAGTATGTCGATGAACAGGTGATAGCGGTCGATTGCCTTGATGTAGATGGTCACAGGATACTGCCTGTCGGGGCTTTCGTCGAATTCCATGTAAATGATGTTGTCACCGAACTTTGATGCGAGCCGTATAGCCTCTGGGCAGTTGCGTTTGTGGAGCGTGATGGAGTTGTCTTCCTCACGGAATCCGATTGTCTCTCCTCCCGGCAGTGGCAGGCAGCATGTGCATCGCTGGTACTGTTGCTTTGCAAGTTCTTCGGAGAAATAGGAGCGTAGGCTGCGTTTCGCCTTGTAGCTCTGCACATATTGCATCCATTCTGCCTTTGGCAGTGCATCGTCTTCCGTTCCGATTTCCACGACATCGCCACGGTTGAGCACAGTACGCACGGACATGAGTTTGCTGTTTATGCGGGCGTATTTGGCATGCAGTCCGATGTCTGTGTGCAGTTCGAATGCGAAGTCGAGAGCGGTCGAACCCTTCGGGAGTATTATGGCTTCTCCCTTTGGTGTGAATGCGAGGACGTCATCATAGTAAAGTGACGACTTTATGCTTTCGATAAATCCCTGTGTCTGTGATTCTGCGGCAATCTCTTTAAGGATTTTGCGGAATTTCTCTATCCATTTGCGTACATTCTGCAGTGACACATTGTTTCCGCAGTTGCGTGTCTCGGCGCGTTCCGCCACCTCCGCCATGCATCCGAACCGTGATGCTTCGACCATTTTGTCGGAGCAGATTTGCACGTCCTCCCATATACCTTCGTGTGATAACAGCATGACATTGATGGACTTGTAGGAGTTCTCCTTGCCCTGGTCAATGAGGTTTTGGAATGAGCCCGGCTTCTCGTTGTATTTGTTTGTGAGCAGGGAGTAGATGTACAGGCATATTGTTTTTTCAGACAATTCCCTACCGTTGCATCCGGAGAATGTCACGCGGATATAGTACCGGTTGTCAAGGTGTATGAAATCCTTGTTAGCGGCTTTCATGCGTCTCCATAAAGAGTATGGTGCTCTCCAATAGACGGTGGCCTTTGCATCGATGCCTGCCTCATGGAGTATCGCCTCGATGTCGTCCGTAAAGAGTTTCAGGCGTGCACTGTTGTCCTTCTTGTCCTTGTCAAGTTTGAGGACGATGTCTGTGTATTCCATGCCGCAGCGGTACTTGAATGAAAGGTTTTCAAGGTCGGTCTTTACATCAAAGAGACCGAGGCGGTTTGCCAAAGGGGCATAGAAATAGTCCGTCTCACCGGCAATCTTCATCTGTTTGTCCGGGCGCATGGACGACAGTGTGCGCATGTTATGCAGGCGGTCGGCGATTTTCACCATAAGTGCGCGGATGTCAAACTGCATGGACGAGAGCAGTTGCTGGTAGTTGTCTACCTGCTTGGAGAATTTGTATTTTGATTTCTTGCGCTTGGTTACAGCATCGACAAGGAAGGCGACATCATCGCCAAAACGCTCGCGTATGTCGTCGATGGTGTACGGAGTGTCCTCGACAATGTCGTGAAGGAATGATGCTGTGACGGAGTTTGTGTCAAGCATCAGTTCTTTTGCTGCAATTAGAGCGACGGAGATTGGGTGGATGATGTACGGTTCTCCGCTTTTCCTGCGTTGCTCCTTGTGGGCGTTGTATGCGAATTCGTAAGCGTCGTGAAGCTGTTTCAGTTGCCGTGGGGAGACGCGCGGTTCCATGGAGTTGAACACTTTTTCCGCTGTCTCGATAATCATGTTTTCGTATTTGTCTTCCATAGTTGGTCAGGTGTATAGGTGGTTGATAGACAGATAAAAGGAGTGCAGGGGCGAAATGGGTTTGTGGCTTGGATATAAACAACAAAAGGCAAAAAGCGGAGGGGTATGGCCTCAGCTTTTTACCTTTTGGTTTGATGCATCATTCCAATTCAATACGGTCATCGTATTTTGCCGTGCTGGAGTATCCGGAGTCGTTCTCCGGCTCCGTGGTGGTCGCATTCTGTTCCGTCAGACGTCTGTCATCCGTAGGTTCAAGGCGGAACCCGTTGCTTTGTCCGTTGTGGTGTTCCTTGGTGGAGTAGGTGGATTTGTGTGTTCCTCTGCGTTCCACATTGTCATGGTATCTCTTTATGCGCCTTGACTTTGCGTCATTATTCGGAGTGCCGTAACGTCGTGAAGAAGAGCCATAGCCATTGTTGTTGCCGTCGTAATAGACACCGTCGTTCTCCACAGCCGTAGCCACACGATTCCTGTACTGCTGTTCTTTGGCATTCTCAATGGCAGCACCGGTTGCCGCACCTGCTGCCATACCGACAAGTGTGCCTACATCACGACCATGATAGCCACCGGCAATGCCTCCGATTGCTGAGCCTATGACTCCGCCGAAACCGGCTCCTGTAGCTGTGTAGGAGCTGCAACTGCTTATCAGAACAAGGACTGACAATGCAATGAATGTAATCTTTTTCATAACTTTTCTGTCTTTTTTGCCTTGACAGACTCCGTCCGCCTTTGATGTTAACGACGACCGTAACCGTCTCCGCAATCTATACGTAACCTTCTTTATAGTTGCGAAATTACGGATAATATCTGAAGAGAAAAAGGGGAAATCCATATTGTTGAGGGGGATTCTCCTTTTTCTCTATGGATGAGAGTCTTATTATCTGAAGTCCACGAGGATGCGGAACACCTGTGCCGGTGCTGCCGCCCATGCCTCCATGCCGTCCTTTGCTGTCTCCGGAGTATAGACTCCTGACACGAAGCGGTCCATCGGAATGTTGGCGTTTTCCAGATATTTCTGCACTGCACGGAAGTCGCTTGGGTTGGCGTTGCGTGAGCCGCGGATGTCAAGTTCCTTCTGTACGAAGTACTTTGTCTGGAACTCCACACCGCTCTTTGCATAGCCTATGCAGACCACACGGCCTGTAAAGCTGACGATGTCGATGGCTCCGGTGTAGGTGATTGGTGAGCCTACAGCCTCGATCACGCAGTCAGCACCGTAGCCGTCGGTGTACTCCATGACTTTCTCGAGCAGGTTCTCCTCCTTGGAGTTTATGCCGTACTTTGCGCCAAGATCCTTGGCTATCTGCAGTTTCTCGGCAGAAAGGTCGACGGCAATTACTGTTGCGCCGCGCTGTACGGCACGCACAACGGCACCGAGTCCTACCATGCCGCAGCCGAACACGACAACAGTGTCGATGTCAGTCACCTGACCACGGTCGACAGCGTGGAAACCTACTGACATCGGCTCTATGAGAGCGGCGTCGCGTGTGTTCACGCCCTTCACCGGAATAATCTTCTGCCAAGGGAGTGCCATGTACTCGCGCATTGCTCCGTCACGCTGCACGCCGAGAGTCTCGTTATGCTGGCAGGCATTCACGCGTCCGTTACGGCATGATGCGCAGTGGCCGCAGTTTGTGTATGGGTTGACGGTCACGACCATGCCCGGCTGCAGTGTGTCAGGACAGCCCTCACCGACAGCTTCTATTACAGCACCTATCTCGTGGCCCGGAATTACATTTTCTTTTGCCATAGTGTTGCGGCCGAGGAATGTGTTCAAGTCTGAACCGCAAAAACCTACATACTCCATCTTGAGAAGTACCTCACCTGCCTTTGCCTCCGGTTTAGGCAGTTCGACAACAGCCATTTGCTGAAGTCCGGGAATCTGAATTGCTTTCATCTTTGTTGTTTGTATGTTTTACTTTCTGATATTCTGTGAATATGCTGATTTTTAATTGTTTATTATTGGTTTGTTAATGCAGGATAAATGCTGCTACTCGCTCATGCTCGGAACATAAGGCAATACCGGCAGATTGTCAAAGCCGTACACTTTCCTTGCGTTTTCACCGAGAATCATGCGTTTCTCCGTGTCGGTCAGTTCTGTGGATTTCAATATCCAGTCATACGATTGGCGGTAGGTTATGTTCGAAATGGTGCGCGGATAGTCCGAGCCCCACAGGATTTTGTCCATGCCCACCAAGTCCGCAGCTTCCTTTACGGCGCTGATGGCGGAAGGATACGGGTAGTACTCATCATTGAACAGCCACGTTATGCCGCCCATGTCAGTGAAGACATTCTTGTGGGAGCACAGCGCCATCTGCTTCTGCCAGTCTTTTCGGTTGACCATACAGAAATGTCCGAGAACGATTTTAAGGTTAGGGCATTCCTTGATGACAGTCTCCAGCTGCTCGTTTTGGCATGTTCCTTCACCAAGTTCGATAGCAAGAACCATGCCATTTTCCTCCATGAGCCGGAACATCTGCATGAACTCCTCCGTGTCGAACCGTATGTTGATATGGTCATCGACCAGTCTTGCTGCCGGAAGCTTTATGCCTTTGAATCCGCGGCGCAGAAGAACCTGCGCCTCAATCAGGAAGCCCGGCTTGCGGAACTCGCACATTCCGAACACGAAGAACCTGTCCTGCCAGCGTCTGCCGACATACTCGAGATAGTCATTCTGCAGTCCGTCGATGAATTCTTGTGTCACAACCGCTCCTTCAACCTGTGCAAAGTCCATGTTGGCAAGGAATTTCTCGGCGGAATTGTAGTTGTCACGCATCCACGGATTCATCATCTGTACCTCATTGCCCATGAACGAACTCCTGCCGTTCGGCAACTGTTCTATCCGCTTGCCGTTGACAACAGTATGCTGCCAAAGCCACAAATGGGAATGGGCATCGATGATTACGGGTTTCTTGTCCGTCAGATAGTATCTCTCACGGCATTCTGCCTCACTTATGAATTTTTCCATCTTACGCGCATCTGGTCACCAATGATGTCCTGAACCTCCTTGACAAGCTCCCAATCGATTGGAGCTTCGGCATATTCCCAGTTCTTCTTCACGTTCGCAGGGTTGGCGGAAGAGAACAGTGTTGTTGCTATGCGAGGGTTGCTGATGGCATACTGTATGGCGAGTTTCTCGATAGGGTAGCCTTTCTCATTGACATGGGCGACAGCCTTTTGGCAAGCATCCACAAGCGACTTTGGTGCAGGATGCCATGCAGGAACGCCGCGTGAAGAGAGGAGTCCCATTGACAAAGGAGAAGCGTTGATTATGCCGACATTGTGCTGTTCAAAGAAATCAAAGTAGTCGTTCAGCAGTTCATCGTTCAGGGAATAGTGGCAGAAGCACAAAGTTGCCTCCACTGTGCCCTCCGGACAGTGCTCGATGACCCACTTGATGTTCTCCGGCTGCAGGTCTGTTATGCCGACATGACCCACAACACCCTCGTCGCGCAGTTTCACAAGTGCAGGGAGAGTCTCGTCGACAATCTTCTGCAAGCCGCCAGGAAGGTCGCCCTGGAACTCTATGTCGTGTACATTGATGAGGTCGATATGGTCGATGTTCAGTCGCTCCAAGCTTTCATACACGCTGCGTGTGACACGCTCTGCCGAATAATCCCATGTGTTCTTTCCGTCTACGCCGTATCTTCCGACCTTTGTAGAAAGGTAATACTTGTCACGTGGGATGTTCTTTAATGCCTGACCGAGCACGGTTTCTGCCTTATAGTGCCCATAATATGGAGAGACATCAATGAAATTCATGCCACAGTCTATTGCTGTGTATACAGCGTCAAGCGACTCTTCCAGCTTTGTTTCACGGAAAACGCTGCCGAGCGATGATGCTCCGAAAGACAGTGCAGAAACCTTCATGCCTGTCTTGCCAATCTCGTAGTAGTTCATATTATTAGTAGTTTGATGTTGCCGGCGGTTAAGTGTTTTGGCTTGTTAGCACAGCTTGTTTTTGGCGTGCATTAGTAATTAATATATATGTGTGCTTCAGCCAATCATCCGCCTTTTCATGCAAAATTAACAATTTTATCGGAATTACTGCACATTTTCGTGTTTTTTATTCTATATTTAATATTATTTTTGTAATTTTGCACCCATATTTTATAATTCACGTTATAAACGTATAGGTATTTAACAAACAAAAAAATGAAAAAGATTGTTTTGGCAACATGCATGTTGCTTTCTGCCATTGCTGGTATGGCGCAGGGTAATCTCCAGCTTCACTATGACTTTGGTCGCAATGTTTATCCTGATGAGCAGGCTGAGCGTCCGAAGGTTACCGGCACATTTGAGCAGTTCTCTGCTGACGGACTCGGTACATGGTTCTACTTCATTGATATGGATTTCTATAACGACGGTGCTGCCGGAGCTTATGTGGAGTTGAGCCGTGAGTTCAACATCGGCAAGAAAGGCTTCGCTGCCCATATCGAGTACGACGGCGGTCTCTGCTCAAAGAAATCATTCTCGGCACGCTATCAGCAGGCAGCCCTCCTTGGTGCAGCCTACAACATGCACTCTGCTGACTACAAGAAGACCCTCTCTCTTCAGGTCATGTATAAGCAGTTCTTCAAAGGAACTTACAACCATGCGTTCCCATCCTGCCAGTTTACGGGCGTATGGAGCACCACTTTCGCTCACGATGCGCTGACTTTCGCCGGTGTGTTCGACTTCTGGCGTGACGAGCAGGCTAACGGCCATGGCAAACTTGTGTTCATCTCTGAGCCACAGTTGTGGTTTAACCTCAATTCAATCAAGGGACTCAAGAAGTGCCCAATCTCTATCGGTACCGAGATGGAGTTCTATAGTGGCTTCTATTCAGACAACTCTAAGATGTACTGGAATCCTACAATCGCTGTAAAGTGCAAACTGTAAAAGGCTGATAGCTATTTAATTAACGACAATATTATGTACGGGTCACATGGAATATCCAACCATGTGACCCGTATTATTTTACCTAAAAAAATATTATTTTCATTTAAGCCGGGATTGTATTTCAAGGAAATTGCGGTATCTTTGCACTGTGAACTACAGACAAAGAGTCACTCAAAGCCTGACAGGTAATGTGATTTACCCAAGGCATGTAATTGTTTTACTAACATTAAAATTTATCGAGTATGGAAACATTCAAAGACGTAATTTCAGGCAACCAACTCGTTTTGGTAGATTTTTTTGCCACATGGTGTCAGCCATGTAAGATGATGCATCCGATTCTGGAGCAGGTTAAGGAAGTGCTTGGCGACCGTATACGTATCATAAAAATGGATGTTGACCAGCAAGGTGACATTGCCGGTGAGTATCAGATACGTTCGGTGCCGACACTGATGTTGTTCCGAAACAATGAGATGCTATGGCGGCAGAGCGGAGCGATGTCAAAGGCTGATCTTCTGTCGGTCATCGACCCGTTCCTGAAGTGATGAGAAGCGTAGGTTATCGCCTCTATGCTGAATAATGAAAAAGCAGTGCAAAAATGAAAAAGCTATTGTTCATAATAGGTTCACTGCGTAAGGAATCGTTCAATAGAAAACTTGCGAACCGTGCGGAACAACTCATTGCCGGACGTGCCGTTGTGGAATATTTGGACTACTCCGGACTGCCCATGATGAACCAAGACATTGAGTTTCCTGCTCCCGACGCTGTCGCTGAGGTTCGCAGAAAGATAGCGGAAGCTGACGGATTGTGGATATTCTCACCGGAATACAACTCCGGTTATCCCGGTCATCTGAAGAATCTCATCGACTGGCTTTCACGTCCCGTTGCTGCGGATGACCACACTTCTCCGCTTGCCATCAACAAGAAGAAAGTGGCATTGAGCGGTGCCGGTGGTGGTTCGGCTACAGCCAACTGTCGTGCAAGACTGACAGAGCTTCTGACATTGCCGTTCATCGATGCGGATGTCATGAAGGAACCGCAGACCGGAATCGTATTGGGAGTTGAGGCATGGACTCATGGCAACATGATTCTGACACAAGAACAGGAAGAGGCTTTGGCACAGCAAGTTGATGCTTTCTTGAACTATATAGGGTAAAATAATTGACCGGCATGTACTTAAGTGGATAGTACTTGCCGGTTATTGTATATGCAGACGGTCAGTCTTTTATCTCATCGGCGCGTATTCCGAGGGCTGCCATAAGGGAGTAGCCAAGGATTTCCGTGCGGCAAGGGACACCGCTGAGTGGCTGCATGGCAAACAATGTCACTCGCTTTTCAGGACATTCGCGGTCTATATGGCGAAGGACGGGCAGCAGACGCTCCATCACTCCGTTGTCGTTTGAGTCAAGGTCTGGGATGACCATGACGTTCTTGACCTGCGGCTCGTCGACCATTGCGGCAAGGATGTCTGTGAGAATGTCATATTTTGACATGGTTTCCATCCCCTCTTCCGCACACACAGCGTTGAAGGCAAACTCTCCGAGGTCGCCTTTGAAAGCCTGCCCATTGAGTTCGGTGGTGAACTTTCCGGGGTTGAAATTGTTCATTTCGTCATTCTTCTTGTCATGAACAAGGATGACACTGCATTCGGGAAGCTCTTTGTTGGCATGCTCCTCACCGCTTTCTTTGGTACGGCGCACGCCGCCATCCATGGCTATGCACTCAACCCATTGCGCCATATCCGCCTGTGGAATGTGGCGGCCTATCATTCTTTCAAAGTTGACAATGAGGTTGAAAGCCACGCTGTCAATGTATTCTGCGTCAGCGATAATCACTGATGTTCGTTTATTATCCATATTGTTGTGTCTTCTATATATGAAAAAATGTGTGACATTTGTCAGAGTGTTGGTTATCTGATGTTGTTGCCGAGCTGTTTCGCTATGGCGGCAGACAACTGTTTCTGCTCACTGTATTCCGCCAGAAGTTCCGAAGCCTTCTCCATATCGTTGCCGAAAGCCTTTATCTGCCGGAGCAGCTCATCCAGTCTGGCATCCACAATGTCACGGCGGAACTCCAAAAGGAGTCTTTCGACATGGCTGCGGAGTCCCTCTTTCGTGTATTTCAGTTCAAGACTTTTTGAGAGAGTATAACGCTCCATGACCAAATCGGTGGCGGTCTTGCTTATCTCTATGTCGGGATGTTTCGTGAAAAACGTTGAGGAGCAGAACTCTTCCTGTGCAGCGTTGCAGACGATTTCCTCCAGCATCCTGTTGTAGAGTGGGTTGGAGAACGACAGATCCTCTGATGTCAGGTTGTAGTAGACAAACTGTGCAACGTTCAATGATACAGTGCCGCCATCCTCTGTCTCCACATCATCAAGGATTATCTTGTCGCCATGGCGCACGACAGCCTGCATTATCAGGCGTTCAATGGACTCCGAAACACTGCTTTTCTTTACAGGAGTCTTTGGTGCAGCCGGGGCGAAAGCCTCGTCAGGAAGGTCTTCCGGCGGAATGTCATTGCCGACAGGCACGTTCTGAGTCGGCTCTGTTTGTTGGGTGGTGGCAGACCGTTCACGCTCCCTTCTCTTGTCACGCTCCTTGATGTCGTCACTGATAAACCTGTTCATCTTTGTGAGCAAGGTCTTCTCATCCATGCGGAGTCGTGTCGCACAATCCTGAAGATATGCTGCACGGATAATCGGGTCAGGGATGACAGAGACACTCTTTATTATAGAGGAGATGACATCAGAACGTCTCACCGGGTCAGTTGCGTCCTTCATCAGCACATCTGTCTTGAACTGGATGAAGTCAGTCTGGTTGCGTTCCACATACTCCCGGAACTCCTCCGGTGTATGTTTATTTGCAAAAGAGTCAGGGTCGTCGCCGTCAGGGAGGGCGAGCACCTTGATGTTCATGCCTTCCGAGAGCAGCATGTCTGTACCTCGCATTGCCGCTTTGATACCCGCTGCGTCACCGTCGTAGAGCAGTACGATGTTCTTTGTAAGGCGGTGAAGCATGTGAATCTGATGAATGGACAGCGCCGTGCCGGAGTTTGCCACAACGTTCTCTATGCCACATTGGTGCATGGAGATAACATCCGTGTAGCCTTCCACCATGAACACACGGTCCTCCTTGCTTATCTGCTTCTTAGCCTGATAGATACCGTAAAGCTCATGGTCTTTGTGGTAAATGTCAGAGTCCGGGGAATTGACATATTTCTGTTGTACTCCCTTTGTCTCCTTGTCAAGTTTTCTGCCGCCGAAAGCGACGACTTTGCCGCTCATTCCTATCCATGGGAATATCGCCCTGCCTGCAAAACGGTCGACAAGTGATTCGGGGTCAATTTCTTTAGACGGATTATTGTCGTTGTTTTTGGAGTAGCACAGTCCTGTTTTCAATAGGAACTGCGCCTTGTAACCCTTTGCTATTGCTTCGCGAGGCATGGCCCGGCGGTCAGGAAGGGCGAAGCCAAGGCGGAATTTCTCTATTATGTCGTCACGGAATCCTCGTGAACGGAAGTACTGCATGCCTACTGCTCTGCCGTCGGCATCATTGTGCAGGATGTCATGATAGTATTTTGCCGTCCATTCATTGACAATGAACATTGATTCACGCTCACTCTCCTGAAGTTTCTCTTCATTGGTGAGTTCGCGCTCCTTTATCTCAATATGGTATTTCTTTGCCAGCCAGCGCAATGCCTCGGGGTAAGTCATCTGCTCATGCTCCATGATGAAGCCCACCGGCGTGCCTCCCTTGCCACATGAGAAACAGTGGCAGTAGTTGCGTGCAGGCGACACCGAGAACGACGGTGTCTTGTCGTCATGGAAAGGGCACAGACCCTTGTAGTTCGCGCCTGCCTTGCGCAGTGTGACGAACTCTGACACGACATCGACGATGTCTGCTGCTTCAAGAATCTTGGCTGTGGTAATGTTGTCAATCATCGGGAATATGCAGGATAAACATTATCGACAATACTGACAGTGCTGACAATATTGGCATTACTGTCCTTGTTGTTATCTGAACAATGTGAAATTCACACTGCCATAGGAGCGGTGCTCCATGAATCGCGGATGGTTGGAGAAATCATACTGTTTCCCATGCTCAAAGACAAAGATTCCGCCCTCGGCAAGAATCCCTTTGCCAAGCACAAGATCCGGAATCTCAGGCAGTTCCTTCAACGCATAAGGTGGGTCGGCAAAGATGAAGTCAAACTGCTGACGGCAGGACTTAAGGAAACGGAACGCATCGCCACGCACAAGACTGCACGTGTCGATGTCCAGCTTCTGCAAGCACTGGCGTATGAAATTCGCATGGTCACGGTCTGCCTCCACACTTACCACTTGGCGGCATCCTCTTGAAATAAGCTCCAAAGAGATGCTGCCCGTGCCGGCGAAAAGGTCAAGTGCGAGGGCACCGTCAAGGTCAAGATAACCTTGAATGACATTGAAGATGTTCTCCTTTGCAAAGTCCGTTGTAGGCCTTGCCTTGAACGTGCGAGGAATGTCAAACCTCCTGCCTTTGTAAATTCCTGTTATTATTCTCATTGTCTCTGTCTCCTAAGCGTTCATGGAAAATGTCACAATATCATACGCCACGTTCGGAATCTTTGTCACCGGAGCACGGTTGAATTCCGCAGACGGGTTGATTGGGAAAACGTTGCTGACATACTTGCGCAACTCTTCGCGCAGCGCATCCGGTTCCTGTATGTCACCAACGATGTAGAGTTCGTCCTTCTTGTTGTTCATTGCAAGCTGCTGCCATACATAAAGTATGAAATAAGCCGCATCGGTTACTGATGTCGCCCGGAACTCGTTCATGAACCGGAAGCGATTCTTGCTGAACCCAAACACTGCCAAACGGCGGTCGTGGAAGTACGCAAACAGCTTCTTTGTCTGTCCGACATAGCTGCGCTGGTGCAGATGCTGCCATACCGGTGCAAGCAGCGGTGCTATGCGAACGTCACTGAAATGGTCGCTGATGACCATCTTCAAGTCCTTGTTCATGGCGAAAACGGCGACACAGTTTAGCTCCGGCATGACATGACTGACAATAGCCCTTCCGGAACTGATGTTCAGTCCGTTGGCTGTCGTGCTTTCCGGGAAAGTATGGTTGTAAAAGATTTCTGTCAGGCTCTCATCGTATTCCTCCATCGGAATGAGCAATATGTTGGCATCAATAAGGACCTGCACCCTGTCGCCAGCATCCGTCAGTGTCTCACTGTCACGGAAAGCCTCGCGCAGATTGGCAGCCATGGACATGCCGCTCTTCACGGTGTAAGGCTCATAAATGCCTTCCGGAGACATGAATGCGAGTGACTGTTGTCCGATGCGTATGATTGTTCGTGGTTGCTTCATAAATGCAAAGGTACTTATTTTTGGCCACAAATGGCACAAGAAGACTCATGAATTTTTGGTATAGTGATAAATTTTAAGTAATTTTGCAATCATGATTGAACAAGAATGGGCATACCAGATAGAAAGCTGCCTGCCTTTCTCGCCGACAGCGGGGCAGGGCATGGCGGTGGCGGTTTTCAGCCGTTTCATGACTGATGCGAGTCCCGATGTGGCAATGTTGCTGCGCGGCTCTGCCGGTACGGGCAAGACAAGTGTCGCCCGCGCCATAGTCCGTGCCATGACCGCCATGAAGCAGAAGGTTGTGCTGCTTGCGCCGACAGGCCGTGCGGCGAAGGTTTTCGAGCAGGGAATAGCCGGAGGTGCGACACATGCCTACACCATCCACCGCAAGATTTACCGGCAGAGGGCGTACATGTCCGATGCGTTCACGCTTGCCGACAACATGCATACGGACACAATTTTCATGGTTGATGAGGCTTCGATGGTCAGCACTTCGGAGTTGGGAGTGAGTGGGGCTTTCGGGGCAGGCAACCTGCTTGACGACCTTGTGCGCTATGTCTATTCTGGCAGAAACTGCCGCCTTGTCCTCATAGGCGACACTGCACAGCTGCCGCCTGTCGGCTGTGAGGAGGCTCCTGCACTGGTTTCCGGCTACATTGCAGGCTACGGTCTGACGGTCTACGATTATGACTTGACGGAGGTGCTGCGCCAATCGCAGGAGTCGGGCATACTGTGGAATGCCACGATGCTGCGCAACCTTATCACTCATGATGACATGACACAGCTGCCGAAGATAAGGTTTGATGGTTTTGCCGACATAACAATATGTCCGGGAAATGAACTGATTGACTCGCTTGGGTCGAGCTACAGCCGTGTGGGCATGGACGAGACGATAGTCATAACGCGCAGCAACAAGCGTGCAAATGTCTACAATCTCGGCATAAGAAACCAAGTGCTTGACCGTGAGGAGGAATTGTCATCCGGCGATTCGGTGATGATTGTGAAGAACAACTATTTCTGGACGGAGACCATAAAAGCCGAAATGGGAAAGGAAGAGAAGGAGGATGACAATCTGCCGCCGTTCCTTGCCAATGGCGACCGTTGCGTGGTGCGGCGCGTAAGGAACAGTCGTGAACTTTTCGGCTTCCGTTTTGCCGATGTGCTGCTGGAGTTTCCTGACTATAACGGGCTGGAGATTCAGGCGACAACGCTGCTTGATACCTTGCAGAGTGAGGCTCCTGCACTGACCTACGAGCAGCAGGAAACGCTCTTTAACGGTGTGCTTGAGGATTATGCGGACATGTCACGCAAGCAGGATAAGTTCAAGGCATTGAAGGAGGACAAGCATTTCAATGCTTTGCAGATAAAGTACGCCTATGCCGTCACTTGCCATAAGGCGCAGGGTGGGCAATGGGCGCATGTCTATGTCGACCAGGGTTACATGACCGATGACATGCTTTCGCCGTCCTACATCCATTGGTTGTACACGGCGTTCACACGTGCCACGGAACATCTCTACCTTGTCAATTGGAGGGAAGAGCAGACGGAACGGAATCAGCAGGTTGTGGACGAGAATTAGAAAACTCACCGCTTTTTTGCCTCGTGAGAATCGCGTAGAAATAAATTCAGAAAAAAGTCAGGAAAATCGTATGGATTTTGTATTTTGTTATATAACTGTGAATCAATGAATTGCAACTTTTAGCAGAGCAAAATATGCATAAAGACACTGCAATTGGTTACCAAAAACACGCTGAACGGTAACGAATTGCAGTGTTTTTCGTATCGTTCTGCATTGTGAAAGGTTACCGTTTCCAAAGCAAAAACTTATCTTTTACTCCGTGGAAGCATATTTTCAGCTAAAAAAAGCGTTATTTTCCACCTTGCGATTGAAAAAACATTAGAAAACTCAGAAAGAAAATCACAAGAAAGAATTCCGTCCCATAACGATATGCCACGTTATGGGACGGAGTTCTTTATAATAGGGGAGAAGGCTTATTTCTTGCTTACGCCGCCCTCGACATCATCGTTGCTGATTGAGCGGTCAGCCTTCTTCACGCTGGCATTCAACTTGCCGAAGCGGTAGCTGAGGGACAGGCGGCAGCTGCGGCGTGGACCGTAATTGTGGTTTTCAGACAAGTAGTCGCCCTGAGTGACATACGACTTGAAGTCACTGTACTTGTTTCCGAACGGGTTGCTTGCCGAGAGATTCACCGTCAGGCGGTCGTCCTTCAGGAATGAACGCTGAAGGGAAAGGTAGTAGTAATTGTAGTTTGAGGAGTAATATCCATAGACACTGTTCGGTGATTTGCCTACGTTTCCACCACCACCAAGTGTGAAGAAGAGTTTCCAAGGCAGCTTCTGCCGCAGGTTGCCATAGTAGTAGGCTGACCATTTGCTTATCTTCAGCTGCATGTTCTCGTTCTCATGGATGTTCTTCCCGACTTGTCCGTTGATGTTGAAGCTTGTGCCGTCGATGATTGTCCACTGCACATAGAGCCTTGTGCCGTAGGAGATGGATTTCAGGTTGTTGGCATAAGTGCTGACGATTTTGTCTCCGTCAGTGTACTTTATGCTGCCTATGCCACTGTTGCTGTAGCGGAGGAACGGGGCTACATTGTATGTGAATTTGGCTCCTGTGTGCTGGTAGGTCAGTCCGAGGGTATGCCTTCTGGAACTGTTAAGGCTGCCGTTGCCGTAGGAAATGCTTGTCACACTCTCCGTGACAGCAGGGTTCAGGTAGCTGATTCCCGGGCGGCTGATGCCTGCGGAGTAGCTCAGTTTGATGTTGTCAGAGTCGGAAATCTTGTACTTTATTGTCGCTGACGGCACAAGATCGGAGATGTTCTTTGAGAAACCTTCGGCACTTCCGTCAGGATAATCTACATTGACACGGCTGTATTCGTAGCGCAGTCCTGCCATGGCAGACCATCTTCCGAGGTTCAGGAGATACTGCAAATAGAGTGCGGCGACATGTGTGTCGTGGTTGAAGAGGGCGGATGTGGGAGGCGTATTTCCGTAGAATGTCTGTGAATTGTCGCTCTTGTTACGTCGGAAGATGTATTTCGCGCCGGTCTCAAACTTATGGTGCTTTGCAAACGGACGCACCCAGTCGAGCTGGAATGTATGTTCGGCGAATCTCTGTTTGCTGAAATAGTCGTAGCCTGTATAGCTGACAGGCAGATTAATGGCGTTGCTGTATTCGTAAGATAGTGGGTTTTTGTTGTTTTCCAATGACATGAGATAGGAGAAAGTCAGCACTTCGTCCTTCACTTTTGTTTTGTGCTGATAGTCGAAACGTGTCGAGAAATCGAGATAACGGAAGCCTCCGTTTGACCATGTCCGGGCGTCATAAGCATAGAGTGTGTTGCCGAGAGGGTCGGACATGCGGTAGCTGCCGAAGCTGTTGACACCGATATTATAGGCAAAACCGCTGACGGAGAGCGTGAGAAGGTTCAGCGTGTCGAGGTCAAGGCTTGCTTCGATGTTGCCATAATGGACATCGCCTTTGTTGTTGCTGCGGCCTGTGTCGTGCATAGTGTTGCCACTGTCCTTGTAGTAAGTCTCACTTTCGGAGGTGGAAGAGGACATGGCTTCGCCCTGATGCTGATAGCCGTAGTTGGCGGAGAGGATGAGTTTGCCGGTCTGGGCTGTTATGTATCCGTTGGCATGCGGGTCGTAATGGTCATTCATTCCTGTGCTTACGGAGCCGACAACGCCACCGAAACGGCTGTTGTCCATCATGACGATGTTGAGGATGGCAGAGATTCCCTCGGCGTCATAGCGTGCTCCCGGTTCGGTGATGACCTCGATGCGCTTCACCATTGTTGCCGGCATGGCTTTGAGAACCTCCTTCGGGTTCTTGGTCATGGTAGGGTCAGGTCTGCCGTTTTTGAAGATTTTGAAATCGGAAGAGCCGTTGACCTGTATGTTGTCCTGACCGTCGACAGTGACAAGCGGCACTTTGCGGAGCATGTCCATGACGGTTTTAACTTTGGATTCCTCGTCAGCCTGCACATTGTAGGTCGTGCGGTCAATCTCGTTCTTTATCAGTTGGCGCTGGGATTTCACCACCACCTCGTCGAGTTCCACGTTTGAGTGTACGCCGGTTGTGTCCGTCGTGCTCTGTTTTTCCTTGCCGGCAGTCTGTGCTGCGATAGGCAATGTACATAGAATCAGCAGGGCGGATATGATTGATTTGTTCATAATTGATTGGTAATGATAAAGGTGCAAGTGAGCGATGCCGTCTCTTACGGTCTGTAAATGAAGGGCGGCGATGCCCACTTGCTTATTTATGAAAAGCGTGTCCCGCGGGCTGTCGTCAGCAGACGGGATTGAGAAGAAAAAAATCTCTATTGGGTTATGCAAGCTATTGGCTTGCGTGAGAGTTCTTCAGTTTTCGTGTTTATTTGCCTAAATGTTGATAAGCCTCGTCAAGCATTCCGTTGAGGAACGTGTCAGGATTAGTCTTTTTCATGATGTTCTGCATTTCGTTAATGCTTATCTTGCAGGTGTTGCGCTCGTTCTGGCTGAACTTTTTCCCGTGGTTCTTGCATAGTTCCACAATGTTCATGACGATACCAGTCTGCAAGGATTTCTGCTCAGGATCCTTGATAGCTTCAAGGAATGCGATGCGGAGGTTACCGAATTTGTGGATAGGACTTGTGTTGTTGACCATAGAGAAAGTACCGAGGTATTCTGCCGGATTGCCTTCTTCGGTTACACTGTTGTTGTTGCTGCCTATGATGCGTATGCCGTTCTCATCGAGAATAGTCATTGTTGACGAACCATCGGGACGTGTTGTGGTTATTGTGCGTTTTACTACAGTAGGCTGTTTTGTCACTTTTGCCGGGTTATCGCCATAGATGCGGTAGAGCAGGCATCGCGTTCCGCCGGCATCCTTATACCAGACCATGGCATAGACATAGCGTTTTGTGGCATTGTTCTTGTCATGGACGAACAGCAGGCGATAGTTGTGGGAAGGTCTTGTACAGAAAAGGATGCTATGTTCAAGGTTCGGACCATAGACGACATTGGATTTCTCTGCACTTATCTGTGGAGTCTGGTACAAGGATTTGTATCCGTTGACGGCGTCATCTTCGAATGCCTCTTCCAGTCGTTTTATCTTCTGCGACTGTTTTGAAGGGATGTGCAATTCGGCATAGTGGCAGTATGTCGTTATAGACGTGCCTCTGTCGCTGTCGTCATAGTTGCTTGTCACGACTTTCGTTATGCTTTTGTCGTTGAGCAAAGCATCCATTTCCTTGTTTATGTTCTTTTGCGCTACGGCATTGGCAGCTGTCATTAAGAGTGCTGCTAATATTGTAATCTGTTTCATGTCAGTTTGTTATTATTGCTTATGGGTGTTGTCAGTAGTAGACTTCCTCTTCCTCGATTTGCTCGTCTATGCTCGCGACGGTGGCGGCATATTGGTTCATGATGTCGTTGATGTCACATTGCTGCTGCACATAGACGGCTTTCATCAGCAGGTCCGCTTGGCGTGCTGCCTCTTCAAGGTCAATGGCAGTGGTGCTGTCGGCAGGCTCGGATGCCTGTGCCAGATAAGTGCGTGGAGGTGGGGGAGTGTCGCGATAGCGGTTTCTGTCAATCCTTTTGCGCAAAACCGGTTTGGTTGTGGGCAGTGTGGTCGGGGAAACTTCCATTCTCAGTGTGTCGTTTGTCGCTTCTGTTGCTGTGCTGTCGCTTGTCTCGGCAAAGGCTATGACCGGTGTGTTGCCGGTGGTTTGTGGTACGGCAGAGTCATCGTAAAACCATTGCCACGTGCCGAAAGCAAGCAGAAAGGTGACGGAGGCGGCAATCAGGTGTCGTTTGCGGAGGCTGCCGGCTTGCAGTTTGGGTTCAAACATGGCAAACATTTCACGGTACACTTGCCAGTCCTCGCTGTCAATGCCTTCAGGAGCGGGTCGGCCGCCATGCTTTCTGAAGTAATCAGCAAGCATGCGTTCCTCATCGACGGAAGTCTGTCCGTCCATGTATTTCTGTAGGAATTGTGCTATGTTCTTGTCGGTTATCTTCATTGTCGGTTACGCTTTTTAAGTTCTTCGAATATCTTTCTTCGGGCAGATGACAGCATTGTCGCCACGGAGGCTGAGGTTATGCCCATGATGGCTGCTATCTCGTCGTTGGACTTCATCTCTGTCTGTCTCATCCTCATCACCTGCATTTCTCTGTCAGGCAGTGCGGCAATGCGTTCAAGCAGCCATTGTTCGTCCTCCTTGATTTCGAGTTTGCGGTGTGGAGAGATAGCTTTTGTGTCAGGTGGTTGCCATTCCGTGGTGTCCTCTCCGGTGCGCTTATCCATTGTGACCATAATGGTTGAGGTGCGTTGGGTATGGCGCAGAGTGTCGATGGTGAGGTGTTTTGCGACGGTTGCGGTAAGTCGCATGGCATGTTCCTTGCCATGAAGGTCGTTGTGTATAGCCCACAGTTTCAGCATAGTGTCTTGTGCGACATCGTCAGCATCGTTGGCATGCAGGAAGTGCATGCTTGTCTTCAACGCTTCTTGTCGCAGGGCACCGGCTATTTCCTCAAACTCTTTTTGGTTCATGCTTGTTTCTTGTTCCTTGTGGGTAAGTATTATCCGTGTGAGCTACTGCAGGGTGTTCCTTGTTTTCTGTTTATGGCTGTGCCTCTATTTTTCCTGGAGAATGTGGAGTTCTTGTAGTTCTGGCACTCTTATTGTTTTGGGAATTGGTGATTCTGTTGTATTTCAGTCTGCTGTCGTGTATGTCTCCCATTTTGCTTTTTGTTTTGCGATAGGTGTTTGTAGTGCCGGACAAAGTTATGTCGCCTGTTCCTGTCATACCGGAGTTAAGATTCTCGCATTGCAGGAGATGGACGGAGAGACTGCCGCTGCCATGCAGTTGTGTGTTTGCGTTCTGTGTTGTTACGGCTGCGATTTTCATGTCACCGGTGCCGTTGAGGTTGATGCTTGCGTTGTTGCATTCGAGGTTTTTGATGTCCATGTCTCCGGAACCATTGAGAGAAACGCTGGCATTGACAGTTGTAAGGCGGTCTATATCAAAATCTCCTGAGCCGTTAAGTGTGATGGTGGCTTTTGTGCCGGTCTCCACCTTTTTCATTGAAATGTCTCCACTGCCGTTAAGGCTTGCATTGATGCTGTTGCAGCTGATAGTATTGAACTTTATGTCGCCACTGCCGTGGAGTGCAATCTGCAATCTGTCAGCGTCGATAGGCTTATTGGAAATGAAGTCTCCGCTGCCGATGAGTGCTACTTTTGTCAGTGTTGGAGAGGTGACATAGACTGTAATGGAATCTCTGCGGTTGTTGTTGATTACTCTGACACCGGCGATTTGTTTTGTGCTAACAGTCAGTGCGCCTTTTTTTACTTCTGCACTGATGTCTTTCATGATGTCTGTGTTTCTTGGTGCTCTTATCGTTACCTGACATGGTTTGCCTTGTGTATAGATTACTTTGTAATGGCCTATCAGTGTCACTTCCGTGAAATTGCCAACGGGGATTTTTTTCTCTGTCATGTTATTTGCACCGGCAGCTGTTGCGACTGCGTAGTTGTCCACTGTTTGAGGAATGAATGCAGAGAATGTCAATGCTGCTGCAAGGCAGAGTGTATGTTTTGTTATGCTCATAGGAATCTTTATTAGTGTTGTTTATTTTTGCGGATTGTTTAAGTTCGTACGACGCTTACACTTATATAAACGTATGAGCATAGTATTTCTCAATATGGAGAACCTGTATTTTAACTTATTTTTAGGATAAAAGAAAGAGACTACCCGAAAAAGGGTAGTCTCTTGTTGTATGTTGCCATTAAAGCCGGCTATGCTTTTCTGGCTTATTTTACCATGTACTTCTTGCCGTTCTTGATGACAATGCCCTTAGTGCTGTTGAGCACGCGCTGACCTGCAAGGTTGTATACAGGAGCGTTGATGTCATTCTCTGTTGTGATGTTAGAGATGCCTGTCTCTACATAGTCAACAAGCCAGCGTGGGTCACCGGTCTTGAACTTAGCCTGCTGTGTGCTTTCGCCGATAGTGAAGTCACCGTTAGCAGCGTCCTTGAATGTTGGGTCGGTTGTAAGGATAGAGCCGCTCTTGTCATAACCGGCTTCGCTTTCAGACTTGTCAACGCCTTCGTTGAAATATGTGTTGTTAGCGAACTCCATAGGGTTGCTGCCGTTAAAGCGACCACCTGCCATACGGCGGATGATGTCATTTCCGCAGTTGTACCAAATGTTGTTCTTAATGTCAAACTTTACATACTTCTGTCCTGCAATTGCACTGTAGTTGCCCCACTGTCCGTCAGCCTTGAGAAGACCATTGAATGTGTTGTTCTGATAGTTCATCACCATGAGCTCTGTCGCTGTGTCGAATCCATAACGGTCAAGGCGTGCAGAGTTGTTGTAGCGTACGAAATACTTAGCAACAGCATTGTTTCCGTAGAATGTTGAGTTAGTGATGTTGATGTCCTTTGCGCCACCTGCCTTGAATGAGATGAGTGCTTCATTGTCAACTGCTTCTGTAGCGAACTCCAGTACAGAGTTGTTGACAGTGAGGTCAACAAGACAAATCTTCACATTGTTGTCATAGAGTATAGAACCCTTGATTCCCTTGATTGTAACACCGTCAATCTTGACTTGGTCAATCATCAGGTAATCTTTCTCTCCGGTTTTGCCACCTGTCAGAGATATGAGTGCCGCTGCATTTGCTGTTGCGTCAATAGTAGCACCATTACCGTTGATGATAAGGCTTCCTGCTGTTTCGATAGAAGAACCAAGAATGTATGCTGCATCCTTTGCAAGGTTGATAGTGATGTCACCCATCTTGTCACCAGAAGCTTCGATCTCTGCTTTCTTTGCTGCTACTGCTGCAGCGATGTCGCCTTCTGTCGGCTCGATAGTTGCTGCTATGATTTCAGGAGTACGAGTGATTGTGATAGGCTGGAACTGGATGTTGTCGTTGTATACGCTTATTACACCGATGATGTCGTATGTCTTGCCTTCTGCAGGGGCAGCTATTTCAATGGCGAACTGGTTGTATCCGGCAACATTCTCTTCACCTTTGGCAATAGTGAAATTGTTCTTTTCGTCTGGAACTGTGTATGTCACTCCCTTAAGAGTAACGACCTTGTTCATATTCTCAGCCTTGACATCAGCAAGGTCTGCTGCTTCGTAAGTAACCTCAACAGCATCACCTTCTTTTATACTAAGTGCTGCATCAGGTACTGCCTCAAACAGTTTGTTGTATACAGCAACCTTGCCTGTCCAGCCGCCATTGATGGTCTTGCCTACAAGGACATCTGCAGTCTTCTCGCCACCATTGTCATATACGAGGCTTGCACCAGTAGCATCCTTGATATATACATAGTTCTGTGGTCCATTCTTACCGGACTTTGTTTGCTTTGCAACTACAAGAGCTTCACCGTCAAAGCGGAATGCTGTCTTGTCGGCAACGGCATTAAGTTCTGCAACAGTAGTAATGATTGGATTGACAACGATTTCTTTTGAGATGACAGAACTTGCTTTTTCATCCTTGATGGCGATTGCCTTTACAGTAGTTGTGGCTGTTACCTCGAATGGTTCTGTATAAAGTTTGCTTTCTGCTGTTGGCTCGTCACCATTTGTTGTGTAGTGGATAACTGCACCTTCTGTTGCGCAAGCCAATGTTACTGTTGCTTTTCCAAAATCTGTTGCATCGCCTGTAATGGATGGAGCTGCAACATCTCCGGCAGCAGCCTTCTTGTAGACATTGATTGTGGAAATCTGTGTGTTGTGCTTGGAATTCACTTTCAATACATACACTGTGCCTGCCGCTTGGTAGTTTGCGTCGATTGCGTATGTGTTGGTAACATTTTGAGCACCTGTAGTTTCTGTACTTACCGCAGTTTCATTTACATAAATGTTTTGTTTGACAGATGGAGAAGCTGTACTGGTGCCAACGACCTCAATTTTTTCCACATCGAAATTGAATGCCGGTAATGTAAGTGTGGCATTTGTCTTGCCAAGCATAAGGTAGCCTGAGGTGTTGTAATAATAACCGTCAGGTGCTTCCAATGTAATACTGTAAGTGCCGTTAGTGAATGGTTTGGCTTCTGTTCCTTTGTTTGAAGAACCTTCAGGTAGTCCCCAACCATTTGTGGTGAAGTCCAATGTTACTTCTTGTGCAGACATACTGCCACCTACAAAAGGCAGAAGAAATGCCCAAAGCATGAGTAGTTTTTTCTTCATAATAGTTTTGGTTTTAGGTTAATGAAATTATGTTATTTATCTCGTGTTGCAAATGTAAGCATAATTATTGTGACTGCAAAGACAAAATAAGGATTATTAACAATAAATTGTAAAAATCGATGTTAAAAGGAACAGTGTTTAGAGAAAAATGTTGTTTTCGTGGAGATTATGGTTATGATTACATACTACGGTTTCATCAGTTGCTTATACCATTAAGGTATAAAAACACAATTAGAGCGCCTCGTCTGCCGGGCGCTCTAATTGTCTATTGGTTTTTGGAAGATGTTTTTTCTTGCGCAGCCATTCGGCTTTTTTCTTCAGATAATCTTCGTAGTGGTTTTCCAAGAAATTGTCAGCCATAATGTCTTTGTTATCTTGTGTATCTGCTGTAAACAACGCTTATCTCTATTGCATCAGGGTTGTTCGGACCACCGACAAGTTTTGCTGTAGAGAGCGAGGTGTCAGGTGTTACACTGCTGAGGATTGCTGTCGAATTATACGTTGTATAGTTTGCAGTTACCGGCACAAGGAGCACTTTGTCCCAATTAGGGTGTTTCCTTTTGTATTCCTCTCGTGCAACTGCATCGTCAGGAAGTCGTTTGTATATGGTTTTTACCAACTGTCCGATGTTGTTGAATGTATATCCGTTTGACGAGCTTGAATATGTGGCTACGTAGCTTTTTCTGTTGTCCGCAATCTTTCCGGACGTAAAGAATGATGTGAGTGAATCCTTTTCCAGCATGAGCAGTGTAGCAGGCTTTTGGAATGTGTACTTGTTGTCCATGTTACTGCTGTAGCATCTCATTGTCACCTTTGCGGAGTTGATGGAGTCGTTCTCATGGCCTTTGCAGATTTCCTCAACAGGAAGTGTGAGCAGTGTGGCAATACCTGTCGGTGACTTGATGTAAGTGCAGTTGTTGTCTTTGACAAGCTCCTTTGTTGTTATTGTGTCGGTTATCACCTCTGTAATCTGCTTAACCTCATCGGTGGCATATATAGGGAATATTTTTGTCACTTTGTTTGTTCCATACTGAAAAGTGGCACTGAGCTGTGCAGAGTTGATATATGCCATACATCCGAGACCGTTATCCATTTTGATATAGAATCCCGGGCATACACGATGAATGAAATTGTAAGAGTTCTTGAAATTGTCAGGGCTCTCAAAATACTTTGTCAAGAGATATTCACCGTAGTTTGTGTATTTGTTGCCTTTGGTGTCGGTATATTCTTTGTTTAGCTCAAAATATATGAATTTGCTGTAATTGTTTGCCTGCCGTACAGAGTCGGAGTCATCACAGTTGACTATTGAGAACACTTTAGACACTTTTATCCCGTCGTTGCGTATGTAGCCGTCCTTGATAGGGTCAAGGTTGGAGTAGTATGTCTTTCCTTCCTCCAGTGTCTTATCCATACTCAACTCATAAAGCGTTGCTTTCATAGTCTGCAGTGAGTCTCCATAGAATGCATTACAGTTGAAAGTTATTCCGCAAGACAATGCCTTAGTGTCCACGGAGTCTTCATCATATTCGTAATCATCCTCAATGACATGGAATTGTGTCAGGAGGTTGCTCTGTATGTAAGTTCCTGTCTCAGGGTCTTTCACGATGCCAAGGGCACGTGTGGAACTGCGTGCGATGATAGAGTCAACCCTTACGCTCTGTGATGTTACTTTGTAAACAGCGTCAGAGACTGACATCACATCCTCTATGTTTGTTATGGATGAACCGAGGGTTTCTGTTGTGTCATCACATGCCGTCGCAAGCAGGAGGGCGGCGAGCAATGAGCCGAAAGTTGCGTGAAAATGGAAAAATCCTTTTTTCTTCATTGTTTGTTTGCTAATCAGTTCTTTTGGATTAGGTTATGACGATAATTAGCTACTGGAATACCTTTATCTCTGATTCGTTTGTACTACACCTTTGTTTTTTTACAGATCACAGAGTGTTGTAGAATGCCTTGTAACTTTCAATGAAATCTTCGCCGGGATAAGAAAGATACGGTTTGTTCTTCTCCTGTGCATAGGTTTTCAGTTCCGGAATTATGTCAGAATCTGCTTCAATGATGCCGTCAGAATAGTCTATGGCAAGTTTCTCCAGCTCCTGAAGGTCGAAATTCTCATTGTAACTGCTGAGAGTGTCCTTGGTGACGTCTCCGAATGTCAGGCAATTCTTGAAATTCTCACCGATGATGCCGGTCATGTCGGACTTGTAGAGGCTTGACACTATTTTGCAGTCGCGGAAGCATGGCTCATCTTTGTACGCTTCTTTGACAAACAATGGGACGATGGAGGACATCCAACCCTGGCAATGTATCACATCAGGAGTCCAGCGCAGCTTCTTTACAGTTTCAAGCACGCCTCGTGCAAAGAATATGGCACGCTCTCCGTTGTCAGAGAAGGTCTCGCCATTTTCGTCGTGCTCGATTCCTTTGCGAGTGAAATAGTCGTCATTGTCGATGAAATACACTTGCAGTCTTGAAACCGGGATTGACGCTACTTTGATTATCAGTGGGTGGTCTGTGTCATCGATGATGATGTTCATGCCGGAAAGCCTGATGACTTCATGCAACATGCCGCGTCGCTCGTTGATACAGCCCCATTTGGGCATAAAGGTTCTGATCTCATATCCGTTGCTCTGTATCTTCTCCGGAACGAGCTTTCCCATTGCAGATAATTTGTTCTCTGGGACGTATGGGACGGTTTCTGTGTTGATGAAAAGAATTTTTTTGACTTCCATATAGAAATTTGTGCGAAATATTTCCTCGCAAAGTTACTGAAAATTATTCATAAATAATAATTCACGTCGAATGTTTTATAATTAATTAAGTTTAGATGTTGGTAAATCCAGCTTTTTGTAAATAAAAAACAGCTGTTCGCATCCGATAAAAATCTTTTTCCCCGGACACGAATAATTTGAAATATTGCTGTCCGGTAAAACTCCACAAGTTGTTGTGAAATCACATTTTCATAGGAAATGTTTCGCATAAAATGTGGCGAAGCCACAGTCCTTATGGTAACCGCCGGCTTCAGCCGTGCGGATTAGAGATGATCTCTATTAGTTGTGTGGCAGCGCCACACTCCTTTCTGTTTCAATTCCTTACACCCACAATAAAAGAGTGTGGTTCCACCACACAAAGTGATCTCCTCTGTTTATAGCCGCACGGCTAAAGCCGGGCGGCCGTAAGGATTGTGGCTCCGCCACACTTTACAGCTAAATCCTGTTGCTGTATGCGAGGATAGGGGCTTGTCACAACTGAAACATATGAATGATAATGTGTTGTATATGTTTCGTGACACCAATATTTTCAAATCAATGCAGATGGATTTTTCTGCAGGATTGAAAAAAATCAGCTTTATTATGCACGATGGCCATTGTTGTTTTGTATGACCGTCGTTTCATAATAAAGCTGAATGTTCTGTTCTTGCAGTTCCTGTAAACAAGACTGCCTATGTGTTTGTCAAAAGAGACTCTTGCGCCATGATTACTCAAAAGCTACAAGTGGAGTGTTCTCCATGACAGCCTCGCCTGCTTCTACAAAGATTTTTGCCACTTTGCCATCGCGCTCGGCAACGAGATTGTTGTTCATCTTCATTGCTTCCAGAATGACGAGTGGCTGGTTCTCCTTTACTTCGTCGCCTTCTTTGACAAGAATGTCAATGATTGTGCCAGGCAGTGGTGCTTTCAGCGCATCCTGAAGGTTCGGGCCTTCGTGTTCGGCTTTCGGTGCAGCTTTTGGTGCCGGAGCCTTTACTACAGGGCGTGGCTTTGGTTGTGGCTTTGGCTCAAGTTCTACGTTGTATGCCTCTCCGTTGACAGTGATTTCTACATTGTCACCTTCGATAGTGCCGACGGTTACTTCGTATTTTTTGCCATTAATTGTGTATTTAAATTCCATAATGAATTTTTCTTGTTGATTGTGAGTTTTCCGGATTCCTCGTCGTGTGACGAGTATCCGAAAGCCTCATACAGTGCCATAGCAATGGCAACGTTCACTTCATTGTCCATATGTGTACAATATTCGTACTGAAAAGCATTATGTTGGCATGCATCCGTGCTTCTTGCTTGGGCGTGTCTCACGTTTTGTGGCAAGCTGTGCAAGTCCGCGGCAGATGCGGAAACGTGTGTTGCGTGGCTCGATGACATCGTCAATGTAGCCATATTTTGCAGCCTGATATGGGTTCTGGAAGAGGTCAGAGTATTCCTTCTCCTTCTCTGCAATGAATGCAGCAACATCACCACCTTCTTCCTTTATCTGCTTGATGCCCTTAGCCTGGAGAACGGCAACAGCACCGGAAGCACCCATTACGGCAATCTCAGCAGAAGGCCAAGCGAAGTTAAGGTCTGTCTTCAACTGCTTGCATCCCATTACGATATGAGAACCGCCGTAAGATTTGCGCAGAGTGACAGTAATCTTTGGCACTGAAGCCTCTCCGTAAGCGTAAAGGAGCTTTGCGCCATGGAGGATGACAGCGTTATATTCCTGTCCTGTACCCGGAAGGAAGCCCGGAACATCAACGAGGGAAACGATAGGAATATTGAATGCATCGCAGAAGCGTACAAAGCGTGCGCCCTTACGTGATGCGTTGCAGTCAAGCACACCTGCATAGGATGAAGGCTGGTTAGCAACGATACCAACAGACTGACCGTTGAAACGTGCGAAGCCGACAATGATGTTCTTTGCGTATTTAGGCTGTACCTCGAAGAACTCACCGTTGTCAGTGATTGCCGAGATTACCTTATACATATCGTATGCCTCGTTAGGATTCTCCGGTATGATTTCGTTGAGGATGTCATCCATGCGGTCAATCGGATCGTTGCACTCTACACGCGGAGCCTCCTCCATATTGTTGGAAGGGAGGTAGCTGAGGAGCTGCTTAATCATGGCAAGAGCCTCTTCCTCTGTCTTCGCTGTGAAATGTGTCACACCTGACTTTGTTGAGTGCACACTTGCGCCTCCAAGGTGTTCTGCGTCAACGTTCTCGCCTGTTACGCTCTTTACGACGGCAGGACCGGTGAGGAACATGTATGATGTGTTCTCCATCATCAGAGTGAAGTCTGTGAGGGCAGGGGAGTAGACTGCACCACCGGCACAAGGACCGAAGATGCCGGAAATCTGCGGGATAACGCCTGATGCCTCGATGTTACGCTGGAAAATCTCAGCATATCCTGCAAGAGCGTTGATGCCCTCCTGGATACGTGCGCCGCCTGAGTCATTGATACCGATACATGGCGCACCCATCTTCATTGCCATGTCCATGACCTTGCAGATTTTCTGTGCCATTGTCTCAGAGAGCGAACCGCCGTTTACAGTGAAGTCCTGTGCGAAGACATAGACAAGGCGTCCGTCAATTGTGCCTGAGCCTACAACGACACCATCACCAAGGAACTGCTTCTTCTCCATGCCGAAATTTGTGCAACGGTGGAGTTTGAACATATCATACTCTTCAAAAGAGCCATCGTCAAGGAGCATGTCGATACGCTCACGAGCCGTATATTTTCCACGCTGATGCTGTTTGTCAATGGCTTTCTCGCCACCACCGAGGCGTGCTTTCTCACGCTTCTCGATCAGCGCCTTTATTTTTTCTACCTGTACTGACATTGTTGTGAATGTTTATTATAAGTAAAATAAATTAATTCGGATTAATGTTTCATATAAACAGAATATGCCGTCTCCTGGCACAAATGTCGGAAACGGCAGTTTCTGTTTTATTAGTGCTCGCAGAGTTCTGTCAGGATTCCGCAAGTTGACTTCGGATGAAGGAAAGCTATGTTAAGGCTCTCTGCGCCTTTGCGTGGAGCTTTGTCAATAAGACGGATCTCCTTGCTGTCGCACTCGGCGAGAGCGTTTGCCACGCCGTCTTCAACGCAGAATGCAACATGGTGCACACCTTTGTTGCCTTTGTCAAGCCACTTTTGTATTGTTGATTCCGGAGATGTTGGCTCAAGAAGCTCAAGTTTTACCTCTCCGCAGCGGAGGAAAGCTGTTTTTACTTTCTGGTCTTCAACTACTTCTGTAGCGTAGCATTCAAGTCCGAGAACGTCTGTGAAATAAGGAAGTGCTTCCTCAATGCTTTGGACAGCTATGCCCAAATGCTCAATGTGTGAAATCTTCATGTTTAGTTTAGATTTTTTAGTGTTGAGCCGATAACGAGACTCGAACTCGTGACCCACGCATTACGAATGCGTTGCTCTACCAACTGAGCTATATCGGCCGATAAATCGTTGCAAAATTACTCATTTTTGCGTAAGAACGTAGTGATTCCTGCCAATAATTAGGATTTCTTAACCCAAAATCCTTTTATTTGACTAATCTTGTTATGAGTGGTGACCGTTTACCGCTCTTTTCTTGCATCATCGACTTTCAGGCGTACAAGCTCAATCTTTGTCATGGTGTTTTTGACAATCTTGAAAGAGTAGGAGTCTATCTTCACGATTTCGTTGAGCTTCGGGAAGTTTTGGTATTCGTGCAGAATCAGTCCGCCGATGGTCATGTATTCGTCGCTTTTTGGCAGTTCCAACTGGAACATTTCATTGACTTTGTCTATCTCAAGTCGTGCGGAGAGGACATATTCATTGTCCGAGATTTTCTTCGCGATATATTTTGAATTGTCATGCTCGTCTTCTATCTCGCCGAATATTTCTTCCACAATGTCTTCAAGACATACAATGCCAGAAGTACCGCCAAACTCGTCAACGACAATGCCGATGCTCTTCTTCTCCTGCAGGAACATCTGCATCATTTTCTTTGCCGCCATTGTTTCAGGCACAAAAGACATTTCGCGCAGGTGCTTCCTCCATTCGGAAGGGGCGCGGAACATCTCCGAAGAGTGTATGTAGCCTATGATGTGGTCGATGTCCTCATGGTAGACTATAATCTTGGATTTGCCGCTCTCTATGAATTTCTGCATCAGTTCCTCCTGTGTGCAGTCCACGTCAACAGCAGTGATTTCAGTTCTCGGAACCATACAGTCCCTTACCTTTGTGTCGGAAAAGTCAAGCACGTTCTGGAACAGTTCCACCTCTGTCTCCAGCTGTTCCGGTGTTTCCGTGTGGTCGATTGACGATTGTACGAGGTAGTCGAGGTCTACTCTTGTGAAGACATCATCCTGCTGTCCGCTTTCAATCTTGATTCCTGCAATGCGGAGACAAATGCGGCTGAGCATTGTTGCAAACCGTGATATTGGCCACAATATTATATAGAAGAACAATGCAGGATAGGCAAAGAACTTAAGCAAATAGTTTGGGTTGCTTTTGAATATTGTCTTTGGCAGGAATTCTCCTGTGAACAACACTACAAGCGTTGATGCAATCGTGTCAAGGAACACTCTCATCTCCGGTTCAAAACCGGCGAAAAGTGTTGCGTCAAACAGTTTTGCGAAGAGTATGCCGTACAGTACAAGTGCAATGTTGTTGCCGACAAGCATTGTCGACACGAAATTGTTTGGATGCTTGTAGAATATCTCAAGAGGTTTGCTTGCTACGGCATCGCGTTCCTTGTCCATTTCAAGCAACATCCTGTTGGAGGACACAAATGCTATCTCCATTCCTGAAAAGAATGCAGAGCACAGCATTATAACAAGTATTGCGATGATTAAAAAAGTGTACACCTTAATATATTATACTTTAGTAGATGTCTTTGTTGGTTGTGTATGTGTGGCTGTTCAGGGTTGTGGTGCGGAGGATCTCTTTGTAGGAGCTGTCTGCAAACGCTTTGGCTGCATGGTGGTGTCTGCCGGCGTTGCGCTGTTGTCTGCCGGTGCGCTCTCTTCTTCTCCCATTCCCATATCTGCACTTTCAAACGAGCCTTTTGAGTTTGTCACCATGTATTTTGTCATGTTCTCGTTGCTGCGGAAATACGTTCCCTGCATTGTTCTTTCCGGAGTGATAACCTTGGAGAACAAGTGGCTGTAAAACTCATGGCTTACTTGATCCCAAAAAAGCTCTTCACTGGCAAAATGTAGACTGTCAGCGGTGCGTATGCGAACTCTTCCACGGAGTTCCCAAAGCCGTTTCTGGTCGTAGTAGTAGGCTGTGTCGCATTGCACGAAGGCTTGTATTTGGAATTTCTTGTCAAACTGTTCCATAAAGAGTCCCTTGTGGAAGATCCACCGCGACGGATTCCTTACAGTGTTCACCTCCCATTCCTCTGCCACAATCTTGTATTTCATTATGCCGGAGTCGGAAATGAGAGTGTTCACACCGTAGCTTGTCATCATGGACACGGAGTCCTTGTCATAGATGGCAGCTGCCGTGTGTTCTTTCTCGCCTTGGCAAGCTAGAACAAGAGGGAAGAGCAAAGACAGATACAATATCCTCTTCATAGCCCGTTCGTGTTTGTTTCCAATATGTTCTCTGTTTGGGTTAGTCGAGCTTCCACTTCATGAACCAGCGTTCGTTGAATGTTATGCCAAGGTTGATGCGGAAAGTGTTCTCCTTGATGAAACCGTTGGCGGATGTGTTGCACCATTGTGCAGAAATGTTGAGTATGGAGCGGTTGTTCCAAGCGTTGGTGATAGGAAGACCGAAACCGATAGACGCGGAAAGCTCCTTCGGACCGTCATGTCCGTTGATTGTGGTGTAAGGTGTTGCGTAGCTCACTCCGGCGCGCACGCGTACTCTGTCAAGATACTTTCGGCTCATGATGTTGTTCACGAACTCACCGCCAAGCGTTATCTTGTGTCTGTCTTTCAGGATATTGTCGGCAAGAACATAGTCGCCTTGCACAAGGTCAGGGAACTGTTTCTTGCCCCATTGCTGGAGAGTGTAGTCGACTCCGACTTTCAGCTTCTTGCCATAGGAGTATGTCAAACCGGCATTAATCTGTGTCGGAAGGAAGAGACCTTTGTCTATTGAATATTGCGTTGTATCCGCAATGCCCGTTGAATTGTCGGTATGTATCTGGCTCATGTCTGCACTTCCACCGAGATTATGTCCCGGTGTGAACGATGCGCCGACAGTCACGGCGTTCTTTTTGTCGATGTTTACCTCGTATTGCAAGCCGACATCAAGCCTGTAACTTCTTGCCGAACTGTTATAGTACCTGTTTGTCGTACTGTTGCTTGTCTCTGCAAATGTTTCGGTAACACTCTTTGACAGCGTTCCCCATACATACGCGATGTTGGCACCGATTGACAAACCTTTCAAAGGTGTCTGCCAGCCCGCTCCGACATAGAACTGCCTGATGCCGCCACTGCCATTGTATGTCGTCATAAAGTCCGGTGCGTTAGGACCGACAGACTTGCCGTTTGTGTGGTAGTTGTAGCCAACATTGGAGTATGGCAGTATGCCGGCGCTGATGCCAAGGCCTTTCGCCGCACGGAATCCCATGACGGCATAGTCGAAGTTTGAGTTGTAGGCATTGCGCTTAGTGCCGTTCTCGTTGAAGTTTGTCACATGCAGTGACGCGCCGACATCAAAGATGAATGTCAGCGAATCAACGTTCGAGTAAGAAGCCGGGTTGGCGTAGTTCACTTGGTTTCCATCGCGGAAGCCCTGTGCAACACCATTCATGCCCTTGTTGAAGCCCGTGGCTTGGTCGTTGAGAGTTCCGACACCGAACTGGCTGTATGGTGAGTTTGTGCCGCTCTGCGCCATTGCCGCCAAAGGGGCGAGGAGCAGGAACGGAAGGAGTAGATTCTTCATAAATATTATTAAATTATCCTTTAAATTAGGATGTAAAATCAAAATTTGTTGCAAATTTACCATTTTTTTTGGATATAAATGCACGTTTTATAAGAAATATAAGTTATTTTTGCATCGTGAAACATTTATATGCGATTTTTGTGGCAGCTTTTCTGCTGCTTTTTGTCCCTGCGAAAGGATTTGCGCAGGGTGGGGTGGAACCGGATTCTGTCCACATCTATCTTCTGACGTGCTCGCCGCATCAGGAGGTGTACAGCCTTTATGGGCATTCTGCAATGCGTGTCGAGAACCGCCGGACGGGTGAGGATATTGCCGTGAACTATGGCATGTTCAATTTCGACAAACCGTTTTTTGTGCTCCGTTTCGTGTTCGGTCTTACGGATTATGAGATGGGTGTGTGCCCTTTTGAAGCGTTCAAGCGTGAGTATATGTATCACGGAAGCAGCGTCGTCCAGCAGGAACTGAACCTTACGGCTTCTGAAAAGCTGCGCGTGCTTGCAGCCTTGAACAAGAATTGGCTGCCCGAAAACAGGATCTATCGTTACAATTATTTCTATGACAACTGTACAACCCGTGTGCGTGACATCGTGGAGTCCTGCATCGACGGCAAGGTTGTCTATGGCGGTGAGGTGCCAAAAGGCACAACGTTCCGCACGATGATTCATGACATGAACGGTGATTGGCAGTGGGCGAGACTTGGCAATGACATGCTTCTTGGTGTGGGTGCCGACAAGGAGCTTAGTATGTCGGAATATCAATTCCTGCCACATTCAATGCTTTCTTCCGCAAATAGTGCGTATATTATTGATAAACATGGTAATAAAAGACGTTTTGTAAAGTATGAAAGTGAAGTTGTTGAAGCCGGTGTTCAGGTTGTTGAAGGCGGTTTTCCGTTGAGCCCTGTGCAGTGTGCCGGCATACTCCTTGTGGTGACTTTGGTCGTTTCTTTTGCCGAATGGCGCACAGGCAAATACCTGTGGTTGTATGATGCAGTTTTGGAGGGCGGCTTGGCGTTGTGCAGCATTGTGATGGTGGCAATGCTTTTCTCGCAACATCCGACGGTGAGCCTCAATGCACAGATACTTTTGTTCAATCCGCTTGTCCCGCTGTTTGCGGTGCGTGCGATACGTTTCTGGTGCAAAAGAAAGATACATTGGTTGTGGCTTGTGCAGATAATCTGTGTCTGCCTCCTGCTTGTCGTTTACAGTTTCGGCATCCAGTGGATAGACATGTCGGTGCGTCTCCTTGCGCTTTCGGTCCTTGTCCGTTGTGGGATGAAAATGAAGGCGTATCGGGTGACAAAGTGAAAGGTTGCCTTTTGTCATGCAAAGTGTTACCTTTGATCTTGTAATTCGTTACCTTTTACAAGGTAAAGTGTAACCTTTTGCTAAATCTGTCGTTGTTTAACATACGTTAGGTTTTAGGTAAAGCGAAATATGTGTTTTGCTTTACGTTTTGCTGTTGAATGCTGGATTTGTTGCGCATACTGTCATGAGGCGGTTTTCTGGTGGATGTTTCCGGTGGGACATGCCACTTTGGCATGCCGTGTGGCATGCTTCACGCCGTGGCATAACATTGAGGCGGATAAAACTAACTTAAATATATTTAATTATGTATGCTTGCCTTTTTGACGTTTTTGCCGTTTGGATTTTTTTTGTTAACTTTGCACCTAATTGTTGATATTGGCATGGATGTTGCCAGATAACAGTTGAAACGGAAATAAAAACAAAAAACATAAAATGAACTTTACAAAATTTTTGCAGTCGCTGTTCGGTAATAAGTCGACACGCGATATGAAGCTCATACAGCCTTACGTCGAGAAGGTGAAGGTGGCGTATGAGGAAGTCAGGATGCTGGACAACGACCAGCTCCGCGCCAAGACAAAGGAACTCCAGTTGTTTATCCATGAGAAAGGCGTGGAGAAGCAGAAACAGATAGAGCAGTTGAAGGCGTCTATAGAGCAGACTCCTATTGATGAGCGTGAGCCAATCTTCAACGAGATTGACAAACTGGACAAGGAGGTGCTTGACCTTTACGAGGAGGCACTTAACGAAGTTATGCCTGTCGCATTCTCCATTGTGAAGGAGACTGCACGCCGTTTCGCCGAGAACGAGGAGACCATCGTCACTGCCACAGATTTTGACCGTGAGCTTGCTGCCAATTCGGCTAACGACTTTGTCACCATCGACGGTGACAAGGCTATATACCACAACCATTGGACAGCGGGCGGAAACGACCTGAAATGGGAGATGGTGCATTACGATGTGCAGCTCTTCGGTGGTACAGTGCTTCATCAGGGAAAGATTGCCGAGATGGCTACCGGTGAGGGCAAGACACTCGTCGCTACGCTCCCTGTGTTCCTTAACGCCCTGACAGGCAACGGTGTGCATGTGGTCACTGTCAATGATTATCTTGCAAAGCGTGACTCCGAGTGGATGGGTCCTCTCTACGAGTTCCATGGTCTTTCCGTTGACTGTATAGACAAGCATCAGCCAAACTCTGACGAGCGCCGCAAGGCTTATAACGCTGACATCACTTTCGGTACGAACAATGAGTTCGGTTTCGACTACCTGCGTGACAATATGGCACTCTCTCCGTCTGACCTCGTGCAGCGCCGCCACAACTATGCCATAGTCGATGAGGTCGACTCCGTGCTCATCGACGACGCGCGTACTCCGCTTATCATTTCCGGTCCTGTGCCAAAGGGCGATGACCAGATGTTCGAAGAGTACCAGCCACTTGTCGAGCGACTTGTGAATGTGCAGCGTCAGCTTGCCACACAGTATCTTGCCGAGGCTAAGGCGAAAATCTCTGAAGGCACAAAACTTCTTGAGGAGGGCAAGAAAAACGAGGGCAATGCGCTCTGTGACGAGGGTTTCCTCTCATTGTACCGCTCTTATAAGGCTCTTCCAAAGAACAAGCCGCTTATCAAATATCTCTCCGAGGAAGGTATAAAGGCAGGTATGCTGAAGACCGAAGAGCATTACATGGAGAACAACAACCGCAGGATGCCTGAGGCTGTTGAGCCACTGTTCTTCGTTGTTGACGAGAAGATGAACTCCTGTGACCTTACCGACAAGGGTACAGCATGGCTTGCAGGAGAGGTCAAGCAGGAAGACCTCTTTGTCATTCCTGACATAACTTCTGCGCTTTCTGCACTGGAGAATGAGAAGAATCTCTCTGAGGAGGAGCGTTTGGAGAAGAAGGATGCAATGATGGCATACTATGCCATACAGTCAGAACGTGTGCACACACTGCAGCAGCTCCTTAAGGCTTACTGCATGTTCAACAAGGATGATGAGTATGTTGTCATAGACGGACAAGTGAAGATTGTCGACGAGCAGACAGGCCGTATCATGGAAGGACGCCGCTGGTCTGACGGACTTCATCAGGCTGTCGAGGCAAAGGAGCATGTGAGAGTGGAGGCTGCTACACAGACTTTCGCCACAATCACCTTGCAGAACTATTTCCGCATGTACCACAAACTGGCGGGCATGACCGGTACAGCGTCTACCGAAGCCGGTGAGTTCTGGGACATCTACAAACTGGATGTTGTGGAGATTCCTACAAACCGCCCTATCGCGCGCTTTGACCTTGAAGACCGTGTCTATAAGACAGCGCGTGAGAAATACAATGCAGTCATAGACGAGGTTGTCGAGATGCGTGAGGCAGGACGCCCGGTACTTGTGGGTACTACATCCGTTGAAATATCCGAGCTTCTCTCACGTATGCTCAAAATGCGCAACATACCGCATCAGGTGCTTAATGCGAAACTGCATCAGAAGGAGGCGGACATTGTCGCTCTCGCAGGTCAGTCGACAAAGGGACTTGTCACTATCGACGGCAAGCAGGAGGAGCGTCTTCTCGGTGCGGTGACCATTGCCACTAACATGGCAGGTCGTGGTACCGACATCAAGCTCTCTGCAGAGGTTAAGGCGGCAGGTGGTCTGGCAATTATCGGTACGGAACGCCATGAGAGCCGTCGTGTTGACCGTCAGCTTCGAGGTCGTGCCGGTCGTCAGGGTGATCCGGGTTCTTCCGTGTTCTATGTCTCTCTTGAGGACAAACTGATGCGTCTTTTTGCTTCCGAGCGTATCGCATCTGTCATGGACCGTCTCGGATTCAAGGAGGGTGAGCGTATCGAAAGCTCAATGATTACCAATGCAATCGAGCGTGCGCAGAAGAAGGTCGAGGAGAATCATTTCGGAACACGTAAGCGTCTGTTGGAATATGATGACGTGATGAACAAGCAGCGTACCGTTATCTATGAGAAGCGCCGTCATGCTCTTATGGGCGAGCGTATAGGAATGGACATCGCAAACCTTATCTGGGATCGTGTCGTATCTATCACAGAGAACAACGATTACGTTGGTTGCCGTGAGCAGTTCCTTAAGGTTCTTGCCATGGAATGTCCGTTCACAGAGGATGAACTGAAGTCAGGAAAGTTTGCAGAACTGGAGGAGCGTGCTTTCCAGGCTGCCATGGAGTCATTCAACCGTAAGACAACACGCATCCGTGAGCAGGCTTGGCCTACAATAAAGGCTGTGTATGAGGAGCAGGGACATATCTATACACGAATCGTTGTGCCTGTCACTGACGGCAAATTTGTCTATCAGTTGCCTTGCGACCTTAAGGAGGCTTACGAGACAGAGTGTGCTTCCATCGTCAAGCAGTTTGAGAAGACAACAATGCTCCGTATCATCGATGATGCATGGAAAGAGAATCTGCGTCAGCTTGATGAACTGAAGCACTCTTCACAGAATGCAAGCTATGAGCAGAAAGACCCGCTTCTCGTCTTCAAACTTGAGAGCGTGAAGTTGTGGGACAACATGATTAATGACATGAATGACCGTATGGCATCCATCCTGATGAGAGGACAGCTGCCGGAGCAGAACAGGGAAGAGGTTCGTGAGGCTGCACCTGAGGAGAGGCAGCAGCGCTTCCAGGAGTCAAAGGATGACGCTGATAATCCGGGACAGAACGAGATGTCGGAGACTCAGCAGCAGATGCGTCAGGCTGTACAGCAGCAACAGCAGGTGAACCATACTCCTGTTGTGCGTGACAAGATGCCTCGCCCTAATGACCTTTGTCCTTGCGGTTCAGGCAAGAAATTCAAGAAATGCCACGGTAAAGGACTTTAACCGATATGCCGGACCCTGACGAATGGTGTCCGGCATATCAGGATTAGATAATATGGTACATATAAATAAGGTGTGAAAGATTAACATAAAATACAATGCTTACATTAAAACAAATAACAGAGGAGTATGACCGCGTGGTCAGCGGTCTTGAGAAAAAGAACTTCAAAGGTGCCAAAGAGGCTGTCGATAAGGCTATAAACATAGACAAAGCGCGCCGTGATGCACAGACTCAGCTTGATGCTGCATTAGCGGAAAGCAAGAAATTTGCTGCGGAAATTGGCAAGATGATGAAGCAGGGAATGAAGGAGGAAGCTGAAAAGGCAAAGGCTGAGGTTGCAAAGCTGAAGGCTGTTGCCGCTGAGCTTGAACAGAAAAAGGCTGCCGCACAGGACGAATTGAACGCTCATCTGTGCACAATTCCTAACGTTCCTTATGACGAAGTTCCGGAAGGAACATGTGCAGAGGACAACTGGGTTGTGAAGTCCAATCTCAAAGAGTGCGTCATCGGACAGGACAAAGTAGGCAATTGGGACTGCAATCCTGTGAAGGATGAAGCAAAGCTTCCTCACTGGGATCTCGCAAAGAAGTATAATCTCATAGACTTTGACCTTGGTGTTAAGATTACCGGTGCGGGCTTCCCTGTGTATATAGGAAAGGGAGCGCGTCTGCAGCGTGCGCTCATCAACTTCTTCCTTGCCGAAGCCGGAAAGGCCGGATATACAGAGATTATGCCTCCGACAGTTGTCAATCAGGCTTCAGGATATGGCACAGGACAGCTTCCTGACAAGGAAGGACAGATGTACCACTGCAATCTTGATGACCTCTATCTTATCCCTACAGCGGAGGTTCCTGTGACAAACATCTACCGTGATGTCATCCTTGACGAGAAGGATTTGCCTATAAAGAACTGCGCATACACACAGTGTTTCCGCCGTGAGGCCGGCTCTTATGGCAAGGAGGTGCGTGGTCTGAACCGTCTGCATGAGTTTTCCAAGATAGAGATTGTGCGCATCGATACTCCACAGCATTCAAAGGAGAGCCACAAGGAAATGCTTGAGCATGTCGAGGGACTGCTTAAGAAGCTCGAACTCCCATACCGCATACTGCGTCTGTGTGGTGGTGACGCTTCTTTCACATCAGCCATCTGCTATGACTTTGAGGTTTATTCCGAGGCACAGCACCGTTGGCTGGAGGTGTCTTCCGTATCTAATTTCGACACATATCAGGCAAACCGTCTGAAGTGCCGCTATCGCAATGCGGAGACAAAGAAGACCGAGTTGTGCCATACACTTAATGGTTCGGCACTCGCTCTTCCACGTATTGTTGCCGCCATATTGGAGAACAACCAGACAGAGAACGGCATAAAGATTCCTGCTGCACTTGTTCCTTATATGGGTTGTGACATGATTGACTAACAAACAGATAATAGACAGCCGCCCCGAGTTATGGGGCGGCACTCTTTCTTGCCATAGCTGAGGCTTGGGAAGAAAGGGACATGGAACAGTTTTTATGCTAACATTCATTCTCAGTTTATTGCTTCTTGTCATCGGCTACTGTGTCTACGGACGTTTTGTAGAGAAGACATTCGGTCCGGATGACCGTCCGACACCTGCTGTTACAAAAGCCGATGGTGTTGATTACATTGTGTTGCCGGGATGGAAGATATTCATGATTCAGTTCCTGAACATTGCCGGTACAGGTCCTATTTTCGGAGCGATAATGGGAATATGGTATGGTCCTGCCGCCTATCTGTGGATTGTTTTCGGCTGTATTTTTGCCGGTGCAATGCACGATTATCTGTCAGGCATGATGTCAATGCGCAATGGCGGATGCAGTCTCCCTGAGATAATAGGGCTTTATCTTGGACAAAAAGCAAAGCGTGTGATGCTTGTTTTCTCTGTCCTGCTTCTGATTATGGTAGGTGCGGTGTTCGTTCTCAGTCCGGCTTCACTGCTTGCCACTCTTTGTAGAGATGTGTATGACGGTGCATTTGATAATCTTCTGCTGTGGATAGTTGTGATATTCACATACTATGTCATTGCCACAATGATGCCGGTGGATAAGATTATAGGCAAGATTTATCCAATCTTTGCCATTGCATTGATATTCATGGCTATAGGACTGATGATTATGCTGTTTGTACATTTTCCGGCATTGCCTGAAATATGGGACGGTCTTGGCAACATGGGTGTTGAAAGACTTGGCATAAAAGACCCGGATCCATTGTTCCCGGCTCTGTTCATCACTATTGCCTGTGGTGCCATAAGCGGTTTCCATGCCACACAGACACCACTCATGGCACGGTGTGTGAAGTCTGAGAAGATGTGCCGTCCGATATTCTATGGTGCAATGATTACCGAGGGAATCATCGCTTTGGTATGGGCAACGGTGGCAAGCTATTTCTTCTATGCTGACGGATGGCGTGATGTTCTTGCTGCTACAGCTCTGGAACAGATAGCCGTTGTTGAACGCCAGTTGCAGGAAGGATCAAACATTACTCAGATATTCGGCAATGCGGCAGAGGTGGTAATGATAATGTGCAATAGCTGGCTGGGTGCGGCAGGCGGCATCCTTGCTGTCCTTGGTGTGGTTGCAGCGCCGATAACAAGTGGTGATACGGCACTCCGTTCTGCACGATTGATTATCGCGGAGTTTCTCCGTATGGACCAGAAACCTGTGATGAAGCGTCTGTATATATGCATTCCGATGTTCATTCTTACCATAGCCCTTCTTGTATGGCAGATGGAGAACAAGGACGGATTCAACATTATATGGAAATATTTCGGTTGGGCAAACCAGACATTGTCAGTGTTCACACTATGGGCCATTACCGTGTATCTAACGATGAAAGGAAAGAACTGCCTTATAAGTCTTGTTCCGGCGGTGTTCATGACAGTAGTATGCACGACATTCCTGTTCATCTCCAAACAGGCAATAGGGCTGAATGCTGAAGCATCATATCTTATAGGCGGGCTTGCGGGACTTTTTTCTCTTGTCGCTTTCCTGCGTTGGAGGAACAAGAACGTTACATCTTGTAATAATGACTGACATGTTTTATTCAGGAAGTTATAAGTATTCATTATAAACTTAAAGTTATGAAAAAAATCTGTATGGTGCTTGTAGCACTGGCAATGGCACTCACAGCAAGTGCACAGTTTGAAGAAGGAAAATTCTATACCAACGCTTCATTGGATGGTCTTGGTGTGAGTTACAATGGTGCAAGTGGCTTGAAATTCGGTGTCTCGGCACAAGCAGGTTACTTCATTGTTGACAACTGGATGGTTCTTGCTAAAGCGGGACTCTCCACACAGACAAAGGAGTCGTCCGACAATACCGTCCTTTCCTTAGGCGTTGGGGCAAGATACTATATTATCCAGAACGGGTTGTATTTGGGTCTGAACGCACAATATAAGCATGCACACAACTATAATGACCTTGTTCCCGAAATCGAGATTGGTTATGCTTTCTTTGTGAACAAAAATGTCACAATCGAACCCGCGATTTACTATGACCAATCATTCAAAGACCATGGCAAATTCTCTACAATAGGAGCACGTGTAGGTCTGGGATTCTATTTCTAAACAATACATACAGGCATAGGGAAATATAGGTTTTTCTATGCCTTTAATTTTCTATAATGATGAAAAAATACATAATCTTATTGACACTATTGACAGTGTCCTCTGTCTCTTCATTCTCGTGTACTAATCTTATCGTTGGCAAGAAAGCCTCCAAGGACGGTTCTGTGCTATGCAGCTATTCTGCAGATTCCTATGGAATGTTCATCGGACTCTGCCATTATCCTGCCGGCAAGCATAAGCCTGGAGAGATGAGGAAGATATACGACTGGGACACAAACAAGTACTGGGGTGAGATACCTGAAGCTCCGGAGACATACAATGTAATAGGAAACATCAACGAATGGCAGGTGACCATTGCCGAGACAACTTATGGAGGACGTGAGGAAATGTGCGACTCTACCGGTCTGATTGACTACGGTTCCCTTATATACATAGGTCTTCAGCGTTCCAAGACAGCACGCGAGGCGATAAAGGTCATGACCTCTCTTGTTGAGAAATATGGCTTCAATTCAGAGGGTGAGACATTTACAATATGTGACCCTAATGAGGCTTGGATTATGGAAATGCAAGGCAAGGGACCGGGTTCCAAGGGTGTTGTATGGGTTGCCCAGCGCATTCCTGACGATGCTATCTGTGCACATGCCAACCAGAGCCGTATCCGTCGGTTCGACATGAAGGACAAAAAGAATGTTATGTATTCAAAAGATGTCGTGAAATTCGCACGCGAGAAGGGATGGTTCTCAGGTAAAGACAGTGAGTTCTCATGGGCAGACGCCTATGCTCCGGCTGATTTCGGCGGTCGCAGATATTGTGATGCACGTGTCTGGTCCTTCTTCAACCGTTGGGCAGAAGGTGGTTTCGACGAATATCTTCCTTGGGCTCTCGGCAAGGATAAGGATGCAACCCCCATGCCGTTATGGATAAAGGCGAAGCAGAAACTTGGCGTTGAAGACCTTGAAGCGTCAATGCGCGACCATTACGAAAGCACACCACTGCGTCTTGACTGCGACAATGACCCGGGACAGGGATTGTATGCAGCTCCTTACCGTCCTACACCTTTGTCTTTCAAGGTTGATGGTGTGGAGTATTTTAATGAGCGTCCGATTTCCACACAGCAGTCTGGTTTCACCTTTATTGCACAGATGCGATCCTGGCTTCCGCGCCAGATTGGCGGCATTTTGTGGTTCGGCAATGACGATGCGAATATGGTTGCGTTCACTCCCTGCTATTGCTCCATGACGGTACAGCCTGAATGTTACAACACTCCGGGTGCCGATGCACTGCATTTCTCTATGGACAATGCCTATTGGGTATGCAACTGGGTGAGCAATATGGTTTATCCTCGCTACTCCATGATGTTCCCTTCTCTCAAAGAACTGCGTGACCGTCTTGATAATAAATATTTCTCCCAGCAGAAAGCTATAGAGGATGAAGCACAGAGAATCCTTGCAGAGAAAGGCGAGCAGGCATGTGAAAAGTATCTTAATGATTACAGTGTGCGTGAAGCGCAAGACATGTTGCGCCAATGGCGTGAACTTGCCGTATACCTTATTGTCAAATACAATGACATGGCAGTAAAGCCGGAAAAGGACGGAAAGTTTGAGCTTACTCCTCATGGTATCGGAGCCACGGTGAAGCGTCCCGGCTATACCGAGTCTGTACGCAAGGCTATTGCAAAGCAGACAGGTGAAAGGTATATCGTCCCAAAGGACACAGAGAAGTAATATGTGTGATAATAATGAACATATTAATTAAAACGTATTTTCTATAATTCCAAAATAAGAACTATAAACAGTACTTGTTGTTAATAATTTCAAACGAGCGACAAATAATTTAACTTGTCTGTTGCTCGTTTGTTTTTTTATTCATATCTTTGCAGACGTAAATAAAACATACATCTAAATGTGAAAGAAAACCGATGAAGAAAAAAACGATATGGATTATAGCCGTGATAATGGGCATCTCGTTTCTCGGACTCATCTATGTACAGGTGATGTATATGAAGGAGATGGTCAAGATGAAGAAGGAGCAATTCGACGAGTCTGTCAACCGCGCCCTCTATCAGGCATCTCGTAATCTTGAATTCAATGAGACTCTGCGTTATCTGGAAAAGGACATCAATGAGATAGAGCGCAAGGCACGCCGTGACTCGCTTTCCTCTGTCAAGCCGTTCTCTTCATTTGAGTTGAGCACAGTGACGACAAAGCCTTCACAGATGCCTAAGGCGATGATTCTTCGCAACGACAAAGGCACAATATCACAGGCGTCCAAGGCGATGCAGGAGATGATTCGCAACCGCTATGTATATCAGAAGGCATTGCTTGACGAGGTTGTTTACTCACTCCTCTACAGTGCTTCAGACAAACCATTGCGCGAGCGTATCAATTTCAAGTTGCTTGACCAGGATCTGAAAGCTGAATTGATGAACAATGGCATAAACATACTGTATCATTTCAGTGTTACAACGCAGGACGGGCGTGAAGTCTACCGTTGTTCTGACTATACGGATGATGGTGAGGAAAACAGTTACTCGCAGATTCTGTTCCGTAACGACCCACAACAGAAGATGGGTGTCGTGCATATCCATTTCCCTAATATGGGCAGCTATATCTTCTCAAGTGTGAGATTCATGATACCCGCATTGGCATTCTCCTGCATACTGCTCGTCACGTTCATATTCACAATCTTTATTGTGTTCCGTCAAAAGAAACTCACAGAAATAAAGAATGATTTCATCAACAATATGACCCATGAGCTGAAAACGCCTATATCAAGCATCTCCCTTGCAGCGCAAATGCTTGGAGACGAGGCTGTAACGAAATCGCCACAGATGATGTCTCATCTTGGAAGGGTGGTGCAGGATGAATCAAAACGTCTGCGTTTCCTTGTTGAGAAAGTGCTTCAAATGTCAATGTTTGACCGCCAGAAAGCCATTTTCAAGCCAAAGGAACTTGACCTTAACGAGATGGTCGAAAACGCAGCACAGTCATTCCAACTGCGTGTCGAGCATACAGGAGGCAAGATTTACACAGAGATTGAGGCAATAGATTCAGCACTGCTTGTCGACGAAATACATTTCACAAACGCCATCTTCAACCTGATGGACAATGCGGTGAAGTATTCCAAGCCTGACCAGCCACTTTACATCTATCTTCGCACATGGAATGATGCGAGCCATCTTTACCTCTCAATCCGTGACACAGGTCTGGGAATGAAGAAAGAGGTGCTTAGGAAAATCTGGGACAAGTTCTACCGCGCCCACACCGGCAACCGCCATGATGTCAAAGGATTCGGTCTCGGACTGGCGTATGTGAAGAAGATAGTGGAGCTCCATAACGGCAAAATAAGCGTTGAGTCTGTGCTTGGCGAAGGGACAACGTTTGTCATACAGCTCCCGATTATAGATGAATAACCAATAGTATGATTCCCAATGGCATGTGTCATACATACCCTTCGGTCAAAGAGTCTGCAAACATAGAGCAGACGGATAAACAACAAATATAAGAAAATAATTAATCAGAGATTGTTTAACATAAAACTTAATCATTATGGACGAGAACATTAAAATTATGCTGTGCGAGGACGATGAGAACCTCGGTATGCTGCTTCGTGAGTATCTTCAGGCAAAGGGATTCACTACAGAACTGTATCCTGACGGAGAGGCTGGCTACCGCGCTTTCACAAAGCAGAAGTTTGACATCTGCATCCTCGATGTGATGATGCCTAAGAAAGACGGATTCACTCTTGCCCAGGAAATCCGCCAGTCAAATGTCGATGTGCCTATCATCTTCTTGACTGCAAAACAGTTGAAGGAAGACATCATTGAGGGCTTCAAGATCGGTGCTGACGACTACATCCCGAAACCATTCTCAATGGAAGAGCTTGTGCTCCGTGTCGAGGCTATCCTCCGCCGTGTACGTGGCAAGAAGAACAAAGACACTTCTGTCTACAAACTCGGAAACTTTACCTTCGACACCCAGAAGCAGCTTCTGCAGATAGGGGAGAAGCAGACAAAGCTTACCACAAAGGAGAACGAACTGCTTGCATTGCTTTGCAGCCATGCTAACGAGATTCTTCAGCGTGACTTTGCCTTGAAGACAATCTGGATTGACGACAACTATTTCAATGCACGCTCAATGGATGTCTACATCACCAAGCTCCGCAAGCACTTGAAGGATGATCCACAGATAGAAATCATCAATATCCATGGAAAAGGCTACAAACTTATAATCCCTTCAGAGGACTAAGTTTCCCTTTTCAAGTATTGAAAGAATAAGACAATGCTTTCCCACGTCAGTTGATAAGGGGAAGCATTGTTTTTTATTGGCTGTCCGGTAGAACTTTCCTCCATACTGATTTTGACAATCGGCATGGAGGATGGCATCAGCGATTTTTGCCAGTTCTTATTTCTCAATGGCAAAAGAAAAAAATTAGAAAACCTAAGGCGTATTTGCCCTCTGAGAATCGCGTGTAGATTCTTTTTGAACTGGAGGACCGGAAAAACGCATGAATTTATATTTCTGTTACTATGTTGTAAATCAATGTGTTATTGTCTTTGTTGTACTTGAGTAAACAAAAAATACTGCATTTCGTTACCTTTCATGATATAAATGGTAACGTTTTACACAGCAAAGTGTCAGCTTTTGCTATGTAAAACGTTGTCTTTAACAATGTAAAGTGTTGTTTGTTGCACTGTGAAATGCAGTTCTTGGCATTGCGAAGCATGGCTTTTTGCCAGGAGAAGCAATGTTTTTCCGATTATGATAAATAGAATATTGGAAAACTCATGCAATTTCTTTGTGCGAAAATATACTGTTTTTCGGGTAAAACAACATGTGATCCGCAGTGATTTCCAGGCAACAGTGGTTGCTCGCGCACCTATCGTATTAGTGGTAGAGCACAGTGACAACATGCAGAATAAAAGCCACATGCTAATGTCCATGACCGGTCTTTATGCTTATTCCAGCCGTTGGAGTATCGCATCAATATGTTCATCCAGAGTGTTTGCGTCAATGTGCAGTGTTTGCAGTCCTGCTGCCTTTCCTGCTTCAATGTTGGCGGTGAAATCATCGATGTATAGGGCTTCGGCGGGATTGATGCCGGAGTCCTCGATGAGATGCCTGAAGATGCGTGGGTCAGGCTTTGCCATACCTAACTGGTAGGAACAGTACATGCGGTCGAAGCATTCCTCTGCAGGCATGCCAAGCCCTGCACAAATTTCCTTAAAAGCCTCCCAATGGAGGTCGCCGATGTTGCTGAGCAGGAACACTTGCAGTGACTGGGAGCCATGGTTGTTTTCGTCGCAGGTCTGTGTGTGGTTGTCTTGTGTGGAGGATGGCAGCTGCCGTTTCCTCAGTTCTTTCAGGAAGGCAAGTCTGTTGACGGGAACCTCGATGAGGTCGTTATAGGCATGGAGTAGCTGCTCGTAGCTTGTGCCGGGATTGCATTGTTGTTGCACGGCATGCAGGAATTCTTTGCCTGTCATCTCGCCTTTGTCCATTTTGTGGATGTAGTCAAGGAGGGGGATTTCGCTTGGAATACCGTTCAGCGGTCCGTCATTAGTGAGCATTTCCTTTGGTAAAGGAAGCCCCATTTCGGCAAATTTCATGAATGATTCTTTTGTTTTCAGGTTGGCAATGACACCACCAAGGTCAAAAATAACAACTTTAATCATAGTATATTTGTTTTTGAAAGTATTGAATTCTTGTTTTTCAGAAATGTTTTGCAGGTATATGGCAGGTTTTTCTGCAATGTAGCCATATCACTGCAAATTTACATAAAATTCCTGAACTACAGCCATGTGTGGATGAAAAACTTAAAAGAATATTCCGGATTTCCCGTTTGCTGTTAGACTCTACGGTATTGGCTTTGAAATGAAAAATATTTAAAAAGCCATACAAAGGTTTGGCTTTTTCATCAATAATTCTTAACTTTGTATCCCGTATTTATTGAAATTAGTTTTAGGATAAAGATATGAAATACGGATTTGACAACGACAAGTACATTACAAAACAGAGTGAGCATATCAAGGAAAGGATTGCTCAGTTTGGCAACAAGCTCTATCTTGAGTTAGGCGGAAAACTTTTTGACGACCACCATGCATCACGCGTCCTGCCGGGATTCCAGCCGGACTCCAAACTGCGCATGTTGCAGCAGTTGAGCGGTGCGGCGGAGATAGTCATCGTCATATCAGCGGAAGATATTGTAAAGAACAAGGTGCGTGCAGACCTCGGCATAACCTATGATGAGGATGTGCTCCGCTTGCGTGCTGAATTCCAGAACCGTGGCTTTGTTGTTGGTTCTGTGGTCATTACCCACTACAACGGTCAGCGTGCTGCTGACGACTACCGCAACCGCCTGAAGAGGATTGGGGTCACATCGTATGTGCACCACCTCATTGACGGTTACCCTCACAATGTGGATCTTATAGCATCGGATGAGGGGTTCGGCAAGAATGATTATGTTGAGACATCACGTCCTCTTGTGATAGTTACAGCTCCCGGACCGGGCTCCGGTAAAATGGCGGTATGCCTTTCTCAGCTGTACAATGAGCATAAGCGCGGCATCACCGCCGGCTATGCCAAGTTTGAGACTTTCCCGGTTTGGAATCTTCCTTTGAAGCATCCGGTGAACATAGCCTATGAGGCAGCGACGGCAGACTTGAATGATGTCAACATGATTGACCCGTTCCATCTTGAGGCTTATGGAAAGACGGCTATCAATTATAACCGCGACATTGAGATCTTCCCTGTCCTTAATGCTCTTTTTGAGGGCATTTATGGCGAGAATCCGTACAAGTCGCCTACGGACATGGGTGTGAACATGGTGGGCTACTGCATCAGTGACAATGATGTCTGCTGTGAGGCTTCAAAGCAGGAGATTATCCGCCGTTACTATGCTGCCCTCAACCTTATGGCTGAAGGCAAGGAGGTTACTGGTGAGGTACAGAAGATTGCTTTGCTGTTCAAGCAGGCAGGGATAAACTCTGCCTACCGTGCGACTACCGTTGCGGCTAAGGAGAAGGCGGAGCAGACCGGACACACATCGTCTGCAATAGAGTTGGAGGACGGTACAATAATCACTGCCAAGTCTTCGGAACTGCTTGGATGTTCTGCAGCCCTGCTGCTGAATTCAATGAAATATCTTGCAGGAATGGAGAAAGAGGTGAAGCTTATCCCACAGGATTTGATAGAGCCTATACAGCATACAAAGATGAATTACCTGAAAGGGCGCAATCCGCGTCTGCACACTGACGAGGTTCTTGTAGTGCTTTCTGCCCTTACGGCGCGTGACGAGCGTTGCCGTTTGGCGCTTGAGCAACTGCCGAAGCTGGAGGGGGCTCAGGTGCATACCACTGTGATGTTGTCTGAGGTTGACCGTAAGATTTTCAAGAAGCTTGGTGTTGATGTCACTTGTGACCCTGTGAGGAAGAAATGACAGCATGATGCTTTCGCTATACTAATAAAATTCCGGCTGACAGTCCTTAAAGATGACTGTCAGCCGGAATTGTTTTGTTATGGTTGAATTTCAATCTTGTTGTCTGGAAATGTCATACTCCCTCTTCGTCTTCGCTGCCGATTTCGGCATTGTGGTCAATCTGTGTGTCCAAGGCTATTGACATGTTTCCTGTTCTGCCGATTTTCATGACAAGAGGGATAAAGGTGTCGCTTTGCACATCAGGATAGCCTACACTTACTGCAAAGACAAGGTTGCTGTCTTCCACTTTGTCCAATACGATGCCCAATAGCACTCCGTTTTTTGTGATATTGCTGTTGCCGGCATAGGGGATAAAGTCTTGCTTCGTGAATTTTTTGTTGAAGGCTTTTGTACCATCAGCACGCAGGACTTTCACGTCTATGGCATTGTCATAATATTCTTGTCCGTTCTCATCTTTTATAAGTGGGAGGCTTTTGTCAGCAGTTCTTATTACAGAGACGGAATAGTCTTTGCCAAGCCATTTCACATTGCGCTCCTGTCGAACATCTTTCATCTGTTGTGTGCCTTTCTTTGTTTCCACTTTTGGGGCAGGCACGATGATGTCATGCTTTTCCTGCTTCTCATTGCAAGAGGCAAAGGTGAGAATGGAAGCCAGGGATAGTATAATATGTGTTTTTAGCATAGTGGTGTTTTTGTTTTTCGGTTTTTGTTTATTAAGGCTGCCAATAAGCGGACATTACCTTAGCATTTCCAACAGTTCTTCGTTCAGTTCCGTGAAGCGGCGTGGCTTGAAACCTATGAGAAGTATGCACAGGAAAGCGTTGCATGCTATCTCGAAAAAAGAGATTTCAACATCATCGTCAATGATGACCTCTTTGCCGATAATCACGTTCCACTGCGCTTCAAAGCAACGGTCTTCGGCTCCTACGAAGCAATCGTCACTGTCCTGTGCTTCTATCAGCTGGTATGTTATCTTCTTTTTTGAAGTCACAGGCTGTTGAGCCAACAAAAAATCGTAAGCCTCCTGTATCTCAGGACGCTTACGATTCAAATCAGGCATCATTTCACATAGTTCTGTGAAAATCTCGCTGAATGTGTATTTTTCTAATATTTCTTTTAATATCATCAGAATTTAGCCATTTTAATTGCTGCTACGGCACATTCTTCGCCTTTGTTGCCAAGTGCGCCGCCTGCTCTTTCCTTTGCGTCTTCCATGGTTTCTGTGGCAAGGATGCCGAAGATTACAGGTACTGCACTTGTTGCGTTCAGTTGTGCAAAGCCTGCTGTGACGCTGTTTACTACGCAGTCAAAGGAATGGGTTTTGCCTTTCACCACACATCCTAATGCTATGACAGCGTCATATCCGTCATTCAGTGTCATCTGGTGTGCGCCGTAGACAAGTTCCATTGTTCCCGGCACACGTTTCACATGGATATTCTCGGGAAGGGCATCAAATCCTTCAAGCGTTGTTACTGTTCCCTCAAGAAGGGCGTTGGTGATTTCCGGATTACGCTCAGAAACCACAATGCCGAAACACATGTTTTCGGCATTAGGTACTTTGGATTTGTCGTAATCGGAGAAATTTCGTGTAGCCATGTCTTACTCTGCGCAACGTTCGATGTACTTGTCTATCTCGCGATATACGGCAGAGTTGATATAGTTGGCTTTGATGTCCTTGTAGATGGCAAGGGCGTCAGCCTTCTTGCCTTGGCTCTCAAGAAGCTCACCTGCCTGGAGGAGGAACTGTGGAGAGAGAGACTGGTTGCGTCCTGTCTCAGACTCGGAGTCTGCCATCTTTGCGGCTTTCTTCAGTGCAGAGATTGCATCGTCGATCTTGTTGAGCTTTGCATAAACATTGCCAAGTGCGCCGACTGCTGCAGGAGAGACCATTGCATCATCTGATGTCGAGTAATCGCTGAGGTATTTTTCTGCCTCCTGAGCCTTGCCGAGGTTGGCATAGCAAAGTCCTGCATAGAGATTTGCAAGGTTGCCAGCGTCAGTGCAGCTGTACTGGTCAGCGATTTTCAGGAAACCAAGGTTGTTTCCTTCACCATTCAGGGCTTTCTCGTACTGCTCCTGAGCGAAAAGGTCTTGAGCCTTAGCCATGGCAGTGCTTGCCTCATCTTGGCGTGGCTGGAAGTAGAAAGTGTTCATAAGTATTGCGCCTGCGACAACCACGATAAGTGCCACAAAACTGATGCCAATTACTTTCTTGTACTTTACTACGAATGCTTCTGTTTTTGTTAGAGACTCTGTAGGCTGAGCCTGCTGTTCGGTTTTCTTTTCCATATTGTTTGTTTTTTTTATTTTCTTGTCTTGTAGTTGTGAAAGTTGGAAATCGCGTTTTTCTGTTTGTATCTTGTGGGAATATACCACAATTCGGACGCAAAATTAGTGAAATTATCTCACATAATGAAATTTAATGCTACTTTTTTTGTTTTTTACCATGAAAAATGTTAACTTTGCGTCAAATTTGTTTGAGAATGAGACTTAAGAAGCTGGCAATTATCAATTATAAGAATATTAAGGAGGCAACACTTGAATTGTCCCCTAATATTAATTGTCTGATTGGCAGCAACGGCATGGGGAAGACAAACATCTTGGATGCCGTGTATTATTTGTCATTCTGCAAGAGCCATTCGTCAGTTGCCGATTCACAGATTATTCGTCACGATGAGGAATTTTTCATGCTTGACGGCATTTATGAGGATGACAAAGGCAACGAGGAGCAGGTTTATTGTGGCATGAAGCGTGGAACACGCAAGCATTTCAAGCGCAATAAAAAAGAGTACAAACGCCTTTCGCAGCATATCGGGCTAATACCTCTTATTATAGTGTCTCCGGGTGACACGGTGATGATAGACGGAGGCAGTGAGTACAGAAGGCGGTTCATGGATGTCGTTATAGCGCAGTGCCAACCTGAATATATGGATGCTTTGACACGCTATGGCACAGCATTGCAGCAGCGTAATGCGCTGTTGAAAATGGAGGACGAGCCGGATGCTGCGCTTTTGGGACTTTGGGAAGAAGAGATGGCGCGAGAGGGAGAACGCATTTACACATTCAGAAATGATTTTATAGAACGGCTGACACCGCTATTCCAGCAGATATATTGTCGTACGTCGGGAAATCATGAGACTGTCGGACTGAAATATGTCTCCCATTGCCAGCGCGGACCGTTGTTGGACGTAATCAGGCGTGACAGGCATAAAGACCGTGCCGTAGGATACTCTTTGCATGGAGTTCATAGGGATGACCTTGAAATGACGATAGACGGCTATCCGCTGCGCCGTGAGGGAAGCCAAGGACAGGCAAAGACTTTCGTGATAGCGATGAAACTGGCACAGTTCGATTTCCTCCGTAAAACAGCAAGCAACACAACCCCATTGCTCCTGCTTGATGACATCTTTGACAAACTTGACACTTCCCGTGTGGAGCAGATAGTCAAACTTGTGGCAGGAAACCAGTTCGGGCAGATCTTCATCACCGATACAAACCGCGACCATTTGGATGAAATCTTGCGCCATACCACACTTGACCACAAGATATTCCATGTCACGGAAGGGAAAGTGTCATGACAATAGTGTTAGCAAACGATATACAATATTTAAATAAGCATACTTGCATGTTCCGAAAAAAAGAGAAAGTCGTCAGTGACATCGTTCTGGAAATACTACGTGCACAAGGGCTTGAAACCCCTCTGCTGCAACGTCGCCTTATGAATTCATGGGATGAGGTTGCGGGAACGGTTGTAGCAAGGTATACCGGAGAGAAATTCATAAAGAACCAGACATTAATGGTGAAAATTACGAATCCGGCAATGCGGGCAGAACTCGGTATGATGCGCACACAGCTCAAGGACAGGCTTAATGCACAAGTTGGTGCGCAAGTCATTGCTGAAGTCAGATTCTTTTAGAAAGGCATAATCTCCGAACAAATAGACAAGTTGACAAATAGACAATAACTCAAAAACAAATACAATTATGAAACCTACATTATTCCTACTTGCTGCCGGCATGGGCAGCCGTTACGGTGGTTTGAAACAGTTAGATGGTGTCGGCCCTAATGGCGAGACTATCATGGATTACAGTATCTACGATGCCATAGAAGCCGGATTCGGAAAGATTGTATGGGTAATCCGCAAGGACTTTGAGGAGCAGTTCCGCACACAGATACTTTCAAAATACGAAGGAAAGGTGAAGTGCGAACTTTGTTTCCAATCCATCGATGCTTTGCCTGAGGGATTCACTTGCCCTGAAGGACGTCAGAAGCCATGGGGCACTAACCATGCTGTCCTTATGGGTAAGGATGTCATCAAAGAACCTTTCTGTGTAATCAACTGCGATGATTTCTATAACCGTGACGCATTCAAGGTTATAGGGAAGTTCCTTGCAGAACTTCCTGAGGGGACAAAGGGGCAATACGCTATGGTTGGTTTCCGTGTCGGAAACACTCTTTCTGAAAATGGAACAGTATCACGTGGCATCTGCTCAAAAGACGAAAACGGCAACCTTACAACATGTGTCGAGCGTACCAAAATCGGAAAACTGGACAATGGCGAAGTGGCATTCCGTGCTGACAACAAAGAAGACGGCGAATGGATAACAATAGATGAAAACACTCCGGTTTCTATGAATATGTGGGGATTCACTCCTGACTATTTCGAATATTCTGAAGAGTATTTCAAGGAATTCCTCTCTGACCCTGCCAACATCGATAACCTGAAGTCTGAGTTCTTCATTCCTTTGATGGTGAACAAACTCATCAATGAAGGTACAGCGACATGCAAGGTTCTTGACACCACTTCAAAATGGTTTGGAGTGACATACGCTGAGGATCGTCCTGACACAGTGGCAAGAATCGCGTCACTTGTTGCTGATGGCACATACCCAAACAAACTGTTCTAAGAAACAAATATATTTTGAATTTTGAAACAGACATCACCATTAAGCAAACTGACAACTGAATATGTTTCTGAGCTCCGCAAACTTATATACGGAGCTCAGAATATTGTTATAACCTGCCACCACAACCCTGATGGTGACGCCATTGGCTCTTCGCTTGCCCTTGCAAGGTATATTTCAAAGCTGGGTAAGGAAGTTTCCGTAATAATTCCTGACGCATATCCGGATTTCCTGCAATGGCTTCCCGGCACACAGGAAATCATTCGCTTTAACAAGCATCAGGAAAAAGCAGAGATGATGCTGAAGATTTGCGATATAATCTTCTACCTTGACTACAATACTGTAGAAAGGACAGGCGAGATGATGTCAAAAGCAATCTCTTCGTCCGGCGCACAGAAAATAATGATAGACCATCATCTTTCACCGAACATAAACACCGCATGGACATGGTCTGCTCCGGAAATGTGCTCCACATCCCAAATGGTTTTCCATGTTATAGAAGCATTGGAAAAGGATAAGGAGGACGGATTGTGGCAAACTTTTGATTATGTGGATAGTAAATGCTGCATAGACAAACAGATTGCCACGTGCGTTTATTGCGGAATGATGACAGACACCGGTGCGTTTACATACAACAGTGCTGACCCGGAGGTGTATAATGTCATAGCCAGACTCCTTTCGTATGGCATAAACAAAGACAAAATCTACCGCAATGTATTTTGGACTTTCTCTGTGAATCGAATGCGTCTGTGGGGGCATATACTGCAGAAATTCGTGGTTTCTGATGACGGTCACAGTGCGTATTTCACATTATCACGTGCAGAACTGAAGAAATTCAATTTCGTTAAAGGTGACGCGGAAGGTCTTGTCAATATGCCATTGCAGATTCGTGGCATGAAACTTTCCATATCATTGCGGGAAGATACGGAAAAGGACAACCTTATATGGGTCAGCCTGCGGTCGGTGGATGATTTCCCATGCAACAAGATGTCTGAACAATTCTTTAACGGGGGAGGGCATCTGAACGCTGCCGGTGGCAGGTTGTTTTGCTCTCTTGAGGAGGCAGAAAAAGTTGTCAGACACGCCATTGCTGAATTTAAATACTAATAATTCATAATAACTAAATGTTTATTCGCAAATTATTGCTACTTTTGCAGAATAAACATTTAATTAATAGAATCATTCAATGAGAAAACTACTCTACAATCTCTGTTTCGCAGTTGCTGTCTTTGCGTTGTTCAGCTGTAATGACACCGAGACCTACGCTGATATGAAGAAGAAGGAAAATGCAGCTATTTCCGAATTCCTTGCAAGAAACACATCAGTGTCACAATCTGTTTTCAACAAGCCAATTAGTGTGATTTCCGAGACTGATTTCACAAATAACGGCGAGAAAACTGACACTGCGAAGAATGAGTTTGTGCTGTTTGAGTCCACAGGCATCTATATGCAGATTGTGCGTAAAGGTCCTGGTGAAAAAGTGAAGAATGGTGAGACAACAGTGCTTTTGTGCCGTTTCAATGAGTATAACATCCTGACAGACACCCTTCAGCTGACGAATACGGACAGCCGTTATTCCGTCAGTCTCATACCGGAAGAACTTAGTGTGACAAATTCTTACGGTTCTTTCACCGGCTCTTTCACAAGTCTTTATGCAACAGCCATGACATCTGCTTATGGTACTGCTGCGCCAAGCGGCTGGCTTGTGCCGTTGCGCTACATTAATGTCGGCAGGCAAACCTCTGAGGACGAAGAGATTGCAAAGGTGCGCATCATAGTTCCTTCCACACAGGGGCACCAGTATGCGTCGGCAAGTGTCTATCCTTGCTATTATGAAATAACTTACCAAAGAAAAGATTCCAAAGAAGATAAAGAATAAATTATGTCACTGATAAAATCAATTTCCGGTATCCGTGGAACAATCGGCGGTCCGGCAGGGGATACTCTTAATCCTCTTGACATCGTGAAGTTCACCTCGGCTTATGCCACACTCATACGCAAATCCACACAGGAAGAGGAGAGGTATACGCCTACAAACAGGATTGTTGTCGGAAGAGACGCGCGCATTTCCGGTGAGATGGTGAAGAATGTTGTGTGCGGAACCCTTATGGGAATGGGATTCGATGTTATAAACATCGGACTTGCATCAACACCAACAACGGAACTTGCTGTGACAATGGCACATGCAGACGGTGGCATCATCATCACAGCATCCCACAATCCCCGCCATTGGAACGCCTTGAAACTGCTTAACCGTCATGGCGAATTCCTCAACGCCACAGAAGGTAATGAGGTTCTTTCCATAGCGGAAGCAGAGGCCTTTGACTACGCTGATGTTGACAATCTTGGACAATACACAGAAGAAAATTTTGATGAACGCCATATACAGAGCGTGCTTGACCTGAAACTTGTTGACGTTGAAGCTGTCAAGAAGGCAAAATTCAATGTTTGTGTCGACTCAATCAACTCTGTGGGTGGTATCATACTGCCGAAACTTCTTGAACGCCTTGGGGTAGGCTACACTTTCCTCAATAAGGAGGCTGACGGCGATTTCCGGCATAATCCGGAACCATTGGAGAAAAACCTCACCGGCATTATGGACGAAATGAAAACAGGAAAGTATGACTTGGGTATAGTTGTTGACCCGGATGTCGATCGTCTTGCATTTATCTGTGAGGACGGAAAAATGTTCGGTGAAGAATATACTCTTGTCTCTGTCGCTGACTACATCCTTTCCGAAATGGAGAAAAACGCAAAAGAGGAAGGCACATCGTTGCCGGCACTCAATACCGTTTCCAACCTTTCTTCCACACGTGCGCTGCGTGATGTGACAGAGGCACACGGAGGCACATACACAGCTGCGGCAGTAGGTGAGGTCAATGTGACTACAAAGATGAAGGAAGTCGGTGCAGTGATAGGAGGTGAAGGCAACGGCGGTGTAATCTATCCGGACAGCCATTATGGCAGAGACGCGTTGACAGGAATAGGACTTTTCCTTTCTTCATTGGCGCATAAAGGCATTTCAGCAAGCGCATTGCGTGCCACATTCCCTGAATATTTCATAGCTAAGAACCGTATCGACCTTACTCCTGACACTGATGTCGATGCCATCTTGGTGCAGGTGAAGGAGAAATATGCCAAGGAAAAGGATGTGCAAGTCAATGATATTGACGGTGTTAAGCTCGATTTTCCTGACAAATGGGTGCATCTCCGCAAGTCAAACACTGAGCCGATAATCCGCGTTTACTCTGAAGCCCATTCCATGGACGAGGCGGACAAGCTTGGCAAGAGTATCATGGACATTGTGTATGCTATGGTGTAACTGACTGAAAGTTTGCTTTTTACATACAAGGTATTTATAAGACACAAGGCTGTCCGGCAATTTTGCCGGACAGCCTTGTGTCTTATAAATTATATCGGTGGCAGGTAAAATCAAACGTAACCTCTCGTTGTGAAACATTCGTGCAGATAGGTCTCAAAAGGTGAGGCGTTGGCATGTGTTGCAAAAGGTAACACTTGGCAAGGCGAAATGTTACCTTTCACTATACAAAAGGTAACCCTTTGCCGAACAAAAGGTTACCTTTCGTGAATGCTTTTTTACGGAGTTCGTAGCCCTGCTATTATGGACATTAGGATTAGTCGTTATATTCCGCTGTTATCTCACATATCTTGATGATAGTGTTCATTGCCTTTTCCATTACCTGGCAGGAAACAAACTCGTAAGGACCATGGAAGTTCACGCCACCTGCGAATATGTTAGGGCATGGCAATCCTTTGAAAGACAGCTGTGCACCGTCAGTGCCGCCGCGGATAGGTTCCACGCGTGGCGGAACGTCACATTCCTGCATGGCGTGGAGCACAATGTCGATGACATGCATCTGAGGGTCGATCTTCTCCTTCATGTTGTAGTACTGGTCGTTGACATCGACAGTGACAGTCCCTTCGCCATATTTCTCGTTCAGCTGATCTCCAACTTTCTTGATGAAAATCTTGCGGTCCTCAAATTTCTGCCGGTCATGGTCGCGGATGATATATGAAAGTTTTGCACATTCAATGCCGCTGTCAATGTGCAGGAGATGATAGAAGCCTTCGTACCCCTCTGTTGTCTCAGGGCGTTCGTCAGCAGGCATCATGTTTGCAAATTCCATTGCTATGATGTTGGCATTGAGCATCTTGCCCTTTGCATATCCGGGGTGCACGCTGACACCTTTTATTGTCACCTTTGCTCCGGCAGCATTGAAATTCTCGTACTCAAGGTCGCCAAGGTCCCCGCCGTCAATGGTGTATGCCCACTCGCATCCGAATTTCTCAACGTCAAAATGGTGTGCACCCATACCAATCTCTTCGTCAGGGTTGAAGGCGACACGAATCCTGCCATGCTTCACTTCCGGATGCTCTTTGAGCCATACCATTGCCTGAATGATTTCGGCAATGCCCGCCTTGTCATCAGCACCAAGCAGTGTTGTGCCGTCTGTCACAATGAGGTCTTCGCCCTTATGCTGCAGCAGCTCCGGGAATTTGGCAGGGGAGGAGACTATGCCTTCAGAAAGCACGATGTCCCCACCGTCATAGTTCTCCACTATGCGTGCCTTGATGTTAGCACCTGAACAGTCAGGAGAAGTGTCGTAGTGGGCGATGAAACCGATAGTCGGCACCTCCTTCTTGATGTTTGATGGCAGGGTTGCGTAGACATAACCCATTTCGTCCATCTCGACATCATCAAGGCCTTCATTTTCGAGTTCCTCTTTAAGATAACGTGCAAATGCCATCTGCTTTTCCGGCGTGCTTGGCACAGTCTGCGACTCTTCTGACGACTGAGTGTCAAATTTGGTATAGTTAATAAAGCGTTCTATTAGGTTCATTTGATATAGGTTTTATGTTTTGATTTTAGTGAATTGTTTCTTTAAGGATAATACTTAATGTCTTGACAATATGCACTTTGCCTTTTTGTCATGAAATTGATGTGGAGGATTATTTCAAAAGGTCAGGGCGTAGGGCTTTTGTTCTTGCTATAGCCTGCTCCATTTCCCATTCCTTGATTTTCGCCTCATGCCCCGACAGTAGGATGTCCGGCACTCGCCAGCCTTTGTATTCGGCAGGGCGTGTGTAGATAGGGGCGGACAGCAGGTCATCCTGAAAACAGTCAGAGAAGGCAGACTGTTCATCCCCGATTACGCCGGGGATGAGTCTGACGATAGCGTCAGCCATGACGGCGGCAGGCAGTTCTCCGCCTGTCAGCACGAAATCGCCTATACTGATTTCGCGTGTGATGAGGTGGTCACGCACTCGCTGGTCTATTCCCTTGTAATGTCCTGCAAGGATGATGATGTTCTCCTTCATTGACAAATCGTTGGCGACATGCTGGTTGAACTGTTCTCCGTCAGGCGATGTGAATATGATTTCGTCATAGTCGCGCTCAGCCTTCAGGGCGGAGATGCAGCGGTCGATAGGCTCTATCTGCATTACCATGCCCGCGAATCCGCCATACGGATAGTCGTCAACACGCTTCCATTTATCAAGTGTATAGTCACGAAGGTTGTGGACATGTATCTCCACAAGCCCTTTTTTCTGTGCTCTTGCCAAGATGCTTTCGTTCATGAACGGTTCAAGCATTTGCGGCAATACTGTTATAATATCTATTCTCATTTCTCTGCAAAAGTACAAAAGTTTTTTGAATTAACACAAATTTAGCGTGGATTATGCGTTTTTCTTTGAAAAAATTATTAATTTTGCAATCAAACTATAACAATAACTAACTTATTTGAATTATGATAGATTTGATGAAAACACCGCTAAGCGGTATTGTACCACCCCTTGTGACACCCCTTGTTGATAACGAGACCGTCGATGTCCCAAGTCTTGAACGCCTGATAGAGCATCTCATTGCAGGAGGTGTCCATGGTCTTTTTGTCCTTGGCACGACAGGTGAGGAGCAGTCATTGTCGTTCAGTGTCCGCGAACAGATGATTCGTGAGTCATGCCGTATAAACAACGGTCGTCTGCCGATACTTGTATGTATCACAGAAACGTCAATCGTTGAGGCTGTCAACCTTGCCAACATAGCAAAGGAATGCGGAGCAGACGGTCTTGTCTCTGCCCCTCCGTATTATTTTGCGACAGGACAACCTGAGCTGGCTCAGTTCTATGAAGAGCTTGTGCCACAGCTTCCTCTTCCTGTGTTCCTGTACAACATGCCATCCCATGTGAAGGTTAATTTCGCTCCGGAGACAGTTGCCCGTCTGGCAAAGATGAAGCAGGTTGTCGGTCTGAAGGACTCTTCCGCCAATGGTGTTTATTTCCAGAGTGTCATGTATGAGGCACGCAAGGTCAATCCGGACTTCATGATGTTCTGCGGTCCTGAGGAGATGACAGGCGAATGTGTGATGATGGGTGCTAACGGTGGCGTCAACGGTGGTGCCAACATGTTCCCTGAACTGTATGTTGCAATGTACAATGCAGCAAAGGAAAAGGATGTGGAGAAACTTGTGGAGCTGCAGAGTATCATTATGCAGATAAGCCGCACCATATATACTATTGGCCGTCATGGTTCAAGCTATCTGAAGGGATTGAAGTGCGCTTGCCAGCAGCTTGGCGTGATTGATGACGACTTTGTGGCTTCTCCTTTCTACAAGTTTGACAAACCGGAGCGTGACAAGGTTACGATAGCCCTTGCAAAACTGAATATGGAGCATGGCAAACTGAAACTATAAAAACACATACACAACTAACCTTACAATCTTTGCTATGCACATAATCGATGTTTTAGTTTTCCTTGTATTTACAGGCGGTATAGTCCTGATGGGCAGCTTGTTTTACAGCAAGGACACCAGTGCCAAGGAATTTACAAACGCAGGAAGGAGTATTCCCGGATGGGTTGTGGGAATGAGTATTTTCTCCACATTCGTTTCAAGTATCTCGTATCTTGGAAATCCGGGAAAGGCCTATGCTTCGGACTGGAACCCGTTTGTCTTTGGAATAAGCATACCCATAGCCTGCTGGATAGCGGCAAAATGGTTTGTGCCTTTTTACAGGAACCATGACAGTGTGTCGGCCTACGCTTTTCTTGAAGAGCGTTTCGGTCCATGGGCAAGAATCTATGCTTCGGCATGTTATTTGCTGACACAGGTAGCGCGTATGGGTTCCATACTCTTCCTGCTGGCAATGCCTATGAACATTCTGATGGGATGGGATTTGCGTACCGTAATTATCATAACCTCCATTGCAATCATCTTCTATTCGATGCTTGGCGGTATGAAGGCTGTGATATGGACGGAGGCGATTCAGGGCTTTATATTAATAGGTGGTGCATTGGTATGCCTTGGCGTGCTGATGTTCTCCATGCCGGAAGGGCCGATGCAGGCTATTCAGATAGGGTGGGACACACTTGATGAAGCAGGAAGGAACAAGTTCTCTTTGGGCTCATTCTCCTTGACTGACCTTTCACACTCAACTTTCTGGGTGTGCCTGATTTATGGCGTGTTCATCAATCTCCAGAACTATGGCATAGACCAGAACTATGTTCAGCGTTACCATACGGCAAAGACAGAGCGTGAGGCAAAGAACGCTGCACTTTTCGGTGGTTGGCTTTATATTCCTGTGTCAGCATTGTTCTTTCTGATAGGCACCTGCTTGTTCAGTTACTATAAAGTGTTCCCGGATGCACAAGTTGCTGCTTTCGAGGCGGCAGGCAAGACGGACTATGTCTTTCCTTATTTCATGGTTCACTCATTGCCGACAGGTCTGACAGGTCTGCTCATTGCCAGTGTGTTCGCTGCCGGCATGTCAACGGTTGCAACCTCGGTGACATCATGTTCGACAATCCTTCTGACGGATTATTGGATGCGTATGCGCAAGCACGTTCACCGTAAGGGACATGACCATAGCCGGGGTATTGGTGACAAGGAGCATCTTATGGTTCTGAAGCTCGGTTCAGTCCTTATCGGAGTCCTTGGAATATGTGTTGCCCTTGCTTTGGTGAATGTGGACAGTATCCTTGATGCATGGTGGAAATTGTCATCAATCTTCTCCGGCGGAATGCTTGGACTGTTCCTGCTTGGCTATCTTTCGACAAAGGTCAAGAACATTCATGCTGTCATTGGTGTGCTCTGTGGCTTTGCTGTCATAGCATGGATTTCGGCATGGAACTGGATAGGGCTTCCTAATCCCGGATTGCATGAGTACCTTGCCATTGTGCTTGGCACGATGACAATATTCATCGTAGGTTTCGCCCTTGTGCTGTTCATTCCTGTAAAGAAGAAATGACAAAACATTGTTATTGAGACAAATTAAATTATAAAGCAAAACAAATACAAATTATTATATTTATGGCTAACTATCCTAAAATTGGAATCCGCCCGACCATTGATGCTCGTCAGGGTGGCATTCGTGAAAGTCTTGAAGAAAAGACAATGGCACTTGCTAATGCAGTGGCAAAACTTATAAGTGAGAATCTTAAGAACGGTGATGGCTCGCCGGTGGAGTGTGTCATTTCTGACACAACTATCGGGCGTGTCGCAGAGGCTGCAGCTTGTCAGGAGAAGTTTGAGCGTGAGAATGTCGGCTCAACAATCACTGTGACATCATGCTGGTGCTATGGCTCTGAGACAATGGACATGGATCCTACACACCCAAAGGCTGTCTGGGGCTTTAACGGAACAGAGCGTCCGGGAGCTGTATATCTCGCTGCCGTACTTGCTGCACATGCACAGAAGGGGCTTCCTGCTTATGGAATCTATGGGCATGATGTCCAGGATTTGTCTGACAATACTATTCCTGCTGATGTGGCAGAGAAGATTCTGCGTTTTGCACGTGCAGCACAGGCTGTGGCAACAATGCGTGGAAAATCTTACCTGAGCCTTGGCAACACATGCATGGGTATTGCCGGTTCAATCGTTGATGCAGATTTCCTCCAGAATTATTTTGGCATGCGCACTGAGTATGTGTCACTTGTAGAGATACTGCGTCGTGTGGACTACGGAATTTATGACCATGAAGAGTTTGAGAAAGCCATGCAGTGGGTTGAGAAATTCTGCAAGACCAATGAGGGACATGACTATAATGAGGACCGTGCTCTCTTCCCGGGCACACCGATGACAACTTTCAATGGAAAGGGAAAAGGCAAGAACCGTGAGGAAAAGGATGCTGACTGGGAGTTTACCGTAAAGTGCATGATGATTATCCGCGACCTTATGTGCGGCTCTGCCAAACTGAAGGAAATGGGATATTTGGAAGAGGCTCTTGGTCATAATGCTATTGCTGCAGGTGTGCAGGGACAGCGCCAGTGGACAGACTACAAGCCGAACTTCGACTTCCCGGAGTCAATGCTCTGCACAAGTTTCGACTGGAACGGTCCGCGTGAGTCAAAGATTCTTGCAACGGAGAATGATTTCCTGAACGGTATGTCAATGCTTTTCGGACATCTCCTTACAAACAAGGGAGCAATGTTCTCTGACATCCGTACATATTGGAGCCCGGAAGCAGTAGAGCGTGTGAGCGGAAAGCGTCCTGAGGGTGCTGCAGCTGATGGCTTTATTCATCTTATTAACTCCGGTGCTACAACTCTTGACGCAACAGGTGCGATGACAGATGCGGAGGGTAATCCTACAATGAAGCCACATTGGGAGATTACGGAGCAGGATATGGAGAACTGTCTGAACGCTACAAGTTGGATGCCTGCTGACCGTGACTATTTCCGTGGCGGCGGTTATTCTTCACATTTCCTTACCAAGGGTGGCATGCCAATGACCATGCTCCGCGTAAACATCGTGGCAGGTCTCGGTCCTGTCCTTCAGCTTGCAGAGGGATGGACAGTGGAACTTGACAAGGATGTCAATGACATGCTTGACAAGCGTACTGACCCGACATGGCCGACAACATGGTTCGCGCCACGCCTTGACCCTTCAAAGGATGCTTTCAAGGATGTATATTCAGTCATGAACAACTGGGGAGCAAATCATGGTGCCATTGTTTATGGTCATGTCGGTGCTGACCTTATCACACTCTGTTCAATGCTTCGCATCCCTGTATGTATGCACAATATTGCTGATAAGGACATTTTCCGTCCGGCTTGTTGGAATGCTTTCGGCATGGATAAGGAAGGTGCGGACTACCGTGCATGTGAGAACTTCGGTCCTCTGTATAAGTAAATATGAAGATAATAATGTCATGAATAGTCTATATTCATAAATGATGTAGACTGTTTGTTGAAATATTTATAATGATAAATAAAAGATGGGTAGGGAAATTAAGCAAATGATTTTTCATACCCATCTTTTTAGAAAATATTTTTCATAAAGAATGAAGACTTGGAAAGAGAATCTTGAGGAAACCAAAAAACATTATGTTAATTGGTGGAATCATAAGGGTATAGTTGTGAACATGTGGGAGCATTTCCAGGAAGGAGTTGCCCCACATGGTCCGTATTCGGGGGAACAGCCAATCCACCTGACGGAGGCTGCCCGAAACAATTATGGTACAGGTGCTTTCGGACTTCCCGGAGCACCAAAGGCAAAGGACGGCAACCAGCGTTGGTTTGACCCGGAGTGGCGCGCAGGCTTCCTTGATTGGTATGTCGGGCATTCATGTCTCAAGGCTGATATGCTGCCTGTTGCCAACACCCAGCTTGGTCCCGGTTCCTTGGCATCAATCCTTGGCTCTCGTGTAGAGGGTGGTGAGGACACAATATGGATTCATCCAAACCCGAATTTCAGTGACAAACTGACATTTGACCCGAACAATGAACAGTTGCGTATCCACAAGGAATTGCTGAAAGCCTGCAAACGCAAGGCAAACGGCAATTATTATGTGGGAATGCCTGACCTCATGGAGGGACTTGATGTGCTTGCAGCACTGAAGGGTACTGACAAGGTGTTGCTTGATACGGTGATGCAACCGGAAGTCGTGGAAGAACAGTTGCAGTTTATCAACGATGTGTATTTCAAAGTGTTTGACGAGCTGTATGACATAATCCGTGAAGGTGACGAAATGGCTTTCTGCTATTTCTCTTCTTGGGCACCGGGCAAGATGACAAAGATACAGAGCGACATCTCCACAATGATTTCCGAGGATGATTACCGTCGCTTTGTGCAGCCTTATCTGCGTGAGCAGTGTCAAAAGATTCCTTACACTCTGTATCATCTTGACGGAGTGGGCGCTATGCACCATCTGCCTGCACTGCTTGAAATCGAGGAACTCAATGCTATCCAGTGGACTCCTGGTGTCGGTGAGCCTCAGGGCGGAGATCCAAAATGGTATGACCTTTACAAGAAGATTATCGCCGGAGGCAAGAGTATCATGGCTTGCTGGGTGACTTTGGAACAGCTTCGTCCGTTGCTTGACAATGTCGGTGGTGACGGCATACATCTTGAAATGGATTTCCATAATGAGGATGAGGTGGAGCAGGCACTGCGTATTGTTGAGGAATACCAAACAAAAGAGGTTGAGCGCAAGGCCGATGAGTGTCTGCATATAGGCGACATGACAACTTTTGCCGAGAAAAAGCCTGCAGCACGTTTTCGTCCTCTCCATATTGGTGGAAAGCAGATTGTAATGCCAAGCGACAAGACTCTTGCATCCTCAGCCATAAGCAAACCTGCACTTGCAGAGGCAATGGAAAGCCGCATGCTTGTGTTTGACGGCGCCATGGGAACTTCCATACAGAAATATGGTTTGGAGAATGTCAAAAGCAACGAGTATCTGTGCGTAGAACATCCGGAAATTATTTCTGACATTTACCGCAAGTTCCTGCTTGCCGGTGCAGATGTCATAACGGCAAACACATTCAATGCGCAGAGCGTTTCCCTGAAGGCGTGCGGACTGGAAGGCAAAGTTGTGGAAATCAACACCGCAGCGGTGAATCTTGCGCGCGGACTTGCCGATGCGTTCACGATAGCCAATCCTGAGAAGCCACGCTATGTGCTTGGCGAGATAGGGCCGACACGAGAGACGCTGTCAATGCCTGAAAGCGCAAAGATAACGCGGCAAGAACTTTTCGAGTCGTACAAAGAACAGGCGGCAGCCCTCATCAAGGCCGGTGTCGACGGCATTATCTTTGAAACGGTGTTTGATCTTGTCAACCTTGAAATCGGTCTGGAGGCGGCAGGCAAGGCTATGGAAGAGTTGGAGGTTACAGTGCCTATACTAATCAGCGCCAATTTCTCCACTGCCGACGGCAAAAACATGATAGGGCAGAACATCATCGAATATTTCAGCAAGCTGAAGAACGACAATGTCATTGCTGTGGGAGTCAACTGCAATCCTGACATCGAAATGACAACGGCGGTCGTCGCTGAACTCGGTGCTGCTACACCTTATTATATTATAGCATTCCCTAACGCAGGTTTCCCTGATGCCAAAGGAAACTATCCTACGACACCGCAGGAGTTCCGGCGCCAGATGTGGAAAATGATTGACGGACATCTTGTCAACCTTATCGGTGGATGCTGCGGCACGACGCATGAGCACATCCGCAAGATTGCCGAACTTGTCAATCCTGCTGAAGGCTGCTTTGTCAGCGGACATCGTCCCGGTGAAGCCTCTGTGACAGGGGAGCATAAGCCGGTGGTTGCAGCAAAACCGGTAATGGAAACTCCTGCCAAGGAGAAGCCGGTCGCTTCCGAGCCTTCGGAGATGGGGCTGAAAGACGCTATCATCGCAGGAAAGGAAGCTGTTGCCGTGGAAGCCACGAAGAAAGCGGTCGAAGCAGGCGCTAATCCGGCGGAACTCATCAACACACAGATGATTGAGGCAATGTCCGTTGTTGGACAACGCTTCTCCGAGGGCAAAGCCTTCGTGCCTAACCTCCTCATGGCAGGCCGTGCAATGAAAGCAGCCCTTGGCATCCTGAAACCAATCATGGAAGCGAGTGGGGAAGGCGTGCAGTCGGCCGGCAAGATTGTCATCGGCACAGTCAAGGGCGACCTTCACGACATCGGCAAGAATCTTGTGGCATCGATGCTTGAAGGCTCGGGCTTCGAGGTCATCAATGTCGGTATCGATGTGGACGCCGAGACATTCGTCAAGGCAGTTGTCGACAATGAAGCAGACATTCTCTGTCTTTCCGCATTGCTCACTACCACAATGACTTACATGGTAGAGTGCCTTGCGGCGCTTGAAGCCGCAGGAATCCGCAAAAAGGTGAAAGTCATGGTAGGCGGTGCGCCGGTCACCGAGGAGTTTGCACGAGAGATAGGAGCTGACGGCTACAGCTCCAATGCCAATGAGGCCGTTGCACTTGCAAAGCGCCTGATGTCCTGATGGTCTCATTGTTTGTTAGAAAGGAAAAAACGGATTATGATTGATATGATAAAATGGCGGCAGGACATCATCGCGCGTCCTGACCGTGTTGCGATACCGGTGATGACACATCCCGGCATAGAAGAACTTGGATATACTGTCAAGGAGGCTGTGGTCAACGGAGAGATTCACGGCAAGGCGGTGAGCTATCTTGCAGACCGTTATGCCACACATGCAGCCTCCGTCATCATGGACCTTACCGTTGAGGCAGAGGCTTTCGGTGCGGAGGTGATATTCCCTGAGGATGAAATCCCTTCCGTCACAGGCCACATGCTCAACAGTGTGGAGGACATCCACCGCCTTGAGGTGCCGTCACTGAACACCGCGCGCGTGCCGGAGTACATCAAAGCCAATGTCATAGCCCACCGTGAGATTTCCGACCGTCCGGTCTTTGCCGGATGTATCGGACCGTTCTCGCTTGCCGGTCGTCTGTACGACATGTCGGAAATAATGATGCTGATATACAGCGACCCGGAGGCAGCCCACGAACTGCTGGAGAAATGCACGCTGTTCATTCTCAAATACGTGGCGGCATTGAAAGCCACCGGTGTCGAGGGCGTTTTGATGGCGGAGCCGGCGGCGGGGCTGATGTCCAACGACGACTGCAAGACATTCTCCTCCAATTATGTCAAACGCATCATCGACAGGCTGCAGGACGAGCATTTCATGATCGTGCTGCACAACTGTGGCAACACAGGGCAGTGCACAGAAGCCATGGTCATGACAGGCGCACACGGCCTGCACCTCGGCAACAAGTGCGACCTTGCGCAAGTGGCGCGCGAGACTCCGGAGGACATACTCGTCATGGGCAATCTTGACCCGGTGTCAGCATTCAAGATGTCAACACCGGAAGAGATGTACCGTCAGACAATGGAACTGCTGGAGAGCACCCGCGAGTTCCCTCATGTGGTGCTGTCGTCAGGATGCGACACTCCGCCACACACTCCTCTCGCCAATGTCGACTGCTTCTTCAAGGCGTTGAACGATTACAATGCAAACTTATGATACTGTGCACGTTGCAGGCCGGTCCCGTCATCTTTGGTGCGGAATCTGCCTGCATCTTCTTTCCGTGCACGAGGGTCACCAAAAAATCTAATAACCAAACCTAATAAAAACACTATCAAATGATTTCCGAATCTTTACAATTTCTTGATTGGGCTATCCTTGTCGGATATTTCGTCATCCTCATCGCCATCGGACTGTGGGCAAGCCGCAAGTCCGGCGACGGGCAAGGCAAGTTTCTTGCCTCACGTTCCTTGAAATGGTACCACATCGGCTTTTCCATGTGGGGAACCAACGTCGGTCCTTCAATGCTTATCGCCTCTGCCTCGGCAGGCTTCACAACAGGCATCGTGTCAGGCAACTACGCCTGGTACGCCTTCATCTTCATTGGTCTTCTCGCCTTCGTCTTCGCCCCACGCTACCTTGGTGAGAAGATAAACACCTTGCCGGAATTCATGGGACGCCGTTTCGGACAGTCCACACGCAGCATCCTCGCATGGTACACCATCGTGACAGTCCTCATCTCATGGCTGGCACTCACCCTTTTCGCCGGCGGAGTCCTCATACGACAAGTCTTCGGCATCCCGATGTACCTCTCCGCACTCATTCTCCTCGCAATCTCCGCATTCTTCACCATACTCGGCGGTCTTAAGGCCGTGGCGTACACCAATGTCTATCAGATGGTGCTGCTCATCGTCGTCTCCGCAACACTCACCGTTGTCGGTATATGCGCACTCGGTGACGGCGGCTTCATGAACGGCATAAGCAGACTTGCCGACCCGGACATCGTGCCATCGGAGTACTGGAACCTCTTCCGCTCAGAGGAAGAGCTGCCGGGCTACTATTGGCTGCCGATTCTCCTCGGCTACCCAATCTCCGGACTTTGGTTCTGGTGCACCGACCAGTCGATGGTGCAGCCGGTGCTTGCGGCAAAAGACCTGAACGAAGGGCAGAAAGGCACAAACCTCACCGGATGGCTCAAGATTCTCGACGTCGCAATCTACATCGTTCCGGGCATCGTCTGCTTTGCACTCGCACGCACAGGATTCTTCGGAGCAGCCACGATAGAACCTGACAACGCCTACATGACACTTGTGCTCCACCTCTTCCCGATGGGAATGGTTGGCCTCGTCATGGCAGTGCTGACAGCTGCGCTCGTCTCAACGATAGGCAGCTCGCTGAACGCACTATCCACCGTGTTCACAATGGACATTTACGTCAAGAACGTAAACCCGAACGCCACACAAGCCGAGATTTCTCGCACAGGCCACATCGTGACAATCCTTGGCGCGCTGATTTCCATTGTCATCACCATAGCTGTCGACAACATCAAGGGCATGGACCTTTTCAACGTATTCCAGTCCGTCCTCTCGTTCATCGCACCTCCAATGGCTGCCGTGTTCGTCATGGGAGTCTTCTGGAAACGCTGCACAACCCTTGCGGCAAACCTTGTGCTCTCCCTCGGCACCATCTTCTGCATCTCCACAGGAGTATGCTACCTTTGGATCATCCCCGGTGCAACCGAGGCCATGCACTTCATGATGCTCTCCTTCATCCTCTTCTGCGTGCTCATCGTCATGATGATCGTGGTCAGCCTTTTCGACAAGACTGCCATTGAGGCAAAAGCAATGAGGAAGGTTGACGAAAAGACCTCAAAGAGCGTCATCGTCTCATGGATAGCCCTCGTGGCTGTCATGGTAGGACTCTACATCTTCTTTAACGGCAACTGATACAGGTAAATCCTAATCATTCGGATTGTCCGAATCATCCGAGTAACAAAACCAACGCTTATGATTTATACAAAAACAGGAGACAAAGGCACAACATCGCTTGTCGGAGGCAAAAGAGTGCCGAAATGCTGTGACAGGCTCGAAAGCTACGGCACCATCGACGAACTGAACTCACACATCGGCATGCTTGCCGCCTTGTGCAAGGACAGCACGGAAGGGGAGAACGCTCCCGGCATCTTGGACACGCTTGCCACCGTGCAGCAAGAACTGTTTGCCGTCGGCGGCTATCTTGCCACCGACACAAGCACCACCGCGCTGCATCCTTCGTGCATCGTGACAGCGGAAATGGTCCTCGCGGTTGAAAAAGCCATTGACGCCATGGACAAGCAGCTGCCACCGTTGCGCTCGTTCATAATCCCCGGCGGCACGGTTCTTTCTTCGCAAGCGCACATCTGCCGTACAGTCTGCCGCCGTGCAGAGCGCAGCATCCTGCGCCTTGCCGACAGTGGGGTGGAACTTGATGAAAATGTCCTCGCATACATCAACCGCCTTTCGGACTTCTTCTTTGTACTCGCACGCCTCCTCGCACAGTAGGCCGGCAACAGGCATGCCGCGTCTCACTGGGCCATGGCGCAGGGATAAGTGGGAAGCCCCCATATAATATAATGTACGCGCGTACATTATATTATATGGGGGCTTCCATTGCATTTCCGCCACCGCACTTGCGGCAGATGCAACGTTAGCTGTGATAATAGTGAGCTTTCCGTGCATTCTATTTCCCTGCTCTGTAAAGATAACCGCTGACGATGCTCCTGTGCATGAAGCAGTTCGTAAGCCGGCAAAACAACGTGAGAATTTCATTTTAGCTGTGTTGGATAATGTTTTAGTGCAGCGTGATATACAGTAAGTTTGACATGGCATACTGTAAGTTTGATATGGTATACTGTGAGTTTGATATGGTATACAGTAAGTTTGACATGGTATACAGTAAGTTTGATATGGTATACTGCAAGTTTGATATTGTATACAGTAAGTTTGATATTGTATACAGTAAGTTTGATATGGTATACAGTAAGTTTGATATTGTATACAGTAAGTTTGATATGGTATACTGTGAGTTTGATATGGTATACAGTAAGTTTGATATGATATACCGTAAGTACGATATAATATAACATGAGTTTGACGAAATACCAATTATTCGTTGAAACAAAATACGCTATTAAAGCACCGTGAAACGGTGACTCTTTGTTAACCGCCTATGGAGCATAGCGACATTGGCGGTTAACTCATCTCACAATCCTGCACCGTAAGACGGTGCCTCATAGTATAAATGTTCTCCAATAATCATCGTTCAGTGTGAGGCACCGTCTTACGGTGCTGCCCATGCGCACATATTACCCTGCATGCAGCAAGCTGCATACAGGGTTAACGAAGAGCCACCGTTTCACGGTGCTGTGGCAAAAATTAAAAATCAGCTTAGTAGTTGAAATTCCGTAGAACTTACTTTGATATATTTCGGCAATGTGCGATAAATCTCTGACATTGTATGACAAATTTCTGGCAGCGTGTGACAAACCTATGAAAGCGTGTGACAAATCTCTGGCGGCGTGCTACAAATCTCTGGCGGCGCGCTGTAAAATTTCGGCGGCGCGCTGCAAAATTTCGGCAGCGTGGAACAGAAGCTTCGGCGGCGTGGAACAAAATTTCGGCGGCGTGGAAAAAAAATTGCACGGCGTGGAACATATAACACAAAATATAATGACTTATATGTGCAATGAATTGAGACAGAAAGGAGTGTGGCTCTGCCACACAACTAATGGCGATAGTCTCTAATCCGCACGGCTGAAGCAGGCGGTTACCATAAGGGCTGTGGCTCCTCCACATCTGATGCGAAACAGTTGCTATAGGAATTTTATTTTACAACAACTTGGGTAATTTTACCGTGCAACAATAATTTTTTTTGACAGTGTATTATAAAATTTCCACAGCGTTTTACAAATCTCTGACAGCGTTTTTACAAACATCTTACAGCGTGTAGCAAACCTCTTACATCGTGCTACAAATCTCTTACATCATTCGATAAAATTTTCACAGCGTAGGAAAAAAATTGCACAGTATGAAACATATAACACAAAATACATGACAAATCCGCGACAAATCGCTATGATTTTTGAAAAACAATGTTAAATCCGCGAAAAAAGTCGGTGAAAAATTGCGTATTGTCAAAAAAAACACGTACCTTTGGAAGCGTGATTTTGGAGTTCACAAAAACTTTTTTTATTAACCCCTAAATTCTTATAATTATGGTTGAACTCACATGGTATCAGGCTAACAGCATGGAAGAGACTACAGAAAAGTTATGGTATGTGCGCCCGGTTCCGAAAGAGACCTTGAACATCCATGAAATGGCAATGCACATGGCAGAGCACAACAGTCCGTTTTCTTCGGGAACTATCGAGGGAATACTCATCGACTTTGTGAAATGTGTCAGGGAGCAGCTGCTTAACGGCAGGTCTGTAAAGATTGACGACCTCGCAATCTTCAAAATCTCTGTCCGCAGCAACGGATTCAAGAAGATCGCTGACATTGACCCGAACACAGGTGACGTGCGTGCGCAGGCAAAGATCGGCTCGGCAGTGAAGCAGGCCAAGCTGCTTACCCTCCCTTCCGGACAATTCAGTCGCGCTGAGTTGGGGCAGGATGTGCGCTTCAGTTGGGATACGGCATCACGCGTGAAGATTGACGCGGAGCGCAAGAAGATTGTAAGAAGCTTTGCGCCAAGCACACAGGATGACGGTGAATAAACCGCCGTCCGTCATGAAGCAGCTGCCGTGGTATGCCTGCAGCGTTTTGAGTAAATGACATAGTAACACAAACAATTTATATTCAGGAAATTATGAGACACAAGACATTAAAACTCGCTTCTATTGCCATGGCTTCCCTTTTGCTGTTCAGCTCATGCCTTGGTTCGTTCACACTGTTCAACAAGTATTCTTCATGGAACCAGCGTGCCACGAAGAACAAGTTCCTTAATGAGGTGATTTTCATACTTACCTCTCCTGTCTATGTCATTGCCGGAGTGGCCGATGTGCTGCTTTTCAACACCATAGAGTTCTGGTCCGGCAGCAATCCGCTTGCAAGCAATGTTGGCAAGACCAAGAAAGTAATGGGCGAGGACGGAAGGTACTATGCCGTGAAGACGCTGAAGGACGGGTACGAGATTACGAAGCCTGACGGCGAGGTTGTCGTCTTTGTCTATGACAAGGCGGAGGATTCGTGGTCGCAGCTCGAGGACGGCAAGCGTACGGAGCTTTTCCGCTTCAACGCTGACGGCACGATAAAGGCGACATTGCCTGACGGCAACCAAATGGATGTGTCTCTCAATGAGCAGGGTGTCCATGATGTGCGCATGGCTGTCAACGGCGGCACTTATTGGGCGATGAGATAATTGCATCATTATTTGCAAAGGTATGATACCGATTATTTGCAAAAACAAAAGGTCACGATTCACATGAGGACTCGTGACCTTTTGCTGTCATAATGGTTGCGTTTTATGTGGTAAAGTGTCACCAAAAGGAGAACAGTAGTTTTTATAACCAAATGGCTTCCATTTTTGGGATGTTTATGATTCCGCGCTGCAGCAGAAGCTTTCCTGCCGATTCAAGGTCATTGAGAGCTTTGGAGACTTCGTTTCGCGTCATCCCTGTCTCAGCAGCCAGCTGTCTCATCTTTATGTGGAAGATTTTTTTCCCTGTTTTCCTCGTGCAGTGTGCGTAGAGGAATCGCATCACCCTTTCATTGTCATTTGCAGGATAGTGCCGCCATAATTCCTTTTGGAACCGTTGTGACTGTGTGGAGATGATGTTCAGAATGTTCAGGCGGAAGACCATGAATTCGGACGAGAGGAGCAGAGTGTCGTCCTTGCCGATGTGCAGGACATGGCATATTGAGCGCGCCCTGTATGTGCGCAGGTAATGTTGCTGCAGCCCGAACGCGCGTTCCGGCTCGAGGACTTCGGGCGTCATGATGAACTCTGTCACACGGTAGGAGCGGTTGGCGGAGGTGGAGATCATTTCCACTTCCCCGTCAAGCAGGAAGAGCAGGCCGTCGCAGCGGTCGCCGCTGTTTGCCACTATCGTGTTTCGCGAGTAACGCCGGAAGCCAAAGCGGACACGTGCCACGATGTCCTGAAAGTCGCTGCCACTCATTCCTTGGAAGAGGGGCAACTCCCTGAGTTTGTCATATATTGTCAGTGCTGTCAGCATTTTGCGCTGTTAACTAAAAGTCAAAGTCCCTCGGATTTCCACACCTTGTATTTGCCGTTGTCGTCATAGATGATGTACGCCTTCATGTCGCTGTGGCGTGCAAGCACCGCCTTTGCCTTCTCCAGTCCCATGACCATGAATGATGTCGCGTAGGCATCGGCGCGTGCGCATTCTTTGCACAGGACGGTGGCGGAGAGTATGCTGTGCTGTACGGGATAGCCCGTCTTTGGGTCGATGGTGTGTGCGTATTTCTTTCCGTCCTTGTAGTAGAAGTTGCGGTAATTGCCGGATGTCGCCATGGCAATGTCTGTTATGTCGAGCACGGTCTGCAGTTCTTTCTTCTGTGCGAGTGAGTCGTCGACAGGCTTCTCCACGCCGATTTTCCACGGCAGGCGTTTCGGTGAGATGCCTTTTGCGACAATCTCGCCGCCTATTTCCACCATGAAGTTCTTTATTCCCAAGGCGGTCAGGTAGCGTGCCACGACATCCGAGCCGTAGCCCTTCGCTATGGCGGAGCAGTCAAGCATTATGTCAGGGTTGCTTTTCCTGATGCTTTTCCCTATGAGTGATACTTTCTCGAAGCCCACGAACCGGCGCAGTGAGTCGATTGTCTCTTTTGTAGGCGGGCAGTCGTTCTTGAAGCCGAATCCCCACGCGTTGACCAATGGCGCCACGGTTATGTCGAACGCCCCGTCGGTGTCTTTGCTTATTTGTTTCGCAAGGTCGAACACGTTGAGGAACATTTGGTCTATTGCCACACGTTCGTTGCGGTTTATGGCAGAGATTACGGAGCGTTTGTTGAAGGTGGAAAGTGAGTTGTCCACTTTCCGGAGTTCAGCCTCTATCTCTTTCTTCAGGTTTTTGTCGTGCTGGTAGGTTATGCTGTAGAATGTGCCGAAGACCATGCCTTTATCGTGCTGATAAGGCATGGTCTGCTGCTGTCGTATGATGATGACTGTGCCGACGATGAGGAGTGCGAGCGCCGGCAGCTGCCATAGGAGTCGTTTGTTCTTGTCCAATGTTTTGCTTAGGTTTTTATGGTCTGTAATGTCAGAATTGCATGCTTATGTTGTACAATGCCATCCAGCGTGATGATTCCGTGCCTCGTCCGTAGCCCGGTGCGTAGAGCGGGATGTTTGTGTAGTCAGAGCAGCTCAGTTTGCGGCGGTAGCGCAGTGACCATCCCATGTGGAGCGCTCCCCACACTTTCGCATCGGCACCGAAGACGATTTCCGCCCACTGCAGTGTGCATTTTTCGGCAGTGGTTGTGAAGGATGTGTGCTCTTCGTCGTTTGGCAGTGTCGTATCGTAGTCAAAGGACGTTATGCCGTAGCGCATGCCGACAGTCAGCCGATAGTCGTCGTGGCGGTTTTTCAGGATGTTGAAGTCGCATCCTATGCGTCCGAACGGAGCTTTTGTCTTGTAGGAAGTGTACGTGTCGGCGTCGTATCTGTCCGCTGTGCCGTAGCCCACCTCTACGGTAGGCAGGAACAATCCCTTTATGTGGGCTTGTACAGTGGCCTGGTATTCCCCTCGGTCACTCATCGCGCGCCTTATCGGTCCCATGAGGTCGATGCCCACGGAAATGCTTTCGAGGAAGGGAGCTTTTTTGTCTGTAGCCTCCTCCGTCGTCTGTGCTATTGCAGTGAGTGCGGAGAGTGCTGTCAAGAATATGAGAAGTTTCCTTTTCACGGGTTTGTTTTTGTTTATGGAAGTTCCGCTGTACGGCACGGCCGCTTATACAGTTTTCTCTATCAGGTAGTCATTGCGTCCCTGCGATGTGCGGGAGATGAGGTCGCCTAAGAATCCGGCAAGGAAAAGCTGTGTGCCGATAATCATCATTGTCAGGGAGATGAAGAAATAAGGCGAGTCGGTGATGAGCCGCTGCGGAATGCCTGCCGAGAGGCAGTAAAGTTTGTCGGCGCCAAGCAACACAACTGCTACGAATCCTATGAAGAACATCAGGGAGCCGAGGAATCCGAACACGTGCATCGGCTTGCGGCCGAAGGCTGAGAGAAACCACAGTGTCATAAGGTCGAGGTAGCCGTTGACAAAGCGGTTCCAGCCCATGAACTTTGATGTGCCGTATTTGCGCGCCTGATGATGCACGAGTTTTTCGCCTATTCTTGTGAAGCCGGCATTCTTGGCGAGGTAAGGGATGTAGCGGTGCATTTCGCCGTAAACCTCAATGTTCTTCACCACCTCCTTGCGGTACGCCTTCAGTCCGCAGTTGAAGTCGTGGAGGTTGTGTATGCCTGACACTTTCCGTGCGGTGGCGTTGAAGAGCTTTGTCGGGATGGTTTTGGACAGCGGGTCGCCCTTTGAGCGGTTCATCTTGAATCCGCTGACAAGGTCGTAGCCTTCCTCCTTTATCATGCGGTAGAGTTCCGGTATCTCGTCAGGGGAATCCTGCAAGTCGGCATCCATGGTTATGACCACATCGCCTTCTGCCCGGTCGAATCCGCAGAAGAGGGCAGGAGATTTGCCGTAGTTGCGGCGGAACTTTATGCCGCGCACCTCAGGGTTGTTGGCGGCAAGCCGCTCGATGACATCCCATGAACGGTCTGTCGACCCGTCGTTGACGAATATCACTTCATAGGACAATTTGTTTTCGTTGCATACACGAGCTATCCACGCATGCAGTTCCGGTAGTGACTCTTCTTCGTTGAAGAGTGGTATGATGACGGAAAGATTCATTTTCTTGTTATGTTTTTTTGTGCCGTACCTTTAAGAGGAGAGGATTCATTCTTGCTCACGGCAAAGGCTGTGTTACTGTTAGTTGGTTCTTGCCACGCTTCTTTTGGTGAACAGTGCGATGAACCAGCTGAGGATTACACCGAAAAAGATGTTCATCCACATGAACGTGAATGCAAAGTCTATCGGGCGTGTCTCGGAGAGGATGTGCAGCTGTGCAAGGACTTCCTCTTTGGACACTTTGTATGCTTCAAGAACTGGTGCGAATTCCGGCGTGCCTATTGTCCTTGTCATGCTTGCGAGCATCCTGCCCTGGTCAAGGAACTCAAAGTATGCCCACTGTGCTATGGCAAGCAGCAGCGTTGCATAGAAGAAAATCAGCAGTGAGTAGCAGTAGGCGCGTCGGAAACTGAGCATTCCTCCCAACACTCTGTCGCGGTAGTGGCGCACGAAGGAAGCTGCGAGGAATGGGATGAAGATGATGGTGAAATTGAATAAGAAGGACAGGAACGGCTCGGAGATGCTTCCCACGAAGCACGCAAAACTGGCAATCCACAGCAGTCCCATGATGGTGCCATGCAGGCGCGCGTACGCCTTAAGCTGTATGTATTCTGGCTTTGTTAGCAAAATGTTTCTCTTTTTTGTATGTGAATAGTGGTGTATCTTTAACTAAAAAAGGAATCACCTCGCAGAGATGATTCCTTTTTGTGAGCCTCTTGTCGGATTCGAACCAACGACCCCGAGATTACAAATCACGTGCTCTGGCCAACTGAGCTAAAGAGGCGGGTGGACGAGCTACTCACATCGCACCGCTACAACCAAGTACCCTTGCTGCGATCAAGCCCTGGGGGAGTTCCGAGGGAGCTGGTCGTATGAGACTCGCCCGTGTGGAAATGACTTGCTGCAATAGCTTGCCATACGTTGCTTTCTCAAAAGCGAGTGCAAAGGTAATAAGAAATAATAAGATCTGCGAATTTACGCGGTCATAATTATGGTTTCTTAACTAAAAACATGCCATTTTATGGTAAAGCATCAATAAACATTGCGCAGACTTAATGCATTGTCTGCGAGGGGGTGTCTTGGGCGGTGTGCATTGTTCGTGAAAAAAAACTTCGCCTGCAATGTTGCTGTTGCAGGCGAAGTTTCCGGTTTTATATGACCAGCCGAAGATGTGCTTTTGCATCTTGACAGGCTGTGGTTCTGCTGATTCTTAGCATACTTTCCGTGAGCCGTTGCCAATGACAACGTCGATGACGACAGGCTCATGTCCGTATTTTGCGGAGAATTTCTCCTTTGCTGTCTTTATGAAGTTGTCATAAAGGTCTGTCTTCAGGAGGTTTATTGTGCAGCCTCCGAAGCCACCGCCCATGATGCGGCTGCCGGTCACGCCACACTCACGTGCTATGTCGTTGAGATAGTCGAGTTCCTCGCAGCTGACCTCGTACTCTTTGGACAGTCCGTCGTGTGTGAGGTACATGAGTCGTCCCACTTCCTCGTAGTCACCTTTCTCCAAAGCGTCGCACACTCCGAGGACGCGGTCTTTTTCGCCAAGCACGAAGGTGGCGCGCTTGATGTCCTCGGCAGAGACGATGTCGCGGACAGCGTCAAGATGCTCCCATGTGCAGTTGCGGAGAGTTTTTGCATTGAGTTCCGTGAATTTCTCGTTTACGGCTTTCACCACATTCTCGCAAGAGTTACGGCGGTCGTTGTATGGGCTGCCGCTAAGTTCGTGCTTTACTCGTGAGTTGAGAAGCACAACCTTGTATCCTGCCTTTTCAGGGTTGAATGGGAAATATTCAAACTCACGGCTGTCGCAGTCAAGGCGCATGAGCTTGCCTTCCTGTCCGAACACACTGGCAAACTGGTCCATGATGCCACAGTTGCATCCGATGTATTTGTGCTCTGTTGCCTGTCCGGCAAGTACCATGTCCCACTTTGATACTTTGTTGTCGCCGAACAGGTCGTTGAGTGCGTAGGCAAAGCAGCTTTCGAGAGCAGCAGAAGAGGACATGCCGGCACCGAGTGGGATGTCGCCTGCGAAGGCTGTGTTGAAGCCTTTCACATCCACGCCGAGCGCTTTCATCTCACGACACATGCCGTAAATGAATCGTGCCCAAGTTGCGCTTGGTCCTTTAGGGTCGTCGATGTCAAATTCTACGCGATCCTTCAGGTCGATGGAGTAGGCGAGTACCTTGTTTGTGCCGTTTGGGCGGACTTCCGCCATGATGCAGTAGTTTACTGCGCCCGGGAATACGAATCCTCCATTATAGTCAGTATGCTCACCGATGAGGTTGATGCGTCCCGGTGATGCGTAGATGTTGCCTGTTTGTCCGTCAAAATGCTTGATGAAGCGGCTTCTGATGTAATCTATTTCCATAAGTTTCAAAAGTTAGGTGATGTTTTGTTAGTGAATATTGTAGTTCTTGAAATGGACAAAAGATGCCAAATAAACTTATGGCAGCTTTTGTCCATGTTATGTTTGTTTTCTTACAGTGTTCCGAACTTGTAGACGGTACGCTGTGTGTACTCCTCACCCGGGTTGAGTACCACCGGTGGGAAATACGGGCGGTTTGGTGAGTCAGGGAAATGCTGTGCCTCAAAGCAGATGGCCGAGCGGCGCGGTGCTGTGCATCCGTGCTGTATGGCATAGCCTGTGGCATAGTTGTCGGTGTACATCTGCACTCCCGGTTCTGTTGTCCAGCACTCCATTGTTCTTCCGCTGTTCGGTTCGACGATGCGTGCAGCAAAAGAGAGCTCTCCGACTTCCTTCTTGTTGAGCACGAAGCAGTGGTCGTAGCCGTTGCCGTACTTTATCTGTTCATCGTCAGCGTCGATGTCCTGTCCGACAGGCTTCTGTGTGCGGAAGTCGAACGGTGTGCCCTCGACTTTGAGAATCTCTCCGGTAGGGATGGATGTCTCGTCGGTAGGGAGATAGAAGTCAGCGTTCACCTCACAGAGAAGGTCGTCGATTGTCGGTGTAGGGTTAGCGACACCGGCAAGGGAGAAGAAAGCGTGGTGCGTGAGATTGACGATTGTCTTCTTGTTTGTTGTCGCCATGTAATCCAGTATCAGCTCATTGTCGTCAGTCCATGTGTACTCGACAGTGATGCTCATCTCTCCTGTGAATCCCTCGTCTCCGTATGGAGAATTGAGTTTGAGGACAAGAGTCTGTTCGTTCATCTGTATGGCGTCCCACACTTGTGCATGGTAGCCGGTCGGTCCGCCGTGGAGAGCGTTTGGTCCGTTGTTTATGGCAAGCTGGTAATCCTTGCCATTGAGTGTGAAACGACCTTTGCAGATGCGGTTGCCAAAGCGTCCGATGAGTGTTGAGAGATAAGGTTCGGCAGAGTTGATGACATCCTTGATGTTGTCGTGTCCCTGTATGACATCGGCTATCTGACCTTCTTTGTCAGGAACCATGAGTGAGACGATGGCTCCGCCATAATTTGTTATGGCACACTCATATCCTTTGACATTGCGCAGGATATACAGCTCGGTTTTCTTTCCGTTGATTTCTGTCTTGAAATCTTTCGGGTTGAGATTTGACAGGTTGTTCATAAGTTATTGGTTTTAGTTTTTCTTTTTGAGCAGCTTCTTAACCATGAAATAGCAAGCGGCAATGACAATGATGCCGAGGATTGCTATCTTGATATGTTCACTGTACTCATTGACTTTGTCCATAAGCTGGTCCTTTGGCACGATAGTCTGCAGGTACCATCCTATACCGGCGAGAATGCAGTTCCATATTCCTGCTCCGATGGTGGTGAAGAGGATAAACTTGAAGAAGTTCATCCTTGCAAGTCCTGCAGGAATGGAGATGAGCTGGCGCACTACGGGAACGAGTCGTCCAGTAAGTGTGGCGAACACTCCATGCTCGTCAAAGTATTTTTCTGCTTTCTGTATCTTCTCTTCGTTGAGTAGGCAGCGATGTCCCCATTTGCTGTTGGCAAAAGCGTAAATCATCGGTCTGCCAAGATAGAGTGACAGGAAATAGTTTATTGCCGCACCGGTGTCCGCGCCTGCCGTAGCGACAAGGATGAGAAGAAATACATTCTGCTCACCTGTCGCATGGGCGTTGTATGCTGCCGGAGGGAGGACAATCTCGGAAGGGAATGGGATGAACGTGCTCTCAATGGTCATCAGGATGAACACATTGAGATAGTTCAACTGGTCTAAGAGAAATCCGAATATTTCAGTCATAGTATGAAATGTTTCTGATTGTATAAGTTATGGATTACTTTCTCTTGTTCTCCTTAAGTCCTACTGTTGAGTTGAACACAAGATGTTCTGCGGTGGAGTCTGTGTCGACATTAAAGTAGCCGATACGGTTAAACTGCAAGTATGACAGTGCCGGGAGTCCCTGTGCGAACTTCTCGATGTAGGCATTCTTGTTGATGCTGAGTGAGTTCGGGTTGATGAACGGACGCATTGCATCGATGCCACGCACGCCGTTCTCTTTCTCGTACAGCTTGATTGCATCACGCGGATTCTCACAAGTCCACAGGCACTCATAGTTGCGAACTTCTGCCGGTACGCAATGTGCGCAGCTTACCCAGTGGATTGTACCTTTTACCTTGCGGTCTGCACCCGGAGTGCCAGCCTTGGAATCAGGGTCATAAGTGCAGTAAATCTCTTCAACATCGCCGTTCTCGTTTGCCTTGAAACCTGTGCAGTTGAGGATATACGCACCTTTCAGTCGTGTTTCCTTGCCAGGGTACATACGGAAGAATTTTTTGTCCGGCTCAGCCTTGAAGTCGTCGCGCTCTATCCAAAGCTCACGTGAGAATGTTATTGTGTGTGTGCCGTCCTCCGGACGCTCCGGATTGTTCACTACTTCCAACTCTTCGGACTGTCCTTCAGGATAGTTTTCGATGATGACTTTCACCGGGTCGAGTACGCAGGACACTCGTGTGGCACGCTCGTTAAGGTCTGCACGTGCGGCAGCTTCCATGAGTTTTATGTCATTGAGAGCGTCGAATGTTGTATATCCGATGGAGTCAATGAATTTAAGTATTGATTCAGGAGAGTAGCCACGGCGTCGTATACCGCAGATTGTCGGCATGCGAGGGTCGTCCCATCCGTTCACGACACCTTCTTTTGTAAGGATAAGGAGGTTGCGCTTTGACATCAGAGTGTAGTTGAGATTCAGTTTGTTGAACTCAAACTGGCGTGGGCGGTTGTCCTCGATGTTGTCGGTCTCGCCCTTCCATTCCTTAATCCAAGTGACGAAGAGGTCGTAGAGGTCACGGTGAGGAACAAACTCAAGTGTACAGATTGAGTGTGTCACGCCTTCAAGATAGTCTGACTGTCCGTGAGTGAAATCATACATAGGGTAGGCATTCCACTTGTTTCCTGTGCGCCAGTGCTCCATGTTGAGCACACGGTACATGAACGGGTCGCGGAAGTGCATGTTTGGTGATGTCATGTCTATCTTTGCACGCAGCACCATTTTGCCCGGTTCCATATTGCCGCTGTTCATCTCTTCAAAGAGTTTCAGGCTTTCCTCCACAGGGCGGTCACGGAAAGGAGAGTTTGTACCCGGAGTTGTCGGTGTGCCTTTCTGCGCAGCGATAGTCTCGGCGGACTGCTCGTCAACATAAGCCTTGCCGGTCTTTATGCACCATACGGCAAAGTCCCACAGCTCCTGGAAATAATCAGAAGCATAAACAAGTTTTCCCCATTTGAAGCCGAGCCATTCGATGTCTCTCTTTATAGCCTCAACGTATTCGGTATCCTCTTTCTGCGGATTTGTGTCATCCATACGGAGATTGCATACACCGCCGAATTTCTGTGCCACACCGAAATCCATGGCAATTGCTTTGGCGTGACCGATGTGCAGGTAGCCGTTTGGCTCCGGCGGGAAGCGAGTCTGTAAGCGTCCGCCGTTCTTTCCTTCTGCAAGGTCTTTCTTTACTATCTGTTCGATGAAGTTCAATGACTCCTTTTTCTCTTCTGTATTTTCCATTGTTCAATTAATCTTTTAACCATTTGTTTAACCAACCAAAGAATGTTCTCTGCCAAAGAATGCCGTTCTGTGGTTTAAGTACCCAGTGATTCTCGTCAGGGAAAACAAGCAGTTGGGCTGGAATGCCGCGCATGCGTGCAGCGTTGAATGCGCCAAGTCCCTGATTTGTGTTGATGCGATAGTCCATCTCGCCTTGTATGCAGAGGATAGGTGTGTCCCATTTGTCTACAAACTTGTGAGGGGAATTGTTGTAAGTCCTTTTTGCGCGTGCTGTCATGTCGCGGTTCCAAGGTGCGTCGTCATACTCCCAGTTTGAGAACCAGGCTTCCTCTGTGTCAGTGTACATGGACTCAAGGTTGAAAGCTCCGTCATGTGAAATGAACGCTTTGAAACGCTTGTCATGATGACCTGCAAGCCAATAGACAGAGAATCCTCCGAAACTTGCTCCCACACAGCCGAGACGGTCTTTGTCAACGTACGGCAGTGTGCAGGCGTCATCAATGGCAGTGAGATAGTCTTTCATGCACTGACCTGTCCAGTCACCGGAGATTTCCTCCAGCCATTCCTGACCGAATCCCGGCAGACCGCGACGGTTTGGAGCTACGATGATATAGCCGTTTGCTGCCATAATCTGGAAGTTCCAACGGTAAGACCAGAACTGGCTGACAGGGCTTTGAGGACCACCCTCGCAGAACAGCAGTGTTGGGTACTTCTTGTTCGGGTCAAAGTTCGGAGGAAGGATAATCCATGAAAGCATGTCCTTTCCGTCGGTCGTCTTTGACCAGCGTGGCTCAACCTCACCGAATTCCAGCTGTTTGTAGAAATCTGTGTTCTCGTGTGTCAACTGGCAGATAGCCGTTGACTTGATGTTCTTGCCCGGAGTGACGATGTAAAGCTCGTCACCTTGTGACATGCTGTGGCGGTTCATGAGAAGTCTTGACTTTATCATCTTGACAGAGCCGAAGTCCATCTTGTCATCTGTGAGTTGCACAACCTTACCGTTGAGGTCTGTCCTGTACAGGTTTACACATCCGTGCCATACACCTATATAATATAATGTGCGTGAGTCAGCGTTCCAGCAGAAATCATCCACATTGGAATCAAATGATTCTGTGACATAGCTTTTCTTGCCGGTGGCAAGTTCAAGGATGCAGAGTCGGTTGCGGTCGGACTCATATCCGTCGCGTGCCATGGACTGCCATGCAACGTATTTGCCGTTAGGAGAGAATGCAGGGTTTGTGTCATATCCCATGTTCTCATCAGCATATTTTTCGGAGTTTATCTCCTGTGTCGCCATTGTCTTTGTGGCATCAACCTCCGGCTGCTTGAATCCCGCAGACTTGCACAGGTTCTTTGTTGTGCCCGTTGTTGTGTCATAAAGGTAGATGTCTGAGTCTGTGGAGATGGCATAGTCGCGTCCTGTCTTTTTCCTGCATGTATATGCGATGGATTTTGAGTCAGGGCTCCAGTTGAGTTGCTCCACACCTCCGAATGGTGCCATTGGACACTCGTAAGGCTCTCCTTCAAGGATGTCCTTGCCTTCGCCGATAGTCTGCCGGGCAATGACATCAGCAACAAACGGATGTGCATTGGAAGTCACATAATGATCCCAATGACGGTAGTTGAGGTCATCGATGACCATGCCGGAAGCCTTTGGCAAATCCTTGTGCTTAGGCTGTATGATGTCATTGTAAGGCAGAGACTTTACAAGTATAACCTTGTTTCCGTCAGGGGAGAACTTGTAACCTTCGATGTCAAGTTTGTCGTTTGTCAGTTTCTTGCGGTCAGTGCCGTCAGGGTTCATTGACCAAAGCTGTGAACTGCCACCATTGTTGGAAAGGAACGCAATTCGCTTTCCTCCCTCAATCCATGCCGGGTCGGTCTCGTTGTCTGCAGATACTGTGAGGAGCGTTGCATTGCCACCGTCAGTACTGATTATGTACAGCACATGGTGGCTTTTGTTCTCCTTTACGGAATAGTAGCCCACTTGATAGACAACCCATTTGCCGTCAGGGGAGGGAGCAGAGGCAGAGATTCTGCCCATAGCCCACAATGCCTCCGGTGTCATGACCTTTGTCCCCAAAGTCTTGGCATCCACCTTTCCTATGATGTCTGCGTTTGCTGTTGTCGCTGTCATGGCAAACAATGCTGCTGTGATTAATGTCTTTATCATTTTCCCATTCGTTTGTTTCTTAATTCCTGGCGTTTGCGCTCGAGTTCTGCCTGCTGCTCCTGCATCTTCTGCAGTCTGCCGGCAAGTCCGCCGAGTTTCTTCGGATTAGCCTCATTCTCCTTGTATTTTGCCTGAAGTCTTTCAAGAAGTTTCTCGTCGTCGGTTGTCTTGCGGAGCACGAACATGATTACTGCGGAGCAGAACAGTGACACGAAATAGTAGAAGTTCAAGCCGGAAGAGTAGTCGTTGAACATGAAGAAGAACATCAGTGGCATGAGGAACATCATGTACTGCATCATCTTCATAGACTGCATTTGTTCCGGAGTGCCAATCATCTGGTCCTTCTGTTGCTGCATTGTAAACCAAGAGTAGACAAGGTTTGCGATACAGAAGAGGATACATGTCAGCGAAAGGTGGTCGCCGATAAGCCACAGGTTGGTATGCCATTCGATGATTGGGTCATAAGTGGAAAGGTCGTCTATCCACAGGAATGACTGTCCGCGAAGCTGTATGGCGTTAGGGACAAAGTTGAACATCGCAATCCAGATAGGCATCTGTATGAGCATAGGAAGACAGCCTGACATCATGCTCACTCCGTATTTCTGCTGGAGGAGCATCATTTCCTGCTGCTTCTTCATCTGGTCCTCAGGCTTGTTGAGGTGCTTTGTCTTCTCATTCAGGATAGGGCGCAGCACACGCATCTTTGCAGAGGACATGTAGCTCTTCTTCACCATAGGGAAAGTGATGGCTTTGAGAATCAGAGTGATAAGGATGATCACAATACCCATTGGTATGTTGAGTGCTGTGAGCCAGTCAAAGACATAGAGTGTGAACCAGCGGTTGATGATGCGGAAGAGTGGCCATCCGAGGTAGACAAGTCGCTCCAGTTCGAGGTCTTTGTCGAAAGTGGATTCCTTCTCAACATCCTGAAGCAGGCGGAAATCATTTGGCCCATAGTAGAACTCAAATTCGGAAGCGCGTGTTCCGGTCGGGTCAAACTGTGTCTTCAGGCGTGCTGTATAATCCTTGAGATAACCGCCGCCCTTCTCGTGCGGGACGCTTGACATGAGTGCGTTCTCCTGATAATTGTCACGTGCAATCATCACAGCAGAGAAGAACTGGTTCTTGAATGCCACCCAGTCTGTAGCCTCCTCAATAGGCTCGTCGACTTTCTCGCTGGTCTCGTTGAGATAGTCAGTGCCGCCGTCTGTGAAATGATATGTCAGAGAAGCATAGCGGTTCTCAAAAATAAAGCCTTTCTCCTGCTGCTTGCAACGCTCTGTCCATTCGATGTCCATATATTTCGTTGAAGGAGAGAACATTCCCGACATGCCGATGACACGGAGCTGTGAGTGGAGCAGATAGTCTTTGCCAAGCTGGTAAGCTATGACAATCTCCTTGCCCGGAGCTGCTTCGGCAGTGAATGTCACTGTGCTGTCTGTCACCTGTGAAGGTGTGAAGAACAGTTCTGCAGTGTTGATGTTCTGCTCTTTGCCCTCAAACATGTATTTCAGCTGCTGGTCCTTGCCCTCAAAGAGAGTGACATCCTTGTTGCCGTCCTTGTCCTTGAAATTCTTGATGACGGCCTTTCTTACAACAGCCCCCTGTGTGGAGAGAGTAAGCTCGAGTTTGCTGTTCTTCAGGGTGACATCCTTGGCTGTGCCGTGGAGGGCTTTGTAGAACAGAGCCGTTGTGTCGCTGTCCGCAACCTCCTTTGCTTTCAGTGCCGCTGCGTCAGCCGCTTTCTTGAGGTTTTCTGCTTTCAGCTTCTCAACCTTTGCGATAGAATCCTGTCGTGCTGCCTCGGCAATCTGTTCCGCCGAAGGCTGGTTGTACCATCCGAAACCGATGAGCACAGCCGCAATAAGCACAAATCCTGTGATAGTGTTTTTGTCCATTGTTATTTTTGATTGTTTTTTATTGTTTCAGAAAATATCCATGCCGTCCACCATGAAAACCTTTGTCTGTGCACAGCATTATCATTTTAACGTTACGGCATGCTGCCTTCCATTATCTATAAGATAAAATTCGTGCAAATTTACAAAAATAGAACTAATTATCCAAAAAACTCAATTCTTAATTCTCTAATATTAATTAAAATTAGTACCTTTGCACTCATAATTTTGAATAAATGTACAAAAAACAATTCCTTTTCCTGCTGCTGATGCTTCTTTGTGCCGATGTCTGTGCCCAAAGGAAGCTCTTTCCGGTGACATACTATTATGATGTCGCCCACCGTATTTTTGCCTTGGACGGCAAAGACTCTCTTGCCATGTCCTATGACACTCTGATGATGAGGACTTATCTTGCACATCCTGAACTCGTCAGGGACAGTGAAGGCAAGTTGCGCAAAGATGGCGGGATAGTTTTCTCGCCGACAGCTCCTGTGCGCAAGGATGTTGATTTCACGCATCAGGCTGAGGATGACGAAGTGTTCAAGCCTACGGAGAATGACAATGCCGAGCCGTCAGTTGGTGCAGGAAATGTCGACTTGTTTGTCGTGAGACCGAATTTCTGGACTTTCTTTGGTGACTACTCGTTGCAGTTCCTCCAGAATTATGTCTCAGACAACTGGCATAAGGGAGGTGAGTCGAACTATGCCATGATTGGAGCTGTGACATTGCAAGCCAACTATAATGACAAGGATAAAGTGAAGTGGGACAATAAGTTGGAAATGAAGCTTGGCATGCAGTCGTCACGTGAGGATTCTGTGCATAAGTACAAAAGCAGTGAAGACCTTATCCGTCTTACATCCAAACTTGGCGTGCAGGCAACGAAACGTTGGTACTATACATTGCAGATGATAGCGCAGACACAGTTCACGCGTGGATTCAAGAACAATGATGAGACGGTGTATTCCGACTTCCTTTCACCGTTGAACCTTAACCTCTCCCTTGGTATGGACTACAAAGTCGCATGGTGCAACAATAAACTGACGGGAACGTTCAATATTTCTCCAGTTTCTGCCAACCTGAAATATTATGACCGTCTCGACTGCGCATTGAGAAACGGTGTTCATGATTTGGTGGACGACGTGAAGGTGGGCAAGCACTCGCAGTGGGACTACGGTTCCACGCTTACTGCAGACCTGACATGGCAGTTCTCGAAAATGGTGAAATGGCAGACACGCCTTTATGGTTTTACGTCGTACAAGCGCAGTCAGGTGGAGTGGGAGAACACTGTGACGTTGCAAGTTTCGCGATTCATCTCCACGAAGCTCTTTGTCTATCCAAGGTTTGATGATAGTACAAAGCGTGATGATGACTACGGATATTTCCAGTTGAAGGAGTATCTTTCCCTCGGATTCAACTATTCTTTCTAAATAACGTGAGTTTGACGAATTTGCAACTATCCGGCAGAGTGGAGAAAAACGCTATCAAAACACCGTTTCACGGTGCTTTTTATAGCGTTTCGCTTTTTATCAGATACAGCAAATTCGTCGAACTCACGTTAAATAATTTGCCGGCGTTCTGTATCAGGAATTGTGATACAAAACGCCGGCAAATGCTTTCTTATTCAGGCATATTGCTTTGGGATGGGGTCTCTTTTCCGCAGCATTCGTTTCCTGCAAACTTTTTCTTCATGGCTTCAAGGCTGAACTCGCATCCGCAATAGAGCTGGTTGTAGAAGCCGATTTCTTTAAGCAGTTGGTTGCGGCGCTCCTGCAATCCGCCTTTGCGCCAGTTGTGAGTGTCAAAGGTAACTTTCTCTTGTTCTGTTTTTGCAGCATTGTTCACCTGTTCGGCTGCCCACAGTCCGGCTTCGTTTATCTGGTCAAGACTTTTCCAACGGCTTGAAGCAAGGGTTGTGGTGAATATCTCAAATCCTTCTTTCTTAGCGATTTCAGCGGCGCGAAGCAAACGGATTTTGAAACATTTCAGGCATCGTTTGCCGCGTTCCGGCTCATGCTCAAGTCCGCAGATGGCATCGAGCCAGCCCTTATGGTATAGTTCCCATCCTTCCCATTCCGGAAGATGGTCGTCGTCAATCACTCTGAGCCCGAGTTCCTTGGCATATCGGGTCAGTTCGTTTTTGCGTATCATGTATTCCTCTTCTGGGTAGATGTTCGGGTTGCAATAGTACAGGGTAGGGCGCACATCGTGTTGCATCATCCATTCGATGATGGCTGATGAGCATGGTGCGCAGCAACAGTGGAGAAGCGTTTCTGTCATGTTCAGGATATATTTTGTGGTGAATATATAAATGCTTGATAATTAATGTTTTGCAAAATAGTGTCAAGTGGCATTGCGAAAGGCTACCTTTTACATTGCGAAGTGTTACCTTTTAGGATGTCAACAGTAACACTTTGCATGGTGAAAAGTAACCTTTCGTTTTTGCCTTGTTATATGGAATGGAATGTCAGTGTATACAATGCGCTATCAGAACACCTTGAATATGTTGTAAGTTATGTCGTTGTCATAGATGTCTTCTTTCTCATATCTCTTGACCCAACGCACTATGCGGATTGTCAGCGGAAGCACGATGATTTCATAGCCTGTCTTCAACAGAACCTGATAGCACATGAGCCATGGCAACTCTTCGGTAGGGACAACTCCGTAGAGTGCCAGCGGGAAGAATATCAGAGAATCGACACTCTCACCGAAAACAGTGCTGAGAATGGCACGCAGCGAGAAGTTTCGCCCTTGATTCCAAATCTTCATCTTGGACATGACATAAGCGTTGACGAACGAACCGCAGATGAATGCCGCGAAGGAAGCCGCCGCTATGCGTGGGGCAAGGCCGAAGATGGCATGGAATCCTTCTTCGCCTGTCCAGTAGTCTGCACCGGGAAGCCAGTCGCATAATGCTCCTGCTGAGACGAAGAAGAAGTTCATCAGGAAGCCAAGCCATATCAGGATGCGTGCCTTGCTGTAGCCCCAGACCTCGCAGACCACATCATTGATGATGTAGCTGATGGGGAAGATGATGAGCCCTCCCGTCTGGCTGTGGTTGAAAAACTGTATTTGCTTTGTCTCGAAAAGGTTGGCTGCGATGAGGCATACGGTGAAAAGCATGCTGAAAAGCATAAAGAGCAGGCTCACCTGTGAATTGTTTTTTTTCATGTTCTTGTTTTTATTTAAATGGGGTTACCAAGCACCCATTCCACAAAATTGGTTGCAAAGTTACGTCTTTTATTTCAATTTGCGCAATTTATTTCGTAAAAAATATTAATAAGATTGACAAAAATCATTTTTTATTTGTAAATTTGCAGTGTATTATTCGCCTTATTGGGCTTTGTCCTTCCGAGGTGGATTGTAAGAACGTGTTTTTCAGACACACAGCATAATTTTGTCATTATCCAACATAAATATATGAAACACATAAGAAATTTCTGTATCATAGCCCATATAGACCACGGTAAAAGCACACTGGCAGACCGTCTGCTGGAGTATACAAAAACCATAGAGGTGACGCAAGGGCAGATGTTGGACGATATGGATTTGGAGCAGGAACGCGGCATAACAATCAAGAGCCATGCCATACAGATGGAGTATGGGTATGAGAATGAACACCCTGACTTTGAGAAAGGACAGTATGTACTCAATCTGATAGACACTCCGGGGCATGTCGATTTCTCTTACGAAGTGAGCCGTTCGATAGCTGCCTGTGAGGGAGCCTTGCTTGTTGTCGATGCGACACAAGGCGTTCAGGCACAGACAATCTCAAACCTGTACATGGCTATCGAGCAGGATTTGGAGATTATTCCTGTAATCAACAAGATTGACATGCCGTCAGCTATGCCTGACGAGGTCGAGGATGAAATCATAGAGCTGATAGGATGCAAGAGGGAGGATATACTCCGGGCATCAGGAAAGACAGGGGAAGGCGTGAAAGAAGTGCTTGACGCTGTCGTGGAGCGTGTGCCGGCACCGGAAGGTGATAAGGATGCGCCATTGCAAGCCTTGATTTTCGACTCAGTGTTCAACTCTTTCCGTGGAATTATCGCTTATTTCAAGATAGAGAACGGTTCTATAAAGAAAGGTGATAAGGTGAAGTTCTTCAATACAGGCATGGAATATGTGGCTGATGAGGTCGGAGTATTGAAGATGAACATGATGCCTAAAAAGCAGCTGACGACGGGCGAGGTAGGTTATATTATAAGCGGTATAAAGAATGCAAAGGAGGTTCAGGTGGGTGACACTATCACTCACATAGACAATCCTTGCAGTAAGGCAATCTCCGGTTTCCAGGAAGTGAAGTCCATGGTTTTTGCCGGTGTCTATCCGATAGACCCTTCTGATTATGAGAATCTTCGCGCTTCGCTTGAGAAACTGCAGCTTAACGATGCATCATTGACATTCATGCCGGAGTCATCCGTGGCACTTGGCTTCGGATTCCGTTGCGGCTTCCTCGGGCTTCTCCACATGGAGATTGTGCAGGAACGCCTTGACCGTGAGTTCAACATGGATGTTATCACCACTGTGCCTAACGTGTCGTACATGGTGTATGACAAGCATGGCGAGCAGAAAGAGGTGCACAATCCTTCCGGACTTCCGGACTTGATGTCGATAGACCATATCGAGGAGCCTTATATATATGCGACAATAATCACGGATACCGCTTATATAGGTCCTATAATGACGCTTTGTCTTGACAAGCGTGGCGAACTCATAAAGCAGGAATACATATCCGGCAACCGTGTAGAGATTCATTTCCATCTTCCATTGGGTGAGATAGTTATTGATTTCTATGACAAACTGAAGTCTATCTCGAAGGGATATGCTTCGTTTGATTACCACATCGATGGCTTCAGGCCTTCAAAACTTGCTAAGTTGGACATATTGCTGAATGGTGAGAGTGTTGACGCTCTTTCTGCCTTGACACATGTGGACAATGCCGTGGGATTGGGAAGGCGTATGTGTGAAAAGCTGAAGGAACTGATTCCGCGTCAGCAGTTTGACATTGCCATTCAGGCAGCTATCGGTGCAAAAATCGTGGCACGCGAAACAATAAAGTGTGTCAGGAAGGATGTTACTGCAAAGTGCTATGGCGGAGATGTCTCCCGAAAGCGCAAACTGTTGGAGAAGCAGAAGAAAGGAAAGAAGCGTATGAAGCAGATTGGTAATGTGGAGGTGCCACAGAAGGCCTTCCTCGCAGTATTGAAGCTTGATTGATAGAATTCTGACACTGTTGAATAACGAGAATGGTTGTAATAGCTTGTGCATGAAATCAAATGGATGATAAACATAAGGTAATATATATATATAAGAGCTAATGGCAATGTTTGAATACTAATAACAAAATTAAAACTAACAGGGATTAACACTATGAAGCAACAAATTATTGCTACCAGAGATGTGGCACGTGAACTGGCGCGTAAGTACAGTACCATGACTCACGATGAGCTGGACGAACTGGAGAATATACTTGTGCCTATGAATTTTCCAAAGGGCAAGAAAATCCTTTCGACTGGTGAAGTATGTAAATATATATATTACATACATCAGGGACTTGTGCGTCAACATTATGTTAAGAATAACAAGGAGGTGACGGAGCATTTCGGGGTGGATGGTACAATATGCATGAGTATTCAAAGTTTGTTTGAGGAGATTCCTACACAACAGGAACTTACGGCTCTTGAGAACACATATATATTCGCTATGCCAAAGAAGAGTCTTGAGCATGTGGCTCTGCATAATAATAATATTCAAATCTTGTACAGGAAAATCCTTGAGGAATCTCTTATAAATTCCCAGATTCATGCTGACCTTGTAAGATTTGAGACTGCGCATGGCAGGTATGTGCGCTTCTGCAAACTGATGCCACAGGTTGCTTTGCGTGCTCCGTTGGTGTTCATTGCATCGTATTTGCAGATGACACCTGAAACTCTGTCACGTGTCCGTGCACAGCCGATGTAACTTTATGGCTGTCTGCATACAATCGAATAATCAAATTGCTTCATAAAAACGTTCATGGGAGATGCTCAAAATTGAGTATCTCCCATGAACGTTACATAATAGGGAAAGGGCTGAGTTGAAAAACAAAACCGCCAAAACTTTCTCCTACAAGTCTTCCGTGGGTACGCCCACGGCTACTCTCTTGCCACCGCTAACGCGGTTCTCTGTACAGAAATATCCGGCCATTGCGTACACAATCAGAGATATATTTTGCGTTTTACCGGACACCTATAATTTAGAACTGATTCTACAGTTCAGAACTGCCACCATTTTTTCTTGGGCTTATCATTGGGATTTTGCTGATAAGGATCGTTTTGTGTTGTCTCGAACATGATGTCGTTGTAGGTCTTGTTCTCTTTAATCATCTGGTAGATTGTTCCCCAATCAGGAAGCCCTCCGACGTTGCGGTCATCAATGAACATGTCAACTTTCAGTTTGCGTGAATAGATATCGTTCTTCTCACGCTCCTCTTCCGGGTAATCTCTGTTTACTGCCCAGAACTCAACTCCTCTTTCCCTGCACCATTGTATGGCTTCATCAAGAAGTTCTCCCTCACGTACTGTCCATAATATCAGGCGGTGCTTGTCAGCAATGAGCATCTTCAGTGTCTCTATTGCAAAAGGCTGTTCTTCACCAATGTTGGGGTATTCGTGTGTTACGATTGTTCCGTCAAAATCGATAGCGATTGTCATATGTCATATGTTTTTTTCAGATACTGATTGATTGTCAATATTGTTTCTGATGTATTTGTTCTCTCTTGTCTGGTTGGTGGTTTGCTTTTCAGTAAGTTTGGTTTCCTGCAGCTGCCAAAATAAAGGTGTCCCTCTACATTTTCCTTGTATAGGGACACCATATTGTATGGTTTGTGTCGGATTATTTCTTTATGGAATTGTCATTCGGAGAACTGTAGTGGCTGCTTGCATAATTGCCGTAGCTTCCATAGTGTCCGTAATGTCCATACTTGCCATAGCTTCCGTATTTTCCATACTTGCCGTAGCCGTATGTATAACTGTGTGTTTTCTTTGTGAAGTCAATACAGTTGATAGCTATGGACATATTTGTGAGTTTCTTCTCTGTTGCCAATTGGTTTATATAACCGAAGGCTGCCTTTGGAGTGTACTCTGCACGGCAGACACATAATGTTGCGTCAGCGACACGGGCAATACTTAATGTGTCAGTAACGATACCAAATGGCGGAGTATCCACAATGATATAGTCATAGAGATCCTTGAGGTGTTCAAAGACAGTGTCAAGAGATTCTCTTGTCACCAACTCTGCCGGGTTCGGTGGGATAGGACCGGCAAAGAGTACATCAAGATTTCCGTTTACTCCGGAGTTCAGGATATTACCTTTTACATCCTGTTCAGTGACAATGCTCTTTGTAAGCAACGGTGTGATGCCGTGTACTTTGTCCTTTACTCCGAAGAGTTCGGCGAGTCGTGGTTTACGGACATCAAGACCCACGATGACAACTTTCTTGCCAAGGAGCGCAAGGCTTACTCCAAGGTTAGATGCTATGAATGTCTTTCCTTCACCGGCTGTACTTGATGTTACCATGATGACTTTCTCTGTTTCCTTTATGGTAAAGAGTATGTTTGTACGCAGGCTTCGGAACACCTCGGTAATCATATTGTTTGTGTTCTCATGCACAACGATACCGGCTTTTGTCTTGACTGCCTCACTTGCGATTGGAATGTCACCGGCGATAGGAAGCTTGGTAAGTTTCTCAACATCATCGCGCACTGATATCTTGTAACGCATCAGCTGTATGAGGAGTAATATGCCAAACGGTATTGCGATACCGAGAACAATTGCCATAAGCATGATATTGTTTTCTTTAGGCGCAATCTTTCCTACAAGGCTCGGTTCGTCAATTATCTTTCCTTTGTTTGCAGTTGCAGCAAGTGAGATAGAGTTCTCCTCACGCTTTTGGAGGAGCATCAGGTACAATCCGGAGCTGACTTCCTGTTGTCTTCCGATTTTGTTGAGAATACGCTCTTGAGTAGGTGATGCCTGTACCTGCGCATTGTATTTTGCAAGTTGTGACTTTAAGGCATTATTCTGTATCTGCAGGTTTTTCTTTGCCTGCTGGATTGCGTTGCTGATACTTGCTGTAAGAGTGTTGAGCTGATCTGTGAGTGGGGCTACTGTAGGACTGTTCTCGCTTGCGGTACGCATAAGACGGCTGCGCTCAAGTGCCACCTGGTTGTATTGGCTTATGAGTGCTGATGCTGTTTGGTCGCTAAGTCCTACATTTGAAGGCAATGTCTGGTACTTGTTTTGTGGCATACCCATATAATCCTTGATGCTGTTGAGCAAAGAGATTTGTGTGGATATGTCTGCCAATTGCTGCTCATAGTTTGTTGTCAGCGACATCGCGTTAGAAGCATTTGTATTGACCTCGAAAACCTGGTTCTGGCGTTTGAAGTTTTCCAGCTGGCTTTCTGTCTCTCCAAGTTCTGCACTTATTTTTTCCAAGCGGCTGTTAATGAATTCTTCAGTACGGATTGCAATTGTGTTCTTGTCCGCATTAGCTTCTTCATTATAACTCTTAACCAATTGGCTGAGATAGTCCATGGCTCTTTTCGGAGACTCGTCATTCAGTGTGATGAGCACTATTGATGATGCCTTTCCAACTGGTGCTACTGCTATTAGTTTGGAATATACGTCAGCAACAGCTTTTGGGGAATTTATTGTTACATGCAAAGACTTGCTTCCCCAACTCCATTCACTGTTCGGGTTTTTAGTAATCCTTATAGTGCCGGCTGCAGTTGGAATCTGGGCAGGAATGGAGTTTATGGTGGTATTGATAGAATGTGGACCTACTTGCCCTTGCTGGTTTTTACCTGTATATTGACCTGTAATGATGTAGTTTCCATTCTTAAACTTTATCTCCAAACTGATAGGGGAGGTAAGTTTGTCAATAGAGGCTGCATCAAGGTCAACAATGAATGGTTGGCTACCATATACCAGTTGGTCTCTGAATTTTCCGTCAATTTTGTAAGTTGTGTACAGTTTCAGCTTCTTGACGGCGTTGAGAGCAATGGAATGGGATGATAGGATTTCCATTTCATTGTTGAGACCGCTGGAGTTTGAAATCAAGCCAAGGTTCTCTACATCAAGGGTGCCGGCAGACTTGCTGTTGTTGTCCTGTATGAATATTTTAGTATTTGTTTGGTATATTGGTGCCTGATACTTTATATATACGATACCGGCGGCAAAGCATATTACGACAGACAGAACGAACCATTGCCAGTTGAGGATAAAGATGGCAAGTATACTCTGTAGGTTAAACGTGGAGTTCTCCTCTGCCTCTGTAATGATATTGTTTGTAGGGTTTTGTACTGTATTTTCTTCCATATGGTTTATTATGTGTTTATATAGGAGAGCTTATTTGAGTAGATTTAAGAGATATTTTCCGTAATCGTTTTTTGCCATAGGGGAAGCGATGGTACGGAGTTCGTCAGCGGAAATCCATTTGTTCCGGAATGCGATTTCTTCCAAGCATGCGATCTTAAGACCTTGTCTCTTTTCGATTACTTCTATGAATGTTGAAGCTTCTGCAAGGGAGTCGTGTGTGCCGGTGTCCAGCCAAGCAAAGCCACGTGGGAGTGTTTGCACTTTAAGAGCCTTCTGCTCAAGGTATGTCTGGTTGACAGTTGTGATTTCAAGTTCTCCGCGTGCGGAAGGTTTTATGCTCTTTGCTATTTCCACAACAGAGTTGGGGTAGAAATAAAGTCCCACAACAGCATAGTTCGATTTTGGGGCTTTCGGTTTCTCTTCTATGGATAGGCAATCACCGTTGGCATCAAACTCTGCCACTCCATAGCGTTCCGGGTCGTTGACCCAATAGCCGAACACTGTAGCTTTGCCGTCTCTTTCGACATTTTCCACACTCTGTTCCAGCACCTTTGTGAAACCGGTTCCATGGAATATGTTGTCGCCAAGTACAAGGCATACACTATCTTTGCCTATGAATTGTTCACCGATGATGAATGCTTGTGCAAGACCATCCGGGGATGGTTGCTCTGCGTATGTGAGTTCAACACCGATGTCGTGACCGTCACCAAGCAGGCGCTTGAACCCAGGGAGGTCATGTGGGGTGGAAATAATGAGAATTTCCCGAATCCCGGCGTTCATCAACACAGAGATAGGATAATAAATCATCGGTTTGTCAAAAATCGGTATCAGCTGTTTGCTGATACCTTTTGTAATAGGATAGAGGCGTGTGCCGGAGCCTCCGGCTAATACAATACCTTTCATTTGAATAATGTACCTTATATTATATAATTTTTATTTCTAACATATCAATATGCATGTTTGTCCGGGTGTATTATAGACCATGCTGTTCTGAATATGATTTCTATGTCAAGTTTGAAAGACCAGTTCTCGTTATACCAAATGTCTCGCTTTACGCGTTCTTCCATCTGCCACAGCTCTTTTGTCTCACCACGGTAGCCTGTCACTTGTGCCCATCCTGTGATTCCAGGCTTGGAGAAATGGCGTACCATGTATTGTGAAATTACGGCAGAGTACATTTCTGTATGCAGAAGCATGTGTGGGCGTGGACCGACAATGCTCATGTCTCCTTTAAGCACATTTATGAACTGTGGTAACTCGTCAATGTTTGTTTTGCGCATGAAATTGCCAAAAGCAAATTTTCTTGGGTCGTCCTTTGTCGCCTGAATGCGGTCGGCGTCCTTGTTGACATGCATAGAACGGAACTTGTACAATAGGAATGTTTTCCCGTCCATACCGGTACGCTCCTGCTTGAAGAACAATGGACCTGGACTCTGTATCCTTATGAAAGCCCACACAACAGGTATTACTGGCAGGAGGAATATGCATGCTATGGAAGAGAACACTAAGTCGAATGCTCTTTTTATGATGCGGTTGTCAAGGCGGTTGATGTTGTTCGTATGATTCGTGAACAATGTGTAATCACCAAATGCTACCGGCGAGAGGTGTAGGCTCAGGTTTGAGTATATTCGTGGTACAAGGTAGAATTGGATGATATGCTTGTCACAATAATGTATGATAGTGTTAACATCATCTCTGTCGTCTGTTGTGGACAGAGAGCACATTAGCGTGTCCGATGTGAATGGTGTGCATCCTTCACGCATGGCTTTGACCAATTCGCTTCTTGTGCCAAGTTTCTTGAATCGCTCAGGTGCAGTCTTTATCTCGTTGTTGCTGTAATATCCTTTGACATCATAGCCGATGGATGACAATTCCTTCATCTGCAGGTATATGTCAAGGTTTGCTGGGTCACTGCCAACGAACACAACAGAACGGAGATTATGTCCTGAACGTCTTATCTTGTTGAGCAAAATGCGTTCAAGCAGACGTGCAAGAAGTGTTATTGAAAAATATATTATAGCATATGATGCCGCGAAACTTAAGATATGGTCAGGCTTGTGAAGTGCAAGGTGGAATATGACTATAATCGCAAGTGTCTGTGTCAATGTCAAGCGTGTTACGCGTAGGATAACGCTTGTGATGTCAATGCGTCTGACATGGATTATTGTGCTGTAGAAAGACAAACTTATTATAGCTGCCATTGTTACATAAAGAGCACCACTAACGCTGTCGGTTATTATTTCTTGTGGGACAAGAATTTTCTCAATGTCAAAAATGCACCAATACGTGATGTTTGCCAACACAATGTCCATTAGTGTGATGGCGATCAGAACTATTGTACTGCTGTTTGAATGTACCCTATGAAAATTAGCCATGTTTTTAGATGCTGTTAGTTTATGTGTCAATAATATAATTCAGTGCAAATTTACATAAAAAACAGGAAATAGGCAAATTTTTAGCTTCCATTTTAATGAAATGCGTTCTTTTTCTTGTGTAATCCACAAAAAATGACTAATTTTGCTCTCGAATCACTTAAATAACAAGATAAAAATGGGATTTTTAGATAAACTTTTTGGAAAGAAACATGATGACAAAGAGCCGGGAATGGAAGATTTCATGACTCTTATAAGGGTTTATTTCCAAGCGTCTATTGCTGCAAATGCCGGAATAACCAATCTGGCAATGCTTCCTGACCTCAGGGTTTTCAAGTCGACACTTAAAGTCGCGACAGTGAACAACAAACTTGGTGTGGGCGAACGTGTGCGTTGCCGCAAAATGCTTACAGACATGTACGGCTTGGATGAAATGTTCTATAAAGAGGTAGACCAAAGTGTAAAGAAAAACTGCCGTAAGATGCAGGATGTGCAAGTTTACCTTGTGCAGTTTCAGACGCTTACGCAAGAGTTGATGATGCTTTTGGGCAATGTCATGAAGTTCAAGTTGCGCCTTCCTTCGTTCTTTAAGGGAACGTTGCGTACTATGACGGAAAAAACTGTCAATGAGGTTTTTACGAAGAATGACTACAATGATCCTGCAACAATGAAGACTGTGATGGAACTCCGTAATCTTTCAAAGCGGCTTGGCTTCTCTGAACAGTGGATTTCTGCCTTTGCATTCCAACTTATAATGCTCGCTAAGAAAGAGTCTGCGGCAAAGGACCAATAAGTGCAGTTGAACTTTTGCAGACAGGTAGATTAATATAATTGTGTTAAATGACAAAATTTGCAAAAATAAATATTTATCCCAATGGCATATTCTGAGCAGGAAATACAAGACTTTTCTTTACTCATTAGGCAGTTGCTCCTCAAGTACAAAGAGATGCGGCAGGAACTTAATGACATGAAGAGACAGTTTGCCGCTCAGGAGAAATATGTCAAGGAGATGGAGGTGCTTGCCAATGCTTCCATGCATGACTATGATATGCTGAAGGCTGCCCGTATCATAGAAATCGGCGATGGAGACTTGGAGACAGCACGCAAACATGTCAATAAACTCATCCGTGACGTAGACAGGTGCATAACCCTGCTTACTGAACAGCAAGACGGACAGTGATAAATATTGATAAAGTTATGGTTGAAGAGAATAAACTGAATATAAGATTGCATATATACGATACAGACATGGCGGTGAAGATTGACCGTCAGGATGAAGAAATGTATCGTCACCTTGCTTTGCTTATAACGGAAGTTGTCGGTAATTACACAAATTACTACAAGGGACTTAAGAGTGAGAAAGAGATACTCTATATGGCTCTTGTTGACATAGCACTTCGTTATGAGCGAGAGGCAAAACGCAATGATGTTACGCCATTCTTGGAGACCATCAAGAAACTCTCCGTGGAGATAAATAATGCTCTGAAAGAAGAGTAGTAACATCGATTTTTTTTATTATAAATATAAATTAATATGCTAATTCCAATTATTATAACAGCTGTTGCCGCATTGATTGTGGGAATAAGCGTTGGATACATCATTTTCCGATACATCCTCAAAGGCAAGTATGGTGAGATGATTGCTACTGCCGAAAAAGAGGCGGAAGTATTGAAGGAGAAAAAACTCCTTGAAGTTAAAGCGAAGTTTCTCAACAAGAAAAATGAACTTGAGAAGGAAACACAGCACCGTAACCAAAAACTCCAGCAGAGCGAACAGCGTGTGCGTCAGCGTGAGCAGGAGCTTAATCGGCAGCAGGGAGACTTGAACCGTAAGAGCCAAGAGCTTGACAATGAGGCGAAAAAGCTTGATAATGAACGTGGCTTGGTGGCACTCAAGGCAGAAGAGCTTCAGAAGATGGAGGAACAGGAACTGTACAAGCTTGAGCAGATTTCCGGACTTTCTGCCGATGAGGCTAAAGCACGCCTTGTTGAGACTCTGAAGGACAAGGCACGCCTTGACGCGCAGGCATACATCAACGACATTGTCGAGGAGGCAAAGCTCAATGCAAACCAGCAGGCACGCAAGATTGTCATCCAGACAATCCAGCGTACAGCTACGGAAACAGCCATAGAGAACAGTGTGTCTGTCTTCCATATTGACAATGATGAGGTTAAGGGCCGTATTATCGGACGTGAAGGCCGCAATATCCGCGCTCTTGAAGCAGCGTGTGGTGTGGAAATTGTCGTTGACGACACACCGGAGGCTATTGTAATCTCTGCATTCGACCCTATCCGTCGTGAGGTTTGCCGTCTCGCCCTGCATCAACTTGTCGCTGACGGTCGAATCCATCCTGCACGTATCGAGGAAGTTGTGGCTAAGGTCAAGAAGCAACTTGACAATGAGATTGTTGAGACTGGTAAGCGTACAACAATAGACCTTGGCATCCATGGCTTGCATCCTGAACTTGTGCGTATAGTCGGAAAGATGAAGTACCGCTCTTCTTATGGACAAAACCTTCTGCAGCACGCCCGTGAGACAGCCAATCTTTGTGCTGTCATGGCAAGTGAGTTAGGACTTAATCCTAAGAAAGCAAAGCGTGCCGGTCTCCTTCACGATATCGGTAAAGTGCCTGATGAGGAGAACGAGATGCCGCATGCTCTTTATGGCGCAAAGGTTGCAGAGAAATACAAGGAGAAACCGGACATCTGTAATGCCATTGGTGCTCACCATGACGAGATGGAGATGCAGACCCTCCTTGCTCCGATTGTGCAGGTTTGTGACGCTATCTCAGGCGCTCGCCCAGGTGCTCGCCGTGAGATTGTGGAGGCTTACATCAAGCGTCTCAATGACCTTGAAGCTATTGCAATGTCTTATCCCGGTGTAACAAAGACCTATGCTATTCAGGCCGGTCGCGAACTTCGTGTCATTGTTGGTGCAGACAAGATGACCGATGCAGAGACCGAAGCATTGTCCGGTGATATCGCAAATAAGATCCAGACAGAGATGACATATCCGGGACAGGTGAAGATTACTGTTATCCGTGAGACTCGCTCTGTTGCTTATGCAAAGTAATAAACCTACGGATTACGATTGATTTTAATACTGTTATAAATATATTAAAAAATGCAGGAGTGGTTCTTTATAGAATTCACTCCTGCATTTTTTGTTGGTGTCCGGCAAAATAAATATCACCTCATGTCATGAAAAATTGATGCAAGGTTTACGAGAACAAGCCAACGACATATATGTTGATATGCAAGAGCTTTACTGCTTTTTATGTTCTTTACCAAATGACACAAATAGTTGAGAATATCCGTGAAAATCCGCATAATCTGCGGGACTTTTATCTCTGTGCGGAGAATTGCGTCTGTGGGTTCCAAGACAAGCCCATTATGAAGGACAACCTCGTAAACTGCTGATATACATGAGTTTTATTGCTTATTATGATTTTTTTGCCGGACGACACCAATAATTTTTTATAGACTGTTAATCTCCTTTTGAAGCAAGTCCAGGAAGCGTGCGGCGTGCGCTCCATCCATTTGTGTGTGATGGAATTGGAATGAGACTGTCAATTTTGTACGGAACAATCCACGACTGTATTTGCCCCAAATCATAAAAGGATTATTGAAAACGCCACTGTACATGCCTACGGCACCGTCTATTTCATATTGGGCTAATGCGGAAGTCCCAATCACCATACTCTCCATAAGGTCGTGGTTAGTACATGAGTCATGTACCTGTTTGGTCAGTCGGAGGTAATCTTCATTGAACTTTTGCAGAGTGTCTGACAACGGAATATCACACGAACTTACTTCTCCATCTTTGTTCATGACAATAGTATTCACTGCGAGTGTGTCAAACAGCATTAGCTTGTTGTCAACAGGTAGCATGAAAAACTCCTTTATTTGGCTTGCCGCCCGTCCGATACACCAGCACATCAGCATGTTGAATTTCAAGTTCTGCTTTTTGCTTAATTTGTACAATCGTGTCACATTCAATGTCTTAAAGAATGTGACCATAGGCATTGGCGCCTGCATCCACATTTCAAATGCATAGGCACGAGTTGTCTTTTTGGGATCTGTCTCTGTCATCATAATTTTGTGGTAAACTTATGTAAATGTAGTATAAGGATATCAGGTCTGACGCATTGTTTTGTACAAACCTTATTTTTCTCATTTAGTCTTGCTCGTGATTATCTGGATAATCCATGTCGCAATGCAAAACGGTGCTGTCAGTCCCGGAATGCCGATTGGTGAGAGCAGGTGTACAAGGGCTATTTGTATGAAAAAAGTTATGATAATTCCGACAATCGTAACCATTGTACTTTTGTGGAAAACAGTTCCCAAGGCAATGGCTGTCAGAGCCGGATTGAAACCGTAAAGTCCGTTTGTTATGGCTGTTGGGTCTTGTTGGAAGGCAAAAGCCATTGCCATTCCGGCTGCCGAACCGAAGGTGCACCATACCGCTGCACGCCAATCAGCAATGAGCAATCCTAAAAGGAAGAGAGCGCCACAGACATAGGAGTTGATGAGGAAGACTTGGGAAACACCATTCATCAATGCTTCTGCAAGATTGGATACGGTCAGGTCTTGTATAGGTTCTGCCGATACAGTAGTTACAGGTGGCAAGGCAAAGCAGAAAGAGAGCCAGGTCAACAGAATGAAAGGAAAGGTGAGAGCATTGATGCCGAAATTTTTCAGATACTTATTCATCAATTCTCTGAGCCACGGGGAGATTGCAGAAAGGATAATGAGTGAAGCCCACATAAATGGAGTGCTGCCAAAGAACGTAGGCAGGGCACATCCGATGAGTACTCCATTGTATCCGCAAAGACCTTGGTCTGCATCCTCTTCTCCTTTGCGAAGAAGATATGCCGGTATGGTTGATGCTATGAGCCCGACCATTGCGCCAACAGCCACAATGACAGTTCCGTACATCCATGAACCGATTATGATTCCTGCAAGAAACAATGTTCCGGTGTTTACATTGTCCATGAACATCACTTGACCTGCTCCGCGCAAGAGTGATCGGCAAAAACTACTTGTATTTCTCATTTTGATATATGTTGTTTATGTGAGTTTGCGGTAAGAAAGTTCTTTGAAAAGTTTAGCGTGTGCAAAAGTACAGAATTTTTCTGTATTACCGATGCGTTTTCACTTTTAAATGCAGTTTGAGGAACGAAAAAGTAAAGTGTGGCACTTTGTTCTGTAAAAGGTAACACTTTAGCCAATAAAAGGTAACACTTTGTTATGTAAAGCGTTACCTTTTGTTATGCCAATAGTTGCTTATGGTTTGCTTATTGATGGGAATAATAACCTAAGGGCACAAATAAAGTAAGAGACTGCCCGACGCAAAACATTATCGGACAGCCTCTTGTATGTTGTTATTTGCTATGTATTCAGCAAAGCAGATGTTTACTGGTGCTGGTCGCGGAGAAGGTCATTGACAGTCTTCACAGGGTTGAAAGTGCCGAGTGGCACTTCAACAAAGACGGTGTTCCAGTCGGACATTGCGCCGTTCCACAGTCCCGGAAGTTCAAGTGCCTGGAGCTCTTTGCCGTTCTTTGACTTGGAAGAGATGAAGCCTGTTGTGCGGTCAACATAGTCAGGAAGATTGAAAGCGTTGCCTTTGTAGTCCTTCACTGCGCAAACGAGGTCAACCGGATTGAAGTGTGTGCCTTCGGAGAAGTACTTCATGTACTGCTCGTTCTTCTTGTCAATTTGGCTTGACTCAAGGATTTGCAGTGAGTAAGTTCCGTCCTGATTGTATGCGAGGAACGGACCGCCACCAGGCTCACCGACATTCTTTACCATGCCTGCCACTCGCATCGGGCGGTTGAGTTTCTTGCGGAGATAGATTACAAGGTCTGCATCCTCAAGCTCTTTGATGTCCAATTTGCGGCAGCACAGGTCGTTCTGTACGAATTTGACAATTTCAATAAGTTTGTCGTGGTCGTACTTTCCTGAGTCAAGGATATTGAGATATTCGAATGCCTGCTTCTGCAATGTCACAAGTACACCTGCAATCACCTGTTTCCATTCCACTGTTTCAGGCTTAAGGCGGTCAGGTACTACATTGTCGATGTTCTTAACGAAAATAACATCGGCAGAGATGTCGTTGAGATTCTCGATGAGAGCACCATGTCCACCCGGACGGAACAACAGGCTTCCGTCTTCGTTGCGGAATGGAGTGCCGTCAGGATTAGCAGCGACAGTGTCTGTTGAAGCCTTCTGTTCTGAGAATGAGATGTCGTACTTTATGCCGTATTTCTCAGCATAATAGTCAGCCTTGTCTGCCACTTTCTGCTTAAAGAAATCAAGATGCTCGCCGGAGACAGTGAAATGCACATTCGCTTCGCCGTTTGATGCAGCATAGAGTGCGCCTTCCACAAGATGCTCTTCCATAGGAGTGCGTGCGCCTTCATCGTATTTATGGAACAACAGCATGCCTTTTGGCAACTGCCCGTAGTTGAGTCCGTCTTTTGCAAGCATGCCTTTTGCAACAGACTTATAGTCTCCTTCTGCGATAAGTTCTTTGACTCCTTTGCCCTTCTGTTCTTTGAGAAGTGCGTCAAGTGCATCGTAGAATGCGAAGTTTTCGATGTTGTCGAAGTATTTCTTTTCGAAATCTGTTGTCGGCACATCATAGTCAGCGTCAGCAAAAGCGAACATATCCTTGAACATTCGTGAAGCGGCGCCGGATGCAGGAACGAACTTCACAATCTTCTTTCCTTCCGCCTTATAGTCGTTCCATGCCTGCACGTAGGTCTTTACTTCGTCAGTAGACGGAGCGACGATTCCTTTTCCGATTACTGCGGAGCCTTCAAGTTTTAGGAAAGGGAAGCCGGTCTTGAATTCATTGAGTTGCTGTTCGAGTTTCTCAGGTGTGATGCCTTTGGAGGCAAGTTGTTGCAAATCTTTTTCTGATAACATGTTTTTTAGATTTATGGTTTTTATAGATATTATACGATTTCAATGGGATAAAACATGGCAATGGTATTGCTGTTTTGTACAAGGCATGTCATAGTTTGGTTTTTATCGTTGCTACAAAATTAGTGAATTTATTTTAAATCAAAAAAGAAATAATAAAAAAATACATGGGTAATAACAAATTTTATTATTTTTGTACCGCAAACGCAGCAACGTTGGGAATTGCATGTCTATTTCTGTATGCAAGTCATGTCAGATATGATAGAGCTTGTTATGGTAAGAAGAATGTTTCCGATGTTTGGTGCGTGAAAAAATAATTTGTAATGTTATGGAGGAAAAACTCAGTTTTACAGAAGCAGAAAGGCAGGAAATAGCCATTCTTCTCGAGCAGTTGAAGGAGAAGGTTGGCTGTTTCCTGCATCAGGATGACGAGCACAATATACGCCATCAGGTTCTGCAGTCTTTGGAGGATGGTAGGGTGGAGCGTGATGTCTTTCATCTTAATCCTATCCTGCACTCGTTGCAGACGGCGGTTATTGCCATAGACGAGATTGGGCTTAAGCGTGACGGAGTCATAGCGATAATGCTTTACAGGAGTGTCCTTAATGGTTATGCCACACAGGAGGATATTCTTGACAAATATGGCGCAGGTGTGTCAGACATAATTAGTGGTATAATCCGTATTCAGTCCCTTTATGAGAAGACACCGACAATAGAGTCCGAGAATTTCCGCAATCTTCTGCTTTCTTTTGCAGAGGACATGCGTGTAATCCTTGTGATGATAGCCGACAGGGTGAATCTTATGCGTAACCTTAAGTGCTGTCCGGATGCGAATGCGCGGCAAAAGGCTGCTGAGGAAGCAAACTATCTGTATGCTCCCTTGGCGCACAAACTCGGACTTTACAAGTTGAAGTCCGAACTGGAGGACCTTTCTTTGAAATATCTTGAGAGCGATGCATACTACCATATCAAGGACAAACTTAACGAGACGAAGAAGCAGCGTGATGCTTATATACAGAATTTCATAGTGCCTATACAAGAGAAACTTGAGGCGCAGGGACTGAAATTCCATATCAAGGGCAGGACAAAGTCCATTCATTCCATTTGGCAGAAGATGAAGAAGCAGAAGTGTCCGTTTGAGGGTGTCTATGACCTTTTTGCCATAAGGATAATCCTTGATTCAAAGCCTGAGAAGGAGAAAATGGAGTGCTGGCAGGTTTACAGTATCATAACCGATATGTATCAGCCTAACCCCAAACGCCTTAGAGACTGGCTGTCAGTGCCAAAGTCCAATGGTTATGAGTCACTGCACATAACTGTTCTTGGTCCGGAAAACAAGTGGGTGGAGGTTCAGATACGTACCGAACGTATGGATGACATTGCCGAGCATGGTCTTGCTGCCCATTGGCGCTACAAAGGAGTGAAAGAAGGCGGTGGCATGGATGAATGGCTTGCTTCCATTCGCGCTGCAATGGAAGCCGGGGATGATTTGGAGGTTATGGATTTCTTCCGGAAATCGCTGAAGGATGAAGAGATATATGTTTTTACTCCAAAGGGCGACCTCTTTAAGTTGGCAGCAGGTTCTACTGTTCTTGATTTTGCCTTCTGCATCCATTCCAAAGTCGGATGCCACTGTACAGGTGCGAAGGTCAATGGCAAAGTGCAGAACATGCGCTACGAACTTCGTTCCGGTGACCAAGTGCAGATCGTCACAAATGTACAGCAGCGTCCAAAGCGCGAATGGCTCCAGATTGCCCACACCTCACGTGCCAAGTCCAAGATAAGGCTTGCACTGAAGGAGACTGTTGTCAAGGAAATCGCCATAACAAAGGAAATGGTGGAGCGCAGGTTGAAGAACAGAAAACTGGACTTTGACGAGGCTGTCATACAGCAGCTTGTGAAGAAACTCGGCATAAAAGAGGTTGCGGAGTTCTATCGTCAGGTAGGTGAGGGATTACTTGACATGCAGGAGGTTATAGAAAAATATGCTCTGCTGAAAAATCCAAAACCGGTTCAAACATCTTTGGTCGGTGAGGAGCGTGCAGACCCTGACCATCGTTCTGCTGCTGATTTTAAATTGACTGACGAATATATCATAGGTGCGACATCAAATAGAAGCGGTATAGAGGGCTCACGTTCCGACGTGCTTGTAATAGATCAGAGCCAAAAAGGCTTGGATTATACTCTTGCAAGCTGCTGTCGTCCTATCTACGGCGATGATGTGTTCGGCTTTGTCACTGTTTCCGGTGGCATAAAGATTCACCGTTGTGACTGCCCTAATGCACCGGAGCTGCGCCGTCGTTTCGGTTATCGTATTGTTGATGCACAGTGGAGTGGCAAAGGATGTGGACAGTATGCCATTACGCTGCGTGTGATAGGTAATGATGACATAGGCATTGTGTCAAACATCACGTCCGTAATCTCAAAGGAAGAGCGTATATTGATGCGTTCTATCAATATTGACAGCCATGATGGGCTTTTTGCAGGAACCATTGTCGTTAACATTGATGATACAAGCCGCCTTGAGCAACTGATGAAAAAGCTCCGTGTCGTAAAAGGGGTAAAGCAAGTTGCTCGAGTATGATAATGCTTGTTTGAGTGAATAGCAAATGCAAGGATTATAGTCAAACAAAATTGATTTGCGAAAACACTCCTGCCTTATTGTCAACATCTCCATGCAAAGTGTGGCGGAGCCACAGCCCTTACGGTAACCTCCGGCTTCAGCCGTGAGGACTGTAAAACAGCTCAAACGCTGTGTGGTGGAACCACACTCCTTTATGCCTAACCCACACAGGCAGCACGAACCTCAACAACCCATTTTCATACACTTGTGCGAAGATGAACCATAAAGGAGTGTGGCGCTGCCACACGTTATGTATGGACTATTCACTGCCCGCAGGGCTGAAGCCCGCGGTTACCGTAAGGGTTGTGGCTCCGCCACACTTTGCACGGCAGTTACTGTAGAATATGGGAATTATACAAAAACGTAGTCATTTGGTAATTGGAAAACCATGAGCAATGCGCTTGCATATTTTCGCAAATCTATTCTTTCTTACTATATACAGATAAAAAGAAGTGGTGTTCAACAATTCTATCACTAAGAAAGAATGTTGAACACCACTTTTATATTATTCCTAAATTATAAGCTGTGGCTATTGTTTTTCCAGACGAAAGTCATTCTATGTCAAAGAACTCTGTGTCAGTTCCGTTCTCTTCTGTTTTCTTTTTCTTTGGAAGAGGTTTCAGGTTACCTTTCTCGTCAAACATGCCGTAGGTTGTGCGGAGAACTACGAACTCTGTACGTCGGTTCAGCTGGTTGGCAATCTCCTGCTGGTCTTTCGGGAGCTTTTCAATAAACTCCCGGGTGAGTTTGTCGTCCTCTTTCAGCCATTTGTATGTCTCTGTGAGTTTCTTGCGTATGACCTTCGGTTTCTCCTTGCCGTAGCCGCGTGGAGAAAGGCGGTCAGCTGCAATACCTTTGGACTTGAGATAAGAACATACCGATTCCGCACGTTTCTGTGACAGGGTTTTGTTATACGCATCCGAACCACGGTAGTCGCAATGGGCGGAGAGTTCTATCGTTATGTTTGGATTTTCGTTCAGCAAATCCACAAGTTTGTCAAGAGCTTCTGTGGACTCCGGTGTCAGTGTTGCTTTGTCAAACTCGTAGTTTATGTTATTGATAAGTGTAGGGATGCCGATGTTCGGCAGTGGGAACTGTAAGGTATATTCCTCAGATTCTTCCACTTTCTGTACTCTTAGTTCCTCTTTATGATTAAGGAATCCCGGGCAAGTGGCAAGGAATATATAATCAACATCCGGATTAATCTTTTGCTCGAAAGAACCATCCCCTTTTACATTAAGTTTCAGGTTAGTACCATCGTTGCCTACCATGTAGACAAGAGCTTTCGGAAGTTCATATCCGTCATTCTCGTATACCCAGCCCTTTACAGTCTGTATTATCTCCGGATTCTCGAAAGAGTAAATTTTGTCCCAGCCACGTCCAAGGTCAGCACGATTGGATGAGAAGTAGCCTTTGTTCTGCAATCCTTCAAATGTCATGCCGAAATCGTCACCGTTGGAGTTCAAGGGGTAGCCAGGATGCTCAATCTTTAGCTTTCCATTCGTGTCAGTAGTGGCATAATAAATGTCCAGTCCTCCCATTCCCGGCAGTCCGTCGGAAGAGAAATAAAAATCGCCGTTAGGGCGGAATGCCGGGAACATCTCGTTCCCGGGAGTGTTGATCTGTGGCCCGAGGTTCTCCACTCCGCCAAATCCTGCTGCTGTAATGCGTGCACGCCAAATGTCCAATCCTCCCTGTCCTCCCGGCATGTCGCTTACGAAATAAATCCAATTACCGTCCGGTGACAATGTGGGGTGGGCAAAACTTGACAATGTGTCCTTTGTCAGTTCAACGACAGTGGCTTTGCCCCATGCGGCATCAGAGCGGTTTGACTTGGCTATTTGTGCATAACGTGGGTATTCTCCGTCATTGAGACACTGGGTGATGTACATTTCCCTGCCGTCAGGCGAGAAGGAACATGTGCCCTCATCATATTCTGTGTTTATCCCTCCGGTGACAGCTTCCGGTCTTGACCATTTCCCTTTGTCGTCTTTTTGTGATACAAAAATATCTCCGGCTTTTGTTCCGGTAATGCCGCTAAGTTCGTCTCCTTCAGCGTCATTACGTGTAGAGGTAAAGTAAAGCTGGTCATATTGGTCACCGGCGAGCATCGGTGAAAAGTCTGCACGTCTTGAATTGAAAATGTCCTGCTTCTTTACAATGTACCGAGAGCCTTCCTTCTTCCATTGCGGTGCCATTTTGGCAGAGAGCAAACCGTTCTTTGCCAAGACATTGTTCGGCATGGAATCGAGAACCATCTGCAGCTCGATGGCAGCATTTTTGTAGTCGCCGACTTTCAGCATCTGTCTGCCAAGGCTAAGGTGGTCGTCGATTGTTGCGGTGTTGTATCTCACAGCATTACGGTATGCGCCAACAGCTTTCTGTGAGGCATTGATGCGCTCATAGCAGTGAGCCATCTTCAGTGCGAGCATACCACGCTTTGCACGCTCTTTTGGCGGAGTTTTGGAATAAGCTTTCTTGAACTGTTCTCCTGCGTCATAATATTCGCCAAGAGCGAGGAAAGCCTCGCCCTTCTTAATGTTGTTGTCTATTCCGCAGGAGGAGAGCAACAACAATGAAAATATAATTATAGAAAATCTATTCTTCATTGTCATTTATGTGAAGAATAATGCTTGTGGCACCGCATGTGAACAACGTCCCATGGTCAATCACGCGTCGTTCCCTGTCACCGAGGATGTCATTGTCAACAAAGGTGCCTGTGTTTGACGGACCGTCACGGAGGATATATTTCAGCTCGCCCTTTTTATTGCGCGAGATGTTCAGCACGCAATGGTGAAGATCCATTGAAGGGTCGCTTGTCTCCACGGGGCAGTGGATGTCATTTCCTTTTGCATACTTTCCTATGATATTATCACCAAGGTGCAGTGGGATAACTTGCTTATATCCGAACACATTCTCAATGACATGAATAGAGCCGTATTCAGTCTTTTCAGCCTCTTCTTCCGGATTTGCGTCACGTTGCGTCCTTTGCAGTTTGGACACTCCCATACGAATGGCAAACTGCTTGCCACATTCCGAGCATTGGAAAACCAGTTGCTGGCCGTCCTCGTATTTCGTCTCGTCAAAGATTATGTAATTATCGCATTTGGGGCAACGTACGCGCTTCATCTGAAAAATATTTGTTTTGATTATAAAAAAGTATGTGTCAGCAGTAAAAGTGATACACTACTGTCGGGGCACACATATATGACTGTGCTTAAAGCCATAAAGCACTGCCTATCACTTCGTTAGAACTCCATAACCCATCCATCGTTGAAATGTTCGGATTGGTTACGTAGGTTACGCAGTGAGTCCAAAGCCTCTTTCTCGGAAGAGAAGCGTCCGTAGATGACTTTTGCCCCATTCTTGCGAGTTATCATTTCTGCTTTGTCAAAGCCTTGTTTTCTTAATTGCTTCACAAAGTCATGGGCATTGTCTTCCGGCACACGGCTTGCAAGTACAATGCTGAAAAACTGTTGTTCAATTTCTGTCTCTGCAGCAGGAGCCGATGCCTGTTCGATTGATTCTGTATCAATCATTTCCTCTTTGTTTACAGGCTTTACCTCGTACTGCATGACGCTCTTGTCTGCGCTGTCAGCATTGCGCATCTGCTTAGGCAGGATATTGTAGAGAATCCCTGTGTCCATGTAACTTTCGGACACAGTAGGTTTGGATGTCTGTCCTACAGGCAGTGAGAAGACAAGTAGTGCGAGGATTGTTGCAGCTATAGTGCCAACATGCTTGAGAGTGCTGACGCGTATTGATATAGTGCGCTCTGTTGCAGACTCCTCCAATTCGTTCTCTTCAACTGCTGGTCTTGCAATATCTTGTGCTACAGCCAACTGAGGTGCCGGTTTCGGCTCTTGGTGAGGTATGCCTACATGAGTTTCTTCGCTCTGTCCAACTGTTGCTGTTGTACGAAGAGGGGCTATGTCTATGGTGTTGAGTCCGTAAAGTTCAGGTGTCAATATTCCTGCCTCACAAGGCTCAAACTCTATTTTCCCATTCTCGTTAAGCGTGAGCACTCCGATGTCGTTGAGCTCGCATTTGCCTTCGTTGCGTATCTTTTGCTGCAACTCGGTCACTTCGTCTTCGATGCGACGCAAGGCCTCCGGATAACTGATGTCATACGCTTCTATATAGGATTGCGCGAGGAGGGAGTCGTTTATTTGCAGCTGGGAATTGAACCCAAGTTGCCTCAAAGGTGGTAGAAAAGACTGTGTCTCTGCGTCATACCGTGCACATACATGGTGAGCCATGAAGCCACCAAGCCCGGGAACAATGACACAGTCGTTGTCCAAGAGAAGTATTTCGATATGTTTGTCCAGTCTGATCATTTAAAAATCTGTATGCGAAATTCGAGTGCAAAGTTACTAAAAAATGTTGGAATCTGCAAATCATAAGGTGGGAGATTTCAATATTTGTGCTCAAAAAAATACCTTTGTGTCTCTTTTGAAATTGCAAGAGTTTTGTGGTTAAATTTGGTTAAATTCATGCTTCTATGCCGTTTGTGTCTGATTTGCAGGTGGTTTGTATGGATTGTGCAGTCGAAGGTAATGCTTTGCCTGTCGTTTTGTTGCCTTTGGGATGTTTTTTTATGCCGGGGTGGTGACCTTGCGCTGCGGATTCTGTGCGTTTTGTTTTCTGTGGAAATGTAACGGTCAGGTTGTGGAAAAATCCCAAGTTTCCCAAGAAACAAAAAAAACGACCGGATTTTTCCCAAGTTCCCAAGTTTTTTCTGTGACTATATATTTTTTTTATTTATAATATATATATTAAATAGGTATATATAATATAGGGGACTGAAACAGCATGGTGTATGGGTACATTTAAAACTTGGGAATCTTGGGAATCTTGGGAAAAAGTGTTCAGGTTGAAAGGTTTTCAGTGTTTCGTGCTGCGGTTTTGGGGATGTGCTCAAAATGCTGATTTTCAGATTTTTTGAAGACTGTGTATTTTACGGTGCAGGTTTATGGCACGAGTGTTGTGCATGCCGTTTTTTCTCCATACGTGGCATAAACAAAGAGTCATCGTTTTACGGTGCTGGGAAGCAAGCGTTTGGTTGTGCAGGAAGGTTGCGAATTTCCCAAGTTTTCCCAAAGACAAGAAAAATGTGCAGAATTTTCCCAAGTTTTTTATGTTAGTCTTGGCGAATTTGCAGCTATCTTGCGGAACAAAGAAACAATATGAAAAGCATTTGGTCAGTGCGACAGATAGTAACAAATCGCAATGCGAATGGTAACGAATCGCATGGCAAATGGTTACCATTTGTTTCTCATGGGCGATTTGTCATTGCTGTTGTTGCGTTTCGTTGATTCGCATCCTGTTTTGAAGCATACGGGTGTGACGAAACGCGCCGCTTGCGAAACTCCGCTTCCGCAGACCGGTTGTATGGTATGAGTTTTATAATCAAAATTGGTTAAATTAACGAACCGGCGTGTGTTGTTTTTCCCGTTTTGCCAGGTTTGCAGATGGGTTGTATCAGATTTTATGATGAAAGGTAATGTTTTACTTGTTGTTTTCATACCTTTTGTATGTTTGTACGTTACCTTTTTTTTGTCGCAAAGGTAACTTTTGGTGCTGTTTTCGTGTCCGTTGTACTTTGTGAAATATGTAACTCTCAGGAAAACAGGTAGTTGTTGAAGTGTGCGAGAATTACGGATTTTACTCTTTTGGTATGCTCAAGAGGAAATTTTCAATTCTCGCAAAGCAATAAATGGTATACATTCAAGATAGAAGTGCAATTTCTTGACTGCATATGAGTCCCCCTCCTTCTGTGTATAAGAGGTTCCGGAGCGTAGCGACAGGGTTCTCTTATACACAGAAGGAGGAACCTTCCCATTAAAGATTAACCTGCAATGCAA
>NZ_JABKKG010000017.1 GCF_013166595.1 Palleniella intestinalis | reverse complement strand
TTGCATTGCAGGTTAATCTTTAATGGGAAGGTTCCTCCTTCTGTGTATAAGAGAACCCTGTCGCTACGCTCCGGAACCTCTTATACACAGAAGGAGGGGACTCATATACAGTCAAGAAATTGCACTTCTATCTTGAATGTATACAAAAAAGAAACCACCATTCCCAAATTCACCATTTATTTTCCCGAATTGCCTTGGCATATATGAAATAAAGTTGTAATTTTGCATACAAGAAAAACAACAAACAGAAAAACATTATTAACCAACTTAAAAACTCAAATATCATGACAAAGAAATTCATTTGCTCAGTTTGCGGATACATCCACGAAGGTACAGAGGCTCCGGAGCAGTGCCCATTGTGCAAAGCTCCTGCATCAAAGTTCACAGAAGTAGACGAGAGCGCTGAGGCTGATTTCGCCACAGTTCACAAAATCGGCGAGGCAAAGGCATCCGGTGCCGACGAGGAGATGATCAAGGACCTCAACGCGCACTTTAACGGTGAGTGCACAGAGGTTGGCATGTATCTCGCCATGTCACGCCAGGCTGACCGCGAGGGCTACCCTGAGATTGCTGAGGCTTTCAAGCGCTACGCATTCGAAGAGGCTGAGCACGCTGCCAAGTTCGCAGAG
>NZ_JABKKG010000016.1 GCF_013166595.1 Palleniella intestinalis | reverse complement strand
GTTAATTTAAATCAACGAAAGGCGCAAAAAATGCCTTTTCCTGTAAAAAAATCCTCGGAATTCTTGCGAGATTGGCAAAAAAGCTATACCTTTGCACTCGCTTTTGAAAAACGCCTCCCTGTGAGGCAGCTGAGAAAGCGGTTCTTTGAAAGATTTGCAATACAGACAAGTAGTACAAGAGAAGCGACTTTCGCCCTTCTGAACGAAGGGACAATGAAAGTCAGGGTACAAGAAAGAAACCGTCAATCCGCTCTTCGGAGCGGCGAGACAAACGAGTAATTCTCCTTCGGCCTCGGATTCAGACAATTCTCCCACCTTATATTATATATAGGGATGTGGAAAAGATATTCTACTATGAAGAGTTTGATCCTGGCTCAGGATGAACGCTAGCTACAGGCTTAACACATGCAAGTCGAGGGGCAGCATGAACTTAGCTTGCTAAGTTTGATGGCGACCGGCGCACGGGTGAGTAACGCGTATCCAACCTTCCCATGGCTGCGGGATAGCCCGGTGAAAACCGGATTAATACCGCATGGCGTCCCTTGACGGCATCCGACAGGGACTAAAGTTTTTTCGGCCATGGATGGGGATGCGTCCGATTAGCTTGTTGGCGGGGTAACGGCCCACCAAGGCTACGATCGGTAGGGGTTCTGAGAGGAAGGTCCCCCACACTGGAACTGAGACACGGTCCAGACTCCTACGGGAGGCAGCAGTGAGGAATATTGGTCAATGGGCGGAAGCCTGAACCAGCCAAGTAGCGTGCAGGATGACGGCCCTACGGGTTGTAAACTGCTTTTATACGGGAATAACGCGCCTTACGTGTAGGGCTTTGCATGTACCGTATGAATAAGGACCGGCTAATTCCGTGCCAGCAGCCGCGGTAATACGGAAGGTCCGGGCGTTATCCGGATTTATTGGGTTTAAAGGGAGCGTAGGCCGCATGTCAAGCGTGCTGTGAAATGTCCGGGCTCAACCCGGGCCTTGCAGCGCGAACTGGCGTGCTTGAGTCCGCGGAAAGCAGGCGGAATTCGTCGTGTAGCGGTGAAATGCTTAGATATGACGAAGAACCCCGATTGCGAAGGCAGCTTGCTGCAGCGGAACTGACGCTGATGCTCGAAAGCGCGGGTATCGAACAGGATTAGATACCCTGGTAGTCCGCGCGGTAAACGATGGATGCCCGCTGTGCGCCCTTGTGGTGCGCGGCCAAGCGAAAGCGTTAAGCATCCCACCTGGGGAGTACGCCGGCAACGGTGAAACTCAAAGGAATTGACGGGGGCCCGCACAAGCGGAGGAACATGTGGTTTAATTCGATGATACGCGAGGAACCTTACCCGGGCTTGAACTGCAGCTGCATGGGGTGGAGACACCCCTTCCCTTCGGGGCTGCTGCGGAGGTGCTGCATGGTTGTCGTCAGCTCGTGCCGTGAGGTGTCGGCTTAAGTGCCATAACGAGCGCAACCCCTCTCTTCAGTTGCCATCAGGTGATGCTGGGCACTCTGGAGACACTGCCGCCGCAAGGTGCGAGGAAGGCGGGGATGACGTCAAATCAGCACGGCCCTTACGTCCGGGGCTACACACGTGTTACAATGGCGCATACAGAGAGCGGGTGCCATGCAAATGGCATCAAATCCTGAAAGTGCGTCCTAGTTCGGATTGGGGTCTGCAACCCGACCCCATGAAGCTGGATTCGCTAGTAATCGCGCATCAGCCATGGCGCGGTGAATACGTTCCCGGGCCTTGTACACACCGCCCGTCAAGCCATGAAAGCCGGGGGCGCCTGAAGTCCGTGACCGCGAGGGTCGGCCTAGGGTGAAACTGGTGATTGGGGCTAAGTCGTAACAAGGTAGCCGTACCGGAAGGTGCGGCTGGAACACCTCCTTTCTGGAGCAGCGAGGACACTGTCCGGTCTCGTCACTGCTGTCATTACTGACAGTGGCGACAATACTGACAATACTGACCATATAATATATATGTCCTTCGCTCACAGCAACAAAAAAGAAACAAAAGAAGAAAGATGCAGAAGGAAGTTTCCTTCCTGTGCCTTTCTCTTGTACGCCCTCTTGTCTGTACTCAATAATAGAGAAGGTTGAAGCGGAGCGTGAACTTTGCAGACAGTCCTATAGCTCAGTTGGTTAGAGCGCCACACTGATAATGTGGAGGTCGGCAGTTCAAGTCTGCCTGGGACTACCAAGGCGCAAGCCTATTGNGGGGGATTAGCTCAGCTGGCTAGAGCACCTGCTTTGCAAGCAGGGGGTCAACGGTTCGAATCCGTTATTCTCCACCCTCCACGGCGCACGGTGTGTGCGCATGATGTGGAAACGATCTTTGAAATGATGACACAAGCAAGACTGTAGAATAATGACAATCCTGCGCGGAGCCTTCCCTGAAGGCAGGCGTCCGCAGCAGATGGCTCATTGAGAAAACGAAATACAGCTGAAGTATGAGCGTGGCCCATCCACCTTAATTCCTGTGGAATGGGTCAAGTCGATAGAAGTAGGAAAGGGCGCATGGCGGATGCCTTGGCTCACAGAGGCGATGAAGGACGTGATAAGCTGCGATAAGCTCCGGGTAGGCGCAAATAGCCATTGATCCGGGGATTTCCGAATGGGACAACCCGGCCGTCTGAAGGACGGTCACTCCGACTTGTGTCGGAGGGCGAACCGGGGGAACTGAAACATCTTAGTACCCCGAGGAAGAGAAAATAAACAATGATTCCCCCAGTAGTGGCGAGCGAACGGGGAAGAGCCCAAACCGCACCTGTACTCAGTGCAGATGCGGGGTTGTAGGACCGCGACATCGTACCATTAGCGTGAGTGGAACACTCTGGAAAGGGTGGCCATAGCGGGTGAAAGCCCCTTACACGAAGCGCGACTGGGCGTAGCGGGATCCTGAGTAGTGCGGGACACGTGGAATCCTGTATGAATCCGCCGGGACCATCCGGCAAGGCTAAACACTCCTGTGAGACCGATAGCGAACGAGTACCGTGAGGGAAAGGTGAAAAGCACTCCGACGAGGAGAGTGAAAGAGTTCCTGAAACCATGCGCCTACAAGCGGTCGGAGCATATTTTATATGTGACGGCGTGCCTTTTGCATAATGAACCTACGAGTTGCCGTCACTGGCGAGGTTAAGGGGTTTAGTCCCGGAGCCGCAGTGAAAGCGAGCCTGAAGAGGGCGTATAGTCAGTGGAGGCAGACGCGAAACCAAGTGATCTACACATGTCCAGGGTGAAGTCCCGGTAACACGGGATGGAGGCCCGCACCGATAAGCGTTGAAAAGCTTCCGGATGAGGTGTGTGTAGGAGTGAAAGGCCAATCAAACTTGGAGATAGCTCGTACTCCCCGAAAGGCATTTAGGTGCCGCGTCGGATGGTCACCGTGAGAGGTAGAGCGACCGATAGGATGCGAGGGCTTCACCGCCTATCAAGTCCTGACGAACTCCGAATGCTCACGGTCCGCAGTCCGGCAGTAAGGGGGCGGGTGCTAAGGTCCGTCCCCGAGAGGAGAAGAATCCAGACCGCCGTCTAAGGTCCCGGAGTTCTGCCTGAGTTAGTCTAACGAAGTGTGGTCCCAGTGACAGCTAGGATGTTGGCTTGGAAGCAGCCATTCATTCAAAGAGTGCGTAACAGCTCACTAGTCGAGGGTCCGCGCATGGATAATAATCGGGTATAAGGCAGACACCGAAGGCGCGGGATAGCATATTTAGAAAGTATCGGTAGGGGAGCATTCCATATGCGCGGAATGCGGGAAGTGATTTCCGCTGGAGCGTATGGAAAAGCAAATGTAGGTATAAGTAACGACTAGGGGAGTGAGATCCTCCCCCGCCGCAAGACCAAGGTTTCCCGGGCAATGCTGTTCATCCCGGGGTCAGTCGGGTCCTAAGCCTCAGCCGAAGGGCGATGGCGATGGCAGAAACGGTTAATATTCCGTTACTGCCGCAAGGAGCGACGTGGAGACGTAGGAGTGACACCGCCGCGCACTGACGGAATAGTGCGTTTAAGGCTCTAGGCGCTGAGGAAGGCAGGCAAATCCACCTTCCGAGCTGACGGCCGAAAGTACGGCAACCCCTTCGGGGGACGCTGACAGCGCGGGTAACCATACTACCTAGAAAATCCGCTAAGCACATCCTTGCGGCACCCGTACCGCAAACCGACACAGGTAGTCGGGTAGAACATACTAAGGCGTTGAGCGATTCATGGTTAAGGAATTAGGCAAACTGACCCCGTAACTTCGGGAGAAGGGGTCCTCACTGTTGAGGTGAGGCGCAGAGAATAGGTCCAGGCAACTGTTTAACAAAAACACAGGGCTGTGCGAACTCGAAAGATGAAGTATACAGCCTGACACCTGCCCGGTGCCGGAAGGTTAAGAGGAGGCGTCACCAGCAATGGGAAGCGTCGAGTTGAAGCCCCGGTAAACGGCGGCCGTAACTATAACGGTCCTAAGGTAGCGAAATTCCTTGTCGGGTAAGTTCCGACCTGCACGAATGGTGTAATGATCCGGACGCTGTCTCAACCATGATCTCAGTGAAATTGTAGTATCGGTGAAGATGCCGATTACCCGCGATGGGACGAAAAGACCCCGTGAACCTTTACTACAGCTTAGCGCTGACCTTGGCCATTCGATGTGTAGGATAGGCCGGAGGCTTCGAAGCGTGCGCGCCAGCGTGCGTGGAGCCATCCTTGAAATACGGCCCTTCGGCTGTCTGAGGTCTAACCCGTGATATACGGGGACACCGCTTGGCGGGTAGTTTGACTGGGGTGGTCGCCTCCAAAAGCGTAACGGAGGCTTTCAAAGGTGCCCTCGGGCCGATTGGTAACCGGCCTTATTGAGTGCAATGGCATAAGGGCGCTTGACTGGGAGGGAGACATCCCGAGCAGGCAGGAAACTGGGACATAGTGATCCGGCGGATGTGCATGGAAACTCCGTCGCTCAAAGGATAAAAGGTACTCCGGGGATAACAGGCTGATCCCCCCCAAGAGCTCATATCGACGGGGTGGTTTGGCACCTCGATGTCGGCTCGTCACATCCTGGGGCTGGAGAAGGTCCCAAGGGTTGGGCTGTTCGCCCATTAAAGTGGCACGCGAGCTGGGTTCAGAACGTCGTGAGACAGTTCGGTCTCTATCTATCGTGGGCGTTGGAGTTTTGCGCGGGTCTGGCACTAGTACGAGAGGACCGTGTTGGACAGACCTCCGGTTTGCCGGTTGTGCCGCCAGGTGCACCGCCGGGTATCTGAGTCTGGTCAGGATAAGCGCTGAAAGCATCTAAGCGCGAAGCCGTCCGCAAGATTAGAACTCCTTTGAGGGTCGTTGTAGACTACGACGTTGATAGGGTGCAGGTGTAAAGACGGCGACGTCAAAGCCGAGCACTACTAATTGCCCGAACGCTTCATCGCAAAGCCATGCTCCGGCTGTATTTCCGGTCTTTTTCCAAGACAGGTTTCATTAATGGGTCATGAACCTTCCGTTGCCATGCGGTTCGTGCATTGCCATTGCGGCAGGCATGAGGGATGCATAAGGAAGGGAAAACTCTGGGTCTTGTTTGTGTCACGCATTTCCACCATACGCGGTGACGATGGCGAAGGCAGAAGCCACGCCGTCACCTGCGGAGAAGACATATCAGGTGGCTATTGCGGCGGGGTTCCACCTCTTCCCATTCCGAACAGAGAAGTTAAGCCCGCCTGCGCCGATGGTACTGCACTGCAATGCGGGAGAGTAGGAGGCCGCCTTCTTT
>NZ_JABKKG010000015.1 GCF_013166595.1 Palleniella intestinalis | reverse complement strand
ACCAAGGGAAAAACTGAAATTCTCTACGCCGGTAAGGGAGTTTTTCAAATTCTTTATGTAACTTTGCAAAAACAATTGCACTTGCGGGTTGACTCTTTATTTGCAGCAGCATACAGCTTTTTAGCTTAAATAATTGCAAATAATTTGCCTGTCTGACTATTTTTGCCTATATTTGCAGATTAAAATGAAATAAAAAATCAATAAAGCATAAGAATCAATGGCACTAAAATGTGGTATCGTAGGACTGCCAAACGTAGGCAAGTCAACACTTTTCAACTGTCTGTCGAGCGCAAAGGCGCAGGCGGCAAACTTCCCTTTCTGCACAATAGAACCTAATGTCGGCGTGATTACCGTACCGGACGAGCGACTGACAAAACTCGCGGAGATTGTCCACCCGGGACGCATCGTGCCGGCAACATGCGAGATAGTAGACATCGCAGGACTTGTCAAAGGGGCAAGCAAGGGTGAAGGTCTCGGAAACAAATTCCTCGGCAACATCCGTGAGACGGACGCCATAATACACGTGCTCCGCTGTTTCGAGGATGAAAATATCACGCACGTGGACGGAAACATCGACCCTATACGCGACAAGGAAATCATTGACACCGAGCTGCAACTGAAGGACCTTGAGACCATCGAAGCAAAATATGCCAAGACACAGAAGATGGCTTCCACAGGCAACAAGGACGCAAAGGTGGAGTTCACCGTGATGAGTGCCTACAAGGAATGCCTTGAGGCTGGGCGCAACGCGCGCACCGTGACTTTCGAGAGCAAGGAGGAGCAGGACGCTGCGAAGAACCTTTTCCTGCTGACTTCAAAGCCTGTGCTCTATGTCTGCAACGTTGACGAGACAGCAGCGAAGGACGGCAACGAATGGACACGCAAGGTTGACGCTCTCGCAAAAGAGGAGGGAGCGGAATCCATGATTGTCGCAGCAAAGACCGAGGAGGACATCGCGGGCTTCGAGAGCTACGAGGACAAGCAGATGTTCCTTGAAGAGCTGGGCTTGGAGGAGTCAGGAGTGAACCGCCTTATCAAGAAGGCTTACGCGCTGCTTAACCTCCAGACGTTCATCACAGCAGGCGAGATGGAGGTGAAGGCATGGACATACAAGAAGGGTTGGAAGGCTCCACAATGTGCCGGAGTAATCCACACTGACTTTGAGAAAGGCTTCATACGCGCCGAGGTCATCAAGTACGAGGATTACATCAACTACAAGTCGGAGGCTGCCATAAAGGAAGCCGGAAAACTCGGCATAGAGGGTAAGGAATATGTCGTGCAGGACGGTGACATCATGCACTTCCGATTCAATGTTTAGTTGCAGAGGAAACATGATACAACATGCCATGGTGAGTCATGACGCAACTTGTTGAATCATGATACAACAAGTTCAATCATGATTCATCATGCCGCATCACATCCATAAAAAACAAAACCATGAATCTATTCATCAACTGGAATCCTGACCTCGTAGCACTCCAACTCGGCCCGGTGTCCTTCAGATGGTACTCCATTTGCTGGCTTATAGGACTGCTGGGCGCATACATGTGCGTCCGACGGCTCTACATACAGCAGAAATACGGCGAAGAGAAGTTCGAGCCACTGTTCCTGTACTGCTTCTGCGGAATAATCATCGGAGCACGCCTCGGCCACTGCATCTTCTATCAGCCTGACTATTTCCTTGCCTCGGCAAAAGGCGTGTTCGAAATGTTCATCCCTGTGCGACTCCTCGGGGACGGCATCATAGATTCCTTCTCCACAGGGCAATGGAAATTCACCGGATACGAAGGACTCGCATCCCACGGCGGCTCCATCGGAGTGCTCCTCGCTATATGGATGTACTGCCGCCACATGGGCATGAAACTGTTGTCTGTGTTCGACATGGTCGCAATAGCCACACCTATAACAGCAACATTCATACGCCTCGGGAATCTCATGAACTCCGAAATCATAGGCAAGCCGACAGACCTGCCATGGGCATTCGTCTTTGAGCGCGTGGACATGCAGCCACGCCACCCGGGACAACTCTATGAGGCTGTCTTCTACGCCTTCACCTTCCTCATCCTGTGGACTATCTACAGCCGTAACGACAGACTCGCAATAACGGCAAAGAAAGAGGGAAGAAAGCATTTCATAGGCTCTGGACTTTATTTCGGCATACTCTTGTTCGCCATCTTCACCTTCCGCTTCTTCATCGAGTACACCAAGGAAGAGCAGGTGGATTTCGAGAACGGCATGCTCTTCAACATGGGACAACTGCTCTCCGTTCCGTTCATTCTTGCGGGAGCGTTCTTCATCCTCCGCGGACTAAGGAACAAGCAGCAGCATTAAATCCTAAACCATAAACCCAAAAACCTCACAATCATGAGCAACTACAACAACGAATTCAACATCACTCCTGCCGTCATCAGGAACATCCTATGGGGAATAGGAGTCGTGATAGTCTTCATCATCAGTATGGCATTCATCCGCCCGTGGTACAACGTATGGTCACAGGAGATGGAAGGCAAGGCGGAGTTCGCAAAGGCTGAGCAGAACCGCAAGATAAAGATAGAGGAGGCGCGCGCCAACCTTGAGGCCGAGAAGCTCAATGCCCAGGCGGAGGTTGAACGAGCGAAAGGTGCAGCCGAGGCGATAAGGATAGAGAACGGCAGCATCACTCCGACCTACATCCAGTACCTCTGGGTGCGCCAGCAGTCGGACCTGAGCAACAAGACCGTCATCTATGTGCCTACCGAGACGAACCTCCCCATCCTTGAGTCGACACGCATGAACCATCTGCTCCACAACCAGAACAACACAACCGGCAACCAATAGAAACAACAAATCTCCGACAGCTGCTTATAGCATGTTTCCCTTATAAGCAACTGTCGGAGTTTTTTTTCTTCATTTGAAAACGAAACATATGAGAAACATCTTGCTCACCACCATCACCACGCTTGCCCTTATCGGCTGCAAGACCGCTGAAAGCAATTACCCCATATTCCCAGAAACACCGTCACGCCAGGCGGAGGAAGGCTTCAAATGGGAGATAGTCAAAGGTGCAGGAATGAAATTCTGGGCGGAGACAAACGGACGCATCCACATCGTGATCGACGACTCACAGGGCGTGGCAAAAATAGAATGGAATGACAGTGTGAAGACATATCGCCCTGTAATCAGAGTGTTCAATATCAAGGACATGAACATCAATGATGTGCTTCCGCAACTGAAGAAACTACACACATGGACAGACTCACTGACCTGTGGATTCCGCAAGACCGACTCCAACCGGCAAGGTGTCAGCCGCTATGTCCTCGTTCCGACAGGCAAATACGCCGCAGAGATTGACTCATTGGGCAAGACCGAACCAATCCCCTCCACCTGCAACGGATGGGGCATCGGCAACAGTGGCATGCGCTATTTTGAAATCCATGACAGCCGGCCGGACAAAGCCTTGTTTGTGGAGATTGGTCAGGATGCTCCCTTGTTCGACGAGCAGAGCATAGTCTTTGAATGAGTAGCAGCATTCGTAATCAGCAACCAACAAATGAAGGACTTGTGGCTCACACGGTCAAGATTGGTTAACCTTGAAAAACCAACAAAGGATGACCAAGCAAGAAACGCTTCTGTCATCCTTTGTTTGTATATAACCCGAGAAGTAATGTTCTTATCAGCCAAGCAACAAGTTTGCTACTTCTGCTGGATTGAGTGCCCATTCGTAAGTGTAACTCTCATCTGCTTTATCAGTTGATTCAACAGAGGCGAGGCCTTGAGCCGATGCTTTAAGCGAGAGAAGCTCGCCAATAGAAAGTTTGTTCTCAAGCCGTGTAAGCAAAGCCTCTACTGTAGTGCTGTCACACCCCTTCAGGGTCTGACTTGTGTATGGCATTTCAAGCCACACAATATCTCGCTTCTCTACATCTAAAATGCCGAAGACAAGTCCTTTGGCAAGATTGCTCTCGCTGATGCGAACCATGTGCTGAACGCATGACGGATCGTATGCAACACCATCCTTCTCTGAGATCTTCATTGGATTGGCTGAATCCATCCAACCAACAACAAGATTTGGTGACAATGCGCCACATGAGTAAGCGTTACAAGTGAAGGTCACATATCTGGCTCCTGCTTTGATAAGCTCCGGCATGGACAACTCGATGTACTCGGCTGTACCAACCATCTCAGGAATGGAACGGATGTCACCGGAGTGCTTTGCCCCAACAGTTTGTAAGTTGTAGAAGGCACATTCATCCACCTTACCATCACCAAGGGCAATACGACAACTCAAATCCATATCGAGGTGTTGGGCGTGCAAGCCTTTTCCCCATTGGAGGAACAGACGTATGGCATCACCTTTAACAGGGAAACGTGTTCCCATCAACGCACAAGAGGTGTCCTGAATGGTGGTTGCTCTATCGCCTACACTTACGGGTACATTGAAGAGCATCGGGTCAATGTATATGGTCTTATTCTCTGTCTTCGCAGCAGCAAAACGCCTCTTCATTGAAGCTTTATACAACTCGTTTACTGCATCAGCCATCTTCTTGCGGTCGTCCTTGCTATAGAGGTTGAGCAGTTTGTTGGCAGGAATCTCTTTCGTGCCACCGGTAATAGGACGAGCGATACGAGTCTGCTTTGTGTCGAAATACAGATCTGCGGCATTGCCTAAAGAGAGTAACAGGCGTGCCGGCAACTTGTCTGCTACCTCCTCGAAAGCAACCAATGTCTTTTCCTTACCAAAACGAAGCATGGTAGCAAACAGACAACGAGTAAACATCCCGGGACGCTGTTTGAGCATACCAAGCACGGCAACTGCCTCATTATTGATACGCGCCTTGTCCACCTGACCTTGCCAGGTGGTGTACTTCTGCTTATAGAATACATCCAGTATCTCTGCAAGATGCTCGAAACCCGGTTTACGAGAGTATTCGCCAAGACGAAGCGCCCGAATCATGCGTACCCACATACCGCGTTTGGGGTTCATGTTCTCTGCAGCACTTTCTGCTGACATCTTCAATCCATTCAGCCATTCAGCCACAATACGGCACATCCTGCGGTCGTACTTCAGCTGCAGTTTCTTCTTCATCTCCTCTGAAGCTTCTACACCACGGTCGAGAGGTCCCCACATGTGGGAGTAGAGTTCGCGGGCATGTGCAACAAGCGTCTTCGGTTCAATAATCTGGGTTTTGCCGGTTTTTTCAAACCATAGATAGCGAAGAACATCTGTAGGAGTCTTCATCAAGGCACCTGCCTCTATAGCCTTGCCTCCATCAATAAGAGATTTAACCAAAAACATGGCTGTTTCTTTCATGCCAATCTGCACAGCCTCTGGAATGGAATAAATAGTTAGAAGTTTCTGCAATGAGTCCTTCTGTGTGCCATCGAGAGGTGTCGTCGATGTAAGGAGTGACTCAAAAACCTTCTTCGTATCCTTGTCGGTGAAAAGACGGAGTTCTTTCAGTTTGCTGCCTTGTCCCTTGAATACGTAGCCGGCGGTTTTGAATGGTGTTCCGCAGAAAGGGCAACCATTATAACGCTCCAATGGGAATGTTCCTTCAGGAATGAAACAGCCACATGCAAGCGTCTCGCCCTTAATGCCGGCCTTTTCGCCACCAATAACGTTAGCGAACAAAGTAACGATATGGTCAATATGTGATTCTCCGGTAGGTAAATCCCATCCCTTCACTATAGGCGCCCAATTAAGGTTCACGCCCATGGCATCGTTGATGGTGTCTGTGATGTCAGACAAGTCGTTTGCCGAAACTGTGCAAAGAGCATGTAACAATTCCTCGCTTACAGAAAAACCATTTTCTTTCAATCTTGCAACAAATGCAATGACAGGTGCAGAAACCTCCGAGATCATGTCGATGCCCTCGCGATTGATACCAAGGTACAGAGCTCTATATCTTAAAGCTACTGCATTCAAAGTTTGTTTATTCATTGTTTTTAATTTTAAAGGTAATTGAGCGGCAAGGCAATTTAGCAAACTGTTGCTCAACGAGCTAAGAAGTATGCCACTCTTTGACCTGTTAATATTGATAATAGGCAATTACGAAACAAGAGAACTACAATCGTTTATGAAGTATGTCTCGTTTGGGCCTACATTTTGTTTTTGCAAGGTAATTGACTGACGGCGGCAGGGGCGCGAAAAGCCTGCCTCATGGAGCGTTGTTGCGATGGAGTATGTCAGTCTTAGACCTATAAGATTGAACCGCGAGCAGGATTCGAACCTGCGACCCATAGCCCTATTGTGAAGTATGTGAGAGTTAGTCCTATCGGAAATTCCATCACACTCTATTGCTCTACCAACTAAGCTATCGCGGTTTTATTTGAGGTAATTGTCCGACTATTGTCACCTCTTTGCTGATAGATTTTAGAAGTAAGTCGTACTTTGACCTCATATTTGAGCAGCGGGCCGGATTCGAACCAGCAGTAACCATTAGAAGTAAGCACACACTTGAACCGATGTTATGGCAATAGTGAAGCTAACCGCCGCTTGTAGAAGATGGTAATTGTAATCCCATTTGCTACACCTGATTGTACGAGAGTTCTCAAAACGTATGCTTCGAGAATTATGCTCTTTATACATTGGAGTAAGGACTACTTTGTCCATATCTTGACAGGACAATTATTGATAATCTTGACTTCCATTGTTTTGTTCTTTAATAATAGAATAATGTGTGGTGCATTAGTTTATGTTTCTATGCGCCTTTCTTTCGAAATCGTGATGCAAAGGTAGACATCCGCTACGCAATCTTTCTGCGTAGCTGTAAAAATCTGCGATAAATTCATGAAAAAAATGCATTTTTCTTTAACTGCGCGAGCAGATTGCGTAAAAGTTTGGTAACTTTGCACCATATAAAAGAAAAACTCAGATTGTAAAACAAGATTGCCATGCCAGCAAACAAGAACGCGCTTATCCGTTATAAGACCATAGACAACTGCCTTCGCAACCGCTATCGACGTTGGACACTCGAAGACCTCGTTGATGCCTGCTCGGATGCTCTCTATGACATGGAGGGCATTCGCAAAGGCATCAGCGTACGTACTGTACAAGGCGATATTCAGATGATGCGATCGGACAAGTTAGGCTATAACGCTCCTATTGAAGTCTATGAACATAAGTACTACCGATATTCAGACCCGGACTTCTCGATTACGGACATGCCCATGTCCCAAAATGATTATGAGGTAATGCAAGAGGCCGTTGAAATGCTTCGCCAACTTCAGGACTTCGACCAGTTCTCCGAAATGAGTGATATGGTAAGTCGTTTACAGGATAAACTGTCGGTAACAAAGAATAATCGCAAGCCGATAATTCACTTCGACAACGTTCCTGATTTGAAAGGATTAAAGCTGCTCAACCCTTTGTACAACTACATCTCACACAGGCAGACGCTAAGGATCATGTACCAATCATTCTCTGCACGCCAGCCACAGGAGCTTATCCTCTGTCCCTATATTCTGAAGGAGTTCCGCAACCGATGGTTCCTTTTTGGCAGCAAACAGACAGATCTTCTGCTTTACAATCTGGCTTTAGACAGGATTATCAGCATCGAACCTGTCGACATTCCTTTCCGTGAGAATCCTGACTTTGATTCCGAACACTTCTTTGATGATGTCATTGGCGTAAGTAAGAATGTAAAAAACACGCCACGACGTATAAAGTTCTGGGCAAGTCATGAACAATCACAGTATATCAAGACCAAGCCCATTCACCCTTCACAGAAAGTGCTAAGTGAAAATCCTGAAGATGGCAGTTGCATTTTCAAGATAGAGGTCGTCATCAACTTCGAAATGTATTCCATATTCATGAGCTATGGCCCGGGCATTAAGATAATCCATCCCCGTCAGGCAGCCCGCTACATGAAGGACAAACTCAGAGAGGCAGCCAATCTTTATGATACTTCTGTTGGTGAAACAAAAGAAGATGAGAATGCCAAATAGATTTGAAAGTGGCAAATTCCTTTTCCGGAAGCATTCTGCATCAAGAACAAGAATGCGTTCACGAACTTCCTTCTTACCTTTGAACATGGCACATAGACAATGGATTCAGCTTCGCCAAGAGCATCGACAGGCTTCTGAAAATACCATATCACCTACTTATTTGTCTCACCAATCTTTGACCCGATTGTGAGAATTATGAAAGTCACCTTTTAAAATTTTAGTTCCTCGCCATTTTATTAATAACAGATTGTGACTCACGGATAGCGCATCCCACTCTTGCGCAGCATGTCAATGTCTTCGGAATCAAACCCTATCTTGTCAAGAGTGACAGGCTTGTTGTGGTCATTGAGGTAATGGCGCGGTGTCTCGGTGTACGTTCCGCCTGCCACGGAGAGGCTGTCATTACGGTAAGGGGTGGCGATGCCTGCCATGGAAAGCAGGGTATGGAACACTACAGCGTTGCTTGCCACACTCTTATGCGCATTGGCAGCGAGTGCAGTCGGCACGCTTGGGAAAGCATGACGATAGGTTGGTGATGTCCAAACGATGAACGGCACGTGCATGTCGTAATAGGACGGTACTGGCGAAGCATGGAGGAACAGTCCGCGATTGTCGTCGAAAATGTTCTCCCCATGGTCAGAGGTATAGAGCAGGGCAGACACGGCTCTGCTCTTTTCGAGCAGTGACATTATGTCCGCAAGGAACTTGTCCGTCTGCCGGATAGTGTTGTCGTATGCATTCACCAGTTCACTTCTGTTGGACGCTATGGCTTCCGTGGCATCGTCAGGGCGGAACACCGCCGCATTGCGCGGATAGCGTTCGCGGTAGTTGAAGTGTGAGCCGTAGGTGTGAAGGACAATGAACAGTTTCCTGTACCCCTTTGCCATGGTCTTTTCAACCATGTCCGCCAGACGGTCATCGGAGATGTTCTCCGCATCCTTTGCTCCGTCCTTGATGAACTTCCACTCGTCCGCCTCCATACCAAAAATGTCGATGAACGAACGGTTAGGACGTTGGTTGGAGAAGAAGGCGGTATGGAAACCTGCCTCACGGAATGCTGTAATGATACTCTTCTCACGATAAATGCGGTCATAATCCTCTGCAGAGGCGGCGGAGAGGAGCATAGGCACACTCTTGTGGGTTGTGTTCGACTGTGTAAGAACGTCAGTGAACACATTGACGCCCTGCATCTTTGAGAGCCGTGGAGTTGTGTTGCGACCATATCCGTAGACACCGAAATTCATGGCACGTGCCGTTTCTCCTATGACAAAGACATAGACTTCCGTGCTGTCTTTGGCATGGGTAGACTTGGCGTTGAAGGTGAATCCAGCCGAAGTCTCTGCATAACGTGCCGTGGCATCCGACCTTTCCACGGCAAGGACAAGGTTATAGCAGACATTCACAGGGTACATATCGTTCTCTATCCTATAGTCCTCATCGGCAAAATATGCACCGACAAGTGACAATAATCCTGCTGCAAAGACATAGGCAGCGATTCTACGCTGCCTGCGCAAGAACGACTTTTCGAGGGTCTCCTTCCGCCTTAGAGAGCATGTTCCGAGCACAAGCACGGGAATATAGACGACAACCACCGTGACTATGGCAGGCACAAGATTGTCAAGAAGCTCAAGAGCCTCGCCCGGATTGGTGGTGACAAGGTTGAGGAACATGTCCACGGCTATCACCGAGCGTCCGAAGAGATAGAGCAGAACTATCTGGAATGCAGCGAAGAAGATAAGCGGGAAAAGAGCCCACACCATCTTTCCCGGGCGGCGTGAGAGAGTCATCGCAAGCCACACGGCAGAGACCGGCACAAGGACATTCGCCAGTTTGCCGGGCAAGGACATGTTTTCAGTGAAACAAAGGGCTATGTTGGGTATTGCCAGCACTGTCACCATGATGGCGAAAAGGTGGCGTGGAGAGAGTTTTTTCATTGTTTCTTTCTTTTTTTATCAATATTGTCAGTATTGACAATTATGTCAGTATTGACCCGGCTGTCAGTACTGACAGTAATGACATTATTGACAGTACTGACAGCATTGCTACCGGCTTTCCTCAGAAAGCCTCGTTGATATTGAAGATGAAGCCTGTCTGTCCACCCTTTCCTATGCCGTAGTCCAGGCGCACATTGACATCCTTCTTAAACTCCCAGCGGTAGCCTATGCCGAAGTTAGGCAGTATCCTTTCGGCCCTCAGCGCACTGAATTTGTCAAACACCGTGCCCGCTCCTGCCCATAAAGCTATGCCGTTTCGCTTCCAGACATGCTGCCTCAGTTCCGCCTGCACCTCTATCTTGTGCTTGTCGCGGTAACGCCCCTCGTAGTATCCGCGCATGGAATAAGAGTTGCCGAGCCTTGCCATCATGCCCCATGAAGGGTTGCCGAAGTTCATCTCGCTGCGGAAATCAGCTGCAAAGATGCCACCTTTCCACAAACGGCTGTAGACATCAAAGCGCACGTTTGTCGTGCTGAAAGCATAGTCATTGCCAAGAAACTTAGGGCGGAATATCTGCGATATGTTGAGGTACATTCCCTTTTTAGGGTTTGTGAGCACATCACGCGAGTCATAGCTGAAGGCAAATCCCGCACCAAGATTCCACACATGGCGGTCCATACCCTCAAGAAGTTCCGGGCGTTCGATGTCCTTTCCACGCACATAATCGAACGTTACAAGCGGTCCGACATAAGTGTTATTGGCTATGCGAATCATGAAATTCGCCTGAATCTGTGCCTGCCACCTCTTCATTTCGCTCTTGTTGGCATCGTTGTTGCCGTTCTCGTAACCTATGCCCCAGTAGTTGCTTGGGAAGGAAAAGAAATAAGTCGTATAGTCAAGACGGTACTTGTCCTTCGGGAAAATATGCGTTCCGCGCACTCCGAGCATATAGAATCCCACGGTGGAGACATCGCCGAAGAGACTCACATTCGACGGTGGCAGCAGCGTGTCATTGCGTTCCGTGCGGTAAAGCCCCGCCGCCACAAGTCCCAGACCGAACTTTGTGTCGGTGCTGTAATGCGGCCCGCCGATGATGCTGAAGTCGAATTTCTTGTATTCCTTCGGCTTGTTGGCATCATTGAAGTAGTCAAGAAACCGCTTCACGAGCCCGCGTTTCTTGGGCACACTGTCACCGAGAGCCACAGTATCAGTGCTCTCATGACGTTCCATTGCCACCGTTTCCATGGCAGGCAACAGGGCAAAAAGCAGTGCCGGGAGTAGTCTTGTCATATTGTCAGTGAGTTTTTTTCCGGTTCAATAAACAAGTTTCACATTGTCAATCCACAGCGTGTTGCCCGGCGTGCCGATGAAAGCGCCGCCATGGCTTGATGCGAACTGCAGGGAGAGGTGCGTCGGTTTCTCGTTGGCAGCAGCCCATCCTGTCTCCTTGACAAGCACACTCTTGCCGTGGCTGTTGCGCGCATAGTCTATGCTGCGGAGACCCATCAGCGCGGCATCATACTTAGGATTGTTGCGGATGTCCCCATAGAGAATCTCGTATGTCGCACCGTTCACCCAGCCGTTGGTGCTCTTGCCATACTTCACGACCATTGTTCCCACGCGCTTGGCGGTGATGTTGCCATTAGCATCCTCCGTACGCTTCTGCAGGAAAAGCACTGTGATGCAATAGTCCTGCCCGGGGACAGTGCTCTTGCTGCTGAATCCGGTCTGCCTGATGCGGTTCTTTTCGCCTGTCACATGCACCTTATAGTCATATTTCAGAGCCTTCGGGCGCTGTGTGAACGGTATGCCCCAATTGATGCTCTTAGGACCGTCCTTCGTTCCGGTGATAGGCTCCGCTACATCGCCGAGGAACAGCGAACCGGCGGCAAGCACCTTTATGTTCATCATGCCGAGCACCTTCACGCTCTCGATGTGCGTCGTCAGCTTCGCGCAGTAGCCGGAGTCACGCCTGTCGCGCGTCACGGAACAGTTGGTCTTCACCACTCCCATGACCTTCGCCATGACGTTCGACGTGCCCCAAGGCGAACCTCCGAGGTTGGTGTAGACCTTGTTGCCGTCGATTGTCCGATTAGGGCCCACCTCATAAAGCGTCTTCGTATTTCCTCCGATGACAGCCGATTCGTGGATATTGCGCACCACCCATTGGTTCATGTCACCATAGCGCAGCATCTTCTCAGTATGCTGTGCCACCGCATTTGCTGCATGGAAAAGCAAGGCAGCAGCAAGTGTTGCTGAAAGAAGAATAGTCTTTTTCATGTCTTTCCTTTTTTTGAATAGTAACGTTGCATTACGTTGTGCAAAGGTAAGCCAATAAAAACGAATTAGAAAACTATTTGTGAAAAATAAGTTTTCTAACCCGACAAATTCATAAAAGTTAACACTATTCCATTGAATCGGCACGTTTTTCGTGATAGAAAGTGCCATATCTTCTTGGTCTATGCCACACCTCGTTGCAGCACCCACTACGAAGGGGAAAACGAAAGATAACCTTTTACCATGCAAAAGGTTACGATTGACACGACAAAAGGTTACCTTTCACAATGTAAAAGGTAACCTTTTGTTACATGATATATAACTTATTGGTATTCAGTTATATATAAAATCACTTAAAAATCTTTTTCCTGCCATTCCTGACATATATCCGTCCAGGGACAGGAGTGACGACACGCCGGCCGTGAAGGTCATAAACCACACCACTACCATTGCACTCACCGTTGCCGTTTCCCTGTGCATCGAGGTCACGGATGCCGGTGGCATTGCCGTCAAGGATGTACCGCAGACCGGCATAAGCGTCTATCACGCCGTAGCCGTCCATGACATTCTTCTCGCGCAACTCACCGTAAGTGGGCGGATTCCGTGACGACGGCATGCCCGAGGGGACAGGGTTGGCGGTGTGCGCGATGATGTCCGTCACCTGCCGCGGCGTCAGCGTGGGGCACGCTTCAAGCCAGGTCGCAACGATACCGCTGACTATGGGCGTGGACATCGATGTCCCTGTGAACGCCGCCCAGCCGTAGGTTCTGCCGTCAAATGTGAACTGCTCGGTGCATGTGCGGAGGTCTCCGCCATTGGCGATGTATGTACCGCTAAGCGCAGACTTGATGTAGGTTCCGGGAGCGCATACGTCAGGTTTCACGAGTCCTGCCACCGTGGGACCGATACTGCTGTAGTCGGCACGATGCTCCGCCGCGCCGTAGTTGTAGGTCTGCCATATTCCGGCATGGTTGTGATAGCCGTTGCGTGCATTTGTCGCACCGACGCAGAGGATGCCCTCCAACCCTCCGGGCGACAGGATGTTATGCGTGTTGTCGCAATCGGCAAGCGCAGGATTGAGCGTGTTTGCCGTGAAATATCCTCCAAGGGAATACGCCTCTATCTCTTTCCCCTCACCGACGAGTTCGAGCGACACACTGATGTCACGTCCGACAAAGCCGTTGTCGGTGCGTGAGATAAGGAATTCGGTGGCTGTCTCCTCATTGTTGTATGCCGAGGAGTAAGCTGCGGCGGCAATAGGGAACGTTATCCCACCAAGGCGGACTGTGTCGGTGAGAAAGCCCTCCTCACATGCAAGTATCTCTTCCGTCGTGATGTCCTTGGCAACAGGTGGCATGCCGTCAGGGTAGAACGTAAGGCGTAGGGTCATGCTGCCTGTGGAGCGGAACGTGTAGCATGGCCGCTGTGCGGTCTGTATGAACGCCCCTGCCGACGGTTTTTCAGCCGTTTTGAGGATGTGAGTGTTGCGTATCGCCTCGTTTCCTGCCGAAGCGACAATGATTCTTCCCTCCCCTTGCAGTGCCGCGAGAGCCTCCTGCATGAGTATGTCGTCACCGTAGAATCCCATTCTGCTGCCCTCGCTGAACGACGCCACACACGGTTTGCCCACGGAGGCGGCATAGTCAAAGATATATTTGAAGCCGAGCACATCCGTGGCGGAAGTGTATCTGTACCGCTCTTCCTCAGGGACAATGGCGTGATTGTCAGTGGTGTAGTTTGCCACAAGACAGATGTCCGCATCGGGAGCCATGCCCTTGTAAGGCGTTATTCCGGTGCCGTCACGTCCAGAACCTGCTGCCGAACCTGCCGTATGTGTGCCGTGGGAGATGAATGTGGCGTCTGTGCTGTGGCTTTTTGCCATAAGAGCCTCATCGCCGACATACTGCCTCCCTACGGTCACTGTGTCCGCATCGATGACGGGCTGTCCGCTTTCCGTCCTGTCGAGCTGGTCCCACAACGCCCTGATGCGCAGCGATTTGCCGTCACTGCAGAGGAATGTTGGATGAGTAAGGTCAAACCCGATGTCCATAAGTCCCACGACGACACCCCTGCCTGTGTAGCCATGGATCATCGGCTGCTCCTCCCTTGGCATCTCCCAGACAAGCCCTTGTCGCGTCACCACTGCCGCCGTGTCGTTGGTAGCGGTGCACGGCATGCCGGCTTCTATGCGCACGACATCGCTGCTGCGTGCCATATCGCCGAGTTTTGCAAGCGGTATGGATGCGACAAAGAGGTTGTTCGGGAACTCTGCAAGCACTCTGCACCCTTCCGGAACATGTCCCGATGATGTCTTCACGAATGCCATAATCCGTTGTTTCTCAGCCTCTCCCCTCTCTCCTTTGGAGCGCGTTGTGGCGGAATGTTCAAGCCATGCCTTCCTCACGAGTGACGACATTTTCTCTTTTTGCCCCGACATCGCGGTGGGAAAGAGCATGATAAATAGCAGTGTATGCAGTATGTTTCTGTGTGACATATAGTTGCGGTTTTGTTGATTGTTCATGTCTGCTGAGGTGCAGCCTGACTTATGCAAAGTTATTTTATTTTTTCATAATCTGCAAGAATTTTGATGCAGAATTTTTACAGCCAAGGCTATGAGATGGAATTTACAGCCTAAATAATTGAAAGAGATACTTGCATATTAAACAAAAAAATTGTATTTTTGCAGAAACATTCAACAACAATTGTCATGAATCTGAACTCTCTACTAAAAAAATATTTCACAGAGGACATTGAACATCATCGCATAGAGATGTTTGATAAGGATAATATTTATGCCGTATTCCAAAGTTCCATAGACCATCTGATGAAGTTTGCAGAGATAAACCTAAGTGTTTTGCAGGGACTTGGATATTGCTTGTATGAGATTCTTGACAACGTAATCACACATTCGGAAAAGAAATGCGGAATCCTTATCCATTCTTTCGACAGTGAAAAGAGTACTATAAAGATTTTAGTGGCAGATGACGGCATCGGAATTTGGAAGTCATTGACAAGAAATCCTGAATATATAGATGTTTCAGAAAAGGATGCATTAAGTATCTGCATCAACAACAGTGTAACTGATGGTCATGGTATGGGATTCGGACTTTACTCAATGAGCAGATTAATAAAGTCAGCAGGACTAAACATGAGCATTCATTCCGGAAGTTCGATGTTAAGATACAAGAGCAATGAGTTTGTTGTTGAAGAAACTGACAATTGGGAAGGCACAATCGTATGGCTTGAATTGCATTCAGATGTAGACATTGATGCCAACAATGTTGTGGAGAATCGCACAGATGCCGCAGGTGAATTCAATGACGCTTTCATCAATGATGACAATCAACTATGGTAAAAACTTTTAAGATATATGACTACATTCAATTTCAATAGGTTCGGAAAGAATCTTGGCACACGCCAACTTGGGGAGCAAGTTAGAAACGAACTACTGCAGACGATAAACAGCAATGATATGACTATCCTTGATTTTGAGGGTGTTAACATCGTTGCAAACTCGTTTGCGGACGAATGCATTGGCAAATTGCTCCTGCACATGTCGCTGAATGAGTTGAAGTCACGCACCACATTCCGTTCTGTGAATGACACTGCACGTGTATGTATAGCCACTGCCATCAAAAGAAGAAACATGATGCTTTAAGAGCTTTTTCATTAAACCTATGCTTATTGTGATTGGTTGAAAAAGCAGACGGACATGCCAAAAGACACATACCGCAGACAGGTGAAGCAACAGAATGCTTTGCCATAGAGAAAATAAAAGTATGAGCCACCGTATTACAATTATCGTAATACAGTGGCTCATATTTAATTTATTTGCAAAATATTACATTTATCTTCACCTGCATGCTGCGTCAATCATTTCCAGTTCCTCTTGCGTGAAAGGAGCGGAAGAGAGGGCTTTAAGGTTTGTCGCCAGCTGTGGGACGGAGCTTGCACCGATGATGACACTCGTCACGCGCTTGTCGGCAAGAATCCATGCGAGAGCCATGTCGGAAAGAGCTTCGCCACGCTGTCCGGCAATAGTGTTGAGCGTCTTTATTGTCGCAAGCATCTTCTCGGAAAGGACATCCTGCTTCAGATGATTGCCGACAGCCATGCGCGAGTCGGAGGGTATGCCGTTGAGATAGCGGTCGGTGAGAAGCCCTTGCGCCAACGGTGAGAAACCGATGAAGCCTACTCCGGCATCGCAAGCCTTGTCAAGAATGCCGGAGTCCGCAACCTCCCGGTCAAGGATGCTGTACCTGCCCTGATAGATAAGGCACGGCACATCACGCTCCTTCAGATACTTGAAAGCGTAGTCCGTAGCCTCCAGAGGCCACCGCGATATGCCGACATACAGCGCCTTGCCTTGGCGCACGATGTCCACCAACGCCTGCAGGGTCTCGTCCAACGGTGTCTCAGGGTCATAGCGGTGGGAATAGAACAGGTCGACATAGTCAAGATTCATCCTTTTCAGGCTTTGGTCAAGACTTGCCATGAGGTATTTCCTTGAGCCCCAGTTACCATAAGGGCCTTCCCACATGTCATAACCCGCCTTTGAGGATATGAACATCTCGTCGCGATAAGGCATGAACGATTTCTTCATCATCAGTCCGAAGGTCTCTTCCGCCGAGCCGTAAGGAGGGCCGTAGTTGTTGGCAAGGTCGAAATGCACCACTCCGTGGTCAAAGGCGTAATGCGCCATTGCCAGTGAGTTCTCAAAGTTGTTCACGCCGCCGAAGTTATGCCATAGTCCAAGGGATATGGCTGGCAGTTTCACACCGCTCTTTCCGCAGCGCACATACTGCATCCCTGCCTCATAACGGCTGTCGGATGCCTTGTAAATAGGTGGTATCATAGTTACGGTTTTATTTGTTTCTCATGCTTTGTCTTTATTTTCCACGCAGATTTCGCTGATACACGCAGATTTAAAAAGTACTGTTTATACCAAACCATCTGCGGCTATCTGCGGAATCTGCGTGACATTAATCCAGCACAACCGTGCCTTTCAGCGTGGCGCTTGACGACTCCGTGATGCGCACATTGACATACTCGCCGGCATGGAACGCCACTTCCCTACCCTCCGCATCCGTCGCCACACGATCGAAGACAACCATCTTGTTCTGCGAAGTGCGGCCGCAAAGCTGCTCACGTGAGCGTTTGCTGTAGCCTTCGACAAGCACCTCGAAAGTCTTGCCGATGTCCTTGCGGTACTGCTCGGCAGAAATCTCCGTCTGCAGACGTATCATCTCGTTAAGGCGGCGTATCTTCTCCTCCTCACTGATGTTGTCAGGCAGATGCTTGCTGGCATACGTCCCCGGACGCTCGGAGTACTTGAACATGAAGGCGGAATCGTAGCCCACCTCCCTCATCAGCGAGAGACTCAGCAGGTGGTCGTCCTCCGTCTCATCATGATAACCCACGAAAATGTCCGTCGTTATGGAGCATTCCGGCACTATGCGCCTTATGGCTGCCACACGGTCAAGATACCATTCGCGAGTGTATTTGCGGTTCATGAGTTTCAGAATCTTGTCGGAACCCGACTGCACAGGCAGGTGGATATGCTTGCATACATTAGCATATTTTGCGATAACCTCCAATGTCTCGTCACTCATGTCCTTCGGATGCGACGTCGTGAAGCGCACACGCATCCCCGGAACAGTCTCGGCAACCATGGCAAGAAGCTGCGGGAACGCCACTTTCTCGCCATTGTTCTCCGCACAATAGGAATTCACATTCTGCCCGAGGAGCGTCACTTCCTTAAACCCGCGCTCCTGAAGGTCACGGCATTCGTTGAGGATGGACTCCACCTCACGGCTGCGCTCACGGCCTCGGGTGTAAGGGACGATGCAGTAATGGCAGAAGTTGTTGCATCCGCGCATGATGCTCACGAATCCTGACAACCGCTGTCCGCGGGTGCGCTGTGGAAGGATGTCCTTGTAAGTCTCTGTCAGCGAGAGTTCTGTGTCAATGGCTTTCTGCCCCAACTCACACTGTGCGATGAGGTCAGGAAGGGCAAGATAGGAGTCCGGTCCTGCCACAAGACTGGCATGGTGCTTCTCCAAAAGTTCCTCCTTCATGCGCTCCGCCATGCAGCCAAGCACACCGAGAATCACCTTGCGCCCTTTGTTGCGGTAGATGTTGTGCAACGTCTCCAGACGATGCAGCACCTTGTTCTCCGCATTCTCACGCACAGAGCACGTGTTAAGGAACACTGCGTCGGCGTCTTCCACCGACTCACACAATTCGTAGCCCGCCATTCCCATGACGCTGGCAACAACCTCCGAGTCCGCCACATTCATCTGGCAGCCGTAGGTCTCAATAAACAATTTCTTCATACTTTGTTCTATAAGTTTTGGAAACATCTGCAAAAGTAATCATTTTTCCCGATAATCCACACATCTCCGGCATATTTTTCACACTGCGCACAAAATCCGAAGCAAAATGCTGTGCCACAGTCATAATCGCCACACCATGGCAGAAACCATGAAAGAACACCAAAAACGCACGCAGTTTCGTTAAATGATACAAAATACAAACTTTATCTGTTAATCTTTGTTACCCCCCCTAAAAATATAACAATGATTAAAAGAATTATTACTTTTGCATAAGATAAGATGCACCGCAGCAATTTTTCACCAATTCCAACTGCGTTATGTTTACTTATCTTTACAGCAAAAAGAGAATGACTGCACACTTAAACATAACAAAATAATCGGATTATCATGAAAAGAAATGTACTCTGCAAGAAACTCATCAGGCTCAGCCTAATGTGTCTCTTTTTCATTGCCATGCCGCAACAGTCGGCCGCACAGATGGATGCCGAAGCGGCAGACTATAGAGGAGAAGGCATGGCACTAAGTGAAGTAAAATTAGCGGCTAAGCAAGATGGCATACCGAACATAAACGATGCCAATGCCACACGAGTACTGCTCTACAACGTAGGCAAGGACATGTTCCTGAATGCCGGAGGCTACTGGGGCACACGTACTGCGACATTCACAGTGGGCATGCCATTGATTATCTCTAAAGTAAACACATATAGCAATGCATATTATATTCGTGGCCCATTCGCTAATACGCAAGATGGCGCAACAGGTTCATGCATGGCTTTTGTGAATGATAATGACCTTACTCGACGCGGAGTCTACTATGACAGAAACGTAAACCATACAACTAACAATTCCGGCTTCTATTTCGAAGAGGTAAGCGGACAAAAAAATGTCTACAGAATCTACATCGTGATGAATAACCGGAATTATTACCTCTGTGCAGGTTGCCCTATGGTCGTCAATGTCTTCGACAAAGGCAACAACAATCTTGTCCGTGCATTGACAGACACAGAACGCATAGGGCTCAGCCTCAATATAGAGAACACATACTGGAAACTTGTCTCTGACAAGAACATGGAAGCACTCTTCACCGAGGAGTACAAAGGAACGATGAATGTCCTTGCCGATGCTTCTTTCCTCATGCGTGCACAGGGTTTCAACATCTGGAACATTTACAACACGTACGATGAGAAATCTGGAAGAGGATGGAGGACAGAAGGAACTGTGGACTGTGTCACGGACTACACCAAGGCATTTGAACATATATGCGGAAGCGACGCAGGCGGCCTGCATAATGCTTTGGCACCTAACTTCGGCATGTTCCAGTGTGCCGGACTCCGAAATGCCTCTGAAGGCGACAAGCTCTATCAGACTGTCACAGTGAGCAAACCGGGATGGTACATGCTCGAATGCCAGGGATTCTTCAATGACGAGAACGGACAGGCTCCTTATGCCAACCTGTATGCGAAGTTCCTTACTGACGACGGAAAAGACCCGGTGAAAGGCTCGGCAGCATGGGCAACAACGCCACTGCTCGGTAAATCCTATGGAGAGTCACGACTGAGCTCTGTCAACTTCCAATCACAGACATTCAAGAATGTCAATTACAATGGTAATCATTTTCTTGCTGCTGACATAGACGACGGAAAGGTGTCCAACAAGGTAGAGGCGGGAGTGCTGTTCTATGCTAAGCTCTACCCTAACTCTGTCATGATTTATGCAAACATACCTGCCGGTGGAAGCAAAACCATGGAAATCGGCATTGAGATGACAAAAGCAATGAAGAGCCCTGACACCACTAATGCTGACGCAGCGGAGAACGACTTTATCTATGTCGATGACTTCCGCCTGAAATACCTCGGAGAGAGCTTCGCACTCAGCGAAGACTGGAGCAACTTCAGGAAACCGGGAAACAGTGCAATGGAGGAAGACTACACAGCGTCATACAGCAACAAAGCACTGATTTTCAAGCGCAACCTCACCACCGGCAAGTGGAACAGCATCTGCCTGCCTGTCGACCTTAAAAAATGGCAGCTGCAGAAAGCATTCTCCGTGAATGTAAAACTGGCAAAGCTGGTGGAGTGCACGCATGAACAGGGGCATGCCGGACGCATTGAGTTCTCACTCGTCAACCTCAACGGAGCAGCAGACAATGATGTCGTCATGAATAGCGGCGAGTGCTACATCATCAATCCGGGCGAGGGAAGCGTCATAACCGATAATTCCATGGATGTCGGTGATGTCAATCTGTCGAACATCGAACCACCATACTACATCATCCCTCAGGTGTCGCTAAAAAAGCAAGAGATGGTGGAGGATGTTCTGGGACTCTCCCCGGATAACCTCAAGGGATTCCACGCGTATGAGTACGAGAACGGAACGTACATCAACAACAAGTCTTACGGACTCAAAGGCGAAGAATTCAAGGACTGCCGGCTTGACATATACGCCACTTTCGAGGGCGGACAAACAGCACCTGCGAACTCCTACATCTTCCACGGAGGAGACATCTACCACCTCACCTCAGAGTTCCCCGTTCCGGGCTATAGCTGGTGGATAACAGACCTTGACCAGACAGACCAGGGCACTACCCCTGCAAAGCGCCACTCTCTGTCGTTCGGCATGGATGGCATCAGCGACAGCACAACAGTAATCGAGGGAATAACTGCCGACACCACAGGATGTGGCAATGCGGCTGTCTACAACCTCTGGGGACAGGCTGTCCGTCGCGGCACCACAGACCTCAGCGGGCTCCCAAGCGGAATCTATGTCGTCAACGGAAAGAAGATTTCTGTAAGATAATCACCTAATATGAGGATATGCCCTCATGGCGCATCCTCATGACAAACCCTTATCAGAAAACTATGGAACACAAAACAACAAAAGAAGAAAAGACAATGAAAAAGAAAAAACCTTATATAGCTCCAGAAATAAAAATAATCCCCATGGACATAGAAAACCTTATGGGGAATCCTACATCATGGAATGTCTATGATGAGAATGGCAACCCTACCGGCGATGGTGGCAGTGTCATCGAGGGCAACCCGGGAGAGAAACCCGGCGGAGCAAAGGAGAACCCGTTCTCAGGTCCTTGGGAGCTGGATTTGTGAGGCGTAAATAACACAAATGTATGTGGGAGCAGGGATGTCGCCTACCATCCGAAAGACCTATAAGCAGACAATCCTTTCATCTTATGACAGAGCGGAAGACATTCCTGCACACATACATCCCGAAACGCCCGTGCCTATGCATGACAGCATAAGCCGGGAAGCATCTCTCTGCGACACAAACCGCCGGAATGCGTGTATCACGCCAGATAAGTGGAAGAACAAACATCAAGAAGCACCGTTCTGCGGACATCCGCAGGACTGCAATGAAGCAGTACATTATCTTATATCATGAGAAACATATATCCCGTGGGCTTCGCCTTTCAAGGCTTGGTTCACGGTATTCGTCCGCATCCTACAATAATTTATAAAATGGTTTATAGTGTGAGAAAGAGAGAGAAAGCGCATCCCAAAGCCGTGACGGCCGATAAGGGTGCGCATTTTTTTGTCCGCATGAGACATACACAAGAAAGGGAGAATCTCCCACATTAGGCTACATCTTTGCTCGTGCTAACACTCGCTCTTTGACATGTCAATTTCAGGGAAAATCACTTTTTCTTTCTGTCTCAGAAAAAAAAACGCAATTTTCTTTCTCTTTCAGAAAAAAAAGATTATTTTCAGATGTTGTACCCGGTAAAACTCCACAAGTTGTTGTGAAATCACATTTTCATTAAGAGATGTTTCGCATAAGATGTGGCGGAGCCACAGTCCTTACGGTAACCGTCGGCTTCAGCCGTGCGGATTAGAGATAATCTCCATTAGTTGTGTGGCAGCGCCACACTCTTTTCTGTTTCAATTCCTTGCACCCACAATAAAGGAGTGTGGTTCCACCACACAATGCAGAGAGCATTCTTGTTGCCCCACTGCTGAAGCAGGGGGTTACCGTAAGGATTGTGGCTCCGCCACACTTTACAACAAAATCCTGTTGTTGTATGCGAGGATAGGGGCTTGGCACAACTGAAACAGATTAATGATAATGTGTTTATGTGTTTGGTGGACACTAATACAATTTCGTTGAACCCACGTTTTAAAGAAACATATAGGTGACCTTTCACCCGGTAAACTATGACACTTTATATGAAAAGAGGTGACCTTTCATTGCGTGAAAGGTCACCTCTTGATTTTCCGTCCGTAAGGTTACGATTAGTCAACCACCACAACCTTGCCCTTGTAGATGTACATGCCCTTGGCAAGTCCGTCAAGGCTGTCCGCATTCCTGCGCACACAACGACCGTCGATGGTGTAGACATTCGTGTTTGCCGGCACGGCATCCACCGTGTTGTCCGTGATGCAGTCAATGCCCGTCATGGCATTCGCGTTCTGCGCCTCGGTGATATGCGCCACGAGAGAGTTGAGGTAATGCTCAAGGTTTGTGTAGCCGTCGCCCTGCACCAGCGCACCGTCAGCAGCGTCATTAGGGTTCAGGCCGTTGGCAAGCTCCCATGCGTCCGGCATGCCGTCCTTGTCCGTGTCGAAATCGTCAGCACGCTTCTCCTCCTTCAGCACAGGGAATCCGCCTGCCTCATCCTGATTGTTGACAAAGCCCGGAGAAAGTCCGGCTCCCGTGTATGAAGCCTTCTTGTCACGCACATCACCCACGATGTATGTGTCGTGGGAGTCACGCCACAGCGATGCTCCTGCATATTCGAGCACGTTTGCATAAGCCTGCTCCGCAGAATGTGTGGTGACAGGCATATAGTCGATAGGCTCTGAGAGGCGCATTGCCTGCTTCACATCCTCGGTGAATGTGCCGTCCACCTTTCCGTTGTTAACCTGTGCATACATGCCGTAAGTCCATTGGTCCTGAGGAGTGATTCTGCTTGCATAGTCAGGGTTCACATTGCCGTCGACGTAGAACGTGCCCCACTTGTGCAGCATCTTCTTCCAGTCATTCCATGTTACGGTCACTTGCTTGCCGTCGACATCGATCTTGTTTGTCGCCATGTCAATCTCGAACTTCTTGCCGCTTATGGTGACATAGTTCTTGCCACCTGATGCAGAACCGCTGACATTCTTGTCCGTCACAGTAATGCCGGTGGCAGACGTGTAGCTTGATGCCACTTTCGCTTTGTCAAGGCAGTAATCTACAGTGCGTATGCCGATGTTGGCAATGCGGTAGCGTCGTGCCTCTGCCACAGACTTTGTGGCAGGACCCGGCTTGTAGTAGTTGTTGACGATGTTCACGTTCATGCCCTCGCCACCGTAGCATCCTTCTCCTGCCCAGTTGTAGAAAACATTGTTGCGCAAGTCCATACGCTCATCCATCTGAGTTCCGGGACGCGGACCGAGGCGTGGCACACGGGAAGTGTGGTGAGCCATAAGGTTGTGATGATAGGACGCTCCCGAGCCTCCCCAGTTGCCGCCGTAGCCGTGCGAGCCTTTCGAGTGACCGGAGTTTACAAGGCTCTGGTCAGCGATGCACCACTGCACGGTGATGTTCTTGCTGCCATAGACAGACAGGCACTCGTCGATAGACCATGAGACAGAACAGTGGTCGATGATAAGATCCTTGCGGTCCATGCCGCCAAGGCCGTCGCCCTCATGCTTTGCGACATTCTCATTGCCGAGACGGAAGCGGAGATAGCGCATGATGACATTGTCGCCCTTGATGGTCACAGGCCATCCCGCGATGCAGATGCCGTCACCCGGTGCAGTCTGCCCGGCGATGGTTGTGTTTGAATTCACATTAAGTGGGCTTTTCAGATAGATTGTTCCTGACACATCGAAGACGATGGTCTTCTTTCCACTCCTGAGTACAGCCCAGCGCAGCGAACCCTCTTTGTTGTCGTCTCCAAGATTGGTGACATGGTAGACCGTGCCTCCCCTGCCGCCGGTGGTGTACATGCCGAAGCCTTCCGCCCCCGGGAATGCCGGCTGCTGTGCCATGGACGGCGTTGCAGCCATGAGTGCGAGAAGAAGTGTTGGAAAAAGTTTTCTCATGATGTTTGTTTTATGTTTTAGTTTTGTTATTTTACCGTTTATGGATTTTATGGAATATAGTGCAAAGAAACGGGTAAGCGAGCGAAGACCAAACTTGTTTGGAATCTTCCGAGCGTGAGTTTCTTATAAAAAGATACTGCAAAGTTATGCCTTTTGCATGAAACAGGCAAATTCAGGCGCATAATTATTACTATATATGAATGTTTTTCCCCTGCTTTCCAAAAGAATTTACCCCTATGCAAACATATATTACCAGAGAAAGATTCGCCAATGGAGTTTGCTTACTTGTAAAAAAATAGTATATTCCGGAACAGATAATTGAGAAAAAACTTGTTTTCTGTTCCGGAATATACTATTTTTGAATGATATGTGCTGAATGCCTTATCTCCTGAACTCAAAAATCTTGTACAGATACTTCAGTGATATGAGGCAGATGTTTGTGTACAGTCCGTTTCTGCGGCATGCCGTGACATTCTCTTTGCTTATCAGCCATCTGTTGCGCAAGTTCTTTGTGCTTATGCCACCGGTGCGCATGGTGACAAAATCCTTCTTTATATATCTTGTCTTTATGCGGTGTTTGTAGAACAGGCGTACTAAAAGGTCGTAGTCGGAGGCAATGCGATAGTCCAATGAGAACGTGCCGTATTTCTTGTAGATATCACGTCGGACATAGAACGACGGGTGGGCAGGCATGAATCCGAATCTCATCATCCATGGACGGAACGGTGCGCTGGAGTAGTAGCGTACGCACTTGCCGAGGTTATCGTTGTTTACGAAATGTATGTCGGCATATACTGCTTCTATGCCAATATCTTTATCAAAGGCGGCAGCTATCGTTTCAAGCACATCGTCAGAGGTGTAGAAGTCATCCGAGTTGAGTATGCCCACGATGTCTCCCGTTGCCATTGCTACGCCCTTGTTCATGGCGTCATATATGCCTTTGTCCGGTTCGCTTATGACGCGCATCCTGCCATTGAACAGCGGTTCATAATGGCGGACAATCTCCAATGTGTTGTCATTGGAGTTTCCGTCCACTATGATGTATTCGACATCTTTATGACTTTGCCTGAGAACGGACTCCATGGTATCGGTTATTGTCCTTGCGCTGTTGAAGGTAGTTGTGATGATTGATATTTTCATCTTATAATGATTAACGAACTGTTCTTAAAAAAAGCCATATTACGAGATATATTCTATATTTTATTTTAAAAATCAAAGATGTTGTCTCTTTAAAACCACCTGATGACACATTATTGGCATGTCGGCGGTAGTGGATGAGTTTGTCAGATATCACGACTGCATCAAAAAAGAATGCAGCAGAAATAAACAGCCAGTTATCATGTGTACACATTTTGTGATTTGGTGGAAATGGCAAAGCCTTTTCCAATATTTTGCGTCTGAAAGCTATACAACATCCTAAATAACTGAACTTTATAAGATTGTTAATGATTCCTGGTTTTGATTTTCTTGATTCGTAAAACGACTCTGCTATCTTATTCTCCGATTTGTCAACGATGTCTGCATCATGTACTATAAGACTATGTTTTTTAAGATACTGCATACATGTCTGTACTTTGTCTTCTACCCATATATCATCTTGGTCTGACAGAAATATGTATTCACCTTTGGCGTGTGCTATCGCATTTTCAAAATTTGGAGTGTACCCATGTTCCTTTTCGTTAATATATACATGTATTAAAGGAGAACCAATACTTCTTATGACATCCAAGGTTGAATCGGTAGACATGTCATCAGATATTATGATCTCGTCATTATCTGTCAACTGTTTCAATATCGACTCAAGCTGCCGATGGATATATTTTTCTCCATTATATGTTGCAATACAAACAGAAATCATATTTTATATATATTATTACGTATGTTGGCCAATGTTTCTTTCGAGTATTTCTCAACAAAAACTGTATTTGCATTATTTGCTAGTTGTTGTCTGAGATTTTCGTCTCTGATTAGCTTCATCAAGCCTTTGGCAAACTCTTTGCCACTGTTTGCAATAAGGCATGATTCTCCATCCATAAAATCAAGTCCCTCAACACCGGTTGATGTTGTTATAATCGGCATGCTCAAAGCCGCTCCGTCAAGTATCTTCATTCTCATTCCACTACCAGAAATAATTGGAACCATGAGAATACCACCATAAACTGCAGCGGCAAGGTCTGGGACAAACCCCATTACTTTAAGGTTGTGTTTTGGTATATTGTAAAACATATCCTCGTTCCATCCCCCTCCAATAATAGCTATTGAAATATCTTTGAATCGTTCCCAATCAATGTTTGGGAACACGTTATCACATAACCATTTGACACCTTCGACATTTGGAGCGTGACCGGCACCTCCGATAAACACAACATTCTTATTCCAACCGTTATATTGCCTGACTTCTGTATTGACCGCTGCAGGCGAAGATACAATTCTTGTTGTCACACCATCGTTTGATAATATTGCTTTATCTATATCTGTGAGGGTTACAATAATATCATATTTGTTCAGCAAATTGATTTCTTCTTGTTTCAATCTTGCCAATATTTTTAGTTCGGATTGAGTCGGAGATAGATTGTTCATCATTCTCTTATCTCGTATATATCTAATCTCATGATGTATGAACACTCTCTTAATATCTCTTGGGAGAAATTCTATCAGACCGAGATAAGGATAAAACTCCACCTGAATAACATCACTTTTTTGTTTTTCAACAATATTATTTACAAAAGATATAAATGCCTGTGACAAATCGTATCCATATGGACGAATAATGCGTTCAACCTTGAAATTTCTATTGTTACCACACATCTTTATTTTAACTGCTCTCTCAATCTTTGAAAACAAGAAATGAGGATGGCATAGTTGTTTGGCAAAACTGAATGGGAAGAACTCTACTTCCGGCCATAACTGTTTGAGTTTTTTTAACGCACTACTGCTGTTATGTGCATTTTCGGGATATATTATGGATATATTGTGTTTGGTTCGTAAGATGTCGATGACATTGTATTGAGCTTGTGCTCCACCAGAATCCAGCGGAAATGGCAAAAGGATTGTTATGATTGTAATGTTCATAGTCTTAACGTTTTTTCAAGGGAGATCTCCACGGTTTCGATTATAGTAATAATGTCGTTCTTGATATGATTGTGCTCCCAGCAAAATGTTTTCGTATTTTGCAGTTGGTATGTTTGTAGTTCCTATTATCTTAAAAAGACAATATATGGTAATGAAAGAAGCAAACAATTTTCTATTATTTGAATAATAGAAACATTTAAATAAGTCATACCACAATATCCAATAAGCAAATACAAACAAATTTGACAGACGGCGGCTAATTTCATCTATTTCACTAAAAATGAAGAACATAAGAAAATAAAGAAGTATACAGTTGAGAAAAACAACATTTTCTTTCCTTATCTCTTTCAATTTGTTCATGTAGCAAAAAATAAGAAGCCCTGTAAAAAGACGTTCCAGATAACCAATAGAAATGGTAAAGCCACCTGTCTGTTGCATATTATTATATATTTCAACCTTGCTTACTGCGAGCAAGGTTGAGTCTTCAACGAATACAGAAGCGATAGACATTATAACAGGAATGTTCATTAGAAGCACTATGTTTCCTAATATAAATGCTCCGAGGTAGACCCATTTGTTACAGTTCTTATGCAGAAAGAAATATAAAGGGAAAAACACTAATGATGACATATGGAATGACAATGCAAGGAGGCAAAGGGAGAAATAAGGCAATGGCTTGCGTTTCTCCAAATAATCAAGAGCATTTAAGAATATCAGAATAGCTATTGTGTTTCGCATCAGGTTGACACTCATGACAAGACCACCCATGGCAAGAAACAGCACCATGGCAAATGGAATGTTGGATATTCTTTTTTTTAGAAATGCATAGAGCAATGCTATATTGATTATGGTACATACAAAAACAAAGAACTGGAAATCATCAATTATCGCCTTACATATAAGGATAAGCAATGTGAACCCGCATTCAAAATTCCCATAAGTCGGAATTAACATAATATTTTTTACTGTACAAGCCTCAAATGCGGGATAATAACTAAGCCAATCATCAAAGATATAGCCGCGAAAACCAAAGAACAGTATGAAAATAATAATGCATATAGCATTTATTTTCATACGAATTCCCTCGTCCTTATAAGCATAGTGCGCTATTGATAGAAACCCGTATAAAAGCATTAAAGTTATATATGGCAGTGCAAATATCATTTATGAATAATTGTTTTTAAATTTTTGCCAAAGATAATCCAAAATCCATAGCAGACAATTCCTCCGAACACAAAAAGAATAACGATAACTGAACGTGGAGTACTTGATGCCTTTAACGGCACTGTTGCCCGCTGAATGATGGTAAATGCGGGAGTATATTCTTGCACTTTTGCTTTTGCTATCTGCAATTGCTGCGACATTTGGCTGTATACATTGAATTTGAGTTGCATTTCGTTTTCAAGATCTTCCAGTTTTGTCTTGAATAATTGCAACTGCAACTCATTATTGGCATCAGCATAGTCAGCATATTCTTGACGAGCCTTGTCATATTGTTCCTTAGATTCACAGAACAACTTTTGGGAATATTCAAGATCTTTTCTTGCCTTTTTGGTGCGGTAGTCTGTTATGTATTCCTGCAATCTGTTTTGAATTGTGTCTGCAATGATTGCTGAAACCATAGGGTCTTGGTCTTTGACAAATATGGTTATTATATTGGTCTTTTTGTCTATAGAGCATGAAATGTTTGAGCGAATGAGTCCAACAATATTTGTCTGAGGCTTTGTTAGTTTGAAACTGTCCACCTCTGTCGGACTCGCTGTACTATCTGTCTTTTCCAAAAGCATAGAAGCCCATATCATTGGGTACTTCCAGAACGGATGTTTTTGGTCGTTGGAAAGATAATTATAGTAGGTTTGTGTTTTGTCGTCTGTCTTTTTATTTACTTTTACATCAAACAAGTTGATTATGAAGTCAGAAGAAGCTAATACATCGGGATAAATTTCAGGATAAATTGCATCTAATGACGCACCTTTACCTCCTAAATCTATACCTACCATAGATGCCATACTTGAAATGCTTCCAGGTAATTTGCTGGAACCTGACATTTCTGGAGCAAGTACGACATTTGTTGTGAATTGTTTGGGAATACTTAATGCAACAACAACTCCTAACACTGCAGATACTACAAAAACAATACCTAGCTTTTTTTTGTTCTCCAATATCTGCTTAACAATACCGATGATATCTATTTCCTTGGTATTTTTTACCTCTTCCATATTTTTATATTTTTAAACTTAAACTTATTACTCTATTTAATTTACAAATTATGTTAATGGTATGTTCCATTTGCATTTATATTGCAGATTGGTTGTTCTTTTGCCAATTTCCTTTGCAGGCACACCTGCAACAACATTGTAATCAGCAACATCTTTTGTCACAACTGCACCGGCACATACAACAGCACCTTTACCGATTGTCACACCTTGTAGCACTGTCGCATTGACACCAATCCAAGCATAATCATTGATGACAATTGGTGCGAACTTACCTTGGAAAGTTGACGAGTTCACATCATGACTGCCTGTCATTATGCAGGCATTATGCGATATGGATACACTGTCTCCTATCGTTATACCTGCCCTTGCATCTATTGTACAGCCACGGTTTATGTGACTGTTCTTCCCTATTGTTAGAAGATTGGCATTCATGATGTAATTCTTTTTCATGATGAATGCTCCTTTTCCTATAGATGTTCCCATACGGCGGAGATACCATCGGCGGATGCTCCAAAAAGGGATGTGTGGCAGGACATCATTCACATTGTATTCAAGCAGTATGGCTTTTATCCACCTGAAAACGGATGATTGGCGCAGGAATGTGCCTATGATGAGCTTCATGCAGAAGGCCAATTTCCTTAAACTCATCCTGCCTTGTGATGTTATTTTATAATTGAGCCACAGGTTTCGGTAAGGATGGTTGGACACGCCTTCTATACAGTAGGCTTCAAGCATGGCATCCACTTTCTCAAACCTATAACCTTCCCTATAAAGTCTGTGCAGCATTTCCCAATCAAGGGCGTATCCCAATGTTTTCTTCTTCGTAAGGTCAAAAAGATGCTTCTTATGGACTTCCGCCCTTATCAATGACGAGCCATGCCGGAATGTTGGTATCATATCAAGAAATTCAGTATTTCCGTTTGCTTCCATATGTCTTCGGAATTCTGGATGAACCTCTATACTGTTGGCATAGATGACATCTGTATTCTCTGTATCTGCCAGCATAATAGTCTGTTCCAAAGAGTCATTCCCTACATACACATCACCACTGTTCAGAATATTTATCCAATCACCAGTACAGTGTCCAATGCCTTTGTTCATTGCCTCATAGATACCGCCGTCAGGCTCAGAGTGCCAGAACGCAAGCCTGTCGGCATATTCACGAATGATATCTGCCGTTCCATCAGTAGAACCTCCATCAATGACAATATACTCCTTCTCAGTCCATGTCTGTGAGAAGAAGCTCTCCATTGTCTGGCGGATATTGGCAGCATCATTATACACAACGGTTATGACACTTATCTTATTTCGTTGTTTTATTTGTTCCATATCCCTTTTGCCTCACTTTTTATCAGCAGACGACACTGATACATATGTATCGCTGCCATTAATGCGTAGCACAATGCCATACAAGTTGCAATACCTTCTATCCCAAGTCTCTCCCCTTTGGTGTAGACAAGCAAAAGGTATATTGCAGTAAAGACAACTGATGTATAGATTTGTATCCTTATTTTATTTATTCCGTTCAGTAAGCACGTTATGCCACAGTTAAGGTTAAACATCAAAACATATACCAACACACTCACGGATACCGCAAATGGTACAGGCACACTGTCTCCAACCCACATCTTATAGAATATCCCACTGCAACCCAACATCACCAGCCCCACAGCAGCCAGTACTCCCCAAACTTTCATGGATTTTCCAAATGTTGTCTTTATCCATGCCATGTCATTCTTCACATAGGCATCAGTATATGCGTTCCACATAGGTGAGATAACGATGGTATATGCAATAATCAGAATATTGAACCACTTGTAAGCTATATTGTATGTAGTGACTGCTACCGGACCACAGTATTGTGTTATGAATATATTGCTGCTGCCGAAGATTACAAGGCAACTTGTTATCTGTATGGCAAAGAATCCCAACCCTTTTGTCATTATCTTTTTTGCAATGTCCATATCAACTTTTCTTATTGAAGGACGTAATTGCGGATACTTACGGAACACAGGCACGGCACTGAGCATGAATACGAACACCGGTGTGGCTGTGAACACTAATACTACATTCACCAGGCTTCCGGGAACTGTCTGTGTGAGGACATATATAATGGTGAGTGCTATGACATTTCCTAATACGACCAGCAGGTCATTCACTGCGTAATGCTGTAACGCCACGAATATCATACCTATGTTTTTTACAACAAAGTTGACAAACGTAAACATTACCGCAACAGTAAATGCTATTTCCAGTTCATGTCCAGATACAGAACTTACATTGAAGAAACTGTTCAAGTCCAAAAGTGCTATCGCCGTATATGATATTAATCCGAATACCAACGCTATGGCACTTAAAATCACTACAGTCGTACTCACACACATCCTTGCCTCTTCCCAGTCGCCACGTGATATAGCTCCTGTCAGATAATTCCGCATTCCATTACCCAGTCCGATGTCAGAGAAAGATATCCAATACAGAACAGATGATATTGTCAGCCATATTCCATAAACTTCACTGGTGAGATATCCCAATGTGATTGGGACAATAAGGAATGACGCAATCATTCCTATGCCTTTCAGCACAGCCGAGCCAAGAATGTTAATCTTGACTTGGCGAGTTCTATTGTCCCCATCGGAGAATCTATGTAAGATTTGTTTAATCAAAATTTATTTGCAAAAATTACTATTTTTCATTCTATTTCCATTCATCACAGAGTTATTCCGACACTGTCGATGTGTTCTCGTATTGCAGGGTTCTTTATTGTCTCATAGTGGAGTACATCCACGAAAAACGGAAGCATGCTTTCCTCTAATTCTGAACGTAGATGCATGATTGTGTCCAATGAAACATTTGCACCCTTTATTGCGATGTCTATGTCCGAGCCTTGCTTGGCACAACCCTTTGCCCTTGATCCGAAAAGCACAATGTTTTCTATCTCAGGATAATGTCTGCACACTGTTTTCAAGATATTGATGTGTTGCTCTGATAGTCCTGTATTCATCGTATTTTGGTGAAATCGTTATACATTTTCTCAAGCATTGGCAGATAAACAGATTGGATTTTCCTGACTATTTCCTCTGCAGTTGCATCATCATAAGTGTGGACGGTAATGTTCCTTGACATCAGAGCATCAAGCCATTTGTCAGCGTCTTCTATGTAGCCGCTTTGAAATGCCTGGCGTATGGTTGCTTTTGGCGACTGTACAGAGAATCCTTCTGACTCAAGGAAATCTTTCAAGGTTTTCCATGCCAACTCAAAAGTGAATTCGAATGTCTGTATGAGTCCTGCCTGCATAAGGAAATTATCTGGTTCCCGGGCAAGCATCGCCACTCCTTCTTTCAGGCGTGAGAATGCTTTCTCAAAGTTCCAGAATCTTTACTTCCATCTGATGTTTTCTGCAAGTATGTCGTTCATTTCTTCCACTTTCTTATATATCTTTCCACCGTTCACGCTTCCTCCACCTTCCAGTCTGTAATGCCGCGTCCTTTGGTACTGAAGTTTATTCAGAGTTTGGGTTAAGAATTTCCGAGACTAATCTTCTGAGTTCGTCTTTATTAGGCAAATACAATTCGTATTTCGACACAAATAGATTTGGATCCATTCCATAAGTTGCATACTCAACTAACAATTCATCTTTTTTATGACCGAGTATTATTCCTATTGGAGGGTTGTCATCAGGCATATTCTCTTCATTTGAGAAATATCCCATATACATGTTCATCTGCCCTATATCCTGATGCTTTACCGCATTTTTCTTAAGATCAATAAGCACAAAGCATTTTAATATCCTGTGATAGAACACCAGGTCTATATGGTAATGTCTGTTACTTATTGTAAGTGGATATTGTCGTCCAACGAAAGCAAACCCCTTTCCAAGTTCCAAAAGGAATGTCTGCAAATTTTCTATCAGTCTTTGTTCCAAGTCATGTTCGCTGTACCTCTGTTTTTGTGGCAGACCTAAGAACTCCAATGTATACGTGTCTTTTATTATATCGTTTGGTTGTTGGATAATATTCCCACTTTGTGACAGCTTCAAGATTCCTTTTTTGTCTTTACTTGATGCCAATCTCAAATACAAGGCACTATCCATTTGCCTTCGCAATGAACGCACATTCCAATTGGACACTATACATTCTTTTTCATAAAACTCACGTTCCAACTTGTCATCAATTGTTATCAATTCACAGATATGTGACCAACTTAATTTGTCAGACAGTGTCTGACAAATTGGATAAACAAGGTAAAATTTTCTCATATTATTAAGATTCGGCCTGCTGTACCCTTTTCCTAATTTCATGGTGAGAAGTTTTGCCAACGTTGTCAACAGGGCTGTCCCATATTGTGCCTTGGCATTACCTTGTTGTTCAAATTCAACTATATATTTGCCAACATTCCAATATGTTTTTACCAATGAGGTGTTTATGTTTTTTGCCAGATGTGCTTTCTCTATAGACACAAGTGCAGCAATATTATCTGCGAGCCGGTTCAATGCCGTATCTTGCATCATATCTGTGTCAGTATATTTTTGTATCATATTGCTGGTTCTATTAATCTATTATTTGTATTCAATTGTCCTCCACCTTCCAGTCTGTTATGCCACGTTCCTTGGTGCTGAAGTTTATCCCTATCTTCACTGTCGGCAGGTTGAGGAGGGAGAAGCGTTCTGCATAGTCCTTCAGGTCTATCTGATGCATGGCTTCGTCAGCAGATTTGTCAAGTTTTGTCTCGATAAGGTACAGCTTGCCCCACAGCACCATGACAAGATCCACACGTCCGTCACTGGTATGAACCTCAACATCGCCGTAGGCTCCGAAGAGGGAGAACACGACATAAAGCATCTGCTGCCATTGGCTTCGCCCATTATCGGCTTCACCTCGGCATAGCTCAAGCAGGCTTGGCTCTGCGCTCGGTTCGCACGATAATTGTCCCTCATGGTCGATGTCGTTGCAGTAAGGAACGGTCTTGAAGAATTTCTGCAATAGGCAAAGAGCACCCTCTATATTCCCTTCCAAGAACATTTCCGCCAATTCTCCGATTACGGTTGTCGGCAGTTCGGCATTTATATAATTGGGTATCAAGGCTTTCATAAGCCCAGTGCGAACCTCCTTGTTTGGTATACTCAGCGTATATATCTTAGATAATGGCGAATAGCCCTTTATCGTCATGTATCCACTTTGGTAAAGCAGTGGCATGATTGAGCGCATAGTTTCCACCGGTACATCGAAATTGTCGGCGGTGGCCTTGCATATTCCGCCAATTTCTGATGGCAGTGTTTTGTATTTGCGCATCATCTCAATGAGATATGTTGGTGTGCCTGACGCAAACCAATAGCTGCCTGTCTCCGTACGCTCGAAGCAGTTGAGCAGACTGTATGGGTTGAAGATGTCCGGGGATTTCGGAGAGAAATGATAGCCGTCATAATTCTCCGTCAGTTCTTTGACAGCCTCTTCGCAGGTGAGACTGTTATGCTCTGCAAACATGTCTATGTCTTCACTCATTGCAGTAAGCAATTCTTCCTTTGTTATTCCGCATATCCCTGCATACTTGTCCCACATTGAGACATTGGTGATGTTGTTCAGTTCGGAGAATATGCTCAGTTGAGAGAATTTCGTGATGCCGGTGAAGAAGACAAAGCGCAGATATGGGTCGCTGGCCTTCAACGGGCTGTAGAAATTACGCATGATATGGCGCAGATTCTTCAGGCGGTCGCCCTCATGGGCTACATCAAGGAGCGGAGCGTCATACTCGTCTATGATGACTACCACCTGGCTGCCCGTCTGCTCGTAAGTGTGCTTCATCAGTCTGGCAAAACGGTTGCCGCTTCCAATGACATTGTCCTCACAGCAATACTTCCTCTCATATTCTTCCACCTGAAGACAGAGGTAATATTCCAGTTCCTGCTCATTGAGGTGCTTTGCTTTGCTCATATCGAAATGCAGGACAGGGTGATTCTTCCACTCCTTTTCAAGATTCTCTATGGCAAGCCCCTTGAACAAATCCTTCCTGCCCTCAAAGTAGCAGTGCATGGTACTGGCAAGGAGCGACTTGCCGAACCTCCGGGGACGGCCGAGGAATACGTACTGAGAATTGCCATGAGCCAAATTGTAAATCAACTCGGTCTTGTCTATATACAAGAAATTGTCAGAACGTATCTTATCAAATGCCTGTATTCCTATAGGATATTTGTGCTTTGCCATATTGCCTCCGCTTTTATTATGTTCTTAAATATATCCTGTTGCCATACATGATATATGCAGCTCGCGCTTCCACTCCTTTATGCTATATTAACGCCTTGTTCTCATTAATATTGTGGAAACATGGCTTTAATCTGTATGACATCAGGCTCATGATTCCACAATAATATGGCAAAGATACATTTTTTTCTTCATATTGCCAAATGGTTATGGCATTTTTGTTTCTGTTTCCTGTAATTTCAATAACAGATGTTATAGTAATCGTTGTTATAGACCGTAAACATTGGCAGGAAAGAACTCTTTCATTCCTTTTCACTCTCGGCAGAAAAGCCGGAAGGAGTGACACCATATTTCTGCTTGAAACAGCGAGCAAAATACCGCGAATCGGAATATCCGCAGCGGTAAGCCACCTCGGAAACACTGAGTTTCTCTCCTCCGTCAACCCCTCCAAGGAGTTGTGCGGCTCTCTGCATCCTTGCATCTATAAGGAGCTGCGCGGCAGTAATGCCCACAAGGGAGCGTAGCTTGCGGTTAAGATTGCTGCGGCTTGTGGCGGCGAAGGATGCCATGTCATCGATGTTGGCATCACTGTTGGAGATGTTCTCCTCTATATATTCCTTCACACGGTCAAGGAATTTCCTGTCCGCAGCAGGAATACCGGAAGGAAGTTCTTCCCCTATCTCCTTGACTGAAGTGTTTCCGTCACTGCCGGCTGACTTGTCAAGGAGGGCCATATACTTCTCCAAAAGTTCACGACGCTGACGGTGGAGCTCACGGACATGGAACACTGTATACACCGCTCCCGTAATCATAGCCATGACTGTAAGCCATCCAAAAAACCGTGCCCAAAGAGTTTCATACCAGTGAGGTTTCACCACTATCAGAAGCCGGCGTGTGTTCTTCACCCAGCGTCCGTAACGGTCTGTGGACTGCACTTCCAAGATGTGCTCTCTCGGCTGCAGGTCATAGAATGCCAGTGAACGGTCCTTTGAGGCATGGCTCCACGGTGCGCTGTCAAGCCTTGTGCGGTAAAGTATCTCGGAATTGTCAGTGTAATCCAGCGTAGCGAATGACAAGGAGAAATTTCTTTCATCCGTATCTATTATTATAGTATCGGTGTTGCACACATCAAGGCGCGAACGTTTCCCATTGACCGCCAGTTCCGTAAACAGCAGCGGTGGGACATAGCCCGGAACATCCATGCTGCGCCGTGTAGCGATATACGCCCCCTGTTCCTGCCCGAAGAGCCATGAGTCAGGAGAAAGTTGCAGAGGACGCTCCTCGGAGAAATGGCTCTCGTCATTCCAGAAAGTGCTTGAATAAGTCACTGTCTCATCCTTTTCAGGCGAGAAGTCCATCACTCTGTCTGTGGATACTATCAGAAGCCTGCCGTCATCCTTCAATGCCAATGCATGGCAAGCATCGGAGGTCAGTGAGGAATTGGCTGTGTTGTAATGCCGGAATGAAGGTTTCTCAGAGAACAATGTCTTTTCGTCCGTCACATCTATGCCATTGTTTTCCGTAGCAATGAATATACGCCCTGCCTTATCCCCGACAACATCCATCAGAGCATTGCCCGCAAGACTTCCCTCATCCTTCCCATTACGCACCAATCTGCGGAAAACAGTCTTCCGCAGGTCTTTTCTATCAACAATGCCCAAGACCAATCCGTTGGTCGTGGCACAGACAATGTTCCCCGAACGCGTAGGGTATATGCGCCTTACCTTCACCTTCCCGTCCGCAATGCCCTTCATCGGGAAAGTCACAAATGACGGTTCTTCCAAGGCAGGATATTCAATACACGCCACACCGCCGCCGAATGTAGCAAACCAAAGACGCCCGGCAGAGTCGTCTACTATATGATAAATGACATTGCATGGCAACCCCTCCTTACCAAACTCCTTTATTTCATACGTGCCGTCGTGTCTGCTCCTCAACCTTAGCAATGCTCCCGGCTTGCATCCTATCCAGATGTCCCCATTGCGTGCCTGCATCATACTGTATGCACGGTAGCCGAATGAGGTCCTCTCCCTGTGAAATCTGCCGTCTCTGCCAAGATACCCCACCAACCTGCGACCGCGGTTATAAAGGCGTATGCACTCGTCCTCCTTCGTGGCAAGCCACAGACGGGAACCTTTGTCCAAAAGAAACGCTCTTGCCTGCACTCCCTCCGTACCCTCTACAAGCTGTGCCGGATGCTCCGCACTGCTTGTCTTCGTCACTCCATAGCGTCCTACATGCCAGAGATTCCCTTCCCTGTCGCGAAAAGAAACCGTACACGTGTTCTGCTTGATTCCGCACTTTGACAAATCGAAATCAGATGTCAGTCTGTAAGTCCGGGCATCCAACTTGAACGCACCGTCCTCCGTAATGCAAATGATGTTTCCTGCCTCGTCAAGTGCCATTTGCCGTATCACTTCCGAACGTATGTCAGCACCGTCCCCCGGATAGGATTTCACCTGCCTGAACTCATAACCGTCGAAACGGTTCAGCCCGTTCCATGTCGAGAACCAGATGAATCCTTTGCTGTCTTGAAGAATATCAGAAACTATCCAATGGGACACACCCGAATCTGTGTTATAAACAGTCTCGGATGTCTGCGCAATGCTTCTCTGCACAAAGCAGAGCAGGAACAGGATATGGAGTATCAGATGTCGTGACATAAGTGTTTTTATGCTTTGTTCTTAGAAAACATACTAATCGGATTCGGAATGATTCTCTTTAACATTACTTTGAATAAGCAGATTCCTCAACTGCTCCATATCCGGCAATGTATTCTTTAGTTTTTCCGGCATATCAGCAGTAGTTGAATATCGTGCGACACCCATCGGCTTATTGTAGTCTTGAATGATGTATTCTACAAATTCTTTATTGAAACCCTTACAAAGAATTATGCCTATGGCAGGATTCTCATGTGGCAATCTCACTGTATCATCCAGCATGCGCAGGTAGGTTGTCAGCTGCCCAAGATAAGCCGGTTTGAAATTACCTTTCTTCAGGTCCACACATACCAAGCAATTCAGTTCACGATTAAAGAACAGAAGGTCAGGATATTGGTCAACACCAAATTTCTCAAGATGATACTGATTACCGACAAAAGTGAAATTCTTGCCAAAAGTCATTATGAAATTCTTCACATTATGTACAATTTCCTTTTCAACAATACGTTCATCAATGTCCTCTTTATCACGCTCCCCGATTTCCTCAACATTGATGAAATCCAGCAGATACTCATCTTTGAACATCATTACAGCTTTACGAGCTAAATGGGAATCCGTTATAGTGTTGTCAAAATTGTTCGGCAGCTGTCCTTTGCCTTTACCATATAAATCACTTGCAATGACTTCTGCTAATTTATCTACAGAAGCAAGATTATCCGCAGTCCATCGGATATAGAACAGCCGTGCTTCTCTGTCTTTCACTTTTTCCAATATCTTAATATGATGAGTGAACGGAACATCAAGAAAACGTGATTGCTGGACGTCATCAAACTGTGGGATAACAAGCGCCTCGGATTTGGCAGTCGTAACTGCCAAATTGCAGTCACTCCCAACATTCAATTTGGCAGTTGCAACTGCCAAATTCATATCCGCTTCATTACCAACACTTTGAACTCTCATTATTGAATCTGCAGAATTGGATAGCAAATCATGCCATTCCTCCCAAAATTTACGCATATTACGTATGTTTCTTGCGCTGAACCCTCTCAGTCCCGGCAATTCTTTCTTAAGTTGTTCTGCTATAAATTCTATAGCGTTCGTCCCCCAAAATCCCTTGCGGGAATTCAAGGACACATATTGACCAATACCGTAATACAATGACAACTGTATTGCATTAACCTGTTTAGCCGCTGTATATTGGCTCTTAAGTATAGCAGCCTTTATCTGCTCGACGGCATTATTATAGATGTTCTTTCCTGCCATATCAACATTTTTATCAATTCTGCTTATTCTTATGCAAAGATACTGATTTTCCTGAAATAAAAGATGGTTAACGGTGAAATAACCGACAAATAGCGATGATTTTCACCCTCTTGCGCATTTTTTGCTGTACACTTGCACTTATTCTGCACATCTCTTACGGCAAATATAGCGAACTTTGCAGAAGAGATTTTTTTCAATAACCAAAAACCTACAACAATGAACAAAACAGCTAAAGCCATGCTGCACATGGGAGTGCTGCTGATTGCACTACTCCATGCAGCCACCGCGGCAGCAAGCCGGACGGCAGTAGCAAAGTGGATGTTCTCCACAGGCTATGATGTCGTGAAAAAAGGCTCAACCGCAACCTACACACCGAACACCATCGGATGGTCGAAACTTCCCAACACGTACTGGTCGCAGACACAGCCGTATTTCCTGCCTAACGAGTGCGCCATGATGCCGGAGGACTGCAAAGTCACTCTGCACACCTCTGACGGCAAATGGGAAGTGACCTCCAGCGGCAACAACCCCAACTATCTGCTGCGCCTGAACACTGCCTCCACCAACAAGTTCACCGCCAAGGCGGACTACACCGACGGCACGAAGCACGACCAGTACTTTGAAATCTCCATGCCGACAACGGCACTCACCAATGTCTGCCTGAACTTCTCCATAGGCGACGGCTCTAGCTCTGCTACAAAATTCGGAGTGGTCTACTCTGTCGACGGTGGAAAGTCATGGGCTGTACTCGAAGACTACACATCGGGAGCACACTGGAACACATACAATGACGCCACATACGAACTCCAAGCGGACGACAAGGAAAGCCTCATCGTGCGCCTGCTCATACAGTCGGCGACAAAGACAAGCAACTACAATCTTAAATATGTCAACATCCTTGCCGATGACACTCAGGCTCCGAAACTCACATCCATCACTCCTGCCGACGGCGCAACAGGGGTCGTGCCGTCAGGAAAGGTGATAATGCTCTTCAACGAAGGGGTGCAGGTCAGTGACGGTGCACTTGCCATACTCACAAACAACGCGACAAAGACCTCACAGGAAATAGCCCCTACGGTGAACGCCAACAAGGTCTCTTTTCCTTATTCCGAACTTGACCTCACCACTTCCTACACTCTCACCCTGCCGGCTAAATCCGTAAAAGACCTCGCCGGGAATGTCCTCGAAGCTGAAATCAAGACATCATTCGTGACCTCTGACACACGCCCTGTACCACCGCCAATACTCGAAAGCAAGAACCGCCTTTGGTACCACCGTCCTGCAAACTATTGGGAGGAGGCTCTGCCACTCGGCAACGGACGACTTGGAGCGATGGTGAGCGGCAGCGTCGCAAAGGACACTCTGCAACTTAACGAGGACACATTCTGGGGACAGTCGCCTAACCGCAACCACAACGAGAACGCGAAATCCGTACTGAAGCAGGTGCAGCAGTACATCTTCAACAAGGATTACACCTCGGCACAGAAACTCGCCATACCTAACTGGATGTCCAAAGGTTCACACGGTGCACAGTATCAGGCGGCAGGATGCGTGCTCCTCGGCTTCCCCGGGCAACGCTACGACGATGAGGAGGCAGGACAGACTGACAACGCACGCGACGTACAGGGCTACGTCCGCTCACTCGACCTCTCAACAGCCACAGCGACAACGACATACGTCATTGACGGAGTGACCTACACACGCACCGTATTCACCTCACTTGAGGACAACGTGACACTGATGCGTCTCGAAGCGTCCGAAGCCGGAAAACTGGACTTCAACGTATGCTTTGCAGCACCGATAAAGACCAACATGGTGAAGACAGGCATCAACAGAATCACCGCAGACGGCATGATTGAGGCGTCACTCGTGCCTGACAGGGAGAAGACAGAGAACATTGACAACCGCCTTAACTGCTTCACCTTCATAAAGGTTCTGAACGACGGCGGCACACTGAGCACCTCCGGCACTCAGAATGTCATACAGGGCGGACTGGTGGCAAGCAGGAACAACACTCCGACCATAGAGGTCAGCGGTGCGACAGCGGCAACCATAATCATCTCTTCCGCAACAAACTTTGTGAACTACGACGACATCAGTGCCGACGCAGAGGCAAAGGCTCTCGCATACATCACGGACTATCTTGCAAAAAACAAGACCTACGACGCTGCATTCGCAGGACATACTGCGAAATATCAAGCAATGTTCAACCGTGTGAGCCTTGACCTTGGCTCCAACGCCACACAGGAGAAAAAGGACACGGAGACACGCATCCGCGAATTCCGCTCCACAGAATCCGACCCGGGACTTGTCAGCAACTATTTCCAGTTCGGCCGTTATCTGCTCATCTCCTCATCACAGCCGGGTACGCAGCCAGCCAATCTTCAGGGAATCTGGAATCCTAACGCACGCCAGTACCCGGCATGGGACTCCAAATACACTGCCAACATCAATGTGGAGATGAACTACTGGCCTGCCGAGGTTGCAAATCTCGCGGAATGCCACGAGCCGTTCATCGACATGGTGAAGGATGTTGCCGTGACAGGCGCGGAGACTGCGGACAAGATGTATGGCGCAAGGGGATGGACTCTGCACCACAACACTGACCTTTGGCGCACCACAGGAGCAGTGGACAACAACTCCGTGGGCGTATGGCCGACATGCAACGCATGGTTCGCTTCCCACCTTTGGGAGAAATATCTGTTCTCCGGAGACAAGATTTACCTTGCGGAAATCTATCCTGTACTGAAAGGCTGCGCACAGTTCTTCCAGGATTTCCTCGTGAAAGACCCGAACACAGGCTACATGGTCGTATGCCCGTCCAACTCTCCTGAGAATCATCCGGGACTCGCCAAGTACACTGACGACAATGGCAAGGAGCAGAACTGCGCTCTCTTCGGTGGCGTGGCGATGGATAACCAGATGGTCTATGATGTCCTGAAGAACACTGCCGAGGCTGCACGCACACTCGGCACGGACGCTGATTTCGCTGCACAGCTCGACGAACTGAAGACCAAGCTCACGCCTTACAAGATAGGAAAATACGGTCAGGTGCAGGAATGGCAGGAGGATTGGGACAGGGAGACAAACAGCCACCGCCACCTCTCCCACCTCTGGGGCGCATATCCGGGCAATCAGGTGTCGCCATATACAAACACCAAGATATTCCAGGGCGTCCACAAGTCCCTCGTCGGACGCGGCGATGCGGCACGCGGATGGTCCATGGGCTGGAAAGTGGGACTGTGGGCGCGTATGCTTGACGGCGACCATGCCCTCTCAATCATCCGCAACCAGCTGCGCCTCATGGACCCTAACGCCACAATGAACGATGCTGACGGAGGAACTTACGCAAACATGTTTGACGCACATGCACCGTTCCAGATTGACGGAAACTTCGGCTGCTGTGCAGGAATCGCTGAGATGCTCCTCCAGTCTCATGCCGGATTCATGCACCTCCTCCCGGCACTCCCGACGGCATGGGCTGACGGCGAGGTGAAGGGTCTGCGCTCACGCGGCGGATTCGAGGTGACCGAAATGCAGTGGAAAGGCGGCAAGGTCGTACGCCTGAAAGTGAAGTCCACCATTGGCGGCAACCTACGTCTGCGCAGCAACACACCGCTACAGATGGCTGACGGCACAGGCATCGCCATCGCCGAGGGCAGAAACAGCAACGCACTGATGCAGCCGTACAACATGCCTGAGCCTATCGTTGTCAACGAAGCGAAGATTCCGCAGACAAACCTCCCTGAGACATGGCTCTACGACATCCCTACCACCGTGGGACAGGAAATAGAACTTATTCCTGCCGGCAGCACCGCAATCGGTGGCATAACCGCCGGAATCTCCGGCACTGACAGCTCCGCAGCCTTCTCCACCGACGGCAGACGCGTCACAAACTCCTACAAAGGTATCGTGATAAGAAAAGGTCAGAAACGTTCTTGCAAGAACCCATTGTAAGTATCTGGACACTAATGACAAACAACAAAACCAGGCCACCGTTTGCCATGCAAGCGGTGGCCTGGTTTGTTGTATATGGTGTAAGAGAAAATTATAGGTATCCGCTAAAACTCCATAAGTTGTTGTGAAATCAAATGTTCATATGAAATGTTTCGCATAAAATGTGGCTCCGCCACACTTTACAGCGAATTTCTGGTGCTGCATGCGAGGATAGAGACTTTAATCCTAACACCGACTCTGACTTAATCCATGCCTTAGTATAACCTGATTTCCAAAGATAAATCTATATCAAACATTGTTAATATGCAGATGTACGACACCAATAAAAAACAAAGACAAGAGAATTAACATTCTTAATCCGCATGCCTGACCATTGACAAGAAAATCTTCTTAATCTACATAAATCGCCATGACATTTTCTCATGCGGATTCATGCGGATTAAGAAGATCATTCATGTGCCAGAGGATTCATCATGCCTCATCCCCGGCATGTTCCGTCATCACTTAAATGCTGAGACAATCACAGCACCCATGGTGGCTATGGTTGAGCCGATGCTTATCCACATGGAGGCATTCTGTGCCGCATTGCTCTGAGTGTTGCGCTCAGGGAGGACTATCTCGCAGCCCGGTTCCACCTTTGCGCCGTCGCGAACCATCTTTGCGGAACCGTTCTGGTAGACGATGTACGCCCAGCGGCGGTTCTTCGCACCGCGTGCACCGCCCTGCGCCATGTAGTACTTTATGTTCTTGCCCTTGACAAAAGGCACGGTGTTCTCATAAGGCACGGCACCGGTGACGCGAACCGTATTGTTTGTCTCCTGCACAATGATGCGGTCACCATCGCGGAGGATTATGTCACCGGCACTTCCCGGTTCGTTGATAGACGCCTGAAGATCCACTGCCACCTTGTACTCATCCTGACGAAGATACTGCTCAATAATGAGGGAGTCGGCGAAAAGATACTTGCTGCCACCGTCGGAAAGCTGCTGTCCGCCGGCAGAGGCATAGGCGCGGTAGGCACGCTGTTCATCAAGTTTCTTGAGGCGTATGCGCTTCTCCTCCTCGTTCATCTTGCGCATGATGTATGCACCGTTAGGCGCAGCCTGTGCCGTTGTGCCGCCACAGAGTTTGAGGACATCGCTGACACGTGTGTTGGACTTTGTCATGCCGTAGTGTCCGGCAGACATAACCTCGCCTTCGATGCTTACGCTCATCTGCTCCACGTATGCCGCGTTGCGTGTCACATAGACCTCATCAAACGGCTGCAGCTTGAAACCTTCCTTGCCGTCGAGCACAAAACCGTCGACAAGCTGCATCTCGTAGGACTCCGTACGCACGTTTCCGGTGGAAGAAGCGGAAGAGTCTGCCATGCGGCGGTTGACCTTGACGGTGGTGGATGCGGAGTTCTTGAGTCCTCCTGCCTGAAGGATGAAGTCCTCGACGGTCATGCCGTCAGCGTACTGGTATGTGCCCGGATAGTAGACCTCGCCATAGATCTTCAGCTTGCGCTCACCTGTCAGTTCCTTCTGTGACGGGATAAAAAGCACATCCTCGTTGCACAACGGGATGTCAGCCACCGTGCCGTCCATGATGCCCTGTATGTCGACAGGGATGACTTCGAGAGTACGGTCCTTTTTCATGCGGTGCATCACGGCATGCTGTGTGAAGGCATCCTCACGCAGTCCGTCGGCAATGGTGATAAGGCTGCGGACACTTGTTATCTCGCCGCCCAGCTGATACTTGCCCGGACGGAACGCCGCACCTTTCAGTTCGACCATGTTGGAGTATCTTGGGAGTATGGAATCGACTGTCACAGAGTCCTCATCGGCTACCTTGAAGGATGCGAAATCGAACTCCGTCACGTTATATACGGAATATTCCTTGCCATTCTTGCGGATGTCGCGGACACTCTTTGTGTAGGCGTCTCCGGTGAATCCGCCGGCGTACTTCAAGAGTGACTTCATGGATTCGGTAGATTTCATCTCGTACCACATAGGGCGCTTGACCTTGCCACTGATGTTCACAAGGCATTCGTAAGGACCCACAACGATGACATCATTGTCGTGAAGGCGCACATTACCAGTCAGTTTGCCGTTGAGGATATAGTCGTAGATATCGACATTCGACACCAAACGGCCATTCCTGTACACCTTTATCCCACGCAGAGTACCAAGCTCATTGGTTCCGCCAGCCATGTAAAGGGCGTGGAAGACGCTTGCGAAGGCCGAGAGAGTGTACGTTCCAGGAGTCTTCACCTCACCCATGACGTTGACCATGATTGTCTTTGTCTGTCCCACGGTCATCTTCACCTTTGACGAAGCATAACGAGAACCAAGTGTGGAGCGCAGCTTGCGATTGGCCTGTGCCACAGAAAGACCGCTGAGCTGTATAGGCCCGAAGCCCTCGATGACTATCTCGCCGTCAGGGCTGACGGTGTAAGTCTCTGATTTCTGTGACGCTCCGTAGACATCCACAATCACCGCATCGCCCGGTCCGAGGACATAGTTCTGCGGTGTGGCGATGTTCATGTTCGGCTCGAAAGACAAGTCCTTGTTGTTGAAAATGTCACGTCCGAACACCTTGCGCCTGCTTTTCAGTTTCTTCTCCAGCTTTTTCTCGAGGATGGTCAGAGAGTCCGGCATGAAATCGTTGAGTGCATCCACACCGTCATCCATGCTGTACTCATCATCATCCCCGCCATCCATGCGGCGGCTAAGCTCCGGATAGAACTCATCACTGCCAAGGGTGCTCTTTCCCGCTGCGCTCTGTCCGCCGCGCTGTGAAATGCCGTTGGCGGTACGGCTGCGGTTGTCCGTGTTCTCTCCGGGAGTGGAGGCAGCACCAAGACTGCCGTTTTGCATCTTGGAATATTTCTTGCGCAACTGCTGCAGCTTGGTCACGCTGACACCCTTCTGCATCAGTTTCGTGACAATCTGTGCCTGTGATGTCCCCTTCTTCTGTTCTTTCTGTACGAACTCGATAATCTTCGAGTCGGACATCGACTGTGCCATGGCATTTGTCATGGCAATGATGCTGATTAAAGCGATGATTAGGATTCGTTTCATTATAGTGTTTTCTTTTTTCTGCAAAATAGTTTACGGAAAGGCGGGCGCACTTTCCCTATACAGAATAACGGAAAGGCGCCTTGTTTATTTTATAACTGTTGCAAAAATAATGCAAACCGAATGCAAAGTTAGTGCCAACCGAATGCAATAGAGCTTGCTCTGGATTGTTGAGGTGCAGCCTAACTTATGCAATAGAGCTTGCTCTGAATTGCTGAGGTGCAGCTTATTTTATGCAAAAGTACAAAAAAATATGCAATCTTCCAATCTTTTACCAAGAATTGTTGCTTTGCACAAGGCAAAATGCCAAATGCAAAGAATCTGCCGGACAAAAGAGTATTGATGACGATGTCCTTGTAAATGTCCCAGTAAATCGCCACTCTGCGCAGTGAAGGCATCGTCAGCCGTATTGGTTCTGACAAGACCGGACAATGGGTTGTCTCTCTAAAATAACGCAAGCCGGACACCCGCCTTATGAAATGATGTCATTTGCATTTCCTCAGACCGAAGAGAAGGCAGGTGAGACGTAGCCCGAAAAGGCGCAACAGCACGGACTTGGCAAGTGATGACGTGCCGAAATAGTTCCTTACAGCCACATGCATGTCGGGCAGAAGGAGGGCTCCTGTGATTTTATATACATCAATCTGCACATTGAGGAGACGCATGTAAAGGCGGTGCCACCGGGGTGCACGGAGGTCTATGGCAAGGGCGTTGATGACAGAAAGTTGTGCTTCAAGGAGTTGCAGGAGACGATCGTTATATTCTTTTGATATGCCATTGCTGTTGTAACGGTAGAGATAAAGTCCTTGTGATGTGGTGTGGATTACAGGATTCCTGACGGCAAGTTTGCCCATAAGCAGCACATCCTCGTAGTAACGCCCTACGGCAAAAGAGCCACTGTCAAGCAGACCTTTCCTGAAAATCTTGTTACATGACCAGCAGTGCTCATAACCATAGGCATAACTCCAATAGTCTTTGAAAGTTAGGTATGTCTTTTCCTTTAACACATAAAGGTTTCCACCGCTGTCAGGATGCATGTAGTCCTGGTGTACGGAGTATTCAAGGATGTCATATTCAGGATGTTCCGCAAGCATTTTTACGAGAGGTGCAAGCGTTTCCGGTGCCAGTTCGTCATCACTGTCAATGAATGTCATATAGTCACCTTCCGCAATTCCTATGCCATGGTTGCGCGCCGAGGACAGTCCGCCGTTGGTTTTGTGTACGGCGCGTATCCTGCTGTCGCGCTCCACCCATCTGTCACACATTGCCGGACAGTTGTCAGGAGAGCCGTCATCGACGAGGATCATCTCCCAGTTCTTGAACGACTGCCCGATGACAGACTCCACGCAGCGGTCAAGATAGTCCTCGACCTTGTAGACAGGGATTATTATGGAGAGCAGGATTGGTTTCATTTTCTTGTTTTTTGACAAGCTGAAAGGTTGTCAAATTGACAAATTGTCGGGATTCATCATTCGTAGCAAAGGTGCGGAAAGGCTTCCTTTATCTTGCGGAAATCGTCAGCAAATTGTGGTTCTCTTGTCCATTGTCGCACACTCTTTACAGACACATCTGGATTGAGGCACTGCCGTTTGCGCGTATGCAATTCAGGTGAAAGGTCAAGATACTGTTCTATGCGCCCCACCTCATGGTCATAGTCGAGGATAAGATTCTCGAAACGCAGCGAGAGATATTCTTCCGAGTCAGGTGAGAAAGAGCCATACATTATCTTTGTCCATGTTATGAAATCCTCGGCACATCCATGAGGCATCCATTGCAGGTCAAGACGGTGGGCAATGCTGTAGACATCGCGCGGGTCACGATAAACTATGACTTGCTTAAGGTTAGGGACATACTGTCTGAACTCTTCTGTCTTGCCGTTGCAGTCGGCAAACAGTTGGTCGAGCATTAGAAATGTACCTTTGCCGTTATGGAATCTGTTGAATATGGTGTTAAGCATTCTGCGGCACAGATGCCTGTACTCATCAAGAGACATGTTCTTAAGGAAATATATATCCGCCGTGTCATAGAACCGCCCCATCACAGGGTTAATGGGACAGTCCTTGGCATCCTTGATTCGCAATGCCAGTATCTCGTCAAGGAACTTGAAGAAGCATGGGCGCAGAGTCTCATTCTTTTGGAACAGTGTGGAGAAATTTATCAGTCCTATAAACTGTTTGACAGCTGCATCATTCCAATAGAAGCTGCGTGTCCTTGAATTATCAAACGCCTGCTCCAATTGCAACAGTCCTCCGGTAAGACGCAGGAAATCAATCTCTCCGGCATCATCCTCCGGATCGGCAAGACTTCCTTCAGGATCAACTGTTCCAAGCACGCTCTGTCCGTCATATTCCCTTATGAGGTCGACAACGGCACTTGCCCCTGTAGCACCGAAGCCCTCCACGGAAACAATCTGACGGAAGAGGCTCTCCTCGTCCCAGTAAAACTCTTTGCCCGACGTTTTCCATTCGTCGTACATCTCCATGAAGCGTATGCGCTTCTTCTCTGCCACAATTCCGTATGGAAGGATATCCCTTATCCGCTTCTTTAACTGCCTTTTTCTCTCGGAGGAAATCATGTTTGTCTGCTTTATTCTGTTATCTTCAGTTTCTTTTTAACCATTATTCCGCTTATTGCCACACTTGCCAAAGACAGTAATGCGCCAATGGTTATATATGCCATACCATGCAGGCTGTATGCAATAGCATAGCATACAGCGGTATAGGTGGTCAACGTAGTGAGCACCATAGCCAGTCGTTTGCCGATGGACACATTATATTTCCATTTTGCGAAGATGAGGTTGACAATGATGTCTGTACTATGACTGACAAGCAGCCCCACACCTGTCCCTGTCACTCCTCCTAACTCATAGCCTATGATAAGTGCCGGAATGAACGAGAGATATGAAAGCCCTTGCAGAATCAGATACACCTTTGATTCTCCTGCAGCCAGCGGTATCAGTGCCGCCGGGATATAGAGCGCACGGAAAAGAAGTCCTATCGACGCTATCTGTGCCATGGGAATCATGGCATTGAACTCGCTGCTGAACAGCAGAGGGACTATTAGCGGCATGGCGAACATGGCGCATACAACAATGGGAAATATCAGTAGCAGCCCCATTTCCATCTGCCTGCAGACAGTCACACGCCGTTGCCCCAAGTCATTGAAGATGCTTGACAGGCGCGGAAAGAAGTCTGTATCGAGGGATGCAAAGACTACTCCGGCGTAGGTAAGTGTGAGGGTTACCCCGGAATTATAAAGTCCAACCAGCTCCAATGAGCCATGGCTGTTGATGTACGACTGCACTGTCAGTTTCGACCCTGATGCTATAAAGGCTGAAAGAACGAACGACAGACCGATGATGAGCATTGTCTTTCCTTTGGCAAGATGTGCCTTCTTGAAACAGAAACGCGGTTTCTCTATGCGGTAGGAGAAAACCATTGTCACCATCAGCATGGACAATGTCATAAGCACAAGGGCAGCCGCCACACCGTCGATGCCCCAGAAATAATAGACAGGGATTGTCGTCAGGACTCCTACAACGACATGCATTATTGCCACCGTTGCCATGAGTTTGAGCTTCTGCAACCCGCGCAGCACCACAAGTTCGCCACAGGTGAGGGTGGAAAAGGCTACGGCAAAAGAGATTATGCGGTAGCCGTTGGCATGGCTGCCGTCAGAGAATGTCAGCCAAGAGATTGGTTCTGCCAAAAGGAATGTCAGCATAAAACCGGTAATGGCGAATATCATTGACCATGAGCGCGTAAGCATCACCGCATCGTGAAGCCGTTCCTCACCGCCCTCCTTGTCTTTCTCGCCGAAGGCTTTGGCTATCTCTCGAGTGCCGCTTGTGTCCATACCAAGGTTTGTGGAGGAATGGATAAGCTCGCGTGTCTCGTTGTATATGGCGTTAAGTCCTATTCCTGCAGGACCGAGAAGCAGTGCAGCCAGCTTCGCCCTGCCGATGTTAAGCAGGATGCTAAGTCCCTGCACACCGCTGAAAAGGCTTATCGCCTTCAATATGCTCTTGTAACTGTTTGATGTCATTGATTGTTTGTTGGTTATTGAATCTCCAGCAGATAGCTTCTGCATGCCACACAACTGCCGCCAAAGCCTTCTTTCTGCATGACAAGCCCTTCGTTAATGGCAGTGTTGTCTTCAGCCATGCTTGTGCCGAACTCGAAATATCTGTACTGCGGAAACTTGGAGAAATGCTCCATGAGTGTGAGCATCAGGAAGTCAAGCGCATTTGTGCGCTTTCCTTCGGGTGAGGCAGAGATGTATTGTGTCTTGACTGTCTGACAAGTGATGAACAGCACCGTGCCGCCCACCACCGTACCGTCAGGGGCTTTTACCGTACAGCAGACTATGTTTTCAGGGAGTCTTTGTTGCAAGAGAGTCATCTCCTCAAAGGTGTGTACAGGGGCAGCGTCAAACCTTTCACGCAGGTTGTCCGTGAGAATCTGCCAGAAATCATCCAACGGTGCGCCTATTTCCACACTGTAACCCTCACGCCTCAACTTGTTGCAATAAGTCTTTTTGCGCGAGGAAACATGCCTTTCCTTGCTGTGGAGGTCAACAGCGGTCATCACTGCACAGTGCTCTGTCCTTGCTCCCATGCGCCAAAGCCAATAGCTGTCCTCCTCCGCAGGCAGGAGATGATAGACAGCCGGCATCTGCTTGTAATGCCATTGGCGGAAACCATTCTCACAAAGATAGTCAGCAACGGCACGGAACATATCGCCGACCTCTGCCGTATGGCATTTCCTGCCAAGGACAAAACCGCCGTATGTCAGACCTTTATGGGAATGCAAAGCCTTTGTCCCACCCTCATCACGCACCTCGTTGGCAGGAAGGAGAGCGGCAAGTCGCTCCTTGGAGTCATAGAGCATCAGCGAATGGTCAACGAACCTGTCGCTGTGGTAGTCCATGTATCCGCGCAGGAAAAGGAACGTCCCGTTCTTCGCTGTTTCCACAAAAGCGTCCCATTCCTTGGCATGGCATGCAGCGTAGCGCACCACTTTCATCACAGTCCCCTCCATTTCAGAAACGCATCAAACTGCCTTATGTAGTCGTCCTCGTCATAATCGTGGCTGGCAAGCACAAGGCACAGCGCACCCGTTGTGAACTCCCGCTCATGCGCCCATATCCCCGGCGGCACGAGAAGCCCCTGGTACGGACGGTTAAGCGTAACGACCTGCTCCTCCTTTCCGTCAGAGAGGAACACCTCAAGTGCACCCGAGGCGGCAATGATGAACTGCCAGCACTCCTTGTGGGCATGCGCTCCGCGGTCTTTGCCGGCAGGGACGTCATAGATGTAGAACACTCGCTTGATAGGGAACGGCACTTGCACATTCTCATAAATGTACGTAAGGCTTCCCCTTGGGTCTTCTTCTTTTGGCAAAGAGATTATCTTGCAGTCATTGATGTTCATAGGCATGGCTGTATTTCTTATATAGTAATGTCACGGCATGGCTTGGTCATCATGATTAATGGTGCACAGCCGGCTATAAAGTGCAAATTTACAAAATATTCTTGAAAAACCTTCCCTTTAATGGCAAAAAGTTGCGGACACATGTTTTTTATGCCCTTGTTCACACCAACAAGCATTGCTGAAAAAATCCCCTGCCACAAGTAATGGTGCAAACACAAAACATGCTTCCTCGCAACAGATTGCAAGGAAGCATGCCTTATTCATGGATATGTCAACCGTGTTTACAGCTTCAGCTTATAGCCGACAGTGAATTGGAACACACTGTTCATGCTGTTGTCAAGAAAACTGTTAACCTTTGTCAGTCCCCAATTATAGCGCACGTCAAGCAGTATGTCGTATTCACTCACATAGGAAATGCCGACAGGAACTGACAAGTCCAAGGACTTTGTCCCCTGGACATCATCACCTTTGTCCAAACTGAAAAGCGAAGCTCTCGCACTGCTTGCTACATTAAATCCCGGCTGTACGCCAACTTTCAGCGCAAGTCCCTTGGCAACATAGATGTTGGCAAGGATAGGAATATTAATGTAATTAAGAGAAAATGTGGCAGCACTCTTCGGCAGTTCTTTATACTTAACTCTCACTCCCTGCTGAGAGTAAAGAAGTCCGGCAGAGATACCAAACTGCTTGTCCAACATATACTCGACTTCTGCACCAGCAACAATTCCGTACCGCATTTCCGTATCATCACCATTTGTAAGAGTGGAAATATTAAGTCCTCCCTTTGGCATAAGGGATACAGACCCGACTTCATGCTGGGCGGAAGCACCGACAGAAGCCATTGCAAGCACAAGAGAAGACACCAACTTTTTCATAACAAGGAATTTGGTGAGACTGGTTTTACAGACATTTTACATCTTGAACTTGTAGCCCAGTGTGATTTGGAACACACTGTTCTTTGAATCGACAATTGTTGACACCTTTGTCAGCCCCCAGTTGTAGCGTGCGTCAAGCTGGACATTGGCATACTCGTAGGACACACCGACAGGAATGGAGAAATCAACAGACTTTGCACCAGGTAAATCAAACTCGGCAGAAGCTCCGACAGTCTTAGCCTTCGCCTTACTGTTAACCTTGAATCCCGGCTGGATGCCGCATTTAAGGGCTAATCCCTTGACAACATAGATGTTGGCAAGGATTGGGATGTTGATGTAGTCAAGCTTCAATGTGCCGTCGACAAACTTGTCTCCCAATATTCCGCTCTCCTTCTGTCCTTGCTGAGAATAGATAAGTCCTGCTGAAATGCTGATTTGCTCCTCTATCTGATATTCTGCCTCTGCACCTATGACAAAACCTATCCTGTTGTCTATGCCATCCCCGTCGCTTTTTGTAAGGTTGGCAACATTAATGCCGACCTTTGGCTGAATGGTTATGGAACCTACCCCATGCTGTGCAAAAACGCCAACAGAAGACATGATTATTACTATACATTCAAGATAGAAGTGCAATTTCTTGACTGCATATGAGTCCCCCTCCTTCTGTGTATAAGAGGTTCCGGAGCGTAGCGACAGGGTTCTCTTATACACAGAAGGAGGAACCTTCCCATTAAAGATTAACCTGCAATGCAA
>NZ_JABKKG010000014.1 GCF_013166595.1 Palleniella intestinalis | reverse complement strand
ACCAAGGGAAAAACTGAAATTCTCTACGCCGGTAAGGGAGTTTTTCAAATTCTTTATGTAACTTTGCAAAAACAATTGCACTTGCGGGTTGACTCTTTAGTGGTTTCTTTTTTGCACGAATATGCACATTTTTAACTTTCATAAGTGGTAGTTTCAGGGAATTTTAGTATTTTTGCACAACTAAATAATTGGGCATAATGGAAAAGGGTTCTCTCGGTGATATATATAATATGGTGTGCGAAGCACCCTCCGGTGATGGTTTCGGCATAGAAGCGATGCCGGAATTCCTTGACATGGACATGGAAACCAACAGTCATCCGCATGTCCATACCTTCTACGAGATACTGTGGTTCTTTGAAGGTGGTGGCATCCATACTGTGGATTTTCAGGACTATATTGTTGAGGAAAATTCCATATTCTTCCTCTCTCCGGGGCAGATTCACAGTTTTGACGGCCGAACAAGGCATAAGGGCATCTCTGTGAAGCTGTGTACGGATTTCCTTAAGTATGAGAATGCCGATGAGGATATTTTCATAAAGTACAATATGTTCAATGCTTTTGATACCGCGCCTTACTTTGTGATAAAGGAATCTTCTGTGGTGGACCACCTTCACGGAATCATAGAGCGTATGCGCCTGGAGCAGGAGAGTGTGGATGATTTCGGTCACATGGACATTCTCCGTGCGCTGGTGAAGATATTCCTTGTAAATGTGCAGCGTCATGGTGTGCGTCCCGATTCCCTGCCGTTGCATACGACGCGCGCGTCCCACCGCCTGTTCCTGCTCTTCCGCAAAATGCTGGAGCAGGAATTTGACCGCATACATACCGTAAAGGACTATGCCGAACGGCTTAATGTCTCGTCAAAAACCCTTACCAACAGCGTGACGGAATGCTCGCGCAAGTCTCCTCTTGCGTTCATCAACGACCGTGTCATCCTGGAGGCGAAGCGTCTCCTGCGCTTCACAAACCTTATGGTGAAGGAGATAGCCTACCGCATGGGCTATGACGACCCGTCGTACTTCGTGAAGTTCTTCAAGCGCCAGACCGGTTATCTTCCCTCTGATTTCCGTGACAAAGTGCTTGTGGAGGAGAAGGAAAGGGTTGCCGGCAAGTGACTTTAGAACATGAATAAGTTATAGAAGAAAACTTCAAAATCCCTATATATAATAATTTTCAATGCAGGTTAGGGACCTGCTTTTATCAAAACAACATTATGCAGAAAAAATCATTCTGTGAGTTCAACAGGCTGCGTTTCACACGTTTCTCCCGCAAGAGCTATGCTCTGTTTGCGTGCGTGGGACGTGAAGTGATTATCGGCACACTGAGCGTCGCGACCCTTACGCACACGAAGGCTGAGGGAGTAAGCGTGCGCACGGACGCTGTCGGCGACTCGTTGCAGCACAACGAACTCAGGCTCGACGAGGTGGTGGTCACCGGAAGTCGGGTGCCGCTGACTCTTAGTGAGTCGGCGAAGATTGTCTCTGTCATCACACGTGAGGATATTCATCGTGCGGCGGCGGAAACCATCAACGATTTATTGAAGTCAGTCACAGGCGTGGATGTCCGTCAGCGCGGTGGCTTTGGTGTGCAGACGGACATTTCCATTCGTGGAGGAAACTTTGACCAAATTACGATTCTTATTAACGGAGTCAACATTTCCTCACCTCAAACCGGACATCTTTCGGCAGATTTCCCTGTCAGTATGGAGGACATCGAGCGCATAGAAGTGCTTGAAGGCCCTGCAGCGCGCGTGTATGGCACGTCGGCGTTCAACGGTGTGATAAACATCATAACGCGGCAGTCGGGCAATGAAGCTATGGCGCATCTTTACGGCGGCAGTTACGGCTATGCCGGAGGAAACGGCTCTGTCTCCATCGATGCCGGCAGGCTTGGCAGCAATGGTGCCGGACGCTTCCGCTCGATGCTTTCCGGAGGCTACACACGGGCGGACGGAGGCACACCGAACAGTGATTTCTCGTCGACGCGCTTCTTTTACAACGGAGGCTTATCCATGGACAATTTCTCCATAAGCGGTCAGGCGGGCTATAGCTATAAGCCCTACGGTGCGAACACATTCTATGGTGCTGCGAGCACCGACCAATGGGAAAGCACCGAGAGGTGGATGTTTGCATTGAACGGAACAGTGAAAGTGGGTAAGGTGCATATTGCCCCGCAACTCTATTGGAACCGTTGGTACGACCATTACCAATGGCATAAAGGAAACCCTGCCGGTGAGAATTTCCATAAGGTAGACTCAAAATGTGTCTCTGCCAACGCATGGGTTTCGACCTCTCTCGGAAGGACATCCCTTGGCGTTGAGGTGCGCGAAGAGTCTGTACTCAGCACATCTCTTGGGAATCCTCTTGCGGAAAACGAGTGGCAGGCGACAGGCGGACATGATGCACAGGACGGAAAATTCTACAAGTTCAAGGATTCAAGGACAAATGTCTCTGCATTCCTGGAGCATGACATTCTCCTTGACCATTGGACATTCTCCCTCGGACTGCTTGCCAACATGAACACCGGCAATGACCACCGCCTAAGGTTTTATCCCGGTCTGGACCTTGCATGGCGGCCCGACAGCCATTGGCGGCTGTATGCCTCATGGAACATGGCACTGCGCATGCCGACATTCACGGACTTGTATTACAGCGGAAAGAACATAGAAGGCAACCGCAACATCCGTCCGGAGAAGACATCCGACCTGCAACTTGGCGCATCCTTCTCTGCCAAAGGTGTTGCCGTCGACGCACAAGCGTTCTACAGCCACAAGACCGACATGATTGACTGGGTGACCTACAGCACCCTTTCTCCGTCAGGAGAGCCGGAGTCGGACGGCATATTCCACTCCGTCAATTTCCGCCTTGACAATGTCGGAGCAGAACTGAATGTGCGCTTCCTGCCACAACAGTTGTGGGGCGATAGATTCCCTCTTGCAACAGTCGGGCTGCAATACGCCTACATCAGCGAGAATCCTGCATACACCGTCGATGTCATTTCCAGCAAGTATGCCATGGAATACCTCCGCCACAAGTTGGTCCTTTCCGCCTCTGGCAGGCTGTGGAAGAACCTTGAGCTCAGCCTTTCCTGGCGCTGGCAGGACCGTGTGGGGGAGAACAACCCAAGCTATGCACTCCTTGACGGACGCCTTTCGTGGAACGCAAACCGCTGGCGGCTGTATGTCGACGGTGAGAACCTCCTCGACAAACGCTACTGTGACTATGCCACAATCCCGCAGCCCGGACTCTGGCTGCGTGCCGGAGTGGCTGTAAGCCTGTGGCGTAAATAAAGTAATGATAAATAGGGATTTTGAAGTTTATGGTAGACTATTCGCAATGCTTTTTTACATGTTTTATAAGGTATCTTGCTAAAGGAAATGTGGTGGTGTGAGAAATTAACAATTTAATTGTTTGGAAATTAAAGGAAAAATTCGTAATTTTGCACCTGACATTAATTAGTATTAACATAAATATATTGCGTATGATATAAAAACGGAATAAACGCTTATGGAAATGCCTTGCGGAGCAAGGTCGTTTTCACCGGGAAACTAACAAAATATTAATAACGGGGAAGCGTTTCCATTCCATACTTTTTAGATATATGAGCTTTTAGCTCTTGTTCTTCTTTATGCTGAATACCGCCAATATTCATGAGGAGTAAGTCTTTTTTTACTCCATTCTCTACGAAGACAAGTTGCTTGAAGGTTCACGCTTATAGGCGTGGACCATTCACACTTGTGGTAGAGAACGGTCACTTGGCGGTAACCGAGCATAAATACAAGTTGCGAATGGTTAACGCCTTTTTTTATTATCAAAAAACAAATGAGAAAATTATTATTACTATTATCTGTATTGCTTGCTGTCGCGTTTTCTGCCATGTCATTCATTTCTTGTTCCAATGATGTGGATGATGTTTATTTGGAGGTAGACAAGACGGATATTAGCATTGACAACTCGTCTGAGACTGAAACGGTGATTATAAGAACCAATGCTAATTGGAGAGTTGTCACACAAAATGCTTCTTGGATTTCTTTCGATAAGACCTCCGGTTCTGGTGACGGTGAACTGGTAATGACAATCTCCAGAAATAGCTCGAATAAACGGACGGGCAAGGTGATTGTTTGCGCTGGTACTGAATATGTTGAAATAAACGTCACACAGGCGGCATCTACTTCTGGAGTTTTGACTGTTACAACAGGCTCTTGCACCATGACACGGGTAAAAAGTGGCAGTCAATATAAATACACTGTCAAAGCTCAGTACACCATCCGTGGTGGACATCTTGCTTCAGAGGCTGGTGTTATGTTCGGAAATTCAGCGAGCAGGACTCAAGGCACTATCTCTGACGGCACACATACTGCGACTGTTACAATCACAACGTCAAATGCGAATTATGCAGTCACATATCAAGCTTATGCGGTTAAGAAATCAAATGGAGCGAAAATATATGGAACATCAAAAACTAAAAAGTACAATTAATGGTATGAAAACTATATTATCTTTTATATCAATGTTATTTATTAGCTGTAGTGTGTTTGCTCAGTTTACGCAAACATCATCAACACAGACTCCTCTGAAAGAAGGTCGCCATAGAGGACTGGACTTCAGTGTTGATGCTGGCTATAATATCGCAACAAAAGGAGGAGGCGGAAGCATATCTGCAGAAATAGGCATAGGCAAACGCTTTAACAAGAATTTTTATTGGGGCATAGGCAGCGGAGCCTTTATTCCGACAGATGAAGGCGACCCACAAATACCTGTGACATCTGATTTTAAAGTCTATTTCCCTTTGAAATCAACATCACTCACTCCTGGGGCAATTATTCGTGCTGGTTACGTGTTCAACACAGCAGGTGACATTACAGTCGGGACAGGCAAGCATGCAACAACCATAGAAATGCCTGACAATATTATGATTCAGGTAATGCCGAGCTTGTCAATTCCGCTTTCTAAACGTGTTGATTTCAATCTGGCTGTCGGCTATACCCATTTCATACCTACAAAAAGTGGTGGCGATGGCAGTGGAGCCTTTACTATCAGGACTGGATTCAGTTTTCATAAGTCGCCAATAAGCAAACCAAAAGTCCCTACGCGCGAGCGTGGATTGCAGATGACATTGGAAGGCGGGAAAGTAGGTTTTGGAGATGATGAATATGATGGTGGCTCAGGAGCACTTGTGCTAACATATAAGTTTAATCCTCATGTGAGCCTTGGTGTAGGTTTTGGTGCTGATGTCGTTTCCGCGTTCAAGCAGGATGGAGTGAAATCTTTACAAATCAGGGATGACGGTAATGTCTACCAGTCTGTACGCAATATTGATATGGATACTCCTGCCTTTAAGGTTTTCCTTCGCGGGGTGTATAGGCTGACGGATAAGCGGCTGTCGCCAATCGCCGCTTGTGATGGCGGTATGCGTTTTTATTCGTTTGATGACATCTATGGTTACAGGGACGACGAAGGTAGTGTAGAGCGAGTGCTTGGAACACCATCAAGTGTTGGATTTTATGTTTCTCCTTCTGTGGGAATCTCTATGCGTACGACTAACAATTCCTATTTGGAACTGAAGGCTGGCTATAGTATTGCTCCGAATATATTGGGTAAAGAAGGTGAGATTGAATACACTTCTTCAGGGAACAACCATTTTATACATACAGCTTCTTGCAAATCAGTGAAGATGTCTGCTCCTTTTGTGACATTGGGCTACACCCACACATTCCGTTGGGGAAGCAAATGGGGCAAATAAACCAGCAGGGAGAAATCTCAGAAAAATAATTGTGTGTACAAATGAGGGCATTTCAAATAGGAGTGCCCTCATTTTAGTTTGCCTGGTATATATGCCACAACGCAGCCTAATATGCCTATAGCCAAGAGCAAATAATAGAGCTGATAGTCAAGTATACCATGCATTTTGCTACAATCCTGTTGTGTCCAAAAACTCTTTTATTGCATAAACAGGAATCTCTGATTGGATGAAATCCTTCTTGTTTCTTGTGATGATGCAATCGCATCCGCCTTCTATCGCAACATTTGTCTGCACGCAATCTTCAAAATCTTTCCAATCGGAAAGCAGTATCTGTTATGTTTTTGCCGTTAGGTAAGTCAAGAATCTCTGTGAACGAAGCTATGTTGGCAAGGACAGATTTGATGCTTTCCAATGTAAAACCGTATTTTTTCGAGATATAGACAGCATTTACAAAGGACAATGTTGAGAATGCCATGGCAATCTTCTCGGTATAACCTAACAGAAACAATTCCTTTGCTTCCTCAATGAAATCTTTCCTTTGGCAAGCAAGGTCAATAAGGATGTTGGTGTCAACGAATACTTTCATATTACAGATATTTTTCAATTCGAGCCTCTATGCCCCTTTCGTCGTTAGGGATTTCCCTGCCTCCTGTCATTTTCAGGCTTTCAATGAATCTGCGAGCTTCTTCAATGTCTGCTCCCTTGGCGTTGCCATCTGCCGGCATTCTTTTGGGATGCGAAGCATTTGCTTTGTCAATCAACTTGCCGGCAATAGACATAAGTGAACTGTTTGACAAGTTGAGTGCCATAATCATATCAAAAACTTTGTTTTCTAATACTGCTGTTGTCATGTTCTTTCCGATTTTGCTCCAAAGTTAATTGTTTTATTTCTAATTTCCAAGGAACTAAAACAAATATTACATTTTTTCATCTGAAATTGTGTATATTGGCAATTTGAGATATAAATATAAAGGAGATGAACGCCTTATGTTCGGTGTTCATCTCCTGTTGATAATTATGCAATCCCGTTTTTTTTAATCTCCGCCATTGACAATATTCTTCACGAAAAACTCATGGACGCATGTGTCGTTGTTAAGTTCCGGGTGGAAAGCAGTGACGAGTTGGCTGCCTTGTTGTGCCGCAACAATATGTCCGTTGAGTTCGGCAAGGACCTCGACATTGTCGCCTGCGGCAGTGATGTATGGCGCACGGATGAAGGTCATGGGAATCTCGCCGATGCCTTTCATTGTGTGGACAGTGCGGAAACTGCCGAGCTGTCTGCCATAGGCGTTGCGCTTCACGGTGATGTCCATTGTCCCGAGATGCTCATGGTCAAGCATGATCAGTCCGGCGCATGTGCCGAAGACGGGCAGACCGTTGAGGATTGCGTCACGGATTGGTGTGAAAAGACCTTCGTCACGGATGATGCGCATCATGGCAGTGCTCTCGCCTCCGGGGATTATCAGCCCGTCTTTCGGCTGCTGCCAGTCATCGATGTTCCTGACAAGGAAGGATTCCACACCAATGCGTTGCAGCATTTCGCTGTGTTCGGCAAATGCTCCCTGTAATGCCAATATAGCTATTTTCATGGTTTTACTTGCCCCTTTCCGCCATCAGCAGCTCTATCTCACTTTCGTTGATGCCGACCATTGCTTCGCCAAGGTCCTCACTCAGTTCGGCGATGATTTTCGGATTGTTGTAGTTTGTGACAGCCTTCACGATAGCCTGCGCACGCTTCACAGGGTCGCCGCTCTTGAATATGCCGCTTCCCACGAACACACCTTCTGCGCCAAGCTGCATCATAAGGGCAGCGTCGGCAGGTGTTGCCACACCTCCTGCTGCGAAATTGACGACAGGGAGCTTGCCGTTCTCATGCACATACTGCACGAGGTCAAACGGCACGCGCAACTGCTTGGCAGCCTCATACAGTTCATCCTCGCTCATGGAGACAAGGCGGCGTATCTCGCTCTGCATCATGCGCATGTGGCGCACGGCCTGAATGACATCACCTGTGCCCGGCTCGCCCTTTGTGCGTATCATGGTTGCGCCCTCGTTTATGCGTCGCAGAGCCTCGCCGAGGTCTTTGGCACCGCAGACGAAAGGCACATTGAACTTGCGCTTGTCGATATGGTACACATCATCGGCAGGGGAGAGAACCTCGCTCTCGTCTATGTAGTCAATCTCGATAGCCTCAAGTATCTGCGCCTCGACAAAGTGACCGATGCGGCATTTCGCCATAACAGGGATTGTCACCGCTTCCTGTATGCCCTTTATCATCTTAGGGTCGCTCATGCGGCTTACGCCTCCTGCAGCACGGATGTCGGCAGGAATACGCTCCAATGCCATTACCGCACATGCGCCGGCAGCCTCGGCGATTCTTGCCTGTTCAGGCGTAGTTACATCCATGATGACACCGCCCTTAAGCATTTGTGCAAGGTTGCGGTTAAGTTCTGTTCTGTTTTCCATTTCTTTGTCCTTTTGCTTTTGTTGGTTACGGTGTGCCTTATGCCCACCGTTTCAAGTCGGGTGCAAAGGTAGTGAGAGGAGCATTGCCATGCAAAAATCCGTTCCCGAATGGAAAAACATTGTTCCGAAATCTGCTTTATTTCGTCAGAAGATTGTTGTCTCCCTCATATTCCGCAATCTTCTGCTTGAAGGATTCCGGCATTGGGATGGAGTGGTTGTGCACTGTGTCGAAAAAGACCATGACCGTGTTGCACTCGCACTTCACCTCCTTGGTCCTTTTGTTGATGGCTCGTTGGAAGAGTCGGAAGCTCTTTGTGCCAAGGTGCGTTATAGTCGTCTGCAGGACAATCTCGTCAGGATAGAATATCGGTGCGAGGAAATTCGCGTCGATGTGTGCCACGACAATGCCGAGACTGTCAAAGACATGTTGTCCGAGTACATCGATGAAGTACCGTGTCTTGCACATGTCGAACAATGAGAAGTAGACGGAATTGTTCATGTGCCCGAACTTGTCGATGTCGGAGAAGCGCAGCTGTGCCGGCATCTGGTGGCGGAAGGTCATATTATCTGTTTCCATGGTGGTTATGTTTGCTTATCTGTGAAGATACCGCCGGTGTCTCCATGCATGCGGAGTCACCGGCGGCATCGTGTTATGCTGTAATAATGGATGTCGTAAAACTATACTCGATAGAGCAGCCCATTCTTCAAATCCACCTCTGCAGTGTGCTTGATTTTCACATGCAGCTTCTTGCCTGTGGCATTGAACGGAATCTGCTCGACAAAGCGATAATAGCGCGGACGCTTGAAGTTGGCGATTGCTGTGCTCTCCTTGCAGAATGCGTCAAGCTCTTCCGGAGTGAGCGACATGTCGTTCCTCACAACGTAGGCAGTGACCATCTGTCCGCGAATCTTGTCAGGTACGGAGGTCACGATGCAGTCCTTCACCTTCGGATGTGTGTTGAGCACAGCCTCAATCTCAGTAGGATAGATGTTCTCTCCTGAAGAGATGATCATGTCGTCCTTGCGTCCCACGATGGTTATGAACTGATGTTCATCCCATGTGGCGAGGTCGTTGGTGTAGATAAAGCCCTTGTAGTACTTCTTCTCTGTCTCCTCATCGTTGTTCACATAGTAATAAGGAGACTTGGCAGGAGAGCAGATTATCACCTCGCCAACTTCCTTTCCGTCGGTCAATGCAAGGTCGTCCGGTTCGGCACGGTGGTCCTCATAGACTTTCACCACCCGCACATCATCATCCACACATGATGCTCCGGCTGTTCCGGCGAAGTCAGGAAGGTCGAACGGACGCAGGAATGTATTCCAAAAAGTCTCCGTCGTACCATATCCGTTGAAGATGTTCGGAGTGAGCACCTTCTGGTAGCGGATGCATGCAGAGCGTTCCAACGGGCTGCCCATGGTGACAATGCCCTTCAGTGCGCTTATGTCATAGCCCTGTCGCTCCTGCTCGTCGGCAAGCGCTTCAAGTACGGTAGGCACACCGATGATGAATGTTATCTTGTATTTCCACACATGCTTCAATGTCATGTGTGCGTCAAATTTGCCCTGTATCACCAGCGATGCGCCGGCATAGAACACAACGCAAGGACCGGCACAGTGCAGTCCGCCACGGTGGAACCATGGTGTGGTGTTCATGGTCACGTCCTTATAGCTCATCGGGAAATGAATCATCACGTCATGGGCGGAAAGAACCTCATTGATGCTCGTAAGGCAAACACCCTTCGGGCGTCCTGTAGTACCGGAAGTGTAGAGGCGTGTTGTCTCGTCATAGATGTTGTATTCGCATGTGAATGGCGGTTCTTCCGTTGATGCATCCTTCACATAGTCGCTGTAAGAGATTATGTCGCCATGGGTCTGTCCTCCAACCACAATGATTCGTTTCGGAGTATAGTTGGCGATTTTTATGGCTTCCTGCACGTCAGGGAGCTTGGATTCGCAGCAGAGAATCACCATCGGCTTTGAGTCCTCGATGTTGAATGACAGCTCGCCACAGCTTACTCGGTAGCTCACAGGAGCGCAGACACCGTGCATCTTGTGGGCAGTGACGTAGGCAAAAGCAAACTCAGGACAGTTGAGCAGCTGCATCATGATGACATCGCCCTTCTTGAATCCGTCCTTTGCCAATGCGTTGCACAGGCGGTTGACGTCGCGGTTAAGGTCGGCATAAGTCCATATTGTGTTGGTTTCGTGGCATATCATAGCCTGTCTTGTGGCATATCTGCGCACATTACGCATGAAGCCTTCTATCCAGGTATAACGGCTCTCGAAAATTGTCTTGAAATCGTTCATGTTTTTGTATTTCTTGTTTTTAACTTTCTTGTTAGGATATATTGTTCACAAATGCCTGCTTTTGGTTGCGTTATGCTTGCAAAACAGCATAGAAAACCAACATCAGGCAGTCATCTGTATGCAAAATTAAGAAAACTGTCTGACGGAACAAGAATGTTTCCTGCAAAAAATACTGAATTGTCGTTTTTGGTGGATGAAGCGTCAGTGCCATTCAAGCCATTTGCACACTTCCGCTTTCCGTGTGCGGCTGACAATAACCTCCGGATGATTGTCTCCTTTGAGGCAGACGGACATCTTCCCGTTTTCGAGGCTCTCGGTGCCTGCAACCTGTCCGAGAGGGATGATGTACTTACGGTTCACGCGCATGAAAAGCCTCGGATTAAGCAGCTTCGCAACCTCGTCGAGGTTTTTTGGCAGGGCATAAGAAGTGCCGTCCTGGAGCTTCAGGTACGTGGTTTTCTGTTCGGAGACTACATACCTCAGATTGGCTGTAAGGATTACTTTCTCGCCTTTGGTGGTCTTGACAAGGAACCGCTCGCGGTAGCCACTCTCACCGGCAGTGCTGCGTGCATGCCGTTTCCTGTGCGGCTTTTGCAGTCGGCGTGCCTTGTCCAATGCTTGTGAAAGTGCTTCGCTGTCAATGGGTTTGAGCAGATACGACAGACTGTTGTACCCGAATGCCTGCAACGCATGGTCGCCATAAGTGGTGGTGAAGATTATCGGTGTGTCCTCCGGAGCATAGTTCAGCGCATCGAAACTGAGTCCGTCATCGAGCCGTATGTCGGCGATGATGATGCCGATGCCATACGGACAGTATTGCAGATAGTCTTTCGCCTGCGCCACGGTGGATATGGGACCGATAATCTCCGCCTCCGGTCTGAGGTCTTCCAGCAGATGCTTCAGCAGGTGGAAATCATGTTTGTCGTTTTCAAGAACAAGTATTTTCATGGGCGTTATGTTGTGGGGAATCTGTTTCCGATGTTTTCTTATGTTGCTGCAAAGTTACATTTTTTCTTTGGAAACGGTGCACGAAAGGGAAGATTTTTCATAGTCAGAATGATGTTTGTTTACTTAAGTGAGTCCGCAAAATTAAACGACATTATTTTCAATCGTTATGTATGGATTTGTCTTTCGCCTTCTCTGCTTGTTAATTTTGTGGACTAACTTACTTGGGGTCATTAATGCAAAAGGTGACGATTCAATCACGAACCGTCACCTTTCATTTTATCAGTCAGAATTCCTCTGACTTCATTACCTTAACAAACAACAATCACATCATGTGAGGAGGGCGCATGCCGCCCATTCCTCCGCCACGGCTGAAGCGGCTGTCATTGAAATCAGGCCTGCCGCCGTCCCTGCCATTTCCTCGGCGTGCGTCCTTTCCTCCGAAAGAGTTTATCTTATATATAAGGTGGAACATCACGTAGGAATTTATCGTGTTATACTCCGAGTCGGTACGCTGCGTATCCGAGATTGCGCGTGAGAGGCTGGACTGTTTCTTCAGTATGTCGTAGAACTGCACGGAAAGTGTCAGAGGCTTGCCCTTGAGGAACGACTGCGAAACCTGCGCGTTCCATACAAACTCATTGGTGTTCAGGGACGCATCGTTATATCCTCTGCGGGAATTCATGTGCGCGTCAGTAGAGAATCCAGTGCCCCACGGTGCAGTAACGGTGATGTTCATACCGTAATTGAAGTTCCATGTGTCAAGATTTGACTGCGACTGGAGCAGGTTGCGTGTATGTGCGAAACTCAACTGTCCGTTCGGTTCCACCTCAAGCCATGAACTGCGGTAGCTGATTGACAAGCGTTCGCCGACGGTTGTTGAGCGTGTAGTGTTCTTCAGCGTCACCTTATCCTGCATGAGATAAGAGACACGGTTCTGATAATTGACGCTTGTGAACGTGTTGATGTTCCACACTCCTGCGGAGTCTATGCTGCGGTTGTACATCAATGCGCCATTGAGATTCCAGTTACCGTTGATGTTCTCCGGCTTTGTAATCTTGCCACCGGTATCTTCATCATATGTCACGCAGCTGGCAATACTGTTCTGCGTCAAGGAGAAATTAACATGTGTCATCCATGACTGGCTGTGATTTGGAGAATATCCATTATAGAACAGGCGGAAATTATGATTGAACGAAGGCTTCAGTTCCGGGTTGCCTTGAGAGATGTTGAGAGGGTCGGAGTTGTCTTCGATGTCGAGAAGGTCGGTCATTGACGGCTGGCTCGTTGTTGAACGGTAGGTGGCGCGCAGCTGGCTGACCTTTGAAATCTTGTAACGCAAGTCAAGTGAAGGTGCGAAATTGACCACATCGCGCTTCACATCTACGTCCGCTCCCTGGTATTTGTATCTAAGGCGAGTGTGCTGTGGTTGTGCCATCACTCCGACGGTATAGTTCCATTTCCTGCCGATTTTCCTCAGCTGAAGAGAGCCTTCGTGAGTGTATGTATCGTATTCAGACTTCTTTGACAAGTCTTCGTCAAGATATTCACCCAAATCAGGATAGCCGTTGAGTCTGCCGAGATATGTCTCCCAATCGCGATATACAGGCATTACAAGGTCATATCCGCCGATATTGGAATAGTCATAAGTGCTGCGGTCGCTCTTCGACTTTGAGTACTTGAATGAGTATGCAGCCTGCAAGAACATCTGTTTTCCCAACGGTTCGGAGTAAGTTCCTTTCAATGTATAGCCATAAGACTTTGTCGGAGTTACGTTATACCTGTTTATTTGATAATTGTTGTTGTCCAACGCCTGGAATATGGTCACATCCTGAAGGCTTGTACTCTTGGAATCACCGTCACTGTAACTGAAGTTTCCACGGAATGTTATGTTGCGTCCGCGGTTGCCCAGCTTACGGTTGAACTGGAACATTCCTTTCGCCGATGTTGACTTGCTGTAAGAAAGTGAGCTTGCTTTCTTTGAGTTCACAAGCTGTCCAAGTTCTTCCAACTTGCTCAAGCCTTCTTCCGAAAGAGGGTCACCGACACTCTCGTAAGGGTCGGCATTGAACGTTGCATCGGCAGAGTTTGACGCATTGTCGGAAGTGGAGATAGAGATGTTCGGACGGAACATGATGTTCGTCATCGTGTCCGGTGTCCATTCGAGTCGCATCTGGGCATTCCATGAGTCGCCACGTGAGAAGGATTGGGACTTAGAGTTGCCGAACGACTTTGTGGAACTGAGGAAGTTCTCTGTGGATTTCTTTGACATCACATCCTTGTCATTATGGTTCCAGCGCACCGAACCGTCGATTTTCAGAATCTTTGCATTCTGATAGTTGACATTGAATCCCAACATCTTGTGCGCATTAAGACCATTGTTTCCACCGCCGAAGCGCATACCGCCACCACCGCCGGGGAAACCTTTGTTGCCGGTGTTGTTGGCACTGCCGAATGCCATTATCTTCAGATTGTCCCTCATGTATGCCCCCATGCCACGCTCGGCATAACGGGCGTCGGTACCGATGGACAAGTCCACATTAGCCATGATTCCCTTGTTCATGCCGCGCTTGATGCCAAAGTCGAGGACAGTCTCCTCCTCTCCGTCATCGATGCCTGTCACACGGGCAAGGTCAGACTTTTGGTCGTAGGACTTCACTTTCTCGATAATCGATGTCGGAAGGTTCTTCAAGGCGGTCTCTGTGTCACCTGTCATGAACTCCTTGCCGTCTACAAGTATCTTCTTTACCTCCTTGCCATTCATGGTTATCTTACCGTTCTCATCCACTTGGGCACCCGGAAGACGCTTGACAAGTTCCTCTATGGCAGAGCCTTCGGGAGTATGGTAAGCTGCAGCGTTATATACGAAAGTATCTTCCTTGACAGTCATCTTTGCTGCCTGTCCGGTGACGATAGCCTCTTTAAGCATCACAGCATCGAGGGCAAGCGTGATCTTCCCAAGAGAGACATTGGAGCCGCTGACCCGAACAGGCTTGACCAAAGTCTTATAGCCCACACTTGTCACTTTCAGCAGATAGCTGCCGTCCTTCGGTGCTGTCACCGAGAATTTGCCGTTAATGTCAGAAATCACACCTTTCACGAAGGCGCTGTCTCTCTTCAGAAGCGATACCGTAACCTGTGCGATACCGTCATCGCTGTCTTTGTCAACGAATGTTCCGCTGATAACCCTCTGCGCCATCACGTTGACCGTGGCACAAAGAGCGATAACCATCAATAAAAATATTTTCTTCATATACATAAAAAAAGTGTTTACACCCTTATTAGATGCAAACACTTTATTGAAAGTTTAAATTGTTCTTGTTTTTTTATCTGACATTTTGTCAAGTTGTCAATTTGCCAACCTGACAAATCGCCGGATAATCAGCCTTATTTCAGCATTTGTCCTGCTGCGGAGAACTTCTTGCCGTCCTTTACGATAACAACCTTTCCGTTCTCGATGAACTTGCTGACGGTATTGGCATTGGCAGCATTGCCTGTCTCAACATTGCTGATACCCGTGCCTGTTGTAGCGACAGCAGCCTCGCCAAGTCCACCCATCTCGTTTGCAGCGCGTACAGACCATACAGCCTTCGCGTCATCGACAGTGTAGGTAGGCTCTGTTGTAAAGTCAACAACCTTGCCGTCCTTGCATACAGCCCAGCAGAGAACATAGTAGGAATCATCCCAAGTGATGTCGTTGCCTGTCAGCTTAACGTTCACCGGAGCACTTGCCTGCTCTGTCAATGCAGTAGGATCCCAGTCATCATCCTGTCCCATAACGTTTGCGAGAGTCAGCTCTGCAGCCTCTTCCGCTGTCAGCACAGGATTGTTCTTGTGACCGTCACCGAAGGTTGTCTTACGCTGAGAAAGGTCAACCAATGTGCCGGAAGAGAGATGAGAGTTGTATTCTGCGAAACGTGCCGGCCAGCCGCCTGACATCTCGTTCCAGCCCACAGCAGAAGGAGCAACCTCCATTTCTGTATTCAGGAAGTATGCCTTCGGTGTGCCTGAACCCCAAGGACGGCCGAGTGTGAACTGGCCATTCACCTTGCTTGGGTCAGCATCATCGCTGACAATCTTGCATGATTCGAAGACATATCCGTACTTCTTCGGTACAGAAGGAACAGCAAGATAGCCACCTGCAACCTGACGGAGAGTCACCTGATTATAGTAAACATCGCCCTTACCACAGAGGAAGTCAGTGCGTCCGCGAAGCACACCGCCCTCGAAGTAGTACTTGCTCTTGTCGCCGTTGGAAACGTATGTATCCTGATAGCCCCAGAGGCAGGCATCCTTCATGATTGTCTTGTTACCCTTATCCTGGAAAGCAATGTCACGTCCGACAGCATCACCGAGGGATGTCTTGACAGTAACGCCCTGGATATAGAGTCCTGTTGATGAGTTGATGAAGACATCAGAGTTACCGATACCCTCAGCAATGTTTGCAGGACCGTACTTGCCCTGATATGTCTCTGTAGGAGCAGAGTTGGTGATAACAGTGTTCTCGTAGTTCTCACCGATGATAGAGATATTGTTACCGGTGATGTAAGTACGTGGCTCCTTGTAAGTCTTCTTCACCTTTGTGCCGTTGGCAAGCTCAACTTCCACAGTGACATCGCCGTCATAAGCAGGAATCTTCACATTGCCCTGCTTCACGAAGATGCGGTAGCGTGTAGACTTATCAGCACGCTTGTTGGCAGCAGCGATAGCAGCAGAAAGCTCTGCACCTGTGGTAACGACAGCATCATAGATGCCCTTTGTGACCTCAGGCTTTGTCCTTGTGGTGAAATTGATTGTTATGTCGTCTGCCACCTTGTTATTACCTGTAAGGTCAACAACAGAATTTCCGCTAAGAGTGAACACATAATCTGTAGAGTAAGCGAGACCTTTGTATTCGCATACGACAGTCTTGCCTGATACCACAGGCTTCAGATCAGTTGTTCCAAGAGTAGCCTTAGCGTTTGGAGTGAGCTGAACCTTCTTGTCAAAGGTAATGACAATCTTGCCGTTTGCACTTGCTGTGCTGCTTCCCTCGACAGGGACAGTAGTCACAACAACAGGAGCCTTGCCGTCATCGAATACCTTCTCAGAGCCTGTGATGTAGATTGCACCGATACAAGCACCGTCATTCTTTGAGCTTGTACCGTCAATCTTTGACGACTTGTCTGCTATCCAGCGGAAATAAACCTCTGCCTTGTTGTTTGCTTCAGCAGGAACATCCACAGCAAGATCTGTCCAGTTCTTTGCACCGGTCATATTGATTGCGCCGAGCTTATTCCAGCTCTCACCGTCAAGAGAGTACTCAACATTGTAGGTCTGATAAGCATTGTAGTTGTACACCATTGCCGACTTCACCTTAATGTCAGTGAAATTGCTTGCGTCAACCTTTGTCTGCCAGTAGTATGTGCCTATTGCCACATCATTCTTCCAGCAGACACCGCCCGGACGACCTTCGTAGCCTCCGTTGACTTCCGGCTTGTCAAGCCAACCTGAAGCATTGCCTGCCTCATCACGCATAACGAGGGCTGCTGCCTCATTTCCTTCTGCAGAGAAGTCGGCGATACGGCCGTTGTTGCCCGGCTGATAGAAGTCCCATATTGCAATGAAGTCAGAAGCGGAATATGTCGCAGTAAGCGAGAGGTCCTCTGTCATCTTGCAGACAATCTCAGCAGATGTCTGTCCGTCGCTCCATGAGCCGAACTTGACAACCTCATTGGATGCAGCTGTGACAGTCACGTTTGTGTCTTCCTCGTACATCTTCTTGCCGTCAACCAAAGTATAGGCAGGAGAATAGCTAATCATATAGTCCTTACCACCGCCGTCAACAGTGACATCAAGAGCATAAGTGTTCACCTTCTTGAAGTTAGCTGTCAATGTAGCGTCAGCAACGACTGTATACTTGAACTTCGCTTCCTCAGAAACGACATTGCCGTCCTGGTCTGTCCAGTTGACGAAATCATATCCAAAGTTCTTTGTTGCAGTGAGTGTGACCTCGTCATTCTCCTCATACTCAGCAGAGTTAGGATAGATTGTAGCCGAACCACCCTCAGCAGGAGCAACAGCAACGCTGACAGCATACTTGTTGACATCAGCCATTGTACCGTTGACAACACCTGTAATGGTCACTGTACCGAAGATACTGTTCTTGGTGTTGCCTACACCGATAGTAGCCATCAACTGGAACATGTCAGAGCCTGTGAGTGCAGTCTGCTGTTCAGGAGTAAGCTCTACAACATACTGTGCGATACCCTTCTCGTCATAAGGTTTGTTGATACCCTTTCCACTGCGCAATGCTGTCCATGTTCCGAGAGTCACAGCAGCATTCTCACCCTGCTTGACACTGACAGTAAGACCGTTCTCTGCGTCAGTACCGTCACGGTTCACATAGCCTGTAACCTTAGTAGGAGTGAATGTAAGACCTGCTGCCGGCTTGACATTCCAGTACAGCAAATCATCCTTGCCATTGGCAGGAACTATCTTCAAGCCTGCCGGACACACTGTGTTGTTCTCCTTATCGGTTATCTTGCCAAGTCCATTTATTTTAGCACTACCATAGTCAAAAGCTACAGTTGACATTGCAACTCCGGTCTCTACAGGAGTAATGGTGTACTTGCCCGGCTCATCTGTTGAGTCCATGGCAAATGTCACAGTCACCTCCTGATTGTCGAAAGTCATGCCACCTCCCTGTGCCACGACAGGAAGGACCATCTGAAGATAGCGGAAATAGCTGCCGTCGCCAATGACAATATCGATTGTCTCCGACTTGCTGCCTATCTCTGTGGTATAGACAGTGCTGCCATTTCCTTCTGCTGCGACACCGTCAACGGTTGTCGTAGTTGTAGCACTGTAAGATTCAAGAGTGAATGTAGCACCCTTGCATGAAGGGATTGTGAATTTCGTGCCTGCATTCATCTGACACCAGTCATTCCAATTGGCATTGGCAATCTTGCCGCCATTATTTGTGTCGAAATCAACTTTGACATCGATTGTCTGTCCGTTGACAAGAGCCTGGGTGACATAAATGCCTGTGACATTCTGCCAACCAACAGTAGGCGCACCATTCCTTGTCTGGAAATCCCATTTCAAAGTGACAGCCTCTGTGCGGTCAGCAAGAGAGACAGTGTTCTTTGTAAACACCGGAGTCAGTGTCACATCGGATGCAGGAGCATACTCCTCACCTACTCCGACAGTCTTTGTGCCGTCGTTCCAGCCTGTGAGAGTATAACCTTCTTTATATAATGTGAAGTTCTTTGGAGCGTTAAATGTGTCGCCCTCTGTCCATGTCACGCCGGCCGGAGCGATACCTTCCACACCTTCTTCTGTACCAAGGCTGTAAGTGATGTCGAACTTCTTCACAACGGCATCGCTCTTCTCTACGGCAACATAAGGGCAGTAGCCCATGCCGGAGATAGTCAGTGTGGTAGCCTCGCCTGTGTAGTACAGTTCGGTGACATTGCTACGGTCATTCTTCCAGCAAGCTGTTCCCGGAGTCTTTGTGGCAACCTCTGCGCCGTCACTGTTGGTCACCTTGATAGCACTGCCACTGTAAGTACACTGTCCGACAGTGATTTTCACATTACCGTCCACAGGAACCACCACTTTCAGTCCTGTAGAACCATGGTCATTGTGGTACTTGCCACTGACAGTAGCCACAGAATTTGCGTCACCGGCAGCCACACGGCTCACAGCTCCGTCCGATGCCACAGCGACACCGAACTCAAAGGCTGTGTGCTGCACTGCCACTTCCTCAGAGGTCAACAGTGTGCCTTCCTGGTTGTTCACCTGCACACTGAAATCCTTGAAGTCTGCCCATGATGCCACCGTCCCTATACACATGAGGAACAGCATCAAGGCAAATCGCATTGATTTCTTCATAAATGGTTGTTTTTAAGTTTTAATTATTAGTGATTAAAAAATTATCTCTTTCCAAGAAATTGCCAACTCGACAAATAGGCAGGTTGTCTGTCATGCAATCCACATAATGCGGATTGCATGACAAAACAGTCTGATTATCCTTATTGTTCCCTAAGGAAACGGTCTGCCTCAATGGCAGCCTTGCAGCCCGAACCGGCGGCTGTGACCGCCTGACGGTAGAGAGGGTCGGCGACATCACCGGCAGCGAAGACTCCCGGAATGTTTGTGCGGGGTGTCGCCCCCTCGGTCTTGATGTAGCCCACCTCGTCAGTCTCCACATATTTCTTGAAGACATCAGAATTTGGCTTATGGCCTATGGCGAGGAAGAAGCCGTCGACAGCTATGTCGTAACGCTCCTCGTCAGCCTCCCCTTTACGCTTTACGACGTGGACACCCTCCACACCGTTCTCGCCGAAAAGCCCCTCGGCGTTATGCTCGAAAAGGACTTCTATCTTCTCATTCTCCATGACGCGCTGCTTCATCACCTCGGAAGCGCGGAGGAACGGCTTGCGGACAAGGAGATAGACCTTGGATGCAAGTCCTGCGAGATATGTCGCCTCCTCACAAGCTGTGTCACCGCCTCCGACGACAGCGACCACCTTCTTGCGGTAGAAGAAGCCGTCACAGGTGGCACATGCGCTGACACCCTGTCCGGCATATTTCTTCTCATCGTCAAGTCCGAGATATTTTGCCGATGCTCCTGTGGCGATGATCAGTGTCTCCGCCTCTATCTTGTCGCCATTGTCGGCAGTAAGGACGAAAGGACGCTTTGACAGGTCTGCCTCGACAATCTCACCGTCACGGAGGTCAGCGCCGAAGCGTTCCGCCTGAGCGCGGAGGTCCATCATCATCTGGTTTCCGTCCACTCCTTCCGGATAGCCGGGGAAGTTCTCCACGTCAGTGGTCTGCGTCAGCTGTCCGCCGGTCTGCATTCCGCAGTACTCCACAGGACTGAGATTGGCGCGTCCTGCATATATCGCCGCCGTATAGCCTGCCGGTCCTGAGCCGACAATCAAGCACTTTACATGTTCCATAGTCGTATTTCAATGATTTGTTTTTACTATTTTTCCTTATAAGAAGTCACCGCCGATTCTTCCGCCGCATGGCTTCCGCCGATTGTGCCGTCACACAAATCTGTTTCATGCATGGCATAACATGTGAATCATCGTGTTGCGCAATCAACCGCAAATTTACAAACAAAAAACACAATACACAACAATTGTTTGTACTATTTAACAAGAACAGTCTTATTTTACACCCATTTTCGGCATTTTTTCCACATTTTCCGCATCTCCACTGTTGTTTTCTGTACACCAAACAGTGGCGTGCCACCATTTGTTTACTGCAAATGTATGCCGGGATAACTGCAAAAAAATCGGCAATGCCACTGTATGCAGATCGCATTTTATCCATACCCACACGAAATCTTGCAGAACCGATTTTAACATAATTCCTTGGAATAACAAAATCACAAGATGAAAATACCGAAAAACATGTGCTGTTTTCACACCTCCATGTAACACCCTATCTGTCAAACAATTACAAGAAAAAGCACTGCTCATCCACACACTTTTAAGCCACAAAAGCATCATTCCTGCCTGCAAAAGGTAACGATTGGCATGACAAAAGGTAACGGTTGACAGTGTGAAAGGTTACGATTGGCATCACAAACCATAGCGATTCGGAGTGCTTTTTGCCAAAAACAAGGTCAAAAAACAATGAAAACCGCATTTTCTGTCGCCATTTTCTTGTCTTCAAAAGAAAATCATCTGAAAAACCATGAATGTGGTTTGTCAAAATTATTCTTACCGCTTAACAACCTTGAAAAGTCGTTAAACAAATGCCTGCCGTGCTTTCCATGACCGCACATTGCCTTATATGCCACCAAGCACGAAAGAAAAATAACGAATGTTTTTGTTTTTTCACAATAAAGCAGTAACTTTGCCAAAACAAACAAAAAACAGACACACTATGAAGAAACTTTTTACATCCATAGCCGTACTGGCGCTTGCCATTATGAGTGCCACGCCTGCTTACTGTCTTGACCGTAAAGGACTGGCAGAATACGCAAAGAGCCTGAAAGGGCTGAAAAAGGAAGCGCTGAAGACAAAAATCTACAGCATCAGCCAACCGAAGACTATCATTTCCTACGGTTCCGGAAAAGAAAACACATGGGGAGGCTTCTACACCACCGACCGCATAGCGTCAACCAACCAGTGCGTGAACCGTTACAGTGCCGGCAAATACTATTTCGGAAGCAAAGGTTCTGTCATCAGCGGCATGAACATCGAGCACTCTTTCCCGAAATCATGGTGGGGAGGTTCACAGAACAATGCCTACAAGGATTTGCACCACCTCTACCCTTCACCGTCCGAAGACAACTCAAAGAAGAGCAACTACCCTATGGGCAAGGTGACCAACCCAAGCATTCTCGATGGCTATGAGAAAGTGGGAAAAGGTCCTGCCGGCAACCATGGCAACATACAGCTATGCGAACCAAACGATGAATGGAAGGGAGATTTCTCACGTACATATTTCTATATGGCGACCACCTACCAGAACCTGACATGGCAAGGCACACAGGGACTGCAGCAGTTGGAGAACAACGACTGGCCTACATTGCAGAAATGGGCGTACACTCTCTATCTTGAATGGACACGCAAGGACAAGGTTTCCCAGACAGAGGTGGACCGTAACAATGCGGTCTGCTCACTTCAGGGCAACCGTAACCTGTTCATCGACTTCCCTACCCTCTCGGAATATGTCTGGGGTGATAGCATCAACGTGGCTTTCGACCCATACACAGCCATAACAACCTGTACCGATGATGACCGCTACGCTGACTATCTGCCGGGAGAAGGTGGAGAACCTACCGACCCGACTGACCCTGACAATCCGGATCCTGACGAGCCTGTGATTGAGGGAACAGTAGTCTTTGAGGATGATTTCAGCTGCATAACCAAAGGCTCCATTGACGAGACAGGAACACAATGGCCAGGTTGTGACAAGATGACTGCTACAAACGGCTATGAAGCAGGTGGAGTTGTGAAGCTCGGTTCCGGCTCTAAGACTGGCTCCATAACAACAAAATCCGGAACTATCAAGTTCCCTGGCGGAAAACTTTGCGTCTCTTTCGACATCAAGGGCTGGACATCTGTTGAAGGAAAGATAAAAGTTTCCATGACGGGAAGCGACACGCAGACAAAGGAATACTCGGCAACGAGAAGCGATGAGTTTGAGACTCTGACGCTCACATTCGAGGATGTCTCTGCCAATCCGCAGCTGAAAATCGAGACAACGGCAAAGCGTGCCTTCATCGACAACATCAAAGTGTTCGTTCCGGAAACAACAGCAATCGATGCTCCTGAGACATCTGCCGGCACAACCAACGATTACTACAACATCAACGGACAGAAACTGACCACTGTACCTACCCTTCCGGGCATATACATCCATAACGGACGGAAAATAGTAATCAAATGATTTTCTTGCAGAATCCTGTATGACGCGGCTTTGGACAAGAGCCCGTCATACAGGATTTTTCCATGTCCCAACCTCAAAAAAACGCCATGCCTCTCCTCCTTATCCTGCTCCTCTCACTGCTCCCCTGCCCTGCCTTTGGCGCGCAGGAGTACGGTTTTACCACCGATAACCTTGACGACATCTCGGACATCTCCCACCAGCATGTCACCCAAATCATGCAGGACAGACGGGGATTCCTGTGGCTTTCGTCATGGAACGGTCTTTATCGCTTTGACGGCTACGACTTTGTATCGTTCAAAACGAAGCCCGGTGACGGCAACGAGATGAACAGCGACAGAGTCCGCAACATCGTGCCTGACTACGATGTGACACCGGAGACGGCAACCGGCAACATCTATTGCCTTGTCGACTATGATGTGTTCCTGTTCGATGTGCGCACATCGGCATTCTCACCCGTGACCGGCAGCATAGAGAAAAAGGCGCGGAAGGTGTTTGCAAAGAATGGAAGCCGATGCGAGGATTTCACGGACAACAGGGGCATCCATTGGCAGATGACACCGGAAGGATTCCTGCGCAAGACTCCGCACACACGGAAATGGAGCCGCATCGACGGCATCAGCCCTTCCGTTGTACGCATGCAGTACCGTGACCGCAAAGGAAATCTGTGGATAGGCACAAAGGACGGCATACTGACGGTGCTGGATTCCGCTCTGCAACTCCAAGGATACATGGGCAAGGACGGCAGGCTTCATACGGCATCCACAGAGTTTATGCCGGTCTACAGTCTGCTGGAGGACAGCCGCGGCATGTTGTGGATTGGCACCAAGCCTCACGGCCTGTTCCTCAAGCATGGGGACAACATGCAGAAAGTCAACGGCATAAACTCCACACAAATCTATGACTTGAAGGAGGACAAGAAAGGAAGGATATGGGTAGCGACACATGTCGGCGGAATAAATGTTGTCACACCTGCCAAAGGAAAAGGCACAAAACCGCTGTCACTGACAGCAAAAGCCGTCAAAGCCACTGAGGGGCTGCGCATCAGAAGACTGCTCATCCTTGACGACGGCACCATGCTTGCCACAACGACAAAAGGGCTTCTTGTGGCGGACAACATCTACAAACCGACAGAAAAGATACAATGGCGCATGCACACTCGTGAGGCGAAACGCAAGGAAAGCCTCTCCGACAACGCCACAATGAATGTCATTCAGGATTCCAAGGGGCGCATATTCGTCACCACGGAAAGCGGCGGGCTCAACCGGCTGCTTACAACAGACCTGCATGCCGACAGGTTTTCGTTCAGACATTATAACACCGACAACGGTCTTGCCTCGGATGTTACCATGGCGTGCGTGCCGCTTTCCGACAGCAAACTCCTCATACAGTGCAACAACACTGTGTCAATCCTTGACACGGAGACGGCTCACATAGAGAACTATGGCAGGGCTTTCTGGGGAGAGAACCTGCAATTCTCGGACGCAGAGCCTGTAATCATCGGAAAAGACCGCCTCCTTCTGTCACTGCAAACGGGAACTTTGACCATTCCTGTACGCGAAATGTTCGCGAAAGGATTCACTCCACGCATCGCACTGACACAGCTTCACGTGGCTGATATGCCGGCAGACTACAGCATAGAGTACAGTGACACCATACGCATACCGCGTCACAACCGTGATTTCTCACTGCGTTTCGCTGCTCTTGATTATACGGGCAACCGCTACATCCGTTATGCCACACGGCTTGATAACGACAGCACATGGAGTCATCCGACGGCAGCCAACAGCATCGACATAAGGGACATTGATGCCGGAACGCACACTCTGCTGATACGTTCCACAAACGCTCTTGGGCAATGGACTGACAATGTGCGCAAGGTGACGATACTCGTAGAACCGACATTCTTCGAGACATGGTACGGCAGACTGCTCATTCTCCTGGTCATCGTGGTAGGCATCGCCATGCTCACCTATGCCATTGTGTATGTCCGCAACCTTGAAAAGCGGCGCAAGGAGACATTGGAGGCCTATCTTCGGCTGCTTGACCACAAGAATGAAGCGGAGGACAGCGCGCCGACACATGAGGAAAAACCGCAGGCACCAATAGTAATCGCACCGCGACTGTCGGCAGAGGACGAGGCGTTCATGCAGAAAATGACGGACTTCATAGAGAAGAACATCGCCAACAGCGACATCACAATCAATGACATTGCTGCCGCGACAGCTGTCAGCCGCTCAGGACTGAACAGGAAGATGAAGCAGCTCCTGGGTGTCACTCCTGCCGATTTCCTCAAGGAAGCACGCATGAAACGCGCGGTGAAGATGCTCAAAGAGACCTCCGCACCTATCTCGGAAATAGCCTATTCCTGCGGATTCTCCGACCCGAAATATTTTGCAAAGTGCATAAAAGCCTCAACAGGCAGGACTCCGAGTGAGCTGCGAAGCTGAGTGGCAATGGGATTGCTCATCATGAAACGCAATGCATCTGGACAAGAAGAAAAGGGCATGGCGGATTGAACTGTAAAAGAAAATGTAGAAAATGAAGACAAATATTTATTTATTCAAACAGAACTGATATGCGAAAATATACAAGTGCATTACTCATGGCTTTCCTATTATTCCATGATTGTGTTTTTGCAAGAGGCTACTGTTTTCTGTATAATCGCTTCTTATAGAAATGTGGCGAAGGCACACTGTGCATGGAAATGTCTACAATACGGTGTGAGTATTGTAGACATTCAATTTTGTTTGACTTTATATAATAATTTATCCCAAACAATTTGGTGGCTCTCTTTACATGAAAAAAGTCTATGGCATAATTTTTTTTGCAGCATATTTTATTTGCAATCATGTAAAAAGAAAGACTATACATAGTAATCAGATGGTCATGGCGGGAGTTTGTCTCGCCTAATGTATAGTCGCGTATTTGTACCGAAGTTGTTTTATTTTTAATGATTACAAATAGAATATGAGCTTACAGGTTCAGAGCATTTCCTATGTACATCCTGACAAGGAGGTGCTGTTTAATGATATAAGCTTCTCCGTCTCTGACGGGGAAAGATGTGCCATTGTGGGAAACAATGGCGTTGGAAAATCTACACTTCTCAAAATCATTGCCGGCATTCTGCCACCGTCGTCGGGACAGGTGGCTTGTGATATGCCGTATCTTGTGCCGCAGCATTTCGGACAATTTGACGGTATGACGGTAGCGGAAGCCTTGGGAATAGCACCGAAATTAAAAGCTCTTGCCTGCATTCTTGACGGCAATGGCACAGAGGAGGACTTCGCTATGCTTGATGACGACTGGAGCATCAATGAGTCCGTGGCAGAGGCTTTCGGGCGGTGGGGCATCGGGCATGTCGCTCCCGGCATGCCGATGAGTGCGCTCAGCGGAGGCGAGAAGACAAAAGTGTTCTTGGCAGGCATGGACATCCGGCATCCTGCCGTGACACTTATGGACGAGCCTACCAATCATCTTGATGCCGATGGCAGGGCTTTGTTGTATGAGCACATCAGGCGGACAAACGGCACTGTTGTCATTGTCAGCCACGACAGGACACTGCTGAACATTGTGCCGGCTATCTATGAGATGTCGCAACATGGGATGCAGTACTATCCGATGCCCTACGATGAGTACAAAGAGGTGACGGACAGTCTGACGGCTGCAAAGCTCACCCGTCTGCAAAGTCAGCAGAAAGAGCTGGCAAAGGCGGAGAAGGCGGCGCGGAAGAGTACTTTGCTGAAACTCGTGACAGGGGAATTGCAGCCTACTGGCGGTGAGATGTCAAGGGCTGAGGCGTTGAAAATCGTCTATCTTGACCAGGAATACTCTTGCATAGCCAACGAACTGACAGTCTATGGGCAGCTGGAAAGCTGTGCCACCAAGCGTCCGGAGCATGAGCTTAAGATGCTTTTGAGTCGCTTTCTGTTTGACGCCACGACATGGGAGAAGAGGTGCGGCAACCTCAGCGGTGGTGAGAAGATGAAGCTGGCGTTATGCTGCCTGCTTGCCGGGGACAATGCGCCTGACATGATTATTGCCGACGAGCCAACCAACAACATAGACATCGCAAGCATGGAGATACTTGCCGCGACACTGAGAGACTACCGTGGCACATTGGTTGTGGTAAGCCATGACGAGGAGTTCGTCAGGGATGTCGGCATCGAGCGTGAGATAAGTCTTGGTTAACTGTAATTCGTTGAAAGATAGGTGGTTGCGCCTTGCTCCGCAAAACGTTGCCTTTCATTATGCAAAAGGTAACGGTTTGTCAGGTAAAAGGTATCGTTTAATACAGTAAAAGGTAACACTTTGCAGTGCAAAGTGTTACCTTTTGTTTTGTCAATCATGAGGTCTCGAAGATTGTTATTTCCACTCGCCGGTGTTTAGACGCCCTTCCACCGCCTGCTCGATGTTGTCAGGCAGGTTGCAGAAGAAGTCATATCCTGTGCGTGCCTCAAGTTCATCGATGCTTATCATGTAGGGAGTGAGGTTGGAACTGTTGTCTTTCTTGTGTTCCGCCCAGAACGCCACGGCAGAGTATGTGTTCTCCTTCGTTTGTTTCAGCACCGCCATGAAGAAATATTTCGGTATGGGGATGCGGTTCTTTATCATACCTGTGGTGCCGCTTTCCTTCTTGCCGTTGAGGTTTACATCGTTGATTGTGCCGCCTTTGCAGACATACAGCACACCATTGTTGTTGGTCGTTGTCTGTGCCCAAGTGCGCACCTTCGCCTCCATTTTTGCCCATACCTGAGCATTGAAGCCATTGATTTGCGGCTGCATGTTTGCGAGGCTGAATGTCTGACCGTTGACATTCATCGAACAGATGCGGTCCTCTGATGCGCAGATGTGCCCGCGGTCATATCCCGAGGACTTGTAATCTGTCAGCAATGAGCGGTAGTTCGCGTCAATCTCGCTATCCTCATGGAATGGGTCGCCATACCATTTCTGTCCGTTCCATTGTACGCCGTCTTGCCATTTCTTACGTTCCCACCCCTTGAAGTTATTGCTCTTTGTCCATTGCCAGCAGGTCCAGCGCTGTGCACGTTTGGTCTTGTCCCACTCAATGATGTAGTTCACACCGATTTCGTCGTCATATTTCACAATCAGCTGATAGTTGTTGCCCGGCTGCACGCGTGGCATTTCAAGGCGCAGGGCGTGCGGACTCTTCTGAGTGTCGTTGGCATTGACATTGTTTCCGGCTGCGTTTCCGCCCTCGTCATCTCCGCCACAGGCTGCGAGGAATGACATGGTCGTGATGCCGAAGAACATGGCCATCACGGTCTTGTTGAATAGTCTTTTTATCATACTTGTATTGCTTTCCATGAGATATGGGCATAGTTCCTTAGGTTGCCGGCCTTTTATTTTGTGGCATAAGGAAAAAAGCCTTTGTTTTGTTTGAGCATACAAAAATAAGCATTTCCCCTCAACCCTACAAGATTAGGCCGTGGGCAATGGCATTCTTTTTCCATTTTTTAACGCTTATGGCGATGTACCACCCCGTTTATTGGTGTCGCTAAAACGTATACAACACATTATTATTTATCTGTTTCTGTTGTGACAAGTCCCTATCCTCGCGTACTGCAACAGGATTTCGCTGCAAGGTGTGGCGGAGCCACATCTTATGCGAAACATTTAATATGAAAAATTTATTTCACAACAAATTGTGGAGTTTTGGCGTATACCAATAATACCCTTTACTATTATGTGACATTCTTCTTTTCCGAATGTTCCGCATAATGAATGCGCAGATATGCCTCAATGCTGTTATAGCATGGAAAAGATTGCATGAAAAATCCTCCGCCGGATGCCTATGGACAGGCTCACGGCGGAGGATTGCTATCGTTTCGGTATTATTCCATGGAGACTTTACATCTTGGAGATAATGCCTATTTCTGTTGTTTCAAGGAACTTGATGATGCTGCGTACTGCATCTCCGTCAGGCACCTGCTGCTTAATCTGGTTGATTGCGTCCAAGACGGCAGTCTGACCGTGGAAGAGAAGGCGGTAAGCGTTGGCGATATGGGCGATTACTTTGTCAGTAGTGCCGGATGTTTTCAGCAGTTTCTCGTTGACGCCTCCGTACTCCACAGGGTTGTGGGTGGCAACAATGAACGGCGGAACGTCACGGCTGACACGCACACCGCTGGTAATCATCGAGCCGCTGCCGATGCGCACGTTAGGGTTGATGATTACGCTTGACGAGAATATTACACCGGAATGAATCTCGCAGTCGCCCGCCACCTTTGTGCCATAGCCGAAGGTGCAGTAGTCGCCGACCTTTGTGTCATGGGAGACATGCACGCCTTCCATGAAGAAGTTGCGGTTGCCTATGCGTGTGTTTCCCTCACAGAATGTGGCACGGTTGATTACAACGTTCTCACGGAAGATGTTCTCATCGCCGATGATGAGGCATGAGCAGTCGCCCTGATAGTTGAAGTCCTGTGGCTCTGCGCCCAACACGGTGTTCTGGAAAACCTTGTTTCCATGACCCAGGCGTGTGCCGTTCATGATGCTGGCGAACGGGTAGATGACGCAGTCATCGCCTATTTCTACATTACCCTCGATGTAGGCAAAAGGATAGATGGTGACATTGTTGCCGATTTTTGCCTTCGGGTCGATGTGTGCTTGTTGACTTATGTTACTCATAGCTATGTCTTTTTTTGAAGTTAATCCCTGCCTCCGCCGAGAGCGTAATAGAGGTTTACGACCGCCTGCATCTTGTAGAAGTCATCCTGCACTTTGGCCAACTGTGCGTTGAGCAGGTTGCTTTCTGCTGTGATTATCTCAAGGTAGGTGGTGTTTGGTTTTGAGCTGAACAGCTCTTTTGTCATCTCAACGTTCTTTTTCAGCACTTCCACGCGCTTGCCGTCAAGTTGGCTCTTCTCCTCGGAAGAGTTGTAGAGCACGAGAGCGTTGCTCACCTCGCTGCCTGCTGAGAGCACTGCCTGCTGCCATGTGTTGAAAGCCTGTTCCTGCTTTGCCTTTGCCACTTTCAGTCCTGCTACAAGCTGTCCGCGTGCAAAGATAGGCTGGGTAAGGCTTCCTACTGCGCTGAGAAGCCATTTTCCCGGATTGACGATGCCACCGCCACTGTTGTTGGTGAAAGCGCCGCTGCCGCTAATGGTTATGTTAGGATAGAACTTTGAGCGTGCCTGCTGCACATCATAGAAGCAAGAGGCGAGGGACATTTCAGCATAGTGTACATCAGGACGGTTGTTGAGCATGCTGATTGACACACCTGTGCTGAAGGATGAAGGTAGGCTTTGGTTCTCCAGTTTTCCTCGTGCGATGGTCTGTGCAGGCTGTCCGAGGAGGAGTGACATGGAGTTCTCTGTCTCGCGAATCTGTCGGCGCAGGTCAGCGGCCTGTGAGAGTACTAAGTAATAGTTCGCCTCTGCACTCTGTACGGCGGTTTCGTTGACAGGTCCCATCTCTTTGCGGAGCTTCATGATGCGCCATGTCTCTTTGGTCAGGTCAGCCATGTTGTTGACAATCTCCAGTTGGCGGTCAAGCATCATGAGTGTGTAGTACATGTTTGCCACGTTGGAGATTACTCCTGTCTTCACCACGAGCTGGTAGTCCTTTGTTGCAAGCAGCTGCATCTGTGCGCTGCGCTTTGCGTTGAGGAGGTTGCCGAAGAGGTCGATGCTCCAGCTTGCCTGTACAGGCAGTGAGTAGATTTTGCTTGGAGTATGTCCGTCCCATGAAGACAATGTGCCCTGTGGTGAGAACGTGAATGAAGGCACGAATGCCAGTTTGGCTGCTGTCAGCTGTGCCTGAACCATCTTCACGTTGAGTGCGGCATTGAGCATGTTTGTGTTATGCTCCAATGCGTACTCTATGAGCGTCTGCAGCTGCGGGTCGGTGAACACGCTGCGCCAAGGCAGGTTGCCGAAGCTGGCGGTGTCGGACACAGCAAGAGTATCACTGATACTTGCTGTGTCGCGCACCAAACCTTGTGTGTTTACGTCAGGACGCTCATATTTGTTGTATATTCCGCAACTGCTCATTACTGCTGCGGCAGATGCAAACAATATGATATTTCTAACTTTCATTGTCACTATTCTTTATTTACGTTTTTGTCAAACTGCTTCTGAAGCTCGGCGGCAGCATAAGGGTTTGTGTACTGACGCAACTCCGAGTCGACATTGGCATTGTTGTCATCGAACTCTATCGGCTTTATCTTCTCCTGCAATGCCTGGAAGATATAGAACAGGGCAGGAACGACCATAATCTGGCAAAGCATACCGATGAGCATACCGCCGATGGCTGCTGCACCAAGAGTCATGTTGCCGTTGTAGCCTGCACCCATTGGCACAAGGAGTGGCAACAGACCGATAATCATGGCGAGTGAGGTCATGAGAATCGGGCGCAGACGGGCTGCGGCGCCAAGCACTGCCGACCATGAGATAGCCATACCTGTACGACGGCGTTCAAGGGCGAACTCCACGATAAGGATGGCGTTCTTTGCCAACAGACCGATAAGCATGATGAGCGCAATCTGCATGTAGATGTCATTCTGCTTTCCGAAGAGGTTGGTGAAGAGGAACGCTCCTGCCAGACCGAACGGAATGGAGAGGATTACAGACAGAGGCAGGATGTAGCTCTCGTACTGTGCTGAAAGGATGAGGTACACGAAGGTGAGACAGAGCACGAAGATGATGGCTGTGGAGTTGCTGGACTCCTGCTCGGAACGTGTCAGACCGGAGAACTCGTAAGAGTAGCCTTCCGGCAGATTTTCCGCTGCCACTTCTTCCATCGCCTTGATTACGTCACCTGTGGAGTAGCCTTCCGCTGTTGAGGCGTTGACATTGATAGAGGTGAAGAGGTTGAAACGGTCAATCTCCTGTGGCGCATACATCTTTGTAAGGTTGACGTAAGTGCCGATAGGGCTCATTGTACCGTTGCCTGTGCGTACATATATATTGTCAAGGCTCTTCAGATCTCCACGGAACTCCGGTGAAGCCTGGATCATCACACGATAGAGCTTACCGTAGCTGTTGAAGTTAGATGCATAGAGACCGCCGAAATATCCCTGCATTGTTGACAGCACAACAGATGGGTCAATGCCACTCTGCTTACATTTTGCAACGTCAACATCCATCATGTACTGAGGATATTTTGAGTTGTACTGTGTCATGGCACTGGCAACCTCCGGACGCTTGTTGAGTTCGCCGAGGAACTTCTGTGTTATGTCAAAGAATTTGTTGACATCGCCGCCGGTACGGTCCTGCATGGAGAATGTCAGACCGTTTGTTGCTGAGAATCCCTGAATCATAGGTGGCTGGAAAGCAAGAATCTGTGCACCCTTTATGGCAGCTGTCTGCTTGTAAATCATGCCAAGAATCATTGATGAGCCAAGGTTGTGTACACCGATATACTTCAGCGGACCTTCCGCACCGTTACGCTCCTCGAAGGTCTTCAGCTTGACAATGAATGTTCCCTGGTTGGAACCCTGACCACCGATGAAGCTGTAACCGGCGATACGCAGTGTACTCTGGATACCCGGATTGGACTTCAGCATCTTGTCCACCTGGTCCATGACACCATTGGTCTTCTCCAATGATGTTCCCGGAGGTGTGGCTACGGTAACGAAGAGTGTACCTGTATCTTCGTCCGGCACAAGACCTGTACGTGTGTTCATCATGAGCAATGCCATAGCGACAATGCCGACAATGACTGATGCGATTGCTATCAGCGGACGCTCGACTATGCGACGCACTCCATTCTGGTATTTTGCCTGAATCTTTCCGTATGCAGCGTTGAACGAAACGTGGAAGCGGTCAATCATTGACATCTTGCGCTCCGAACCGTCCTCGTTGTGCGGCTTAAGCAGCACGGCACAAAGTGCAGGGGACAGGGTCAAGGCGTTGAGCGCGGAGATGATGATAGAGATGGCCATAGTCACACCAAACTCACGGTAGAAAGTACCACTCGTGCCACCAAGGAACGATACCGGCACGAACACCGCAGCCATAACGAGAGTGATGGAGATGATGGCTCCTGCAATCTCGCTCATGGCATCCTTTGAAGCCGTGAGCGTACTCTTGTATCCCAAGTCCAGCTTGGCGTGGACGGCCTCCACCACCACAATGGCGTCATCGACCACAATCGCAATGGCAAGCACAAGGGCTGCAAGAGTGAGGAGGTTGAGCGAGAAGCCAAAGGCATAGAGGAAGAAGAATGTTCCGACCAATGACACCGGAACCGCAATAAGCGGAATGAGTGTAGAACGGAAGTCCTGCAGGAAGATGTAAACCACGATGAACACAAGAACAAATGCCTCAAAGAGGGTCTTGATAAGCTCATCGATAGAAGCGTTAAGGAACTCGGAGACATCCTGCATGACCTTTATCTCCATGCCCGGAGGCAGGGATTTCTCAGCATCTGCAAGCACTTCCTTCACGTCCTTGATAATCTGTGTCGCGTTACTTCCCGCTGTCTGTGTCACCATCATCATGATTGACGGCTCTCCGTCCACACTCTGCTTGAATGAATAGTACAGACCGCCGAGCTCGACTCTTGCCACATCTTTGACGCGGACAGTCTGACCATTGGTGTCGCTGGTGATAATCATGTCCTGGAATTCCTCGGGAGTTCTCAGACGACCTTTGTAGCGGATAGTGTACTCATACTGGTTGTCGGTCTGCTCGCCAAACCTGCCCGGCGCCGCCTCGATGTTCTGCTGTGCAAGAACACCGGTGATGTCGCTTGGCATAAGGTTGTGGCTCTTCATCTTTATCGGGTCAAGCCACAGGCGCATGGTGTATGACTGCAAACCCATTGCCTGACACTCACCGACACCCTTCACACGCTTGATGGCAGGGATGATGTTGATGTCGGCATAGTTGCCGATGAACTGGTTGTCATACCTTGCAGAGTCACCGGTCAGGGCAAAGATGATGACATTACTGCTCTGTCGCTTCATGACCTGCACACCGGCACGGGTAACCTCGGCAGGAAGCAGGGCGGAAGCCTGTGACACACGGTTCTGGACATTGACCTGTGCCATGTCGGCGTCAGCTCCCTGCTGGAAATACACAGTGATTGATGCCGAACCGTCGTTGGTGGCGGCAGATGTCATGTAGGTCATGCCCTCCACACCGTTGATTTGCTCCTCAAGTGGAGCAATTACGGAGTTGAGCACTGTCTCGGCGTTCGCACCGCTATAGGATGCGCGCACCATGATTGTAGGAGGAGCGATGTCAGGATATTGCTCAATAGGCAATGACACCAGTCCTATGAAACCCAGGATGACTATCAGGATGGAAATCACCGTAGACAGCACCGGGCGTTCAATAAATCTGTCTAATTTCATGTTTGTCTTATTTTCTTGTCAATACTGTCGGTATTGTCAATATTGCGAATATTGTCAGACTGTTAACACTGTCTGTCAAGCCTGTCAACACTGACAAAACCTCAGATTGCTTTGTTATTTTCCCATAGCCTTCTTGAACTCCTCGAGGTCTCCCTGAGCCTCACCGAGTTTCTCGGCATCTTCCAGTTTCTTGGCATACTGTGCCTCTGTGAGCTGCTTGATTTCCATGCCGTCGCTAAGTGTGCTGACACCGTAGACAACAATGGTCTCGCCTTGCTTCAGACCGCTCTGGATGATATAGTTCTTGCCGTCGTTCTCCGGGTTGATTGTTACAGGAGTGTATTTCACCTTATTGTCCTTGCCGACAACATAGACAAAGAACTTGTCCTGCACCTGCATAACAGCGTCCTGTGGAATGACAATGGCATTCTGAGTAGGATTAGGGATAATAACCGAACCTGAGCCGCCACTCTTCAGAAGAGCCTCCGGATTAGGGAAATCGGCACGCATCTGTACTGTACCCTTTGTTGCGTCAATTACGCCGCTGACTGCCGTGATTTTGCCTTCATGGTTGAACAATGAACCGTCGGCAAGCTGCAGCTTCACGGAAGGGAAATCCTTTATGGCACTTGCTATGCCGCCGTCCTTTCTTGTGAGTGCCATGATGTCTTTCTCTGTCATGGAGAAATAAATCTGCATTGTGCGTATGTCGGAAACTGTTGTAAGCGGTTGCTGAATGGAAGAGCTTACCAACGCTCCCACCTTGTAAGGCAACTCGCCAATGACACCGGTTGCCGGACTTGTCACGTAGCAGAAGTCAAGGTTCTGCTTTGCCGCTGTATAGTTTGCCTCAGCCTGAGCCACAGCAGCCATGGCAGTCTCGTAAGAGTTGCGCGCTGATGAAAGCTCATAGTCGCCGATGACGTTGTTTGCATGGAGCTTCTTGCTGTTCTCGTAAGTGAGCTTCGCAGTGGCAAGCTGTGCTTTTGCCGAGTTGACAGCTGCCTTCGCCTGATTCTTGGCTGCCTCATAAGTGACATTGTCAATCACGAAAAGCAGCTGTCCTGCTTTCACCTGCTGACCTTCCTGCACACAAATCTTTGTGATGAAGCCGGCAATTTTCGGACGTATCTCCACATCCTGCACACCCTTGATGGTCGCAGGATAAGAGGTTTGCAAATCAGCACTCTGTCCCTTCAGTGTCCTTACCGCGTACTCATTGTCGCCAAAGTTGGGCTTGCCGCCACCACTTTTGCTACCGCAAGACACCAACATCGCAGCCGCAGCTGCAAGCATTACAATCTTGTTCATTTTCATACCTACTAAAATCTTTGTTCTTTTTTATAATTTTATCTTTGTATATTGCTGAATTATTGCCACATACGATATTGAAGAAACTCACTGCATATAATATAATGTATAGCACAACCCAACAGGCATTACTCTTGCGAATAATGGTACTGAAAATTGTTTTTGAGTTTTTTAATTGTGCAAAATTACTTGTTTTTTCTTAATACGTAAAATTAACAATAAACATTTAACAAATAATTGTTTTGTTTCTGTTAATTTTCTAAAATAAAGGGATATAGCTCAACAACAACGACATAACACCAGAACATATAAAACAAAACATGGTGGCACAGCGCAAGCCATGCCACCATTGTTACTAAGGTTATATCAGATAATGTTTATTCTGCGTATTCCACACTGATTGTCTTTACGCGGAAATGTCCGCCTTTGGTTGTATATGTCAGAGTTGCAGTGTTTCCACCAACTGTCCATGTTGATATATTGTTGTCAAAAGCAACAGTTGCCGGATTGAACGCACTGTTGTCCGCTGTTGCATAATAAGGACGATTGCTGGTATCTGTACCTGTTGCAAAAGTAATAGTTATATTCTTGATTGTCTTTGTAGAGTTGATAGTCAGAGTGTTGCTGCCATACATACGCATCGCACTACCTGTGTTGTAGTATGCCGGAGGTGTTCCACCATCTGCTTTTGCAAACGTCATAGTGGTGTTCTCATCATATTTGATGGCTTTTCCGTCAACATTCTCAGCATTTGTATAACCCTGCTTAGAGAAATCGAAGCCTTTGACTTCCGGTTCAACAGGAGTTTCGCCGGCATCACTTGTTGTCTTTCCGTTAATAGAGTAAACATATGCTTTTCCCTGCGCAGTTTCCAATGTTGTACCATACTCACTTACATACTTCATCACTTTACCATATACAACAACCTCATCGCCTTCTTTAAGCAGGATACCTTCTGTATATTTTTGGTTTCCAAGATAGAGTGCACGGTAAATGTAGAACTGGTCTGTAGCCGTACCTTCATCAGAGATATAGAATGTTGCGTTACCAAACTCTTTTCCAAACTGCTCTTTGATAGAAACAACTTTACCCTTTATGTAGACATCTTCGCTTGTTGCATTGTCTGCAAGCTCTGCTGCGAGTTCAGTTGCAGCGACACTGTTATAAGGATTTTCCAATGTGCCGTCACCCTTAGCCTCACCTGTGGATGGTTTGTCTCCACCTCCTGTGTTGCCGTTCACGGAATAGAGATAAGCCTTGTTGGTTACTGTCTCCGGTGTATTGCCTTTAAAATTCACCACAAGACCTTTGACAACAACTTCATCACCAACCTGAAGATATTCGGAAGTGAACTTCTTGTTACCCAAATCATAGCAACGGAACACATAGAATGTATTCTTGTCGTCTCCTTCATCAGCAAGATAGAATGTTGCATTGCCAAAGCTGCTTGTGTTGATTTCCACAATGCTTGTTATCTTACCTTTGATATATATTTCATTCTCGGAATTGACATCAGCAGGAAGAGCTTTTGTGTACTGCAGTGCACCTGTAACGTTATATGGATTAGCCTCAGTACCGTCACCGGCAGGCTCCACTGTAGGAATATCCGTGCCACCACCTGTCTCCTGACCCGGAATGTCGTATGGTTCCGGCACATCCTCACAACTCTGGAGAGCGAAAGCTGACATGGCGAGAGCTATTATGGTATAAAGAATCTTTTTCATAGTGTTGTATGTTTTAATTGTATAATGTTCTTTTGTTGTTTGTGATTATCAGTTGGCAGCCGGTTTCACATCGTTTGCTGTGCGGAGAGTGAGCTGGCATTTGCTTCCGTAGCGCACCACGAGGGCAGTGATGTCAACTTTGCCTTTCGGCATGATTTCGTTGGAGAACTTTGCGCTTGTAGATGTGTTGATGAAGATGGAGGTCTTCGGCAGTCCTACGATGGCGCGTTCCACACTGAAATCGTTGGTGTCTGCAAGGTCAGCCTTTGAAGCCCATGTCTTTGTGCCGTCAGCTTCGGCAATCTCAGCGTCTTTGATTGTCACCACACGTCCGGCAAGTTTGCCGATGTTCTGTGAGACAGCGTTCTTGAACTCTGCAACAGTGAACTCCTGTGGTCTGACAGCGTCAGGGTTGAAGCCCACGATTTTGAAGTGCTGCTGCCATACCCAGTAAGGCATGTTCTTAGGATATGTGTTGCCGCTGCTGGTCATGTACGGTGTGCTTATTGCCTGCTGGTTGCCGTTTGTGCCTACAGCCAATCCTTTCAGGTCAACGAGAATCTCCTGGCCGATTGGCAGATAGGAGAACAGTCCGCCGGAATAGATGTAGATGAGTACGGACTTGCCGTCACCGCTTGTCACATCCTCGCATGCGATATAGTTATAGATGTTGCCGCCAATGTCGTTGGCTGTGACACGCAATTTCAGCTGAATGTCCTGGTCAACATCCTTGCATCCGCGATAGGAAGACTCCTTGAACTCCGCATAGAGAGCTTCAACATCTTGCAGTTTGACAACGTTTCTTTCGGTAATGTTCGGATTTCCATAGGCTGTGATTGCCGAAACGTGGTCCATATCGCCATATCCGCCATCTTGGCATGAGGTGGTAAGGAGTGCTGTCGCAAAGGCGGTTAACGCTAATAGTTTCTTTTTCATTGTTTAGTCCTCCTTATAATTTAGAATTTATATGTGACATTGAACATTCCGTTTGTGCCGTAAGCGTAGAACTTCTTTGGGTTTTTGTAGAAGCTGTAGATACGGAAACCGCTTAAAGCTCCATCGTTGCCCGTTGTATAATCCATGCGTGCCTGCTCATAACCACCTGTGCATATTCTCACATTGTTGAGGATGTTTGTCAGAGAGAGGTTGAAAGAGAGGCTTCCTTTCTTGAGGTAGATGTTCTTGCCGATAGAGCCGTCGACCATCCATCCGCCTCTTCCGCGTGACTGCTCCGGCACATCAACGTTGGTAATGATGTTTCCGTTCTCGTCTACACCGGTGTTAATGAGGTCCATTTTCTTCAAACTTGTCTCGTAACGAAGTGGAATTGACCATGAGAGATAGATGCGGTCGTACCATTTTGCAGCGAGGTCTATGTACCAGCCGTTCATGTGGAAGCTCAGTCCGAGTGATGTAGCTGTGAGCGGAGTGCCGCTTTCGCGCATGTCCTTGCTGTAGACAAGTGTCTCCTCGTATGTTCCGCCTGTTGACTTCATGTAACGCACGTTGGCATTGTTGAGATACTTTGCATCACTGATTGTGCCGAGAGCCTCGAAGTCGAGGAACGATGTGAGTTTCACTCTTGCACCGAGTTCAGCACCGTAGGCTGCCTTATGGATGCCTGTCATGGAAACGTAGGTGAATGAGTTCTCATCGTCAAAGTAGTAGTTCTGCCACTCTGTTCCGTTGGTGATGAATGTATAGTATGCCGAAGCGTTGAGAGCCAGCCATGATGTTGACATTTGGTAAGAGAGCTCTGCATTGGTCACCATCTCATTCTTCAGGTTTGTGACAAAGTCGTTGTTGACCTCCGGAGCAGCGAAAGCTGTGGAAGCCTGTGGTGCACGTGACTCGACACTGCCGCCGAGAGAGAGGGCGTGTCCCTTGCCAAGATTGAATGAGACAGCCGCTTTGATAGAGCTTTCAAGGAAGCGTGCTATGCCAGACTTGCCATAGGAATTGTTCTCTGCCATACCGTTGCGCATCTTTCCGTCGCGCTGCATGTCGGTGTAGCCGATTCTTCCTCCGAAGAACAGGTGTGCACGGCCATGGTTGGCAGTGTAGGCTGTCCATGCGTTTGCCTTGCGCACATTGATATAATAGTCGTATGCGAAGGTATCGCCCTCACGTACAATGGCGTTAGGGTTGTTGAGGTCATACTGCACCTTTGGTGAGTTGATGCCATAAGAACTCAGGGCATAAGTGTTGATGTTGTGGTAAGTTGCTGCACCGAGCAAGTCCTCCATAGTCTGATAGTGGCGTCCGTGGTTTGCACCGAGTCCTATGCCTGCTGTGAAATGACGCTTAGGGTCGATGTCGATGTTCAGCACAGAGTTGAGTTGGAGGTTAAGAGCGTCAATGCGCTTTGCCTGAACAAAGTACATGGCATCTGTCCCTGCTGCATTAGCACCCTTGTTGGAAGCATAGAGACGGTCCCAGTTGACCTGCCTGTTAGCTTCTGAGTAAGCGAGAGACTGGTAAGCAGTGTACCAGTTGACCGGCACATCGTGGCCGAATTCCGGCGCGAAGATGCTTCCCTGCACTCCGTTGCGTGAGTTGTCAGGATTCCAAACATCATAGAATGCTGACGGGAGTCGCTTCCAATAGTCTGGCTGAGGGTTATCGGAGTTGTTGTAGTTGAGCTTTGTGCTCTTGTACATGGAGTATCTTCCGCCAAACGTAGTAGTGAGCTTGGCGTTGTCGTTGATTTTGAAATCCCATGTGAATAGTCCTGACGGAGCAAAGTCATTGACAACGCGGGAGTTGCGAATCTTGCCGTTCTGATATCCCCAATAAGGGTTATAGAAATTTGAGTTTGCAAGCCAGTAGCTCTCATCGGTACATCCGGCCTGGCTGGCGCGCTCAGTCGGGTTGCCCCATGTTGCGAAAGAGAGGCTGTGCTTGGTGCCGAGCAGTTTCTCGACGCCGAAGAAATAGCTCAGCGAGTTATAGAATGTGCCCTTGACATAAGCCGTCTTGGTGTTTGCCCAGCGGTAAGTCAGTGAGCCGGAGAATGCCCAACCGTTGTTGTTGAAGCCACTGTTGTAAGTGTACATGGCACGTGCAGTATAGTTGCGGTTTGCCCCGGCTATGCTCACACGATGACCGACAGGCATGGAGCCGGCACGGAAATTATAGTTGTTTGAGCCGCCCATTGCAGTCAGCGAGAACTGGTTGTCCTCGAAAGGCAAGGCGAATTCCACACTGCGTGTCTGGTTGTTGAGACCTCCGACGAGAGAATAGCGGAACTGTCCGCTCTCCATGTCGTTCAGCTGCATGCCGTTGACATAAATGTCATTGTACTTCTGGTTGAAGGCGCGGTAGCGGAAGCGTACGGGAGAGAAAGCGTAACCCACTTCTGAGGCATAAGTGTTGGAATTGGAGTTGAGGATTGTGACACTCTGCGACATGTCGTCATCCTCTCCAAGCTGTGCCTCTGTGAAAGTAAACTGTGCTTCCTCGTCCACCGCAGACTCGATGGAATCAGTCGCGTATGGCTTCTGTGCCATGGCAAACTGTCCCAGCGCTATCAGGGCAACGACAAGTGTTTGTTTCTTTTTCATAGGTTCAATAATTGATGTGTGTTATTTTATTACGGTTGCAAAATTAAAGGAAATTTCACGGAAAAACGAAAGTTTTCTGATATTTCTTTCTTACTTATGCATGTTTTTTGCTAATTTTGCATCAAAGAATTTGAAAAACAGCAAAAGTCAGTCTTTTTGCCTTACAAAATGACAAGCTGAGCAACATAATAATACGTAAAACTATACGACTATGAAAAGATTATCTCTTCTCACTTATTTCCTTTTTCTTGCCCTTGCCGTGTGCTTTGCGCAGAAGAAGTATTCAATGTATGCCATCGGTTTCTACAACCAGGAAAACCTCTTCGATACTTGCCATGACGAGGGCAAGCGCGACTACGATTTCCTTCCGACAGGCTCATACAAGTGGAACGGACTGAAGTACACTCACAAGCTAAGGAACATGGCTCACGTGCTTGCGGAAATGGCTACCGACAAGCTGCCTTACGGTTGTGCCTTCATCGGACTGTCGGAGGTGGAGAATGCAAAGTGCCTTCAGGACCTTTGTGCTCAGGAACCGCTGAAGAAGCGTGACATGCAGTTTGTGCATTTCGAGGGTGTGGACAAGCGCGGTGTGGATGTTGCGGCGCTGTACAATCCTAAGATGTTCAAGATTGACAACGAGAAGACCTGCCTTGTCCCTTTCGAGCGTGAGGACACAACATTCTTTACCCGTGGCTTCCTTGTGGTGAGGGGCACAATAGCCGGTGACAAAGTATGCTGCATAGTGTGCCATCTGCCGTCCCGCCTGCGTGGCGATGACTTCTACCGTGTCAGCGGTGCGCAGCAGTTGGCCAAGATTAAGGACAGCATCCTTGCGCAAGAGCCGGAAACAAAGTTCTTCATCATGGGCGATATGAACGACGACCCGACAGACCGTTCCATGACAAAGGGCTTGCGCGGCAAGGAAAATGTTGCCGAAGTTGGTGACGGTGATTTGTACAATCCGTGGATAAGTGTGCTGAAGAGCGGCACCGGAACTCTCAGATACAATGGCGCATGGAATCTCTTCGACCAGATTCTTGTCACTCCGAACCTGCTTGTCAATGGCGGCGGCAAGGACTATCAGAAGGCTGTGATGAAGGATTGTGAGTCACTGAAATACTATAATCACCAGATTTTCCGTCGCGATTACCTCTTCCAGACAGAAGGAAAGTACAAGGGAAATCCTAAGCGCACGCATGCCGGAGGTCAGTGGCTTGACGGCTATTCCGACCACCTTCCGGTGATTGTTTATGTCGTGAAGGAGAAGAAATAAAGTTTGATTATGCGTCATAGCTTGTGGTTTCCATTACCTAAAGGTTATGACGCATTTTCGGTTTTTATTGAGTTCAAGTTAGAAAACTCACAACATTATTGTCATTTATAATAACAGACAGTGAAATTCCATAAGGGTTTCACTGTCTATTATTATTACAACTGCTTCAAGGTCAAGTAAGTTGCCAAGACATAATATCTACAGATTTAATAGTCTCTTGACTTCCTCTGCAGACAAACCTGTCGCAATAGACATGATGTCTATGCTTGTGCCGGCTTTCTGCATGCGTATGAGGGTGTCACGTTTTTCTTTCTCAGCACCTTTCAGTTCTCCTTCCGCCATACCTTTCTCCATTCCTTCCGCAATGCCTTTCTCCATTCCTTCCGCAATACCTTCTGCATGTCCTTTCGCATAACCATGCCTGTGGGCACTGTTGTAGTAAGTCTTCTCCGTGCGGATGATGTCCCAGAACTTGTCATAGCCAAGAAGTTGCGCCGGCGTGTAGGCAGACTCCTCAACTACGGTGAGCGCCTTGCGGATGTCGGGATTGTCAAGGAACTCCTGCGGAACATCGATGGTCTTCTCCTCAATCTCCGTCAGATACCTCAGCCACAGCACCTGCATCTTCTTCTCAGAGAATGTGTGAGGCTTGAACTTCGGAAGCTCCACGAAGACAAGATGCAGACCGTCAATCACTTTCTCAGAGTACAGTTCGTGGACCATGCGGTAGTAGTGGTAGTATTCCGGCACATCCTTCTCAAACACATCGTTCACAAGGTTGAGCGAGTAGACAGGCTCCAGCAGCTTGTAGTCATCTTTGCTGTCCATCTGCCTTACATACGCCTTGGCAGAGTTGAACAGCACACGCTGCGTGAACTCCCTTGACCAAATCATCTGCATCTCCACAAGGAACTGCCTGCCTTGGTTGTCACGGCAGCGCACATCGACAATACTGTTCTTGCGCAGTGGGTTGTCCGGCACGAGCTCTGTCGGGAGATATTCCACACTTTCAATCTCCTCCTCCTTGCTGTCGAACGGCAGAAGTGCGTTCAGCAGACTGATGACAAGGTCTGGGTGGTCACCGAACACTCTCTTGAATGTCAGGTCAGCCTTCGGGTCTAAATATTTTTTTAGCATAAGTTGTTCTTTTTGATTGTTTTGGCAAAGATACGTATAATTTCCATATTATCCAAATGCTGTATTGAAAATCTTTTGCCGGCATGCACAAAATCCGGACTTTATACGCACCGACACAGGCTGACACAACATTTGCATGAAGAAAACCAATTGCTCCCACAGCAGACAGAATTAGAAAACTCGTACCGTTTTTGCCCTCTATGGTTTACGAAAAAACAGCCAAAGATTAACAAACGGCGAAATATCGCAAGATTTTCACATTCCACTATGACACTGAAAATCAATTCATTACTATACACAAGACAACTGCGAACATGAAAATAACACTGTGATTCGTTACCTTTTTGTGCATTTTTGGTATTGAAACGCAGTGTTTTCCCTATTGTTTTGCCATGCCAAAAGTTACCTTTCACATAGTCAAAGGTAACCATCCGCCCAAAGAAAGGTCACCTTTGACAGCCTGAAACCTTATTTTCCGTTTCAGAAAGTCACTTTTTGCCGATTATGATAAACAGAACATTTGAAAACTCATGCATGATTTTTGCGGTCGGAAATGCCTGGAGGCAAGTAATATTCATGAACCAATCAACATTTCATTCCTACGCGAACGTCTGCTCCTAAAGCTCCAATGAATTTTCATTCAGCAGGAAATCGTAGATGCTCATTGTGGTAATGCCATACTCGTTTCTACTTATTACGATATCGTCTCCTGTCACAACTATCCGTTTGAAAAAATCCCCGGCTTTCCTGAGTGATGCTTCTTCTTGCTCAACTTTGTCAGGGGTAGGCAAAGAGTAAGCTGACTGGACATAATATCGTTTGCTTCCTTGGTTGCATACAAAATCTATTTCCAATTGCGTCCTTTGCTGTTTGCCTTCGGAATTGACGCTTCGCACAGGAACAACACCGACATCAACATTGAATCCCCTATATAGCAATTCATTGTATATAAGGTTTTCCATCAGATGGGTCCTCTCTATCTGGCGGAAATTCAAACGTGCATTGCGCAAGCCTAAATCAGCAAAATAGTATTTGAATGGCGTACCTATGTATTTCTTGCCTTTTATGTCATACCGGGTAGCCTTCTTTATTATGAATGCATCTTCAAGATATTCAAGATACTTTTTCACAGTCTCATAGCTGATGTCTGACTTTTTTACACTTTTGAATGTGGAAGCCAATTTGTTGGGATTGGTCAGGCAACTTATGTTTGAAGAGACCAAATCCATCAGTTCTTCCAAATCATCGTCGTTACGTATGGCATAACGCTCTTTGATGTCACGCAGATAAGTTTCATTGAACAGTGTCTTCAGAAACTGTGACTTCTGCTCTTCCGTCGGGAAATCGAACAATTGCGGCAATCCACCATATACCATATATTGGTCAAGACCTTTCTGAATGGTACCGTCAAAAGCTGACATGTATTCACTAAAAGCCAAGGGATACATTTTAATTTCATATCCTCTTCCGCGGAATTCTGTAATAATATCTTTTGACAGCAGTTTTGCATTGCTTCCGGTAACATATAAGTCCACATTGCCACGTCTCAGGAACTCATTAAGGATTTCTGCGAAATCAGGTACTAACTGTATCTCGTCCAACAGGAAATAGTACATTTCCGAATCTTTTACTTGCGAATCAAGAAAGCTGTACAACTCTTCCGGCTTTCTAAGTTTTCTGTTACTGAAACTGTCCAGACTGACTTTTATGATGTGTGACGCATCGACACCACGTTCCAAAAGGAAGTCAGTGAACAGAGTAAACAGCAGGTATGATTTCCCACACCTGCGTATTCCGGTTATGATTTTCACGAAGTCCGTGTGCATCATGGACTCTAACTGTGCCAGATATTTATGTCTTTGTATCTTCATCCTATCTGAAATTTGTGGCAACTATGCCACTTTTTTCAGATACAAAGGTAACTATTTATTTTTGAATTAAGCGCATTTCTATCTGAAAAAAGTGGCATAGTTGCCACAAATTTCAGATAGAAAGCGTTTTTTTCAATAAATTCAGGTAAAATCGGTAAGGTCTTCTGTAATCATAAAAACCAAAAAGAGCCGTATCAAACTCGGTTAAGAGTAATGATACAGCTCTTTTTGGTTTTCGTCCTTACGGACAGTTCATCAGAAAAACCTTATTTGCGGACAAACTTTCCACCTTTCTTTATAAGGATTCCTTTGGCGGATTCTGTCACACGCTGTCCTGCAGTGTTGTAAAGATTGCCATTGTCCTTGCGGTTGCGGCTGTCAGAGGATTCGAGGTTCTCTATATCCGTTGAAGCTCCGAGGACAACTTCCGTTGACATAGGCGACAGGATTCCATGCTCGTTCACAGACTGCACTGTGGCTTTATCGCCTTCGTTACCCACGAAAGTAGTGCCGGTGAGGAATGCCGAAGGCTTGCCGTTGACAGTCACGACATAGCAGATAGCGAAGTCGTCCGCATCCCATGTCAGGACATTTCCATTGACATTAACCTTTGGAGTCTCAGTCTTCTCGACAATGAACAGAGGATTCCACACACCGGTCTGTGCGTTGCTTGTCCTGTCTCCTGCCATAACGTTCTCGACAGTGTACTGTGCGATGTCGGAAGGTGACAGCCAGTTCTTTGACTCACCTGTGACCTTGTTGCCCGAACCGTCAGTGTACCAGTAGTCTTTGATAGAGGCATCGGAGTAGACCTTGTTACCATTCTCGTCCGCAAGGTCATCATGCAGTGCGTTGCCGTTCTTGTCCTTGATGTCGTAGATAGCCCACAGTGCAGGCAGACCACCCATTGTCTCTGACCAATAGCCGCTAATCGGAGTGAGTTCCATCGTTGTATGCAGGAACACAGTCTTCGGATATTCATGCCAAGGGCGTCCGAATGATATGGAGTAAGTGGACGGATCTGACGCATAGTGTGTCGTGATGGTCGTGTTGTTGAATACATATCCCCAGCGTGTCTCCTTCTCATGGTTCGGAGCCACTATCCATCCGCCTTTCTCACGGTTGATGTCAAGGATTGTGTTCTCGAACCATACATCACCGTTTCCATAGATAAAGTCCACAGAGCCCTCAATGGTTGAGTTGTTCCAGAACGCACGCTTGTAGGTGCCATTACTCTTGTATGTGTCCTGATAAGAGCGCGCTTTCACACCGTCGAACACGATTCTGTCAGCGTCAGTGTTCAGGCAGAGAGCCTGCGGACCAGCCTTGCGGTCCTTTGTCCAGTTCTCGTTGTCAACAGTTATGCCTGACATAAGGAAGCCGTCGCCACCACTCTGCACCTCAATCGTTGCACCGGCATTGACATGATACCACGGCTTCTGCCAGTTGTTCTTGTCTCCGCCGTCCTGACGGTCGGAAGCGATGATGACTTTCTCCACATCCTGACCGATGAGGTGCACATTAGGCTTGTTGACATGCACAAGGCGGCAGTCGTCGTACTTGACCTTTCCGTCCAGGCTCTTGCCGTTTCCGCCGATACGTTCTGTCTCGGTCATGGAAGCATCCGTCCAGCGTGTGCCATAGCTTGAGTTGAAATAAGGATTCGGATCGTCATAGTAACCCTCCTTAATATATATAAGGTATGGCTTTGCAGATGACGCAGGAGCATCGTTGATTGCATCCTGGATGTAGCGATACTGCTTAGGCATGGTCTCCGTTGCAGGAATACTCTCGCCATAACCGAGTGACAACGCCTTGTCAACAATGGCATCGAAGATTCTTGCCACCGGCTTTGTGCGCTCCATGACAGTGAATGCCAGTGTCACGGCGTCACCGTTGTTGCCGGACTTGTCCACCACATAGCCCGCAGGCATGGTGAATGTATAAGTCTTTCCGTATTCCAGACCGACATAATCGAAGGAAACGGAACGTGTGTTCCATGTCGGAGTGAGAGGCTTTCCGTTAAGTGAAGCCACACCGTTGACAAGGTTTCCTGCCTCGACACGCTCATTGTAAGAGACTGTTATCTTGCCGGAAGCAGAGATTCCGGTGGCATTGTCAGCAGGGATAGTGCTTGTTACGACAGGTGCCTCGGAGTCTTTCTCCACCTCGGCAGTGCCCATGATGTACACGTTGCCGACACCGGACTCTGAGTGGAGGTAGTACTCCAGACCGTCAAATGTTCCCTCAACATCGTATGTTCCGTATATGCCCTCACCGGTACCTGTGATGCGGATGTACACCATTTCCTTGCCCATGGCATCGGCAGGGATGCCGAACACGAAATCGGTAATCTTTCCTGCACCTGTCGTTTGGCATACGGCACCATCGATGTCCATGAAGTTTTTGCCGTCAAGAGAATACTGCGCCTTATAGTTCTTGTCGGCATTGTTCTTTGCACACATCTGTGAAACGAAGGTCGCAGCAGTGAATTTCGCTGTTGAGAAGCAGTACATCCAGGCGATGTCGGTGGTCTTGTAGCCGTTCTGGTAAAGTCCATTGAGTCCCGTTGTGACAACACCGATGCGGTTTCTCACCACAGGTGTGCCACCGTCCTTTGTATATACAGGAGAACCATCAGACATCTTCACCACCAGAGCCGTAGCGTTGCGCTCCGCGTCCCATGTGAGGTCGGCAGGGAAAGGATAGTTGGCTGTGGTAGGATAAGCATACGCCTGCACCTTGCTTGCATCAAAGACAGCGATGAAATCCTGCACTTCGTACTCGGCAGTGATGTTCATGTCACTGTTGACAGTTATCACACGAGGGTTCACAGTGCTGTTGTCCTCCCACTTAAGGAAGTTGAGAATCTTTGAGTTTTCTGCCGTCACGGTCACCTCCGTGCCTTCCTCGTATCTGCCGTTGTTGTCGTCCGGCGAGAGAGTGACGGAGCCGAGAGACAGTTCAGCGTCGTTCTTGACAAAAGTTTTCACGGTGTATACCGGAATTGTCTCGAAGACAGCGTTGAATGTCTTGTCACCGTCCATTGTGAAACTTATCTTCTCCTCTGTGGAATAGTCCTCACCGTTGAGAGTCCATTTTTGGAACTTATAGCCGAAATTCCTCTTTGCGGTCAGGGTGACCGTCTTGCCTTCCTTGATTTGGTCGCCACCCGGATTGGCTACGATTGTGCCGGCATCCGCAGGAGACACAGAGGTTGCGAGATTGTATTTAACAGACTGTGAGGCAGTTGTCAGTGTGCCTGTCACTGTCAGGTCTTTCAGTGCGTAGTATGTCGCGCCACTTCCCGAGTACCAAGGCATAAGGATGTACACATCGCCGCTGAGCTCTTTGAGAGCGTCTTCCGCAGTGACATCGACATTGTTGGTGCAGAGACCGTTCTCGACATTTGCCGCAAACTCGCCTCCGTCATAGAGGAAACTCTCGGAATTGAGGTCGGTCTTTACGACGAACTTGCTTGTCAACACGTTTTTCACGCCATAGACATCGGAGAAAAGTCCGGAGATGTTGAGGGAATAGTTCTCAGGAATGGAAACTTTCACGCCCCAATAGAATCCGTCGACATAGCTGTCCTTCACGCCCGTGCCCTTTGCCACGAAGTAGTTGCGCCAGCCGTCAGGGACGGTATATGTCGGAGTTGCCGAACCATGCTTCATGGTCTGGTTCTTTCCCGGGCTGTCCATTGTGGAGATGTTTGTCACGGTTATTGCCGGCGATGAGTTCTTCACGTTCTCCGTACCCTCGGCAAATGTCGTGCCGTTCATCTCGCGTGTCAGTCCGAACGCCACATCCTCCGCCTGAGGAGCAGAGAGGTCTGTAGCCACACCCTCTATGGTCATGTCCTTCAGGCAGAATGTCTTGCTTGAAGCGGCAGAGGAATAGTAAGGGTAAAGGCGAACATAGAGTGTCTCACCGTCAGCGATTGTCACCACAGGCACTGTCTCCACGTAGTACGCTTTGTTACTTGTCATACTTGTCTGCCACAGGAAATTCGTGGTGTTCTGTTCGTTTGTAGGGAAGTCAGGGCTTGTGCTGTAATACGCTTTGAACCTCATTCCGTTGCCGCCGGCTCCTCCTGCATAGAAGGAAATCTTGCTGATGGCAATCTGTATGTCGGCAGGTGCGGTCATGCCGAACTGTATATAGCGGCTTGTGTTCTCGTCCTCCTCGCCTGCGGGCCAGTTGTTTCCCTCGATACAGTTGCGCTGCACCCTCGGGTTCTGACCTTCATAAGCAGTGCCGCTCCAGTCGGCTTTCGCATTCATGGTGTTGTAATCCTTCGCGTACATATTACTATATGTCTCGGGAAGGGCGTTGCATGGTCCTGTCACGGTCACATCGGTGTTGGACGAAAGGTCATAGAACACTTTCACTGCCGTGCCGCCTTCGAGTGAGATGGCTTCCGCTTTAAGGTCTATTTCGCCGGAAAGTGACGGGCAGGCAGCCTTCAGTGTGCCGGAGATGGTGCCCTTGGATGCAACGTCGAGTTTGATGTAAAGTGTCTGAATGAGGGTGGAACCGGAATAATCGGCTGTCACACTTTCAGCATAGTTCTTGCCGTCCGTGGACACAAGGAAACCTCCCGTTGTGGTGAACGTGAAAGTTCCGGTCGGTTCGGCTATGGAGAAGGCGGAGACACTTATGGCTTTTGTGAGCGTCTGACCTACATACGCTTTGCCAAGGTCGCCGGTTGTCGGAGAGAAGGTTATTTCGGAAGTGAGGTTTGTGCCGTCGGCAAGGAGCTTCAACACAGCCTTTTTCTTCGCGTCGGTCTCGGAATTGTATTGGTCCTTGACAAGTTGTGCGAACTGTCGCGCTATGAGTGTCGCACCGAAGGGTGAAGGATGTGTGCCGTCGCCTGTCCATCCTTTGGAGGCGTCAGTCACGCAGAAGATGTTGTCGGTGCAGTATTTCTCACCGAAATTCTCGTACATTTCTTTTGTGGCAGACGTGAGGTCAACGAACGGAACATCATCATAAGAGTCCGCAACCTTCTTAGCCTGCAATGGATAGTTCATGGAACCGTCATCGGAAGCCATGCCGGTATAGTCCTTTGTGTACACCCCACCCTCGAGTCTGTCGAACTTCTGCCAGAGGTTGTGCTGTCCGGCGGCACTGATTTTCGTGCCGGAGAAATACTTTCGGCAGATGGCTCCCACGACAATCGGTGTCGCTCCAGCAGCCTTTGCCTCGTCGATGTACGCCTTGATGTAGTCAGGGAATGTTCTGGAAGGATGGGTTCCGCGATACTTGTTGGAATAGTCCCAGTCCGAAGGCTGTTGGTTCGGGTGGGTTTTGAAGAACTCGTTGAGCTCGTCACCGTCAGCTCCGCCGCACTTCTCGTCATTGTGTGCGAACTGGATGATGACGATGTCACCCTTGCCTACTTGCGGACGGATGGTGGGCCAGAAGGCAGTCTCTTTGTAGAACGACTTGCTTGACGCTCCAGACTTCGCCTTGTCGATGATTTCCACCTCATCGACATTGAAGAATTGCTGGAGCATCTGTGCCCATCCGCGCTTGTTTCCGTTCTCGTCCTGCAAGGCTGCGGTCGAGTCACCGAGTACCCATACCTTGCGTGCCGCCTCGGAAGGGAGGACGCAGAGCAGCAGTAGGGACATCAGTGGCAGAAGAAGTCTTTTCATGATGTTGTCAGTTGATTTAGTTAAACAATAAAAATTATGGTGTTTCAAATGTTATTCAAACAATGTTCCTGATGCAATTCGAATCGAGTACAGTCGCCTTGCACGGAATGCCAATGTGCAGCTAAGCTTTTGCAAAGTTACTGTTTTTGTGCGTATTGTAAGTGGAAAATATTTTCATTATGGTGAAAAAACGCGTCAAAAGTGCTTGTTGAGGACATAAACCAGAGATGAAGAACATCATTTTTGGCATTTCTTTATGCCAAAAACATGAAAAAAGCGTTGGATAAAAGACGGCAGAAACGCCAATCTTTCATCCAACGCTAAACAATATAATATTATCCATGCCTCTGGCATATTGCCAAGAGGACACGTCTAAAGAGTGTAACAGAATAACAACTACATATCGAAGCCGAAACCATCTTCCCATGGGAAACCGCCCTTGGAACATTCCGGCACTTCTTCATCACTGCCACCGGCTTCCAGACCACTGCCATGACCGCCCTCATTGTCGGGAGCAGCACCTGTGGTACCAATCTGCGAAATTGCGGTCTCCATGATTTCGTCCATTTCGATAATCTCTATCTCCGGCTTTGTATATACTTTTTTCATAACACTTGCAGTTTATTTTACAACAGTTTTCTGTCCGTTAACGATATATATTCCGGAAGGCAGGTTGTCAGCCGTCTCCGCAACCTTCTGTCCGTTGAGGTTGTATACCCCTCTCAATCCTAATGCCATGGCTGCCTCCGGGGCAAGCTCCGTGAAACGAATCTCTGTGGTTGTGTTGTCAAAGTTGTCGTCAACACCGGAGTAAACCATGGAAATAGACTTGGCAGGAGCACCGGTTCCCGTATGTTTGATGTAAGCACGGTAGCCTTTGCCATAGGAAGAGCCTTTTGACACATACAGCTTGCCATCGCCATCACTGAGGAATATGTCGCCCTCCTCATATTTCGCACTGTATAGCGATTTACCTGTCGCCAGTTCAGTGCCATCTTCATCATTTCCAGGATGGCAATAGCCTTCTATGCCACGTGTCTCATAGTCACCACAGACAATATTTTGCTGCTTGATGTCCGGATTAAGATGCTTCACCGGAACGGTGAACGCTTTAAGGACATTCTTTTCATCGGCATTGTCAAACTCAAGTATATCATGTACAGTGCCATTATTCTTGGTGAATTTTGCCTCCGTATCGACTCCTTCGAATGTCGGCTTTATCAGGTATGGATAGCCCGGGAGGACATTCTGAATCTCATGGTAGATGAAATGCAGTCTGACAGCATCTCCGCCACCTGTGATTTCTGTGCCATTGAGAAGAATAAGCTCTGTTCCTTTGCCGAAGATTTCCTCCACACGGTGCTGTGTGATGTTGAACGGCAAAGTGAGGGTGTTCCATTTGTCTTTCACGAAATCACGCTTGACGGTGATTGTCTTGAACTGTGGGACCTGAACATTATTCACATTTATATAACCAGAAAAATGTTCTTTTACCTTCTCAATATTTTCAACAACAAACTTTTTACGCTTCACGCCTGAAGGATAGTCTTCCCTATCTACTATAGGAACCAGCTTTATATGTTCCCATGTATCAGACAGTTCAAGTTCTGCTGTAGGCTGCAACTGTTTTTCATCCACCTCCTGACCTGTGCTTTCAGGATAAGCATCCGGAACGAAATTAGCCCCACAGAATCCCAGTTTGGAGAAGTTTGAGAAGAAATAGTAAGTCTCATGACCTGTCACATGGAATCTGTACTTCACAATGCCTTTCTGCACTGTCATGAAGGAACCAGTCGAAAGTTCTATGACGCTCTGCGCACCACGCACACCATTTTTCCAGTTGTTGTAGACAGCTGCACGCTCCTTGTCGTCAAAGTATGTGTAAAACTCTTCCCAATTGGCAATGTTCTTGCTGTTATTGTCAAACTCCCAACCAGGGGTTGCTGTCTTCATATCTTTATCTGAGAAAGATCTTACCTGCCCGGTTTCGCTGTCAAAGAACCCCTCGGGAAGCACTGGTTTGCATACATACTCATCTGTGACTGCCTGTTTCGTCGTAACACTATAGTGTGTAGAGAACTGTCTCAATGGCAATCCGCGCTGGTTCACCACTTGGAAGGCGTGTGGGCGGAACTCACCTGGCTTGATACCATCATTGTTCGTATTCCATGAGCCATTCTGCAAGATGTAAACCGTAAGGTAGCCATTCATCTGCGGCTCAAAAGTCATGTACGCACCACGCACAGGAAGGGTGAAAGGATAAGTTTCGATATTGCCAGAAGCGTCTTGGGTTGGTGATTTGAACCATCCGTTGCGCCATCCGTTGCGGCGCCACTCCAGTTTCATCGCCTCGTCCATGGCATCACTCTTTCCTGACACCGAAACCTCATAACCGTCAATAGATGCACAGTCAGACGCTTTTGTTCCTTGTCCCCAACCGTCTGTCTTGTCGCTTGGTTTGTCATTGCCTGCCCCATCTTTGCCTATAGGGGTGTACTTATGTTCATTACGCTTCCAGCCGCCGAAAGTGACTCTGACCAATGCCTGTTCTGTGCCGTTGACAGTACCGCGAATGTCATAGTCAGCATTCTCCGTACCATCAGGATTATTACGGTTCATTACTGGAGCCGGAGTTTCTGTTGTGATTTCTTTTGTATAGTATCCGTCTTTGATGATGAAATTATAGAAAGTCTCTGCAGGCTCATAGTAATCATCACCCTTAAACTCCGCATAAACCTTTGCACCTCCAAGACCTCCGTCAACAATGATTATATTTCCAAACTCGTCCACAGTGGCAACATTTGGCATATCGCTCACAAAGGTCAGTTTGCCCTGTATATTTTCGATTACATCTACTGTAGTTGGTTTGCCGTCATCACCAATCTTGTATGCATGAAGCGCAGGTTGCTCAAACGGATTTGTACCACCTGCATGTTTGTCCCAAATGTTTGTCCCTTCAGGATATGTATATTCCAGTTTCAGCTTGGTCTTAAGCAGCTTCGCTATTATTATATATGTGACAGTCTTCGTGCCATCAAGTGAAGTAGCCTTAAATTTGAAGCGGCGTTCGTCCTCTCCTACCGTTGGGGCGTATAGTTTATGGTAACCATTCACTTCCCATTCGTGTAATTTTCCGTCCACATCAGTCCACGGATTCACCACTTTGCAGCCCGGATATTTTTTGACATAAATCTGGAATTCGTTACCTGCCTCCGTTGCAGGTATCTCTATTGTCGCTTCGCTGTGTACATCTTCGGCTTCCCCTACCGCTTTGAAGGAGATAGGTTTGCCACCATACGAGAACTCTGCTTTTGCAACATCACCGGGATAGAACTCAAAGCCATAGAAGCCTAACTTTGAGCCTGTGACATACATATAATACTCTGCATTGGCTTCAACATTGAATTTGACAGTATCTGTATAATTCTGTGTAGCTTCAGGAGTTTCACCTTTGCCTATTCCACCGGTCCATGCATTATTGCTTTTATACTGCGCCTCTATTGGAGTCCCGTTTTTTGAGATATAGAGTGGACAGAGCTTGCCATCGTTCCGTCCCCAGTTCACTTTGACAGCCAATACTCCGGACTTCTTGGGAGTGAACTTGTAGAATGTTCCACCGGTAGGGATTTTGCTCTCCACATTATTGCCACCATTATCACTCGGTATGCTCTGACCATTTGTCATACCATTTTTCTTTGGCTGACTCCAGAAATGGTCATCGCTGAAAGTCATCTTTATGCCCGTGGCAATAATGGACATGCCATCACTGACAGGAATCCCGCTTGTGTCAAACGAGAAACGATTGTCGTCTTTTGTGATATCATTGCCTACAATGATATTTATATCCAAGCTGCCTTGCTCATAGTCACCATCTGCTGCTTGTGTCAATGTTATTTTACCACTTTGGCGTACAACTATAGAAGGCTCTGAGCCGTCCTCCGGATTGGTCAGAGTCGCGACAGGATTGCCGTCAATACCATTGCCTGCTATGCTGTATTTACCTGTGCTCGATGACTTGACAATCCACCTCAACGGCATTGGGAAATTTGCAGCCGGTGTCCATGTGTTATTATTACTATTATAGTTGCTTGCATCATTTAGTGCAAGATCAGACTTCTGTAATGTTGTTCCACCTGCATCCTCATCCGTTCCTTCCATAGAAGCAGCAGATGATTCGTTAGGTTGTGGAGATTCCGCAATCTCCGACTGTGGATTCTGGGCATAATGGTTGAATACAGCCTTTGCCCATCCTGTTGGGACATCGGCAAAGCCTAATGCCCAAGAGGCATTGAAACTGGTGACTGTCACCAATATCAGCATCGAAAGATGTTTCAGTTTCATGTATTTTGTTGGTTTATAGTATGTTCTATCTCTTTATGGCTTTGCCATACAGGCATAAAGTCATTGCAGCAAGTATATAATATTGCAAAATTACATATATATTGCATAAAAAAAGCAAAATGGGGGGGTAATTAACTATATAAAAACTATTTTAACTCATTTTACACGCTAAAATAGCAAATACTATTCAGTCCCTCATATTTGCATGACAATATGAGGGACTGAATAGTTACAATTAAAATAAAAGTAAAGATAGCGACATACTTGTCGTTCCTTCCCTATCGCTTGTTACAGCATTTTGGGCAGACTCCTTTCAGCATGTAGTTTATGGAATTGATTGCGAACCCGTCAGGCAGTTCAACTATTGGAGCACGTATCTTATCAAAGCAATAGACATGGTTGCAGGACTCACAATAAAAATGCACATGCAAATCATCTCCCGTACAATTGCCATGTCCTGTGCATATCTCATATTTCACAATCCCTCTGCCATCCTCAATAGTATGCACCACTCCATGTTTCAAAAGCAATGTCAGAACACGGAACACACTGGACTTTTCCAAAGAGAGCAACTTTATCTCCAAATCCGACAGACTTAAAGGACAGGTACTTTTGACCAAAGCACGCAACACCAATATTCTGTTGGAGGTAGGCTTTATACCTGCCTTTTCCAATATTTCTATAACGTCATCATTTCCCATATACTTCATTATATTATCACTGCCAACTCATATAAACATGCAGAAGAATAGTTTGAATTCTATAAAGTAGGTGCAAAGTTAATCAATTAAAGGCGGAAAGAAAAATAATACAACACAAATTATCAATAAAATACATAAAAATATCTTAGGGAAAGGCCTCTTGGCATAACATCAATTCATGTTTTAGCAGTTATCAACATTCTGTGTCATGGTTCACCATGATGTGCATTATATATCATGTTGCAACATTCTAAACAATGTAACCACAAAACCATATCCCCTAAACGCAGAATTCCCCCGCCGACCTTTCAGTCAGCGAGGGAACCTGTCTGTAAAAGAAGGCGGCCTCCTACTCTCCCGCATTGCAGTGCAGTACCATCGGCGCAGGCGGGCTTAACTTCTCTGTTCGGAATGGGAAGAGGTGGAACCCCGC
>NZ_JABKKG010000013.1 GCF_013166595.1 Palleniella intestinalis | reverse complement strand
TAAAGAGTCAACCCGCAAGTGCAATTGTTTTTGCAAAGTTACATAAAGAATTTGAAAAACTCCCTTACCGGCGTAGAGAATTTCAGTTTTTCCCTTGGTCTCTTGTTGATTTTGTGCTGTATCATAGCAATTTTCTTGTCCGATACAGTGCTTATGTCCGTTCCTTTTGGAATGTACTGCCTTATGAGCTTGTTCGTGTTCTCAACGCATCCTTTCTGCCATGATGCGTATGAGTCAGTGAAGTATACCTGCGTCTTGAGCTGCCTTGAGATCCATTCATGCTCCGCAAACTCGCTCCCGTTGTCAGTGGTTATGCTCTTGAGGTTCTCACCTCTGTATGGCAGCAGGAGGCGTCTCACATCTTTAGCGAGCGGCATGGCTTTCCTGCCCTCTTTGAGCTTTGCCATGAGAAGGAAGTTTGTGCTTCTCTCGACAATGACCAGGATTGCGTTGCCGCGCTTGTCCACGATGAGGTCCATCTCGTAGTCTCCAAAGCGTGTGCCGTCTGCTTCCGCAGGGCGTTCGTGTATGCTTACCCTGTTCCTGATGTTCGTGGCCTTTGTCTCACGCTTGCGCTTCTTTTTCTTCTTGTAGCGCATCTTATGGCGGCAATGCCCGGCAAGCTCCCCGGTTGCGTCCTCGCGTATCATCTTGTAGATGGTCTCGTGGGAGATGCTTATCCCTCTCTCGCGCTTCAGGTAGCCTGACACTTGCTTGGGCGACCAGTCCTCGGTAAGGATGAGCTCACGAACGACCATCCTGACCGCAGGGCTTATGGAGCGGTTGCCGGGGACACGGTTGCGGCGGCTTCGGGCAAGCTTCTCTGCTTTCTCATGGTAATACACTCTGTTAGCCATGGAATTGCGGTGCAATTCACGGCTGACAGTTGACGGATGGACATTTATGGTATACATTCAAGAAATTGCACTTCTATCTTGAATGTATAGAAAAGTTTTATGGATGAACATCAGACGGAAAAGTTTTTGAAATAATTCAGAGAATAGGGTATCTGGTACTTGCAGCAATGTGGCTTGCACTAACTTTGCAGCGAAAAAACTAAGTGTGAGTACTTCGTTCATAAAATTTGAATCGAAAAAGGTGACGAGAAAATATAGCAGAGGTTCGGGCAAAGGATAGCTATACATTAAAAGTTCAAGCAAGAGGTAATTCTACAAGGATTGCAAATCCCCAAAAAAGGTTGAAAACAGCACCTCATTTAAGAATGTGGCTATACGGAACAATAGAATACACCAATGAGTCCCATAATGTGTAAAGGAATACAAGTGGATGCAGAGGTATGCAACAGGAGGAACTCGATGCAACAGACAAGCAGAACCAATCTTGTGGCAACAAGAGAAGCAGAACAGTCGGATCTAAAATCTACAAGAACAAGAAGGTTAGGTAAATTTGTAAACGAGCATCTTTGTGGTCGTGTGTTTAACCATGAACTCATATAAGGTATGATACGCCCACATCTTATGTGTTTCTTTATAAAAATGAATGAAAGACATTTGACTTATAACAGGTACTTTCAATAAGAAGCCTCGCCATACTCATAGAAAAGCCACCATTAGGGTAGTTCCCAATGGTGGCATTCATGCTATGTGAGAAACCTATTGAGAGACAAAGTCATAGTTCACATAGATATAACTCTTGTTTACTGGCAGAATACTTATTGCTATTGACTTGTCTGCCGTCGAGAACAGATAAACTCCAGATTGTTCCGAAACCAGCTCGTAGTTCTGGTGCAATAGTCGAAGGATTGTGTCCATTTTGGCAATAGGTTCTGTGTCAACGACAGAGTAAAGTGCTCTGTCAAGAGAGAAGCTATAGACAATACCTGCACCTGTCTTCTTGTCTGAGTAGATGAGCTGCACACTTCCTGCCGACACTTGTTCAGTCATGGTGAGATGGCTCATTCGGGAAGCCATGTAACTTTTCACCTCTTCAACGGATGCGCCTTTGATATGATATGGTTCTATCCACATCTCGGCGTTCGGTTCCTGGTTCTCGATGTCCTCTACAAGGTCATCACCACCGCATGAGGTGAATACTAACGGAGTTGCCATCAGCATAATAAGGATGGCGATTGAAAGATACTTTTTCATTTTCATGTCGTTCTATTTTTAATAATATTTATATGTTGCTTTTATATACATGTATTCACGTCCAAGTGTGTACATGTATCAATGTGTATATGTATCAATATGTATATGTATCAACGTATTCATATATACATGGCTACACGTACACATTTTTCACATCACTTCCTTTATATTTTTTATTCTGATTTTCTTGACTTTGCCATACTTGGACTCATAAGCGTCAATGCCTTGTTTCATAACGTATTCCATAAAGGAACGAATAGTAAAACCTTCCTTGTGGGCAATGGCTTGCACCTTGCCAACAAGTTCTGTTGAACAGATGAAGGAGAAGTGCTGCCATTGGTCTTCTTTGGGAGATACCTTATTGTTTTTAGGACTTTGGGGAGTATTCTGTTTCTCCTGGGAAGTCACATCTGTCTTGTCATTTTTCTCCTGTGGCTGGATGGTAGCATCACCAAGGATATTACCAACCAAGATGTCCATATTCTTCCGTGCCATAGTCACCATTGATTACGTGAAATTATCTCTTCTGTCAATGCCTGATAGTCCTTTGCTCCATTTGAATGAGGGTCGTACTCGAAGATACTTTGACCACTACCTGCCGACTCTGCCAGAGCTATATTCTCACGAATGCGGGTCTTCATAGTGATAGCATCGTAACGAAACTTCACGGCTTGCTCTACCACCTTGTTCAATTTACGATGATTGAATCTTGCGATAAAGACACCACCAAGCCGAAGGTTGGGCTTTACTCTCTGCAATGTTGAAACGAAGGCATCAAGCATCCTCATACCTTTCAGTGGAAGAAGTTCGGGAGTCATAGGTACAATGATTTCGTCAGCTGCGAGGAAAGCATTGGTAGTGACTATTCCTAATGATGGGGGACAATCTATTAGAATGTAGTCATAGTTCCGCTTGATTGGTTCAAGCAGTTTGCTTAGCAACTGTTCTCTTGCTAGAAGATTGGTCAAGGCTATTTCTGCACTTGCCATTTCAAGTGAAGAAGGAATAAGGTCGAGATTTTCTCTAACGTGCTTCACTGGCAAGGGTGCGCCATCGACCAAAGAGTCAAAGATGCTTGCGTCAATTTCATTCTCATTGGGGATGAAATACAATGTAAGATTTGCTTGACCATCAAGGTCTATAAGCAGGACTTTTTTACCCATGCGTGCCATACAAGCCCCGATAGAGGCTGTGGAAGTCGTCTTTGATACGCCTCCCTTATGATTGGCTAATGTAATAATTCTCAATGACATAATATTTTTCTTTTTGTATATATGTATCAACGTATTCATGTCAACATGTATTCATTTCTACACGTGTACATGTATTAACGTGTACAAAAGTCTGTGTAGATTGCGAGAGTCCTTCTCGCTCCTCCTAACAACTATAAGCGTCAGGAGAAGCGTCAGGAGTTGAAAGTTCATTTACTCAAAAGTAAAAGTACGGATGTAGAAATATGTTTCATCGTTGTCGTACTCATACTCATTGATATAGTCCATCATTTGCTCATTGGTTCGTTCACCTTGCTCTATGCATTCCTTAATGGCTTCCTCGATAGTGCCGTAAACATCATCACAACACTCCTCAAATGGTTCGCCCGATGCGCTGACGCAACACTCTTCGGGAAAGTAGTTGCCTTCGTCATGCGTGTAATAGACCTCACATCCACACTCGCAGCAACGATAAGACATGCTCAACTCACCGCCAAGAAGTCTGTCTATCTCAAAGAAGATGTCGTTACAGGCATCCCACGCTGTTTCTGTCTCAAAAGAAAGCAGACATGTGTCTTCGTCTTCCTCATACTCAGCCCAATAGATATGACCTCTGACGCAGATATGTTTTGCTTTATAGTCAATACCATAATGCTTTGCAAGGTCACTCAACCAAATGTTCTTGTTATTAACCTCCATGCTTTGCAAGGTGTTCCAAAGGTTGTTTACTGCCTTACGTGTTCCTGTGACCTTATAGGTCGTTGTTGCTTGATTTGCCATAGTCTTGTATTTAATTGATTACCACTCTGTATAATAACTCTGGTCGTTGTTCTCGCATTCCTCATTCCATTCTTCATCGGTGAAGTCGGTATGCAAGCAGTCTTTACTGCAATAGTAGGCTACACCCATATCCACACAATAGCCCTCACGCATCAACTTGCCACACTCTGAACATCTTCTGCAAGTCCTATCGGTGTTCCACCAAAAGTCAACGAAAGACTCTGCTATCACGTCTTCACTCGTGTTCTCATCCCACTTGTCAAGATAGAATGTAGCAAACTTGACTAACTCCTGCTCATTGAAGAGTTTCTTGTCAGTACCACTCACCGCCTCAGTCAGTCGGCTCAAAATAGATTGTATAGTCGTCATGCGATATTATTTTTTCTCCCTTTCGTAGATTTCTTCTACTTCTGGGATGGTTCAACAAATTTGTTGCCCTCTAAAGGTGCTTTGGTCGAATAGAGCAAGGTTATGTGGTCAAATACTACCCGTAGGTGTGGAGATTTTACCATCATACACAAGTGTTTGACCTTGATCAGATGAAGACAAAGCTATTACCTTTGCAACATTATTTGTAACCACCACAGAATTAGATGAATGCATGCAATGCTATTTCTTTTCAAGGAGAAAGTCATTCAGGTCATTATAACATTGGTATCTATATGACTCATCAATGGATTTATTTGGGTAGGCTTTGGTTATCTCCTTTGTGGCAGTCCTATCTGCTTCATCATTATCTAGAAAGCAATGAATGGAGTCATATCGTTTAAGATAGGGCAAAAGCAACCTTACTTCGCCAACACCATTAAGAACAAACAGGTCGCATGATTCTACAACGGTAACACCATTGCCAGGCATTCGAGCAGACATCGTCATATATGCCAGCATGTCAAAGAAGCCCTCAAAAATGCAGCATTCTTTCTGAGGAACTTCATTCGGATAGATAGCAGAAATACTCTTTTTGCCTATACAACGCTTACTGAGTTTATTTCGAGCCTCCATGCCACCCACGACATTCATAAAGGCGATAGCATAGTATTGTCTGCCTCGGAATGAATAATGAACCTCTTTGCAGTACTTCTGGGCTATGGCAAAGTCTATATGTCTCTGGATTATATAGTCACGAAGAATAGGGTGAGTGAGAGGAATAACCTTGTCAACAATAGTTTCCTGGTTTTTACTTTCTTGATATTCAATTCGTTTACCCGTAAGCCATTGACGCTTCTTTTCCTCCTCCAGTATTCGGGCATTAAAATCCTCATTGAATTGAAGCCTTTTCTCTTTGATTTGCTTTTCAAGATAGCCCAATACCTCATGCATCGTCCATGCCGAATTTATTTGTTCAACAAGGTTTATGAGGTTACCACCTTTACCCGTACCAAAGTCATACCAAAGATTATCCTTGGTATTGACTACGAATGATGGAGTTTTCTCAGAACGTAACGGTGAACAATAGAAGACATTCTTGCCTTTAATAGAACCAGCCCCATAACCATTCTCCTTCATCCAATTATAGATACTAACAGACTTTATTTCTTCAATTGTCATGTTCATTATAGATTATATTGCGCCTACGTGCATGTGCGTGCGTGTGCGCGTATGTGTGTATATATACCCTCTAAACTTAAACCTTAAACCTGTTCACCTCTGCTTGATACGGCTTTCTTGAAACATTCTGATTTATAGACATATCCTTCTTTCTCTCTTACGATGATACCTTTGCCAGTCAGGAGTTTAATGAGATCCTTGATACCATTGATTCCTCGTTTGTAACCAGCAGCTTCATAAGCTTCTGAGATAGAGTTAACCAGATCATTGTATCTTGAAGGAGAGTTGTTCTCAAACACTTTACTTAAAATCTCCTGATGTATCTCATTGTCCAGACTGACGAGGGATTTCTCTTGTCGCTTCACAACTGTTACGGAAATGCCAGAATCAAGAACAGGGAGTTTGTTGTCATCTATATGGAAAGCAAAAGTCCTGAACTCCTTATCTCGCATGTGCATTGGTTTAACTTCACTGATACTGTTGTTCTGCATATTCTTGCTGATAATAAGAACCGTCTCAGCTTTGTTTTCCAGTTCAGTACCTATATGACCACGAGGGTTGTTGTCGTTCTTGTTCAAATGAAGGACAGTGTGAATGTGCAGGTCATATACACTTGTCCATGCCATCAAAACAGTCATCACATCTGTTGCTTCCTTGCCGTTATTGATGTCGTACATAAGGTCTCTCAGACCATCGATGATAACAAGACCAACTTCATCGTACTTGCGCAAAGCATAATCAATAAGGGCAATACGCAGTTTTGGGGTGTATTCACGCAGTCCCCAGAACATAAGGCGAGGATCATCCTTTTTGAAGGATAGCCCAGACAGCTTATAAATACGCTCCAAAACCGTGTGGCAATGGTACTTACTTTGCTCTGTATCGAAATACAGAATCTTTCGTTTGCCATCTGGGAGACACGCTCTGTAGTTCAAAACTGTAGTATTTGTAACAGCAGCGGCTACCATTGCTGATATATTGAAGGTCTTCTTACTCTTTGCTTTGCCTGTGGATGCACTGAAGTTACCAAAAGTTGCAATGGTGCAGTCACCAACAAAAAGGATCTTGGGCGGTATAGTAACTTTGTCTGTAGCCTTGATTTCGCCTTTTGAGAGATAGGAATCAAGTTCTTCATCGCTGAAATTGTCTTTGTCAAGCATAGACACTTCAAGAGACTGATGCTCAAATGGTTCCTTTTGATTACCTGTACCTATCTTATTCGTTCTTTTTGCCATTTTGCTTATTCTTTTTTATGTTAGTTCTAACATCTTTGACCGTGATTGCACATCTGTCAAGCAGTTCTACCAAACGTGAGTCGGGAAGATTAACGCCATCAATGCTATTCTTTTTCGTTTTCTTCATAATTAGCGGAATCATTAGACATTATTTTAGAAGACCCTTTAACTACTTCTGAGCTTACCAAGTTGCTCTTCTTAATCCACTCAATCAATTCCTTTTTTTCAAAGAATATCATCTTGCCACGTGGCTTGAAATGTGGAATCTCGCCATTGCAGGTAAGTTTATACAGAAGACTCTGTGATATATCAAGGTACTGACAAACTTCCTTCATGTTCAGTATATCCTTGGTGGTATAAAGTGTTTCTTCTATTGATTGGAGTCGATCATTGATAACTTCTGGTTCCACCGTTTTCAGCTCTTTAATCTGCATTTCCAAGAGCTCAATGCGTTTCAACAAGAGCTCGTATTCAGTTTTCTTTTTTGCCATCTTTACATGGATTTGAAATTAGACATTGAGGTAGCTAACCTCATTATTGAACCGATTCGTTTGCAAAGGTAGAGGAGGTAAGTCACTATAAGGAATAATGATGCTATATAGGAATGATTGTTTCGCTATTATATAGTTATGTACCTTTCATTTGGTAGTCTTTATTGACTGATTTAGCACTTTCTTGCAATTGATGTCTTAAATCTGAATGGAAATGATGTGCTACTCCTGATTAACATGGGTGTTTGTGTTATTTAGGCGTTTAGACCGCACTTTTTAGAATATTTTTACTAATTTTGCAGCATGATTAAGAGAATGGCATTTTATGGTACAAACCAAGACAAGTTCAATAAGCACTTCACCAATGATGACGATTGCTTCAAATACTTGTCTGAAATCAAATGGAAAGATGACACTTTCGTATGTTCTAGGTGTGGCAATACTCATTATTGCAAAGGTCATCTGCCTTTTTCAAGACGCTGCACTAAATGCAAGCACGATGAAAGTCCGACTGCAGGTACTGTATTTGACAAAATCAAGTTCTCTCTTAATACAGCTTTTCACATTGCCTTCAATCTATGCATATCAGAAAATGGTGTAACATCAACGGCTTTATCTATAAAATACGGATTAAGACAAAAAACAGTCTGGGATTTCAAACGGAAGATACAACATGCTATGGGCTATGTCGAGGATAAACCTCTAGAAGGTATGATTCTCGTTGGCTCCTTTGAGATAGGAGATTCAAAATGTTCACCAAAAGGCGATTTGGTGATTATCTGCATGGAAATCCTTGATGGGAAGATAGCAGGTCACGAATATGCCTATGTCGTTGACAGTGCATCACCGGACTCTATTAGAGATTTTTTCAAAAAACACATCAGTAGTAAGTCAAATCATAGTCGGTAAAGAGAGTAGATGCGAGCAATATGCAGATGAATATTCAGATAGGACAGCTACAAGATTAGAAAATTCAACTCTCATGGACAACCATATATCAAATCTAAAGAAGTGGTTGTTTGGAGTACATCGTCACTGTTCTGCAGAATACATTCAAGACTATTTGAATGAATACTACTTCCGACTTAATGGATATAGGGATAACACTGTATTGTTTGATACACTCATGAATTTAATTGTAAAGAATAAGCCATTGCATTAAATGACACCATTCTTGATTAGCCCGTACTTTTCTCGAAATTTTAAAAATCGCATAGATGTTCCTATGCGATTTAACTCATTATATTTTATCACATTATCAATTTAACAAAAAGAAAATGAAACGGTTAACAAAAACGCCCGTTTTCTCTCTTTTTGTGCCCATGTTGCGTAAACTGCGCAAAAAAAAACAGAGAATGAGTTGCCAAAGGATGAGCTTTGGCAACTGTATAGTGCTGCCTATGAGCAGTACCAGTCTGAAATCATTAATGGTGAGAAGTCATATTCTCGCTATGTGAATGATTTCTATTACTATCATCTTCCAGTTATGAACGTGAGTGAATGCGATGCAAGGGTTCATTTCATGAACGTCTGCGGTTTGAAAGAGCTTCTTGAAAACCGTCGTGACCTCGTTGAAGTTTATTTTTTAAAAGAGAAGTTTGAGGAAGAGGACTATCAGCAAATGTCTCGTCTGTTTGATTCCGGAGAAAGCCTTATTCCCGAAAAAGACTGCCTTGCTCGATTTTCAGATCAGCAGATTGGCATCATCACACAGTTCGTGAATAAAGTAAGTCTCTTTAAAAATACCGTGACTGATTCTGATATCAAGAATTTGTTCATGTGTCAACTTTCCAAACCACTTCAGGCAAGCATCAACAGACATGTTGCCTTGTTCTTTGATGCTCTTCGCTCTTATGGTTTATTGCCTTTCCGATGGCAAATGATAATTGAGAACAATAAGCTTATTGCCTCGTCTGCCAACAATGAGCCACTGCGTGCAAGTCAGTTGCGTTGCGGTCTGTCTCAGGCAAAAAACGTGAAGCTCGCAAAAGCCAAATTGTCTAACTATAAAATTGACGATGTCGGCTTTGAAAGTGTATGCGATGATTTTGTCAAGAAACTGAAAGAAAGCATGTGAAATGCAAGAAATCCAACCAACGACAAGTAGGGAAGATATATAATGAATATATAAGAAGCCCTATATAGTAGGTTTTTCTACGCATTGTGATTGTTGGAACTACCTTTGCATTCGAATCGGTTCGAGTGCGGAGGTAGCTCCTCCTTTTCAATAACAATAATCATAAGAAATACAGATAATGGACAAAAATACAGAATGTCATTTCATTGATAAAACTGTCACATTCGACCAGTTTGTCAACGAGCTAGCGACAATGATTGCTTTAAGGATTCATCAGGTTGAAAAAGGCCAGCTTGAAATCAGCCAGACAAAAGCGTTCCAAATGTATGAACGTGCAGATGTTGAAAGATGGATAAAGAGTGGCAAGTTAAAGCCTTCCAGAATATCGCCTGGCAAGAAACGATATAAGCTGACAGATTTGCAGAAACTTGCGAATATTCAACAAAACTATCTCTTGTAAGCGTATAAAAAAACGAAAAAGCTCAGATGTGACTTTATGCCATATTTGAGCTTTTTCGTTGTTGTCAAGCGTAGTGACTATCTAACAAGACGCTGATACATCTGTGTTAGATCCTTGTCAATATTAGTAATCTTGAACTGAACACGAGTGTTGCTGATTTTTTCAGGAAGCATTGTCGTCAATTTATCCATGATTTGATCAACGTTAGAGAAACCGGTATCTTCGATGGCACAAACCATTTTGCCCATAACGTATGCTTCTGCACGAACATTATTGTATTTGGATATTCTCTCGAAAGACTTATCCTCTTTTTCGATGTGCTTGGACTCATTATCTGTAAAGAAAACGAAATCTATAACCTTTTCATTAAGAATCCACACAGGAGTATAGTCTATCTTGACATAGACTCTTGCCATTCTGTTTATGGAATGGTTAAGACCGAAATCAACCTCATTCATAGTTGCGCCACATTCATTTTGCGCTATGGTTGCCCAACTATGACGGAACGCATACAATGATGCTCTGAATCCTGGTTCTACTTTCTCCCAAACCTGTTTAATTCCAATATTTACATTTGCGCAGAAAGAATCAGAAGTTGATAATCGGTCATGAAAATTGAACACCATGGAGAATCTGCCTTCTTAGAGAGGTACTTCTCAAAGGTTGGTTTCAAAAAGGGTGGTACACGCACTTCGAAGTAACCACGGTCTGAACGTGTAGACCTTGTTTTCTGTCGCTCATAGTGGAAGATTCCATTATTATACTGATCCTTCTTCGCATTAAAGATGTCCACGGCATTAAGACCACACATGCAGAAGGAAATCAATGCAACATCCTGTCCAACCTCCATCAACGGGTTGGTGAAACGGCTTCTATCCGGTACGACATTAAAGAACGCACGCAACTTACTTGCTGGGATAGCACGTTTCTCAGGAACATCACTGCGAGGAATCTTCACTTTACTCCATGGATTATTAAGTTTGCTCAAACCACGCTCCTCATCATTAAACTCCATGATAGCAGCTTTATATATCTCTCTAATGCATACAGGATACTGCTCTTTACTACGAGTAGTAGTTTGTGATAATGTCTCAATCCACCTATTAAGAAAAGCAGATGTTAGACGAGAGAACATAAGATTGTCCGTTCGGGCAAACTTTTCCAGATGCTGCAGGGCCCATTTATAGTTACGAGAGGTACGTTCCTGGCCACGTTTTATCATCTTATCAATGTGCAATCTTGCATAATCCGAGAAGGATATGTCTTTCTCGTACTCTAATACGAACTCCAAGACTTCTTTTACAGACCATTTAGAAGTATCTACTTGGTTTAGCTTATTATAGCATTCCTCTATCAAGATAGAGGTTTGTTGGATGACAAATGGATCTATTATGTCTTTTTTGTCATCAGACAGTCCCTTTTCATTGACCATCCATGAAGTTCTCATGTAAGAGAACTGTCTGTTGTGAGTAAATCGGATATACACTTTGTACATTCCGTTTCTCATCTTTGTTTTTACAATTGCTCTTAATGTTGCCATTTTGAAAGTGTTATTTGAAAATTAGTATTTACGTTTATTGCTATAGTTGAAAATGCCCTTATTTTTTGGGAAACACAGCATTGTTTTTGGGAAACAACGAGGACTTTTTAGGAAACATTCGTTGTTTTTAGGTACCGGTTCATATGCTTTGGGAAACACATAAAGTGAAATTGGGAAACATTTCACTCGTTTTTGGCATCTTGGTCTGCTTGGAGAACGTGCAGAATAAACACAAAAAAATAAAGGCAAGTACCTGAATCCCAGATACTTGCCTTTTATGATGCTAATTTTCAGCACTTTCGTTTTATTCCTCTACAGCAGCCTGCGCCACTTTAATGCTTTACTGATTTTCATGTTTTTATACTTCTTGGGGAAAACAAAGTAAAAACAGAATGTGTGATCAGTATAAATACAGAGGGATTCTTACTCGATTGCAGCTTGGGCCGCTTTAATACAGTATTGATATTTAGCTGTTTACATTGATATAGAAAACAAATAAGCACAATACATATAAATAAGAACCTTAGACCTCTTGTATTATGGCTGCGAGGCTATGACAACATTATTATTTTTATAGTCAGAAACTACCGTGTCGGCACAGATGTAAGGGCTTTACTATAATGAAAACCATCTTATGGCCACAGCATTCTTGATGTTACATAAGTCTATTTCCTTTCTTTTAAAAGTTCTATAATAACGTCCTTGTCCTTCAAGTTGGAGTCAAGTCGATTTATCTGCGTATTCAAACTATCAATATGTTCCCTTAACAAACTGATGGTTGCCTTTAGAGAATCGGTGGTAGCCTGTTCTTTGGAAAGCTGTGTTGCCAATTCGCTATCTCCAATGTTATTATTCGCATTACCGTTTAGGGTAACAGCCGCAAGGTATGCGGAGATTTTATGCGACATTGAACAGAACAGGGCAAAGAAATTAAAGTCCAAGACCTGACACACCTTCAAGAGCTTGTTGGTTTCCATAGTCTCGCGTTCAAGAATACGATTGACATGCTGCTGTGGAACACCAATCTGGCGTCCGAACTCTGACTTGCTAAGTCCAAGCTCGATACGGCGTCTGTCAATTTCGTGACCTATATGTACTGGTTTTACATCTATTTCCATAGGTAAATCATTAATTATTGAAGATTAAATAGAAATCTTCAAACAAATATTTGGTAGTCTAAACTATTTTATGTTATTTTGCAGGTGTTATAAATTATACTTTCGAGTACAAAGTTAAACATTAAATATTAAACAAACAAATATTATGGTAGAAAACTTAGAAAAAATCCGTCCTGCGCTCGTTGCCCTCGAAGTCGGCGATGCTATCGTGTTTCCCATTTCGCGCTTGAAAAGCGTCCGTACCCAAGCATCTGAACTTGGAGCAATTTTTAATCGCAGATTCAAGACGAAAACCAACCGCGAGAATCAGACGATTACAGTTTCAAGAATCTCTTGAATAAACAACATATGCAATATGGAGTTTATTCAATTTATCGACCGTCTTATTCCCTATGACACATTTATTAACGACCTATCTGCCCGTATTGTCAAGCTACTAAAATCCGACAGCAACGATCCGGAGTTCATCAGCCAACGAAAGGCATTTGAAATATTCGGTCGCAGGAATGTGGAACGCTGGAGAAAGCAGGGAAAAGTGAAGACATACAAAAGGCCGGGAAAAGTGGAATACCGTACTGCCGACCTCAGACTTCTGCAACGCATTTCTCAGGATTATCTGAAAAACAGCAAGTGTAAGTAGAATGTAAACATAACGATACACCAAAGAAACAAACATTATTATGCTTATAATATGGATATAGACATTCCCATACTGTAATCATAGCAACGATTCTTTCACTAGGGTGGCAAATAGTATAATTTCGGTTCGTATTGGATTCGCATCAAACCAATACAGCCATAACAAAAAATGTTCAATGAAAGAAATAAAGCCTAAGTGCGACCCTAATGGAGTCTACTCAGTCAAGCAAGCCTGTATGGAGCTGGGCATTAGTCACAAGACACTCCGTAAATACAAAAGGTGCGGTTATATCAAGCCGATTAATCCGGATAATGTCTGTCGTCCAAAATACTCCGGGCAGTCAATCATTGACTGCTGGCACATCCTGACCGCTCTATGATTAATGAATCTACTCTAAACAAAGTAAAAAACCTTCCCATCGAGGAAGTTCTCAAACCATACGTGCAGCTTTCAAGAAAGGGAGCTGCATTAATGGGTGTCTGCCCTTTCCATTCGGAGCGGACAGGCTCATTCTCCGTATCACCCCAAAAGAACCTATTCCACTGTTTCAGTTGCAACCGTGGCGGTGATTCCATATCCTTTATAATGGAGAAAGAGAATCTGCCCTTTTGGGAAGCGGTTCGATTCATTGCCAAGAATCACAACATCCCAATAGAATATGTTGATGAAGAGCGTTCCGAAGAGCAGATTGCCGAAGCAAGACACAAGGAATCCTTGTTCATTGCGCTGGAGCATGTGCAGGAATATTTTCTAGAGAATCTGAGGACGAACATGAGCAGTGAATGCCAAGCTGCCCGTGATTACGCTTATGGCAGGTGGACGGAAGAGTTCTGTTCCGTGTCCGGCATCGGTTATGCGCCAAAAAACGGGAGCGATTTCATAGAATATTGCCGCAGGAAGTCGCTCAACGAGGAAGCCCTGTTCGAGCTGGGACTGTTCAAGCGTGGTGAAGACGGTTGTGCCTATCCGATGTTTCGTCAGCGTGTCATGATTCCGATCCGGAACAGGTGGGGACGCATCATCGCCTATACCGCCCGTTACATTGGTGACAATCCAAAAGCCCCGAAATATATCAACTCGGCAACCAGTTGTATCTACTCCAAAGGGGAAACATTGTTCGGTATTGACAGGGCATTTCGACAACGTAATTCGGACTATTATATCATTGTGGAAGGTGCGCCCGATGTGCTTCGGATGCAGTTAGTAGGTTTTGACAATACGGTGGCCGCACTCGGCACTGCTTGGAGTGAAAACCAGTTCGACCTGTTAAAACCACATACATCGTCCTTGTGCTTCATCCCGGATTCCGATGTGGCGGACGGAAAGAGTTTCGGGCCTGGCTTTGAGGCGGTCATGACAAACGGAGCTGCCGCCATCAAAAAGGGATTTTATGCGACTGTCAGGGAATTGCCCTTCGCTTCGGTTGTTGGTGACGATGAAAAGCAACAGAAGAATGATGCTGACAGCTTTATTCATTGCAAAGAAGATTACACCTCGCTCAAAGAGAAGCATTTCATCGTCTGGCTCGCTCAAAAGCGTTTCCTTGTTGCCGGTTCATTGGTGGAAGAACGTAAATGCGTGGCTGAAATCGCTGACCTGTTGCGCTATGTAAAAGACCAGTTGGTATTCGACCAATGTATCGAGCAACTGGCCAAACTGCACGGCAAGGTAAAGCTATGGCGTGACGCTGTGGCACAAGCCCGTGGAGAAGCGAAAAAGAGAAATGACAAAATTTCCTCCATGAGTGACCTGCAACGTGAAGCGGAACTGTTGCGCCAGTTCGGGCTGTTCATCCGGGAGAATTGTTACTATTCTACCGGGGAGGAAGATGAAGACCCGTCCAGAATTTCCAATTTCATTATGGAACCTCTATTCCACATTGAAGATGAAAGCAATGGTACTCGTATATTTCGGCTACGGAATACGCATAACGTATGTAGGGTTATTGAGTTGAAAGAGTCTGAGTTGTGTTCACTAAGCAACTTTCAACAAAAGGTAGGTTCATTGGGTAATTATGTTTGGCTCGCCAAAATAGACAAGCTCAACCGTGTCAAGGAATATCTATACTCCAAGACCGATACGGCAGAGCGCATCCGCAAATTGGGCTGGAACGCCAACGAGGACTTCTTTGCCTTTGGCAACGGCATTTTGACTAACGATGGTGTATTCAAGAATGTTGATGAGCTGGGTATCGTCCGTGGCATCAACGATAAGGCTTTCTATATTCCGGCTACCTCCAAGATTTACATCCACAATCAGGAGATATTCCAATTCGAGCGGTTGATGGTACACGAGAACCGTAGCGGTGTGAAGTTATACGACTTTGCATCAAAGCTTATGGAGGTGTTTGGTGAGAATGCAAGCATTGCCTTCTGCTATCTCTTGTCTACTCTGTTCCGAAATATAGTGTTCAAGCGTACCAGACATTTCCCAATCCTGAACCTCTTCGGTGAAAAGGGAACGGGTAAGACCACGTTGGCCACTTCGCTACAATCATTCTTCCTGCATGGTGTGGATCCGCCCAACCTGGGAGTGACATCCATCCCTGCAATGAACGACCGCGTATCGCAGGCAGTCAATACATTGGTGGTATTGGACGAATACAAGAACGACCTCGACATCAGAAAGATTGCTTACCTAAAAGGACTTTGGGGCGGTGGCGGTCAGACCAAGAAGAATACGAACACGGACGGTATGGCGGCACAGACCATCGTGACCACCGGTGTTGCGCTGTGTGGGCAAGATAAACCTACACAGGATATGGCCCTCTATACCCGTGTCATCTTTCTGGCGTTCACTAAGACCTCATTCAGCCAACAGGAAAAGAGGCATTATGAAGATTTGGTGTCTGTATGCAACATGGGGCTGACCCACCTGACAGTGGAATTGCTCCGTCATCGGGAACTGTTTGAAAAGAATTTCTCAGAAATCTATTCCATTACCAAGCGCGAATTGGCGTCCAAATTGGAAAACGATACCATCCACGACCGTATTTTTGGAAACTGGGTGATACCGTTGGCTACGTTCAGGACATTGGAAACCGTCATCGAAGTACCATTCAACTACACCGGGCTGTTTGATACAGCCGTCAGGGGTATGCGCAATCAGAACGAGCTGGCACAGGAAAGTTCGGAGGTCGCCGACTTCTGGAATATGCTTCAGGGCTTCCAGACTTCAGGGAAATGTATAGACCGTGCGCATTACCGTATCAAGTACCAGAAATCCTTCCGTCCTATCTCGGTCAAGGAGGATATAGAGTTTAGGGAAGCCCGTCCCATCCTGTACCTGAATATGGCGGCAGTGGCTTCGCTGTTCAACAGCCGGAACATGAACGCCACCGCCAACCGCTCGAATTGGTCCACCATCATGTCTTATTTGAAATCCCATAGTTCGTACTTGGGACTAAAACAAGACCGTTTCGTTATACTTACACCCAACGGAACTCCTGACTACTTGTTTGAAATGATTAACGGCGAGCAAGTGAAGCGAATCAAGGTGAACCGTCCCAAGGCTCTATGCTTTGACTATCTACAACTGAAAGATGCGTTTGGGTTGGAGCTAGAAACAGAGGTGGTGTCGGACGCTATGGATATGATGGAAGATATGAATGGCAAAGATAGCACCTTAACAAATAATCCGGTGTTGGAAGAGTTGCCATTTTAATATTGCCGGGTTGTTATATATCAGTTTTAGTGCACAACAACACATTTATCGCAGTTTTCTTTCTCTTTTTCGAGAGGAAACTACTATATTTGCAAAATAATAACAAATAACGGAGTTAAGCGCATGATTTTAGAATTTTATATAAACAACTATTTGTCCATAAAAGAGGACTTGAAAATTTCTTTTGTGGGCACCACGCTTAAGGAATCCCTGCCTGACCCCAACGACATGATACCTGTTTCCGATACAGGTGTGTCGCTTGTGCGAAGCGCGGTAATCTATGGAGCTAATGCTTCAGGGAAAACAAATGTACTAAAGGCCATAGCTTTTTACAAACGATTTATCATGGATTCGTTCAAGAATAGTCAAGCAGGAGAGGCTATTGATGTGGAAACTTTCCGTCTAAATGCGACCACGATAAATAATCCTACAACAATGGAAGCCACATTCACAACCGGTGAATATATTTACCGATATGGTTTTGAGGTAGATAATAAAACAGTCAGGGCGGAATGGCTTTACCAAAGGGCTAATAAAAAAAGGTCTAAAGAAATAGAGATATTCTATCGGGAGGAAGACACAACCACAGTACATCCCAAAAGAGCACTGTTGCAGGAACTCATCAATAAAAGAATGGTGCGTGGTAATGCGCTGCTGCTCTCCACTGCTGCCCAGTTCAATGAGACAACATCGGTTAGCATTCTCCAATGGCTCGGTGATACCCAAATACTATTTTGCAGTGAAGATGAAAAATTGTGGAAACAAGCTATAAAACACCTTGACAATGAGAATTTGCGATTTCGCATAACGAATTTTGCCAAATATGCAGATTTAGGTATCGAAAGTATCAGTAAGATAGACAACCGCATAGTAAGCAATCACCGTCAGTTCGATGACGATGGCAGGGAGACAAACAATGTGTCTTTTTCTTTCAATGGCAATGAATCTGAAGGTACGATAAAGTATTTTTCATTGGCATATCCTATCATTGACGCATTGGATAATGGAAAGCGGTTGGTGATTGACGAACTTGACTCCAAACTTCATCCGCTTTTGGTGCGTAAGATTGTATCTCTATTCAATTCCGCAAAAACCAATCCCAAGGGAGCGCAACTATTATTTACCACCCACGATACATTCCTGCTTAGTGCAGGTTTATTCAGGCGTGATCAGATTTGGTTCACTCAAAAGGATAGCTTCGGCGCGACAGAGGCTTACTCGCTGGCAGAATACAAGGTGCGTGGTAGTTCGCCTTTTGAGAAAGACTATCTGCAAGGCAAGTATGGGGCAACCCCCATCATTGGTGATATGGAAACCATTTTTCAGAAGGAGAATTGATTATGACAAAGAGAAACCATCGTACCAGTGACCTCACACGTCGCCAAAGTACAAGAAATATTAAACAGTCATTTCTTATTGTCTGTGAGGGAGTTCGTACAGAACCTGACTATTTCAAAGCCTTCCGTATGACTACTGCAACCGTAAAAGCTGTGGGGCAAGCCATGAACACCACAAGCCTTGTGAATAAAGCCATCAGTATTCGAGAGGCCGACCAAAGGAGAAAGCGGAAATACGACCAATGTTGGGTCGTTTTCGACAAAGATGATTTTCCGGCAAAAGATTTCAACCAAGCCATAACATTGGCTCACAAGAACGGTTTTCAAGTAGCTTACAGCAATCAGGCGTTTGAATATTGGTTTCTGTTGCACTTCAACCTGTATAAAGGTGCTTTACATCGAAATAACTATGCCGATATGCTAACAAAACTCATAGGTATACCTTATTCTAAGTCAGAAGGGTTCGGCACTGTAATGTACAACAGATTGTTCCATTTACAGTCGCAAGCTATAAGAAACGCCGAAGCTGTTCTTTCTGATGTTTCACATGGTAATCCGGCTCTGGAAGAATCTTCTACTACCGTCCACTTGCTAGTAAAGGAACTGAATAAATATATCTGAGAATAAAAGGTCATCGTTTCGGATGACCTTTTATTTTACCACTACTCATAGTTATCTTTCCGAAATCCGCAAAATAACTGCGTTTTATGCAGAAATTTTACATATAGAGGAGTTATCTTTCCAAATACCGCATTTTGACTCATATCTGAAAGGTTGATAATACATACAATTAGCATCCCCCTATTGCACTCCGAAAATATAATATGCACCTATTTTCGGGTTGACAGCGTTGACAAGGCTCAATCTTCTGTATATCAATTACATTGTATCAAAAAGTTGCGTTGACAAACGTTGACAAAGGTAGTCACTTTTTGAAAAATCAAAATTTTTGGAGCCAATCGTTGACAAATCACGAACTATTTATCTATATACTCTTTTAGAAAGAAAAAGATAATACATTGTATTACAGATGCTTCGCGCACAGCTTTTTCAACTTCGCAAGCCGTGTCTCCGGGTCAACGCTGTCAACCCTGAAATATATGCCGTTTTCTTTTCCGGGAAAACACATTGTCTTTCTCCGCTGCCTTTAATGACAGGCAAAGCTACCGGGGCAAATCATGGCGCAGTCCCTCAAAGTCTCACAAAATCCCTTTATTTCCTACATTATCCCATGTTTAACGTCTTGTGCAAGCTATTCACCACCAGTAACTTTGCAAGAAAAGGACTTGAATTATGGTGATACGAAGACTTTTCGATGAGATAGTGCCAGAGCAGACTTACTCCATCGGCAGAGCGGCACGTTACCTTGGCGTACATCGGTGTACAATCTATGACTATATTCGCAACCCGGACAATCCGCTACCTTTCATCAAAGTGGCGGAAACCGGGAAACTCAGGTTTTATGGTAGCGACCTGATTGCCTACAAGATAGCGGGGCTACCAAAGAAAGGGCGAAAACGGAAAAACGGGACACGTTAGTTCCATTGCTTCGGATTGGCTACCCATATCGGTATGCCACTTATCGCTTCCGATAACTCGCAAGCAAGCAGCCACGCTTTCGTGCGAATGTCCTCTATGTCCGCTGTGGCTTGAAAATATCGGTTGGATGCCATTACTCCCGACTTTATCATCCATTCTTTGGCACAAATGTACGGCTCGATGGCATCCACGAAAGAAACAATCTCAGCAACAAGACTTTCCGTCTTATCGTCCGTTATCTCGGCGGTGAAGCTGAAAGGCACACCGCTGAGTGTTGTCCGTTGAAAGTCAAAGCATAGGTTGATACCTTTGAGCTTTACCGATACATTCCAGCCGTTCTTGGCTGCAATGGTATAAATCCTATTGTCTATCATTCTTGCATTGGGTTTGATGGTTGTCTATTGGTCTTTAAATAGTTTTGCCATATCCGAACCGGGTACGGCAAAACTGTGTATGCGCTTCTATCCTTACTCCAAAGTCTTGACGGCATCAAGAAGAGTCTTTATCATTTCCTCCGCTGCCTCCATATCCTCCAGCACATCCCTCATACGATAAGGTGCGCCATTCCTGCCGTGTCCGCTTTCATCAAGCCACAGATAGGCTTCGCTATCCACATCAAAGCCTTCATAGTAATCCTCCATACCCGTAATCAGGCTGTCAAGGTGATTGCCTTTCATTTCTGCCGTGAAGGAAAAATCCTGCCCTGCCGGAGTAAACTGGCTGAACTCAAATATCGTCATGCCATTGTTTCTTTTGGTACTCACATTCCAGCCCTTATCCTCTGCGCATCGGACTATCTTGTTTATCAATCTTTTTGTTCTCATACTAAAATGGTATTGTGTCAGCCGTAACAAAGAGTGCTACGGCTGACAGGGTTATTACTACTCAAATCCTGCCAAGAAACCTTGCAGCCTTTGGTCGTTCAAGTTCCTTAGTGGGGTCGGCTGAAAGTTCTGTTGTTGCCGTACTTGCAGTTTGCTCAAACCTTGCGATGTAAGGTCTAAACTTACTTCCGACAGCTCATTCAGTGAAATGTAGCCATACTCATCCTCTGCCAAACCGACAACAATGCCGAATAAGATGGCATCTTCACCCTCGGTTTCTCCTTCAAGAATGAACCAGCGCACTGAACAGAGCGCGAATATCGCACAACAAACGGCATCCTTCCCCTTGCCGTCCTGGGAATAAAGCGGATAGCCTTGCAAGGCTTCCTCTAATTGGGGAGTCAATAATCTGCACATATCAATCAAATTCTATTTCGTCCTCATATACTTCTATCTCTGCATCGCTGCTGAACTGCATGACAAAGCCTCTTGCAGTCCGGGCGATGATTGTACCTCTGTGGTAGCCACGCCAAGGAGTGATTAACTCGCATTGTCGCCCGTATTCGGGGAAATCTGTATCGTCCTTTGCTTTACTTGTTAAAATTAAGGTCATAAATCAAATTACTCTCAATCAGATGTGTGTACGCTTCCGATGCAAGCCGTGAAGCCCACTCGTTGCGGTCATCATAAGTTCCTTTCTGATAGTTGTATGCCAACTGGCGCATAAAACCGATAAACATTTTGAACATCTGCTGTTGCAGGTAGCGGTGCGCTCTGGTCAACTCCCTGCCGGTGTTCTCGGCGGAACACATCCGTCCGTTCACGAAGTTGGCGAACTCTTGGGCAAAAGCCTTGTCTTGTTCGGAGATTGTAACTCCTGAAAATTCCTGATAGTCCATATTCATATTGTTTTAGGGTTTCAATTCTTTTCCCTTTTGTAAAGCTCTTTGAGCTTCGCGGCAGGGAGAACCGTTTTCGTGCAAGTTCTACACGGTGGACCAAAGGGGGATAAGACAAGTGTGAGTTCAGAGGGTGCGGACGGAATACCCTAATTTTTGAGGTATGAGAAAATTTGCGGAAGGCTGCCGTCAAGCCCTCCGAACGAAAGCGAAGCGGCACTTGACGTTCCTGCCGTCCGCCGTACCTTTGCACGGAAAACGATTCGCCCCGAAGCTAAAATTGGATTGCCAAAGAGAATATTTCACATTCATGCAGATGCCTTCGTTTCCAGAAAAGTATTCAAAACAAAATTGGCTATTCTCTATTGCAAGTGAAACCTGCAACAGAAGAACAGCCAAACTAGATTTCCAGACCCCGTTGTCAATGTGAGAAGTCATAAAGTGAAGTGTAGCATCTTTTTGCGAAACGTAACCTTGTGGCTTCTATCTTTGACAACGTCATAGATATATCCATCTGTTGAAACAACCTATCAGCCAAGACTTGCTTGGTGTTGAAAACACAGAGTAGGTCGGATGACGTAACTATCAAAACTTCCTTGTGATTTCCGGCATCGCATGAAATACGATTGATTAGAAGTGGTAAGGCGCATTTATAGACTAGTCTCAATATAAATGACAATTCACCGTTACAGGCAAAGCCTGCATCAGTGAGATTGACACAAGTTTATCGCAACATCACGACAATCCTCATAACATCATCATTAACAAAAAAGCCTATAAATATAACTTCACGTCCAGCATAGCATCTCATTGCAACTCTCAAATAATGATATACCCAATATTTTTGACAAATATATATCATAGCTGATAAAAGTGTGAGAAATATACGCTATTTCGCTAAAAAATTAGTAACTTTGCATTCTAAATTAATTTCAAAAAAATGGAAAAGCTGAATCGAATCAAGGTTGTTTTAGTCGAAAAAGATATGACGCAAATTGAACTTGCCACTAAATTAGGTAAAAGTTATAGTACGGTTAACTCATATTGCACAAATAGACAACAGCCTACACTGGAAATTTTAAAAAAAATTGCCTCTGTTTTATCGGTGGATATGAAGGATTTGATTTCGGATTAATAATATATAAATATGGCAAAGAAAAAAATACGTGTCATTGATTGTTTCGCAGGATGTGGCGGTCTGTCTCTTGGTTTTCAAAATGCAGGTTTTGAGATTGCTGCCGCATATGATTTTTGGGACGAGGCCATTTCTATTTATAAAAGGAATTTTGAACATCCTATATATAAGCGAGATTTAAATGATATTGAAGATTTAAGTGATATGATTTCACTAAAGCCAATGGTCATAATAGGTGGGCCTCCTTGTCAAGACTATTCCAGTGCTGGTCGCAGAGACGAAAATCTAGGACGTGCTCAACTTACGATAAAATATGCGGAAATAGTTACACGTATTAAACCATGTTATTTCCTTATGGAAAATGTTCCCAATATTCAGAAAAGTGAAAAATTGGAAATTGTACTATCAATGTTCAAAGCTGCTGGATATGGGATTAGTCGTATGGTTATAGATGCTAGTAAATGCGGAGTTCCTCAAAAAAGGAAACGATACATTGTAATTGGTGGCTTAAACGAGGAAGACGGATTCCTTGACAGTCTATTATTAAAAGGACAAAGTAAGAAAAGTATGACGCTCCGAGATTATTTTGGCGATTCTTTGGGTTTTGAACACTATTTTAGAGTCCCACGTTCATATTCTCGCCGTGGTATATTTAGTATTGACGAACCTTCTATGACGATACGTGGTGTTGACAGGCCTGTTCCTTCTGGTTATCCAGGACATCCCAATGACCCAATACCATTAAACCCGTCAATTCGTTCTCTGACTCCACAAGAACGCAGTTGGATACAAACCTTTCCACGTGACTTTGATTGGGGTGATGGAAGTAAAACAAATTTAAACCTTGCAATCGGAAATGCCGTACCAGTAAAGTTGGCAGAGTATCTTGCAAGATGTCTTAAAAAGCATATTAATGAAAAATAAGAAATATAGATTAATTGATCTTTTCGCTGGATGTGGTGGCATGAGTCTCGGATTCCAAAATGCAGGATTCGAGATTGTTGCTGCATATGACTTTTGGCAGGCGGCTGTAGATATTTATAAAGCAAATTTTCAGCATCCTATACATCAAGTTGATTTATCAAAACAAAATATAAATCAAGAACTTGCAATGGCTAACCCTGATATTATTATAGGGGGGCCGCCATGTCAAGATTTTTCCATTGCAGGAAAACGGGAATTCGAAGGAAAGCGAGCCAATCTTACTTTGATATATAGTAGTATTATATCTCAAGTCAAACCTCGTTGGTTCGTTATGGAAAATGTGTATAACATTGAGAAATCCCCCGTGTTTATGCAGGCCTTATCCAATTTTAAAAAGGCTGGGTATGGAATTACCAAGCGAATATGGGATGCTAGTTATATGGGAGTTCCACAGATGCGAAAACGATATTTTGTTATTGGAAGAATCGGAGTACAAGACGATTTCCTCTTGCCATCACTATTAGAAGGATTATCTGACAAAAAAATGACAGTGAGAGAGTATCTAAAGAGCCAACCTTTAGATACAGAATACTACTATATGCATCCAAGAAGTTATGCAAGAAGAGCCATATTTTCTATTGATGAACCAAGTGCAACAATTAGAGGCGTAAATAGACCTATCCCTTCCGGATATAAGTTTCATCCAGCAGATAAAGCACGTGATATAAGTTTGGTGCGCGCTCTAACATCTAAAGAACGTAGTCTTCTGCAAACATTTCCGCCAGAATTTTCTTTTGTTGGTCCCAAAACTGATATAGAACAAGCCATTGGCAATGCCGTACCTGTAAAAATGGCTGAATATATAGCAAGATACATCATAAAGTATATGATTGAAAATGATTGACGAAAATACTATAAGACAAAAACTTGACAATTTTGTTTTTCAAAGTTATACTAAAGTAGTCGCTAGGTTGCTTTCAACTTTCGGCATACTTGATACTACTATTGCTAAAATCAATTCTAAAATTGAGGCTGGTGAAAGTGGACCATTCTATGTGTACCGAAGAGCTATTATATATTGTACAGAGGATATGACATCGGCTGAAGAATATTCTTCAGCCAAAAAGACCATGCCTCTTCTTATTGTATTTACTCCAAGTCAAATCATTATTACGAATGAATATCTTGGAAGCGTTATATGTGATTATAATGAAATTACAAATTATATACATTATCTCGCTCCATTGCATAGTTGGGACGTAAATCGTAATGATCATTATAGCACACTTGAACTTGATAGTCTCGTAGAATCTCTATATAGAGAACTAATTTTGAATGATAACGATGAGAGGGATGCTCGAATTTTCATTTTTTCGCTCCTTTATATGGCACATTTTAGCACTTTGCTGGAATTGTCGCAGGTTTCTGATAGCCTTAAAGGGTATAATAGTAGTGGAAAGGAGAAACTGGCTAAGGTCTTTGACCTCTTTTTTGCTTGGGATTGCCCATATATTACTGACAATACAAGATGTTTGCTGTTGAGTTCGGATGCATATAAATATATTTTTGCGATATTACAATTTGATACAAATCTAATTGACGCAGAATTTCTCACCTCCTTAATATATAAAATGACAGGAAGGGATGAAGCAGGTTTATATGGACATCAAACATCATTCATAAACGTAGAGAAACTTCTTCAACCATTGTTTCTTAAAGAAATGCAACAAAAAGCCAATTCTTCGACTAACGAGAATTTCTTTCAGGTTGTTACAGAGATATATAATACAACGATTTTTGACCCAACAAATGGTCCTGGTTGTTATTTGGTTTCGTCTTATAATGGTTTGCTTCAACAACTTCGAGACGTTGAAGCGAAGTTCTCTATAAACTGTCAAGAACCATTAAATATTAGCCATTTTATTGGATTAGTTTCAAATGAATTAACACAGGAACTTACTCGACTTGCCTTAACGTTTGTTCATAGTTCGGAGCTTAAGCGATTAGGACTTTTAAACATTGAAACAATTAAAAAAACTTACAATCAATTAGCCGTTTATATTGGAGATGAACTTGAAGAAGCATGGGAAACTTATGTTGCCCCATCAGATTTTTTGTATATAGTTGGCAGCCCAGACTTTAAGGGCAATAACAAGATACATGCATCAATAAAAAAGTCAATGCAACGAATATTCGCAAGTAAACAGCTAAATAGTGCTGACCTTTGTTCGGCATGGCTTATGAAAACTGCGAAGTTTATTCGTGGAACTCATGCTAAATCAGCTTTTGTATTAACAAACTCTGTATCACAAGGAACACAAGCAACGTTTATTTTAGATAAAATAAATGATGCGGGATGCGAATATATATTTGCGCACAGATCATTTAAGTGGAAAACATCCAATGATAATAGTGGCGTTACCGTAGTGATAATTGGAATTGCGATGAAGGGGCTGGTAAAGAATAAATTCCTATATGATGGAGGTAAAGAATATCCATGTCAAGAAATTGGTGCAAATTTATTACCTGATATAGATATACGTGTAAAGAGCCGGACAACCCCACTGTCTCAATTATTGCCTCATATGTGCAAGGGCAACATGCCTGATGGAGCAACACATTTGACGTTCACATCAGCAGAGTTAGATGTTTTTCTTGAAATGTATCCGGATGCCTCAAAATACATAAAATCTCTTTACGGTGGAGAGGAATTTGTTAAAGGAAGACCTAAATGGGTTCTGTGGATAACAGACAAAGACTTAAATGATGCCTTACAGATAAAAGGCATTGCTGACCGCATAGAGAAAGTGCGTCAGCAGCGTAATAGCCCAAAATCAACTTCTTCAGAGAAGAGCAAGGCGAATCCTCATAAATTTAGGGAAGATAGAACAACAAGTAAAGGTAAGGTTTCGTTAATAGTCCCATGTGTCACATCTGAGAATCGTCAATATTTTCAAATGGGCATTTTAGGCTCTAATGCAATAGTTAACAATAATGTAAGTGTAGTTTTTGACTGTGATATATGGTTGTTAGCCCTTTTAGAATCTCGGATGCATGAAGTATGGGCAAAAAATGCGTGTGGTGGACATGAAACACGTCCAAGATATTCAAGCAGTTTGTGCTACAATACTTTTCCTGTTCCAGAATTGAATAATAAACAAATATGTGCATTGAGAAATCTCTCAAAAACATTGTTAGAAGTTCGAGAAAAATATTGTGATAAATCTTTGGCAGACATATATCAGAATATGCCTCCAGAGTTAATAAGAATTCACCATTTGATTGATGAGACAGTAGATTCATATTATAGAAATCAACCTTTTACTTCAGATGGCGAAAGATTGATTTGGTTAAGAAACATGTATAATACACTTATAAAAAATGAACAATCTATTTGAAACTACATACGATAGAAACGGCAGTAGCGTAACAACAAATAATCTAGGTATGCGCGAGATGCAGCTGAGAGCATATGAAAAATACGCCTCCCAATATCTTCTACTGAAAGCCCCTCCAGCGTCTGGTAAATCCAGAGCTTTAATGTTCATCGCGATAGAAAAGCTAAAGCAAGGGCTAGTAAAAAAGGTTATTGTTGCAGTTCCTGAACGTTCGATAGGAAAATCATTTGGAAGCACAAGATTGATGGATAATGGTTTTCACACAGACTGGGTAATAAATCAAAAGTACGATCTTTGCTCTCCAGGTGGAGAACCAATGAAGACAAAAACATTTTCCACTTTTATGGAGGATAGAGATGCAAAGATTCTTCTATGTACCCACTCTACATTGAGATTTGCCTATGAAAAAATTGGATACTCAAAGTTCAACGATTGCCTCTTAGCAATTGATGAGTTTCATCATGTATCTGCAGAAGCCGATAGCAAGCTAGGTGAATTGCTAAGAGCAATCATGGCTGAAACGAATGCACATATTTTAGCTATGACGGGGTCTTATTTCCGGGGAGACTGTGTCGCAGTTTTAAGCCCTAGTGATGAACGTAAATTTGAAAAGGTTACATACAATTATTACGAACAGTTAAATGGGTATCAATATCTCAAATCCCTAGGAATAGGCTTTCATTTCTATAATGGTGTTTATTATGAAGCGCTTAAAGACTCTGAGGTTTTAGACTTATCCAAGAAGACAATAATATACATTCCAAATGTAAATTCAGCTGAATCCACTGGAGAAAAAATAATGGAGGTAGATCAAATTCTTGGTTGTATAGGAACATATATGTTCACTGATGATTGCGGTATATATCATGTACGTACCAACAATGGACGAGAATTACGAATTGCAGACTTAGTAAATGACACCGACTATGAGCAACGTGAAAGAATAATGTCATACCTAAGGGCAATTCAAAAGCCTGAGGATATGGATATAATAATTGCATTGGGAATGGCAAAAGAAGGCTTTGATTGGCCTTTTTGTGAAACAACACTCACCATTGGTTATCGAGGTTCACTTACTGAAATAGTACAAATTATTGGCAGATGTACCCGCGATAGTAAAAATAAATCGCATGCACAATTCACCAATCTTGTCGCTGAACCAAGTGCAAATCGAGAAGAAATAGTTGAAAGCGTCAATAATATTTTGAAAGCTATCTCTGCATCCTTGTTAATGGAAGAAGTTATTGCTCCAAAATATAATTTTAAGCCAAAGGACTTAATCGGCAAACAGGATGAAAATGGTGAGGCTTCTTCCAAAAAGGAAGACGGAAGTAGTCACACCATTTTCATAGATGGATTCCGTGGAATAAGATCTAATAAAATTCAGGATATTATTGATAATGATCTCGTTGACTTGAAAGCAAGAATCCTTCAAAATCCAGACGTACAACATGCTATTGGTCAAAATGTTCCTGCAGAGACCATCAATAATGGCCTTATTCCTAAGGTTATACGCGAGGTTATTCCTGATTTAAATGAAGAAGAATCAAAGGAACTAGGCACATATATTGTGATAGATTCTGTTCTTTCGCATAGAAATATAAAAGATATAAATGGACAAAAGTTCTTAGAGTTTGCTAATAGACTTATAAACGTTAACGAGATTAACATCGACCTCATCTATTCGGTAAATCCATTTCACGATGCTTATGAGGTTTTATCCAAGTCACTGGATTCAAGAGTATTTCGTTCTATTCAAGCTTACATCAAATCTATGAGAATTGATGTAACTGATGATGAAGCTAAGGTGCTTTGGCCAAAGGTAACCGAATTTGCTCAAAAGATGCAAAGAGAACCTAATTTAGATAGTAATGATCCATATGAACGTAGATTGGCAGAGGTATTGCTTTACGCGAAACGGAGAATAATGGAAAAAAATGGCTGAGAATAAATCAGATTTTATAGATTTTTTGTCACAGAATGACCCTTTAGGTTTACTAAAACAGAAACCAAAATCCATAACAAGGTCAAATCGTTCTGTTCTGCTGCAAAACTTCGAGGAAATTGTCAATTTCTTTGAAGAATATGATCGTGAACCTCAAAAGTCATCATCAGACATATATGAGTTTCAATTATTTTGCCGTCTTGAAGCAATTCGAAATAATGCAAATATGGTAAAAGAGTTGAAAGACTTTGATATATATGGGCTTTTGAATGGAATGGGCATATCAAACATAACGCTAGAAGACATTTTGGGAAATGATCCTTTAAATTTGCTCGCTAGTGATTATGATAGCTCTATTTTTGAGATGAATCATGTGAAAAAATCCGATAGGATATTACCTGAATACATATCTCGCAGGAAATTTTGTCAGGATTTTGATACATATCGTCCAATGTTTGAATCTTTACATAAAGATTTAGAGCAAGGGTATAGAAAGCTGGCTGTATATCATCCACAAGAGTTATTTCCCAATAAATTTTATGTTTTAGGGGGAATCATAGTATATTTAAAATCAGTCGATGGAGAAACAAATCTCTATAGATATAAAAGTGGTGATAGACAACGGTTTGATGGCCGTACATATTGTATTTTTGACAATGGTACAACTTCCGATATGTTGTATCGGTCACTAGACAAGGCTCTTCAAAAAGAAGGTTATGCCATTACCGACTATAACGAAGAACAGCTAGTTTCTGAAAAAATTGAAAACGACGATCAAGCAAAGGGCTTTGTATATGTGCTTAGGAGTAAACATGCAAAACTGCGCAATGTTCCTGATGTATATAAGATAGGAAGTACAACAACATCTGTAACCGAACGTATAAAGAATGCAATCAATGAACCAACCTATCTGTATGCAGGTGTGGAGGTTGCACAAGTTTATAGATGCTATAATATTAAACCACGTGATTTAGAGGACAAATTGCATTCATTTTTTGATCAAGTACGTCTTAATATTAATATTCCAGATGATAGAGGTGTAGTCATTTCACCACGTGAATGGTTCAGTGTTAATATTAATGTTATTGGAGAAGCAGTTGACAAAATTATTCATAGAACCATAGCCAATTATGTATATGACCCTTCATCTCGTTCTATAATAGCAAAAAGTGCCAGCATTAATCAAATTACAGATAATGTAGATGTATATGAAAGTATTATTAAAGAAATCAATCTTATTGGAAAAAGTATGGAGCAAAAACCATCTTTATACCAAAATAAAGACGAGGAGGCTTTAAGAGATGTTTTTATTGCTATGCTGGAAAGAAGGTTTCAGTCCGTAACGGTTACAGCAGAGTCTTTCAACCATATTGGCAAGACAGACATACTATTAAAAGATTCTACCAATAGCTCAAATTTGTTTGTTGGCGAATGTAAAATATGGCATGGAAAAAAACATTTTATGGAAGCTATCAGCCAATTATTTGACAGATACCTTACATGGAGAGATACAAATACAGCTCTTATGGTATTTGTTAAAGGAACTAATCTTTCAACTGTTATGAGCGCAATAGAAAGTTCTGTGACGCAACATCAATATTATAAGAAATCTTGTGGAAAACGTGAAGAAACATCTCTAAGCTTTATCTTTGGTTTACCACAAGATAATCAACGAGATGTCAAGTTAGAGGTTATATTATTTGATTTTGACAAGGCATAAAAGACCGATGAACATAAAAGAACTTAATCCATTGCTTGTTAACACAAATAAAAGGAGATGCATTTTTTATAAGAGTTTACTCACGAAACAATAATTAAATAGATTTATTAGTGTCCGATAAATGTTTATAAATAATTGATTATTAATCTTCTTGCTATGGATAAGTTACTTTGCTGAAGTTGCCGCATAAATAATTGAACATCAATATTTTATAAACAATTTAAAGGATTCCGTCGGACAACAATGAAATAGATTTAACAATCGTCTATGCAAAAACTTCGCTGTGTAGTAGAACGAATCACTTACCAGAATCCGGAGAACGGATATTCGGTGATGCGGGTCAAGGTCAAAGGTTACTCTGACCTTGTGACCCTTGTCGGCAACCTACTGGAAGTCCCGGCAGGCAGTGTCCTGTTGTGCGAAGGCGAATGGAAAGTGGATAAGCGGTATGGCAATCAGTTCGTAGCGACATCGTGGGAAGAGGTAATGCCTGCCACCATTTACGGCATCGAGAAATACTTAGGCAGCGGACTGGTAAAAGGCATCGGCCCGAAGTTCGCCCAGCTCATCGTCAGCCGTTTTGGACTGGAAACCATCGACATCATCGAGACCGACATTGAGCGGTTGTACGAGGTGCCCGGCATCGGGAAGAAACGGGTGGAGAAGATTGCCGAGAGCTGGGAGAAGCAGAAGGACATCAAGAACGTGATGCTCTTCCTGCAAGGCTACGGGGTGAGTACCGCCTACGCTGCCAAGATTTACCGTCAGTACGGCAAGGAAAGCATCGACACGGTGAAATCAAATCCTTACAAACTGGCGGATGACATCTGGGGCATCGGTTTCAAGACCGCCGACGGCATCGCCGCCAAGATGGGTTACGAAAAGAACGACCTGCGCCGTTGCAAGAGCGGTATCACCTACACGCTCAGCCACCTTTCCGAGGAAGGACACGTCTATGCGGAGGAGGAACAATTGCTCAAAGCGGCTGTCGAATTGCTCGAAGCCGAGGAAGCGTCCATCCGTCAGGCAATAGCGGAAATGCTCCAGAGCGAAGACCTGATTCAGGATGCGGAAGCCCTCTATATGCCGCCGTTCTACTATGCCGAGGTGGGTACGGCAAACCGCCTGAACAACCTGCTGAACCACACGGAAGGCAACCTGTTCCGGAAGATGCCCGACATGGCGAAAATCTCTAAATCCACCGGCATCGAGTACGACGAGGTGCAGGTGGTGGCCATCCGGCAGGCGGTCGAATCCAAGGTAATGGTGCTGACCGGAGGACCTGGAACAGGAAAGACAACCACCACGCAAGGCATCATCGCCGCCCTGCAAGCAATGGGTCTGCGCATCCTGCTTGCCGCCCCCACGGGACGTGCCGCCAAGCGTATGGGCGAGGCAACAGGCATGGAAGCAAAGACCATCCACCGACTTCTGGAATACAATCCAAAGGACGGCTACAAGCGGAACGACGAGAACCCGTTGGAAAGTGATGCGCTCATTGTGGACGAGTGTTCGATGATAGACATCATCCTGATGAACAATCTGATGAAGGCGTTGCCCGTTTCTATGCGTCTGATACTGGTGGGTGACATTGACCAGTTGCCCAGCGTAGGAGCAGGTAATGTGCTGCGAGACATCATCGAAAGCGGACAGATTCCTGTTATCCGCCTGACACGCATATTCCGACAGGCACAGTCCAGTCGTATTGTAATGAGTGCCCACGCCATAAACAAGGGAGTATTTCCAGACACAAGCAACGGGCAGCAGACCGACTTTTTCTTTATACAGCAGGAAGAGCCTGAACAAGTAGCGGAAACCATCGTGAATCTGGTAAAAGGTCGTCTACCAAAAGCATACAAGCGTCCGATAAGCGACATTCAGGTGCTTACTCCGATGCAGCGTGGCGTGGTGGGTGCTGCCAATCTGAATATGGCACTGCAATCGGCTTTGAACACAAACACGTTGGCACTCAACCGAAGCGGCTATTCCTTCCGGCAGGGTGACAGAGTGATGCAACTCCGCAACAACTATGACAAGGAAGTATTCAATGGGGACTTGGGCTATGTCGAAAAAGTCAATCTCGAAGACCGCACCTTACTGGTAGACTTCGACGGCAGGGCGATAGAGTACGAAGTGTCGGAACTTGACGAGCTGACCTTGGCATACGCTACCACCATACACAAGTCGCAAGGCTCTGAATATCCCATCGTAGTGATGCCCGTATTGATGACCCATTACGTGATGCTCCAGCGTAATCTCATCTATACGGGCATCACCCGCGCCAAAAAGATATGCGTACTTGTCGGCACGAAGAAAGCACTGGCTTTCGCCATCCGCAATATGTCGGTCTTGAAGCGCAATACCAAATTGAAAGAACGGCTAAGTTCTTCAACCTCTGCATCAAGCACTCCCAAGAAATACGAGTTTCCCAAGCAGAGCGACTATGCTATGGTGGCAGAAAATAAACCCACATACGGAAAGAAAGGCGATTAACCCCAATACCCCGACCCACGTTTCACAACGCAAGTCGGGGACTCAGAACAATTATCAGGAACTTATGCTGTTTCCCTTGCTTTCAAGAAGCGGTGGGCGTTATCGTTTACCAACTTGATGATGCGGTCGTGATACTCCGTGTTTTGGTTGCATACCCCACGGCTCTGTATCACCTTGCCTTGACTGAGCGAGAACTCCACCGTCTCGATGCGGTTGCCTTGCAGGTCGTGAGCGGAAAGGATGACTGAATCCCTCTTGGCATAGTATTCGCACTGGAATACGCAATGCTTCATCTTTTCACCCTCTGCCTTGTATGCCTCCAAAGAGTCCAATACGGAAATCTCAATATCATTGTCGGTAATGACAATACCAAAGAAACAAGATTTATTCTTGTAAAACTCATCTTCTCGCTGCTTGGCTCTTTGTAACTTCTCTATGCTTCTGCGCTTTTCCTCCGCTACATTCACCTTATGCAGCCAGCGGTCGTGTTCCGCTTTAAGGTCTTTCGGACAGATATATTTCATGCTGCGGATGTCCTTGCCGCACTTTTCGAGTAAACGTATGGTGTCGCACCACATTCCGTAGTCCTTCGGTACATAGCGGTGTCTTGCAGCTATCTTGTAGGATGCCCAACAAGCATCAAGTTCACGTGGATGGTTCACGAAATAGGCTACCGCCTTGCGGTTTCCGCACTTCATCAGCGTTTCTATCCGATTATCGGATAACAAAGCCGACATCAGCCTGCACAAATGGCAATTCTCCGGCAATCTGCCTTTCAGTCCGTTGCGTCTCAGTTCGGGAATGAGCGAATATCGGGGATAGATATAGGCATCGGAAATGCACCAATGCACATCATACAAGTTTCTCAGTTCAATGGAAGAACCCCAGTTGAAGCTATCCACATAGTATCCCATAGCCCTCTTGCGAGTCGTTACCGCCACCTTGCCTTGCACATTGACCCACATACGGCATACCTCCCTGCAATCTGTTTTTATCGGGTTGCCTTTGCTGTAGATAACCGACAAAAGGAATACCTTCTGCACCTGCAAGCCGTCAATGGCTTCAAGGATAGAAAAGTAGTTCGCTTCTTTCCGTTTGCGTTTCAGCGTATCTACAATCTCAACCTTATGTCCACAATGCGGACAAGGGATAGTTACATTCCCTTTTCCCTTGTGTTCAAACTTCTCGCCACAATCACCACAGGTACACTTATGCCCTGATGTACGGAAAGCGATATGCTTCACCACGTTCTTGATTGCCCATTCTTCGGCTTTATAACTGATGGCGGTAAGCCTCGCATTGGAGGCTACCACCGCTTTTTCAAATTTGTTTCTCGGTTTCATGGTTCAAAAGTCAAATAGTGAGAGTTCGGGTTGCTGGGTCGCTTTGGGTTTGACCGCTTTGGGTCTGGAATTGCGTTGCTGTATCTTGCGCAGTTCCTCGTCCTGATAGCGTTGCATGGCAGCTTTCCGCTGTTCCGCCTTTTCTTCCTCTGTCAGTTCGATGTGGTGATTGACCACCACACCGCACTGCAAAGGTTTACCGATTTCAAGGGTAGGCTCATCCACTACGTGAACCGCCATTGAGAAAATTTCCTCGTCTGCAAATCCGCAGCATCCCGACCGCTGCACCTCGTTGAGTATATATGTTACCACATCGTCAATGGTGCGTGTCGTGGTTTCGTACTTGACACGGAAAAGTTCATCTTCCTTTGCCCGATTGTCAAGATAGTTCTTGATGATTTCTTTGAATTGCGCTGTTCCTTTCATTGTTCTGCTAATTTTGATTTCTAATTCTTTTCGCTTTGCGCAATAAACTCACGCTCGGCATAGATAAGCAAGCATCTCTCTGCTCTCGCTAATCGTTTATTTCCCTTTTGTTTGAAGCCTTTGGCTTCTTGTTTTCGGGAAATTTTTGATGCCTTCCTCACGGAGTACCTGAGGCACATAAGGCAAGTGTGGATGAAGGGAAACGGAGGGAATACCCAATTTGGCACAAATTGCGGAAGGCTGCCGGACGTTTGCCTTACAGACAAGCGAAACGGCACTTGCCGCCCGTGACGGTACTCCGTATTTTTGTATCAAAAATCCCGGATGCAAGATGCCTGCCGGATAAAAAGAAAATCCCGACACTTGTTAAGAGTTGAAAAATTGACATAGTACAAACATACATTTTACTTCGTTCTAAAAAATAAATTATACATTTGTAAAAAATAGAGTAGACAAATGCTCTAATGTTTTGTACAAAAGCTAAATCCGTAATAAGAAATTGCAAATATGATGAAAAAAAAGAAAGCCTTAGAATCTCTAAACGCTCAATTAGAAAAAATACCTTTCTTAAAAACAATTAAGGAAGAAGATACGAAATATCAAGAATGGAAAGCAAAGACTTTGGCTATTGTAAAATCTATTTTTGGAGAGGAATCTTCAAATTTCAAGGAAACAAAAAAGAAACTTTTTCCTGATTTTTATGTGTCTTCTTTTGATGATAGTCAAAAAGATTATCATGCAATCTATCAACGTAGACTAGAAGGATACTCTATTTTAATTAGGGGAATGATTACAGAAATAAGCCTTTTGGATAATACTGAGTTAAACGCATCAAATGATTCTATAGCCATAATAAAAAATATTTGCAATCATTTTCATCAAGTAGCCAGACAATTAAGAAATCGTCATAATAATCGTCCAACCATTAATATCGAAGATGAATATGATGTACAAGATTTGATTCATTCCTTATTAAGATTGTACTTTGATGATATTCGTTCAGAAGAATGGACTCCAAGCTATGCTGGTGGTGCTTCTCGTATGGACTTCCTTCTTAAAAAGGAAAAAATTGTAATTGAGATAAAAAAAACTCGGAAGGGTTTAGATGCAAAAGAGATTGGAAATCAATTAATTATTGATATAGGAAAATATGCAGTTCATCCAGATTGTAAAACTTTAGTTTGTTTTGTTTATGACCCGGAAGGGAGGGTGGTGAATCCTGTGGGAATTGAAAGCGATTTAAGTCAAGGACATAATGAATTAAAAGTAATAACCATAATAACTCCGCAATAATATAACAAAAATATTGTAATCTGTGGACTTACTATTACTTTAAGTAAAGTACCGTCACTTACCGTTGTGACGGTACTCCGTATTTTTGTATCAAAAATCCCCGATGCTTGTTCAAAAGCACCAGGATTCCCAACAGATTGTCAAGAGGAAGAATATTCTACTCCTTTACTTGCGAAGCGGCAAGGGATTGTTTACGGAACTGCTTCAAGAGCGGTTCTATGTCGAGCGATATGCGCCGGGCACGAAGCCCTGCCGCTTTGTTTCCTTTCTCCATTTGCAACTTGGCATTTTGCAGCAATGCCGTCATTTTCGGTTCGAGTTGTCCTATCAATTCTTTCATATTTCGATTGTTTTAATGAGTTTTTTATGGGGTAAAAAGAGACATACGTATCTCATCGTTTGCTACATACGTTAGTAGTAACTCACTACATACGTATGTTTATAGCAATGGGATTTCAAACGATTTGACCACACAATTTGCCTTCTTATCCAAGATGCACCAGTATTCGGAGCGATAGGGATTGCCGTCAGTAGCTTTCGCCTCGTATTCTATCTTCACTTTCCAGCCGTTGAATGGCTTCGGTTTGTTGCTTTCAAGCATACCCGTACCGACAAGTTCACGAAGGGCGGTCATCGCCTCCATCCGTTGCTTCATCTGCCCCGGTATCTCCCAATGTTCAAGGTCAGTACCGATGTTCTCCAAACAATCCTCCTTCATCATTTCCTGACCGAGTTTCATCAGCGTCACCGATAGAGCCATCTGTTCGTGTTGGTTCACATACTCCTTGCCGAAGATGGAGTCCACCTTGCTGATACCTTTTATCTGTATAGATTCAGGATTATCCGCTGTAGCCAGCAATGCTTTCTTCGCTACCTCCACCGCCCGTTTCTGCGGTTGGTTGGTGTAATATACGAAGCCTGTCACACCGCCCCAAAACAGGACGGTCGCTATCAGGATAAATTTTATCAATGCCCCCGGTTTCATATCTTCACGATTTGAAGTTTGTCGGGAGAAAGTCCCAACCGCTTGCGGTAGATGCTTCCGTCCTCGCGATACATTTCCAGTTCTGCGGAAGTGATTTGCTTCTCGCATATCTCCTTCGCTTCGGCCAATGTCAGTTGGTGTCCACCGATGTTGCGCCAAATGGCAAAGCTGCACGGTGCGGCTTGGTTGGCATAGTTCGAGCAGTTGAACGCCCGGCTTCCCACACGGATGTCACCACCGCAATGAGGGCACTTCCCGATGACCGGTTGCATATTGACTGCACCGTCATCCGCCAGTTCCAGAACGGTGGGGAATGATTTGCCCTCCTTGGTCACGAAGCCGTTCAGCAGGATGCAGCGTTGTTCCAACAGTTCGGCAATCTCTTTGTCATTCATTTTACGGTTGCCGATGATGCCGTTGATATTAAGAACGCAAGTCGGCTGCTCACCGATGTTATGCTCACAGCGATAACCCTTGCAGGTCTTCACCACGTTGCCGTCGCACAAGGGGCAGCGGCCGATGATTTTCTTTTCTGTTTCCATTTCTTTATCGTTTAATTTGTTACTGTTCATTACTTGCTACCATTTCAGCAGGTAGCCCTGATTCCATTCCGACACGATGCCGTTGATGATGTTCTTGCCCGACATCACGTTTGCCCAGCCCTCCGGGTCGAGGGAAAACCACAGGTCGTTCCACGAGAGGGTGCGTATCTGCCACGCCAGTATGAAGAGGTCGGTATTGATTGTTTCTAATCTTGTCACCACCTCGGTGGCGATGTAGTACCGCTCCGCCGAACTGAGCAGGTTGACCTTGTGCTTCTCCTTGTTCCCGTCCTGATTGGTGACATCATAACTCCCCAATGTCACCAGTTGCTTCATGAAGGGATAGAGAGCCGCCATCTGTGTGGCTGCGTCCGTAAGTTCGTCTGAGACCATCGAGGCGATGACTGTCCCTTTCAACCGCTTGCCCACTGATTTTGTCAGCAGGCTGCAATTCCGTGGTATCTCCACCGTTACCAGTTCCCCCGCCCGTTTGATCTGGTACAGGTTCTGTACCGCTCCTTGCGCGTTCGACAGGTATTCCAGCATCTTGTTTTCCACGCTATGCACCCGGTCAAGGGCAAGGGTCACGGCTGTCTCGGCTGCGATGATTTTCTCCTGCGTCTGCTTGCGCTTCTTGTGGATGCTTTTCAATTCCGCCGTCTGCGCAATGACCGCCGCTGTCAGGGTCGGGTCTGTCTGTTGGGCATAGCCGGACAATCCTCCGGCCAACAACAGAAGGACAAGTGTCGTTCGTTTCCATTTCACTCCGTTCATAATCACTACATTTTAAGACCGGTCTTTCTACGCTCGGTCAAATTCAGTTCACGTTCTTCCTTGCGAGGGGAATGTATAATTTCCATCGGCTTGTTCATCAGGCAATCGTTCCAATCCTTGAAAGCCTTGGGCGGTAGCCATTGCCCCATCTTGTAGCGGATGGATAGATGCTTGCTGACTTGCGCCAGCAGGGAGCGTTCCGTGTTCAACTCAAAGGATTTTCCTTTGGCTTCTATCTGAAGGGTATCGGATTTCTTATTGATTTTCATCGGTACACCTTCCAACAGGGCCATCATGCGTAATCCGTAAATACGCCCGGCAAGGTCATTGTCGAAACAGTCGAAGGCACGGGCGTATGGAAAGCGTTCCATCGTGTTTGTTATCTGCTTGTCGGAAAACGTACCGCCCAATGAAACCAAAGCCACATCCGTACCCATTTGTACCTTGTTCATCTGGTAGAATGCCATCGCATCGAAAGCGGATTCACAGAAGAATACGCTTTTGACCATACCCTTGTTACCGTTTGACAAGTCGGCTACCCATGCCGATGTGGATGAATCCGTTCCTGCCGCCTTGGACTTGTAACCGCCATGCCCCCGTATCTCATAGCCCTTGATTGTATCATCCTTTCCATTCGTATAGGGAAAACCGATATTATAGCCATCAAACTTCCCGTTACGCTTGTCTCTGATTAAAGAGATAAAGGGTGCAAGCTCTTTGACTGTTTCATTGGATAACCCACGTTGTGAGAATATAGCCGGAATCCTTTCGGCATTTATCGGTTTCACCTCATAACGGGAACTGTCAAACACGGCATCGGTCTTGAACGACTTCACATAATCGCTATCCTCGCGGTATTCCGGTTCAGGCATATTGGCGAAACGTGCCAGTACCTTGGCTATCTTCTGCCAATCGTCCTTGCCGGACACGGGAAAGGCGTTCAGGTTCTCACGTATGAGTGTGACCACATCGCCTTTGGAGCCATCCCTGCGGAAATAGGCTTGGGCGGCTTTGTTGTTCGGGTTGCTGACGATAATCGTGTCACGTTTGTTGCCGTTCTCGCCCAATACCAGCTCGATATACCTGCCCACACCTGCCTTCCTGTCCAGACGGTAGCCCAAAGCGTATGCAATATCATCGACACCCACACGCGCTTTCAGTTCCTTAAAATTTACCTTATAGTCGGTCATATCGTTTTCTCCTATACATTATATAATAGATGTCACATACTCATCCCGGCTCTTGTATGCTGCCTTTGCGAGTGTTGCATCATCGCCAGTTCCGGCTCATAGCTCTTCCGGGCGGTCATGTTTAGGAATGCCTCCTTGTCCTTGTAGTCGGTCAGTTGGAAGAAAGTCCGTGCCGTGTCCTTGGAAACGGCTTTCAGCCCCAGCTCCACACCATCGTAAGAGGCACGGATGGCATAGTCACCGTTCCGGGTCTTCACGATGGCGGCATTCTTGAACGGTATTTCCTCATTCGGGTCCAACGGGGCAAAAGGATCGTTCTTGGCAAGGTACGGCTGTTCGCCCAATGCCAAACGCTGCTTATCCACATGGTCGAGTATCAGGTCCGAAGCCTTGTTCACGTCCGCCATCACGGAAACGATGAACTTGGGTTCTTTCTTCAAGACACCAATCCACGAGTCCAGATAGGCGGCGGAGTTGTCGGTCACCTTGGCATCGAAGCCCATCGAGTGGCTGATCATCGCCGCTGTCAGTTCCGCCACCAGTTCCTCCTTCGCATATTTCGGGTCGCCGAACTTGCCGCCCATTTCACGGTTGAGCCGTTCAGGGGTCATCGTGGAATGGGTCATCTCGTGCAGCATGGTCGAATAGAACTCCATGCCGCCCCGATAAATCTCTTCCGCTGTGTTGCCGATGTTGAACTGCGCCTTCATGGGAAGCACAATTCTATCACCGGAGGGAGAATAGTATGCACCGTCCTCGCGTTTGTCCGCCTGTATCGGGCAGATCCAGCCCTGCGTCTGGAGCATACGGTCCAAGGAAGCATGGGCGTACATTCCTTCGGTATCCCGAAGTTCGGGCACTTTGAACTTACCCAATAGCTTCTGCATCCGCTCAGGCTGCACTTCGGCCAGATTGGTCTGCGCCACGTTATAGACGGGGAACGCCTTGGCGAAGGGAATCGTTTCCATCTCCTTTTTCTCTTCCTTGCTCATCGCCCGGTATTCCTCGGAACTGACACGCTTTCCGTTCTTGTCCTTCACCATCATGTCCCAATAGACCACCGGAAACGCCTTCTCGCCTTTGAGGACGTGCGCTTTCAGGTTGTGCGCCTGCTTGAAGGTCAGATAGACCGGAAGTTGGTAGCCTTTGGCGGCTGTCTGGAGTTGCAGGAAGAACGAGTTGGAGCCGGAGTAGTTGCGTCCGCCCACGTTCTGCGGAAGTCCGTTGTAACCGGACGCACCGCCTATCCAGCCTTTCTTCCAGCCGGTATCTTTCATCTCCTGCATACGCCCGATCATCATTTCGGCGAAGCGGTCGATGGCAGCCTGCCCGGAGTTGCCCGGTGAGTTAGTTCCATACGCCATAGTCCTCGTCATCTATCAGTTGGCTATCCATCCGTGCGATGTCCGTCTGTTCTACATAAAACTCGGCGGATTCCTCCGTGGGGTCTGTACTGTGGGAGCGGCACCACTCCTGAAAATCCTCCGCATCTTCGCCACTCAATACAAATTCGAGGTAGTTGATGCGTCCCTCCTGAAGAATCTCTACCAGTTCTTCGTGATTCTTTTTCGCTGTTGCCATATTTCTTTACTTAATTATTTGACTTGTTGATTGATATATTGTCTTTACATTTTGATGGAAGCCGTTTTCTCTACTTTGGCGGTATGGGCTGCCAACATCCCTGCAATCTCCGTGGTGAGATATTTGGCAGCAATCTGCTCACGGGTTGCCGTCTTGGTCTTGAAAAGCGAATAGCCGTCATCAAAGGATATTTCCTGTCTGGAGGTCTTTCCTTTATCGCCCATATCGACAGACACTTTCCACTTGTTATCGGTGCGGTCTTTGGCCACACGTACCCCTTTGGCATCCACCCCTTCGGGCAGGCTGTATTTCTCGTAGGCGGATTGCAGGTGCAGCTTCTCGCCGAAGTTCTTCTCCACTAACTTTTCAGGGGTCGTTACCCGGTCAAAGTAGGCGTTCAGGTCCTGACGGGAGGCTACCGCCGACATCTTGGCATCGCCCACCTGCGCATAGAACTTGTACTTGCCGAAGTCGGGACGCTGCTCGTCCTTCTCCTTATAGACATTGAACTTCTCCACGGTGATGTTACCCTCCGGGCCCGCCATCGACTTGGGCATCTTGAACGCTTCTTCCGACACCTTGGGCTGGAGTTTGGTGGGATAGTAGCGTTCCATCAGTTGGGGTACAGTCATTTCCTTCTTCTGATAGGCGACAAGGTCGGCAGCGTCCATCTTTTGCGGCTTCAACTGTTTGCCGTCCATCTTGGCGGTGAAGTACCAGTCCTCCGGCTTCTCCTTGCTCTGGTAGGCGTGTCCGTGGGTCACTTTCTCGCCGTTGGTTGTCACCATCTGCGGCTCACGGGGCTTGTGCTCTTGCTTCTCCTCGGACTTCTGTTCGTTCTTGGATTCGGCTTTCACACCCTCTTTCTTTTCTTGGGCAGGTTTGTCTTCGGCTGCATTCTTCACTGCCTTGACAGGTTCTTCCTGCACGACCTTTTCTTTCTTTTTCTTAGCCATATCTTCGTTGTTTGAAATGGATTGTTGCTTTTTGTCTTCCGCTTTCTTTTGCAAGGGATTGTCAAGCGGGTCACAGATGGCAACCCTTGCCCCTGCGCGAATCAGCTTGGGAAGATGGGTGTCAAGCTCCGAGCGAGGGAAACGCAATGTCGGCACTTTTTCCTTTCCACCGGGAAGGAGCTTATCCGTGATGTCGATGGCAAGTATCACCGTGGCTTTTACGGCATCCTCCTTGTAGAGTTCGTAGAAGTTGCCCTGCCTGAACAACAGCAAGGCATCGGGATGCTTCCGCTTCAACCCATTAAACTGCTTGATGGTGTTCGTTTCTTTATTACTTTGTTTTGCCATAGTATTATAGTTTAAGACCGTTACTTCGTTTCTCGGAATCACCGCCTAACTTGATGGCTCTCTCTTTGGATTGCTTGTCAACCACCTGCTGATACTCCCAACGGTTCTTGTCCGTCATCACATAGCCAAGGTATTCGGGATGCTGCTCGTCATAGCGGAGCTTCTGCCGGTTTTCCCATTCTTTCATATCCCCCTTGATAACTTTGAAGCCCTGCGGCTCTTTGAGGTCAATGCCGACAGACACCTTTTCGCCGCCTACATTCAGCTCCACGGGCTTGCCCTCACGTACCTGCTGCTTCTGCTGTGTACCCAGTTCGATGTCGTTGACCTTTTCCATTTCACGGAGCTTCTGGTCCAGTTTGAGGTCGGTCACTCTGCGGTGGATGACCGATTGCGTTTCGGGGTCGAGCTGGAGATACTGCCGGGTCTTTTCTCCGTTCACCTCTACGGATTTCTGCAAGACTTCCCCTTTAACCAGTCGTGCCGCTTCCTGCTCTGTCAGCCGAAGTGCCGGATTGCGTTCCTGTTCAAGGGCGGCTCTGACCGGATAAGCGATAAGCGCGGGCTCTCCGTTAGCGTCTGCCGCCAGTTGCAATTTGAGCGGTAACGAGATTACGTTACCTTTTTGGGTACTGATAGAAACCTGTACAATAGGCGTTACTTCGCCGGAAACCAGCTTCTCCTTTACCTCTACGGGCAGATTGTCAGCTTTCTCCCGGTCGATACCCAATACTGCCAGTTTCTCGTATGGCAGCAGTTCGGTTTGATTTCTGTTGTGTAATTCCATATCACGATAATTGAGCTGTTAATTTTGCGGTTGGAACCGCAATGTTCAATGCAAAATTATCTGTCATAAAAGCCGTAAAAAGAAATGCACAACACTATTCGGATTACATTACTCATGCTGTTTTTGCCTGTTATGGCATCGGCGCAGTTCTACACGATTACAAAAGGAAAGGATATTATTCCGATTCCTGATGATAAATCCTTGTTATACATTGATAATAAGGTAAAAACAGATATTGATTCAATCAAAACAGCCAACACAGACACGATTGAGGCAAAATCGAAAAAACATCGCTACAATAGTCCCAGTGCCCAAAAATGTAACGATAGCACGTCTGCAAAATCAATCTCCCCAAAGAGCGGTTCAGACCTTCCAGAATTGACAATACATAACCTCTATGAAGAAATCAGGCGGAACGGCATCCTATATCCGAAAGTGGTATTGGCGCAAGCCATTCTGGAAACAGGTTGGTTCCGCTCATCACTATGCCGGGAACGGCACAACCTTTTCGGGCTGACCAATCCCCACACGGGAAAATACTATGAGTTCGGCCATTGGACGGAAAGCGTCCGTGCCTATTATACGAAGGTGCAGTACAAGTATAAAGGTGGTAATTACCTGCTTTGGCTGAGGGACATCGGCTATGCGGAAGATCCGGGATATGTCAGGGCTGTTATTGGCGTACTAAAGACATTACAAGAACCGCTTGCAATGAATACAAATCGTAAAAACACTTAAACCTTGAAACTGAAACGCTTGTACAACCCTGATTTTCAGATAAAATTCGTACATTTGCATATTGAAAAACTATTCAAGTACGAAGAACAAAATGAAGATATTACACCTATCAGATACACATGGCTGCCATAATCAGTTAATCAATATGCCGAAGGCTGATGTGCTGGTACATTCCGGTGACTTCACTATGACAGGCTCCGAACAGGAAGCACTTGATTTCCTCAACTGGTTCTGCGACCAGCCGTATGAGCATAAGATTTTCATCTGTGGCAACCATGATGATTGCCTATATGGGGCCAATATTGACGGACTTGATGAAAATGTACATTATCTATGCAACTCCGGTGTGGAAATCGGGGGAGTGAAATTTTATGGAGTGCCTATGTTTATGGGTGACTGTATTACCGAACGGCAAAACAGGAATATAGCCCAGATTCCGCTTGATACCAAAGTGCTGATTACTCATTCGCCTGCGTATGGCATTCTTGATTTTGATGACAGTATCAATTATGGCAGTAAGGAGATACTGGCAAGGATTAACGATGTCCGTCCCACATTGCATCTGTTCGGTCATATCCATGCACAACATGGTATCACAAACGAGTCCGGCATAACATTCTCAAACGGTGCAATCATGAACACAGACTACACAAACCTTAATGCTCCAAACCTACTGGAATTTTAATACATTGTCATATGGCTAATAAATATCTGATAAAGAATATCACTTTGCCTCATTCTATGAATTTTGAAATAGATGACAACTCCATACACATAACATTGTCTCACAATGGCATGACAAGCAATATGCAAGAGAACTGTGCCTGCTTTGAAGGATGGGCTGTTTGCCTCAAAGCGAAACTTGACAAGGAGCAAGCCACTTCGTTCAATGTGAAAATTACAACAGGTGTTTCATCCGAAATTTTAGATAACCTGTTTGTTTCCTCAGAATTGGAAGGACTTCATTTCAAGAGATTCCTATACCGTTTGGGTAAATTCTGCCAAACTTACGATTGGGCTTCTATGTCTGATGTCCTCCAACGGCAAGTGAATAGATTCTTTGAAAAGTATTCATACAGGATGGTTCTTAACTGTCCCACAGGAGAATGCTCACAGCCAAAAGCGCAGGAGGCTATTATGGAAGAGACATACTGCAAGGAGCATAACAATGAAATAAACCTATATGGGCGGCAACTTCCGGTAGGTGTCTTTTTTGACAAAAAGAGCAAATATACCAGAGTAATGCCCGGTGAAGCATCTGCTATTGATATATGGTCGATTGACAAGAAACAACGTTCACTTTTAATCTACGAACTCAAAACCGAGGAGAACAACACAGTCGGCATCATCTCTGAATTATTCTTTTATGTCAATATCATAACGGACTTGATGACGAATAAGACAGTCAAATATGATACGGCTGATGCCGGAGTTAGAATTGCGGCTAAGTGCAATTACCGCAATTTCGAGACATTTTACAAGATGTGGCTCAATAACGAATGCGTGTCTGTTAGAGGAATATTTCTATCACCCCTGCGTCATCCGTTATTGACAGATAACGCTATAAGACTTTTAAGTTCCGGTGGAACTGAGTACCGATGGGAGGAAATCAAAATAGATGTGAGTCACATATCATTTGCCTCTTCCGAAAAGTTACGGCAAATGAGGTTACTTGGAACAGGAGTATTCAGATATGATACAGGAGGCGGTGCATTCAAAGGTTACAATCGTCCATACTGCCTTGTATGCGGCGATAACAACCTAATGGAAGGTATTGTGGAGGATGTGAAACGATATTTTACGGATAATCATGTTGTGTTTTGGGGTGGTGCGCTAATACCCAATCACATCCTTTCCTCGCAGGTCTCCTGCTTGAACCACCTGTTTACGTTTCGGAACGACAAGACAATGGTTCTTCATGTTATCAATCACCTCACAGGCCAACAATTTGATGATGTTGCCCCTGTGGTATGTGACAATCAGAACACCGCTGCCTCATACATCGCATTTGAAGTTGTAAGCCACCGAGACCTGCTGAACGAAAAACAAGTAAGTCGAGGTGCGAATTGTACTTCCATAGATGCTGCCGTAGTTGCAGAAAAAGGTGGATTGAAAACTCTCATAGCGATTGAATGGAAATATACCGAATGTTATGGAGCGGAAAACAAATCGCTCGATGAAAAAGGAGAAGAAAGAATTGACCGATACCAAGACTTGATAAAAGAATCGGACTATATAAACTGCCATGCGGTAGAAAACATCAAAGGGTCTGTCTTTTTCGTAGAACCGTACTATCAACTTATGCGGCAGACGCTGTGGTGCGAACAAATGATTAAAACAGGGAATGAAGGAACGAATTGGGCAAAAGCAGATGACTACTTACACGTTCATATTGTTCATGGCAGCAATCGTATTTTGTTAGATGCGCATCAAGACGGATTTGGCGAAAAAGGCATGGTGGATATATGGAAAAGTCTGCTGAAAGAAGAAGGTAGAAAACGCTATATTCCTGTTGATTCTATAGCTATACCGGATTCCCTTTCGCAAGATTCACGATATGATGGGGTTGTCAATTATTTAAGAACCAGATATTATGATGACCTATGACAAAAAAGATGTAATTTTGCACCCCAAAAGAGGAACTTATGAAAAAGATATTGATTATCAGTACAAGTCCACGAAAAGGTGGCAATTCAGATACGCTGGCACACGAATTTGAACGCGGTGCTTCCGAAGCCGGACACGAAGTGGAGTTCATCAACCTTTGCGACAAGAACATTGCCTTTTGTCGTGGTTGCCTGACTTGTGGAAAGACGAACCGTTGCGTCATCAAGGATGATGCCAATGTCATTGTAGAGAAGATGCACGATGCCGATGTGGTCGTATGGGCTACGCCTATCTACTATTACAGCGTCAGCGGACAAATGAAGACAATGATAGATCGCGGCAATCCTCTATATGATACCGACTACCATTTTACGGAAACCTACCTGTTGGCTACCGCTGCCGAGGATGAAGCCGAAGTAGTGAATGGCGCAAAGACCGCCCTTCAAGGCTGGGTAGACTGTTTCGAGCGTCTGTCTTGCAAGGGAACGGTGTTTGCCGGAGGAGTCAACAACCGTGGGGACATCGCTAATCATCCAGCCCTTGCAGAAGCATACGAAATGGGACGTAAGGTATAATGATTTCTGAATAACGGGCTGGACAATACCACAAGAATATGAGATATAAGTACGAACTCACAGAAGATCAGGCGGAGAAGCTGATTTGGAATATCATAACTGCCATAGAGCAACGTATGGACGAAGATGATTACATCGAAGATACATACTTACGAATCAATCATGATGATTTGAGTGTGGAGATTATGTATCTTGAAGAGAGTAATCTGACAATTCCCAATGATGATGTCGCTGTCCTGAATTTTATTTATGACTTTGGCGGTGAAGAATGGCTTCCGAACGAAGCTGCCATCCGCCAATATGTAAATGATAATATTTAATGGATGTAATATCATTACGGCATTCACCCGAATATCTTGAACGGGCAATCGCTTATTTTCAACGAAAATGGGCAACAGAGGATTCTATGCAAGTTTATGACAATTGCCTTAGAAACAGCCTTTGTGCAGATAATCCATTGCCACAATGGTATTTGCTGATAGATGGTACAGAGATAATTGGGTGTGCCGGTCTTATCACCAATGATTTCAACTCACGCATGGATTTATATCCATGGTTGGCAGCTCTTTTCATAGAAGAAAATCATCGTGGTCATAATTTGGCCAGACAGCTCATTGATAAAGCTATAAATGATGCAAGAATGTATGGATTCAACTCATTGAATCTATGTACTGACCATATCGGTTATTATGAGAGATTCGGATTTGAATTTATTGGCTTTTGTTATCATCCGTGGGGTGAAAAGACGAGAGTCTATCAGATTAATTTATAAAAACAAACTCTAAAGTATGAACAAACAGCCCGACCCTCATGAAATATATCCCATAAAAGGATGTCATACAGTTACTCAGGTAAAGCCAACGATTACAAAGCCCAACATCCTTGTAGGTGACTTTACCTATTTCAGTGACGTTGATTTTGAAAAGCATGTACTCCATCATTACGAGTTTATTGGCGACAAGCTTATAATAGGTCGTTTTTGCCAGATAGCAACAGGGGTTACATTCATTATGAACGGGGCGAATCATCAGATGAACGCCGTATCAACATATCCATTCTACGTTATGGGATGGGAACAAATACCTCCCCAATTGGAAGACCTGCTGATAAAAGGTGACACGGTGGTTGGCAACGATGTCTGGATTGGCCAGAATGCAGTAATTCTTCCCGGCGTTCACATCGGTGACGGTGCTATTATCGGACTGAACAGTGTAGTAACCCATGATGTGGAGCCTTATTCTGTCGTGGCAGGAAATCCGGCAAAAGTAATTCGCAAACGGTTCGATGATGAATTGATTGCCATTCTTATGCAGTTGAAATGGTGGGACAAGAGCGTGGACGAAATTCAGGAGTTAATACCTGTATTGACTGACAGCGACTTGTCGCAAGTCAAGGTCAAGTTGAAACAGATGCTACGATAAAAAACGTTCACACAAGAAAATCAGTCCTAAATGCCCCGGATAGAACATATAAAATCCATATTTTGCCATGCTTCCTTGTATGAATCCTCTTGTTCCATCGTACAAAAAGATAACCATACAGGCAAGCATGACACCAATTATCCCGTAGTGCATCATCAAGGGAAAGGCACAAAGTAACGGTAACATTCTACCAAAAGGGAAAGCATTACTATTCAGGTTGCCCAACAAATAAAAGATGACAATCATCAAAACACCCCGCCACTCATAATCAACACCCGACCAAGTGGCGAACCAAGCTATAAGAAGGATGGCACAGATACAAAGTATGCCATCCTTTTTCAATATCTCAAAAGAAGCCAAAGCCACCACTCCCAAAGCCAGCGTAAACATCACATTGTGCGTACCATCAGCACCGTTCAGCAGATACCACGGGATTTCACTGACAACAGCAAAGCCCAGCAATAGCCCGAAGTATCTCTTCCGATTCCGGGTATGGGCAAAGCCTTCCGCAATCAGGAAAGCGAATACGGGAAAGGCGATGCGCCCTAAGCAACGCATCACCTCATAGTTTATCCCAAATCGGTCATTAGAGATATAGTTGTCTTTATTTCTAATGACTGTCATTAGAAAAACAGATTTGTATATGGTTAATTTGTAGCCATTTACTAACTTTACCACGACTTAAAACCTATAAGATTTAATGCGAGATTGTGACATAAAGTTCGTAAACAAGGAAATAACCCCTTTTGGTGGGCTTTCCCTGTTCTTCAAGATGCTCGAAAAGTGCCATTTCGCCAAGCGTCTTGAACAGAGTAGTATCCCTGTTCAAGGTTCCAACAGGGGCTATAAACCGCTTCAGCTCATATTGGGATTGTTTGCGGGGGTATGGTGTGGCGCAAGCTGTTTCGGGCATCTTGACGTGGTGCGTTATGATACGGTACTCTGTAATTTGCTTGGCTGGAGACGTGGTGCGGACCATCGGGCCTACCAGCGGTATTTCGACAAATTCTCGCAGGCCATCAACCAGCGTGTGTTCGGCGAACTGTTCAGTTGGTTCTTCTCGGAGCTGTTGTTTGACAATTACACTTTGGACTTTGATTCCACGGTAATGGTCCGTGAAGGGAATCAGGAGGGTGCTGCCAAAGGATACAATCCCAAGCGTCCGGGCCGTCCTTCACACCATCCCCTTCTCGCTTTCGTCTCGGATGTGAGAATGATAGCAAACTACTGGTTACGTCCGGGAAACACGGCTGCGAACACCAATTATCTTGCCTTTCTTGAAGACACCCTGTCCAGGCTTCAGAATAAGACGGTGGGACTGGTTCGTATGGATAGTGGCTTCTTTACGAAAGATATACTTGACTGTCTGGAAAATAAAGAGTTACACTATATCATAGCCTGCCGGTTCAACAACCGTATCAAGTACAGCCTCACCCATGAGCATGTATGGGTCGAGATGTCAAACGGCCTGGAAATATCCGAGACGACGTATCAGGCGAATGGCTGGGACAAGCCAAGACGCATAGTGATGGTCAGGCAGGAGATAGAGAAACGTCCAAACGCTGCCGGCAAACAAGTAAGGCAAATGGAACTTTTCGAGAATGAGAACGACTTTGGCAAATACCGTTACAGCTGTTTCGTCACCAACCTCAGACTGCCGGCTAAGATCGTGTACGACTCGTATCGCGGAAGGGCGGACTCCGAGAACAGAATCAAGGAACTGAAGTATGACTTCTCCATTGATGATTTTGTTACGAATAACTTCTGGGCGACCGAAGCATGTGGGAACTTTATAGTCATGGCATATAATTTCATGTCGCTATTTCGCCATGCACTTATCAACTCCGACAAAAAGCATTTTCTCAAAACTATCCGTTACGAGCTGATTTCAACACCGGCTTATTTAGGTAAGACAAAGGACAAGCATATTCTTTATTTGGCCAGATCGTTAAAAACAAGACAATCTTTCTTTTCTATTTGGGAAAAGATAAAGGATTTCTCACTGCCATATGACACAGAGAAATCCTAATGACCGATTTGGGTTTATTGTTGTTCCGTCCATCAGGAAATAAGCGCAATGGTCAATCACCATCGAGAGGATGGCGATGACTTTCAATGTGCTACCGCTGAGTTTGGACAATGTTATCGGCATACTCATAAATTCTCAGTTCATTCCAAGCAGTTCCTTCACCATATTCTCCACCTCCTGATTGACACGTTTGAAGTTTCGGTTCAACAGGATTTCCTTTTCCCGGTCATTCTTGAACTCATAGATTTTGGGAAGCGGCACATAGTGGTCTTCCTCTTCCTTAATCTGCTTCATGTCGAAGTGGGTCTTGCAGAAGTATTTCGTTGTCTTGAACTCCTCCGACTGCTCGATGTCGAAGTGGTCAAGCATCTTCTCGTCCGTGGCCGTAAAGTCACGCGCCGCCTGACCTGCCAGCCAGCCTGTCGCCATGTCCGCAATCTTCGCCGCAGGAACAAGGTAGTCCATCTTCTCAGATATGGTGGTAGATACCTTCTGGTCGTTGATGGAAATGGAGCGTGAGGTCTGCTTTGCCTTGCCGAACACATCATTTTGCGCCCACTCCAAAGTTTCCTTGTTGCGAGCTGCCCCCATGAAGATGTTGCCGCAGGTGGTGATAATCTTCTGCATACCCACCTTGCCATAGTCCGCCTCCAACTGGGGCAGTTCCTGAAATCCCAATGTCACGGCAACCTTGTTGCTTCGTGCCGTACCAATCAGCCGGTCAATCTTGTGGAAGTACAGGGTGGGAAGCTCATCCACGATGATGCTTACCGGGATATTCCCTTTGGAGTTTACCCTTGTAATCAGACGGTTCAATACAAGAGCATTGAGCGAACCGATGACCTGCTCTTTCTCCGGGTCATTGGCGATGACCAGATAACTGGGATTGTTCCTGTCCGAAATCTTCAAGTCAAAATCATCCCCCGTGAATACCCAATAGGCTTCGGGAGATACCAGTCTTGCGGCATTGACACGCAGCGTACCCACCATACCTTCCAACTGGTCGTTCGCCTTGTTCTCGTAGGCACTCTTGAAGGGAGCCATCAGGGAAGCAATCTTATCGTCCTGCATCAGGATATTAAAAACTTGGTCGTAGGGTCTGCCCAAGAATGAAAGGACATGAGGCATATCCGAAAACTCGCCCGTGACGGTGTCCGGCTCCACCTCGTTGCCGTCCTCGTCCTCATACCAGCAGCGGTCGATAACAATCAAGTTGTGCGCATGGTCTTTGTAACGGAAGCCGTCCAAATCCACAAACATCCTGTCCTCGTCCGTGGAAACATCGTTGCCGTTTTCGTCCACGAAATCCAACACCACGTTACCGTCCTTGTCAATGGCGTTGAAATCGTCCCAGTTCCTAATGACTATCTCCAATTTGTTTCCCTTGTGTGAGATGAACCGTTTCAGCTTCTTCCCGTCCTTGAAACCTGTCGGATGGAAATTGACGAAGAAGTAGATGATGGCCGCAAGGAAATTCTCCGCCGAGTTGGTGAAGAAGGCTTCCGAACCACCTTTCTTCTCACCGCCGCCTTTGTTCAGGGATGCCAATAGCGTAGCCGCCGTTTCCGAAGCAGCGGCCAAGTCGGGTATATACTTCCGCTGTATCGGATTGATGCGGTTGGAATACTCCACATCGGTAAAGTTTATAGTTCTAAACCCGCAATTTTCAGGAAGTTTACCTGCCTTTCTATTCTTGCAAAACTGGTAAAAAAGAGTCTTGGCAAGTGCCGGGTACTTATAATCATATACCATGAGGGCGAATCCTTTGGCCGAGTGCTGACGGATAAAAGGGTCGATGATGCCGAAAGACTTACCAGAACCGGGTGTACCCAACACAATCGTCCCACGGAACGGGTTGATGATATTGATCCAGCCCTTGCGCATCTTCCGTTTCCAATAGTAAACCATCGGGATGTTCACCGAATAGTCGTTACCAGCCAACGCTTCCGACTGTTGGAAAGATTCGTTCTCGAAGTTGAAACGGTCATCACCCACCTTGTAGTTGTAATACTTGGCGATGCCGTCCAATCCCTGATGCACCAGCATTGTGCCCACCACCGAGCAAATGGCGTAGAGGATGCGGTTGGCAGGGAAGCCCATCCAACTGATGCCGATGTTCATTCCGTGGAAGACGAAGCAAAGCCCCACCAAGGTCAATCCTGCCAACACGGGATAGATGACCATCGTCTTCACGTTGAACTTCAACGCCTTCTTCGCCTTTGTGCCGATGCAAACCACACAGATGCAGACCAGTTCCGCAATCTTGCACCCCTGCACAGAGTTGAACACCGCGAAGCGTCCCAACAAGTCCAAGATGAACTGCGTCACACGGTTGTCAGCCGTCACGGGCAGGTTCATCACTATCTCAATAATGAGAAAGATGTAGATGCAGCTCCGGAAGTAGTTGTACATCTGCTGCTGTTCCCTTGTTTCCTCAAATGCCATACGCCTTGGATTTTAGAATGGTACTTTGAATCCTAACAGCAGACCGTTGCGGAATGTGTCACCATGAATGAAGTTCACATTATTCTTTTGGATCACCGCAAACTCCCAGCCGTTCTGAAAGACATAGCTGTATTCAAATCCGGCTTCCAGTCCCAAGAAGAATTTTCGTTTGTCAGCTCCAAATTGTGGGCCAAAACGGAAGCGGAGCATCCCGTTCTTGTACCTGACCAGACGGTGCTTGTACACCAGTCCGGCATCCCAGTAGTAGCCTTTCCAAAACCGTGAAATTGGCAGCTGCCAATGGTTGCCGGCCTCCCCATACAGTTCCACGGCATTGCCGTAGGAAAGTGGATGCTCATAACCGACGGTGGCGTTCAACGTACTTGGGAATAGGAAACCAGCGTTGACTGTCAGTTTCTTGTCTTGTGCAAACGCTCCCATAGAGAGCATTATGCTACACATAAGAAATAGAATCTTTTTCATGGCTTAACGGGATATGTAGTAATACGGATAATAGGATGTCTTTTTCAGAATGTCGGAATCAAAACCGTCAGCGTGTAGTATATCCTCGTATTCTATCGTCAATACGATGACACGACCGCTGATTTGGTTCTCGGAGATTTCCAACCTAAGCACTTTCTCATCAGGGAAAGTCAGCTTGGGCAATACCAGCACGTTGCGGTAGTCCTTCTTGAACTTCCTGACGTGGTTCAACGAGAATACAGGTGTCAGTTCGATGGTCTGCGAGTTGGTGGCCTTCGTTTCCTTCTTGTCGGTCAGCTTCACCCGAAGCTCTTCAATGTCGTAGGGTATCTTTGTCCTGTTCTGCAACGAATAGTCAATAAAGAAGAAGTCCCCGATGGAATAGATGTTGTTGACGATGGCTTTCATGCCGTGCGCCTTTGACACCACCTGATTGAACTTGCGCTTGCTGCCATAGACCGCCCACGCATACCGTGCCATTTCGGACATGGGCATGGAAACCTCCGGGTTGATGTAGGATTTCGTATCGCTGTAAGCCACTTGGTAAATGGATGTCGCCATATCCGGGGAAGTGGTATAAAGAATATCATACTGGGCGATGTGACGCTCACCGATCAAGGTCAGCGTACCCAACAGCTCCGCTTCCTTGTATTCCGCGTTTGGAATTGAATCGTTCTCTTGGAACGGTTTGATACGGACGATGTTGTCGGCACATTGGTTGCCGATTATCTTCGGGGTGGAAATATCCACTAACTTGATATTCTCCGGCATGACAATGTGGGTCGTCACTTCCCGGTTCACATAGATTTTCTCGTTGGCGAAAGCCGAACTGACAAAGCCGAGCATACAGCATACGGCTGAAAGAATCTTGAATTTCATATAGCGTGATTTTATGAGTTACTATTTTTCTTTGTTGTGAATTATATTTATCTCGCTTCATCCGAATTGATCAGGTAAACAATCGTGTTATACTTGATTTTCGCCTTGTTCTTGCGGATATTGGTAGAGATGGCCGAAGTAGCGGAATTGTACATATTCTGCAAGGCCTGCAATGCGATTGCCTCTCCCGATATGCCCGAACCATAGCCGTTTTCCGATTCAAAGCTGATGTTCTGCTGTACCGTGCTGGCCCCGGCATCCTTCACGAAGTCGCGGAAGGAGGATTCGGGAACATAGAATCCCTCCATACCGTCGTTGTCGAACACTGACAGCTTGACATTGATGAACTTGTCACCTACAAGGATGCTGGTAATCGTGGCGCGGACACGCTGCTGGCCGAAGCCGCTTACAGTTCCATAGAGGTAAGTCCCTTTTTTCAACTTCGTTCCGCTGACCGTCACATCGTCCAAGAGCTTGAAACGAAGCCTTGTGCCCTCACGGGCTTTGGTGGTCTGGTCTATCATCGCCTTTATCAGGCTGGCATCCACCGATTCGTCCTGTGCTGATACGGTATGGAACTTATCAGCGTTGGTCTCTTTGGACTTGATGACCAACTTGGGGCGGTTGCGCTCCTTTTCCTCTGCCCGAACCTTGGCGATGGAGTCGGCCCGCTGCTTCTGTCGTGCCTCTTCCTCGTCATTACCATAACCCAATCCGCTCTCGATAGCTTTCTGACGCTCATAGCTGCGCCGTTGGATTTCTTCTATGTCACGGGCAAATTCTTCCTGTGAGGAATAACTGTTACGGTTGTTATCTCCTGATGGCGGATTCTCATAAGCGTATGAATTGATATGCTTACGGGATTCGGCAAGGGAACGCTCCAGTTCTTCCAGTTCCTGCTGCTGGCGGATGCGTTCCGCCTCGGCTGCGTCCAGACGGTTCAGTTCTTCCTCGCTGTAACCGTGTTCCAACGTGTTATCCTCTTTCTTTTCCTCGCCGATGGCACCGACTGCGGTAAAGGCATCCTCGTCATCGAAGCGGCGCGACATCTCATAGAGCTTGTCACCTGCTTCCTCGGCATTGGCTTGGGGCAGTTCCATGTTGATGCGGTCGGTGGCGACCGTCTGCTCCGGTCCACCGCTGCCCCCGAAGGTCTGCATCACGAAGTACACCAAGGCGCACAGCGGTACGAACACTACCAGCGGGAAGATGTACTTGGGTTGTTTGAAATTGATTTTAATCATGGTCTATCGTTGTTTTTAAGTGATTTGACAATGCTCTCCAACCGCTTGTACTGCCGGATGATACGGATGGAATCGGCACGGGACTTTTGAGGCTTGGCAATCAACGAGTCCAGTTCTCGCTTGATAGCCTGACCTTTATCGGTCAATCCAAACAAAGTCTGCCGATGCACGTTCTTGTTGGACTGTATGGCATGGAAACCTTGAATCACAGGCTCAATATTACCTATGATGCTTACATCGATGGCTTTTGTTTTCACTGTCTGGCTATTCACAAGTATATCACCGCACAACACAAATAGCAATGAGCCGACCACACAGGCAAAGGTGCGTCCGGGATGTTTCATCGCCCAAGCATTGGCCAACCGGATTCTTGCCGCCAAGCGGTATCTCGTGCCGATTGCGCACAACTTCGGTTGCAGGTGGGATTGGAAGAAGTTCCATGTCTTCTTCCGGTTCTCCTGTATCGTTTTCCTTAATGATTTCATATCTTACGATTGCTTGATTTATCAGTAGTCCAAATCTTTGTTTTCCAATGTCCTCCAGTTGGTTATCATCAGCCCGTGCGGATTGTTCCTTGTCCTCGGCACGTTCTCGATATATCCGGTTGTCACCATTGTCCGTTTCAGGTCACGGGTACGGCGTTTGATGAACTGTGTGCCGTAGTAGGTGAACTTCCGTTCATGCTCGTCAAACCGGATGGAGTCACACATGATGGTACATACCGCAGACGAAGAGATGATGTCGGTATAGAAGCCGTTCTCGTCCATCGCCTGCTTCTGTTTCAGGGCCGTGCCGTCCGCCATATACATCGCCTTGCCGACCGTCCACTTGATATAGTCGTTGTCGGGCGGCAGGTTGAAGAAGTACTGGTGGAAGAGCTGGATATGCGCCTTTGCCTCCATCGTGAAGTTCGCCTCCAGTTGTGCCCGTTCCGCAAGGAACGGTATGTCGCCGTCCAACACATAGATTTGCTGCCGCTCCTTTGTGACCAGCGACACGCAGCACCAGACGGTAAAGGCGCAGATAATCACGCTGCCCGCTATGCTCGCCAGTACCGTCATCAAGGCGAGTTTCGTTTTCTGTGCTAATGATTCTATAAGCATATTGTGGAGTTTTATGTTGATACTACTTTTTCTTGCCGCCTGCCATACTTGTTACACCACCTACAGCCGCGCCTGTAACACTTCCTGCCGCTGCGCCTGCCGTTGTAGCCATGCCCATAGCCGTAGCACCTGCCACTGAACCAGCACCGGAACTGACACCGCCCGGTATCAGCCATGAAGCCACTTCGGGCACAAAGCGGATAATGTAAGCCCCCACGAGCATACCCATCGCGTACATGCAGTTTGAGCCAATGCCTTGCAGTCCCAACGCGCCGATCTGTTCCCATGAATTGACCGAACCGTGCAGCAGGTGGTTGTAGGCTACCATGTCCTGCTGGAGATTGTAGAGTAGGATGAAATCCACATAGTACATGCACATATAAGTCACGAAGCCCCATAACGAGAGGGAAAGGTACTTCGACATCCACTGGCTCCAAGCGGAGTTCCAAGGCGGCGCAAGCGATAGTGCGAACATAATTGGGCAGAATATCATCATGATTGCCATGAATATCCGTTGTGCCACGAGGATGCCGTAGTAGGACATCTGGAACACCAGTTCCCCGACAAAGCGTATGACATCGTTAATCCATTCGCTGATTTTGGTTTCCGCCGCCACTGCCGCCCGTTGCGCGTAGTTGTTGATGGTGTTGCCCAAGTTCTCCACGTTGTAGATGAGCTTGTCCCACCAGTTGGCATCCTCACCGATAGCCGCTATCTGTTGGGCGGTAGAGATGGAATCCTGAACAGCACTCAACCGGTCAAGGTATTCACTCTGCTTTTGCGCTAATTTCAACTCGAAAGCCGCCACTTCCTTGTTCTTGGCGTGTGCCATCGCTTTGGTGGCGGATTCCAGCCCTTTGCCCGGCACTTGCAGGGCGGAGCAGATCCATGAGGACGATGAGATGCACATGGAGATGCCGACGATGCGGAGCAGTTTCATCACGTCCATGCCCCGCCGTCCGAGCATCATCATCCAACACTCGTATGAGCCGACACAGAGGGCGAGGCACAACCCGATGACACGTGCCAGTCCGACTGCATCACCCAACACCGCCACATTCGGGAAGGTTTCCATGGCGACCAGCAGCTTGTCCAGACTCTCGTCTATCACGGGCAAGCCGATGGTCAGGGGTACTAACAGTAAATTCATATTCTTCGTTTTTATATTGTTGCTTAATAATGGGTGGCCGCTACCGCACACAGATGGGCAGTCCGGTTTACCAGTTCGCTCATCTTCGTCTTGGCTTCCTCGTATGCCTGCTGCCGTTTGGCGTTCTCCAGCCCATAGCCGACTCCCGTCTTATGGATATAGGCTATGTCCGCACAAAGGATCTCATTCAGTCGGCTGAGTTCGTCCACTTGGTATTTGAGCTTGCCGTCACTCTTGTTCATGCAGTAAAGCAGTCCGTCCGCAATGCGGTCTTGCATACGGTTGAACTCATCCTTATAGGCATCATACATCAAATCAACGGCTCTGTCCGCCTCACGCAACAGCTCTTCCTTGTACAGTTCCTCGATATGCTGCCGTTCCTTTTCCACCTTATCCACTTTCTGCCGTTGGGTCTCTTCGGAAGTGACCCTGACGGGCATGATGCGCCTGATGTTGGATTTGGGTTCTTTGAAGCGTACCCGGAAGCCGGAATTGAAACCCGCCCACTTCCAGTACATTTCCGCTCCTGAATATCTTTTGTGCAGGAAATAATAGTACCAGTCGGGAGAAAAGTCCCAAGGGCCGTTCTCCATAGACTGCCATTGCTTCTTCTTTTCGTTGTCACGAACAACCTTTTGTGCATTCCCCGTTAAAGGGAAACTGATAATGATAGCACAGAGCATTGTGATAATCTTATTCTTAAATCGCATATCCCTTATTCCATTGGTTAATGATTCTATCAGCAATCTCTTCCTTGACGGTCGAGTTCAGTATCTCCCAGATATAATCCGGTTTCCATCCGCAGTTAGTAACCAGATAGCAGTACAGGTTCGCATTGTCTATGATAGCCCGTGCCTTGTCGATGGTCGTTTTGAGCGTCAGCACCAGATTCAGTTTCTCGTCCATCGAGGCTTTCATCAAGTTGATACCGGAAGCGGCTACCGTTGCATAGAGCTTGTAGCAATGTTTGATTTCACGGGCTATGGCTACGTTGGCATCGGTATAATACCATGCGACAAAAGGTTTGTCGGACACATACTTGAAGGTATGGCTCGTAAAATTCTTGTAGTCCCTTACGAGTTGATACAACGAGTTGGCGGTGGACGATATGGCTCCGGCTAACACAAGGTAGGAATTTGCATTGTTCAACCTTGTATCCAAGGTGGTACGCACGTCATTGAATTTGTTTGCGCCTTTCGTTATCAGCGATTGTTCCCCAAAGCTGGTTGCGACACGTGTTAGTGCCTGGTCTTCATCTTTCTTGATAGCCTTATGCAAAGCAATCAACGCCTCAATGGTCGGCAGGTCTTTCGGTAGGACATAGGCGAAAGATTTTGCCGGAAACAAGACGGCAAACATCAGAACCAATATGGATAAATGTTTGTGTTTCATGGCATCAGTTGTTAGTGGCTACCAATCCGTTCCAGTCCCTTACCAGCCCCTCCACACCGTTGCGCATCGCCATGATGTTTGCCCAGCCTTCCGGGTCTATCGCAAAAAACAAATCGTTCATCGTGGCATAACGGGCCATCAGCAGCATACCTTCCACCTTGTAGCGTATCTCCATAAGGTTGGTATAGATGCTATTTGCCAACGACAACCGTTCATGGCGGTCAAGCAGGTTGTAACCGTCATTCTTCTTGTCTGCGGTCGCTGCGCCTTTCAGCGGATTGGCGACCTTGCCGTTGTTGACGATGTTCACGAAGTTGCCCACCAACTGTTGCGTTTCCGTAACCAGATTGCCCAGTTCATTCAGGCACAGTAACTTGTTGGAGAACTTCGCCTGATTGACCGTCTTGATTAGTTCCGGTACATTGCGGACTATATCAAAGGCGCACAATCCGATTTCCTTGTAGTAATGGCTTTCCGTTCCAAAGCCCTTCACATTCTCCATTGAGAGCTTGTAGAGTTCCTTGATGGTCGCCATACTCACCGAATACAGCTCCACCTTCTTCTTTTTGGAAGCAATGGAGTCCAACCGGGCGTTGTGTTGATCCTCTATCAGCTTTTGAGAGGCGGTATTGGCGGTAACTATTTTCAGACAGTTCTTGTCTATCACCACTCGCCAGCCAGCATATACACTATTACAGGTTATTGTTAATAGTGTCAGAATGAATATGTATCGTAACTTTACCATAGTGACATTACTTTTTGATGTTGGTTGACTTTCCTTGCAAACTCTATATAGAGAAGGACACCGTCCTTTTGGCGGTCTTCCTCGATATGGATTATCGCCTCCTGCAAATCCCCGTAATGGGCAAGATATATCTTCAGGGCTTCTTTCTCGCTCCGTTCCGTGGTATACGCCCAGTAACATTCCGGGGCTTCCTCCACACCATAGACATCAGAGTTCTGCCCACGGCATATCCAGACCTCCTTGAAGTAGCTGCGCCCTTCCTTGTTGTTGAGCGCGTTGATGGTGAATATCTGCTGCTTCTGTATCGGGGTCAAACCGAGGATAGCTGCAATATCGTTGTACCTGTCCTTGAACTTCGACTGGTCGAGCAATACCTTCACATCGGAGTTGTTGATGATGGCTTCCTTCACAATGGGCGAGTCTATCACATCGTTAAGTTCCTGAGTGACCACTCCGGCAATGCCGTGGAACTTACGGACGGTCTTGTAGAGGTACTTGATGTATTCTGCCATCGTGGGTGATGCGATGGCTTTCCATGCTTCCTCGATTATCAGTGCCTTGCGCCCTTTCTTGATACGCATTTTTTGAAGGAACACGTCCATGATTATCAGCACCACAATAGGGAAAAGGATGGGGTCATCTTTTATTTTATCGATTTCGAAGACGATGAAACGCTCATCAAAGAGGTTTACCTCCAAATCGGAGTTCAGGGTTTTCTCCTGTTCACCGCCCCTGTAAAACTGTTTCAGGATGGATGCGAAGTCGTGAACCTTGAAATCCACCTTGTCCTGTTTCATTATCTGCGGGATGCGCTCCAAGGCAAACTCATAGTAGGAATTGAACGAGAGTTCCGTGACTTTCAGCCTGCGCTTCTGTTCCTCCATACGGGTTATCTGCCTGTCTATCTTGACAAGCATCGAGTTCTCGTACAATTCTTTTTTGAATCTTTCAACGATATGGAACGCCCTTTCCCTTTCTGAGGATGTCGCTCCGGGGTCGTTCTTCAGGGCGGTCAGTGACTTGCACTGGCGGATGAGCTTGAACCGTCTGGCTTCCGAGGGCAGCATCAGGGCACGGCTCTCAGGCTTCTCAATAATATCCTCACTCTCTATCAACCGCTCGATGTCCTGCATATCTTTGGTGTACTTGTCTATGTCTTCTTCCATCCGGGCTTCCAGTAATAACTTACGCCTCAAATCCTTGCGCTCACGCTCGTTGAAGTGGGTGAAGGGATGGAAATAGGTGTCGTAGTATTCCACCAAGGTCTGGTTAATCAGCATATCCTCAATCTTGTTGGGAAACTGGTTGCCTTTGAAAATGAGGAATATCAACGACTTCAAAAAGTTCTTCTTCTCTCCGAAGTTCTGGTCATATTCCTCCTGCGTCACCTTGAAGGGGTTCATGGAGATGGGGTTCTCCTTGGAATAGGAGATGTATGTGCCGTTGAAATAGCGGCAGATGCCTTCATATGAGTCGCCGGTATCTACCATCACCACGTCCGTATGCTGTTCAAGCAACTGGCGGACAACGCTGTTCATGTGGAATTCATATGAGAGGACTTTTGCTATTGATTATCAACGATGTAGAAAAATAACGGTACAAAAAAACTTGGTTGGGGAAAGAGGGTATAAAAGCTATTTGAGGAAAGAAAAAGGACTGTAAAAAAGTGAGTGTCGAATACGAAAATTTAACAGAAATT
>NZ_JABKKG010000012.1 GCF_013166595.1 Palleniella intestinalis | reverse complement strand
ACCAAGGGAAAAACTGAAATTCTCTACGCCGGTAAGGGAGTTTTTCAAATTCTTTATGTAACTTTGCAAAAACAATTGCACTTGCGGGTTGACTCTTTATCCATAAAACTTTTCATGCCTAAAGGTGAAATATTTCGATAATTCCTTGCTTCTCATGTTTCCCTTGCCAACTCTGGAGGCATCGTAAAAAATAAATGTTTCACTTCTAAAAATTCAAATTATGAAAAAGATGGAAAATACTTTCGCAGTAACAGGTTTCGTAGGTAAGGATGCAAGCATCCATCAGTTTTCAACCGCAAGCGTAGCTCGCTTCTCACTGGCTATCAGCAGAATCGAAAAGAACGGTGAAGAAAACACTCGTACCTCAGCCTTCATGAATGTAGAGGCTTGGCGCAAGAACGAGAATACCTCATCATTCGACCGTTTGGTCAAGGGAGCACTCCTTACAGTAGAGGGCTACTTCAAGCCAGAGGAGTGGCAGGATGCTGACGGAGTCAAGCATAGCCGAGTAATACTCGTGGCTACCAAGTTCTATGAAGCAGAAGAGAAGGAGGAGGCTCCTGAATCTCAGAGAACTAAGACCAAGAAGGAGAAGTAATTCCTTCACTCTATAACGAGCGATCTTCGGGTCGCTTTTTTTGTTATACTTGTTGAACATGTTTCATTTAATGTAAACGAGAAAACGTCCTTACATATATTAGTGTGTACTTGTGTACATGAATACATTTTAGAACCTCATATAGAAATGAGTGATAGCCCTTTATGTGTTCTTCTTTTTGAAATTGTGATTGAAATGCTTCGCCCCACACCATGAAGGATGCTACTGGAGTTCCACCTGAAAGACTTTGCATTTATGTCAGCAAAGCTTGACGTAAGAGCAAAGTCCTTCAGCAGGAAGGTGCACCACGAAACGACATATGGTTTCTTACAAACTGTATGTCCATTCGTCAGGAAGGTGCACTGGTTCACAGCAACATCCTTCATTTCCCTCCCTTCCACCTTTTATAATTTATAGGTTTACCTTTTATAGTCATTCTGGCAGTTCTTCTTGTTTCAATGTATGCATGTGAACGTGAGTACATTGAAATATGTATTAACGTGTACTTGTGTACATGAATACAACTTAAAATCTCATAGAGTGATGAGTGATAGCCCTTTATGTGTTCTACCTTTGTAGGCAGAGATTATAATGCTTCGCCCCACACTATGAAGGATGCTACTGGAGTTCCACCTGAAAGACTTTGCATTTATGTCAGCAGAGCATGACGTAAGAGCAAAGTCCTTCAGCAGGAAGGTGCGCTACGAAACGACATACGGTATCTTACAAATAGAGCCGGTGGGACGCAGGCGTTTCCACTTACTCTATTTGACACTACTGCATGTCCATTCGTCGAGATGGCACACTGGCTCACAGCAACATTCTTCATTTCCCTCCCCTTTCTCCTTTTATAATATATTGATTTTCATTTTGCCATCATTCTGAATAATCCCTTTGTTTCAATGTATTCATGTGGACGTGAATACATATGTCCGTGTGTTAATGTGTACTTGTGTACATGAATACACTTTAAAGTCTCATACGATAATGAGAGTAGCTTTTTATCAACATAATGAAGAAATACTTATTATGCTCCGCCCCACACCATAGTCCCATAGGCATTAACCGTTTGTCATAAAGTTATTCTTACGCAGGTCGATTGTATCGACTTACGAAAGAACAACACTCTGCCAAAGGTACGACAAGAACATTCCGCCATGCCTTAGTCAGAAGGTGTCGGGCAAAACTAAACACTTTGCTCGTCACGTTCTTCCTTTTACATTTTGGAGAGTTCTCTTATTGTCGTACCGACAGTTGATGCTTGGGACTATTCCCACCCAACTGTTTTATCCATTCTGGTATTACCTTTTGTATCTGTTTCTTCTTACTGAGACTTATAGTCTTATATGCCGTGTCGTCTTTGGGATTACGGGATTCTTTTTCTGCAAAGTTATCGCGCCTTTTGGCTAATGGCAAGTCGTGCTTTGTGAACAATCTTCCTTTTCCATGAAAAGAGTATTCTTCACACCAGACTTGCTCTATTGCCTTTGGCGCACTTTGTAAAGCAGAAAAATCTTCCCGATCCCAGTCCGAAAGGACTTAACGAAAGGGAGAAAAATAATTTTATGACTATGGCAACAGATTACAACAACCGTTTGATTACTCCTGGCTTGGAGAAGACAATGAAGGACTATCCGCTTTATTCTCAGGATAGCAAGAAGAAAGATGCACTTTGCATCGCAGTGTTTTTCATCGGTAACGCTCGTTGGTACATTCTTGAAGGACAACGAGAGAACGATGATTTTGTCCTTTTTGGCATTAGCGTAGGTTTGGCAGAAACAGAGTACGGCTACATATCTGCAAATGAAATGGCAAGTGTGGCTTTGGACGCATCCAAATATGGACTCGGTACCATCATGGTAGAGCAGAGAAACGCTTTCCAACCATGTAAACTTTCTGCAATCCAAGACGGAGAACTGCAGTCGTTCCTAAACAGACTTTACGATTGACACAAAACATTCTTGTTGGGTAGTGGCTAACGGCTGCTACCTACCAAGAAATTATGACAATGACTATGAATATGGTACAAGTTTACATCAAGGGACAAGAGGATAAGGAGTTGAGCAGTTTTTTCCGCTATTATCCGGTGCGCATCAAGAACATCGGTATGGATGCATTCTTTGACCGCCAAGTTATCTTTGACTTTAAGGATGGTCGCAACCATACTGAGGTGGCAAAATGCGTAGCAAAAATGCTTGTGAAGAAATTCGGTCGCAAGGTTCGTAACGTGGTTTTCTCTTGTGTTCCTGCAAGCAGCCAAGAGCGCAACGAAGCACGAAACAAGAACTTCTCAGAACTTGTTTGCCGTTTTTCGGGAGCAATAGACGGCTTTTCTCATGTTAAGGTCATTGGTGAACGTACCGCAGTTCATGGTACAAAGGTCAAGAAAGAAGAGCGAGCTAAACGTTTGAAGGAAAATAATAACATCGAGGTGGACGCTAATTTCTTCAAAAACAAGATAGTCTGCATTTGGGACGATGTGGTTACTACCGGCACATCGTTTTGTGACTACACCGCTAAATTAGAACAAGTCGGGGCGCGTGTGACAAATGGCATATTTCTTGGCAAGACATCATACAAATACGTACAGCAATGAAAAGAATGAACAAAACAAAATTCGACAAGGCTGCTTCTGCAGCCTTCACAGGGCATCGCTTCTATAATTTCTCACAAAAGGAGTTAATCAAAGAACGACTGACCAAGGCTATACTTGACGCTTATGAGTATGGCATCCGTAATTTTATTTCTGGATTTGCCATTGGCATAGACCTTATGGCAGCACAGATAGTGCAGTCATTGAAATCTTCATGTCCAGGAATGACGCTGACTGCTGCCATTCCTTTCAGAGGTCAGGCAGATAGGTTCAGTACTATTGATAAGGTGGTTTATGGGGAATTGATGGCTTCGGCAGATGAGGTGTTAATTCTATCAGAACGCTATTATTCAAGATGCTTTCTTGATAGAGACGAGTTCATGGTGGAGAACGCTTCACTTCTCATAGCTTTCTATGATGGGCGAGAGAAAGGTGGAACATACTATACTATCAAGAAAGCCAATTATTTATGCATCCCCGTAGTTAATGTATATTGAGTGGCAAATTAAATCAAGCTTATGAACGAACTGGTTGATATTATAATTATCTATTTTGTCTTCCGTGTCGTCATCGCCTTCTTGGGAGCATGGTGGTATGGTGACAACCGTAACGATTTCAGACGAGACAGATAGATAATTGTTATTAGATAATTATCTGATTATATGTTCGTAGGGGCAAATACCTCAATGCTTCTACAGGATTATTATACTCGTACCTTAACCGATGGTGTCCCAACCATTGGCTTCACACAATCTTGCCATTTCCTTGATAAAGTCCTCTTCTGAGGGTTGTTCGTCATAGATAAAGGCAAGCATGTCGCTGACAGCCAACTTGTCTTGGGATAGGATTTGTAGTGCCGTAATGCAAAGACCATGGGAATAGCCGAGGTCTTGCATTTGTGCCAATAGTGCTTGTTCATTTACGTTCATGATGATACTCCTTCCTTGTTTTAGTCATTGCTTCTGTAGCCATGTCGTGTGTCTCTATAAGCAATGGGCTTTTATGATATTGTACAATTTTGACTCCAACAGAGTTGTGTCTCTTCTTTTCCTCTATACATTGCATTATCAAGTCTGGATTTGCTGACTTCGCAGTCGGAGTCTTGTCAAAGTTCTGAATATAGGCAGCATTGGTCAGGAAAAGGATGTCGGAACCAGGTTCAAGTTCCTGCATCACTTTGACCATTAGTGTCAACATCATGCGGAACTCTGTGGTATGCAGGTCGCTGATGACATTACGGCTGATGATGCTACCGTTATGTTCAATCACAACGGCAGCACCACCAGCTCGCTCTTTATGTCCATAGTCACATGAGCCACCAATCCAAACGTAATACGTAGTTGAATTTTGTGTCATATTTATCCTATCATTTTACTCAGTTGCTTGTCTGTTGCATTCGGCAGAATCTCTTTCAGATGCTCAAATATCCTTTGGTAAGACTCTTCGGGAGTTCGTTCACATCGGTAGGCATCCCTTCCATAGAGTTCTTCGGGAGTATTCAGCAATGACCATCCCCAACCATATTCACGATTATGCTTGTCACGAGGATAGATAAAATCCTCTGTCACAATATAAGTTGCCATTTCCAGTCGGGTAATGAAGCTATCAAACTTGCTTCTCATTCCCTTACCAGTAAAGCCGCAAGCATTTCGTAGTTCCCTTGTAATGAGACTGCCAGAAGATTGTAGTGTGCTAAGTATGGCTCCCTCAATCGACTCCTCTTCTGGACGAGGGTATTTACTTCGTCTGTAATTACAGAAGTCTGCCCACCATTCCTGACTTATAAATCCCGCTTTCTTGTTAAAGAACTTTCCGTACATACACGGCATTTCCTGCACAATCTCACCCTTCCATTTCCAAAGCGGCCAATCCCAGCCGCCTTCAGGAAATGTTACATATCGACAGTCCTCTGCCACGATGTCCTCGGCAGAGAAGCCTTCAATGCCACTATCGAGGAGAGGAAGGAAGCCTATCTTCTGAATCAACTCCATCATGCCAGTTGCTGAATATATTTCTGGAAAATTCATGTCCATTTATTTTATTATCAATTCATTCAGTTTATCTTCTCTGATAATCTTCGGCTGAGCCTTGCCAGCGAGAATGAGAATCTTCTTGCCGTCACGATAAATGTGAAGCTGTCGTGAGCGAACCACGGTTGTCAACTCTTCATCGTCCTGTATGCCTTGCCAGATAGGATAATATATTCCTTCTGGTTCAAGCAACTTCTTTTGAAGATGTGAACAGAGATTGGTTGTATCAATAGTCATTGCCATAATTTTCAAACTATTTGTTTTCAAAGATTCATGTGCCAATACGCCATCAGCGCAATCTGTATCAGCAGAATGGCGGGCACACCATAGCGGAATTTCTTGTGAAGGGTCTTGTGGTGCCATACCTTCATACCAATCCATGCTCCGATGCTGCCGCCAACGACGGCAAGCAAGAGGAGCGTCGCTTCGGGTATGCGCCATTTATCCTGCTTTGCCTTCAGCTTGTCAATGCCATAAATCACGATGGTTATGACATTGATAGCAAGCAGGTAGTAAAAGAGTATTTCAATCATTATTATCTTACGCCCTTTACTTTTCCGTCAAAGCTAAAAAGTACATGTTTCTTGTGTATTCACCCAGTTTGTCGCATTTTGCCAGCTTTGCTCCCATTGAGGTGATACCACGGTTAGATGCTGTGTTTTCGGGATGTGCTATACTCACAATATACTCAAGTCCCTTGGCCTTGGCTTCGTCTCGAAGGATGCCGGCAAAGTGTTTCATAATGCCCTGACCACGATATTCAGGCAAAACCAGAACACCGCCAAACTCAGCTGCCTTTGCCTCGGCAAGTCCAACGGCGGCTTTGATTTGTTCCACAAGTTCATCTTCTTCAAAGAGTTGAGCTGTACCGACCATTTTTCCATTGTGATAGGCTCCATAGGCTATCACATTGGCTGATGTAAATATCGCATCAATTTCCTCTTTGGAATATGGCATAAAAAAGTCCTTACGTTCCAAAGAGTCGATAACAGTCTCAACTAGCGCCTCAAATTCCTCTCGTTCAGAGAGTTTTAGTCGTCTATATTCAATCATAAAATGAGGTATAGTGTTGTTATTCTTCGTGTTCTATCTCTGTAAATCGGCTGAAGGTTCTGCCGTCTCTCGTTACGTGCTCAAAGAACATCTTTTCTGGACGTACCCAATAAGATTGGTCACCATATAGGGCTTGATATACTACCATGCGTTCCAAGGTCTCAGAGTCAAATGCGGAATGGATGAACTTGTACTTGCCACCCTTAAAATGTTGGAAACATCTTTCTTCTTTTGCTGAATACTCCATCATCATCTTGGTAGCGAGTGGTGCGTACCATGTCTTTACCTCCTGCTCAGTTGGGGTATGACCACCAGGGAAATGATAGATGTTGTTGTAGTGCTCCATAAACAATGGGGTAAAGTGAGCAAGGGTGTCCTGCTCACCAAAAAGTCCCCATACACGTTCTTTGTAATATGGGTTGCAGCAATCAAACTGTACAGCTTCAAGTTCGGCAAACTCCTCAATCAATGCTTCGTCTATGACAAGACGCTGATTGCCATCCTTACGAGGGGCTTTATACTGATGTTCACCGATGCGTTCCTTCAGGAACTCTGTCATCTTGAAATAAGGATTGCCAAGCAAAGCAGGAATGCCCACTACAGGAGAGAGCATCTGTGCAAGGAACGCCCCACAGCTGTTGCCGACAAGCAAGTCAGGATGCTCTTTGTCTATGATGGAGCGAATCTTCTTTAACGCCTCCTTGGGATGCAATGGCAAGTCTGGAGTCAGCACAATGGCAGACCCTTCGAAAGCCTCTCTTAAAGCATTCGCCATAGGACAACTGCCAGTAGCAAAGAAGCCGTGCAGAAATAGAATTTTCTTCATCTGTTATTCCTTTATGTCTTGTTGTGGTGTCTTTGTACCTCTTTTCTTAATCGGTCCAGAGTGATTGCCTCTATTGAGTTTGATGCCGTGCTTGTTAAGTATGCGGAACACGGAACTACGGCTTTTGAAGCCACTGGCTCTCCATATTTCATCAATAGAATGTCCTGCAACATAAAGATTGATGATTGTCTTCTCTCTATCGAGTTTGCGCATCTTTGAAGATGATACGGATGGCAAAGAAACAATCATCTTCTCCTGCAGATTCACCATATGTTCTGCTGACTTGCGTAGAGCTAGGATTTCTTCAGGCAAAGAACCCATCATTACCAAAACATCAGATGGCTTTGTGTCAGGAAACAGAATGTTACTGGAATCAATCTTGTCGTGTATGCTAATGATGCGTATGACCTTGACTCGGCAAAATTCCAGGAACGTTGCCAGTTCACGACTGCCACGCATGGCATTAGAGAATTTAGGGATGACAAGTTCATCACCTCGCTGCAGAGCAACCATCAGTTGTTTCCACAACGGTCTGTTGCGTTCGTCCTCATCGCTTTCTTCAACGATGCGGATGCAACCGAACTCATTCATCCATTTGCGGTCTTCTTCCAGTTTGTCATACTGAGAGGTTGCCATTATGTAGCCTACTTTTGCCATATCAAAAAATATTATTGACTGATAATTTGATAGTTATACGCCTACGAATAACTTAAAAAGTCAAGACTTAACCTATGGTAGGCGTGATTCACATGCAAAGGTACACAATTATATTCAGAATCATTATCATACTGATATTTTTTGTTTGACAAACACATACAATCAAACATAATTTTACATTCACAAAGAAAAAAACAAAATATCATACTAAAGAGAGTATGAAATATAAAATTATACAAAGTCTGATTACAGTGGCTTTTATTTGGATTTTAATCTGTATCTTTGCACTCAAAATTTACAAATATATGCCAATGGATAATAGGAATATAGTACAATCAAACTGGTTTGTTCGTTGCTTCGGCAACTCTTCTGAAACAGGACTCAAAAACCAAATGAAAAAAAGTAAAGCAAGTGAAAGAAAAAATACTCAAATGAGTTTATTCTTTCACTTGCTTTTTTTATGTGCCATGCTCATAGTGTCTTCCTGTGGTGGAAACCGAAAATATGATTTCAAGACATCTGACGAAGCACTGAAAGAGTATCATAATTTCTTTTTATCGATAAAAGGACATTCTGAGTGCAACGCAGAGCTCATGACAGGCTTTATCAATCAATGGCATGAATATGCAGATACCGTATTGTGCTTCATAAAGAAGGATCCTGCTTTCACGGCACATTGCGGATTGTCTGTAAGGTACGATGTGATTTCAGATTCAATCCGTACAGAGTTGCTTCGTCTGACTGACAACAATACACTAAGCGATGTTGCTTATGTGAAGTTGCATACATCTATATATAAAAAGAATAAAGAGCTTGATAGTTTGAAGGAATGCTCCAACAAATTCTTTTTGTCATTGGATAAATCATCCACTTTCGATAAAAATGCACGGGAAGCTTTGAGCAACTATTCGAAATTCCTGCTGAGTAACAAAGCACATGGTATAAAGTCCAGAAATGAACTCTTGGCTTTCTTGCATGAAGAAGACCGTCATTTCCGTACGTTCCTTGCACACCTTGACGAATGTTCGTCAATCGGCATGACGGAAATTACAAACAATACAGCAGAAATCTGTTCAAACATATATAAGGCAGCCTCCCAGAATATACTTCCACCTTCAGAAACACTCGTGCTCATGTCAATGCGCACAAACCGACGCTTGATACTCAATGCACAAGTTTGCCATGAAGTTTTGAAACGAGGCAAAATCAAAGATGCAAACCAGGCCAATGCCTATCTTTGGATGATACTTCAACCATACCTTTCGATGGATGCTTTGGCTATAGCCATGCTCACACCACAACAAACTCAGGCTATGACAGACATCGCAAAGGATTATCCTGCCATCGTTGCAAGAATGGAGAGCAAGCACTTTGTGAACAAAGAAGTGTCCAACAAGATACCAGCTCAGCTCATGCGTTTATACATATCAACCATCTAATCAAAAATTCTATGTTACAGGAAGCTATCTATAAATTCAAAACATCTGGTCCAATACTACTGCCAGATCTGATAGACAATTATTGGGTTGGAGAGACAAAGGCATACGATGACTATGCCATCCTTCCATACGAAGTACATATCCCCCAACCCATAGACAAGGTGCTTGATATGTTTGAGATGAATGCCGACCTTGCCATTCTCTACCATCTTGAACCACCAATCGACACTGTATTCGGACATGAATGCTGCGCATACTGCTATCCGGTCACAGAACGTATGTTCAAGATAAACTGCAAGACTTCTATTGACGGACTTATCCATGAACTCAATGTTACGATATACAATTCCATCGAAGTTATGTCGGCAGACCTCTTTGAAGACCTGCGACTGCATGAGAAACGTGGTACTTTCAAGGTAAAGCGTGAGCATGTTCAGATAATGAATGATTTCAACTGCGGTCTATAGATGAACAAAAAGACGTATTACCTTATAGCGGACATCATACAAAAATACAGAACATGGATTGAAGTCAAAGACACAGAGAAGCTGATTGAGATGAGAATTTTGCAAGATGGACAGTTGAAGACATTGTTTTACAAAGGTCTTTCACTCCAAAGCTATAGGGACAAATACTCTTTCAAGAAGACCAGAACGTGGAATATCAATGAATATGATTTAAACCAGGGACTGGTATCTCTTTGTAAAAAAGCCCCGACCGCAAAACGGCGAATCGAAACACATTCACTCACTCTGCATGATGTCGAATACATAATAGAGAAAGCATCTTTCGGAATAATAAAACTTGAATTAAGCGATTATGAGTACTAAAGGAAAAGTATATACCTTTTATATAATAGCCATCCTGGTGATGGTGTCGGCTCTGATGTTATTCAACCTGAATATCGTAGCCAAGGCTATAATTGGTCTTTTGATAATCTTCAGCATCTGTGTGATGCGGAGCATACAGACTGCATACCCACTACCAGATAACATCGACCCTGATACAATGCAGCCAATAGACACAAGTGCCAATCTTGAGGTAAGCAAACCTATTGACACGGTAATTCATAATTCTTATGTAGATCTCTATCTTCGTCTTCTCATCGAGGCTGATGAAGAACTGACGAAAGATCCGACTGTTGACCACATGTCACCCAGTTACAACATTCAGTTAAACCACAGAATTGCCGAGCGTCTCGAATCACTTGAAAACGGCAGTATAGAAAGCAATACAAACGTAAATAATAGATAATATGATACAGACATTAACACTTATCCGCTTCGCTTTTCCATTCCTCCTATTGACAGTGTTCTTCTCTCTTTACAGAAAGGATTATGGTTTCATGAAGCGATTCATGTGGAAGATGACCATGTATCAAAGCGCAAGAAGTCTCTATGCGTATTTGGTTGTCCTCATGCTAATCTTCGTGAACTGGTGTTGCCATGTAACATCGCTAAATGTCGCTGTAGCAATATCAACCATCCTAACTCTTGTGTTACTCAGCAAGAGAATTGCAGACCGTACACTGCATCTTTTGCATGAAAGGAAAAGATTGTGGTTCGCAACATTGGTGTTGTCGATGATTTGCTACGCTATACCTTATATGAATAGTATGTCTCTATTCCTCTTTGCTATCAGTGTGGCAGCAGTCTTCTATCCATCTGAAAAAGTTCTTCATCTGAAGAGTCTTCCAGAGAATAGCAACAATCCAAGGGAACAGCTTGCCATGATTATCAGAAATTACTATTAGATGCCACTTATAACTGGCACTGGCACAATATCCACTTGCTCTACATTTCAAATTCAAAAATGACTCAAATGACTCACAATTCAAATCATCATACACCAGAGGCAGACAAACCTATGGGTGTTGATCGCTCATTGCTGGAGTTTCTGAAGCCGAAAGCAGAGGAGCGTTACAGCAAGCTGGAGGCATACTGTGACTTGCTTTCGAAAGCAACGTCTGGTGCATACCAAGCATTAGGCACTGAAGGAACCCTACAGTTACTCCCTGGTCAGTTTATTACAACCATTTCCGAGCTTGCTCGTCAGTGGCAATGGCAGCGTGCAACAGTACGCCAATTTATTTCAGGACTAACAAACCTTGGTCAGCTTTCAGTTGAACCTTACTCTAAGAGTTTCATCTTCTCAGTCAATCTGGAGCAACGTCTGTCTCTTCTTATCGAGAGTCCAGATGACATCCTCGACTTCTGCGCCATGCAGTTTGTCCGCTTCATCAAAGGCAGAACCACAGCAGAAGAAGTTGCGGATTCCTACAGCCGTTACTACGACTTGAAGATGAACATGGCCAAGCAAGAAGGATGTGGCGGTATTCCTGCACGACGTGTACTCAACCAGCAGGCACTCGTGTTCGACACACTGGCAGTTACTATCCTGCGTGTTCTCAACATGGAAAAGAACTGCCTGATGATCTTTCTGATTCTGTAAACCTGCTCTTCGGCAAAGATCATGTTTGGGACTGGCACAAGGTGATTGACGCACTTGGCATTTTGGCTAAGGCCATTAGTGGCAACACCAAGCCAAGTTATATGGACGTTGTAGCTACCCGATATTCTAAGGCTGAGATAATTCTCTTGGATTGCATCTTCGAGCACTACATCTCCGATGTCGGCAGCACCTATTACGATAACCCTCCTCGTCCTTCTACAAAGCCCAAGGAGCCATCCGAAGACATATCACCTACGGACTCTTCCTCTACTGAACTCTAATAGTAACAACCCTCCTTATTCCATGCCAGGCACGCAGATTGCGATTATAACGCTTTTCTACGCTTCGCTAGATAATTACAAGCAACGTGAGGCAGCGTGCTTGCACGTGCCACTTTTTTTCAGTCTTGGGAAGCCTAATACCCCGACCTACTGAAGTAGTCGGGAAGGCTGACCAGATAAACAGCAAGCTGGGTCAGATTTCCTCTTGGCTTTAAGACTGAAAAAGGCTATCGGAGTAAGGACTAAAACAAAGAAAAACTATATGGGTACAACATCGAAACAGGTCATGGACATCAAGGTCACGAAAGGTATCTCACAGATAGGCAACGAAGAACTGAGAGACTGGACAGACAAAGGATGGGATCAAGCTATGCGTGAAGGCAACTATGACCGGAGCCGTGAGCATCTAAATTTTGAAATACAGAAAGGTGGCATAGTGACTCCAATAGATAAGAATCATTCACTTACAAAACGCATGGCAGAAAATCTTGCGTCACGTGGCATAAAAGACCCCAACGAGGGACTTGCAGAGCCTCGCTTTCGTACAGTAGTGAATTTCATCTTTGGAGGCTCGACGGAGCGAATGCGTGAGTTTGCCTTTGGCAATCAAGAGGTGGATTTTGAAAGTAAGAATGGCAATGGGCATATCAGATGAATGCCAGAAATAGAGCAATGGGCAAAGGACATCTATCGCTTTGTAGCCGATAAATATGGAGAAGAAAATATCGTCTCCTTTATCGTTCACTGCGACGAAAAGAATCCGCACGTCCACTGTGCGCTCCTGCCAATAGATAAAGAAAATAAGTTCGCTTTCAAAAAAATCTTTCATGGGCAGAACCGCTTGGACTACAAAAACTATCTGCTTGCTCTGCATGACGAACTAGCTAAGGTAAATGAAAAATGGGGACTCACAAGAGGGGTGTCGATAACAGAGAGTGGTGCTCGGCATCGCTCTACAGAAGAATATCGACGTTGGCTTGCCAATGAGTGTGTGACACTCGAAGCCCAGATGTTCAACACCAGAAAAGCCCTTGAAGACCTGAACGTGGAACTGTCCATCGCTCAGAAAAAGCAGAAGGCTTTTACCTCTATGATAGATAATCTAAAGGCTGAGATTGGCCGCTTGGAGGCAGAACTCAAACCGCTGCGAGCATTACAAGCAAACGGTGATACCATCAGCGCCGACATCGCACGTAAGATACAGGGTCTTGAACAGCAGAAGGCTCTGGTGGAGACGAAACTGGCAGACAAAGAAAGGAAACTTGACGAGACCAACCAGTTGCTTGACACTCTCCGTAAGGACAAGGAAGAGATTGAAAAGCAAGCCGATGAACTGGAAGACAAAGCCAATAAGTCTGAACTCTCATGGGCTCACAACATGAGCTACCATCTGAATGGTGTCATGCTCGATACTATGGCTTATGAGTTTGCCTCCCGTTTTCCACATCTACCAGAGAACGTAAAACACGACTTCGACGGAACATTGCTCAGTCAGTTAGCCGAGGACGGTAACCATATTATTAAGGTAGCCCTCAGTCTTATCTGCGGCTATGTGGATGATGCCACTACTATCGCACAGTCAAATGGTGGAGGTGGAGGAAGCCCAGGTTCTGGATGGGGCAAGCGAGAAGATGAAGACGATCGGGAGTGGGCAAGAAGATGCCTGGCAATGGCACGCAAGATGTGCGCTCCTTCGGTTGGTCGTAGAAAGAGGATGTAATACACGCTCATTTGTTTACGTAAGTAATCAATCATCAAAGACAACAACATGAGAAAGAAAATATTATCAATATCAATGATGTGCCTGGCTGCAATGACAGCTTCGGCACAAACAGCCAGACAGAGTTCTGATTTATATTCAGAAAACATACAGTCAGGAGCGGATGCTCATGCCTGTGAATCCTACATATCTCAAGAATGTAAGCGAAGCAGCCAACTGGGGTAGAAATTGGTTTATTGAAGCAAAGGGCGGAGCTTCAGCTTTTCTTGGGTCGCCCATTGGTTGCGGTGACGTGTTCGACAGAATCACTCCTGTCTTGCAGATTGGAGTCGGCAAATGGTTCACGCCCGCAATCGGTGGACGAATAGGTTATCAAGGACTCACATTCAAGAACGCAGAGTTCAATACAATGAAGTATCAGTTTGTTCATGCAGACTTTCTGTATAACGTAACATCTGGCTTCCGTCAGAACGAGAGCGGAATCCCTCTTTGGGATGTGATTCCATTTGTGGGTATAGGAATGGTTCATAATTCAGACTGGATAAATCACTGTACCTGCCAAGGAGGTTCAAGTGGCAGTCATCCGTTTGCCTTTACCTATGGCGTGGAAGCACGTTATCGTATAAGCGACCGAGTCAATATTATTGGTGAAGTAAGTGGAATGCTGACAGCAAAGAACTTTGACGGTATAGGCAGCTCTACGAAATTCGGGGATAATATGATTTCCATATCTGCAGGTTTGTCATTTACTATAGGTAAGACAGGATGGAAGCGTGTCGTTGATGCGACTCCTTATATCGAACAGAACACCTATCTCAAAGAATACTTGGCTTATGTGAAAGACAAGAATGTCCACTTGGAAAAGCGACTCGCAGGAAATGATGATGGCAAGACCATTTATCCCAAGAATAGCTATAGTGAACTTAACTCACTTCGTGCTCGTCTTTCGATGTCTGGCAATAGTGGAACAAACGACCATAATGCCGTTGGTGGAGAAGATGGCAACGCATTAAGCAATACCAATGGCAATCGCCCAGACTCCCTTGCATATTCTGACCACTTGAAAGTTTGTGTTGGCGTGCCGGTGTATTTCTTCTTCAAACTCAATTCTGACAAATTGGTTGATGAGTCACAGCTCGTGAATCTTGATGACATAGCTAAGATTGCTAAGGAGGAAAATCTGAGGATAAAAATATCTGGTGCAGCTGACAGTGCCACAGGAACCCAGTTAGGCAACCATGATTTAGGTAAGCGACGTGCCAAGTACATAGCCAAGGCTCTTGTGAAGCGAGGTGTAGATAAATGCCAGATTCAAGCTTTTAACTATGGCGGTATAGACAAATACGAAGCTAACGAGGCAAATCGATTTACTACGGTTATTTTATTAAAATAAGGTGGAAAGTGTGTACGTGAATACATGTTTACATGTACACATTAACTTTTATCATAGTGTATAACAAATTATTCATACGACAAACTATGTCAATTTTGGTACCTGCTCGTGAGAGTCGGTACCTTTTTCTTTTTGGGGAGAATTATTAAAATCAAAAAAAAGGCAGTCAACATTGCGACTGCCTTTAATAGAAATCAATAATTTAACGTCCTCGATGGTAGTGCTGCTCTTCTTCCTGAACCACTATCTCTTCTTTTTGCATTTGTTTGGCAACTTCCTTCACATCGTCCGTAGCATCCTCAGGAAGACCGTAGCGGATGATGTTATCCTTTATGTCCTCTGCCGTTACCTTACGCATCACATCGTATGTACCTCCAACTGTTGGATTATATACCACGGCATAATGCTCGTCCTCGATAACTAAATCATCACCACGGTACTTGGTTGGTGAGAGATTAACCTTAGAAAGGTCTGGAGCCTCTCCCTGATCGTACTCCTTTGCCTCTGTGAGCAGAGTGCCATAGTCACCATCATTTTTGAGGTTGTCGAGACGATCTGTAGCATCGGTACTCTGGAGATACGCCACTGAAGCATAATACATAGTCGGTGCCTTCCCTTGCGTCTGTACTGCCTCATAACCCCGTTCTTGGTCTATTTTAAGCTGCATGGCATCAATACGTTGAGTAATCATGTGCGAAGCCTTCTTTACGTCAGTAAGTGTCGTCTTGATGAACTCCGGTGACTCCTTCAAGCTGTCCAACCAACTTTTGAGATAACTGGCACTATCTTCCTTCAAATGCTTGGTCATGCCGTAACGCTGTGCAACCAAAGCTGCACTGAGTTCTGCTACAAGTTCCTCACGAGCATATTCTGCACTTCCGAATGATGCTGGTTTTAGTCTTGCCAACTGGTCCTCTGCGCCCGTAGAATGAGCCATTTCATGCCCCAGATTGGTGTAGAATGACTCTCCATCCTTGAACTGTTGCTTCTCTGGAATGACAATCTCATTCTTTGATATGCTATAATAAGCATTATCACCATAGACAGGCTTGATAGGACAAATCCATTCGTTTTCCTTTATCATCTTGTCCATTGCAGGGAATGAGAAGTCATCTCCATGTTGCATAGGACGTTTCAGTCCTGCTGCTTCCTCCAGCTTCTTATAGAGTTCGGGGCGAGCCTCTTGCAGATTGGTTTGTGCAACATTGAATACGTTGTAAACATGCAATTTGGGATATACGTTGTACTCTTTGCGTCGTTCTTCCGACATCTGCCTGTAGTCATCGTACTTGATGCGTTCCTTCGTCTCTTTGTCAACGACGGTAAAGGTCGTGATAAAGACGGGGAAACTCTTCTCTCCTTTAAGGATTGTCACCTGCGGTAGAGCCTCGCCATTGTTGTCCTTGACCTGCTGCTTACTGCCTTGTTTGTTCTTGGTGAAGTTCAAGCCTACTACCCTGTCAAAGGTGCAGAACACTGGCAGTTTATATCCCTGCTTCTCACAGTGCATCATGAGCATAAGGGCATTCATACCATTATACTCACGTCCAGATAGGTTCTTTGGCCACGACAAGGTACCTTCGGTGAACCAAGGCTTTTTCCAGTCATTCTGCAATGTGTTAATCTTCTCGATCATCATCTCTGCAAACTTATCCAGAGCCTTGTCTTCACTACTACGGCCATCAGAATTATATTTCTTGTAATCAGCCATAATTATTTACTTTTAGTTTGTGGATGTTTTTTTCTTCTCCCATGGAGTAAGCTCGGTGATACGACAAGTAAGGTCTAAGCGGTCATTGTAGGCTCCAACCTGCAAATCTCCTTTGGCATTGATACCTGCCTTAGCCTGCACCCAATCAGCCTTTTGTGCATCGAATTGCATAAAACGAACCCAAGTGTAGGAATAGTTTTCTCCGTCCTTCTCGCTACTATAGGCTGAGAACATGGTGTACGGCTTGCCCTTCTTGTCGGTTTTTACTTCAACTTGTTTGCCGATTGTTCCTCGGAACTCGATGCTACCAGTAATGGCATCCTGGTTTCCTGCATTGAAACTGTTTACTCCTGAAGCAGAGAGATTAAGATAAAGCACTTCTCCCTTCTTGTGGAATTGCAGAACTCCTGCCACCTCTACACGAGAACCTACAGGATAGTTGACCAGTTCTGCTTGGTTATTACCATCTTTGGCAACGCTGATTTCTACAGTCTGATTGATACCAGACTTGGCAGGAATCACCACACTGATACCGAAAGAGATAAACTGCTTGCCTTCTTTGTTGGCACGCATCTGCGCTTGGCGAGATATGGTGCCACATACGGTTACATTACATTTGATCATAATAAACGCATTTATTGTTTTACTTCTTTATTTGATTTGAACAGATTCTTGTCTGTCTTGCTGATTGTCCATTCCTTTTTGATAGTTCTGGGACATCTGCTGTGATACCACTGCAGCTTGTATGATAGAAGCAACACCTCGTCGCTTGTCATCATCACTAAGACTGGCATTGCTAAGTGTCTGCCGAAGCTTTGCCAATTCTGCATTGGTGAGTTCCCTTGTAAACTGAATGGTTCCGTTATCTACATGGAGAGCTGGCTTCCCATCTTGAATGTTAATGGAACAAGTTTTATAAGAGGGAAGGAGCGACGAGAGGTCGATGGTTTTGCTTACAACCGCATCGGTCACTTGCTGCATTTTCTCTTCTTTGCTCTTGTTGTCTATCTGTAATGCAAGAACCATAAGGGACGAGAACATGGTCATAGCCATATCTATGATAGGGTCACCACTTGGCATACTCACACCACTATCCTCAGACGAAAGTAGCTTCTTCATCCAATCTTCCGGACTCTGTTGTACTTCGGGCTTTTCGGAGGTTGGATTGTTCACCTTATATTGGGCGGTGATGTCCTTGCCATTGTGTAGTGTCTGCAACTGGATGTTGCCTTTTTGTGAGATTTCTGCGAGATAAGCAGCTGGGTCAATGTCTCGTGCTGTTCCGTCCGTAGAGACGCTTTTTACTCCAAAATGCAGATGCTCTCCAGTAGTTCTGGTGCCAGTATTACCTGTTACGCCCAAGCGCTGACCAGCGTTGACATTGTCACCGACTTTGACGGCAATACTACTCAGGTGCATATAGGTGCATTGGTACTTGCTGCCATCGTTTCTGTTGTACTCAACGGTGACAGAAAGACCACCTGCAGTATTAGGATTGTTGTTGACTTTTGTTACCTTAGCATTGTCTTCCGTTGCCAGTACATCGTCATGTTTGGCTCGTATATCAATGCCTTTGTGCATCTGTGTAGTACCTGGATTGATTGGGTCTTTTCTTGTTCCAAATGGCGATGTGACAAGCATGAACTCATTGCGTTTCAATGGATAAGAGTAGTTCTGCTCATCTGAAACTATTGATGCAGGTGCAGAAGCATTTAGGTCTGTATTGTGACGAGGATTTGTTTCTGTGCCAAAGGTCTTGCCTTGTGCTTTCATTTCCTGCATGACCATCTGGTCATACTTCTGCAGGTTGTTCTTTTCGATGATGCTTTGAAGACTTGAAGCGTACTTCTTGTTTGAGGCATAACCGGAGTTTTGCAGTCCTTTAGTCCATCCCTTGTAGTCATCGGGAGATAGTTTGAAGAGTGAACTGTATCGCTTGTTACCTTTCAGGAACTGGGAATGATGTTCATACGAGTCGCCGACAGAGGCATATTGACAGAATTTCTCATTGGGGCGGTCATCGGTATATACCAGGTACTTCCCACCGTTCTGAATCCAACCAGAGGTAGCCTTGATGCCGAAATGATTGTTTCCCTTTCGTGATAATTCACTCTGTCCGCTTGCGCTCTCACAAATGCCTTGAGCAAGTGTGACAGAAGCAGGTATGCCATATCTGCGCATTTGCTCCATGGCATACTCTGCATATTGTTTTACATATTCTTGGTTTTTGGACATGATCTTTACATGTTATCTATGCATTCCTGATGAATTTTTCTGTTCTTGGTGAGGTTTTTCTTCCTTTGAGGGAGATGCTTCCTCTTTGTTGCGTTTGGGAGATTCCAACTGGTCGCAGATGCCAACACGTTCACCTTCACGGATGAGTTTTGGCAAATAGGTGTCAAGAGCGTGATATGGGAACCCTGCCATAGCCAGAGGCTTGCCGTCTGCATCCTTGGTTCGGGAACTTTTGGTTAGTGTGATGCCCAGAATTTTTGAAGCTTTCTCTGCATCCTGACAATAGGTTTCATAGAAATCACCACAACGGAATAGCAACACAGCATCGGGATGTTTGGCTTTGAGGTCATAGAATTGTTTTAACATCGGACTTATGGCGACCACTGCAGCTGCCTTTGTCTCGGCTTTAGTCTTCTCTTCCTTTGCCTTTTCTTCCTTCTGCTTCTGTTCTTTATTTTCTGGAGTTTCCTCTTTCTGTTCCTCCACGGTCTTGTCTTCCTCCTGTTGAGTGGTATTCTGCTTGACTTCATTGCTCTGCGCTTCCTGCTCTGATTTTTCAGTGCCTACGGCTACCGCATCTGTGCGGTCTTTGCGTAGAACATCGGCAAAAAGGCTGGCTGCAAGATATTTTTTGTAGTCCTGCATATTCTCTGCAAGCCACATACGTTGCCACTGTGACGGTGAAATCTCACGAGGTTTGAGCTTTTCTCCATTTACTGTAGGCATACAGAGGATGACACTTGGCTGATTCTCCGTCTCTTTGGTTTTGAAGATGTTGACACGCTGGATTTTCTCCACCTCTTCGGCAGGAACGTTGCTCTTGAAGAGGTCAACCTTCATTTCCGGCTTATTGGAAGCTTCCATGTAGTATTTCTGTGCCATGTCTTGGCGCATGGTGTCTGAGACTTCTTCATCACCTTGCTTGACTGTGGTGAAGAACAGATTGACATCTGCCTTATCGGGATAGACGCAGAAGGCTCTCTCATTCTCAGCTTTCAGGTAGAGTGCCCATTTGCCATTATCATCACGTAGCATCAGTACCTTATCAAAATCCACAGCACCGGAGCGTCTCACTGCATCTGATACATCGAGGAGTGTGATTGTTTCCAAATTCCATTTGTTGAGTCGAGCTACAGAAACTGCTTTCCCGTCAAAGAAGCTATCGTCGGGTCGGTAGCCCATGGAACCATCGACATTATAGAATGTGACGGTATCATAGCCTTCTTTTTGCAAAGCGTGCTCGATACGGTCTTTTCTCATACCAGGAATGTCGCTGTCAAAGCCTAAAGACGCACCTTCGGGAAGTACAACATCTGCCATTTTACCATCTGCGTCTTTTACGATGACAAACTCTTTCGTGGACTTGTTGGGAAGATTCCTGATTTCGTCTGCTACATAGTAATGCTTGGGCAGGATGCTCTTAATGGTATCTGCCTGATTTCTGGCAGTCTTGCTGTTCAATTCAATCTTTTCGCCACGTTCTGCCTTGTGGAGCATATCGACGGCATTGTTGACATCCCTCTCCAGTATATCAATGAGACAAGGGTTTTCTTTCAGCTCTCTTGCCCAATAGTCTGTCATCACCATGCTTTCTGGTGAGAGTTTGGCTGAAACGCCTAACTCCTGAAGTTTTACAGCGGTGGCTACTTCTGTAATCAAACGTTCTTGCTTGATGGCATCTTCGGCTGATGCTTTGCCATTCTTTATTATCATGCCTTCACGAGCCAGTCGCTGCCCGTGACCGGTAGCAGTGACAAGTAGCGATACGGCATCACGGGCATAATCCTCATAGTGTTCGTAGGATGATGCTTTTGGCAGGAAGACAATGTCTTTCTTGCTGTCGTAATGTGCTACACCTGTGGAGTCGCTGCGTATTTCGACCATGTTCTCACGTGCTTTGTCCAAAAGATTTTCTACGCCTTGGCGAATGGCGGTGGAGGCAGACTCGACATCATTGCGGTCGCTTAGTCTGCCGTGTTCCTGAACAGTGGCTTCATAAGCGGTCTTGTCAACCATTGGCAAGGTTGTCTGCTCGATGTTGAATAAGGCACGTACTTCACGGCTCCTGATGCCTTTGTAGTCGGCTTGCTTCTCAGAAGGGAGTGCCTGGTAGTCGGCACGGCTGATTTTGTCTTCAGGATTGTGCTTGTTGACATATTCGTTCCAGTTGTACCACAAAAATGGCACTCCTTTTTCTTTTGATTGAACAGACTCGCCACGTTTCTTTGCTTCCGAAAAGAGCGTATATTGGTTGGTTTTGTAGTTGTTTTGGGCTGCGTGCATTCCCAAGACGATGGCATTGAAGGCTGATACCTGCAAATGCTTCTGGTAGAGTGCAGGAGCTTTGCGACCATCATTAGTCAACCATATACCGTTATTTTCTTTGGCTTTCTTGAACGCATTGGTGAATAACTCAACTTGACGTTCTGCTGCCATCTTTTCTTGTTGATTCTTTTCTGTCATAGATATATTTATTTGTTATCCTGTTATCTTTGTGCAAGTGGTCTCTCGACGATTGTCTGCCGTTCACCAGCCTCGTATTTCTCGGATGCTATCTGTCGCATCTGGTCATTCTTTGCCAGCACAGCATTGGCAAGAGTATTGAGAGGTAATGCGCCTTGCCGGTAAGCGTCCACGACTTTTTCAGGTAGAGCTATGGTGCATGGCACTCTGTCTATGGTTGCAATCAAACAGTTGGCTCTTATCTCTGGATTCTGGATGCGGACATTCAGCGGTTCTTCTGGATAAATGCGGTAATTGACTCTGCTATCCGTTGCCTGAGGATGTTCCTGCGCCTTGAAGTTGTCCAGGGATTCATGTCCTGCTTTGTTCAAGAGGTTCATACCTCCCATACCGATGAGTACCATTTTGAGTATTGGATTCCTGACGAACATTCCTGCTACGATACTTGCTATTGGCATCATGTTGTCCTTGATGTTTATCGACTTGGTTTTGCCAGTGAACATGCCTACGAGCATGTCGGGGAGCATTGCCAAGACATAGCCAAGGTTGTGTCCGATGTCGCTGATACCATTCAGTCCGAAAGATGTTAGAAGTCCCTGCCAGCCATCCATATTGGTCTGCTCTGGTTGTGTATTCTCGGCTTCGTCGTCAGATTGCTGTATTTCTTCTTTGGGGGCCTCCTCTGGTGGCATGTCTTTAACGGCTTGTGTCTTGTCCTTCGTGGGCTTCTGTTCCGATTGTTTCTTCTTTTCCTGCTGAGCTCGTCTGTATTCTTCTTTGCCAGGGGCGATAATCAGAGGAACATCAGAGCGGTCTTCTAGTTTTTCACCAAGATGAGTGACAAGCATGTCGCTTCCAACCCATGTGGCTGCTGTCTTCAAACCTCCACCAAATCCTCCCATACAGGCAAGGTCTGCGACCGAACCGATGGCTATGCCAGCGTTTTTCTCCCAAGCAGAGGGATTGTAACGTTTCTCTGCTTCTGCGTCCATTTTGCGTTCCAATGGTGACTTGGCCATTTCCTGCGGTAGGTAGAATATGGTACTTGTTGCAGCCTTTCTCATGATGTAGTCGATGGACGATTTCGGAATCTTGTCCTTTATCATCTTGTCGATCATCTTCTGTTCCATGGCTGCGTTGACAATAATATGCTGTCGCTTCAACTCTTTCTTGACCATCTCAATATAGTCTTCTGTGGTCTTGGAAGTCCATTTGCCAGTATATCTGAGCGTGTCGTTGTGTGCCTGAATGGAAGTCATTCCTCCATCGGGACCAGCGGCTGCTGCCATCAAGCCTGCAAACGAGGTGGAGTGCTCTCTCAGCTCATCGGCTTGCTTGTTCTGTAGGTCACTCCGAACTTTATTCATTATCGGAATGACCTTTGTTCTGAAAATCTTATCTTGACCGGATTCTGCCATAGCTTTTTCGTTTACAAGTTTAATTGATTGAGTATTTGCTCTCTGGTTTGCTCAATGGCGTTGTGATATACTTCCATCTGTTTTGGAAAGTACTCTTCCAACCATTCATCCTTTTCGATGTTGTCGTTGATGAACTTGATAGCCAGACTTCGTTCTATCTCAATGGCAGCTTCGCCTTTCTCACTATTGTTGAACCATGCCTTTGTCCACCATCTGTGACCTGATTTGTCGGGATAGACACTTACCAGTCGTGGTATATCGAAGCTTTGCACATCAATGTCGAGTTCTGCCAGAGGGTCAACTATACCGCTCGTCGCTATTGCCCGGTCTTGTGCTTTTTTTTTCGATGGCACTCATGCTTGACAGAAAAATCTGGTGGCGCAAGGCGAGATAGTTGAGAAAATCACCTATAAGGAGATTCTGAACTCGTTCTGCTATAGGGATGCTTCTTGTTCCCATGCCCAATGGGTTGGCCATTGACGGTATGGTTTCGTAGAAGTAATTCTTAATTGCCGACATTGTGAAGATATTGCGTAGCGCAAGTTCGGTGTGCTCTGGCAGTGCATAGATTCCTTGACTCATATCGCTCATGTAGTCTGGAAAGAAGCGCATCATCAGATTTTCAATTTCCTTCTGATCTTTGTCATACATGGTATGTACATCCATATCCAATGTTACAAACTGAGGCACTGCACCAGGCTTGCCGTTCTGTTCCATCACTTTCAGATTGCTATAGATCATAGTGAGGAACTCCAACGGATTGAGTTCTTCGCCCTTGTACTTGACTTCTACATGGAGGGAGTCGGCACTGACGGCTATGACTTGCCCTGCCTTGACCTCCTTGCCGTAGTTGGCAAATACGTTGCTAAGGTGGGCGTATGTTACTTCGTAGTCTCCATATCGGGTTACTTGATAGATGCCGTGGATAGCATCGTTGCCCAAGCCTGTTACCTTGCCCATGGCTACTGCCGAGAGCAAGTAGTTCTTGACTTTGAAGTCAACTCCATGATGGAAAAACGGTTCTGCGGTTTGGGGATGCTTTTGCTTGCCGTAGCCTAAAATCATGGTCACCTCTCCGTTTCTTTCCTCGAATGGCATGCAATAGCCACTCTCGGATTGCAGTATCATTTCTTGTGTATAGTGCATTATGTAACACTTTGTTACAGTGTGCGTTATCTTCGCCCGCTTACAGTATTTATTTACTCAGCTTCTTGATGCTTTCCCTCTTCCTTATTGTTGCTTGCCATCCGGTTGTTATTGCCACCAAGTACACTTGATAGATTAGCGTTGTTGCCAATCATCATCATGCCAAGAACGGCTCCTGCTATTTTGCCTAACCATCCGAAGCGACCGAATACAAGTAGGGAGGAGACGACCAGCCCAATGAGGCTAAGTCCAGATACATTGCCTTTGCCTATATTGCTGAAGAAATTGCTAAACATATCGCCACCATGTCCAGAGAACATGGCTCGCAGGAAGCCTGACATACCGCTCCATTTTGAATCAACGCTGCTGATAGCTCCATTTACGTTGTCTGATAGCCCCGTAACAGAGTCTTTCAGGTCTTTTACACCATTACCAATGCCTGTTACTGTATCGCCAATCATCTTGGTGGTATCTTCTCCTATGACGGCATCGCTGACTATGCCAACAACGCTTTTGTCTGTGGTGAGTTTCTCCCAACCTATGTAACCAAGACTTCCTCCGACCACTGCGCTTTTTGTGGCAGTACCAACGCCTTTTAAGGTCTGTTGAGGATGAAGCACCGCACCGCCCAATGTGTGTGCAGTTGCACTGGTCATCCTTCCTCCTAATCGAAGAGTTGATTTTAAAAATGAACCCCAACCCATAATGCTTTTTATTTCTAAATAATTGTACTATTATTTGTTATCTGATTATATTGAATCTTTACTTCAAGGTCTTGCGTTCCTTCGCCATCGTTCTTTGCATCGCTGAACAATAGTAGGTTTGTCTGCCTCAGTCCTGGCTCCGTAGTCTATTTCTGCCCATACGTCTGATAGTCTGGTGTACTTCACAGCACGTATCAGCCGTTTGAGTTTTTGGTTCATCTGCTTGAGTTTTGGACGTATGCCAAAGACTATTTCCAGACGTTGTTTCTCGGTCATTTTGGTATTGGAGATGCATACTTGCCTTACGTCATTGACTATCTCCACGCTACTCATGATAAGCTCACGATAGAGTTTGTTGCGATTGGAGGAAAGGGCTACTGCCAGAGCATTGGTCGTTTGGTGGCTGAGCTGATGGCTGTAGGTTCCAAGTTGCGCCACAAGACGGTCTATCTCGTGATAGAAGCCATAGATTTGTGCTGCATAACTGATGATGCTGTTGAACTGGTCAAGGTAGTTATTGAACTCCTTATGTAGGTTGGTTGTTGCTTCCACCTCTTCCTTTGTCCATATATGCCCAGTGGACTCTAAGAGCATCATCTCTTCCTGCTGCTTCAACTCTTTCTTTGCCTTGTCGGTATAGAGAAGTATCATACCTGCCAACACGGGGTCGTTTCCCTGAGCATGGAGAAAACTACCACCCTCCCCCTCGAAGGGAAAGATGAGAAAAAAGAAAAGTAGTATGAGAGCATAGAAACGTTTCATAAATGTTATCCTCAAAGTAGTTCTTTCTTATGGTGTTACAACTCTGGCACATCTGCGCCATCTACCCAGTGCTTGACCGGCTATCTCGGCATTGCTTCGGTCGAGCATTCCTGCCGTGACATTGTTCCAGACATCTGCCATGGTGTAATATCTTATGCTTAGACTTAGCCTTGTGAGTTTCTTGTTGAACTGTGCGAGACGGTCATTCAACTCCCAGAGGGTCTTGCTTCGCTCTGCACCCGTGAGCATGTTCTCTTTACCACCCTTGGCTATGGCATCCTTTAGTGTGGTATATACCGTGACAAGTTCTGTGGCTGTCTCGATATAGAGATTGTTCATGTTCATAGTGGCTACAACGCCTTGGGGATTGTTAGCAATTGCTTTCTTCAGATGGCACAAGTTGATGAAGATTCTTACGCCGTCATCGTAAAGCGAGGTGCAGGCTTTCAGCGTGGATGCATAGCCCGATGCTGTTTTCAGATAGTTGTTGTACTTCTTTTCCCATTTATGTATCTGGGTAAACTCGGCTGCGATGGTATTCTGCAGGAGGGCTGTCTTTTGTTGGTCTTCTATCTGATGCTTTATCTGGCCGTTTATGAGTTCGTTACCCTCTGCCAGGGCAACATATTCCAAAGGGTTGCTGGAAACAATCTGTGCATGACCTCTCTCTGGTAATAGCAAAAATGCTAATGCAATGGCTGATACGAGCACCCATCTTCTGTTATCTGTTAGTGATTTCATATATGCCTTTCCTCCTTTTGTTGTATTCTACTCGTTCACGTATAATCTTCACAACGTCTAACTTTTCCTTTACGCCATAGATGTCCAGTTGGGGATTGGTACGGTCGCCACTGAATATCCCGACTGTCTTCAATCCGAAGAACTGCTCCATGATACCACGGTTCTCGCTGAAATCCACTATTCGGTACAGCTCGATGTAGTCACTGGTTCTGGTCAATACTCCATGTTGGATAATGAGCTGCTCTGAGGTGATGATGTATCTTAGCTTGTGGAGATACAGACATTCGTAGAGCATGAAACATATAATGACGGTTCCCAGTGCCACAAATGGCATCTTGTAGGTGATGCTGTCGTGACCGGCAATAAGAAACATGGCGCAACAGATGATGAACGACATTCCTTGCGAGATGATATACTGTGCCCAATGTGGGCGAATGGTTATGATATTGAATCTTCTGATTGGGTCTGTCATATTCGTTATCGTTTAAATCCATGACGTTTGGTTTCCTCATTCTCTTCTTGGCGTTCAAAAGTCAAGTCAACACCGCCATCGTCAAATGCCGTTTCTACTACGTCGGTCGATGAGAATAGCTTCTTATCAAGCAGCTCATCGTTGAAATCCTTGTAGTCTTGCGACGGAAGTTCACGGACAACATTCACAGTTTCGAGGTTTTGGCCTTCTTGCAGATGGAGTTTATTCAGAAATGCTTCTTTGAAATCCTTCCAAGCGATACGCATTTTGTCCACCGCTTCCTGCTTGTCTTCTTTACAGATGAAGTGAGAGTAGTGATATTCCAAAGCCAAATCATTTGCACTATCGTATGTGAGATACAGTTTTCGCAAGTCATCGGGGAGCAAGTCGTAATTATCGTCATCGAAATTCAAAAGTTCTTTCGTAGTCTTTGGTAGTTTATCGTAACTTTCCATGAACTCTCTCATTTCGTTCGGTACATTCTCAGGTGCCACTATACTCCTTTTGTTGGCTATATCTATGAAGTTTGCCACAAACTGCCTTCCTGCAATGTCTCTGTCAAAACCGAGGTGGAAGGTGGCTTGTGGTGCTGCTTTCAATAGACCTTGTATCTGTCCGTAGCTTGGATTGCCTCCAGTAGAGACATAAACCGCTGCTTTCAAATCTTGTCGTCCTTCCTTGTCCAGTCCGGATTCTTTGCGCATCTGAAGCTGGTAAAATGCCATGGCATCGTATGCACTTTCAAAGACATATACTCTTTGCGCATCTTTGAGGGAGGTGTTCTTTGGACTTGCTATCCAAACACCTTCACTGGCGTTTGTACCTGTTGCCATGCCTTTTCGGGCAGAACCATCCTTTCGAGGATAGCCTCTCTCCTCTAAGCCTACACATTTGTCTGGTTGCCCAGGAATGTGCATAGGGAAGGAGAGATTCTTATATATGCTGCCATCTTTGGCGGTTTTCGACGCAAGGAAAAAGCTGTGATGGAAAGCACAACGGGTGGCGAAATCAATTCCTCTTGACTTGAAGAATGCGTAGAACGGCTTCTGTGACTCGAAGTCTTTGGGATTGAAACGGTCAATCTTGTAGTCATTGATGTCAAATGGCTTGCTGTTGACAGTAGGATTATGCACGTCCTGACTCCGATGTTCTACCGGGATGTTTAGCAGGCGTTGGCAGACTTTATGGACAAGGGCTGATTCCTTCATGCCATACTTGTACTCCTTGAAAAGGTCTGGATGCTCCCAGATGAAGGAGGTAACAGAGTAGAGCTTGATGGTTGGCGGCTTGAAACAGCAGTTTTTGTTGGGCATGACAATGTATTTGTCACCACTGATTCTTTTTCCGTCGCTGTCCAGGCGTACATATGCAGGATAGCGCAAGCCATCACGCTTGTAAAACGTGTAGCCTGCGTCCTCCAATACTTCCTTGATATTTATACGGTTTCTGTATTCTGCAAATGTCTGTTCGTCTGTCATCTCATTTTATTTCTATTGTTGTTTATCTGCCATGACCTAAGCCAACACCGTGCTCTCCAGCATTGAGTCCTGCATCAAAGGCTCTTGAAGCAAGGTCTTGCGGTGAATCAACGCTGCCCTTGAAATATACATGTGGTCCATGGGCATGATGGTGTTCTACGAATACTGCCGGTGCAGGACGGTCTCTGCCCAGTTCGCTCATAACGGCAAGTCCTGCAAGGAGGGCTCCTCCAATCTGTGCACCGATGTTCTTTCCTTCTCCAGGGATGGTTTTCATATCCACTTCTTTGAAGATATGTGAGAAGAGCTTCATACGGTGATAGTCATCGATGGCCATGAACTTGTCGTACTGCTTTTGAGTAATCTCATGGCTGATGCTTTCTCCGTTGATGACGGCTGTCATGCGATACTTGGCGTTGCCTTTCTCGTCTTTCTGAATCTCACCTTGCTCATTACGCAATGGCTCTACCTTGATGTCGTCAACCTGGACTTCTCTGCCATGCTTGCCTTCACGGAACCAACCCTTGTTTTCGTTCTGTTCATAAAGGCTATTGCCGTCAACATGGGCTACGCTACGGTCTTCTGGCTCGATAGTTATCTGGTCATTGTCGAGTGCTATTGACTGTTCTTGCACCATTTGTTGGCGATTACAGAGTTCTGCCTCCACCTCTGAATTGAGTTTCAGGCTGATTTGCTCTTTTGAATTGAGCATATCCATCGTCAACTTATCCTGAAAATCGTTCTTTATGACATTGTTGATGATGTCGATGCGCTTTTGGATGGGGACTTCCTTGATGGAATTGTTGGTCAGCTTCTTTACTTCCTCTTCGGTGAGGTCATAGACAAAGTCTTGCTTGGTAGCAGAGGACTGAATGGTCAGTGTCTTGTTGGCTGCATCAACGATGATGCCGTGGGAAGACAGACATTCCTGCCACTTGTCATTGCTGAAATAGACCTTGAAGGTGATAAGTTCGTTGTATGGCTTGGCTGGTTCTTTAGGGCGTGTACGAACTTCCACTGGCGTAATGACAGATTGCAAGTCTGCCAACACATCCTGCGAAGGTTGCTGTACCATGTTTTGTTGACCGCCTTTATAGTAGAAGCCGTAGCCACCATTCTGCATTTCGCCTGGTTTCATTCTGCCGTCAGGACGTTCTGGTACGATAGGAGCACCTTGCATAAACATAGCTCCTCCGACTCGCCGCATGTGGAATCCTTCTTGACATCGTGGAGTCCAACCGAGGAAGCGTCCATGATACGGATCCATCATCATGTGGGCGCAACGTCTGTTCCATGGCAGTCTGCCGTATTCACCAACGCCTATACGGTAGCCGTGAAGTCCCATGGCAACACGACCGTTGGCGTTTCTGGCATGAACGAAGTCACGAGGCATGTAGAAATCGTTCTTTACGAGTTCTGCAACTGTGTTGTATGCTCGCTTGTTAGCTGAGATAGCTCCCCAGTCAACCAATGCCCTATGCTGCTGTGGCGTGATGGCGTATGTGAGCAGAGGTAAATCGTGACCTTGGACGGCTAACTGATAACCTTCTCCTTGTCTGATGATATGCGCTTGCATACCATTCTTGCGAAGGATAGCTTGTAATTCAGGAGCCAAGTCTCTGCCTACTGGTAATGCATTTGATCTGATAGACATATTCTAATGCTTTTTGTTGGTTGTGTACAGTGTGTTTATTCGCCAGCTTCAATCTGCTCACCTTTCCAATCGACAAATTCTTCTGCCGATTCCTCGTTGACTACAAGGTTCTTCTCTTTACAGTATGCGGTGTATTCTTCCTGCCATTCTGGTGAGTGATGGTTGATGTAGTCAAGCCAGCCATATTCTCCGCTCTGGAATTTCTCCACAAGCACATCTTCTGGATAGTACTTTACATTTGCCATGAAATCTTGTTTTATTGGTTAATACTTTGGGTTATCGCTGCATCATGCGCATACCCAGTTTCTTTTGCTCATTCCACATCTCTTCGGTATAGTTCTCTTCTGGGATGTAATCGAGATTGCCATTCTCGTCCATTGTCCAACAACCGAAGATGCCGAAGTTGAATTTATCCCAGTCACGCTTTGCTTCTCGCTTCCAGACAAGTTCGTTACCTGCTGCGAAGCGGATGCCGGTGTTTGAGTTAAGGTCGATACCGATGGTCTGTTCCTCCTCATCATCAATTATGGTGAGAACGTCGCCATTTTGCAACTTCTGCATTTCTGTACCAGTGAGGCGGTAACGGTCTGCTACATATTGGATGTTTCTGCCGATGACAGGTGTGGGTACGCTAAGTACTTGTTTGCTTTCAGGGTCAAGCTGGAAGAAACACTTGATTCCGAGTTCGTTGCCAACTTCGTTGCTCTCCAGATGACCGACTATAGGTTTTCCTGCGAGGAGATTCTTTTCCTGCAGCTCGTTGAAGAGTTTCAAACCAAACTCATCGAGCTGTGGATAGAAGAGAACATCAACGCCACCTTTGACTGTTCTCACAAGGCTGAATCTAGTTCGTGCCTTGACTTCTTCACCATCGTCGGCTGTGATATGGACTGGCAAGACTGGAGACTTGCGTCCGTTGTGGATGTTCTGAAGGACATCGGTGGGCAAATCATCAATCATTGCCTGAGTGAGTCCGAAACGTTCAAGGATGTCGTAAGGCATCTCGTTCTCATCGAAATTGTAATTCATTTGCTTTTTGTTTTTACGTTTTATATCTGGTGGCTTATACGAAAACATTAATTCGTAAAGCCAATCCGACAACAAAATTACATTGTATATGCAGAAGATGTAGAAGAGCCACCTTAGTATCGTAGAAGTTTTATAAATAGTTATGAAAGAAGTATGATTATTCTTCAATTATCATACTATTAGCATAAATAAAGTTAGATAGAGAAGGGAATTGTAGTTCTTTTCGTATAGTTCTGTTGAGTCTGATTACCTTTGTAGCATGAAAGCTATAAAGTTGCCAATATTGATACTGACGTTTATATTCTGTTCGTCTGTTGCACATGCCCAATTCAACACGATTGGATATGTGAAGAAGCATCATGTCTATAAAAAGAAAAATCCACAAGAAACAAATGAAATTGCTCCTGTGGACTCAATTGCGAAATCTGATTCTTTACCCAAGAAAGTAGCACATGAGATTCATCCACATCTGAATGCTTCATTTCCATTGAAAAGCATTCGAATCAATTCAAAGTATGGAATGCGTAACCATCCAGTGATGCACAAAGCAATTATGCACAATGGCGTGGATTTCGCAGCTCATTACGAAAAGGTGTTCTCTATGTTTCCTGGTGAGGTTATTGGAGTTGGACAAGACTTTCGTTCTGGAAAGTTTGTGATGGTAAGGACAGGTGCCTATACTATTAGTTATTGCCATCTATCTTCGTTTTGGGTAACAAAAGGTATGTATGTCAATGCAGGAGAAACACTAGGATTATCTGGCAACTCTGGTATGTCAACTGGTCCCCATCTGCATCTGACAACAAAAAAGGATGGCAAGGCGTTTGACCCTGTCATACTTCTAGAGTATGTGAAATATTTGCTTAGTTTAAAAGTATAATTAGGTTTATTGTCATCCATCTTAGTCCATGTAAATGTAGTTTGATTCTTTTTAGTTGTTTAGTTATTACCTTTGCACCACAATAAACTTTATATTTAAATAAACATATGAAAATGAAGAGATTTAGTTTTGTTGCTCTCATTTGTGGAGCTCTTTGCTTAACTTCTTGTGGTGCTTTCAAAAGCTATGTTGCCAGCTATTCTGTTGGACTTAGTACTGTAGAGAGCCCTGCTGATGCAAAGCAACAATTTGGTGAAACAAAGGTTGTGACTTTCAATGAAGAAGGAGTCAGTAAGTACCGTTATGAAGACGATTACATTGACATCGTTTGGTTTGTTGGTTCAAAACAATTCAACTTTACCCTCAAAAACAAATCTGGCCATACTCTCAAAATCAATTGGGATGACATTAGTTATGTTGACACCAAAGGTCAAGTGGGTCGAGTTATGCACGCAGGTGTAAAATATACTGAGAGAATAATTCTCAGCCAGCAACTACTGTTCCCAAGGGTGCAAGCATTTCTGATATTCTTCTTCCTACAGAGAATGTCTATTTTGTGTCTGGTCAATATGGTGGTTGGAGAGAAAACTATCTGATTCCATGTATTTATAAGACTCCTGAAGATTTTAATGCAGGAGCATCTTCACTTGTCGGTAAAACTATGACTATAATGATGCCTATCATGATTGAGAATGTTCAGAATGATTACACGTTCACATTCAACATTGATAAACTCTTGAATGCAGCATCAAAGTAAATAAGTGAATGGCTGCCTACACTTGTATAGGCAGCCATTTATTTATGAAATATGTTATTCAGAACTTAACAATGTCCATGTCAGACAGTTTAGACCACCGCCACTATTTGTGCTTACATCTGGATTCTCAAGAATTTGAGTCATATCACAATCAATAAGCTCAACTTTATAAGAAGAACCAAACGCTTTCTGAATCTGGTGTATAGCAGCTTTGTCGAGTTCTTCCCAATCTAATTTGGGTACAATAATATGTTTCCCAACTTGCAGGAAATTAATGTAGCCCCAGCTTTTAGATTTCAAGAGGCTCCACATCTTGGTTCCTTTGATTCCATCAATATCCCCGAAGTGAAGACGTTCAATATCAAAGAAAGCTTTCAAAGGTTCGCTTAGACGTTCTTCATCGTCCAAATCACAGTAATTTGTAATCAGGACTTTACCTTCCGAGATATATCTAATCATACCATCTGCATGTCCAATAGGATTCTCATCTTTCCCTTCCCATTCAATCAGGATAAGACGAATCTGATTATCAAAAAAATGGTTCCACTAGTCTGAAAGTTCTTCTATTGAGATATTGTTTTCATTCAAGACTTTGTTACACATAATGATTGTCGGCTTGCCAAACTTGTCGATAGCCTTTATCACATTACCTCCATCAAGAACTATAGGGATGGTAATTATGTCAAAATTCAAATTTTCTACCTTTCGAGTATGGACTTTGTGCAATAACCAGTTTGTAATGTAAGTCTTCTGGTCGCTTAGATAATCTGGACTATAGGTATAGTTTAGAAAGAGATTTTTAGTCAGTTGCACAGGCATGTAATCTCTCGCCCAGATGTCACGAGTATTATACAGTTCATAGTGTTTCAAGTTCTTAACAGACTCTTTTAAAGCACTATATAACTTTTCTCTTAACAGAGAGTCCAAACCGCTGCTCTCTGCTGGAAGAAGACTGGAATAACAAACCATGTTGGTCATGCTATCAGTTATAAAATTATCTTTTGATATGATCATCATACTCTTAGTTCTTAAATAATTCGATGTTTAATATCTCTCCATGAGTCTTGTAGTTACCAATGCTTTCGCCTCGGATTACTTTCTCTGCTTCAAGAATCTCGCCTTTTCGTATTCTGTAAACGAGGAGGAGATCATCAACGTGAAGGCTGCTATTTTCGCATGACATAACCTTCAGATAGTTCTTTCCTTCATGCTCAACAACCACAAATGTCAACCTTCGATTGAGATATTGAACTGTTATCTTCGTGTTCAACTCAAGGACATGAATATAAAGCGTATCATCGTTAAATCCCCAATCACTTACAAGATTCTTTGATGCTGAATATTTTTCCCATGACTTATGCCCAATGTAGATGGCTATAGTATTCAATGTATATTCGCTTGCCTTTCTATCATCCTTGATATAGTAGAACAAACGCTTCAATGTGGTTGCACCTATAGTACGTCCTGTTTCATCAAAAATGAGGGAAGATAAAATGCTAAAGTCTCCTGCTTTGTCAAACAGGAGACCTGACTTTTCCTTTAGATCCTCAATAATCGCATTATTCAATATCATATTTCTACCTTAATGAAAGAAAAGTTGTCTGAGATAGTATCGGCAATGACATCTAATTCTTCCTTCTTAGAGTCATCATAGCTTAGTGCCTTAGTCATATCTATCTCCTTATGGAAACCATCCGAACAGAGGATGAAAACATCCCCAGATTCAATCTCTATCTTCCTGATTGGAGCAACATCTACTGGATCTTCGCCCATGATGGATTTTGTCACGATAGAGGAATACTTCTCGTAACTTGATACTCGCAAAGTCTTGATCTTTGCAAGCTCATTAACGACAGAGTGGTCTTTAGTTCTATAAACTTCCTGACCATCTCGGTACATATAAATTCTGCTATCGCCAAGCCAAGTGAGATAAGCGCTGCCACCTGTGACAAGAAGTGCAGTGATAACACATCCCATCTTCAGGGCTGCCATAGCCATTCGCTTCAACATCAACGAATCATTTGCAAATGAAATAGCCTCTTTCAAAATTTCTGCAGGAGTGTATTGCTGATAGTTCATTTCAATGAAATCATGGATAGCCTCTGAAACTACTTTTGATGCAGTAGCTCCATAGGAATAACCACCCATGCCATCTGCAACGACGAAAACAGCTGAGTTATCGGGAAGGGAACCGTGGATAACGAAATCCTGGTTCTCTTCTCGACTTCCTTTGTTGGTATATTGGAATATTTTCATTACTTAACTGCCTGAATTATATCACCACCATGCTTAGTAACACGTGGGCGAATACTAATCTTGATTGGTCTTTGAGTAATAGCCTTGTCCGTAGCCTTGTTTGCCCACAGATATGCTTCGCCAGAACCCAATGCAGCCATTTCAGTTGCTGTAAGGGTCTGTAGTGGGGTAATGGCTTTCTGTACATGCTTTACCCAAGCAGGTGAACTGAATCTATGCATAACTACAATAGAACTCAATTCAATGATTTCTGTTGGAAGACTCATAGGATCCTGACTTGCTATCATGATAGATACACCCTTATGACGCATCTCACGGATAGCAGTCGTAATAGAGCTTACAAGTTCCCTGTCATTCATGTACTTATGAGCTTCATCAAAAACAATGAACTTGTTGAATGCACGTCCGTCAACCTTCATGACAGAAGAAAAGATATTGAGCATAACGACGAACAAACCAAGAGCTTCGTCTTTCTCGATGAACTCATCACGAAGGTCAACAATAATCAAGCGTCCTGGTTTCAAAAATTCCTGCAGCTTGTTGCCATCTGTAATATATTCTTCTGCAAAATCAAGTTTCTGCTCGGCAAGAGAACGTTGGGAAGAGCTCATGTGATTGCTGTTAGCAACACCATTCCGGATGTTGACAAGACTCATGTCATTTCTACAAGCCTTCATAATCTGTTTCAACTCTTTGATGTAGGTGGAGTCATTCCCCATAGCACCAAGCAAGAACATCCAATCACGAACAGCTAACTCTGATGAATCAAATCCGATTGGGTGAACATCTATATTAGGATATTCTGCCTTTCGGGTTTCAACCTGACTTTCAGGAGCAAGAAGGATTACATCCTTGATGCTATCTGGCTCTGCACCATATTCAGCCTTGAGTTTTGCTAACTGACTAGCTTCATCGTTTGGATAGACCATCGATGTAAACTCAGGAGCGTAATCCATGCTGTCACTGTAGTGAAAAATAACACTAGCCATTGGTGCTGGCAACAGATTCACATTAGAGAATTGACGGAGTACCATTTCTGTGATAGAACCAATCGTGTAACTTTTTCCTGCGCCCTGTACACCAAACAAACTGATGGTGTTGCATTCATTTAGGTCAAGACCAATGACACGTCCGTTGCTGTTCATCTTACCAAGAATACCGAACTGAGGACTATCGCTATTCTTGCCGATAATTACATCACATGATGGCTCTTGATAGTTCGGATCAACAGGTTCTGGCTCTGGAGTTGGTTCTACAACAGATTCTGGTGCAGGAGAAACAGATTCTGGCTCAGGTTGCGCTGGAGAGTTATATGGATTATCAGGTACAACGACCTCCATCTGCTCAGGTCCAGCCTGAGGTGTAAACGATACAGAAGGTTGTTCAACTGTAGGTGTTACAACTGATTCGGCTGGAACTTCCGTTGAAATTTTCTCCACTACAGGCTTGACTGTTGGTTTCTTTGGGATAATCACCTCGTACTCAGGATCTTGTTCTGGATTATTTGGCATAACAACTGGCTGTACAGGAGCTATAATATCTGCGTCAGAATCCTTGGGCGCAGAATAAGTAGGCTCAAAGAAATTGATAATTTCCTTATCCATAGCTTCAAGTACTTCCGTCTTCAGTGAACCTTCTGTATTGAGGATTTCACCAATTACTGGTTCGCCCATTGAATAAACGAGTGCATCACCATAGAAGTGTTTCTTCTGACGTTCCATCTGAGTGAAATCAAAGACAACCCCCAGCTGCTTGAATCTGATTGTATATCCATCAGCCAACTTACTCAAGAATAATAAATAATCGTGAGCAAACTTAGGATCAAGCTGACCATAACGCATTGCACGGCGAATGTAGAACTCCAGGAAAGACTTTAACTCCAGTACTTTGAGCTCTCTGTCAAGACGGTCTGTACCATCAACGGCAATCTCAAAGTGGGAACGGAGTGCAAAGATCGTATTCTCTATCTGATTAACCATCTTCGCATGTAGTTCTTCCGCATTGTAATGAGTATTGCGGCACTTGATTTCAACGACTGTAAATAGTATTTCTTTCTTAGTTGAATCAATCTTAACTACTAGATTGTCAGCACGTTCCTTACTTTCATTTTCCAAGTCGACGAACAACTCTTTGTGAAGATCGATAGGAATGAGGAATGATTCCTTAGTAATACCCTTCTTCTCCAAGAAGCGTTTACAAAGAGTGGTTCCGATGACCTCAAATCCCTTGCGTGATGTCGCATTGACCTGCATAATCAAAGAACTACTTACAGAACGGACATCTTCCAAGATCTGCTTGAAGTTCTCGTATCTTTCAAGGTTGATACCATACTCATGGAAGAGAGGAATCATCAATGCGCCAATCTCGCTTGTAGGTTTGGTGGTCAGATATGAAGACACACCTGTTGCATCCTCACCAGGAACGTAATCCAACAGGTAAGGAACATCATTTTCACCGAGACAAGGAAGGTCATAGAACTCTGGTCCCATGTTCTTGTCGAAAGTAATCACCCAGTCGCTACTATCATGAATGAATGACAGCAGCATCATGTCATTTTCTTTCAAACGAAGGGTGGTCGCAGGAACTGACTCTTCAAGCGTTGAAGAGAGCAACTTTCCTGTTGCCTCTTGCAGTCGTGCAAAAAGACTGACCTCCATATTAGCAGACTCAGACACTGGGTTAGGGAGAGTCTTATTTGAATAGTATCTGTTCCAAACGAATGACTTTCCTTCCTTGGCTGCGTTCACCACATCCCTACAGACAGTACCATTCAAGTAGAAAGAACGGCTTAATTCGTCGGGACGAACCAATTCTGTATGTACTGCGAATGGGTTAACCAGAAATGAAAGGTGTGCCTGATACTTATCGTGGTCATCAATAAAATCGCTGACCTTATTCAGTGAGAAACGAAGTTTAGGGAACAATCTGTTTGCGGATGCCTGTGAGAACACCTCTGCTTCTACAGTAGTTCTTCCATAGCCTTCAGGATCAAGCAAATCCTTGAATGCTTCACCTGACTGAAGCATGTTGTCGTCAGAGAACAGACGTATTTCGTATGTTAGATCAAGACCAAGTCCAATCTTCTCAAGTTCAATGAGTGCCTGAGCAAATACAGCTGCATCACCGGCATTGAAGAGGTTGATGACCAGTTTGTCTGTATATGGATGAGACAAGCCATAGTTAAACAGATGACGAACAACAAGTTCCTTGCTCACATCACTATCAATCTGCTTCTCACGGGCAACATTAAGCAGCATTGCAGTATAAGACTTCAACTGACGGTAGCCAGATGCAAATGCTTCTTCACGACCATATGATGGTTGTGCGTATGCGCCCCAACCGAATGTGATTTCTCCAATATACTGATATGCCTCCTGCAATGAGTTTTCGCTGAGAACAAGAGGAGCAATCTCCATAGGAAGTAATCCCATGAAGAGTTTGTCTAACTTTCTGTACCATGCCTTGCGGTATTTGGTACACTCCAATGTCTTCTCCTCCCAGTCCTGATACAGTTCATACAAGTTGATCATCCAAGCCAGTCGTAATGGATGTAGTGGAGCAATGAGTTTTACTTTAACATTGCTGCCATCTGGCATTTCTACAGTCAAAAGAACTGTATCAAGATTCTGCAAACTGATAATCTGCTCCTCACTTAATTCTGTCTCCTGAATATTTCTCAACCATGAGTCATATTCTGCAAGATAGCCTTTGACAAGACCTATAATTGCAGTGAAATCTGTAGTACATGTAAGACCTGTCTCATTATCTGCTGACTCACGGATAACAGAGAACAATTCCTGACGCAATGCTGTCAATTCATCAGGAATATTCAGATTCTTGGCTGCAACGAACAGAGGATATTGCTTTGCTGTATCTGTTGGATCAAGCAACTTGGTGTCAGTTGGATTGCCGCTGAGCAATGCTTCAACATGACCAAATTCATCATCTTTACTGAGGAATGTGGTTTCCAACTGAATCAGTTTCTTAGGCAACTGAATCTGATAAGCATAAGCCGCACCAAAGTCAAACTGATAGGTATTGTTCAAAGTACCTTCAATCCATAGACTTCTGTCTGCGCCACCTTTAGGAAGTTCTAAATCTTCTTCTTTTGAGAGATGTGTGCTGCGATAATGGATAATTGCCTGAGTATAGCTATTGACCTTACCACGTTTGTCGACTTCGCCTTCTCCTGTATATTCGTCAGTGGTAATTGTGAAGCTCTCCGATTCGTTACAGTATGCCACATGCTGCTCCAGACGGTATTGCTCCATCTGAAGTTTAGAATTCTGTTCCTTCGCATCAAGCCATGCTGCCTGAACACGTTCTTCCTTGAACTCCTTTAAGGTATCAAGAACAATGCCGTTCTCATCAAGGGCACGGACACGAAGCATATATTCTCCTTCTTCAAACATTCCAGACGCAATGTTCAATGAAAGCTTTCGGGAGGCACGCTTGTTTGTACCAACCTTTGCTTTCTTGACAACACCGACCTCAGTAAAGTCATCAATGTTGACCAATGCTATCTCAAATGAAAATATATCAGGATTGTCTTTTGGTGAAGGGTCTGTTGTAATCGTAAATGACACCTTACCCTTCTTGTCCTGCGGAATGGCAAGCAATAGAGCACCCGTATCAGCATCACGAACAAGTTCTTTCTTTGGATCCTTGCCTGGGGCTATATCTACCATAACCTTCACTGGCTTGCTTTCATTGTCCTTATCGATCCAAGGCAATACTGCATAGTTGAACTCAGGATGATTATCATGAATGTTCTCAAAAAGAGATACTGCATCTTCAATATTGTTAGTAGAAGTAAAGAATACCATCAAATCTTTCTGAACGGTATTTCTTACCAAAGGAAGACTAACAATTCTGTCAGCAGCCGTCAATGAGAAGTCAGCCATCACAGATGAGACTTTCTCCAGATTGATTATGAAGCGTCTTCTAATTGTACCTTCATTCTTAATGAGATCCTTGTCTGGGAGCATGCCAAAGAGGTATAAGCCGTTACCCCAAGCTTCGCCAGCATACTGCTTCGTCTCCAGGTATAGGAGGTAGTTGATGACTGTTGTTCTTGCAGGCTTAATCTCCTTAAAGAGGTCTACCATCTGCGTCCAAAGATATTCCTTCTCCTCAGGTAATTCACTTATGAGTTTATATACAAAGGAATCCTGCAGCTCAGCTACTGACAGATTTTGGAATGTTGCATCACCATAAGAGTCTTCTGCAGATGTTCGGCTGTTTGAAGGTACAAGAATCAGTACCGATTTATCTGGATTATTGCGTAACTCAATAAGCTTTGTAGCATGGATGTATTCGTTGCCTTTCTCTGTTTCTGAGAGAATATAAACTTCCATTCCACTGTTCAAAGGACGAAGCAATGGAAGTAAGACACGAAGTTCCTTCATAGCCAGACCTGTAATTTTCATACAGTGTCCCGGCTTGGCAGACTTCAACTTTTGTGAATACGCTTCAACGACATGTTGAATGAAGCGTTCGTAATATAGAGTTTTTATATTTTCCATTAGTCTTCCAATTTATAACGTGGACGAATCTTTTGAAGGATACAAGCATCACTCATATCTGTATAGAATCCAATCTGACGGAGCTTATTTTTGAACGCATCCATATTTACTCTGAATGCGGCATTCATCTCTACGTCAGCATCAGCAAAACGTTCTTCTCCAATTCCGTTGATGATGAGTCCATAACGCTTACGGATGGCACTTGCTAACTCATCAATAGAGAGAGAACGAGTTTCATAACCTCCATTAGCTTTCTCTTTAAGAACTAACAGCTGAACTAAGGTTTCGAGCAGTTTACTGCCTAAAGCACCTCTACGAGGATGGCGCTTTGAACGGCTGTCAGCCAACAACATAGAAGAGCTATTCTTCATGCAGACGGCATCAACGAAATCATGAATGTACTTGTACTGACTGGCTCCCAAATTAGACTTTTCGAGTACATGCACAAACATGTCGAAGTAGTCTTCCTCGGGAAAGAATTCCAGCATTTCATGGAAGTCGTTCTTATCAAACTCCTTCTCGTCGCTGTTTGGAAGGCTGTCCTCAATATCATTGAGTTCCTTCTCATAGTATTCTCCCTGCTTGTTGTTATCTTCCTTGAGAATACGGAATGCTTCATCTACATCACAGCGTTTTCTCTTCTGGATAATATCGACCATGTAGGTGGCACGAATATACTTGCCATAGCTGTTCTCCATGCGCTCAATATCCTTACAAGCATACTGAGAGACAATACTGTCAAGATTATCTGTCAGATCAACAACCATTGACCAGTCGTCTGTAACATTACGAGTACCTGCATCAACCATCTTTGGCAACAGATACACAACCTTCATTGTATAAAGAGCCAGATGAAGACCGCAGAGGATTCGAAGATAGTCAATGAAGACCGCTCTTGGCAGTTTCTCTTTATAGAGGAGCAATCTACGGACATCATCGGTAAACAAGGCAGCCTGTTTCTCCAAAAGCGGTTTTGGAATGACATCAACATCCTTGTTCATACTCTTGCGTTCACGCAGAGGCTTGGTTATATGGAGAATACCTGTTGTATCAACATCAAGATCCTCCTGGGTGTTGATTTCTCCAGAGGCCTTATCCCAACCTTTGCTGAGATACTTTACCAATCCCTTCATGACTTCAGGGTTGCTTTTCAACATTAGATACAACTGATCTGAAGCACGATAATCACGGCAGAACTTACTGTTCTGCACACGGAAACTCAATAGGTGGAGTGGCTTCAGTGTTGATACATGCTCCTTGATGACGTTACCACGGTTCACAAGTTCAAGCAGGGAACTGCGGAGCCAGTCTTCAACACCATCAGGATTATCCTTCACACCTTTGATGACACCTTGCTCCTCAAGCGTGTTGAGGTTGGATTTTAGGGTGTCAATGGTATATTCTTTTCTGAATGCTAGCTGGACAGGCTGTCCATCGGCATACATTTTGATGAACAAGTTAGTAAGAACACGATCCAGTCTTACCGACTTGAAGTCTACGTAAAGCAATTCTTTGTTCAAGAATGCAACGGTACCTTTCTTTAATTTCAGTATCATAATCGTATTCTTTATGCGTTAAGAGGTTCAATAACAATATGTTTCTTGCCATCGAGACGAATCACGGTGAACTTTCTGTTGTTCTTGGTTACAAGAATCTCTGTATAGGTCTTTGCTTCTAACAGATTCTTGAAAATCTGAAGCTCGATAAATCGACCTCGAAGGTCATTGACAGAAGGACTGAAACCTGCACGAATGTATTGAAGCATTTCATAGAGGTCAAGGCTAACTGTCAACTGGATGAATTTATCTGTCTTATGACGGAAAGTAAGGCTGTCGCTTTCGTACTCGATATACTTGGTCAAGTGATCGGTCTTATTCACGAACAACTCAAATTCATCCAAAGGGAAACGACGGTAACTCTTTGATATAGGATCACCGACATTTGAACTTGCCAATAGCAGATAGCCTTTAGTCAGGTTTGTATTGTCACAACCTTCACTTGCGGAAATAGCACAAGCCAGATCCTGCATCGTCTGTTTAAGCGCATTCTCGTCTTCAACACGAAGTTGTTCCTCGAACATACTTGCATAACGATATGGGAGTCGTCTGCGAAAATCAAACTTACCCTCGAAATACTGATGACGAACATAGCTCTTGTGGCGACCAGTTGACTGCATCCTGATTACATCTGACTTTACCTCATATGCAGGAATGATAATGTTATTTTCGTTGAAGTCATTCAACAGATTGCGTTTGCGGTCACTAAAGATCAGATAATCATTAGGAAGCTTTGAGGTATAATAAAGGTCACGGTCGTACGCTGGAAGAGCAACACCTGCCACATCTGTCTCACGAAGCAACTTGACCAATCGGTCATTTGAATCGAGAGAAGGAAGCATGAAGTCTTTTGCTGGCCATGCTACTGGTGCAGTTACATTGAAGTAATAATACTGCCAATAATATTCTGGCAACTGCTCAGTCTGAACATACTCCACTAATTGTTTGACCTCATCACACGAGTAGTCACGAGTAAGCATCCAAGCAATCATAGAACGCAAGTCACGCATAGTGATGTGGAGCTCACGCTTATAGACAATGGTTCTTACAAGCCATTCCAGACGATTGATAACCTCGTCACCAGCACTGCTATCCTGGAATGTATCTACATTATATTTGATATAGCAGCGGTCAGCTATCGGACAGCCCTCACACTTAGACCATAACTCAGGACGAGTCAATTTCTTAACCTGTTGAGCTAACAGACTTGGAGAATTACCATCTCTTGCTGTTACCGAACGGAGATTAAGGTTGATGACCATAAGTCCTGGAAGAAGTTCTGCGTGACCTTCCTGATAGAAATATTCCTCGATGTTATCTTGAAGCTCTCTCAGTTCCGAACGAGTAGATAGGAAATCCACAAGACGACCTTCATTGATCGCAATCACACGACCTTCATTAGCCTGAGTATAGTCATTCAGGCTGTTGAAAGGAGCAAGGAATTGTGCCAATACATCATCATTGGCCTTATTATCCTCATCCTGTGAGCCATCATAGTTTGACTCAAAACGTACCCCGTTGATAAAGAACTGTGAACCATTATTGGTATCGAATGATTCCTTATTGGTTCCCTGATCTTCGATTCTATGAATAAAAGCAGTCTTACCATCACCAGCATTACCAGTAATGATAATCAGTTTGTATTTCAAATCCTTGATGTCCTGGATAAGCTGCTTATCCAACTTAGTCTTTGAATAGGTCAAGTCATCAAAAGCATGTGATTTCGCTCCTGCACGTGTACCGCTATTGCCATGACGACTCTGGCTATATAGGGAATTGATATAATCCACAGGATTTGCATTGACATTAAAGGTGTTTATGATGGTTGAAGTGTCTTTCAAAATTCCATTTACACCAATCTTCTCTAATGCCTCCAACATCTCCTTGGCAGATGTGAATCACTTATGTCTATCAGTAATGATTGCCTTCATTACAAAGTCAGCAATCTCATCAGTCAACTTATCATTGTAGTTGCGAATATCGGTTGGTTGCATGTGAATATTAGGGCGCATATTGCTTCCTGGCCATGGATAGGCATGTGCAAGTAGCTCATAGATAGTGATACCCAATGCAAATGTATCGGCTGACTTATCCCAGTCGATCTTGTTTCCTGATACGACAAGGTCTGGAGCCATATAAGGGAATGTTCCACCAAATGACTTATCATCGGTAGTTGTAGAGATATTGAAGTCGATAAGCTTATAGATCTGACGCTTATGCCACATAATGTTGCTTGGCTTAATATCTCTATGATATACAGGAGGATTCTGATCCTCTTGCATATAGCGGAGGGCTTTCAGAATCTGTGTTGCCATCTTATAGACTTCATCAACAGGAAGACGGAGATCACCTCTTGTGTAGTCTTGCAGGTTTTCTCCTTCAAGTAGTTCCATCAAGGTATAGAACAGCCCCTGCTGAGTGCGGTCGTTAAACTTGAACTCAACAATGTTTGGATGGTGGAGAGATTTTAATGCCTCAAACTCGTTGATGGCATTGTCAACGGAGGCATCACGCTCAAAGATCTTGATGGCAAGATACTGCTTCTGCATATCGTGCCAGACCTTGAACACACGTCCAAAACCTCCTCTACCAAGAATCTCATGAAGAGTCATTGAGGGAGTAACCTTGACACCAGGTTTCATGTCCTTCAGATATGCAACCTTTGTCTGACCTTTAGCATTATTGTCAGACTGGGCGTTCTGTGCCTCAATGGTTTTCTTCTGTTCTTCATCCATTGAATTGTTGATGAACTCAATAAATTCATCTGCCTTCTGCCAACGCTGGAATGGATTAGCAATAATTGTGTGCTTAACAACCTCGTCCATCCATTCGGGAAGATCTTTAGATACCTTGCTTGGCATGAGGTCTTCTGTAAGCACACCTCCTAATGCGGAAGTAAATGTAAGACAACTGTCAAAAGGCAGCTTGCCTGTCATCAATTCATAGAAGATAACGCCAAGGGAGAATATATCACTTCCAGAACATGCGTCACCCTCCAAGAACTCAGGTGCTGTATATGGTGACTTGGCGTTGGTATCATGCTTTACTGTGAAGCTAAGGTCTGAGTGCTCGACAAACCATGCCATACCAAAGTTTGCCAAAGCAGCCTTACCACCTTCATAAACAAAAATATTCTCTGGACAGACATTACGATGATAAACTTGTTCCTTATGCGCTGCTTTCAGCGCATTAGCTACATCAAGGATGATGCTGATCTTATCAGTCTGCTTGAAGGTTTTCTGACGAAGCTTACTTCTAAGTGAGCTCTCGTCTTGATAGCGGCTTATCTCATAGTAATAAGTCTGTTCCTCATTCATTCTACAGTCTGTCTTAACTATATAAGGTGAAACCCCTATTTTATCTTGAGCAAAGCTTGCATTCTGTACCGTCAAGGACAATTTCTTTAGTTCTGCTGGACTCTTGCCGACAACATCGAGAGGATATTCCCGAATTATATAATGTGCTGTCGCGATAAACTTTGGTACACAGAGATATTCCGTGAACTCCTCAGTTTCCTGCAGGACTTCCTCTATTAGATAGTTGAAAATCTCTTTACGCTCAGCTCTTCTGCGTTCTGCAGACTGTCCAGAGAGTAAGTCAACCAGCTGTGACTGAATATCCATGATCATTCCTGGAGTTCGTCCAACAAGCTCAGGCTTGGTAAGGAAATCTATCAGGTCTCCGCCCAATGTGAATGTTTGCTTGTAGCAATCACATTGAGGATCCAAACCAAACTTTGACTGTTGAGGATTACTTAAGGTTACAGCTGTCAGTATCTGACCGAAACGCCAATCTGGATGCTGATTCTTTATCTTACTTGCGAGAATACGGCTCTTCAAACCTGCAGTCTTGTGAGGATTTGCTACCTCTTGTCCACTACGGAACCAAGCCCAGTCATCTCCTTCGAGATTACCTGCCCAATCCTTATTCTCGATGTGATAAATAGCATGAGGTGCCACAACAATGCAATCATATTCCCAATACTTCATCACTCGGTTTTGACCTGTGATAGCAACATTCAGATTAGGAATAATAATATAGTTACTTGGCAACTTCAAGTCGAGGTAGTCCAATAAACGCTGCTCACCAGCATTTACAGGACCATCGTCGTGTATGGGTTTTCTTATCTGTGCCATATGTTATACATATCTTATTGATTATTCGATAATATTCTTTCCAACTTTTCAATGATTCTGTCAGCTCGTTTATCAATAAACGGTTCACAGAAATCAAGGAACTCGTTGGCAGCTTTTGTAAATGTATCACGTGATATTCCCGGTTCCCAGCTAAAGAGACCTTGAAACACCTGCTTTGGCTTTCCTTCTGAATCAAGGAAGTCTTCAAGCATCAGTGCGTGAACAATATGATTGAAGTTGTCTTCCGTGCGGAAGGCAGCTATTTCTTTCTTTTTCAGATTAAGTGCGTCAAACATCTTCATATTGCACTTCTTAGCACCAGTCATCATCTTATAGAACTCCGTGAGGAACACATCACAATATCCACGTCCAAGTGGCTTAGTATCTCGCATTTGGTGCAAGCCAAAGGGAAGAACCATGATGTTACCAATGGTGTGAACCTTCTTGCCGAAACGGACAACTCTAGCATGAAGCTCAGATGGCGCATCATATGTTTCAAGTGCTTTATAGTAATCCTCAAAGTTGATTCCGAAGATGGTGTTGGTGATATTGATGGTATCAGCCTTGTACTTATGCTTATCCATGCTTTCATAAGTGAAATCAGGATAAGTATCAGCAAATGCAAGGGTGAGTATTGACTTTACAATCATACTCTCAAGCCCAACTACGCTGACACGTTCGTCACCAAAATCCGTATCTTCCTTCAAGGTGTAGAAGTCGAAGTCTTTCAAATTCTTTATGTCACCATCGAGTCGCTCCGCAATGAACTTCTTCAGTTTATTCTAAGCAAAGGTGTCACAAGATTTCTCTATCTTTTCTTTCTCGATTTTCTTGTGATACTTGTCCATCTCCTCAAACTCGGATGGTGTCTTAATATCTGTCTTACGATATTCGCATCTGCCTTTAAGATAACGCTCACGGAAGCTCTTTATGAAGAGTCTGCCACAACCTTCTCCGTGACCTTGTATGCCATTCGCATAGATACAGCCCTCGCAAACAGAACCTTCAACGCCATGATAAGGATAGTTGTCTTCTACATTGATGAAGTCCTGTATATCTGCATCATCAGCCAACTTGTGAATCATATTGCTTAAATTGGCTATAGGTCCTTCTTCTGGCTCATCAGCAGAATTAAGAGGTACAGGATAGAAGTCGTCGTCTAACCCTATAGGATGCTCCATTCGCTCACAGAATTCCTTATCAAGAGAACGTGGGTGAACTTCCATTTGCATCTTCTCGTCAAGACTCTTTCGGGCTATGTCAATAAGCGAAGTCTCCTGACCAGTTGCCTCATTCACAAAATTCATGGCTGTCTCGTCATGCCCGATGAAGAATGCTGCAGCTGCAGGGATGTGGAGTAGGAACACCTGGGTTACACCGTCCTTCTCATACACGTCCATGACTTTGAAATAGCTGTTGAAGTGAAGCGTACACAGATTCCATTTCTTTACATCTGGATTCTGTTGACATAGCTCTTCAATTTCACACATCATAGCGGCATGTGCGCTGGCGATAAGGAAACGAGTCTTATGGGCAGGTCTGTACAACTTGGTGGTGACATCCACAAAGAAACCAGCTCGAAGAACATCACCTACATGGTATGTTGTATCTATTACGACAGGAGCATCGGTGTCTCTGTAAAAGAACTGCAATCCGGGTAATGTCCAGTTTGCAAATTTCTCAAACAGTTCTTTATAGTCAACATTGATCTTTCGTGGAAGATGGTCACATGCCGGGTCGTACACACTTCCATCAAGCGTGAGTATATAAGGTTTACTATCTATTTCTGAATAGATACCATCGCCTTTTTCAAGCCAATCAGCTCTATCGAAAATCATGGGGAATATAACATCACCATTTACATGTGCCAGTCCGTAGGTGTAGCGAGTCTTTGGATTATTCTTCGATTTGCGGATCGTGTTGCTGAATAGGAAGAAGCCCTGCTTCACCTTGAAGACATCATTGTGCCATGCCTTCAGAACTACAGAACCATCTGGGCGCATGATGTTTTTCTTTGCGCCTTGTTCTATTTTGTAAAAACCTTCACCCCATTCTTCAATATAGGAATACCACTCACCAACTTGGTTTTCCTCTCTGTCAAAAAGTGCCCATTTGCAATCTTTATATGCACGGGCAAGACCGTTGTTGTCGAAGTCATATAGATTATCTGCCATAGTTATTCCTCCTTTAGTTGTTTTGACAACCATTCCTCGTCCACACACATGCAACCTTCAATTGTCATACGTGGGTCAAGTTCACAGGCAAGTTTGTGCTCATAGTAGTTGTCCATAGCAAATCGAACTTCCATGGTTTGTTGCTTCTCCTCGTCGTTATAGAAGAAGAAAATCTTACCCAAAGGAAACTCCTCATCTGGCTCTTCCAGTTTTGCAAAGAAAAGCTCGTAGCCTTTCTCTGCGATCTCTGGCATGATAACATGGCTTATCATATACTTTTGGTGTTCTATGGCAACATCGTCAAGACCATGTTCCAAAATTACAATCTTCTCCTTGAAGCGTTGTAAGTCAAAGACCACACGAAACGTGTAGTTCTTATCCATGCCCAAAGTATTTGGCAGTTCCATTGGCATATAGTCATATCCCTCTGGCTTAAAGAACTCGAAGAAGAGCATAAACTTGTGCTCCATATCGTGATAAAGTGTACCAGCAGGAACCCCAGTAACCTCGCCACAGTGAGGACAATGGTACAAGAATAGCTCATCAGAGAAAATCTTTTCCCTGAGCTCTGGATCCAGATCAACATTAACCGATGTCCAAAGGTCAAACTCACCTTCCTTGTGGCAATGTGGACATTCTATTGTTTCTTTCCTTAACTGTGACATATGGTTTCATTTTATATCAGTACTTGCCATTCTCCGTGCTTTCTTCCACCAACACGTTTGAGTAGGCCTTTCTTCTGTAGTTTGCCGATAACGAATTTCACGCCACCTAAAGATAAACTGCTTATTGCATCTACCATTTCGCTAATGGTTGCCTTTGGATTCTCTATTAAGAATTTTAGTACTTCTTCTTCTGAAAAATCCAAATTCTTTTGGATAGTATCAGAGTCCTTTTGGATAGTATCAGAGTCCTTTTGGATAGTATCAGAGTCCTTTTGGATAGTATCAGAGTCCTTTTGGATAGTATCAGAGTCCTTTTGGATAGTATTACTATCCTCTAAAGGCTTCTTTTGGGTAGTTCTCCAAATCGTAACCTTAAATTGGTTAGCAGACACTTCGTTGTCAAAGTCGATGTGATTGTCCTCTCGCATTGCACGAACGATTCCGGACCCCAAACCACGATAAATCATCGTCTTGGCTGCGAAAGCAACCATCAGAGGGTTACGTTGACGAGAGACACCGAGTTTTATATCATCTACAGTTAGTCCTCCATAAAGACAACCAGGGTTGATGATTTCTATGCGGTCGTTGAAGATCAGCAATCGGATAGCGGCATGGTTTAGCAGATCAAAGTGCACCAAGGCGTTTTGAAGTAACTCTTCTAACACTACCTCAGGTATTTCGAGGATTCCAACAGAATTAAAATTCTGTCCTTTCTGTTCATGATGCAAATAAGACTTTAGAAAAGCCATACCTTCATAGAACATTCTTGGCAAAGTGCTGGATATGTCACGGCTGTCAATATAGTTGGTATCGCCAAGTTCGTTACCGGCAAATACTACAGCTTTGACAACTACCGAACGTTCATATTGTTGTGGGTTTTTACCAAAGAAGAGTACTCCAGCACGTGTTAGCTCGCCATTCTGCTTCAAAATGCCTAATGAGCGGAGCATTCTTTCCAATGGTTGATCAAAATCTTCTATCTCCCTGCCATATACTCTTTTGAAATAATCCCGCACATACGCCATCTCTAAGTCATTCATAGACGAACCTCTTTCGCCATCTTCTTCGGGATGATAATTGCCTGTAGTTTGAAATAAACCAAGAATTTCTATATTTTCCGTGATGCGTCTTTTGTCAGCTCCTTGTTTCACCCATATCTCGCCGTTGAGATTCTTGTAGGGCTTGTTCTTGCCTTCTTCTACTGTGCATACCAGAAAATGCTTGCCTTCCAAATGTATCACATCTGTCTCAATATAGATTGTTGGGCGCACTTGCTCATTGGCTGCATTGCCAAGTTCACGACTGATAACTTGTATCTCATCGTATGACAGACCTACAAGTTTACCGCTTTTGTCTTCAACACCAAAGAGGATTACTCCACCCTTGGAGTTAGCAAAGGCTATCATTTCCTTTGCTATTTCCTTCTGCGAAGTGAACGCTTCCTTAAACTGTACTTTAGTGGTCTCGCCACAAAGACATAGGTCTTTAAAAGTATCTTCAGTCATAATGCAATCCTTTAATGTTTATTCCACTTCTCGATTTCCTGCTCGACCATGCGAATGGCTTTTTGCTCTGCATTGAAAGCTCGATAAGTGTAATCCATATATTGTCTAATAATTGATGTAACCTCTTCTGAAAGTTCCTTAGTTGGTGTTACTATTGGAATTGTTTCAATATGAAAAGGCTCTATACGCTCAATTACTGAACCATATTTCATTGACTGAATATAGTCGTATACAAATGGCATTTGTAGGTATGTAAAGAGATATTCTTTAGTGAATAATTCATCGTTAGAAGCAAGACGGATAATATCCTGAGAACCAATGGCTTTCTTATCTTCATATTCCTTGGTAATCATTTTTATGTTTCCTACAGAACCTGCGCAAGTAATCAGTATTTGTCCTTCAAATAGAGTCATTTCGTCAATGAAGGGTGTTCTTGTTCGAGATAAATGCTCACATCTCCTAAACGGGTTATTCAAGAATATTTCCGAACCCTTAATGTAAGGTATGCCATTTTCAACATAAATACGTTTAAAGATTCCTGGACGCGAAACTGTTGCATTTATATTTGCAATAATTTTGGTTGCAATGCGAGAAGTAACTTCTTGCATTGCAAAAACTCCATCATTCATTAATGCGGGCGGATCGAGTCGATGCTGTAACGAAGTTAAAATACTTTTTGATTTAACTATGCTCGTTTTATAGTTGTTTTTTTTAAAATCTGCATTTATGAATGTCTTTAATGTCCGTTTGGCTTTTTTCAACGCATCAGCCGCTTCTTCCCTTAATCTAGCAGATTCCTGTATCAAGTCATCTACTTCTTGTTGAAAGGATTCTGGAAAACAAGGTACTTTTATGTTTCGTACATGCTCGGCATTAATATGTTTTACCACACCACCAAATTGAGACTGAGTAAGTTGATTATAACCATACTTCGATGCTAAAAATGAATACAGATAGCCACGAAGAATTTTATTGTCATTTGGTACAATCCTAATTAAATCGTGAGTTGCTATATGGTTTTCAAAGGAAGAATTAGTATACGTAACATTGCCAATAGTTCCAGAACAAGTAACTACTATCCAATCTTTTTTCAGCATTAGATACGACAAAGCAGATGCTTGTTTTTTAGACAAGTATCTACCTGTATTCAAATTAGCCAACACCGTGTCGGATGCTGCTAAGTAAGGAATGCCATGTTCTGCATCTTTTACGAAAATGCGAGAAAAAATGTTTCCAAGGAATACATTTTCTGTAGCATCCGCAACCGACACTTGCTCAAAAGGTACATTTTCAACTTTTTCTCTAAGAATGATAGCATCACTTAAATGAAAAGAGGGATCAAATCTTTGAGTAGAATGTACATTTTTTGTATTTACAACATTAAATTTCATACTTTTCCCTCCTTAAACTCCATATACGCCTTTGCTACCTTCGGCAGGTCATCCGCCAAATGCTTGATGCGCTCTCTACGTTGTCTTACAATCTCACGTCCGTTATCAGCGTAAGTGAGCCATTTCTTGTAATGCTCAAACAGGATTTCTGCTCCGTCATCGTCCTTTACGTAAACAGGAACGCCACGACGGTCTTTGCCAACCTGCTCTACGATTGCCATAAAGACATCATAGTCTTCATTCTCAATAGGTACAAGTATCTCAGCATCTGTCTTCTTCTGCAGGAAGAGTAGTGAAGCCTGTACGCCTACCTGTGGCAGGAAGGTCTCTACTGGCAAGTCCACGCTGGCAAGCAACTTGAAATGTTGCAGTATCCACAGACGTACACTCTCTGTATTAGGGTTGCCCAAGATTCCATCGGGCAAGACGATAGCCATTTTGCCACCTGGTTTCAGGAAGTTATAGCAAGCCTCTATGAAGAGTACCTCTGGAGCTTTGCTATTCAGTTCATAGCGTGCAGCAATCTCTTGGTCTACTTCTACCTTTGTACCAAATGGTGGGTTCGTAAATACCATGTCGAACTTGCCCTGAGCATTTGTATCAGGAGTCTCAAAATGGAACTCTTTATCGACACTATGTTTGATACTTACGTTTACTGCTTCAGCAATATGAGGAACGTCTGGCTTACTACCATAAGGATAGTCGAGCGAGTTGATATTGTAGATATTTGAATGTCCGTCACCAGCCATCACCATATTCATACGTGCAGCCTTCTTCAAGTCTGGGTCAAAATCGAAACCGAAAATCATTTTCTCGGCATATTCACGCACAGCGTCGTCCACTTCTGCAGAGTTGATCTTGGCTTCAAGGTGAATGTCGTCAAGTTCGGGATAGAAATTCTTGGCAATCTTATGACGCACATGGTCGAGCACCATCACAAGGAAACCGCCCGAACCACAAGCAGGGTCGAGCACACGACAATTCTGGTCGGGATCGAGCATCTCAACCATACATTTAATAATATTGCGCGGCGTAAAGAACTGACCAGCCTCCTGCTTCAGCGTGTTGCTTACAATGGTTTCATAGGCAGTACCTTTCACGTCAACCGTAGCATCGAGGAAAGAATACTTTGCCAATTCGCTTGCCACAAAAGCAAGACCACGGTCTGAAAGCATAATCTGCTCATTACCGTCGAACACATCCTTGAAGATATTGCTATCCTTCAAATCCTCGAAAATTCCTTTGATACGCTCTGCTACTTCATGCTGTCCTTCTGGAGTGTTTTGCTCTTTTACTCCAACCCAAAAACGACGACGATAGCTGATGCCTTCTCTCGCATCAGAGAAACGACGTTTCTCATCATAGAGCTTGCAGAAGATAAGGTTGAGAAGCTCCCAGAAGGCAGTCTTCTTCATACCTTCATTGCCATAGATATAATCATGACAACGCTTGAAGGTCTTAACAAGCGACTCATTGGCAGGTTTGCGTGGTACAGCTCGCTCGCCTTGTGCTTCAAGGTCTTCAAGAGTTTGCCCCTCGGCAGGAAAATCCGAAATAGCCTCACAAGTAACCTGACCAAAAGCGTCTTCGAAAGCATGTACATATTGTAAGTCTTCACCATTGGTCCAGCAAGCAAACGCGCAGTCTGTGGTGCATAAGATGTTTTCTGTAGTAGCTTCTACGCCATTTTTCTTGTCGTTGGGCTTTACTTTGGCATCTTTGGCAACAATGATAAAACGGATGAGTTCGTCAGCATCATGAGCGTGTCCTGCATTGAAGATAGCCAAATCCACCTTCTGTGTCTTTGTCTTTCCGCTTTCCGCATCATCATACTTTACCTTATAGTCACGCTCCATATCTTCAGGAGCAAAACCATACTCTTCTGTCATCATCGCAATCATAGACTGCAATGTCATTTCTTTATCGGTGGTCTTCACAACACGGTTAGTGAGTGAGCATACCATTTCGTTTTCTCCAAGAACTATTTCGTTCTGAGAACCTATATTGTTGTCAGAGTTTGCCATATTATGCAAATTTATTCTATTTAGTCCAAATAACCATATCCATGTTAGTCCATCTTATGTTCATCCTTGGATAGTCAAAACATTGAAACTTATTTTATCGGGTTTGGTCAAATTGGAGTTTTATTTTCTATAAATAATTATGTTTTCCTCCTTGTTGGGAACAAGAAGATCCTTCACGTCAACTTCAAGACATGATGCTATTTGATACAATGTTTCTAATCCCGGTTGGGCGGAGTTAGTGCACCACTTACTCACCGTAGCAGGATCTTTACCAAGTTGTTCTGCTAACCATTTGTTGGTACGCTTCTTTTCAGCCAGTACAACTTTGAGTCTATTAAAATCTTTTTCCTTTGCCATATTGCTTAGGTTTTACATGCTTTATACCTTTAATACATATAACGGATCAATCTCTGTTTTATTGTAAAAGACATAACCATTTATATTGCGTATTATGCAAATTTAATAATTCTACCGCAAAAAACAAGGAAAACTACAGAATTTTCTTTTATTTGATTGCATTTTCTTTACTTTCTTGCATGTTACTCGTCTTTTATTACTATTTTTGCAACTGAATATAGTTGTTAATCAGCTGTTTTGCCAGTTGTACACGACTGTTATTACTATGAAATGTTTGTCTAATAATCAAACTCTGAAGTATTATATGCAATACGCTTTCTATGATGAATTCGGAGCATTTGGCTTTACTTTTGAAAAACCAAACGTCTCTACTCACTTTATTATCACTGCCATCATAGTGAATGACAGCGATCTACCCGCTCTACGTGACTCCGTAGAAGCAGTACGTAAAAAACATTTTCAGACAGGAGAGATGAAATCAAGTCATCTTAAAAACAATCACACTCGTATTAGAAAACTACTCGACGATTTGATGCCATTGCCGTTTAATATATACTACCTTGTTGTTGACAAAAGAAAGATATATGAACAAAGTGGACTTAGAATAAAAACATCGTTTTATAAGTTCTTGAACCAGATGGCTTATAATGCTCTCCAAAAAAGTTTCCAGAAACTCACCATAGTTGCTGATGAAACTGGTGGCAATGAGTTTATGCAATCATTTTCAAAATATATTAAGGACCATAATCCTGCTCTTTCTTTATTTGATGAGTTTTATTTTCGTTTTAATAAAAGTGAACATGGTGTTCTTGTTCAATTAGCAGACATTATGTCTGGATGTTTAGCATTCTGCTATGATGAGAACAAGAAAAGTAAGGCTGAGGGTTCTAACTACAGAACATATTTAGGCAAGAAAATAATAGGAATACAGGAGTTTCCAAGAGACCCTGTAACATTCCGTGTGGAAGATCAGATTAATTTTGATAGTCTGGATGATGCAACTGTAGCTAACTTATGTCTTAGAAAAGCGTTGGCATTCAAGCAGGAATTCGAGAATAAAGACGCTGATGAAAATTCAAAAATGCAGATTGCAGTTCTTGACTATCTTTTATTCCGTTTCATGAACAATTCTGTGAGAAGATACATTTCAACACAAGAACTGCAAAATGATTTGGAACGAAAGGGATTTGAAAGACTTTCAACTCAGTCTTTCCGAAATAGAATTATTGCCAAGCTCCGAGATCATGGTGTGATAATAGCAAGTAGCAATAAAGGTTATAAATTACCATCCAAGAAAAGCGAGGTTGAAGACTTCATAAAAAAGACACAAGGAATAATTGAACCAATGCTACATCGATTGAAACTGTGCTATAATGCAATTACCTTAGGAAGTAACGGCACTATTTTCATGTTAGATGATCCTGAATATAGGACGCTCAAAAAACTAATAGAAGTAGAATAACCTAATTTTCAAGTTGGTATGAAATTTCGTCACTCAATAAGAAACTCTCAAAGCTTTCTTTTCTCGGCAAAGGAATCTGATGAAGCATATTATGATGTTGCCTATGAATTGACAAAGAAACTTTTCATAGGTATGGCTAAACATGCATTGGCTTTCAACTCTACCAAGTATGATATTTATGAGCCTCCCTTTGTTTTTAGAGAACGCCAATTAGATACATTGATAATGCCGACACTGGCTTCACTTTGCAAAGGACTTGCGTTTGCCGAATATCCGATGACACGAAACAGTAAAAAGAAGGGATTGGAAATTGAGGATTCTCAAGGACGAATTGACTATTGGTGCATTTACAAAGATTACAGCGTTGTTATTGAAGTCAAGCATAGCTACGACAATTTTGAAACCTCTTGTACAAACGATGAGCGTTTTCTACAAAGATGGAGGACCATGAATATCGTTCAACTTGAAAATGTGAAGGATGAGATAAAACACTTTGAAGAAAAAACAAAAGGTGTGATCCGTCTCGGTCTGCATTTCGTTACGTCGCATAGCAGTACAAACCCTTCTGATGATATACGTGAGACTTATATCTCACAAGAAAGAGTGATGCTTGACCGACTTTACAAAGACCTAAAGACAGTTGTAACACCAGATTTTATGTCCGTATGGGAGCTGGATAAAGATATGGTTTATTTTGACAATGACCGAGCATATCCAGGCTTGATAGTCATAGCTAAGTTTTTCAAAGATATAAAACATAAAGGTTCAAAAGTCTGAAATGAATACAATTAAGCACGTATTACTTAAAGGAAATGAGAAGTTCCTTGATCATACAAAGAGTGTTGCTTTATACGGCAAACTCTATTGGCGCAAGTCTGACAAGAGACTCAATGTTGGTGACATTGTGTATCTTTTTATGTCAGGTAAAGGACATTATCAAATCAGATACAAATTAGAAGTAACCAATACAAGCGTGTCAAGACAAGATAAAAAATGTTGGTTGGCTCCATTTGTTCCTGATAATGATTGCTTTGAGTTTACTCCAATAAAAGCAATGTACGAAGGTGACGAGCTTGGGTATGAGCAATTGGAAAAGGTTGGTATTAATCGTTACGTCCAATATTGTATTCTAACAAAAAAACAAGTTTCTTACATAGATCAATTCTTCAAGTAGAAAGAGATAACATTGGTTTACCTTCTATAAGTCGTTTCACAAAGTACTCACACTGTGGGTCTTTAAGAAATATACAAAATCGCCCACCTTCCTGCTTGTATGGGCAACGACACAGAATAAGGTGACCATCTAACGCCTTACTATGCCAATCGTAACTGTTAGCACAATCCTTGCAATGGTAGATTGTTTCAGTTACGATTGGCTTTATTTGTTTTCTTTTGGGTCTAGGCATATAATCAAAAATATGGTTGCGGTTATCGTTTCAATCCCCTTGACTCTTCTCTTTGCAGAAGATAATCGCTCATGGCAAAAGAGATTACGATACCACCTCCAAGGGCTTTTATAGCAGCTTTGGCTGTGGTTCCAGTATCTACGACATTGTCTATGATATATGGGGTTCGATTTGTTGGCAAGTTCTTTTGTTTGTAAAATCCCATATATTCAGCGGAGAGCGTTTGACCTCTTTTCTTGGCTTCGTATTGTGATTCACGCTCACGGCATCGTAAAACATCAACGAAAGGGAGATGAGTATATGAGGAGATTACTTTTGCTAATTGCAAGGTCTCTATAGCTCTTCCATGATGTCCAGGGATAGGTACGAGGACAGCATCATGAGGAAGCAACTTGGCAATCTGACGTGCTGCATAATCTATTGCATCATTATCTTCATCTTTCAGTTTATGTGCTACCCACTGGTTGATACCATCATAGTATCTGCCAGTGGATAGAAATGTGATACCGTCTGATACGGTTCTAATAGGCTCGTTTTCTGTCATGGAGTGTATAATAACATGAGTTCCGCAAAACGCCTTCGCTCTATAGAAGGGATGCGTTTTCCTCGCCAATGGCAATGCTTCACATAATCATCCCTAATGTCACGGTTGCCCTCTTCAAGTTTCTTTAATACCGTACTTTTCGGGTACTTACCTTTATATCCAGTCACCTTGTATGGTCCGATATTATAAGATAAAGCAGCAAGGAGTAGGGAGTCTTGACCATAGGAGCGAAACATCGCACATAGTTCTCTGAGGTCTTTACGAAGAAGTTGCTCGGCTTCTTGTGCAGACATATTGGATGAGTAACGTTCTCCTGGTCTGAGCTTGTGACCATAACCTACATACGGATAGTCCTTAGCTCGGTGCATACCTTCATAAAATCTGATGCAGCAAACGGCTCGCTCAAATGGGGGCAACTCAAATATGAAAGCCGATGCTGATGGCTGCTTTTCTGTCGGTAATCGTGTCTGTGCATAGGTAGCCATGCTTAATGTTACGAAGAGGAATAATAGTATCTTTCTGAAAGTCATTTTATCTTGAATTTGTTTATCTCGTCAATCATATTCTTGACATCGAGGTTTACACTCACGAAATTCTGATACAAGATGCGCTCCTTGGCATCCTTTGATGGGAAGGTGTAGAACTTCGGTATCTTGTAATTCTCATAATCTGCTTCTTCCTCGGCTATCTTCTTCATGTCAAAGTCCGTCTTGCAGTAGAATTTAGAGGTCTGGAACTCTGCCGACTCTTGGATGTTCATGCTATCACCTCGTCCAGTCTTGGTCTTAATGAAGTCACGAGCTGACTGACCGCATATCCAACCAGTTGGCATGTCAGAGATTTTACTGGCAGGAACAAGGCTGTCCATGTTCTCATTGAGATTGATGGAAGTCTTGTCACGGTCAATGGTCACACCTTTCTTTAACTGAACAACCTTACCAAATATATCATTAGAGAGCCATTCCAAAGTTTCTTTTGCCCTTGCCGAACCACTGACCACATTACTAACAGTGGTGATTACCTTCTGCATACCCACCTTGCCGTAGTCGGATTCAAGCTGTGGCAACTCCTGAAAACCGAGAGCCACGCTTACCTTGTTGCTTCGGGCAGTACCGATAAGTCTGTCAATCTTGTGGAAGTAGAGCGTAGGCAATTCGTCCACAATGATGCTGACAGGAATATTCTTACCCTGACCAGTGTTGACACGAGTAACAAGACGGTTCAGAATCAAAGCATTCAAAGCACCGATGATGCTTTCCATCTCTGGGTCGTTGGCAATAAGCAGATATGACGGGTTCTTCGGGTCGGACACCTTCAAGTCAAAGTCATCACCATCCCTATGGAATATCCAATACGACTCCTTGGTCGCCAATCGTGAGGTATAGACACGGAGCGTACCAATCATACCTTCCAACTGTTCCATAGCCTTATTCTTCATGGCTGTCTGGAAAGGACCGAGGAGAGGAGCGACCTCTGGATCCGTTTCCAAAACCTCAAAGATGGTCTGGTAGTCGAGATTGAGGAACGAAAGGATATGTGGCATATCACTATACTTGCCAAGCCAATAGTCGGGTTCTACTTCTCTACCTGTATGATCGAAGACTCTGCCTGTGGGTTTCGGACGATGAGTCTTTGGCTCGGTGGTCATCTCCGCAATAAGAGCCTTGCCGTTCTTATCGTATGGTACCTTCTTGTAGTTGACAAAGAAATACAGGCTGCAAGGAAGTTGACCGCTGATGTCTGGAAAAACTGGTCGCTACCGCCACCACCTTCCTTCTTGCCTTTTTGAAGTGACTCCAACAGAGTTTCTGCCGTTTCACTGGCAGCTGCAAGGTTGCCAATGTATTTCTGCTGAATAGGATTCACTCGTCTGGAGTACTCTACATCCACGAAGTTGATGATGTTAAACTTGCATCCTTGTGGCACTTTACCTGCCTTTTGGTTTATCTTGTAGTGATAATACAGCTTCTGCGCAAGCGTCGGGAACTTGTAATCATAGACAACCATGGCAAAGCCCTTGGCACTGTGCTGACGGATGAACGGCTCGATGATGGAGAAGGTCTTACCAGAACCAGGAGTACCTACAACCCATGTTCCTCGGAAAGGGTTCACGATATTCACCCAGCCCTTGCGGAACTTGCCCTTGTAGTAATAGCGCATAGGAATGTTCACGCTATACTTGTTCTCCTGCAAGTCCTGACATTGCTCGAAAGACTCATTCTCGAAGTTGAAACGGTCTTTGAGCAATCCTTCCTTCAGGAATTTGGAGATATTGTCGAGAGCAACGTGGATGCAGATGGTACCAAGAATGGAGGCAGCCATGTATAGCCAAATGTTCAGCGTGATGGAGTAGAATCTCATATCCATACGATGACCGAACAGCCATATCGACAATATAGTCACGAAAAGCCCACCCACCAACGGATAGAATACCTGACGGCGTGCATCAAACTCCAAGTGTTTCTTGTTTCGGGTGCCAATGCAGGTGATGCAGATGAGCACAATGGTCGCAAGCTTGCTCCATACGAGATTGCCATCCATATAGATGAACCACCTCTTTACTCGGCTGTGTATGTCACAAACAATGCCACCCCAATAGTCAAGCAACTCTGGGTCTATAGCATACTCGAAGAACTCCACTATCAATGATAAGTATATCAGATAGCGGAATATCTTATACATGGTCTGTAATTCTTTTGTTTCCTCCATGAAACCTTATTCTTGTGTATAGTGAATATGTAATGCTAATTGTATAACGTGATGATTGGACGGACTTTATGTGCTTGCGTCTTTGGCGTTTCTTGAAGAGCTCCAGAAGCCAAAGAGAACAACCAGGCTTTGGCTGTTTCCTGACCTTTGACCTCTGTGGATGTCCAGTACCAACATTCATCTGGATTGTCTAGTAACTCGTCACCACCGCACTTGCGGATATAGGTATTCACCGCACTGCGTGCTTCATACAAGAGCTTTATCTGAGCAACGGAAGGGATATAGGCACTCTGACCATATTGCCACATATCAAAGACTGCTGAAGCTGCAGGTGAGGTGCCTGTGGAATACATAGCGTGAGTGTTGCCGTTACCGTCGAATGCCGTGATGTCTGCTGATGTATTATGTTTGAGACCGAGCGAGTCAGAATAAACATAAGGTTCAATGTCTTTTAGATAGACAGCATAGCCTGTGCCTTGGATGTCCTCGTTTTGATTAACGTAGAACACCACGGCAATGGGTGTCTTGTTTTGTGACTTTACATCTTCAAACCTTACAACCTTGCCATTTGTACAGAGGATGTCGCAGGTCTTCATTGATGTATCTGGAAAGTCTCTATGCTCATCACAAGAAACAAAGGCTACTGCCATTAGAGTAGCACAAAGGATATGTAGTATCTTCATTATCGTCATTTCTTTATTGTTGGTATCTTGAATCCTATTACGATGCCAGTTCTGAACAGGTCTTCTCGTTTGGGTATGCTAAGGTCGCACTTGGCTTGCATAAACAATCCCCATCCATTACGGAGAGCAAAGTTATGCTCGTAACCTACATGCAAGCCTCCAACGAACTTCTTTGTATCACTGCCTACACTTGCACCAACACGCAGGTTGCCGTGGTGGTTTCTGCCTCTTACCACACATGGTTTATAGGCAGCACCTATTCTCCATATGCGGTAGTTGTTCCAAAACGAATTTGGGCAGACGTGTCCACATGATGCACATTCATCCCATTTGATATAACCGTTGATGAAGTATTCCCAAGCATTATGGTACTTTGTCTCGTGTTCCCACGAGATTGTGGCATCCAAACCCCTCTGATACAGAGCACCTACACCTACTGATATTCGGTCACTATGGCTTTGGGCAAATGATGAGACTGAAATACACAGACCCATCATCAATGACAATATATATTTCTTCATAGGCTTATTCCTCTATCATTAAGCGTGAGTTGAAAGAGTCGGCATAGAGAACATCTTCATAGTCGATGTCCAAACTGATGGTACGACCACTAATCTGTTTCTCGGAAATCTCAATTGACAGCACCTTGTCGTTTGGGAACGTCATCTTTTTCAGAACGACAACGTTTCTATAACCATACTTGAAGGTCTTGGACTGGTCAAGCACCATAGCTGGCGTAAGCTCAATCATCTGGGCGTTTGTAGCCTTGGAAACCTTCTTGTCACTCAGCTTGATACGCATCTCATCAATGTCAAAACGGATATTGGTGCGGTTCTCGATGCTAAAATCTATGAAGAAGTATTCGCCTACAGCATAGATATTGTTCAGTCGCATGGTCATTCGATGCTGTTTGATGCTTACGTTGCGTATTCTTGCCGGTGAGTTCCATATCTTTCTGGCATATCTGGTCATATCCTCTGTACTCATTGATACAGAAGGATTGTGATATGGTATCTTCTCAGAGGCAAGTATCTGCTTGTCTGTAACTGCTTCCTGCAAGCGTGTGGTATATACCAAAGCATACTGGGTTCTGTATCGCTCGGTAACGATAGTGACGATAGCCAATATATCACCATCGGCATGTACGTCAGCACCTTCCTTGGGTTTCAGGCGTAGGGTGTTGTTGATTGGTTGGTCACCAACGACAGCATCCGTGGATATGTCAACGAAGCGGACTGGCTCAGAGGCGGTGATGACAGTTGTGACATTCTCATTGATGGTGAGCTGCTCCATTTCCTGATACGTCTGCTGTGCCATGGATGGGAGGGAGGCTAATGCGCATACTACCAATGCGCTGATTTTCTTGAAAGTCTTCATATTTCTATATGTTTTGCTCGTTATTATTTATCTTTCTGGTTTGAACGTGAGTTAATGAGATACACGAAGGTTCCGTATTTCAGCTTGGCAGAGTTCTTTTTGATAGCCTTGCTGATAGCGTTGCTTGTCTTCTGGACGGCATTGCTAACGGCTTGCGCTCCCCATGTCGCCAAGTTTGAACCTGCTGCGGTTGTGGTATTGGTAAGAGTGGAGGTGTTGCTCAATGCGCCACTGCTTACATCCTTGGTCGTTTCCCTAAACTGACTGCTTGGCACATACAGTCCTTCAAGTCCGTCAGTGTCGTAGAGTGAGAGATTAACCTTGATGATGTCATCATCTACCATGATACTCTTTACATTACCTTTGACACGCTGTGAACCGAAACCGCTCATAGTGGCATAGATATAGGAGCCTTTATGAACGACTACATCATTGATAACTATGTCGTCGAGAAGACGAAGACGTACTCTTGAACCATCAACTGCCTTGATGTTTTCATCTATGATTGCCTTGATAAGCCCTGGTTCCTTGTCATTGTCACACAGCGTATTGAAGTAATCGGAAGTGACCTTGACCTTCTTGACTACTTCCTGGGGTTCGTCATCGTTGGTCTTGTTCTTTTCCGGAATTTCCGCTTTTCCTTCCTTGGCATCGCCAGTTTGAACACTGACCTCGGCCTGTAATGGTGGAGTAGTGACCTGCTGAGCCTGCAACTTTGCTTGGGCAATGGCACGGTTTAGCTCTTCCATGGCTTCCTGTTCACGTTGTTTACCACGAGCTATGCGGTCATTTTCTGAACTACCCTCGCCTTTTGCGATTTCTTGGCCTTTCTGTGCACTCTCCTGTAGCTGTCGTTGCATCTCAGCGAGCTTCGCGGCTTCCTGCGCCTCGATTTGCTTACGTTCTTCATCTGAGTATTTAGAATCATACTCTTCTTTTGTGTCTTCTTCATTGCGTTCAATGTTACCTAAAGCTGAATAATCGTCTATCTTACCGTATGATTTGAGCATACTCTCATACTTGTTTCCAATGCCGTCACCCTTCATCTTGGCATCAGGGAGGTCTGGATTAAGATACTCGGTCGTTGTAAGACCATCAGGAATCTCAGCCTTCTCCGTATGAAAGAGGTCAATCACAAAATAGCCGACAAACAACAGTGGAAAGTAGATGATAATTGGTATCATGTACTTTGGCTGTTTCCAGTTAATCTTTTTCAGTGCGTCCATCGTTTTCTATCTTTTTGTTGTTATCCATTTGATTTTCTCTATTCACGGCAGGAAGTGTGGTGTAGGCTTCCGAGACAGCTTTCCTGACTTTGTTGTGCCGTTTGCGCAACATCTGTTCCTGTCTCTCTGCAGCACTCTGCCTTGACCTCTGATGATTATACACCACAGCCATCCTGTAGATATTCAGACCAAAACTGAGAATGATGAATCCAAAGACGAGGGACAGGAACAAGCGTTTGTGGTCATTTGCAAACAGTTGAACCTTACCGGCAAGTACATCAAGCTTCATGGTTTTTGCAAACTTGCGTCCTGCCCTAACCTCCTCTTCATATCTCTGACGATATTTTGGATCGTCCTTGTCGGGCATCTTCTCGCCGACGAGCATTTTCTTCCATCCCATATCAATATGTCAGTTTTGTCTTTTGTTCCACATCCTTGTTAAGAAGGGTTCTCCAGTTGGTTATGAGCAATCCATGAGGGTTGTTGTCGGTTCGGGGAACCCGCTTCAAATGACCTGCCGTCACCAGTTCTCTGGTCATTATGCTTGTACGTCGCTCGATACGCTGTCTGCCATAGTAGGTAAACTCCATCTTCTCTTTATCGAACTTGATACTGTCACAGAAGATGCTGAACACGGCACTCGTACCCATGATGTTTGAGTAGAAACCTTTCTCTTTCAATGTATTGTACTGCGCAAGACCAGTTTCGTCAACCAGATACATGGCTTTGTCCATTGTGTATTTGATATACTTGTCGTCTGGCGCAAGGGTGAAGAAGAAATGGTGGAACATTTCCACATGACTCTTGGCTTCCACATCGAGCGTTTCTTTCATGGTGCTACGCTGAACGAGAATAGGAACATTGCCATCCAATACGTACACTTTCTGATGCGCATCCGACACCATTACCTTGGCAGTCCAAATGCTGGAAATGCAGATGACGATGCAGCCCACAAGGAATAGTGAGCAGATTATCATCACCAACTTGATTTTGTTTTCGAGATTCCTTATTACCATATAATATGTATTGTTTGCTGTTTTACATTACTTTGCTAATCATGCCCTGGGTTGAAACCTTGGCTTGCTGTGCCACTCCTTCACCGAAGTTACGGGTTGAGAACGCTGTGTCCCCCTCTGGTATCATCCATGCAGCGAGGTCTGGCACGAGGTTCAGACACTTCAATGCCACTATGCTTGCTGCCATCAGATAACCGGCTGAGAAGAAGGAGTTCTGCAGATATGCTGCCATCGTCTGCTCACTTTCTGTAATGGCTGTTAGGTTTTCCACCTGTATGCAGAGCACTATATCAAATAGCAATAGGACATAAAAGCCTACGAAGTATAGCATCGCTCCATAGAAATGTACCGTCAGATAGCGTATCAGCCACTTTGCCCAAGCACCTTCCCATTTCGGTAAGAGAGAGAACGCCCACTGTATCGGTCCGAATATCGTCAGCATACCCAGAAGTATCTGTTGGCAATAGATGGTTGCCCACCAACCTATGCGGAAGACAATCAAGGCTATTAGCATGATAACCTTATCTATGCCGACTACTGCCCCTGCCGTGAGAGAGGTGAACCAGAGCTTTGAAGCGTCTGTCTCCATGTTTGTCACTTCATCCACACCTGCCTGTTCCATGGTGGACTCTATCAGGTTCGGATCCGAGGTTCCAGAATGGGCTACGTCTGCCTGTGCTTGCAGAGAGGTGTATAGTGTATCTCTTGTGTATATGAGTTCCTGAACTTCCGTGAACTTGTCTTCAATCTGTGCTGACTCTGCTTCATACAAGTCGTGCGTGTATGAGCCTATACAGTTTGGAATATACGAGAGAAAGTAGAGTACACACCAGCTGCTACCATTGTTCGTTATGCCGGTGTCTGCAGGTGGGTACCACCAACAGAGAATTACACTGACCACAAGAGGCTTGAACAACTTCATGATGTCTATCGGCTCATGCTTAACCATCATCTTGTAGGCCATGCTACCTGCTACGACTATCGAAAACAGTGCAGCCAAAGCCATACACATTTGCAATATCCACCAAAAAGGGCCTTGTGAGCCAGTGAATGTAGCATCACAAAGGAACTCGTTGGTCTGGAATATCACATCATCAATCTCCTGTTCGAGGATATTGATACCGAAATCGGAAAGAATGCTTGAATCTGCCATGGGTTATTGTTTTACTATGTTATTGTCATCGGAGTCATCATTGCCTCCTGAGTTATTTCCTGCATTCTTTTTGCCAGCCTCACGCCAACGGCTGATAGCTGATGAAGCGTGACTGCCCACATTGTTTCTCCTTTCAAGTCTGGCAGCAAGCAAGGAGGATGTTTTTCGCTTGTTGCTTAATTGAATCAGAAACGAGAGAAGTGTCTCGTTCTGTCTGTTAATGTCATCATAGATAGCAAGATACTGCTGTTTACGTTGAGCATTAGGCATATAGGCATCCTGTGTTTCTTTGATGGCTGTCTGGAACATATTGTAATACTCGTTCCATCGTGTTTTGTCCGAAACAGAGCCACCTGCACTGATTATTCGGTTTATATTTGCCTGGAAGTAAGAGAGTTTTGCGTTAATCTTGCTTCCTTCAGCAAGCCAGGCAAGGTCAATTTGTCGGTCTGCAATGTTGAGTGCCTCGATTTCTGCTCGCTTAGTGAGTGAGGACTTGATGCTATCTGCTACATCGACCTGCTGATATGCGGAAATTCCTGCCAAGGTTCTGAATCCTTGCTTGTTCTTTTGAGCTGCTGTCTTCTGGTATCTGTTGTGAAAGACATCATAGTAGAATGCAGGAGTGAGTCCACCTGCGCCAATCTCTTGAACCGTTATCTGGTTCATCTTGGCTGCATCATGATTGTAAGTCACATAGCTCTGAGCGGATGCACTGAAACACAGCGATATACCACATAGACAAAGTGTCATTCGTGAACTAATTAAATGTTTCATATTCATTGAGTTTTTTATTTGTTATCCTAATAACCTAAATATCCTGCGCCTTTCCATCTGCCAAAGGCATCACTTATGATTTCTTCCTTGCTCTTGGCTCGATACACTTGCTTTTTCCAGTAGCCGATTCTAACCTGAATGTATCGCCAGGTCTCGAAGTAGGCTTTGTTGAGATGTTTCTTTATGTTATCAAGCGAGTTGTTGATGCTTGTGAGAATAAGTAGCAAGTCGGATGTGGAACATGCAGCTGCTCCTGTTGCATATAGCACCAAATCACTGACAGACTTATAAAGGTTATCTCCTTCATCAGCAATTTTTGCCAATGCCTTGGTATTGATGGTGATTATGAGTGTGTCGGTACTCATGATGTTGCCTCGTTCCAGACACTTCTTTCTGAAATCATTGAGCATCTTCCTGTAGTCACCAACTCTGTCACTGACGTTTTCATAGGTATTGTACACATTAAGACTGGTGCGAAGTGTCTGATACAGAACGTCTATCACATCAAAAGCTCTGGTGTACTTGTCCAGTTCTTTATTGATGTCCTTGAAGCCGATATTGGCATCACCACTGTAGTCATGCAACAGTTTGTTGCTTGCCTCCAAGGTGGAACGCACAAGCAGCAGACTGCGCTGTTGCTTGTGGTCGTTAATATAGGCTTCGACAGAAGTGACATCAAATCCCATCTGCGCCTTTGCTATTGATGGCAAGAGGGTTAACAGACAAATGAGGATTGTCCGTATCTTGCTATTCATTGTTGTCTTCTTCATCGTCATCATATTTTCCGTTGTAACTATCTGAATGACTACTGTTTGCAGCGTGCCTCAACCATCGCTTCCGGCATTTCTCTATGAGAGTCTGTCTTTTGCCTTGTTCGTCGTTTAGAGGAGCGACCCTTCTCAATATGTCTATGATGGAATGCTTGTAGTGCATCATCTTCTCCAATGATACCAAATCGGCAAATATCTTCGTAAGACGGCTGTCTATCTGACGTGCTATCTCCAGACGGTCGCTTGACCATAGCAAATGATAAGTGTCATCGGTTTCATCTGATTCAACTGGGTTGCTCTTTGCATATTCTACCGTTGGGTCACAGTCGGGAAATTCACGAGCGACCTCTGCCAGTTTCTTATTCACTTCGTCAGCTTTCTCTTCATCGGTTTTTGCAGGATCGAGATTTATGACTGCCACAACTTGCGTGTCGCTGTACTGCGTGGTCAATGTCCATGAAATCTGCACAATGGCTCGGTGTATCTTGATACCAAGGAAATACTTTGGCTTTCGTGCTATCGAGACTGTTGCCTTGAAGGTAATGACACCATTGATATTTGGCATAGATGCTGTACGGACAAAGGTGTTACCTTCCCAAGCACCCGAACCATTCCAGTTGAGATTGTAGGCAGTCTTGCAATCCTGCATGATGGCTGGTATGCGGTAATGGTCATCCGTTACGGCATTTTCACCATCTATAGCTTCTTGCTTTGCCTTTTGGTACTGGGCAAGTTCTGCCTCTGCTGCGTTCTTGTCTGAGTTCAAAGCAGTAATGCGGTCTTTATTGGCATTGTATTGTTGGCGATACCTTGCTGCATCTTCCACACTTGAACTCTTTATCTTCCTGAGAAATTCCATATTTTCTGCTTCCAACCTTGTAATCTCAGACTGGAGAGAGGTGATTTTTCTTTCGGTTTCCGCAATTTTTGTATCTATCTCTGAGGTGACGACATTTTCGTGAGTGATACTTGTGGACATAGCACACTGTTTGGTATGACCATTCACACTGCCTCCGCAACTTGAACATTTGTATTGCGTGGAACCTTCACCAAGTTTGGCTCCATCATGGCAAGTGACGCTGATGGTTGCTGTTTCACATCCTGCAATTTTCTTTGCATCTGTGGTCTGGTAGTATTTCTTTGGGTCACTTGAAAGGTAATAGGTGTAACCTTCCTCGTTATCATTGAGTTCTGCCAGACGGGCGTTCAAACCTGCCTTGAATGTTTTCAAGTCCATAGTGTAGGAATCAAAGACATCTTCATAGGCGACTTCCTTGTTGTTCCAACTCTTTGACACATGTATCTCGTAAGCATAGGCTTTGGCATACTGCTTTTTCTTTTTACTGAGTATGTAGCCCGAAATATAGTATGTCATACTATACCTAAACCCGTCGTTTGAACTGTTCAGTTGCTGAACCTGACTTCGGCTCCAACCTGCATGGTTTTCAGAGTTTTTCAACGCTGTCTCTCGTTCAGCCGATGTTGGAGAATAGTTCGGATCTTTTGTATTGATGCGATACCAGTGGTCGCCTTTAATCACAGCATCGTTGTCCGTTGGTGGATAGTAGTCGCAAAGAGCAACATTTCCTGCATCAACTCTGTAGATATACCATCGCTGAGTGTAATATTGTCCCATACCTTCACGGGCATAGTCTGTTATCCAGGAAGTCAGATTGTAGTTCGATAAAGAGAAGAGGTTTGCAATGCTATCTCTTCCTCCAACAAACTGCAAGATAGTGTTGCCGGCATTTGTTGACAGACTATTGTAGAGACTATAGACATTCTCAGCTATCTCAATGACACTGCTTGTCTTATCCATCATCGAACCATTGAAGTTGCTGTTGCCAAGGATGGAATTTATGGCATTACCAGCTCCTGCAGCTGCAAGATTGACTCCCATGTTATATAGGTTGTTTATGTCTTCATCCAAGTTCTCCTTGGTGAAGTTGGAACCGATGTTTGAGAAGTTGTCAAACATCTTCTCCCAATCTACATTGCCCAACTCTGACAGTTTCAAGATGGCTGCAAGTTCCTGGTTTATCTCCAGAAAAGCAATATCCTTGAATGAGAGCGTGCTATTGGTGACGATTGACTCAAACTGATAGCAGAGTGTCTTGGTCTCTTCACATACCTTATATATAGCTTCCCCAGTAGAGTGCATTCTGTGGACTTTTGAGCATCATACCTGCTACAGTCCATATCTTGGGCATGATTTTGGCAGAAACCATGTTGTAGATACGGCGGTAATAGTAGTTCTCAGTGGCACTTGTCCATAGTCCCAAGTTGGTGAGGGCTTTGCGGTCAAGGAACTTTGAAGTGAAAATTCCTGCTGCTGCAACCTCAGCCGCCTGATAGTATTCACGTATCTTGGCTACCTGCTGGGCATAATACGCCTCGGTAGCAGCCTCTGTAGCAAAAGTGGCTGTCATTTCTGCTACGGTGCGTTTGTCATAGTTCACACTGTAGTACTGCGCCATTGTAGGTACAACGGCACAGAGGTAGAGGGTAAGTATTATCAGATAGCGTTTCATTTTCCTGAATCTTATCGTTTATGACTTGTTGTTATAATCTGTTGGGGTCACTCTTTGGCTTGGGTTTGAGCCTCAGTACACGACCTGCTTGGTTTACCTTTTGGGCAAAAGGCAGTGACTTGCTTATACCTGATAGCTCCCAATCTCGGCAATAGGCTTCGATGGCGTGCTGATGGTCACATTGCAACTCTTTCTTGTAGAGCTTCAAGGCTTCCTTCTCAGCTCTCTCCGTGGTGTAGGTCATGTAACACTCATGGGGTTCTTCCACTCCAAACACACCTCCTACGCTTCCTCGACGGATAAACACTTCTCGGAAGAAACTTCGTCCTTCCTTGTTTTCTAGGCGGTTGATGGTGAAGATCTTCTTACAGTCCACATCAGTAAGACCAAGGATAGCCTTGATTTCGTCGAAGCGTTCACGGAACTTGCTCTGGTCAAGCAACATCACAATGTCTGAGTTGTTGATGATGGCTTCTTTTACAATCGGACTTCCCACGATGTCCTGAATCTCCTGAGTTACCACACCCACTGATGCCCAGAACTTACGGGCTGTCTTGTAGAGATACTTGATGTACTCTGCCATCATTGGCGATGCTATGGCTTTCCATGCCTCTTCAATGACAAGAACCTTGCGGTTCTTTTTGATACGCATCTTCTGGATGAAAACGTCCATGATGATGAGCGTAACGAGAGGGAAGAGAAGAGGGTCATCCTTGATTGAGTCAATCTCGAAGACTATGAATGTCTCGTCAAACAGCTTCGTGTCGAGGTTCTCATTAAGAGTAAGCTCATGGCTGCCTCCCTTGTAGAAGTCCTTTAGCAGATAGTTGTATGCTGCCAAATCAATTCCTGCCAAATTATTCTCCTTGATAATCTGAGGAATACGGACAGTGCTGTACTCGTAAAATGTGTTGAACGACAAGTTATCAATGAGTTTCTTCACAAAGTATTCTTCGAAGTATTCTGTGATGACCTGTTCTATGAGACGGTCTTCCGTCTTGGTTACTTCGCCTTGCGTTCCTTTCCAAATGAGCATTATCAGGTTCTTGAGGAAACCTATCTTCTCGATGTTCAACTCCTCACGCTTGATGGCAAAAGGGTTCATCGTGATAGGATGCTCGTCAGTATAGCTGATGTACTTGCCACCGACATACTCACAGAGTCCTTCGTATGAGTTACCAGTGTCAACCATCACTACGTCGGTGTTCTGCTCCCACATTTGGCTAACAACACTATTCATGTGGAATTCATATGAGAGGACTTTTGCTATTGATTATCAACGATGTAGAAAAATAACGGTACAAAAAAAACTTGGTTGGGGAAAGAGGGTATAAAAGCTATTTGAGGAAAGAAAAAGGACTGTAAAAAAGTGAGTGTCGAATACGAAAATTTAACAGAAATTTAACGAGTGATAAATGTTTTTATGGTTTGGGCTGTCCTTTCGGGATAGGATGCAGGAGTGCAAAA
>NZ_JABKKG010000011.1 GCF_013166595.1 Palleniella intestinalis | reverse complement strand
CCTGCGCCGATGGTACTGCACTGCAATGCGGGAGAGTAGGAGGCCGCCTTCTTTGAGACATGTTCCCCCGCTGACTGAAAGGTCGGCGGGGGAATTCTTGCTTTTTTGTGTGTTATATGGTGTTTTTTGGTGTATGGGGAGGGGGAGGAAGGAGGGGAGACAATTGTGTGCCTTGGGGAGGAGGATGTTGCGAAAGGAGGAAAAGGCTAATTTTATAGGAATATTAGAAAACTAAGTATATGATATATGCAGAAACAGACAAGCTGGTTCTTAGGTCATGGAAATCTGAAGATTTGCCATGTTTTGCTGCTATAAACAGCAATCCACAAGTGATGAAATATTTTCCGGCATTACTGACAGATGAAGAAACGGAAACTTTTTACAATCGTATTCAAGCTGAATTTAAGCGTAATGGTTGGGGATTGTATGCAGTGGAGTTAAAGGGTACCGGTGCATTTATCGGATATGTCGGACTGCATGAGATTGGGTTTGATGCCGAGTTCACGCCGGGTATAGAAATAGGATGGCGGTTAGATGCCGATTATCACAATAAAGGCTATGCCACAGAAGCTGCGAAAAAAGTGTTGGAGTTGGCAAGGAAGCAGGGGCTGGCGCGAGTTTATTCTTTTACTGCCGTTGTAAACAAGCCTTCCGAGCGTGTTATGCAGAAGATAGGAATGGAGAAAATCTTAGAGTTCAACCATCCGAAACTTTCAGATGATTCACCATTACTGAGGTATGTCCTTTATCAGATAGATTTGTAATGTAGCACAGGATGACGCTATATGTACTTATATAGGGGTATTATAGGTGTATCAGTATGTATGCTTAAAAGGAACACATTATCCGATGTCAATTTCATCAATTTTTTTCTTTATTATCTCCAAGCCATAGCGAAAGCGATAAATCACATTTAGGAGTCTCGCTACAGAATTGATTCCAGCGGCAATGTTGTCCTGTATGGCAAGAATCCTTTTAGCGCCACCATGGCTTTGTGGACGGAGGGTCATTGCAGATTCATATAAGAATATACAGGAAACTTTGGATTATGCAGACTCCATGTAGTTATGCTGTCAAAAGCTACAAGAATGTTGTTTATTGTTAAAACTAAGTTTGTTGAAGCAAGATTTCCATGCAATAAGGATTATATAGATGTATTAAACAAAAAAGATAATATGATGAAGTATCCAAAAACAATTCTTATTGCATTACTTACAGTAGTGCTCGGTCTGCAGTCATGTGACAGCAACGATGATTATGTAGCAGTGAACTTTCCTAATGGTCTGGTGACTGTGAAAGTCAATACTGAAGGAAAGACCTATTTCCAGCTTGACGAGAAGACAACATTGTACCCAGAGAACCTGACCTCTACATTGTATGATGGCAAGGAAGTGCGTGCATTGATGAACTTCGAGGTTTTGGACAAGGTGACAGAGGGCTATACGAAGACCGTCCGTGTCAATTGGATTGACAGTATACGTACCAAGGATATGGTCGTGATTCCCGATGGTGAGTCTATAGATGATTATGGCAAAGACCCTGTTGAGATTGTCAATGATTGGGTGACCATTGCCGAAGATGGATATCTTACACTGCGTGTCCGCACATTGTGGGGCGGTAGCAACAAGAAGCATTATTTGAATCTTGTCGGTGGTGTGAATGAGGAGAATCCGTTTGAGGTAGAGCTCCGTCATGATGCTAATGGCGATGTTAACGGCGCTTGGGGTGATGCACTGATAGCTTTCCGTCTGTCAGAGATTCCTCAGGAGATTCCTGAGAATCAGAAACTGACTTTACGTTGGAAATCCTTCAACGGTGAGGTAAAGAAAGTCGATTTTAAGTTGTCAGGAACATCGTCAGAGTCAGGTGATAAGGTAGAGGCTGCTGTGATAAGCCGTGGCGCAATCATAAAGTAAGAACCAATCTGCTTTTTGAAAAATCCGGTTATGATGTTGCACTGCCAACAGAAATATTCAGTTGGCATAAGTCATCAGAACAATGTACATTATAAGTGATGCGAATAAAGATTTTCATTCTGACACTATCAGTATGCTTTTTGTCCAGCATTGTTGGCTGTACAGTCTCATCAAAGGCAACCTCCGGAAATGCCATTTCAAATGATATACCATATAGGTTGGCTGAAAAATATTTTGTTAAGAACACAGCGGTTCGTGTACCAGACATGATCTTAAGTGAAGCTGAGTTTAAGCAATATTTTGGGACAGCTGCGGTCATGGGGAAAAGTGGTCAAGCTACAGCTATAGATTTCTCAAAAGAGTATGTGGTGGCAGTGACCTTGCCCGAAACAGAGTTTTCAACAGCAATCACTCCTGTGGCAATGAAGCATAATGGTGTGCAGAAGTTTGAATTCCACTGTAATGTGGAGGTTGGAGAAAAGCAGAGCTTTACAACACGGCCAGTCTTGTTGGCTGTTGTCAGCCGCCAATATCTTGGTGATGTTAAGGTGGTTCTGACCTATACGCCTTCTGTGCTGACAGCCTATTATGATGGTGAAATCAGCATTGATTAAGCATGTAGCTTTTGATGGGCAATATGTGAAGTAATAAATTATAGGAAAATGAAGTTGAACGGGAGCGACAACGAGATTGAACTGATACGTCGTATGCAGTCCGGTGACCATGGTGCCATGCGGACTGTATATGAGATGTATGCCGGCTATCTTACCGCTGTCTGCTCCCGTTATGTCGTTGACAGTGAGGATGTCCGCGATGTGTTGCAGGATTCTTTTGTGAAGATATTCTCCGGTATAGGGAATTTCAGGATTATGGAGAACGGCTCATTGAAGTCATGGATGACAAGGATTGTCGTCAATGAGTCTCTGAAATTCATACGTAGGCGGAATATATTCAGTTTTATCGATACTGTAGAGGATATTCCCGACTCTCCTGATGTGGACTTGGAGACAGATGGAATTCCGTTTCAGGTCATACAAGAGATGATACAGAGCCTTCCGGTCGGTTACCGCACCGTCTTCAATCTTGTTGTATTTGAGAAAAAGAGCCATAAAGAGATTGCAGCCATGTTAGGCATCAAGGAAGGTACCTCTGCATCGCAGTTTCATCGGGCAAAGGCTCTGCTTGCCGAAAAAGTCAGTCAACACTTAAAGTAATGGTATGGAAGATAATAATTGGATAGAGGATTTACGGCATAAAGAGCATGATTTTGAGCTTCGTGCTCCGGAAGGTCTGTGGGACGATATAGAACAAAGTCTGTCATCCGGGAATCGCCGTCAGAGACGTATTCTTCCTTTGTGGCTTCGTTATGGTGGGGTTGCTGCTGTTGCGTTATGCCTTGCTGTTATCGTGCCGTTACTATTCTCAGAACATTCCCTGCAAGATGATGTCCGCATGGCAGGCAGTGGAATCATTAAGGATAGGCATAATTTTGTGGCAGAGGTTGGGGGCAAGAATCCTGGCGATGCCGTCCATGAAGCCCTGCGTCCATTGGAACGTGGCATCAAGCGCATGGGCAATGCTTTGGAACGCCATACAAAGGTTTTGGCGGACGCATCTGTTGCTGTGGCGGCATCAGATGAATTATCTGAAGGTGGAGAGGAAAAAGAAAAGCAAGCGGTCATTGAGTATACAGATACAGCGTCTTCGGTTATTTCTCCAGGCTCGCGGACGCAGCTATTGGTTACCGGAAAGAAAAAGGCTGTACCTGCTGTTAAACATCTGAAATCCGGTGGTGACTGGAGTCTGACGGCATACGCAGGCAACCTTATGACCAATGGCAAGAGTTCAGAGACAGGCTATTCGCCCATTGTCAAGACATTAAGCCCTTATGGCGGAGCAGCGGATGTGCCGATTGGTGTGAATAAGGTGTATGACATTTTGACAATGAATCGTGGTGAGAGTGTTGAGACAGAGACGCACCATAAGCTGCCGTTACGTTTCGGACTGGGCTGTGGTATTCCTATCAGTGAAAGAATGAGTGTCGAGACGGGCATAACATACAGTCTTCTCTCATCGTCCACGGTGTCAGGTACGGATAAGAATTATTTTGATACAGAACAAACATTGCACTACATAGGTGTTCCTTTGAAGCTGCATTATAATCTTTTGAAGACACGCAAGTTTGGTGTCTACGTGAGTGGCGGCGGTATGGTGGAGAAGTGTGTCTACGGCTCTTCGGACACCGACCTCTTTATTGGTTCGGAAAAGGCATCTTCAACTTCTGAGAAAGTCAGCGAGAAGCGCCTGCAGTTCTCTGTCATAGCCGGTGGAGGTCTGGAGTACCGCATCACCGAAGCTTTGAATCTGTTTGCAGAGCCGGCGGTGAGCTATTCTTTTGATAACCACAGCAGCGTGGAAAATTCCTATAAGGAGCATCCTTTGAACTTTGACCTGAAGGTCGGTGTGCGTTTTGATATAAAACGATAAGTGGATTTTTTTGCAGTCAATAGTCAACTGAGCGCAGTGAACTATTGACTGCCTTTTTTTGATGTGTATAGCAGCTTTTCCGGCATATATGACGGTTTTTATACGAAATCACATATTATGCGCACGGATTTACAGTCTTCTGATGTTTGTTTTTGTTAATTTTGCATACAGAAAAACAAAGTCAGAAACTAACTGAAAAACATTTTTATGAAAAAACAAATTCTTACATGCCTTGCAGCAGCATTGCTGTTGAGCATGCCTGCAGCTGCCCGGCAGTATGCAGAGAAACTTAATCGCGGCGCTGTCAAGATGCAAGGTGCAGCCCGTGGCGGTGCCTATCTGTCATGGCGCAGTTTTGTGACGGATAGCAAAGACATGACCTTTGACATTTATCGCAATGGGACAAAGGTTGCCAATGTCTCAAAGACCAACTATAAGAACCTGTCATACAAAGTCACGGACAAGTTTGTCATCAAGGCAGTCGTGAATGGTGAGGTGGTTGAAGAGTTCTCGCCAATGCAGATAGCTTCGTCAAAGAAACTGCACATAGACCGTCCTGCAGGAGGCAAGACTAAGCCATACACTACCACTGTTGGCGGAAACACGGAAAGTTACCCTGACGGACAGGCTTACACGTATGAGCCGAACGACTGCTCTGTGGGCGATGTGGACGGCGACGGAGAATATGAACTTATCGTGAAATGGTATCCGAGCAATGCGCGTGACAACTCACAGAACGGTGTGACAGGCAACACTATCCTTGACTGCTACAAGCTGGATGGCACAAAGCTTTGGCGCATCGACCTTGGCAAGAACATCCGTTCCGGTGCTCACTATACACAGTTCCTCGTCTATGACTTCGACGGTGACGGCAAGGCGGAGATGATTTGCAAGACCGCTCCGGGAAGCATTGACGGTGCAGGCGCCTATGTCAGCGAAGCCGCTACAGAAGCATCTATCAAGTCGGTGAACAACACAAAGGATTGGGTGACTTCTGCAGGACGTGTTGACGGTGGTCAGGAGTGGCTGACAGTGTTCAATGGTGAGACAGGAAAGGCTGTGCATACCATATACTACAACCCCAACCGCAACACTACTGTCGGTGGAGAGGCTGCAGGCACATTCAACTGGGACGACCGCAGCGGAAAGAACGATAAGGGCAGCTATGGCAACCGCGGCGAACGCTATCTTGCAGCTGTTGCCGCACTTGGTGGCCCTGACGCATTGCCAAGTGCAGTGATGTGCCGTGGCTACTATACCTACGCCTTCCTTTGGGCCGTGGATTTTGACGGTAAAGAACTGAAGACACGCTGGCTTCACTCTTCAAAATCGACGACATCCTACACTGTCATGGATGCCGCCGGTACAACAAACACGTACAAGCCGGGCGCGGCAACACGTGGCTCCGGCAGCCGCACGGCATACGGAAATGGCAACCACAACATGTCGGTGGCGGACGTTGACGGTGATGGCAAGGACGAGATAGTATGGGGCTCATGTGCAATAGACGATGACGGAAAACTGCTTTATGCCACAGGCTATGGTCATGGCGATGCCATACATGTTGGCAAGATGATTCCTTCACGCGATGGCTTGCAGGTCTATCAGGTGCATGAGGCATCGCCTTACGGATGGGATCTCCACGATGCTGCCACAGGTGAGATAATCTTCAGTGGCACAGCTGAAGGAGATACAGGGCGTGGCATCGCTGCAGACATTGACGCTAACAATGACGGTTGGGAAATGTGGTGTGCTTCCTCACGTAATCCACGCAGTGCAGTAACCAACAAACTGACAAGCATCAGCGCACAACCTTCCATGAACTTCAGAATATATTGGGACGGTGACTTGCAGGACGAACTGCTTGACGGCAGCACAATCACGAAGTACAGCAACGGTGCCGTCTCTACTGTGAAGTCGCTGAGCGGTTCTTCATGCAACGGCAGCAAAAGCACACCAAATCTTTTGGCTGACCTCTTCGGTGACTGGCGAGAAGAAGTGATACTTTGGGACAAGACCACCTCTTCCGACCTCTACATCCATTCCACCACAGAAGAGAGTGACCACCGTGTGCCTTGCCTCATGCAGGACCATACCTACCGCATGGCTGTCGCATGGCAGAATGGAGCTTACAACCAGCCTCCTCATCTCGGATACTACTTGCCTGACTACGAGAAGCAGTATGTCCAGACGGCTATTGGTTCGCCTGTAATCAGCGGAGAATGCGAGATCACAGTCTGCAACCCTGCCGGTACGATGCTGAAAAAGGGCTATGGCACAGTGGAGGACATGCTCGACACGCTGTCTTCCGGCATGTATGTCATTACTGCCAATGACGGCAAGTGCACTAATACACGCAAATTTATTGTGAGATAGTCTCAGATTCAAATAATGTTGATATCCTAAATCCAAGACAGAAGTTTGGCACTTCATCGTGGATTTAGGATTTTTTTTGTTGCTGTCAGTTACCACAGCAAGTGATAGAGTCCTTGTATATTAGTGATTTGTACGGCTTGTGTTTATGGAGAACCTGTGTTGGCTGTTGCTTGTAAATTAAAGAATGCTGCATTTTTTTACCAGCCGCCATTTTTTCAGTGTTATAATATAAATACAGTGTATTAAGTAATATTAACTAAATGGGGGGGGGGTAAAACGAGTTTTTTTTGTAAATTTGCACATTATTACTCTAAAATGGTGATAAATCCCTAATAACTATAACCTAATAAAACAACAATCTATGGATCAGAAGAATCGATTCCTTAAAGGGGCATTGATGCCCTTTGCCATGGCATGTTCAGCAATGATGCTTCCTGTTTGCCAGGTAAGTGCCAATGCTGCAGGCAATGTCAGCCTTGCAGCCCAGCAGCAAGGCAAAGTGACCGGTGTGGTTGTCGACCAAAATGGCGACCCTGTCATCGGTGCCACAGTGAAGATCAAAGGCTCAAGCAACGGCTCTATAGCCGACCTTGACGGTAATTTCATGATAAATAATGTTCCTTCGAATGCTGTGATACAGGTCTCCTATGTCGGCTATAAGACAGCAACCGTAGCCGTGAAGGGACAGTCCAACCTGAGGATTGTGCTTCAGGAGGATGCTGCAGCACTTGACGAACTTGTGGTAGTCGGCTACGGTGTGCAGAAGAAGAGCGATGTCACAGGTGCATTGACTCGCGTAGGTGAGAAAGAACTTCAGGCACGTCCTGTAAGCAATGCCTTCGAGGCACTGCAGGGAAAGGCAGCAGGTGTGGACATCACATCAAACGAACGCCCAGGTACTGTCGGTGACATCCGCATTCGTGGTGAACGTTCACTGACAGCCTCCAATTCTCCTCTCTATGTTGTTGACGGTGTGCCATTGATGTCCGGTTCAGGAATTGAGACACTGAACCCGCGCGATATAGAGGCGATAGATATTCTTAAAGATGCCTCTGCAACAGCCATCTATGGTTCTCGTGGTGCCAATGGTGTTGTCATCGTCACAACAAAGCAGGGCAAGGCGGGGCAGCTCTCACTGAACTATTCAGGTTCTGTGACATGGCAGAACCTGGTTGACCGCAGCCCTTCTGTAAGTGCTGCTGACTATATCCAGTATCGTCGTTGGGCTGCATACAACAATGACCCTATAAAATATGCTGACCCTCGCAACCCTACAAAGGATAGTGATTTCGCAATATTCCAAAACAGCAGTAAACTTGATGAAACAGCAATAGAGAATGTCATGAACGGCTGGCAGTCCGGCTCATGGAATCCTAATGATGTGATTGACTATGACTGGACAGGGCAGGCACTCCGTACAGGTGTCATTCAGGAGCATACACTCAACGCTTCCGGTGGTACAGACAAGATGAGCACTTTCGGCTCGTTCGGCTATCTCAGCAACAAGGGCACTCAGCATGGTCAGGAATACAAACGCTTCACTGCACGTCTTGGCATGAATCTCACTCCGACAAAGTGGATGACAATCAACATGTCCTTCAATGCTTCACGTGAGACACAGGATTACGGCATGTCATCAGCTTTCTCTCCTTCAGCAACAAACGCTGCCGGTGCTGTTTATGAACTCTACAAGAAGTCTTACCGCTGGGCTTTGCCATACGATAAGGACGGTAACCGCGTGAAATACCCAGGTGGTGACAACCAAGCCTACAACCCGATAAACGAGTGGGAGCATAATATCTCAAACCGTGAGACATACCGTATCCTTGGCTCAATGTCCGCACAAATCCATCTTGGTGAGATATGGGCTCCTCTGAAGGGCTTGGAGTACAAGATAGCTTTCGGTCCTGACTACCGTCACTACCGTAAGGGTGACTATATTGACACTGCGTCAGCTTACAAGTGGATGAGCAATGGTGAGAACCAGTCTCGCTGGGAGAGCAATAGCGGATTCTCATACACTCTTGACAATATGATCACATACAACCGTACATTCGCTAAGAAGCACAATGTAGGTTTGACATTGTTACAGTCTGCCTCAGAATGGAAGTACGAGACCGGAAACATGGAATTGAGCCGTATTGAGAATGATGCATGGCTTTGGAACGCCATGGGGTCATTGGATATCACAGACAAGGATAACGGAGCAAGCATGAAGACAGGTATCAACGAGCGCCAGCTTGAGTCATACATGGTTCGCTTGAACTATGCTTTCAATGACAGATACCTTCTGACCGCTTCCGGACGTTGGGATGGAGCCTCACAGCTTTCAAAGGGTCGCAAGTGGGCGTTCTTCCCATCAATGTCCCTCGGTTGGCGTATTCAGGAGGAGGCTTTCATGAAAGACATCCGCTGGATTGACAACTTGAAGCTCCGTGCCGGTGTTGGTGTGACAGGAAACTCCTCCATCGACCCTTATGCAACTCTCGGTGCAATCCAGTCAATCTACATTCCTACAACTGACGGCTATGACAAGGCTTACATGATGAATGACCCTGCTTACGTCAAGGATCCTCTCGTGATGGCGAATACACAGGTGGGTTGGGAGAAGACCACCCAATGGAACTTTGGTCTTGACTACGGCTTCCTTGGCAATCGCATTTTCGGTAGCTTGGATGTCTATTTCTCAAAGACAAATGACCTTCTTCTTGCCATGTCTGTCCCTACCGTTACCGGTTATGCTTCAACTATCGGCAATATCGGCAAGACATCCAACCACGGTGTGGAGCTTAGCGTCAATGCCATTCCTGTCGTAAACAAGGATTTCCGTTGGGAGACCTCATTCAACATGGCATGGCAAAAGGATAGGATTGACGAACTGGCTAATGGCAAGGAAGATGATATTGCAAATGCAAGATTCATCGGTGAGCAACTCAACGTTTTCTATGAATTCAAGACAGACGGTCTGTGGCAGGACACTCCGGAAGACCAGGCTGAAATGGCAAAGTGGAATGCTAATGGATATAAGTTCACTCCGGGTAACGTTAAGCCTGTTGACCAGAATGGTGACTATAAGATGGATGCGGATCATGACCGTGTGATCATTGGTAACAAGCGCCCTACATTCACTGCCGGTTGGACAAACACATTCAATTACAAGGGTGTTGAACTCAGCTTCCAGCTTTACGGCAGATTCAACTATTGGGTACATGCTCCTCAATATCTCTTCGGCTTCGGAAACCTTGGTGAAGCAGCGCTTGACTATTGGACTCCGGAGAATACTGGCGCACGTTACCACAAGCCGAATCTGAGTTCTGTACAAACAGGTGACCTTGACCAGTTTGCCAAGCAGGAAGGTTATGAGAAGGCAAGCTTCATCCGTATGCGTAACATCTCTGTCGGCTATACTGTCCCAAGCAAGCTGCTCAAGAATGTACAAATCAAGCATGCAAAGATTTATGCTCAAGTCATCAACCCATTCGACCTTCATCAGGCAGTTGCCGGACTTGACCTCGATACAGGCAAGTCTTACTTCAACCGCAGCTGGGTTGTAGGCCTTGAACTTGGTTTCTAATATGATACACTAATTCATTAATAACAGACTAACAATGAAATTCAAAAAATATATCGCCGCCGGACTTATTGCTGCAACAGCAACGGGTCTCACTTCCTGCTCAGATGATTTCCTTGACGAGAAATTGAGCTCTTCTTATGATACTTCGTACTTTGAGACAGAGAATGGTATTTTAGCCCTCACTAAATCACTCTACGGACATATCCGTTGGATTGGTGGATACGAGTCACAGGGCTATTACCAGTTCATGGGTGGCACTGACGAATTCGGAATCGGCACGGATGCGTCTAACGAAGTATGGCTTACATACGATGTCCGTATGTCTCCTTCTTTCACCACAACAAACGGTAACACAGGTACTAATGCCCATATTTGGGATGAGGTCTACTACGGCATCGCTTCTGCAAACAAGATTATCGCTTCTGCGGATAAAATCTCCAATGAGGAGGTGCGCAATTCCGCTCTTGCACAGGCTTATTTCCTACGTGGATATAACTATTACATACTGACATCTCAGTTTGGACACTGTGTGCTTCAGACCGTGCCAACTGATGGCATCGTGCGCTCTTTCGACCTTACCACAGAGCAGCAGTGCTGGGAGCAGGTCATCGCAGACTTGCGTCAGGCTTACAGCTTGTTTGACGGTGAGAATAACAAGCTCGTGGGTCAGCCTGTAAGCTGGACGAAGGCTACTGCTGCCCATTTCCTCGCGAAGGCTCTCCTTTTCGCTGCTTCCGAGCGTAATGATTACTGGAACGGTGCTGTCAAGGAGGCTTATCTGAAAGAGGCTCTCGAGGCTGCCGACTATGCTATTGGCGCACGCCAACTTGAAAGCAATGTGACAGACCTTTATGGCAACTGGACAGGCGTGAACTGTGAGCTTGAAAGGAGTGGCGAGATTCTTATGGTTGCTGCACATGATAACAACTTCTCAGGGCGTACTGCGTCACGCAACCCCGGAGCTTTCTTTAACCCTCAGTTCTCTAACTTCGCAAAATCCACTCTTGGCTCAATGCGTGGCTGCATCACCGGTGGCAAGGATTTCCAGCGTTTCCGTCCGACAGAGTATACTATCTCTGTGTTTGACAATGTGAACGACGCGCGCCTCTGGAAGTCTTTCGCTACGGTCTATGGGACAGCTGTCGAATATGCAGGTAATGCCCATACAGGCCCTGTGCACGTTGGCGACCCATCTATTGTCTTTATCTTCAACAAAAAGGATGAGCATGCTTTCGACAAGTTCCGATTCGGTGCTGCTGCTTATCAGCAAGACGCCAACTTCGTTGACGAGGAAGGCCGTCTCCCTGAAGCCGGACGCAAGCAGACACGCGAAGGTGGCGCTACTTTCTCAGGAAAGAAGAACCAGCCTATCCTTAATGCATGGATTCAGTACCAGAAAGGTGAGTATGTCGGTGACAGATTCGGTTCCATCAACAACGCTGTCTACACAGAAGGCAACCCTAACATGTTCCCGGGCATAAGCAAGCATGCTTGCGGCACGCTTAACGCTTTTGCAGGTGACAACGGGTCTCGTGACCTTATCCTCGCCCGTCTTGGTGAGACTTACCTCGTCCGCGCTGAGATAAAAGTGCGTCTCGGTGACTACACCGGTGCGAAAAATGACATTGACGCTCTCCGTAAGCGTGGCGCATGGCATGCAGGTGAAAACCGCAGCTACTATGTCGACGGATGCTATGAGGCTGCAAAGAACACTTCTTTTGTTGCAAAAAAAGCTGAGTATGTGGAGGCCAACGACGGCTGGAACCTTGGCATGAACACTTACTATCTGTCCAATCCGGGACTTGAGGTGTCTGATGCGGCAACAGAGGCAGAGATGACCAACTGGACTTGGGACAACCTCCCTGCAGAGGATGAGGCTATACTTGCAAAGATTGGTGCAACAAGCAAGTTTGAGCGTGCGCTCAACTTCATTCTCAACGAGCACACTCGTGAGCTTGTAGGCGAAATGGTGCGCTGGGAGCACATGGCACGCACAAAGACTATCCACACGCGTTGCAAGGCGTTGAACCCTGACATCATCTTCTTTGACGAAGCAAAGCACTACTATCGTCCTATCCCACAGTCATTCATTGACAATCTGCAGCATGAGGATGGCACAAACCTCTCTGATGCAGAGAAGAAGGCTTGGCAGAACCCCGGCTATTAAAATTGTTGTTGTCGTTTTGTGGACTAGCTTATTAAAATAATGTGAGTTCGGCGAATCTTGCTTGATTTGTAGTCTGATGTATAGCGAGATTTCGTCGGACTCATGTCAATCGGTATGTTACCGAATAAGAAAATTATTACTGTCCGGTAAAACTCCACAAGTTGTTGTGAAATCACATTTTCATAGGAAATGTTTCTCATAAAATGTGGCGGAGCCACACTTTACAGCGAAATCCTGTTGCTGTATGCGAGGATAGGGGCTTGTCACAACTGAAACAGATGAATGATAATGTGTTGTATATGTTTACCGGACAGCAATATAAGAAAATCTTCTGAATCCGCATAAATCCACATGCTCTTTGTCTCTGTGCTAAGAGGTTCTCATGTGGATTTATGCGGATTCAGAAGATTTTCTTGCTAATAGCCCGGAATGAGGATTGCGAATGTTGTGCAGGTTTTCTTGCGCCGCACTCCTCATTCCGGATGCTAAAAAAACGGTTTTCGTAAGGTAACCCTTTACCGTGCGAAAGGTTACATTTCACATGGTAAAGGGTTACGGTTTGGACAGTCAAAGGTTATCTTTCGTAAATCTTTGATTTTATGTCTGTTATGACAAGTCCGGCGAGGGTGAAGCCGAAGATTCCGGTGATGTGGTGGAGAGAGCCGTTTATGACCGCCTTATAGTCGCAGGTCTCGTCCGTAAAGCCGAGGTTCTCCATCGGCAGTTCCTCGCTGTAGACGCATTGGAATTTGCGTTTTGGCAGCATCTTCTTTTGGCGCATGCGCTTGCGGAGGAGGGCACCGAGTGTGTCGTTCCTCACTTTCCAGAATTCTGTGACCCTGACTTTCAGCGGGTCGATGCGCAAGGCAGCACCCATGGAAGAGAAGAAGACAGGATTGTTGTCATCCTTTTTGTCGCTGCATCCGGCAGGCGCATCCGTGCTGTCGGGCATGGTGGAGGCGGTGCGTTCGATGCTTGTGGCGTGGAGGATAAGCTGAATCTTGTCCTTCAGGGAGTCAATGCAGTCGATGATGTAGTCGTAATCCTCAAGGTGGAAGTCATGCATTGTCTCTTTGCTGTACACGGTCTGCAATGGCAGAATCTCGGCATTGGGGCTTATTTCGAGAAGCCTTTCTTTGAGCACCTCCACCTTCGCTTTGCCAACGGTCTTTGTGGTTGCCATGAGCTGTCGGTTAATGTTTGTGGTGGCGACACAGTCAGGGTCGACAATGGTCATGTGCTTTATGCCCGAGCGCACAAGGCTTTCGGCACACCATGAGCCAACGCCGCCCACACCGAAGATTATTACCTTCGCGCTTTGTATGCGTCCCATTGCCGTAGAGCCAAGCAGACGCTCCGCTCTGTGGAAAATCTCTTTTTCGGAATATTCCATTTCGCTGTTTTTTTCGTGGTGTTTTGACAAACAAATGCCTGTCCTTGGAGTAGGGCAGGCATATTGTTTATGAGGTTATTTTACAAGACACGCATCAAGCATGTCTGTTATCTCCTTGCGGTTCATGTGTTGTCCGATGAACACAAGTTTCTGCATGCGGTCGCCATACCTGTCGTCCCAGTCGCGCTTCACTCCCGGGTTGTCGGCGAGGAAAGTGCGCAGCTCGTCTGCCGGCATTGTGGCATACCACTGTCCGGCGTTGCGCAGCGATACCTGTTTTCCTGCCTGCTCAAACACATAGCATGTGTCCTGCTCGTCATTGAAATAGCAGATGCCCTTTGCGCGGATGACGGATTTTGGCCATTTGCGTGCCACGAACTGGTCGAATTCCGTGATAGAGAAAGGTTCGCGTGCATAGTAGACGAATGTGCCGATGCCGTATTCTTCAGCCTCGCCGGTCTCTTCATTGTGGTGGCAGTGGCCGCATGTGCATCCTTCACCGTGGTGATGATGGTGCTCATGGTCGTGGTCATGGTGGTGGCATTCGTGCTCTTCATCGTGGTGATGGTGGTGATGATGCTCCTCATTATGATGATGATGCTCGTGTTCTTCTTCGTGCTCCTCCATTTCGTCGAGATGCTTTTCAACCTCCTGCACCCATGTCGGGGATGCGGCGAGTGTGTTGAAGTCAAAGGAGTTTGTGTTGAGCAGCATGTCAAGGTCAACATCGCAGTAGTCGCAGTTGATGATTTGCGCCTTTGGCTGCAGTGTGTGGAGTATTTCGCTTATGCGTCCAAGCTCCTGAGGTGTCACCTCACTTGCCTTGTTAAGCAGGATGATGTTGCAGAACTCAATCTGCTGTATGACGAGGTTCTCGATGTCCTCTTCGGCGATGTTCTGCTTTGTTAGGTCAAGTCCTCCTCCGAACTCGTCGCGCAGGCGCAGTGCGTCAACCACACTTACTATGCTGTCAAGGCGCGCTTCGCCGTCGGTGGTGTATTCCTCGCCCATCATCGGGATTGAGCATATTGTCTGTGCGATAGGCTGCGGTTCGCAGATGCCTGAGGCTTCGATGACGATGTAGTCGAATTTCTTTGACTTCATGAGGTCGCGGAGCTGTTCGACAAGGTCCATTTTCAGTGTGCAGCAGATGCATCCGTTCTGCAGTGGCACGAGTGAGTCGTCCTGTTGTCCCACGACACCGCCTTTCTGTATGAGGTCGGCATCGATGTTCACTTCTCCTATGTCGTTGACGATTACTGCAAACTTTATGCCTTTCTTGTTTGAGAGAATCCTGTTGAGCAGGGTTGTCTTGCCGCTTCCGAGGTAGCCTGTAAGCAGCAGTACGGGAGTTATGTTCATGATTATAATGTTTTTTTGTTGGTGCTTTGTGGTTTATATCTGTATGTTTGCCTTATATCCTTATCAAGTTTCTTCCGGCATCTATCCTCAGGAAGATGAACAGGAGTATTGTGAATCCCCAAAGGGAAGAGCCTCCGTAGGAGAAGAATGGCAGCGGAATGCCGATGACAGGTGTCAGTCCCAAGACCATTCCCACGTTGATGAACAGGTGGAAAAGGAAGACGCTCATGACGCAATAGCCATAGATGCGCCCGAACTTGAACGGTTGCCGCTCAGCAACGTGGATAAGGCGGAGTATGAGGCATAGGAACAGCACCAGCACTCCTGCCGACCCGAGAAAGCCTTCCTCTTCGCCGACGGTGCAGAAGATGAAGTCCGTGTCCTGTTCAGGGACGTATTTCAGTTTTGTCTGTGTACCGTTGAGGAATCCTTTGCCTTGCAATCCTCCTGAGCCTATGGCGATTTCCGCCTGGTGGACGTTATATCCTGCGCCTGCGAGGTCTTCCTCGAGTCCGAGCAGGACATTGATGCGCACACGTTGGTGAGGCTCCATGACTTTGTTGAGAACAAAGCTCGACGAATAGAAGAATGTCACCGAACCGAGAGCGAACAGCAGTATGAGGAAGTAGCTCTTTATCCTGCTTTTCAGTCCTTCGTAGAGCAGTGCTCCGAAGACATAGGCGGTCAGTGCCAGTTGTACCCACACGATGTCAAACGGTATGACGAATTTCGAGAAAAGTGTGGCTATTATTGTCACTGTGCCGACGACTATTGAGAGGTTGGCTACAAGTGCCTTGTTCTTGCAATAGACGTGTACCATTATGATGGTGAACACGTGTACAAGCAGCAGGACAAAATATTTGCCTGCCGATGTCGGCATACCGAGGAGTTCTGTCTCTTCGTACCTTATGCCGATTACGAAGTACATGACCATCGCAACACCAGTAAACAGTATCGAGCCCGGCATGCCTTCGCGGTAGAGCATAAGGAAGAATGCCGAATAGACAAGGGCGGAGCCTGTCTCGCGCTGTCCGATGATGAGCAGCATCGGGGTGACTATTATGGCGCATGCGAGGAAGAAGTCCTTGCTGCGCTTTATGTTAAAGCCATATGTTGACATGAGTTTCGAGATCGCAAGTGCTGTGGCAAATTTCGCGAATTCGGCAGGTTGCAGTCGAAGAGGCCCGAGCACAAGCCACGAGTGTGAGCCTTTTATGTTGCGAGGGTTAAAGATTGTAGCGAAGAGCAGCAGTAACATCGCGCCGTAGACGATGAAGGCGAAGGTGTCAAAGCCGCGGTCGTCCATCATCAGGATTACGAAGCCGAGGCAGATAGATGTTGCAATCCATACTATCTGCATTCCTGAGCGTGAGCTGATGTCGAAGATGTCGGCATCGTCAAAGGAGTAGCTTGCTCCGCAGACGCTGAGCCATCCGAATGCCAGCAGTGCGAGGTAGATGCCTATTGTCCACCAGTCGAGTGATGCGATTATGCCTTTTCCGTTTCCTTCTTTCATGTTGAGAGTTTGCTGATATGTCTGTTGTCTTACTGTTTCTTTGGTTTTGTGGTGGTGTTGCTATCTGTTGCCCGAACCGTAGGCAATTCTTCTGCTTTGGAAGTCTCTTGCGCGTGCTTCGCTTGCTTCGGAAAGTTTGCCGTTCATGTATTGCTCTATCATGAGTGAGCCGATAGGCACGCCGTAGTCGGCGCCGAAGCCACCGTTCTCGACATAGACGCTGATGGCTATTTTCGGATTGTCCATGGGGGCGAAGCCCATGAAGATAGAGTGGTCGTGTCCGTGGTTCTGGGCAGTACCGGTCTTGCCGCATACAAGGTAGTCTGCTCTGTTTGCTGCGCGGCACGTGCCCCTCTCGACAGCCGAGCGCATTCCTGCAACGACATAGTCGTAGGCGGCACGGGATGCTTTCGTATAGTGGCGCGTGGTGTAGGCAGTGTCAAGAGGTTCTCCTTTGACACGCTTAACGACGTGCGGCGTGATGTAGTATCCTCGGTTGGCTATCGTAGCCCCAAGGTTTGCTATTTGGAGCGGTGTTAGGTTCACCTCGCCCTGTCCGATAGAGATAGAGATAATGGTGAGTCCGTTCCACGAGCCTTTGTAGGCGTTGTCATAATAGTCTGCGTTTGGGATAAGGCCTCTTTTCTCGCCCGGAAGGTCTATGCCGAGCTTGTAGCCGAAGCCCATGGAGACCATGTAGTCGCGCCAAGTGTTCATGGCGTTCTGTACAGACTTGTATTTCTTCTTGTTTCCTATCATGTAGTACAGTCCCCAGCAGAAGAATGCGTTGCATGAAGTGGAGATTGCCGGCACGAGAGGCAGAGGACTGCCATGGCCGTGACAGCCGACATGAAGACCTCTGAAAGAGAAGCCATGGTAGCATGGGAAACTTGTGCCAGGAGTTATGATGCCCTCCGTCAGGAAGGTAAGTGCCTGTGATGTCTTGAATGTCGAGCCAGGAGGGTATTGTCCCATTATGGAGCGGTTGAGCAATGGCTTCCATACGTTCCTTGACAGTGCAAGGTGGTTCTTGCCACGGTTGCGTCCAACCATCTGCCTTGGGTCGTAAGTCGGAGAAGACACCATGCAGAGGACTTCTCCTGTCGAAGGCTCTATGGCTACGATGCTTCCGATTTTTCCTTCCAGGAGCCTTTCGCCGAGTGCCTGCAGATTGATGTCAAGACTCAGTGTCAGGTCTTTGCCCGGTATCGGCCGTCGGTCGTATTCACCATTGTTGTATTTGCCTTTTATCCTTCCGTGGGCATCACGCAGGAGGATCTGGACTCCCTTCTCTCCGCGGAGTTGCTTTTCGTAATAACGCTCAATGCCGAGTTTGCCGATATAGTCGCCTGCCTGATAGTACTCATCACCCTCAATGTCTGCCGGTGACACTTCTGCCACATCCCCAAGGACATGGGCTGCATAAGGATAGTGGTATTGCCTTACAGAACGTTTCTGTACATAGAAGCCAGGGAAGCGGAACATCTTTTCTTGGAAGATGGCAAATTCCTGCTCCGAGATTTGGGACATGAACAATTGCTGTGTGAACCGTGAATATCCGGGATTCTTGTTGCGGTCCTTTATCTCCGCCATTCTGCGTTTGTAGAATTCCGGCGTTATGCCCAGTACATTGCAGAACTCCAGTGTGTCGATGTGCCCTTTCTGTTCGTTCATGACAACCATGAGGTCGTATGACGGTTCGTTGTAGACAAGCAGTTTGCCGTTACGGTCGGTGATTACGCCGCGTGACGGGTATTCTATTTTCTTGAAGAAGGCGTTTGAGTCCGCACTTTTGCGGTAGTCATCGCTCATGATTTGCAGGAAGAACAAGCGTATGATATATATGGTGACAATAGCTGTCGCTATGCCACCAATAACATATTTCCTGTTGTCAAGACTGTGGTCTGCCATTCTTGGTATATAGTGTAATCTCTACTATGTATGGTTCTTTTTCTATTCCCTTACCTTCTCTACGGCGATAAGCATGAGCAGTGTTATGGCCGTGCTTCCTCCGATAGCCTCTGCCCAAATGGTGATGTTGAAGAAAGAGAAGGCTTCCAGAGTGCAGAACAGAAGGCTGTAGATGAATGTCAGGATAAAGGTGTAGGAGACAAATTTCAGCCAGCCGAGTTCTTTCAATGAAGGGGAACACTCTTCTTCAATCTTTTCTTTTGACAGGAACATGCGGAGCACACTTGGCTGTATGAATCCTATGAAGGTCATTGAAGCCGCAGCAACACCGGGAGTGTTTGAGAAAATATCCATCAACAGTCCTGTGGTGAAGCTCCAAAGGAGTATGCTCCACCGTGGCTGTGCTGTGCTGAACTGCAGTACAATCAGGATGTATAATAGCGGTGTGGCGCAGCTGAATACATGTATATGGTTAAGCACCAACGCTTGCAGGAGCACCAGCAGTGACAGTAGTGCCAGTCTTTTGAAAAAATCAATACTCATCGCTATTCTTTTTTGTTCTTTATTGAATCCTCGGCAGCACGCTGCACCTCCAGTCTTTCCCGCATGATTTTGTCGTCTACGACACAGACATTGCGCAGATTGCCGAAATCTGTTGACAGCTCAACCATGCAACGGTATGACAGACCGTCAGGTGAGTTGTAGACATGTATGATTTTTCCTATAAGGATTCCCGGTGGGAATACTGAGCTGTAGCCTGAAGTGACAATCTTGTCATAGAGCCTGAAATGTGCATGGCGTGGTATATCGTCAACGTATGCGTGGCGTGGCGACTTGCCGTCCCAATGCAGATAGCCGAAATAGCCTCGTCCCTGAATCGTGCAGCTTATGCGTGAGTGGCTGGACAAGACAGGGATGACAATGCTGTAGTTCCTTGAGGTCTGATAGACAATGCCGACGATTCCCGTGCCACCGACAACGCCCATGTCAGGCTTTATGCCGTCGGCAGCACCTTTGTCGAGTGTTATGAAATTGTCCTGCTTGTCGATGGAATTGCTGATGACCCGTGCCGGAATAATCCGGTTGCCGGCAATGGCTGTCATTATGGGCTTTGATGCGATTGTGGTGTCACCTGTCGCTTTTTCCAGTTGTTCTGACAGTTGCTGTATTCGTTGTTCAAGGAATACATTGCGTTGTGTCAGCTGCTCGTTGACTTTTGCCAATGAGAAGAATTGGTTCACCGCAGCGTTTGCTTCGTACACTTTTCCGGATACGGCATTCGCTGAGGTGAACCATACACTGCCTTGATAACCATTGAATTGGAACAGCAGAACCATTGACACCACTTCCAGCAGCAGAAATATGAACCAATGGTGATATTTCTGCAGGAACTCTGATAAGTTGTGCATATATTAAAAACTTTTAGGCAATGTGCAAATGCCATTGGGCGCGCCATTAATGATTGTGGCTGTTCCCCATGGCATCTGCACGTATTGTCTTTGCCTGTTTGGCATGAGTTGTCTGTATGACTGTCTCGTTATGTATGACTATCGCATAAGGAATGAGAAGCGGTCAACATTCTTCAATGCTATGCCGGCGCCCTTTGCGACAGAGTGCAATGGGTCGTCAGCGATATGGAACGGAATCTTGAACTTGTCTTCCAGACGCTTGCTGAGACCAAGGAGCATGGCACCGCCACCGGTAAGCCAGATGCCGTTGGTCACGATGTCCGCATACAGTTCCGGTGGTGTGTTCTCCAGAGCGGTGAGGACTGCATTCTCGATTTTTGCGATGGTCTTGTCGATACATTCCGCAATCTCCTTGTAGCTTACCTTGACTTCAAGTGGCAGCGCTGTTATGCGGTCCGGTCCGTGGATAGTATAGTCCTCCGGAGCCTCGTCGCCAAGTTCGGTGAGGGCAGAGCCGACATGTATCTTGATGCGTTCAGCCATACGCTCGGAAACCTTGACATTATGCTTGCGCGCCATGTGCTCCTGAATGTCGGATGTCAGTTCGTCGCCGGCTGTTCGTATGGAACTGTTGGAAACGATGCCGCCAAGCGAGATTACGGCAATCTCCGTGGAGCCACCGCCGATGTCGACAATCATGTTTCCCTGTGGTGCCTCGACATCTATGCCGATACCGATTGCTGCCGCCATTGGCTCGAATATGAGGTAGACATCACGGCCGTCAGCATGTTCGGCAGAGTCGCGTACGGCACGCAGCTCTACTTCCGTGCTTCCCGACGGCACGCCGATAACCATGCGCAGTGAAGGCGAGAACAGCTTGCTTCCTGAATGAACCATCTTGATAAGACCACGCATCATCTGCTCGCAGGCAGAGAAGTCGGCAATGACACCGTCACGAAGCGGGCGGATAGTCTTGATGTTGTCGTGAGTCTTTTCGTACATCATCTTGGCTTGTTTGCCGACAGCTATCATCTTGTCTGTATGGCGGTCAAGCGCAACGACAGAAGGCTCATCAACAACAATCTTGTCATCGCTGATTATGATGGTGTTGGCTGTGCCAAGGTCCATTGCTATTTCTTGTACAAAAGAGAAAAATCCCATTGTGTTTCTGATAATTTTTTACATACAGCATGGCAAAACTTTTATTTGCCTGCTGTATTTTGTTTGTTTATTTTGTTGCTTCAAACCAACCGTTGATAGCTGTGTCGTAGTGTGAAGAAACACCGAAAGCGCGTGTGGCAAACATACGGCGCTGCTCAATGGTTGTCTCCGCTCCCTGCTCGTTGATGATGTCAAGAAGCACCTGATATTCAGCCTTTGAAGGTATGATGACAACATCCTTGAAGTTCTTCGCTCCAGCACGGATGAGTGATATGCCGCCGATGTCGATTTTCTCGATGATGTCTGCCTGTGATGCTCCGCTTGCCACAGTCTGCTCGAAAGGATAGAGGTCGACGATTACGAGGTCGATCTCAGGAATCTCATACTGCTCCATCTGCTTCAGGTCGCCCTCATTGTCACGGCGTCCGAGGATGCCTCCGAAAATTTTCGGGTGCAGTGTCTTCACACGGCCGCCAAGGATTGAAGGATAGGTTGTGACATCCTCCACTTTCTGGCACTCATATCCGAGTGATTCGATGAAAGTCTGTGTGCCACCTGTAGAGAGGAACTTCACTCCCTCTGCGTTAAGTTTTGCGAGCAACTGGTCAAGTCCATCCTTGTGGAATACGGATACCAGCGCGGTCTTGATTTTCTTTGTCTCTGCCATTTTTTGTTATAACGTTATGTTTTTTATTCTGAAAATTATTATATCGTGTATAAGATTAATGTGTATGCTTGTTTCATTGTCCGCGTTCGACGCATTGCAGCATGCTATTCCTTGTCCATTTTTATTCCTATGTCCACAATGCCCGGAAGGATTTCACGCTTCATGTTGTGGCGCACAGTGATATGCAGACTGTCGCCGCGCATGTGGAATTTCTTCCTTATCGGTATGGAATACTGGTAGAGTGTAATGCCATTGCCCAGCATTCTGCCGTTGTGGTTAGCGATGTCGCAGTTCACCACATCCACTGCCGTCTTTTTTGAAGGAAAGGATGTCTGCTCCACGACAAGACTGAGGTTCTGGAACGGATAGGCATCGTTTGTCCTTATGCCGAGCGATAAGGTGTACCTTCCGCTTTCCGCCAATGCCGGAATGTCGAACGCCAGCGCGTCATTCTTCTCCCAACCGCCCACAGTGGCATGCTCATAGTGGTCGTACACGCGGTTGTCTCCGCATGCCGAGAGAGTCATGAGGATGACAATCACGGCAATAAGGGCTGACAGTCGGCTATTCCTTTTTGTTGTCTTGGTGTTCATTCTTCTCGCCTCCATTGTCTTTTCTCTTTGGGCGGGCGGTTTTCTTTTTCTTTTTCTTCTTTGACTTGTCAAAGCGTGTTATGTCCTCACTCTCAACGAGGTCGGTGTGGACAGAGCGCCTTCTCTCTGTCGTAGTGTCCTTACTGTCGTCAAGGTCTATAGGCTTTTCGCCGCGTCTGTTCATGTCCATGACAGCCTTTGCGCGTTCAACAGTGATTGTCTGCAGGTTGGCTGCGAGACGCTTGTCGGTGGAGTAGGTGACAATGCCTGCGAGGATGTCCTGCTTGAAATGATAGTAGTCATTGTCCTGCGTCTGCAGCACGGCATCGCGCGGCGGCATTTTCCTGCCTGCTTCCATGTATGTGTCCACCTCATAGTTGAGGCAGCATTTGAGCTTTGCGCACATTCCCGCCAGTTTCTGAGGGTTCAGGGAGATGTCCTGGAAGCGTGCTGCGTTGGTGGAGACGCTTGAGAACGACTTCATCCATGTCGCGCAGCACAGCTCTCTGCCGCAAGGGCCTGTGCCACCGATGCGTCCAGCTTCCTGACGTGCGCCGATTTGCTTCATTTCGATGCGCACATGGAACACGTCGGCGAGGACTTTTATGAGCTGTCGGAAGTCCACACGCTCGTCGGCAATGTAGTAGAAGATGGCCTTGTTGCCGTCGCCTTGATATTCGACATCGCCGATTTTCATCTTCAGCCCGAGGTCTTTCGCTATCTGGCGGCTCTGAATCATGGTGCCATGCTCGCGCGCCTTGGCATCGTTCCATGTGGCGATGTCCTGGTCACGGGCAATGCGGTAGATGCGCTTGATGTCGTCCATGGACTTCAGGTTGGCTTTCTTCACCTGCAGATTGACAAGCTGTCCGGTGAGAGTCACCACGCCTATGTCATGTCCCGGATTCGACTCAACAGCCACAAGGTCGCCCTTATGCAGGTCAAGTCCGTTGACATTGTGGTAGTAGCCTTTCCTTGTGTTCTTGAACTGCACTTCCACAAGGTCCGTGCTCTCCGCGTTTCCCGGCACGTCCGCCAGCCAGTCGTAGGTGTTCAGCTGATGGTCCTGCCGTCCGACGCCTTTTGCCGAGAGTCCGCGGTCGCATTGTCCTGAGATATATTTCAAGTTGTCAAAATTCATTCTGTCTTATTTTCTTAGTAACAAGACCGTCAGTCTCAACGCTGTGTCGAAAAAGACAATCTTCTGGTTTGTGTTTTGCGAGATGTCGCGGATGGCAAGTTCCAGCAGGCTGTTGATGTCAATGACGTTCGCTTCGTTGATGAAACGCCCGAATTTGCTGACGAACATCTCCTCTTCGGCTGTCATGTAGGACAGTTCCGGGTTCCTGAAATTGGAGACGAACGCCTCCCTGACCATTCGCAGGAAATACGTCAGCAGCCTTTTCTGCTTCTCCCTGCCGAATCCGGCAACAGTCTCCGACCATTTCTTCATGCCACGGACATCCTTCGCATAGACTTGCCTCATGAGCATCTTGAACAAGTCGAGGAAAAGCATCTGCTCAGAGTCCGGTGACAGTTGCTCTATGGCTGCCAGCCAATTGCCGTCCGCTGCGCGTGAGAGTTTGTGCGCTACGCCCGCTTCCAGTCCGCGCTTTTCCATGAGAGCCTTCTCGAGTGACGCGCTGTCAATCTTTGGCACGTCAATCCTCTGCACACGGCTACGTATAGTCTCAAGCAGGCGCTCAGGACGTTCGACACAGAGAATGAACACCGTCTGTTCGGAAGGCTCTTCCAAAGTCTTCAGAATCTTGTTGGCACTCTCGTCGTTCATTCGTTCCGCCAGCCAGATTATGGCGACCTTGTAGCCGCCCTGACTGGATTTCAGCGACAGTTTCTTTGCCAGCTCATCGCTTTCCGCAGCAGTGATTATGGCCTGCTGTGTGGTGGCTTTCATGGCCTCCATCCATTGGTCGAGAGTTATGTAAGGCCCCTCGCGCTTTATGAGCTCATGCCAATCCCTGATGAAATCGTCGCTGACAGGCTTGTGCTCGCCACCCATCGACGGAGTCTTCACTGTCGGGAATGAGAAATGCAGGTCTGGATGGTAGTCTGTTGTCTTGTGCAGAAGTTCCGTAGCAAGTGCAGTGGCGAGTGCCAATGTACCGTAGCCGGTATCACCGCAGAGCATCAGAGCGTGAGGCATACGCCCGCCATGGACCAGCCCCATGAGCCGGTCTTTCACTTCTTGCTGCCCTATGACTTCGTTCCACTGCATGGTGATTATCCTCAAATGTCCATAAAACGCCCTACATATTTATATATACGCGTATGCAGACAGGTACATTTCGGTTACAAAGTTACATATTATTAATGAGTATCGGTGTACGCATGACAAATAATTATGTTTTGTTAACCCAAGTGTTGCGCAGAGGCTGCTAAAAGAAGGGGTTGCGAAGTGTTACCTTTCATGTGGTGAAAGGTAACACTTGACCATGTCAAAGGTAACCTTTTGCAGTGCGAAGTGTTACCTTTTGTTATGGTATCTTTTTGCTTGTGTTTTTGTGTTGTTTGTGTCCGGCAAAATTAAACACTACCTCATGATATGAAGCATTGATGCAAAGAAACGGTAGAAGGTGTGGCAGAGCCACAGCCTTTACGGTAACCACCGGCTTCAGCCGTGTGGATTGTGATGATGCTCTTTAAGCTGTGTGTGGTGGAACCACACTCCTTTATGCAACCTTCCCATATCAGATGTGCTATATATCAGGCATAAAGGAGTGTGGCGCTGCCACACATTTATGTATGGACTATTGACCGCCACACGGCTGAAGCCGGTGGTTACCGTAAAGGCTGTGGCTCTGCCACACCTTCTGCGCTTGACTTGTGTATGGGCTATCGTATGGCATTTTACCACTGATGTGTTTCACAAGACAAGCCATTTTGAAGGACAACCTCATAAAAATACTAATGTACAGGAGCATTATTGCTTGTTGTTGTTTTACTACATCAATATTTATTGGACGTTGCAATCAGGATGACGAACAGAATCAGCCTCAAAGCTATATTTTCCACATACGACCGCCACTTTTCGCGGCTTTTATTTTGTGGATTCACGGAAAAGTGTTACTTTTGCAGTGTGTTTGACGGGCATTGATGTCCCGAGGGCATAAGTCTCCGACTTGGCAGGAACTGCGGAAGGACAGCCTTAACAGTCGCCCAACCAAAGGAGGAGTACTTCATCTTATTGGTAAAAAATTAGCGTATAGCTATTTGTTCAAAACAAATTGAAACCTAGGAAATTTCAATAAAGGAATGATGAGCAGGTAATTATACGTTCACGATTACGTGGACGTGACTTGTCATTCCTTCTCGGCTTCCTAGGGCCGCAATTTGGGCAAAGTTACTGTCCACGTATTGCGTTCCGTAAACAGAAGCCGTTTTTTTGTAGAAGGACTTTTGGCATACGTTACAGTTTTAAACGTTTGCTGAAAGTCTATGGAAGACAACCTTTTGCAGGACTGTCATTCCGTTGATTTGTCAGAGGACATTCTTAATGCTGTGGATGGCGAGGTGCTTGCCATCCTGTTGCGCGACCATACCACGGGAAGGAATATCACGTGGGCTACGCGTGATTATGAGTATCTGGGTAAGGGCTATATGTACGGTGACGAGATTCTTCCCGAACGAATCACGGGGAAGAACAATCGAATCATCGTGCCGAGAGTACTTAAGCCGAGAAGTTCGCAGGCGCAACGCGCAAAGGAGATGGCGGAAGTGTTCACGCCGTCTTGGGTGTGCAATGCGCAGAACAACCTCATCGATGAGGCTTGGTTTGGCAGAAAGAATGTTTTCAATACGGAAATGACTACAGAAGCCGGAGTCCGCACATGGATTCCGACAGATTCCCCTGTCTCTGTTTTTCCCGAAGGCAAGACATGGAAAGCTTATGTGCGCGACACCCGTATGGAGATAACCTGCGGTGAAGCGCCGTATCTTGTGAGCCGTTACGATGCCACCACCGGCGAACCTATACCTATTAATAAAAGAATAGGCTTGCTTGACCGCAAGCTGCGCCTTGTCTCAGAGAACACCGAGACATCCGGTGAGTGGCTTTCTTTCGCCCAAGAGGCGTTCCAAAACATCTACGGCTACGAGTGGCAGGGCGACAATCTGCTGCTTGCCCGTGAAAACCTTCTTGTTAGTTTCATCGAATACTACGCAGCGAAATTCGGCAAACTCCCAATGACAAAATCAACAGCCTACATCGCCTACATCGTTTCATGGAATCTATGGCAGATGGACGGGCTGAAAGGTGTCGTGCCCGACTCCTGCCACGAACAAGTGACAACCGACCTCTTCGGTGGGGAGACAAGGACACCTTGCCTTGGATGTAAGGACGGAAACCTCCGCCGGCATAACGGCACATACTGCCTCATCAGGGACTGGCGGGCGAAGAAAGAGAAGCAGAAAATAAGATTTGTTGACCTGATAAAGTAGTTGCCTATGAAAACCAAGTATTTTGAAGAACTGAAACCTAAACTGATTTATGTGTTCCGCATAAATGACGCTGTGCATAGAGATTGCTTGAAGATTGGCGAAGCCACCATGGATGTTGACCCAGACGAGATGGACATCACCGCCATTGCGCCAAACAGCAAGGTGCTTAACAAGGCAGCCCGCAACCGCATTAACCAATATACCACCACTGCGGTAATAGCCTACGACTTGTTGTACACAGAAAGTGCTGCTTACCGCAAAGGCTCACGCATCATCGGATTCAATGACAAGGAGGTGCATGAGGTGCTGAAGCGCAGCGGTGTCCGGCGCAAGGAGTTCAAGAACATTGACAAAGGCGGCAGGGAATGGTTCGTCACCGACCTTGAAACGGTAAAGAAAGCCGTTGCCGCCGTAAAGGAAGGGCGTGAGTCGCTCAATCCTGGTGATGTCACCGTAGGGCGTTCTCCGATAGAGTTCCGCCCTGAACAGGCTGAGGCTATAAGCAAAACAGTGAAGCTGTTCAAGAAGTCGCAGGCAAAGTCGCGCCGTATGTTGTGGAACGCAAAGATGCGTTTCGGTAAGACATTGTCCGCTTTGCAAGTGGCTAAGGTTCTGCAATTCAGTCGCACTCTGATTCTGACCCACCGCCCTGTGGTTGATGACGGATGGTTTAAGGATTTCGACAAGATTTTCTATGACAGCCCGAATTATGCCTATGGCTCTAAGAATTATGGCTCGTCACATAAGAACCTTGAACACCGCCACACAAAAGAAGGCATCAGCTATGTCTATTTCGCATCAATGCAGGATTTGCGTGGCTCGGAAACTGTAGGCGGAAAGTTTAACAAGAATGATGAGATATTTTCCACACCGTGGGACTATATCATCATCGATGAGGCTCATGAGGGAACTCAGACAGCACTCGGAAAGGCTGTAATCAGCGAACTTACAAAGGAAACGACAAAGGTGCTGCAGCTCTCCGGCACACCGTTCAATCTTATGGACGATGTCAGTGAGGAGGAAATGTTCACATGGGACTACACCATGGAGCAGCGTGCCAAGCAGGAGTGGGACAGAAACCATTTCGGCGACCCTAACCCATACGCTGCATTGCCACGGATGAACATCTACACTTACGACCTTGGCAGGCTGATAGGCTCTGAGGATTTTGACGATAGTGAGGTGGCGTTTAATTTCCGTGAGTTCTTCCGCACAAACAATGGCGGTGAGTTCCTGCATCGTGCTGATGTGCTGCGCTTCCTTAACCTTCTTACCAAAGAAGACGCTGAAAGCATGTATCCATTTGCCAACCGGCGTTATCGCAGCATCTTCCGTCACACACTTTGGATGGTGCCGGGCGTAAAGGCGGCAAAGGCATTGTCGGCAATGCTGAGAGAACATCCTGTGTTCGGGCATTTTGACATTGTCAATGTTGCGGGCGAGGGTGACGAGGAAGAAGCTCATGAGGAGGCTCTGCGCAAGGTCAATAAGGCAATCGAATCAGCCCAATATGGCACAATCACCTTGTCATGCGGACGCCTTACGACAGGCGTGTCCGTGCCGCAATGGATGGGTGTGCTTATGCTCTCCGGCTCGTTCAACACAGCAGCCTCGGCATACATGCAGACAATATTCCGTGTGCAGACACCTTACTCTGTCAACGGCCTTGTGAAGGAGGACTGCTATGTATTTGACTTTGCGCCCGACCGCACATTGCAGGTGCTGGCTACCGTGCCGCGTGTGTCTCGTAAAGCGGGAAAGACAACCGACGCTCAGCGTCAGGCTCTTGGTGATTTCCTGAACTTCTGTCCCGTGATAGGAATGGAAGGAAGCGCAATGAAACCTTATGATGCCGGTCGGATGATGGAACAGTTGAAGAAGGCTTATGTTGAGCGTGTTGTGCGCAACGGTTTTGAGGATGGCTATCTTTATACTGACGAACTGCTGAAACTTGATGAGGTGGCTGTCAAGGAGTTCAAGGAACTTGACGGCATTATTGGCAAGACAAAAGCCATTGGCAAGACCAACGGCATCAATGTCAACGAACAGGGGCTTACCGCAGAGGAGTACGAGGAGAAGGAAAGAATAGAGAAGAAGAAAAAGAAAGACCTCACCGAGGAAGAGAAAGCCCGCTTGGAGAAACTGAAAGAGAAACAGAAACTGAAGCAGGATGCTGTCTCCATTCTCCGTGGCATATCCATCCGTATGCCATTGCTCATCTATGGTGCAAAGGTGGAGAATGAGGATGAGCAGCTGACCATTGACAACTTCACTTCTCTCGTTGACCCTCAATCGTGGGAAGAGTTCATGCCTCGCGGTGTGGATAAAGCAACGTTCAACAGGTTTAAGAAATACTACGACCCTGACATCTTTGCTGCTGCGGGCAAGCGCATACGTGCCATGGCTCGCGCTGCCGACCGACTGACAATAGAGGAGCGTATCGAACGTATCACGGATATTTTCAATACATTCCGCAATCCCGACAAAGAGACTGTGCTCACTCCATGGCGTGTGGTCAATATGCACATGAGTGACACGCTTGGTGGCTATACTTTTTATAACGAGGATTTCACGGAAACACTCAATGAGCCACGCTATGTGGAGCATCACAAAGTGACTGACGATGTGTTCGCTCCCGGTAGTCACCTGCTTGAAATAAACTCAAAGTCCGGACTTTATCCGCTGTACCTCGCCTATAACCTTTACCGCCGTGCATGCAAGGAAGAGATGTTCTCTCCCCAAACCCTTGAAGAGCATCTTCGCATTTGGGACAGAGTGGTAAGCGAAAGTATCTTCGTCATCTGCAAGACACCGATGGCAAAAGCCATTACTCGCCGCACCCTCCTTGGCTTCCGCCACGGCAAGGTGAACATGTGGGCACCGGATGACTTAATCAACAAAATCAAGAACCAACCCGAACTTTTCATCAAGAAAGTTCATGACTTAGTAGGAAAGAACGTGAAAATTAATGCGATAGTAGGAAACCCGCCGTATCAGGAAATTATCTCTCAAAAAGAATCAGCTAATGGACAGAAAGTTAGTATTAGTATATTCCAATATTTTCAAATGATAAGTGATAAACTGAGCAGATATACTTCCTTGATTTATCCTGGAGCACGATGGATTCACCGTTCTGGAAAAGGATTTGAGCAGTTTGGGTTATCTCAGATGAATGATTCTCACTTATGTTTGTTGAAGTTCTTCCCGAACTCAACAGATGTATTTAAGGATGTTGGTATAGCTGATGGTCTCTCTATTGTGATGAAAGACATGCAAAAGAAAAATAATGGCTTCAAATACATATACTCTAAAGGCGGCAAGGAAATTTCTGTTTATGCAGAAAATCCCAATGAAGAATTATTTTCCCTTAATCCCGTTGATAATGAAATATCCAATTCATTGAAATGTGCTATTGAAAAATATTCATGCTTACATGAGTCTATCTTACCACGTAGTTTGTTTTCGATAGAAAGCAACTTTGTAGAACGAAATCCTACACTTGTAAGAGAATATAACGATGGTGATAGTTTTAATCCTGAATCAGAAATCAAACTTTTCACCAATGACAAAGCTGGCAAGAGTGGAAGAGCGCGTTGGTATGTAGCGAATAAGGACGTTATTACAACCGGACTTGAACATTTGAACAGATGGAAAGTAATTGTATCAAGTGCCAACGCTGGTGGACAAAAACGTAGCAATCAAATTGCCATTGTGGATAATCACAGTGCATTTGGCCGTTCTCGTGTGGCACTAAAAACATTCGCAACAGAGCAAGAAGCCAAGAACTTCTTAAAATATGCCACAAGTGAGGTTATCCGCTTTGCATTTCTTCTCACAGACGAATCCCTAACATCATTGGCAAAGAAAGTTCCTGACTTGTTGGATTACTCCGATGCCAATGGCATAATTGATTATAGTGGTGATATGAATGCCCAACTGTACACGCTCTTCTGTATAAATGATAAACAACAACAGCACATAAAGGAAATCCTGATTTGAAGAAATATTGACAATTGACAGAATGTTGGATAGAAAAAATAAAGCCTAGACGATGTGAATCGTCTAGGCACATCCTAAATAACAAATTACTTCCTGTGTTTTATTGGGCCAACTTTGACCTTTTCTACTACAGTTGTGCTTGGGTGCTTTTGGGTATATTCGATAGATACAAATTGCCCAGTTATAGCACTTCTGCCTTTTTCTACAGTTCTTGCCATATTTTTGAGTTTGGAGATTAGTACTATGCGGTGACTTACCGTTTCCGCTACGGTACACTTAGGCGTTGTATACCATTCGTCTCATCCGGTGCTTACCTTGTATGTGATTCTGGACAACAGAAGAAACATCCGTCAACATTGCTATAGAGCTTCTTTGCCTCTCTTACCGCCTCTCTGCCATTTGCAAAGAAACCCAACAAAATCCTATTTTCTGCTGATGGCAAATACTTACAACTTGATGCATGGACTTCATGTTCACCCGTAGGTTGGGCAATTTTGTTCACATAGTAAATATTACTCATAATAAAGATTGTCAACTCTCTGGTCCATTAGCCAGGGTCTTAATTTCGAATTGACGATGCAAAGATACAAACTTTTTCTGAGATTTAATGGCTAAAATGTGAAAAAATCACATTTTGTGTATGATATTTTTGTACAAATGCCTAAAAATGGTTGCGCAAATGAGAAAATATCACTATCTTTGCACTGTTTAATAATTTACATAGTCAATACTTATGCTACAACAGTTCACAATAGAAAATTTTCTATCTTTTAAAGACAAAGAAATTTTACTCCTTCGGCCAAATAAAGGTTCTTTGAAAAAAGACCATAGAACGGAACCAACTAAAGGGCAGTGGGTGTTGAAATCTGCAGCAGTGTTTGGGGCAAATGCTGGCGGAAAGAGTAATTTTGTCAAGGCGATAGAGTTAGGTAAAAAACTTATTTTAAGGGGTACTCGTACAGATGATTTGATTGAATTCTACCCCTTTCGTTTGAGTTCGGAAAATAATAAAAAAGATACAACCATTATTTATCATATACTTTGTGGAAACAAAAAATATGAATATGGTTTTAGCTACAATGCAGAACAAATAAGTTTAGAATGGCTTAAACAAATAAACAAAAATAATGAATGTGTTATTTTTCAACGAAATACAGGAAAATCCGATTTCGACATTTCGTATCTTCTTAAGCTCAATCCAAAAGAAGAAGAGTCACAATTCTTGTCCTTTCTTGCAAAAGCGACACCGCCAAGACAGTTGTTTCTTCATGAGGTCATGAGCCGTAATATTCATGAGAACGTATCAAATATTAAAGATTTGGATTCTGTTATAGACTGGTTCGTAAATTCTCTTAAGATTATATTCCCTGATACCCCATATAAGCAAGGTGTATTACTTAAAGCTGCTGATGATAATGAATTAAAACGTGGTTTTGGGGCACTTTTAAGATATTTCAATACTGGCGTTGATGGTGTGAAATTAATAGAAGTGCAATTTGATAAACTAGGTATTCCGCAAAAATTACAACGTGCAATAAAAGCAGATTTGTCAAAATCCAATACAGATGAAGCATTTGGTGCATTAAGATTTGACGATAATTTGTATTTAATAAACTTGATTGATGGTGAAATTAAAGCTAAGAAACTGATGACAGTACATAAAAAGATGGATGAAGCTGGTATTGAACTTTTTTCGCTTGGCGATGAGAGTGATGGTACAAAACGTTTATTTGATTATATTCCACTTATATTGGACTTGATTCAAGGGGGGAAAGTCTTTGTTGTTGATGAAATGGAACGTAGCTTGCATCCATCACTTATTAAGCAAATAATTTTATTGTTTTATAAGTATTCAAAAGATGTCTCTAGCCAACTGATTTTCACCACTCACGAAAGTTCATTAATGGATCAAAAGATATTCAGGAGAGATGAAATATGGTTTATGAAAAAAGACAATAACGGTATCAGTTCATTTGGAAGAATGGATAATTTATATAATGTGCGTTTTGATAAAACGCTTCAAAACAGCTACCTCAATGGCGAGTACGGCGCAACTCCCATATTTGAGGCAGAAGAGGAGGTAAACAAATTATTTTCATCTTTAAAATAATGTTCTGATGGTAAGTTTTATTTCTAAATTTTTGTTCACCGCCACGGTAACAGCACCAACATTCTTGTCGCTAGGATTAATAGGTGTCATTAAGGACAGCACAAATTATTTTCATTTTTGGGATGAGGTGCTAGGAAATTTGGATAAAAAGCTAGAAAATATGATATTCCCTACTAGTTTTGAATGGTGGGGCATTAATATCAGTTTTGGATTTACGTTAATATGTCTTATCGGTATCAAAATTTTTCTTTGTAAAAAATCTAGCAAATACAAGGAAGGAAAAACTATTCAAGTGAAATCTTATTCAAATTTATCCCTGAACAATGCGGAGCAGGTAATTTCATCTATAATCCCTTGGTTGACAATATTTGCCGACAAACTTGATTTTATGGTATTATTTGTTTGCATAATACTTCAATGCTGCTTTATTGCGATTGCAAGTTATAATAACAACAACTATAATTTACTTTGTTCAATATGGGGATATCGCTATTATGAAGTACATACAGAAGAAAACACCTATATTCTAATTTCTGGGAAATGTATCCGAAATAAGAATGAGATTAAAAAGTTTGTTGAAGTGACAGATTATATGGGTTTAATCATTAATGAAAAATAATATGAGCCAATTTTATGCATTGATGTCTGATAATACAGTAAAACATATCTCTCTAAAAGAAGAGATAGTAACGGAGATTAAAAACCTATTTGTAAATGGTGGGACTGTATTCAAACCGGAAGGTATAGAAGAAGATATTTTCGATGGAAATATCGTTAGTCGGAATGGGGAAAATATAACGTACGTGCATTATGACTTACCTGAAGATTTTGCTCGTATACCATATAATCAGGCTGATATGTCCGAATACAATATAAATGTAGATATGCCTAAAAGTATCTTTTATTACGATAACGGAAAGTTCTATTTTCAGATCTTTAATAAGAAAAATATATTACAACGCAAAATGGTCTTGCAGTTTGAATATGGAAATGTATTTGCAAAAATGAATAATTCTGCTTTTATTGTTGAAGATAAGATTCATGCGTTATACGAAGAGGGAAAACTGTATTTCCAAAGTTATACAGTCGCAAATCAAATATTTTCACTAATAAATTTTGTTACCGAAGCAACAAATGCTGAAATTGAATCTTTTGGAGAAATAGATGGAATTAGTGTAAATACTGAAAGTATAAAGCATATTGCAAACATAAAGACGCGTCGGCTTATAAAGTTGTTATCGAATACGGATAATATTTCAACTTTTATGAGAAAAGCATCTCGAACGAAAACAAGCCTATTAACCAAATGCGGAGTTAATGCACAAATAAATGAAAATAAAGAATTGGTTTTACCAACAAATAATGTTGCGGATTTGAACCGTGTTTTAGAGTTTCTTAATGAGGATATATTTAGGGGTGTAATTACCGACAGTCTTTATCGTTCAAATTCAAAGAAAAAAGATAATCACTAATTATGAGCGAAGGATACAAAATAATATTATATCATGACGATAACTATAACTCGTGTGGCTGTACGTTTTGCAGATGAGGATTTGTGACAGATACAAAATCAGTTGAAGGAAATATATTGTACCACATAACAGAATATCAGCCAAGATGTGGACAACATTGTATTCCTTGGCGTGTGCAAATTTTGCACATACCAAGGATTCTTCAAGTTCGCCCTCCTTGAATATGTTGGATATATGACGTCCTATTACAGTCCTATCTTTTTGAAACAGTTCTGCCATCTGGGCCTGTGAAGGCCATACAGTCTCATCTTGAAATTTGACGTCTATGCATGTTTCGCCATCATTGGTCTGATAAATGACGATGCTATTTGAAAGTCCTTGGTTATTTTCCATATGCACATTAAGTGCTTTGTTTGTTACCGTCCGCCCCATATCATTAGTCGTTTAAGTTGATATACTGACTACCAAGGAACGGCAGCTTCACTAACTTGCCTTGCTTGTAAGCGTTGTATGGAGATAGGTTCTTATGCAGTCCCAAGTTGGAAAGTCGTACTACTTGGGTTTCGCCAAGCTCGTCCTTGTCAGTGAACCATATCGTGTCACGACGGACAAAATCCTCATTAAGAAGATTTATGTCGTGGGTTGTCAGCAACATTTGGGATGTTCCTTCACTGTTTGCCAGGAACACTTTCAGGAAATAAGCCAGCAGCTCATAATGTATACTTGTCTCTACCTCATCAATAGGTACAAAACGGTTGGACTTTAACAGGAAATTCAGAATCACAGCTAATCCCATAAACCGAATAGTGCCGTTGGATTCGTATTCTTCTGACAACTCATATAGATTATCGCCAGCCTTGTGCTTGAATGCCAATTCGGTGTTTGTGATTATGCCTTTTTTAAGCATTTCGGCTTTTGCCTCTTCGCCAATAGGGGCACTCTGAATCAGTTGTTCCAACTCCGGGGTAATCAGTTCTTCCTCCTTTTGTAAGGCAACATCTTCTATGTTGAAATCGGAGGCTTTCAGAAAGTCTAAGACAAATTTCTTCAAATCTCCTGTTTCGTCTTTGTCCAATTGAGCCTTTACATATCCGGACAGCAACATGCCGGGAGCTAACACATCCTTTATTTGCTTGGCAAAATAGTCGTACACATCATTCAGTCTTGTCCGCTCCACATTGCTTTTTCCAAAGGCGGCAAGCACGCTGCAGTTGTTGATGGTGTTGCCTGAAATCACATCCTGACTCCTCTTTGTCATTTTCAGGTTTGCTCCAAATTCTATGATTGAGGAGTCTGTCGCAGCGTCATAACTGCGGTTGTACAGTTTGGTGGGACGCTTGGAGTCATAGACAATCAGGGTTTCGGAATAAATGCATTTTGCGTCCAATTCAAAACTAAGAATATACTTTGACTGATCGATATAGAACACCATAGACATTTTCGTCTTTTCATTTCTTGATGTGTCGTCCAGCATGAAAGGGACAACCCTCGTTGTCTCGTTTCGGTCTTTGGGCATCCGTAGCACAAGCATCCTGAAAAACTCAACAGCATCCAATATGTTTGTTTTTCCAGAGGCATTAGCGCCATAAATGATTCCCACTTTCAGCAATCTTACACCATCTTTTACTTCATACGAATATTCATTAAACATAAAAGTGTCCGTTGAAGGCTCAAAACTGATTTTCTGAGCCGACTTGATGGAGAAGAAATTCTCTATATAGAACTCTGCTATCATAATCTCTGCTATTGTCTTATTGATATTGCAAAGATATGAATAAAATTCCATATTGCAAGGTTATGATTGTGGATATTGTAATAAAATTACGAAATATTAATATAAAATGTTATTGTTGGCGCCTGCTCAGCGTGGACACGCCAAGTTTCTCGCATTTAGAATAAGGCGAGTGTCGCTTGATATGGTGAGTGCGCTTGCTTCTTTGTCGTTCCAATAATGAAATGCTAATCCATAAAGGAATATGCACCAAAATCCGGCCTGAAGCACATGGCGTTTTTTTTAGCTTGCTTTCCAAGTCCCTGGCTTTGTCGTTTGGGGCATCAGGCATTTCGAGTGCAGGCTATATGCACTCTATATAATCTGCGTGAATCTGCGGTATCTGCGTGCCCTTTTATTCGTATGAGACTTTTTCACGCTGATTTCGCAGATTCGCGCAGATTGAAACATTGGGTTCTGGTTTACAAAAAAAAGCCGACGCTTGGAGGTGCTTTGTTTGCGTAGGTACGAGCAGCATCGTTACCGTCGTTGCTATTTATGGCATGATGTTTGTTGTATGCCTTATATGGCAGAATGAGTCGATGGTTGCTTGCGTGAGCCATTCAGGCTTGGGGTGAAGGTACTAAAAAACATGTGACGGTGGGGAAGAAATGCCAATGAGACTTTATCCTGCCGTACTCAGAAGAGTGGGTGATGATAGATAAGAAATAGCTGTTGTTTAGTTAATAATTCTAAATATGGAGCAATAAAAGGTGGAAATGTGAGTTATTTTGTATAATTTTGCAAGGTTTTAGTGCGAATATGTCCGCATACGCGTGTTTAATAATGTAAAAATTACAGGATGAGACAATTAAAGATTCAGAAAAGTATTACCAATCGTTCCAGTGAGGCACTTGACAAGTATCTTGTGGAAATTGGCAGAGCCCCACTTATCTCTATCGACGAGGAAATTGAACTGGCACAGAAAATCAGGAAGGGCGGTCCGGCAGGTGAGCGCGCAAAGGAGAAGCTGGTGACAGCGAACCTCCGCTTCGTGGTTTCTGTTGCAAAACAGTACCAGCATCAGGGACTTACTCTTACAGACCTTATCGATGAAGGCAACATAGGTCTGATAAAGGCAGCGCAGAAGTTTGACGAGACACGTGGATTCAAGTTCATCTCTTATGCAGTGTGGTGGATTCGCCAGTCTATCCTGCAGGCTATCGCAGAGCAGAGCCGTATCGTCCGTCTGCCATTGAATCAGGTGGGTTCGCTGAACAAGATAAACCACGAAATCAACAAGTTCGAGCAGGAGAACCAGCGTCATCCGTCTGTCTCCGAGCTTGCAGCTGCAACGAACATCGATGAGGAGAAGATTGGTCAGAGCCTTATGGCTGACGGTCATCATGTCAGCATCGACGCTCCTTTCCAGGACGGTGAGGACAACTGTATGCTTGATGTCATGGCGTCAGGCGATGATTCTCGTACCGACCGCAATGTCGACCATGAGTCCATGGCAATGGAGCTTAACAATGTGCTTTCAAAGGTTTTGAAGGACCGCGAGATAACTATCATCCGCGAGTGCTATGGTATCGGCTGCCATGAGAAGGGACTTGAGGAGATCGGTGACCAGCTTGGTCTCACTCGTGAGCGTGTCCGCCAGATTCGTGAGAAGTCTATTGCCAAGCTCCGTGAGAGTGGTAATGCAAAGATATTGATGAAATATTTAGGATAAAAGTTATGAAAAAGATTCTTTTTACAATGCTGATGATGCTTGCGTTCGTTGCGACAGCGTCAGCGCAGGCAAAGATAAAGTTTGACAAGACTGTGCACAACTTCGGCCAGTTCTCGGAGACTGACAGCAAGCAGAGCTGCGTTTTTATCTTTACGAATGTCGGTGACAAGCCATTGGTGGTCAACCAAGCGGTGGCAAGTTGCGGCTGTACGGCTCCGACTTACACAAAAACTCCGGTCATGCCGGGTGAGAAAGGCGAGCTGAAGGTTGCGTACAATGGCGCCGGAAGATTTCCCGGCCATTTCAAGAAGACAGTCACCGTCCGTACCAATGGTGTGCCGGAAGTTGTGCGCCTGTACATCGAAGGTGATATGACAGAGGCTAAAAAGTAAGCCGTCCGACGGGAAACATGACACAGAAGGTTTCCCGAAGAGATACAGACAAGAACAGAGTTCCGGCTTGTCGCTGGCGGCAACAGCCGCGAGAGGAAAGTCCGGGCAGCGCAGAGCGTCCCACTTGCGAAAGTACAAGCAGTCAGTGATGGCTGAGTAACGCAGAAGAAAACAACCGCCGGCTTGCCGGTAAGGGTGAGAAGGTGAGGTAAGAGCTCACCGGCACGATGGTGACACCGTGGCCGTGCGTCTTGGGAGCTGCAAGTTTATGTAAACTGCCGTCTGAGGGTTGCTCGTCCGAGGCAGAGGGTAAAACGCTATACCGCAATGGAAGACGTGTCGGGTGACCGGCATGATAGATAAATGACAAGCACTTGCCGGCGTGACTTCGGTTGCTGCCGGCAGGTACAGAACCCGGCTTACAGGAACTCTGTTCTTTTTTTTCTTTGTGTGCTTTATGTGCCTTGCATGCACATATCCATACCTTAAACTACACCTATGATAAACAAGGAAAGCATACTGCGAATATCCAAAGCCCTTTGGGAAGACTTTACCACCAAGCGTGTCATGAATTCCGCATCACTGCTGACATACTCCACATTGCTTGCCGTGGTGCCTGTTGTCGCTGTGATTTTTGCCGTTGCAAGAGGTTTCGGCTACAATAAGTATATTGAGTCGTGGTTCATCTCCACACTGGACAGCCAGCCACAAGTGGCGGAAGTGATAGTCGGCTTTGTCAATTCTTATCTTGTGAACACGAAGAGCGGTGTCGTTTTCGGTATCGGTCTGGTGTTCATGCTCTATACTCTCATCATGCTGACGATGAATATAGAGATTGTTTTCAACGACATTTGGGGCGTGAAGTCGCAGCGCTCTTTGGCGCGCACGGTCACAGACTATCTTGCGATGTTCTTCATCCTGCCGATAATGATAATAGTCATGTCGGGCGTGACGCTGTGGATAGGCTCTCTCTCCGAGATAGTCGATAAGATGTTTGTCATAGGAAGCCTTATGAAATTCGGCATGGACCTCCTGCCGCTTTTGCTGCTTTCCTGCATCATTTCCATTCTCTACATCTTTATGCCGAACACCCATGTGCGTTGGCGTTGTGCTATCCTGCCGGCGTTCATTGCGGCTTTGGCTATGGAACTGTTGCAGTATTTCTATGTCCACTCCCAGTTGTGGGTGACAAGCTATAACGCCATTTACGGCTCTTTTGCCGCCCTTCCGCTGTTCATGCTGTGGCTGCAGCTCACATGGACGATAATACTTGTCGGTGCGGAGTTGGCATACACAAACCAGAATCTTGAGGATTTCCGCACGCGTAATGACCGTGGTGAGTTGTCTCATAAGCACCACACAATGCTTTCCATTATGGTTATGGCAATCATCTGCCGCCGGTTCAAGGAAGGCAGGCGTCCGTATACCTTGCCGGAGATAAAGCAAGAGGTCAAGGTGCCTATGCGTGTGCTTGCCGAACTCACTTATGATTTGCAGCAGGCACGTGTGCTTCAGCAGATTGGGGATGGCAACGATGGCACTGATGTGGCATTTCTCCCTGCCGAATCAGTGGAGAATCTTACTGTCGGTCTGCTTATTTCGCGCCTTGAGAGCATGCATCCATACACTCTGGAAGCTATGCCTGATTTCTCTTCCCATGAATGGCGACACGTGCTTTCCGCACATCGTGACTATCTGCATGCGCAGGATTATGTGAAACTGTATGAACTTTAGCAGCCTTGGGCAGAGGTCATTTCCCGAACTTGTATATTGTTGTGCTACGGAAAGTCTCTCCGGGACGCAGCATTGTTGACGGCCATTGCGGCTTGTTTGGTGAGTCCGGGAAATGCATTGTCTCAAAGCTGATTGCGTTGCGACGCACATAAGGCTTGCCCTCTTTTCCTATGATGTTCCCTCGATGACCGTTGGCTGTGTAGATTTGCATGGCAGGCTCTGTCGTGTAAACCTCCATGTACATCCCTGTTTTCTTGTCATGGAGCTTTGCGACAGGCTTTGAAAGGTCGCCATTGTTGCGCAGTTGGTAGCAATGGTCGTATCCTCCTGTCACTTTGAGCTGCATGTCCTCTGTGTCTATACGTTTGCCTATGACGGTAGGTGTGCGGAAGTCAAACGGTGTTCCACTGACGCTTCCCATGCATCCCGTGACCCTTTTGTCTGCATTGTACAGTGCTATGCTGTCCGAATCTATCCATAAAGATTCGTCAAGAATGTCTTTCCCGAGGTCACCGGTGAGGTTAAAGAAGCTGTGGTTTGACGGATTGAGCACTGTCGGTGCTGTTGTTGTCGCCTGATAGTCAATCTTCAATGCGTCTCGGAGCAGGGTGTAGGTTACATCCAGTGTCAGTTCGCCCGGAAAACCGTTTTCACCGTCAGGAGAAATGTATCTCAATGTTATGGATTTCCAGTCCTTTTTTACTATATTCCACTGCCTTTGGGAGAAACTTGGCGTGCCTCCGTGCGAACAGTCGCCGTTTGTGCCGGTCTGCAATTTGTACTCTTTGCCGTCGATTTCAAGGTGTCCTCCGAGAATACGACCTATGTATCGTCCTACCACAGCACCGAAATTCTGCTTGATAGTCTTATAGTTGGCGAGTGTGTCAAACCCGAGTACAACGTCCGTTCCACAGAATTTCAGCGATTGTATGCGTGCTCCGTAGTCGATGACAGTCATCTCCATATCACCGTTACGCAGTGTGACGGACTTTATTCCTTTAGCATTCGCAATGGCAGTGATAGTCAGGAGCAGTGAAAGAGTAAACAATAGTCTTTTCATAGTAGGTTGTTTTTATAGCGGTGGTTTATATGTTAATTGCTCCACAGTGAGGACATTTGCCTTTACGGTGTATGGCTTTGCCACACTTCCCACAATAGTAGACGAGGCGCCTGTGGCCGTTGAATGTCCTTATAGCAAAGAAAAAGTAGGCAGCAAGTATGGGATACCCTATATAATATAATGTGGAAAGAGTGAATACGATGTAGTCAACCATGCAGACCGCTGCAAGTCCGCAGAGATAGAGCACCGCTTCCTCAAACGGGAGATGACGGCGCACATCATCGACTGTTGCGACACCGATTATCGGGAGCATCCATACCAATGCAAGGAACATGCCGAGGAGCGGCGGAACGGCAAAAGGATTGAGGGTGGGGTGATAATAAAAGTGCCGCCACATCTCCGGTTCAAACATTTGGATGGATGCATACATCGCCGCCGCCGAGGAAACAATAAGCACCAAGGCGGTAGGGTAGAACGACGGGATGTCATTGAAATGCACGATCTTTGCTCGCTTTCTGTTGACCACGCGGAGTGTGTAGACAACAGCCATTGTGCCGACAATGATAAGCATCCATAGAAGGTGAGTGTCAGAAAAGACGCTTATGAATTGTGAAATAGGGTCATCCGGTACAACCGCCGGCAGCAGTTTCGTTTCGCGAATCCACCCGAATGTCTGTTGGTCGCGTGCCAGCTGCACCCATACAGAGTCAACAGTGTCCTGTGGAAGAATACGGATGTTTGCCACGACAAGCCTTTCACCATGATAGACTATTATCGAGTCGGAAGGCTGTTGTACGACTGTCCATTCCGTAAAAGCAGACTCCTCACGTGACACAATCTCTTCCGGCTGTTGCGTGAAGAGCACGAGAGAGTCCTCGCTGACAATGAAATTATAGTTGTTTGTGTAGTGGTGCTGGCTTGTAAATGTCAGAGAATCCTGTCGTCGCGCCCATGCGGCAGAGTCTGTTTCAATGACAGTCGCGTCAGAGGCAAAAGCATCATGCACCTTGCTCTTGTCGTTGTAACAAGAGGAAAGTATGGAAATCAGTGCGCAAAGCACAAGAGTCAATATGGTTTCTGTTGCTTTTCTCATTGATGTTGCTGCCGGACAGGCTTTCCGGGTGTTTATTTCACAAGCACATTCATTTGGCAATTCTTGCAGTCAAACTCCAGTGTGAAGCTCCTGCCGTCGTCAAGACGGAGCGACAGAGGCTCTTTCCATTTGGGCGTTTTCCCGCCGTTCTTCACGCAATAGCCCAATGTGAAGCGTATGCAATGGCGGCATTGCATGAGTATTCCGCCTTCGTTGCCAAGTTCAAAGGCTTTACCGTGTATCTCCGTTCCCAGCCCGGCATAGAATTGCCGGGCTTTTTCGTTTGCCACATTATGCAGATATTCGAATCTTCTGTGATAAGAATCGGAAGGTGCAGGACTTTCCTCATTCCTTTCGGATGTCCTCTTTATGTGTTCAGGGATGACGATGTTTTTGACAGCCTCCCTCCTCAAACCGGCAAGAAGGCTTGAAGGGATGAAAATGTTCTCCAGTTCCGGTGCGACGGAAACATTCTCGCAACGGTATATGGTGTTGCCAAGTTTTTTCAGTTGGCGGTTGATGTTCTCCAGCTGCGGCTTTTGTGCCTGCTGCAGTTCGTCAAGAGTCACCGACGCAAAGCCATGTACAGGTGCGTCCGTGCCCTTTATGTCAAGGCACAGAGTGTTGCCGTCAAGTGACAGCTTCATGTCCGTTGCGATAGTCCGCTCTGCCGTTTTTCCTGCCAAAAGCTTGTCAAAAGCCTGATCCTGACTTCTGTATAGCGGTGTGCCCGGCTTCAGGTCATGCGGCATGGACTGAGGGAAAAGCCTGTTGCCCTCGGCACGGTTGACACGGAACCCCTTCATAACGCCCTCGCTGTCAAGGTAGCACAGCCCATCGCCATTGGCAAAAGAGCTCAGACTTGCCACATTGAACGACGGCTGTCTGCCATTCCTTATTTCCTTGACCTTGCCGACATACTCACCGATAGCCTTCGGTGTGCGCAACGATGCTATGTCCGCGTGCCTGCCGTTGAGGAAATAATCAGTGTACCCTCGGCAGAATGTCTTGTCCAAGTTAGGAGCGAAAGCCAACTCCGTCCTGCCCCATGAAGCGCGCCAGAGCGTCCCCTTACTCTTTTTTATGATACTGTCAAGCCGTTGGCTGTATGCCGCCACTACATTCTTCACATACGAAATGTCCTTCAGTCTGCCCTCTATCTTCAGTGAGCATGCACCGGCTTCGATGATTTTCTCCAAATTATCAATCTGGCACTGGTCTTTCAACGAAAGATAGTAAGCAGGCGGAGCCACCTCATTGCCGTCAGCATCCATGACAGAGTATCTCATGCGGCACATCTGTGCGCATTCGCCACGGTTGGCAGAGCGGTTGAAACAGTATTGCGAAGCATAGCATTGACCTGAAAAACTGACACATAGCGCACCATGGGCGAACACCTCCAGCTCAACATCCGGCACTTGCCGATGAATCCCTTCGATTTCCTTCGCCGTCAGTTCCCTTGCCAAAACGACACGTGAGAACCCTAATTTCCTGAGCCATTCCACCTTTTCAGCCGTGCGGTTGTCGGTCTGTGTCGATGCGTGCCACTCCATTCTTATCCCCCTCCGCCTTGCTTCGGCAAGCAGTCCCATATCCTGCACAAGCACGGCATCCACGCCGGCTTCCGCCAGCTCTGCCACAAGAGTGACGGCACTGTCAAGCTCATGGTCATAGACTATGGTGTTTACGGTGGCATACACTTTCACTCCGAACTTATGGGCATAAAGGCACAAGGTGCGAATGTCATCAACAGAGTTCCCTGCCGCATGCCTTGCGCCGAAGTTCCGTGCCCCGATATACACCGCATCGGCACCGTGGTCTATCGCCGCGATGCCGCATTCAAGGTTCTTTGCAGGTGCAAGAAGTTCTATTTCACGCATTTCTTGTCGTTTGTTATTCTGTTATTTCGTTGATGTTGAACGGAGTCTCCTGATATACATAGTAGTTCATCCAGTTCGTGTAAAGAAGGTTTGCGGCGGCGCGCCAGCGCACTATCGGTGCCTTTGACGGGTCATTATCCGGGTAATAGTTCTTCGGGATGTCCATCGCCATGCCTTTTGCGATGTCGCGCTTATACTCTCCGTCAAGTGTCAGCGGAGAATACTCGAAATGGCAGGTGATGAAGAACTCCCTTCCGTTCCTTGCATGGACAATCGTCACACCCGCTTCCTCGCTCTCAGCGATAATGTCCAGCCCCGGCACTTTCTCAATGTCCTCCCTCCGAAGACCGCAATGGCGGCTGTGGGGAGCGAAGAAAACATCATCGAACCCTCGGAAAATAGGCAGTTCCGGAGCATGCATCTCATGCTCAAACACACCGAATATCTTCTTCTCCGTGTTATGTTTCGGCACACCATAGAAATGGTACAGTCCGGCAAAAGCCGCCCAGCAGACATAGATTGTGCTCGTAACGTTGTGGTGAGCCCAGTCAAACACCTCCTGAAGCTCCTTCCAATAGGTCACATCCTCATAGTCCATGAACTCCAAAGGTGCTCCGGTGACGATAAGCCCGTCATACTTCTCCTTCCTCATGTCCTCGAAATTGCGGTAGAAGGCAAGCATGTGCTCGATGGGAGTGTTCTTGGAAGTGTGCGACTTTATCTTCATGAAGTCCACCTGAATCTGCAATGCAGAGTTTGAGAGTATGCGTATGAAGTCCGTCTCCGTCGTGATTTTTATGGGCATAAGGTTGAGCACAGCGAGTTTCAGAGGGCGAATCTGCTGCGAGTCCGCTCTCTTGTAGCCCATTGTGAATATGTTTTCCTGCTTCAATACGTCAATGGCAGGCAGTTCCTCCGGTAGAATTAAAGGCATGTTTCCTAAAGAGAATTATTTTTGAAATGAGTATAATGCGAGGGCTTTCCTCACGTTTGAAGTTGTTCCCAACGGCGTTTTTATGTGCTATGGCTTACGGCAAGAGTCACATTCTTTTGCCGTAAGCCATTGTTTTCTGCACGGAAAGGGCAGCCGACTGCCACTTTTTCCATGCCGGAATAGTCTGAAAACCGAAAGGAAATCAGTTCTGTTGGTATTCCTTAATATAGTTTACAATCCATGCACCGACCTCTTTCGTGCCATATTCCGCACCACCTTCGACCTGAATCTCCGGTGTGCGCACATTTTGGTCAAGGGAAGCATCGACAGCCTTGCGCACGAGTGCGCCCTCCTCCTTCAGTCCGAAATGCTCAAAGAGCATGGCAACGGACAGAATCTGTGCAAGAGGATTTGCGATGTTCAGTCCCTTTCCCTGCGGCCAAGAGCCGTGGATAGGCTCGAAGACAGGTGTGGATGAGCCTGTTGAGGCTGACGGGAGAAGTCCCATTGAGCCTGTTATGCATGAGCCTTCGTCGGTAAGGATGTCGCCGAAAGTGTTCTCTGTCACCATGACATCGAAGAATCTCGGGTCCTGAATCATGCGCATGGCAGCATTGTCCACGTACATGAAGTCCGTCTCCACGTCAGGGTACTGTGGTGCAAGCTCCTGCGCAATCTTTCTCCACAGGCGTGATGATGCAAGCACATTGGCCTTGTCGACGACGGTGAGGTGCTTGCGGCGCTGGCGTGCGTACTGGTAGCCGACTTTCAGGATGCGCTCCACCTCAGGGCGTGAGTAGTAGTTTGTGTCAAGAGCGTCCTCGATGCCGTCAGCGTTTACGGCAGGTTCCTGCTTCTTTCCGAAGTACATGCCGCCGGTAAGCTCACGGATGCAGATGAAGTCCGCTCCTTTCACGATGCTGTCCTTCAGCGGAGATTTGTGGACAAGGCAGTCGAAAGTAGTCACAGGGCGTATGTTTGCAAACAAGCCGAGCTTCTTTCTCATGGCGAGAAGCCCCTGTTCCGGGCGCACTTTGGCTGTCGGGTCATTATCAAACTTAGGGTCGCCGACGGACGCGAAGAGGACAGCATCCGCCTCTTCACACGTTTTGTAAGTCTCTTCAGGGAACGGGTCGCCCACCTCGTCGATGGCATGAGCACCGCAAAGGGCTTCCTTGTAAGACACGTTGTGACCGAATTTCTCGGCAACGGCAGAGAGCACTGCCACTCCTTGTTCCATGATTTCCGGACCGATACCGTCACCGGCCAGGACTGCAATCTTCAAATCCATAAAATGTGATATTTTGTTTGTTGAAATACCTTTTTACCTTTGTTGTTTTGCAAAATTACTAAAAAATACTGATAAATCGGAACTATTTTGTTGGAAATGATGCCAAAAACATCAAAAAAGTGAAGATGTAATGCTTTTCGGTGCTTTTAGCCATTGTTTTGCAGTTGAAATTTATCCGCATTTGTCTGCAAGAATCCGCATGAGGCTTATATGTGTGGAAGAGTTTTTTCTCATGCGGATTCTTGCGTATTGGTGCGGATTCTTGCGTGAGCCTCTCAATGGGGAAAATTAGAAAACTCACGCCTTTTTTCCCCTCTGAGAATCGCTTGTATGAAGAAAAAAGCAGTGGATGTGGAAAAAACGCAAGAATTCTGTGCTTTGTTATTGTATTGATAATCAATGCGGTAGGTTTTACTTGCGGTGGAAACATGCTAAAAAACACTGCCATTCGTTACCTTTCGGTGCGCTGTTCGTAACGAATGGCAGTGTGAAAGATAGCGTTTTGTCATGTAAAAGGCTACCTTTGGCACTCCGGCAAGCCACCTTTTGCGCCGTGGACAGCATCTTTTTTGTCACGGGAAGCCGTTTTCTTCTGATTATGATAAATAGAGCATTGGAAAACCCATGCGTTTTTTCGCGACAGCCGGCAATGTGTTTCACGCTTTAGGAATGTCCTTTTGTTTTCCCGGCTGCCGTTGCCGGGAAATTTATTCCTAACCAACTGCAAAAAAGGTTAAGATTGCTTGTTTTCAGTGGCGGTGTCTTGCAGGTGTTGGAATTTTGTCTTACTTTTGCATGCGCAAGCCACATGGCGATATGTTTTCGCGATGATGAGTGTGGGTGGCACCATTTCTCGTCGTGTATTTTAATCAACACATGTTTAACTTTTGACAAAGCTATTATTATGAAAAGACATCGGTTATTTTTCGTTGCATTAATGCTTCTCATGATGTTTGCAGGCATTTCCTGCAAAAACGACAAGGCTTCCGCCGTGCAAGAAGAAGTGTATCTTAAGTTTGACAGTGTGGAATGGCATGATTCAGCCACTGTCAGCCCTAACGGCATCACACGTGTGGATTACAAGTGTGTGTTCCCTGTCTCCGGCAGCAAAGCCTTGAAGGATAGTATGGTACGATGGATTTGCGAGCAATATGGCGATTCCATGTTCAATGTTTCTGTCAACATGAAAGCGCTTTTGGAAAAGATGGGGCGCAAGCAAATCACTGTTGACAAGGCTGAACTTGCGGAAATCGTAGCTCACCGCGGTGCTGACGACAAGTTCCCTTTGGAGTATGCGACAGACATACGTACAAATGTGGAGTATGAAGACAGCAATTTTGTCACACTTTCATGCCAGACTTACAAATATATGGGAGGTGCTCATGGCTCGACAGTAAGCAATGCCATAACATTCTCCAAGAAAGACGGCAGCCGTTGCGGGTGGGACCTTCTCCCGGATATGGACAAAAAGGAGCTCGCCGGCAAGATAAAGGCAGGACTGAAGGAGTATTTTAAGATAACAGAACCGAATTCCGACAGCAAACTTCGTGAAATGCTTATTGGCATAGACGATGCTGACTACAATGATGATTTCCCTCTGCCGGCGTATCCTCCATATCTCGTGAAAGACGGTGTGGCAGTGTTGTACCAGCAGTATGAGATTGCGCCATATTCCGCAGGCATGCCGAAATGCGTGATAAAGCCATGACCGGTTTCGCTTAATCCTCCTTCTGCAGCAATGCGGTGAGGTAGTGCGCATTCCGCACGCATGGCAGCCGGATGGACAGCTTTTGACAGTGCACCTTGGAAGATGAGACGTGTGTTCCGCTTCCAAGGTGCATTTCACGTTTTTAGGGCTGTTTTCGCGTTATTAGAGCGGCAATGCTCAAAAAAACTTAAAGAAACCCAATCTTTCGTGCGAGTTTTGTTTTTATAAGTATATTTTTTATATCTTTGCACTTGAAACATGAATGGCGGCTACGGTTGCTTGCAACAGGCAGTCGCCGCCGTGAGGTTGTAGAAAATGGTTTTATGCCAGATATGAAAAACAGACCGAACATCATTGATGTCGTTATAGGCACAGGATTTGGTGCAGGATTCTGGCCATGGGGCCCGGGAACAGCCGGTGCTGCCGTGGCAACCCTGATATGGTGCCTGTATTCTGGGGCGTTTGCCGGACTTGGAATGCCTGTGGTATGCTCGTCGTACCAAGAGGTGTTGTATGTCACGGCAATGCTTGCTGTTGTCTCTACGCTTGTCAGCATTGCGCCGATAAACCGTCTCGAGAAACATTGGGGCGCAGACCCTTCGAGGGTTGTCGTGGACGAAATGGCAGGTGTTTGGGTCACTCTCCTTGCCGTCCCTGCGACAATGGAATGGCAGTATGTCCTTGGGGCGTTCCTGCTTTTCCGTATTATGGACATAGTGAAGCCACTCGGCTGCCGTTGGTTGGATAAGAACCTCCACGGCGGCTGGGGTGTCATGCTTGATGATATACTTGCCGGAGTGTATGGCGCGGTGGCTCTTTGGGGCATCAGGATGGTGGTTGAAATATGGTGATGATGGGCAGGAACGGTGTGAAAGAGTTCAGCAAGGCTCAGGTTTCGTCATTGCTATCCACTTTCTGCGACTTTGTGGCGACGGCAGGAGTGTTCAGCCTGACGCATCATGTCGTGGCAAGCACGGCATTAGGCGCATTCACCGGCGGTGCAGTCAACTGCAGCATAAACTACTGCTGGACGTTCAAGGGTACATGCAGGACCAAGAGAGGCGTGCTGTGCCGATATGTGGCAGTTTGGCTTGGCAGTGTCATGTTTAACACGGCAGGCACGGAATGGGGCGTCAAGTTAGTGCGATGCTCAGGACTTTGGACAGACCAGAATCTCGGGCTTGTGATGACGGTGAAAGCGATTGTCGCCGTGGTGGTGGCTGTAGCATGGAATTTTACGACACAGAAATATTACGTTTATAAGAAATAATGAAACTTTACGACAGCATAAGGGACGGCATTCAGCACCTTATATATAAAGTCATAGACCCCGGAGTGAGGGCGGCAGTGAAGATAGGTATAACGCCAAACGTTGTGACAACGCTCGGCATGCTTGGCAATGCTGCCGGAGCGGCGATGCTTGTCTATGCCGCACTCTATGCGGAGAAAGGCGACTACTCATTGGTTGGGTGGGCCGGAGTAGTGATTATCGTGTCCTCGATAATGGACATGGTGGACGGTTACATGGCACGCACTGCAGACATGTGCACAGTGTTCGGTGCGTTCTACGACTCTGTCCTTGACCGCTACTGTGAACTGCTGACGCTTTCCGGACTGGCATTCTACTTCATGCAGACAGGGCATCCATGGGCTGCGGTGGTGACATTCTGCTCCCTGATAGGCAGCATCATGGTCAGCTATGTCCGTGCGCGTGCCGAAGGGCTTGATCTTGAGTGCAAGGTGGGACTTATGCAGAGGCCTGAACGTGTGGTGGTGACTATCCTTGGCATGATTCTCTGTGGTTTCTGCGGTTCGCTTGTAGGCTTTGACGCGCTGTGGTTCGTTGTGGTTACGCAGGCTGTTATCGCCATTCTTGCCAACTATACGGCGTTCTACCGCATACTGCATGTCAAGAACCAGCTGTGATTTTTGAAAAGAAAGAAATGTAATGGAACTGAATAAGACTGTAAAAGAAACGTCGCTGATTCTGTTGCCCGTCATCATCTTCATTGCCGTGTATTTCCTTCTCGGGCTCTTCCCGAACTACAAGTTCGGGACAGTGGACACGGAAGGGGTGTACAATCTGGAGAAAGCACTCTTCGGAATGACATTGGAGGATGGCACGAGGGTGATACCTTCGGAATATTTCCGCATCCACCATTGGGCTGTCTTTGACGTGCTGTCGGGACTGTTCTATCTGTGCTGGGTGCCGTTGCCGTTCATCTACGCGATAGTACTGTATTTCCAGGGCAGGCAGGACCTTGCGCGGAACATCACATGGGCATTCCTCATGGTCAATGTGGTGGGCTTCATCGGATACTACATATACCCTTCCGCACCGCCGTGGTATGTCATGGACCATGGATTCAATGTGATAACGGACACGAAAGGTTCGGCAGCAGGCTTCGCAAACTGTGATGCGATAACGGGAATACCGTTCTTCCATGATTTCTATGACAAGAACGCGAATGTCTTTGCGGCAATTCCGTCACTGCATTCCGCTTACAATCCGATAGCGTTCTACTACGCAATGAAGAAGCCTGATAACCGCATCTGGCAGACAATCCTTGCCGTTGTGTCGGTGGGAATATGGTTCTCCGCAGTTTACAGCGGACACCATTATATAATAGATGTGGTACTCGGCGTGCTGGCATCTGTAGCCGGAATAGCCATTTATGAGCGGTTCATCAAGAGAATGTGGGAAAAATGATTCCGCAAAAATGCTTTCCGGAGCAGGATGCGGACATGAATATAATCCTATAATAACACTAACATATTAACTTCAAAAGTAATTATGACAAAATCAAATGTAAAGCCGGCAACCGGCAAACTTGGCGTTATGGTTGTTGGCTGCGGAGCAGTCTCCACAACGTTTATGACAGGTGTGCTCATGGCTCGCAAGGGTCTGGCAAAGCCTGTTGGTTCAATGACGCAGTATGACAAAATCCGTGTGGGCAAGGGTGATGACAAGAAGTACCTGTCATACGGAGAAATCGTGCCACTCACAGACCTCAACGATATTGTATTCGGTACTTGGGACGTATATACTGCAAACGCTTTCGAGGCAGCAGTCAATGCTGATGTGCTCAAGGCAAAGGACATTCTCCCTGTCCAGGATGAGTTGGAGAAGATTGTCCCAATGAAGGCTTGCTTCGACAAGGATTTCGCTGCGCGCCTTGATGGCACACATGTGAAGGACTGCAAGACACGTTGGGAGATGGTTGAAGCTCTTCGTAACGACATCAAAGAGTTCAAGGCTGTCAACAATTGTGACCGCATCGTGATGCTGTGGGCTGCCTCTACAGAGGTTTATGTGCCAATCAACATGGCGGTGCATGACACACTTGAGCACCTTGAGGCTGCCATGAAGGCAAACGATACAAAGAACATCGCTCCTTCAATGTGCTACGCTTACGCTGCTCTTGCTGAGGGTGCACCATTCATCATGGGTGCTCCTAACACAACAGTTGACATCCCTGCAATGTGGGAGATGGCCGAGAAGACTCAGATGCCTATCTGCGGCAAGGACTTCAAGACAGGACAGACTCTCGTAAAGTCCGGTTTCGCTCCAATCATCGGTACACGCTGCCTCGGCCTGAACGGATGGTTCTCAACAAACATCCTCGGCAACCGCGACGGTCTTGTGCTCGATGAGCCTGCAAACTTCCGCACAAAGGAGGTTTCAAAGCTCTCAACTCTCGAGTCAATCCTCATGGCAGAGAAGCAGCCTGACCTCTATACAGACTATTACCATAAGGTGCGCATCAACTACTATCCACCTCGCAACGACGAGAAGGAGGCTTGGGACAACATCGACATCTTCGGATGGATGGGCTACCCAATGCAGATCAAGATCAACTTCCTGTGCCGCGACTCCATCCTCGCTGCTCCGGTATGCCTTGACCTCGTACTCCTCTCTGACCTCGCAGCACGTGCAGGCAAGGTTGGCAACCAGCGTTTCCTCTCATTCTTCCTGAAGTCTCCTATGCACGACTACACCAAGGGAGAGGTTCCTGTAAACCACCTCTACCAGCAGTACACTATCCTCAAGAACGCCATCCGTGAGATGGGCGGCTATGAGGCTGACGAGGAACTTGACTAAAAAACATTTGATGGTAAAAAGACTTTTCATATCATGCGTCCTGCTGCTAATGGTGGCAGCAGGCGCATTTTCTCAAAAGATAACAGGCGTTGTCATAGATGCTGCCACAGGAGACAGCATCCCGATGGCAGGCGTTGTCTACCGCACCCATCATGTCATGGCTGCGGCGGACTATAACGGACGTTTCTCCATTGCAAGGCACAATGGATGGAAACTTTATTTTACCGCTATGGGCTACAAGACGAAGGAAATCCTCGTCAATGAGAAGACCAAGAACCACATAGTGGTAAAGCTCAAACCGGACACAAAGCAACTCCAAGAGGTCGTTGTCAAGTCAAAACGCGGCAAGTATTCACGCAAGAACAATCCTGCCGTGGAACTCATGAAGCGGGTCATCGCTGCAAAGAAGAAGACCGACCTTGACAACAACAGCTATTATGAGTTCTACAAATACCAGAAACTTACGCTTGCCAAGAACAATGTCTCTCCTGAAGACATTCAGGAACAAAAGGAGAAAGGCAATAAAGATTGGCTTGTCGACCAGATAGAGGTTTGCCCTATGAACGGCAAACTGATATGCCCTGTGCAGATTTCCGAGACGGTTTCCCGAAAAGTGTACAGGAAAAGCCCGCGTGCAGAGAAGACCACTGTCCTTGGAGAAAGCTCTACCGGTGTGGCTAACCTTGTGGAAACGGCAGGAAACATCCTTGACGCATCAATGAAGGACATCTTTACCGACGTGGACATCTATGACGACCAGGTGCGCCTTCTGCAGTTCCCTTTCACCTCACCGATAGGCAAGGACGCAATAGGTTTCTACCGTTACTACATTGTAGACACCTGCCTTATTGACAAAGACCAGTGCATCCGCCTGACATTTGTCCCTAACAACCAGCAGGACTTCGGATTCCGTGGCGATATATGGGTGCTCAACGACTCCACGCTCCATGTACGCAAAGTGTCGCTGACCATACCAAAGAAGTCGGATGTCAACTTCGTGGACAACATGAAGATTGAACAGGAATATGTCAAACTCCCTGACGGACAGTGGGTGCTCGACACAGACAACATGCTTGTCGAACTGAAACTCAACCGCATGCTTAACAATGCGGTGGTGATAAGAACCACAAAACTCTCAAACTACAGTTTCACGGAACTTCCGAAACGTGACTTCCGTGGCACGGCAACGCATGTCGTCGACCAGGATGCACGTAACCGAGGAAAGGACTTCTGGAACCAGTTCCGCACGGTGAAGCTGACAAAATCCGAGGAGAGTGTGGGCGGATTCGCCAAGAGTGTGGCAAACATTCCTGGCATGAAGACCGTCCTCTTTGTGCTCAAAGCCTTCATGAATAACTATGTGGAATGCACCCTAAGTGACTCCATACCGTCAAAGTTTGACATCGGCCCTGTCAACACAATCATCAACAAGAACATTGTTGACGGATGGCGATTCAGGCTTTCAGGCCGCACCACTGCTGCATTGAACAACCATCTATTCTGGAACGGCTACGTGGCTTACGGTGCAGAGAGTGCGAAATGGTACTATTCGACGCAGTTCACATGGTCTCTGAACAAGAAGCACAGGGAACCTTGGGAGTTCCCGATACGCCAGTTCACTTTCCTTTCGGAATATGACATAATGTCACCGTCGGACAAATTCCTGCTGACAAACAAGGATAACATGTTCATGGCGTTCAAGACACGCGAAGTGGACAAGCTCTATTTCTACAACCGCCAGCAGCTTGAATTCAAGTACGAGACACTTGCAGGCTTCGCAACGACCATAGGATTGAAGGCCGAAGGCATCAAAGGTGCGGCTGAAATGCAATTCCGTGCGATTGACGGCTCACCATTTGACAAGGAAATCCGTACTACAGAGGCACACATAGGCTTCCGTTTCGCCCCGGGAGAGACCTTCATCAACACAAAGCAGCGCCGTTACCCAATCAACCTCGATGCGCCAATTTTCGCCATTGACCATACCGTTGCCGTTGACGGAGTGCTTGGCGGAAAGTACAAGATGAACTTCACGGAGGCGTCAATCTACAAGCGTTTCTGGCTCAATTCATGGGGAAAACTCGACATCTATGTAGCAGGAGGAGCACAGTGGGACGTTGTCCCGTTCCCATTGCTCATCATGCCGCGCGTCAACCTTGGCTGGCTTTCACAACCGGGAACATATACATTCCAGCTGATGAACAACATGGAGTTCCTCAATGACCGCTATGCCATGTGGCATGTCTCTTGGGATCTTAACGGAAAGCTCTTCAACCGCGTGCCGTTGCTTAAGAAACTGAAATGGCGTGAGTTCATCTCTTTCCGCGGAATGTACGGCAAACTGACCAACAAGAACAACCCTTACCTGCCGGAGAATGCAGGAAGTGATGTCTTGCTGCAGTTCCCTGTCGGATGTAACATCATGAGCAACAAGCCCTATGCGGAAGTGTGTGTGGGTGTACACAACATCTTCAAGTTCCTTGAAGTTGACTATATCCACCGCCTGTCATACAACGACCTTGACACAGCCATAAAGAATGGTGTGCGCTTCGCGGTCAACATGACGTTCTAAAGGGGGAGGGGAGGCAGACAATATTGACATAATTGACAGTACTGTCATTACTGACAATTTTGCCAGCCCCACAAAAAAACTAACACCTTAAAATAGCTAACCCCACAAAGGTGAGCAAACCATTAAGCATAAGTAGTTCGTAACCGAATTGGTATCCAAGGAGGTTACGGACTATTTCGTTTATGGCAAAGCATAAAACGGGAGCCATGACGCACACAACAGGCACAAACCTGTCCCTCACACCACACCTTGTGAACAGTCCGAAGGCAAACAGTCCCAGCAGCGGACCATAGGTGTAGCCGACAACAGTATAGACAAGATTGATGACACTTGACGAGCCTATGCTGCCAAAAAGCACCACGGCAAGCGCAAACACCACGGCAACTCCGATGTGAACCCTCTTGCGCAGCTGCTCATTATGCGTGTTCTCGCATATATCCACGCAGAAACTTGTTGTCAAAGAAGTAAGGGTTGAGTCGGCAGTGGAGAAGGATGTCGAGACAATACCTATAAAGAAAAGCACCGCAGCCCATGTCCCAAGCTCTCCCGTTGCAGCAAACATAGGCAACAACTCGTCGCCTTTATCCGGCACAGGGACACCATCCTGCCGGCACAGCATCAGCAACAGCACACCAAGAAACAGGAACATGGCATTTACAGGCACAAACGCCATGCCGTAGGAGCACATGTCCTTGCGCGCATCATGCAAGGTTCTGCACGTGAGATTCTTCTGCATGACATCCTGGTCAAGACCTGTCATCACAATCACAGTGAAGATTCCCGACAGAAACTGTTTCCAAAAGTTCTGTGTTGAGCCAAAGTCGTCAAAGACAAAGATGCGCGAATGGCTGTCGTCCCATACCGTCCGCAACAGTTCAGCGAAAGACATGCCGAGTTTGTCAGTGACGGCAACGATGATAAGCCCTGCCGAAACGAGCATGCATGCCGTCTGCAATGTGTCCGTCCACACCAATGTCTTTATGCCCCCACGCTGTGTGTAGAGCCATATCATTGCGACAAGTCCCGCCACGGTAGCCCAAAACGGTATGCCGTAAGCGTCAAGCACAAAACTCTGGAGCAGCATACATACGACATAGAACTTTATCGCCGAGCCTGACAGTTTCGACAGAAGGAAGAACCATGCACCGGTCTTGTAGCTACGTTTTCCAAGCCTTTTGCCGAGATAAGTGTAAATTGAAGTGAGGTTCAGGCGGTAATACAATGGCAGAAGGATGTACGCCACGGCAAAATATCCGACCACAAACCCCATGCACATCTGCAGATACGTCATCTGCTGTGTCATCACCATGCCGGGGACAGACACAAAAGTGACTCCAGACACACTTGCACCGACCATGCCGAACGCCACCATGTACCACCGTGACTTCCTTTCCGCACGGAAAAAAGCATCATTGCCCGCCTTTCCGGAAGTAAGTCTGCCGAAAAGGAAGAGCAATGCAAAATAGATTATAATTATAGTAAATATCATTCCGCTTGCAAATTTCGCAATATTTCTCCATATATGCAAGCAAATCAAAAGTTTTTTCCACCACTTCCTTTGGCGGTCTGCCACCTGTCAGGCGGTGGCAAAGAATGCGCCACAAAGCATTCATCCGAGCCATTGCCCTATGCGCTTCTTCACGAGCGATGTCTCGCAAAGGATGCGTATGAACTCCTTTGCACCCTCTTTCTTGTAACGTTCCTTGAGTGTCTGCACACAGCCTTCCATGCGGCAGCCCTCATGATTGATAGGAATCGCACGCAGTTCATCGCTGTCCTCCGTAGCGGATGCCGACAGGATTGTGCATATTCCGGTGTTCCTCACAAGGCGCAGCAGCGGTGTGACCTCGTCCATCTCCACCCTGACATTAAGCTCCGCCGTATCCGGCATGATAGAGTCAAGGATGTTGCGAGCCTGCAGTCCCTTCGCCGGCAGTGCCACAGGGAAGCCTGAGAGGTCGGCAATGGTGACATGACTCTTCCTTGTCAGCGGATGGTCGCGGCGCACAATGACCGACAGACTATCCTCAAAGAGTATGTGCGACTCTATCTTCGGATAATGTCCCTGTGGGCGGAACGACAGCACGAAGTCAAGTTCACGCAGGGAAAGGCGTTCGATAAGCTCCGTCATAGGCTTGTAGATGATGTTCAGGCGTATGTTCGGATAACGATGCATGAACTCTTTCAGCGTCTCGTGCATCACCATGTTGAACGAGTGGGTCACACCGATGTTCAGTGTGCCGCACCGCAATCCCCGGAGGTCCTCTATGCGTTGTGCGCAGTCGTCGGCAGCCTGCACCGTCCTTTCCGCAAACGGCAGCAGTTCCATGCCTGCCTCTGTCAGCGTCACTTCGTGGGAGTTGCGGAAGAAGAGTGTGCTGCCGAGAGTGTCCTCCAGCTGCTTTATTGTCTGTGAGAAAGTGCTCTGCGTCACGCACATCTTGCGCGCCGCCTCAGAGAAGTTCAGGCATTTTGCCAGTGCGATGAATGATTTCAGATGTCTAAGTTCCATGAATCTTCAAACGATTATTGTCTTGTTTGTTGGCGTCGTCCGGTAAAACTCCGCAAGTTGTTATGAAATCAAATTTTTATATGAAATGTTTCGCATGAGGATTGTGGCTCCGCCACACTTTACAGCGACATCCTGTTGCTGTATGTGAAGATAGGATATTGTCACAACTGAAACAGCTTAATGAACATGTGCTGTATATGTTTGGCGACACCAATAATTTTTTTGTTATGCAAAGATAATGCAAGCCGAGTGCAATAGAATTCATTCTGAATTGTCGAGGCGCAGATTATCTTATGCAAAGATAATGTATTTTTCTGGAAACAGCAAAAGTGTGGCGTTTTTTCAGCGTGTGGCAGAGAAGGAATACCGTTTGAAACAGAATATCGGCACTGTCACACCGAGGAACATCAGCAGCACTATTGTGCAGCAGACGAGCCCGTTATAGTTCAGCAGATACAGCTGGTGCATGAACTCACTCTCGGATGTGTGCTGCACGCAGGCGATGAGTGCCTGCATGGCGCGGTAGGCATACATTCCCGGAATCATGGGCAAGAGGGCAGGGAAGGACATGCTTTCCGCCGGTGCCTTCCAATGGGACGAGACGGGGATTGACAGCAGACCTATGACGATACTGCCGATGAAGCTGGCGGGGATGATGTCGATGCCAAACTGCCCTGTCAGCAGTGTCCTTGTCGCATGCCCCGCAGCGGCGAGGATGGCACATCCTGTGAAAGCCTTGACAGGCACGTTGCTTATGCTTCCGAAGCCGATTGCGGCTATTGCGGCAAAGAATGAATCTTCGATTATTGGTAGCATGTTGTGGTAGTCGTGATGTGTGGTGAATTGTGTGGAAATGTTTCTCTTGGCGAAAGGTAACGGTTTATGACGCAAAAGGTAACCTTTCGTATGGCAAAAGGTAACACTTTGCAGTGCGAAAGGTTATCTTTTGTTTTGTTACTTGTAAAATATTGATTATCAGTATATAATGTTTTGCTGTTGTTGCTCGTCAGAATCCTTGGAAACTCATCAATGCAAGTCCGAGGTAAAGCCCTATGGACAGGCACACGGTGATGGTTATGGCATGGACGAAGCGGCTCATGGCACAGATGTGATGCCCGTTGATGAGGTCGCTGACAGCGTTCAGGTAGGGAATGCCCGGTATGAGATAGAGCACACTTGTGCCTAACGCTATGTCGGGAGTGCTGCCTATGCCGAAGACATAGCATGAGCAGGAAAGCACCGAGGAGACGCAGGCGGCAAGAATTGTCGCTATGCGCATGTCGACGCCATGCCTCTTGCAGAGCACACTTCGCAGGTGGAAGCCGCAGACAGTGGCAAGGAAGACAATGCCCATCGCTTGCCGGTCGCCTTCGAAAAGACGGCAGAACGATGCGTTTGCGAGGGCGGCAAGCAAGGTCACCGCCCACAAGGGAATCCTTGTAGCATGGGTGATTCTTCGGTACTGCCTCATGGCGACAGGCAGCGGTGTGTGGCGGTCAAGGCAGTTCCAGCTGAGTTTGCTCAGTGCGCTGACGGTGGAATAGTTTATTACGCTGCCGCTGATGGCCTTGCTGCATACCTCCGTCGTTCCGCTCTCGTCGTCCTTCAGCACCACTTCCACATGCCGCGGATAGATGCTCACTTCGGCATCTCCGCCGTAAGCCTCCGCCATGCGACCGACATTCTTCTCTATCCTCACCGTCGCCGCCCCGCATTCCAGCAGTGTGGTGGCGTAGCTGCACAGGAATGTCCCGAGCATTCCTGCGCCTTTTTCCTTATTCGTCATCATCCTCCCAAGTGTAAACAGAACTGTCGTCCCACTCCACGATGTGGTGCTTGTGGTTGAAAATGGCAAGCCGGTGGCATATTGTGCTTCCGAAGACGATGAGCAGTACCAGTGCCGCGCATCCTATGATGAGCCATGCGGCGTAAGGGTTTTGGATTGTAGCTGTCATGATTGAATGTTGTTTTGTTTATGATTTCGGGTGCAAAGTTACTGCTTGCCGTCGGATTGTGGAAGCTCCTGTATGCGTTTGTTCGAATAGCGGCTATCGGAAAATATGATTATAGTGGAGATGAAAATGTCTTTTCTTGATTTCAATATGCCGTGTTAACATTTTAAAGTACACTTTTGTGTATACTTTGCAGAGCATCAATCAAAAAATCACTTTTATTCTATGTAAGTTTCAAAACCATTTGTAACTTTGCACTCGAACAAAACATAAAACCTATGGAAAGATACAGCAGGAATCGCATTTATGTCAATGCGGAAGAGCAGGAAAAAGTCAGAAATACCCATATCCTTTTAGGGGGTGCCGGTATTGGCAGTATCATAGCAGAATGCGCTTTGCGTTTCGGCTTTGAGAATATCACTATTGTCGATGGTGACAAAGTGGAGTTGAGCAACCTCAACCGTCAGAACTATACAGAGGGGGATATTGGCACATACAAGGCAGAAGCACTTGCCAAAAGGCTGTTGGGCATAAATCCTTCTGCCAGCATTGCTTTTGTGAATTCTTTCATTGACCATGAGAATGTGGAAGGCCTTGTCAAAGGACATGACATAGCCATCAATGCCTTGGATTTCAAGAGCGATATTCCTTTTGTTTTTGACGAAATATGCTCGCGGGAACATATTCCTGTGCTTCATCCTTATAATTTCGGTTGGGCAGGATTCCTTACAATAGTCAAGCCTGAAGGCTACAGACTGACGGAATTGTCAAAAGACTATCGTGGTTTTGAACTGAAGGTCGCCGAGTATGTATCGAATTATGAGGCCTTCTGGAATCTTCCAAACCAATGGCTGGCAGGCATTGTAGAGGAATACAAGCGTGAAGCTGCGGTGCTGCCACCTCCACAGTTATCTGTTGGTTCGTGGATTGCAGCCGGTCATTGTGTCAATGCTATGTATAACATTGTTGCAGGCAAGGAGGTGAAATATTTCCCAAAATTCTATTTGTCATCATTGATGTGCGAGACTGCACGTTGATAGAAAATACTTATATGAGTTTGTAGTTTGTGGCATAAGAAAGGGCTTCTGCGATGTTCCTGACTCCAAGTTTCACAAACAAAGTTCTTTTGCAGGCTTTTATTGTATCAATGGATTTGCATAGGTTGTCAGCAATTTCATTCATAGTGTAGCCTTGGGCGGAGAGTATCAGAACGTCACGTTCTATGCCGCTTAAGGTTACATTATTTTTTACAATCCATTTGTGTTTGTCGAGTGAGTACTCGTAGTATGTTTCAGAATCTGATTTTCTCATTACTATATGTCCCGGAGTGCTGCGTGAGGACATAGCCACAGTGCATAGTGCTAACCAAATTCTTCCGTCCTTTGTCAGTGTCATAGGGGTAAGGTTGTGGTTTATCAACTGTTTTTTTCGCCCTGTGATGAAGTGGAAATCATAAGAAATGGTATAGTCAAGACGTTCTTCCACCGGAATGGTCTCAAAGAGGTTGAACCCGCTTCTGTTTATTTCAATGAGCATCTTTTGCTCCTCTTCCGGTACATGGTCCACATAAATTTGGTAGCCGAATTCCCTGATTTTGTCAGCCGGCACACCGCACCAATTTGCAAGATTCTCCGATACATAAAGGAAATTCATTTTGAAATAGTCAATGATGTATACTCCTTGATGAGTGCTTCTTGCAAAAGCCTTAGCCGCATTCACAAGAAGGTCTGCCAGCTTATAATCTGCGTCTGTGATGCCGTGAACTGCATTTGATATAATGAAGAAATCTCTTGTTACCATGTATGTTTTTCCTTGATTGATGTTGCAAAAGTAATAATAAAATTGTAATTGGACAACATTTTAACACACAAAAGTGTAAAAAATCATACACTTGTTGTGGAAATACACTTTTGTGTAAAGGCAAAGTGCAATCCTTCTGCTAACTTTGCATGCACTGAGACTAATTTACACAAATGGTTCAGAAACCACAGTAACATTAATATAAAAAAACGGAACAATGGAAAAACAAGTGTATGCAAATGGAGTGTATGAAATCCTACAGCTGGGTAAGGAAAACCTGTATGAACTAGCAGAGTTTGTGGTTCGTGAAAACTACAAACATCATGCAGGAGTTGCAGATTCAGAAGAATTGGAAAAGGAAATCTCAAAAGTGTACAAGGAGGAACTGTCTTATTCGGGAAACTCTTATATATATGTTGTACGTAATGCAGAAGGCAAACTGATAGGCTCGATTCGTGTCTTTAAATGGGACAAAGATAAACCACTGCCAATAGAAAAAATCTTTGGTATAAATCCTCTGCAATCTATACATTCAGAATCCATTTATGAATATTGGCATGTTGGACGCTTTGCCATAGATTCATTCTCCGGAATGCCCACGCTGACACTATTCAAGCAATTGATGGTTTATGCTGTTTATCCTATAGTATGTGATGACAATAGTTATATGATAGCGGAAACGGATAGCAAACTTTTACGCGTTATGAATGCACTCGGAATACACACAAGACAACTTGGAGATTCCTTGGACTATCTTGCTTCGGAGACAGTGCCTATATGCTCAAGCAAAGAGGATATTATGCCTTTCTACAATCATTACAATAGGTTGGTTAATGCCTGTTAACACACTTTTGTGTATAAAACGAATCGTATATAACACAAATACACTTTTGTGTCAAAATAAAAAGTCAGAGTTTGTATAACTTTGAATCGTCGAAACCAAGATGGCCATCAGAAGTACGACGCTGAGCATAACAGTAAAAATGTCCAGACCTTTCTGGAAAAAGGAGCAAAGTCTGAAGCTGTAAGAGGACAATAATTAAAAAAAAATAATGAATAATTCAATTTTTGATAGCCTCAATAAAAGAGAACTAGATTTGGTTAAAGCTGGTGAAGCTGGTGTAACATCTGTTGTACAAGGATTGGCAGCCTCAGGGCATGGCTATGCATTAAAGTGTTGCAGTGATAATCAAGTTCCTGATACAGTTGTAGTCCAAAAACCTGTGGACAAACCAATACAGAGTGAAGGCTAGAAAGAAAATAGCGGACATGAAAACACACAACGTGTTGGAATTTTTTCCAACACGTTTCTAAAACTTTTAATATGAATTATATTCTTAATTATAACTATACACTTAGAAATGATAGTGAAGGGGTATATGTTCTTTATAATAAGAAATCTTTGAAAACTTATTATATTTCCTGTAAATTGTATTATATTCTAAAATATTTTTATAATCAGGCAATATCATTTTCGTTTATCAGGGATGAAGGAGCAAAACATGGCATCGATTTGACAGATTTCTTTGCATTTCTTGAGCAAAAGGATTTCTTGGATCTTTTGATTCCTGAGCCAGAATACAAGAAAAGAATAAATGTAAATTATAAAATATCAGACACGGAGCTGCCAACAGGAACTATGTCTTCTCCAGAGAGAGTGGAATTTTTTCTAACGAGGCATTGTAATTTGTCGTGCAAACATTGCTTTGAAGGCTCTGCGCCAAAATTCTCTATTAAAGATTTTACTGATGCTGAATTGGAAAGAGTTGTAGAACAGTTGGAAGTTGCTGGCATAAAGACTTTGAAAATTACAGGAGGAGAGCCATTCTCACATCCTAATATAAAGAAATTCTTGACTCTATTGGCTAATGTTCACTATGAGACAATGATTCTTACGAATGCACTTTTGCTGGACACTGATCATATTAAGATGATAAAAAAAGCAAATATTCAGTTGGGTATATCTTTGGATGGAATTAGTAATTTAACACATGACTATATTCGTGGGAAAGGAACATTCTTAATTCTTAAAGGTATTCTCGAGGAGTTGAAGAGAAATCACGTGACATTCAGTATAACTTGCACTGTAAATAAAAGGAATATTTTTGAAATAGAGAAGCTTATAGATTATGTCTTATTAGAATTAAATGCGGACTCTTTGTTTGTAAGTCGTCTGAGACCTGTAGGTAGAGCTGCTTATAATACAGATTTAATATTAGATGATAATGAAAATAAGTTTATTCAGCAGTTGTGCTTGGAAAAGAAGAAATATGGTGAACGATTAATTTTGGCTGATGATTCAACAATGAGGTTAACTTCTTCTATAAATAGAATTGCCTGCTCGGCAGGGAATTCATTGTTTGCATTGGATGAAAATTTTGATGTTTATCCATGTATATTTGGAGTTGGGCATAAAGAATATAAAATTGGAAATCTTTTATCTCAAGACATCTGTGATATTTGGAAGTCATCAAAATGGGATATTTATAGGGGAGGAACTACTCTTGATGTTTTGACTGATTGTAAAGATTGCAAGCTGAATACATATTGTATTATGAAGAATTGCAGACTAAGGCCTGTATTTGAAGGACAGACTTTCTATGATGCAGTTTCGTATTGTGAGATGAAGGTACATAATGATAGATGAGCCATTGAACTCAATTACAGAGATTTTTTTTATATGTATTTATGAGAAAGATAACATCCATATTATTCATGCTTGCCGGACTTGGCGCTTGGGCACAGAGTCTGATAGGTACAGTGACGGACTGTAGCAAGAGACCTGTAGGTTTTGCCAATATAGCTGTACTGGCCTCAAGTGATTCCATATTTCTTGGCGGGGCGGTGAGTGACAATGCAGGAAACTTCATTATTGACAATGTCCGTAATGGGAATATCCTTAGAGTTTCCTCCGTTGGATTCAGGACAGCATTTGTTGTGTATAGAGGTGAGGAGCGCATGAGCATAGAGCTGCATGAGGATGAGAGACTTCTTGGCGAGGTTGTGGTGAAGGCGCACCAGCCTAAAACCATCCTTCGTGGTGAGGGCATGACCACCATCGTTGCAGGCTCAGTGCTTGAGAAAGCCGGCTCCATGGAAAATATGCTGAACCTCATTCCTTATGTCTCTGCGCGCAACGGCTCCATAGAGGTGTTTGGCAGAGGGACGCCGGAAATTTACATCAACGGTAGGAAGATGCGCGACCGTATGGAGCTGGAGCGTCTTCAGCCTGACGAAATAAAGAATGTGGAGGTTATAACCAATCCCGGTGCACGCTACGATGCGCATGTGACGAGCGTGATACGCATCACCACAAAGAAGCCTGTGGGCGAGGGATTCAGTATTGACACCAAGACGAGTTTTGCCGTCAACGAGCATAAGCGGACAAGTGCATACGAGAATCTGAGCATGAACTACCGCACCGGAAAGCTGGATGTCAGCGCGCAACTTTATGGAGCATACACCCATTCCCGGGATGACAAGCAGCTGCGGCAGCAGACTTTCCTCAATGAGGTTTGGGAACAGACAAACGAGATCGCACAGGAGTACACAAACATCAACCCTTATGTGCGCCTGGCGGCAAACTACATGCCGGCAGAAAACCACTCTTTCGGTGCGAGTATAAGCTATGATCGCTATGCAAAGAACTCCGGTACCGGAGACATTCTTTCCATTGCCACGCGTGACGGCATGCCGGCAGAAAAGTCCATGGCACATTACCATTCCCCTGCACAGTCCACCTCGACACTTACCAATGTCTACTATGCAGGAAAAGTCGGGAAGGTGAATATCGACTTCAATGCCGATTATTTCCGGTACGGAAAGAACGAGAGGGTGAGCAATATCGAACGCTACGAGGAAAGCGGCAAGCCGGAGACTGCAATGGAGGTGAACTCCAACCGCCGTACCCGCAACAGCCTTGTTGCCACGAAGCTCGTGCTCTCTTTTCCGTTATGTTCGGGCAATCTGTCGGCAGGCGGAGAATATTCCAAGGCGAGACGCAAGTCCTTTTATGCCGTCCTTCCACAGGACATTGTGGATGACGATGACAGCAGGATAAAGGAGACGATGGCTTATGCATTCGCTTCATATGGCAGGACATTGGGAAAGCTCTATGTCCAGGCCGGGGTGAGATTCGAGCATGTGGATTTCAGCTACTATGACAGAGGGGTGCGCATTGACGGCCAGAGCAAGACATTTGATAATCTCTTTCCATCCATCGCTCTCTCCATGCCTGTAGGAAAGATTCAGATGCAATTAGCTTACGCATCGGACATATCACGTCCTTCCTACAATAACCTGCGTGCCGGAGTACAGTTTGACAACCGCTATACTTATGAGACAGGCAACCCGTTCCTTGTTCCCTCCATAAGCAGGAACCTGAGCTATGCACTGTCGTGGAAATGGCTGAGTTTCTCCGCCATGTATGCTCATGTGTCTGACGATATAAACACCCTCACACTGACTTACAAGGACAATCCTCTGACAGTGCTGGCACGGCCGGAAAACATGCCTTCCTATGACAAAGCCTATGCAGCCTTGTCACTGAATCCAGCATTCGGAATATGGCATCCGTCATTGGGACTGTCTGTCAGGAAGCAATGGTTCTATATGGACACACCTGACGGCAGAGGGCTCTGCAACCCGCAGGGAATGTTCAAGTTGACCAACACGTTTGATACAAAGTGGATTACAGTTTCACTCATAGCCTCCGCAAACACGGAAGGTCATAATGGCAACATGCTTATCAATAGGGGAGGGTTCAGTGCGGATATGTCCGTCTACAAATCATTCTTTCGTGACCGTCTTATTGTGCAGTTGTATGCCTCGGACATCTTCGGGACAGCAGACCAGCATGCTATCCTTTACTCAGGGCTGCAGCGCAAGACTTACTACACGACGCATTCGACAAGTTCCGTGAATCTGTCTGTTCGTTACCGGTTTAATACTGCAACCAACAGATACAAAGGAACAGGTGCAGGACAATCACAAAAGAGCAGAATGTAGAACTCAAAAACAATAAAAATAGAAAGAAACCAAACCATGAAACATACCTGTTTCCAACGTCAGCACGACTCGATGCAGTGCGGCATAGCGTGCCTTGCTATGATATGCCGGCATTACGGGAGGAGGTACTCCATGGCGGCACTCTCGCACTACTGCTTTGCCACCGCTGAGGGAGTCTCTATGCTCGGCATAAGCGAGGCGGCGCAGGAACTCGGCTTCCGCACCGTCAGTGGCAGGATGACCACCGTCAGTCTGGCGGAAGCCGTGCTGCCATGCATACTCCATTGGAACCAGAATCATTTTGTCGTATTGCACAAGGTCACAGGAAAGGGGCGCAAGTTCCATGTCGCAGACCCGGGGAAGGGGTTCATAAAATACACAAAAGAGGAGTTTGAGCAGCATTGGGCAGTCACCCAGCCCAACGGCACGAGGAAAGGCATCGCCATGTTCCTTGAACCCACAGAGGCATTCTACGAGAGTAAGAAAGGCATTAATGAGGAAGGGGAAGGACGCTCCTTCGGCTTCCTTTTGGGCTATTTCAAGGAATACCGGAAGATATTCTTCATTATCTTCCTTACCCTCCTCGTCGGCAGTCTCCTGCAACTTGTGCTCCCGTTCCTCACACAGGCAATTGTCGACCGTGGCATAAGGGACAAGGATGTGGGGCTTGTGTGGCTCATACTCCTTGGCGAACTCATGATAGTTCTCGGCAGGACTGTCGCCGACATCATCCGCCGCCGTCTCCTCCTGCATGCCTCCATGCGGATAAACATCTCGCTTGTGAGCGACTTCTTCATAAAGCTGCTGAAGCTGCCCATGCCGTTTTTCGACACAAAACTCATGGGCGACCTCCTGCAGAGAATGGGCGACCACTCACGCGTGCAGTCGTTCCTCACCGACCAGGTGCTCAACGTGATGTTCACCATGCTCAGCTTCTTTGTGTTCGGTATCGTACTCTTCATCTACAACAGCCTGATATTCGCTGTCTTCCTCCTCGGCAGCGTACTTTACGGAGTGTGGATAGCATTGTTTCTCGAGCGCAGGAAAGTCCTCGACTACGAGATTTTTGAGCAGCAGGCTATAAACCAGAACCGCACCTACCAGTTCATCACCTCCATGCAGGAGATAAAGCTGCAGAACTGCGAGCAGCGCCGCCGTCAGGAGTGGGAGGATACGCAGAAGGACCTCTTTCATGTCCAGATGAAATCCCTGAAGCTGCAGCAGACCCAGCAGGCAGGCTCAATATTCATCAACGAACTGAAGAACATCCTCATCACTGTGCTTGCCGCCACATCCGTCATTGACGGCAGCATAACCCTCGGCACGATGCTTGCCGTGCAGTACATCGTCGGGCAGCTCAACTCCCCTGTCGAGCAGCTCATGGGCTTCATCTATTCCCTGCAGGACGTGCGAATCTCCCTTGAGCGCATCAGCGAGATTCACCGTGCGGAGGACGAGGACGGCAGGGAAGGGCTGCTCACATCCTTCACGGACGGCAAGGGCATAGAGTTCTCCAATGTCAGCTTCAAGTATGACCTTCATGCACTGAAGAACACTTTGGAGGACATCACACTCTCTATCCCCGAAGGCAGGGTCACCGCCATAGTCGGAGCAAGCGGTAGCGGCAAGACCACCCTCATAAAGCTGATGCTCGGCTACTACAAGGTCACAGGCGGCACACTCAGCATTGCCGGCAAGGACATCAGCGGCTACAACCTCAAATGGTGGCGCAGCCATTGCGGAGTGGTGATGCAGGACGGTGTGATATTCTCCGAGTCCATAGCGAGGAACATAGCCGTCGACGACGGCGAGCCTGACACGGAGCGCATGGAGCAGGCAGCACGCATAGCCTGCATACACGACTACATCATGTCCCTGCCGTTGAAGTACGGCACGAAGATAGGGCGTGACGGTGTGGGACTCAGCCAAGGTCAGAAGCAGCGCATCCTCATTGCGCGTGCCGTCTACAAGAACCCGGACTTCATCTTCCTGGACGAGGCGACCAACGCCCTTGACGCAAGGAACGAGCGCGAGATTGTGGAGAACCTCGACAGGTTCTACGAAGGCAGGACAGTGGTCATTGTGGCACACCGCCTGAGTACGGTGAATAATGCCGACAAAATAATCGTCCTTGACAAAGGGCGCATAGTGGAAGAGGGCACGCACAGCACGCTCACCGCTGCAAAAGGAGCATACTATAATCTTGTAAAGAACCAGCTTGAATTAGGGAATTAATGGCTGTGGATGCGGATTTATGGCAGCAATGAAAATCAAAAGAACCCAAGAAAGAAGCTCAACACTTCCTACTTGGATTCTTTGTTTTTTTATGCAGGCTCTCCAAAGGTTCTTCAAAGTATTCTCTAAGGATTCATATCACAAAATTAGGTGGTTCTCTTGCCGAACTGAAAAGTAATACAGAGAAAAATAATCCGGTCAAAATGGCATTGACATTGTGAGTCTGATGCCTGTTTATTTGAACTTATCAGTATGGTCTCCTATGACGATGATGTGGTGGTTGCCTATTGTATTGTCGAAGAAATAGGCTGTATCGTCGGCATTGTTGAGCTTTACCAGTATCTGTGTGCGGCATTTGCGGCAGTCGTCCTGGTTCTCAATGATTGTGCCGGCGGCAACGAATGAGCGTTCAAGTCCTTTGCCTCCGCATTTCATCACAGTCACTCTGCCTGTCGGCATGATGCCCTGGATTGCCACGCCGGAGTCGCTTTCAAAGTGCGTGCGAATGATGTAGCCTTCGGTTTGGCATAATCCTATGGTGCAATGGGCGAAGATTATCTCGCCTGTCTCACGGTTTATGCGCGACGGGTTTGCCATGAAAGCCCCTTTGCCCGTAACACGGTTGGCGAGGAGCATTGTGAAAATGGAGGTCAAATCGCCTTCACATCCTGCGACGATACCGTCATCATTGAGCAGTGCGAGTGCCAGGCAACCTGTTGTTTTAGTTGTAGGGATGAGGCTGAAGCACTGCAATGTGAGTGCATCAAGCCGCTCTTCCTCGGCTATGCGTTGCAGGGCGGAGTACAGGCGCATGGCTTTCACGATCTCCGCACGGTCAGGCTCTATGCACGAGATGGCATTGCTGACAAACTTGTCGGTGGCTGCGGCTACGGCTTCCTCTGTCACCTCGTTGAAATAAGTGTTGACAGTGTCAAGACTTATGTCCACAAACTCCACGCCCCAACGCTCACGGGCGAGAGCGTAGTCGACATTGCTTGCCACAAGCCAGTCGGATGGTTCGCCGAGCACACCGATACGGCAGCCGCTGACAGGTGATGCCTTCAGGTTGATTGAGTTGTCCTTTTGCGACTGTCCGGTGGTGGTATTGTTGTCTTCGATCGCTGCTATTATGGCGTCCGTTTCTCCATGGAGTATCGTGCAAGTGTCCCCTTGCTGTCTTGCCCAACATGACAGTTCGAGTGATGCGGCAAGGGAGTTTGCCTTGCCGTCGGTGAGGAGAGTAAGCGGTTTTGGCAGCCGGTGGTAGTTCTTGACCACCATGCCTTCTGTTCCGCCTGTGGCAATAAAGACAAGAGTCTTGCCTTCGAGACTGTCAAGATTTTGGCTGTCAAGGTCTTTCTCGAATATGATGCTCACTTCAAAATTGTTTTCCAAAGCGTCAAACAGTTCTTCGTGGGCTTTGCGTACAGACTCGTATTCCTGCTTCTGGAATACAGATGCGAAGGTCAGAAGATTAAGTTTTTCCATGATAGATTCCTGTTTTTGCGTGTTTTAGGAAGATTAAGGCTTTATGAATTCTTTCTTGACAATCCCTTTCCATGTTGGGATTTCAAGTGTGATGATATCACCGGACTTAAGGTCTGCTGTTGGGATTGATGCGTATTGGCTTACGGTGTAGTAGGCAGGCACATTGTTCTGCGCATGGCACAGGCGGTAGTGGTATCTGTCGCCGCTTTCCGCCTTGTCAGTTCCCTCACAGATAATCCCAAGCGATTGGCGTGTGTCCTCACTGTCAGTGCTTCCGCTTTTGATGTCAAGGCAAAGGTTGAGGTACTTGCCGTTCTTGGCAAACCATGCTGTCGCAAGGCTTAGAGGGTCGCTGTTGTCATACCAGTCTTTCGCCTCTTCCGGTGTCTTGGGGATTAGGACAATTGCCATTTTTGCACTTATGGCTTGGGTGGTGGCGTGGACATTAGGGCTGTGCTCCACCTTGTTATAATATAATAAGGCGCGGTAGCATGTCTCTCTCTCCGTTGCCCATGGGGCATGCACATGATAGGAGAATGTGAGACGCTCGTCAGAGTCTGTCACGGCATAGCCGAGTTCCTTTGGCTCTGTAGTATAGACGTCGCATAATTCCGCCACCAGCTGTGGGTATTTGTAGCCGTCACCGTCATCATCCGATGCGGTGCATGACATGCACAGGCACGCCAAAGCAAGGCATAATGTTTTAAGCACCATCACCTTCATTTTCGCTTGCCATTTTGTTTCTCAACGGATTAGCATACATTGTCAGCATGCGTTCACGGAGGAAAGCCTCGTCCTTGTTCGGGATGTCAATCTTTGAAAGCTGTCCTTTCAGGTAGTCTTCAAAGCGTTTCTCATCCGCAGGCGTGTAGTTGCCGGCGTTGTCACGGTTGCCGTTGAGCAGGTCAAGGGCGATGTAGTTGTTGGGATAAATCCTGTAACCCTGGTGTATGGCATTGTCCATACGCCTTGCCACCTCCATGTAGAAGTCCGCCTTTGTCAGTCCGTCATATTCGCCAAGCCACTCGTTTATGCATGGCGCGCACTCATAATGCACACGTCCCTTGTAGCCCATGATGCCGACTTTCATGTTCTCAAGGTCGTCCTGCTTGGACTTCTTGTATGCAGGATTATCCCTTTTCAGCTGGAACTCCTTGGCTTTCAGATAATCGCAAGGGTCAAACTCGTAGGAGATTGTCAGCGGAACGATGTTCAGTTCGTCAAGAGAACCGCCATAGCCAAGCATCTTCAGCACAGACTCCTGAGTACGGTCGTCAGAGTCTTTCGCCCTGCCTTCACGCTGTGCGAGCCATATGTTCTCGCCTTTGTCCTTAATGGCGTGGTGGATGTACTTTGACATCAGCATGGAACTTTCCAACAGTTGGCGTGGTGAAAGCCCACGCTTCACGGTGAAAGCCTTGTTGAGCTTCACGAGAGTCCTTATCCATGGATAGATGAGAAGGTTGTCGCCGATACCTATTTCCACGGTGGTGTCGTAGCCGTTCTTGAACAGTTCGTAGGAGAGGATGGCAGAATCCAGCACGATGTCGCGGTGGTTTGATATGTAAGTGTGATGCCTGTCCTTCACAGGAAGCGGATGACCGCTGAATGTACAGCCGTCAGTGGATTTCTTCAGTGTGTAGTTTACGACGCGCCGCATGTATCTTCTCTGGAAGTCAAGTGTGGTGTTTACGCCGATGAACATTGTGCGCAGGATGAAGCGTATCATGCCTTTCGGCAGTGGGATGAAGCCACGCAGCATAGTCATGAACTGCCTGTCGTTGAGCAGGGATTCTACAGCAGGTCGCACTTCGCCTTTGCCAAACGGTCTTATCTCGTCAAACTCGTTATGCATAGAAGAGGGTTTCTTGTTGTGGTTGTGGAAGGCAGGCATGGCATGCTGAAGATGCCATGCCTGCTGTTTGTCTTATTTTAGAATTGGTTCTCTACGATTTCGGAGAGTACATCCTTCATTTCCATGCCGGCGGCACGCACCTGCTGCGGGATGAACGATGTCTCGGTCATTCCCGGAGTGGTGTTGATTTCAAGCATATTGATTTTGTCAGAGCCGTCAGCGTTCTTTGAAATGATGTAGTCAATGCGTATTATGCCGTTGCAGTGGAGTATGTCATAGATGGCAGAGGTTATCTTTGCCACACGCTCTGCTGTCTCCGGTGCAAGTCGGGCAGGAGTGATTTCCTCGACCATGCCGTTGTATTTCGCGTCATAGTCAAAGAATTCATTGTTTGTAACGACCTCTGTTGCAGGGAGCACCACGCTCTTTTCGCGGGTCTTGTAGCAGCCCTGGCTGATTTCCGTGCCTTCGAGATACCCCTCAATCATCACCTCGTTGCTTTCGAGGAAAGCCTTTCGGAGAGCCGGGGCAAGGTGGTCAGCGTCCTTCACCTTGCTGATTCCGAAGCTGGAACCGTCGGCAGCAGGTTTGACAAACAGTGGCAGACCGAGTTTTTCCACTATCTCTTTCTCGTCAAGTTTGTGCTCATCGCCGTGGCGTACAAGGATGCTATCGGCTACGGAGACACCGAATCCGCGCAGGTAGTTGTTGAGTGTGAACTTGTCAAAGGTAAGTGCCTCGACAAGCACGCTGCTTGTTGAATAAGGGATATGCAACAGTTCGAAGTAGCCCTGCAGGTAACCGTTCTCTCCCGGTGCTCCGTGAATGGTGATGTAGACATAATCAAACCGGCGCTTGGTGCCGTCTTCCATGAATGAAAAATCATTCTTGTCAATCTTTGCAGTGCCACCATTGTCAAGGTGGACTTTCCAGTCGGTCCCTTTGAATTCTACGATATAGACATTATAACGCTCCTTGTCGAAGAAGGAATAGATTCCCTGTCCGGAGCGCATTGATACGCCGTGCTCACTTGAGTCACCGCCACAAACAATAGCAATAGTACGTTTCATATTCTTTTTCTTGTTCTTTTCTTATGTTCCTGTGTGCTGATTTTGTTTATTCTCCGCTGCCACCGGTCTCCTTTAAGGTGTCGCGTGTTGTCCCTGCAATGAAGCCCTGCCATTTCCTGATGACAGCCCCAAGGTCTGCAGGCAGGTCGGATGTGAAGTCCATCTGTTGGTTGGTCACAGGGTGGACGAAGCCGAGCGTCTTTGCGTGCAAGGCTTGTCGCGGACAGAGCTTGAAGCAGTTCTTGATGAAAGCCTTGTAGGATGCCGACCGTTCCCCACGAAGGATTTCCATGCCTCCATATCTTTCGTCCGCAAACAGCGGATGTCCGATGTGCTTCATGTGGGCACGAATCTGGTGAGTGCGTCCCGTTTCAAGTATGCATTCCACAAGAGTCGTGTAGCCGTAGCGTTCGATGACCCTCCAATGGGTCACTGCCGGCTTGCCGATGCCTGAGTCCGGTGCTGTCACGGTCATGCGCAGACGGTCCTTCGGGTCACGTGTGATGTTGCCTTCGATAGTCCCCTCGTCCTCTTTCATGTGTCCCCAGACAAGCGCATGGTAAGAGCGGTGGGTTGTCTTGTTGAAGAACTGCTTGCCAAGGTTCTGCTTTGCCTCAGGAGTCTTTGCGATAAGGAGCAGTCCGCTGGTGTCCTTGTCGATGCGGTGGACAAGCCCAACCTCAGGCGAATTGGGGTCATATTCCGGCACATCCTTCATGTGCCATGCCATGGCATTCACCAATGTGCCAGTGAAATTGCCGGCTCCGGGGTGGACAACCATGCCTGCTTCCTTGTTGACAACCATCAGTTGGTCATCCTCATAGACAATGTTCAGCGGTATGTCCTCCGCCACAATGCTTGTGTCGTGTGGCGGACGGGTAAGCATAAGTGTCAGCACATCGCCCGGGCGCACCTTGTAGTTCGATTTTACAGGTTTCCCATTGGCATGTATGTAGCCGGCATCCGCAGCCTGCTGTATTCTGTTGCGTGACGAGTGTTGCATGTGTTCCGACAGGAATTTGTCAATGCGCAGAGGTTCCTGTCCGGCATCTGCCACTATACGGAAATGCTCATACAGCCCGTTTTCGTCAGCAGTGGTTTCTGCCGGTACGTCCAACAGTTCGTCGTCTTCCGGTGTTTCGTATTGTATCATCATTGTTTCTTTTTGTCCAGGGATAATCATTCCACAATCTCTTCAAACGGGTCTTCCTCCGTCATGATGACCTCTTCCTCCATAGTCTCTTCCGGTTCATGGTCTGTGACAAGGAGCTCCTCCTCATCGTTAATCTGTCCGTTGCCGACTTGCAGTGACACCATGACATCCAGGGGGACACTGTCGCCGGCGGAAAGGTTCTTGCCTCTTGCCACAATGCCATAGACCCAGTCTTTCTCTCCGGTGACATATTGTGGCGCACCGACCTTGAATCCGAGAGTCTTCAGCTTCGCGGTGGCCTCTCGCAACGAACTGTTGTCGACGAGGTCCGGTATTACCAGTGTCGGTTTTTGTGATGCGTTGACAGTGACGAAGATGCATCTCTTGCTTTTGACGAGTTCGCCAGCCTCCGGTGTCTGTTGTAGTATGCAGTCTGGCGGTAGCATGCGGTTGTAACCGGTGTCAGAGACCATGACGAGAAGTCCTGCATCCGTCATCAGTTTCTTTGCGTCTTCGAACTTTTTGCCTTCAAGGTTCGGCACTTTGATGGCTTCTCCATGGTGGGTGTATATGTCCGTTCCGATGCTTAAGGCGACAACGAATGCAATGGCGACTATTGCCATCAGTACAATGTTGAGCCAGATGTACTTGCTTCCGAGTTTATGGAAAAAGGTCTTTGTGGTCATTGCGTGATTGTTTGTTGAGAAATAAATCAGGAGCAAAATTACAAAAAATATTTTTAAATAAGGTATTAAGTGGGACTTTTTTTAGTGGAACGATATTTTTGTTGTGGTATTCTGTGGACTTTGAGGTCTGTACTTCCCAAGCGTGGTTTTGTGTTCGTTTGTGATGGGATGTATCTGCAATAGTCTTGCCATAGTCATGCAGAGAGACACAGAATTGTGACTTTTGCATGTGTTTTCGTTGGCTGCAATGATGATGAATCGGCGGAACAATAAGAAAACTCAGCCTGTTTTTATGCGTGAAAAGTTGCCTTGAAATTGTTTTTATGTGATGAATGAGCAAAAAACGTGAAAATTTTTCAAAGTTATAATATAAAGATATTCAACTTGTTAGGTGTAGGATGGATTGTGGCGATAGGTTGAACTATGCCCTAAAGGTTACCTTTGATCATGTAAAGCGTAACCTTTTGTGGTGTGAAAGGTTATCTCTTGCGTTGCGAAGAGTGACCTTTGGTTGGCAGAATGCTGTGCTTTTGTCTGCAAAACTGTAATAAATGGCTCCTGAAATGCTTCATTTTGGTATTGTTATGGTTGCTTTTCGCTATTATGATAAATAGAGCATAAGAAAACTCCGGAGACTTTTTGCATGGTGACGCGCTATGTCGGCTGTCGTTTTTCTATGGTTCGGGAACAACAAAAAAAGGCAACAGAAGTTTGTACCTCTGCTGCCTTTTCAGACAAGAATGTGTCTTGTGAGTGTCCCTGCAGTGACCATTCCGGCACTGAAGCGTAAGCCCCGTTGCCCTTATGGTTATGGAAACGCCGTTGTTTGCGACGATTATTTTCCGTGGTGCTCGTCAGAGACAGTGAGCTTCTTGCGGCCATGTGCGCGGCGGGAAGCGAGTACTCGGCGACCGTTCTTAGTCTTCATGCGCTCGCGGAAACCGTGCTTGTTCACGCGGCGGCGATTGTGTGGCTGGAATGTTCTTTTCATTTTATTGTAATTTTGTTGTTATTTTGCTTTATTGTCTATAATTCACAATTCGGGTTGCAAAAGTACGTAATTATTTTGAAATAAGCAAGAAATAATTGAATTTTCATTGAAAAATAAGCGATTTTTAAGAAAAAAGTAGTACCTTTGCAAACGGAAATAAGTGAAAAGCGCCTGTGTTGCGCCGTTATGCCACTGCCGTCGGTCTCACCGTCTGTGTGTTCCTTTTGCGGCGGTTGAAGGGCGGCTGGGTGCATGGAACTTGGAATAATTTACAAACATAATAATCAAAAAAATAAAAAATGGTTCAGTCACAAGACATCAAGAAAGGCACTACCATCCGTATGGATGGAGGCATTTGGGTTTGCATCGACTTTATGCACCGCAAGCCGGGTAAGGGAAACACTATCATGAACGTGAAGCTGAAGAACGTCAGCGACGGCCGTGTGCTGGAGCGCCGCTTCAACATCGGCGAGCGACTCGAGGATGTGCGCATCGAGCGCCGTCCGTTCCAGTTCCTCTATGTTGACGGTGAGGACTACATCTTCATGAATCAGGAGACTTACGACCAGGCTCCTATCGCTAAGGATCTCGTGATCGGCGTTGACTACATGAAGGAGAACGACATCGTGGAGGTTGTCTACGACACAACAGACGGTAACGTCCTCTACGCAGAAATGCCTGCCAAGACAACTCTCCGCATCACACACTCAGAGCCGGGAATCAAGGGCGACACTGCCACAAACGCAACAAAGCCTGCCACTCTCGAGACAGGTGTCGAGGTTCGTGTGCCTCTCTTCATCAACGAAGGCGAGCTTATCGTTGTCGACACACGCGACGGCAGCTACGTACAGCGCGTGAAGGAATAAGGCGGAGTTCTAAAAATTTGTCCCTGACAGAGCCTTCACGACAATAGGTGGAGGTATTGAAAACATAATTTTTAGAACACACCTGTGATATGAAATATTCGGTAATAGTTCCGGTCTATAACCGCCCTGACGAGGTGGAGGAACTCCTTGCGAGCCTTGCCCGACAGAGCATGAAGGACTTTGAGGTCATCATCGTTGAGGACGGTTCTGCTGTCCCCTGTGAGGATGTGTGCCGCAAGTATGCCGGCAGACTGGACATTCATTACTACAGCAAAAAGAACTCCGGACCGGGTCAGAGCCGCAACTACGGCGCTGACAGGGCTTCCGGAGCTTTTCTTTTGATACTTGACTCCGACGTTGTGCTGCCTGACGGATATATGGAGGCGGTGGACAACGAACTATATGGTGGTGCTTGTGGTGCTTCCTCTGTGCGGCAGTCTCCGTCATGTGACGCTTTCGGCGGGCCTGACGCTGCCCATGAATCGTTCACTCCGACGCAGAAAGCCATATCCTATTCCATGACCTCATTCTTCACTACAGGCGGAATACGCGGTGGAAAGACCAAGCTCGACAAGTTCTTCCCACGTTCTTTCAACATGGGCATACGCCGTGAAGTGTACCAAAAGTTAGGCGGTTTCTCAAAAATGCGCTTCGGTGAGGACATAGATTTCTCCTACCGCATAGTCGAGGCGGGCTATAAGACGCGCCTTTTCCCCACGGCATGGGTGTGGCACAAGCGCCGCACGGACTACAGGAAGTTCTGGCGACAGGTATATAATAGTGGTATCGCGCGCATAAACCTTGAAAAGCGTCATCCCGGAACGATGAAGCTCGTCCACATGCTCCCTATGGTGTTCACCGTCGGTGTGGTCATGTTGCTCTGCATATCGTTCACGGGCAGGATGCTGATGGTCTATGGTCCGGGACCTGACCCTCTGCACCGCTGGTATTGGCTGTGTGCCGCTCCGCTCATTCCGCTGCTGCTTTATTCGCTCCTTATTGCCGTAGATGCCGGTGTGCGGTACAAGTCTGTTGGAGTGGGAGTAAGAAGCATCGCCGCTGCCTTTGTCCAACTGATGGGCTACGGTTGCGGATTCCTTTACGCATGGTGGCAGCGGTGTGTGCTCGGAAAGGATGAGTTCCACGCGTTTGACAAGACATTCTATAAATAACCACAGACGCTGTCATGTGGAAAACAAACGGATTGTATGGCAGAATGGAAAGTCTCGGAGGTCTTCGGGCCTGACAAACTGAAGATAAACCAATGGAGTGAGGAGGACCGCCCAAGGGAAAAACTTGGACGGCTCGGTGCCGGTGCGCTGTCTTCCGCAGAGCTTCTCGCCATACTTATAGGCTCCGGCTCGGCGGACGAGAATGCTGTGGAGCTTATGCAAAAGGTGCTTCACGGTTGCGGAAACTCGCTGAAAGCCCTCGGGCGCATGACTGTTGAAGACCTGAAACGCTACAAAGGAATCGGTGAGGCGAAGGCCATAACCATCCTTGCCGCCTGTGAACTTGGCAAGCGCCGTCAGCAGGAGGGTGCTGCGGAAAGGCTTGACCTCTCCAGTGCTAAGTCCATCTACGAGTATCTTCACCCAAAGATGCAGGACCTTCCCACGGAGGAGGCATGGATATTGCTGTTGAACCACAACTTCAAGCTTATCGGCGATGCCATACGTCTCTCACAGGGCGGTCTGACGGAGACGGCTGTCGATGTGCGCCTTATTGTGCGCCATGCCATTATGAGCAATGCGACGGTTGTCGTATTGGCGCATAATCATCCGTCGAACAACGCCCGCCCTTCACATAATGACGACAACATAACAAGGCAGGTTGGGGATGCTCTGAGGCTGATGCGCCTTCATCTTGCCGACCATTTAATAATCACTGATGGTAACTACTACAGTTATCAGGAACACGGAAAACTATGACACAAGAAGAAAAGATACAGATAGAGGAACGCATCGTTGAGGTGCTTCAGACTGTTTATGACCCGGAGATACCTGTAAACATCTACGACCTCGGGCTGATTTACAAGATTGACCTTGCTGAGGACGGCAGCCTGGACATCGACATGACGTTCACCGCCCCTTCATGCCCTGCTGCGGACTTTATCCTTGAGGATGTCAGGACAAAGGTTGAGGCTGTTGCCGGAGTGACTTCCGCCACAATCAACATGGTCTTTGAGCCGGAGTGGGACAAGTCCATGATGACGGAAGAGGCAAGGGTGGAACTGGGTTTTGAGTGATGAATTCTATAGCAGGGATTCCGTCCCTGCAAGTTACTATGCCTTTTTGGCGACAGTTTGCCAACGGTGGCAATATACTTTAATGCAGATGGGATTATGAAAAAGGTGTATTTTATTTCTGATGCGCACCTCGGCAGTTGGGGGATTCCACATGCAAGGATGCAGGAGCGCAGGCTTGTCAGGTTCCTTGACTTGATAAAGAGTCAGGCAAAGGCGGTCTATCTCCTTGGGGACATGTTCGACTTCTGGTACGAATGGAAGTATGCAGTGCCAAAGGGCTACACACGTTTCCTTGGCAAGATTTCCGAACTGACGGACATGGGTGTGGAGGTGCATTACTTCACCGGCAACCATGACATTTGGATGTATGGTTATCTTGAAGAGGAATGCGGAGTCATCATCCACCGTGAGCCGGCAACACTGGAGATATATAATAAGGTGTTCTACCTTGCCCACGGCGACGGTTTGGGCGACCCGGACAAGGAATTCAAGCTCATCCGCGGTGTGTTTCATAACAAGTTGTGCCAGCGTCTGTTCTCATTGCTGCATCCGCGCATCTCCATGTGGTTCGGACTTTCATGGGCAAAGCATTCGCGCATGAAGCGCGAGTGTCAGGTGGCAGAATCCGGTGGGATGGCAGTCCAAGGTGCTGAAGGCACACGGTTCAATGGGAATGTGGGAGTACGCTACAACAGTTCCGGAGAACCGGAGTATCTCGGCGAGGACAGGGAGCACCTTGTGCTGTATTCCAAAGAATACCTTGCCACTCATCCTGATGTCGACTATTGCATCTATGGTCACCGCCATATAGAGCTTGACCTTATGCTTTCAGCCGACAAGCGTATGCTTATCCTTGGTGATTGGATAACGCAGTTCACTTATGCAGTGTTTGACGGAGAGCATCTCCTCATGTCAGAATATGAAGAAGGCGCGACACAGTTTTAAGCTGTGCCGCGCTTTCGTCGTATTCTATTAAAGATTGTTAGAATTACACATTTGTTTATTTATTTGGCCACATACATTGCATAGATGAGTATGGAATACCTGTGTATGCTGTTATTATGAAGCTATATTTCTTAAATTTGTAACGATTTGTAAAAGACATGCAATTGATACATGTCAACTAATGGCTGAAATATGCGTTTTATGTACTGTTTGTTTGAATTTAGTTGTATGTAATGGCTTGCGTTTTTGTGAAAATTGTTTACCTTTGTGGGTGTTTTAATGAATAAATGTTACAAAAGTGATGATATTTGTATTAAAATATAATCGCTTGTTCAATATCTGATAACAAAAAATACAAATGAGACTAATAAGAATTGCATTACTACTATCAGTTGTTTTCTCGTTCTCCATAGAACTTGTTGCTGTTCCTGCAAAGCCGGGACTTGTTACCGTGCGCCAGGCGGATGGGACAGAGATACAGGTGCGTATTATGGGTGATGAACATTCACACTATTATCTCAGTGAGGACGGTTACTTGCTTGTGAATACCGGTGACACCTATTTCTATGCTGACGCCGATGCTCAACAGAACATCGTGCGTTCAGACATACAGGCGCGTCCAAAGGCAGAACGTTCCGCGGAAGCTCGCGCTTTCCTTTCAAAAGTGGATATGGCGAATGTCATGAAGGCACTTGCGAAAAACAGTGAGAAGGTAAGGGCGGCACGCGCGCCGCAACGCAATGTGGGACTTTTTGATGTTGGATTCCCGTCCATGGGAAAGCAGAAAGGTCTTGTGGTGCTTGTGGAATATCAGGATGTGAAGTTCAATCTGAGTGACCCTTATGGCTATTTCAGCCGCATGCTCAACGAGGATGGCTTCTCTGATTATGGTGGGACAGGATGCGCGGCAGAGTATTTCCGCAAATCGTCAATGGGCAAGTTTGAACCCGAATTTGATGTTTACGGACCTGTGACCTTGTCCAAGAACATGAGCTACTATGGTGGCAATGACTACGCAGGCAATGATTCCAATCCTGAGAAAATGGCAATAGAGGCATGCCAGCTGCTTGACAGTTCTGTAGACTTTTCCGAGTATGACCGCGATGGCGACGGGTTCATCGACAATGTGTTCGTGTTTTATGCCGGACGCGGTGAGGCAAGCGGCGGAAGTGCCAATACAGTGTGGCCTCACGCTTGGAACATAACTGCTGCAACTTCCACGCCTTACGTGTTTGACGGTGTCCGCCTTGACCGTTATGCTTGTACTAATGAGTGGCAGGGGTCACGCCCTGACGGAGTGGGCACTTTCATTCATGAGTTCTCTCATGTCATGGGATTGCCGGATTTGTATGCCACAAGCTATACATCGGCATTCACTCCCGGCGCATGGTCGGCACTTGACTATGGTCCGTATAACAATGACGGATGCACGCCACCGTTATACTCTGTCTATGAACGCTACGCTTTAGGCTGGATTGAGCCTAAAGTGCTTGAGCAGCCTGAGACGGTCACTTTGCGCGACATATCATACAATGACGCATGTATCGTGAAGACAAAGAGCGAGAATGAGTTCTTCTTGTTCGAGAACAGGCAGCAACAGGGATGGGACAAATATATCCCCGGACATGGTATGCTTGTCTGGCATGTGGATTATAACAAGTTGGTATGGGACAGGAATACTGTGAATAATGACGCTTCCCACCAGTATGTTGACATAGAGGAAGCGGACGGCATAAGAAGCGAAAGCACACGTGCCGGCGATGCTTTCCCGGGTACGGCAGGTGTGACCTCATTCACCGATGACACCAATCCGTCCATGAAGACATGGAATGGCACAAAGTTGGGTAAGCCTATAACCGAAATCACCGAGACCGGAGGGATAATAAGGTTCAAGGTCTCCGGTGGTCTGATACCTCCGGAGCCTGTCAAGGCACAGCCTGCTACAGACATCACCGCCGGCACTTTCGTTGCCCATTGGGACGCATCGGACGAGGCGGAGTCTTATGTCATATCGGCTTATGCTAAGACAAAGACAAGTGATGGCCGTGAGATGCTCAGCTATGTCGAAGGTTTCTATAATCGTAATGTGGGCAATGCCACAAGTGTGAAGGTTGAAGGATTGAATCCTCTCACAGAGTATTTCTATATCGTCTATGTTGTCAACGGCAATGGCAAAAGCAAGGCTTCCAATGAGATGAAAGTCACGACAGGAGAGCCGACATTTGACTTCTACCGTCCTGTTGCAAAGGAGGCAGAGAATGTTTCTTCCACATCTTTTGTAGCAAATTGGGAGCTGGTGGATGAAGCCATTGAATACCACCTTGACGTTTACACAAAGACATGGAGCAACTTTGACCATGACATAAATGGGTTTGACAATGGAGTGAAAGACCAACCGGAAGGCTGGACAACCAACTCCTCACAGTCTTACGCCAATACAGCTTACTCCGGCATAGCAATCCCGGCGTTGCGTATGGCTTCTGACGGCAGCTATATAGAGTCGCCTGTATACAGTGCCGATATCCGCTCTGTCTCTTTCTGGCATCGTGGCTCCAAGGCAGCCGAAGAGAACAGCATACGTGTCAGTGCCCGCAATGTTTCAGGCGCATGGACGCTTGTCGGAGAAGAGGAAATCGAGAATGGCGCAGGAGGAAAGACTGTGAAAATAGACAATCTGCCGGAAGGAACGCGTGCCGTAAGAATCGAGTACAGCATGAGTGGGACAGGTTCGCTTGCCATTGATGACATAGACATAGAATGGGGCGGACGCGCAGAACTTAACGGGCAGACATTCTTGGTACAGGACAACAACCGCACTTCCCTGCTTATTGACAATCTGCAGCCGTCAACCGACTACTATTATAGAATCATGGCGACAAACGGCACTCTTAACTCTCTTGTCTCAAATGAGATAAAGGTGAGAACAAAAGCCGTGTCAACCGCTATCTCTGATGTTACAACAGAATCTCCGTCAGTGAAAGTGACAGGCAACAGCCTTGTCATAAGTGGTGCGGAAGGGCAAAGCATTGTGGTTACAGACATAGCAGGACGCGTTATATGCAAAACGCAACATGCTGCCGAAAGTAAAGTGGTACACCTGCCTTCAAAAGGGATATACCTTATAAGGATAGGCAAAACAAAGACAATAAAGATACAACAATAAGCATGTTGGCGGAATAAAAGGGGGCTTCTTCCGCTGCATGAGTATGAACAAATAGCCCCCACAATCGAGTACAATGAAAAGATTGTTTACTTTTGCAATCCTTGGAATGATTGCATCGTTGACTTTCGCTCAGGCTCCTCTGGCAAAAAGCAAGGCTGTCTTCAACAAGATAGAGCAACGCCTTGACTACACCACCATGAAGTCTCTTGCCACAGAGGCTAAGGAAGCGAAGGCAATGGAAAAAGCAAAGGCGGAGAAAGCCGCAGTTGCCAATGAGAATTCTTTCTCTAAGTTCCGCACTTCCACGTTCGCTATGCCGTGGACGCAGAGCGTGAAAGGACAAGTGCTGGCAGGCGTGAAGCTTGACACCAAGAGAACAGCGGCTGCCACAATGAGCAAGAGCCGTCACAAGACGACAACTCAGGAAGGTAATGTCACTGTGACTATCGACGAGCATGGTATCATCACTGATGTCACAGGTGTGGCACCAAAGATGTATCAGCGCGCAACAACCGGAATAGCTTGGTTTGCTCAGAATCAGCAGATGTCCATGGGGTATCAGTCCGGTGTCGTGGAAATCGTTGAGGATGGAAGCAACGTCTACATCAAGAACCCTATCACACGCTATACCACGGGTGCTTGGGTCAAGGGTGTGAAAGTGAACAACACCATCTCTGTTGCTACAAAGCAACCTCTGTCTTATGAAACATCATACGAAACAACAACAAGCCTTCGTTGGGGCAATGTTTCTGCAACAGGCAGCATTTCTGCAGCTGATGATATAGCAGATTCTTTCACATTCACTATCAATGGTGATGTACTCACTCTTGAAGGTACAGCAGTTTGGGACCAAACTGCAGACGCTCCATATATGGGTGCATTTTGGGATGATGACAATTCTCATACCGGTTATGGCGATGCAGCAACAGTGCTGACTTACGACCCAACTTACATGCCTCCTTCAACAGAACTTGTGACCCTGCCTGAAGGTGCTACTGTAACAGGATGGTTCCTTAACGGCAATTCCGTATCTTCTTCTTCCACAACCCCTGTCAAGAACTCAAAAATCAATGTCGCTTTCGTAGGCAACGATGTTTATGTTCAGGGACTTTCCGTGAACTTCCCAACAGCATGGGTTAAGGGTACTATTGACGGCACAACAGTGACATTCGGCAAATTCCAGTATCTTGGCATCATACAGAATCTGGACTGCTGGTTCGTCGGTTTGGGCACTGTCACAGAGGAACTGAAGGATGCTATCGCTACCTATGACGCTTTGACAAAGACCATCTCTTTCTCTGATGCAATCCTTATCAACGCTGCTTCTGACCGCATTTATTATGCAGAGTGGTACAACGATGCAGTCCTCACAGCAGAGAAGAAGGAGTTCACAGAGCCTGTAATCACAGACCTCACCACAACTCTGCCTTACCTTAACACTCTCGACACAGACAAGGAGCAGGCTGAGGCTGCCATTTACGACGCTAATGACGACAAGAGCACATTCTCGTTTGAAAAGAATCCTACCTCCGAAAGCATGGCTGCACGCTATCGTTACGGTTCTGTTGATGCAGACGACTATCTCGTGTTCCCGGGCATGACTCTTGAGGCAGGCAAGACCTATAAGATTACTGTCGATGCTGCTTCTTATAGCCCAAGTTATCCTGAGCGTGTCGAGGTTCTGGCAGGCAAGGAAGCAAAGGCTTCAAAGTTCGATATTCCTGTAATCGCTTCTACCGACATCGCTACAAAGGAGTTCAAGACTCTGAGCAATGGCGAATTCACTGTTAGCGAGGACGGTGTCTACTACTTTGCAGTACATGCCATTTCCGATGCAGATCAGTTCTATCTCTGGATTGACAACTTCTCAGTAAAGGAGAATGATGCAGCTGCTCCTGCTTCTGTCGCAGACCTTAAGGTTGTTGCTGACGCACAGGGTGCTAACAAGGCTGCTGTCACATTCACAATGCCTGCTACAACAATCGGAGGCACAGCATTGACAAGCGAACTGACCGCAGAGGTAAAGCGTGACGGCAAGACAATCGCTACAAAGACAGGTGCGGCAGGCTCTGCAGTCAGCTTCGATGACGAAGTTGCAGCAGCAGGCTTCTACACCTATTCCGTGACAACATCTTATGACGGACGTGTCAGTGACGCTGCCGAACTAAAGGCATACATCGGCTACGATACTCCTCACTACATTGAGAACATCACTATCGCCGACAAGAGCGGTGCTGTCGCACTCGCATGGGAAGCTCCTGCAACAGGTGCTAATGGCTATGTCATCAACCCTGCCGACTTCAAGTACAATGTCTATCCTGTGGAAATGATGGATTTCTTTGGCATGACATTCCCTGTCACTGACTATGCGAATCCTTATAAGACAGGTCTGACAGAGACTGCTGCGGACATCGAATTCGACACAAACTCCGGTGAGCACGGCTTTACATATTTCGCTGTGACAACAACCAACACAACAGGCGAGTCTGAGGACGCTTACGCTGCTGTCGTTACCGGTGCTCCTTACACAATGCCGTTCAAGGAGTCTGTTGCCGACGCTTCACTTTCTTACTGGTGGGGAACAGCAACCGATTCAGATAACAGGACTCTCGAAGGTGGTGTGTATATCGCAGAAGAAGACGCTTCTGACAACGATGGAGGTTGCTTCGCACTTGTCGGCAAGACAGCCGGCTGGGTAAGCCTTGAGTCCGGCAAAATCGCACTTGCCGGCACTGCAAACCCTGTAGTGACATTCGACCATAAGGCAACAGGCGCTATCTCTTTCGATGTCATTGCAATCACTCCTAAGGGTGAGACAAAGCTGGAGACAATAACTTCCGGCACAAGCTATGCTCCTGCAAAGGTTTCTCTCGTTCAGTTTGCTAACGAGGACTGGGTGCGCATTATCTTCAAAGCCAACTACACTGCTGCCGGCAATCTCTTCCTTGATAAGGTGAAGGTTTACAACTGTCTTGACCACAACCTTGTGGCAACAAAGATTTCCGCTACTCCAAGTGTTGAGGCAGGAAAGGACATCAGCATAAATGTGGAGGTAGAGAACCAAGGCGCTGTCAATGTTGAGGCAGGTGCTTACACCGTAGAGCTCTACTGCAATGGTGCTAAGGTGAAGACTGTTGACGGCCCTGCCGTTGCAAGCGATGCCAAGGCAACTGTTGCATTCACTGAGAAGACAACTATCATGACATCCGGCAAGCTCGCTTGGAACGCTGTTGTTGTCTACGCTGCCGACGAGGACAACACCAACAACGCAACTGCTACTGTCAGCACAACTATCAAGACTTTAAACTACCCTGCCGTGACCGACCTCACAGGCCGGCAGAACGGTGCAAATGTTGAGCTCTCATGGAGTGAGCCTGACCTTGAGGCTGTACAGCCTGTAACCGTTACTGACGACTTCGAGAGCTATGAGTCATTCTCCACGACAGCAGGCGATTGGACATTCGTCGATGTTGACCAGTCTCCTATCGGCGGCTTCCAGGGGTTGGACATTCCTAACATTCCACAGCAGTCCCTCCAGTCATTCTGGGTACACGATGTGACGGATGCCGCCATCTATAACCAGACATTCGCTTCCCATTCAGGAACAAAGTACCTTGGTTCAATGTTCCGCTATGATGGCGGACAGGTTGACGACTGGGCTATCTCTCCAATGCTCAGCGGCAACGCGCAGACAATCTCTTTCTATGCTCGCAGCTACTCTGCCGACTATCCTGAAACAATAGAGATTCTCTACTCCACAACAGGTAAGGACATCGCTGACTTCACCACAATAGAGACACATGTGGGTGTTTCTGCAGAATGGACAGAGTACACAGCCGAGCTTCCTGCCGGAGCGAAATATTTCGCTATCCGTTCAAAGGCGGCAGATGCATTCTTCCTGATGGTTGACGACGTTACTTATGAGACAACTGATGTTCCTGCCGACCTCTCTCTCGTGGGATACAATGTCTACCGCGATGGCGAGAAGCTCAACGCAGAGCCTGTCGCTGAGGCTGAGTACACAGACACCAACGTGGCAGAGGGTGAGCACTCTTATGTCGTGACTGTTGTCTACACTCAGGGCGAGTCAAAGGCATCAAATGTCTTCACTCTCGCAACTACCGGTATCGAGAATATCGAGGCAGGTGCAGCAGCCAAGAGCGGCAATGTCTACACTGTTGAGGGTGTTCTGGTGCGCAAGGCCGGTGAGAGCCTTGACGGACTGAAGAGCGGACTCTACATCGTCAATGGCAAGAAAGTCATCATAAAGAAGTAAAGTTCCGTTTCGGACGATAAAAGCAAACTATTCAAATACTGCCGTGGCATGAATGCTGCGGCAGTATTTTTTTGCCGATATATTATTAGTGTTAGTTGTGGCAAAGTTCCATAGTATCATGAGTTCGATGCATTTTGCGTATAGTGGGTATTCGTAGAACTCATGTGATAGAATGGCATTGGTTTACTGCGACGAAAATCCGAAGGTAATAAGTGACAGAATGAAAGGTAACCTTTTACATTGCGAAAGGTAACCTTTCGTTCTGCAAAGCCTTACCTTTTACCAAGTGAAGTGTTACCTTTCGCAAAACCAATGATGTTTTAACATCTGTTATTGTTTGAGTTTAGCGAAAACGCCAAGATACCTTACGTTATGGTAGTGTTTGTGCTGTTTCTGTTACATATTGAAAGTTTGTCAGGGAAACCTCATATAAATACCTGCATATATGGCGTGTAGACACAGCTTTTCCGCATACAACAAAGAGCCGTACCACATCCATAAAAGGCAATGTGATACGGCTCTTTACCGTCAAAAATGTGTCAAGGAAACGTTATAGCATGCTTGCCTTTAGCTACGATTGGCGTTCCGCTCTTTCACTATATAGAAGGCTATAATGGCGAAGAACACAGCAAGTATTATGGACATCTCCATGATATGCCCCATAGGATCTACCCATATTTCCTTGAAGAATCCGTTGCGTGCGGCTATCTCCACAAAGGTCCAGAAGATTATCACCGTCGCAAGGGCGAAACGTATGTTCCTGCCCCATGCGCCTATGCGCAGCTGTTTGCGCAGCATGAGCATGGAGGCTGTGAGCGCCACAGCACCTATGGCGTAGGTGACAGGGTGGGAACTGCCAAGGAACACAGGGTCGTAGCAGAACATAAGGAGGAGATACAACCCCCACATCATGATGTTCCATTCCATGAAGACCACGATGCTTGCATGATGTGCCATAGGGCGGAGCTCGATGTTGCCCTCTATGCCGCAGTGCTTCTGCACCCATTGCATGAAGTTGCACCCTGTACGTGAACAGAAAAGGTATAGCACCATGAACATCATCCACATGCCGAAGGTGGCAGGCATGATGAGATATTCCGGACGTGAGCCACGCAGTTCCTTGATTTCCGCACGGCTGAATCCCTCCAAAGGCTGTCCGTTGACGAGGAAATCGTGGCTTGCGGCAACGCCGTCGATGTAGTGGGATGTTGTCTGCACTATGCCTGAGCCGACAAGGTCGCAGTGTGTGCCGTAGCGCTGTGCATAGTAGGCAAGCAGGAACTCCACCCAGCCTGTCCAGAAGAGCATGGCTCCGCTTATTCCCCAAATGGTTTGTCGTGTGTCACCTTTCTGCAAAGCACCGCAGATTGTTATCACAAGTCCGGCGAATCCCATGAGGAATGCGCTGTAGTGCAAGGTCTCCGGAGACAGGAAATGCTCCATGAGAATCATCAATGCGTGGCCCAATGGCATGAGAAGGAGTACGACAAGGAAGCTGCCGAGAGTCTTTCCGTAGTGTCGTTTCGTGGTTGCCACGTTGTGGTTGGTTGTTCTTTCTGTGTTCATAATACTTGTTTTTGTTATGGCATAAGAATCCCCGAGCGGACATTTTTTACCATGTGGCATGCCCGCTTATGAGGGAAATTCAGTATGTGGTTTGGGATTTAGAAGATTTTGTCGATGTCCAGCGACAGTCCTACCATGGCGTTGAAGCCCGTGGTTAGCGGTGCGTTGTAGTAATAGTAGTCCGGACGGTAGTCGAAAAGGTTGTCGAGGGTCACGCAGACTTGCGCGAAAGGCATGATGCGTGCCGACATTTGCAGTTTCCAAAGGGAGTAGGTGGGGTAGTGTACGTTGACAGTGCCTTCCTCCGGGTGGGAAATGACGATGTATTCCGTGTTGTCAACGGATGACAGTGCGCGCCCTGACAGTGCAACGTTCAGTCCGAAATTCTTGCAGAACTGCTTGTCCCAATCCACTCGTGCGGTGAGGGAATGCGGTCTTGTCGGCATGTACTGGTTGACGCTTGTCTTGGTATCTTCATGGGAGAAGACATAGGATAGTTTGGCACTTATGCCGTTATGCCATCGTGCCTGTGCTGTGGCTTCGATGTTGTAGACATCCATTTTGCCGATGTTCACATAGTCGAGATAGAGCTGGCTGTCATCTCCGTCTGTATAGTATGGCACACCTGTCGTGATTTTGTTGCTCACTTTGTTGTAGTAACCGGCAACGGTGAAGTTGTAAGGCCCTTTGGCATAGTCGGCAGAGACAGTGAAATTATGGCTTGTTTCCGCCTTAAGGTCCTTGTTGCCAAGCACAATCCAGATGCTCGCCATGTCAAAGTCATAGTATTTCTCCTTTAATGTCGGTGCGCGGAAGCCCATGCCGTAGGAAGTGCGGAGTGTGAGATTGCGCAGCGGGTTGTAGCGTGCTGACAGCTTTGGTGTGGCGCGCGACATCCCTCCGTCGGAGAAATTGTCATAGCGCAGTGCGCCTACAAGTTCCCATTGTGTGCTGATGCGCCAGTCGTACTGTGCGAAAATGTCGAACGACTCCTGATGGCGGTTGCCGTCAAGGTTGCTGTTCATGAGGAAATCGTACATGTAATCGCCGCCGATTGTCAGCATGTCGCCCTCACGGAAACGGTGGTTGTATAGGATGCGTGTGGCGTTCTGCACGTTGGAGTAGTTGCGCACATCCGCTCCTTGCAGTCTCCTGTACTGTGATTTGTCATACTGGTCAAAGGAATATGACAGTTCGAGGTTGTCCCTTTCTGACATTTTCCACAGTCCTTTCATTCCGGCGGTGTATCCGCGGTAACGTTCCGGTGTGTCGGCAGTTCTTTCCACCGAGCGGAAGAAATAGCCTGCACGGCCAAGGATGCTTATGTTCTTGCAGGCATCGAAGGCGAAATTGTCCCTGAAGTTCCATGTGTTGTCACCGTAGACCTGTGAGAATGTCAGTGCAAGAGGGTTGTTGTCCTTGTTAAATACGGAATAATTGTCTGCCGAAGTGCGTGAAACGGTCAGTGAGTTTGAGAACTTCCCCTTGCTCAGTCCGAAGACCATGTTGTGGCGCTGACTGTCATGTTCGGCGAATCTTGTGTCAAGATGCAGAGACCATGGTGCCTTGTTGCGTCGTGTGATGATGTTCACCACACCGCCGGCGGCATTGGAGCCGTATAAGGCTGATGCCGCTCCCTTGACTATTTCGATGCGCTCCACGTTTGCCATCGACAGGCGTGTGAAGTCGATGTTGTCCATTGTCTCGCCTGCAATGCGCTCTCCGTCGATGAGGAACAGAACGCTCTGTCCGGCGAATCCTGACAGGTTCATGTTCACTTGCTGGTTCATGGCGTAGGAGAACTCTATGCCCGGCAGTTCCTGTTGCAGCAGTTCCTCAATGTTTGTTGCGTCTGTCTTGGCGATGTCTGCTGCGGAAATGACACGTGTCTGGATAGGAGTGTCTTTGAGAGTCTTGGGAGTTCTTGTGCCTGTCACTACAACCTGATCAAGGTCCATGTTGCGCCAGATACTGTCATTCTGTGCCATTGACGGCATGAAGTATGACGCCAAGATTAGTCCGAGATATGTTTTCTTGTTCATAATGGATACTTGTAGTTGATTGTGAGGCAGCACTTTGTGCCTTTAGGGCTTATGTAGTCGGCGAGTTGCAAGGCTGCAAACGTGCCGTCTTGCATCGAAAGGATGAAAACATGGTTGTTGTGGGCGAATACAGGTGGTATTGGTGGTATGCTCATTGTCAGCCATCCGCTGAGCACTTTGTTGGTGTTTATGCCTTGCGATGGGACGATGAGAGACATCATCGTTGACGCATCGCTCCACACCTCGTTCTCGCTCCATTCGTCAGCAGTAAACTTTGCATCTGTCAGAACTGTGGGATTTACATCGGAAATGTCTGTCAATGGTGATTCCCACACACCTTTTACGGCAGCGGGGTTTGTGCGAACATTGTCGCGGTGGATGGCGAATGTCCATGATTCCGGCTCCGGTTGTGCTGCTGTCGGTATGAATTCGCGGAACTCGTTCTTGCTCAACCCACCGCCAAAGATGTCATACCAATATTTGTACTGTCCCGGTTTCCTATGTCCGTTCACTGTTTCTGCATCTCCGGTGGCTTCCATTGGAATGTCCATGGTGACAAATGCGCTTGAAGCGTCATAGCTTTCATTGTCCTTGGTTTGCTCGCTTACTGCGACAAGGTCGAGGTAATGCCATTCCGTCCATGACGAAGCGTCAATGTAAACTTGCCATTTGGCTGGTTCTATCGTTGGCGGTTCGTCATAGACAAAGTCAAAACCACCTTCGCATCCGCTGAGAACCATGGCGGAAAGGATAAGACTCAAGATGTAAAATGATATTTTTTTCAGCATTGGTTTGTTAAAAAATGATTTTGCGGGTGCAAAGGTACTAATTTCCCAATGCACTCGCAATACCTAAAATTATGTATTTCCAGACTTTTGTTATTGGCAGCTGCCGACATAAAGCAGAAGCATCGACAGCAGCACAAGTGCAAGGTCAAGCACTTTCGCCTTGAGGTTCTTCTCTTTGAATATCATCGCTCCGAAGAGGAAACTTACAATGACACTGCCTCTGCGCACCATGGAGACGATGCTGATCATCGCGCCGTCAAGCCCGAGGGCATAGAAATAGGCGAAGTCCGCGGCAGAGAGGAAGATGGAGATGAGCGGTATGGACCAGCACCAGCGGAACGGAGTTGTCTTCTTTCTTGTAGGCAGCCACAGGAGGATGAGCATGGCAAGCATCATGAAGAACTGGTAAATGTTGTACCATGACTGCACCGCCATCTTGTCAAGCCCTATGCCGCCGTTCTCCGGGGATGCCATAAGGTACTTGTCATAGAGACCTGAGACTGCGCCAAGGACATTGGCGAGGATGACAAAGTAAATCCATTTGTTGTGCCACCAGTTTATTCCCTCCTTCTTGGAAGTCTTCTTCAGCATCTCTATGCCCACGAGTGCGATGATGACACCTGCCCACTGCCACAGGTTAAGGCGTTCGGCGAAGAATGTTGTCGCACCGACAAGCACCATGACAGGTCGTGTTGCGTTTATCGGACCGACAATGGTCAGCGGCAGATGCTTTAGTCCGAAGTAGGCAAGTAGCCAGCTGCTCAGGACTATACATGATTTCAGCAGTATGTACTTGTGACCTTCCCAGCCGTAGGAGTGGGTGAAAAAGAGTGAGTCCTCATTGATTATGCCTTCTGATGAACCAATGATGAAAGGTAGGAATATGAGGGATGAGAAGAGAGTGTTGAGCAGAAGGATAGGTATCACTGCATTATCCTTCAGGCTGTGTTTCTTGAAAACGTCATAAAAGCCTAACAGGCAGGCAGAGAGAAATGCGAGTATGAGCCACATAACTTTGATTTTAAAGAGTGGGCAAGACAATAGTTTGCCCTGCCTATGTTGCAAATTGTTATTTTCTTTTATGTAATTTCTTGCTACATGTCAGGGTAAGTCACGTTCTCAAGGAACAGGGCGTGTGCCGGCATTGACTCGCGTGCTTCGCTTCGGTGGTGAGCATCGACAGCCTTCTTGAAGTCCTCAAGCGAGAGTTTTCCTCTTCCCACATCGACGAGAGTGCCTACAACAGCACGCACCATGTTGCGGAGGAAGCGGTCGGCGGTAATCTCAAAGTACCATTCTCCGGGTGAAGTCTCCACCCATTTGGCTGTGCGGACATCGCAGAACGTTGTCTTCACATCAGAGCCGGCCTTGCAGAACGTTGCGAAATCCTTCACTGTCAGCAAGTATTCGCCTGCCTTGTTCATTGCCTCGAAGTCAAGATTGTAGTGCGTCTCAAGAGAGTATTTGCGGAGGAACGGTGACTTATGCGTATGTATATAATAATGATATGTGCGCGATGTGGCACTGAAACGCGCGTGCATGCCATCAGCCACCGGCACAATTCTGTGGATGGCGATGTCCTGCGGCACCATTCTGTTAAGCCGGAAGCCCACCTGCTCGTGGTCGATGGCAGTCTCGGTCTCGAAATGTGCTGCCATCATGCGTGCGTGGACACCGGTGTCTGTGCGTCCTGCACCTACTATCGGGGTAGGTTTTCGCAGTATGGTGGAGAGACAGCGCTCTATCTCACCCTGCACGGAGACGGCGTTCGGCTGAATCTGCCATCCGTGATAGTCTGTGCCATCGTATGAAAGAAAGATGAAATAACGCATTATCGGCATGTGTAGTTATCGATGTTCTTGAATCCGTTGAGGAAGTCACGCACAAGCATGCGCTTCTTTCCTGAAATCTGAAGCTCAAGAATCTCAAGCATGTTGTCGGCACATGCAACGAACAAATGCCCTTCCTTGGCCATTATCTCACCGGGATTTATGCCTACGGCAGCAATGTTTGTCTTTGCTGTCTTGAACACTTTCATTGTCAGCGGCTTGCCTTCTTTTGGGACAAGTGTGGTCCATGAACCAGGGTAAGGTGACAGACCGCGTACGAAATCATAGACATTCTTTGCGTTCTGTGCCCAGGCTATCTCGCACGTTTCCTTGAAAATCTTCGGTGCATGTTTGGTTGCTGCTGAGTCGTCCTGTGGCATGGACTCCACCTTTCCGTCACCCTCGATGACCTTGTCAAGTGTGGAAAGGGCTATCTCCGCGCCAAGATTCATCAGACCGTCATACACATATTCCACATCGGCATCATCAGGGATAGGGAACTTGCGCTGCTCAATCACCCTGCCGGTGTCTATGTCGTGGTCAAGGAAGAATGTGGTGACACCTGTCTCCACCTCACCATTGATTACCGCCCAGTTGATAGGCGCAGCTCCGCGGTATTGCGGAAGGAGGGCGGCATGGACATTGAACGTGCCGAAACGTGGCATGCCCCACACTACCTCGGGCAGCATCCTGAATGCCACAACCACCTGAATGTCGGCGTTATATGAGCGCAACTCCTCCACAAACTCCGGGTCTTTCATCTTCACAGGCTGGAGGACGGGGATGCCGTGCTCCATGGCAAACACCTTTACCTGTGACGGTTGCAGTGTGTCCTGATGGCGTCCCACCGGTTTGTCGGGTTGGGTTACGACTGCCACAACATTGTATCCACCTTTTATAAGTGCTTCGAGTGTGCCCACCGCAAACTCCGGTGTGCCCATGAATATTATGCGTAAATCTTCTTTTTTCATAAGTTTTGTTTCTTGTTTCTTTACTCTGTACTCATATCAGCCACCATTTTCCTGTAGAGAGAGTAGACATGTGAGCGTGAGACATAGCCTATAAGCACATTGTCGATGTCCACGACAGGCAGCTGCTGGGCATTGGTCTTGTCAAAAGCCTTCATTGTCTTCTCCATCGGGTCGTTGACGTTCAGCGTTGCCGGAGGGTCAGACATCAGCTGCCGCACCTGGAACCTGTGGTACAGTTCCGTGCGGAAAATGATGTGGCGGAGCTTCAGCATGTCGATTTCTCCTAACAGATGATTGCCGGCATCCACGACAGGCAGCACACTGACACGTGAGCGGCTGATTTTGTGAATCAGCTTTGACAGCGGCATGTCAGGGTCGACAGCCGAACAGTCACGCTCGATTACGGTGTCCAGGGACATCAGTGTGAGCACGGCATGGTCAGTATGGTGTGTGATTAGCTTGCCCTCTTTGGCAAGGCGCATGCCGTAAATGCTGTGCGGTTCGAAGATGTAGATTGTCAGATAGGATATGGTGCTGACAATGAGCAGTGGGATGAACATGTGGTAACCGCCGGTAAGTTCGGCGATGAGGAACACTCCCGTAAGCGGCGCGTGCATTACTCCCGACATCACTCCCGCCATTCCGAGCAGCGCGAAATTGTTCTCCGGCGCATAGACCCCTATGCCGTAATAGTTCCAGATGCGTGCAAAGAGGAATCCTCCGAACGCTCCGATGAACAGTGAAGGCGCAAACGTTCCGCCGCAGCCGCCACCGCCGTTTGTCGATGCGGTGGCAATGGCTTTCGTCATCACTACCAATGCGATGTAGACGATAAGCAGTTCATAATGCCCGGCAAACGGCGAGTGGGACATCACTTGGCTCCATTCCGCCTCTGTCTTGCCACTGAGCAGCACGTTGATGCTCGCATACCCCTCGCCATAGAGTGACGGGAAGAGGAATATCAGTGTGCTGAGGACAACGCCGCCGACAAGCCATTTCAGGTACGGATGACGTGCCATTCTGCCGTAGATGCCCTCGCAGAATGTCATAAGGCGTATGAAATACAGTGATATGAGTCCGCATGCCACGCCCAACATGGCATTTGCCGGCACACGGTTCACCGGCCATGCCTCGCTCTGTGGGAACTGGAACAGTGACGCATCGCCTGAAAGGACATAGGTGAAGCATGTCGCCGTCACGCACGAGATGAGCATAGGCAGGAGTGACGCCATGGTGAGGTCCACCATGAGAACCTCGATTGTGAACACCAGTCCTGCTATCGGAGCCTTGAAGATTCCAGCTATAGCCGCTGAAGCGCCGCAGCCTATGAGCATGAACACCGTCTTGCTGTCAAGGCGGAATATGCGGGCGAGGTTGCTGCCTATGGCAGAGCCTGTCAGGACGATAGGCGCTTCGGCTCCGACAGAGCCGCCGAAACCGATGGTTATTGCCGAGGCTGCCACGGAGCTCCACATGTTATGGGCAGCAAGCCTGCCTTGACGTGTGGAGATGGCATAGAGGATTCTTGTTATACCGTGGGAGATGTTGTCGCGCACGACATACTTGACGAAGAGCATTGTCAGCAGGATTCCAAGCACAGGGAACACAAGGTAGTACCAGTTGAAGTGGGTGTTGAGGAAATTGTCGCTGAGCAGTTCCTGGATGAAATGTATAAGACTGTGGAGCACAAAGGCGGCAATGGCGGCGAGCATGCCCACGACAAATGCGAGCAGGAGTGTCAGTTCCCGCTTTGAAATATGCTCCACACGCCATTCGGCAATGCGGTCCAGCCACGTTTTTTTCTGTAAATCGATATTGTCCACGAATATTATGGTATGAATTGCGGTGCCTTCCGGCAACCTTTGCCGCGGCATCCTCCCTAATCTGCAAGGCGGATGCGGACATGAATTTAGTAATATGCAAATTACGTGAAAAATATTTGAATATGCAAGTAAATCAATGAAAAATATTGCCGGTATGGCTTTATGATTGATATGTGTCATAAAAAACATGCTGCGCAATCCTTGTGTTGGGAAAAGAGCGGATAGGCATGTGTGGAACCGTTGGTCAAGTAATGGGCGGAAATGGTAAATTCGGGAAAAGAAAAAGGTAGCGATTCATTGTGCGAATCGTTACCTTTTGAATGGTGAAGTGTTACCTTTTGCATGGTCAACCGTAACCTTTTGCATTGCCATTCCTTGCGGATTGATTGACGATGTCTTGCACATCAAATACAATATGATTATAAGTCTTTGTCTTATAGGACGTTGTAAGTGTTATTTCCTTATGATGGTGACCTCGCCGTCATGGGTATGGTTTGACCTCGTTTGATGTAAATTAGCGTGAGTTCGACGAATTTGCAACCATCCGGCAGAATGAAGAAAACGCTACCAAAGCACCGTGAAACGGTGGCTCTTCGTTAACCGCCCATGGAGCATAGCGACATGGGCGGCAAAATCAGTGCGTCAGCCTGCACCGTAAGACGGTGCCTCATGGCATAAAAACACGCCAATAACAATCCCTTTCAGTGTGAGGCACCGTCTTACGGTGCAGACCACTTGTCTGAGATACCCCACATGCTGCCATAAGCAGCATGTGGGGTTAACGAAGAGTCACCGTTTTACGGTGCTTTTTATAGTATTTTGCTTTTTATCAGATACAGCAATTTCGTCGAACTCACGTTAAATTACAATGTAGATTAATGCAGATTGTCCGCATATATCCGCATGAGGAGTGAGAATATTGGTATCTTTATGGGCTATTCCACATTGACAAGATAGCTGATGTAGTTGTCCGGCGTGACCACAACTTGCTCCGCCACGTTGTAATTGTTCAGGAATAGCGCAGGCATCGAGGTGTGCCCTTTTTTAGGATTGGCTTTCATCTCGAAAACTCGAAAAAGTCCGTCCTCTTCCTCTATGTAGTCAATCTCTTGTTTGCCTGATGTGCGCCAAAAATACATCTTTGCGTAACAGCCGTTATAATGGTTGCGCTTTATGCGCTCGGAGATAAAGAAATTTTCCCACAACGCCCCTTTGTCTGTGCGTAGGTTTAGGGGAGAGAAATTTTGAATAAGTGCATTCCGTATGCCATTGTCATAGAAAAATATTTTCTTGCTTTTCTTTAGTTCTGTCCTGACGTTTCGTGACAGAGCGTTAAGTCGGAACACAACAAAACATTGTTCCAGCAAACCGATATATTTCTCGACAGTCTTGCTGTCGGTGCCAATGGTTTGTGCTATCTCATTGTATGACACCTCGCTTCCAACTTGAAGTGCCAGAGCCACCAGCAGTTTCTCCAGTAGCTCGGGTTTCCTTATGTTGTCTTTCTTCAGGATGTCTTTATACAGATAGCTGTTCGCCAGATTCATCAATAGTTCTTTTGCGTTGTCCTTATGTGTGATGACATCTGGATAAGAGCCGTAAATAAGTCTGGTTTCAAGCGACTGCCGTACTTTCAGCAGTCCTTCCGTATTCATTATTTCTTGTGTGGACAATGGGAATAGGTTGTATTCATATTTCCTGCCGGTGAGTGGCTCATTGATGGTGTCGGATAAATCCAACGCAGAGGAGCCTGTTACAAGTAATTGGCAATGTGGCATGTTGTCTGTGATGAGTTTCAGTGTCAGCCCGATGTTCTCCACTCGCTGTGCCTCGTCTATCACGACAAGTTCATGCTGACCGATAAGAATCTTCAAGTCTGTCATATTGGCGTTTGTCAACATACTTCTTGCCTCCGGGTCGTCGCAGTCAAGAAACAGAGTTTTTCTCTCTGTCTCGTTGGCAATAAATTTCAACAGGGTGCTTTTGCCAACCTGCCGTGCTCCTATGAGGATTATTGCTTTTCCTTGGAAGAGCCTGTCTTTTATTTTGTTTGAAAGGGTTCTCTCTATCATGATTGTATTATGTTTATGGTTGCAAAATTATACAAAATAACCGGCTAATCCAAAAAAAAAGCAATAATTTTGGATTATATTCCGAAAATATTGCAATAATTTTGGATTATTGGTTGGGAGGGCAGGCATGCTGTAATAGGTTGTTGCCTACATGAGGCATAAAAACGTTTAGCTTAAACCATAAGAAAACGGTGGCGGTTTCTTTTGTGAACCGTCACCGTTTTCAATGATGCTATTGGCAGGTTGTGATGCCAACGTTACCAAAAGTGTGTGTGGCATAATGCCGTGGACATTATTCTCGGATAATCTTGACCTCTCCGGCAGGCGATAGCTTGATGATGCTCGATGGTGCATGTGGCTTGTGTTCCTGCCGGCGTGCCCAGCATACATAGTCCACGGCATTGAGGATTTCCTCGGAAATGTCACGGTAGTTCTGTGCAGCCGGTTCGCCGCTGATGTTCGCGCTTGTGCTTACGAGTGCCTTCTGGAAGCGGTAGCAGAGCTGTTTCGAGAAGTCCTCTTGTGTCACGCGGAGTGCTATGCTGCCGTCCTCAGCGATGAGGTTGGGGGCAAGCCCTGCCGCACCGTCGAGGATTATTGTCGTCGGTTTTGTCGCAAGGTCAAATATGTCCCATGCCACTTCCGGCACGTTGCGTACATATCTCTGTATGCGGTTGGGAGAGTCGACAAGGCATATCATTGCCTTGGAGTCGTCCCTGCGCTTTATTTCGTAGACGCGCTTCACTGCCTCGGCGTTGGTGGCGTCGCATCCTATGCCCCAGACGGTGTCCGTAGGGTAGAGTATCACGCCGCCTTTGCGCAACACTTCAACGGCATTCTTTATGTCATCTTCGATTTTCATTTGTGTTATATCGTAGTTTTCTTTATATAGTTCTCACACAGTCCAGCCGAGTGCCGCCGCTCCGAGCACTGCCGCTCCTGCGCCGTCGAGGGTGGAGAAGAGGAATTTCGCCTTGCTCTTGTAGATAGGCATGGTGTTCTCATCATACGCCTTCTTGATAGGATTCATAAGCATGTCGCCTGACTTGCAGAGCCCTCCGAAGAAGATGAATGCTTCAGGGGAGGAGAACGCGGCAAAGTCGGCACACGCTTCGCCCAGCATCTTTCCTGTGAACTCGAATATCTCTTTTGCGATTTCGTCACCCGCTTCAGCCGCTTTGAACACTTGGTAGCTGTCAATCTCCTCAGGCTTCAGGTCGCGGAGGAGTGAAGGGCGGCTGTCTTTCTCAAGCATCTCCCTTGCCGTGCGTGCCACTCCGGTCGCCGAGCAGTATGCCTCGAGGCAGCCTTTCCTGCCGCATCCGCATGGTCTTCCGTTCTCGCGGACCATGATGACGTGGCCCAGTTCGCCGGCAAGGCCGTCATGTCCGCAGACAAGCTGTCCGTTGGCAACTATTCCGCTGCCGACGCCTGTTCCGAGAGTGATGACGATGAAATCCTTCATGCCTTTCGCGCAACCGTACTCCATCTCACCGAGAGCGGCAGCGTTAGCATCGTTTGTGATGTTCACCTTTATGCCGAGACGCTCGCTGAACATGCCGGCAAGTGGGACTTTCTTCTCCTTTGCCCAGACGAGGTTAGGAGCTTTCTCTATGCAGCCGGTGTGGTAGTTGGCGTTTGGCGCGCCGGCTCCCATGCCGTATATGCGCTCTATGCCTCCAACTTGCTCTATCAGGGGCTGCAATGCTTTGACGCATGCGTCGACAAAACTTTCTGCTGTGCTGTAGTCTTGTGTCTTCACCGATGTCTGTGTGACAATGTTCGCGTCTCTGTCGACAATGCCGAACACGGCGTTTGTGCCTCCAAGGTCAAGCCCTATGACGTAAGGGCGTTCTGTATCTGTAACCATGATGTATTATGTTTTTTATGTATTTCCATGCAAAAAATATTGCAGCATTTCCTTACGGTACACTTGCAATCTCTGAGCAAAGTTAATAATTAAATCTAATAAATCAAAGATTTCTGCCGCTAAATTTGCTTATCTCAGTATTTTTTTGCAATTTTGCATCAATGTTTTTGAATAAATGATGCCGTTTGGAATACATATAGACCTTATGGAGCTTGCTCTGAAAGGTATACTGATAGGGATAATCGCGTCCGCGCCGATGGGTCCGGTCGGTGTGCTTACTATCCAGCGTACGATGAATAAAGGACGTTGGTACGGCATGGTGACAGGGCTTGGTGCTGCGGTAAGTGATTTGATTTATGCATTGATAACGGGTCTCGGAATGAGTTTTGTAATGGATTTGATCACAAGTCCCCAGAACAAGTTCTGGCTTCAGCTGCTTGGCAGTCTCATGCTGCTTGCTTTTGGAGTGTGGTGCTTCCGTGCCGACCCTACGAAAAAGATTCATCGCAGCGGAAAGCAAAAGGGGACACTTGTGCAGAATGGCATAACGGGCTTTCTTGTCACGTTCTCCAACCCGTTGATAATCTTGCTGTTCATGGCATGCTTCGCCCAGTTTGCCTTCGTTGTCCCCAACCGTCCGGTGGAGATGACGTTTGGCTACATGTGCGTGTTTGTCGGTGCCTTACTGTGGTGGTATGGGCTTACGTGGCTCATTGACATGGTCAGGGAGAAATTCTCCGATAACAGCATACAGCTGATTAACCGTATTATCGGTTCGGTGGTGATAATCTTCTCGCTGGTGATGCTCCTCGGCACAGTGTTCAACCTTTACACTTTCTCTTATTGGTAATCAGGGCGGATGCCATGCCCTATAACAATTTTGCAAGCAGAATATGTTCATCTCACAGAAACTAAGACAAGAAAATATTGCGGAGTACCTGCTGTACATGTGGCAGGTGGAGGACATCATACGTGCATTCGACTGCTATATGCCGGCATTGCGCCGTGACTATATAAGCCGGTTTGACTGCTCGGACGAGGACCGCGAGGATCTTGAGGACTGGTATTCCAACCTTATCCGCATGATGACTGAGGAGGGGTGCCGCGAGTGTGGGCATCTGCAGATAAACAATGTGACGCTGCAGACCCTCGTGGAACTGCACCACCAACTGCTCGACTCCCCGAAGTTCCCTTTCTACAGTACGGAATACTATAAGGTGCTGCCTTTCATTGTGGAGCTCCGCAATAAGGGCGACAAGGACAAGAATGAGATAGAGACATGCCTTGATGCCTTGTATGGCGTGATGATGCTGCGCCTCCGGAAGCAGGAAATCTCAGAGGACACCATGCGCGCGGTGAAGGAAATAACCACGTTTATAGGAATGCTGTCCGATTATTATAAGAAAGACAAGGAGGAAGGGCTGGAATTTGATTGACAATGCAGTCTTCCGTAAATTGTAAAATAAGGTTGAAAAGCAAAAAAGAAAAGCTATGAATATACTTGTAACAGGTGCCAATGGCCAGCTTGGCAACGCAATACAGCTGGCCAGCAAAGAGTCAAAGGATAATTATGTGTTCACGGATGTCTGTGAGGGTTATGAGAAACTGGACATCACTGACCTGGAGGCTGTGCGCGCTGCCGTGAAGGAAAAGGATATAAAGTGTGTCATAAACTGTGCCGCATGGACTAATGTCGATGCGGCAGAGACCGCCGGCGACATCGTGGAGACTCTCAATGCCACTGCTCCGGAGAATCTTGCCAAGGCAATGAAGGAGGTGGACGGCTTGCTTGTGCATGTCTCCACGGACTATGTTTTTGGAAAAGAACCGTACAACACTCCTTGCCGTGAGGACAGGGAAGGCACTCCGACAGGTGTCTACGGACTGACAAAGCTCCATGGGGAGCAGAAGATACAGGCGGCAGGGTGTGACCATGTCATCATACGCACGGCATGGCTCTATTCCGAGTTTGGCAAGAATTTCTGCAAGACAATGCTCAATCTGACTGCGACAAAGCCACAGTTGAAGGTCGTTTTTGACCAGTGTGGCACACCGACTTACGCCGGTGACCTTGCCAAAGCAATCTTTGAGATTGTGGAAAACCGCAAGTTTGAGGGGAATTCCGGTGTCTATCATTATTCCAACGAGGGAGTATGCTCTTGGTTTGACTTCACGAAGATGATAGCGGAGTATGCCGGACATACGGATTGTGACATACAGCCATGCCACTCAGACGAGTTCCCTTCCCCTGTGACACGCCCTTCTTACAGTGTCCTTGACAAGACAAAGATTAAGGATACTTTCGGCGTTGCAGTGCCGTACTGGACGGACTCACTGAAGAAATGTATAGAAAACCTGAAGCAAGCATAAAGAAAACAAGGTGCTCCGCGACACGAAACGCTTTCTCGCGTTTGCCGGCGGAGACGGAAAAAAGACATAAACCGGAAAACAACATTACCATACATGAATCCTGAAATAGAACGACGCAGAACCTTTGCCATAATCTCTCACCCGGATGCGGGTAAGACAACGCTCACCGAGAAGTTCCTTCTCTTCGGTGGACAGATACAGGTGGCGGGTGCCGTCAAGAGCAACAAGATACGCAAAACAGCAACGTCCGACTGGATGGAGATAGAGAAGCAGCGTGGTATCTCTGTTTCAACCTCTGTCATGGAGTTTGACTATAAAGACTATAAGGTGAACATCCTTGACACTCCGGGTCACCAGGATTTCGCCGAGGACACGTTCCGCACGCTGACTGCTGTGGACTCATGTATCATTGTTGTCGACAGTGCAAAGGGTGTGGAGACACAGACACGCAAGCTGATGGAGGTCTGCCGCATGCGCAATACTCCGGTTATCATCTTTGTAAACAAGATGGACCGTGAGGGACGTGATCCGTTTGACCTCCTTGACGAATTGGAGCAGGAACTGCAGATTGGTGTGCGTCCGTTGTCATGGCCTATAAACCAGGGCGTGAAGTTCAAGGGCGTGTATAATATATATGAGAATGAGCTGAATCTTTTCACACCTGACAAGCAGCGTGTGACGGAGAAAGTTTCGGTGGATGTCAACAGTGGCGACCTTGACGAGTGCATCGGAGCGCAGGATGCAAAGCAGTTGCGCGACGATCTGGAGCTTGTTGCCGGCGTGTACCCTGAGTTTGACGTCGAGACTTACCGTGCAGCTGAGGTGGCTCCTGTGTTCTTCGGTTCGGCATTGAACAATTTCGGTGTGCAGGAACTCCTTGACTGTTTTGTCAAGATAGCACCGTCGCCACGCCCGACAAAGGCGGAGGAGCGCGATGTGAACCCTGATGAACCGAAGTTCTCAGGCTTTATCTTTAAGATAACTGCCAACATCGACCCTAACCACCGCTCCTGTATAGCATTCTGCAAGGTATGCTCCGGCAAGTTCGTGCGTAACCAGCCGTATCTGCATGTGCGCAATGGCAAGACCATACGCTTCTCTTCACCGACGCAGTTCATGGCACAGCGCAAGTCCACAATTGATGAGGCGTGGGCAGGAGACATAGTAGGTCTGCCGGACAACGGTGTGTTCAAGATTGGCGACACACTCACCGAGGGCGAGAAAATCCATTTCCGCGGACTCCCGTCTTTCTCTCCTGAACTCTTCAAGTATATTGAAAACGACGACCCTATGAAGGCGAAACAGCTTGAAAAGGGCATCAACCAGCTCATGGACGAGGGTGTGGCACAGCTGTTTGTCAACCAGTTCAACGGCAGAAAGATTATCGGCACCGTCGGACAACTGCAGTTTGAGGTCATCCAGTATCGTCTTGAGAATGAGTATAATGCCAAGTGTCGTTGGGAGCCTATCCATCTTTACAAGGCTTGCTGGATAGAAAGCGAAGATGAGGCAGAACTTGAAAACTTCAAGAAACGCAAGTATCAGTACATGGCGAAGGACCGTGAAGGACGCGATGTGTTCCTTGCCGACTCCGGCTATGTGCTCCAGATGGCACAGGAGGATTTCAAAAACATAAAGTTCCATTTCACTTCCGAGTTCTGATTCCTTCCTATTCACATAGGGAGGAAAGGCAGACAGCAGCCTTGAAGGCTTTGATTCAGTAACTGTAAAAAAACATATAGCCTATGCAACGCATAAAGAACAGTCCTACATACAAAGAGAATGTTGAGTTTTCCAAAGTGGAATACTTTCTCGGTTCAGACCTGCAGCCATTGGCGGACGATGCCATTGCCCGCGCACAGCTGCACGTGGAGTTGAGTGATGCGATAAGTCTGCTTGCCGAGCGCGAGCAGCTTGTCCTCCGTGCCTTCTATGGCATAGGCGCGCCTCAGATGACTTTTGCCGAGATAGGCAAGACCTATGGCATGTCACGCGAAAGGGCAAGGCAGATACGCAACAAGGCTCTCCGCCATTTGCGCTCAAAGACAAAGTCCATTGCAACAGAGTAGCTGCTGCTGTTCCGTCAGGAGAGACGCTTGACTGCTTTGCTGCAGCATGTACTGTTAAACAAATATTATTATATAATAGGTAATGAGAAAAATTATTGTCCTGTCACTACTGTGCACCGTAGCCTTGTGCATCCATGCCAAGAAGCAAAAGGGTGGGAGCAAAAGTGCTAATTCTGTGGCAACGGTTTATATGTTCGGTGTCTCTGCATCGTTCAATGATAGTATTGTCTATTTCACTGATTTGCAGGAGGTGGGCAATGCTTATTATGAAAAGAAGGTGTATCTTGGAGGATTCAAGGAATATTCGGACCAGATGAACCGCCATTTCATGAGCAAGACCGGCGAACGCCGTACCAACGCTGTCTTTTTCAAGAAAAAGCGCGCCAAGGCAGAGAAGACATTGGCAAAGTTGCGCAAGCGTTATGCAAATTCCGGTGTGGTGATGAAGACTGTCCCGGCAGCGGAGTTCTCATTTGAGGGAGTGCGCCCAAACGAAGAATAATGTTTTGAGACATATTTTCGACATAGCCGGACATCTCTGTGTCATTGACTTCCTTCACGAGGATGAGATGACAGGCATACATCTTCTGCCGTCTTTGGAACCGTTTCGTGTGAACGAGGATGTGGAAATTCTGTGCCATAGTGGGCATTGTGGACTTTCTGCAGAAAGAAAGCCCTTGCTGGTCCTTACTGTAGACATGGCTCTCGTCCCTTTGCCAAAGGAGCAACGCCAACGCATCCGTGAGTTTGACACTGGTAATGGCATTACGGTTGTTGACCGGATGTGTGACGGCGGATACCAGTATGTCGTCCGTGACATAGGCGGTCATGACTGTGCCTTGCTGATTTCCAATGCCGACTTCTCACAGTGCAGGTGTAACCTTGTGGGGACATATAATGCGAGGCGGTTCGGACTGAACAATTTGATGATGTTTGCCTATGCCTTTGCCGGCAGTTTTCACCAAACTTTGATGGTTCATGCATCATTGGTGCGCCACAAAGGGGTGGGGTATGCGTTCACGGCTAAGAGCGGGACAGGCAAGAGCACGCAGGTAGCCAACTGGCTTAGGATGATTCCTGATTGTGACCTGATGAACGATGATAATCCTATAGTCCGCATCATTGACGGGAAAGCAATCATCTATGGCAGCCCATGGAGTGGCAAGACACCATGCTACCGAAACATCAGCGCACCGCTTGGTGCTATAACGAAAATCAGCCGTGCTGAGGAAAACAGGGTGGAACGCTTGCGTGCAATCTATGCTTTCGGGATAGTTCTCCCTTCATGTTCTGCAATGAAATGGGACAATACTGTCTATGCCAATATCTGCGACACGGTGACGGCACTCGTGGCATGCGTCCCAGCCTATGTCTTTCATTGCACAGCTTCACCAGAATCCGCTGTCGTTTGTAAAAAAGCTATAACTTAATGAGAATGCCTAACGCTAAACTGATACCTGCTGTGGCGGAACTTCTGAAAGAGGGGCATACTGTGTCATTGCCGCTTAGAGGAAACAGTATGCGCCCGTTCCTTGTGCACAAGCGTGACAAGGCGTTGCTAATCCTTCCAAAAGCAATAAAGACAGGTGACCCGGTACTTGCGGAAGTGTCCCCAAAGCATTATGTTCTCCACCGTATAGTGAAGATAGAGGGTGACACAATCACTCTTTGTGGTGACGGCAACTGTGCTACAGAAAGTTGCCATAGGGACAATGTTGTGGCACTTGCCGTGGAGTTCTATCGCAAAGGACGTACGAGACCTGACAGCATTTACTCCTTGAAATGGAGGGTGTACAGTGCTTTGTGGACAAGGCTCTTTCCATTGCGCCGTTATTTGCTGAAGCTCCATGACGTGCTTTTCAACTCGCGCAGGCCTTTGGATGATTGACCTTGTCCCCGTCTGTCCTTAATTGCCGGTGGGAGTGGAGGCATAAATATGAAATGTAAAATTATTGATAAATATGAGAAAGCGACAAGGTTTTGTGCTCCGTTCCGTGTGTGGCGAGCAGTTCTTGATAGCAGAAGGAGAGGAGAATATAGATTTCGGTAATCTTGTGTCCATGAATGAATCGTCGGTGTTACTGTGGAATTCCATTGCCGATGGGCAAGAGTTCACAGTTGACACTCTTGCCGATATACTGCTTTCTGAATATGAAGTTCCTTACGACAAAGCACGTGAGGATGCCGAAGAGCTCTGCAATGACATGCTTAGGGGAGGAGTAATAGTAGAGTGAGCACGCAAAGTTTGCCCTTTTCCATAAGCCATTCAGCGAATTACAATCCAAGTGATGAAGCTCCGTCTCATGTGCGCTAATCCAAGGAATATTATTCGCAGTATAGTTATTCCTATCTGTATGACTGTTAAATATTGATAATCTTTTCTCGTAACATTCGTTTTTCCACCATTTTCTTTGTAACTTTGCATCTTGAATGGTGAAATGTGTTGGACCGGTAGCTCAGCTGGATAGAGCAACAGCCTTCTAAGCTGTGGGTCAGGGGTTCGAATCCCCTCCGGTTCACTCCATACAGCCCAAAACCGCTTAAAACCACGTTTTAGGCGGTTTTTTTATGTGAAAAGCGATGTTTTCTTCGTTATTTCTAATTGTTTTTGCCCTTTTGCTGTACCACTGTTGCACCCGATGTTGCACCAAATAATAATAAAATCCTGATTAGTTGCCATTTTGCTGTTTTCTGTAATGTACGTTTTGTTTTCCTTTTTCGGAACAAATTTGTTGGTGGTCAGGGATATTTGAATAACTTTGCATAGAAATTCGGTTGACTTTGGTTTTGCCGGAAGAATGTGATAATTATAATAGATTTAGGAAAATGGATAAAAGATTACTTACCATTCAGGATATTTCTTGCGTGGGGCAGTGCTCTCTGACAGTGGCATTGCCTGTCATCTCTGCCTGTGGTGTTGAGACAGCGATATTGCCAAGTTCGGTGCTTTCTAACCATACAGCCGGCTTCTCGGCATGGACGTTCTGTGATTTGACAGACGAGATGCCGTCGATTCTTGCGCAGTGGAAGAAAGAGAACATTGATTTTGATGCGTTCTATACAGGATATGTGTCAAAGGCGCAGATACCTTATATCATGCAGATTATGGACGAGGTGGCACGTCCCGGTGCATTGCGCATCATTGACCCGGTGATGGGAGACAACGGAAAGCTCTATACAGGCTTTGATGAGGATTTCCCGATGGAGATGCGCAAGCTGATTAAGGGTGCTGATGTCATTCTTCCAAACATGACGGAAGCACTCCTGCTTTTGGGCAGACCGTATGTTGAGGGTGTCTGCACCAAGGAGTTTGTGGAGGATGTCTTGAAGGAACTCTATGCGCTTGGCGTGAAGAATGTGGTGCTTACCGGTGTCTGTCTTGAGGAGGGCAAGCTCGGGGTGGCTTGCTACGATGGTGAGAAAGTGGAGTACTATTTCACTGAGCGTATCAATGTGTCTATGCACGGTACCGGCGATGTATACTCATCATCGTTTGCCGGAGCCATGATGCGTGGCAAGAGTGTGCTGGAGGCTGCATCTATAGCTGCTGACTATGTCGTGGAAACAATACGCCAAACCATTGACGACAAGAGCCATTGGTATGGAGTGAAGTTCGAGAAGGCATTGCCATACCTTATTGAAAGACTGTCATAAGTTGCAGCCAAGTGTCTGTTGGGAATTGTTCAAAACAGTTGTTTGTGCATTGATTCCCAACAGATACTTGTTTTTTAATTCTAAGATTCTGAATACAGTCAATACTTTTTTCATGTGGCGCAAGTCGAAGGATTTGCAGGGTACTAATGATTTTTAACAGCTGTGTGACTTGGTTTTCCTGATTTTCTTTGTACCTTTACAACCGTTTCGGTGATTTCAACCAAACGATTGTCCGCCATGTGTAGAAAAGGAATAGTCATATACGTAATAATGTCATGCCTCGTGGTAGCCTCGGCGTATGGATGCAAGACCGTGCACGATGTGTCTCAGCAGAAGGTGCATGGCGATTCCACGGAAATTGCGATAGGACAGGTTCCGGCGGTCGATTCGGTACAGGTTGCTGTGGGTAAGGGTTCCATGATGTTTACGGAGGAGACCATGAGAAATGCCATTATGGAATGCCGCTTGGGAATGTCTCGCAGCCATGCCTATGAGAAGGTCACACGTTACGAAAAGCTGGAGATTGCTGTCAATGATGTCAATCCGTTGGACACTCGGAAGCGTTTTTTCAAGAGCAACAAGTGGATAAAGCATTTTGTGGAACATTGCGGTCTCAATGGGAAATTCGTACTGCCTATACTTACCGAAGAGCGTGTTGAGGATTTGCTGCTCCGCAGAAATCCGGCACGGAAGTTGGCATACGTCCGTGGCATCCGCAGGGAAGGTGCCAATGAGATGCTTTACACGGATGCGGTGGTCAACGTCCTTGTCGGTGAGAAATATGCCGATGTGAATGTCATGGACAGTCTGGTGAAGATTGACGGCAAGCGTCTGGTGTCCCCTTTGTCGAGTGACGCCACAAGCCATTATTGCTATGAGCCGGTGAGTTGCAATGACAGTGTCCTGCATTTGTTCTTTGCGCCGAAGGAAGGCGAACTTGGTTTCTCCGGTGAGATGATTATGGAGAAGGACAGCCTGTTCAGGTTGCGTCACATAAAGCTGATGCTGCCGAAGCCCGGCGGCTCACGCTCGATAGACAATCTTTATGTCGTGCAGGAGTTTGGCACACATCCCGACGGGAAGAGTGCACTGATGCAGAATGATGTCCTTGTGGAGATGAAGGCGAAGAGCATTATAGGAAGGCTGTGTTACATAAAGTCACAAAGATATTCGGACTATTCCACCGACTCCATAGACAGCAAAAAACTGAAAGGCAGGATGACAGAGAAATATGATGCCAAGGCAGAATACCGTCCTGACAGTTTCTGGGCACGTTATGACGGACGTAGTACAGAGGTGACGGACACCGTGGCAGGTGAAGAGAGGCATCATGAGACCTATGCACAGCGTATGCTGCGTTATGCCGACGACATCAAGAGCATACGCTGGCTTGTCAGGACACTGAGGGCTTTTGTCGACAACAAGATTCCGGTAGGAGTGCCGAGCGTCTTCAATATTGGGCCTACGAACAGCCTTGTCTCATTCAATGACCTTGACAACCTGCGCCTGAGGATAGGCGGGCACACCACGTCGCGCTTCAGCAGGCATCTTTTCCTTGAAGGCTACTATGCCCATGGATTCCGTTTCCATGACAATTACTATCAGGGGCGTGTGACATACTCCTTTATTCCCAAGACACATACGCCTTATGACTATCCTTGCTATAACATAAGTCTTGAGGCAAGGAAAGACATCGGTTATATCGGTGAGCGCAGCCAGCATCCAGACAGGGATGATCTTTTCTCATCATATCATTGGGACAAGAACACCCACCTGATGTACTATGATTTCCGGAAGATAGAGATTGAGCGTGACGCTAAGAACGGCATGAGGTTCAGGGTCGGCGTGAAGACAGAGCATGACATCGCTACGGGCGGTCTGTTGTTCAAGAACCTTTCGGAATATGGTGATGGCGTGTACAAAGGAGGACCATGGACGGACTACGACACTTACAGTCCGGATTATGTTTCCCGGAACAACGGCTCCCTGCGCACTTCTGAGGTGAGTGTCGGCATAGAGTATGCCCCGAGGAATGGCAGGCAGGATGCCTTGCGCGGACAGTTGCCGATAAACAGCGACCCTCCGGCGGTAGGTCTGTCGCACACTTGGGGCATCAAGGGATTCCTTGGCGGACAGTACGACTATCATATTACAGAACTTAAAGCACGCAAGCGCTTTTTCATGGGCGACTGGGGTTTTGCAAGTGCTTTCCTGAAAGGTAGTGTGGTTTGGAGCAAAGTGCCTTATCCGCTACTGCTTGCTCCTCAGGCGAACATGTCATACGTCAATGACGAGGAGTCTTTCAGCCTTATCACGCCTTCCGAACTTATCAACGACAGGTATGTGCAGTTGTTTTTTACATGGGAGATGAACAGTAACCTTATCGGTGTCGTGGATTTCATACGCCGGTGGCGGTGGAAGGAATATTTCAGTCTGAGAATGTTGTGGGGAGGTCTTTCTGCAAAGAACAATCCTCAGAGACCTGAAAACTGGAATGACAATGTATTGATGGCTTTTCCTGAGGGACATAGTCTGCTGTCGTCGACACCTTATGTGGAAGGCGTGGTGGGTATACACAACATCCTGAACGTCTTCAACATTGATTATGTCCACCGTTTCTCGTATCGCCGTTTGCCCAATTCAAGGCATGGTGGCATACGCTTCTCGTGCCGTTTCAATTTTTGAGCATGCAGGGTGGATTCGTTCTGTCCATGCTTCGGACTTTCGGTTATTGTTCTTATGTTTCCGCTATACCGGTGGATGCTTCCTGACCCGTTGTTTCATGCAGTTTCCCTGCTCCGGAAAGTATATGAGTTTTCTAATTCCCTGTTTATCATAATAGTGAAAAACGAGGTTTCAAAAGGTGAAAGATGACACTTCATATAGTCCAACGTAACCTTTCACAGCATGAAAGGTGACCTTTCGCAATGCCAAATGTAACCTTTTTAGGTGCAGAAAGATAAAAAAAGCACTGAAATTCGTTACCTTTCGACCGTTTTTGGTAATGAATTACAGTGCTTTTTTATGCCTATGATTTTGTTTTGTGATACTAATGTATTGATAGACAAAGGTATAGCAGAAAAGAGAAAATGGTGAAATATTTTACCGCTTGCTACCTCGTGAGTGTTTATGCGTGAAACATGGAGGGCAAAAATGCCATGAGTTTTCTAATTTTTCCCTGTCCTGAAGTCCGAAGGCGATTTCCCGCTATGCGTCTTGAAGAACTTTGCGAGTGACGCTTGTGAAGGAAACCCATATTCGATGGATATTTCCTGTATTGTCTTGTCGGAGGTCAGGAGGTCAGCCTCCATTTCTTTCAGCAAGTAATCCGCTATGAGGCTCTTAGGGCTGTTTCCTGTTATATAGCGTGTTATCTCCGCAAGATAGCGTGGAGTGATGTTCAGCTGTGAGGCGTAGAACGAAGTGTCGCGTGACTCTTTGCAGTGTGTGGTAACCTGCTCCATGAACCGGTTGTAGAGTTCCATACGCCTTAGGCTGTGGCTTGTGGAACTGACGGAGTAGACCACTTGGCAACGTATGTACTTGTGGGCAGAGGAGAGGGCAGAGGGAATGCTGTCCCCCATTGCCAGTCTTGTAGCTATTGCAGCAGACAGTGTTCCTCCGACACCATGCAACTGCCAGCCTTCCCGGTTTGGGGAAGTGAAGAACCGTGGAGGCTCTTTGCTTCCGGCAATGGCAAGCAGACCTGTCACCAGTCCTTCCGTGCAATGCCCTCCACGCAGGAATACTGCCTGTGGACCCATGTCAAGCAGGCGCGATGCTGTCTCGGACATTGCAGCGTTGGTGTTGATGCTTCTGCCGAAAAGCAGTTCTGCTTCGCTGCATTTAAGGATTAGTGTGTTTGTTATGGGAAACAGCAGCCGTACATATTCGCTGACGGCATCAGCCGTCATGAGTTGCTCGCCACGGGAGGACAGGATGCCCGGTGCACTGACGATATGCCGGCAGCCGACAATCTCGTCCCTTATGTCATGTATGGCGTTTGCCTGGCGTATCAGTCCTACCTTCACCGCTTTGGGTCTGACGTCCCTCAGCAAGGCCTTCAATTGGCTGATGACAATGTCTTCCGGCAGGTCGTGGATGCTGTGGATGCCTTGTGAGTCCTGCGAAGTTATGGAGGTGATAGTTGAGAATGCCATCCCGCCCATGGCAGATATTGTTCTTATATCAGCCTGTATGCCGGCTCCGCTTGTGCTGTCGGAACCGTTGATGGTCAGTATGGGGGTAAGATGTTTCGGCAATAGTCTGTTTTTATGATGCAGGTGGACAATGCCTTGCCCACCTGCTGTGAATTGAAATTTCTGTTATGGTTTGGGAACCACCCTTATGCTGTCCGCTTTACCACACGGTAGCCGTATGTCGCAACCACGCAGAAGCAAATGAATGGCAGGATGAATGAAATGTTTACAGCCGGCATTCCGAAGATTTCTCCCTTGTCTATGATAGACGCCTGTACCGGAGGAAGCACAGAACCGCCGAGGATGGCCATGATAAGTCCTGCCGCTCCGAACTTAGCGTCTTCACCCATCTTGTCAAGTGCGATACCGTAGATTGTAGGGAACATCACGCACATTGTGAACGATGTTGCCACAAGGCAATAGAGACCGCCACGGCCGGTGTTTGTGATTGCTCCGATGATGAGCAATGCCGACAGCGTGCCGAGGATGCGCAGGAGATTGCCCGGTTTGATGTATTTGAGCAGGTAAGTGCCTACGAAACGCCCGATGCAGTGGCTTCCCATGGCAATGATGTTGTAGCCCTGGCTCAGAACCTCAGCGTTCTTCTCTGTCATGGCTCCGGAAGTGTCGATGCCGAGAAGTCCGCCGATGGTGTGCTCAAGGGCTGTGTAATCGCCTTCTGCCATCAACAGGCGTGTACCATACTGGATGATGAATGTCCAGCACATAATCTGTGCACCGACATAGCAGAACTGTGCCAGCACACCTTCACGGTAATGGTGTGTGTGCCACAGGCGGCGCATGGTAGGCCCGAAATTGATGTCATGGCTTTGGTCGCCGTTCTTCGGCATCTTGACACAAGCGAAGACAATGAGCATGCAGACGATAACAAGTCCTATGGCGAGGTATGGCCCGATGAGGATGGAGAGGTCGCTGTCACGCAATGCTGCGAACTCCTCATCGGAGAGTGTGGAACGCTCTGCCGTGGACAGAGGGCTGAGACGGTTCTGTATGAATGTCATTGCCACGAACATTCCGCAAAGCGAGCCTACAGGGTTGAATGCCTGCGCCATGTTGAGGCGTCGTGTGGCGTTCTCCTCAGGTCCCATGGTGAGGATGTACGGGTTGCAGGATGTCTCAAGGAATGACAGTCCACAGGTCAGGATGAAATATGCAAGAAGGAACGGTGGGAACATTCCTATCATCTTGGCAGGGAAGAACAGCAGTGCTCCGAGAGCGTACAGTCCCAGTCCGAGCATGATACCGGCCTTGTAGGAATATTTGCGTATGAACATGGCGGCAGGGAATGCCATGCAGAAATATCCGCCATAGAATGCAACCTGCACCATAGAGCCTTCCGTGACGCTCATTCTGAAGATTTTGGAGAAGGCTTTTACCATAGGGTTGGTGATGTCATTGGCAAAGCCCCACAATGCAAAACAGCTTGTGACAAGAATGAATGGCACAAGCATGCTGACTCCGTTGGATGTCAAGAGTCCTGTCTTTTTCTTTTCCATAGTTTCGAGACGGTATGCGCTGCATAGAAGAGGACATACCTTTTAAGTTAGTTTATTTGTTGTTTTGATTTTTTGTTCGACTGCAAAGATAATGCAAGCTGAGAGCAGACAGAACTTGTTCATGTTTGCCGAGGCGCAGATTATCTTCTGCAAAGATAATAAATAATAATGAAAAACGGAAAATGAAAAACGGAAAATGATGATTCACAGAGTAAAGTTTTGCGTTTTTCCTTTGTTTTTCCAAGAATTATTACTAATTTTGCGTGAAAATATCAACTAATATAACGGTCAATGAAGAAAATGCTTTCTCTGCCACCAAATTTGGTGGGATGTTTCCATGATATTACCGGATTGTCAACTGACGAGTGGTTCTGTACAAATGATCCTGTCGACCAGAAACTTGGTTCGGGAGGCGGAACAACATGGGTGCTGGACAGCTGTCCGGAGTCTTTCCGCAATGAGAAGAAGATTATTTTGCACGCCGGCGGACAGAGCCGTCGTTTGCCGGCTTATGCTCCTTCCGGAAAGATACTTACTCCGATTCCTGTGTTCCGTTGGGAGAGAGGACAGAGACTTTCCCAAGACCTTCTGTCGCTGCAGTTGCCGTTGTATGAGAGTATAATGGCAAAGGCTCCGTCATCATTGAAGACTATGATTGTCAGTGGAGACGTGTTCATCCGTGCGACAAAGCCGCTTCAGGAAATACCGGAGGCAGACGTTGTCTGCTATGGCTTGTGGCTTAATGACGATATTGCCAAAGACCATGGAGTGTTTATTTCTGACAGGAATACACCGAATGTCTTGGAATACATGCTTCAGAAGCCTTCATTGCAGACATTGCATGATGTGCAGAAAGACCATTATTCGCTTGTTGACATAGGGATATGGATTCTTTCGGACAGGGCTGTGGAGGTGCTGAAAGCTAAGAGCCGTGCTGAGAAAGGTGCAGGATTCTGTATCAGGGAATACGACCTTTACAGTGAGTTCGGATGTGCTTTGGGAACAAATCCGTCAGAGCCTGACGAGGAGGTGGGAAGACTTTCCGTCGCGATACTTCCTCTTCCTGGTGGAGAGTTCTATCACTATGGCACAACACCGGAACTGTTGTCCTCCACATTGGCAATTCAGAACATAGTGGTAGACCAGCGTGAGATTATGCACCGTGACCGTAAGCCTCATCCGTCGATGTTTGTTCAGAATGCAGACATAAGGTTGAGACTGAACGAGGAGAACACCAATGTATGGATAGAGAATTCCTTTGTAGGAGAGAAATGGACATTGACAAACTGCAATGTCATTACCGGTGTCCCGGAGAATGATTGGGAGATACACCTGAAGCCGGAACAATGCGTTGACATTGTTCCTATGGGAGAGACCGAATGGGCGGTGCGTCCATACGGCTACAAGGATAAGTTTGCAGGGAAGATGCAGCAGGAGCCGTTGTTCCCGATTGTGGACAACACAGACAACATGGGCAAGGTTTTGCGCTTTATGCTCGGTCTGTCCGAGGAGGGCAAGGCTGTGTTCGAGTTTTCAAAGAAGATAAGTGCGGAAGGAATCTCTGCCACTGCCAATCTCCTCAGACTTGCAGAACAAAGGAAGCAACTGAGAGCAAAGAACTGGGCGGCAATAGCGAAGAACCATGAGCATTCTGTATTCTATCAGACTAACCTTTTTGATGCTGCACGTGAGTTTGCAGAGTGTGGTATACCTTTGCCTAAAGAAATAGATGAGAAGAATCCTCTTCTTACACGTATCCATGATGCTATGTTCCGTTCCGAGGTCGAGCGGCTTAGAGCCAACGGCAATGTTGCTTGTACGGAGGATCTTATCTGTAAGGCAAAAGAATGGGATTCGCATGCATTCAAGCTTTTGCAGCAGGGACTTACAGAACCGATGCTTGTTGACAAGCAGTCACCAAAGATGTCTGTTTATGGTGACCAGATAGTATGGGGACGTTCACCGGTGCGCATAGACCTTGCCGGCGGATGGACAGATACTCCTCCTTACTGCCTTATGGAAGGCGGTGCGGTAGTGAATATCGCCATAGACCTTAACGGTCAGCAGCCTATCCAGGCGTATGTCCGCCCTTGTAAGGAAAAGCATATTGTGATGAGGAGCATCGACCTCGGTGCGTCGGAGACGATAACGACATACGAGGAACTGAAGGATTTTCATCATGTGGGCAGCCCGTTCTCCATTCCAAAGGCAGCACTCGTACTGTGTGGTTTCCAGCCGGGATTCTCTGTTGAGTCTTATACTTCTCTGGAACAGCAACTGGAGGCTTTCGGTTGTGGTATAGAGGTGACATTGCTTTCTGCCATTCCTGCCGGTAGCGGATTGGGAACAAGCAGTGTGCTCGCATCCACAGTGCTCGGTGCGCTGAATGATTTCTGCGGACTGAACTGGGACAAGAATGAAATTGGCAGGCGAACACTTGTTTTGGAGCAGTTGCTTACAACCGGTGGCGGTTGGCAGGACCAGTTCGGCGGTATTCTGCACGGAGCCAAACTCCTTACCACTGAGCGTGGCTTTGAGCAGAATCCTCAGGTGCGTTGGATGCCTACGACTATCTTCACACAGCCGGAGTACAAGGCTTGTCATCTGCTTTACTATACAGGCATTACCCGTACGGCAAAGACACTGTTGGCAGAGATTGTCAGAAGAATGTTCCTCAACCATGGCGAGGAACTGCGCCTGCTGCGTGGAATGAAGCAGCATGCCAACGACATGTACGAGGCTATTCAGGCAGGCAATTTCAATCTTATGGGTGAACTTGTTGCTAAGACTTGGCAGCAGAACCAGTTGATTGATGCCGGTACTAACCCTGACGGAGTCCGTGTGCTGACGGACATGGTGGACGACCTTTGCCTCGGCTACAAGCTCCCCGGTGCCGGTGGAGGAGGCTATCTGTACATGGTAGCGAAAGACCCTGAGGCTGCTGCGCTTATCAAGCAGCGTCTGCAGCAGAATCCACAGAACAAGAATGCTCGTTTTGTCGATATGACAATAAGCGAGACAGGACTTCAAGTAAGCAGATCATAATGTATGCAATTTCTCAGATAACGACCCTGATAGGGGCGCATAGGTATGGAACGGCAGAGACAAACATCGGATTTGTCCTTACCGATTCCCGTTCCCTCTCATTTCCGGAGGAGACACTGTTCTTTGCAATAAAGACACAGAGGAGTGACGGACACAAGTATATTCCTGATTTGTACAATAGGGGAGTGCGTAATTTCGTAGTCAACAGGGAGTATGATGTTCCAAAGGACTTGCCAAAGTCCAATTTCCTTGTAGTGACCGACACTGTTGAGGCGTTGCAACGGCTTGCCGAGCGACATAGGGAAGAATACGACATTCCCGTTATCGGCATAACCGGCTCCAATGGTAAGACTACCGTAAAGGAATGGCTCTATCAGCTGCTGTTCAAGGACAAGCGCATCACACGCTCCCCACGTTCGTACAATTCGCAGATTGGTGTGCCACAGTCCGTATGGATGATTAACAACCAAACGGAACTGGGAATCTTTGAGGCGGGCATCAGTCAGGTTGGTGAGATGCAGGCTCTGCAAGAGATAATACAGCCTACGATAGCAGTGCTGACAAATATCGGACAGGCACATCAGGAGAATTTCCGCTCTGTAAGAGAGAAGTGCGAGGAGAAGCTCCATCTGATGAAAGATGCGAAGGTTGTTGTCTACAATGCTGACGATGCTACAGTCTCACACTGTATGCGTAAGAGCAATTTCAAAGGATTCCGACTCGGTTGGTCTATGGAAAACCCTGACGCTCCCTTATATATAAATAATGTGGAGACTGATGATGAGAACCATGAGACAAGAATCTCATACATATATAATGATTCTGCCGGTGATTACTGTATCAAGAATATCAACGAGGGCGGGATAGAGAATTCCATAACGTGTGCTGCCGTATGCCTTTACCTTGGTATGTCCCAAAAGACTTTGGCAGAGCGTATGCCGCAACTGGAGGCTATCGCCATGCGACTGGAAGTCAAGCAGGGGCAGAGAGGTTGCATACTGATAAATGATTCCTACAACAATGATGTAAAGTCACTTGATATAGCTCTTGACTTTATGTCTCGCCGGCCTGACAGCAAGGGACGGAGCCGTACACTGATATTGTCGGACATATACCAGACAGGTCTTTCGGATGAAGAACTGTCGGCAGAATTGCTCTCTCTGATAAAGAGCAGGGGAGTGAACAAGTTCATCGGAATAGGCAAGGTGCTGAAAGACAGTTTTGCTCCAGTGCTTTGTGGCGCAAGCAATGACATTCTGCGTGCATTCTTCAACACCACCGATGAGTTCCTTAAGTCAGAGACATTCGGCAATCTTCATGATGAGGTGATTCTCATAAAAGGTGCACGCATCTTTGAGTTTGACCGTATCACGGACAGATTGGAACTGAAGGTTCATGAGACAGTGCTGGAAGTGAACCTCAATGCTGTCGTTGAGAATTACAACCGTTACCGCTCATTCATGCACCCTGAGACAAAACTCGTCTGTATGGTAAAGGCTGATGCCTATGGTGCCGGTGCCGTTGAGGTCGCAAAGACTTTGCAGGATCACCGTGTGGACTATCTTGCCGTTGCCGTTGCCGATGAGGGAGTGACACTGAGGAATGCCGGCATAACGTGTAACATCATGATTATGAATCCGGAGATGTCTGCATTCAAGACAATGTTCGACTATAACCTTGAACCGGAAGTCTATTCTTTCCGAATGCTTGACGCCCTTGTCCATGCCGCACAGCGTGAGGGGATAACCAACTGGCCCGTGCATATAAAGTTTGATACAGGTATGTGCCGTCTTGGTTTTCATCCGGAGAAAGACATTGACGAACTCATTGACCGCCTGCAGCATCAGAAAGCGGTCATTCCACGCTCTGTGTTCTCGCATTTCGTTGGCTCGGACAATGATGACTTTGACGCTTTCTCCGCAGAACAGTTTGCGCTGTATGATGCCGGAAGCCGTAAGTTGCAGGCAGCATTCCCTCACAAGATATTACGGCATATCTGCAACTCTGCCGGAATAGAGCATTTCCCTGAACGTCAGATGGATATGTGCCGTCTCGGTTTGGGACTGTATGGTGTCAATCCGCGTGACAACTCCATCTTGTCGACAGTATCTACTTTGAAGACGACAATCCTGCAGATTCGTCAGGTTCCTGCCGGTCATTCCGTAGGCTACAGCCGTCGAACAATACTTGACCGCGACAGTCTTATAGCTGCAATCCCTATAGGCTATGCTGACGGACTGAACCGTCATTTGGGCAACAGGCATTGCTACTGTCTCGTGAACGGAAAGAAGGCTGACTATGTAGGCAATATATGCATGGATGTGGCAATGATAGATGTCACGGACATTGATTGCCGGGAGGGTGACAGTGTGGAGATTTTCGGTGACAGTCTCCCTGTGACAGTTCTTTCTGACGTTATAGGGACAATCCCTTATGAAATCCTTACGGGTGTAAGCAACAGGGTGAAACGCGTATATTTTGAGGAATAGGCTGTTTACATTTCTTTTCACAATATGTATGCATTGGAAACAAAAGTCAACGAGCGTTCGTTTGCGAACCAAAGCTATGTTATTCACAACATGATTTCTTGCAAAAAAATAAACCTATACAAACTAACAACAATGAGAAATTTGAAACAAGTGCTTCTTGCGCTGATTATGATGTGCTGCGGCATTTCATCCGCCATAGCCGGCGGCTATGAGTATGAAGACCTGTATCGTGGCTTGCCGTTTGACATGCCACGCATTGAGAAACCAGTCTTCCCCGATGCCACGGTGTCGGTTGTAAAATATGGAGCTGTAGGCGACGGACAGCACAAATGCACTGCTGCCATACAGCGCGCCATTGACGAAATGGCTGCTAAAGGTGGCGGCAAAGTCATTATTCCAAGCGGATTGTGGCTCACAGGCCCTATTGTGTTGAAAGATAATATCAACCTCCATTTGGAGAAAGGTGCCACACTCTTGTTCTCACCTGACATCAACGACTATCCTATTGTCAACACAACCTATGAAGGAATCCCGGCAAAAAGAGCGCAGAGCCCTATCTCTGCCACCGGCGTGAAGAACATCGCCATCACCGGTCGTGGAGTAATCGACGGCAACGGTGAGGTATGGCGTCCGCTAAAGCAGGAGAAAACCACTCCGGCACAATGGAAGCGCATAACCTCGCAGGGCGGATTCTATCGCCGTGCTACCATGTGGGTACCTGCCAAGGAAGACTTGCCGCGCCCGATTATGGTCAATCTCTACGAGTGCAAGAATGTGCTGCTTGAGGGTGTTGTCTTCCAAAACTCACCGGCATGGAACGTTCATCCTGAGTGCTGCGAGAATGTCATCATTGACGGTGTGGACATCCGTAACCCAAGTTATGCGCAGAATGGCGACGGACTTGACCTTGACGCTTGCAAGAACTGCATTGTCGTGAACACAACCTTCGATGTCGGCGATGATGGCATCTGCATCAAGTCAGGTAAGGACGAGCATGGCAGAAAACGTGGCCGTGCGTGCGAGAACGTGATAATAAGCGGTTGCACGGTATATGCCGGTCATGGCGGGTTTGTCATTGGCTCAGAGATGAGTGGCGGCGTGAAGAACATCAAGTGCTCTGACTGCCAATTCTTGGGAACAGACATAGGACTGCGCTTCAAGAGCTGTCGCGGACGAGGCGGTGTGGTAGAGAACATCTGGATAGAGGATATTTCCATGGTGAACATCCTCGGTGACGCCATCCGTTTCAACCTTTATTATGGTGCGAAAACAGTGATGGTGGATAATCCTGACGGCACAAAGCGTCCAGCAGAGATAGCCGCCGAGCCTGTCACAGAGAAAACTCCTTCGTTCCGCAACCTGCATATAAAGAACATCATGTGTAGCGGTGCTCAGCGTGCCATCTATTTCAACGGTCTGCCAGAGATGCCTGTGAAGGATGTGACAATGGAAAATGTTGTCATCACCGCCAACGAAGCAGGCTACATGACTTACTGCAAGAACATCAAGCAGAAGAATGTCACGGTAAAGGCAAAGGACAACAAGCCTGTGGGCGAGTATTACTGCAAGTAGAATCAGGAAGCGCGGTAATATAAAATTCACTTGTGCGGCATATTGGCAATCATGGGCATATCTCTCATGGACGAATCATGAGCAAGTGCTTCAAAATAACCCCTATATCGTTGGTCTTTGGTTAAAAAACTCTAAACGGGCAACGATATAGGGCTTATTTTTCGCTATTATTAATTTAAATCATTAATTTTGCATAAAATGTGTGCGTAAAAGCAATTTAAACTAACTGAATAAAACAAACAAGCATAATCAAAAAACAACTAAATAATCAAAAATGAGTCAAATTCAAACTTCTAAGATGACCAACTGGCGTTGGGTCATGTGTGCGATGCTCTTTTTCGCAACAACAGTCAATTACATGGACCGTCAGGTTCTTTCGCTTACTTGGAAAGACTTTATCTCACCGGAGTTCCACTGGAATGACGAGATTTATGGCAACATTACAGCCGTCTTCTCTATCTTCTATGCAATATCCAACCTCTTTGCCGGCAAGTTTGTCGACTGGATGGGTACAAAGAAAGGATACTTCTGGGCTATCACAATATGGTCTCTCGGTGCTGTTCTCCACGCCGGTTGCGGTCTGTTCACAGAAGGTTGGTTGGGTCATGGGCTCGAAAGCAAGGCTGACCTCATTCAGGCAACAGGCGACCTTGCCGTGACAATCGCTACAGTCAGCATGTATGCTTTCCTTGCATGCCGCTGCGTGCTTGCCCTTGGTGAGGCAGGCAACTTCCCTGCTGCCATCAAGGTGACAGCGGAGTATTTCCCAAAGAAAGACCGTGCGTTCGCAACATCTATCTTTAACTCAGGCGCATCCGTAGGCGCTCTTGCCGCTCCTGCCACTATTCCACTCCTTGCGAAGGCAATGGGCTGGGAGATGGCATTCGTAATCATTGGTGCTATCGGTTTCGTTTGGGCAGGCGTTTGGCTGTTTGTATATGACAAGCCGGCAAAGTCAAAGTTCGTCAATGAGGCAGAGCTCCTCTATGTCAACCAGGATGAGGCAGAGGGTGCAGCACCTGCCGCAGAGACAGAAGAAAAACAGATGGGCTACCTTGAGGCATTCAGCCACAAGCAGACATGGTCTTTCGCATTCGGCAAGTTCATGACTGACGGTGTATGGTGGTTCTTCCTCTTCTGGGCTCCTGCATACTTCTCTGACCAGTACGGCTACAAGTCCGATTCCTCAATGGGTATCGCACTCATTTTCACATTGTATGCTATCGTTACCGTGCTATCAATGTTTGGTGGCTATCTGCCAAAACTCTTCGTCGAGAAGAAGGGCATGAACCCATATCAGGGCCGTATGCTCGCCATGCTTATCTTCGCATTCTTCCCAGTGCTGGCACTCTTCGCACAGCCGATGGGACAGTACAGCGCATGGTGGCCGGCAGTGATTATCGGTTTCGTAGGCGCAGGTCATCAGGCTTGGTCAGCAAACATCTTCTCTACCGTGGGTGACATGTTCCCTAAGTCAGCTATCGCCACAATCACAGGCATCGGCTCAATGGCGGGCGGTATCGGCTCAATGCTCATCAACTGGGCGTCAGGCCATCTCTTCGTTTACGCTGAGGAGCAGGGCGCAGCATTCCAGTTCATGGGCTTTGAGGGCAAGCCTGCCGGCTACATGATAATCTTCAGCATCTGTGCTGTCGCTTACCTTATCGGCTGGGTGGTAATGAAGGCTCTCGTGCCAAAGTACAAGCCTGTGGTTATGAAGTAAACAACTAATTGTAATTTTCCATATATGCCGACAAGCAAGGATTCCTTGCTTGTCGGTGTTTTTTTTGTTTATACGCCAAATGTATCAAAATAAAATATTTTAATTGCTTGCCATTCTCGGAAAATATAGCTAACTTTGCACAACGAAACAAATAACCATTAAATTAAAAAGCATATAAGAATAAAATAACATTCATATAACATATTAACAATAGCGTTTACTATTATTCGTATACTCTGAAAATTTGGCGATTAGAAGATGTATAATTACGGATAGGTTCAGTGAACGCCTGCGCTTAAGCGTGGGTGGAACTTATCTTTTATACGGGTCACGCCAAATACCTCAGAGTTAGATAAGGGAAGCTCACGCTTCTTGTATGTCTGCTTCTGAGGTGTTTGTGTTTGACACCCGTATTATCGAATTTTAGTCCGCGCGCAAAAAAAAGCGTAGATGAGAAATCATTATTCCATGAAAGTGGGGCTGCTGTCGATGGCTCTGCTTTTGAACTGTCCTGCTTTTTCACAAGAGCAAGATGTGGACAGTCTGTGCATGGTGGTGAAGTCAGACACAGTTGCAGACACCACCCATTCTTTGAAACTCAAGGATGTGCTAATTCCGACTGCCGTTGTCGGTGCGACCTCCGCGTTTGTCGGCAGCCCATGGCTGACGCGCCAGCGCGAGCATGTCCAGGATGCTTTGTCAGCACGGGGAAAGCACAAGTTCAAGGTCGACGAATACAGCCAGTATGCTCCGATGGTGGCTGTCTATGGTCTGGACTTGTGTGGTGTAAAAGCCAAGCATAGGTTTGTTGACAGGACAGTCCTTCTTGCCATGTCTTATGCGACAATGGGAATACTTGTCAACACGATGAAATATACTTTCAAGGAAAAGCGTCCAGACAGTAATGCCCGCAATTCCTATCCCTCCGGACATACCGCAACAGCATTCATGGGTGCGGAGTTTCTTTGGAAGGAATATAAGGATGTCTCCCCATGGATAGGATATGCTGGATATGCCGTGGCTGCTGCCACAGGTTATCTGAGAATATACAACGACAGGCATTATATAAATGATGTGGTCGCCGGTGCATGTATTGGCATGCTAAGTGTAAAGATGTCCTATTGGCTATATCCCAAATTCTTCAAAAGGTCAAGGTGCTCCAAGTCAATGGATGTTGTTGCCTTGCCTTACTATTCTGCCGAAGGATGTGGAGTGAACATGTGCCTGCAATTTTAGGATGAATCTTCGAAATAGTCTTTCAGATGTATAGACTAAACATTCGATACTCATATTCTCCTCATGCGGATTTGTACAGACTATCCACATAAATCTTCTGAATCCGCATGAGAAGAATCTGTGGTATCCCTTTCGGTTGGCATTCCTGCAATATTTGCAAATTGGTTGCATGAAAAAATATGTAACTTTGCACCGATAAAACAAAATGACAACCAAGATGAAAGCAAAATTACCCGTTTCGATAGCATTTTCTTTATTGCTCGCCGGAAGCGCGTATGCTGACGGCAACATAACAGGCTCGGTGGTCGAGAAAAGCACTGCCGGGTCGCTCAGCTATGCAACAGTCCTCCTTGTCAATCCGGAGACAGGGGCAACTCTTCCATTTGGCGCATTGACTGATGAAAACGGCAGGTTCGTAATCAAGAACGCACCTTCCGGCAAGTATATACTCCGTGTCAGCAGCATAGGCAATGTTCCGCAGGAGCGTGAGATTACCGTGGGTGATTCGGAAATAAACATTGGCAAGATAGAGCTTGCCGAGGATTCAAAACTGCTTCAGGAAGTGGTGGTGAAAGGGCAGAGAAGCCAGATGTCGGTAAATGCCGAGCGCCGAGTGTTCAATGTCAGCAGCAACATCGCTGCAACAGGAGCATCTGCCAATGAGCTTCTCGCGTCAGTCCCTTCGGTCGATGTCAACAGTGACGGCGAAATCTCCTTGCGTGGTAATGACGATGTCCTTGTCTGGATTAACGGCAAGGAGATGGGCATGAACGCGGACAACCGCGCACAGATACTCGGCCAGATTCCTGCCGAGACCATCGAGAGCATAGAGGTGATGACCAACCCATCATCAAAGCACAGTTCCGCAGGTACAGCCGGCATCATCAATATCCGATTGAAGAAGGACCACCGCCACGGATATTTCGGAAGTGCAGAGGCAAACGTTGACACACGTGGCACGGCAAACGTTAACTTCAACATCAACTACAACGAAGGCAAGTTCGAATCTTTCGCAGGACTCGGACTGAAGACACAGCATGTCCCGGGAGGCACCACATCGCGCCGCAATTATGCCGACGGCTCTTTCCTTGATTCTGACGGCGACACCAAGCAGCATGAGAACAGCATGTTCCTGCGCCTTGGCACCAATTTCAACCCGAATGACAAGAACACATTCTATCTGAGTGCGATAGGCACGCTTGGACACAAGTGGGGCAACACGACAACTGTCCATTCAAGCAACTTTCCGAACCAATGGATTAGCAATGTCAACCGGATGCATGAGACCGGCGACACACGCGGTGCAAACATCCTCCTCGGATACAAGCATTCCTTTGGCAAAGACCATTCCTTGGACATGAATGTGAGCTACAACGTATGGCAGGGACCAAACGACAATAATTCCCACGAGTTGGCCGGATGGGCTGACGGTACAGAAGAATCCGTTTGGCATGGGCAGCATCAGGATTTGAAAATCAGCAACTGGGAAGCTGCCGTCGATTATTCAAACGTTGTGCTCCCTTGGCTGCGATTGGAGGCCGGCTACAAAGGTAACTACAACCATGAAAACAGTCCTGCTTCCTATGCAAAAGGAGAGGCAGAGGACAATCTGCAGCCGTTGGACAATCTCTATAACAGGTTCCGGTATGACACAGATATTTCTGCCCTGTACCTCAATGTCGCAGGAAATCATGAGCAGCTGACATTCTCCGCCGGACTTCGCGGCGAATGGTGGCAGATACGCACACGGTCGCTTGGCTACGGTCAGAACGACGCTGATGTGCCACCGTTCAAGAAAAATGATTTCGCATTGTTCCCGACAGCGTCAATCGGATGGGCGTTCCATGGCAGCAATGAACTGAAACTGAATTATTCCCGCCGCATACGCCGTCCTTTCGGACCGCAGCTAAACACGTTCGTGAACCTCGCCGACCCTTCGGAAGTGCATCTCGGCAATCCTCTCATACTCCCGGAGTTCAGCCGTGCTTTGGAACTTTCCTACATAAAGAATTGGGATGAGCACATGCTCTCTGTTTCGGGCTACATGCGTTCCAACCCTGACAGGATAAGCCATATCAGTTTCCTTGCTCCCATGGTGGGCAATTCCGGCATTAACACAATGTACTACGGTCATGCCAATGTCGGGAGCATGAGGAACATCGGCATGGAGATAATCTCACGCAACACACTCTTCAGGCGTCTCACGCTCACCACGACCCTCAATCTCTACAACAGCCACTTGGGTGCATGGGATACGGAATACCCTCTGAACGGGGATTTCTACACGGTGCATGGCGACAAGCAGAACCGCTTTGTGTGGGACATTCGCTGCATGGCATCCGTGCGCCTGCCATGGGACTTGGCATTCCAGGCTACAGGTCGCTACAACTCACGCAGGGTGACGGCTCAGGGCACAATGGAGCCTGACTGGGATGTTGAGGTCGGTTTGCGAAAGACAGTCGGTGCATGGAACTTCTCGCTCGTGTGCAAAGACATCTTCAACTCCAAGGAGAGCAAGGAGATCCTTTACGGAAACGGCTACACACAGTCCATAAGCAAATGGTCAGGAGGCCGCACCCTCCGTCTGGCAGTGACTTACAGTTTCGGCAAGACAAGCACCCACAGCCATGACCGTCATCAGCATATCAATACCGGCGGCTATGGTGAAGAGCATCATCATTAATGGCGGACAGCCGGCAAAATATTTTTTATATAGACCGAGTGCCACCTTTCACATAGCGGAAGGTGGCACTCGGTCTATATGTTTTAGTATTTCAGTTCAGGAATAAGCTTAAAGGCAATCTATTGCAGGCTGTGAATGACAAAATGAAAGGTAACGATTTGCATTGTAAAGGGTTACCTTTGACTTAGTGAACGGTAACACTTTGGGCGGTCAAGTGTTACCGTTCACCAAACCAATGGTGTTTTAACACTTGTTTTCTTTTTGGTTTATCAAAAACGATAAATTCCCAGCAATATGTAAGTTATTCCCTTGTTTCGCTTACATATTTGCAATACTGTGAAATGGACAGTTCTGAAATGGACTTGGTTGCCCAGGGCTTGCGTACACATATAAACGTATAATAGCAGATATGTTGCACAATGAATGGGAAAAACACGTCAGGTGGAGATTTCAGATGTGACCTCTTGGAAAGCAATCAAGGGCGACATCCTCTGTGAAGGATGCCGCCCTTGGTAGTTTTTTCTCAGCGTTGTTTGTGCGCCGAGATTGTTATGCCTTACTTGAAATAACGGTTGAAGAGACCGCGGAAGCCTGAGCCGTGGCGCGCCTCGTCCTTTGCC
>NZ_JABKKG010000010.1 GCF_013166595.1 Palleniella intestinalis | reverse complement strand
ACCAAGGGAAAAACTGAAATTCTCTACGCCGGTAAGGGAGTTTTTCAAATTCTTTATGTAACTTTGCAAAAACAATTGCACTTGCGGGTTGACTCTTTATATTTTGTTGCAGGATATATATTGAAAAACAAATATGAAGATATTTTACAAAATAAGAAAATTTTGTATATGGGGGGGGTAATCTCGACGATTTTCATATTACTGACTTCAAACGGTTTACAGCATCAGATTGCTTTTCAAAGAGTCGGGTTGCTTGAACTGTCACATCTGACAAATCACAACATCATCAGTCTTTGGGGATTCAGATATATGTATATAGCATCATCGGTGCTGATAAGCGCAATGGTTTTACTTTTGGCTTCCGGCAACCAAATAATTAAAAAAGTGGCAATATACGGACAAGGAACGCTATTCATCTATTTTTCTCATATATTTCTCTATCCAATAGTATCAGGAAATAATCCGTCTTTTCTCCAATCCTTGCTACTCACTATAGTAGTCCTTTCAACATTGACATTTTTATCAACAAAAAAATGTTGTGTGTTAACAATGAATCCTATCAGCAATATGATAAATAGAAGAAAGATATAACTATGTCAATCCAATCACAAAATAACAAACGTTTAGCCAAGAACACATTGATTCTATATGCTCGTATGTTGGTAACAGTGGGCATCAGCTTCTATTCTACTCGTTTGATTCTTTACAATTTAGGAGTATCGGATTATGGTGTCTATAATGTTATAGGAGGCTTTGTATCCATGTTTTATATGGTGACAGCTACCATGACACAGGCTGTAAGCCGTTTCTTAACTTTTGAATTAGGTAGGAATGATGCAAAAAGATTGCAGCAAACATTCTCTACATCAGTCAACATTCTCTTGTTACTTGCCTTGGTGGTGGTGGTGTTGGGGGAAACTATAGGCTTGTGGTTTGTCAATGCGAAGTTGAATATTGAACCTGACCGTATGACGGCTGCAAACTGGATTTATCAATTCTCGCTTCTTGCTTTTATTCTTGAGATGCTCAGTGTTCCTTATAGTGCTTCTGTTATCTCGCATGAAAAAATGGGCACATTTGCTTTCGTCACCATAACCAAGGTTTTTTTGACGTTTGGCATCGCCTTGTCGCTTGCTGTCAGCCCCATTGACAAATTGGTTTTCTATGGTATTCTTGTACTTGCTGTATCTGTTTCCATCCAGCTGATGTATTGGATATATTGTAGGAAGAATTTCCCTGAATGCCAATACTCTACACATATTGATAAATCCTTATTTAGAGACATGTTTGGTTTTGCAGGATGGAACTTTTTGACAACTTGCGCTTCCATGCTCAGTAGTCAGGGAGTGAGTATTATGCTGAACATGCATTTTGGTACTGTAATCAATGCCGCACGTGGTGTGGCTTCTCAAATCAATGGTACAGCGGGTTCTTTTTCCCGAAACTTTACTACAGCATTGAATCCACAGATAACAAAATCGTATGCAGCCGGAGATATAGCATACACAACTAAATTAGTTTGTAGAGGAGCAAAGTTTTCCTATCTGCTGTTTCTGTTCATAGCTCTGCCTTGCATGCTCGAGGTTGATTTCTTTCTCTCCAAATGGTTGGCAGAGGTTCCTCCTTATGCAGGTGTCTTTGTCCAATTGGCATTGCTTAATACTTTAGTTGAAATATTATTGAATTCAAGTGAGACCTTGAACAGAGCTTCTGGAAAAATACGCAATTTTCAGATTATTGTGAGTGCAGCTCAATTGTTGATACTCATAGCCTCATATATAGTACTAAACATAAGCAATAATCCTATTTGGGCTGTTGCTATGACAAATATTATATATCTGTTAATATTCATCCCACGTATTACGGTCAATAAGCCTTTCATTGGAATAACTTTTGGTTATTTTTTCAAACATGTGCTAAAAGGCATTCTGATTGTAACTGTTATTTCTGCTATGGCTTGCTTGTTATTCCAATTTTATACAGAACAAGGATGGGGGCGGCTGGTGGTTACTTGTATTGTGTCAACCATCAGTATCGTTATTACGTCCTACCTTTTTGCTCTGACAAAAGGAGAAAGAGAAAAGATTGGTTATTTTCTTGAAAAAAGACTTCAGTTGAAAAAATAAAACAGATATGTTCAGAAATAGAAACATATTAATGTGCCTTGCCATTTGTGGTGTTGTCTGTTATCATTTATGTTTACGTGGTATTCCTATTGGCCGTTTAAACGTAGGATATATGGGAGTGGATATTTTTATGTTATTAAGTGGTTATGGTATCGCAAAATCACTTGACCGAAATTCTACAAAGCAATTTTATATCAATAGAATACGTAAGATAATCCCTCTATGGCTTATTATGATAAGTGCAGCGTATGCAATAAAATTATCGGGGGGGGGTAAATCTTGGTATAGATGTACTTTTGCTTAATATGACATCGCTTTCTTTTTATTATAATCCAGACTTATTACCCGAATGGTATCTTTCCACGTTAATCATGTTTTATGTTGTCAGTCCGTTGTTAAAGAAACTTCTGGAGAAATACGGTTGGGGTTTGTTGATACTTGTCGGTTTTGCTGTTGTGTTGGAAGAAGAATACTTTGGGAATGGAAGATGGCAATATATGAATGCTATTGCCCGCTTTCCTCTCTATCTGTGTGGGATGCAGTGTGCCATAAGTAACAAAGTCAATTTGCCGTATAAGGTTACAGTCCTCTTATTCTTCGTGAGCATTGCTTTCTTTTTTCAGGGGCTGCATTATTTGTTTTCCACATGTGCTGTGTTCCTCGTTGTTCAAATTGCAAATATACTTATAGACAAATGGGGAGTTCTCAAGAACAAACTTTTCAATTGGATTGGCTCACACACTTTGGAGATATATGTCGGCAATACTATAGCAGCGGAAATAGCAGGACAGATTTTCTCTCCAGAAATGGATGTTTTGATAAAAGTTTCAGTAGATATCATGATGACAATAGGATTGTCATTGCTACTTTGGAAAATTAATTCACAACAGCTAAAAGTATGATGAAAAAATATTGGCAATATATCAAATGCACACTTCTATGCCGTTTCAACAAAGATATTAATGTTGGCATGAATACGAAAATAAAGTGGATAAAATATGCCATTAAGAAAGAAAGTGGAAATAAAATTATATTTGAGAATAGTAGCATATCTCATTGCTGTTTCAGAATAAACGGATTTAATAATAAAATCGTTATTGACGAAAATGCTAAGATTGTTTATTGCAGTTTTTCCATAACTGGAGATAATAATGTGGTACATATAAAAGGAAGTGCTGGTACTCTGCATTTGACAGTTCGAGGAAGTAAATGTCAGATGCAAAGTGGTGTCAAATCAAGTATGGAAAATTGTTATATGATTTGTATGGGGCAAGGTAATTCTATTACAATTGGTGATGATTGTATGTTTAGTGGAGGAATAGAGTTGTGGAATAGTGATACTCATCTAATTACCGACCTTGAGGGATTGCCACAAAACCCGTCATTACCAATTGTGATTGGTAATCATGTTTGGTTGGGTAAAAACGTAAAAGTGCTTAAAGGAACAACCATTGGTGACGGCGCCATTGTCGGAATGGGTTCGGTCGTGACAAAAGACGTGCCTCCTCATGCCATTGCAGCCGGTAATCCCGCCAAGATAGTTAAGACAGACGTGAAATGGACAAAAGGATTCATCAACATATAATCAGTCTAGGAATAAGTCAAGAACATGAGTCAACGTAATTATAGTTTTGATAGTCTGAAATGCCTATTGGCTTTTTTCGTCGTCTGCATCCATAGTCCTTTAGTATTCGGCACTCATTTGAAACCATTGTTCTGTGTTGCCGTACCACTGTTTCTCATGATTAGCGGGTGGTTCCTCCATGACATGTTACCCGACATAAAAGCAGGCTGAAGAAAAACATAAAGCGTGTTTTGTGGATAACAATTGCCGCCAATTTGTTCTACATAATACCTCAATTCATAAAGTATCTGCAAAATCCGGAGTTTGTTTTTCTTAGTAAAGGCATGGCATTCAGATTCATCACACAAGGTTCTCCTCTTTTCATGCCATCCGGTTTTCACTTGTGGTATCTTGGTACATACTTTTATACTTTGGTGATATTCTTGCTCCTATGCAACTTGAAACACTACATATCCATACTGAAATGGTTTGTACCAATATGTTTCCTGATAGGTGCCTTTAAGCATTGTCACAGTTTATATGTCATGATAAGTGATGCTGGCTGGGATTATGCCGATTTGAATTTAGGGCTGCCATTTGAAACTTGTACAACAACCGGTATTCCCTATTTTGGGGCTGGAATGCTATGCCGATATATACATGAAACCGGATTCAAAGCAAGTAGCAAAACCACCTTAATACTGATAATCAGCGTATTAATAATGGGGGGGGTAAATTCTATAGAATATGAATGGATTCTTTCATTGCCACACATTGATTTGTCAAGCATCGGTGCGCCCCTATTTACTCCCATCGTATCTGTTATGGTCTTTATTCTTGTTGCAAATTCCCAACAAACAAAGCCTACGTTGCCCTTCAACATTGGTGAGAACTATACGTTATTGGTGTATGTATTGCATGTTTTTGTGATATTCCTTATCACACAAGTAATCAAAGACAATCCCGTTTTAAATCAGGTCTATGATAATAGTGGAACCATAATCGTTTTTATGACAACATTGCTCCTTTCATACACTGTTAAAACACGACAAGGAAAAATCTTCCGACAGAATAAACATAACGATCCAAATATGAAAGAGCAACAATCATAGAAGCAAAATGGCTTGATTTCAATAATCATTCCGATATATAATGTTGAGACTTTCATTGAAGAACGAACCAACGGAGAATATTCCAAGTATTTTATAGCCCTCAACTCTTACTGAATTTTAAAAGAAATAGAGACTATACTCAAACATTAATATCATCAAATAAACATTTAAAATATATTATCATCTTATGCTTTATGTTGTCAACTATGCGGATGCCGCTTTTGAACATGCACGCAAGGTAAATTCCACATCAGCCGTAGAAATAGGTAAGGCTGACACTGTGATGGAATATCATCCCGATGACATTAAAGATTTCATCGCCGCCAATCCTGAAATATTTAAATATAAACGCGGTTCTGGGCTGTGGGCATGGAAACCATATATTATATATGACGCTCTGCTGAAAATAGAAGATGGGGACTGGCTATTCTATTGCGACAGCGGTGCGGAAATCATCAATGATATCCATTATTTGATTAGCCAGGCAGAGAACGATCATGAGAATAAAATGGTGTTTCAGTTGACCTGGGCTTCTGCTCATAAATACACAAAGGCAGAAACATTTGAGTGGATGGGATGTGATGACAGAAAGCATTTTCAAGTGCTTGCTACATGTTCATTGTGGAAAAAGACATCTGATAATCTTACTATTATAAAAGAATGGTTAGATGCTTGTTGCGAAGAGCGTTTGATTTCCTCCAAGCGCTTTGATGAATCTATACCTGAGGATCCTGCCTTTATATCTCATCGTGAAGACCAATCGCTTTTTGACATTGTTGTCCGCAAGCATGGTATCCGCCCTTACCGCGACCCATCTGACTATGGTGTACGCAGCTATTTTTGGCATCCGTTGGGGAAAGATGAACGAAAAAGCGACTATCCCGTAGTGGTTCTGTCGTTCCGGCGTGCCAATGCGGTGAAATATAAGAAAACCTATTTTCAACGCTACCGCCTGTGGTGCTTGTGTTTGGGGCATTACGGCATTTACCGCAGGGTGAAGAAACTATTGATAAAGGTCGGAATGCTAAGACGCGAGCCTTCTGGTGTGGGAATATGATAGTGGTATATATGCTTTGCCCCAACTCTAAGCATTGTGAATATAAAAATACCTTGAAAGGAGCTATATCTCTCAATGATGGATGGCGTTTTCGTCAGTTTTTGAGGGAGTTTCCGTAGTGAGCTATTTTGTTTGTATTTCAAATTGAATTATTAGTGTAAAAAATGTTATTCTTGTATTACGACACCTATTGCATGTGCAAGTAAACCTGCAGAATCTTCGGAATCCGTATGAGAAACCACTAACACGAAAATCGCATGGTGGAACCGTATCAAGATAAAAGGTATGCTAATGCTGAGATTTATAAAACCTCTCTCTGACCAAGATAGGGAGAGGTGAAATGAAATCGTCTAGGCTGTGTCGGCACACTACTCCGAAAATTGTGGCACAAGCCGCGCCCGAAATACATGAAAGAACTACACAACACCGTGCGGAGGGCAGACTCCACCTGTTGTGGGGAAGTTTTTAGAGAATATATTTCAATAATCACATAAATAAATCATCATACATGATACCCAAAATTATTCATTATTGCTGGTTTGGTAAAGCAGACAAGCCACAAAGTGTATTATATTACATCGCCACTTGGAAGAAGAATCTTCCTGACTATGAAATCAGAGAATGGAATGAAACAAACTTTGATTATAGGCAATGGAAATTCTGCCGTGAGGCTTATGCTGTAAGAAAATACGCTTTTGTTGCCGACGTATGCCGTATGTATGCTTTAGTAAGTGTTGGTGGTATCTATCTTGACACGGATATTGAAGTCGTCTCGTCTTTTAATCCTTTTCTGAATCATCAATCATTTATTGGATTGGAGGATGAAGGGAAACTCAATACTGGTTGTATCGCAGCAGAAGCCAACACTCCATGGGCAAAAGGCTTTTTAGAGTCATATAAAAAACGATGTTTCATTAATCCGAAAGGGCGACATTTAAGCTGGCCTAATTCATATTTGCTGAAATTATATTTAGACAAAAGCGATTCAAAGCCAATTGTTTATCCTTTGGATTATTTCTGTGCCAAACACTATACAAGCAGAAAATTGGCAGTGACAAAAAACACAGTGTGTATCCACCATTACGAAGGCACATGGCTCAATGAGAAGCTGACTATTATAGAGAGATTGAAGAATCTATATAAGAAATTCACTTGCTAAATGTATGATTAAGAAAATAATACGCAAATTAATCATGAAATGCTCTGTCAATTGGTATAACCCATTCATGAGCATCATGATAAATTTCTATCATTTGCCATTCAAACAAGCGTGCCGTCTTCCTATCGCTTGTTATGGCAAACCACGTTTTATATCGATGCATGGAGCTATTTGTATAGATTCGGATGATATACGTTTCCGAATGATAAAGTTAAATGTAACCAAACGCAATCCATATCATAGCACTGGGCCTTTTGAATACGTAAATGATGGAGGAACGCTTCGTTTTCTTGGGCCAGTCACAATGTCTACAGGGTGTCGCATTATTATGTACTATGGGGGGGGTGGTTTCTATCGGTAAACATTCTGTTATGAATAATACAAATATAGGGTGCTCTAAAAGCATAACAATAGGACAAAATGTAAGAATAGCTGGTGGCGCAACTATTTATGATACAAATTTCCATTTTATTTACAATAAGAAAAAACATTCTGTAAAAGACATTTCTGGACGTATTGTAATCGGAGATTACGTATGGGTTGGAACCAATGTATACATAGCTAAAGGTACAACAATGCCCAAAGGATGTATAATTGCGGCCAATTCAATTGTTTCACGTCCAATAGAGAACATAAATGAGTACAGTATCATTGCAGGGCATCCTGCAAAAGTAGTAGCAGAAGGATATGTTCGTATATTAGGTTCACTTGAAGAACATCTTTACAAACAGTTTGCCACAGAAAAAAAACAAGAGATTTCTATAGAATACGAAGTCTAAAACAAAAATGATATTTATAAGATGAAGATAAGTTTGAGAAAAATGCATGCTATTTTCTTCAAAGCCTTATTTGGGGATTGGAAATATAATTTAAGACTGCAACATAGGGTAGAAAGGAAAGACATTCTCCCTCATTATGAAAAAGCCAAGGTGAGTAATTATCATATTTCCAACGAAATCGTATTTGTCAACAATGGTTGGACATGGCATGCTGGACTATGTGATAGACTGAGGGCTATCACAACGCTATATGGTTGGTGCAAGTCTACAGGAAAGAATTATAAAATCTATTTCACCCACCCTTTCTTATTGCAAGATTATCTAATCCCGTCAGAATATGACTGGTTGATAGACAGTGAAAGTATGCGCTTCAACCTGCAACAAGCCAAACCTATCAGAATGATGTTTGGTCCTGATGTGGAACGATTACGTTTAAAAGGGGAGTTATATTCTTTAATGGAAAAATGGATTAGCAATCAATTGACAGACGATAATAAGCAAATACACTTCTATACAAATTTATTTACAGCAAATACATTTAAATACTTTGGAAAAGACTTTAACGAACTGTTTAAGCCTGCTCTAAGATTGCAACAAGAAATTGACTACCATTTAAGCCAAATAGGAAGTAAGTATATCTCCATCTCATTCCGCTTTACAACCCTATTGGGGGATTTTGAGGATTGCACTGGTAAGCCGTTGCCTGTAAGAGAACGGGAGGTGCTGATAGAGAGATGCCTAAATGCTGTTGCCGAGATAAGAAAAAACGCCCCAGTACACGATAAGATGCTTGTCACTGCCGACAGCCCTACGTTCGTGAACAAAGTAAAAGATTTACCTGACGTTTATGTAATACCGGGAAAGGTAGGTCACATCGATTATCAGCATAATGATGATGTGAATATGAAGACGTTCCTCGATTTCTTCATGATTTCCAAGGCTGAAAAGGTTTACCTGGCGCGAACCGGCAAGATGTACAATAGCGCATTTGCAAAGACCGCTGCCATGGTGAATGACAGGCCGTTTGAGGTTTTTGAATTTTAATCAAATAAAATAATGACTCCAAAGATTTCCATATTGGTTCCCGTCTACAACGTGGAAAAATACCTCCAACGCTGTGTGGATTCTGTACTTGCACAAGACTTCACGAATTGGGAAATGATACTCGTTGACGATGGCAGTCCAGACCGCTGTCCGCAGATGTGTGATGCGTTTGCGGAAAAGGATGTGCGGATAAAAGTTGTGCATAAGAAAAACGGCGGACTGGTATCCGCCCGGAAAGCCGGGTTTGAGCAAGCCAAAGGAGAATATCTGATGTTTTTAGACTCTGATGATAGTCTGTTACCTAAAGCCTTAACCATTCTATATGATGCAATTTTGTCCAAAGGAGCTGATGTTGTTAAGGGAACACATATTTTGAGGTATCCTGCCAAAGATGTTGTGGATTGTCCTTTGAAACATAATTATATTATAAATACCCCGGACGAATACGTCCAATGTCTATTGAATTATGAGATACATCCTTATCTGTGGGGCGGTATTTATCGCAAAAAACTGTTTAACTCTGATGTGTTCAAAGAACTCTTGGATTTTTCTGTAGGTGAGGATATCTTAACCAACATGTCTATAGCCTTAAATATAAAAACATATTGTACGATTGACGATACAGTGTATGTCAATGGAGTAAATGCGGCATCCATGATGCACTCTAATGTATTGTCATACGAGTATTTAAAGCGAGAGAGCAGCAAGATATGTTCAATAGTAGCAGGTTATAACGAAGAAACATGTAATACAGCAATCAGACACTCTATAATATCCTATATCAAAGCATTATTTGCTCCCGAACTAAAATGGAACGATACAATATATAATGAGGTGCGTTTGTATGAGCAATATCATCGCAATGAATTATATCAGCACATTGATAATAAGTTTCTTCGCTTTATCAATAACAAGTTATTATATAAAACATATACGAAGATATACAAAATTTTATTCCTCAACTTGCGTCTTCACGGGAAGAAAAGGAAAATAATATATTAAACCTATGAAAAAGATATTCATATATGCCACATGCTGGCGGTTTATACTCCATTGGATTTATTTCAAAACAGCAAGAAACAAGAATATAATATCCGCAGATTTGAAACGCAATAGCAAACAGTTTATGGGAGGCAATGAGTCTGATGATTTTTTTGCATTGTGCTATCTGATGACATTCTATACCATGTTTCGGAATATATTTTATGCACGTGTTGGTAAATATCATCATTTCTATGCAAAGTTCTTAGGATTTTTTGCTGTATCACAGAATTTTTTGGATATTTCTGAAACTTCAGAAATAGGTGGTGGTTTGTTTGTGCAGCATGGATATAACACAATTATTTCTCCTGCCAAAATGGGAAATAATTGTTGGATAAATCAGGGCGTAAGTATTGGACATCGTACAGAAGTGGGACAACCGGAGATTGGCGACAATGTGAGAATTGCTGCAGGCGCTTTAGTGCTTGGTGCTTTGAAGATAGGAAGAGGGGCAACTGTTGCTCCTGGTGCAGTGGTGATGCGTAACGTTCCTCCTTATGCAATTGTCATTGGAAATCCCGCCAAAGTCATAGGATTCAATATGACTCCTGAAGAGGTTGTGGCATTTGAGGAAAAAGAATATCCTGAAGACAAGCGTATCCCACTTAAGAAATTGGAAAAAAACTACAATAAATATTATATAGACCGCCGAGAGGAAATAGCCTCAATGATGTAATCATTTTAATAATTCATGAAAGATGTATACATTAAAAGAATACAAAAGAGCGATTAAGAACAATAAAAAAGAAGGTAAGAACCTGAAAATCGCAATTGTTGGCGATACCGCCACACAGTTCCTTACAACTGCCATTCATGGCGAGATGATATTGCGTGGTTACAATGTGGATGTTTATGAGGCAGACTACAATCAAGTGGAAATGCAGGTGATGAATCCACAGTCTGAACTACATGTTTTTGAAGCAGATTATACTGTCATATTCCAATCAACACACAAACTGTTAGAGTATCATGGGGAATTGAGGAATCAAGAACAAGAGCTGTTGGCGCAGGAACGGCTGGACTTTGTTAGGACTATGTGCGATCAGCTTCCGGGTAGAATCGTTTATTATAACTATCCAGAGATAGATGACACTGTTTTCGGCAGCTATTCATCAAAAATCCCCAGTTCATGGAATTATCAGGTATGCAAACTTAATATGGGGCTTATGGAATTGTCGCAACAATATCCACAATTGTTTATTTGCAACCTTTCCGGGGTACAAGCCAAATTGGGGCGTGAAATGATGTTTTCACCTTCTTTATACACGAATACAGAGATGGTGCTTAGTATAGATAGCTTACCTTACGTTGCTTCACGTACTGTTGACATAATAACTGCTGCCGACGGCCAATTCAAAAAATGCCTGATTATGGATCTTGACAACACACTATGGGGTGGTGTCGTAGGCGATGATGGCTGGGAAGGCATACAATTAGGTCATGGATTAGGCATAGGAAAAGTATTTACAGAATTACAACAATGGATTAAAAAGCTGAAGAACAGAGGAATAATACTCGCTGTATGTTCTAAAAATGATGAAGATAAAGCTAAAGAACCATTTTTGAAAAATCCGGAGATGGTGCTTAAATTGGATGATATTGCTGTGTTTGTTGCCAATTGGGAAAATAAAGCGGACAATATCCGTACCATACAGCAGATACTAAACATTGGTTTTGACTCTATGGTGTTCATTGATGATAATCCGTTTGAGAGGAATATGGTGAGGGAACACGTACCAGGAGTCACAGTACCTGAATTGCCGGAAGATTCAAGTGATTATTTGGAGTATTTGTACTCGTTAAACTTGTTTGAAACAGCATCTTACAGCGCAGGTGATAAGGATAGAACTAAGCAATATCAAATAGAGGCTCAGCGCGTCTCTGCTAAGAACAGTTATACCAATGAAAAGGACTTCTTGAAATCCCTGAAGATGCACAGCGAAGTGAAAGGGTTTGATAAGTTCAATACTCCTCGTGTGGCACAATTGTCACAACGCAGTAACCAATTCAATCTGAGAACCGTAAGATACACGGAAGATGAAATTACCGCCATCGAGAACAATAACGATTACGCAACCTTTTCTTTCACATTGAGCGATAAATTTGGTGACAATGGACTGGTATGTGTCATAATAGCAAAGAGATTGGATTCTGAAACTCTGTTTGTCGATACATGGTTCATGAGTTGTAGGGTGCTAAAACGTGGAATGGAGCATTTCACGCTGAATACACTCGTAGAATGGGCACGACAAAACGGATATAAAAAAATCATAGGTGAGTATCTGCCTACTGCAAAAAACAGAATTGTCGCCGAGCATTATCCTAACCTTGGTTTCACGTCAATCGATGGAACAACTACTTCGCAGTTTGTGTTGGATGTTGATAGCTATGAACCTAGAACATGTTATATAAATGTCAAAGATTGATTTATTTAAGAATATGCAAACTGTAAAAAAACAGTTTGTTGTCACACAAGATGTGTATGTTGCTTTCCAAAGATGTAGCGGGGACATGAATCCATTGCATACGAATGAGTCCTTTGCCAAAGCAAAGGGTTTTCCGGAATGCGTGATGTATGGCAACATCATCAATGCTTTTGTATCAACTTTAATCGGAATGTGTCTTCCTACACCAGATGTAATAATTCATTCACAGGAAATTCAATATAAAAATCCTGTGTTCATGAACGATGTGCTGACAGCCGAGATGAAAACAAATGATGTTTTTGAAAGCGTCAACGCTGTTGAACTGAAATTTTGGTTCAGGAACGCAATTGGTAAGATTGTTTCAAAAGGGAAGGTTCAAATAGGTATATTAGCATGAATATCTTAGTAACAGGAGGCACTGGTGGAGTCGGTAAGGCTGTAGTGGAATTGTTGGCCGCAGACAGCAATAACCTTGTATATTTCACATACAGAGGCTCAGAAGAAAAAGCACAGGAAATCATTTCCAATTACAAAAACACGGTAGCATTCAAGTGTGACCAGACCTGTCCCGAAAGCATATGTCAATTATGCGATGCTATTAGCACGTGGAATCTTGATGCATTGGTAAATAATGCATGGACGGGAACTCCGGAAGGCGTACGGTTCCATAAGTTAACTAGTGAGATGCTTATTGATGGCTTTAACACTAACATATTGCCATTGGTCAGCATTACTCAAATGGCTTTGGAAACATTCCGCAAAAAAAAGAATGGAAGAATTATAACTGTTCTGACTGCCTCGCTTGTAGGAGTGCCTCCATTGGGCTATGGCAAATACGGGGCAGAGAAAGCGTATATAGGGCAATTAGCAAAGACATGGAGCAAGGAATACATAAAATTTGGCGTAACAAGCAATTGTGTATCTCCGGACTTCATGCAAACAAGTTTTACCTCAGATACAGATGAACGTGTTATAGAACAAATGACGGCGAATCATCCACTGAAAGAAATACTTACTCCCAAACAAGTGGCAGAGGTTATCTTGTCATTGCTTAATGCGCCAAAGCATGTTAATGGTGTAAATATACCTATAAATGCAGGTGTTAATATTTTATAAACTCTTTAAAATCAAGAAAAATGGAAAAGAATGAAATCATGGCGGAGATTCAAGAAATCTTTCGTGACGTATTGGACAATGAAGGCATTGAACTGGCGGATGATACAACATCTGCTGATATTGAAGAATGGGACTCTCTGAGTCATATACAATTGGTTGTGGCTATTGAGAAGCAATTCAAGCTGAAATTTACCGCTGCACAAATCGGTGGTTGGCATAATGTCGGTGCCATGTGCCAAGACATTGCGGAAAAATGCAACCAATAAAACTCAGACAGTTCATTAATGGAACTATTTAATGCGATATTTCTTCTTTTGTTGGTTCTAGCATTCAAAAGGGGAAAAAATAATGATGTTCTAAGCCTTGAAACATGCAATGTCCTAAAAGGAATAGCCATAGCTGGGGTATTCGTAGGACATTGCAGCAAGGTTTTCACAGGAGTATTTCTATATAAATGGTTTTGCTCTTTAGGCTTGTTTTCTGTCAGCCTTTTCTTTTTTATTTCAGGATATGGACTGATGTGTGGAATAATAAAGCAAAAGGAAAATTATCGAAAGGGTTTCATATGGAAACGAATCTACCCTTTGCTTGTAACATATTCACTTGCGATTTTGCTATATTATGTGTTAGGGGGGGGGAAAATTAACATATAGAAATGTTATTTTATGTGGATATGTGCCATTTAGCTGGTATATATTGTCAATTACAGTTCTTTATTCAATGACATATATATCATTATTAATAAGTGGTAAAGGTGTTTTTGTTATCGGAATAGTCTCGCTATTATTATGCTTTTTTATCGCGGTTGTTTCATTAATGGATAACTTACCTTATACCTTATTGGGCGGAGGACAAATGATCACGTTTGTCATAGGAATGGCTGTATCATATTTTGACAGATTGAAGATAATTAAATATGGATGGCTTCCTCTAAGTATCTTGTTTGCTTTCTTTTGGAGTGTCCAGTTGACTACAAAATACGCACATTGGTCTCCATTGTTATATGACGCAGGACAATATATCATGTCTTACACATTTCCATTCGTCCTATTTGGGGCATTACGTTTTTTATCTTTGAGGGCGAAATGGAAGCAAGTATGGTTGTGGGTGCAAAAATATACATTGGAAATTTACCTGGTTCATGGGTGCATCATGTTTTATGTAGTAAACAACAACGGATGGAATATTAATAGCGAGATATTAATATTTATTATATTTGCTGCGACATTGTTGTTGGCATTAGTATTTAAATTCATTCAAAACAAAGCGATAAGCTTATTATACAGGTAGATGAGCAGTTTGAAACAAGTTTATAGAGACATAAGAATCAGTTTTGGGAAGAGATACCGTTGGATTACGTTTTTTTTCTTGTTATGGATATACCGAACTATTTTTATGGCTGCCGGAGATGGAGGTTTTGCGCAAGCCTTTCAAATAGTTTCTCTTTTCGGTATGCTGTTTATAGCCTATTCTCATAACAAGCGAGAGGTAACAAGGGTGTTCAATGTGTCAAATCCTGCAATAAACACTTTCTTGTTCTTCAGTTTCTATGCTTTATTAAGTGCCACATGGGCTTTTATGCCAGCGTTCTCTGCTTTTCTAAGCGTACAGAATTTTATTTTAATGGCTTTGGCATTTTGGTTGTTAAGTATGCCTAGAACATTTGCAGGAGTAGAAAAGTGTTTGGTGTATTTAATCTTGTCGATGGTCTTTGTCAGTGCAATCGGTGGGCGATACAATATAGGATGGCCTATATTCATTCATTTGTTACAGACTGGTACATGTTCTGCCATGTGTTTTGCTTATTGCTTTGCAGAATGGATAAAAGAGGAAAAGGATAAAAAGCGTTTGCTTTTTTTAAGAGTATCTATGCTGATAAGTCTTGCATTCCTTGTTACGAGTACTTCGAGTGGTGCCAATGCCTCTTGTGTAGCAGGAATTTGTGTTGCCATGTTGTTCAGCGGACATGCTGCATGGGGAGCTTTGGTTGCTTGTGCCGGTGGTCTTGCATTTTTGCTTCAAGATCAGCTTATGGATTTGCTTTTGTTGATTATGCCTGGCAAAAACAAAGATATTGTGGAGAGTGCCACCGGGCGTGCTATCCTGTGGGAACAAATATTGTATTTCGCGGCTCAAAAACCTATTTTGGGGTGGGGCTTTGCCTGTGCAGAACGCGTGGTATCTGTTAAGGGTACTGTTCTGTCTCCTGATGCGCATAACAACTATATAGGTTTTTATGGAAGTTTGGGATATATAGGATGTTTTTTGGCGGGAATACATTTCATAGCATCGTTCTTTTTCTTTTTTACGAATAGTATTAGGCGTGGATATCTCGGTTTACTGTGCGTATTGGTGGTGGCACTGGTAAACGGATATTCATACGGATTTCTATCAGGAAAAGCATGTATTATAACTATTGCGTATTTCGCTATGATTATGGCGGGATACCATTTCAAAAGAGTACAACGCCTTGAACAATTGATGAGATAATGAATAAAGATTTAAGTATAAAAATCAGTATTGCAGGTTTTGTCTGCACTATAATGGTAGTGTATAGGCATTCGCTCAATTATCTTGCGTTCTTCCATTCGTGGAGTGGGCAAGGAGTGAGTGGAACTATGGAAGACTTTTTCATGTGTCTGACCCAAATAGCCGTTCCGTATTTCTTCATGGTATCCGGCTTTTTCTTTTTGGGAAAAAACTATTATGAGCAGCAGAGCTATAGGCAAATGATTGTCAAAAAAATCCATACGTTGTTTATTCCCTTTATCATTTGGAATGTGGTAGGGGCATTGTGTCTGCTGCCTTTTGACAACAAAATCATTGGCACGGATATATTATCGGTGATTCAGAATTTGTTTGGAAGCCATTGGTACGGTCCGCTGTGGTATGTTAGGGATTTAATGATTGTGATGATGTTATACCCTGTATATGGCTGGTTATTCCGCATGAAATCGTTATTTCCGATATGGCTGGCTGTTGCCGTCTTGTTCTATTTGTGGATACCTATAGACTGCTCAGTTTTATCCTCCGAATGTCTGGTGTTTTTTGCATTGGGAGGATTGATAGGCAAATACCCGGAAGTGCTGTATGTCAGAATATCACTTGCGTCAAACATTGTTGTTACGGTCATTTGGCTTGCTGCCTGTTTTACAGGTATAATGAATTTTAATGAATGGACGCACAAACTGACAGATATGGTAGGTATTGTGGCGTTTTGGCAATTGTTGAACCATATACCGGAGATATGGCGACAGAAAGCTCTGAGTCTTTCGGCTTTCTCATTCCTTATCTATGTGATGCATTTCTATCCAATGAAATTATTCAAACAATGCATCGCACATTTTTTTTATGGTAACGATGTAGCCGCAACGCTAACATACATATTATTGCCGATTATTATTTCATTTTTAATAATACTGATTGGACAAGTTTGGATTAAAATATCTAAAAGAACTTATTCTATAGCAACAGGAAACAGGGCATGAAAGAAACAATGTATCTTATCCGCGATGATAGCAACATAATAAAAGGAGTGCTTATCCTGCTAATTGTATTGGGACATAACCACTTTCTGATGGAAGGAGAGTATACGAGCATGCAAATCCAATTATACAAATTCCACGTTATTGGATTTTTCATATTGCCATTCTTCTATAAAATGAAAGTTGACACGAGTTGGGGACACATGAGGGATATTGTTATCAGAAACTGGGTGCCTTATCTCTGGGTGTTGGTCGTGTGCTACATTACAGGTTGCATTTATTTCAACAAAGCCGGGTTTGGATGGGGGTACATATCATCTGTTTTTTATGGTACGCAGACACATTTGAGTAAATACTACAGCTTTGTGTTCCCTTGGTTCTTGCCAACGTATTGTTCGTTCTTTATTCTGTACCTTTTGTCTTTGAAATTCAAGTGGCTATATGGGACTATTATACTTTTGTCAGTTGCTACATGGGGATGTACTTGGGAAGAATTTTACATATTCAAAGATACAATGCCATTAGGTGTTGGGCTGGCTATAGGATATTTTGCATACGGCTGGATAGCGTCAGCTTTAAATTGTTTGTCTGTCTATATGAAATATATAGGAGCCGTTGTGTTTATTGCGATAAACATATTACAGTTTATGAATATACGTGTGCCTAATGGGAATATATTGCTTGTGCCAACGTTCTTTCTGTTTCTGTTGGCATTGCTGCCACATATTAATTTCAAGTGGCTAATAATAATAGGAAGAAATTCTTTGGGTATATATTTATTCAATATGTTCATCATAAACATCTTATGCCTGCTCTTACCAAACAATCTTATTACAGGAGTATTAATATTCATTGTGTCAGTTGGCTTATCATTATCTCTTTCTATAATTATTAATAAAATAACATTCTTAAGAAAACTTTTGTTTCCAAGTAACATTAAGGATATAAAAACAGCTTTTAACTCCAAATAGTATGAAAGTATTATATTGCAATCCTATATTTTTGGATTATAGGTTACCTTTCTATAAACGATTGGTTGAACTTTTTGATGGTGATTTCCATGTTATGTATTCTACTGTTCGTTATAAATTAAGGCATAACGAGCATTTGCTGCAACAAATACCAGATGTTTTGGGCAAAAATGCTTTACCTTTTGAAAATGAAAGACTCTTCAATACACATGAGATGTCTTTCAAAAAATATAACGGTGAAAAAGGAAAACGAATTCCCATTACAAAAGGGTTGTTCAAAACAATAAAAAAAGTAAAGCCAGATGTGCTTATAACGGAAGGCTTTTTCCAATGGACACCATTGCTAATCTTATATTCTTTTATTCATCGAATTCCAATCTTCATAGGCTATGAACGTACCTGCCATACGGAACGTAATACAAAGTGGATAATGAATCTATACCGAAAATTCATTAATATATTTGTGACAGGGTATCTTGTCAATGGAAGCGAAACAAAACGCTATTTGCTACAATTGGGAATCAAAGAAGAAAACATATCCATTACAGGAATGAGTGCCGACAGTACATTGCTGAGAGAAGGTATCGCATCGATGACTGATGATGAAAAAGAAACATTGGATCGTAAGTTCGGAAAGGAAATAAAATATTTGTTTGCAGGACAACTTGTAGAGAGAAAGGGAGCTAAATTTCTGTTACAAGCATGGCGTCAACATATAAAGAAACATCCGGATGATGCTTTAATCTTAATAGGAGACGGTCCATTGGGTTCTGTCTTGAAAGATTCTTTTGGAGATATGAACTCTGTTCATTTCTTGGGAAGGATTCCTTATAAGGAAGTCTACAAATATTATGGTGTAGCAGATGTCTTCGTATTACCGACTTTAGAGGACAATTGGAGCTTGGTAGTCCCTGAGGCTATGTCTTGCGGATTGCCTATTGCAACCTCTATTTACAACGGGTGCCATCCTGAACTTGTGAAGAAGGATGCTAACGGAATAACTTTCGACACGTATGACATCCAATCCATTGCAGATGCTTTGGAATATTTCCACCATCATGATTTGAAAGCGATGGGACAGGCGTCTATAGAACTTGAAAAACCATTCAATACGGAAAATTGTGCACAACGTGAATACGATGCTATTATCCGTAGTTTGGATAAAAAGACTGGCAAATGAACAATATCAATAATGTACATAATTGTGTAGGATGTCTATCGTGTGTTGATAGATGCCCGAAACATTGTATCCATATAGCCACAGATTCTTTGGGGCATGTACACACGCATGCAGACGAGATACAGTGCATTGACTGTGGGTTGTGTATTAAAAGTTGCCCCGCTATGCAGGAATCCGCCTACCGGAAACCGGATAAGGCGTATGCTTTGTGGAGAACAGATGATACGCTAAGGCGTCAGAGTTCTTCGGGGGGATTGGCTGCGGTGTTGTCAGAACGGATGATAGCAGAAGGTGGTATTGTTTATGGATGCGCTTTCGAAAAACCGTTTTCAGTAAAGCATGTCCGTTGCTCATCTGCAAATGACTTGGAAAAGCTAAAAAGATCAAAATACGTGCAGAGCGACTTGACTGGAATCCATTCACAATTGATGAACGATTTGAAGAGTGGAAAGAAGGTCTTATTCATTGGTACACCATGCCAAGTTGCTACCGTAGCTCTGTATGCACAGAAGTTTGCAGCCAATCTGTTTACAGTAGATGTTATTTGTCATGGAGTCCCGTCAATGCAGTTATTCAAATCAAGTTTGCCTGCTGGTATAATAGCATGCAGCATAGATAAGTTAACCTTCCGTGATGACACTGCTTACATATTAAAGATGTATAAATCAGGGAAAATAATTTATAAAAGAGAATTACATACAGATTTATACATGAAAGGCTTTTTTAAGGCTGTTTTTTGTCGAGATAGTTGCCACGAATGTAAATATGCAAAAAACGAGAGAGTCAGCGACTTGACCATTGGGGATTTTTGGGGAGTTGACAAATCTCAAATACATACAAATACAGACTATGGATTGTCACTTGCATTGGTCAACTCGGAGAAAGGACGTATTATGCTTAGGGATATAGCTTCTGAGGTGAACATGGTGGAAAGACCTGTAGAGGAAGCGATTGCTGGTAACAAGCAACTGAAATTCCCGATGAAAAAGACATGGCGGACTAAAATATTCAAATTATTGTATCCTATTTGCGGATTCAAATGCTCGGCTGTCTGTTCAATGCCTGACATTGTTCTGAAAAATTTGATTATAAGAAAATAACCAATATGAAAATACTCACTCTCACCACATACAATGTTTATAACTATGGTGCTGCATTGCAGGCTTATGCTCTGCAGACCTATCTACGCAATGCGGGGCACGATGCGGCGTTGATTAATTACCAACCGGAATATCTGACACGAAAGTATGATTACCGATGGGTAAACCCTGAGTCAAAACTGAGTCGCTATGCTGTGACGCGTGCAGCATATCGTGTGATGAAATTCCTGCAACGGCAGACAACAATGGGACGTAAACGACAGTTTGACCATTTTATCGCCTCGTATCTGGAGCAGACACGGGAATACCGTACGCTTGAAGAACTGCGCCATGATACGCCGGAAGCAGATCTTTATGTAGTAGGAAGTGACCAAATATGGAATGTGTTTTATGAGACTGGACGCGACCCCGCGTTCTATTTTGATTTCGTAACACAAGGTAGAAAGGCATCTTATGCGGCCAGCTTTTCCTATGTTGATATCCCACAGGCAGAGAAGGACAGAATTGCAGGGTATCTACAAACTTTTGATGCTGTGTCGGTCAGAGAAAAACATGGTTTGCAACTGCTTCAAGATATGAATATCATAGGGAAATGGGTTCTTGATCCTGTGTTCCTGCTGTCCGTAGAGGAATGGAAATCACTAATGACGGATTTCCAGAAGAAAGAGCCTTACCTATTGGTGTATGATTTTGAAGGTAATGATTCTTTGAAAGTATTTGCAAAGCAGTACGCACAGGAGCATGGACTGAAGATATACAACATTAATGACACGTACCCTCTGCGTTATGCAGACCGTAATTTTTCAAAAGCGGGACCACGAGAATTTCTTTCATTAATCTACAACTGCGATGCTTTTGTCAGTAACTCATTTCATGGTACGGCCTTTTCCATCTTGTTCCATAAGCCAGTATATGTATTCAATCGTCACCGCCACAAGGTAAATTCACGGATGGAGAGTTTATTAACATTATTTGATTTGAAACAATGTCAGGAACCTACTGCGATGGATGTCTCTTTTGATTGGAAGAAAATAGAAAATATTATAAAGATAGAAAAGCTGGCATCTATGGCTTTTCTTGAAAACAATTGTGGCTTATGATAGACTTATCAGTAATTATTCCAGTATATAATGCGGCTCTATTAATCAACCGTACTTTAGATTCCATTTTCAGCCAGGACACTAGTTATCGTGTGGAAGTCATATTGGTGGATGATGGTAGTATCGACAATTCTATTGAACTCATAAAGGCACGTAAGGAATCTTATATCGTTTTGCTGCAACAGCAGAATGCCGGCCCTTCTGCTGCTCGCAATAAAGGCCTGGAGGTTGCACAAGGTCGTTATTGTGCTTTTTTGGATGCAGATGATTATTGGGAAAATGGTTTTATAGAGAAGACTGTTTTATTTTTGGATAAACATGAGAAATGTGTAGCAGTCAATGTTGCACAGCGTCATATTACGGTGTCAGGGGCGTATGAGTCTCCATCTTGTTGTCATTCCTATGATGTTCCATTTATTTTGGACGATTTCTTTTTATTTTTGTCAAAGTATATGCATGTATGCACCGGTAGCGTTGTTATTCGAAAAGCGGTGATAGATGTTATTGGAGGTATGCGAAACGACCTTCGTATCACGGAGGATTTGGAATATTGGGCTTTGGTGTCAACTTATGGGCAATGGGGCTTCATTCCTGAAATCCTGTTTGTGAGTGACGGAGGCGACGTGACTCGTAGCCAAGGCTGGCTGAACAAAATGATGATTCGTTGGAATAATGCGCCAAGTATTGGTGATTGGGAAAAACGCATTATTACTCGTTTGCCAAAAGAATTACCTTTGGGATATTTGAAAGCCCGTGGACGCATATCCCGCAACCTGACTTATTGCCAGCTGCTTTCCAGCAGATTGGCTTTGAGCAGACTGGAGGCTTTGCGGTATGGGGCATATTTCCGTAAGGATGCGATAGGAAAGTTGATGAATTTTGCTAAGTACACCTCGTTGACTTGGTGGATGCTTGCAAAACTGTTGCAGTACCGTGAGTATCATAGGAAATAAGCCATATCTAAAACATCATGGTGGAATGAAACATGTGTGCATGGCACTGTTTGGCTTTTTGTTTCATTTCTTGTGGTGATGCGCAAGAAACACATTATGTATTGATAGGTGATTCTTTGTGTGAGCATTGGAATGTAAATTATTATCTGCTGGTTATGAATATAGAGAATAGAGGGATAGCTGGTATGAAAATAGAAGATTGCAGGACGAAGATATACAATGTTTCCAGTTGTTCTGTTATTTTGCTGGTCGGTACCAATGATGTGACGTTTACTGATGAGAAGAAAGTGCCAGAAGTGTGCGAACGGTATATGAATCTTGTCCGTGACATTCAGACAGAACGGATCTATTGTATTTCTTTATTACCAAAAGCCAGGCAGTATAGTTCTGTTATCAAATCTTTTAATAGGAGCGTATCTGAACAACTGAAGGCATGTGGTCATGCAACTTACGTTGATGTTTATGACGCATTTGAACATGACGGCGAATTGAACCCAAACTATACGACAGACGGCTTGCACCTGAATTATAAAGGTTATGAATTACTGTCAGCCCTTTTATTAAGGTCGATTCAATGAAGAAAATTTTTACGACAGCCATTCTAATCATGTGCATGGTCGTTTCTGTAAGTTCCCAAACTATCTTTGTGGGGCTTCGTGATAACCATTATGTGAGGGTTGGATTCGAGGAAAAGCATGGTTTTGAGGCTATGTTTGAGCATACTGTGTTTTTAACAAAATTCAAATTGCAATCTGTGAGCGTACGTTTGGGTTATTCACATGAATGGCTCCGACTTAAAGTGGATGCAGGTTTGCATGGTGGTACGCAGTATCGAAATAATTACAAGCGTGCGGGAGTTGTGGGAGGTCTGACTTACAGCCCTTTGTCTTGGTTGAAGCTGAAAGGTGCCGTGATGTATAATTATGACACTTTTTATAAATCCGACGTTTGTTTTTCCACAGCTGCTTCGCTAAGGCTTTTCAAATATGCTTATCTGGAAACCGGATATACAGACATGCCGGAATTCAGGCAATGCGAAAAACGGATTAATTGCGGTTTCCGATTTGAGGGAGGAGATCTTTGGGTACACCCTCACCTTTCCGTTCCCTTGGATAATGCAAGAAACTACATGCGTCTGCTAGTGAGTTTCGGTTATAGTTTTCATCTTTAGTACTATATACTATGGATAAAGTTTGGAAATAAAGTATTGCAAAAGGTATAAAAAATAATTGTAATGCGAAACTAATTGTAAATTTCCGATGAAACCAAAAATCTTATTTATTACACCATTGCCTCCTCCTGTCCATGGCAGTGCAATGGTTAGTAAATTCATTCAGGACAGTAAAATAATCAACCAGGAATTTGATTGCGATTTTGTGAATCTTTCCACCTCACGAAAGATGGATGAGATACAAAGCCTCAATCTTAAAAAGGTTCTTCGATTGGTGGGGATATGCTTTACTGTATTTTGGAAACTTTTGACCAATCGCTACGATTTGTGTTATTGTGCCATAGCTTGTTTTGGCATTCCTTTCCTGAAAGATGCCCCAGTCGTATTGCTTTGCAAATTATTTGGCCGCAAGGTCTTGATTCACCAGCACAACAAAGGCATGCATAATTACTGCAATAGGAAAGTCTACAAGCATTTGTACCGTCTTGTATATAAGAATTCCAAAGTGATGTTGCTGTCATGGAGACTGTATGATGATATTTCCGAAGTTGTGAATAAAGAGCAGGTTGTCATTTGCCCTAATGGGGTGGCTCCAATCGATAGGGTAGGTTCTGACAAGATGGCTGTGGACAGCAACCATGTTTGCAGATTGCTCTATTTGAGCAACCTTATTCCAACCAAAGGATGCAATGTTTTGCTTGATGCTCTTCGCATTCTAAAAGACAAAGGGGTGCCTTTTGTATGTGATTTCATTGGTGGGGATTGTCCAGAGCAAAGTGCTGATGATTTTGTTGCATTGATTCACCAAAAACAGCTTGAAGGTTCTGCTTTTTACAGAGGCAAGAAATATGGTGTCGAGAAAGAGAATTTCTACAGGAATGCAGACATCTTTGTGTTCCCAACTTTCTATTCTGCGGAATGTTTCCCATTGGTGCTGCTTGAGGCCATGCAGTACAGCCTTCCTTGCATCTCAACAAGCGAGGCAGCCATTCCCGATATTGTAGAAGACGGTGAAACCGGATTCATCGTGCATAGGAACAATGCAGAAGCATTGGCAGATAGGATAGAATTGATGATAGCGCATCCTGAAAAACGAATAGCAATGGGAAAAAATGGCAAGGAAAAGTACCAAAAGGAATTCACTCTTAATCAGTTTGAAGAGAGGATGAAGGAAGTGTTAAACAGTATTATAAAAAACGATAAAGATTATCTTAAAAATAACAGCGCAGACAATGCAAATTAATTCTCTTGATTAATTTGCAAAATCAACAAAATACTATGATAAGGCTTAAAACGATTGACATACTGGAAAGTAAGAAGGCATTAGGGGAATTGCCAAAAGGTAAGCTGTTAATCAATACCATAAATGCCCATTCGTACAATACTGCACAAAAGGACAGCTTGTTTGCCGAGGCATTGCTTAACGGTGATGTGCTTATACCGGACGGTGTAAGTGTGGTGAAAGCATGCCGATGGCTGAATGCAAAGTCACAACCATGTGAGCGTATTGCAGGCTGGGACTTGTTTGATTATGAAATGAAGCAGTTGGCAGTATATGGTGGCAAATGTATGTTTATGGGCAGTTCGGAGAAAGTGCTGTCACTCATCAAACAGCGTGCAGCAGTTGAATATCCTAATATAGAAATTATTACTTACTCTCCACCTTACAAAGCAGAGTTCACGCCGGAAGAGAACAAAGACATCATAAAAGCGATAAATGCTGCCGAACCTGATTTGCTGTGGATAGGAATGACAGCTCCAAAACAGGAAAAATGGGTCTATTCGCATTGGGACGAGCTGGACATACATTGCCATGTCGGAGCAATCGGTGCTGTGTTCGACTTCTTTGCCGGTACAGCGAAGCGCGCTCCACTGTGGTGGCAAAAACATGGACTTGAATGGCTGTACCGCCTTATTATCGAACCCAAACGAATGTGGAGGCGATACATTATAGGAAACATCTTGTTTCTGTGGAACATCTTGAAAGAGAAACTCGGAAAATGAATGCAATGCTATAACATTCTACAATTTATATATGATTGTATAACGCCGCCGTGGCAATGCTCTGAAGACAGAGTTTGCCACGGCGGCGTTGTTTGTTGGAATACATTTTTCTTGCCGCAGATGCTTGGTTTTCTGAGAAAAATCATTAATTTTGCGGATGATAAGATGTAGGAATGCTAAGGTGAATGACAGGGAAATTGCCCAAAACCGAAATTACGGTAAATAAAACCATGATTGGGGTATGGGATTGTAATGATATTATGCGTAATTTTGCACTCGGAACAAAGGCATGGCTAAAAGATGCCTTTTATCCGTTAGTTTATGAAGAAAACATTAATATCACTGCTGTCGTTGCTGTGGCTCTCAGTGGCAGCACAAACATTAAACACTACACAGGTTATGAACACTACTCTTACGCTCACTCAGGAGTGGGACAAGACGTTCCCAAAGTCATCAAAGGTCAATCATCGGAAGGTCACTTTCACCAACCGTTACGGCATCATGCTGGCGGCAGACCTATATGTCCCAAGCTGCGAAAAAGGGAAGTTTGCAGCGGTTGCCGTATGCGGCCCGTTCGGCGCTTGCAAGGAACAGTGCTCCGGACTGTATGCACAGACGCTGGCGGAGAGGGGATTCCTCACATTGGCTTTTGACCCTTCCTTCACCGGCGAGTCGGCCGGCGAGCCGCGCTTCATGGCTTCTCCCGACATCAACACCGAGGATTTCCAGGCTGCGGTGGACTATCTCTCCTGCCGCAATGACGTCGATCGGGAGCGCATCGGCATCCTTGGCATCTGCGGATGGGGAGGAATGGCACTCAATGCCGCTGCTCTCGACACACGCATCAAGGCCACTGTGACCTCGACCATGTACGACATGAGCCGTGTAAACGCCAACGGTTATTTCGACGGAGATGACAATGCCGATGCGCGCCATGAGGCAAAACTGGCACTTAACGCCCAACGCACGAAGGAGTTCGCACAAGGCAGCCACGAGCAGGGTGGCGGTGTGCCGGACGAACTGTCTGCCGATGCTCCGCAGTTCATGAAGGATTACCACAACTACTACAAGACATCACGCGGCTATCATCCGCGCAGCGGCAACTCAAACGGTGGCTGGGCGAAGACCGGCTGCATGTCGTTCCTTAACCAACCGATACTGAAATACAGTGACGAGATACGTTCCGCAGTGCTTATGATTCATGGTGAGAAAGCCCATTCCTGCTATTTCTCCAAGGATGCCTACCGTGACATGATGCGCAACGGCGAGAGTGTGGCGGCAAAAGCAGGCAACAAGGAACTGCTGCTCATCCCGGATGCCGTGCACACCGACCTGTATGACAATCTTGCTGTCATACCTTTTGACAAGATATGTGAGTTCTACAAGACATATTTAAGATAAGAAATGTGTCATGAGAAAACTTGCTTTCCTCTTTTGCGCCATGCTTGTCTCGCTTCATGCCGTGGCGGCATGCAATGGGATGACCGATGATTCTTGCCCTGAAAGGGACTATAACACAACGGAAAACGACACTCGAACAATGAAAAAGATAACAATCAGTGTCAACGGCAGGTCAATGACCGCCACGCTTGCCGACAACTCTTCCGCTGCTGCTCTCGTGGCATTGCTGGAGCAGGGGCCGCTGGCCTACAATGCGCATGACTATGGCAACTTCGAGAAAGTCGGCGATATAGGGCACACTCTCCCACGCAATGATGAGTACATCACCACCGTTCCGGGTGACATAATCCTCTATCTGGGAAACAACATCTGCATATACTACGACACAAACGAGTGGAATTTCACACGCCTTGGCAGGATTGAGAACCTTTCAGCGTCCGAGATAAGGAGCATACTCGGCACAGGCGACTGCACAATAACCCTTTCTCTTGCCTGAGCAACATCCGTGGAGAAGATAAAAACAGGCACAAAATCCGCTACCACCGCTGTCCGCAGCCTTGACGGGAAGGCATTGGATAAGATTCCTGCGAATGGGATTTACATAGAAAACGGAATAAAGAAATCAAGAAAATGAAGACAGTAAACATAGACTCTGTACAGGCCTTCAACGACAGGTTTGGCTTTGAGACCTTCCATCCGCTTGTCTCTGTGGCACACTTTGATGGGGAAAATGCCGCAGACGAGGAGACGTGCGACATGCACTACGGGCTTTACGCCCTTTTCCTGAAGGAGACGAAAGGCTGCAACCTGTCGTATGGGCGCACGAAGTACGACTTTGACGAGATGACGGTGACATCCTTTGCTCCGGGCCAGACCATACATGTCGAGCCTAACGGTGTGCGTCCGAAATGGACAGCCCTTGTGTTCCACCCCGATTTCCTTGTGCGTACGCAGTTGGGCAGGCAGATTTCACGCTACGAGTTCTTCCATTATTCGAGCAATGAGGCATTGCATCTTTCGGCACAAGAGGTGGACGTGTTCCGCGGAGTGTTGGGAATGATAGAGCAGGAGCTGCACCATGCCATCGACAAGCACACGCGTGAGCTGATTGTCAGTAACATAGAGCTGCTGCTGAACTATTGCCTGCGCTTCTACGACCGTCAGTTTACGACCCGTGAGGAGATAAACCACAGTGTCGTCCAGCGTTTTACAAAAATGCTTGACGAGTATGTGCGTGAGAAGGCACGCACACATGGTTTGCCTCATGTGGCATATTTCGCGGACAAATGCTGCCTTTCCACCGGCTATTTCGGCGAACTTGTGAAGACCGAGACAGGGCGCACAGCCAAGGATTTCATCGCCGACCGCCTGCTCCTTACCGCCAAGGAGATGCTCAGCGACGGCGAAATGAGCATCACGCAGATAAGCCAAGACCTCGGTTTTGAGTACCCTCAGCATTTCGTGCGCTTCTTCAAACGGTGCACGGGACAGACACCGACACAGTACCGCACGGCATAGGGAAAAACGATACCATACAGACCGCTTTGCGAAAGGTAACACTTCGCACCGTAAAAGGTTACCTTTCGGCATGCAAAGTGTAACACTTTACCACACAAAGTGTTACCTTTCGCCGGAGCATGTATCATGTTGCGTTGCGTGTTGTGTGTAAGTTGTTGGTTATCAGAGTATATACCTGTAGGATTAATGGATATGATATATAAGAAAATGAAACGCTATTTGAGTTTTGCCTTTATGGCATTCCTCGCTTTGGGCGCACATGCGCAGAGCAAGGTCTATGTCACCCGTGAGATAACTCCGGAGTCTCTTGTCCGCATCTACAAAGCCTTGGGACGGACTGCCGACGGGCGTGTGGCGGTGAAGATAAGCACAGGCGAGTCGCAGAAGACAGGCTATCTTCGCCCAATGTTCATCAAACCCTTGCTGGACGAGGTGCATGGCACCATTGTGGAGTGCAACACCGCCTATCCTGGCACACGGAACACCACCGAGGCGCATAGGCAGACCGTCCGCAAGCATGGCTTCACGGCTGTTGCGCCTGTGGACATCATGGACGAGGAAGGGGACATGAACATCCCTGTGAAGGACACCACGCACATCAAATACGACATTGTCGGCAAGCATCTGGCGTACTATGACTTCATGATTAACCTTGCCCACTTCAAGGGACATCAGATGGGTGGTTTCGGAGGTGTGCTGAAGAATGCGAGCATCGGTGTCGCTTCCTCTGCCGGAAAGGCGTACATCCATTCGGCGGGAGTGACAGCGGATGTTGCCAAGATGTGGAGCCATGTTGACGACCAGGACGGTTTTGTCGAGTCTATGGCATCCGCCGCACAGGCTGTGCATGACTATTTCGGCAACGGCGAGCGGATTGTCTATATCGCGGTTATGAACAACATGAGCATAGATTGTGACTGCAATGCCAATCCGCAGAAGCCTTTGATTGCCGATTATGGCATAGTCGCCTCCCTTGATCCTGTCGCTTGTGACCAGGCTTGCTATGACATTATTGCCAAAATCCATAAGGACGCGCACAACAATCCTCAGCCCCTGCTTGACCGTATAGCGCAGCAGCATGGCACACATATCCTTACTTGGGGCGAGAAAATCGGGCTTGGCTCACGGAAGTATGAGATTGTAAACATCGACAAGTAGGCTTTTGTGCAAGGAAAAGGCGCAAAAGTGACATATCGTCAGACAGGATTGTTTTGCGAAAATATGCAAGTGTATTACTCGTGGTTTCCAAATTATTCACTTATTGTGTTTTTGCATAATCCCCATGTTTTGCCGTAATCGCTTCCATGCAAAGTGTGGCGGAGCCACATTTCGCATGGAAACGTTTGCAATAAAGGCATGCGTGTTTCCACAATTCAATTTTGTTTTGCTATAAAACAACAAGAAACGATGAACAGAATATTCACAACATTATTAATATTATTTGTTATGTCAACAATAAAAGCACAGACCTTGATCGAGCGTCAGCTGCATCTCGCCACCGTTGCAAGTCTTGAGGCGCAGGGCGACCTCGCACGTCTTGAGCCGGCAGTGCGCAAGGCACTTGACGGAGGTGTCACGGTCAACGAGATGAAAGAAGCGTTCTCGCATCTTTATGCCTACACCGGTTTCCCGCGTTCCCTTAACGCTTTGGGAGTGTTGTCAAAGGTTTTGAGCGACAGAAAGCCGGAGTGGAAGGACGGAAAGCCATGGACGCGCCCGGCTGTCTGGGACGATGCTAAGGCTGCATTGGAGCTTGGGACTAAGGTTCAGACACAGTTGTCTGGCGGAGCGTTCAACTATGATTTCTGTCCGCAGGACGATTACTACCTGAAGGCGCATCTTTTCGGTGACATTTTTGCCGGAGACCAGCTGTCCCACGCCGACCGTGAGATTGTCACTGTGGCAGCCCTCTCGGCATTGAAAGGCGTTGCGCCACAGCTTGCGTCACACAAGCGGGGTGCTGTGAACATGGGAAACACGCAGGAGCAGGTGGACGAGCTTTGCCGTTTCCTTACTGAGAACGGGCTGTCGCAGCATGATTCCGCTGCCGACGCTTGTGCCGGTGATTGGCAGAAGGGTGAGCCGAACAGGGGCTATGCGCAGTATTTCGTAGGCAACAGTCACCTTGCTCCCCTCCGTCCGAAGAACCTGAAGGATGGCGAGGCGACAGTCCTGCCATGCAGTAATGTCACTTTCGAGCCGGGTTGCCGTAACAACTGGCACATACATCATGGGGCACGCCAGATACTTGTCTGTGTCTCCGGCAAGGGCTGGTATCAGGAGTGGGGCAAGCCGGCGATAGCACTGAAGGCCGGTGACATCATCGACATTCCTGAAGGTGTGAAGCATTGGCACGGTGCTGCAAAGGACTCTTGGTTTCAGCACATAGCCACCCATGTCGCGGTTGAGAACACAAAGCCCGGCTCAGAGCCTAACGAGTGGCTGGAGAAGGTGAGTGACGAGGAGTACAACGGGTTGCATGAAGGACTTTATTGATTCGGATTATTCGAATGATTCGAACAAATCGGTTAATTCGAATGATTCGAGTGAATCGGTTGATTAGGATGCAATTAATTTTGCCGGCTAACTTATTTTTAGTAATTTTGCACTCTGAATCAAAACAAACAAATAAGGAAAAGATATGAAACTCATACCAAGTTTTGCAGTAGACCATACCAATCTGCAGCCGGGAATCTATGTTTCCCGTCAGGATGAAGTAGGCGGTGAGACCGTCACCACGTACGACATACGCATGACAGCTCCCAATCATGAGCCGCCAATGGCACAGGGCGCGCTCCACACCATGGAGCATCTTGTCGCGACATATCTTCGTAACGATGAGGAATGGAAGGATAAGGTAATCTATTGGGGACCTATGGGCTGCCAGACCGGCAACTATCTCATCATGAAAGGCAGCCACTCATGCGAGGAAATGCGCAAGCTGATGCTCCGTGCGTTCAAGTTTGTCGTGGATTTTGAAGGCGAAGTGCCCGGCACAACGCCTGCAACCTGCGGCAACTGCCTGCTTCACGACCTCCCGATGGCCAAGTGGGAGTCACGCCGGTACATAGAGCGTCTGACCAACGCCTTCCATTGTGAGTATCCTAAAGCAGAATAGGGGAGAAGCGGATTGGGAAGGATGACAAAGGACCAACTGCTTGAGATGGTTCGTGACAGCACGCAAGTGATGACCTTGCGGCAGAAACTTGCGCTTGTCGCCATGCTGAGTATGCCGGCGATGATAGCCCAACTGTCGTCTGTCGTGATGCAGATTATCGACGCTTCGATGCTTGGGCATCTCGGCACTCATGAGGCTGCTGCCGTGGGACTTGTGTCCACGACATGCTGGTTGTTCGGAGGTGTGGTTTCAGGTCTTGCCACAGGATTCTATGTTCAGGTGGCGCACAAGATAGGAGCGAACGATGCCAAGCGTGCGAGAAGCATTGTCAGGCAAGGCATCTCGTGCGGACTGGCGTTCAGTGCGTGCATAACGCTTGTGGGACTCCTCATCGCCCCGCATCTGCCAGTGTGGCTTGGGGCGGAAGAGGCTATACGTGGGAATGCCACACTCTATTTCTCCATCGTTGCATTGGCTATGCCTTTGCTTATGATGAACAGTCTTGCGGCCGGCAGTCTGCGTTGCAGTGGCAACGTGAAGACACCGAGTGCGCTTGGCGTTCTGATGTGTGTGCTTGACGTGCTGTTCAATTTCCTGTTCATCTTCGTGCTTGATATGGGTGTTCTCGGTGCTGCTTTGGGTACATGGGTGGCATACTTTATCACGATGGTTCTGATGATGTATTTCCTTGTGGCACACGACAGGAACCTGCGCTTCTCACTCGATAAGGTGCAGAAGTTCAAGCCTCATTGGGACACACTGTCCAATGTGCTGAAGATTGGCACGCCGATAAGTCTGGAACGCGGCGTGATGTCCGGCGCGCAGGTCGCCATTTCGGGTATCATTGCGCCTATGGGCAGCGTGGCAATCGCTGCCAACACGTTTGGTGTGAATGTCGAAAGCCTGTGCTATATGCCGGGTTACGGCGTGGCAGAGGCGGCCACAACGCTTGTAGGGCAGAGTATGGGAGCGAAAAGACAAGAACTTATGCGCAGCTTTGCATGGATTTCTGTCATGCTGGGCATGGCAATCATGGCACTTATGGGTGTCGTGATGTGGGTCTTTGCACCGGAGATGATGGCGATTGTGACCTCCGATGCGGATGTCATACGCCTTGGTACGGAGGTCTTGCGCATAGAGGCATGGGCGGAACCAGGCTTCGCTGCCGCCATAGTCACTTACAGTGTGTTTGTCGGAGCAGGACGGACAATGGGCTCAAGCGTGCTGAACCTTGCAAGCATTTGGGGCGTAAGACTTACTTTAGCGTTGCTGCTTGCACCGACAATGGGGCTGCATGGCGTGTGGATTGCCATGGCGATAGAACTGACATTCCGTGGCATAGCGTTCCTGCTGAGGCTGAAATTCAGGCTGAAGATAAGGGAGTGACCATAAAATACATTCTAGAATAACAGTAAAAAACATTTATCATGACAATAATAAAAGATAAGGAATACGGTGGTGAACGCCCTTTGTACGCTGTCCATGATGTGCGACTTGAGAATGTTACGATACATGTCGGCGAGTCGAGCATCAAGGAGACAAGCAACATTGAGGCGGAGCACTGCACCTTTGAGGGAAAATATGTCTTCTGGGAGACCAACGGTTTCCAAGTCAATGACTGCTATTTCGCGGAGAGTGCGCGCTCCAGCCTGTGGTATTCGCGCAACTGCCGCATGACAAACTGTAAGGTTGATGCGCCGAAACTCTTCCGTCGTATGGAGGGAATCTATGTCGAGAACACTGATTTTCCTAACGGTGAGCAGTTTCTTTGGGACTGCAAGGACGTGGAGATGCACAATGTCTCCATAGGGAATTGTGATTATGTCTTCATGCACACGGAGAACATCCGCCTTGAAAACTATCGACAGGACGGCAATTACGGTTTCCAATATGCCAAGAATGTTGAGATACACAATGCCGTAATCAACTCAAAGGACGCGTTTTGGGAGGCGGAGAACGTGACAATCTACGACAGCGAACTCAATGGCGAGTATCTCGCATGGTACGGCAAGAACATCCGTCTCGTGCGCTGCCACCTCACCGGCGAGCAGCTCCTGTGCTATGTCGACGGGCTTATCCTCGAGGACTGCACCTTCGGTGACGACGCTAACCTCCTCTTTGAGTACTCCACCGTGAACGGAACAATCAAGGGCGATGTCGTCTCGATAAAGAATCCTACGAGCGGAAAGCTCACAGTTGAGGGTAAAATCGGCGAACTTATCTTCGACGAAAACCAACGCCGGCCTGCCGATGCGGTGATAACAGAGGGCTGAAAACCGATATATAGCTCAAAACTCCTTGTGACTTCTTCGTGCCGTTGGTCAGTATTCTCACTCTTGTGGATATAAGGAAAATAGGGAAATAATAGGGAAAAATAGGGAAGAAATGCAATTTCTTCCCTATTTTTCTTGTTTTAATACGGCTTTTTTTCTATCTTTGCACTTGACAAAAATGCGGATATCCGCAATATAATCAAGTGTTATCCCTGAAAAAATACATAAAAGGCATGATTATTCAACGTGATTTTTATTTAAACAAACTTATCAGTCGCCGAGATAACGGGCGAATAAAAGTTGTAACAGGCATTCGTCGCTGCGGCAAATCTGTACTGTTGTTCGACCTTTTTGGCGATTATCTTAGGAAATCGGGCGTTGAGGAAGAACAGATCATAGCCATGAAACTAGACACTGTTACGAATGCGCGTTATCGCAATCCTATAGAGCTTGACAAATTTGTGCGTTGGCGAATCACTGACCCAAACAAGCAATATTACGTTCTGCTTGACGAGATTCAGGAAGTGAAAGCCATCCGTAACCCTTGGCTTGATGACAAGGATGAGAAAATCGGATTTGTAGACATCCTGCTTGGACTGATGGACTTGAAGAATGCCGATGTTTATGTTACAGGCAGCAATTCCAAAATGCTGTCATCGGACATTATGACCGAGTTCAAAGACCGTGGTGACGAAATTCATGTCTGGCCTTTTATGTACAAAGAGTTTTACAATGCTTATGAAGGTGACAAGAGCCACGTTTGGCATGAGTTTGTCACTTATGGAGGGTTACCGCGCATTCTCTCGGAAAAGACAGACGAGGACAAGAGCCGGTATTTGCAGAAACTGATAAAGGACACTTACCTGACCGATGTGGTTGCCAGAAACAAAATCCAAAAGGATATCTCGGTACTTGACGATTTGTTGAACATCGTGGCAAGTTGTATCGGTTCTCTAACCAATCCGAAGAAATTGGAAAATACTTTTGCGACAGTAAAACAGAAGAAAATCTCAGACTCAACCATCAGCTTTTGGCTTGATTGTTTCATTGAGGCGTATATCCTGCGCAAGGCTAATCAGTATAATATCAAAGGACGAAGCTATATAAACACCCCATTGAAATACTATTTCACAGACATTGGTTTGCGCAATGCCCAGCTTAATTTCCGGCAACAGGAAGAAACCCATATCATGGAAAACATCATTTACAATGAGTTGTCTATGCGTGGGTTCAACATCGACGTGGGAGTGGTGGAATATAACTATAAAGATGCGGAAGGGAATAATAAACGTACAAAGCTGGAAGTGGATTTCGTTGCTAATAAAGGGAGCAAGCGTTGTTACATACAGTCTGCCTTCGCTATTCCGGACGAGGACAAACGCTTGCAGGAAACCAACTCACTGCTACGCATAAAAGATTTTCACCGTAAGATTGTTGTAGTGCGGGACAAAATAATCCCATGGTATGATGAAAATGGTATATATTATATAGGTGTAGAAGATTTCGCATTGAAATATATTGATGAGTTGGCAGACTCATTCTAAAAACACTATGTTTGGCAAGACAATTATAATTACCGTGGTATTTTGGCATTAATACTACAGAAAGAGAAGCAATAATGGAGGGCGCATCTGTATTTTGATGCACCCTCTGTTTTGCATTCTATGGTTTGTATATTACCACAGTCATAACTTTATGACAGCCGTAAAGCACTCGGGAAACGCTTCTTCGATGCCTTGCGGACAGTCCTTGAAGAGTCCGAAAAGTGTGGAACCGCTGCCGGACATCAGCGCAAAGTCCGCACCGAGAGAGTATAGGCGTTCCTTTATCGCCCCAAGTTCAGGATGCATGGTGAACACCGGTTCCTCGAAATCATTTGTCAGCAGGCCTTTCCATTGGCTTATTGGCAGTTTGATGATGTCCTTGCAGCACATCTCCGGACGGCGTGGAGTAATCATGCCGTATGCCTTGCCCGTGGAGACCGCTATGTCGGGTTTCACCAAGACTATGTGGTAGCCGCGAAGAATGTCCGCCGCATCGCCAATAGGGGACAGGCGGTCGCCTATTCCTGTGGCATAAGCCGGTTGGGAGGTGATGAAGAATGCGCAATCAGCACCTAATTTTGCTGCATAACGCTCCATTTCTTCGGTGCTCAAATTGAGGCTGAACTGTTCGTTGAGGAGCGTAATCATTGCCGCCGCATCACTCGAACCGCCTCCGAGACCCGCCTGTGACGGGATGTTTTTGAAAAGATGGGCATGCACGCGAGGCAGTTTTTTGTCGTTGGCAATGAGGTTGTATGCCCTCACGACAAGGTTCTTTTGCTCAGGACATAATGGCTCCCGGGACTCCGCTTCCTCGCCATTGCCGGCAGTTTTGACCTTTGTCAGCAGGTCGCACGCCACATCGGAAGGGAACTTTTCGTCCATCTCCGTTATCTCAAGTGCGTCACACAATGGGATAGGGTAGAACACTGTCTCAAGGTCATGGTAACCGTCGGCGCGCCTCGCAATGACATTCAGACCGAGGTTTATTTTGCAACAAGGGAATGCTATCATACGTAATCTGTGGATATGTGGAACGGCAGTCATGCCATTTCGTTAATATTCGTTGTGACTGCAAAATTAATAAAAGTTCTGCAATAAACGAACTTTTCACTGTTTTTATTTTTAATAGTGTCTGGTTGCGATAGTTTAACTTACTTGCATCAAAGCAGGAAATCATCCACTTCGTTTGGTGATATGACAGAAAACACTGCATCAGGATATGCTTTTATGAAGGATTCCGGCACTTTTGTGCGTTGTGCTTTTGCAGGATTCCATTTGAATTCGAAAGCATACAGCTTGCCGTCTGCCTCCTCAATGAGGTCTATCTCTTTTTGCTGTTGCGTGCGCCAGAACCATGTGTTGACGAAATCACCATTTATGAAGTGGCGTTTCATACGCTCGCTAATGACAAAGTTCTCCCAAAGCGCGCCAGTATCGGAACGGTTTTCCACTTGTTGGAAATTGGCAATGACAGCATTGCGTATGCCAAGATCCCAAAAATAGATTTTACGGCTTATTTTCAGTTCGTTGCGAAGATTGCGTGAGAAACTGCCGATACGGAATACTATATAGCATTTCTCCAAGACATCGACATAACGTTCTACCGTTTTGGGGTCAAGCCCGATGAGTTGCCCTACCTCGTTGTATGACACTTGCTCGCCAATCTGATGTGCCAGCGCTTGTACCAGGCGCATCAGTTTGTCAGGTTTGCTTATGTTGTCAAGCATCATGATGTCTTTGTACAAATAGCTGTCAGTAAGTTCACGCAGTACGGTACGCTCATCACCGGGTGACATGACTACCTCCGGGTAGTAGCCGTACAGCATTCGGTGAGGAATCATTCGGTGCTCTTCCAGCAGATTTGTATGTGCGACCAACTCGCCGTATGTCAGTGGGAACATTTGGAAAGTGCGTTTGCGTCCGGCCAGCGACTCGTTGACTTGGTTAGCCAACTCAAATGATGAACTGCCGGTAGCCACAACCTGCACGGTTGGAACTTGGTCTGTGATGAGTTTCAACTTGAGTCCAATGTCCTTTATGCGTTGTGCTTCGTCGATGACAAGGTAGTCACTGTTGCCTAAAAGTGCCTTCACACGTGTGGAACTTATATCTGCAAACAGTTGCTGGACATCAGTATCGTCACCATTCATCCACATCACTCTGTCACGTTTCCCGAAAATTTCCGACAATAGTGTAGACTTGCCAACTTGTCTGGCTCCCATTATCATGATAGCTTTTCCATTACCAAGCATGGACTCTATTATTTTCTTCTGAATTCTTTCTATCATAATCTCCACTTTGTTGCGACATGTTTTTTATGCCACAAAGGTAGGAATAAAATACTGTAATTCCAAAATTATTATAAGATTTTTGGATTCCATTCCAAAATTATTATAAGATTTTTGGATTCCATTCCAAAAATATTAAAAACGAGAATGGGGAATTGATTCTTGTGAGCAATGCATAATGTGGTGTGCTCATGTGAGTTTTTTCATTGTTTTGTTTGTTTTGTCCGTAATTTGTTGTACTTTTGCATAAAATTAAAGCACTCAATTATATAGAACAATGGAAAACAGAGAATGGAAGAAAATCAGGGATTTCGAGGAAATCCTGTTTGAGGAATATAACGGAATAGCGAAGATAACAATCAATCGTCCGCGCTATCGCAATGCCTTCACGCCTAAGACCACATGGGAATTGTCGCAGGCATTCTCGCTCTGCCGTGAGATGCAGGACATCAGTGTGGTGCTTCTCACAGGTGCCGGTGACAAGGCTTTCTGCTCGGGAGGTGACATGAATGTCAAGGGACGTGGAGGATATATCGACGGTGATGGTGTGCCACGCCTGAGTGTGCTTGATGTCCAGATGCAGATTCGCCGTCTGCCAAAGCCGGTAATTGCCATGGTCAACGGCTATGCCATTGGCGGAGGGCATGTCTTGCACCTTGTCTGTGACCTTACGATAGCGAGTGAAAATGCTATTTTCGGACAGACAGGTCCGAAGGTTGGGTCGTTTGATGCCGGTTTCGGAGCGTCCTATCTTGCACGCATTGTTGGTCAGAAGAAGGCGCGTGAGATATGGTTTCTGTGCCGTCAGTACTCTGCGAAAGAGGCTGAGGAGATGGGTATGGTGAACAAAGTTGTGCCATTGGAACGCCTTGAGGATGAGTGTGTGGAGTGGGCAGAGACAATGATGGAGCGCAGTCCACTGGCTCTTCGCATGATAAAAGCCGGACTTAATGCCGAACTTGACGGACAGGCGGGCATTCAGGAACTGGCAGGTGACGCAACGATGCTGTACTATTTCCTTGATGAAGCGCAGGAGGGCGGCAAGGCTTTCCTTGAGAAGCGCAAGCCGGACTTCAAGAAATATCCTAAACTACCGTAGTAATGTTTTCCCGCAGATTCCGCAGATAATGCCACAAACAACTATCTGCGGGAATCTGCGAGATCTGTGGGACAATAAAAGAAAATAGTATGACGGAAAATGAAATAACGTATCATATACGTGGAGCGATATACAATGTATATAATGAACTTGGACCCGGCTTGTTGGAGAATGTCTATGAGGCAGCCATGGTCTATGAGTTGCGCAAGCGTGGATTGAAGGTGGAGAGTCAAAAAGCGGTTGAGGTGTTTTATGACGGGAAGCGGTTGCCGGTTGATTACCGACTGGACTTGCTTGTTGAGGACAAGGTAGTTGTGGAGTTAAAGTCTGTAGAGGAAACAAAGAACCTCTTTTTCAAGCAATTGATGACATATCTACGCTTGACTGACAAACGAGTTGGTATACTAGTGAATTTTACATGCGATGACATAAATGCTAATATCCATCGCAGAGTGAATGATTACAGATAATGTTTTTCCCGCAGATTCTCGCAGATGCCAGAATGGTGTGGTTAGTTTGCAAAACGTTTTCAATGAATGTTTTTCCCACAGATTCCGCAGATTCTCGCAGATGTCAGAATGGTGTGGTTGATGCGCAAAACGTTTTCAATGAATGTTTTTCCCACAGATTCCGCAGATTCTCGCAGATGTCAGAATGGTGTGGTTGATGCGCAAAACGTTTTCAATTGATGTTTTCCCACAGATTTCCGCAGATAATGCCACAAACAACTATCTGCGTAAATCTGCGAAATCTGCGGGACAATAAAACATTTTGAATATTAGAGTAAAAAAGGAATCAATGACTTACAAGATAAACATAACGGAGCGTGTCCTCCATTTCAAGCAACCGGCAGGAACATCGCGTGGAACCTATACCACGCGGCGTTCATGGTTCTTGCGGTTAACCTCCGATGAGCAGCCCGGACGGGTTGGGATTGGGGAGTGTGCGCCCTTGCCTAACCTCAGTTGCGATGATATTCCGGATTATGCCTCCGTATTGCGTGAGATGTGCGACCGTTTTGAGGCTTCCGGCAGCATAGACTACGACCTGATGCGCCCTTATCCATCCATGCTTTTCGGCTTGGAGACTGCCCTTATGAATCACAACGCGTGCTCCCCGATGCTTTTCGACACAGCGTTCGGACGTGGTGAAGAAGGCATTCCAATCAACGGACTTGTATGGATGGGAACGTTTGACGAGATGTTTGAGCGCATGGAAGAGAAGATGCGCCAAGGTTTCTGTTGCATCAAACTGAAGATAGGCGCAATAGATTTCGACCATGAACTGGAGCTTATACGCCATATCCGTGAGAGTTTCACAAAGGAGCAGATAGAGCTTCGCGTGGATGCCAATGGCGCATTCGCTCCGCAGGAGGCTTTGGGGAAACTTGAAAAGCTCGCGTGTTATGACATTCATTCCATTGAGCAGCCTGTCCGCCAAGGACAATGGGAGGCTATGGCACAGCTCTGCAAGGAGTCTCCGCTTGCCATTGCGCTTGACGAAGAACTGATTGGGGTGAATGAAACCAAACGAAAACAGGAACTTTTGGATGTAATCCGCCCTGCTTACATTATTCTTAAACCGTCCCTGCATGGAGGAATGAGCGGTGCGGAGGAATGGATTCGCCTTGCCCGTGAGCGTGGCATAGGGAGCTGGGTGACAAGTGCGTTGGAGAGCAATGTAGGGCTTAACGCCATCGCTCATTTCACTGCCCATACCTATGGCTCGGGAATAACGATGCCGCAAGGCTTGGGGACCGGCATGCTCTTCACGGATAACATACCGATGCCGTTGGAAATCCGTGGTGACAAGCTGTGGTATATGGGAAATTTTGAGACGAACACCGTCTGTCCTGCGATAAAACTGTGATGTGGAATGACAGTAGAAGAGTTTATAGATGACTGGCATTCGCCTGCCGATAAGCTGCTTGTCCACACAAGCGGCTCTACAGGAAAGCCCAAACCGTTGTGGGTGGAGAAGAAACGCATGGAGGCAAGCGCACGGATCACATGCTCTTTCCTTGGTTTGAAAGCCGGGGAAAGTGCCTTGCTGTGCATGCCGTTGGACTTTATTGCAGGGAAGATGATGGTGGTACGTTCGATAGTTTGCGGACTCCGCCTTGTCAGTGTGCCGCCCTCAGGTCATCCGTTCTCGTCGCTTGTGACTGATGACGGAACGCACGAAGATGAGCCTTTTTCTCTTGTGGCAATGGTTCCGATGCAGGTTTACAATACGCTTCGTTGTTCAAAGGAACGCGAGGCACTCATGCGTGCGCGTAATATAATAATAGGAGGCGGAGTCATTGACGAAGCGTTGGAAAAGGAACTGCGCACATTTCCAAATGCAGTCTGGAGCACTTACGGCATGACAGAAACACTCTCCCATATCGCTTTGCGTAGGATAAATGGTCCGGAGGCAAGCCAATGGTACACGCCGTTTGAGAATGTCAGTGTAAGTCTTAATGCCGATGACTGCCTTGTCATCGATGCACCGGCAGTATGTCCGTCGTCGCTTGTTACCAACGACCGTGCGGAGATTGCACCCGACGGGCGTCGTTTCCGTATTCTTGGCAGGAAGGATAATGTGATATGCAGCGGTGGGATAAAGATTCAGATAGAGGAAGTGGAGCGTGAGTTGCGCCAATTTCTCTCCATTCCGTTCATGATAACGAAGCGTAAGGATGCAAAATTCGGAGAGATTGTTGTCCTGCTTACTCAATCTTCTGACACCGAAGAGTTGCATGATGTCTGCAAACGCGTACTCCCTCCCTATTGGCAGCCACGCCTCTATGCTTCGGTAGAGTCTCTCCCAATGACTGCAACCGGCAAGCCCGCACGTGCTGAAGCTGAGAGAATTGCCTCAGGATTATAAATGAGAAGAGTATAGCCTTATTATACTAAAGCTATACTCTTCTCATTTATAATCAGACATGTGATCTCAAATCATAGCTCAAAAACTATTTTGCTTTATATTCAAGGTTGGTTTCTTACCAATTATAGATATCACCAATAACCCATGCGACATTGATACCCAGTTTGTTGTAATTTGTTTTGTAGTCTCCAATAGATGAATATATTCCATGGTCAGTGAGTCCCTTTGAATAAGTGAATCCAATCTGTACAGGGCCTATGCGGAAATCCACACCGCCTTCCAAAGCCATATTAAACCTCTTTGGACATCCATCCTCTCCGTAAAAATCAGAATTGTCTTCAACTCCATCTGCTGTATATGCTCCATAAACGACGTAATTAAATCCAAGACCACCATGTAGGCTTAGGGCACATTTCTTTCCAAGGGGGAAACGGTACAAAGCATGGACAGGCAGGGATAGGTTATGTTCTTGGAAATTCTCGTACTCATCAGAATTGCCACTACCATTTGAAGAAAGATAAGCCTCATAAAACAAACCTGTGTACAAACCTAATCCCCATGAGAAACAAGGCTGTGCATAGAAACCGAATTGCATGCCGTACAGCCATTTGTCCACACCATCATTCCAAACACCGTTTTCTTTGAGTTTTTCACCTTCTCCCTTTGTCACCATTTGCTTTTGTACATATCCAATAGCAACTCCCATTGGTGCTGGTTCATATGGTCTTTGCCATGGCCAGCGGAAAGGATTGCGAGGGTTGATTTTTAACAAATAGTCTGTATTCATTCCATTCTCCACATTGATTGTGATGTCTTTGGATTTGCCATTGCTATGGGATGCATAATACCTGAATTTTGAGCCAACCGGTCGTGTTATGCGATATGTCTTGCCATCGAGGATAACATTGTTTTCCTCTCCTGCGACAAGAGCTTTCCTATCCTCGTAGACTGTTGCGTAATCGGCGCTTCCATTATAGATAGGTGTGATGTCAAATGTCTTTGTATTGTTGATGATGAACGATGTGTGATTATCATCAACAGTGATTGTTTGGCGTACCTCGTTATTGTTGATGTTAGCAATCACTAAGTATGATTTGTGGGCATATTCTTTGCTGCGGTCATACTTTTCGGTAAACTCTCCATCCTTTATCAGAATCTCACCTCCTACGGGATTGGTGCGGATGCTTAGTCTTGTTTTTTTTCGTGCATCGTGTTCGTAGACCTTGTCCGACTCTTTTATCATTACAGAACCTCGTGTGCTGCCATCACTCGCATAAATGTTTGCCGTATGATCACCGGTAGCAAGGTCTTTCAATGTGATACGCCCGTTGGCATCAGCTGGAATCCTGCGCGTGCCGTTATCTATTGTAGCGTATGTCCCCGGCAAGTGAGTGTCTATATAAATCGGTGACGGGTCGCGTAGCACAAGATGGTAAACTTTTCCGGCTTGCAGACCGCCTTTTTTGCCTTTTATAGGAATATATTTTGGAATGCCATATTCATAGAAATTGACCACCTTTGTTTGGAATTTATTCCCTTTTGGCAAGATACGGATACGGTTTGAATGCTGTTCCATCCATATATAATAGGCATAGCCTGTGGATGTACGTCTGCGTTCAATTTCTTTTGATGGCTTAGGGTCGGTAGACTCTATTTCTCCTGGCATGAATACCTTGACGAGGGCAGAGGTTTTCAGTTTTCCTGCGAAATTCGACGGTGTTGTAGTGTCGAAGTCACTCTTGTCAGCTTCCGTAAATGAAACTACTTGCAGTTCTTGCGCTGCCACTTCTTGTTGAGCCATTGTCTCCTGTTCGGCGAAAATAATCAAGCCAAGGCATAGGAGCGTAGCCTTTGAAAAAAGTTTTTTAATCATGATTTTGAAAATTTATATTAGGTGAATTGTTATTATCTGAAATCGTCCAACATGATGAAGTCATCATCGGAAGTGTCCTTCGGTTGCCATGCACGCACATGGATGACAGGTGGGTCTTCGTTGAAATCCCATAATAGGAAGATATAGCCAGTATCATGGTATTTTTCTCCCTTCTTGTTGACAGAAGTCCAGTTTTGCACAAGGTTCACACCATAATAGTTTGGCATCGCGTCAGAATTGGCAGGTGAAATAATTATGTCATCGAACTGTACATCAATGTATTTGTTTCTCCTGAACATTGCAGCCAAATTGTTCAAATATTCTTCCTTCTTTTGTACTGTGTATGTAGTCTTTTTCTTGACTTTCGCTGCATAATCTCCACGTTCTTCCCTTGTGTAATTCACTTTGCCGGTGATGATGAGGGCATCATCGCTGTATATCTGGCGCAGTGAATTGAGGTCTTTTTCAATGTAGTAGTTACGGAAATCCTCAACGAATTTCAGGATTTCATTGCGCCGTCTCGCATCGTACACCTCGTTCTCTCCTTTCGGTATGGACAGACGGTTGTTGCTTGATGTGAAAACAACGCTTGTTATGTTTCCCACCTTATCGAACGAGATTGCGAGTTCGCGTGTTCTCGACCCGTTATAATCCTCAGGCTGTCGTGTCAGTGTTGCTTGTATGCCACGTGCCTGATAACCGCTTGCCAGCCCATAGCAGATGCTTTTTGCCTCACTTGGACAAACGAACCCGAAGTTTTCCCATGTCCTTGCAAGGCGTGTTGCAGCCTCCGATGTGGTGTAGCTGCTAATGTTCAGGCTGCGCCCTTCTCCGGCAGCCGTGTTTATTTCTGTGAGCAGTGCTGAGACATTACGTTCCATTTTCGCCTTCAGTCCTGCATTGTAGATGCCATCGGTGAAACGGAAATGCACCTCCTGTGCTGCTGTGGCAATGGATAACATCGCTGAAAATAAGAATACAATAGTCCTCATATTGATTGTTTTTTTGTTTTTCGCAATAGTTTCTGCATAAAATCCTTTGGAAGTTCTTTACCCATAAGATTGCGGAGATTGGAGGTAGGAATGAACAGCCATGCTTCACCTTTCATTGTTAATCCCTCGTCTGCAACGTTCTTGATAGGGCAGTTCAAAGAGAATATGTGCAGCCATTTGTTTGCAGTGTTATAAAGGAAAACATCGACTTTCATTTCTTTGCTATTCTTGCTTTCTATGCCGATATATGCGTCATATTTCTCATGTACCCAAAACTGGTAGAATTGTTTGAACTGTATTTGGACACTGTCTGTCTCATAGCGGTATTTCTGGAATGTCAGTTTCATTTTCCCATTAGGCAACTCCATGTTGGGCAGCAACAGTCGGTTGGCTATGGTTTCGGAAGGAAAACGCTTGTTACATAGCGGATGAAACGCCTTGCCATCATGGCTGTAATATGTAGCTGACGATATTTCATCGATTATGTAGGTGTCACCCGGCAAGACGTAATAATCTTTCCCCTCAACTTTGCCAAATACAGTTGTGTCAGGACTTACCTTGCCAAGGAAATCGCTTTTTGCATACTCTTTTATTTTGGCAATGAAAGCGTCTTCTATTGCTTTGCGTTGCGAATTATCATTTTGGGCTGTACTATTGATGTAGACAAACAATATACAGGAAATCGAAAATAGTAACTTTTTCATAATCAGTTATTCACCAAGCATTATATATTCTGTTGTCCCATCAGACTTAAACCACCGCCCTTCTACAAGATGTCCGTTGGAGTATGTGCCATCCACTCTGTCATCAGCTTCTGCTGTGCGTCGGCTTGGGTCGCGAGTGTCAATGCGATGAGTAGATTTGAATGTCATCGTGCCTTCACCATCCGGTTTGCCGTTTCTGATACCTCCTCGCCATGTGGCATATCCTAAACTTAGAGTTCCATTGTAACTGTGTTCATCTTTTGCATCTGTATTTTTTACCATAACATCCTTGGATTTTGGCTCTTTTGGTGTCACGGTTTTAGGAAGTGCCGGAGCTTCAGTTGGTTTTTCGTTTTCAGCTTTGGTTATCGCTAAGGAGTCTTTCATAGTGGTAACGGTATGGACTGTATCATTGTTTGTTGTGGATTGTGGCGTTCTTACTTGTGAATATGAAAACCACGCAACGGCTATTGCGATTATTAGGATGAATGCTGCCATAACTGCATATAGCAGCTTTTTTCTCTGCACAAAACCTTCTGTTTTCCCCTCGTCATAGGCAGTATGGTCATTTTGTCCGTCTCTATCATCTATATTTGGTTTTGTTGCGTGTGGGTCTCTCTTCTTCGTTTCGTCATTAGGAGACTCGGGTTGTGCCCCATTTCGCATCCTTGAAATAAGTGAAGTGACAGAAGTCATGTTGCCTGATTTCAAAACCGTTTCTGCAACCTCCTGCACTTGGCAAGCCTTTGCTCTGTTCCATGTTTTCTCCTCCAAGCACCATTGCATCACTTCGCTGAGGCTTCTTGACCATCCCTCATTGAGCGATGGCATTTCTGCGCCTTTAAGCATCATGCCACCTCCCATGCCACAGAATGGCAATTCGCCTTCAGCCAATTCATAGATAGATACTCCAAGTGACCATATATCACTGGCAAGTATCGGCTCTGGATGATTAGAGAAACGTTCAGGACCCATATAGGCCGGTGCACCTGCTTTCAAAGCCCTTTCAGACTGTTTGCGCATGGTAGAACGTATACGTTTGCTTATGCCGAAATCTGTTATAAGGAAAGTTCCGTCAGAATCAATAAGTGTGTTGTCAGGTTTTATGTCCTGATGTACTATCGGGTCAGGTTTTACCGAATGCAGGTACGCAAGACCGGATGCCACATCACGTACAAATCGCCATATAGTCATTTCGTCCGTTGTGCATGGGCTGAGTGTACCTATCAAGTCTGCTGCAGAACCTTGGTCGCAGAACTTCATTGTCAAATAGGGATGTCCATGCCATTCGCCAAAGTCTTTCGTTACAAGGAGGTTCGGATGACGTAGTTTTGCTGCAATACGGAACTCCTGTATGAACTCCTCTCGTCCCTTATGGTCAAGAGCCACATAAAATTTTATGGCAACATCCTCGTCAGTAGCAAGGTCGTGAGCCAACCACACCTCGCCGAATGTGCCTCTTCCTTTGCTTTGCTTCAGCACATATCTGCCATTGATTTCTTCATTTTGTCGTATCTCTGCCATAGTGTTGGTTACTTGTTGCTCTGTCCTCGTTTGATTAATTTTAGTTTGTCTCCGGCAGGAGTTGTTTTGCTTGTATCTTGACTCTTGATAGGTTCAAGTTTGAAAGGAAGTGTTTCTTTGCGTTCTGTTTTTACTGTATCCTTCTTTTGTGCTTCTCTGTCAACCGCAATTTTCTTTTTCTCTGCATGAATATTCTTGCTGGCTTTGACCGGGGCTGCGTTAATAGGCTTGGCTGTATTTTCACTGTCTTTTGGTTGCGAGATAATTGTTGTATCAGGAGCGGTCATTATTTTCTCTGGTATCTGATTCTTGAATTTATACAATAAGCCACAACTGATACAGATAATTACAAATAACAGCAAGAGTGTGATAGGCAGAAACTTTTTTCGAGGTATCTTGATTATTAATCCATCAAATGTTTTATGTGATATATTTACTTTCGCGTTGGAATCCGTAGGTTCTCCGGATGGTTCTTGTATTGGATTGCACTTTCCTGCTCCGCTGCGAATTTCACAAAGTATCGCTGTGACATTGTCGTACCAGTCGGCACGTTCTGCTGCAGCCCATAGAGCCTCACGACATTTGCTCAACGAGGATGAGTTTTCGCGGATTATATCCTCAATGTTTTCACCGGGATAAAGATTTCCTTCCTCGTCAGATGCCTTACTGTCGCGGAGTACACCGCTCAATCCATCGCTGCATAATAGGATTATGTCTCCGTCATGTACTTTAAACAGGCGAGATTCCGGTCTCGCTTTTTGGCTATTGTCACCAAGGCTGCGTGTAACAATATTTCCTTGTGGGTGTTCAAAGGTCTGTTCGTAAGTCAGTATACCTTTGTCCGCAAGTTCTTGCACATACGAATGGTCTCTTGACAGTGGCTCTAATCCTCGGTCAGGGTTGAAGCGGTATGCACGGCTGTCACCTATCCACGAAATGGATAGTTCTGTGCCGGCCAGCCATGCCATAATAAGTGTAGAGCCCATTCCTTCATGCTCATGGTTCTGGTGTGCATCGGCTTTTATACGACGGTCGGCTTCGCGTATCACATCTTCCATATACCGACTACGGTTCTCGTGAGTTGCAGCCAGCATTGGTGTTATTTTTCCAGGTGCGAAATATTCTGCCACAGTGTCATGGGCTATTTCTGATGCTATTTCGCCTGCATTCATACCACCCATACCATCAGCCACAGCCATCAGCATGCCGCATTCAGAGAGAGAAATTTCCTTGTCTGCTGTTATATGGCTTGGTATTGCATCGCTCAAGTCATCGTCGACATAAAAATTGTCTTCATTGCCGTTGAGTGGAGCGTTAGGGTTGTATTTGCCGGCAGCATCGCTCCATGCTACCATACGAAATATTATGCTATTTGATTTCATTTTGTTTGTTTTTCTTGCTCTTCTTTGATTTCTTTTCCTTTATGGTTTTTTGCTTATGGGCATCGGCAACTGGTGTTAGAGTATCATTGTTTTCGATTTCCTTATCTTTTTTATCCGAGTTCTGTTCTGATTTCAGCAGTTTCTCTTTTCCAATGAATGGAAAACAAACACTCCATTTTCCATTATTATCCATAAGAATACCACAAATATGCAATTCGATAACTCCAATGCCGGTAGTGACAGGTGACACATAGATACCTCCGAGAATATCTTGATTGTCAGGTGCTTCAATGTCAGCGACTCCTTCTGTGCTTACCGTAACAGTCTTGCTGTAACAAGTTAATTGAACATTGGCAGACTTGTTTAAGTCTGTTCCCTTTTTTGTGCCAATCCATATAATACAACCGTTTTTCTCACCTGTTGAGCAGTCAACCGTTAATCCCTTGTTTGAAAAACAGTTTGATGGAATATAGTAGAGGGATTTTTGCAAAATCTCATTTGGAGAAGATATGTCCAAAGTGTCGTATTTCGCATCTTCTGAAACAGCTGAATATTCAGAAGTGTACATAACAGGAACATACCCATCCTTGTATGTTTCGTACTTGGAGTTGTATTCCCATGGACGGATGGCCCTGTCCGGTACAATATAGCCATCCTTAATCATCACTCCAAGTGAAATCTCCATACCGAATTCCTCTTTGTCGTTAAGTCCGTATAAATTCCCATCTTTTTTATCTCTAACTTGGAATTTTTGGCGAGAGAGGAAGAAAGCAGGACGAATAGCATCCTCAATCAATCGAACACTAAAAAATGTGCTATCATCAACTTGTGATAAATTGCTTGGGTCAAAACTTACAGAGCCAAGTAATTGGGCATTTGCATTAAAGCCTGTGCATAATGCCACGAGAAAAATCAAATATTTTTTCATTATTATCTTAAATTACACAAAGGTGTCATACCTCCCATATTATCGAAGATGGAAAATGAAACAATTCCAACTGCTTTGTATTTTCCGTTGTCATTATAAAATACAGGACCGCCAGAATTGCCATGTTCATAATTTTTTGCAGATATAAGAATAAGACCTCCGTTCAATCCGCGATTAGCTGTTTGGCAAGAACCATAGAGGCAGGAACCTCCTGTAGCTTTTAGCCCTTGAGGGTATCCCATAATCTCTAATTTCGCAGCTGCAGGAAGTGAAGATGAAAGGCTGGCATCGGCCGGTATGGATCCCGTCTTGCCTGTATTTACATACGCCCAATCACTTCCGCCTGCTCCTGTTGCTCTTGTTATTGATAGTCCATCACCGATAGATACTTGCTTTTCGTCGCTTCTTGTGAAGCGGAAATCATCAGATGTGAATTTCAAGTCCCCTTTTGTTGGTGAGGTTGCTATCATATGTGTTTTTAGCTTTACACCGTTACTTCCAGTTAATCCCGCAAGGAACAATGTTTGGGTACCTTCATCTTTTAATGTCTTGATTTGTTTTCCTAATGATTCTGTTGAGTCAAATTTCCACCCTTCCACACAATGCTTTGCTGTTACGAAACGACCGTCAGACAGTAAAAAGCCGGTGCCGGTCCAACCGATATAACCTCCGGAGGACGTTTCGAGGCCATATACATTTCCATTGTGTACTGCAACAACCATTGCACTGATAAAATAAACATCATCTTCAAATGGCTGAAGTTTAGCGACATCACCACTCCCGCCTCCACTGTTCTGAACATGTTTGACAACAGTCTTGTAAATCGGACGTTTCTTTACCTTGATCAAAGAATCCAAACGTGCTTGTTCTACAGCTGCATCCGCAATGAGCTTTTCTAATTCTGAATTTTTGCTCTTCAGTTTGTCAAGACGGCTTTGTGCATTGGCTATTAATGCTTCATATTCTGTACTTTTCATATAACTCCAAGAACCTAATCCTCCTACCGACAAAACGAGAAGAATGGATAATGCTGTTATTGCGTATTTATAAGGTCGCAATGCTTGCTGTCTGAAGAGAGACATGCGGCGAGTAAGACAAAGTGAGCCTACCGTGCCTTTTTTTCCGGCAAGCGTGATGAAGCCCATTTTAGGTCCATTGACAGACAGTTGTATTTCATCTCCATTCTGTAGGTACCATTCTTTTTGAACCCTATGGCCGTTGAGAAAAGTCGAGTTTGTTTGTGACAATTGCACTAATTTCCAATTGTCACCGTCCTTGACAATGGCTGCATGGCGGCGCGAGACTGTTTGGAAAGATTCGTCGAATCTGACTTGGCAAGTTGAGGCACGACCAAGTTCTATTTGGTCAACAATAATCTGCTGGTTCTCGCCTGCTTTATGATACTTTGACGATACTTTGTGTTCAAGAATGTAAAAGCGTCGCCCTATTCCCATCAATGACTGCATTCCTGAGCCAATGGAACCTTTGAGTGTGCGTTTGTAACGTTGAGTTGGTTGTGACATATACTATTCCTTTTTTTGTTAAAATCCTTCTACTCGCAATTTTACATCACCTATTGTTATTATATCTCCAATGTGAAGTAAGATTCCGTTTCTGTCTATCTCTGTCGAATTTACATAAGTTCCATTCATACTGCTTTTCCATTGACGGTTGCGCCACTGGCCGTCGCGGATAAGCCATTGGCGGGTTTCTGCATTCTGCTCAAGTGTGCAATGACAGCGCGAAATGTAACCGTTGATTGTATCCTTTATTGGTATTCGATTTTCTATTCCATCGTCAAGCCTTCCCATTGTGAGGACTCGGCATCCACCACTAATCATATTGTCCAGATAGAATTTTGTGCCATGTTGTTCTCCCTGCATAATATGTAATGCTACACCGTTGCGGATGTTGCCCCATGTGTCGTGACTATCGTGGATTGCGGAAGTATAAGCATTCTGTTCTTTGGGTGGTGGCATCAGTTTCAATACTTCATCAACATTTTGCAGACGTTCTTTGAAGTTTGGAACAAGACATCCTTCTATAACACCTTCCCATTGTTTTCCAATGGAGGTTCTGTGTAGTAATTCGCGGTTCCATAGTCCTCTTTTGCCTCTGTCAATATATCGTGGTAAATCAGCCTCTGTCACGCAATCACCAAAAGGAAGCTCATATGTAATGAGTTGGTACATCATCACTCCAAAGGAGAAAATGTCGGTTGTGGGAAGTACGGTGGCATTGCCTCGCCGTGGATTTATTTGTTCCGGTGGCATATATGGGAACGTGCCGAATTGCTGTTGCGGCACACCGAAAATTCCTCGTTGTGTCAACCGGTTGTTCTGATCTCCTGATATTCCAAAATCTGTAAGTACTGCAGAACCGTCTTGCTTTATCAATACATTTTCCGGCTTCAAGTCTCTATGCACCTTACCTCGTCTATGAAGGTCGCGTAGTCCATAAAGCACGTCATGCCCCACTGCTGTAAAATCAACACTCCCTTTTTCTGCTGTAGTCATCAAATCGCCACAAGGGCAAAATTCCATAATGATATATGGGTTGCCGCCAACCTCTCCCTTTGCATAGGAATGTACGAGATATTTGCTTTCAATGTGCCCCGTATCATATTCCATATCGAAACGTTTGAGCAGCTCCGCTCTTTCGTCCGATGGTATCTCCCATAATTTCAGAAGTTTCAATGCGTATGGTGTTCCATCGCTTCCCTCCACTTTATATACACAGCCGAAAGTTCCTGCACCAAGCAGTTTCTCCACTTTGTAATCATTGTCGATGTGGTCTCCGCAATGAAATTCCAAACGGTCGCAAACGATATGTTGTTTCTTCATTTTAATCTTTGAACTCAAAGAGGCGGTTTCCAAGAGCAATTATGTCACCAGATTGCAACTTCGTTTTTCTCGAGATACGTAACATTGTGGAATGTTGTTCACTTAAGTCCTCAATATACCAGTCTTTTCCGTCGTTTGTCAATACGGCTTGTTCATGGGAAGTGATTGACTGATTGTTGGGGTCTGTATTAGCACGATTAAGTACAATGCGTTCACCTGAATAGGATATGGCATTGTATTGCGTGTTCTCTCTGCTCCACGCTATCGGGCGTAATGAACAAAACTCATTACTTTGTGGATTATCCCAAGCGTTCACTGTGCCACTGTTACGTAACTGCTGCCCACATGCAGGACAAAAACGTGTCCCTGCTATCAACACACTGCCACATTTAGTGCAATGTTTTTCCTTTATGGACTTGTTTGCAAAGGGGGCTGATGATTGCTTCTTTTGTGGAGCGCCACATTGTGGGCAGACATTCATGCCGGAAGTCATATTGTATCCACAATTATGGCAAATACGTTCATTGCAATTTGTTTCATTGTGCGTTTGGGTGTTTTGTGATTCACTAAATGGATAACCACTTGCAGATTCTCTAATGGTGGCTCTGAGATTGATTGAAGCCTCTGCCATTTGCTTGTTTTCATTTCCTGTGTTTGAAGGAGCTGTTCGTTCCAATTGGGAACTGCATCTTTCACATTTTGAAATTCCATCTGGGTTTTCCCAGCCACAATTTTTACAACGCATATATTTTCTGTTTTAGTTTTGTTATTAGAATATCGCAAATAATACTCAGTATTTTATAAGTTCCAAATCCTTGTGGCTTATTCGCACTTTTGCAACACCAAGAAACCCCACACGAATGGCGAAATATGTAGCATCAAAACATTCTATAATGTAACCTTCTGCTCCAGCAAGACTACCACGGATGACACGCACTTTGTCGCCGAGGCTAAATGTTGTTTGTTCAAACTCAATGGGAGCATCGGTATGACCAAGGATAAATTTCAGCCGTTGTATTTGGTCATCCGGAATAACTGCTATGGGATACTTGCCAAACTTGCCTTTTGAACCGGCACGATTGGTCATAAAACGATTGATATAGGGGAGGGCTACAATGTGATGCTTACGTTCTGCCTCTGTGGTATGTATAAAAATCATAGAGGGCAGAACAACTCTTTCTATGATTTTCTTTACGCCGGTGCGCCAGACATGTGTTTCCTTTTGTGTCGGAACGTAACATTCGTAGCCAAGTTTTTCTAATTTTTTTGCGCATTGGCGTTCTGTCTTATTGTTGACAATGGCAACAAACCAACATCTTTTCTGTACGCCTACGGCGTCGTCAACTTTTTGAGTTGTCGTTACGGGGCTGACTGCTGCATTTGGCAATGCATTCATATCGGTCTCTTTCATCGTGTGTTTCATGCGTAAATGCACATACACAAAAAAGCGTGGAATCGTCCTGTTGCCCATTCCACGAACCGAGGCTCTAGCATTGCCTATTGAAGTCGAACAGACAACGTCAGAGCCCACGCCGATATGAATATACATAGCCGTGGGCAACCTAATGGAAAAAACAACATTACAGTACCACCAAAGCGGTACTTTCCATTATGGGTTACTCACAAACTTGATGTAATCACACCCGGGACATCTACCGTTGCTACATTCGAGACTTCAATTGATGAATTTGCTAGATTCGGTTCGTCTCAAACAGAGCGTTAGTAAACGCCTTTTCAATATGTCTTGGACTAATGCTTCCCACCCATTCCTCTTTGGATGGTTTCACTTTAGTATTAATAATAGAGTTCCACCATCTGCCAGCTCGGCGTGAGCAGCCTCCACAACATTGTTATGCAAGAACACGTCTGGCTTTTACAATTAGTGTCGGATTTGTTAGTCCATGTTGCAATGCTGGTTTTAGCGAACTTGTAGAGAAAACCCTACTCGTTTTGCATGACCAAACACAGCAAACGCGTTGCAAAGATAAGAATAAAACCTGAGACAAATGCAATCCTTTTATAATAAAATTATCCAAATACAATGTTTTTAACATCTTTTATTATGTATGGGAGGACAATAAAGGTGCGTATGGATAATTACTCCATACGCACCTTAACAAACTGTTTTGGAGTGTCTTGCAAGTAAGCCTAAATATGGTTTGCTTCAAGCACTGATTTCTTTATGGAATATATCAAGGCTTTATCTTACAATTACCTTTATTGTCTCGCTACAGCTTTTAGCTGTCATTCTTATGATGTAAGTGCCACTGGCAAGTGATAACTGCTCTTTTGCCACGGCTTCAACTTTGGCACGTGTTGCGGACAGTGTGCCAACCTTCACACCCTCAATGGTGTAGACATCACATTTGGCAACCTCGTTGGCTGGAATACTGTTGATAGATGTTGCAACCACAACTTTCAGCACACCTTTGGAGGTGCTTAAAGCGGAGTAATCCCATGCCATGCCTGTTGGCAATGACGGAAGCTCAAACTTAGGCGTGCCTTCAAATGAACCGGCTGTCCAAAGCGTGAACTCATCGCCTACAGAAGGAGAATAGTTGCCATTCATTCCTACTTTCAATGTGCCGTTGAGTGTTATCTTGCCTGCAATGTCCATGTAAGAGTTGACATTGGTCTTGCTCGGTGCATTGTTGATGTAAAGGCTGAGTGTACCATCCTCAGCAATATTTACATTCTTTGTTGCCGTAATCAGTCCGTAGTGAGTTGCGGATGTTCCTGTGTAGTAGCCCGGCTCTAACATCGCGCCATTCTGTACACTGATGGAAGCTACTGTTCCTTGACCGCGCATCTTTACTGTCTCGCCTGTGAGAGTGATAGTGTTGGCTGACGACAAATCAGGCAGTGGTACACCTCTGCCGGCTGCGGCAGGTAATGACATGATGCCCTTGTTGACGGTCACGCTCTTAGGTGTGCCCAATGCCTTTGTCACTTTCCATTCTCCGTCACCGGTCTTGGTAAGAGCCATGCCGGCGAATGTTCCAGTATAGGAAATTGTCTCATTGCGTCCGCCGATAGTGACATTGCCCGTAGTGCGGAGCTCTCCTGCGCCCTTCATGTTTCCTATTGTCATCTGTCGTGAACCAGCATTTACGACAACTCCGGAATTGATGCTAAGAGTGCCATTAGGCAGTCCATAGGCGTTGTCCCAAATAAAGTCTGGGTCGTAAGAACCGCTCTTAGAGTAAGCTGCTGTTACTGTACCCTCGAATGCTGACCAGTTGCCCTGCAATTGGTTTCTTACGCTTCTTGCATAGACAGTGATAGAACCAGCACCTGTCAGTTTGCCTTTATAGTCGCATCTGCCGTCAAGGTAATAGTGGCCTGTGCATTTCTCCGGCACAATGATGTTGACATTGTTTGAAGAGTAAGAGTATATGTTGTCAGCATCGCGCATTGTGCCGTTTCTCAGTTCTACTGTAGAAGGCCATTGTTGCACACTGCTGCTGTTCTCGGAAGCCTGTACTGTGCCACCGTTGATGACAAGCTTTGTCACACTGTTGCTGTTACTGAGTGCAAGTGTTCCTGCTCCGGTCTTTGTCAATGTTTGTGTAGCTCCGGCAATGCCTCTGCCCATTGTCAGTGTCTTGCCGCTTGCCACTTCAATTGTGCCTCCGCCTGCACCGATAGAAACAGGCTGGCCTAATGTTGTGCTCTCATTGGCTGAAAGTGTTGCACCGTTATTAATGGCTACTCTTGTATTTATGTCGCCTAACGCGCCAAGGTCAGTACCGATTGCGTTTGCAAACACATTGGCAACGAGCTTGCCGCCGTTAATCACAACACCATTGTCGAATGTGTTGATGTTATTGAGCGTCACACTGCCTGCACCGTTCTTTGTCAGAGTGCCCTTGCTCAGGATGCTTTCGCCGTTGATAGTGTAGTTCTTGTTCTCATTGTTGAAAACAACATTGCCCGGTGCAACAGTTGCTGCAATATTAACAGTGGTATTTGTGGCATTGTCATCGAAAGTCACATCATCACCAGGCACGAATGTTCTCTTCTCACCGGATGTGCCATCCACGAAGTTCTGCGTACCGTCGATGTCCCAGTTGCCGTCTTCGCTGCCGGTCCAAGTCGCGTTGCCTGCTTCATAGACAGTGATGTCAAGATAGAGTTTGCCATTCTCGTAGGCAAAAACTTTCTTGTAGCCATCCATACCCTCAACAATCAGGTCGTCAAGGTTTCCTTCTATCTTTGCCACTTCGGCAATGAGATACCTTCCGCTCTGCATGTTGTGGTCTGTAAGTTCAATGACCGGGGCAAGGTACTGTGGACCATTAGTCCAGTCTTTCTTCTCAATGGTCAGTGCTTCCGCCTTTATCATGTCGGCTTGCAGTCCCTCGCCGAAGATGTCAACCTTCAGCCGTGAGCCGAAGCCCATAGTCAAGGTTGTTGTCTCCATAGAGCTGGCTTTGTCATTAGTGCCGATGTTCACCTCTGCGGCATAATCCATCTTTATGCCTTTCATAAAGCGTCCGCCGTTGGTGTTCAGCACAGCAAAGCGGTTCAGCCACAACGGACTGTTCTGCAATGTGCCGTCAAAATTCAGTGTGCCTGCCCAAATGTCTGTCTCACCGCTGTAAGTCTCTGTGACATTTGGCAATGTAAGGATGCCGTCACCCTGCTTTATGAGGCGCATCTCACCGGCAAATGCACCGCCTGTTATGGTATGTGTGAACACCTCAGTGGTGATATTATTGTTGTTGTCGTGTCCCTGCACCCATGTCGGAGCATTGACAGTCAGGATGTAAGGCGTGGCACCATCCGCTACATTGACAGTCATGTTGCCTGTCTCGCACATAATCATGTGCTTGTCGTTAGCATTGCTGCCAATGGTCGCACCGTTGCCAATCTCTGTGCGTCCTGTCATTGTCAATGGTGCCGGAGCTTTTGTTATGCCCTCCAATTCACCAAGGAAATAGCTTGGGTGCGGTGTCTGGTTGTATCCGCACATCTGCCATACCATGGCGTTACGATACTGATGGTCATGCCACAGAGAGTAGTTGCGCCATGGAGTCTCTATGTCTGTGGTGTAGATACGGATGTTGTTGTCACCGTCGCGCATGATGACCTCCTCACGCCAGTCGCCCAAAACATCACCCTGGTAGCAAGGCGTACCCTTGGTATCGTTGTTTGTCTTGCTGCCCTCAAGCAACGCTATTCTTCCTTCGCGTGCTTTGAAGATAGCACCCTGAGTGTTCTTTCCGTTGTTATAGTCGAATGACTCCTCACAAAGGTCGCCGTCCCAATATATGCGGAAGTTCTGTGTGATGCGAACCGATGCCTTGTCGTCACCGGCAATTCCAGTGTGTGTGACAGAGCTTATCAGATTCCCATCATGGCTTGTCACGCCCTGTGCTCCCGGATAATCGTTAAGGAAATTACCCATATTGGCGCGTCCGTCATCGTTTCCACCCGTAGTGCGGTAGTAAATCTTTGATGTTGTCGCATCGCGGAAATTGTTGTTAGGATTGTCCTCGTTGCAGGCGAATATTTCCAAGCCATGGGTGTAAGGGTCAAAGTCACTGCAGTGCTGTGAATCGCCGTGTCCAAGTCCTGTTGTGGAAAGACCATGACCATTGTCGTCTATGACCATAGAGCCAAAGACAATCTCATCCCTTCCGTCCAGGTCGACGTCTGCAATGCCGAAGTTATGATAGCCCTGTCCATACCATGGAGACCCCGGAGTGTTGCAGTTCCAGCGCCAACGCTCCACAAGTTCATGAGTGGCAGGGTTGACATCAAGTGCTATCATCTTATGGCGTGTGTAGATACCACGTGCAAGGAAGATGCTTGCGTTACGGCCGTCAAGGAACGGTGCACCGAAGAAATGCTTTGTCGAACGGTGTCCGTAGCCGTCACCCCAAGCTTTGTCAAGGTCAGTCTCGCCTTCCTCAAGTCTCTTCAGCGGATAGTCCTTCACCTGATAAGGCTTTCCTGTCTGTCCGTTCACATAGACAAGATATTCCGCTCCGTCATGCATGAACCAGTTGGCACCGCCGCCTGTTGCCGCACGGTAGTTCTTGGAAGCATCACCGATAACATGTGTCGTACCGTCAGCCATGTGAATCGTCGTGCCGTCAGCAGCACGGAACACAGCTTCCGCCTTACCGTCCTTGTCCCAGTCGAAAGCCACGATGTTCTGCTCATTGTTCTGGAAGTCTCCCATGTTCGGACCGCAGTTCACCCACCACAGCACAGTGCCGTCCTGCTTCAGGCACTCAAACAGCGAGTACTCGCCATTGTAGCCGTCACGTGGATAGCTGGCACTAATCTCGCTCTGGTTGTCATATTTCATGAGAATCTCCAACTCTCCGTCGCCATCCACATCAGCGCAACAAGCATCGTTAGGCACATAAGTGCTGGTAAGTGATGGGTCGTGCTTCGGGACTATCGTCTTATAGTTTTTCTCCCACACCTTTGCGGCAGGACTTTTGGCCTGTGCCACTCCCTTCACAACAGCCTCTACGGTGTATGTACTGCCGGCAGAGCCGTTGGCATCCATGAAGTTGGATGTCTCCAATGGCTGTGCATTCAGTTTTGTGCCGTCACGATAGATGTTGTATTTAACATCGTAGTACTCCTCGGCTGTGATTCTCCAACTGCAGAACACCCCCTTGTCAGTCTTTACCGCAACCAGTCCCCGATTCAACTTGTCGGTCATTCGTTGGGCGTTGGCTCCCATGATGCAGAAAGCAACAAAGGCAGCCGACAACAAAATCTTTTTCATATTCTTTTCTTGGTTTAGCTATAAGTTTTTCTTTTTACATAGTCAATGCATCTCTTCCTTGTATGGAAGAGAGTGCAGGGTTAATATGTTATTATTCTGCAAAATTAGCAAAAACAAGCGGAAGATATATGTAAATCTGTGCGCATAAGATGTAATTTTGTATAAAAGCACAGCTTTTTGGGGAATAAACAGCATAGCCAAATGCTGCATGTGCCTGCCGGACATATAATAATGAAAATAAGTTAGTCCACAAAATCAAACGACATTATTTCCAATCGTTATGTATGGATTTGTCTTTCGCATTATCTGCGCTGTTCTTTTTGTGGACTGACTTAAGAAAACTCACAGCATTTCCCATTATTTTGCTAACAGATAGCTTGAGCTGCGCCCTCCTTCACCACTGTTGCACAGCATTCCTTTGCCTATGAGGTCGTTTATGTCACGCAATGCAGTATCTTGCGAGCATTTGCACATCTTTGCCCATTTGGATGATGTCAGTTTTCCTTCAAAACCGTCCCACAGCCGGTTGATTATCTTCCGTTGCCGCTCATTGATTTCTGTATTGCGGAACTTGTCCCAATATGTGGCTTTCTGCAATGTGTTTTCAACAGTGTCGGAAGCACGCCCTATGGCATCCTCAAGACAAGCAAAGAACCATAACAGCCATTTTGTGATGTCAAGCCCTCCCTTTTGTGTTTCCTCAAGAATCTCATAATAAGATTTCTTGTTCTTGTTTATGGCATCAGACATACTATAATAATGACATGCTTCTTTGTCAAGGCGTGAAAGGAACATGTCGGTTAGTGTGCGCCCGATACGTCCGTTGCCGTCATCAAACGGGTGGATAGTGACGAACCACAAGTGAGAGACAGCAGCCATTATGAATGGTGAGATGCTCGCCGTGTTGCACCATGTAAGGAATGTTTCCATCTCTTTAGGTACATCTGCCGACGGTGGCGCTTCGTAATGGATTTTCTCATGTCCCAAAGCTCCCGAAATGACTTGCATGGCTTCTTCTCCTTTTCGCCAGTCTGCGACAGTTATCTTGTACATTCCACTATGTCCGGAAGGAAAAATTGCAGCATGCCAGCCAAACAATCGTTCAGCAGTCAACGGTTCATGGCAGTTGTGCAGTGCATCAAGCATGACATCAACAAGTCCTTCTACATAATGGTCTTCCATGAACTGCCCATTGAAATCTATTCCAAGCCTGCGTGCAATGCTGCTTCTTACGGAGTCGCGGTTGAGTTGGACGCCCTCTATCTCTGAGGAACTGACCAACTCTTCTGACATGACTGCCAGTGCAGAACTGCTTTTCTCATGAAAACCAAGCATAGACATGCGTCCAAGCAGCAATCCATGCGATTGGCTCAAGTGGCTCAAAGGCTCAAGCAATGTTTCTGAATCCCAGCGGAATTTAGCCCATTCTTCATGCTGCCAAATGTATGTTTTATGTCTGTTTGTTGGTTTCATACGCCAAAAAGTTAATGTAATTCAAATTGCAGAGATGCCGCTTATCTTATGCAAAGATACGGATTTGCGGTGAAAAATATTGCTATTCACCGCAAATTTGCGGTGAATAAGTTCTTTTTTGTGATATGTTAACAAAAAAAGAGCAACATGGTCTGCCATAGTCCTTAGGGATTGTGCAAGCCTGCCGCTCTTTTTTCTGCGTATAAATAAAACTTACTTTTTCTCAGCTCTTGTCAGTTTCATGATGACATTGCCGTCCTTGTCATACACCTGTGCGCTGTTGCCATTGATGCTGATGCGCGCGGTGGTGTTGATAGCCTGTGTGACAGCGTCCTCGATTTCCATGCTCTGACCCATCATCCGTGTCATGCCGATATGGGTGAAAGACATGTTCTTGCCGTCACTTGTGTAGCCTCCGAAGAAGGAGTTCACACTGGCATTGCCGTTGATGCGTCCGTCATTGCCGAAATTTATAGTGGCAGGGCGGTCGCCGCCGGCAGTGCTCTTGCCCATAGCCTGCTCTATTTTCCACTCTCCGAAGAGTCCACCGCCAGTGTTAAGGATTGTCTTTTCCGTTGTGCATGCACTCATGGTTGCTGCAATGAATGCTGCCATAATGATGTTCTTTGTCTTCATAATCTTTGTGTGTTTCTTTTTATTATCCGGCACAAAGATACTCATTTTTTCCGGAACGGCAAACGGAAATTCCCTAATCGTGCGTGGAAAACCCCTAAGAGGGCACTCGGAAAGGGTGGAGACGGTAAGTAACTATTGTAAATTACTTTATATTTAAGTTATGTGTGTACTAAGACGCAGTTGTTTTTTTAGTATAAACTAATTTTCAACAGTTACTTAGCTTTGTTTTTTTATCCCTTCAATGTGATAATAATCACGCCGTTCTTGCCTTTCTCGCCATATTGCTTGGTGGATTCCTCATTCTTCAGGACCTCAATTTTCTCTATGTTATCAGGCTTAATGTCTTTGATGGACTTGTACTCAGTCTCGCTGATTGGCTTGCCGTTGACAATGATCAACGGGGCTTTTGTGTCATTTGTGCCTACGGAAACAGCCTGCGATGCACTGCCGGACTTTGTCGCTGCGCTACTTCGGAAGACAACAGGTATGGCATATTTCACACGCACCGGCTTGCCTTTCTGTTTGCCCGGAATCCATTTCGGCATGGCTTTCACTACACGCATAGCCTCATTGTCAAACTCCGGAGACAAGGATTTCATGAGAGCCACATCTGTTATGGAACCGTCAGTGTCAACGATAAACGAAACCAGGACGCGTCCTGTCACACATATTGTGCCAGCTTCTTTAGGATATTTGATGTTCTCGCCAAGGAACTTCATCAACGCTGCAGGGCCTCCCGGGAACTGCGGCATCTCCTCCACGACGTTATACGCCTTGTCATCATCCTTCGGCTGCGCCTCCTTCACGGCAGGAGTTTCCTCCTTTGCGGCAACGGTTGGTTTTTCGGTTTCTGCCGGTTGGCTGAAGACATGCTTGTCAGCGGCACGCACGAGTGTCTCGGAATTCTCTACAATGCTTTCCTCCATCTTCTCCATTTCAGGATTGGCGAAAGCCACTACAGCCACGGCTGCCAATGGGAGCGCTACTAATGCCTTCACGCATTCCCAACGATTTGTCTTCTCGGTCTTCATCATTGTTATTCTCTTTTTGAGTGAGTATTTGTTAAGGTTGTTTGCTATTGCGAACAGTTGGTCGCCGACAGCCTTGCGCACAAGGAGCATCTGGTAGGCTGTGGCATTGATTCCGCTGTCGAGGACTGCCTCATCGGCCTCATATTCGTGGATGTCCTGCATCTCGGACTTCAATAACCATGCGGCAGGATTGAACCATTGCACTGCGGCAAGAACATTGCACAGCAGGATGTCGGCGGAATGCAGCCGGCGGATGTGCGCCGTCTCGTGAGTGATGATGGCGTGGCTGTTTGACTCATAGTCGCTCCGGCTGATGATGATGTTGCCGAACCAAGAGAACGGCGGCGTGTCATCACGGAGGATATGTATCCTTATGCCGTCAGGAGTCGTTATAGTTTCCTCCGCCTTGCGCATCATCCGGTAGATTCCGATATACGAGACAATCATCCTTGCGGTGAAGATTGCCACACCGATGATGTATGCCATGAGGGCGACATGCGTGGCATTAAGCCTGAAAGTCGCTTCCTCCTGCTGCTCCATGATGCTGAACATCAGGTGGTCGATGGCGATTGTCCCCACTGCCATCGGCTGCGTCTCATGTCCGACAGTCACGTGGACGAATGGCAGAATCAGTGACAATGCCACGAGTGAAAGGAGCACGAAGCGGTTGAAAGTGTGCAGTGTGGTGCGGCTCAACAGCAGTTTATAGAAGATGTAGAACATCACAAGGCACATGGAAACCTTGATTGAATAGGCAAGAAACTCTCCCATAAGCCTTATTCCCCTTCGATTTGCCTGATGAGTTCCTTCAAGTCCTCAACAGAGATTTTCTCTTCGCTGACAAGTGTGGAGACAGCTCCGAGGTATGACTTCCCGAAGAATTTGTCGATGACCCCTGTCAGTGAGCGGTTGCGGTACTTGTCCCTGCTGACGGCGGCGAAGTATTTGTAGCACCGTGTGCTTACCGCGCGGTGGCTCAGGAAGCCTTTCTCCTCAAGTATGCGCACAAGGGTCGAGAGCGTGTTGACATGCGGTTTTGGCTCCTCGTAGAGAGCCTGCAACTCACGGATGGACATCTCGCCGTTTGCCCAGATGTGGTTCATGATCTCCTCTTCCTTAGCTGTAAGTGTCTTCATAATGCTTTATTGTGGTTGTTTTTGTTTTCTGCCGGCAAAGTAACTAATAATTTTCGTTATCTCCAAATTTATCCGAAGAAATCAACTAAAACTATTAGTTATTTAACTAAAATAATTAGTTAGCTATGTCCTTTAACATCTTTCCGGTGCTGTCTTGTCATATCATAATCCGCCTGCCCTGTCTGTTGTTTTGTCATAGGATTAAGCATCGCAAAGCATGCCGTTATGCATGGTTTTGTGAAAGGTAACCTTTCGTACTGCAACCCCTTACCTTTCGCATGGTAAAGTGTTACCTTTTACCACACAAAAGGTAACACTTTGGTTGTATGGAGAATACTCTGTGCTAATTTGTTGATATACAATCAGATAAAAGAATGCCTGCTTTTCCGGTGAAGATAATTGTTGGATGATGCGATTATCTTATCAAGAAACTGTAACTTTGCATTTAGTACCTTTTGTCAATATCCGTCAGTAATTCATTTATAATAAAAATATGTGAGAGTTATATAGATAAAAATTAAGGCGTTTTTTTGATATGGATTCTATTAAACTGAAATTCAGGGCTTCTTCCAAGCCCGGTAAGCATGGAGTGTTGTTCTTTCAGATAATACATGACCGTACGGTTCGCAGGGTAACTATAGGACATCGGATATTTTCAGGAGAATGGTGTGACGACTCGGAAACAATACTATTGCCGGACTCTGCAAGCAACCGCTATGCCCATGTCAAAGCGGTTATGCAGCATTGTGAGTGGGAAATAGAGCGTTTTCACATTATATCCAAGGCATTCGGGACAAGAGATTATTCTGTTGAAGAACTTGTGGATGCCTTCAGGACGGATAGTGACAATGGGAAAAGTTTCTTTGAGTTTCTGCAAAGGAAAAGTTCCGAATTGAGGGATGTTGGTCGTGACCGTTGCAGCGAGACCATGATGTGTTCGCTTAGAAGCTTCATGCAGTTCCGTGGCGGCATAGACATTGATGTGGATAAAATCACAAAGGAGATGATGGCACGATATGAGGCTTACATGCTGAAGAACGGGCTCAGGAGGAACACCACATCCTTCTATATGCGCAATCTCCGTTCTGCATATAAGGTTGCCGTAGAAGAAGGGCTGACGATTGACAACAATGTTTTCTGCAGGGTGTATACCGGAGTCGATAAAACCATAAAGCGTGCTATCGGTATAGGTGACATTAGGAAGATAAGGCGTCTGCCTCTTGGCACTCGCCCGGCATTGGAATATGCCCGTGACATGCTTATGCTGTGCTTCTATTTGCGTGGCATTAGTTTCATAGACTTGGCATTTCTGCGAAAGAAAGATGTGAAGGGTGGGCGTATAGTTTACGGACGCCGGAAGACAAAAAAGCTGCTGACGGTACAAATCCCTCCGGAAGCCGATGCGCTTTTCTCCAAATATCCCAGTGACACGCAATATCTGTTGCCGATAATCAAGACTGAAGATGGCTCCGAACGCGAGCAGTACAGAAGGCAGCTCATGGCAATCAACCGTAATCTGAAGAAAGTAGGCAGGATGGTTCAGCTGCCAATACCATTGTCTACTTACGTTATGCGCCATTCCTGGGCAACCATTGCTCATAACAAAGGGATAGAGATAGCGGTGATCAGTGAAGGATTAGGGCATGAGAATGAGCTGACGACGCAAATTTATCTGGATTCAATAAATACTGCGGAGGTGGATAAGGCAAACAGGAAAATATTGGATGACTTGTAATCTTGACAGTCTGTTTGTGCAATAAAAAAATATGTTTCTCAAAAGTGATTGTCTCTACAGCAGAGACAATACTCCACAATGCAAAATTAAACATTTTATTCAATTTAGACAAATTTAATGCAAAAAAATATTGCCTTTTGTTGGAGAATTCTTGTTTTTGTGATGTATTTATCGCAAAAACAACTGCTGACGGAGCCCGACAGGTGGCTTTTGTTTTTCAATAATGCTGTTTTCTGTGCATCAACTTACTGTTACATAGTTGTTTCTCAAAAGTGATTGTCTCTGCTGTAGAGATATACATTTTCTGCAATCACACTTTACAATGGATAAGGATGCTATCAAGACGACATCGGTTGGTTTGCCTGCAAATGGGACAGGCAACCGCGAAGCGTGTCCGAAACGTTGGTATGTGGCACAGGTGCGTAATTGTTGTGAACGTAAAGTCGCCAAGAGAATCAATTCTCTCGGCATTGAGGCTTTTGCTCCAATCCAGAAGGAAATTCACTATTGGAGTGACAGGAACAAAGTCATTGACCGCATTGTGATTCCAATGGTTGTGTTTGTGAAAATGGCGAATGAAGATATTCGGGTTATTCGCGATTTGTCATTTGTATATACTCTTCTCAAAGCTCCCGGTGCCAGGGAATATGCCGTAATACCGGACAAGCAGATTGAGGATTTTTGCAGAATGCTGGCACAGCATGATGAGGCTGTGACAATGGATTCAAGCAAACTTGTTGCGGGCACAGAAGTGGAAGTTGTCCGAGGGCCTATGAAGGGAATGGTCGGAAAAGTAGCGGAATTGGGCGTTAAAAAGACGAGGGTATATGTGAATCTTGGCTTCTTAGGCAGTGCTAATGTGCTTATCGATATAGCAGATGTGAAATGTATTAGCAAAACAAATAATTAATATGGATAAATACGCAGAGATATTAAGTCAATTGCCTGTAGATGTGCTGCATATAGCGGAGTCTTTTGCAAAAGATAACAAGTCCCCGCAAATAGAGCCTGCCCATTTGCTCCGGGCTTTGCTGCATAAGTCTGTGGGACTTGTCGGGTTTATCGAAGACACCCTTGATTCTGATTATTATTATCTTTTGGATTGGGCAGACATAAGAGTCAGTCAAGCAGAGAAGTCCGCCTATCCGATGAAGTCGGTTGTGTTCTCCAATGAGGCAAAGAGCGTTATCAGGGAAGCGCAGTCCCAGGCTGAACAACGTGGACTGGGAGAAATAACGACACAATTGCTGTTGGCGGCAGTTGTATCGCCAGGGGTGGGCTTTAGTGCCGACCAGCTGAAAACGCTTCCGTTGGCACCGGAGATGATATATAGGACAATGTCGGATGATTATTGTGCAAAACCTTCGTTGCCGGGAAAGCCGTCTGCAAGTGAAGCTTTTTCGGGAAGTGAGGAATATTTTTGCGAGGCTGTAACGGCTCCGGCACTGCCTGTGATTGGTTTGGAGGACAAGGTGCGCTCAATGCTTGAAGTGCTTGCACGAAAGGATAAGGCAAACCTGATTATTGTCGGCGAGACCGGTGTTGGCAAGACAAGTCTCATATATGGTCTGATTCAGAAAGCAAGCGCGGAAGATGCTCCTTCGTCTGTAAGAGACATGGTGCTGTACGAACTTGATTTGATAGCCCTTGTGCAAGGTGTTTCTTACAAGGGTGAGGTAGAGGACCGCTTCAAAAAGACACTGGCGTATATAGAACAGCAGCCGGGAGCTGTGCTTGTTGTGGAGAATATTTACAGGTTAGAGGACAAGCAGTCAGTATTGAACGGCATCCTGCCTATCCTGAAACGTGCACTGTGTAAGAATGAGATTCAGCTGATAAGCACTTCCACCATAGATGGATATACCAAGGACATAGAGAAGGATAAGGAGCTGATGTCCTATATCGAGAAAATACAATTGGACGAGCCAACCGAGCAGACAGCCAAAGAGATTGTTGAAAGCAAGATGCCAAGCTATGCGGAATTCCATTCGATAGAGGCCGAAGAAGATATTGCAGAGGAATTGGTACGCCTTTCCAAACGTTATATCCCGGAGCGCAGCCTGCCTTCATCAGCTTTGGACTTGCTGGACAGGTCAATGGCTTCCATAAAGATAGACTTGGAAATGGACGCTTGTCCGGAGCAGAAGCTCTGTAAGGACTATGTCAAGAACGTGGTGGCAAAGATGACCGGTATTCCAATGGGCAACCTCCAATCGGAAGAGCGCGAGAAGCTTGGCAATGCGGAAGAAATCATACATCAGCGCCTTGTGGGGCAGAATCACGCCGTGAAGAGTGTGCTTGATGCCATTTATGAATCACGCTCAGGATTGAACAAGAAAGAGCAGCCTATCGGTTCTTTCTTCTTCCTTGGCCCTACCGGTACAGGTAAGACAGAGCTGGCAAAGTCGCTTGCCAATTTCCTGTTCAACGATGAGGCTTCCATCCTGCGCTTCGACATGTCGGAGTACAAGGAGGAACATTCCGTCGCCCTGCTTTACGGTGCACCTCCGGGATATGTCGGTTATGAGGAAGGCGGACTGCTTGTCAACCAAATCCGTCAGCATCCGTACAGTGTTGTGCTGTTTGATGAGATAGAGAAGGCACACAAGTCTGTTTTCGACCTGTTCCTGCAGATTCTTGACGAAGGAAAGCTGCATGACCGTCTCGGACGTGTCGGCGATTTCTCCAATGCTCTCATAATCTTTACCTCCAACATCGGCAGCGATTATATTTTCAAGTCATTTGAAGAGAATCGGGTGCCGACTCACGACCAGATGCTTGATGTGATGCAAGGACAGTTCCGTCCGGAGTTCCTTGCGCGCCTTACGGAGATAGTGCCTTTCTCTCCAATCACGCCGGAGATGATAGACAAGATATTCGATATTCATATCAAGAACCTCCTGAAAGCCTTGAAAGAGCAGAACATCACATTGGAGATAGACGATACAGCTCGCAAGTATATAACCAAGGTTGGTTTCAACGCCCATTACGGTGCACGCCCTATCCTTGGCATCATCCGTAAGGAAATCCGCCGCCCTCTCTCCAAACTGATAATATCGGGTGACATAAATTCAGGTGATACTGTCACAATGAAATATAATGAAGTGGCTAAAGAAATTGCTTGGGAGATTGACTCACCGGACGAGTGATTGTCCACGGCAAGCAGAACTGAAAACAACTAATAAACAAATAAATAATAACAAAACTATGGCAAGAAAAACCGTAATTTCAAAAGTCGTTGAGGAAAATGCACAGGACGGTGTCATAGAGTTCCCACAGAACCGGACACTCTATGCTGACCAGTTTACCGATGTTGCTCCCAACACTGACGAAGACCGAAAAGGCTTCAAGGCGAAAAGCATGAAAGATGTTTTCGAACACTATCAGCCAAGCAAGGAAGGCATTGCTCTTGTTACGGAAGAGGGCGGTGCTGTTTACGAAGACTTTGAGTTTAGGCAAATCAAGGATTTCGAGGATGAGCAACTTATTTCCCAGAGTGAGTTGATGAGTGGCAAGAAGGCCAAGATAGACGCTTATAACTCAGTAATCCGCCAGTTGGAAAAGAACAAGACACTGCGCAACGCACTGAAAAACGATGCGGCACGCGGTGATTTGAAGAATGCATTGAGGGCACTGCTCGAAGAACTGGAAAGTGCAGAATAATTAACCTATACATTATATTATATAATAATGGCAGCAGAAGAAATGAAAGCCGTAACTTCCGGTGAGCCTGTTGGTCTCCGGGAGCGCGAAAGAATAGAGAACCCTGCCGAACTGCTTCAGAACAGTCTCGGTGGATTGGATAAGTTCGGAGGTTTCCAGTTGTTGAAAGGTCTTATCAAAGGTGTCGAGAACATGGATCCTCGCCGTAGGGCTATTAAGAACGTGTTCCTCTCTGATTCGGCATACGAGGAATCACGGAAGCGCCTGAAGAATGAACTTTCTCTTTGGGTGGAAATCCTTGAGCAGGGTACAGGTGATCCGCTGGAGATTATCGATGCCTGCAAAGACAAGTGTGAGAAGGCGGAGCGCAATCTTAGTGAGAATCTGTTTTGTGTTCGTGACGAAATACGCAACCTTGAAGTCACATACCGCAGTCTTGATTCGTTCTTTGCGAATGCTGGTCAGGGTAAGGTTGACTGTATCACACTGATGAATGTTGATAAAGAGGAACTCCATGATTATAATTCGGAAGATACGAATGCCGTTCGAGAAGAACTTGAACAGTATTTTGACCGCCTTAGCTTGAAGAACAATTATAGTATGCTTGTGGTTCCGGGTTATATCGGTGGCGAACTGAACGGTGGTTCGGATGTGATTAGAATGTGGGCGCAGACAGCCTATCGCAATAAGGTCATTATGGTGACGGATTTCAAGGACAGTCAGAATTTCGAGATGCTGAAGACTGAACTTGACGATGCAAGTCTGCAAGGCACTGACCCATATTTGGGAAATATTGTTATGACTGCAAACTATATCCTTGGTCGTGCAAAATCAGAATTGGCAGGGGAGGATGAAGACCTTTACATTCCGGCTTCCGGAGCATTGGCAGGACGCATGTCAAACACAGAAGAGGTGACTATCGCACAGGCAGCAGCGGGCAAGCGCTATGGCACACTTGACAATGTGAAGGGTGCTCGTATGGACTTGCGCAAGTCAGAGATAGCAACCCTTATCGACCAAGGAATCATTCCTATGGTGGAAGAGGATGGACGTACGATGGCATTCTCCAACCATACACTCTACAACGGTGCATCAAAGGGATTGCAGGAGTACTCTATCGTTCGCGTGTTCGATTGGATAGGAAAGGTTTTCCAGAACTATTGTAACGACCATGCAATGGAGATTTGGACTCCTCAAATCAAGTCTGAGATTACGTCTGACATCCACAACTTCCTCAGTGACTACAAAGGTCCGGGTGGTATTATCGAGAAGTACACCAATCTGAAAGTGGACCAGAATCCTCAGACAAAGGATATCACAATCAATGTGGAGATCACACCTTACTTTGCTGCTCAGAACTTCTTCATTGAGTTGACGGGCAAGAACACTAATGCAGGTGTGGATTGGGAACAAAATACAAAAAATGCATAAAGCAAATACTTTTTTCAATAAACATTAATATTAACTACAAAAAAGAAAGAAATTATGGCAGAGACAAGAACTGTGACCATCAATGCCGATGGCATTCAGGAGCGTGAGGTAATGTATGTGCGTTACGAGCTCAATCAGCAGACAGATGTGGAGGGACAGCCTACAGGACGTACACGTGGTGGCAAGATTCATCTGAAGGTGAAATCCAAGAATGACGGAAACACAGAACTTCTTGAGTGGATGTGTGACACCTACATGAGCAAGAATGGTGTAATCTCTTATCCAGACAAGGATGGTGGCGAGATGAAGCGTCTGAACTTCAAGAACGGATATGTTGTGGAGTACTCTGAAACTTATGATGACAAGAATGAGGTGCAGCAGTATGAAGAGTTCACCATCACTGCTAAGGAAATTCAGGTAGGTAATGCTGTTCATAACAACAGCTGGACAATTGACAAATAATCTGTCGCATAATAACTTTTGGCTTAGATTGTCTGCATTCTTGCAGGCATCTAAGCTGAAGGTTGTACTTTGGCAAATATGGCTATACAAGGAAAACTTAAAATTGCCGGCAAGACTTACAGCGTTGTTGAGTGTGAATTCGATTTCTCACAGTCAACAGACGAGACAGGCAAGCCGTCTTCACGCACGATGGGTGGAACGATAAAGTTTGTCATGCCTGCAACAAGCGATGATGACCTGTTTTTCTATCGTTGGATGTTTGATAAGACACAGGTCAATTCAGGAATCTTCCGCTTCCGTATCTATTCCAATGACAACAAGGCTGTCTATAAGAGTGTGGCGTTCGGCAACGCCTATTGTGTCGGACTGAAAGATTATTTCAATGATAACGACAGTAAACTCATGTACACTACGATTACATTAAGTGCGGAGATAATTCGCATTGGCTCTGCTCAAAGTGCGACATTCAACCGTGAGTGGTCTCAAAACAGTGTGATGAGTGCCATGTCGTCTTTGAATACGCTCTATGAGTCTTTTAATCTTGAATATTAAAGAAGAAACGTGTCTGCAACTATTCGTTCCATAAAAATGTCTGTCGATGGCGTACAGTCGTCGAAGTATGACATAGAGATAGGCGGAACATCGTTCCGTGTTGATAATTTCTCTTTGCACCAGTCATTATTGTCTCCGGATTCACTGACATTCACCATGCGCAAAGGACCGCAGGAAATGTTGGGCGATACGGAATTTGCTGTTTGTGGCAATATCATCGGCAAAGAGATAATGCTTGAGGTTTCCACTGATTATACAGAGACATTGTCATCCATGTTCGGTTCTGTCGATAAGACTGCCGATATTTCTTTCCATGGTGTGATAGTGTCAGCGTCGGGAAGCCGCAGCATGGGTGAGTATGTTGTCAACGTAGAGGCGCGCAGTTGGGATGCGTTGTTGTTTGATAACCCGACTTGCAAGTCATTTGAGAAGCAGACACTCAATGACATTGTTCAGGATGTGGTGGATGATTACAGCCAGCATTTGGAAACATGTATTGACGCACGATTTGCGGAAACAATTCCTTACTGCGTACAATATAACGAAACCAATTATCAGTTCCTGCAACGTTTGGCGCGCAGATACGGAGAATGGCTGTACAACGATGGTGACAAACTTGTGTTCGGCAATCTTGTGCAGGCAGATTCCGTGCGACTGAACTATACCAAGAACGATATCTCATCTTACAATGTGGAACTACGCCTGCAGCCTGTTGCTTTCAGCCATGTGGCATCATCCTACAATGCCTATGATGCCAATCAGAAGGAAGGTGTTGAGGAAATGCAGCGTGAGTACAACAGTCTGAGTGAACGTGTGTTTGCCGCTTCACAGGAACAGTTCATAAAACCGACATTGCAGAACCTGCATTCCGGTGGTTTTGCAGATGATGATGGCAGGGAAACCGTCCTCAACGCATCAACGAAAACGCAGGCTCGCGGTGAGAAGGCACAAATGCTTACTTATTCAGGCAATACCTATTGCTCAAAGTTGAAAATAGGTGCGGTACTTGTCATTGAGGACAACTATATAACAAACTCATCCACTAACGCCAAGAGTGATGTGGACCAGGATGAAATCCTTATAATCGAAATGGCGCACTATTTCTCCTCTGATGACATGTATAGTAACCATTTCGTTGGAATCCCTTCAGCTTGCGACTACCCACCCTATTCTGACAGTGATGTCTATCCTGTTGCCACATCTTGTCGCGCAAAGGTTACTGATAATGAAGACCCTAACAACCTTGGCAGAATACGTGTGCAGTTTGATTGGCAGGCACAGCTTGACGACAGCATGATGACTCCTTGGCTTCGTCTTTCCCAGCCCTATGCCGGTGGAGGAAAAGGCTTTAGCTTCATCCCGGAAATTGGTGAGGAGGTGATGATTGACTTTGAGGGTGGCAATGCTGAGCGCCCTTTTGTGAAGGGTACATTATATAATGGTGTAGGTGACCCGGACGGAGCATGGCTGCCGAACAATAACAGCAGCAACCAAGTCAAGGCTATCCGTACCCGCAATGGTCACACCATTGAAATACATGATGAAGGGAATGATGGCTATATCCGTATCTATGACAATGAAAAAGAGAACTATATCCTAACTTTCTCCACCGACCAAAAGCTGATAAAACTGGAGTCAACAGGCAACATAGAATTATATGCGAAGAACGATATAATCATGCACGCCGGACACGACATCAATGCCAGTGCAGATAACGACATCTTCATGGCTGCAGGTCATGATATGCAGCGCACTGCCGATAATGACATCCGTGAACATGCCGGCAATGACCGTAGCACAAGCATAGACCGCAATGACTCGCTGACCGTAGAAAGCAACCAGTTTGTCAAGGTCAATGATAATAAGGATGAACAGGTGAAAAACAACTTGCAGGTAACAGCAACCAACATTCGTGAGGAGGCTAAATCCGCATTCATGGAGTATTCTACTACCCACCAACAGAAAGCTTCTGCAACCATTGCCATTAATGCCGGCAACCAGATAGACATTAAGGCTAATAAAACAAAGATAAATTAAATCTCGAAATAGATAGTACTCTGACACTATCCGAAGCACAAAAGTTTAATCTTAATTTATGGCAGCATTGTTCCCATCATTGGTAAATAGTCTGAAGGACGGAGCAAACAACCTTAAAACCTTGTCCAATGAACTCAAAGCAGAGTTCAAGGATGAGGCTGAGAAAATAAAAAGTTGCAGCGAAGTATATAAGGCGGGAAAGAATGTGGTATCATCCGTGACATCCGATATGTCCGGTGGGATGTCTGCCGATTCCCTCTCAAAGCTGATAACCAATTTTGATGGTAATTGGGACAAGTTTGCGGCAGCCTTTGATAAGGCCTTCAATGCTGATACAAGCGAAGGACATACCAATATGCTGGAAAAATTCGCCAAAGAACATTTTGGTGAAGGCGCATTCAAGTTCGGAAGCTGCATAAAGAATAACAGTAGCGATTATCTTGACTTATATGATGCTACCAAAACTTTGGCAGTGAGTGGAATCGCGGATTTCAAGTCAGGTGATTTTACTAAACTGTTCACGGATTTTGACAAGAACTGGGATAAATGGGCTGCGGCTGTAAATACCGTTTTTAATCGAGGCACGAATCAAAGTCAGGTCAACATACTTGAAACATTTGCGATTGACCATTTTGGAGCAAATGTATTCAATACAGGCAGCATTATAAAGAATGAGACACCTAACATTCTAAATGCAATAGGAACTTTCAAGAGCGGAATAGATTCATTCGGCGGAAGTTACAGGAACCCTGTAGAGGCAATTAACAAAATCAAGAATGGAGTTGATAAGATTGTCAAGTCGACAGAGCAGATGGCTAAGTCGTTGAACAAGATAGTCCAACTCTTCCAAAGCAAGGGCACAATGCAAGGTGCTCCCGGATTGGCAGCCCTTGATGCTTTAGGCAATTTGTCTTCCAATAAAGCTGTTGAGGGCGTGCAGAAGATTCTTAAAGGGGCTGCTAATGCTGCAAATAATGTGGCATTGGGCGGAGTGCTTGCAGCCGATGTGGGTGGTTTGACAGGTGCGTTAAAGCAGGGTGACATTAAAGGAACAATTGCAGCGGGCAAGAAAGTTGCAGACGATGTCAAAGCGGTGTTCAAGGATGGGCATTTAGCAAAAAACGGTTCTGCAACTTCGCAAACCTCAAATGCAGCATCCAAGGCAGAAACGCCACAAAGCAAAGAAACGCCCCAAGAATCTCAGGACGATAGTTCCTCAGGTGGCAATGCGGACTCTTATGTATGCTCCGGAGCAACGATGAAATGCAGTTTTGGCTCTGCATCTGCCAGACTTACGGTATATCCAGACCGTACAGTTTATCTTACAGGGCAGCCAATGGCGAACATCACTGACCACATCTCCTTATATAATATAGCAGCTTTCGGAAGATGCCGTACCACGGCATATCCTCCAACCGGAGCTGCCACGGCTGCCGCCCATGGCAAACTCACTCCTATGCCATGCGTGCCAGGCACGCAATCTAATTGGATGAACGGCAAAAACGATGTACTTGTAAAAGGTGATGCCGCACTTCTTAAATCATCCTATTGCAGATGCTGTTGGGGTGGAATAATAACAATCACTAAGGACGGACAGAAATGAGTAGCGGATTTGTAGGAGCAAAAGGCATTGCTGATTCTGTAGGAAATGTCCCTCAGACTATTGAGGCGGATGTTTATATAGGTGTGTTTTTCGATGGAACCAATAATAACAAGGTTCAATCGATGATTGGACAGACTGTTCGTCGTAAGGAGATACTTAAAGACAAGAAAAAGAAACTGAAGGTTTTTAATAAAAACAATAATACCTCTTTTGATACAGTACAGAGTGTTTTAGGTGTCCCTCGGGCATATTGGGAAAAGCAAAAAGAAAATGTGTTTTCTAAAAGTGAGTTAGACATATTGTATGGTGTGCGTGGAACAGGTGACAATGTTTTTGAAAATAGCATTGCAGCTGGTAATACGGATTTTAGCTGGTCATCTATTGCCGAAGATAATACATCCTCATTTCAGCAAAATAATTTGAAGCGCGTAGCTAATGGTGGGCAATCAGAGGGAATTCTTGGCAAGATGAATGATTTTTTTCAAGACAAATCGCTCTCAATGTCTTTTTCCCAAGGCTCAACTTACACAAATGTAGCCATATTGGAAAGTTTATATAAAACTACGGATGATGCTACAGCAAAAAAGAATGTAGGAAGTAATATAAGAGAGTTCCATCATTCTTTATATATAGAAGGTAGTGGAGCAGATACAGACTTAAATGTTATACAGCATTTAAAGTCACTTACAGATGAATTGGGAAGATTCAAAAAAAATATTGTCACAAGTGTTGAAGAAGATTTTAGCGATGCTCCAGCCTCAAATCAACCATCGGAAAAGGTAGCTCCTGATGGTATAGTTTCCGGGTTAGGATTCGGAATAGGCAGTAAGGGAGTGGTTGAAAAGTGCCGTAGAATATGTGAGCAAATAAAAAGGATATACAAAATTTATAATGAAAACACTAATATAAATGTAATAAGGCTTCATTTCGATGTGTTCGGATTTAGCAGAGGTGCTACAACCGCTCGTATGTTTACCTATATCCTAAACCCTTCCGGTGAGGGCAAAGAACCTTACAATATATGCAAAAATGATTATAAACTGCTCACTGGGACAGAAAATGTCTTTTTGCCGAGTAAAAAAGAAAACTTTGCAGGAAAACTTGAATCGAAAGAGGTTAGATGCTTGGGTATTTTTGATACAGTGTCATCAATTGGCATATTAAGGGATGGGATAAACAAAATATTGGCAGATAAGATGAATCTTGCTGCTGCAGAAGAATTTGCTTCCTATGGAAAATCAATATATCATGATGACAATGTTTCAGATTTTGGATTATATTCCACAGAAAAAGCAAACAACTTGTTGCATATATGTGCACTAGATGAGAATCGGGCAAATTTTGCTCTTGTCGATATAGAAAACTCTCTTAATACAGGCACTGAGATTTTTATGCCGGGATGCCATACAGATATAGGTGGAGGCTGTGCTTTAGGGCAAGATTCAATTAAGATTATCAATTACCGTTATATAGCAAATAAAGAAGAAATCTTTAGTGATGCTTATGATAAGATAAAGCAAGGAGTGGAAGTTGCACGTTCGGCAAAGGCAACGTTGGATTCTGTTTTGGCCCTTGTGAAGAATGTCAGGAAAACGATGCAAGGTATTGCTGTGACTTCCTCCGGTGTCGGTGCTGTTGTAGGAGTATTGGCTACTATAAAGAATGCACGAAACTCTTATGCTTCGGCAAAAGAAACTCTTGTTAATAGCTATCAGTTAGCAACAGATGTAAATAAACTTATTGTTGATGCAGGCAATCAAATAAAAACGGTTGATGAGCAAGCTGCACAAGATGCAATAGGTAAAATGGAGAGAGAAAGTCTCATAGAAAAAGCTATAAATGTTGTTACAAACAGTAGCGAAGAATTGAATGGCATAAAGCAAGCTGTAGACAATATGTTTGATGATGCATCAAATATAAAAGAAGCAATCGAAGGAATTAAGGGAAGAAAATCAGGTAAAGATGTGGTGGACAATGCTTCTGATGCAATTGATAGTGCAAAAGATATAGTCGGGAGTTCCATTGAAACTGCAAGTAAGATTGGAGATTTTATCACAGATATTAATGGTTCAATAGAAAAAGTAAGGCTGAACTTGAAAAACAGTGGGCAAGATCTTACTCTTATGCGGGTAATCTCAGATGAGATGAATGAGATGCTGGACGAATTCAAGTCTATATACATACTTACACAAAACATTTGTCGTTCCATTAGTGATACGGTGAATAGCCCGAAGAGAAAATTATTAATAGAAAGTGATACTCGTAATATCTGTTTGCTCAATGATTTCCCACATGCGAGCCCTCAGGAAGATAGAATTGTGGATGTCAGTGTTGCTGCATTACGGAATTTAGGATGGGCGCCATATAACGGCGTGATATGTGACCGTAAGAACCAGACATCTACAGGACGTGCCAAATCTGATTTCCTAAAGAAGCACGATTCAGAAACAGTCTTGGTAGACAAAACAAAAACGTGGGGAAATAAAGAAATTGACAATGTCGCTATTTATAAATATTCAAATGTTGGGTATACAAACATTTCACTTCGGATAATGGCAGGCTGGGCAAATAATAATGACAAATTATTCAATTCCATACCACTGGGTATGTATGAGACCCCAAAAGATTTAGAAGACTTATATAATGTAATATATGAAGCGTCAAAAAAGACCGGACGTTTCTTCTGTGAACCAGGTAACTATGAAGAATACAGGCACATACGATGTAAATATTTGCACTTTTCAAGTAATCAGCAGATATTGTCACCTGCTGATAATGGCATTGTTAATGGCTTGTCCATGAAACCACTTGATGAGAACCGTCTTCTGGTATCCAGACGTATTTATCATGGTAAAAGTTCAAAAGGAGCAAACGATGTATATCTCTGTGGTCTTGGAAATGGAAGCAAGAAAGCTGCAACTTTGAAGATTGATGTAGAGAATGATGAAAAGTTCAACTGATTATGGATTTCCACACTAACACATTGTTTATAACAGGGAGTGCACATTCTCTCTATCCGGCAGATTTGCTCTTTGGCCTTCTGAAAGACGGTAAAGGACAATGTTGCGAAATCCCCAAGCGTTATCCTTTCAAGGGAAGCTGGGGACAGCCACTTTCTACACATATTTTGGACAATATTCCATTAGGATGTCCAAAAGAGTTGGACATAGTTTGGCTGTCTGTTATTGAAAAAACTTTCTATTCTTATAATGAAGAACTTCCAATAGAACTTTTGGCAAATGAACTTTCAAAAGGAGACTATACCCATCTTGTTATTGGCATGGGGTATGGTGGAACAATAACTTTGTGGTTATGGGGAAATCTCAAAAGTATTGTAGTTCTTAATCAGTGGTGTAAAACGATTGAAATTGACATGGCCGATTTCCTCCCATTGTCTCCTGATATTAAATTAGAAACATATTGCCGCCAATATATAGAAGCAGAATCGGATGTATATAATAATTTAGTGGCTTTCAACGGCCTTCCCCCTCGCGACCTTTTTGACAACTACATGAAGCAATTCATTTACCGCTATCAAGTTTTGTTGGAGAAATGGAATGGAAAGAACGAGGATATTAAGTGGGAGAAATACAAAGAGGATGAAGTCGCGGTGGAGATGGATTACATGGAAGAATCACTCTATGATGGGACGCATGACAAGCTGCATGATGGTGGGCTGATGAAATACCATGAGGCGGGAAAGCCGAAGAAATTGAAAGTGCAGATGCACAAAGGGAGGATGGAATGGTCAGCATATTTCTGGTTTGATGAGGACAAGATACGTGAGGTGTTTGACAGATTCTATGGGGCGCATCCCGACACAAAGACGGATTTCATCATACGTATTGATGCAGAACAGAACAAATATGAGTTGGCGATGTTCAGATATGGACTCAAAGAGCCGGTCATCATAAAGCCGGATGTGTACCAACTCATCGTGTTCAAGAACAAGTTTGAATGCTACCGTTCGGAGAACTATGACCAACCACGTGGAGCATGGATATGGTAATGGAAACTGTTGGCATAACGAAAGGTGACACTTTACACAACAAAGTGCTACCTTTTGCCCAGTAAAGTGCTACCTTTTGCAATGCGAAGTGCCACCTTTTGTTTCCTGTTTTGCAACTGTCTGATTCTCATGTAGTAACAAGGTTGGAGACGCTTGTGGATTCCTGCTTGTGCCGAATTTGTGCAGCAATGGGGACACCAAGGCAAAATCAGTAAGAACAACAACAATAATACAAACCAATAAAAAGACATACAACTATGAATGAAGAAATCGATTATGCAGATGACTTTATCGTCATTCTGACCATTGACGGCTCCTCTTATGAGGAAGTCGAAGTTAAAGTAACCGATACGAACAAGACTATCCGTGACCAGATAGCAAGTATCGTTTCCGTGTTTGAACTGCCAAAACTTGACAATGGAGGCAACCCTATCCAATATCTGCTTGGTCAGATTATGGATGACGGGGAAGAGCCTGAGATTCTGGAGTTCGAGGATGAAGACGGTCGTGAGCAGTGCCTGGCGGATTATAATATCCAGCCTTTTGACCACCTGCATCTGATTTCTGTACCTATTGCCGGATAATCAAAGACAAGTGTTGAGTTATGAATGGGGTAATCAACAATTTTAATCAGAAAGAGCTTTCCGGACGTGATGCGCGTCTGTGGAAAGAGTGGAAGGAACTTGATACGCTATGTGCCAAGCGCAAGGCCGCTGCCGAGAATCCACGTAACCCTTCGCTGTCGTACATCATACGCAGAAAGAACATCATGGGGCTTCCTACGGAGTACGAGATATGGTATCGTTGCAAATCCATCGTGGGTGTAAAAGAAGGAGCTATCCCTCGTGAGCCTGTCTTTGGCTATCTGCACAAGATGAGCATTGTGCTGCCGAACAACTATCCTTCGGCAGACGGCAACCCTATATTCACTTTCCGTTCTGACATCTGGCATCCGAACATCCGCTATTCAGGAAGTTTCAAAGGCCATGTGTGCCTGACCATAAAGGAAATGGGTGTGCTTGCGTCTCTCAAGGACCTTGTGCTGCGTGTGGAGCGTTACCTGAAGTACCAGCTTTACCATGCCCAGAACACTTATCCTTATCCAGAAGACCAGAATGTTGCGGAATGGGTTCGTGAGGAAGGTGAGCCGAACGGTTGGACACGTTTCGGGCAGGATATGTCAGGCGATGCGAGCACGAACAAGCCAAGCGCAAATCCTGAAAAGAGAAACAGAAGAGTAATGACAGCGAAAATATGACATCAAGAATATTATCTGTATTAACCATTGCACTTTTCTGTGGCAATATTGCGCTTGCCCAGCAAGAAGAAAGCATCAATCTTGAAGTGGCTGTCACAGAGGAGTGCAAGAGCAACCTCGGATATTCTTTGGTTGACTTCAAGTTACTGCAACCCTCGGACAACAGTTCAAAGATTGAAATCTCAATTGAGAATCTTCAGCCCGGTGAGACATTGATGCTTTTCCCTGCTGCCAAGACAGAGAAGGAACTGAAGAAGCTCACTCCAAAAGTGGTGTTTGACAAAGCCTTTGGCGGTGACAAAGGGAAGAGAAGTGTCTCCGGTTGCAGTGGCATCCCATACGCAGAGCAGATTGCGCCATCGCAAAAAACGAAGTTCAGCATAACGGTTGAGAATGAAAAAGCACAGGAATTGACAATACCTTTTTATTTCGTGAAAACTGACAATGCATTATTGCGAGGGAAAAGGATAACAATATTGCGTGAAGAGACTGTAAAGTACAGAATTACTGTCAGAGCTTGGAATGAAAGCAATGAACAGTTTGCCGCGTTAAAGGACTCTGTCAACCAATTTGTTTCGTCATTGAAGAACGTGCGATTCTGCAAGCATAAGCGACATGCGGAGTCTGTCGAGACACAGCAACAGCCTTATAAAGCGAGGATGGAACGTTTGAAAGAACAACTTGACAATATCAGGCGAAACTGGACATCTGACCAGACTCCACATAAGGCATACAGCAGGCTGATTGAAGAGTTGGGCAAAATCAATCTGGATGATTACAATATAGGGAATTGCCGTAGACATGGTAATTCTAAAGCGCACAGCTGCTCTTATTGCTCTTTGTCCGCTGAACAGGTGTACCACCAATTGGATGACCTATATCAGAGCATGTATGTCGGAAGAGTTTCTAAGGCAGATGCCTCACGGAAAGCATCGGCATTGTATCAGTGCTATCAGAAGAGCAGGAAACGCAAGAAGAGTTCAAGTTTTGCAAATGGCATTGCTGACCGATATAACCGTATTGTGAACAAGTAAATGATGCACAGTCGTTTGAAATATATATTGTCGCTTATCCTTGTGACATGCTGCTCTCCCTTATGGAGCAAAACAGTTACTGACACCTTGGCTACAAAGTTGGGTGACAAGGTCATCATAACCTATTCCATTGTTCAGTCCGGTACGGACATAACGGTGTCGGCGAATAGTTCGGATATTCGCTTCCTTCCGACAGATAAGCTGAGAAAGCGGTGTGATGGAAATCTCACAAAACTCAAGGTCATTGTCTTTGACAGAGTGGGAGGGTACGCTGCAACAAAGTTTACAGGCGAGCAGCCAAAAGCGTTCGGAATGCCATCGAATGTCTCCCACTCCAAATCTTACGATGGCTATTACATATTGGGAGAATCTTCCCCGATACAGTTCAAGGCGAAGGATAAGAACCGTAGCTCTTTCGGTATCACAACGTTTGTTGCACTTTATGAGAAAAAGAACACCTATCGGCTTCTCGGACAGACAAAGAAGAATATTGTGGTAAACGTAAACGCTGTTCCGTCAGGCGGAGCATCTTCCGGAACCAAATCGTATGGAAAGGAAATGATAGCCATTAAATCTACCGCAGAGCTTGACGGCGACAATGAGGACATTACTCAGGCGTTGGAGTGCATCAACGCTGTGGAAGAGCGATTGCAGACTATCACCCAGCTTCCATTTCCCAGTTCTCTTGAGGCAGATGTAGAGGTTTTGTATTCGATGAAACGACGGATAACAGATGCTGCCATCCGTGCGAGAATAGAGAGTGCTTTGCAGATGTATGAAAACAAGGAAAAGGAACTGACCGACGAACAGCAGTCCGCTGCCCGTAAGGAAATGTCTGAAACGCAAGCTCTGCAAGAGCAACAACGGCAGGAAGACATGCAGCGCCAGCAGGCAGCGGAAGAGAAAGCCCGGCAGGATGCTGAGAAACAGCAGAAACGGAATCTGTGGCTGCTCATAGGCGGAGCAATCTTTGCCGTACTTTGTTTTGTCTTTAATGGTGTCTTTCGTCATTTTAGAGACATCCGTAATCAGAAAAGCATGCTTGAAATGCAACAGTCTCTCACACAGCAGGCAGAGAGAGAAGCAGCACGAAGGGCGCAGCAAGTTATTCGCAACAAGACTCATCAGGTGGTAAATCAAGGTAAGACCAAGGCTCGGACTGCGGTAAGGAACAGCATTAATAAAAAAAATACGGGAATGAAATCCATATAATTATGTTGATTATGAAAAATAGAAAATATCTGTTGCTTCTGTTCTTGTTGTGCTCTGTATTGCAGGACTATGCAATAGATGTGAGAAGAACAACGCCAAAAGGTGATGTGACTGTCTCGTATGAGATTAGGAATGCATCGGAGGTGTATATATCCGGTGTCACAAACCACACCGGTGTGAAAATAATTGTTAATGTGGACGGTTCTAATTTTTACATTAATGAGCATGGGAGCGCCACCATTGGCAAAGTCTGCAAAAGGTTTGTAGGATGCCAAAGCAACAACACTTCCAAAGAATCTGAATCGTTCTCTCGTGTCACACTGCTGGAAGCGAGCAAGGTAGTGCCGAAATCACAGCCTCAGGCGGCAACAGAACCGGAAACGAAAGTGGAGTCATCTCCACAGGAAACATCTGCTGCGAGTTTGCCTGTAAATGCAGACAAGCAGACCAAGCCAAAATCAACAGCCTCAACAGCAACATCGCTTGACCAACTTACCGAATCTATAGAGAATGATCCGTTTTGGGGAGAGTCTGCCACAGCGGAGTTTGTCAGCAAAGCTAACGACTATTCTGCGAAATTGAATGCCTCTGCCAGCAAGAAAAGCTATATAGAAAACAGTAATGTGCTCGCCTTTGTCGATAATGAAAAAGTTGCATTAAAGCTGAAGGAAGAGGGCTTGGCATCATTTGTCATACAGAATGTGGTAGACTATTGTTCCAAAAACAGGAGTGTATCAATAGAATTGCAGAATCAGATACAAGCAGACATAACAAAAAAACTTCAAGCTCGATTGAAGGAACGAAAGGCTGCTATTCAAAATCTGGAAAAAGAGATACAGGAAAGTGATGAGTCTGCAAAACTGCCATTTGAATGGAACAAAACCGATATATTCAATTATTGTATAATAGGGTTTATCGTTCTTGTTGTTCTGGTTCTTTCAGTACGTGTCATCAGTAAGCGCTCTGCAAAAAGAAAATCGACAAATGTGAAGCGAAGCCAATCACAGGTGACACATGACGTTGAGAACCCTACCATTGTTGTACGGCGTAAGACAACCTCGATACTAAAGAAGCAATGCATTGATGATGTGAAAGACAATCCGGAGTACAAGAAGATTGCCACATCAGAATTCTGTCAGGATTCTGCAGTCCGCAATATCTATATCAAGAATACTTGCCTTAAGGATATTTATGACATTTATGCAGAGGATTTGCGCAATGCTGAGCGTCCGCATGAAGATGGCTGTATGGTGCTCGGAAGGTGGATTCTTGACGATAGCACTAAGACATACGATGTAACCCTTGAGACAATTGTGCTGCCGGGAGAGGATGCTGTTTTCAAGGAGTATGAGTTGAACTTTGGCGGTAAGATAAAACTGCGTGTGGCAGAAAAGCTGCGCAAGTTGCGTAAGGACACAAACTTGCAGTACGATTTGACATGTTGGGTGCATTCTCATCCCGGACTGGGAGTGTTCTTCAGCAATTCCGACAGTAATGTGCAGATGCAGTTGAAGCACGCACAACATCCGAATTTCCTTGTAGCATTTGTTGTTGATATTCTGACTGACAAGCAAGAGATGGGCATCTTCACTTTCCGTCACGATGGAAGTATCAACTCGAAGCAAGACTTGAGTCAGATGTATTCGTTGGAAGACTTGTACAAGTGGGCAATAGAAAGCAACAAGCAATCATTCTCTCCTGACAATTACTACAACATCATGCAGGGAGCCACGCTGCAAGCATCATCATGTGCGGGGATAGAACTCAACAATAATGCAATCATTGATTTGTCCCGGTTGGCGATGGAGTCAGCAGAGACGGGCTTGATAGGGTGGTTGGTAGGCTACCAGGCAGAGACTACCAAAGGCAATGAATATGTTATATCATCTGTCTACAAGCATGGTGGACAGCCCGGAGCGGGACTCATGGGCTGCCTGATAAGTGTTGCCCACATGAGTTTGCCGACAATCCAGAGGATAGTCAATGATGAACATCTTATGGTAAACTTTGTGTGTGTCTATTCAACCAGGCAAATGACATTGACAACCATGCCTGTTGTAAATGGCGAATTAGTTAACGATGAAAAATATTACGCAGAAGAAACAATAGAAAATCTGAAAATATGGACAAGAAGAAGACGCTGATTTCATTGGTATTGTGGATTGCAGGCATATTTATGTCTGTCCTGTATGCCCAGACTGTATCATCGATAGAGTTTTGTGGGAGATATTATGATTATGGTGTAGGCAAAGACACTATTCACTTGTTTTTCAATTTGCGGGGTGAAAATCAGAAGCGAATCTCAACACTCGGATTTCAGGAACTTAACGAGATGCTTGTCATTTCAGAAGATGGCAATGAGATTCAAAATGGCAGCATCAAGAAGCTGGACTCCGGTATCAGAATACCAAAAGAGTACACTTTCTCTGTTGTTCTCGACCAAAGCATCCCATACAAAGGAAAGCAGGAGATATGGAAAGTCTTGGAGAACTTTGTGAGCATGGCTCCTGACAGCACTGTATATGTATCATACTATGGCAATGGTGTGTCGAATAGTTGTCTGGCAACTAAGGGTAATCTCAGAAAGATACAGAATGAGTACTTGAATTCTACGGAAAGCAAAACATTCTATAGTGCTGTTTATGCAAAGCTGTTGGAGTTTGTACCCAATGCGGCTGCTCTTAAGTCAGAAATCAAGACTATCGGTGACTACCAAGCGTGCAAAGCCATCGGCCAGCGTGCGATGGCCAATAAAGACAAGAACATAGTGATGCTTTTTGCGGAAGGAAGCAAACGCCCTGACTATGAAGAGATAGGCTTTACAAATATTGTGGATTTGCAAAGCGGCAACCGGCAGTCGCCATTACCGAGGATTTATGCATTCTACTATACGGAAGAGGGTGAAGATACGAACATAGAAATCACTTTGCAGGGAATCACCCAACCAAGAGATGCTGAGGGTAATCTTATCAGTAGTTTGAAAGGTTCATACCATCCGTCATCAAGTCTTCAGGATGTCACCGCAAAGTTCCAGAGTGTCGTAAATGACCAGGCATACGATTATGAATTTTCCTACATGGCAACAGAAGGCAAGGCTTATATGGGAAATGTTGAATATGCTGTGAAATGGGGTCCGAAAAAGGAAATCGGTGAGGTCTCATATATTATTGGTTCTGCTGAAAATCCTTGGCCAAACAGAGCGCAGCCTGCATCCAATATTTTCATTGAACTCTTGGTGGCGCTGATAGTAACGGTCATAACCTTTGGATTCTTCTTCCTTGTGATGAAAGTGGTTGTACCTTACATTCGTTCTCTTGCATTTAAGTCGAAATACTATAAGCCATATAAGCCGGAAGAGAATGTGCAACGACGAATCTGCCATTACTGCAAACAGGAAATACGCCCGGGGCAGATAGTTGTCACAAGATGCAACCATTGGATGCATGAGCATTGCTGGAAAGAGAATGGCTACAAATGTGCGGAGTATGGGCAGAACTGCAAAACCGGAATACAGGAGCACATAGAATGGCAGGAACTGTTCAAGTTGTCATCTCTCAGGGATTGTTCTCAGACATTATCCGGTGTCGTAGCTGGTTTGGTAAGCTGGATTATTTATGAGTTGTGTGGGCGTGGTGCTTTTGATGCTTTGGCGAAAGGAATTGTGAACTTAGTGTTTGACAGCACGGAGAGCAAGTTCATATATCAGGATTGTGTAGTGAAAACATCGTCATTCCTGTTGATAGGTTTGCTTTTGGCTTTCTTTATTTCCATGGTATTCCGTTATAATGACGAAGTACGTGACAAAACCTGGAAAGTATGGCTGAAAGTGGTAGGATTGTCATTTGTGACAGGTGTTATCGGAATGTTTGTATTTGCTATTGGTGCCGATATATTCTGCTTGATGGTTTCATGGACCAAGACCATAACATGGTACTGTTCTTTGCCGGCATACATACTGTTCTCTTTGAGTGTTTCACTTGCCTTGACCATAAAATCCACAATTCCGATTAAGAGTGCATTGATTGGAGGTGGATGTTCGTCTGTCATAGGATTTGTAGTCCTGTATTTCTCTCATTTTGTAGGAGCATCTTACAGCTATTTGCCGATGTTGCTGGATTTCATTATCTATGGTGGAGGACTTGGAGCTTCACTGATTACAGTGAGAATGCTTGCAGAAAGATATTTCCTTGTCATTCAGAATGGCGTAAAGTCCGGTCAGCGTATTCCTATTCACAAGTGGATGAATGCAACAGGTGGAGGAAACAAGGTCTCTATTGGTATGACGGGAGATTGTGAGATACAGATGAACTGGGAGAAAAGCAACAAAGTGGCTAAGGAGCATGTGCAACTGTTCATCGACCACGAGAAAATGTTACCGGTGATAAAACCATTGGCCACAGGCGTTGTATATAATAATCGTGCAGAGTTGCCTGTTAATCGTCATAATATATTATCCAACGGTGATACGTTTAAGATAGGTGACACTATTTTCAAGTATGAAGAAGCATAATTGTTAATATAAAATAGAGTAAAATGAAAAAAGTATTGTTATTTGCTGTAATTTTGTTCAGCACAGTCAGTGGCATGGCACAGAATGTGGATAATTTCCAAGTCGGTCCATACACGGTTGATTATTATGAGAATGGCGAAGTCAAATATCGTCTTCGCGACAACATCAACTTGTATGAGTACTTTGGTCTGAGTAAGGATACAATCATCCACGTAGAAAAGGAAACCAGTATCCTTAAACATGCAATCCAGATTTCCGGATTTGTTGAGAGCAGTCATTCCCGTTCTCCTAAAGGTATAGGTATTGAGGGAGTATGGAAGCAGCTCATAGGAAAGAGCACATATTTCAATGCCGGCCTTTCTCTGAATATGGCAATGAACGTATTCTATTCAGGTACTGAGTTAAAGAGAAATATGTTTGAGGTTGGTGTGCCGTTGCAGATTGAGTGGGGCAAACTGTCTCATCAATCAGCTTCCTTGTATGGTAGTGTTGGTATTATGCCAACAATGTACACAACCATGAAAGCTGAGAAATGCGAAATGGGTCAAGGTGGCGAGTATGAGGCTGTGGATGGTGATAAGAAATCCGGATTCCTTATCACACCGATTTTTGAATTTGGTTGCAATGTGCCTTTAGGTAAGACAATCATGCGTATTGGTGTTACAGGAAAATATAAAATAAACTGTGGCAGCAAGGAGGATGGCTACGACATCTATCATTCGGAGGCAGGACGTGCTTTCTTAGGCGCAAAGATAGGTTTCGTTCTGTAGTTTAGAAAACATGGGTAAGGAACTGAAATACGAATGGGGCGAAGGCGTCTTCACTCTGCTTTCTTGGTTTAAGAAAGACAGAGTGAAGAATGCTCGTGTCCTTGTTGCCGGTGCCGGTGCACTTGGGAATGAAGTCGTAAAAGATTTGGCTCTGTTCGGTGTTGGAACCATATATGTGGTGGATTTTGACCGTATAGAGATCAGTAACTTGACACGGTCAGTGTTGTTCCGTGAGGAAGATGCTTTTAATCATCGCTTTAAAGCTGAGGTGGTAGCACAACGTGCGATGGAAATCAATCCGCAGATAAAAGTTGTGCCTATTGTCGGAAACTTGTTTTCAGAGGTTGGTTTGGGAGTGTACAAGTCTGTCGATGTTATCATAGGATGCTTGGACAGCCGTCTCGCCCGTTACCAGCTTAACCGTATGGCAATGCGTGCCGGAAAAACATGGATTGACGGAAGCATAGAGAATCTTACAGGTGTAGTCAAGGAGTATACTCCGGGTGTCAGTTGCTATGAGTGCGGGCTCTCCAAAGAAGAATTCAATATCATCATGCTGCGTACTGGCTGTGCGGATGTCGTACGCTCACAGACCTCACAAGGGCGTGTGGCGACTACGCCCGTAAGTGCCTCTATTGTGGGAGCGATACAGGCACAAGAAGGAATGAAGATTATTCATCTTGACGAATATCCGGATGGGAAATTACCGTTTACGACATTGCAAGGCAAGATGTTCCGTTATGAGGGCTTGACAAACACAGTGAACACATACCGCTTCGCTTCGTGGAAAAAGAATTGTCCTGCCCATGAGCAATGGGAGAATCCTTTACAGTCAAGTCTTTCTGCAAAACATACAGTCAAGCATGTTCTGGAAGAGTTGAAAAGAATCTGTGGTACGGACATGATAGAGATAAACATGATGAACAACAAGTTTGTACGACGAATCATCTCCGACAAGCCTGAAAAAGAGTTTGAAGTTATGATTCCAGAGTCAAAGCTTGATGACTATATCTCTGCAAATGCAGAATTACGGAAACTAAGCTACAAGACTGTCTTCCATAAAGATTTCTATGAGAACATTGATGATTCGTTCCCATTCCCGGAGATGACACTTGAGTCAATAGGCATCCCTATGTATGATGTGCTGCGAGTGTCTACAAACAAGGGAATGTTCTATATCGAACTATCCGCTGACGCACAGAATTTTTAACATCGTTAGATAATGAAATTGTCGAATATCCCGACCGATTTGAGTGCCGAAGTATTGGCAAATTATTTGCAGATGAGAGATCTGTCTATGGAATTTCTTGGCCCTCATAAACGAAATGCATATAGGGATATTGTCTCACTTGAGAATGGTGCAGACGGAAGCCTTCAAATAGGCTTAAGTCGAAAAGGACTTTATGATATCCTTCCGGAAGCACTTTTCCATCCTTTGAATCGTTTTGATAACATTGCACCTAATGATTATGAAGAACGTTTCTCTGAAGAATGCAGGAAACAGCATGAGGAGGAAGAAAAAGCCAGAGCTTTCTTCAAGCCGTTTGATTCTTTCTTGTTCCAACTGAATTGTGCTCTTGCCTCTGAAAAAGACGAATATGCAGATGATAGTGTTCTTTCAAAAATAATTTGCGATAATGTCGAAGAGACTGTTCTTCAAAACCGTTTTGTGAAGCAAACTATCATGTTCATGCCTTTGTGTAAATCAATCAGAGGGAATAATACACTGTTATCAATGATTTTGCGAAAAGTACTTATGCAGGAAGGCTTGGAACTTGTGAGGATTACGACAGACACGCAGATTAATGATGAAATGCCACGTTACATCTGTGATGTTGATGATGTGTCCAATTTGGAAGATACATATCTTGGCAGCCAATTTGCAGAGAGTGTTGTCATTTACAATGTAAAGTTTTGGAGCGAAGATGACTGTGACGAGAAATTCTTAAAGTATGCAAAGGATTTGAATGTTTACCAAGAGTTCCTCAATGATTTTTTTATGGGGATTGAGACAGAATTGCGGTTTGAACTTGAAACAGATGCATTGCCCGTGAGATTGTCTGACGATATGGCATATAATTATTTGAATTATAATACCAATATATAATTATGACTCGAACTATTACATGGAAAAAAGGTATGAGGCTGAGTGCCGAACTGTTTACAGCAGCAGACGGCGCGATGCTCGATGTGATAAGGCAGGCCGTCTTGGTATCTGCAAGCGGACGATATGGCTTGTATAAAACAGCAGCTCCTTTTGAATTGGCTTTGAACATTACAAGCAATATGGTTGAGGTTATTTCATTGACGTGCAATGCTGTTACAAAGAATGGCACTCTGATAGATATAAATTTTGACTCTTCCTACACAAATACTTTTGATTCGAGGGTTGCCATTCCTGCTAATGCTACGGATGAAGCCTATTTGTTGGTTATTCGGATGCACCCGGGTGAGTGGCGGGGTATCAATGAGGCATATTCTGAAGCCAAATACACATTTGAATTGGTTGGCGAGAACTCTCCGATTGATGACAATTGCTTGCCAATAGCTGCGATTGTCAACCAATATGGATGGCGTATGAACGAGGACGACTTTGTGCCACCGTGCATGACAATCACTGCTCATGCGAAATTCATGAACTTATGGCACAGGGCAACTGAACAAATGGCTGCGTTATGTAATGCGTGTGCAGCGGGAAAGAAAACAAGAGCTAAGACATTACTTGCGGCAACATGGCATAGTGCAAAAAATACTCAGGTTAGATTAGAAAAAGAGAGAGAATTTCTTTCACCGGAATCACTATTTGCTATCATTCAGTCTTTCGTTGCAGACTTCTGCATTGGTTGTGCTATGGAAGAAGGCATTAGTTTGGAAGATGCTGAGCCATTTGAGTTGTACGCTAATCAGCCTTTGAATAAACGGACAATATATAGGGATATTGAAAAAGGGCTTTCCCTGTGTGCGGAAATCGTTCCGAAGATTGAAGCTGTTGGCAAGTTGGTTGAAGAGCCGGAACCGGAACCTGTTCCTGCACCCAAACCAAAGCCGAGACCGAATCCTCAACCTAATCCAGACACAGGTAGGAACGACAGACATCCTATTATTGAAATATAAAAAGCATGAATGAATTTATTTCCATACCATTGAACATAAGGCAAGAACCACATCTTCAGATAGAATGCTATCGAGGAGATGTGGAGGCGAGCATTGATAATTTTCTTGAGTTGGTTGTGTTCACACCGAAGGGGGCGTTTGATGCAGACCCTGATTTCGGTTTTGAATATTGGAATCATGAAGGGACAAACATCAGTTTGAGAGAGTTTAATAACAGTTATATGTCATTCGATGCTCCTGCCGGTTTGCAGAATGAGACAACAAGAACCCAATGTGAGAATAGCTTGAAACAGAGCATTCTCACATACGAGCCAAGGCTTAAACAGCCGGAAGTGAAGATAGAACTCAATGTGAATACCGGTAACAGAACTCGCAAATTGCAATCCAAATACGAGATGTGCATACAAGTACTCGGATATATTGATGATGGTATGGGAATGGGACGGCAGTATGAGAAGAAAATAGTCTTCCTTGTCGAGCCGACAGCAAAGAAATCCATTTAAGAAAATGTTATGGATATAAATATCGAGCAACGGATTAAAGATATTACAGCAAAACTGTATGATGATGGCGTCGCATTGGACGACCCTATCGCAAAACTGATGCTTACCACGCTGACATATCAGGCGGAACGAATAGTCGATGAGATTCGTGCTTTGCCTCGCAAGGTAACTGAACGCTTATGTGATGTTTTTATTCCTAATGACAAACTTGCGGCTATGCCGGCGTTAGCCCTCGTGCAAGTTTTTCTGAAACAGAAAAAGATGCAAGAGGCAAAGTGGATGAGTGAGAATGCCATGTTCAGCTATAAGACATCAAATGCCAAACATCCGTTGAATTATATCCCTGTATTCAAAAATCTTATAGTGCCTTGCAACAAGAAACATATTCTCACTTCGCACATACTAAAGTCTGATGATGAGGTCTCTCCCGTAACAATGGGTCACAAGGGACATGTATGGCTTGGCATAGAGTCTGATGCGGATTTCGATACATTGTGCGGATTATCTCTGTTAGTGCGTGGCACAAATGGGCTTGCGCCAAAGCACATTTACGTTGGTTCTGAACAGACAGAATTGCAATTCGCAACTATGGAGCGGATGGAAGACATCCCAATGTTGGAACCATTTGACTCGCAACAATCGTCAAAAGCATTCTTTGCGATAATAAACGAATGGAGAAATGCCTTGACGGAAATGCATGACGATTGTCTGCTGTGCATTACAGACAACAAAACAGACAGAGATCTGTTTAAGGGACGTGCTTATCCAAAAGCCTTCCAGCAGTCATTGGAAAGCAATGACTTGGACCGCTTCCAACCGAATACCTTGTGGTTGTTATTGGATTTTGGGGAGCAGTATGAGATTCCGGATAAAATAGATGTTCTTGTAAATGTAGTGCCTGTTGCAAATATCAACATAAACAATGTAACATTAACGCAGTCATCTCCAATAGCAAAACTGACTAAAGAGGATGATGCTTATTTTGTCAGCGTGCAACAGACATCCACGGCAAGTTTTCGACAAGGTTTTGATAAGGTTGAAGACGAGATTGTAATTCGCGATTTTGATGCGTCATGTTATGACAATAATGCCTTGTTTGCTGAAGTGCGCAGCCTTTACAATCATTTCATGGATGACTACTACGCTTTCTTGGCATACAATGGTATCAAAGACGGTGAAGCAATACGGCAGTTACGTGAGTCTGTGAATAATATTGGCAAGTCTGTCATTGCAGGTTTCACTCCTGATGACAAGTTTGATGGTGGTGTCTATGCCATGAGGCATATAAATATGGCAGACCAAAGTACGACTACAAAGGTTTCTTATCTGACAACACATGGTAAAAGGGGAAATGCACCTAAGGTCGGTCAGAAAATGGATAACAGGAAAGAAGCCGCCTTTGAGAAGGAGGCTGTCGTGGTTGCTGATGCAATGTGTGGCACAGACAAGCCAAATGCAGACATGCGTTATGAACTGTTGCGCTATTACACATTGACAGAAGACCGTCTTTATACAAAGATGGACATTGATGCCTTTTTACGCAAGGAAATCTTATTTGAGTTCGGCAAGGATGAATATCCCCGTATATCATTCACCATTACTGTTGAAGGCGCTGCAGGTGCCCGTGGTCTTCAACGTGGTCTTTACATTGATGTAATGTTCAAAGACAAGAAGAATTACATGAAAGCGGTGGAAAGTGGGTTTGATCATAAATTGCAACAACGTATAGCTAACCGTTCTTGCATCTCTATGCCGATAATAGTCACATTAAAATCTTTGGAAGAATAGATTATGGCAAATGTAATGATTAATATTAAACCCTTATTGGTAGAGTTGTCACATACAGATGTCAAAGCCTTATTGAAAGGATTGAAAAATGAATCCAAAATTTTAAGGGAGTGGAACGAACTTATTTTGGAACTAAATAAGATTGCAGGCAAATTAGCTAAAGGGGAAAAACTTGGAAATGAGTTGCATCATTTGCGGGGTGTTACAAAAAGCTTTAGCGTAGCGGAGCTAGGTAGCATGCTCCCTGGACCGATAGGTATAGGTTGCTCATTAGCCTTGGCTATAGTTTGCTTGTTTCCTCCATTAGATGCAATTGGGTTTGTTTTGAATCTTATGGGGTGTATCCCCTTCTTAAAAACGGCTTCAAAATCATTGAAGCCAATATTGAAAAATTTGATAAAAGAAGCACTGAATAACCCCGTCGTAAAAGGTTATATGCGTGGTGGAAGAGATTCTGCAAGATGGAATATTATGTTTAATGGTGATTATGCAAAGAGAATGTATAGGAAGATTACAGGAGGAACACAAAATGAAATTTCAAAAATATCATCATCGCCAAGTTATTCTATTCAAAACAAGAAAATAGGGGCTGAACATTTCATACATGATACACCTTATGAGGGGTTCAGTGCTAAAAACATATTTGCAGGGGAACAGGAAATACAAAGAACGATAGTAATGCAAAGACCTGTAACAAATGTCCCCAAACAAAATTGTTCTTATTATTTCATAAAAGGACTCACGATATATTGATTTATGACATTTCGAATAATACTTATATTTATGTCTTTTCTCTATGCTAATGTTACGTTTTCTCAATCTTCATCCGATGTGCAGTCCTATATTGCAAAATACAAATCCATTGCATTGCAGAACGAGAAGGATTATGGCGTTCCGGCGACAATTACGTTGGCGCAGGGAATACTTGAATCAGGTGCAGGGACAAGTTCGCTGACAAGAAACACGAACAACCATTTTGGCATCAAGGCTCTTGGAGGCTGGAATGGCAGCGTCTATTATGCGTGGGATGACGAAACATGCAAAAGCCGTTTCCGCTGTTATAAGAATGCTGAGGACTCATATACTGACCACGCAAGACTTTTATCCACAAGCAGGTTCTATAAGCACCTTCTCTGCATAAGTGTCTATGACTACCGCAAGTGGGCGGCAGGCTTGAAGAAAGCCGGTTATGCTACAGCACCTAATTATGCGAAAGCATTGATTGGCATTATCGACAGCTATAAGCTGTATGCCATAAATGGTGGCGTGAAGTTACGCCCGGGCAAGACTGTCGTTGTCACAACCTATAAGGAGCAGACAAAACCGGTCTTTGAGGTTGATTGTGAAATGCCTGAGACAGAAGTGTCGGAAGAGCAGGAAATCATTCAAAATTCAGCAAAGCGATACATTGTCCGTATCAATGATTGCCATTGCACAACGTTAAATCCCGGAGAGACATTAGCCTATGTCGCCCGCAAGCACAATGTCTCAATAACGGATCTGCTGAAATTCAATGAAGTCGATGTGGAAGCACAGATAACGGAAGGTGACATTGTTTTCCTTGAAAAGAAGAAGAGACATTATGAGGGAGCGCAAGACTACTATATAGCACAAGATGATGAGACCCTGTATGAAGTGTCCCAACAGTTTGGCATTCAGTTGCACCAATTGGCAAAACTTAATGGATTAAGTGGTTTTGTCCGATTGAAGCCTGGGAAAAGGATTATGCTGAAATAAAATGGCAAGCACCTGCGTCCAATGGGATAGCACGCTCTGTATCGTGCGGTATGCTCTTGTTGCGTGCCAACATTAAAACGAATTTACTTCACAAATCATAATTATGACATTTGATATTGAATCTTTTATAGAAAAAGGCAAACTGTTTGACAATAGATATAAGTTGTTGAGGCCGTTAAGTTCTGACGGCGGCACTGCTGATGTCTGGCTGGCATTGGATGCAAACACCATAGACGAGGTTTATGATGAGGCAGAGGATGATGTCGTTCGTCAGGAAGAGTCCGGTATCCAAGTCGCGATAAAGATTTATCGTCCAAAGAATGCCATGGATATTGGCGAACAGAGATTCCGTGATGAGTTCAAGATTGTCTTCAACTGCCACCACACCAACCTTGTGCAGCCCATCAACTTCTCGATTTACGAAGGCATCCCTTATTTGGTCTTGCCTTTCTGCGCCAATGGCTCTTCTGAGAAACTGCAAGGAAAAGTGCATGATGCGGATGAGCTATGGCGCTATATCAGTGATGTTTCTGCCGGTTTGAATTACTTGCATTCCGTTAACCCGACCATTGTCCACCATGACATCAAACCTGCAAATATCTTGATTGATGATGGTGGTAACTTTGTAATCACAGACTTCGGCATCAGCTCGCACAGCGGCAACAACAGGGATGGCTATGAGGACAGCCAAAGTGGCACTATGGCATATATGGCACCGGAACGCTTTGGAGAAGATTACGAGTCTTCTCCCGAAAGCGATATATGGAGTTTCGGTGCTACTGTGTATGAGTTGATAACAGGAGAAGTGCCGTTTGGCGAAAATGGAGGAGGAACGCAGGCGGAGAATGATGCAGAGCCTCCGAAGATAGAGGAGAATGTTCCTAAATACATCAAGCGGCTGGTACATGACTGCCTGTCTCTTGAACCGTCAAAACGTCCCTCTGCCCAGACTATATACAGGGCTGCCCAAAGCAGGAAATATCCTTTGTGGAGTACACGAAAGAAAGCCATTGTCAGCGGTGGCGTGTGTGCAGTGTTGGCTGCTTTGGCTTTTTGTCTGATTCCGACGGAAGAGAAGAAACCTTCTCCAAAACCGATAAGTATAGAGGAACGTTACAGCCAGGCTTTGTCAATGCTGGACAGCAAGGAAAAAACAACCATGGAGAGAGGGCTTGCATTGCTGGACAGTCTGAGCAGCAAAGGCTATGTTCCTGCCACCTACGAGTTGGCACATACCTATGGCTGGTATTCGGACAGTGTGTCGCTAATGAGAAAATCAGTTCTTGGCATCGAGGTTTATCCTGATAATACTGTTGATAAGTATCTGCCAAAATCATACACAATAAACAACAGGGCTATCGGATTGCTGGCAAGGATTGAGGAAGCCAATGATTCATCCTACACTTGCATAAACGCAGAGGCGTTGTACCGCCTGGCATGCTATTATTTCAATACGGACAAGGTTGTGTCGCAGAACACCCGGAGAGCGGAGAAGCTGTTGAAAAAGGCATACGCTTGGGCAGAACTTTGCGATGACAGAGTCCTTATGGACAAAATAGCCAATGGACTAAAGGCTGTGGATGGGAAAAAGTGATGCAGATATGTCTCAAATAATATAACATAATTCAATGAAACGATTGATTCTTACAACAACTTTGTGTTGCTCTTTTTTGATAGGATATGCGCAACTTGCGAAGTGGCTGGTTAAACCTGCCTATGACGGCATAGAGGTAAAGGCTGACAATAGTGTTATTGCAACCGACTCTGCCGGTACAACGGTATTATGGAATTTTGAGGGAAAGCGTCTGTTTCAGACATCTTCCAAAGTTCTGAGTTATAAGGAAGGTCATGCTTTGGTTGTGAACAAAGACGAAAAGACGATAGTCGGAATAGTGGATTTGAAAGGCGCTTTCACTTCCATTCCGCAGTCTGCAATAATCTATGGCTCGGAATTCCGGGACGGATATGTGGCATTTGTTTCTGATAGCAAATATGGCTACATCTCAAAAGACGGCAAGCGCATAGTCCTTGACGATGCAGCCAGGGCGTGGCCTGTACATGACGGATTGGCTCCTGTGCTGAAGTACCAGCAGCCGGACAAGAGGAAAGACCCGTATTTCTGCTATTACTCCCCACAGGATAAAAATGTCTCATACACAGCAAAAGGGAAGCCTTTCTCTCCTGAGGACATTATGTTCTTGTCCGGAGTAAACAAGGACGGCAAAGGCATTGCCGTCATAAAGAACAAATTGTTTTGGTTCTCTGCCGGCAGTCTGGATTTCGAGCCAATCATCAAAACCGATGGGCAGACAGTGAAAGAGCACCACTTGGTTGTGGACGGTGACTACGAACAGTACTTTGAGCATCTGCCGAATTCTGGTGTGCGGATTAAGGCAAAGATAGGCAAGAAGGGGAGTGCTTATTTCACATTTACCGAAGAATTGGTTCCTGACACTATAATGTTCAATGGTGATATCCATGTCACAGCCGCAGATGTAGAAGCAAAAGTCCGGTACAAGTCGGATTTCGGAAAGGTTGAAAATGGCGGTAAGCATGGATTGGCTTATAAAGGAAAGGATTTCCTGCCTTGCCAATTTGAGGCAATAGGACTGCTGTATGATAAATGCGCTTTCGTCAAGACACGTGGCAAGTGGGGCATATTGAAGGCATACGATGACTTGGACTTGAGGTTAAGCATCAACAAGGGTGATGACATACCGTTCCGTCATCAGAAGTTTGAGACACAGATAAGGCTTGATTTGCCATCGTCTATCTCTGCCGATGAGGCTCGCATCGAAATACCAATGTCCTCCGGCTGCGTGATTGACAAGACTTCCAGAGAGAAGAAAGACACGGAGAGCGGCAATTTTGTACAATACAACTGCACTTTGAACATTCCGGACTCTTTGCCTGACGTTATTACAACAATATCATATCCGTTTACTGTTTCATACGACGGCATAACCTTGTTCGAACGAAAGAAGGATGTCAGGGCGTGGCACTATAAATATTATAATGTGGACCATATGGATTCTGAGACGACAATCTCGAATGGTGTGGCTACTTTTACAGTAAATATCAATGCAGAAAAGCTGGTTGGTGAGAATGACTACCCGTTTGAAATCAGTGTACAGGCTGACAATATTAGTGCCACGTATGAGAAAATATCAGAGACAAGGTACAAGTGCACCGTGTCAAACCTCCAAGAAGGGAACAATACGCTCAATATCTGTGTGATAGAGAAAGGTTGCCCTCCGTCTGTGTTCCCATTTGAGATTACTTATGTGAAGCCTGTGCCAAAGAAGAAGAAACAGGAGTCTGTCGTGATTCGCAAGAAGTCCCCTGTTGTTTCCGGGCAGAAAAAGGTTGTTCCTCGGTTAGAGATTTAGGCAGTGATGAAGTTTTATTCCATATCTTGCAAAGGCTTGTCCCACTCTTGCAATGAAGACTCCTTTGCTGCTACAGACAATATGGCTGTGGTTGCAGACGGAATGGGAGGGGAGAATGCCGGTGAGGTAGCATCTCATCTGGTAGTCGAGAATCTGCTGCTCGGACTTAAGAACCGGGACTTTGCACGCATGACAGAGTCCGAAATCTTCAAGTGCATGTCCGGCATGTTCGTCAAATGTGATTCTTTTATACGAGAATATTCCATGGAGCATGCAGAGACTGCCGGCATGGGGACTACAGCGGTAGTCGCGCAATTCATCGGACCGTACATGTATGTCTGTTGGTGTGGTGACAGCCGGTGCTTTGTATATAATACGGATTTGAAGAGAATCACATTCTCGACACGCGACCATTCTTATGTGCAGGAACTGATAGACAACGGGAAAATAGGTGTCCGGGAATCCTTTGCCCACCCGGATAATAACATGATTACAAGGTTTGTAGGTGGAGGAGATGAGTATGTTGTCCCTGAGTGCGCGAGACATGAATGTGCAGATGGCGATATAATAATCCTATGCAGCGACGGCTTGACAGGCTATTGCACCAATGAGGAAATCATGGCAACAATAACAAGTGCCGGGGACAATCCGAAAGAAATCTGTGATAATCTGCGGCAACTTGCAATAAGGCGTGGTAGTGAGGATGATGTTACTATTATGGTTGGTTCCCCGAAAAGCAAATCTGGTTGGACGGAATACTTTCCTTTCAATCTGTTCAAGAAATAAGTGCCGGCTGTCATGCCATTATGTATGGTTTGGTGAAAGGTAACCTTTCGCACTACAAACCGTTACCATTTACAACACAAAGTGTTACCTTTTGTATGACAAAAGGTAACACTTTGTGTTGTAAAGAATAATGTGAAAATAAACCGCTGATTATCAAGTGTTTCGGAAGCCTGTCTCTGCGCTGCGGAGATGAAGGGTAGCAAACCGGCGGTTTCGGATTACAGGTTTTGTGAATGAAAGCATTCAAGCCACAGGTCTGCCATTTTCTTGTGGGCGGCAGGGGTAGGGTGGATGCCGTCCCAAAGCCAGTATTGCTTGGAAGGAGCGGTCAGTGAGTCGAACATCTCTCTGAAAGGCACAAGTGTGGCGTTATGCTTTGTGGCAAGACGGGCGGTCACTTCTGCCAGTTTGCCTATGAGTTGCTCGCGCAGGGCATAGTCCTCTGCTTCGCCACGCTTGCCCACTTTCCCGACGAAAGGGGTGCACAGCATCAGGCGGACACCGGGAAACTGCTGCTTTGTCATCGTGAGAAGATTGTCGTAACGCCTTTCCCAACCCTTCAGGTCGAACTCTTTCTCTCCGCTCTCCAGGAACAGTGCCACGTCATTTGTGCCGATGAGCACTGACAGCACGTCAGGCTTCATCTCCATGCAGTTATTCTGCCAATGCTTTTCGAGGTCTGCCAGCGTGTAACCGCTTATCCCACGGTTGAAGCACTCGTAGCTGCCCGGCTTTTCCGCCATCAGGGTGGCGGCGGAAATCATCATGTAGCTGTGTCCGAAGATGTGGTTCAGGTCCGAGTGGTTCCTGTCCTTGGCTGGAGCCATGCTCCCTCCGCTCCTGCCCCATCCTCCGTCGGTGACGGAGTCACCTAAATAGAGTATGCGCAGAGGGGAGGCGAGAATGATTGCCGGAAATGCAAGGGATGTAAGTAAAAGTTTCAGTCTTTTCATTTCTTCTTGTGTGATAAAGTTATACGGAATGTTATTGGCTTGTTGTCAGCAGATGCGTTTTCCGGCAGGGTGATGTGCAGGGCTTCCGCTGTTTGCTTGAATCTGATGCCGCCACCGCCTAAGAGTTCCACCTTGGAAATTCTCCCTGCGGAGGTTTTGCCGAGAGCCTCGACGGTGGTTTTCCCTGCTTTCGGGCGCAGCATGAACATATAGACATTGCCGTCTTTTTGTGTGAAGCGCATGTCTCCCTCCGCATCTTTCTTCCATGCCCTGCTGCCATAGACCGCCTCGCCGTTGGTGCGCAGCCATTCGCCTATTGTGCGTAAGATGAGCTGCTGGTCTGCGGGGATTGTGCCGTCAGACTTCGGGGAAACGTTAAGGCACAGGTTGCCGTTGCGCGAAATGTTGTTGATGAGGCTGCGGATGATGCCTTCCGCCGACTGCAGTCTCAGTCCCTCCACGTATCCGAACTTATGCCCGATAGGGTCATCCACCTGCCAATAATAGTCAGTCTGCTCCTTTGGCGCGCGGCTCATGCGCTCGAAATCGCGGATAGTGCCGTAGAGATAGGCATCGCTCTTTGTGGTCAGTGAGACAGGTTTGCCCCATTCCGTGGCACGGTTGTAATAGTAGGCGGCGAGGCGCAGCTTTATCGGGTCAAGGCTGCGGCTGTTGATTCCGTTGTCGAAATAGACAAGGTCAGGGCGATAGTTGTCGATTATCTCCTGACAACGTGCCAGCCATTCCTCGAGGAAGGCCCGGCTTTGCGGAGCTTCCTTGCCCTCCATAACCTCCTCCTGTGTAGGTCCCATTGCCGAAGCTTTTGTATTGTCGGGCTTCTGTGGCGGGCCGTAGAAATCAGCGTATTCAGGGTCGTAGAGGTCATGTTCCTTCGCATTTGTCGGATACATGAAGTCCCAATGTTCGATGCGGTGGTTGGAGATTCCGAATTTCATCCCTTCGGCGCGCACCGCCTTTGCGAGTTCGCCGATGACATCACGCTTCGGGCCCATTTGCTTCGCGTTCCAGCGAGTGAGTTTGCTGTCGTACATGGCGAAGCCGTCATGATGCTCGGCTGTCGGTATGACGTATGTTGCCCCGGCTTCCTTGAACAGTTCCGCCCACTCCTCAGGATTGAATTTCTCAGCCTTGAACAGTGGGATGAATTCCTTGTACCCGAAATCTTTCGGGTTGCCCCAATGGTCGATGTGATGTTGCAGCATTCCGCCATACATGTGGCGCGGATACCATTCGCTCCCTGCTGCCGGTACGCTGTACACTCCCCAATGGATGAAGATTCCGAACTTGCCGTCGATGAACCATTGCGGTGTCTTGTAATTCTCTTTGATAGACTCCCACGAGTCGGTGTAAGGACCGGGAGGGATGTCTGCCGCCTTTCCTCCCGGCAGAGTGATGGTCTTTCGTGCCGGCGGGTCGGAGTCTTCTTGCACAGGAGTGGCACAGATGATAGCCGGCAATGCAAGCGATGCAAGCAAAAGTCTGAGTTTTTTCATGTCTGTTTTTGTATTTAGGGTTTTATATTATTTGTTAGTCTTTCCGTCAATGGCGGTTCTGTATGGCAGCAATGAGTATGGGCATTGTGCGTATATAGTCGGTTTTGGGTGCAAATATAATACAATTTGTCCGAAATTATGGCGATGATGTCGGTATTGTCCTATATAATATCGTTTGCGTCCTCAACAGTGGAAAGACGAGTCTCACTACCGATGGGTGTGCTTATACTCCTAAAATCAAACAGGTTGTGCGGTATGTGGCAGGAGTCGTGCCTGTTGTTTTGCGGAACAGCCGGATGAAGTAAGAGTGGTCGTCAAAGCCTGTCCGTGAGGCAATCTGCTTTATGTTCAGGTCAGTTGTGGCAAGGAGAGTCTCCGCCAGCTCAATCTTGCGGTGGTTGATGTATTGCAGGGGCGATTCTCCATAGTCGGCCTTGAACAGGCGGATGAAATGGTCTTTTGAGAGAGAGGACATTTCCGCCAGTTCGTCTATTGTGATGTTTTTGTGCAGGTTATGCCGTATGTATCTCGCCACTTTTGCCATTCTGCCGTCGTGTAGCATTCCGATAGGACGGGATTTCTCCATGAAGCGCGACAGCAGTTGGGTGATGATTCCGTTTGATTCCATCCTCACCGCCATGCTGCCGGTATGGTTTGCAGCCACGGAGTGCATTAGTGAAGTGGCGTTGTCGTAGCTGTCAGGATTGGATTGCGCCAAGCGCTTCTCATTGTTGATGACGCATAGCCGCCGGAAGAGGAGCGCGTCGATTTCCTCCGCTTTCATCTTGTCAGGGAAAGCATAATTCTCAAACAGTCCGTCTTCCTTGTCCGTCTGCTCATAGATATGGGCGTAATAATGTGTGAAAGGCCCGTCACAACGGTTGCTGTGCGTGGTGAAGGGCGGGACGATATACAGGAAGCCCGGATGCAGCAGTGATTTGTGGTCGTTGAATACAATCTCAGCGTTTCCCTCCACCACGTAATATATGCGGGCGAAAGGGCTGCGGACATTTTTCCAGTTCCAGTCCCCGTTATGTTGTGCAATGCCTGCGTGAAGCAAAATCGTGTTCATTTGAGTATGTTTTGTTTCTGTTTGCGTTGAAGTTTGTAAGAGTGCATCCTTTTGTGCCATCTCTTGTACAGCTTGTTTATGGGAGAGGCTGCTTTTGCCATGTATTGCCATGTCTTATGCAAAGTTACGTTTTTTTCCGTTAATTTGTATTTTGCGGCTTGTTTTTTTGTTGTGTGAGGGATAAATATGTTTCTTTTGTCATTTATTATGATGAATGGATACACATTAAATACAAATATTAGGATGAAGTTATACATTATAATATATATAGTTCTTTGTATGCGAGGGGAGTGGAGATGTATGAAAAAATTTTTGAAAATACATTATGCCAAATGTTATTAAAACATAAAATACGGTTTTTGGTAGTCAAATATTCTTTATTTTGCTTTTTTTTTGCTACTTTTGCAGTGAATTGCGTTGGCGACAATGCTTTGTTACCGCAGACGCTGAACCTAATTAACCCCCAAAAGTAATGAGTTTTATTAATACAAAGAAAATTTTATTTGCATTCATAATTCTATTCGTAGCCGTATCATCCGTATCAGCTCAGGACATGCTTGCCCGTCAGGCACCTGTCGACAGGAAGATGAAGGCCGTGGACACCCTGACACTGAAACGTCTTATAAATCGCGAGCAGGCCGCTTCGCCTGCGGCAGAGCTTTATGAGGATTGGGACAACACTTACGCCCATAGAGCGACAGAACTCCCGGATTCGTTTAAAATCAATCTCCGGAACTTTTGCATGCCTACACCGTCCCGCGTCATAACCTCCAATTTCGGTGCGCGTTGGGGACGCCAGCATAAAGGACTTGACTTGAAAGTGTATATCGGCGACACAATCCGTGCAGCGTTCAGCGGCAGGGTCCGCATTGTAAGGTACGAGGCACGCGGCTACGGACATTACGTGGTCATCCGTCACAATAATGGTCTTGAGACAACATACGCACACATGAGCAAGTCGCTTGTGGAGGAGAACCAGCCGATAAAGGCGGGAGAGGTTGTCGGACTTGGTGGCAATACGGGACGAAGCACCGGTTCGCATCTGCATTTCGAGACACGTCTTTGCGGTGTTGCCCTAAACCCGGCACTGTTCTTTGACTTCCGCAATCAGGATGTCGTAGGCGACTATTACATGTTCCGCCGCGACAGTTATCAGGAGGAAGGCCGTGAGGCGACAGCTTTGCGTGGCAAGGTCGGCAATGGAAGCTATACACGTGAGCAGGTGACCGGCAAGCCGGATGATGCGGAAAGCACGGAGGGGCAGCAGTATGCTGAGACCCCACGCTACCATAAGGTGCGCCGTGGTGAGACGCTATCCTCAATCGCCAAGAAACGTGGTACCACCATCGAGAACATCTGCCGTCTCAACCGTATAGGCAAAGTCAAGCGCCTGAAGGTCGGACAGATACTGCGCTTCTCGTAAGAAATGGAATAAAAAGATATGGGTAGGGTACTGCTGTTAGTTAAAAAAACATAACAGCAGTACTTTGCTTGTCATTATTAGATAGGAAATTTGTAATTTTGCATCCGAAATGTGTGGTATAGATAACCTTAAACTGGATATGAAGTCTCTCCCTGAGGGAGAAAGTGCTGTGGCTGTAAGTCTCGGCAACGACTTTTTTTCAGCATTAGAGGACTCGGAAATAACTCAGGGTGACGTGCGCGTGGATGTGTCTATACGCAAGACCGTCCACTTCTCTGATGTCACTTTCCATGCCATAGGCACAGTCGAAATCCCTTGTGACCGCTGTCTTGACCCGATGGAACAGCCCATTGACGCCATGCAGCATCTCACAGTGAAGTTCGGCAGTGAATACTCTGAAGACGATGACCTCATAACAATCACTGAGGAAGCCCCGGTGCTTGATTTGTCATGGCTCGTCTACGAGGCTATAATCCTCAGTCTGCCCGTCAAGCACGTGCATGCACCTGGAAAATGCAACCGTGCGATGATCCAACTGCTCTCTGAGCACAGCGCCACCCGAAGTGACGACACGGCAGAGGAACTGCAGGAGATAGACCCGCGGTGGAGCGCATTGCAAGAACTGAAACAGCGTTTCAATTGACATGCTTCTGCTGATGGCGCATGCTTATACGGCAAGGCATCAATGTGGAATGGCTAAAAGAACGATAACAAAATTAATCAAATAAAAACATAGAATAAAATGGCACATCCTAAAAGAAGACAGTCAAAGACTCGTACACTTAAGCGTCGTACACACGACAAGGCAGTAGCTCCAACACTTGCAGTTTGCCCTAACTGCGGCTCATACTACGTTTACCACACAGTATGCCCTACTTGTGGACAGTATCGTGGTAAGATTGCCATCGTAAAGGAACTCGCTGATTAATAACCATCATTTACGCGAATGGAAAAAATCAATGCTGTAATCACCGGTGTTGGTGGCTATGTGCCTGAGTATATCCTCACAAACGAGGAACTCTCGCGCATGGTAGATACCAATGACGAATGGATTACAACACGTGTAGGCATAAAGGAACGCCGCATCCTGAAGGAGGAAGGTCTCGGCTCAAGCTATCTTGCGCGTAAGGCTGCAAAGCAGCTTATACGCAAGACAGGTGTTGACCCACAGACAATCGACTGCGTTATTTGCGCCACAACGACATCAGACTACCATTTCCCGTCCAACGCTTCTATCGTTATAGGCAAGCTCGGACTGACCAATGCGCATGGTTTCGATGTCTCTTGTGCATGCTGCGGATTCCTTTACACTGTTGACATGGCTGCTGCTTATGTGCAGAGCGGACGCTACAAGAAAGTTCTTGTCATAGCAGCGGAGAAGATGTCATCAATGGTTGACTATCAGGATCGTCAGACTTGTGTGCTTTTCGGCGACGGCGCAGCATGCGTTCTCGTTGAAGCTTCCACAGAGGAAGGCATGGGCATCCAGGACTCTTTCCTGCGTACAAACGGCATAGGCTTGCCTTACCTTCACATGAAGGCCGGCGGCTCTGTATGTCCTCCGTCACGCTACACTGTTGACCACCGTATGCACTATGTATATCAGGAGGGACGTACAGTCTACCGTTATGCGGTGACAAGCATGTCTGACGATGTCAAGGAGATAATGAAGCGTAACAACCTCACGACTGACGATGTCAATTGGGTTGTACCTCATGAAGCCAACATGCGAATCATTGAAGCTGTTACCAAGCGCCTTGACTTGCCAATGGAGAAGGTGATGGTCAACATCGAGCACTATGGCAACACAAGTGCTGCAAGTATTGCACTCGCGCTTTGGGATTTCGAGAAGAAGTTCAAGAAGGGCGACAATGTGATTTTCACAGCGTTCGGAGCAGGTTTCGTTCACGGTGCTCTTTATCTTAAATGGGCTTACGATGGTGACTCAGTTACAGAAAACAATGCATAAGGCAGGATTCGTTAACATAGTAGGCAATCCTAATGTAGGAAAAAGTACGCTCATGAACCAATTGGTTGGTGAGCGTATTTCTATTGCTACCTTCAAGGCGCAGACTACGCGCCACCGCATCATGGGCATAGTCAATGCGCCTGACATGCAGATTGTCTTCTCTGACACTCCGGGAGTGCTGAAGCCAAACTATAAGTTGCAGGAATCAATGCTTGCCTTCTCCGAGTCTGCACTTGTCGATGCTGATGTGCTCTTGTATGTCACAGACGTTGTGGAGAAGCCTGAGAAGAACGCGGATTTCCTTGCCAAGGTGGCGAAACTGACCATACCGGTCATTCTGCTTGTCAACAAGATAGATGTCAGTGACCAGAAAAGCCTTGGCGACATCGTGGACAAGTGGCATGGACTGCTTCCTAATGCGGAGATTCTCCCAATCTCGGCTAAAAACAAGTTTGGCGTTGATGTCCTCCTGAACCGTATAAAGCAGCTCCTTCCTGACTCACCTCCTTTCTTTGACAAGGAACAGCTTACCGACAAGCCTGCACGCTTCTTCGTCTCAGAGATAATACGCGAGAAGATTCTCCTCTACTACGCAAAAGAGATTCCGTATGCCGTGGAGGTGCGTTGTGAGGCTTTCAAAGAAGATGACAAGAACATCCATATACAGGCAGTCATCTATGTGGAGCGTGACTCGCAGAAAGGCATAATCATCGGACATCAGGGCGTGGCGATAAAGAAAGTAAACATCGAGGCACGCAAGCAGTTGGAGAAATTCTTCGACAAGCACATCTATTTAGAAACATTTGTAAAAGTAGACAAAGACTGGCGCAGCTCAAAGAAAGAGCTTGACAGCTTTGGCTATAACCCCGAATAATATGGCATTAGTAGCAATAGTAGGACGCCCGAATGTGGGCAAGTCCACTCTTTTCAACAGACTTACCAACACTCGCCAGGCTATTGTCAGTGACGTGGCAGGAACAACACGCGACCGACAGTATGGCAAGTGTGAGTGGTGTGGCAGTGAATTCTCTCTGGTTGACACAGGCGGATGGGTGGTCAACTCCGACGATATCTTTGAGGACGCTATCCGCCGTCAGGTGATTGTGGCAACGGAAGAGGCCGACCTTGTGCTCTTCGTCGTTGACATAAAGAACGGTGTGACAGACTGGGATGAGGATGTGGCGATGATTCTCCGCCGCACAAAGCTCCCTGTCGTGCTTGTTGCCAACAAGGCTGACAACAATGTGGACAACTACTATGCTGCGGAGTTCTACTCTCTCGGTCTTGGCGAGCCGCAGACAGTGTCGGCAGCCACAGGTTCAGGCACAGGTGATTTGCTTGACCTTGTTGTGGAGAAGCTCCCGAATGCAGAGAAAGAGGTGATGGAGAGCATCCCGCGTTTTGCCGTTGTAGGACGTCCAAACGCAGGAAAATCCTCAATCATCAATGCATTCATAGGCGAGGAGCGTAACATCGTTACCGAGATTGCAGGCACGACACGCGACTCTATCTACACAAAGTACGACAAGTTCGGCTTTAATTTCTACCTTGTCGACACAGCGGGAATACGCCGCAAGAACAAGGTCACCGAGGACTTGGAGTTCTATTCCGTGATGCGTTCCATACGCGCCATAGAGAACTCCGACGTCTGCATCCTCATGATTGACGCCACAAGAGGCATCGAGGCCCAGGACATGAACATCTTCCAGCTCATACAGCGCAACAACAAGTCGCTTGTCGTGGTTGTCAACAAGTGGGACCTTGTGGAAGACAAGTCGCAGATCGCGATAAAGACCTTCGAGAATGCCATCCGAAACCGCATGGCCCCGTTTGTCGATTTCCCTATAATCTTCGCCTCCGCATTGACAAAGCAGCGCATCTTCAAAGTGCTTGAGACCGCACAGCGAGTGTACGCAAACCGCAAGGCGCGTGTCGGAACGACAAAGCTCAACGAGGTCATGCTCCCTCTCATTGAGGCATTCCCACCGCCATCAATCAAGGGAAAGTACATCAAGATAAAGTACTGCGCGCAGCTTCCTGAGACACAGATACCGTCTTTCGTGTTCTATGCCAACCTGCCACAGTACGTCAAGGAGCCTTACAAGCGCTTCCTTGAAAACAAGATACGTGAGAACTGGGAGATGACAGGTTCTCCGATAAATGTATTCATACGCCAGAAATAAGCAGTGAAGGGTGGGGAAGTGTACCCGCCTTTCGCTGTATTTATACAGCCGTAACGGCAAAACTAACACCACGGACATGAAACGAATGAGATTCATAACGCTCTTAACCGCCTTCGCCCTCCTCGCGGCAGGCTGCAACAAAGGCGAGAGCTTGGAAGAAATAGAGGCTCGCGCAGGCAACACGGCGGTGGAATACTACAAGCTGCTGCTTGCAGAGGACTACGAGGATTTCGTCAGCGGAATGCTTGGCGGAGACTCGCTCCCTCCCGTATACAAGGAGCAGATGATTGCCAATGCCGCAATGTTCATGCAGCAGCAGAAGGAGGAGCACAAAGGCATAAAGGCGATAACGCTGAGCAGTTGCAAGGCAGACACCGCCCAACATACAGCCGATGCGTTCCTCTACATCCATTTCGCCGACTCGCTGAAAGAGGTGGTCAATGTGCCGCTCGTGGAGAGAAACGGCGTGTGGTACATGAGATGACAGCAGTGCCCCGCCTTTCGATGATTAACAAAAGCTATCGATATACCGAGATGTCGCTATATCGTATCAACCTTAACATAACGCAATGAACAACTTCACATTCTATTCTCCTACCGAATTCGTCTTCGGCAAGGAAACTGACAATAACGTAGGCTCACTTTGCCGCCGATATGGCGCAAAGCGAGTCCTCGTCGTTTATGGCGGACAGTCTGCAAAGAAAAGCGGATTGCTCGACCGAGTGTTTGCAAGCCTTGAGGCTGAAGGACTTACGTTCGCAGAGCTTGGAGGCATACAGCCCAACCCGACCGACGGAAAAGTCTACGAAGGCATAGAGCTTGTACGGAAGGAGAACGCCGACTTCGTCCTCGCTGTCGGCGGCGGTTCGGTCATCGACACAGCAAAAGCCATCTGTGCCGGTGTGCCTTACGACGGCGATTTCTGGGACTTCTTCATAGGTAAGGCAACCATCCGGGCTGCACTCCCTGTGGCTGTCGTGCTCACAATCCCGGCAGCAGGCTCGGAAGGCTCAGGCAATGCTGTCATCACACGTGAGGCAACGCTGCAGAAGCTCGGCATAAAGGCAAAGATGCTCCTTCGCCCGAAGTTTGCCGTGATGAATCCGGAACTGACCTTCACGCTCCCCGCATGGCAGACAGCCAGCGGCATAGCCGACATGATGGCGCACATCCTTGAGCGTTATCTCTCGAACAATGCCGACATCTTCATCGGCGAACGCCTTTGCGAAGGCGCACTGCTTGCCATCATGGACGCTGCGCCGCGTGTCATGGCAAACCCTTGCGACTACGGAGCGCGTGCAAACATCATGTGGAGCGGTATGGTGGCGCATAACGACACCTGCTCCTGCGGCATGGACGAAGACTGGTCATGCCATGCCATAGAGCACGAACTTTCCGCACTCTACAATGTCACTCACGGCGCAGGACTTGCGGTTATGTTCCCTGCGTTCCTGACGTACATGGCGAAGCACCACCCTGCAAAGGTGTGCCGGCTTGCCGTCCGTGTGTTCGGAGTTTCTCCGGAAGGAAAGAATGACGAACAAATAGCGTTGGAGGGTGTCGCACGCATGAAAGCGTTCTTCAAGGATGTGCTCCGGCTCCCTGTCACGCTCGGTGAGCTCGGCATAGAGAATCCCGACATCGCCACCCTTGTCCGCAAGCTCCATGAGAACAAGGGCAATCCGTTCGGATTCTATTATAGCCTTACACCGGAAATCACAGAAGAGATTTACCGTCTCGCGATGTGATTCCGGCAATATACCGATTGGTTGGTGTCCGCCAGACATATACAACACGTTGTCTTCACCTGTTTCCGTTGTATATGTCCGGCGGACACCTTTGATTTTCAGCCTTTGTGAAGACTGCCGCCTGACGAGGCTCGTGTGTACGAGGCACTTTGTGAACCGGCAAAGACAACGAGAGAATTTTATTTCGGCTGTTTTTGATAACGTTTTGGTGCGACATGATATAGTTTCGGCGGCGCGTTACAGAATTTCGGCGGCGTGCTACAGAATTTCGGCGGCGCGCTACAAAATTTCGGCAGCGTGGAACAAAATTTCGGCGGCGTGGAAAAAAAAATGCGCGCCGCCGAAAAAAAATTGCGCGGCGTGGAACATATTACAAAAATAATGCTGATTGTTTTGTGTACGGCAAAACACGCAAATACCTCTCTTATTATGTGCGCAACGTACGTATGTTTCTGTGCAGAGAACCGCACCGGCTACTTTCACCGCCGGTGCGGTTTTCAAGGCAAGCCCCTTTTGAAGAAAAAAATCATAAGATGAGGATATATAAGGGCTTTGCTGCTTGTCATTGTCTTCTTTGCCTGACGCTGATAAATGAGTACACAGCGGCAGATATGCGTGCTATGGCTTTTGCAGCCTCTTCCTCGTTACCTTTGAAATCCTTTACAAACACAGCCAGCGCATAGTGCTTGCCGTTTGGCAGGCGTATGAATGCGACATCGTTGTGGGCAGCGAGGATTCCCGCCTCATTGGTGTAGCCTGAGCCGGTCTTATGGGCGACGACAACACCTTCCTTGTCAAGCAATGGCGCGACAATCCTGTCCTTGCCGGTTGAGCATTGCTCCAAGGTTTCCATTATGAAGGATTGCTTGCCTTTGCTTATCAGGCTGTCGGTGAACAGACGGTTCATGAGCGTTGCGGCGCCGAGAGGCGATGTGCGGTTGGAGTATGCCTTGCCGTGGTCGGCGGACATCTCCTCTTCCGTGTAAGCTATCCGGAAACTTTGGCGAGGGATGAGCGTGGCGATGAAACTGTCGGTGCGTGCAACGTCTGCCAATCTGTTGAACATGAGGTTGCTTGCGTTGTTGTCACTCTGAATGAGCGTGTAGCGCAGCAGTTCCTTGACAGGCAAAGCGAATTCCGCCTCCCGGTGGTCCTTCAGCATAGGGCTCCATGTGTCCGGGTCGAGTTTGTCCCTTTGCATGGCAATCAATGAGTCGAGGGAAAGCCCCTTGCGGTCAAAGTCGTTGCAGAGGGCTAATGCCTGATGCACCTTGAACACGCTCATCATGGCGTAGATGCTCTTGTTGTTGACGGCGACAGTGTCGGCGTTGTCTATGATTACCGCCACGCCGATTTCGCCCGGATAGTCGGACGCGATTTTGGAAAGTGTGTCGGTAAGTGCTTGAGTGTCAGGTGCGGATGCGTTGCTGCCTGCCCGGTGAGTGAATTGCACTGCTGACAAGCAGAACAAGGAGATGCCTAAGGCGAATAGTCCTGTTTTGAATTTTGTCATGATGTGTGATGTGTTTCTTTGTAACGTATGGCGGATTTTGTGGAATATATCGTATATATAAAAAAAAGCATGGGCGGCTGTTCAACGCTGCCCATGTACATGTCATTGCTGTGGCTCTTTCTGCTGGAACTGCGATTTGCGCAGCTGGAAATTGTCGGTAAGGTAATTCTTTCTTACCATTGGGTCGGCGGCAAGTTCCTCCGGAGTGCCTTGGAAAAGAATCCTGCCCTCAAAGAGAAGGTAGGCTCTGTCCGTGATGGCGAGCGTCTCCTGAACATTATGGTCGGTGATCAGTATGCCTATGTTCTTGTACTTCAAGTGCCACACCACCTCCTGAATCTCCTCCACCGCGATTGGGTCCACACCGGCGAAAGGCTCGTCAAGCATGATGAATTTCGGTTCTATGGCAAGGCATCGCGCAATCTCCGTACGGCGGCGCTCGCCACCCGAAAGGCGGTCGCCGAGGTTCTTGCGCACCTTGTGGAGCGAGAACTCGTTGATGAGTTGCTCGAGTTTCTCCATTTGGTAGTCGCGGGGCTTGCCCGTCATCTCCAGCACGGAGAGGATGTTGTCCTCGACAGTCATTTTCCTGAACACGCTCGCCTCCTGCGGCAGATAGCCGATGCCGAGGCGTGCACGCTTGTAGACAGGGAGCTTCGTGATTTCCTCCTCACCTATATAGATATGTCCTCCGTTTGGGACGACAAGGCCTGTGGTCATGTAAAATGATGTTGTCTTTCCTGCGCCATTAGGCCCTAACAGTCCGACAATCTCGCCTTGCTTGACATCGAACGCCACATCGTTGACCACGGTGCGCTTGCCATACTGCTTGACAAGTCCCTCCGCGCGCAAAACCAACTTCTCTGTTTCTTCCATCATATTCTATTTTGTTTGTCATGCAAAGTTACAACGAACTTGTTACATGGCGAAATAATTTCGCATTTATTTTGTATTTATTCCCAGCATGAAATCAATTATTTGGCAGGTTGCTTTAATTCCATCAGCAATTCATCGACAATATAAAGGTCCCCCATCAGGTAGAGATAATCATCATGGTCATGCAGGCGGCTGCATGTCTTTGACGAATAGAATGTGTCAAAGGCTTGCTCCGGAGAAATGTCTAGAGCTTTGTGGATGAGGGTTATGATACGCCCGATTTTGTTCCAAAGTAATATGTCGTTAAGCATTGCTGTCCTTAGGTGAGAATGAATCAATGAATCTCATGTATTTGTCCGCAACATGTTGGTTTGTTATGCACAGCTGATTGTTTGGGGCAAAATGTTGCAGACGCTCAATGGCAAGCTCTTCCGGTATGAAGCCGCCGATGAAAAGTTCGACAGTATCAATCACACGATCATCAGCCACTCCGCCTTCCACAATGTCAAACGATTTCCAATTGTCGCCACCTCTGCGGTTTGCAACAATGAAATCAAGCCATTCGCGGTCGTATGCCTCAAACTTTTTGTAGACAAATTCCTTTGCCGCAGCCTCAATGTCAAGCTCATATTGGTTGATGACAGGAGGCATTCCCCTGCTTAGAGACATTCTCTCACTCCATTTCGTAGCTTGCTCAAGTAAGTTTGTGACATAAAAGCCAGTGCCAAAATCAAGGTTTGCCCGTCCCATGTCAACGCGTGGGGTGGCAATGCGTTCTGTCCCTGCATGGTAGACCATCATGACAGTCCCTCCTTGCTTTCCCATTTGGCAAGCGTTGCCAGGACATCCTTTGTCACATGGTCACGGCTCTCGGCATGAAGAACGTCATAGCATTTTAAGATATACCCTTCAATAAGGTTGACACGTTTCATCCTCTCATACATCTGCTGTGCAGAGATACCCAAGGCGCGTGCAGCACTTTCCACACAAGACGATGCGAAGATCATGCGGTATTCAATGTTACGCTCTGTCATGGCTTGTTGTTTTTTAAAAATTTGTTATGGCATAAACTTGCTTTTGCAAAGTTACAATTAAGTCACCGAATGGCAAAATAAATTTGCATTTATTAAAAGGTAGCAGCTGAAAATCGTAACGATTCGACGGACATAAATTCTTATGATTGCGCACCGCGGCAAACATGTAAGGCTATTGCGGAAATGATGTACTGATTCAATGATTTTGGAGTGTAAAGGTCTATTGTAGAATGTGTGGCGGAGCCACAGTCTTTATGGTAACCTCCGGCTTTAGCCGTGAGGCCTCCAATAGCCCATACATAAGGTGTGGCAGTGCCACACTCCTTTATGTTTAAGGTTAATTATGCGATGCAGCAAACTTATGAAAAGGAGTGTGGTTCCACCACACAGCAGTAAAGCATCATTACTACCTCACGGCTGAAGCTGGAGGTTAACATAAGGAATGTGGCGCTGCCACACATTATGCAGTATTTCATGTGGATACCATAACACCAATAATAGTGGATTTGCAGAGCAGCTGCTGGCAACCACACGATTCTCAGAAGCCGACCGCCATTCCCAGCGCCATTGGATAAGCCTTCGGCGCATTGCTTGTCTTCATAAGCGGCGTGAGAGCTTGCCTCATGTAGAATGCTATGCCTGCATAGCCGAACTGTAGTTCAAGGTTAACGCCTATCGGGTTTACATGAATGTCCTTTGTCGTAGTGATAGTGTTGTGGTTGGTCTTGTAACGCGCACGCTCGCTTTGCCTTACCTCCAGTGACAAGCCGAAAGTGGCGAAGAGCTCACGCCTCTTCACAGTGCGCTGATATTCCAGAAAGACAGGGAAACGCAACGCCTTGTAGCTGATGTAGCTCTTCTTGAACGTTTCGCCCTCACTGTATTCTATAGGCTGTACGGACAGTATGCCGTCATTGTTGTACAAGGCATAGTCCTCCTTGAAATGCACCTTCACCCATGCGAACTGCATGCCGAACGACATTCCGAACGTGTGCCGGCTGTTGAAAGGGATGGCTGCGGACAATGGTGCGATGGCAAACTCCCATGATTTGGAGCTGTTCAGGTGCATGCCGTCGCTGTTGTTGAAATGCATCGCCCCTCCGCTCAGTGTCGAGAAACCATAACTGAACCAAGGGATGTGGCTGTAGAAATGGGCTTTTCTGTTGATGTTCCATTTCTTTGGCAGGAACGGCGAAGTGACGTACACTTGCGTAACTTCCTGTCCGTCGACGAATTTTGTCTCGGAAGTCTTGCGGAACTCGTCGCCGTCTTGGTCAAGCACAGCCACGTTTGTGCCTTCGTCCGTGTCGCTGACCACAATCTGCTTGTTGCCGTATACGAATGTTGTGTCTTGCACTGTTTCTGCCTGCATCGCAATAGCCGGCAAGAGGAGAATCAAAGTGAAAAGTTTTTTCATGGTGAATATGTTTTTTTGCATGTTAGGGTACTATATATAATAAGGTGTAAAAATCGCCTACCGCCGTTTGCCATAGCACATTGTCATTACATCCTCAGGCTTCAAAGCCCCCTCGATGTAAATCAGTGTGCCGCTGCCTTTCGGGCCTTTGCTGAACAGGATGTAGCGGTTTGTCTTCCCGTCCGTTGACGGCATCTGGTAGTAACCGCTCACGACCGTGCCGTTGTCGACAACCTCACGGATTTTCTTCGCCTTGCGCTTGTCCTCGGCAAGAGCCTTGTCCACCTCATTGCCGATATGCTTGTAAACAAGGCTTTTGTATGTGCGCAGAGGATAGCCGCGCATTTTCGTGTCGTGCATCTCCACCATTTTGCAGCCTTTCGAGTGGCCGTAAGTCGCAAAGATACGGTCGATGGTCAGTGCCGCCTGCATGGTGAGACTGCTTGCCATAAGCAATAATGTCAATAGTATATGTCTCATGATTCGTTTGGTTTACAATGTTTTTGCGCTATGCGCTTCATAACTCGTCAAAAGCCGCGAAAGCATCATCGTCAGTGTACATCACGGATTGCAATGCCGCCTCCGCCTCTTCCTGCACAATGTGCTTGTTTGTCACCCTCTTGCCGTCAAGGACAGCATAACCGTCCGCTGCGTTTCCCTTCGGCAGGGCTATGATGACTGTCGCCGCAATGCAGGCCGCAATGGACGCGATGCGCAGATATAGAGTAAGCCTGCCCTTGCTTTTCTTTGCCGCGGAAGGTTCTTCCACGACAGCCGCCTTGCTGTCGACAAAAGCAAACATCATCTTGTACGCCTGCCACTCCTTTGGCATCTCCTCGTCCGGCAGCGTCCGGAAATACTTGCGCAGGGCATTCTCCTCGGCGCATGTCGTCATGCCGTCGTCATATTTCTCTAAGAGTTGTTGTATTTCCTGTTTTGTCATATCGTCCTTGAGTTAGAAAGTCTTACAAATTCTTCCCTGATTTTCCTGCGAGCCCTTGACATATTCTGCCTCAAAGCCTCAGGCGAGCAGCCTATGATGCTGATTATCTCCTCCGCCTCATAACCTTCAATCTCCTTCATCCTGAACACAGACCGCTGTAGAGGCGGCAGATGCTCCACAATCAAGCCTATGAGTTCCATGTCGCTGCGTGCCTCGGCGGTGTAGCTTTCCGTGCCGGTCTCCTGCGGCATGCCTGTGAATTTCTGCCTTTGCCGCCACAAGTCGTTCGCCTTGTTGCGCAGGATAGTCATCGCCAGGGCCTCCACATTAGGATGACTGTCCAGTTGGTCGCGTATGCTCCACAGTTTCAGCATGGTCTCTTGCACAATGTCCTCAGCGTCGCTGTCATTGCCAAGCAGCTGTCCCGCCCTTTTCAAGAGCCGGCTGCGTATTGGGATAATCTTTCTATTGAATGTGCTTAAGTCCATTTTCTTTGTTTGCTGTGCCGTCCTTTCCGGTGTCCGGCAGCCCTGTGTTTTTGTTGTTTCTCGTTTTTTCTTGTTGTTTCTATCCATATAACGCAGAAAGCCGCGATTTGTGACATCATGGTGCACATTTTTTCTTGCTATCCGTGAAAAAATATTGAAAGGAGATAATCTGCAGCACCTTGCCAACTTGTCTTTTGATGCCTAACTGCTTCTGTATTTCTTTGTATATCAATGCGTTGTAAAAGGTAACCTTTCGCACTGTAAAGTGTTACCTTTTATGATGTCAAGCGTTACCTTTTGTACATTGAAAGACAACCAACAGAAAAACCAATGATTATTTTGCGTGACAATATGAAAAATCATTCAAAAAGTTTTCAAGTTTAAGAATAATTTATTATTTTTGTACCTGATTTCCTTATACTCCTTTTTGGAAGCGCCACCTCGGCATCTCCGGTAAAGGTTCTATAAGTCCACGCCGAGCAGAAGCAAGTTCCTTTCGATGAAGGAACACTGCGGACGCGGGTAGGGAAGAGGAATCACTACATATTGAGAAGGCGTTTAACTGACGCTTTGGTTTTGACAACCTAAGAACTTCGCAACTTCAAACGATTAGTCAAAAAACAAAGCAACGTAAACGCCCTATGGGATGTGTATTATTGATATGCAGCCTTTTTCTTCCTTTGGCAGCCCCGCCGGCTTCCAAAGGACTGAGGCGTATTGATATACATGCATCGGCGTGGGGCTTTGGCGTTGCTCGTTTCGACTAATCGGGCAATGCGAAGGCCTTTAGGTTGTGGGACGGGCAGCAGGACTGGCTCCACACCTTTTTTATATGTATGTACATCAAGAAAAACCTATCTATGCGACAGCAAGCCTCGGAGCCGACTGCACGTTTTTAATAAATAGTGGTTTCTTTATCATATCACTAAATATGTACATCCTATGCGGAAATCTGAGAAAACAGCAATATTCAGAGTATTCACTGATTTAATAAAGGCTGATGATATCATTGATATTAAAGAAATAGATTTTCTTGATGAACTTAGAGAAAAATATGGTATCACAAAAGAATGCGAAATAACGGCCGGGTCATTGACTTTGGCAAAAGCCCTCAAAACAATTGCTACAGCTGATAAAAAGACGCGACATTCTTTGATGAATGATTTCATCAGAGTAGCAATGTCCGATGATTTTTGTGCAAAAGAAGAAGCACTTTTATTGATTGGACTACGGCTTTTATTGACAATAAATAGTCAAAACATATCCATATTGTCTGTTGATTCTTCCATAATATCATTTGATAGTTCGCAAATACTTTACATAGAAAGCGAATACGACAATAAAACAAACGAACAAATAAACAAGCTTTTCAGAGAACTCTGTGCTGAAGTTCGTCTTTTTGGATTTGAACTTGTATATCTCCCTAAAATAAGTGAACATTACAATAGTATCGCAGAGGCAGACTTATTGCGTATAGCTGAATTTCTATATCCAAAAGTAAGTACCGAGCGTATACATAACATCGTTAAGCAGATACAGAATTTATCCACAGCCTCCTTCTGCAATGAACAGTTGGCAACCAAGTTTGCTATTGAAGAACTAAGAACCATCAATCCCTCATTCTTAATGAAAATAGGAGAATCGACAATGTCCGATAAGAGGATAACAAACTTGATGCTGATAGAAATAGCTGATAACCCATTATCCACGATACGCTTCATCATGGATTTGCTCGCAGAATGCTTTCACAATCTGCAACTCAACTATGTCAAAGAATCAAAAGGCCGATTTGTCTTTACCGGATACCATAGGCAAATATTCGATATATTCATGTTACGTAAAGGAGTAAGAAGCCCTGTTGTATTGGACCCTTTGCGTGAACGCATATATTTCTCTGAGGCAGATGTAACATTTGCTAATATCCACAGAAGAGAGAAAGCTCTGTATGCATTGTTCTTGCTGGAATCTGCAAGCGGTGGCATAAACTTCAATCCGCCGAAATCCGCAAAACAACTTGAGAAATACGAAAAACGCATGAAAGCCATCATACGTAAGTATCAACTGATTTACAGAATGTTTGGCGGAGAACCGGAGAAAGCTCCTAACATAGAGATACCGGAAATCCGCCTGCCAATGATAAGCTTGCTTAAGAGGCAGTTAACCCAAATGAAGGATATACTTTATAATGTTGAGAGCTATATGATTCAAAGAAATATATATGGCAACTATGCCATCAGCATTCCTACATCTTTGTGCTGTTGCTATGGAATTGACAAAACAGACATAAAGCTCCTGTCAGAATCAGAAGATTGGATAAGAATTGCAGCTATCTGAAGTGTTGGTCTTTCCAACGAAAAAAGGTTCAAAGGTTGCAATCAGCATACACACAAAAAAGCTGTCAAGCATTGCAACATTTCTAAAGAACAAGTACTGTCAAAAATATTATATAATTTTGCATCATAAACAAATCCAACATATAAAAGTCAACAACTATGATTAATCTTGAGAAAGGACAAAGAATCAGCATGGACAAAGGCCTCACGCTGGTAGGGGTAGGTCTCGGCTGGGACCCAAATGAAGGGACAGGTTATGATTTCGACTTGGATGCATCAGCATTTATGCTCGGCGAAAATGGCAAAATACCAGCAGATGAGTATTTTGTATTCTACAATAACCAAAAGTCTCCTGATGGTTCTGTGGAATCCACAGGCGACGATTTGACTGGTGGAAATAGTGACGGCGGTGATGACGAAACCATAAATGTGGACCTGACAAAAGTAGACTCCAAGATTCAGGAAATCGTATTCACTGCAACAATTTACAAGGCAGAAGAACGCAGACAGAACTTCGGCCAGGTACGCAATTCGTACATCCGTATCTACGATGCCAAGACAAATTCGGAAATTGCACGCTATGACCTTGATGAGGATTTTTCAGTAGAGACAGCCGTAGAATTCGGCCGTCTGTATCGTCGTTGCGGAGAATGGAAATTCGAGGCTATGGGCATAGGCAACAAGGGCGGATTGCAACTGTTGGTCAACAAATACGCATAAAAGGTTATGGCCATAAATCTTGTAAAAGGACAACGTGTAGCCATAGGCAACGGCCTTACTCGTTTGAAGGTCGAAATGGGATGGAAGGTCAATCCTAATGCAAATCCTCCCTATGACCTTGACGCATCCACATTCTTGCTTGGCAACAGTGGGATGATAGAAAACGAGTATGACTTTGTGTTCTATGGCTCGCCTAATAAAACTCAAGCGTTAGATAATAATGGGAAGCCTATGTTTGACCAGGACGGGAATCCTGTATACCGGCCTATATCACTTGACAAGAGTGTGCTTGGCTCTGTTGATGACTTGGGCGATGACGATGACAATACAGGTGAAGGCAACGAGGAAATTGATGTTGACCTGACAAAGACATCTCCTTCTGTCAAAGAGATACTTTTCACTGTAAGCATCTATTGGAATCCTAATGACGCTAACGACACTCGCCAACGCTATAATTTCGGTCAGGTGCGTGATGCTTACATCCAAATTAAGAATGCAGTGGTCGGTGATATAATCTGCCGTTACGATCTTGATGAGGATTTCTCTACAGATAAAGGAGTTGAGTTTGGACGTCTGTATCGTAGGGGAACAGAATGGAAATTTCAAGCTGTCGGTGAAGCCCATACAGATGGATTGGAACCTATATGCAGAAAGTATGCATCTAAATTTATGTAGCTATGGCTATTGTTCTTGAAAAAAGTGGAGATACCCACCATATCAATCTCGAAAAGCGAGAAGGAAAACCCGTGACAGGTGAGATTGTCATCAATCTTGATTGGAATAAGGGTGGTTTCTTCAAAAGCTTATTCGGCAATTCTGTTGACCTTGACCTCGGCTGTTTCTACGAGTTGCGCAACGGACAGAAGAATTTGATAGATGGTTTGCAGTTCTCGCATGGCCGAGGTGGCGACCGTCATCATGTAACACGGCAAGGATGCTACGACAAAGCACCCTACATCTGGCATCAGGGAGACGATAGAGGTGGTGGCAGTTCTTCCGGTGAAACAATTCTTGTCAACTCCATAGGCGTTAATGACATTAAACGCATCATTGTATACACTTTCATTTATGAAGGTGTCGCAAAATGGTCTGATACAAACGCAGTTGTCAAAGTGAAAGTACCCGGCAGCGAGGATGTTGTAGTAGAAATGGATCAACAAACAAGTTCAAAGAAATTCTGTGCCATTGCCGAACTTGATTTTGGAGGCGATAACTCCATTACTGTGAAAAAGCTTGTCACATTCCATGATGGGCACAGCGACTGTGACAGGAAATATGGCTGGGGCTTCAATTACAGCCCCGGCAGTAAAGACTAATAACTATAAAACAAAATATTATGGCTATAAGACTGGAAAAAGGACAGCGCATCAATCTCGAAAAAGAGACCGGTGCAAAGCTGACAAACTTCTGTGTGGGTTGCAACTGGGGAGCAATAGTCAAAAAGACATTCTTTGGACTCAGCAGTTCTGTTGTGGATGTCGATTTGGACTTGAGTTGCTTGATGTTCGATGCAGAAGGCAAACCAATAGACCACATTTATTCTCCACTCTATCGTTTTGGTGATAGAAATATAGGACTTCCCAACGGAAAAGTTGATTCTATCGACCGCGCTCTACATCACACAGGTGATGACACGCAGGGCGACCAAAATGGTGATGATGGATTGGACAATGAGATTATCACAGTGGATTTAAACAGAGTAAGTGCACAAACTAACTCCATTGTGTTCTTCCTCAACATTTACAATAATAATGAGTTTAGCGGAGACTTCTCTGAAATCCCTTACGCATCAATCAGAATGTATGAAGGCACTGCAACAAAGGTAAACTCAGTCTTCGCACAATATGATGTGGCTACCAAAGACAATTGCCGTGGAATGCGCGCCTTGATTATGGGTAAGCTCTACCGTCGCAATGGTGAATGGAAATTCGCAGCTATTGGCGATGCCTTCGAGGATAGAAATATAGTCCAGACAATAGCAAGAGTAATGAAGGATTATTCAAAATAAAACCAAACAATATGAGAAGACTTCCTGTTTATCTGCTCCTTGATACCAGCGGCTCCATGTATGGCGAGCCTATCGAGGCTGTGAAGAATGGTGTCCAGACACTTGTCTCCACATTGCGCAGCGACCCTTATGCACTCGAAACTGCATATATCAGTATCATCACTTTCAACTCGTCAGCTCAGCAGATTACTCCTCTAACGGAGCTGGCTGCTTTCAAGCAACCAAATATCGATGCAAGCGGTTGTACCGTTCTTGGAGGTGCTCTTGAGCTTTTGTCACAAAAGATTGATAGCGAAATCACAAAGACCACAACTGAGGTCAAGGGTGACTGGCGTCCACTGATTTTCATCATGACCGATGGAGTACCAACTGATGATATCAGCAAAGGGCTCGCAGAGTTTAAGAAACGCAAGTGTGGCATGGTAGTAGCCTGTGCAGCCGGGCAAGGAGCAAGCACAGATACACTGAAACAAATCACAGAAAATGTAGTCCAACTCGACACAGCTGACAGTGCAACAATCAAGGCATTCTTCAAGTGGGTATCTGCAAGTATCAGCACAAGCAGCAAATCTGTAGAAGAAACAGCAGCCGAAACCACCACAATGAGCGAGTTGCCACCTCCACCTCCTGAGGTGAACATCGTAGTATAAGCCAAACCATGCCCGGAAGCCACCTGACATTGTACAAGGATAGTCTTTCGGGCATTAATTCTAAAAAATGATGAACAGAAGACTACCGGTATATATCCTGATAGACACAAGCGGCTCAATGAAGGGAGAGCCGATTGAAAGCGTTAAGGTCGGATTATCTGATATGATAGCATCGCTACGCCTTGACCCATACGCATTGGAGACGGTGTGTATAAGTATTATAACATTCAACAGTAATGTCAAGCAAACACTTCCGCTTACGGATTTGGAAAACTTGCAGATACCGGATATACAAGTTCCTGATTCCGGTGCTACGTTTTTGGGCGCAGCCTTAGACCTTATGTGTCAGCGATATGATGCAGAAGTGAACATCGGTTCTCGTGAGCAGAAAGGTGATTGGATGCCACTCCTCTTTATCCTTACAGACGGCAAACCTTCTGACATACAAGCATACGATGAAGCCATCCTAAAGGTTAAGCGTCATCAATTTACCAATATTGTTGCCTGCGCAGCCGGACCTAAAGCAAAGACAGAGCCATTGAAGAAACTCACCGATAATGTGTTCACCCTTGACACAATGGATAGCAACACATTCAAGAAATTCTTCCAGTGGGTAACAATTAATGTACGACAAGGTGGACGAACTATGGGCGTCACTGACCAAGTTGAGCTTCCTGCACCACCGGCAGAAATAAACATTGTTATCTGAGAAGTATGAATGTCAAGTTAGTAGGTAATTTTATTCAGCACTTGGAGGTCGAACTTCTCTCCGGTGAGGACTTTTATGCTCAAAAAGGTGCTTTGATTTATCTTGAAAATGGTATAGAAAAAGAAGTCATGATGAATGGTGGAGGAGCCGGTACATTAGGAGCCCTTGGCAATTTGATTGGAGCAAAGTTGTCCGGTGAGTCTATATTCTTGATGCGCTATTCCAACAGAACACAATCTCCCAAGAAAATTGTGTTTGGCAGTTCATGCGGTCTTCATCCCATAAAAATCCAAAACGAAACTCTTATCTGCAACAAAGGTGTATATGTAGCCTCCAACAACTCTGTACATGTCTCCACGAAAATATCTATTGCAGGAATACTCGGTGGTATGGGAGTCTTCCTGCAAAAGATTTCCGGTAATTCAACAATCTTTCTTGATTGCAAAGGTCAACCGATAACTAAAGAACTGGGATATGGTGAAACCATTGAAGTGGATGAAAATCATGTCATCGCTCTTCAAGGAATCTCAGAGAGCCAGCTTTCTTCTGCTTGGTCATTGAAGAACGTGTTTGGGGGAGAAGGACTAAGTATGTTGAAAATTACCGGTCCAGGCCGCGTTCATTTAAGTCCAGGCAGTTTAATACCGGAATACAGGCCTGTAAACCAATAACTATAACAACAAAAATATATTATGAGACGATTACCTATATATTTCCTCATTGACGTATCAGAGTCAATGGTAGGCGAACCTATCCAGCAGGTTCAAGATGGTATGAGAATGATTGTGCAAGAACTGCGCACCGACCCTTATGCTCTCGAAACTGCATTTATCTCCATTATAGCATTTGCCGGTAAAGCCAAGACACTGCAACCATTGACAGAGCTGTATAAGTTCTATCCTCCAATCTTCCCAATTGGAGGAGGCACATCGTTAGGTGCAGCACTTGATTATCTTATGGACGACATGGACAAATCGTTAGTAAAGACTACAACTGAGCAGAAGGGCGATTGGAAACCTATCATCTTCCTCTTTACCGACGGAACTCCTACGGATGACCCAACATCAGCCTTTGCACGATGGAACAACAGATATCGCCGTAAGGCTAATCTTGTGGCTATTTCCATAGGAGACAATGTCAACACGCAGATGCTTGGCCGGATTTCCGACAACGTATTGCGCCTGAATAATACAGATGAGATGTCATTTAAATCATTCTTCAAATGGATAACGGCTTCAATCAAAGCAACAAGCGTTTCTGTAACTGATGCCGGAGATGATGATGTGCAACTCGCTACGACGAATGGAATCAGTCTGGAAAAGGTTGATACCAACAAACCATGCGTTGTTGACGAGAACTTTGCTGTCTTGCTTGGAAAGTGCTCGAATACCAAGAAACAATACCTTATCAAGTATGCCAAGAAGCTCTCTACAATAGAAAGTCTTGACAATATAGACATGGAAACAACAAGCTTCAAGCTCATTGGGGCTTATCCCATCGATGAAGCAGCATATAATGAGCTATGCGATGGCAAATCAAACCGTAACATCAATACGATGTCTTTGCGAGGTGTACCAACCTGCCCATGTTGTGGAAACCAATTTGGCGTCGTGATATGTGAGTGTGGTAACGTCATGTGCTCTGACGGCCATACCAATGCTTGTCCATGGTGTGGCATGGAAGGCTCTTTGGGAGAAATGCCAGAAGGAGGTATGGATATTACAAGAGGAAGAGGCTAATGATTATGAATATTGATAAAATCATACAAACCATTGTTGGGGATGTGAGTGAAGAAAAGGCAGAAAGCTTTCTCCGCTTCATCGCAGATAAACTATGGGGACAATACAACGACTATCTTATGGATAAAATAAAGGCGGCTGAAAACGAAATTGTTTGGAACCTCAACATGCCTAATGCAAAAGAGAACCAAACATACGCTCAAACGGTTGAGATGCCTAAGGTTGCATCCGCTTTATTGCCGGGAATGGAAATCATTATTGATGAAGTGATTGGATTAGAGCCGTATATGCACGGACTCCGGCTGATGATTACTCCTGATAAAAAGTCATTTGCTATTACAGGGACACCTTCACTTGAGCATTTCCGTAAAGAGGGAGCAATAGCCCAATCAACATTCGAACTTACACTCAAATATCATTTCTCAGGAATTGAAATGCCAACCACGCATCCGACTTTAGAACGGAAAGTTCAATTCATCATCAACCAAGACCCAAGAAAACTATGGCGTGAATTACCTGTCGATTGGGACAATATGCCTGAACCGAAATACAAGAAAGATGATGTTCAAGCAGAATATGTAAAAGTAGAAGCATTGTCAGATGGTACTATGCAGAAAGATATTGTTGCAGCAAGCAAGCGTGGGCGAAGCCATGCCCAGGAAGGAAAGCCACGTGACGACCATTTCAAAATGAGCCATATGGACAATGGTTGGTACATCATGGCTGTAGCAGACGGTGCAGGTTCGGCAAAATATTCCCGCGAGGGTTCACGCATAGCATGTGAAGAAGCAACCAACCATTGCAAGGTTGAATTGTCTAACAGCAAAGAGTTTGAAGATGCAGTCAAGCGATACAATGAACACAAAACAGAAAGCGAAAGTGACGCTCGTAAGGCTGTTGGTGACTACATCTACAAAATAGTCGGAACTGCTGCATTCAAAGCAAACAAGAGCATCAATGGAGAAGCCGCACAAAGAGGCATACCTGTCAAACAATATGCCACGACATTGTTATTGGCCATTTGCAAAAAGTTTGAATTTGGCTGGTTTGTTGCTACATTCTGGGTAGGTGATGGAGCAATATGTTTGTACAACAGACAAGCACACACTGCCGAGGTACTTGGTGTACCGGATGAAGGTGAATATGCAGGACAAACACGATTCCTTACTATGTCAGAAATATTCAAAGATGCAACATCGCTTTACCAACGTCTGCGATTTAGAATTGTTGATGATTTTACAGCTTTGTTCCTTATGTCGGATGGTGTCAGCGACCCGAAATTTGAGACAGATGCCAATCTCAATAATCCGGACAAATGGGATGCGCTTTGGAATGACCTAAAAGAGAATGGCGTTGAATTGACGGACGATAATGAAGCATCTAAAGACCAATTGCTTGCATGGCTTGATTTCTGGTCACCCGGCAATCATGACGACCGCACAATCGCCATACTATATGAAGGCGAAGAAGTGCAAACTGTACCTCAAACAGCAGATGCAGAATCAGATGTGATTGCAGAAAAAACAGAATGCACTGAAAAAGAAAGCTGTGCTGATGGGACAAATGAAAGCCATCCTGAAAGTTCAAATACAATCATAGAAGACAATAGTCAATCTCCAAAAGAGTAAGTCATGGCAAATAAGGTAACATTAACCGCAACAGATGGCACAACAGTTGAGTTCTACGATGAAATAAAGGCTCAAGGTGGTGTCAAAGATGTCTATTTCTCAGTTGACAAGAGCTATGTTGTAGCGTTCTACCGCAAACCGACAAATGCCAACGATAAGGCACGTATCAATGATATTGTGAATATTCACCGAAACAGAATATTCACAAACGATACTATCGGGCAATATTGGACCTCTTTCTTTGCTTGGCCAATAAAAATCGTGGAATGGAAGGGACTGACAGGTATCGTAATTCCTTTTTATGACAAGAAATTCTTCTTTGATGGTGTTGACCCATCTTGGCCATTTATAAAGAATGGTCAAGAGAAGAATGGAAAATGGTTTGCATCGGCTAAACTAATGAACAAGTTTGTTCCGGCTGACCAGAAAGGCACATTCTTGTCCCGCTTGCACATGTGCCTGAAAATAGCACGTGCCACGCGTCGCTTACATGCCGCAGGATTGGCACATTCTGATTTGTCATATAACAATGTGCTTGTTGACCCATTTACCGGCAATGCATGTATCATTGACTGTGACGGTCTTGTTGTTCCTCATAAATTTCCTCCGGAAGTTGTTGGTACTCCGGGATTTATCGCGCCGGAGGTTCTTGCCACCAAGGCTCTAAAAATAGAAGACCCACAAAAGAACTTGCCACAGATAACAACCGACCGCCATGCTCTTGCTGTATTGATTTATACATTCCTTCTCAATCGTCACCCATTGGATGGTGGAAAGGTGTGGGATGTTGACAATCCACAGAAAGACGATGATATGCGTTATGGCTCCAAGGCTTTGTTTATAGAGCATCCTACGGACAAGACAAATTGTGTCAAACCTAATCAATTGGCTAAATCCGAATTGCCACAAGGCGACCCGGCCAAATACCCTTATAGCATTTGCGGACCTTATCTGAAAAAACTTTTTGATAAAGCTTTTATTGACGGTCTTCATAATCCTTCCGCTCGCCCAAGTGCAGCTGAGTGGGAAGAGGCTTTGGTTAAAACGTGTGATTTGGTGCAGCCTTGTCAAAATCCAGGCTGTGAGGCTCATTGGTATGTGTTTGACAACACAACAAAGCCTCGTTGTCCGTTCTGCAGTAAGGAATATACAGGTCAGCTTCCTATACTCAATTTCTATTACGCACCGTCTCATGGCAAATATATCTCAGAAAACTATCGCTTGATGATATATGACAAACAGACGCTTTATCGCTGGCACTCCAACAACTTGGTTTCTGCCAACGAAAAGACCAGCGCTGACGACAAGCGTCCTGTGGGTGATTTCCATTTCCATAATGGTCAGTGGATATTAATCAACCGCCGTCTGCCTGACATGCGTGATGTGACGGATAAGAAAGATGTACCCATTGGTGATTTCGTACCGTTAACCGATGGCAGGCAGATTCTTCTTGACAAAAGCCAAGGAGGAAGGTTAGTAGTTGTTCAACTCGTAAAAAATTAATTATATGGCAATAACGAACCAGTGCAACAATTGCAAATTGTTTAATGGAAGTGTGTGTCGGTCAACCAACGTAATGCCCGATTACAATCAAATTTCATGTGAGCAATATACTAATAAAGGTATCATATTAGACAAAAATGATGACAAAGATATAACCCCAATTGTACCTACAATAGCTCCGGACTCCGATGTAACAGAATCTATATCTGAAAAGCAAGGAATGTTTAGAAATCCGTTCTCATTTAATGGAAGAATCAGAAGATTGGAGTATGGAATATCTTATATTCTTATGTATATATATGCAATTTCTATAGGCTTTATTGTAGGAGCAGTTGATGGAAGCGAAGGCATAATGTACCTTTTTCTAATTCCTGCATATTGGTTTATATGGGCGCAAGGTGCAAAAAGATGTCATGACCGAGATAATTCCGGTTGGTATCAACTCATCCCATTCTATATGTTATGGATGTTATTCGGCGACGGAGATGAATTCGCGAACAACTATGGTCCAGATCCTAAAGGCCGTAATATTTATGGTTAATGCAACTATAAAAGTATTAGCTATCGGATGATAGCCAATGCGGTGCAAGCATATTATATGACTAAAGCATTGAATAAATTATCAATTTAAATAGAGGCAATAGTGATGACATAAAACCTTGCAACCTATTTTCAGTACTTTTTGTATGAATACTTGTAATGTTATGAAAAGTAAAATTGAGTGCAATATTCATAGTACCTTTGCAGTGTAAAAGTTCAATAAATTAAAATTCGAAGAATATGAAACTGTTCGACCTATTAAAATCAAATTATGCAAAGGATGCCAAGGTAGATGACATGATTCCTCAGAACATCAGTACTGAAAACTTAAATATAGAGGAGCCCACAAAGGCACAAGAAGAGAAACCTGATGGTGACAAGATTGTCACCATCACTTATGGAACAGGTATGCCTATAGATGTAATCTTCAACTTTATAAGAAAAGACTACGAAACAGAAGGCTACAATGATGCATTAGTGAGCACAGACCCTACGTATAAAGCAACTAAAGAGGGCATGATACGTAGTGACCTGAAGACACTGTTTACCCAGGTTGCTTTAAAATACCAAAATGATATACGAATGCTTGACGTTGAAATTGCCAATTACAAACAGGCTTGTCTTTTTATCAGCGTCTCTGCAATGGAATCCCGTCGTGCAACTTTTGAAGAACATCTCAGCAAAATCATAGAGATGGAATCTCAACTTGATAATAACGACCCTCGAATGATGATAATGATAGAATCATATCGCCGAGGTTTCCTAAAAGGAATGGCTGCAAAAGCAGGCAGTTTTATGGATGCATAATTTACTAAAATCGTTCAAGCATGAAATCATTAAAGAAATTAGGATGTCTCCTCATTGGCTGGAATCATACTATACTCAGAGAATGTGGAGAAGCAAGTCAACAGCAATTTAGAAAATTGTTGTCTGCAATGTGTATTATGATGGTACTTTGGGGGACTATAGGGTACTGCTTTGCCGAAAGATATATAGGTATTGACCATATTCCATTTAAGCTACTTGTAGCTTTAGCCTTTATGGTTATCATTCTTTGTATAGAAAGGGTTATCATCTTAACTGTTGGAAAAGCAAGGCTAATGACGTTCATGAGAGGCTTAATGGCTATATGTATGGCTGTTTTGGGATCTTGTATTTTTGATCAGATTATATTCAGTAATGATATTCAGCAAACAATACAAGAACGTCGTGAGGAGAAAGTCCTATCCACGATACAAAAGCGTCTATCTGTTTATGATGCTGATATAAAAAGAATTAACACTGCTATTGATTCTATCAGTAAGATAAATGATGCCTTGTATAAAGAATTGGAGGCAAAGCCAACAACAACAATAACCACAGTTTCTACCCATCAGCAAGTTGCAGGAGTTGATACTAATGGAAAACCTATAAAAACAAGCGTGCAAAGTGTTAACAGAACGGTTGTACCCAATCCAAGGGCGGAACAAGCAAAAGGGAATGAAGAACAGCTGAAAATATACAATTTTCAGTTGGACGAATTGAGAAACGACAAAAAAGATATTGATAAGACTGTTCGTGAAGAATTTACTAAACGACCAACAGGTTTTATCGAAGAATTGGAAGCGACATTATCTGTTGTTTCTCAAAGTCCTGTCTCTCTTGCTTTCTATACAATCCTGTTTATGTTCCTTACATTCTTGGAGCTATTCGTTTTAACAATCAAAACAGGTGACGGCAAATGTGATTATGAACTTATTGTGGAACATCAATTGGAACTGAAGAAGAATGTAATGTTTAATACCGAATCCACATTAAAACATCAAAACCATGAACAATTATAACAAGATTGGTTTTATAAAACGCCAAAAAACAACATATCTGATTTAGTCGAATATTTTAAATCTGGAATTATGAAATTAAATAAATAACAAACAATAAAATAAACCAACAAATGTCACAAAAAAATCATTTGACAGGCTTGAACGATGCGCAAGTGCTCGAAAGCCGCAAAAAACATGGTGGGAACATTCTTACACCACCGGAGAAAGACCCGCTGTGGAAACAGTTCCTTGAGAAATTTGGTGACCCGCTCATCATAATACTGATGATTGCCGGTGCATTGTCCATAGGCATCTCATTCTATGAATACTTCGGACTTGGGCATAGTGCACAGGTGTTCTTTGAGCCTGCCGGAATTTTCGTTGCCATTCTGTTGGCGACAGGGCTTGCATTCTACTTTGAACTGCAAGCCGACAAGGAGTTCACCATTCTCAATCAAGTGAACGATGACGAGCCTGTGGAAGTTATCCGTAACGGCAACATCACTCAAATTCCTCGCAGGGATGTGGTTGTCGGCGACATCGTTATTCTCAACACCGGTGAAGAGGTTGCTGCCGACGGAGAACTCATTGAGGCTGTGCAACTTCATCTTGATGAATCAACGCTTACCGGTGAGCCTATGTGCGGCAAGAGCATCGACGAAAAGGATTTCGACAAGAATGCCACTTACCCTACAAACCACGTGATGAAAGGCACCAAGGCAATGGAAGGCCACGGCAAATTCCGTGTCATTGCTGTCGGTGACAAAACAGAACAGGGAAAGGTTTTCGAAGCTGCCCAAATTGATGACAGCATAAAGACTCCGCTGAACGAACAACTCGATGGTCTGAGTGATTGGATTACAAAGCTCAGTTATGGCTTCGCTGCCCTCATTGTCATTGGCCGTATCGTGATGTATTTCATGGATAACGGAACCGGTTGTTTCGGTTCCATGGAAGTGATAGCTCCTTTCGTTGCATATGTGTTGCAGACATTGATGATTGCTGTAACCCTTGTGGTCGTTGCAGTTCCTGAAGGCCTGCCTATGGCAGTGACCCTTTCATTGGCATATTCTATGCGTCGCATGCTCAAGACCAACAACCTTGTACGCAAGATGCATGCTTGTGAGACAATGGGCGCCACCACAGTCATCTGTACCGACAAGACAGGCACACTTACCCAGAATCAGATGAAGGTCGACGAAATAAAGGTTTATGCCGAATCTTTGGATGAGAACATCATCAATGAAGGTTTGGCTGTAAACTCAACAGCGTCGCTTGACTTTTCCGACACAAAAAGACTTCAGGTACTCGGCAATCCTACTGAAGGTGCACTGCTGTTATGGCTTAATGAAAAAGGCGTTGACTATCGCACCTTGCGTGAAAGTGCAAGAATTGTGGATGAGATTCCTTTCTCCACTGAACGTAAGTATATGGCTACTGTGGTTGAATCAGCCGCTCTTACCGGCAAGAAAGTACTTTATGTAAAAGGTGCTCCGGAGATCATATACTCTCTCTGCAAAACTTCGGATGCTGACAAGCATACTGTCGATGCGCAACTGCTTGCTTACCAGAACCGTGCTATGCGTACACTTGGTTTCGCTTACCAAGTGCTTGAAGATGGCGGCAAGGCGGTAACAGATGGAAAGGTTGTTGCCAACTCACTGCATTTCATAGGCATTGCAGCAATTGCCGACCCAATCCGTGCTGATGTGCCTGACGCTGTGAAAGAATGCCTTGATGCCGGTATCAGCGTTAAGGTTGTAACAGGTGACACTCCGGGAACAGCAAAGGAGATTGGCCGTCAGATTGGTCTGTGGACAGACGCTGACAAAGAATGCAACATAATCACCGGTCCGGAATTTGCCGCTCTCTCTGACGAACAGCTTCTTGACCGCGTTATTGACCTGAAGATAATTGCCCGTGCACGTCCGATGGACAAGAAACGCCTTGTAGAGACTCTTCAGAAACTGAATCAGGTGGTTGCTGTGACAGGTGACGGTACAAACGATGCACCGGCATTACACACAGCTCATGTCGGACTGTCAATGGGCGACGGAACATCAGTGGCAAAAGAGGCTTCCGACATTACCATCATCGACAACTCATTCTCATCCATCGGCAAGGCAGTGATGTGGGGACGTTCACTGTATCAGAACATTCAGCGCTTCCTGCTCTTCCAGCTTACCGTTAACGTGACAGCCTGCTTCCTTGTACTCTGCGGTGCATTCATGGGAACAGAGAGCCCGCTGACTGTGACCCAGATGTTGTGGATAAACCTCATCATGGACACTTTCGCCGCTATGGCGTTGGCTTCGCTGCCACCTTCGGACAGTGTGATGAAGGATAGGCCGCGCGACCGCAATGCGTTTATTCTTAACAAACAGATGATTTGGAACATTTTTGGCGTTGGCGGCTTCTTCTTTGCTATGTTGCTCGGACTGCTCTACATTTTCCAGCATGCTGACATTAGCCAACTCTCGGACCTGCTATCACTGCAACTTGGCGAGAGGGGACATGTTACAACATACGAGCTGACACTGCTCTTCACCATCTTCGTCATGACTCACTTCTTCTACCTCTTCAACGCACGTGCATTCGAGACAGGACGCAGTGCACTCCATTTCAAAGGATGCGGAGGTCTGCTGACAATCGTGGTGATAATCCTCATCGGACAAGTGGCAATGGTAGAACTTCCGGGACTCCAGCAGTTCTTCAATGTCTGCGGATTGAAACTCGAGGATTGGATTATCATTATCATCGGTTCCTCACTTGTTCTCTGGGTACGTGAGGCATGGCATCTGGTGACAAAGAAACGATAATCATAATGGAACAAAGTGTGGAGCATATCATAATCAATGAGATACCTCCACACTTTTCTTTAATCACATAAATGAATTATGAGCAATAATAACAACCGTCGGCTTGGAGAAGCTCCATGTTTTCATGTCATCCTTTCAACCGGACTTGGTACAGGGTTTCTGCCATGGATGCCCGGTACATGGGGAGCACTGCTTGCACTGGCAGTGTGGTACGGACTTTATCTCACACTCCCTGTGGATATTATTCTGCCGGTTACAGGAATGTTGATTGTCTGTAACTTCATTGTCGGTGTATGGACTTCAAACATCATGGAAAGATACTGGGGGCAAGACCCTCGCACGGTGAACATTGATGAGTTTATCGGTGTGTGGATTCCTTGCCTTGTCGCTCCTTGTGGCGACAACACATTGCTTATGGCATTCCTTGGGTTCGCCCTTTTCCGTATCATCGACATCTTCAAACCACTCGGCTGTCGATGGATTGACAGGAATGTCAGGGGAGGGTGGGGCGTGATGCTCGATGATGTGCTGGCAGGAGTGTATGCACTCATTATCCTCTACGGCATAAAATTCATAATGCTCTGAATAATGAATATACCAAGATACAATATTAAAATACAGATCATCATGCGTACAAAGATTATCATCCTATTTATCACATTATGCTCAACATCTGTTTGGGCACAGAAGTTCAACAGGCCTGACAGCTATAACTATAAACGAGGCGTAGAAGCCATAAACAATAATAATCCTGAAGAAGCTCTCGAATATCTTAACAAAGAGATTAAGGAGCATCCTGACAATGGATATGCACAGACGCTTTTGGCATGGATTTATATTTACGAGGAACAGTATGGACAAGCATTGACCGCAGCAAATGTCGCCATAAAGAAGATTCCTTCCAAGGACAAGGAGTATGTAGCATTCGCCTACTCAATGAGAGCGAAGGTCAACCTTTGTCTGGAAGACACCGTCCATGCCATTAGGGATTATTCCGCTGCCGTAAAGGTAAACCCAGCAAACAGAGAACTCTACAATGACAGAGCCCAAATATATTACGAACAGTGTAAATACGACCTTGCCGATGCGGACTACCGCAAGATGGTGGAATTGGACGAAGGTGATGTCATGGGGTATATGGGTATTGGCCGTAATGCCAATGCTCAGGAGAAATGGGATGATGCTATCCGACAGTTTGACCATGTAATCAGGCTTGCTGCAGATTATTCCTCCGGATATTCTTTTAGGGCAGAAAGCTATATAGGCAAAAAGCAGCATGACAAAGCCATAGACGATGTTATTACAGCATTATCCATTGATGGTGACAATAAAGCGTTCTACCTGTTGCAGCAGTTGGCCGACACTGCATTTGTCCAGACGACTGCCAAGCTAAAAGTCCAAACCATCAAAGAACCGAACGACTATTCATGGTTTTATTATCTTGGAGTTGCATGTGAACGAGTCGACAAATACGATGATGCTATAGTTGCATATAAAAAGGCTTTGGAAAAGGAACGTAATCCGGCTATTGCTTATCGCATTGCTAATTGCTATAATGGTTGCGGAGAATTTGGGAAAGCGCTGGCTTATTGCAATCAGGCCATAAGTTTAGATTCCACCGATACTGACTATATTTTCATGAAGGCTAATATTGAAAACGACATGGAACTGTCAAAAGAAGCGGTGGAAACTATGAGTGTCTATTTGGAAAAGAACCCTGACTCAGGTTTTGCCTATTACCGCCGTGGCTGGTTCAAAGACCACTCAGGTGATATAGACGGAGCCATTGAGGATTATACTATGTGTATTACCTTAATGCCGGAATATGCATACAGCTATCTTAATCGTGGTGTGCTCCTCCGCCTGAAAGGGAATGCAAAAGCCGCAGAGGAGGATTTCCGGCAAGTCATAAAGCGTGACACCATCGCTGATAAGACAGAGTGTGCCCATTATGCCTATTACTATCTGGGGGACAAGGAAAAGGCCATTTCCCTAATGGATACCATGCTGAAAAAAGATGCCAAGGATAATTATTATGATGCAGCCTGCCTTTATTCCATTATGGGAGAAAAGGAGAAAGCCATTAACTATCTGCGTAAGGCATTGGAAACTGGTTTCAGAAGATTTGCCCACATAAAGCGAGATAGAGACCTTAACTACATCCGCAATGAAAAGGAATTCATGAAACTGATTGAAGAATACGAGGAAAAACATCCTCAGGAAACATCCGGTGATGACATGGATGACTTGGCATACGAAGAGAGAACAGAAGAAATTCCTTTCTCAAAAGAAGGTGAGATGTATAAGGTGAGATGCACCATCAATGGCCTGCCGCTTCATTTCATCTTTGACACTGGTGCATCAACCGTAACCCTTTCATCCGTAGAAGCCACGTTCATGCTGAAGAACGGATATCTGTCTTCGTCTGATGTCATAGGCAAGCAGCATTTTCTTACGGCAAGTGGTGAGGTGTCTGAAGGCACAGTCATAAATATTCGCGAAGTGAAACTTGGGAATCTTCATCTTGACAATGTCAAAGCCTCTGTAGTGAGAAATCAATCAGCTCCTTTATTGTTGGGACAAAGTGTGCTTGGAAAGCTGGGAAAAATAGAAATAGATAATGGAACAAGGAATCTGAAAATAACTTATAGACAGAAGAAATAAATATTTTTGAAAACTAACTCATAAAAACAAAATTATGGAAACAAAAGAACAAATTGAAAACACCGGTCTTAAAACGGGAATGTTCAGACACCCATTCTCATTTAAGGGAAGAATCAGGCGCTTGGAGTTTGGCATAAGTGTAATAATATACTATATTTATTATGGAATATTATTGAATATGGCTTACAATCTTAATAACATTGATTTCACATTGGTATTCATGGTTTTGACTATTATTCCGGCAATTTGGTTTATTTTAGCACAAACATGTAAGAGGCTTCATGATTTAGATTATTCAGGATGGAGATATTTTCTATTATTCATACCTCTGTACAACATATATTTTTACCTGCTCCTTCTTTTCAAAGATGGGGACGAATACGTGAATGAATACGGATCAGACCCAAAAGGACGTAACATTTATAGTTAAGTCCTTTTTCGTGTCATTGACATCTTTAAACTACTCGGCTGCCAGTGGATTGACAAGAATATCAGGAGAGGGACTCGATCATGTGTTAGCAGGAGTGTGTGCAGATAATTCTCTCTGTTATAAAATTCCTCACGCTTTTCCATGCATTATCATGTTTTATCATGCATTCCCGCGTTTCATCATTTCCACCCTTCCTCTATAATATATTATAATGTGTGCCCCTCCGTATTCATTAATTTAAATCAACGAAAGGCGCAAAAATTGCCTTTTTCTGCAAAAAATCCCTCGGAATTCTTGCGAGATTGG
>NZ_JABKKG010000001.1 GCF_013166595.1 Palleniella intestinalis | reverse complement strand
CCTGCCCCTCGTCGCGCTCGCCGCACAGCGCGAGTGCTTCATCCGACAGCGGCAGCACGGCTTCCGTCTTGGTTTTCTTGGTGACGATGTGCATGCACCAGCCGCCGTCAGCTCCTCTTATGATGTTCTCCCATTGCAGACGGATGATGTCGCTGATGCGAAGTCCCGTAAGGCATGAGAACAGTGCGGCACTCCGTATAACAGGTTTTTCGCAGGGAGTGGCGGCAAGCATCCTGACCTCTTCAAGTGTCAGAAACTCGCGTTTCGTGCTTGACTCCTTGGCGTGCTTGAGCCGTGGGGCGATGTTCTCCTTGATGCGTTTCTCCTCGTATGCGATGCGGAGGACGCATTTCAGCTTGTTGAGGTTGTTGTTGGCGGTGGAAGCCATCATCTTGCCCTTGGTTGGAGTTGTGAGCGACAGCAGATAGGTGAGAAATCCCTGGCAGAAGTCAAGCGTCAGATTGTCGAAGGTGCAGCTTCCGCCGCAATACTTCTCGAAGTGCTTGTAAGCGGTGTTCCAGTTACGGTAATTGTCATCGTCCGCCATCTTGGAACGGAAATACTCAAGAAAACTCTCCTTGCCGCGGTTGCGGTCGAGAAATCCGTATTCCTCGTTGATGATGGCTTCGGTTCTGCGGCATTTGACAAGCTCGGCATTGCGGAGCATGGTCTTGTTGAACTCAGCCTCGAATTTGTCTTTCGGGTCGGCATAGATGTATATTCCCAGATACTCCCGTCTTGTCGGCTTGCCTGTCTTGGGATGCCGTATAGCCGGGTAGAAGTCAAGGTAAAGTGACACCTGACCGTTCTTGATGGGTCGCTTCCTTACAGTTACTTTCGTGCAGATGTTTGTCATATCGGTTGTGATTTTTAATTGTTGTCTGATTCATTGTCCGGCTCTCGCTTGGCTTTCGTGCTTGCACTCTTGCGTTCCGACACCTTCCGTGCCTCGTCCCAGTCAGCCTTGAGATAGTACAAGCGGTTGCCGTGGATGCGCTTCGTCCTTACCCCGTGGGTGAGCGCAAACCTGCGGACTTGGGTCTTGCCCAGCCCGAACAGGCGCATGATGTCGAAACAGGAATACCAGTGCTCCGACAGGTTGCTTCCCAGCCGTTCCGCTTCCTGCGCCATAGCCTTGTCAACCTCGGCTTTCGGGAAGCACTTGGTGGCGTTGGCTTTGACACAGGGTATCGAGTAGCGCATACGGAGATTGTAAAATCGCCCGTAGGTATAATTGTATTTCTGGCATATCTCAGCCATCGTATAAAGGTCGCCTCCGGCACTCTCATTGTCCGTGAACGTGTCGCGCACGGACTGCTTGTAGTTAGCCGCCGGAATGAGCTGCCGTTTCGGGCTGCCCTTCGCTTTCTTCTTTCCCTCCTTTTGGGAAAGGTCTATTTCAGTGTTCGTTGTATCTTCGTTCATCTTCTTTTTAGTCTTTTTGCCCTGCCTTGCGAAGATAGACACGCTCCGCTTGCAGTAGGTTGTCTCCCGAATCATCAGGAAGAAATCCTCCCTGGTGATGATTGTGATGTGGTATGTCAGTCTGCAAGCCCGGAGAGTACCTTTGTAAATGAGGTTATACACAGTCCGGCTGCTCACTTGCAGGATGTCCGCCACTTCCCCGATGGTGAGGAAAGGCTTGTCGGTCATGCCCCAGCCGTAGTCGGGCTGACCTGTTAAATTGTGTTTAATTTGACGGTCCATTATCGAAGAAATTTGTTGCACGCTCTTGAAAGCTGTTGCACGCTGCTGAAAGAAAGTCGTGCCGTGTGACCCCTCTCGCGTGGTACAATCGCGGTACAAAAATACTCCGAAAAGGACGAATCGCCAACAGGCGAAAATCTCGTTTGTTAAAATCTATTAGCTGAAAATCAAGGTATTATAACGCCGATTTTTGCAGCCGTTTGTCGCCGTTTTGCCCTCCGAAACTCCATGTGGAACGACTTGCCGCTTCCCGAAGGTCCGATACAGAAGAAATTGGCGTTGTCGGTCATCTTGACCTTGCCTTCCTTGCCTGTAAAGTCAATGCACACCGGAAGCCCTTGGCGGTCGGTGTAATAAGTGGTAAGCGGTGTTGTCTCGGAGGCTTTCATACGCTCCTTGAAGAAGAAGCAAAGTGCCGCATCGGAGAGTGTAAGGAACAGGTCATAGTCCGGGTTGAAGCAGTATGCGTTGCCGGGAAAGCTGTCCGTGAACAGTTCCAGTTGGTTGTAGGCGGTACGGGATGGCATGATGCCGCACTCGTACAGCTTGGTTTCCAAGAAAGAGGTCACGGGTGTCACCTTGTCAGCCGGGCAGCTCACCAGTATATTAAAATTGGAATAGACCAGCATCGTGCTGTCTATGGCTAACCTTTCCAGCACTTCCTCGATGTCCGCCTTCGCAATCTTGTTGCTTGGGTCGGGCATGGAACCGTGACGCTTCGCCTTGGCTTCCAGCTTTCGGAGCAGCTTGCGCTGTTCGGGGATCTGTATCACTTGGTTGAATATCACACAATCCGAGTGAGGCACGTTTGTCAAAAAAGAGAACAGGTCGGTGGCGATGCCGTAACCGTTGATGTTCATCTGCGTGTAAGGCTTGATGACGGACGGCAGGTTGATTTCATCTATATCCACCAAAGGGAAGGAACGGATGACCCGTTCCCCGATTTTCAGGTATTCGTCCGAAGCCTTGAAATTGGTCATGGAGAATGAGCCGTGCCTAAAGTTGAAAGCCATGAAACGGTGGCAATACTCGCCCACTTCCTCTTTGGTGAGCTTGCGGTGCCTGATATGCTTCTCCGTGAGTATGTCATCCACCTTGGAAACCTTGGCGTGGAAGTCCAGCCATTTTTTAGGGTCATACTGCACGAACCGGTTGCGCTGCGCCTCCTGCGTGACAATCAGGTAGGTCTGTATCTCCGTGAACTCCCTTCCCTCGAAGTGTTTGAAATAGCACCGTGTCAGGAACGGCGCATCCTTCGGTACATCGTGGTGATAGGACTGCTTGCAGAAGATGTCCTGTTTTTGCAAGGCGTAGCCCTCCCCAAGAGTCTGCACGATGTTGGAAAGCACGTCTTGGAAGAGCAGGTATTGTTCCGAATCGGTACATAGTTGCTGTACGGGGTTGGTCATTTCAAAAATGACGGACGCTTCGCCCTTGGCTGAAAACAGGACGACATTGCCGTCCGCTTCTTCCAGCTGCGCATAGAGTCCGTCAAATGCTTTCTTCTTCATTCGTGCCATATGGATATTGATTTTATTTTACGTTTTATGTCTCAGACCTTTATAGATAAAGATGCCCTTGTGCCGTTTCTTGTTATGCAATCCGCCCCGCTGTTTGATGTAAATCGTCACCAGTCCTGCGACCGCTATGACCAGCATGGCGATGAATCCGGCGAGCTTTCCCAACGCGATGGAGAACACGATAAATCCAACGAACGACACCCCGACAGCGCCAGCTGCAAGTGAAAGGAAACGTCCGCGAATACCCATAAATTCCAGCGGTTTTTGAAGTCCCTTGAAGACGGGATAACCCTCCTGACTCATCGCCATTTTGTATCTGTTTTTTATTACTTGTATCACATAACTACTTAAAGATCAGAGGTAATGCTTCCGACAATGCAATGAATGCAATACATCCTCCAATGGTCATCATAATGGTCTTTTTAACGTCCTGATCACCGTTTTGCATCTTGAAATAAACATTGAACGCACCCACCAGAACAATGACCGCTGCGATGGCTTTCATCAGGTTGGAAACAGGGGTCTGATACGAGCTTACCTCTTGCGTGGCTTTGGTAAAGCCTGCCGCCCCTTTGCTTGCCGCCATCGCTTCACCGACTGAAATGGTAAGTGCTGTGAGAGCCAACACGCCTTTCTGCGCGGCATGAGAACACATCATGCGTTCCCATGCGCCTTGTACTTTTTTCTTTATTGTTTTCATCTTATAAAATGATTATTGGATTACATCGCCAAAGGAACAGATGTCGCTAAAGGAACGGTGGACTTTTGTTTTCAAAGCCCTATAATTGAAAAGAACGATGTCTTTTCTTATCGTGCGTTTTCACAGTTGAAGATGACAGTGCCCAAATCACAAGTACCAGTTTCTACCAACCGCTCGATTTCGTCAATGAGCTTTTCCACCAAGATGCCGTCTGTCATGATGGCTTCACGATAACCGGAATGTTGTGAAACCTTTTCAGTGTTGGAAGTTTGATTTTGTTCAAATTTATCATCCGAACTGTCTGCCTGTTTTTCAGGCTCATCACGGCTAATCTTGAACGGCTTGAAGGTCTGTGCTTCATCCGATATGTCTATGTCTTCTTCGGAGTGGTTGTCTTGTTCCGCCGCCTGCGCTGCCTTTGCCCGTTGTATATCCATCACGATTAGGGCTGCATAGTAGAACAGCAGTGCCACGAAAAGAAGAAATACTATTTGTCCGTATTGCATGGCTATCTCTATATGGCGGTTAGTACAAATGTGTCTTCATTCGGGAAAGGCAGGAAGCGAAGCCCTTGTTGGATGCCCCGGTTCTCCAGACTGCTTCTCCGTTCCAATTGCTTGGTGTAGTACAGCGTGTTGGAAGCCCGGTCTACGATATAGCCGATGGACTTCAATTGCGCCCGGATCTGAATGCGTGTCCTGTTCGTTACCACCTTGATTCTGGTTACGGGAGCCAGTCCGAAAAGGACGTGCCGCCTTTCCCTGCGTATGATTTCAGCACGGATTCGGGATCTCACTTGGAAGGTCTGTTCCTTCGTGCGTTTGAATCCCAGCTTCTCGATGATGCGCATTACGGTTGTCCGGCTGATGTTCAGCTTCTTTGCCATTTCGGATAGCGAGCTGTGTTGGAAATGGCAGCGCACGTACTCCGCACGTTCCGCCAAACAGGACTTGGTCTCTTTTTGAAGTCCCATCTCCTTGGCTTTTCTTTTCACCGCCGTCATGCTCATTTGCAAAATGGCGGCTGTATGCTTCGTTGATTCTATGGGAAAGAGTTGCGTGAGAACCGCTAATTTTTCTTCCGTCCATTTATGCTGTTTCATGGTATCAAGTCTCTTTCAGGTTCATAAACAGTGATTTGTTCTCTCTTTTGTATTGCGCCAGTTGCGGCAGGTACGTTTCAAAGAAAGCCCTGACGATGGCGTTCACCAAGTCGGAACGGCAATGGTTGTTGATGTCACAGTCGTCCAGCGAATCTGCGAGGTCGCGGTCTAACTTGCACACCATCCGGTCGGACTTGTCTGCTTTTCTGTCGGAAGATTTCAGGAATCTGAGAAAATCCTTCCAGCAACCGTCTTGCCGGGAAAAAGTCTTAATCACACTCTGCGATTGAGTTTTTTCTTTCTCTTGCGTACCCGTCAGTGTCAGGTCGGGGTCGTTGATGCCTTTCGTGAGGTCATCTATTTCAGGAATGTTGTCTGCCATAGCGTTCTGTTATTGGTGATTACTGTTATTTGCTGTTTTCTCGTTTGTTGTCGCATTGTTAGGATTGTCATTCTTCTTGGTCTTCGGATTCAGGTTCTCTGCCAGTTGGATGCCAGTGAGTTCAATATCCCGGATGGGCTTTACCGTATCGAAAATCTCTGCATAGATTTTTTCAAAGACCGGAGTGACAATGCCTGCCTGCATATCCAGAGCCGCCATCGTGCTGAACCGTTCCATGTCCGCACGTTTGGGTATCTTCGCTGTCACATGACCGTAGTTGGAAAAGGTGTCTCTGGCGTTGTCCCACAGCACCAGTTCCGCCCGTTTGCCGACCCTGCCGTCATGCAGGTTGGGAATGATGAAGAGCCTTGACTTCATCCGTTCGCCCACGGCTTTCTTCAGGCGGTCGATGAACAGCAGGAAGCTGGCGGTGGAGGGTACGGTCATCAGGTCGTAATGGAACGGCACGACGATGATGTCCGAGTTGACGAACATCGGCACAAGCCCTTCCGCTTTCAGGCTGCCGGGCGAATCCATCAGCACGATGTCTATCTCCGGGTCGTTGTGCAGCTTCTCCATCAGGGAAACCATCATCTCCTTGTCGTTGGCTTCGCAGTCCCACACTTCGTAGGGCATCCGTTGCTCACCGTATTTCTTGATGTCCGCCTTGCGGCACTTCATGATGGAGTGCTGGAAATCGCAGTCGATGACAACGACACGGACACCCTTCGTCACCAGATAGTTGGCGAAGGTCACGCAGAGGGTGGTCTTGCCGATCCCTCCTTTCTGATTGGCGAATGTCACGATTACCGGTGTCTGTATCATTTCGTATGCGAGTTTAATTACACGACAAAATTAGAACCCGAATGACCGTGAAAACGAAATGCACGACATTTTTGGGCTTTCGGTTGCTGCTTTCCGGTGACTATCGAGGTAAAGTATTGGGATTTTCGGGTTACAAGTGACCAAAAAAGTAACGTGAGAAAGTCTGCTGTTGGATTTTTCCACGCTGCTTACATTATATACAACAAGGTGTGCCGCTGTTGTTTTATCGCTTCAATGTACGACCGTCATCAATGTCATCGTAGTTGTTGTTATGTCCTACTTCCCATTCCCGTTTCTCGCTTTGGCTACCGCCTCCGACATCACGCAATCCGGTATTGTGTAAAGGCTTCTTGTGTCTTGGAACTGTCGTATTCTGCTGCTTGTTCAACTTTGGTCTATGTGTTGTCAATGCTACATTGAAGCCCTCCATGTTCAAATTTATCACGATATGTTGCTTGAAGTTGATGGCATAGGTTGCATCCCGTTCCTGACGGATGATGAACCCTTCTTCAAAGAGGCGGCTTCTGATTGAGGAGGTCGCTTCTTGGTCATCGAAGATTTCATGCAGTTTATTGACGGCTTCCGTATGGGATTGCGGTCTTTCCGCCGAGAGGGAAACAAGGTCGGGACGGTTGACCTTGAAGATTTTGCAGAGCATATCCCGCTCCGCCCCGGTCATCGGCTTGAACTGTTCCACTCGCTCAATGCGGTTGTTCCGGTCAATGGCTTCCGCCATGAAAGGTTTTAAGGGGCGGGATTGCCCGCCAAAGTAGATTACGCCTTTCTTGATGTAAGCCTGTTGTTTTCGGAGCTTGTTGTAAATCTCGCCCTGCGTTATCTTGGGATTGAGTGTCAAGAGGCGGTCAATGTAATCTTCTATACGGTTGAAGCGTTCTTCGGGTGTGGCGAAATCCAGCAATGCCTCCATTGACAATACTCTTGCCCCGTTGATGACGGTCTTGTTGGCGTGGTCTACCAGCATATAGCCGTATGCAGCATCCTTCCTGCCGAAGAAAACGAGGTCGATGCCGAACTTGCTCTTTAGTTCCTTCTGCAACTCTTCCTTGTTGGCACTTACATCCCGGTACTTTTTGAGGATGCCTATCAACTGGCGGCAACGTGCCCTATCACGATAACCGTTCTTGTACAAGGCTTCGAGGTCAGAAAGGGGAACTTCCTTTTGGACCTTACCGCCATGCTTGATAAAGACCTTGTCGTTCTTCTGATAGGCCTCGTAGCCCATAGAGGTAAGGACTGCCTTGAACTGGGCGAAAGAGGAAAAGGTGTACGCTTTGGCTGATTCAAAGTCATTTTGGACTTTTGCCTTTCGGTCATTGCCAAGTATGCGGTCGATGGCTTCTTGGGAACGCCGCCGCTCATGGTCGTGGGCTATCTTCCTGCCATCGGGCGCAATCCGTGAGGTGACGATGTGCAGGTGGGTGTTGTCAGTGTCGTAATGGGAATAGATGAGCAACGGTTGTCCGGCTTCCGCATATCCCATTTCCGAGAGGTAACGGTGCGCGAACTCCTGTAACTCTTTTTCCGACATTTCGTGACCCTTGCACGATATGGCAACGTGGAACTGCGCTTTTTGGATTCTGTTGTTCCGGGAGGTATATTCTTGGAGATACCCCACCAGTTCTTCGGGGGTAGGTTTATCAAATGCTCCGAGTGTCCCGAAGTTTTGCATCTCAACCAGTCGGGCTACACCTTTCGATACCTTCCGCTCATTGTAACCGACTGCGTGGAAGTTTGTACTTCCGGGTAATATGGTCGCTATCATCTTTGGTTCTTGTATATTATGGTATAGGGATATTCAGATCTTTGTGCCCTTTTTTGTAACATTATATAGTTCACGTTTTATCTCGTTGAGTGTTTCCTGAGTTTCCCGAATGACAGGTAGCAAGATCTCTTGGATATAGCTTGGTGCAAGCAATCCGGCTACCGCCAATTCGTTGGCTCGCTTGACTGACTGGTTCAGGTTTCCTCCTGCCCAAGAAAGTTCGTTCTGGTACTTCCGGTAGAATTGACCGAGTTCATTGATGAGTTCGAGCCTTTGTTTGGCATTGACATTTGAGTATTCTTCCAATGCCGAGCGGATATAGTGGGTTACAGAGGTGTAGCCCGCTGATTTTTCCTTGATTAGTGCCGCTTCTTCCGCAGTCACTCTTACCTTGACATACTTTGTCTTTAACTTCTTCATGTCATAAAACTTTAGTTGGTTGATATTCCGATAACATTTTTCGCAAGGCGAAACAGCGATGAAATCGCCCCGATGCGCAGCAGTCGGCAAGTCACCCTTTGGATGCGAAACTCCGTGTTGCGGCCACAAGGGTACAACTTGCTTGACAAATCCTGCAACGCAGTTCGATGCCTTCCGGGGTCGTTTATGAACCCAAATTACCACTGCTGGACGCTTCGCTGTGAAATGGGCAACAGAAAACTTTGAGTGAAATCGTCATCGTAACCGAGGTTCAAAGAAGCAGATGTTTGAGGACGCTTGCATCTTGATTTACGAAGCATTGGTGCTATTGATAATGTTTTTCGGAGATATGGAATTACTTGTTTGTCGGTTTAGTAGGATAAATGTACCAAGCAAACATTGCTTCATTATCACAGGTAGTTTTGTTCTGCATAATCTAACACCGTAGATATGAGTAACCGAGAAACTTTTGTCTTGCAATATATAGGATAATCAGAATGTGGCTTCGTAATATTCCGATGCTATGGCATTTTGAGCTTGATTTATCCAGACAACAAGGGAAAAAAGTATCTGCATATCCGATGTCATTCACATTGAGATATGGAATAACCAAATAACAGATTGCACATAACAGATGGGGATGGTGTCGGAATTTATGAGGTAATGTCACCTAAAATCCGAGAGAGAAAGATGCTGAATAACAGAATAAAAATTACATAATAAAAATTACATAATGCTCTGCAGATAATGGTTGAATTACTTTGATATGTCGCTGATTTTTAGTATCTTTATACAAGGGAAGGTTGAACACACTAAATTTGAGTACCATGTTATTTGAGTTGCTACTGATAATATACCTGCTGCCGGTTGTCCTGATTGCTGTGTATCTATGCAAGTTTGTTGTATGGCTCATCAAGAAGCTCTTTGCATTGGCTTGGTGGATGGTAAAGACTTGCTTTGTCCTTTTGTGGAAAGGCTTGGTGCTGGTATTCGCGCTTGCCTTTGCGAATATGGCATCATCAAACCATAGGAGAGAGTGAAACAAAAAGCCGTACCCATCAAAAATGACGAATACGGCTTTGGCAGGATATTGGTTGTTTTTCCCTTTCAGTTAGAAACCCTTTCCCTTGCTTCTTTCATAGACAGCCTCTTTCTGAGTGTCACAGTTCAACAAACGGAACTGAACATTACAACCTGTTGGGATGTCTTTGGGTAGCTGCTTGGCAAGTATATCAATGACTTGATCAACATTACTGAAACCGATGTCTGTCAATTCCGCCAGAACCTTTCCTTTGAAATAAGCTCGACCGTAAATCATTCTCTTGGGCGTTATGCGGAACAAAGCGTCCTTGCCTTCTTCAAGGTCAAGAGCCTTACCTTGCTTGCTCTTCTCATCACTGAAGAAAATGAACTCTATAATCTTTGCATTGAGTTCCCATGCCGGAGTGAAATCCATTTTAACATAGCCTCGTGTGACCTTAAATCCATGACTGTGGTTCATTCCAAAGGCTATCTCGTAGAGATTGGCATGGCAATCGTTCTGTGCGATGGTAGCCCAAGTATGGCGGAATGTGTAGAAGCGGTAGCACTCATCTTTTGCCATACCCATATCCTTACATATCTTCCGAATGCCTATATTCACGTTGGCATTGAAGCTGTCCGAGTTGCTGTATCGGCTATGGAAATTGAACAGATATTCTTCGTTAGGGTCAGTAGAGAGATACTTTTCAAAGGTGGATCGGATAAAAGGTTCAACCCTCATTTCCATATATCCCTCATCCCTGCGGCTGTTCCGAACCTTAGCCCTCTTATAACTGACGATACCATTGCGGTAATCAGTCTTTTTAAGCTCATACAGGTCAACGGAGTTCATTCCGCCCAGACAAATGGAAAGGAGTGCTACGTCTCTTCCTAATTCCGGCAGGGATGAAATCATTTTGCTTACAGGCAGAGGACGGTTGAAGAACTCACGGCAAGCCTCTGCACTGATGGCCCGCTTTAATGTTGTGTCAGACTTGGGAATCTGGACTTTCGGCCAAGGGTTGAACTTTATCCGCATGATACCACGTTCCTCGTCATTCATCTCAACGAGAGCCTTATTGAAAATCTGACGAATGCAGGTAGGGTACATCTCTTTGGCTCGGTTGGTGAGAGCCAAACTTTCTATCCACATCGTTAGCGAAGAGGAAGTCACAAAGCTGAACATTATTCGGTTTGTTCCAAAGAAACGCTCCATATGGTTCAATGCCAACTTGTAATTCTTGGCAGTACGTTCTTGGCCACCATTAACCAACTTTTCAATGAAAGTTCTGGCGTAATCGCTAAAGCAAGCCTCTTCCTCCGTATTGAGTAGATACTCTATCACATCTTTGATTTCCCAAGATACAGTATTGACACGGTTCAATCGGTCTGTGTACCGCCGAATGAGCATTGAACAGTATTCGTTGACTATAGGATCGGTCAAATCCCCGTTTTTTGTGATATGAGCTGCATCAACGATTTTATCGGTCTTGATGTAACTTGTCTTACGCTGGTGGGTAACTCTGATGTAAACCGTGTAAAGGCCATCTGCTCGTTGTTTTTTAATTGTTGCTTTAAATGTTGCCATATATTTTAATTTATAGGATTCATGATTCCCGAATAGCCGGGGTAAACAGGGGTAAACATGGCCAATTTTGGGGTAAACATAGAGTAAAACAAATCCGTTCATTTGGCTCGTTTTTTGCGGTCAAGTGTACGAACCGCCTAAGCGCAAATCAGGCTGTAATCACCGTAAAACGGTAGATTACAGCCTGATATAAAAATAATATGTCTAGAGTGTTATTCCTCTATTGCAGCCTGCGCGGCAGCAAGGCGTGCAATAGGCACACGGAATGGTGAGCAAGAAGCGTAGTTCATGCCGACCTTTGCGCAGAACTTGACAGAAGAAGGCTCACCGCCATGCTCGCCACAGATACCTGTGCGAAGCTCCGGACGTACGGCACGGCCGTTCTTTACAGCCATCTCGATGAGCTGGCCTACACCCTCCTGGTCAAGTACTTGGAATGGGTCAACCTTAAGAATCTTCTTCTCCATGTAAGCAGGGAGGAAGGATGCGATGTCGTCACGAGAGTAACCGTAGGTCATCTGTGTGAGGTCGTTAGTACCGAATGAGAAGTACTGTGCCTCTTCTGCAATCTGGCTTGCTGTGAGGGCAGCACGTGGAATCTCAATCATTGTACCGATTTCAAACTCAACCTCAATGCCCTGCTCCTCAAACACTTCCTTGGCTGTCTTTGTGATGATGGCTTTCTGCTGCTTGAGCTCAAGTACAGTACCAATCAGAGGAACCATGATTTCCGGACATGGGTTCTTGCCTTCCTTCTTCAGTTCGCAAGCAGCTGTGAGTATGGCGCGAGTCTGCATGGCTGTGATTTCAGGGAATGTGATGCCAAGACGGCAGCCACGGTGGCCGAGCATTGGGTTGTTCTCTGCAAGAGAGTTGACACGCTTCTGGATTTCAGCAACGCTTACGCCCATTTCTTTCGCCATAATCTCCTGTCCTTCACGGTCATGTGGAACGAACTCGTGGAGAGGTGGGTCGAGGAGACGGATGTTAACATGGAGTCCGTCCATAGCCTCGAGGATGCCCTTGAAGTCAGCCTTCTGGTAAGGGAGGAGCTTTGCAAGCGCCTTCTCGCGTCCGGCAACATCGCTTGCGAGAATCATCTCACGCATTGCGATAATCTTCTGTCCTTCGAAGAACATGTGCTCTGTACGTGTCAGACCGATACCCTTTGCACCGAACTCGCGTCCCATGCGTGCATCGTGTGGTGTGTCAGCGTTTGTACGAACCTGAAGTTTTGTGTATTTGTCGCAAAGTTCCATGAGTTCTTTGAAATCTCCTGAAAGCTCAGCAGCCTTTGTCTTCACTTCGCCAGCGTAAACCTGACCTGTTGTACCGTTGAGTGAGATGTAGTCACCTTCTTTATATATAGTGCCGTCAATCTCAACAGTCTTAGCCTTGTAGTCAACGTTGATTGCGCCTGCGCCTGATACACAGCACTTGCCCATACCACGTGCGACAACGGCAGCGTGAGATGTCATACCGCCACGTGCAGTAAGGATGCCTTCTGCAGCAGACATTCCGGCGAGGTCTTCAGGTGAAGTCTCGATACGAACCATGATGACCTTGTGCCCATCAGCATGCCATGCCTCAGCGTCGTCAGCGTGGAACACAATCTGACCACAAGCAGCACCCGGAGATGCAGGGAGACCCTGTGTGATGACTTTAGCCTTAGAAAGCGCGAGCTTGTCGAATACTGGGTGGAGAAGCTCGTCCAGCTTCTGTGGCTCACAGCGGAGGATAGCAGTCTTCTCGTCAATCATACCCTCATGGAGAAGGTCCATTGCAATCTTCACCATGGCAGTACCTGTACGCTTGCCATTACGTGTCTGGAGGAACCAGAGCTTGCCTTCCTGTACAGTGAACTCCATGTCCTGCATGTCGTGGTAGTGGTGCTCCAGCTTGTCCTGAAGAGCGTCAAGCTCTGCATAAAGCTCAGGCATAGCCTCTTCCATAGAAGGATATTTGGCAACGCGCTCTTCCTCAGAGATTCCTGCACGCTCAGCCCAACGCTGAGAACCAATCTTTGTGATTTGTTGTGGTGTGCGGATACCTGCCACAACATCCTCGCCCTGTGCATTGATGAGATACTCACCGTTGAAGAGGTTCTCGCCATTGCCTGCGTCACGTGAGAAGCAAACGCCTGTTGCAGATGTGTCGCCCATGTTTCCGAATACCATTGCCATGACAGAAACGGCTGTTCCCCATTCGTCAGGAATACCCTCCATCTTGCGGTAGAGGATAGCGCGCTCGTTCATCCATGAGCGGAACACAGCGCAGATAGCACCCCAAAGCTGCTCGATAGGGTCGTTAGGGAAGTCTGCACCTGTCTGTTCTTTAATGGCAGCCTTGAAGAGTGTTACCAGTCTCTTCAAAGAGTCAACAGAGAGATCCTTGTCAAGTTCTACGCCCTGCTCCTTCTTTACCTGCTCGATAATCTTCTCGAATGGGTCGATATCCTCCTTATTCTCAGGCTTCATGCCGAGAACCACGTCACCGTACATCTGTACGAAACGGCGGTAGGAGTCATACACGAAATGTGGGTTGCCTGTCTTTCTGCACATACCCTCAGCCACTTCGTCATTAAGACCAAGGTTGAGGATCGTATCCATCATACCAGGCATGGAAGCACGGGCACCGGAACGTACAGACACGAGGAGAGGATTCTCAACATCACCGAACTTTGACTTCATCAGTTCCTCTACGTGATTGACAGCTGCATTGACTTCATCCTTAAGAAGTTCAACAATCTTGTCTTGTCCGACCTCATAATATTCATTACAGGTATCTGTCGTAATAGTGAATCCCGGAGGAACTGGTACGCCGATGAGGTTCATTTCAGCAAGGTTGGCACCTTTGCCACCCAGCCTCTCACGCATCTGCGCATTGCCTTCAGCCTTACCATTGCCGAAGGTATAAACTCTTTTTTCGCTCATTGTGCTTGTAGGTTTTTGTTAGAATTAAAATGTTAAGTTTATCTGAAATGCAAATGTACTAATATTTGATGTAATAGCCAAATTTTCAATAAATTTATTTGTTATATTTGCAACCTTAATATTTATTTGCCATATATTTTTGCTCATTTCCTGAAAAATTCGTAATTTTGTACCAAATTCGATTTTCAAGTTTGCGGCATATTGTGTCGAAAAGTCAGAGAATCGCAGTTTTACAACGCAATACAATAATAGTACATCATTATGTCAAGAAAGAAAAAAGCATTACCTGTACTTGAGAATATAACAATAGAGGACATTGCAGCGGAAGGCAAGAGTATTGTCCGTTGGAACGACATGGTAGTTTTCGTGCCATTTTGTGTTCCGGGGGATGTTGTTGATTTGCAGATTAAGCGTAAGAAACATTCTTATGCCGAGGCGGAGGTCATACGATTCCATAAGTACAGTGACATCCGTATAGAGCCGAAGTGCAAGCATTTCGGTCTGTGTGGCGGATGCAAATGGCAGCAGTTGCCATACGAGGAGCAGCTGAAGGCGAAGCAGAACCAAGTGATGCAGCAGTTGCGCCGCATTGGCCATGTTGAGCTTCCTGAGTGCAGTCCTATTCTTGGCAGTGTCAAGACATTTGAATACAGGAACAAACTGGAGTTCGGATGCTCATGCAAGCGTTGGCTCACTCGCGAGCAGATGTCCACCGGCATGCCGTTCGAGCCTGCGATAGGTTTCCATATCACAGGGGCGTTTGACAAGATTCTCCCTATCGAAACATGCCACCTGATGGAGAATCTTAACAATGAGATACGCAACCACATATATAGCTATGCGTGCGAGAACAATCTCACTTTCTTCAATCCACGCGAGCAGCACGGGCTCCTTCGTGACATGATGATACGCAACTCCAACACAGGGGAGTGGATGTTCCTCATGCAGTTCGGCCCTTCTGAGCACGTTGCTCCTGCCGAGGCATACGCAGAGGCTGAGGCACAGACTCTCTTTGATAAGGAGAAAGCGATGGCGCTACTTGGCAGCGTGGCAGAGAAGTTCTCTCAGATTACCTCCCTTCTTTGGGTGTATAATCCGAAGTGCAATGACACTTTCGGTGACATGACCGTTAATGTCTTCAAGGGAAATGACCATATTTTCGAGGTTATGGAAGACCTTCGCTTCAAGGTAGGTCCTAAATCTTTCTATCAGACAAACACCGACCAGGCGTACCACCTTTATACCGTTGCGCGCAATTTCGCGCAGTTGACAGGCAATGAGGTTGTCTATGACCTTTACACCGGTACCGGTACAATAGCCAATTTCGTGGCAAAGAAAGCCGGAAAGGTTGTCGGAATAGAGTATGTGCCGGAGGCGATAGAGGATGCGAAGGTCAACTCTTCTATAAACAACATAGGGAACACGGAGTTCTTTGCCGGTGACATGAAGGACATTCTTACAGCGGACTTTGTCGCAGAGCATGGACAGCCGGATGTTGTAATCACCGACCCTCCGCGTGCAGGCATGCATCCTGATGTTGTCAATGTCATTATCGGAGCAGCCCCCAAGCGCATTGTCTATGTGAGCTGCAACCCAGCCACTCAGGCGCGTGACCTCCAGTTGCTTGACGCACAATATAAGGTTATGGCTGTACAGCCGGTTGATATGTTCCCGCACACTCCTCACGTTGAGAACGTAGTGTTGTTGGAGAAGAGATAAAATCCGAACATAGGGAGACTACTCTGTAAGTGAGTAGCACCCTATGTTTTTTTTGTTCTGCAAAATTTTAGTGTGGGGTAAAGTGTACAATAATGCTAAAGTTGTCTCGTCTAATGCAGATACTTCCCAAATGGACAGTGATAAATTCTTATGCTGAATACGGCAAGCAACTAATGAAACTGTTGTCAGCAGCACTGACCAATGAATTTGGTAAAGGGGGACTGTATATTATAGGCAATTTATATCACTTTCCCTGAAATATTCTCCACACTGTGGAGAATATTGACATGGTCGCATTACAAGCGCTTGATGCAGGTAAGTGATGAAAAAGCCCGAACATGGTATCTGCAATAAAAAGCCACATTGTCTATGTAACCTGCAATTCTGCAACTCCGGTGCATGACATCAAATTTGACGAGAGTACTACAATGGCATGCTTGTGTAGCCTGTGGATATGTTTCCCTATACACCTCACGTTGAGAAGGTTGTGAACTGGAGAAAGGAATTTAGGCGTTCACTTATTGCAAGTGGACACCTAAATTGAATTAATTTGCTTCATTATGAAGATAGCAAAATTTATTATTTGTAGATATATATTGGTTTATACAAGAGGCTGGAATTATTGGGTATTCAACGAATAAAGCGTAAAAGACATAGGCTTGTGTGATAAAACACATCTGAACAGAATAAGTTGTAATGTCTTCAGTAAATAGTTCATTGACCAAATGGATATTACCTTTAACCCAGTTGTATTTGTCCAAAAGTTTAATAACATAGTTGTCAAATTTGGATTTATCTCCATAGAAAGAAGAAATCAAATATTTTGATTTTAGGTGCTTTGCGTCCGCAACATATAATATGTGTTTGTTGGGGTTTATAATTAAGAAATCAATTTCTCCAACCGTTCTCCCAGTATCTTTACTGTCTATTATTACAGGAGCTGTTTCAACAGAAGTGTTGTTTACCTGTTTTATGTTTGAATAAAATTCAAAACTCGGATCAATCTGATTTGCTATAAATTGTTCAAACTTTTGACCAACCTCTAAGTGAATTTTATTAGCATAATCTTTGATTTCAGAATACTTTCTCCAACTCTCGGGCAGACCTTGGAATGGCAATCTATTTAGAGACAGCTCAGAAAAGGTCTCAAAAACGAGCCATTGCGAAGTTACATACAAGAATTCTTGATCAACGTTCAATTTTAGAATTGGCTTGAAACGGGTGCGATGATCAATGATATGTGGCTTCGAAATAACATTAAGTAAATTTACAGACTCACTTGTTAAAATTAGTTCTTTTATGAAAACGGATTTTATATTTCTATTGATGAATTTTGTTAAATTAATTGGACGAACTTGATTGTTATAGCTTAAATGCCCTTGTGGTTCACTAATGAAGTCATTAAACAAACTGGCTGGTTCTCCGAAAACTTTTAAAAGTAGTTTTGAAAAATGTCGAGGAATACTGTAATCTATTAATTTGGGACATAATAATTGAATTCCTTTTGTTTTAGACAAGTGTATCTTTTTTTCAAGAGAGCAATCCAAATATCTTATATCCACCCACGATTTTGATAAGTCTATAGAAATAGCAGGACTATTACAAAGGGATGCTATACATCTGAATTGGGTTAGTAATATTAATAATTTGGTTAATACAAATAAGTTGGGAGAATAAATCAGATTGTTTTTTATGATTGCATCTCCTTGTTTTGAGAGAGAGAGGCTTGGAGAAATTGCTAATACATATCTAAGAGTATGTAATCCAATGATAGTGTCTTCATCAGGAATTAGATAACCATTGTTTATGTCATTTTCGTATTTAGAATAGGCATATATGCAATTAAAAATATCTGTCACATTTACGATATAGGTTTGACACCAAGATTCAAATCGTTGAACAAAATATTTTAGTCCAAATTCAAGTATGTAGGATACTGCGGCTTTATCAGTATATTCATTTTCTGTAATTTTGTTTTCTTGGAGTTTTGTCTTGAGATCTTGAAGATAATACAATTGATATTTATAAAAGTCATCATTCATTTGGTTGTTTATTATGTATTTCTTGGTGAATGGTTATCTTAACAGATTATACCTCCAATTAGGTATCTGAGAATTACGCATATTTATATATTTCTGCATCTCATTGCTCAATACCCTATTTGGCAAAATCGTATTTGGAGTTATTGATTCAATAAAAGATCTATCAGAATGTGGTAAATCTTCTCTAACTCTGACACGACCGTCTTGATTCAGAGCTATTATATGACTGTCAAATAGCTTGTGGTGGTTGGAGCATAGCCATACTCCATTATGAGCATTTATGGAGTGCTTGAATTTGTCATCATCGGAGAGTGAAGAATTTTTAATCATAGAAACACCCCAAATATGAGAGCCTTGTATTATTTCTGGTATTTCACAACCACACATAACACATTTTTTATGTCCAAGTCTTTGAAGAAGGTTATAATTGTATAATGGTGAACGTAAAGTTATGGATGAATCTTCATTAAAACGATTACGTTCCATTGTGTAACTTGTATCAATTATATCCACATTACCTAGGTTCAGCAATGTTTTAATGGAACTTTCTGGAAGTCGTTTAAGGTCTTGTTCATTTATGTTATATAATTCAACTCTCTTACCAGACATCATGGCAAGTTTGGATGATACTATTCCAAATAGTGTGGACTCATATTTGTTAGCTCCAAATACCTTTGCAAAGATTTGAATCCTGCCCCTTTCTTTTGTAATATATGATGAGTTGTTACTTCTATTTGAATTGCGATTGTCATCTCTATCAATAATAAATTCATCAATAGAGGAGTATGGTAGCAACCTATATCTTTTTGGTAAGTTAAGAAATAAGAGACCAGAAGTCAATAACAGCCTATAATATGATAGGTGGTATTCGGTGAATGGATTCCCTTGTAAATTGGGGAGGAAATAATAGTACAGTTGTTTCTGTGAATTTGTGTCACTGTAAAATATATTCATAGCTGTAGGAACACTTTGCATGCTAGAGTTTCTTCCCTTTATGGTTTGTTCCGATAATGTTATATAGTTCTTTACACCACAGTATTCGAGGATTAGCAATCTTCCCTTATTATATCCTTCTGACATTTCATGAACAAGGAATGTTTTATGCCCAGTAATGCGCATACAGATGTCCTCAAGAATATCTTGTGTCAGTATTCTTGCAAAATAGTCTCGTTGTTTTTGAGCATGTATATAGTATTTGAATACAGGAATCATATTAGTAATTTTTAATCATAATTTCTTTTCTTCTATTATAACGCCCTTGAGGTTGGGTTATTTTGATAATTGCATAACCACGTTTTTTACTCCATTTTAATACATCATCATTTGTGTCATATGACAATAAGAAACGTAGTTTTTTTTCAGTCAATGTATCACAATATTGGCAAAGTAATTGCTCATGAGTTTTTGTCCATCCCATGAACCCACGTTTCCCATCATTATATGAGCCACTCGAGTTTAAGTATGGTGGATCCAAATATATCAGTGATTTCGTACTCATATATTTGTCGAGTTCTTCGTAACTTAATGATAGATACTCTATATTTTTTTCTATAGATATTCTGGAAAACGATATGAACTTTGAAAGCAATTTGTCATTGAAATGCCTTGTGCCAAATGGATTGTTGAAATCGTGAATAGAATTAAACCTCAATTGCTGTTGAAATCCAAATAATAACAAAGTGTATAACATTCGTGCATCTCTATTGCATATCGGAGTCTCATTGTATTTTTTTCGCAATTCCAAATACCCTTCTTTATTATCAGGCGAAAGGTTGTATTTTTGTATTAGCTTATATATATAGGACAGATTAGATAGTGTATCATTTTGCCCAAAGAAATTTATGATTTCTTTTACGAAATGATTAATGTCATTATATATGATTTTTGGTGCATTTACATTTATACCAACATTGAAACCTCCACCAAATCCATCAATAAATAGATCAATATCATTGGGGATGTGTGATTTTATAGCATCAATCATTTTAGATTTATTGCCTTGGTAGTTTAATGGTGACTCGTATACAATATCTTTCAATGCTCTTTTCTTAATGAAAAAAAGGTATTCAACATGACCTTCTTTTCCTTGACATTTGAAATTGTTGTATTTTTTGTAATTAATAATTTTACAGTCATATGTTTCCGGAATGCCGTACCTTTTTAATGTGGATTCAATATAGTCCTTGGACATAAATCCATCGTTATTATAACTTAGTATAATATATTTTGCTTGAGTTTTGGCTATAATTGTGTCAAGTAAGATGTGAGAAGGTATCTCTTTAGACCAATCAGAACGCAAAGGTCCAGTTGGTCTAGAACCTGTAATTGGGCTTATTGAAGGATTGTCATTTAAGACAAGCGTCTCTAATAAATGGTACTGTGTTCCATACTGGTTTTGTGTATATGGCGGGTCTAAGTATAAAATGTCACAATGAATATTGTGGATAATATCCTCTATTCGATTAATGTATATGTGTTGCAATGTTTTATTTGCAAAAATATGCGAGAATAAATTGTTGTCCTGTTTTAGGGGCTGCATGACAATTGGTTTCAGTGCTCTTTTATCCCAATGTTTGAGAAATGCACCATAAACGCCTGCAGTATTTGAAACAGAAGATACACATTCCAACAAGCATCCCAAGAGGTATGTGTATTCAGATTGATTAATTTGGTTTTGCTCTTTCCACAATTCTACTGTTTGACGAAAGTAGTCTATTCTTCCGCCATTGGTCTCTGTAAAATACATTCTGTTAGAGCCGCCAGGAGTATAGTTTTTATAGAAAAAACCTTTTATAATATCTTGATGGTTGTTGAGATAGTCAAAAGGGTTAAATCCTAATGTTTCAAATGTAACATTTTTATGGAAAATACGACTTTGAGTATAGATGACGCTACAATTTAAAATGTCATTTATTATAACATCAAAATATGGAATTAAGCCAAAAGCCACACTTCCCATTCCACAAAAACCATCACAAAAAATGAGATTGTTTTTAGTGTTTAACAATTCCTTTTCTTTCAATAATTTTATTATATGGGGGACAAGACTTTCTTTTGAACCTAGATATCTCATGTTATGCCTTTATACTGTAATTTTGTTGTCGAATAGAATACTAATATTTATGAATTGCAAGATGCTATTTTAAGTATATTTTGTAATGGAAATCATATATTTTTTCCATTGTTAAAATAACATGGACATATAGTTTCCATAACATGGCAAAGTTAATAATAAAATTTGAGAAAACCAACATTTTCTTTTTATTTTTTATATTGTGTAGAAATTTGGTAAAATTTAAAGAGTGATAAAAAGGAAAAGTGCAATCTCTGCAATTTAGAGGAACGTTCACTATTGAAGAACTTTCCAAAATAAGAAAACTCGCATTTTTTTTAACATTATATTTTGCGTAGAAATAAATTTGTTAGCAAAAGTTGGAAAGATTGCCTGAATCTCTATGCTTTTGTAACTCGTTTGTAATCAGTGGAATATGAAAAGTACCTTGTCGATGATATTTGTGCGAATTACAAACGGTAACGCTTTATATGGCAAATGGTGTCTTTTTACAGTACAAAAGGTAATGAATTGTTAGGTGAATCGTTACCTTTTACAGTTGAAAATGTATATATTTGCAGTCGGATTTTGTGAAAATGGATGAGACAGGTATGTCTTTTTACATTGAAAAGTCTGTTTTACGTGTTGTATAAGGATAATAATAAGAAAACTCAAGTGATTTTGTTTGTAAAAATTTTGCCTTGGTTTTGACAGATTGAATATAAAATAGCAGCGGCTCATATTCTATCAAATGCAGTAAGAAATGCATACAGATGATAGAATATGAGCCGCTGTTTAGATGTGGTATCTGATGTCAGTAGTCAAGCAAACGTCCACAGTCGTGCCAATCACCAATCATTTCGCCTTTGGCGGAAGCCTCAATGAGCTTGTTCAGTCGGCTACGAAAAAGGGTGGGGTTTGCCTTTGCGCGTTGGATGTTGTCGGTTCTTACGCGTTGGTAAAGCGGAGGCATTGCCATGAATTTCTCCCATGCTGACGGCACGGACTTGAAGGCTTCTTTGATTTCCGACATGATTTTGTATTCCGCATTCAGGTCGGGACAAACACTCCTGCCACGGTCAGTCATAAGTCCGAGTTTCTCCAGCCTGCGGCAGCGTTCCTTGTTCAATTCTGTCCAACTGCTTGATTTTGACCGTGGGCTGAAGCGTTGCAACGCCATGCCGTCCACTTTCTTTGTGGTAGAGTCTATCCAACCAAAACAAAGAGCTTCTTCAACAGCATCAAGATACCATAGCATATCCTTTGGAGGAATCTTGCCTCGCTTCACGGCAATCCAGCATTCGCGTTCGGTCGCATGGTTGTCGGCAAGCCATTTGCGGAACTCACTGCGCTCGTTGATGTCCAGCAGATTTGAAATAGTCATGTAACTGTCAGTATGTGCCTTGCCCAATGGACGTGTTACTTGTATTTCTTAATCAGTTCATCCGCTTGTGCGTAGCCGAGAGAACGCGCTTGTTCAAGGTTGAGCAAGCCCTCATGCTTCTTTTTTTGGTTGCATTGCGCTACACCGAGGACGGCATAGGCCTCGGCAGTCTTGTCATTGATGATTATGGCACGGTTAGCATCGGCAATGGCATCATCGTACATGCGCAGGCGGAGTTTCAGTGAAGCACGCTCACAATAGTAGAGTGGGCTTCCTGGCTGCATATCGATTGCCTTTGTAATATCGTCCAAAGCCTGTTGGAACACTCGTGCCTCACGCTCGCACAGGAAGCGGTTGTAGTAGAACTCCGGTGTCAGTCGTGTGCCCACCATGAGTTTCTCGTACAGGTTATAGTCAATCATGGCTTTACGGTACTGTCCCTGTTCCTGATACATTGCGCCACGCCGGAATACATAAGGTGCTGACTGGAATGTCAATGGTTGTGGGCAAGCGGCTATGACACTGTCCATCGCTGCCATGACTTCCTCTGCCGGAGCGCCGGAAGCCTGTTTGCATAACATTGCATTGAACATGTTGTCCGCTCCTCCGATGACAGTCTCCTGCAACTGCATATATATATTGTATGCCTCTTCGTACTTCTTTTGTGTGAAGAGGACTTTAGCCTGCTGTTGCAGGTATACCGGAGCATTCTCTATCTGATAAGATGTTTTTGCCTCCTGCAAGGCTTTGTCAAGCGACCAGGCAGGGTAGGGAGTGTCCTGCAAAAGTGTCTCTTTGGCAAGGATAAGGTTGCTGTAAGCGTAGTGTGCCTCTGCCTTGTTCTCAGCAGTTGCTATTGCTTTTTGGATGTCAGCGTCAGCAAGTGCAATTTCTTTTTCTGCAAGGTATATCCGTGCACGTGCCTCATAGCCGTCGTTCTTGTCAGGGAAAGCGGTGATAAATTGCTCGACAACAGCTTTGTATGCCTCGCCTTTCTTCTGTTGTGCGGCAAGGAACAGTGCAAGTTGCGCGTCCTTGTAGTTGTCGGGGAGTATGGAAGGAATGTCGGACTGTGCCAGCAGTGAGGCTTGTGCGCCGACTGCCTGATATTTGAAATCCGTAGGGAACAATGCACTGATGGCATTGACCGTTCCGCCCTTCACACCTTTTTGTATGAGTGCCACTATTTCGCCTTTGTCGCTGATGACAGGGCAGAAGTCTATGTCGTCAGGTGCTTGCAGGCTGAGAATGTAGAACGGATATTCTTTGGCAGCACTGTTGCCTTCTGCAGGTTTGGAGAATGTCTCTATTTTTGTGACGGAAGCGTGCAAAAGGCGTTGCTTCTTGACGCCATAGCATGCGAGCCACAGATTGGATTTCTCAGGAGACGTGGCTGTTGCTATCTCAGCTTTCGGTGTCGCACCTTTTACGCGGAATTTGCAGACATCATAAAGTTCGTTGGCTCCGATCAATCCTTCTATGTCGTATTTTTTGCCGTTGGCATCTATGACAACCGCCTTGCTTGCTCCGACAAACGGTGTCCACTGGGTTATGGCTTCACCTTGCCCGTTTGTGAAGACTCCGTGAGAAGTTGCCAGCGGTGTGCCGTCGGCCTTGAAAGTGTTGATGGAGAATACGGCCTGTGCTGCCTTTTTCACTTGTGAGCTTTGTGCCAAGACTGTACTTGTATGGAACAAAACGGCAAGCAGGAGTAATACGTATGATGATTTTTTCATTTTTTTGTATTCTGTTTGTTATGAGATGATTATTTATTTTATCCTAAAAGTTCACGTGCTTGCAGTATGGCAGCTTCGGAAACGGATGAGCCTGACAGCATCTGTGCTATTTCCTGAATGCGCTCGTCGTGTGTGAGATGTGTCATTCGTGTACGTGTGCCTTCCTCTGTCTCAGCCTTTTGCACACGGTAATGTTCGCTTCCGAGGGCAGCAATCTGTGGAAGGTGGGTAATAGAGATGACTTGTCTGCCACAGTCTCCCATCTCTTTCATGATGTGAGCCATGGCCTCCGCTATCTTGCCTGATACTCCTGTGTCTATCTCGTCAAAGATGATTGTCGGCAAGGAGACGGCGTAGGAAATCATTGCTTTGAGTGACAGCATGACACGCGCTATCTCACCACCGGAGGCAACCTGGCTGACCGGCTGCACCGCAGTGCTTGTGTTTGCGCTGAAAAGGAATGTCACGCTATTGCTGCCGGAGTGGGTGAGTTCGGTTTCTTTGATGTCTATGATGAACTGCACCTTTGGTATGCCGAGAGGAACAAGGCGTTTGTGCATTTCCGCCTCCACCGTTTTTGCGGCTTTCTGTCTTGTCGATGTCAGTGCTGCGGCGCATTTTTCTGCCTTTTCCTTGGTTTCCTGCACAATCTTTTCCTGCTCCATGACAGCCTCATCACTATTGTCAATCAGCGAAAGACGCTCACGTAGGTTGTCACGCAGGGCTGTAAGTGATTGGATGTCGTTGCAGTGGTGCTTCTTTTCGAGAGTGTACAGCAAGTCAAGTCTGTCGTTGATGCGTTCCTGTTCCCGTGGGTCAAAGTCTACATGGTCAAGCAGGGCAGACAGTTCGCCGGAGATGTCTTTGAGTTCTATATATCCTGAGTCCAAACGTTCTGCCACTTCCTGCACGGAAGGGAATATGGATGATATTGTGTTTATGGCGTTGCTTGCCACCCTCAGTTGCTGTATAGCTCCGGCAACATCACCGTTAAGGGCATCGGTGGCAGAGTAGAGTGCCGATTTTATCTCTTCCGAATGCTCCATGCTGTCAGAGAGTTTTTCCAGTTCTTCCTGCTCGTTGGCATCGGAGAGGTCAGCCTCGTCAAGCTCTTGCAATTGGAATCGCATGAAATCTTCCTGCTCGCGCCCTTCGTCCATCTGCTTTTGCATCTCGGCAAGTTTTTTCTTTGCCTCGGTATATGCCTTGAATGCCTTGCTGTATGCAGCCTGTTCCTTGTCGTTTTTTGCTATGATGTCCACCACGGAAAGCTGGAAATCGGCATCACGGAGCAACAAGTTCTGGTGCTGTGAGTGAATGTCCACAAGTCCTTCACTTAGTTCGCGTAGCACCGCCAATGACACCGGAGTGTCGTTGATGAATGCCCGCGACTTGCCCGCTGCGGTCAGTTCGCGGCGAAGGATGCAGTCTGTGCTGTCATAGTCAAGGTCGTTTCGCTCGAAAAACGGTTCAAGACCGTAGCCTGTTATGTTGAAATGAGCCTCTATGACACAACGCTGTGTGCCGGCCTTTACCGATTTGGAGTCTGCCCTGTGCCCCAGCAGCATAGACAATGCTCCGAGGATAATACTCTTTCCTGCGCCCGTTTCTCCCGTGATGACCGAGAAACCTCGTTGGAAATCGATGTCCAGCGAGTCAATGAGTGTGAAGTTGTTTATGGATAAGTTTGTGATCATATAAAGCTTTCTGTTATTGCATGAAGCACTATTATTGCTTTATTTTTTCCCAAGTGCTGTTTAGGGAGGCGTTAATGCCGAACAGTATGTTGTAGACAGCTTCCTTTTCTTTCTGTGTGCCTTTGCCCTTATAGATGCTTGTGAACTCATCCTTCTTGAAGTCTGTCCATATCTGTGGCAGCATGGAGAGCGGCTTGTTTTGGTGCGCCTCCTGCAGGAGTTGTATGGCAGAGGATATTTCCGTCCTGCCGCGCTCGGCATTGTTAGCCATTTCGTCAAAGCCTTTACGGTAGTAGTTGTATTGGAACATCCGCAGAGGTTCCATTCCTCCGTCAAGGTAGTCGTTGATTATTGCAAAACGGTTTCTGTCGTCCTCAAAGGATTTCCAGCCGGGATACTCCAGTGTTTGTGCGTTGTTGACAAGATACATGCACTTTTGCAGGACTTCCTCGCCTCCTTTCGGTGAGAATGTGTCAAGGTCCATGCCGATGATGAGGTAGGCATAGTAAGCCATAAGTGCTGTCAATTGGTTGTCAACATTCTCTTCGTTGAAGTCCAGTTGGTCGAACTGCATATACTTGAATATGAAGTTCTTGTCGCTGTTGTTGTAGAATGTGGAGTTGTAGGATGAATTGTAGACAGGGCGGTTTGCTTGGATTAGCGCACTGCATGTAAATGTTCCTGCGTCTTTTTCGTACTTAGTGCAGGTAATGTTGAACGTGCATTGTATGCGCTCATTCTTCTGAAACTGAAGACTTGTCCATTGTTTTCCGTTCATGAAATCTTCCATTGCTTGTTTCAAGTCATCGAAAACAGAAGCGTCCGTGCCTTGAATCTGGGCATGGTTGATGTTCACTTTCACTTGCAACTCCTGTGCAAAGAGCCTGTGGGGAAGCAGCACGGAGTTGGCAATGAGAAGGAAAAGAATGGCAAGTCGTTGTATCATTTTTGTCTGTTTTGGAATTCTCGAAGTCTGATGCGTGTGAGCACTTGCTTGGTGTTGAGGGTGAAATCTCCGCCAAGAACCCAAGAGAAATATCCCGGGTCACGCTTGATTGTTGCGGCAACGGACTGTCCTTTGTATTTTCCGAAATTCCATACTTCAGTCCTTTTTATTATTCCGTCAGCGTCAGCAGCCTCCGCCCAAACGATGCGTCCTGCAAAGTCCACGTTCTGCAGGTCATTGCAGAACTCCGCAATCTTGTCCATGTCGTTCTCAAGCTGGCGCTCTTCCTCTTCCTGTTTGCCTGGAGCATACATGTCAAGCTGCCCTTGGAGGACTGCCCATGTGGCAGCAGTATCCTGATCGGCAAGGTGAGCCTGGAAGTCTTCTTCCATTTTCCTTCCGCAATAGAACTTGTAAGCGGCGGCAAGACTGCGTCGCTCCATTTTTCGGAAGATGATGCTTGCATCGATGAGGCGTGACTTTGAAAAGTCGAAATCTATACCTGCGCGCAGGAATTCCTCGGCAAGCAGAGGGACATCAAACTTGTTGGAGTTGAATCCGGCGATGTCACATCCTTTGAACTCTGCCTCCAGTTGGGAAGCTATTTGCTTGAATGTTGGGGCATCCTTGACCATGTCGTCGGTGATGCTTGTCAGTTGCTGTACCAGAGCCGGTATAGGCTGCTGTGGATTTACAAAGAGATTGACGGGCTTTTCTGTCCCGTCAATCTCAACTTTTATATATGATATCTGAATTATTCTGTCTTTAGCCAAATCAAGACCTGTTGTCTCAAGGTCAAAGATTATAAGCGGACGTGTAAGGTTCAGTCGCATTTCCTTTGTCAAATGGTTATTGTAATGAGGCCTGGATAACGCCATGCCTCAAATTGTTCTGTGTTTTTTTGTTTGTGTTAATCGTTGAGGAGCATTGGCATGAGCAGCATGAGGATGTCCTCATTCTCAGGCTGTTGTGCAGGGATGATGAGTCCTGCGCGTGCAGGGTCGGCAAGCTCCATGATGATTTCCTCGCTGTCAAGGTTATTAAGCACCTCTGTCAGTGTGGTGCCTTTGAATCCGATGTTCATAGGGATGCCGTCATATTCGCAGATGGACTCTTCCTTTGCACTTGTTGAGAAATCAATGTCTTCAGAACTGATTTCGATTCTTCCGCTTTCAATGTGGAGGCGTACAAGCTGGCTTGCATCGCTTGCAAAAGGGAGTACACGCTTAAGTGCACCAAGCAATACCTTGCGGTCGATGGTCATCTTGTTGGAGTTGTTCTGCGGAATCACACTGGCATAGTTAGGGTAGCGTCCTTCTGTGAGGCGGCAGATGAGTGTGCCGTCTGTGTAAGAGATTGCCGCATTGCGGTTGTCAAACTTTATTGTGACCTCAGAATCATCCTTTGCAAGCACATTTCTGAGCAGCGTTGCCGGTTTCTTTGGCAGGATGAATGATGCCGGTTGCTCGCTCTTCACAGTGAAGTTGAGGTTGCGCACGAGTTTGTGTCCGTCGCTGGCAACAATGGCAAGGCTGTCCTGCTTAAGGTCGAAATAAATAGCGTTCATCACAGGACGGAGTTCGTCTTGCGCTGTGGCGAACAGAGAGCGTGCTATGTTTTCAGCAATGATGCTTGACTGCATGGTAATCACAGTGGCGTTATCCTGCATGGCAATGGTGCGTGGATATTCGTCAGCGGAGAGCGATACAATGTTGTACATACCGTTAAGGTAGACAATCTTGGTCTGCAGCGTCTCAAGGTTGACATCGATTGTGACAGGCTGCTCTGCAAGTTCCTTCATGGCATCAAGGATGGTGCGGTTTGTTATGCAGAAAGCACCGTTTGTATCATAATCGTCAAGGGTGATTTTGCTCTTCATCGTGTTCTCGCTGTCTGATGCTGTGATTGTCAGCACGCCATCCTGAACCTCGAAAAGGAAGCAGTCAAGAATAGGCATGGAGTTCTTGCTGTTTATTACTTTTGAAAGTGTGTTCAGCCGACTGCTAAGGGTTGTGCTTGAAACTGTGAATCTCATGATTGTATATTTGTTTTTTAGTTGTTGTTTTTTGTTCTTCAAGGTACAAATTTACGCATTTATTTATAATAAAACAAAAAAACGATATTAATTTCCCTCCCTTTTAAAAATATTTTAGTAATTTCGCAAACGAATTCAGGAAATCTAACCGAATTAATTTAATAAAGTAAAAATAGAAATATAAGAATCGATTATGGAATTACAAGGTAAGGTAATTTATGCAGCGGAAAAGCGTACCGGCGAGAGTGCTCGTGGCACATGGGCTTCACAGGATTATGTTATTGAGACACACGATAATTATCCACGCAAAATGGTGTTTAATGTCTTCGGTGAAGACAGAATTCAACGTTTTAATATTCAGGTTGGTCAAGAGATTAATGTCTCTTTTGATATAGATGCACACGAATATCAGGGTCGCTGGTTCAATAATATACGAGCTTTTGATGTGCGCCAGATTGTTGCCAATACTGCTCCTGTGACCGGTGACATGCCTCCGTTTGCAGAGCCTGCCGCTGCTCCTGCTGCTGACCCATTCTCACAGGCAGCGTCAAGTGACAGCACCGATGACCTTCCATTCTAAGTATTGGAAGTGTCTCGTTAAGAGAGATAAAGACAGGAAGTAAATTATTGATAGGCAGATGGATGTGGTCTGGAGATTACTTCGTCACCATATAAGCATACCACAGTTTGCAGGATTTGTGTCCTTGCTAATCTGTCCGGTATGCTTATTGCTTTTTGTTTCCCTGCTTAATATTATATGATATGCAAAAAGAAATAATAACATCAGCACAAAATCCAAGGATAAAGCATCTCCTCTTGTTACAGCAGAAGAGTTCTGAACGCAGGAAATGTGGACTTTTTGTTGTAGAGGGTCAACGGGAATTGTTGCATTGCGTAAATGCCGGGTACGAGATAGCCACTTTGTATTGCTGTCCGGATATTGTTGGGGAAAGTGAACTTGATGGTTTCTTTGCGTCTTTTCCGAACAGTTGCCGTGATATTCCTTGCATAAATATAAGCAAGACACTTTACGAAAAGGTCGCCTGTCGTGGTACGACAGAGGGTGTTATAGCAGAGATAAGAGCACGCCGTAATACTCTTGAAAACCTTTCTTTGCCGAAGAATCCACTGGTGATTGTCCTTGAAAGTGTAGAGAAGCCTGGCAACCTTGGTGCTGTTCTGCGCAGTGCTGATGCAGCAAAGGCTGATGCGGTGATAGTCTGCGACCCTCTGACAGACCTTTTCAATCCTAATCTCATACGCTCCTCCATAGGTGCGGTGTTCACCGTGCCGACAGTGGCATGTACGTCTGAGGAGTGCATTTCCTTTCTGAAACAGCACAACATACAGATTCTTACCGCCCAATTGCAGGATTCACGCTTGTACTACGACACGCCGATGACCGGTGGAACAGCTATTGTTATGGGAACAGAGTCAACAGGGCTCACATCCCAATGGCGCGAAGCGGCGGATGCGCACATACGCATTCCTATGCTTGGCAAGCTTGATTCGCTCAATGTTTCAGTATCGGCAGCGATACTTATGTTTGAGGCTGTACGCCAAAGAGCGTTGTAAAAATCTTTGACGTGAATATAGCTTAAATGTTCTTTTAGAAGTGACTGTTGAAAATTAATTTGCAATAGTTGCTTAATATTGTTCATTATTAAAACCAATTGACTATGAAGATTGAGAAAATTCATGCAAGGGAAATCCTCGATTCACGAGGCAATCCTACTGTCGAGGTGGAAGTGACCCTCGAAAATGGTGTGATGGGACGTGCTTCAGTGCCGTCCGGTGCTTCAACAGGAGAGAATGAGGCTCTCGAGCTTCGTGACGGTGACAAAAACCGTTATTTGGGCAAGGGCGTGCAGAAGGCAGTTGACAATGTCAACAACATTATTGCTCCTGCACTAAAAGGCTGTAACGCCCTGTGCCAGCGTGCTGTAGACCACAAGATGCTTGACATGGACGGAACTCCGACAAAAAGCAATCTTGGTGCCAATGCCATCCTTGGTGTCTCTCTGGCAACAGCAAAGGCTGCGGCAAAGGCGTTGAATTTGCCTCTCTACCGCTATATCGGAGGATGCAACGCGTACACAATGCCTGTTCCGATGATGAACATTATCAATGGCGGTGCGCATTCTGATGCTCCTATCGCATTCCAGGAGTTCATGATACGTCCGGTAAGTGCTCCTACGATAAAGGAGGCTGTACGTATGGGTGCTGAGGTGTTCCATGCGTTGGCAAAGTTGCTCAAGAGTCGTGGCTTGTCTACTGCCGTAGGTGATGAAGGTGGTTTCGCTCCGGCTTTCAATGGGATTGAGGACGCTCTTGACAGCATCATTCAGGCTATCAAGGACGCAGGCTATGAGCCGGGCAAGGATGTAAAGATTGCCATGGACTGCGCTGCATCGGAGTTTGCCGTGCAGGAGAATGGCGAATGGTTCTATGACTACCGCCAGCTGAAGAATGGCAAGAAGAAAGACCCTAACGGCAGGAAACTCTCTGCGGCTGAGCAGATTAAGTATCTTGAGGAACTGATTACAAAATATCCTATTGATTCTATTGAGGACGGTCTTGATGAGAATGATTGGGAGAACTGGATGAAGCTGACGGCTGCCATAGGCGATCGTTGCCAGTTGGTTGGCGACGACTTGTTTGTGACAAACGTGAAGTTCCTGCAGAAAGGCATCAGCATGGGAGCTGCTAATTCTATCCTTATAAAAGTCAATCAGATAGGATCGCTGACAGAGACACTTGATGCCATAGAAATGGCTCACCGTCATGGCTACACTACCGTCACTTCCCACCGTTCAGGTGAGACTGAGGACACAACCATTGCGGATATTGCCGTGGCAACCAATTCCGGTCAGATTAAGACCGGTTCAATGAGCCGCACAGACCGTATCGCTAAGTACAACCAGCTGATACGCATAGAGGAGGAGCTTGCCGGAGTTTCCGGATATGGCTACACAAAACTGAAATGATATTCAGCTGTTACTTGCCATTCTGTGGTGATACAGAAAGCCGGATATGTATAAATTCCATATTATGGTAACATAACTCTATAAAACAATATTCCTTGTAGGTCAGTCGCTCATTTATGACTGATTTACAAGGAATATTGTTTTATAGAGTGACAGTGTTTGTATAAATTCTTTCTGTCTTGTGCAAAAGGCAAGTGAACCACATAATTTGAGTCTGAAATCTGGCAAATGATTATTTGATTCTTGTCTGATTTCCATCGTCAAAGCCTGCCGTGATTATTCTGTTATCAAATAAATTAGCAATATGTTCATCTGCATTACCAATGCAGTCTGCTATTGTTAGTATAACACTATTTTGGAATTCTTCCCATGCCATATCTCTAACACGTTGGCATGACAGTTCCAAATATTTTTCTTTCGGTTCAAAATCATCATTACATGCCCAATCATCATCATTGGCATCATATTCCTTCGAACCAATCAGATAAACTGTATATCCGTTTTCTGATTCAAATATACCAAAATTGAATGCGATGATGTCTGTTGGCACTTGTTCCTGTTCAGCAATGCGCTGAATCCATTTGCATATTTTTTCTTCCATATTGTAGCGTTTTTTTTTACTATAAAGTTGTCTAACTCACGTTTACTTTCATGTTTTTTTTTGATTCGCATTTTTGCTATTCGTCAATTCTGTACTCATAGATATGATTGTGAAAATCTTTCCGAGTTAATACCCTCTTTTCGTATAAATGTTTGTCACGTATTTTTTCTATTGTATATTGGGTTGCTATTTCCCACTGTACGACATAAAGGAAACATGTACCTTCACTGTCGAAACGGACGCCCCCTGGTAGGGTCGAGTTGGGCAACGCTCGGTAATACTTTGTCAAAATGATTTGCTTCCTGTCTGTTGTAATGGTAGATGTGTCTTTTGTATTTATTTCATTAGTCGCTTCTCTAATAACATCCGACTCTTCCCATGTTGGAAGTGTATCAGAGTGAGATATGTCGATATACAGCGTATCATTTGTACAATTCTTGACACTATCCCGTAATGGTATCGTATCTATAACGCACGAACTAATTGTTAAAAGTATTATTAACATTTGTAATATTATGATTTTCACAATTCTGGTATCTTATATTTCTATTAAAATTTCCATTTTCATCTTTCGTGACAACACATTTGCGGTATAGCTTTTTGGAACGTATTTTATCCCATGAGTATCTCTTCGTATCTTCTCGTTTTACTAAGAATAAATAGAATTTGTCACTGTTGTGTAGTTTGTGCGTGTTTATAGAGATAGAACCTAAAGAATCCGGAACTACAAAATTATATCGGTCAGTAATCAGACAATCTTTATAAGTGTTGTGCCAGCTTCGCTATCAGGGATTCTTGCAGATGATTGATACAATATATATTCTATTATCATCAATATTAACATTAATGGATAAGCCAATGAAAAGAGTGTCATTTGTGCAATTTTTGAAGTGTTCTATAGTTCTTGAAATTCGATCCATACATGACAATGTCATGAAAAGGATGCTAATTCCTGCACAACATATAATTTCTATTTGTTTTACTGTAATTCATAATGCTAAAGGATATTATATTAGAAAAAGACACCCGGTAACGAAGGCATATGCCCACGCACCCTTGCTGCTGTTACTCTCCACCAATTGAACAGGTTGATAGAGATAGGCTTAGTTGCTATCTCGTATGTTATTTGTATTATTGGCATTTATTGCGGATTAATACTTTATTTAATTGGGGTATCTTATATTTCTGTCAAATTCACCATTTTTTTGTTTTTTGACTACCAATTTACGATAGAGCTTTTTAGTTCGTATATCATTCCACGAATATCGTTTTGCGTCTCTCCATTTTATCAGAAAAAAGTAATATGTGTCACTACCTCGATACAGGTAATTGGAGTCAACAGAGCATAAAGAATCAGGATAGACAAATAATTTACGAACATTCGCTTCTGTCCGAAGATAAATTTCGGCAGTATCAATATCATTATACAGAGAGTTATAATGAGGAAACAATAGTCCTTCAATACTATCAATATGATCATGATGGGAGACACCAATAAACAGTGTATCATTTGTACAGTTTCTGAATCTTACATCTTGCCTACAAGAAGTACAAGACCACATTGTACAAATAATGATAAGAAATGCGCCAAACAGTATTATTGTCTTAACATCTTTCATAAGCTATAGAGGGGTTAAAATGTTTATGCCACAAAGACACAGCTTGCCCAGCATTGCTGACGTGCAGCTTGTCTTATATTTCTTTTTACATCATGGAATGTTTATCCCATGACGTTGTCAAAGTATGTTCCGGAAATTCCATACTTTTTCATCTTCCCCGCAGTTTCACTCCCAATGATTATTAGTGGAGATTTGTGATTTTTATATCCTAACCAATAGTCGACTTGAGAAATGAAATCTTGTGTAGACAAATGGAAATCTCTGTCTTTCCACAGATTTGTCTCTACAGTCACTCCTTCATACTGTCCGCAACATTCCTGCTTCTTTCCGAAATTGAACCAACTCTTTTTAGGGTCTATTTTGAATATATTCCCTGCTTCAAAGAAATAATACCCCGGAGATTTGGGTAATGGAGTGAATTTAAGATTCTCATACTTGTTAATTTCGCAGAATCTTTTGAATTTCTCTGTGACAACAAGGAACGAGTCGTAAGTGTAAAACACATCCCCTTTTTTCTTCTGTATCTTATATTCAGGGTTTGGGATTTTTTTCAATGCAGTGTGGCATACAGGACACACCCCGGGATCATCAACGACTCTTTTATACATGTATTCTATGTCATAACCATATAAGGCTTTAGCCACCACTTTTCCCTTGGGTGCCTGTCTGTAAACTTTTTGCACAGGTTTAGGCTCAGATTTTTTCTTCAGTCCAAATAATTCTAATAGTTTCCTTATCATATTACTGTAAATTATCCCATGACGTTATCAAAGTATATACAAAAAAAATCAAATTTCTTCATCTTTCTTGCTGTCTCAGTTCCAATAACAATCAAAGGAGATTTTGTTTTTGGGTCACCAAGCCAGTAATCAGACTGACTGATGAAGTCATTTGTTGATATATGCATGTTTTTATCTTTCCATAGGCGTGTTCCTTTTACTACCCAATCGTATTGTTTGCAACATTCTTGTTTTTTTCCATACTCAAACCAACTTTTCACAGGGTCTGTTTTGAATATTGTTTCTGCTTCAAAAAAATAGTACCCTGGAGATTTTGGCAATGGAGTAAATTTAAGATTCTCATATTTGTTAGCTTCGCAGAATATTTTGATTTTTTCTGTGACAATATAAAAACCATCTTCAGTTTCAAACAGATCTCCTTTCTTTTTGCGTATTTTATATTCCATGTTAGGAAGTTTCTTTAAAACCGTATGACATACAGGGCACAATCCTGGATTTCTATCGCCTTTTCTTCCATACATAGCATTAATGTCGTTTCCATATAAAATATGAGCCACGATTTTTCCTTTTGTGGGCTGTCTGTAAACTTTTTGCACAGGTTTAGGCTCAGATTTTTTCTTCAGTCCAAATAATTCTAATAGTTTTCTTATCATTGTCGTATAGTTTTTTGTTACCATGGTCTCCATTGCCATTGCATGCCGTTATTCATGTAAAAGTCATATCGTGTATGGGCATACTTGAATGGATGTAAGTCGTAGAAATTCTTCATAGCGGAAAATCTTTGAGTAACAGTAAAATTGTTTTGAATTGTTGGTCTGGGATTACCTCTTTGCGGTCTCATGTGATACTGCCCATCAGGAGTTTTCGTTTCGTATAAGTATTGGTTCATGTTGATGAACTCGAACTTTAATGTTTATGTTGCGACATGGAGTGTTTATCCCATAACATTTACGAAATATATTCCGGAAATTCCATATTTCTTCATCTTTCCTGCTGTTTCAACCCCAATGATGATATTTGGAGATTTATGATTTTTATATCTAAACCAATAGTCTGTTTGAGAAATGAAATCTTGTGTCTGTGTATTAAAATTTTTGTCCTTCCACAAAGATGTCTCTACTGTGATTTCTTCATACTCTCCGCAGCATTCATGCTTTTTGCCGAACTTGAAGCTGCTCATCTTCGGGTCTACCTTGAATATATTCCTTGCTTCAAAGAAATAGTATCCTGGAGATTTGGGTAAAGGAGTGAATTTTAGGTTCAGGTACTCATTTGTTTCGCAGAACTTTTTGAATTTTTCTGTGACAACAAGGAATGAGTCGTAAGTGTAAAATACATCTCCTTTTTTCTTTTGCATCTTATATTCAGGATTCGGGATTTTCTTCAATGCTGTGTGGCATACAGGACACAGCCCAGGATCGTCATCAACTGTTTTGTACATATATTCAATGTCGTAACCAAATAGCATTTTAGCTACAACTTTCCCTTTAGAGACAGATTTATATACTTTTCTCATAGGTGCGGGTACAGGTTTCTTTACCAGACCAAATATATTTAACAGGTACCTTATCATTTCCTTATTTTAAAATTTACCATGGTCTCCATTGCATACCATTATTCATATAAAAGTCATACCTTGCATGAGGATACTTAAATGGGTGTAAGTCATAGAAGTTTTTTATGGTAGAAATTCGTTGTTCACCAGTAAATCTATACTGAATTAAAGAACCGGAATTTCCTCTTTGCGGCCTCATGTGATACAGTCCATCAGGAGTTCTCGTTTCATATAAATATTGGTTCATTTCTCTATGCATTTCTCTATGAAGCGACTCTGGAACCGGTGTTAGAACCTGCTCATCAGTTCCTCCGGCGAATTTTGGGAAAGAATGGTGATTCTGTGTTCTCTCACCAGTCCATGGACTTACTTTCTTGTCTCTTGAGATTTTTATTGCGCCTGCACCTCCGGAAATTGCACCGGTTGCCATGCCTGACAGAAGTCCATTATTACCGGCATTGAGTGCTTCATCGAAATCCCCGGTAAGCATCAGGCTTGCAGCAAAGCCTATAGCCCATCCGCTGGTCATGCCTCCTATTGCGCCGGATACCATACCCTGTAGGAAAGGGCTGGTGATCTGCAAGCCGTTTATTGCAATGCCGCCAAGATATTGTGCACCCCATTGTCCTATTGCGCCACCGAAATAAGAAGTCAGGCTTCCGAATATGGCTCCGGTAAATATGTCCGTACCAGTCCCTCCTGATAGCCAAGCATTTGTGGCTCCAAGAGTAGCACCTCCCCATGCCCAACCGCCCAATTCCGGGTAAAGCGCACCCCAACCGGCAGCAGCCCCGGCACCGAAAGCACTTGCTCCTTTACCGATCATGGACCAAAGATTCCCGCTTATGTTTCCTTGGAAGATATTAATGGTTAAATTCATGAATCCTCCGATTAGTGCTGCTGCCAAATCATCAAAACCAAAATATTCCCCACTTGGGTCTGTATATTTCAGCGGATTGTTTATGCAGTACGCGTATCGGTTGAAGCTCTGCGTGTTGTCAGGCATCTGCACATAGTTGTCCGGGCTGAGGAAGCGTCCGAGGGCAGGGTCGTAGATCCTGCCGTTCATGTTAATGAGGTCGAACTCCGGCAGCATCTCGTGACCAGTGTAGCCACGCACAAAGCCAATTGTATCGTTACTACCGCCGCATCGTCCCAGACATCTTACTGCGTCTCGAACACTTTATTTTGTTGATGCCATAATAATAGCAAGAATCCCAACTCCCCAAAAAAACATTTGAATTATTTATTGGTGCAGTGATAATTGTGGAGCAAATGATTCAACAACTACTAATTCAATATGTTGATGACTTCCTGCTATTTTGTCAATTGTGATTTTGACATCTTTCCATAACAATCCGCCAAGTCCAGCCCCGATTGCAGGCATTGCAATTCGTTTTACTCCATCTCGTTCTGCCAATTCTAACATTTTAGTTAATGCTTGCTCTATATATTCTATGCGTGCCTTGCTTCGCCATGTTTTTTGGGTAGCCAAATTATAAATATGTCCTTCTCCATAATAGAAGTCAAACACATCACCAGGTTTAAATAGATTCTCTTTGCACATGTTTCGATATTGGGCATACATGTCTTGATATTTTTCTCGAAATTGAAGAGCTATACCTTTCCCCATTGCCCCTGCGCAGTTGCAACCATGGGCGAAACTATACATATTACTTAATGTAAATATATCACCTTCTTTTATATATCTAACCATTGTTTTTATTCCATATTTTGTTAAACTCCTTCTCTGTAATGAAATCCTCGGAATCCCACACTATATCCGAAAAGTCTTGGTCATATAAAAAAGTGTCACCGCAAATAGGCAGTTCTTCAGATAACTTTATAATGTTGTCCGGATACACCTCTATCTGTCTGACTGCATTTTCTCCTTGAAAATGAATGTATATTACAACATTTTCATCGTCATACTTTTTTTTAATGTAGATGTTGCCTTTCATTAAATCTTAAAATTTTATTCTAAAAACAGAGATTCCACCTCCTGTAATTCATGGACTTGTATAGCTACGTATGAAGCCAATTGTGCTTCTTTCTACTCTTGTCGACTATGCACAGGATGCTTCCCTGATAGTCTGTTATGGCATACCATATCCTCCTTGCCTGTCTGCCTTACAATTATGATATTATTGCCGACATAGTGGAACTCGCGCGTGACACCGTTTTTCTGCACATGCTCATAGTCATCGGAATAGACAATACGGAGTTCCTCTTTATTGTCAATTCTTAAGGCGTTCTGCCAGCATTCCATAGCAGGAATGTAGGTCAAGGACATATAATAAAGCAGATTATCCCAAGCAGAGATAAGTTTTGCTGCTATCTCGTATGTTATTTGTTTTCATTGTTGATTAATCCTCTGCCTGATTCTGGTATCTTATGTTCCTATTAAAATTTCCGTTTTCATCTTTTGTGATAATACATTTGCGGTATAGTTTTTTTGCCCGAATCTCATCCCATGAATATTTAATAATATCGCTCTTTTTTACTAAGAAAAATAAAAGGTATCCTTATTCTTGTATAGATGAGTGTTAATATGCATAGAGCATGGTGAATCTGGATATATAAAAGTATACCGCTTGATAACTTTATCCCTATTAATAAAAATAGTTGCAGTATCAAATGTACTAATAGGATTTCTATTTTCTCCAGAATTTACAATATATTCTATGCGGTCAATGTCATCACAAAAGGATATACCCATGAAAAGTGTATCGCCTGTGCAATTGCTGAGTTCCACATTTGTTCTGCTATAGGGTGGAAATGTACAAGATGAAAATATATAAACAATGACACCCACAATACAATACATATTTTTTCTATTCTCCATAAAATTAATTTGTTATTTAGAACAATATAAATGGTAACGACTTTGATACATATTTCCCATACATTTTTGTTGCAGCTATTCTCGCTGCATTGAATATGCTAATATTTTGCGCAGGATACCCATATTTATCTCCCCCAAGCCATGCTGCTCCAAAATACCCTTGAGATAAATAGTTAGCCCATGTCTCTGTCCAAAAGGTATCATGCCCAGAAGGGTAAAAAGATGCGCTGGCAAGACTTTCCGGTGCTATCACATGCCAATATGCGTACGAACCTATCTTACGATATTGCAGAATATGTCCGAACTCGTGCTGCATCATGGTTTTGCCAGCTTCTGCTCCACTTGTGAATACACCTTCTGCTACTATGATACCACGTTCAGGAATAGTAACACCACTGAAAGTACTTTCGATATTTCCCAATCTCTTGCTTTCGTAAACATGTACATTTTGGTATGTTCCTACATATTTTCCTGTAATTGTGCTTTTGCCGATTTCTACGTCTTTAGGCAGATTCCCACAGACAGAATATGCGCCGGCTGTGCTGATATTAGCCTTTCCCGTCCAAAAGTTCGTGCCTTTGTCTAAAGCGTCAAAGCCACCGGAAATGCCTCCAGATATTCCACCAGACAGACCACCTCTGAAGCCTGACGACAAGCCGGCCATAAAGCCACCTCCAAAGCTGCGTCCCTCAACCCAAGCATTGCCTGCGCCGGAAATAAAACCGCCTGCAAATCCCGAACTTGCACCAACAGCAGCCCCTGCCCAAAAGCCTGTAGAAGAAACTCCCGTCGCTGTTCCGGATACACCGGTCCAAAAAGATGAGCCTGCCATAGCGACATTCATGCCGGAAGCCAATCCACCACCAACTGCGCCTGCTACAGCACCTATAGCAAAATATCCAAGTCCCTTGGCATTGAATTGGAACCCATGTGTCGCCCAATTGAACAGCCCTCCTATGGCGGCGCCAAAGATAACACCAAACCATTGCCCATCAGGATCTGTATATTTCAGCGGATTGTTTATGCAGTACGCATATCGGTTGAAGCTCTGCGTGTTGTCAGGCATCTGCACATAGTTGTCCGGGCTGAGGAAGCGTCCGAGGGCAGGATCGTAGATTCTGCCGTTCATGTTGATGAGTCCGAACTCCAGAAGCATCTCATGACCTGTGTAGCCACGCACAAAGCCTATGTTGTTCTTTAGAACATTCTTTGTCGTCTTTCCTGCCTTGTGGTTGTAAGAGAACTATCATAAAAATATGTTTCAAAAATGTTTGTTTGTAATTGATAGAATATCAAGAGTAATGTATCCTATATTTTTCGCAAATCAATTTTGATTGGCTAAAAACAATACATTTTTGTTACTATTCGTTTTTGCATGTTTATTCCAGCATTTTCATGGTAAATTCTCCTGTTTTTATTTTTGCTGCTATTTGATCGTAAGAAATAACAAGTCCTAAGTCCAAATGCCTATATTCCTCGGTCATTTCGCCGATTCTAATATGTTCTTTGTTAATATGCCAGATATACCAATTATAAGATTTTGTCAAATGACTTATATTCCCTTCGCTGTATAGCTTAAACATGATATGTTCTGTATCACCTATATTTTTATTTGTTCCAATTTTATACCAAGTATTAGTTCTTATTCCTACATTCAAGACTGTATGTGCATAGAAATCCACTTCATCATTTACAATATCATCCATGTCAGGAGTATAGTCAATTGTATATTTCCTTTTAAATACTCTGATGACAGAACTATTCAATTGTGACAAGTCATTTGCTACATACTGAAAGAATCTCTTGTGCTTGCTATCCACTTCCACACAGAAGATGTTGCCGATTTTTGTAACTATTCGCTTTATCACATTTATTCCAGTATTTTTATAGTATATTCACCAGTTTTTATTTTTGCAACTATTTGACTATATGGAAAGACAAATCCCAAGTCCAAATGTCTATATTCATCGGTCATCTCACCAATCCATACTGTTTCTTTACTAATGTTCCATATATACCAATTATTTGACTTTGTCATATGGCTGTAGCTTAACTCGCTGAATTTTTTAAACATAATATTGTCTATGTTGCCAAGTTCTTTATGGTTCCCTACTTTATACCATGTGCTTGTACGTATTCCTACACTTAACACTGTATGTGCATAGAAATCCACTTCATCGTCTATGATTTCATCCATACTTGGAGCTGAATCCAACGGATAATTTCGCTTAAATACCCTTATAACAGAACTGTTAAGTTGAGTAAGATCATTTGCAATATACTGAAAGAATCTCTTGCTCTTGTCATCAATTTCAACACAAAAGATGTTGCCAATCTTTGTTACTATTCGTTTTTGCATATAATTATATATTAATGAATTATTCCATATTTTTTCCAATCACTGGGACGGATAGAATTAATTTTATTATAAAGTGGGGAACCATGTTTTCCAATACCATAAGCATTAATTAGACGTTGCTCAATTATTCGTGCTTGGATACGACTCAAAGTTCCTGTTCCCTCTAACACGTCATAATGTAAAGTGGCTTTTCCTGTTCCAGAATTTAAATGTTCGTTAAACCTTAGTTGTGGATCGCGATTTGTTATTCCTACATATCTAACATCACCATTCTCATCTCTTCCCAAATACACACTATTCGTACCAGTACCTGTTGGTGTTTCTGGTGATGCTAATGTTTGTCTGACTATTTCTTCTGGTTGGATGTCATACCTAATGCTTAATGTCTTTTGTAATCTCTGTTCTTGTATTCCTGAACCAAACCCATTTATTGCACCGGTTACAAGTCCTATCCCTGCACTTTCCAGACCGGATTTCAAGGCTGCGCCAATTCCACCTTCATTTCCATTAATAAGACTGAAACCTGTTCCTAATATAAATCCGGCAGAAGAATTGCATAATGAATAATATGCAATATTCCTTAGGACGGTGTTTGAGATGTTCGATGTAAGAGTTCCTAATGGTTTCGCCAAATACCCTCCGATCTGTCCTCCAATAACAGATGTCATCAGCGACATGGTTCCTGAAATGCCGACTTGCCCCCAGTCTATATTGTTCCAACCATTTGTGAATCCTTGGTTTATAATGCTATTGCCTGCACCAATTGCTATGGCACTGACTCCCACTTGTCCATATAGTGCACATTCTCCTGCAGCTGCACCAGCCGCAAACAAAGTCGCACCATGCCAGATGTTCTTGACATTTCCCTCAAATAAATTGACAGCTAAATTGATTGTGCCGCCAATAACGCAAGCAAACAGGTCGTCAATGCCAAACCATTGCCCATCCGGGTCTGTATATTTCAGCGGATTGTTTATGCAGTACGTGTATCGGTTGAAGCTCTGCGTGTTGTCAGGCATCTGCACATAGTTGTCCGGGCTGAGGAAGCGTCCGAGGGCAGGATCGTAGATTCTGCCGTTCATGTTGATGAGTCCGAACTCCGGCAGCATCTCATGACCTGTGTAACCGCGCACAAAGCCTATATCATTCTTTAGCACATCCTGTTTTCCCCAAGCGTCATACACTGCTTCGAACAGTTTCTCCCCGTTTTCGTCTGTGATGCGTAGGATGCTCCCAAGGTTGTCGGTTGTGGCAAAACAGATACGGTCTGCTTTATCTGTTTCTCTAAGGAGGATAACATTATTGCCAAGGTAGTAGAACTGCCGTGTAATGCCATTTTCAGTTATCTGCTCATAGTCATCAGCATAAATTATTGTGCGTTTTTCTTCATCATCGATGTAAAGAGCACTCTTCCAGCGTTCCGTGTCAGGACCATAGGTGATGTTCAGTTCTTTAGGATTCTCATCATCCCATTCAGAAACAGTCTCTGCCTTGCCGAAGAAATTGTAGGATACTTCTTGGTCGTTTGGCCGGTACTTAGTGCCTGTGGCGTCTATGCTTGACACAGCATGCTCCTTGTGGCTGTCGTAGTTGTATGTTCCGATGTCTGTCTTGGACAGAATGTTGCCGTTGTCGGCATATTCTATGGTCTGTAATGGTCTGTTGTTCCTGTCAACTTGTATTAGCCTGTCAGCATCATCGTATGTGAATTTCTCTGTTCTGAAAAGCCAAAAAGCCTCATGCTGCACATGGTCAAGATTCGCGATGAAATCATTTGTGGACATCAGGCTTATGCCGCCTGTGTCAAGCCTTTTGGAAACAAGTGTGTCCAAAGTCTCATATTGCGAGGCTCTGATACCGGTTCTGTCTATACTCCGACTTTTTAAGTTGCCAGTGGTTTTGTCGTACGAATAAGAGGTGGCGTAAATACTGTTGGGTTTGTTGGCATCACCATACTTAACTAATATATTTGACATTGTTCTTCCGCTGTCATCATAGTATGCATCTTCACCAAAAGTTCCTCTGAATAATTCTGTCGACAGAGACTTTCCTGTATACGTGCCAACACTCCAAACTACCTTATTTTCTACAGAAATAGAGGTGTTGTTCCCATAGCAGTCGTAGCCATAATCAGCAGTCACTCCACCTGGATAAACAATGCGTGTGACCTGCCCAAGCGAGTTGTATGTATATGAATATGAAAGTTCCTCGCCGTCTATATGGCGTGTTTTGGATGACAAACGTCCGTATTCATCATACGAATATGTCGTATATAAATTACCGCTCCTTTCTTCGATTAGTTTTTGGGCATCATTGCCACTCTCGCCATATTTGAATGTGGCGAAGACAGCATCGTTGCCAAGAACTTCTGTTTTTCGCCCTAATGCGTCAAAGTTGTAGGAGGTTTTGCGTCCTCTTGCGTCCGTCCGTGTCCTCAACCGTCCGAGAGCATCATAGTTGTATGTCGTGCGTCCGGCATCAGGGTCGTTCAATGCAATCCTGTTGCCGACATCATCATACTCCATGGTGACAGGGTTTGCGAACGAAATCACAGATACTTCAGCAGGCTTGCCGAAAGCATTATATGTGTAACATATTTCTCCCGACGTGTCAGTTGCAGATCTTACAAGTCCTCCGTCACCATAGACCTTTGTTGACTTGCGTCCGTTGTCGTCAATGGTGACATCTCTGCCATTGTAGGAGTAGGTTATTGTTCCTGCATTGCTGCTTGTCTCGCTTGTGACGCGTCTACGGCTGTCATATTGCAATGTCTTTGTGACAGAGATGTCTCCGGTCTGTGACGTCACTTGTGTCGGTAGTCCGCGCTTGTTATACTCCGTCTTGGTTGACAGTTCGATGTCTTTCAACCCTACACTTTCCTTCAGCACTTCACGTCCCATGCTGTCAAACCATGTCTTTGTCCATGGCTGTCCGTCAGCAAGTTCCAGCACATAATACCGTTTGGCAGTATCATTGTTCCAGCCCCTTATTGTCTTAGCCCGCGCTCCTGTCGGGGATGTGGCAGACTCCGCCTGTCCCCACGAGTTGTACGTGTAGGTAGTGGTGAGAGGTTTCGCCGGATTTGTCGCATCTGTCTCCGACAAAAGATTTCCCCACATGTCATGATTGTAGGTGAGTATAGTTGACGCAGGAGATGTCTGTTTCTTTACAACAAACCGCCCTGAACTGTCGTACTCTGTTAAGTCATCTATCTTTTCGACACCGTTTCCGCTTGTTGATAAGGAAGTTACGTTGCCGAAACTGTCGTATTGGTATTCATGGGTTATTGGCAGACTCGTGCCATAGTTTACGCACTCTGATACTTTCTGCCCATTTTCGTTATAGGTGATGTGTGTCTCCCTTTCCACCGGGTCATCAGCATCTTCATTGCTGTCAATATATGTGATTGTCGATGGCAACCATTTGGAGCCATACTTTTTGTAATCACTGTAAACAGTCTCATGGTAGTTGGAGGTGATGTCACCTTCCTCTTTTTCCGATAGCAGATAACCGTACTGAGTATCATAAACCTTATACGAGGTGTTGTAAAAATTATCAGGGTCAACAATCTTTGAGACTGATTCTTTTAGTGTGAATGTCCTGTTTGTAAAATTTTCGTATGTATTTGTAATTGTTGTGGTTTCTGAATCCCAACCCGTACTTTTCCTGACAATAGTTTTTGTCGGGAAAAAGTTTATTTCATCCCGGTTAGTGATTCGTGTCTCAACCTTGTCACCTGTGGTTTCGTTTTTTGCAGCAATAGTTGCGAATCCAAGGAAGCCGCGCCCCGCCACATGGGTTTGCATGCCGGTGTACTTATATGTTGTCTCTGCATTCCCTGCAGCGCCATTGTCTGTATTCACAGCACTTACGACATGCATTGGAACGGTAGTGCTTACAACGGGATAGGTACATGCGTTACCTTGGGAATAGACATTTGTGTCGGTCAGGGAAGAATATGAAATGTTAACAGAATGCCCTGTCTCATCCGTTATGGATGTGACTTTTCCGCTTGACGGAGTTAAGCTTTCATTTGTGTATATATGTATTCTTGACTCACTATTATCTGAGTTGTAACAATCAGAGCCATAGTTCATAAGCTCCATTTGTCCACTGCCGGTAAAGCATCCTACTGCAAACCGTGAGGCGAGTGAAGTCTGCTCGTTTTGGGAGACAGACTCCTTTACAGGAACGAGAGACGACCCTGTTGAACGCATCCAGACAGTCTTTGACGGAAAATAAGTGCCTACATAATTTGTCATCACGACATCCGACTTGCCGTCATTGTCAAAGTCAAACACCATGCACTGCATCTTGTCATCATCCTTTCCATTGGAATGTTTGTAAAGCCCGGATGTGCATGCGTGTTCCTTATTGAAAGTGCCGTTGCCGCAATTAAAGTAAAAATACCAGTTTGAATTGTTTGTGCAGTTTGTCAGGAAATCAGTGAGCCCATCACCATTGAAATCCCCTTGGAAAATCCTGTCTGCGTATGTCAAAGAATTGCCTGAAATGTAGTTGTATTCATTAAACGTACCTCCTCCCTGAAAATAGCCAACATTGTTGAAATAAATCTTATATCCATGTTCGTAGATAATCATGAGGTCTGGAATTCCATCATTGTTGAAGTCACTTGTATAGATATTCTTTGGTGCTTCTGGCAATGTCAGCTTGTATTCACGATGTCTTGTACTGCTTTCGTCTTTATATCCTATGATTTCACAGATATAGCTTCCTTCATATAGTTCTTTTTCGAGTACAATGACCTCTGTTCGTCCATCATTGTCAATGTCTGTAGCGGTGAAAAGCGGACTATTGTCATTGCTTTTCATTTTATGAGAAAAACCTTTGGGTATGGAGTTTCTGGATATAACATCCTTACCTCGGGCAATGGCAAAGACAATGTCTCTGCCATTGTAGCCTCCTCCTGTTATATATTGTGGTATGCAAATATCTGCAAGTCCGTCACCGTCAAAGTCCAATTGATATGATGAAAGTTTGTTATTCTCAAAACCTTCAAATGATCCACTGAATCCCAGCTTGAATGTGTTGGCAAGGATATATCTTAACACACCATTATAATTGATTGCTTGATATACATAAAGATGTGTGTTGTCTATGGTACTAGTGTGTCCTCCACATTCATCTATCTCTGAATAAGATGCAAATTCTACAATGTCAGCAAGTCCATCACCGGTCATGTCGCAAGCGAAGAAGGTCTCGTTCTCTATCTTGATTTCATAAGTACAAGTGCCAGTGTTTGTGTACGACCCTTTTGGAAGGTGGATTTCCGGAGTGAGCACCTTCTGTGAGAATGCCGGAAGATTGTCCCATTGGAATGTCACTGGAGGGCGCGACTCTCCTGTTGCATTCTGTTCCGTAATGGTGTGCAGGCGTGAGAAAGTCTTGCCTGACAAGTCCTTTGTGTTGTATTGGAATGTATAAGTCCTGTATGTATTAGTGTTTGTCCCAACCTCAATGCTGCTGAGACGCTGTGACATCTCCATCTTATGTTTCCATAAGAGATACTCTTGCACATCAGGGCGTTGCTCGTAGTTGAAGCGTATGTAATTATAGGTATGTGTATCTTGCTTGGTGTTTGTTCCGTAGATTATTTCTTTCGGATAGACTGTACCGTTGTCTGTTGTATATTTGTAAGTGATATAGTTTCCATTATGGTCTGTTGCTTTGCTAATATACCAGGTATATACTGTGTTATAGCTGTTGGGGGCTGTGTAAATCTGCCTTGAATCCGAGGTTGCGCCATATTCATATGTCAGCCCATTCTCTGCGGTTACACTAAATGACAAGTTGCCGTTTGTTGTGTTGCAGGCATATTTGATGTAAGGTGCGTTTTCCGGAATATATGTAGCACCAGGACCGGTTTTTGTTCCAGGAACAAATCTCAGTCTTACTCCGTCAACATAATAGATATCATCGTTTGTATGTTTTATGCCAACTGCTACGCCATCATGAAAGATTGTTTGCATCCCGCGTGTGATTGCGGAGATGCCACTGATGCTGCATCCCCACCCAACGATGCCGTTTCCGCTTTGGCTGTTGTAGGTTATGGCAATGTTCGGGTTCATGCCGCCAACGCCTTGTGGGGAATTGATGGCATAGGAATATGTTGCAGCACCCGCCTGTGATACATCAAACACGCCGTTTGAGGGTAGGACAGGGGAGTCCTCGGACGTGGAGATTACAGGCTGTTTCGTGTACCCGAAATCATTGTCATCGCTTGAAGACACAACGTTTCGTACGGAAGATGCCATTGCATTATTGGCAAAAACGGTGGTGCATACCAACAATAATAGTATGAATAAGTTGTATTTTGTATCTCTTCTCTTCATGGCTGCTATCTTTTGATGATTTTTGTTGAATACGTACCCTTATCGGTTATGACCTCTATGATATACACGCCCGGACGGAATCCCTCCATTGACAGTTCGCTTGCCGGCTCTTTGAGCACCTTGTCGGCAAGCAGTCTGCCGGAATGGTCATAGATGTTCAAAGTGCAGTCATGCAGAACTGCCGATGTCTCTATCCTGATTGTGTAGCTGTCTTCCTTATCGGCATTCTTCGTGATGTCCGCACCGGAAAAGGCTCTGCTTTTTGCACGGCTGCCCTGCTTGGCATTGCTGCCGGTGCTGCGTGCAATCCTGTTGCCTGCAGCATCGTATCGGAAGACTATGGTTTTAATGGCTTCATCCTCATTCTGCCCTATGTCTCTGGCATAGAGCATGTTTGTGGAAAGAAAAGTAAGGCAGAATGCCAATGCTGTGCGTGTGGTGTTCCTCATAAATGGCAGATGATATAAAGGTTTCAGGTCACATAGGTATTTCGGGTACAAAGATAACATTTGTTTTTGTAAATAAAGCATAAACCGGTGCTTTTTTTCGCTTCGCTTTGAAAAAAGAGGAAAAAATGAGGAATGGATTGCAAGAAATCACCTCTCCTTTGTTAATATGCAAGCAAAATGGTGCGACATGTAGCAAAATGTAAAGTGTTTGTTTGTTTTTGATAAACTAAAAATCAAACAAACGTTAAATAATAGTTGTCGTGGCGAAAGGTAACACTTTACTCTGCGAAAGGTAATCTTTCACCTTGCCAATCGTAACCTTTTACAATGCAAAAGGTTACCTACCATTATGCCACCTATTGGCAATGGGAAAATCCATGCCTGTTTTTCGTCTCTGACATTGTGGATGTTTGTCGGACTGAATGTGCTGCGACTGCCATGCTGTCGTTTTGGCATGGATTTTGTAAAGACTATGGCAGAACGATAATAACAAACAAAAACATACAATTATGGCAAAAGGAAATATTGGAGTTACGACAGAGAACATCTTCCCTGTCATCAAGAAATTCTTGTACAGTGATCAGGAAATCTTTCTTCGCGAGATGGTTTCCAACGCTGTCGATGCATCACAGAAGTTGAAGACTCTCGCACAGAAAGGCGAGTTCGGCGGCAGTGTTGACAATCTGAAAGTGACAGTTTCTTTGGACAAAGAGGCAAAGACACTGACAATCAGCGACAACGGTATCGGTATGACCGAGGAGGAAATCGACCGCTACATCAATCAGATTGCATTCTCGGGTGTCACGGATTTCCTCGAGAAGTTCAAGGATGACGCTAATCAGATAATAGGTCATTTCGGTCTCGGCTTCTACTCTTCGTTCATGGTCTCTGACAAGGTGGACATTGTCACATTGTCATACAAGGACGGTGCAAAGGCAGTGAAATGGACTTGCGACGGCTCTCCTGAGTACGAGATTACCGACGCTGAGAAGGCGGAGCACGGTACAGACATTATCCTCCACATCTCTGAGGACTGCAAGGAATTCCTTGAGCAGCAGAAGATTCAGGATTTGCTGAACAAATACTGCAAGTTCATGTCCGTCCCTGTGGCTTTCGGCAAGAAGCAGGAGTGGAGTTCCGAGGAGAAGAAGATGGTGGACACCGCCGAGGACAACATCATCAACAGTGTTGAGCCTATGTGGGTGAAGACTCCGTCGTCACTGACCGATGAGGACTACAAGAACTTCTACCGCACGCTCTATCCTATGTCCGACGAGCCTCTGTTCTGGATTCACCTCAATGTCGACTATCCGTTCAACCTGACAGGTATACTTTATTTCCCTAAGGTGAAGTCCAACCTTGAACTGACACGCAACAAGATTCAGCTTTACTGCAACCAGGTGTTTGTGACAGACCAGGTGGAGGGCATCGTTCCTGAGTTCCTCACCTTGCTCCATGGTGTGATTGATTCCCCGGACATTCCGCTGAATGTCTCCCGCTCTTACCTTCAGAGTGACGCTAACGTGAAGAAAATCAGCACTTACATCACAAAGAAAGTTGCTGACCGCCTGAAGTCTATCTTCAACGAGAACCGCAAGGAGTACGAGGAGAAGTGGGATTCTCTGAAGCTGTTCATCAACTATGGTATGCTTTCTCAGATGGATTTCTACGACAGAGCCAAGGAGTTTGCTCTGCTGAAAGACATTGAAGGCAAGTTCTTCACTTACGACGAGTACAAGGAACTTATCAAGGAGGCGCAGACAGACAAGGACGGCAACCTCATTTATCTCTATGCCACCGACAAGGAGTCTCAGTATTCCTACATCAAGGCGGCTCAGGACAAGGGCTATTCCGTGCTGATGTTCGACGGTGAGCTTGATGTTCCGGCTGTGCAGGTGTTTGAGCAGCATTTCGAGAAATCACGCTTCACACGTGTTGATTCTGACATCGTTGAGCGTCTTATCGTTAAGGAAGACCGCAAGAAGACCGAACTGTCAGCAGCGGAGACTGACAACTTGTCAGCCGTATTCCAGAGCCAGCTGCCTAAGATTGAGAAGGCGCAGTTCAACATTGAGGTTGAGGGACTTGGTGCGGAGCAGAAGCCTGTCGTGATAACTCAGAACGAATGGATGCGCCGTATGAAGGAAATGTCTCATCTGCAGGCAGGAATGTCGTTCTATGGCGAGATGCCAGACTCTTTCGGTATGGTGCTTAACTCCGACCATCCGCTTATCGCGAAGGTTCTCAGCGACACTGATGCCGCTTGTGCCGACCAATTGAAGCCTATCGACAGTGAGATCAAGGGGCTTGAAGCTCGCAAGGCAGTGCTTGAGCAGAGCAAGGCAGGCAAGAAGGATGAGGAGATTCCGCAGGATGAGAAGGACGACCTTGCAAAGACAAATAAGGACATAGAGGCTCAGAAAGATGCGCGCAAGAAAGTGCTTGCTGACTATGCGCAGAAGAACGATGTCGTGCATCAGCTCATCGACCTCGCACTCCTTCAGAACGGTATGCTTCGCGGAGCGGCTCTCGACAGCTTCCTCTCTCGCAGCATAAGCATGATTAAGTAATTGGTTTTTTCAGCGATAACGTATAGCGGGACACCGGACAGCACATTGGTGCTGCCTGATGTCCCGCTTTCTTTTGCTTGTGTGTAAGGGTGAGGCGTGCTTTTTTTCTTGTGAATTGTTGCTGTTTATGAAAAAAATGTATTATTTTTGCAGAGGAATAGTTGATTTACTAAAATCTAAAAGAATATTATGCGAATGAGAAACTTGGCAATCTGTGTTGCAATGGTAGCTGTGTCTGTCTGCTCGGAATGCAAGAGCGAGTGTTTTGCGGATGAGCAAAAACGAAATGAGGCAGTTGTGGACAAGAAGGAAAAGGGGTTTGCTCGTGGAGCAGATGTCAGTTGGGTGACAGAAATGGAGAACAAAGGTATGGCTTTTTACGCTCCGGGAGAAGGTCGGAAGAAGATGGAGTGCATGCAATTGTTGAAGGAATGTTGCGGTGTAAACTCTATCCGTCTTCGTGTGTGGGTTAACCCTGCAGAGCGTTGGAACGGCATAGAAGATGTTGTTGTAAAGGCTCGGCGTGCAGAACGTTTGGGGCTTCGCACGATGATAGACTTCCATTTCTCGGACTCTTGGGCAGATCCCGGCAAGCAGAGGATGCCTGCCGCTTGGGAGAAACTCCCTTTTGAGGAGCTGAAAGCCGCGGTGGCTGCTCATGTGAAGGAGACATTGGGTGCGCTCAAGGCTGCCGGTGTTATGCCGGAGTGGGTGCAGATTGGCAATGAGACAACTCCCGGAATGATGTTGCCGGTAGGGGATATAGAGAAGAATCCGGCGCAGTATGCTGCGCTTAACAATGCCGGTTATGATGCTGCGAAGAGTGTGTTTCCAAAAGTAAAGTGCATTGTCCATTTGGATAATGGTAACGATCAGGGACGCTATGACCGTATGTTTGACGCTTTGGAAGCCCATGGAGGGAGATATGACATGATTGGTATGTCAGTCTATCCATATTGGGCAGCGCAGAGTGGCGAGGCCGGCGGCTGGGAGAAAGTTGCTGCTGATGTTGAAGCCAACATAGCTTATTTGAAATCAAAGTTCAGAAAACCTGTCATGATTTGTGAAATAGGAATGCCATACAATGAGGCTGAGACATGCAAGCGGCTTATTGCGCGAATGATGAAGGCTGATGTGGAAGGCGTTTTCTATTGGGAGCCACAGGCACCGGCAGGGTACAATGGCGGTTATACTATGGGGTGTTTTGAGAATGGTGCGCCAACAGTTGCGTTGTCTCCTTTTGTGGATGGCTGCAAATAGTTCGTTATGCTGTAGATTGTGAAACATTTGAGGACAATGTCTGAACAAATGTTTCACAATTATATTGTTCCGTATTTGTGTTCCTATTGTGGCAGTGTTTGGTAGGTAACGCATAGTATCATGGAGCGTGTTGCATAAAAAAAGGAGACAAACAAAAGTTTATCTCCTTTGCGGTGCGTACGGGACTCGAACCCGTGACCTCCAGCGTGACAGGCTGGCATTCTAACCAACTGAACTAACGCACCAATGTGTGTGCTGCTTTGAAAAATTAGGCGGTGCGTACGGGACTCGAACCCGTGACCTCCAGCGTGACAGGCTGGCATTCTAACCAACTGAACTAACGCACCAATGTGTGTGCTGTTTTGAAAAATTAGGCGGTGCGTACGGGACTCGAACCCGTGACCTCCAGCGTGACAGGCTGGCATTCTAACCAACTGAACTAACGCACCAAAACCGTCATTTGTTCTTAGCGAGTGCAAAGGTACTGCTTTTTTCTGAATTGATAAAACTTTTCGGTGTTTTTTTTTCAAAAATATTCGATTATCGTAAAAAAACATAAAAGGAACTTGCACTACACCTTAATTTAAATAATATTATCTAACTTTGCAACGTTTTCGGATATAAAAAGTAAAATCACATTACAGCAAATGGCAAATTTACGATTCCACGCAGTCATTACTGCATCAAAAAAGAAGCCTATAATAGTTGAAGAGCCAAAGGAACGCCCTTCTGATTATTTTGGCAAGTATGTCTTCACTCGTGCAAAGATGTACCGCTACCTTCCGAGCAAAGTCTATGAACAGATGGTTGATGTCATGGACAATGGCGCACCTTTTGACCGTTCCATAGCGGATGCTGTGGCAAGGGGCATGAGGCAGTGGGCTGTGGAAAATGGAGTGACTCACTATACACACTGGTTTCAGCCTCTTACTGAGGGTACGGCGGAGAAGCATGACTCTTTTGTAGAGCTGGACAGCAATGGCGGAATGATAGAGGAGTTTGAGGGCAAGCTCCTTGTACAGCAGGAGCCGGACGCTTCCTCATTCCCTTCCGGAGGTATCAGGGCTACATTCGAGGCGCGAGGGTATTCTGCATGGGATCCCACATCGCCTGTGTTTATCATGGATGACACATTATGTATCCCGACTATCTTCATATCATATACAGGCGAAGCTCTTGACTATAAAGCACCTTTGCTCAGAGCACTGGCTGCCGTGGACAAGTCTGCGACTGAAGTTTGCAAGATTTTCTATCCTGATGTAAAGAAAGTCTCCGCAAACCTTGGTTGGGAGCAGGAATATTTCCTTGTGGATGAGGATCTCTATGCAGCAAGGCCTGACCTTGTGATGACAGGCAGGACGCTGATGGGGCATGATTCGGCGAAGAACCAGCAGATGGACGACCACTATTTCGGTACAATTCCGGAGAGAGTGGCACAGTTCATGAAAGAGCTTCAGATAAAGGCTTTGGAACTTGGCATCCCATGCAAGACAAGACATAATGAGGTTGCCCCAAACCAGTTTGAGATTGCGCCTATCTTTGAGGAAATGAACCTCGCCATAGACCATAACATGCTCCTCATGTCTATCATGAAGAGGATAGCAAGGAAGCATGGATTCAGATGTCTGCTCCATGAAAAGCCGTTTGCAGGAATCAATGGCTCCGGAAAGCATAACAACTGGTCGCTGACAACTGATACGGGAATATTGCTCCATGCACCTGGCAAAACTCCAATGGATAACCTGAGATTCACGGTGTTCATTGTGGAGACACTTATGGGTGTGTACAAACACAACGGACTGCTGAAGGCTTCGATAATGTCTGCATCCAATTCTCACAGACTTGGTGCAAATGAGGCTCCACCAGCCATTGTGTCGTCATTCCTTGGTCGTCAGCTTTCCGAACTCCTTGGAGCACTTGAGAAGTCTGACAGTAAAGATGTCTTCAACCTTGCAGGCAAAAAAGCGGTGAAACTTGATATTCCTGTGATTCCGGAACTCCTTATGGATAACACTGACAGGAACAGGACATCACCGTTCGCTTTCACCGGCAACAGGTTTGAGTTCCGTGCAGTGGGCTCGGAGGCCAACTGTGCAAGTTCAATGATAGTGCTCAACACTGCTGTTGCTGAGGCTCTGACAGACTTCCGTCGCAGAGTGGATGCACTTGTTGAAGCAGGCGAGGAGAAGTATGAGGCTGTGGTGAAAGTCTTGCGTGAAGACATTGTGGCGTGCAAGCCAATACACTTTGACGGCAATGGCTATTCGGAAGAATGGCGTCAGGAGGCAGAAAGAAGAGGTCTGGATACAGAGAACTCATGCCCTGTGGTCTTCGACAGATACCTTGATGATGACAGTGTCCGGATGTTCGAGTCTATGAACGTCATGAGAAAGTGTGAGCTTGAGGCAAGAAACGAGGTTAAATGGGAAACCTACACAAAGAAGATTCAGATTGAGGCGAGAGTCCTTGGCGATCTCTCGCTCAACCATATCATCCCGACAGCGACAAAGTATCAGTCTGAACTCGTGGAACTTGTGGAAAACATGTACAAGATTTTCGATGCAGACGAATGCAAGAAACTCACTCACCGCAACAAGGAGATTATACGTGAGATTGCAGAGCGCATAGAGCGCATAGAGGCCGGAGTGACAACGCTTGTAGGCAACAGGAAAGTTGCAAACAGGCTTCCTTCTGCAAGAGAGAAGGCTGTGGCTTATCATGACACTGTTGTTCCAATCATGGAGGAAATCCGAACAGAGATTGACAGCCTTGAACTCCTTATCTCGGATGAGTTGTGGACACTGCCTAAATATAGGGAAATGCTGTTCATAAAGTAAGAGAGAGTACTTTGTCAGCATATACAAAATAAGCTGTGTCAAAATAGACACAGCTTATTTTGTATATTTACGTTAATGCAATTTGTTGGTTTGTAATGATATGCTGTAAATGGTATATAGGGCTGCACTATGATTTTACCAGCCAATCATCAATTAGTTTGCGTGCGATGGAGAGCTTTTCAGGAATAGGTGGCATATTGTCGCGTGTGAACCAACCGGCGGTTTTTAGTTCCTCTTTCTGGATATGGATTTCTCCCGAGACATAGTCGGCAGTGAAACCAATCATCAGACCGCAAGGGTAGGGCCATGGTTGTGAACCGAAATACCTTATGTTGCTGATCTCCAAACCAGTCTCTTCCATTACTTCACGTTTCACGGTCTCTTCCAGACTTTCGCCTGTCTCTACAAATCCAGCAACGAGTCCGTAATAATCACGCTTGAAATTCTTTGCCTTTACAAGCAAAACTTCATCGCCTCTGTGTATGAGGACAATGATTGCCGTGGCTGGTGAGGGCCATATTTCCCTGCCGCATTGTGTGCATTTCTTTGAGATGTCGGTGGAAAGTTCCATTGGAGCTCCGCAACATCCGCAGAATCTTGTCTGCTCATCCCAATAAAGGATTTCTTCGCATTTGCCTGCTTTGTTGTACAGGTCTAGCGGAATGAGGTGGTAGGACTGCCTTAATCCTATCATCTCATATCCTTCCATATCCGTGGGATTGTCGATGCGTATCGCTTTTACTGGATAAGAACTCCCGTCATCACAGGCAAGCGGTGTTATATTGTGGATTGTATGTGAAGGTTGAAGTGTGACAGGACACTCCTCTTGGAAAGGGATTGTGTACGTTCCCTCCTTGTCCTTTTGCAAGAGGAGCAAGTCCTTATAGAATATAAACCAATATTTCATCATTCTCCAAATATTATTTTGCGGTCACGTTCTATTGCCGGTTTTGCCCATTCTTCCGGTATGAATTTCCAGTTGTTGTTTGCTTTCGGGCTGATATTGCCGAGTCGCTCTATCTCTTTCATGAGATACCATCGCTGGTCATGTTCCGTGCGTGCGATGATTCTTTCATCAAGTTTCTCTTTCGGGATGCCGGCTCCGAGTGTGAGAAGTTCGCCGCCGCCATTGCCACGATAGCTGTTGACGGCAACTTTATATATTTTCTTCTCATCAAAAGGCGAGCCGTCAGCCATGCTTATGATGTTTACTTTGCTGCCGTCAGGCTTTGTGACATCCACAGTATAGATTATTCCGGCGGCAGAGTCGAAATTGAAAGTCATGTTCTTGAATCCCGAGCGCTGGTTATCATTGCTGGATGTGTTGTCAAGCAGCATGATGTGGTCGTCAGGAGATTTCATGGTGTTCACCCAAAGGTCGTATGACATTTCAAGATGTTTCCTGATTTCCTCCCCACTGAGCTTCATTGTATAAAGCTGGTTTTCAAACTTGTAAAGGTTGAACATGTCGGCAACGGTGATGTCCCCTTTTGCAAGAGTGGCATTGAATGTGAGAGGTGCTGTGAGTGAAATGTCAGCTCCGGTGATGCTAAGTTGCAGATTGTGGACAAGGTCTGTGAAGGCGCTTGAACCAAAGAAACTGTCGCGTGTGGTGATAGTTGTGTCGGTTGTGCCTATTTTCCTGTCAGCCCATTCTTTGACATCTTCAATGTCTTTTGTGAAATGTGCCATGAACTTGTTGTCAACATCCATGTTCCTGATGTCAACAATCTTGCCGTCAATGGTCTTGGAAATGACTTTTTTGCCGTTCTTTGTTATGGCAATTGTTACATCAACGACATTCTGCGCATTGCTTGCCGGGTTGCAGAGCAGCACCTCTTTGTTCTCACAGTTCACGACTTTGTTGTTATAGATACGGTGGTCATGTCCGAAAAGTATGGCATCGAATCCTGGCACTTCCTTCGCAACACGCTCTGAAGCGTCCTCGTCGTATCCGTTGGCACTTATTCCACCGCTCAGTCCGGCATGAAACAGCCCGATGATTATGTCCGGATTCTCTTCTTTCCTGACAGTCTCAATCCATTTGCGGGAAGAAGCGACCATGTCCTCGAACGCCAGCCCTGACCACAGATTCTCTGACAGCCAGTTTGGGACTGCAGGGGTAATCATGCCGATGACAGCCACTTTTATGCCCTTGCGTTCTATTATTGTGTATGGTTTCAGGTAAGGCTTCTCGGTTTTTCTGTCTATGACATTTGCACCGAGGACAGGAGCCTGAATCTCCTTGCCCCATTTGTCATAGCATGGATGTCCCGTCTCAGTGTCATGGTTGCCCCAGTTCTGTGCATCATATTTCAGGTAGTTGATGCACTGTGCGGCGATGTTTGTCTTCTCAGGGCTGATGTAATTGTAATAGTAGTTTATAGGTTGCCCCTGAAGTATGTCACCGTTTTCAAGTAGGATAACCCCGTCAGGGTTCTCGCTGCGCACATTATTTAAATATGTGGAGAGTCTGGCGAGTGTTCCTTTCATCGGGCGTTTGTTGATGAAATCCCATGGAAAGAAGCACCCGTGCACGTCGGATGTCTCCAAGATGCGGAGTGTCACTGTTTGTTTTTTTGCCTGTATGATGATAGGTATAGACAGGAACAGAACAAGGAGTAATGCTGTTTTTCTCATTGTTTTACTATTTTGTTTATAGGAGAGGCGATACGTCGCATGTTATAGTTTCACCTTTTTCTTGGCGGTTTTGCCTTCGTTGTGTATGCGGTTGAGTGGTGTGACTACGAATGTGTAGTTTTCCTTTCCGTGGATGTAATTGAGTTTGACAAACGTGTTGCTTGTGATGGCGACAATGTTCGCTGCGCTGCTTGTGTCAATCTTGCTGCCTTTCTTGAAAGCATAGACAACATATTTAGTTGCCTCTGTGCTCCAATCTTTGGACTTTGGTGCGGTCCAGAAAAGCATGTATCCGTCAGATGTCCATACACTTTTCAGGCTTTTTACCTTTTTCGGGGCGTTCTTGCTGATGAATTTCATTTCAGGCATCAATGCCGGCTTCTTCCAGTATTTGGTGCGCAGCAGTGTTCCATAATTGCCAACATTATCCACTGCTGCTTTTGCATACCAGAGGACATGGCCGTTGACATGCTTCATCTCACGGTGAAGGCGCATCTTTGCGTCAAGCTGGTGGGCGTTTGGATTCGCAGGATCAGCGAATTTCACAGTGCGCTCGACATCTTCGCCGATGAACAGTGGGCGGTTTCCGCAATGCTTGTCCCACCAGCGTATGAGGGTTGCATAGTCGGCAGCCTTGTGTCCAATCTGCCAATATATCTGTGGCACACAGTAATCCACCCAACCATTGTTCACCCATTTGAGGACATCGGCATACAGGTCGTCATAGTTCTGCAGTCCGTTGGTGTCAGAACCGTTCCTTGGGTCGGACTTTTTGTTGCGGTAGATGCCGAAAGGCGAGACACCGAATTTCACCCACGGTTTTGCATTGCGTATGGTTTTTGAGAGTTGTTCCATGAACAAATCCACGTTATATCTGCGCCAGTCGCGTATGTCTGCTATTCCGTTGCTGTATCTTCTGAAATCACCGGCGTCCGGAATCTGCTGACCTGCGGCAGGGTAGGGATAGAAATAGTCATCAATGTGCAGCCCGTCAACGTCATAGCGTGTGATGATGTCCAGTACAACACGACAGATATGCTCACGGTTTTTCCTATAAGCAGGATTAAGCAAAAGCAGACCGTCGTATTGGAACACCAGCTCAGGGTTTGTCTTTGCGATATGGTTGTCAGCCAGTTCGCGTGTGAACTTTGTCTTTGCGCGGTAAGGGTTTATCCATGCATGCAGTTCCATGTTGCGCTTATGGCATTGCTCTATCATCCATGCCAATGGGTCCCAATAAGGTGAAGGGGCTACGCCCTGCTTGCCTGTAAGGAACCGGCTCCAAGGTTCGAGACGGCTTTCGTACAGTGCGTCACATTCGGGACGCACCTGGAAGAATATGGCGTTGCATCCGTCTTTTTGCAGTTCGTCAAGCTGGTATGCCAATGTTTTCTGCATCTCTTGTGTGCTCATGCCGATGAACTGTCCATTGACACATTGAATCCAAGCACCACGGAATTCACGTTTCACTTGCGCTTGGATAAGGTTTGCCGGTAGAAGGAATGATAGGATAAGGAATACGAATATCTGTTTCATTAAGTTATGTGGATTCTTTATGTTACTGTTGTTTTGTCAAAATGTTCATACAAGTTCAATGGCTTCGGACGGTGTTTTGCGCTTAAGCACATCAAGTTGGAAATCTTTGCCTGCGACAATGCCGTATTCGCGGAGCTGCATTTCAACAGTCTTGCGTGCCAATTCCGGGTGGTTGTTCTCTTCCGAGAGGTGGGCGAGCCATACATGCTTAAGCTCCGGTGATGCATTCTCCGCAAGAGCAATGCCGCACTGGACATTGGAGAGATGGCCGTTGTTGCTTGTTATGCGCTTTTTGAGATACTCCGGGTAAGGTCCGTTCCGCAACATCTCAGTGTCGTGGTTGGCCTCCAGCACAAGATAATTGGCTTGTGCGATGTAAGGTTTCATCTCCTCAGTGACCATACCGGCATCTGTGATGAGGCAGAATGCCACATCACAATAGCGCACGAGATAGCCATTGTTGTCAAGACTGTCATGCGGCACTTTGAAGCATGTCACGGAAAATTCACCGATCTCGAAAGTTTCGCCGTGTTCGACATAACGTTCAAATCCCGGTTTGATTTTCTTTCGCACGCAGAAATTCTCTTCAATGCCGTGGTGTACAGCGGCAGTGGAGTAGACAGGCAGGAAGAACTCCGTGGAGATTGCTCCTACTGATTTGATATGGTCTGCGTGGTCGTGTGTGATGAGTATGGCACTGATTTTCTGCATTGACAACCCATAGTCAGAGAAATGTCTCTTCAGTGTGCGTGTCCCTATGCCTGCATCAATCAGTATGCCTTCGGTTTCGGTGTACAGGTAATAGCAATTTCCGCTGCTACCGCTTCCGAAGCAAATAAAATGTAGCATTGTATGTTAAGTGTGTTTGTTTCAGAATCATCCTTCCATGTCCTCGCTTACAAAGCACAGAGGCAGGAGGTCGCGCACTGTTTCTATTTCATAGACAGCCTCTGTTCCGTAGAGCAGTATGCGCACAGGCTGCTTGTAGCGTTCCTCTATTTCAATAATCACCTGCCGGCAGGAGCCACATGGGGTGACAGGCTGTGCTGTCAGGTTTCCGCTTGTGTTGCGTGCAGCGATGGCGATTGCCTTGATTGGCTGGTCAGGGTGCTGTGACTGAGCTGCGAAAATAGCACTTCTTTCAGCGCACAGACCGGAAGGATAAGCGGCATTCTCTTGGTTTGCCCCGATTACGGTGGAGTTGTCGCCAAGGAGCAAGCATGCACCGACACTGAAATGTGAGTATGGTGAGTATGAGTTGTATGTCGCTTTTATTGCTTTTTCGACAAGCATGCGGTCTTCTTCCGTGAGTTCTTCAGGCTTGTGTTTCTTTATTGAGATGTTTATGTTCAGTGTGTCCATTGTGTTTAGATTATAGGTTCGTAATGTGTTATTCCTCAGTTGTTGGTGGGGTAATGTATTCATAGCAACCCATATCAGGTTTTTCGTCGCGTTTGTTGCCTGCCCTGTCATAAGCCGGGGAAGGGCTTTCTGTCGATGCTTTGTCTATGGCGAGTGATGTTTTGACCAGACTGAAATTGTATTGGAGCAGGTCTGTGTCAACAGTTTTGAAGTTCTTCCAGCCGGCGATGTCCGAGTCTTCGATGTCTTCAAAGATATTGTCAACGGAGAGTTCCTCGTCTTCGATAGCGGGTGTGCGCAACAGGCAATTCGTGAATTTGTATGGTTTGCCGATTTTGTCGTCATTGTCTCCCATGATAACGTCTTCCGCATATCCTGTGATAATGGAGTTCCTGACATTTAAGCGCATATTCGGAAATTGCACATCGTCAGTTTTGTTGCTGAAATAAAGTGCCGCTCCACGTGCCGCATCGAAAGGATAGAATTGCGCAATGGTACAGAAATTCACATCCACATCTCCGCCATAAGTTGCCAAACTTTCATACAACGTGTTGGAAATCTGCGTGTTTTCAAGAGTTATCTTGCTGTTGAAACCATAGATGCCGTAGCCCTTGCAGTTGTGTATTGTAGAGTTTGTGACAGCCAGCTGTGTGGTTGTGTACTCTGTTCTGAAAGTATCGCTCAGGCATTCTATGCCGGTGTTTGCGGAATGCAAGTCTGTATAATTCAGTATGTTCCCTTCGCTGTCTTCATGGAACGTTATGCCTTTCCATTGTCCCGACACTCCGTCGTAAGGCAGATAGTCAAACATGTTGTCCAAACGGTCGCCGCGCAGCACGACCTCTTTGCCTTGCTCACCGCTGCATATCAGTCTGCCATGGACATCGATGCTGGCATCTGCATGGAAATATATTGTTTTTCCGGCAGGGATAGTGAGTGTAGCACTGTTGTTAACGGTTATTCCGCCATAGATGACTGTTGGCTTGTCGCCACCCAAAGTGTAATCCTCGCTAATGACGACATCCCTCATCATTTCCGCATCCCATGACCATGCCTTGAGGTTAACTTTCTGCTGCACACCGCTTTCAAGGGTGAAGACAAGGTCATCCGCTACAAGGTGAGGCTTGTTTTGGTTGTTCAACGGTGATGTCAGTTCGACAAACACGCGTATGCTGTCCCCTTTGCGTATCTCTTCGTTGATGATTTGGTAACCCTGAACTTCCCCGAGATACACACCGTTGACATTCACACGATACCCTGTCTGGTTACCGTTTTGCAGGCGTATCGACGAGCATCTGATGCCGTCACCGCTACGGTTGAACACCCAAAAATCTCTTGTGGACGAAGGCACTCGTGAGAATACGGTGTCCAGCAGGACAGTATCTTTGGAGAATGTGAGCACGTTGCTTGGCGACGATGAGAAAGAATCGTCATTCGTGCAAGCGGTGATTGCCAGTGCGATTGCCAGGTACAGGTATAGTTTGAAAGTCTTTTTCATTCAGAATTTTTTGCGTTTTCTTGTTTTGCAGGCTCCGGTTTGCCCTTGTGCAAAGGGGCGGAGTCTTTTATAAATAACGCACGCGAAGGATTTTTATTGTATGCTCGCTGATTTTGTTGCTGTTACCGATGCGATGTCCCACAAGCCATATTATTCTTCCGTTGCTGTCGGTCAGGCAGAGCTGTTTCTTCTTTTCGATAAGGCTTACCTTCCTGTCGGTCAGGAAATCACTGACAAGTTTGCTGCCTTTCATCCCATACGGAGTGAACCTGTCGCCATTCTCCACCTCGCGGATTGTCAAAGGAAACTCCACTGTCCCTGCATCCATTTGTGCGACAAAAGGGTTTTTGTCAATGGTGAAGTCTTTTGTCTGCTCGACAATGTCAATGCTTAAGTGCCTGCCGTTGCTCAGGAGATATTTGCCGGTTATAGGGATTCTTGTCTTTTTGAAGTCTTCCGGCTTGTCGGAAATGATAATGTTGCCTCGGTCAAGCAAGATTACAGTCGTTTTGTGCGACCACATTGTCCCGGTTTGGGAGTGCAGATGCCTGCTTATTTCTGTGATGATTTGTGACGGAATGCCTCTTCTGCTGAGTATGGAGTACAGGATATGGTTTGGTGAAGGGCTGCCAAGCAATGCCTTGATGTTGATTTCTATTGTCTCATCGGCACTTCTTGTGCATTTCGCAATCCATTCGTCAGTGCTCTCTTCAAGCAGTTTCAGCGCGTCGGCGACATGCTGCGCCGTACTTGCAACGGAGTCTGTGACAGAGGGGTTGATTCTTTTCAGAAGCGGAATGATGTTAAGTCTGACATTGTTCCTTGTCACATCGTCGACAAGATTGGTGCTGTCGGTCACAAACTCCTGCCCTCGCGATGCAAGGAAAGCTTCTATATCCTTCCTGCCGACACATAGGAATGGGCGCACAACATCCCCGTTCTTGGGGCGGATGCCTGTCAGTCCTAACAGTCCTGTGCCACGTACAAGGTTCATGAGCACCGTCTCTGCCAAATCGTCCTTATGGTGTGCAACACAAATACTCTCAGCACCAAGGTCTTTCTTCAGTTGATGAAAGTAAGAGTATCGCAAATCCCTTGCCGCCATTTCTATGCTTATGCCATGCAGTTTTGCGAAAGATTGTGTGTCGAAATGTACGACATGCAGCCTTATTCCGGCACTCTCGCACAGCTCACGGCAGAACGATTCGTCACGGTTGCTTTCTTCCCCACGAAGGTGGAAATTGCAGTGTACAGCCTCAACGCTGTACCCAAGGTCGGCAAGCACAAGCAACAATGCGACACTGTCCGCGCCTCCGGATAGTGCCACAAGGTGCAGACCGTCTTTGGAAAGCAGCTTGTTTGTGTGTATGAAAGTGGCAACAGTGTGAATCATGTATATCGGTCAGGATGAGAGTGTTACGGATTTTGAAAACCAAAGTATGACGAGAGGAAAATGAAAGGTAACCTTTTGCATGATAAAGCGTTGCCTTTGACATGGTAAAGTGTTACCTTTTGAAATGCCCATGAAACCTTATTGTTTTTAAGGGGCGTGTCACTATGGTTGTTACCTGTCGCAACCCGATGCGCAGACGGTCTATTCCACGTACAAGACAAGCCCTTTAAGGTACTCGCCTTCAGGATGATATATGTTGATAGGGTGGTCGGCGGGCTGGTGGAGCTGGTGCAGAATCCTCACTGTCCTTCCTGCTTGTGCGGCGGCTGTGAACACAGCGTTGCGGAAATTGTCTTTCGTGACAACCTGCGAACAAGAGAAAGTGAACAGTATTCCGCCTTTCTTTATATGCTCGAAAGCCTTGACGTTCAGCCTTGTGTACCCCTTCAGTGCATTGCGCAGTGCAGCACGGTGCTTTGCAAAAGCAGGAGGGTCAAGGATGATGAGGTCATATTTGTCGCCATTTTTCTCAAGGAACTTGAAGGCATCCTCACAGAAAGCCCTGTGTCTGGTGTCGTCTGGGAAGTTCATGTCCACATTAGCGTTGGTCAGTTCGATGGCTTTGCCCGAACTGTCGACAGAGTGCACGATTTCCGCACCGCCACGCATGGCGTAGAAAGAGAAGCCTCCCGTGTAGCAGAACATGTTCAGCACACGTTTGCCCTTTGAGTAGCGTTCAAGCAGAGAGCGGTTTTCTCGCTGGTCGACAAAGAAGCCTGTCTTTTGTCCGTACAGCCAGTCGACACGGAATTTCAGTCCGTTCTCTATGGCAGTGTTCTCGTCCGAACCTCCGTAAAGGAATCCCGACTTCATCTCATTGCCCGAAGACAGCTCCGCCTTGAACGGCAGTGTCGTCTCGCTTTTGTAGTAGACATTCTCTATTCTGTCACCCATGACGTCCACCAATGCTTTCGCAATGTCGTTCCTGCACACATGGATGCCGACGGAATGAGCCTGCACGACAGCCGTTTTGCCATAGCAGTCGATGACAAGTCCCGGCATGCAGTCGCCTTCTCCATGTACAAGACGGTACGTGTTGTTGTCAGGATTGTCGGCAATTCCTATGCTCCGGCGCATCTGCAGTGCCGATGTGAGCCTGTCTTTCCAATAGTTGTAGTCGATATTGATGTCGTCAAATGTCAGTACTCTTACGGCAATGCTTCCGATTTGGTAGTGCCCTGCTGCGATGAACTCGCCGTTTGAGGTTACGACACGCACTGTTTCGCCCTCCTCGATGCCTTTGTCCATAGCTTGGATGGCACCGGAGAAAATCCATGGGTGAAAACGTTTGAGAGACTCTTCTTTGCCTCTTTTCAGTTGGATGGTCTTATACATTTCGATGTGTGGTTTCTTTTTGTTCCTCTTCTGTTGTAACAATTTGGGCGGCATCTCCGGCAGACTCCTGAGGTTCCGGCTCGGGCACGATTTCAAGTTCGTAATTGCCGGTCTCTTTCAGTCGCACAAGCTCTTCGTAAATCATGATGCACGCCCATGCATCCGTTGCCGCATACCGCTTCTGCTTGTCCTGAAGGATATCGGCCTCCCAGTTGGAAAGTTGTTCGCGCTTGGAGATGCGGTGTTGGAACAGGTTAGCGAAAATCTTTGCAAGACTGAGGTCTGTTATCCCGACTGACTTCACTTCGTCCTGAAGTTCGATGAACGTTCCCGGAGTGAATTTTATTCTGTTGCTCAGGCTTCTTATGTCATCATGCCATGAAAGCCCTATTTTCTTCACCGTCCTGTCCTCAAGGAACGCTTTCACGGCAGGGGAGTCCTTCAGGAGGTTAAGGCGGAACAGGAAGCAAATGTCGTGTGTCGCGACTTGCAGCAAAGCGACTTTATGCTGCCGCCCTTTGACGAATGAAGGGCGCGTCTCGGTATCCATTCCGAGGATGTCTTGCGACAAAAGGTAGCTAACAGCCTTTTCTGCCTCCGATTCGTTGAGAACCACCACGATTTTCCCTTCGAACACCGCACGTGGGAGTGTTGGCATCAGTTTTTTGTCAAACTTGTTTGTAATATGTTTTTTCATCTGTCAATCTTTACCATTTGCAAAATTAACAAAAAAAATCAAGGAATATAGTAGGATTATGATTTTTTTCAATTACTTTTGCATTTACGAAAAATAATCACATAAGTATGTCCACTGTAAAAAACAACAATAAAAAAGCGGCAAAATCAGGTAAAAAGGTAAAGAAAACATACGCTGACGTTATGGGAATAGGCAGCGTTGTCCATAACGAAAAGGTGGATTTTGTCGTAGGTCTCGTGTTATTAGGCCTTGCCATTCTCATGATGATATCCATGGTAAGCTATTTCTTTACAGGGGCTTATGACCAAAGCCTTGTCATACAACTCCGCCCCGGGGAACTTATCAGCTCGTACGATTCGTTCCAGAATGTCTGCGGCTCGTTTGGCGCGCTCGTGAGTTACTTCCTTGTTGCGCGCTGGTTCGGCATTGCAGCATTCTTCATCCCTGTGTTCATCATGTTCTGCGGCCTGCAGCTTATGGGCGCATATAAGGTGAACCTGTGGAAATGGTTTTTCTCAACTGCGCTCACCATGGTGTGGATGTCCGTCACGTTCGCGAAGTTCCTCACACCGATAATGACCGACCAAGTGTTCTATCCCGGCGGCGATCATGGCGAAAACTGCCGCCAGTTCCTTGAAGGGGTGATAGGTTCTCCGGGACTTATCGTCGTGCTTGGCATTGTGGCGGTGGCGTTCCTGACATTCCTCACTTCCGAGACAATTGCCTTCATACGCCATCTCCTGAATCCTATCGGCTACATTACAAGCAAGGTGAAATTCTCTGCTGAGATTGGCGGAGGCGAGACGGAGGAGACATGGAGGAATGAAAGCACAACTTATGAGAACCCTGCCGCACAGACTGTATCGTTCAATGAAGGGGTGGCGACATTCGACCAGCCAGACAACACTGAGGATACAGCCAATCGCACAATGGTGGACGAGGAGACCGGTGAGATTGTCCTGACTGATTCCGAACCGGAATCATCGGGCAACATTTCCGGAAAACCGGAACCTGAAACGGGCAAAGATGTGGAACTCGTGGTGGAAACAGGAGCAAGGGAGGAAAAAGCGCGCGGCAAGAGTCTTACGCACTATGACCTTTCCACTCCGATAAATCCGCGTGAGCCGTTCACGGCGTACAAGTTCCCGACGCTGAACCTGCTGAAAAAGTACGACAACGACAGCAAACCGTATATTGACAAAGAGGAACTCATTGCCAACAAGAAGCGCATCGTGGAGGTGCTCAACTCGTTCGGTGTGCAGATTCGTGAGATAAAGGCGACTGTCGGCCCTACAATCACGCTTTACGAGATTACTCCGGCGGAGGGTGTCCGCATCTCAAAGATACGCAATCTTGAGGACGATATCGCGCTGTCCCTTGCCGCACTCGGCATTCGTATCATCGCTCCTATTCCGGGCAAAGGCACAATCGGTATCGAGGTGCCTAATGCCAAACCGGCGATTGTGTCCATGGAGTCAATCCTTAACTCCAAGAAATTCCAGGAATCGACCATGGAACTGCCGATTGCTCTCGGTAAGACAATCACCAATGAGGTGTTCATGGTTGACCTTGCCAAACAGCCTCACTTGCTTGTTGCCGGTGCGACAGGTCAGGGAAAGTCTGTCGGCTTGAACGCGATAATCACCTCACTGCTTTACAAAAAGCATCCTAACGAGCTGAAAATCGTGCTTGTCGACCCGAAGAAGGTGGAGTTCTCTGTCTACGGTCCTATTGCCGAGCATTTCATGGCGTCGGTGGATGAGGATGAAGACCCGATTATCACCGATGTGACAAAGGTTGTCCGCACACTGAAATCGCTCTGTACGCTTATGGACAAGCGCTATGACTTGCTGAAAGTTGCTGGTGCGCGCAACATCAAGGAGTACAACCAGAAGTTCCTCTCTCACAAGCTCAATCCGGAGAAGGGACACGAGTACATGCCGTACATTGTGGTAATCATCGATGAGTTCGGTGACCTTATCATGACGGCAGGCAAGGAGGTGGAGCTCCCGATAGCGCGTATCGCACAGCTTGCGCGTGCAGTCGGCATCCACATGATTATCGCAACACAGCGTCCGACGACATCAATCATCACGGGTAACATCAAGGCGAACTTCCCGGGACGCATCGCTTTCCGTGTCGGGGCGATAGTCGACTCGCGCACAATCCTTGACCGTCCGGGCGCCAACCAGCTTGTGGGACGTGGCGATATGCTCTTCCTCAACGGTCAGGAGCCGACCCGTGTGCAGTGTGCCTTTGTCGACACACCGGAGGTTGAGGACATTGCCAACTACATAGCATCACAGCCCGGCCCTCTGCACCCTATGGAATTGCCTGAGCCGGCTACAGATGAGGCAGGGGCAGGAGGTGTCGGTGACAGCAGTCTTGCCGACCTTGACCCGCTGTTTGAAGAGGTGGCGCGCTTCATCGTGATGAGCAATCAAGGTTCGACTTCTGCCATCCAGCGCAAGTTCTCCATCGGCTACAACCGTGCAGGCCGACTGATGGACCAGATTGAGCGCCTTGGCATCGTCGGTGCGGCACAAGGCTCAAAGCCGCGTGAAGTGCTTGTGACGGACGAGAATTCTCTGGACACGCTTATCGCGCAACTGCGCCAATGATGCACAAAATGATTGAAAATCCTAAAGACCATTCATAATAACAATAAGGAGATAAAACAAATGAAGAAGATATTACTTTTATTCAGTCTTGTTTTCGTTGCGTTGCATGCTTTTGCCGGCAATGCCGAGGATGCAAGGAAGACACTCGACAAGGTGGCTGCCGTTGTGGGTAACAAGAGCGGAGCAAGTGCTTCCTTCACCATTTCCGGAGGGAAAATCGGCAGACAGACCGGATCAATCGCCATAAAAGGCTCGAAATTCCGTGCGCACACACCGAATGCGACAATGTGGTACAATGGCAAGACGCAGTGGACATACATGGCTTCGACAAACGAAGTGAACGTTGCCAACCCGTCTGTCGGCAAGCAGCAGATGATGAACCCTTATTCCTTCATCTCCCTTTACAAGAAAGGCTACAAACTTTCACAGAAGATTCAGGGCAAGACGCGCCTCGTCCACATGGTTGCGACAGGAAAACAGGCAATATCTGAGATGTATATAACAGTGAACAGCAAGTATGTTCCGACCCAGGTGCGCATGCTTCAGAAGGGACAGTGGATAACGATACAAATCTCGAATTTCAGCAAGAAGGCCATTTCCGACAAGGAGTTCAGTTTTAATTCAAAGGACTATCCTAAAGCAGAAATCATAGATTTGAGATGATATATCCTGAAAATTTTGAACATAAGATTGGGTTTGACGAGATTCGTGAGATGCTCGTCAAACGTTGCATGTGCGGTCTCGGACGCAAGATGGTCGATGACATGCTGTTCTCAACCGATGCTTCGGAGATTCACTCATGGCTCCGGCAGGTCAGGGAGTTCCGCCGTCTGAAGGAGGAGACTGACGATTTCCCTCTTGACTATTTCTTCGACATGCGCGAGGAGATAGCGCGCCTGCGTCTTGAAGGCACGCATCTCGAAGAGGAGGAACTCTGGAACTTGCAGCGTTCCCTCGGCACTATACATAAGATAATAATCTTCCTTTCACGTGATGCCGACGAGACAGTGGACGGTGAGTATATCTACCGCTATCCTGCCTTGCAGAAACTCACGGAGGGAGTGTGCATATTCCCGAACATAATCGGCAGGATAGAGAAGATACTTGACAGCACGGGACATCTGCGTGACAATGCCACACGTGAATTGGGGCGCATCCGCTATGAGCTGAGAAGCATGGAAGGCTCGATCTCCAGGACACTCAACGGAATCCTGAACAATGCCAAGCGTGAAGGACTCATAGAGCGTGATGTCACTCCTGCACTGCGTGACGGCAGACTTGTCATTCCTGTCGTGCCTGCCATGAAGCGCAAAATCTCGGGCATTGTGCACGATGAGTCGGCTTCCGGCAGGACAGTGTTCATCGAACCGACAGAGGTTGTTGAGGCAAACAACAAAATCCGTGAGCTTGAGGCGGAGGAACGCCGCGAGATAGTCCGCATCCTGAAGGATGTGGCTTCCCTGATACGCCCTCACATCCGTATGATAGGAGAGTCCTATCGTCTGCTTGCACACATTGATTTCATACGCGCCAAGGCTTTGCTTGCAGAGACTCTGAAGGCTTTCGAGCCGGAGGTGGAGCAGTCTCCTGTGGTCGATTGGATTCAGGCGCGCCACCCTCTGCTGCAGCTTTCCATAGAGAAGCATGAGCGGGAACGCGTTCCGGAGGACACTTCTCCTGCGAAACGCATTGTGCCGCTTGACATAACGCTGACGGAAGAGAAGCGGATGCTCATCATTTCCGGCCCGAATGCCGGAGGAAAGTCTGTCTGCCTGAAGACAGCGGGGCTGCTGCAGTACATGCTGCAATGCGGTCTTTCAATCCCTGTCGGCGATCGGTCACGCACGGGAGTGTTCAAGAACATAATGATGGACATTGGCGATGAGCAGAGCATTTCCGACGATTTGTCGACATACTCCAGCCACCTGATGAACATGAAGCAGATGCTGCGCAGTGCTGACTCCGCCACAATGATACTCATCGATGAGTTCGGAACAGGCACAGAACCGCAGATTGGCGGAGCAATAGCCGAGAGTGTGCTTGACCAGCTGTGCAGGAACAAGGTTTGGGGAATAGTCACAACGCACTATCAGAACCTGAAAGAGTTTGCCAACAGCCACGACGGAGTCGCCAACGGTGCAATGCTTTACGACCGCCACGAGATGCGCGCCATGTTCCAACTTGCCATCGGACGCCCCGGTTCGTCGTTCGCCATAGAGATAGCAAGGAAAATCGGTCTTCCGGAGTCTGTCATTAAGGCAGCCACGGAGATAGTCGGTCAGGATTACATACAGAGTGACAAGTACTTGCAGGACATTGTCCGTGACAAGCGTTACTGGGAGGGAAAGCGACAGACCATCCACCAGCACGAGAAGGATATGGAGAAAACCGTCCTTCAGTATCGTGAGGAGATAGAGCGGCTTAACAAGGAACGCCGTGAGATTATCGCTAAGGCGAAGGCTGAGGCAAAGGAAATCATCAACGAGAGCAACCGCCGTATAGAACTTGCCATCAAGGAAATACGCGAATCACAGGCGGAGAAGGAGGAGACAAAGCGCATCCGCGAGGAACTGCGTGAGTTTGAGCATGAAGTCGATGAGATTGACCTGAAGGCGAAGGACGATGCCATACAGAAGAAGATAGAGCAGATCCAGCAGCGCCAGCGACGTCGCGAGGAGCGAAAGCGCAACAAGGTGGAGGGTGCGCTCAGTGCTGCGGAGAAAAAGGCAGCAGAGGTTCTGCGTGAGGCGGCACAGCGTGTCGATGAGTCAAAGCCTGTCGCTGTCGGCGACAGTGTCCGCATCCGTGGCACAAAGACCATTGGCACAGTGGAGTCCATGCAGGGCAAGATAGCCACCGTGGCATTCCCGGGCGGCATGCGCTCAAAGGTGAAAGCCGACCGTCTGGAACATGCGCGACAGGAGGCTGCGTCACAGACAGCCACGGATGCCAATGCTCTGCGTGGCGGTCTTTCTGCCACTGCGGCTGCTCTTGCGGCAGAGACGGCGAAGGTTTCCCACATGACTCGTTCGACAATGGATGACCGCACGCGGAATTTCAACCACGAACTGGATGTGCGCGGGATGCGTGGCGATGAGGCTCTCACGGCAGTGCAGTATTTCATTGACGATGCCATCCTTGTCGGAGTGCAGCAAGTGCGCATCCTGCATGGCAAAGGCAACGGCATCCTTCGTCAGCTCATCCGCCAGTATCTTGGCTCTGTGCCGAATGTTATCCTCTACCGTGACGAGGACATCCGTTTCGGTGGAACAGGCATAACGATAGCGGAGTTCTGACGGAAGACATCTCTGTAAGCAAAACGGTGCAATATGCAGCAAAATGTCAGGCATTCGCTTGCTTTTAGCAAACTAAAAACTTAATAAACGTTAAAGAACGGTTGGCCCGGCGAAAGGTTACCCTCTGGTCTGCGAAAGGTAACATTTCATCAGGTCAACCGTAATCTTTTATAATGTGAAAGGTTACCTGTCATTATGTCACTCGCTATACTTGTATTTCTGCATGGCTGTACACTCATCAAATGTTTGCCATTTTTCGGATTCTTGGGCAAAAGGATAGCCTTGCGGGAGAAAACTCGAATTATTATTCACGTAATAGCCGCGTTAATGCCGCTCAGCGTTAATTAACGCAAAAATGCTTGCATATCTCAATATTTTTCACGAAATTTGCACCCAATAATTTTATAGATTGATTCATTAAACAAAAAACAAAGGCTATGAAAGGTATTAAGACAATATGTGTTGCTCTTGCAGCACTTGTGTTAGCAGGTTGTGGTTCAAGTCAGCAGACAGGTATGCTTGCCGGCGGTGGCGGCGGTGCAGCTCTCGGCGCAATCATCGGCGGTCTTGCCGGCAAGAGTGGTAAGAGCGCACTCATAGGTTCAGCCATTGGCGGTGCTGTCGGCACAGGTGCCGGCTATCTCATCGGCAAGAAAATGGATAAGGCAAAGGCTGCTGCCGCACAGGTTGAGAATGCTACTGTCGAGAGCGTGACTGATGCAAACGGTCTGCAGGCAGTGAAGGTCTCCTTTGACAATGGCATCCTTTTCAGTACAGGCAAGTCTGCGCTTCAGCCGGCTGCACAGAATGCGCTGAGCAAGTTCGCAAACAGCGTGCTGAACGTCTACACAGACTGTGACGTGGCAATCTACGGCTACGCTTCTTCCGATGGTTCCGATCAGCTTAACCTTGACCTCAGCAACAACCGTGCCTATGCAGTGTCCAACTATCTCATGAACACCTGCCGTGTCGCTCCTGCACAGATAAAGACCGTAAAGGGCTTTGGCGAGGACCCACAGTACCTTGTACGCAACAGCGATGGTTCCGAGAACGCTGCTGCAAGCCGTCGTGTGGAGGTTTACCTGTATGCTTCCCAGGCTATGGTTGATGCGGCTAATGCCGGCACACTCAAGTGATATAGCATAAATGAGTTTGCTTAACACTTTGACATTCGGACTATTGAAGAAGATTGTGGCCGCCGTGGTCGCAATCTTCTTTGCGTCAACAATCCTTGCGGTGCTACTGTTCAAGTACGTGCCTGTCTATATCACTCCGCTTATGCTCATAAGGACGATGGAGCAGATAAAGGACGGGCAGACCATTGCCATGCACCACCATTGGGTCAGCATGGACAAAATTTCCAAGCATCTGCCTGTCGCTGTCATGGCGAGTGAAGATCAGCGCTTCCTGCTACATCACGGTTTTGACTTCAATGCCATACAAAAGGCGGTCATGCACAACAGCAGAGGCGGTACGGTGCATGGTGCTTCAACAATATCACAGCAGACGGCAAAGAATGTTTTCCTGTGGCCGGGCAGGAGCTGGGTGCGAAAGGGACTGGAGAGCTACTTTACGTTCCTGATAGAGATGTTCTGGTCGAAGCAGCGCATCATGGAGGTTTACCTCAATTCCATAGAGATGGGACCGGGCATATATGGTGCTGACGCTGTGGCAAAATATCATTTTGGCGGCATTACAAGCCATGACCTGACACGCGCCGATTGCGCCCTTATTGCAGCAACGCTGCCTAACCCGAGGAAATATTCTTCACTTAACCCAAGTTACTATATGCGCCAGCGCCAGCAGCGCATACAGCGTGAGATGCGCTTCATCCCTTCTTTCCCGAAAGAGGGGGAGGCTATCAATACCTCCACGGTCGTCGGTGGTGTGTATAAGAATAAAAAATGAATATATCAAAAAGGCTGCTTTTTATTGTTTGGTGACATGAAGCAGCCTTTTCTCTCACTTGCATAATCGCCCCAATAGTATTTATATGAATCTTGAAGAACTGAACACCTCGCAGCGTGAGGCTGTGGAATATTGTGACGGTCCCTCATTGGTGATTGCCGGAGCAGGTTCCGGCAAAACCCGTGTGCTTACCTATAAGATTGCCCACCTCATTGAAAATAACTACAAACCATGGGAAATCCTCGCGTTGACATTCACCAACAAGGCTGCAAACGAAATGAAGCAGCGCATCGGACAGCTTGTGGGCAATGATGCGGCGCGGTATCTTCACATGGGCACGTTCCACTCTGTCTTTTCAAGAATATTGCGTGCCGAGGCAGAAAGCATCGGCTATGCTTCCTCTTTCACCATCTATGACGAGAGTGATTCCCGCTCTTTGCTCAACTCAATAGTGAAGGAGTTCGGGCTTGACGACAAGATTTACAAGCCAGCCACTGTACATAGCCGCATTTCAATGGCAAAGAACAACATTGAGCTGCCTGTGGATTATGCAGCCAACAGCAGCTATACCGTGCGTGACAATGATACAAGGATGTCGCGCATGCCACAGGTTTACGAGGAATACCAGAAGCGTTTGAAAACATCCAACGCAATGGATTTCGACGACCTGCTTCTCTACACGTACCTCCTTTTCAAGCAAAACGAGGGTGTGAGGAAGAAATATGGCGAAAGGTTCAAGTTTGTCCTTGTCGATGAGTATCAGGACACGAATGCTGTGCAGCAGAAGATTGTGCTGCAAATAGTGCGTGACCATAACCATATTTGTGTTGTCGGCGATGACGCACAGTCGATATACGGATTCCGTGGAGCGAACATTGATAATATTCTGGACTTCCGTCAGAAGTTCGGTGACGCAACGAATGGGGTGGGGAACCCTTCCGCATCCTCTCCGGAGAGTGGCGCGCGCCTGTTCAAACTTGAGCAGAACTACCGTTCAACGCAGAACATTGTCCAAGCAGCCAACAGTCTGATAGGGCACAACCGCCGGCAGATAAAGAAGAGTGTGTACTCCGATAACGAAGAGGGCGATAAACTGCAACTGAAGTATTGCTATTCCGACCGTGAGGAAGCCGTCATTGTCTCCAAGGACATCCGCCGCCTGATGCGCAGCGAAGGGGCACATTATGGTGATTTTGCGATACTGTACAGGACAAACGCACAGTCGCGCACATTCGAGGAACAGCTGCGAAAGGACAATATGCCTTACCGCATCTATGGTGGACTTTCTTTCTACCAGCGTAAGGAAATAAAGGATGTTGTGGCTTATTTCCGCCTTGCTGTCAATCTGCATGACGAGGAAGCGCTGCGCCGTATCATCAATTATCCTGCCCGTGGCATAGGTAAGACAACGATGGACAAGGTTTTCGCGCTTTCCCGGCAGTTTGCTGTCTCTCCATGGGAGGTGGTGAAAGCTCCTGCCATGTACAGTCTGGATGTCAACAAAGGGACAATGGCAAAGCTGATGGCTTTTGCTGAACAGATGAGCGGTTTCGCTTCCTCCACGGATACAGAGGACGCTTATGCTCTCGGACATCGCATAATAGTGGAGAGTGGAGTGTCGAAGGACATTTATTCTGGAGCAGACCCTGATGACATTTCAAGACAGGAGAATCTGCAGGAATTCATAGACTCGCTGCGTGAATTCGTTGACACCCGGCGTGAAGAGAGTGGGGAAGGATATGTGGGAATCGGGGAGTTTCTTCAGGAAATATCACTGATGTCCGACCTTGAGAGTGAGGATGATGACAAGAAATCTGCCGATTCCGCTGAAAAAGACGACAAGATCACGCTGATGACAATCCATTCGGCGAAAGGCTTGGAGTTCCCGACAGTCTTCGTCGTTGGCATGGAGGAGAACATATTCCCTTCTGCGAAATGCACAGAGTCACAGCGTGCCATAGAGGAGGAACGCCGCCTTTTCTATGTTGCCATCACTCGTGCGGAGAAGCATTGCATACTGACTTCCGCGCAGAACCGTTACCGTTATGGCAAACTGGAGTTCGGCACGCCGTCACGTTTCTTGAACGACATAGATTCCACGTTTGTTGAAATTCATAATTTCCAGTATGACGACAGTGGCTCGTCGTGGACTTCAAAAGGCAGGATGCCATGGGACAAGCCGAAAGGCTCTTTCGGTTCAGACCGTCCGGAGTGGATGTCCGGCGGGCGTGGCTATCAGAATTCGCGTCCTGTGGCTTCGCAGTTCAAGGCAGACCCGAAGCCGAGAGCCGTTTTCGGGAGAAAGGAAGAAGCTCCGCAGGAAACCTTCACACCAGAGTTTAAGCAGGAAATCCGGCGTGCTGCGACATTCTCAGGCCGTCGCATGACGAGGATTGGGAAAACGGACACTGCCTATGGCGGACAGAGCGCGGCAGGAAATGGCGGCTCGCCATTGTCAGCACAGAATGCCTCCACTGCTTCGCAACCAAATTCGAGCGGATTGGATGCCGGAGTGCGCATAGAGCATGAGCGTTTTGGCATCGGCACGGTACTGAAAGTGGAAGGAAGGGGCGAAAATACAAAGGCTACGGTGGAGTTCCGGAACTGTGGCACAAAACAGCTCCTTTTGAAGTTTGCAAAGTTTAGGAGGTTAACATAAATCAAAAACAAGGCTGCTTTTTCGCCGAATCGAAAAAAAAACATTGAATTGTTTGGTGGTTTCGGAAAAAGTCCGTACCTTTGCACCCGCTTTTGAGAAATACATTATTTCACAACATAAAGCATCTGCACTCTTAGCTCAGTTGGTAGAGCAACTGACTCTTAATCAGTGGGTCTAGGGTTCGAGCCCCTAAGAGTGTACGAAAGGACAGTTACAGTTTTGTAGCTGTCTTTTTTTGTTTTGATGTTTGTATGGTGATGGAGTTCGGTTTGGCGGCTGTTTCGGGGTGTGGCGCAGGATGTCGTTATTATATTATTAAAAGAAGTGTCGGCTTGCTTCGAAGCTGTAATTTGAGTGGTGGGGAAATAAAAAACAGAAAAAGTTGCGAAAATATTTGGTGGTTTCAGAAAAAGTCCGTACCTTTGCACTCGCTTTTGAGAAATACATCATTTCGCAATACAAAGCACCTGCACTCTTAGCTCAGTTGGTAGAGCAACTGACTCTTAATCAGTGGGTCTAGGGTTCGAGCCCCTAAGAGTGTACAAAGAGACAATCGCAAGTTTTGTGGTTGTCTCTTTTTTTTTTGTCCGTGTGAAATTTCCGGTTATGGCGTGGTCTGCGCCCTTTTCTGCGGATAATTGTGTGGAATAGAGAGTATTTTGTCAATTTTTGCCGTGTATTGGAATAAAAAGATAAATATTATTTAATATTTAGCATTTTTTTTATTAACTTTGTACCCTGTTTGAAAGCTTTTGGGCTGACAATCTTAATAATTATTCAAATATATATGTATTTTACTTTGTTTATTACCGTTCTGGTAACGGCTGTTTTCTTGGTTGTGGCAGCTTATGTCATTGCCAAGTTGATTGGTCCGCGTACATACAACAAGGTCAAAGGTGAGCCATTCGAGTGTGGTATTCCTACTCATGGTTCTTCCTGGATACCTGTTGGTGTAGGCTACTATCTGTTTGCCATTCTGTTCCTCATGTTCGATGTGGAGACACTCTTCCTCTATCCATGGGCAGTTATGGTGAAAGACTTTGGTCCGCTTGCTATTGTCAGCATCGGATTCTTCCTGTTGGTACTTGTATTTGGCCTTGCTTATGCCTGGCGGAAAGGAGCATTGGAATGGAAGTAAAGAAGCCCGTTATCAAAAGTATTCCGTATTCGGAATTCAAGGACAATGAGTCTCTTGAGGATATTGTCAAGGAACTTCATGAGGGTGGTGTGAATGTGGTTGTCGGTTCTCTTGATGAGGCAATCAATTGGGGACGAAGCAACTCACTTTGGTCACTTACCTTTGCCACAAGCTGCTGCGGCATTGAGTTCATGGCTGTGGGATGTGCGCGTTACGACTTTGCGCGCTTCGGTTTCGAGGTGACACGTAACTCTCCGCGTCAGGCCGACCTCATCATGTGTGCCGGTACAATCACCCACAAGATGGCTCCTGTGATGAAGCGTCTGTATGACCAGATGGCTGAGCCTAAGTATGTTGTGGCTGTCGGTGGATGCGCCATTTCCGGCGGACCGTTCAAGTCAAGCTACCACGTGGTCAACGGCATCGAGGAGATTGTGCCTGTCGATGTGTTCGTGCCGGGCTGCCCTCCACGTCCGGAGGCTATCCTTTACGGCATGATGCAGCTGCAGCGTAAGGTCAAGGTTGAGAAATTCTTTGGCGGAACAAACCATAAGGAGAAGAAACCAATAGTAGTTACAGGCAATGTTGACGAGGCTAAGCTGAAAGAGGCTGAGGAAGCATTGGCTAAGGCTGAAAACAACCAATAATCGGAGGAAGTTATGAAATTAGAAAACAAACAGTTTGAATTGAAGGATTTCGCCTCAGAAATGGCGAAACTTAAGAATGACAAGCATTTTGATTTCCTCGTAACGATTGTCGGTGAGGACTTCGGTGAAGAAGGTCTTGGCTCTGTCTACATTCTTGAGAACACCGACACGCACGAGCGTATCAGTGTGAAGGCTGTCAACAGCGACCGTGACAATGCTTACATCCCTACGGTGAGCAACTTGTGGAAAGGCGCGGAGATTCTTGAGCGTGAGGTTTATGACTTCTATGGCATCAAGTTCCTTGGCAACAAGGACATGCGCCGTCTCTATCTGCGCTCCGATTTCCAAGGCTACCCATTCCGCAAGGATTACGACATGAGTCCTGAGAACAACCGTTACACGCTGGAGGATGATCCGGAACCGGACTACACCATAGAGTATAATCTTGACAAGAACGGAAATCTGACAGAGACACAGCACAAGCTGTTCACCGATGACGACTATGTCATCAACATCGGTCCTCAGCACCCTGCAACCCACGGTGTGCTCCGTCTGCAGACAATCCTGAACGGTGAGGAGATTCGCAAGATTTACCCTCATTGCGGATACATCCACCGCGGAATAGAGAAGATGTGCGAGAGCTACACTTACCCACAGACACTGGCTCTTACAGACCGTCTTGACTATCTCTCGGCGATGATGAACCGTCATGCTCTTTGCTCTGTTGTCGAAGAGGCAATGGGAGTGGAGCTGACTGACCGCATCAAGTACATCCGCACAATCATGGATGAGTTGCAGCGTCTTGACTCTCATCTCCTGTTCTACAGCTGTTGCGCACAGGACCTTGGCGGTCTTACACCTTTTATATATGGTATGCGCGACCGTGAGCAGGTGCTCAACTGTATGGAAGAGACAACCGGCGGCCGCCTTATCCAGAACTATTACCGTATCGGCGGATGTCAGGCTGACATTGATCCGAACTTCGTGAAGAATGTCAAGAACCTCTGCAACTACATCAAGCCGATGTTCAAGGAGTACGAGGATGTGTTCACTGGCAACATCATTCTCCGCAACCGTTTCAACGGGGTAGGCGTGTTGAACCGTGAGGATGCCATCTCTTACGGCTGTACAGGTGGTACGGGACGTGCGGCAGGCTGGGCTAACGATGTGCGCAAGAATCATCCTTATGACATGTACGGACAGGTGGATTTCGACCAAGTTGTTCTCTCAAAGGGCGACTGTATGGATCGCTACCTTGTGCGTATGGAAGAGATGAAGCAGAGTGTCCGCATCATCGAGCAGCTTATCGACAACATCCCTGCGGGAGATTTCTACATCAAGCAGAAGCCGATTATCAAGGTTCCTGAAGGCTCTTGGTATACTTCATGCGAAGGCTCACGTGGCGAGATTGGTGTTTACCTGCGTAGTGACGGCGGCAAGAATCCTCTGCGCCTGAAGTTCCGTCCTATGGGATTGCCACTCGTAAGCGCAATGGACGACATCTGCCGTGGCGAGAAGATTGGTGACCTCATCGCTATTGGCGCGACATTGGATTATGTGATACCGGATATTGACAGATAATAAAGAATAATATGTTTGACTTTAGTATAGTAACAACATGGTTTGACAGTCTGTTGCGTGACACATTGGGTCTCGGCGATTTCCTGTCAATACTTATTGAGTGCGTGCTCGTGGGAGTATTCATCCTTGCAGCATACGCCATTCTGGCGATTATACTCATTTTCATGGAGCGCAAGGTGTGTGCCTACTTCCAGTGCCGTCTCGGTCCTATGCGTGTCGGTCCTTGGGGTGTGTTCCAAGTTATTTGTGACGTGTTGAAGATGCTCACAAAGGAGATTTTCTTTGTGGAGAAGGCAGATAAGGTGCTTTACATCCTCGCTCCGTTCCTCACTCTTGTCGGCAGTGTCGGCGCTTTCGCCTTCATGCCATGGAACAAGGGTGCACACGTGCTGGATTTCAATGTGGGTGTCTTCCTTATGACAGCTATCTCAAGTTTGGGAATCATCGGCATCTTCCTTGCAGGATGGGGCTCAAACAACAAATATTCTGTTGTCTCCGCTCTCCGTGGTGCCGTGCAGATGATTTCTTATGAGATGTCACTCTGTCTCTGTCTGATTTCTGCCGTTGTGCTGACAGGCACGATGCAGTTCTCAGGCATCATTGAGGCACAGGCTGACGGATGGCTGATTTTCAAGGGACATATCCCTGCGATTATCGCTTTCCTGACATTCATCGTTGCAGGTAATGCAGAGGCTAACCGTGGTCCTTTCGACCTTCCTGAGGCAGAGAGTGAGCTGACTGCCGGCTATCACACAGAGTATTCCGGTATGGGCTTCGGTTTCTTCTATCTGGCAGAGTACCTGAACATGTTCATCTGTGCCGGTGTTGCTGCAACAGTGTTCCTCGGTGGCTGGATGCCTCTGCATGTAGCTGGATTGGACGGTTTCAATGCTGTGATGGATTACATTCCTGGTATTGTATGGTTCCTCGGCAAAGCATTCTTCATTATATGGATTCTGCTTTGGATTCGCTGGACATTCCCACGTCTGCGCATCGACCAGATTCTGAAACTCGAGTGGAAGTATCTCATGCCACTGTCACTCCTCAACCTTGTGCTGATGACATTGGTGGTAGCGTTCGGACTTCACTTCTAAATAAATAACAAAGATATGGAACAAGAAAAATCATATTTCGGCGGTATTGTTGACGGAGTGAAGTCTCTGTGCACAGGCTTTGGCGTGACATTGAAAGAATATTTCACACCGAAGGTCACAGAGCAGTATCCGGAGAACCGCAAGACAACCCTTCATGTTTCTGCACGTCACCGCGGACGCCTCATCATGCCGCTTGACGAGAATGGCAACAACAAATGTATCGCTTGCAAGTTGTGTGAGATGGCATGCCCGAATGGCACAATCAAGATCACTCAGAAGCAGATAGAGACTGAGGACGGCAAGAAAAAGCGTGTGCTTGAAGACTATCGTTACGACCTTGGAGAATGTATGTTCTGCGAGTTGTGTGTCAATGCATGTCCTCATGACGCTATCAAGTTTGTTAATGATTTCGAGAACTCCACATTCAGCCGTGACGCCCTTGTGCACCATTTGGATAAGGAGAAGTTTGAGGTTGCCCTGCCAAACATCACCGACGGTGGCAACCCGATAGAAATCGGAACATGGAACACTAAGAAAAAATAACAATGGCTAATTTAATAATGTTTGCAATACTCGCTGTTGTGATACTTGGCTCAGCCATTATATGTGTTACAACAAAGCGAATAATGAGAGCCGCAACATTCCTGTTGTTCGTGCTCTTTGGTGTGGCGGGACTTTACTTCCTGCTGGACTACACCTATCTTGGTGCCGCGCAGATTTCTGTCTATGCCGGTGGTGTCACGATGATTTACATCTTTGCCATACAGCTTGTCAGCAAGCGCACTCTTCAGGGGCTTGTCGAGCATGCTAAAGGCAGCCGTGTGATACTCGGTTCTCTTGTGACTCTCGCAGGTTTCGCCACAGTGGTAGGTGTGTTCTTAAAGAATCAGTTTGTTAACAATTTCGCACAGGTGGCCGACAAGGAAGTCGGCATGGATGTCATTGGCAAGGCACTTGTCAGTGCTGGCAAGTATGGTTATGTGCTCCCTTTCGAGTTCATTTCCGTATTCCTTTTGGCATGCATCATCGGTGGAATCTTAATCTCAAGAAAGGAATAAGCTATGGTACCGGTAGAATTCTTCTTTGTGCTTAGCGCACTATTGTTTTTCATTGGAGTGTTCGGCTTCATCAGCCGTCGCAACCTGATAGCCATGCTTATTTCGGTAGAGCTGATTCTCAATTCCGTTGACCTCAACTTTGCCGCTTTCAACCGCATCCTCTTCCCTGAACAGCTTGACGGATTCTTCTTCACCCTGTTCTCTATTGGTATGAGCGCCGCTGAAACTGCTGTGGCTGTGGCTATTATCATTAATGTTTACCGTAACTGCAACAGTGACCAGGTGGACAGTATAAAGGAATTAAAGAAATAAACAGGAAAGGAAAATCACAATGGAATATAGTTATGTATTTTTGATTCTTCTTCTGCCGCTGCTCTCATTCCTTGTACTGGGACTCGCCGGCATGAAGATGTCGCATAAGGCTGCCGGTCTTATCGGCACCTTATCGCTCGGTGCAGTGACTGTATTGTCCTATTATACGGCAATCACTTACTTCACTACTGAACGTCTTGCTGACGGCACACTGCCTACAATTGTGCCGTTCAACTTCACTTGGCTGCCACTTGGCTCGTTGAGTTTTGACCTTGGTTTCTTGCTTGACCCTATCTCAGCAATGATGCTCATCGTCATCTCTACCGTGAGCCTTATGGTGCACATCTATTCTTTCGGATACATGCACGGTGAGAAAGGTTTTGAGCGTTACTATGCTTTCCTCTCTCTCTTCACAATGTCCATGCTCGGACTTGTTGTCGCTACAAACATCTTCCAGATGTACATGTTCTGGGAGTTGGTGGGCGTCAGCTCTTATCTGCTCATCGGATTCTACTATCCTTTGCATGCGGCAGTTCACGCATCAAAGAAAGCGTTCATTGTCACACGTTTCGCTGATATGTTCTTCCTCATCGGTATTCTTATCTATGGCTACTATGTAGGTTCTTTCAGCTTCAATTTCACAGGTACAGAGATTCAGATGGCAGAGGGCGCAGCTCCATTCCTTCAGGGCGATGTTTCCCGTGCTGTTGCTGCCGGTGGTCTGATTATCCCGACAGCCCTCGTGCTGATGTTCATCGGTGGTGCCGGTAAGTCGGCAATGTTCCCATTGCACATTTGGCTTCCGGACGCTATGGAAGGCCCTACTCCTGTCAGTGCGCTTATCCACGCTGCTACGATGGTCGTTGCCGGTGTGTTCCAGATTGCACGTCTGTTCCCACTTTGGATTCAGTATGCTCCTGACCAGATGTCCATTGTTGTGTACGTTGGTGTGTTCACAGCATTCTATGCTGCTGCCATTGCCTGTGCCCAGAGCGACATCAAGCGTGTGCTTGCGTTCTCGACAATCTCTCAGATTGCATTCATGATGGTATCACTTGGCGTTTGTCTTCCAAGCCACGAGGAAGGAGTCATCCTTGACAACCACGCACAGCTTGGCTATATGGCGTCAATGTTCCACTTGTTTACACACGCTATGTTCAAGGCATGTCTGTTCCTTGGAGCAGGATGTATCATCCACGCTGTCCACTCTAACGAGATGTCAGCAATGGGTGGTCTGCGCAAGTATATGCCAATCACTCACATCACATTCCTTCTCTCTTGCCTTGCAATCGCAGGTATTCCTCCGTTCTCAGGATTCTTCTCCAAGGACGAGATTATCACTGCTTGCTTCCAGTACAGCCCGGTTGTAGGTTGGATAATGACAGGTGTTGCCGCAATGACAGCATTCTACATGTTCCGTCTCTATTACGGTATTTTCTGGGGAACAGAGAACAAGGAGCTCCATGCAGCGCACACTCCTCACGAGGCACCTCTGACAATGACATTCCCTCTGATATTCCTTACAGTCATCACACTGACTTGCGGATGGGCACTGAACTTCGGTTCATTTGTGAGCGCGTCAGGTAAGGTCTATGAAATTCATCTTGACACTCAGATTGCCATTACCTCAACAGTCATTGCACTTCTGAGTATCGGTCTTGCCACATATATATATAAAGGTGAGAAGCAGCCAATCGCAGAGAAGATGTATAAGATGTTCCCACGTCTGCATCGTGCGGCATACAAGCGTTTCTATATGGACGAGGTTTACATGTTCGTCACACACAAGATTCTCTTCCGCTTTGTCTCCAAACCGGTGGCATGGATTGATGAGAAAATCATCAACGGACTCATCGACTTCACAGCATGGGGCACTAACGAAAGCGGTGAGAGCATACGCTCATGGCAGAATGGTGACGTGCGCAGCTATGCGGTATGGTTCCTCACAGGTGCTGTTGCGTTGTCGTTAATATTGTTGGCAATCTAAAATTAAGGAATAAGAAAAATGAGTATATTAACATTATTCGTAGTAATCCCCGTCCTGATGTTGTTCGGCCTTTGGCTGGCACGCAACATCGAACAGGTGCGTGGCGTGATGGTGGCAGGCTCATCCTGTCTCCTCGCCCTGAGTGCGTGGCTGACTATTGACTTCATCTCCCAGCGTGCCGCCGGCAATGAGGCAGAGATGCTGTACACATTCAGCACAGTATGGTTCGCACCGCTCCATATCTCTTATGCGGTAGGTGTTGACGGTATCAGCGTTGTCATGCTTCTGCTGTCAAGTATCATTGTCTTTACCGGCACATTCGCTTCATGGAAGCTGCAGCCGCTGACAAAAGAGTTCTTCATGTGGTTTACACTCCTTTCAACAGGTGTGTACGGCTTCTTCATAAGCATTGACCTCTTCACAATGTTTATGTTCTATGAGGTAGCCCTCATCCCTATGTACCTCCTCATTGGTTTCTGGGGTTCAGGAAGGAAAGAGTATGCCGCAATGAAACTGACCTTGATGCTTATGGGTGGTTCTGCCCTTATCATCATCGGACTTGTAGGAATCTACTTCTTCAGCGGTGCACAGACAATGAATCTTCTCGAAATCGCTCATCAGACAGGTGGTGCACATGCTATCCCTGTTGCTGTTCAGAAGGTTCTGTTCCCATTCGTGTTCATCGGTTTCGGTGTGCTCGGCGCACTGTTCCCATTCCACACATGGTCACCAATCGGTCACGGCTGTGCCCCTACATCTGTGTCCATGCTTCACGCCGGAGTGCTTATGAAGCTCGGAGGTTACGGCTGTTTCCGCATTGCTATGTTCCTTCTTCCTGAAGCAGCACAGCAGTTGGCATGGGTGTTCCTTATACTTACAACAATCTCTGTTGTCTACGGAGCATTCTCTGCATGTGTCCAGACCGACTTGAAGTTTATCAACGCTTACTCTTCCGTCAGCCACTGTGGACTCGTGCTCTTCGCTCTCCTCATGATGACCAAGACAGCTTGTACAGGTGCTATCCTTCAGATGCTTTCCCACGGTTTGATGACAGCACTCTTCTTCGCCCTTATCGGTATGATTTACGGTCGTACACACACACGTGACATCCGTCAGTTGGGCGGTTTGATGAAGATTATGCCATTCCTCTCAGTAGGCTATGTGATAGCAGGTCTCGCAAACCTCGGTCTTCCGGGCTTCTCAGGTTTCATCGCCGAGATGACAATCTTCGTCGGTTCATTCGAGAACAACGATACATTCCATCGTTGCTGCACAATCATCGCTTGTACATCAATCGTTGTGACAGCCGTTTACATCCTTCGTACTGTTGGCTTCATCCTCTTCGAGAAGGTGAAAAAGCCTGAATACGAAAAACTTACTGATGCAACATGGGACGAGCGCTTCACAGTGTGCTGCCTCATTTTCTGCGTTGCAGCACTCGGTAGCTTCCCACTCTGGGCAAGCAATGTGATTGACGGTGGCGTTGCAGCTGTTTTAAGTAATATTATTGGCTAAAAAACTGAAAGTATATGAATTATTCACAATTTCTATATATGGTTCCGGAGGCAACACTCGTTGCTATTCTGATAATAGCCTTCATCGCTGATTTCGCTTCTTCCAAGACAGCAGAGCGCAAGTGGTTCAATCCGCTGATGTGCGTGATGCTTCTTGTGCAGACTGTCGTTACCTTCTTCTGTGGAGAGCCGGCAGAGGCGTTCGGTGGAATGTACGTTGCAACAACCGCAGCCAACGTCATGAAGGTGATTCTTGCTGCCGGCACACTGATTGTTGTCATTCAGAGCCGTAACTGGATGAGCCGTCCTGACACAGCGTTCAAGGAAGGTGAGTTCTATATGCTCATAATCTCTACACTCCTCGGTATGAACATGATGATGTCCGCAGGTCATTTCCTCATGTTCTTCCTCGGACTCGAAATGGCGTCCGTGCCTATGGCATGCCTTGTCGCTCTTGACAAGTACCGTCACCACAGTGCAGAGGCTGCAGCAAAGTTCATCCTTACTGCAACGTTCTCAAGTGGTGTGATGCTCTACGGCATCTCATTCCTCTACGGTTCTACAGGCGCACTCTATTTCGATGATTTCACAGCAGCCCTTAACAATGGCTTCTCAACTCTGACAATCATCGGACTTGTGTTCTTCGTTGCAGGCCTTGGCTTCAAGATTTCCCTTGTGCCATTTCATTTCTGGACAGCTGACACATATCAGGGTGCTCCGACAACCGTAACAGGTTATCTCAGTGTCATCTCTAAGGGAGCAGCAGCGTTCACTCTCTGCACACTTCTCATGAAGGTCTTCCAGCCAATGGCGGCAGAGTGGGAGATGCTCATGTACATCCTTATTGTTGCCAGCATCACTGTCGGCAACCTTATGGCTATCCGTCAGAGCGACCTCAAGCGATTCATGGCGTTCAGCTCTATCTCGCAGGCAGGATACATCATGCTTGCTGTTGTAGGTGTAGGCAATCCTGCTATCGCATCCTATGGTGTGACAGCACTCTCTTACTACGTGCTCATCTATGTTGTTGCCAACATGGCGGTGTTCACCGTAATCAGCGCAGTGGAAGAGAATAACAACGGCACAACAGCAATGTCATCATACGACGGACTCTACAAGACTAACCCTAAGCTCGCGTTCCTTATGACGCTCGCATTGTTCAGTCTTGCCGGTATCCCACCATTTGCCGGAATGTTCAGCAAGTTCTTCGTCTTCATGGCAGCATGCCAGCAAGGTTCTGTCGCAGCTTATGTTGTCGTGTTCATCGCATTGCTCAACACAGTAATCTCACTTTACTACTATCTTCTGATCGTGAAGGCAATGTACATCAACAACGATTCTGAGCCGCTCCCAACATTCCAGTCTGACTGCAACACACGCCTTGCCCTCGCTCTCTGCACATTGGGTGTTGCACTCTTCGGTGTTTGCAGCTGCTTCTATGAATGGATATTCGCTGCTGCGTAAGCTAAAGGCTTTATAGTGACGAGACATTCTCATTAGCTAAAAACTCTATATAACAAGTCCTGCATCATCTTTGTGGTGCAGGACTTGTTTTTTGTATTATAGAGTGATAAAGAATGAATATTTCGGAAATAGTACATTGATATAGCTGTTTCATTAATAATTGTGGCGGAGCCACATTCTTTATGGTAACTGCGGGCTTCAGCCCTGCAGATAGTGCGAATGCTCTCTATGTATGTGTGGCAGCGCCACACTCTTTTATGTTGTAAAATAGTCAATACGAACTGTATTGTAATGTAAATTTTTAATTTGAATTATTCCAATTGAAGCCCATAAAATTGGTTTTTCTGTATTTTCTTCAATGATTCCTTTGTTAATACAAAAAAAATCGCTAAATTTGTAAGTGGAATTGGACATTATATCCTTTTCCACTACATTTCGGTTAAAAAGAGGCGTTATGTCTTCTTCTTGTATGTGAAAAGCCTAGGAAACTTAATCACAATGTGCAAGACGATGGCTTAACTGTCTTCACGCATATGCGTGGGGCTGTTATTCCCATATCTGCACATTAAGGTTTTCCTAGCACCTTCACATAGAGACGTGGGCATACAGTTCCACGCCTTTTGAAGGAACAAACTTTAATGCCAAGTTGGGACTGGGAGGCAATGTATTGTATTATGAGAAAGATTTTTGTCTCATGTTTGCTACTTTGTAGCACTTTTTCTTTTGCACAAAAAGAGACAGTGACAATCAAAACCGGAACCACGATTGAGGTGGAAGCTGCACAAACTGTTCAGGCTAAGAACGTTGAGGTAGGTGATATGGTTCGTTTCCGTGTCACAAGTCCTGTTATGGTTAATGGAAAAACCGCTATACCGGCAGGTTCTATGGTTGAGGCACGTGTAACAGAAGCCAAGAAATCCTCACTTGCAGGCACGAAAGGACGATTGGAAATGAATTTCTCAAACTTAGTCTTGAGGGATGGAACAAAAGCTCCTTTGAGTGGAAGTTGCAGAGTTTATGGCAAGAATAGGACTCCTTTGTCTGTTATCACTGCTCTTTTTGTATGGCCATGCATCTTTATTCCTGGGACAAAGGCTGTTTTGCCAGAGGGACATCACGCAACAGCAACAATACTGTCTAATGTAGAAGTTTCTTTGTAGGACTTTACTATATCTGGAAAGTTTTTATAATCGATAGTTTTTCAGTGATATATTTAACGTAGCCAAGATTGTCTGACATGAAAAAACAAAAGGTTACGAATGACAAATTAAAACGTAACGGTTTGTGTCATGAAACGTGACACTTGACAGTGCAAAAGGTAACCTATTGTAATATCAAGAATCCCCGTGCCATGAGAGAATGACACGGGGATTACTGTTGATGCTTATTTCAAACTATAATTTCAGGGTGTATGTCTTGCCTTTTTCCATATCTATTGTTTGTTCTTCCATGCCTATTACTCGTATGCGGAGAGGTTGGGTCTTTGTGGCATGGATGGTCAATTCCGTGGGGTTGCCATTCAGCCATACAAGGTCAATCACTGCTCCCTCACGAGTGACGAAACCTTTGAACGAACCGTTTGCCCATCTTTGTGGAATCGCCGGCAACAGTGTGACAGCACCGTCGTGGCTCTGTATGAGCATTTCCAATATGCCTGCCGTAGCTCCATAGTTTCCGTCAATCTGGAAATTAGGGTGCTGGTCAAACAGGTTAGGCGATGTGCGTGTCTGGAAAAGCTGCTCCAACATCTTTGATGACTGCTCACCGTTAAGTGCCCTTGCATTAAGACTGATGCGCCACGCCACTCCCCAGCCATGTCCGGTGCCTGCACCGCGCGCATCAACAGATTTGCGGAAAGCCTTGAACAAAGCTTGTTCGGCAGGATTTGTGCTGAAAGCAGAGAGGTGAGTGCCTGGGTAAATCTCCCATAAGTGTGAGCAATGGCGGTGCATACTGTTGTTGCTCGCAAAATGCTCATTGATGCTTATGTCCTTACCGGTGTACTTGTTATGGATGAATTTGTACTTTCCCTCTTCTGGATTGTTCTTCTTTGAGAAGTCAAACCCTACATCTCCGCGCACCCATTCCTGTATCAATCCCTGTCCGTCAATGAGGTTAGGTGCCAAGCGTCCCTTTTCTTCGGCAAAATATGTTGTAGGCATCTGTTCCTCTATCTTTGCAAGAAGCTGTGCATCTTCATTTTCTTTTCCAAGGATTTTGGCAGCTTTCCGCACCATATCGTACAAGTTGCGTATCAGCTGTGTGTCCATAGCAGGACCGGGCTGCACACCTCCTTGTTCGGGAGAACATGATGCGGCAGTGATGAGATAGCCGGTCTGAGGGTCAACAATCAAGAAGTCAGTGAAGAAGCGTGCTGCTCCTGCCATGTAAGGATACAGTTCACGGAGATACTCCTTGTCATTGTTGTACAGATAATACTGCCAAGCATGGTCAAGCAGCCATGCACCACCGGTAGGCCATAGTCCTGCCGTAGCGTTGTCAATAGGCTGTGTGCCGCGCCAAAGGTCAAAGTTATGGTGCATCACCCACGGCGCTCCCGGCTTATAAGTTGCGCTGTTGCCTATGCCATATTGGTAGTCGGCTGTTATGCTTCCGCTCTTTGCAAGTTCATGGAAAGTGTCTGTCAGAGGGCGTTCACACTCGCCAATGTTCAGTGGTTGTGCAGCCCAATAGTTCATTTCTGTGTTGATATTGATAGTATATTTGCCATTCCATCCTGCCGACATTGCAGCATTCCATTTGCCTGTCAGGTTCAGTGGCTGGCTTTCCGCTATGTCAATGTCATCGGGCTGTGTGGCTTTTCTGCCCGGTCGTGAACCGGAAATGATTAGATATTTGCCGTAATTGAACTCAAGCACTGCAAGCTGGTTGTCTCCGTCAGTGTAAGTCGTGTTCACTTTTGGATTAGCATAAAGTTTTGAACCGCCACCAAACATGAATCCTGACATGCCCTCTGCATTCTTTCTTACACGTAGTTCTGTCGGCACACTGCTGTAGTCTGTTGCATCAACATTCGCTATTTCAAGGTTTGAGCGATTGAACATCTGAGTGAAATCAGCATTATGTCGTTGCATGATTTTGCCATAAGTCTTGGACTTTATGTTAGCAATATAGCGGTGACAGTCACGTGTCGGTTTCTCATTGTCAAGATTCAGGTAATCCACATAGTTGGTAGCGCCAACGACATAAATCTCAGTGTCTTTTGCACCTTTCACTTTTATGGACTTCTTGTCTGCTGAAACATGGAACTTTCCGTCTCCACGAAGCATCAGACGTGCCTCGAAACAGACAGCGTTGATGCACCCGATGCTGCCGTCTTTGTTGCCGTCAGTGATGTGGGCACGCAGACTTATCTCATTGTCACTTATCTTGTTATAAGTGAAATATTTTGTGTCTGTGGCATGATAGCTGTGCAGTGTGGCATGGAAATCCTGCTTTCTGTCAGTGGAGATACGTGTCACTATCGCCTGGTCAGGATAGCTTGCGAATGTCTCACGCTTATGGTGGGTTCCGTTAATGTCATATTCGACAGTGACGATGCCTGTTGTAAGGTCAAGACTTTTAGTGTAGTTTTTGGCGTTTGCGCTGTTATGCCCGAAATCAAGGTACAGCTCCACAAACGATTTGTATGCCCTTTGGCGTTTAGGATTGCCAAGGAATTTGGCCTCGACCATGCTCTCAAGGTCATATCGGTATTGCACAGCTTCTTTTGTATGAGCATTGTCAATCTTCAGGGCTTGCGCAGCTATGTCCTTATAGTATTTGCTATTGCCTTTCACACTTCCACTTGTAGGGTTAACGGTTGTGATGCGTTTTGCCTTGTAAACCTCATCCATTGAGGTCAATGTGTTACCGTTCTCGTCCTTCAGTGTGCCATAAGGCGAGCCGTCCCAACTTGTATCCTCGTTGATTTGTATGACCTCATTGTCAATTCCGCCTGCAACCATGGCAGCCATGCGTCCGTTTCCTACAGGATAGAAGTTAGTCCAGACAAATTCCGAGTATGCCCATTCAGTCAGGAAATCCCGTCCGTCATTGCCATAAGGCACTTGGATATTGGTCTTTTCTGTCTTTGAAGCGTTAGGGTTTACATCCTTTGCGGTCTTGTATTTCCCGGCTTGGGCAAGTATGCTTTCTATCGTTCTGTTTGTCCAGATTGTTGTAGTAGGGGAGAATTGCTGTGCCATGGTTTCGGCACAGAAGAAGAGTGAGAGGATAAGGAAGGATAAATTGTTTCGCATAAATTGTCTTTTTGAATTTATTTTGGAACTTTAATTTCCACAAGAGAATTAAGGTAAACTTCAAGATTAGTATAGCCTTCTTTGCTCAATGTGCAGAGGTTGCCGTCCGTTTTGTCCTTGGCATTAAGTCCATGGGCTTTTTCCCATTTGTCAGGGATGCCGTCACCGTCGGTGTCTTTGCGGTCTGCAAGTTCCTTTTTTGTTGCCTTTAGTTCCGGCCATGGTGAAGTCTCTCCGGCAGGAATAACGTCGTTTTGTGAGTCTATGAATCCAGGGAAAGAACGGCTGTCGTCAGACATGCTGCCATGGAATGTTGCTGTTCCGGTGAGTGTCTCTTGTATGATGCGCCGGTCAATGATGTCACGCACATTGGAGCATCCCGCTTCTTCCAGCACTCTATGAAACGCCTCATTAGCGGAATGTGTGGTTATCGTGCCATAATCTATCGGCTCACTTAGTTGTATAGCCTTTGCAATGGAGTCATTGAACAAACCATCGTTTGTCTTTGGATCTATCTGTTCAAGCACACCATGAGTCCAGTTGTCACGAGTTACATCATCGTTGCCCTCCATGACATTGCCGTTAATGTAGAACCGTCCCCAAACATGCTCCATTGGTTTCCAAGCGTTTGGTCTTCCGTCCTTTCCTGTAACATATCGTGTGGTGCGTATTCCAGGTGCCGCAATCCTGTATCCGACACGATTGTTCTTGGGAGTTGCAGGTCCCGGCTTGTAATAATTGTTCACCATATTGACAGCCATGCCCTCAAAACCATAGCAGCCTGCGCCCGCCCAATTATAGATTACGTTGTTTCTCACATCAACATGTTCGCGCGTCTGTGTGCCTGGTCTTGGTCCAAGTCGTGGCATTCTGCTTTCTCCATGTGCCAAAAGGTTATGATGATAAGAGGCACGCGCGCCACCGAAGATTGCCCCATAGCCGTGGCTTCCTCCTTTCTGATGACCGCCAAACCTCAGTGGTTCGGAGAAAATGCACCATTGCACGGTGAAATCCTCGCCACCATAGACACTGCAACATTCGTCCACGCTCCAACTGACAGAGCAATGGTCGATAATCATACGGTGGAAGTCCGTGCCGCCGATACCGTCAGGACTGCCGCCTTGCTCGTTGCCAACTCTCACGCGCACATATCTCATAATGGTGTTGTCTGCGTTGAGTGAGAACTGGTTGCCTGCAATGCAAATGCCACCTCCGGGAGCTGTCTGCCCTGCAATGGTAAGGTCGCCGTTAACAATCCGTAGTGGCTTTTTCAAGAATATTGTGCCGGCAACATCAAAAACAATGGTTCTTTTGCCCTCCTGCATCAAAGCATGGCGCAGTGTTCCTTTTGTTTCGTTATCATCCAATGTGGTCACATGGTAAACCTCTCCTCCGCGTCCTCCTGTGGTATATCGTCCAAAACCTTCCGCTCCGGGGAATGCCGGCAACTGCTGTGCTTGTGCTACGCCTGCGAAAGCAACAGCCATGCTTGCACCAAGAATAATTCTTTTAATCATGATGATTGTCGATAATGGATTTAATTCCGGTTCACAGCCTTAACCTCACGTCCTAATCCTCCACGCTCATTGGCGGCTCTGACAGAATAGGTGCTGCCGTCGTCATCAATCTTGACTTTCGGAGCAGTTGTGAAACGCCATGCAATGCCGTTCTTGCAGACAACCCAACAAAGTGTGTTGTCATTGTTTTCCCACAAAAGCCATCCTTTCTTGATTCTCACATTCTTTGCCATTGGAGCGTCGGCAGCAATCTCCATCGGCTTCCAGTTGTCATTTCCGAGCAGTGCAGTCTCAGGCTTTATAGCCGCAACCTCTTCGGCAGACAGCAACGGATTGTTCTCATGAGCATCTCCGTCCTTATGCTTCCATACAGTTTTGCGCTCGCTGAGGTCAATTATTGTTCCTTGGTTGTCATGCGAACCATATTCCGCAAACCTTGCAGGCCATCCACCTGACATCTCTGCCCATCCTATTGCAGAAGGGCGAACATAAAACTTTGTGTTTATCCATAAGTTGATTGGCGTCCCCTTTCCCCATGGTCGCCCGAGTGTATATGTCCCGTCAATGTCAGGAGTCTCACCTGTCACGGAGCAATTGTACATCAAATAACCGTATTTCACTGAGCGTGAAGGTGCTGTGATGTATCCACCTTTCTCACATTGCCTGAACTCCACACCGTTAAACAGTATGTCTCCTTTGCCACATAAATAGTCAGTACGGCCGCGTATCACTCCGCCCTCGAAATAGTAGCGTGCCGAATCACGGTTTGAACAGTAAGTGTCCTGATATCCCCACAGTCCTACATTCTTGCATACAGTGCGGTCGCCACTCTCCTCATAGGCCTCGCCACGTCCGGTATGGTCCTTCATTCCGTTTATGAACTTTATGTCTTGGAAATAGTTGTCCGTACCGCAATTATGCAGCGTGTATGCCTTCCTCAATCCTTCGATAGGACACGCCGGTCCCCATTTGCCGTCAATAGTGATTTCCGGACATGTGTTTTTGATAGATGTAGTCTCCATGTTTTCCCCGATGACAGACACATTGCTTGCAGTAAGGTCTGTTCGCGGGTCAGGATACTCTTTATCGTCCATACCCGTTATGGTGGCTGTTGTGGAGGCCGGAATTACATAGTTTCCTTGCCGCACAAATATCCTGAATCGTTTGGCTGTGTCTTTTCTGTTGTTTGCAGCTGTTATTGCAGCAGCAAAATCGCCATTGTCCGGAACGACAAAGTCATAGAGGCATTTCTTCACTTTCGGAAGAGAGCTTTTCTGTGCATAGGCGTTGCCGGTGATAGTCAGCAAACAAAGAATGGCTGTCAGTATGTTTTTCATGGAAAAAATGTGTGTGTTCATTATTGTAGTTTATTATATTTTTATTTCAAAATGCTATATTGCACGACATCCCAAAGCTCGCGCAGGCGCTTTTCAGGATTCCATTTGTTGTCGAATGTCCATGAGGCTGTGATGGCATGGAATTCCGGCTTCTCCTCCGATTCCTGCAGATTGTTCCTTAGCCAGCCACTGTTGCCACCGTCGCGAGTGCATCCGAAATAATAGGTGCGCTGTCCCCAAGGGCACGGGTCAAGCACTTTGTCGCTGTAAGCGTAGGAAATGTTCGTGTCAAGAATGTTCTCCGACATGTGGCAGTTGACGAGGAAGAACTGCGAGTCGTGATGCCAACGACCGAGGATAGTGGGGCGTTTTGCATCGAAGGATGAATCCTTTATGACAAGTTTCTTGGTCTTATCACCACGTCCGTCATGCCATATTATAGCACGTCCGTCACCGTAGAACCTGCATCTGGTGGCATAACACCAGCCGCGAGGACAAAGAAAGTCCACTCCCGGGCAACGAAGATCAAGGTCGGCATGGTAGTACATGCCGTCCCCGCCTTTCGCCCAAAGCGCAAGAGCGTCATTGCCGTCCGCCCATACGTTGCAGTTCACCACAATTGTGCGTGTGCCACGGCCATAAATGGCAAACTGATGCGAGGTGGTGTTCTCCACGGTTGTGCCATAATTGTTATAGACCGTCAGTCCGCTGATAACACAGTCGTTGCCGTCCTCCGTGATAGAAATCACGCCGCGTCCTATCGGTTTGCCACGGTATTCGCCTTCTGGCATGCTCTTCGCCCCTTCAGCAAGGACGATGATTGTGCTGTCCCTGTCCTCTCCGACAAGGATAATGTTAGGGCGGTCGATAATCACTTTCTGGCTGTAAGTGCCTTTGAGAAGCAGGATTTTGAACGGTTGTGCTCCGTCCAAAGGAGCTTTCTCTATCGCTTGCTGTATGCTTTCACCCGCTTTTACTATAACGTTGAACTTACGTTTGTCAGGCGAAGGCTTGCGCGACATATCTATCGTGCCGTTCTCGTTCGCACCTTTTGTAGAAAGGGAGATGCGCACTTTGTTCCGCTTGTCGTATTTGTCAGCCCATTGCTCGTACAGAGGGTAGAGTAGGGCAGGGTAGTTGTTGAACCAGCTGTAGCCGCCGCGTCGCTCTCTGCCTATCTCTTCCAGGCTGCGGCGTGGTATGCCGTCACGGTCGCATACGAAAGGTTCGCAGCGGTCAAGGTCATAGAACCGTGCCCACAAAGGGCTTCCGCCGGCATCTTTGACGAGTTTTGTGTCTCTGTCTGTGCTGCCTTTTTCGCCTGTCCTTGTCACACGCAAGCCTGTCAATTTGTATTTGTCAAACCACGCCATTGCACTGTGGACGGCTTTTCTCACACGCTTGTCAGGATTTGGCAGTGTCATGAGCAGACGCACTATCTCACAACTCTCCTGCGAACAGAACGACGGCAGCTCATAAGCACGTGCAGGGGCAGGCTTCATTGTGTTGCGGTCGTGCTGCTGACACCATACCGTAGGTTTCCCTTTCACAACGATTTGTGTGTTGAGGATGCACTCGATGCCTTTGTCAAACGACTTCTTCAACCGTTCCTTTGTTGCCTTGTCGAACAGGTCACTGTCAAAAGGCTCTTTTCCATTGATGATGTCTTGGAACAGTGAAAGCGTGTTCACCATGGCATTGTCGTTATAGGTTATGTGCACCTGATAGTCGCGCATCTCAGGCCAGAACTGCGGCCAGCCTCCGTTTTCGTATTGTCCGCTGATGAGGTAGTCCACTGCCTTTTTGCATGCCTCTTTCCATTCTTTGCCTCCTGTAGCCTTGTAGAGTCGGGCAAGGAAGAGAAGCTGTGTCGTTGTCGCATTGTTGTCAGTAGTGGAATCGTTGCGTCGGCTTTTCTGCTTTATGACTTCCGCAAGTTCCTCTTTGCTCAGTTGCCGGCACATGTCGATGTTTTTAGGCCATCCGCCAGTCACACGCTGGTATGCCACGACTTGGTTTCCTATGCGTTGAGCCTCTTCGGTCATGAAGAATGCCTTGTCTGTCGAGCGCAGCAGGTTGGTCTTCTTGCTGCGGTTGCTTTGTGCAAAAATTCCGGTATATACAAAGAAAACAAGGATGAAAAACGAAGCTGTTCTTTTCATTGTAATAATAAAATAATGTGGTGTGTTTTGATTCCGTTAGTTATTAGTGGCAAAGTTACACAAAAAAAACGTATCAGCCAAGAAATATGGTTATAAAAGTTTGTGAACCATAAATATTGGGCTTGAAGACAAGGGAAATGCCAGATCTGATTCTTGCCATTACAAGTGGCAAAACCAAAGGTAACACTTTGCAAGGCAAATGGTTACCTTTCATGTCCTAAACTGTTACCTTTTGTATGCCAAAGTGTTACCTTTTGTTGTGTGAAAGATAACATGTTGTGTTCCAGTCTCTTATAGTGGGCTTTTTTGCAGAGTGTGAGGCGGTGTGGCATGGTTGGCGGTTGGGAGCGAATAAGTAATATAAAAAAAGACTGCCTGAATATATCAAGCAGTCTTTCGAGGTGCGTGGCGGAGTCGAACCGCCTTGGCTGGTTTTGCAGACCAGAGACTAAACCGTTCATCCAACGCACCGTGTGATGTGGCGTGATGCCTGCGATTTGTCATTTGCGAGTGCAAAGGTACGAAGAAAAAACGAAATGGAGAAATAATTGAATAGAGAAAGCCTCTTTCTTAAATAATATTAACAAATAAGGGTGTTGTTTGTAAACAATTCCTCTCGAATTTTGCTGTTTTGAGGAAAATATTGTACCTTTGTGCCGAAATTGGATAAAGAACAATGATAAAGACTATTTTGTTTGACTTTGGAGGAGTGATTATAACTCTTGACCAAAAAGAGGCGATGCGCCGTTTCGGTGCATTGGGAGTGCCTGATGTGGAGAAGCGTCTTGATGCTTACACACAGGCTGGGATGTTCGGTGACGTGGAGGACGGCAGGCTCTCGGCGGACGGATTTGTTGCAGAAATGTCGGCAATGTGTGGCAAGGAGGTCACTTGGGAGGAATGCAAGTGGGCTTGGACGGGCTACAAAAGCGATTTGCCAAAGCGTAATATAGACATTCTCAGAAAGCTCCGCAATATGGGGTACAGGCTTGTTATGGTGTCCAACACCAACCCGTTCATGATGGCATGGGCGTGCAGCAGTGAGTTCAGCCGTGGCTTGGATGACGAATGTCCTGAGGGAAAGCCTGTCAGTGATTATTTTGATGCATGCTATAAGAGTTATGAAATAGGAGCCATGAAGCCGAGTGAGAGGTATTTCCGGCATGTTCTTGAACATGAGGGTATATCTCCGAGCGAGGCTCTTTTCGTGGATGATGGTGCGAAGAATATAGAAATGGCAGCCTCTTTGGGCTTCCGGACTTTATGCCCGGTCAACGGCGAGGACTGGACGGGAAAGTTGATGGCTCTGCTTGAGAAGGAAAACAATATGTAACATACGATAAAATCAGTAAAGAAAACCATGGGAAAGAATACTATCAGAATGGTTGCGGTGGCAGTGATGCTGCTTTGTTTCAATGCGAGTGCAAATGCGCAGTTGAGTGAGTTGCTTGGTAAGGTGACAGAGGTTCTGTCGACAAAACTTGTCCCGACATCCAAGCAGATACAGGGAACGTGGACTTATCAGCGTCCGGCGGTGGTGCTTAAAAGTGACAATACCATTGCGAGTCTTGGTGGGGCGGCTGCAAGTACCAAGATAGAAGATAAGTTGCAGACATATTTCTCAAAGGTGGGAATGACCAAGGGCAAGATGTCTATCACGTTCAAGAGTGACAAGACTTTCTGTGTGAACTTCAAGAATAAGAAGATTACGGGTACATACACTATCTCTGATAACGATGTGCACCTGACATTCAAGGGACGTACAAAACCTTGCAGTCTTACTCCTCAGTTGGAGAATGGTTCGCTCGTGATAGTCGGTGATGCCACAAAGTTGAAGGACTTTTTGCAGAATGTTGCAGGAACAGCAGGCACAAAAGAACTTACAGCCGTCTCTTCACTTATGAAGAATTTTAACGGCATGCTTATCGGTGTCCGTTTCTCAAAGTAGCCGATTGCTCAGTCAGTGGATATATGGAAGTCATGAATTGCTGTTGCGGTTCATGGCTTTTGTCTTTATTGTCTTTTTTATAAGTGTGTTTTGGGCAAGTTTTATACTGAAAATTTGCGTGTTTGCGATATTTTTTGTAATTTTGTGCGCTAAATGTGGTATTATACCATAGAAATATTAATTAGAAAATAAATAATAATAAAAATAAACTAAAAAAGAAATGGCAGCAATTGGTAAAATCCGTAGCTGGGGACCTGTCCTTATTGGCGTAGTAGGTCTCGCTCTCTTTGCTTTTATAGCAGAGGAATTGGTACGCTCTACTGACGCTCTGCGTAACGATTCTCGTCAGCAGGTCGGTGAGGTGCTTGGAAAGAAAGTCAGTGTTCAGGAGTTTCAGGCTCTCGTCGATGAGTATCAGGAGGTTATAAAGATGACCCAAGGTCGCGAGAACCTCTCCGAGGAAGAGCTGAATCAGGTCAAGGATATGGTATGGAACACTTATGTCCAGACAAGCATTGTTGAGAATGAAGCTTCAAAACTCGGTCTTACAGTGACAGACCAGGAACTTCAGAATGTCCTGAAAGAGGGAACAAACCCTATGTTGGCACAGACTCCTTTCGTCAACCAGCAGACTGGACGCTTTGATGCTAACGCGCTGAAGAAGTTCCTCGCTGACTACAAGCAGATGCAGGCAACAAACCCTCAGCAGGCAGAGCAGTATGCTACAGTCTATAAGTATTGGACTTTCATTGAGAAGACTCTCCGTCAGCAGATCCTTGCTGGAAAGTATCAGGTGCTCCTCGCCAACTGTATCATGTCTAACCCTATGGAGGCAAAGATGGCTTTCAAGGATGAGAATGAGGAGGCAAACATACAGCTTGCTGCATTCCCTTATACGTCTGTAAAGGAGTCAGAGGCAAAGGTTTCTGATGCAGACCTTAAGGCAAAGTATGAGGAAATGAAGGACATGTTCCGTCAGACAGTTGAAAGCCGTGACGTGAAGTATGTCAGTGTGCAGGTAGCTGCAAGCACTGCTGACCGTCAGGCTACTATCAAGGAGATGCAGGGTTTCGCATCACAACTCGCAACAGCTGCTGACCCTACAGAGGTTGTGCGCAAGAGTGCATCACAGGTTTCATACCTTGGTCTGCCACAGTCAGGAAGAGCTTTCCCACGTGATATCGCAGCGCGTCTGGACTCTATGAGCGCAGGACAGGTTTATGGTCCTGTTGAGAACAAGTTGGACAATACATATAATGTAGTGAAGCTGATTTCAAAGCAGGAGATGCCGGACTCAATACAGTTCCGTGTTATCCAGGTTGGTGCTGAGACAGCTGATGCTGCTCGTGTGAAGGCTGACTCTGTGTACAATGCTGTGAACGGTGGTGCTGATTTCGAGGCTCTTGCCAAGAAATATGGACAGACAGGCGAGAAGACATGGCTCACAGGTGCTATGTATGAGTCTTCTCCATCAATGGACAAGGATTCAAAGGCTTATCTCCAGACTTTGATGAATCTCGGTGCTGGCCAGACAGCAAATGTGCAGCTGACTTCCGGAAACATCATTGTTCAGGTTCTTGACCGCAAGGCTCCTACAACAAAGTATGTTGCTGCTGTTGTGAAGCGTGACAATAATTTCTCTAAGGACACTTATTCACAGGCTTACAACAAGTTCAGCCAGTTCGTGAGCGAGACTCAGAATGCTGAGCAGCTGGAGAAGAATGCCAAAAAGAACGGCTATCAGGTTATGCCTCTCAATGATGTTACTACAGCACAGCATAACATTGCAGGAATACGTGCTACACGCGATGCCATGAAGTGGCTGTTTGAAGCAGAAGAAGGTGCAGTGTCTCCTCTCTATGAGTGTGGTGACAATAACACTCTCCTTGTCATGGTTCTTACGAAGGTCAACAAAGAGGGTTACCGCACTTTGGATGATGAGCGTGTGAAGTCATTTGTCAAGGCTGAGGCTCTCCGTGACAAGCAGGCAGAGATTCTTATGGCAAAGGTGAAGGATGTCAAGTCTGTTGCTGCTGCAAAGGCAAAGGGCGGACAGGTCGCTTCTGTTAATCAGGTGACATTCGCGGCTCCTGTGTTTGTTCAGGCTACAGGTGCAGCAGAGCCTGCTCTCTCAGGTGCTGTCGCATCTGTAAAGGCCGGTGCGTTCTCAAAGAATCCTGTTAAGGGCAATGGCGGTGTTTATCTCTTCCAGGTTGTGAAGAAGTCTAACCGTCCTGTAAAGTACGACGAGAAGGCAACAATGGCAACACTGAAGCAGAAGATGATGCAGTATGCCGGCAATTTCATGCAGGAGCTCTATCAGAATGCAGAAGTTAAGGATAACCGTTACTTGTTCTTCTGATAAAAGGATTATGGAATAAAAATAGAGTCGGTTTGCAATTCTGCAAGCCGACTCTATTTTTATATATAGAACGCTCAGTGTTTTTGTCAGGCTTTGTCCCTGTAATGGAATATCCTCTTTCTTTTCTTGTAGTTGTGCCGGTTACATTCACAATGGCACGTTTGTCTGTATTTGCCAATTTGTGACTTATGCAGTCTGCTTCAGCTTTTCTTTGTTTAATTGTCGTGTTCTTCCTTCATGTCTATGAACTGGTTGTTCTTGTCATAGAACTCATATTGAAGGAAAGCAAGTTTCTGCGATGCAACAACGTTTATTCCAAAGCCATATTTCAACTGCCATCGGCGCTGTATGCTCCACAGTCCCTTTGTTATGTACGCTTCCACGTATGGGTGGACATGTAGCGTTATGTGTTTCTCTCCTACTTTCTTTGTGAGGTATTCTATTTTCCGCTCTAATTGGTCGGTGAAAAGGATGCTTGACTTTATTTTTCCTTTGCCAAAGCATGTTGGACAGATTTCCTCAACATGGATGTCCATAGCCGGACGGACACGCTGGCGTGTGATCTGCATCAGTCCGAATTTTGACAGAGGCAGGATATTATGCCTTGCTCTGTCCTGCTGCATGTTCTTGCACATCCGCTCGTAGAGAAGCTGGCGATCCTCTGCAAGATGCATGTCAATGAAGTCCACGATGATTATTCCTCCCATATCCCGCAGACGCAACTGTCGTGCAAGTTCGTCTGCAGCACCAAGGTTGACATCAAGTGCGTTCTGTTCCTGTCCGTTCTCTGCTTTTGTGCGGTTGCCACTGTTGACATCGACCACATGCATCGCTTCCGTATGCTCTATGATGAGATAGGCACCATGCTTGTAGTTTACGGTTTTGCCAAATCCTGATTTCAACTGTTTGGTAATGTTGAAATTATCAAAGATAGGCACTTTGCCTTCGTAGAGTTTTACTATGCCGGCTTTCTCCGGAGCAATGAGGGTGACATAGTCCTTGACCTCATCAAATATTGCCTTGTCATTGACGTATATGGCAGAATATGTCGGGTTGAACATGTCACGAAGAAGTGCTATGGCACGGCTTGTCTCTTCATAGACAAGCTGTGGCAATGGTGTGGCAGTCTGTGCCTTCTTGATGACATCTTCCCAGCGTTTGATGAGAATCTGCAGCTCGTTTTGAAGTTCCGTTCCATCGCATCCTTCCGCTACAGTGCGGATGATCACTCCGAAATTGCGTGGTTTGACGCTATGGATGATTTGCTTCAGGCGTGAGCGTTCCTCTCCGCTTTTTATTTTCGAGGAAACGGAAACCTTATCATGGAATGGCATGAGCACCAAGTAACGTCCTGCGAATGAAAGGTCGCATGTCAGGCGTGGTCCTTTTGTGGAGATTGGTTCTTTGACAATCTGCACAAGCACCTCTTGGTCTTTTGTGAGTGTGGATGCTATGCTGCCGTCCTTTTTCAAATCAGGCAGGCGCATGGCTTTTTCAAAAGGATAGAGTTTCCGATGGTCGCTTCTCACCTGTTTGAGATACTTCTCGTAGCTTGCGAATTGCGGTCCGAGGTCAAGGTAGTGTAGGAAAGCTTCACGCTCATAGCCCACATTGATAAAGGAGGCGTTGAGTCCGGGCATCAGCTTCTTGACTTTTGCAAGGTAGATGTTTCCCACGGAGAACGACTGTGATGTTGTCTCTGTCTGATACTCCACGAGATTCTTGTCTTCCAGCAATGCGATGGATATTTCCTCCGCTTTTACATCAATTACTAATTCGCTTGTCATACTTTTTACCTTTGTTTTTTAAATAAAGAGAAAGGGCATGTGGAAAACACGCCCTTAAATTTAGCCGTAAAAAACTTACTTGCTCTTATGTCTGTTCTTACGGAGTCTCTTCTTACGCTTGTGAGTTGCCATCTTGTGGCCCTTCTTTTTCTTACCGTTTGGCATAATGATTTGATTTTAGGTGGTTAATATTTTGTTTGTTTGCTTGTTTCTTTTCGCTCTTAATCCTGTGCGGTAACCTCTTCACCCTTCATCATCTGCAGGAAGCTCTTTGCAGGTTTGAATGCAGGTATGTTGTGCTCAGGAATTATGATTGTTGTATTTTTAGAAATATTGCGGCCTGTCTTCTCTGCGCGTTTCTTTACAATAAAACTGCCGAATCCGCGGAGGTATACATTCTCGTTGTTTTTGACCATATTATCTTTGACAACTTCCATAAATGCCTCTACAGCAGCAGCAGCATCGCAGCGGGCAATGCCAGTCCTGTCGACAATCTCGTTAATGATATCTGCTTTTGTCATTTTTTATTAAGTGTGTTATTTATTTTGTTGTTTCGAACTGCAAAATTATAAAAATTTGTTGAAAGATTTGCCTTGGCAGTTGAAAGATAATCAAAAATTAGGATTTTTTTGCTAAAGAGTTGATTTTAACTGATATTTAGGCATGTAGTTTCCATTTATTCTTGACTATTGCATCTTTATCCCAAGTCTTGCTTCTGTGATGTGCACGACATGGTTGCCAAGCTTTCCGCATCCGGTGATTTTGAAGGTTTTGAATATGTACAGAATAAATACCAAGCTAAAAAACATTAAAGAGCATGTGGACAAACGCTGCATGTTGCGCCCGAATGGCGGCTGTTGTAAAACGAATGTTATAGAATTGAAATTTTAGGCATAGTAAGTAATTTTTTCTGAAATAAAATCTAAGTTTTTTCACTTTTCTTTGCTATTTGGAATATTATTTGTAATTTTGCAAAAGCCCCAGGACTTACAAACCCATAATTTCGGAACAGAAAAATCATAAAATTCCAAAATATTATATGAAACAGACAAAGATTGTTGCGTCGGTAAGTGACCGCCGCTGTTCGGTGGAGTTCATCCGCGCACTGTATGATGCCGGAGTGAACGTTATAAGAATGAACACTGCCCATGCTACTCCTGACGGTCTGCGTGAGATTATCAGAAATACGAGGACTGTTTCCCCTGACCTTGGAATCCTGATTGATACTAAGGGACCGGAAGTGCGCTCCACCTATGTGGACGAACCTATAATGTACACCACCGGTGAGGAGGTGACAATCATTGGCCGTCCGGGAGAGAAGACCACTCATGATGTAATATGCCTTTCTTATCCTGACATAGCCAAGGATATAAAAATAGGTGACGAGATTCTTTTCGATGACGGCGAGCTTGACATGAAAGTCCTGTCAATAGATGGTGATGAGGTGCGTGTAAGAGTCATGAACGACGGCAAGCTTGGCGCAAACAAGAGTGTCAATGTGCCAGGAGAGCATATCGACCTGCCGGCAATTACCGAGAAGGACAAGAGCAACATCCTTCTTGCAATCGAAGAAGGCATTGATTTCATAGCACATTCTTTTGTCCGCAGTGTTGCGGACGTCAAGGCTGTTCAAGACATACTTGACGCTCACAATTCCGACATAAAGATCATCTCCAAGATTGAGAATCAGGAGGGTGTGGACAACATCGATGACATCATCAACGCTTCTTACGGCATCATGATAGCTCGTGGCGACCTTGGCATAGAGGTGCCTCTGGAGATGATTCCGTCCATCCAGCGTCAGATTATAAAGAAATGTGTCGTTGCAAAGACTCCGGTGATCGTAGCCACACAGATGCTCCATACAATGATTAATAACCCTCGCCCTACACGTGCCGAGGTGACGGACATCGCCAACGCGATATACAACCGTACTGACGCCCTCATGTTGTCCGGCGAGACAGCCAGCGGAAAATATCCAGTGGAGGCGGTAAGGACAATGGCCCAAATTGCCGACCGTGTGGAGCACGACATCCATAACTCGGATGTCGGCAAGGTGGAGATGCAGGAGATGATTGACACTGCGGACTATCTGTCAAACTGTGCCATCGATGCTATAGAGAAACTCGGTGTCCGCGCTATCATCACAGACTGCAAGAGTGGTTCGACAGCACGCAAACTGTCAAGCTACCGCGGTTCAATACCTGTGATTGCTGTCTGCTACAATGCCCATGTGCATCGCGAACTGGCACTCAGCTACGGCATTCACGCTGTCTCTGTCCCTGCTGATTACGACCCGAAGCAGCATTTTGTCTCTGCCATAAGGTCTCTCCTTGAGAGCAACAACTTGCTTCTTGACGACCGTGTCGCTTACATCAGCGGACCTTTCACAGAGGGTGCGTATGCTTCCATTCTGCAGATTATGCGTGTTAAGGACATCCTTAACGGCAATTCTATCACTCCTCCGAGGTCCACAGATGCAGCGAATTGATGCTGCCGGTGCCTGTCAAGGGCACTTTGCATGTGCAAGCAGTATCATTTAGGCATTTGAATATGCGGCAATCAAGAGGTAGCACAATTGATAACTTTCAGAGTATCTTCCTTATGCAACCAAGGAAGATACTCTTTATTTTTTTGCTGTTGGCCAAATTGTTCGATACAAGTAATGAAAACAGGTCTTAAACTTCTTCTCAGTCTTTTCGCAGGTATGGCAGTCGGAGTGCTGGTGGCAACCATTCTTGTGGCAGTCTTTACGGATGCTTCTCTTACGGGAGTGGTGGCAAAGCTGTGTTCTGCTGACATAGCGGAAGCTGCGCTTTCATTCTTGGTGGGAGTGGCAGCTTTTGCTGTATCGCTGCTGATCCTTATTCCTGTGCATGAAGCCGGACATCTTGTCTGCGGACTTCTTTCCGGATATAAGTTCGTGTCATTCCGTATATTCAACATGACTTTCATACGTATTGACGGAAAGTTGCATGTCAAACGCTTCTCCATAGCAGGCACAGGCGGCCAGTGTCTGCTGACACCACCTGACGTGCCGTTGGAACAAGTGCCTACAATGTGGTACAATGCAGGAGGAGTGCTGGCAAATCTGCTGTTGCTTCCGGCAGCTCTGCCTTTGCTGTGGCTCGACCTAAACGCATTCATGTTTGAGGCAGTCTTTGTTTTCTGCCTGGCAGACCTTTTCCTTATTGTCCTCAACGGAGTGCCGATGAAGTTGGGCGGAATAGGCAACGACGCGTACAACATGCTCCACCTGCGCAATAATCCGTTGGGCAAGAGAGCGTTGGTTGCTTCACTTCGCTCCAATGCATTCATCCAAAACGGTGTGCGTCCGAAAGATATGCCTGACGAACTGTTTGACCGGACTACGGACATCGACTATCGGAATCCGTTGGAAGTCTCTCTTCCGTTGATGCATGCTTCACGCCTTGTTGACATGATGGAGTGGGAGAGGGCATACGCCGAACTTGAAGAACTCTATTCCCATAAGGCAGACATCATTCCGCTGTATGTCAATGAGATAGCCTGCGAACTCGCTTTCTGTGCCATGGTGACAGGGCGATGCGAGCAAGCGGTGTCATTGCTTGACACGCAACTTAGGAATTACATAAAGCAGTACAGCAATGTGATGTCCTCAAAATTAAGGATTCAGTGCGCCATAGCATTGTACATAGACAACGACCGCTCCAAAGCCATGGCACTTTACGACACGCTAAAGGCTTCGCAAGACAAGTATTTGTTCCAAGGAGAGGTAAGGAGCGATTTGGCGATAATGCAATGGATGTTGCAGAAAAGCAACGGTTGAGAATACTTAAAATAACGTTTCGTATCTCATTGATTTTCAGTGGTGTTGCAAAAGGTATCACTTTGCATTGCAAAGTGATACCTTTTATAGTGTAAAGTGTTATCTTTCGCATGGTGAAGTGTTACCTTTCATTTTACCATTTATATGGCAATGTTTTGTATGAAAATAATTTTCCACCAAAAATATTTGGTTGTTTGCCGGAAAAGCAGTATCTTTGCAGGCAAATAACAAAGACTCGGGGTGCTTTTGTTCCGATACCTTTATGAAGAAAGGTTTGGGCAGAGGCTGAGATTATACCCATTGACCTGATGCAGATAATGCTGCCGTAGGAAATGAGAATGATATCATCGTATCATTTTATATATGAGTAAACCCGGGTGACGGCATGTTTTCAGCCGTTGTCCGGGTTTATGTTATATGGCATAATCCTCTCCGGGACGATAAAAACAACAGGATTATGAATATCAAAATCAACAACAAGACTACTGAGACTTTTGCGTCTGACCTGCGAGAACTGGCAAAGGAACTTGGACTGCCGGAGTGTGGTGTGGCTATGGCATTGGGTGGACAGATGGTGCAGCATGATGCTTGGGCAGCGACAAGCCTGAGGGATGGAGACAGTGTGATAATCATCAAAGCGGTTTGTGGAGGATAAGGAAAGAGTATGCTACAGTTTATCTCACATTATACAAAGGAATACTCTTATCTTGACTCCATACGCATGGCTCTTGAGGGAGGATGCCGGTGGGTGCAGTTGCGTATGAAAGGGGCAGGCGACGATGAGGTGCGCCCTGTTGCGACAGCTGCGCAGCGCATGTGCCATGCTACCGGAGCCACGTTCATCCTCGATGACCGTGTGGAGCTGGCAAAGGAGTTGCGCGCTGACGGCGTGCACCTTGGCTTGAAGGACATGCCGATAGCGGAAGCAAGGCATCTGTTGGGCGACGGTTTTATTATAGGAGGCACAGCCAACACCATTGCCGATGTGCGGCAACATCATGCTGCCGGCGCTGACTATATTGGCTGCGGTCCGTTCCGTTTCACCACCACCAAGAAAGGACTGTCACCTGTTTTGGGGCTTGACGGCTATCGTGGCATAATGCAAGCCATTATGGCCGATGGCATAAGGCTGCCGGTGGTGGCGATAGGAGGCATAACGGCAGATGACATACCGGACATTATGCAGACAGGTGTCAGCGGTGTGGCACTGAGTGGCGCGGTGTTGCGTGCCAGCGACCCTGTGGCAGAGATTAGGAAACTTATTGCACTGACAAGTTAATGGTTACTTATAATCGTTTTTCATAATACATAATAAAATAATGGGCAAATTAGTCATTGCGGGAAGAGAATTTGATTCCCGCCTTTTCCTTGGAACAGGAAAGTTCGGTAACAACAGTTTGATGGCTGAGGCTATCAAGGCAAGTGGGACAGAGATGGTTACGGTAGCCATGAAGCGTGTGGAGCTTGAGGACAGCCACGACGACCTGCTGGCGCACATCATGCAGAACAGGAACATACAGCTGCTGCCTAACACCTCCGGAGTGCGCAATGCGGAAGAGGCTGTCTTTGCGGCGCAGATGGCGCGTGAGGCTTTCGGCACCAACTGGCTGAAACTGGAGATACACCCTGACCCACGCTATCTGTTGCCGGACTCTGTGGAGACACTGAAGGCTACGGAGCAGCTGGTGAAGTTGGGCTTTGTTGTGCTGCCTTATTGCCAGGCAGACCCGACATTGTGCAAGCATCTGGAGGAGGCCGGTGCGGCAACAGTCATGCCGTTGGCGGCACCCATAGGCACCAACAAGGGGCTGCGCATGAAGGATTTCCTCCGGATTATCATTGAGCAGTCCATGGTGCCGGTGGTTGTCGATGCCGGTATCGGTGCGCCAAGCCATGCGGCCGAGGCTATGGAGATGGGTGCAGACTGCTGTCTGGTGAACACTGCCATAGCTGTCTCCGGCGACCCTGTGCAGATGGCCATAGCATTCAAGGAGGCTGTCGTGGCAGGTCGCCGCGCATACGAAGCCGGACTGGGTGCCGTCAGCGATTCGGCAGAGGCAAGCTCGCCGCTGACAGCGTTTCTTGACTGAATAACATTGAAAAAAACAAAGAAAGACTTATGCCTAACGATAATAAAGCGTACGCCAAAAGGGAAAAGGCGTACATGACAGGAAAGATTTTCCCGTCGGTAAAGGTTGGGATGACCAAGGTGAATCTCACGCCTACAGTAACAAAGGACAAGCATGGCATACCTCATATAGTGCCGAATGCACCGGTCTATATCTATGACACCGGTGGATCTTTCTCAGACCCAAGCATAGAGGTGGATTTGAAGAAGGGATTGCCAAGGGTGCGTGAGCAATGGATAGTGGAGCGTGGCGATACGGAGGAACTGCCACAGGTGACGAGTGAGTATGGCAAGCAGAGGCTCGCTGACCATTCGCTTGACAGTCTGCGTTTTGAGCACATACGTTTACCACGCCGTGCCGTAAAGGGCAGGAGCATAACACAGATGGCATACGCCAAGGCGGGGATAATAACCCCGGAGATGGAGTATGTGGCAATACGTGAGAATATGAACTGCGAGGAGTTGGGCATCAGGACACATATCACACCGGAATTTGTGCGTGACGAGATAGCCCGCGGTCGTGCCGTGCTGCCTGCCAACATTAATCACCCGGAGTCTGAACCTATGATTATAGGCCGCAACTTCCTTGTGAAGATTAACACAAATATAGGCAATTCCGCCACCACATCATCTATAGAAGAGGAGGTGGACAAGGCTGTGTGGTCATGCAAATGGGGCGGTGACACGCTTATGGATCTGTCAACGGGAGCTAACATCCATGAGACAAGAGAATGGATAGTACGCAACTGCCCTGTGCCCGTAGGTACTGTGCCTATCTATCAGGCTCTGGAAAAAGTGAACGGTCGTGTGGAAGACCTGACATGGGAAATCTACAAGGACACACTTATAGAACAGTGTGAGCAGGGTGTGGACTATTTCACTATACACGCCGGCATACGCCGGCAGAATGTGCGTCTTGCTGACACACGCTTGTGCGGAATAGTGAGCCGTGGAGGTTCTATCATGAGCAAATGGTGTCTGATACATGATAGGGAGTCGTTCCTGTATGAGCATTTTGACGATATATGCGACATTGTGGCGCAGTATGATGTCGCACTGTCTTTGGGTGACGGATTGCGTCCCGGATGCATTGCCGATGCTAACGATGCGGCACAGTTTGCAGAGCTTGACACGATGGGCGAGCTCGTGTTGCGTGCTTGGGACAAGAATGTGCAGGCATTCATAGAGGGACCGGGTCATGTGCCTATGCAGAAGATACAGGAGAACATGGAGCGTCAGCTTGACCACTGCCACGAAGCGCCTTTCTATACCCTTGGTCCTATTGTGACCGACATAGCTCCGGGATATGACCACATCACCGGTGCCATAGGTGGCGCGCAGATAGCATGGATGGGTACGGCCATGCTGTGCTATGTCACACCGAAGGAACATCTTGCCCTGCCTGACAAGGAGGATGTGCGTGTAGGTGTGGTGACATACAAGATTGCTGCACATGCTGCAGATGTGGCGAAAGGCCACCCCGGGGCGCAGGTTAGGGACAACGCATTGTCAAAGGCCCGATTTGAATTCCGCTGGCGGGACCAGTTTCATTTGTCGCTTGACCCTGAGCGTGCGTTGCAGTATTTCGAGGAGGCCGGGCATACGACCGGAGAGTATTGCACCATGTGCGGCCCTAACTTCTGTGCTGCCAAACTGTCCCACGACCTTAGAAAACTGTAGACTGATGGAATCAAGATATGCAAGGCAGCTCCTACTGCCTGAGATTGGTGCAGAAGGGCAACGCCGTTTGTCAGATGCACGTGTCCTGATTGTTGGCGCAGGTGGCTTAGGTTCACCGGTTGCCGCATATCTCGCCGGTGCAGGAGTAGGCACGATAGGTATTGTTGATGATGACGTGGTGAGTGTGAGCAATCTGCAGCGGCAGGTATTATATGATGAAGGCATGGTTGGGCGTGCGAAGGCACTGTGTGCCAAGGAACGCTTGTCGGCATTGAACAGTGGAATTGTTGTCAATGCCTGCAATGAGAGGCTCACGCCGGACAATGCAGGACGGCTGATAGGCGGTTATGATATTGTTGTTGACGGTACGGATAATTTCGCTGTGCGTTATGTTATCAGTGACACGTGCCATGCACAAGGCAAGCCAATGGTTTACGGGGCAGTCTGTGCTTTTGAAGGCCAGGTCTGTGTGTTGTGCAAAGGGCATGCCACCTATCGCACCTTGTATCCTGATGAGGCCGCACCTGCCATGCCGTATTGCGGAAAAGAGGTTGTGGGCGTTACACCGGCTGTTGTCGGTAGTGTGCAGGCAGCGCAGGTCTTGCAGCTGATATGCAGTTATGGCGAGCCGCTCATAGACCGCTTGTGGAGCATAGACCTGCGGACGATGCAGAGCTTTGTGGTAAATATCTGACAACCATAATGTTAGCGATTTGATATTTTAATAATAAAGAAAAATATGTTTTCAGAAGAATTACTAAAGATAAGTTGGGATGGCACAACAGAACGCATAGCCCGGATGACCGATACCGATGTCAGGCGCGCTTTGGCAAAGGAGCATCGTGATGTCAATGACTTCATGGCTCTTGTCTCTCCGGCAGCTGAGCCATATCTGGAACAGATGGCACGGCTGTCGCGCAAATATACAGAGGAGCGTTTCGGCAAGACAATGTCGATGTTCATACCGCTGTATATCACAAACTCCTGCTCCAACTCCTGCGTCTATTGCGGTTTCCACCGCTCCAATCCCATGGCGCGCACTATCCTTACGCCGGAGCAAATCGAGAATGAGTATAAGGCGATAAAGAAACTTGCGCCATTTGAGAACATCCTGCTTGTGACAGGTGAGAATCCTGCGAAGGCCGGAGTGCCGTATTTGGCTAAGGCTATTGATTTGGCGAAGAAGTATTTCTCCAACATAAAGATTGAGGTGATGCCGTTGAGCATGGAGGATTATCACGAGTTGGCCAAGCATGGTCTTAATGGTGTGATATGCTTTCAGGAGACGTACCATAGGGAGAACTATAAGCTGTATCATCCGGCAGGAATGAAGTCTGATTTCGAGTGGCGTGTCAACGGTTTTGACCGTATGGGTAAGGCAGGAATGCATTCCATAGGCATGGGAGCATTGTTAGGCCTGGAGAAGGAGTGGCGCACAGATGTGGTGATGATGGCTTATCACCTGCGCTATCTGCAGAAGCATTACTGGAGGACAAAGTATTCTGTGAACTTCCCGCGTATGCGCCCTGCGCAGAATGAGGGATTCCGACCTAACTGCTTCGTGACGGACAGGGAATTGGCGCAGGTTACGTTTGCCATGCGTATCTTTGACCATGATGTGGACATATCATATTCCACACGTGAGCCGCAGTTCATTCGTGACAATATGTGCACACTTGGAGTAACGACAATGTCAGCGGAGTCAAAGGTTAATCCCGGCGGATACCACACCTATCCGCAGGCACTTGAGCAGTTCACTGTCTCTGACAACCGCACAGCCAAAGAGATAAACCTGCGCTTGAAGCGGTTGGGGCGTGAGCCTGTGTGGAAGGATTGGGACGCTTCTTTTGATTTGTTTGTAAAGCAATAACTATCGATGTTCACGACAATAGTGATAACAATGCCGACATTCATTGATGCGGAAGCCGAGCGGATAGTAATGTTTTTGCGCAGTGGTGTCACCTTGGTGCATATCCGCAAGCCCGGGGCAGAATATGATGAGGTGGAGCGGTTGGTGCGCAGTGTGCCTGCGGAATGGCGTAACAGATTGGTGGTGCATGACCATTTCACTCTTGCTCAGCGTTATTCGCTTTACGGGGTGCATCTGAACCGCCGTAATCCGCAGCCGCCTGTTGGGTGGGAAGGTGGTGTGAGCCGTAGTTGTCATTCGTTGGATGAGGTTGTGCGTTATAAGGATGAGCACGATTATCTGTCCCTTTCGCCAATATTCGATTCCATTTCAAAGCAAGGTTATTGCTCTGCCTTTACACATGACGATATTTGTCGTGCTGTAGCCGACGGTATCATAGACAGCAAAGTGTATGCACTCGGTGGGGTGACTTTCGCTGCCTTGCCGGCACTAAAGGCTCTTGGTTTTGGAGGTGCAATGATATTAGGAGATGCGTGGAGGTGAAAATTAATGAGTTATGAAGACTGTACTTACCATAGCCGGCAGCGACACATGTGCCGGTGCCGGCATTCAGCAAGACCTTAAGACTGTCACGTCTTTGGGGCATTATGCTGTTACGGTTATCACTGCACTGACAGCCCAGAACACAGTGGGAGTGCAGGGTGTGATGACTGTACCTGCAGATATGTTGCAGGCACAGCTTGATTCTGTGCTGAGTGATGTTGAAGTGGCTGCTGTGAAGATAGGAATGATACCTGATGCACAGTCTGCACGTATCATTATAGACACCATTGGGCATCTTCATGTACCCATTGTATGTGACCCGGTGATGTTCTCCACCAGTGGCACGCAGCTGATGAGTGATGAGTGCATAGATGCTATAAAGCGTGGGTTGTTTCCGCTTTGTACACTTGTCACTCCAAATATTCCGGAATCAGAACGACTGGCGGGTGTTACTATGGCGGATGCCGGTAATGTCGGACGTATGTTGGTGGAGTGCTATGGATCGTCGTTCTTGATAAAGGGAGGGCATGCCGGTGGAAATGTGATGACAGACCGCTTGTATTGTGCTGATGGAAGTGTTCGTGAATATACATCACCACGCATAGCCACTACTAACCTTCATGGCACCGGTTGCACATTGTCAAGCGCTGTAGCAGCTTTGCTGGCAGAAGGAAAGAACCTGCAGGATGCTGTCTGCGGAGCGAAAGAGTTGATTGATAAAGGGATAAAACAAGGCCGTTCCCTTTATATAGGCAAAGGAAATGGTCCGTTGTGGGTGTTCTGATGAATAAAATATGTAATGGCTATTGTGCCAATGTAGAGTTTAGGGCTGTCCTAATCGTATTATACTGACAACAGAATCCATATTGCTGCATCATTGCTTCAGCAACGCAGTCATTATCTGTGCTGCGTTCTCCGGTGCGGACTCGTTGCCGAGCCTTATGTGTACCTCTTTATATTCGTCCAGCATTTTACTGCGTTTCTTTCCGCCGGGAAGTATGTCCGACAGGCAGGAACTGATGTTTTCCACGGAAAATCTGTCGGCGAAAAGTTCGGGAACGATTTCCTTGTCGGCAATGAGATTCACGAGTGAGATGTACTTGCATTGTATAATATGGTCGAAAGCCCATCGTGTGATTTGAGGTACAGGCGTTTTGTAGCACACCACTTGAGGCACATTGAACAAGGCTGTCTCCAATGTCGCCGTGCCACTCGTCACCAATGCCGCTGTGGAGTGGGAGAGCAACTCATAGGTAGCGTTCTCAACGACAGGTGTGCCTATGTCGTTGATTTCGACCGAAGGGGCTTTAGCCACAACATATTGGCAGTCTGGCAGTATGTCTGCCACTTCAAGCATTGTCATGAGGTTGTCCTTTATCTCTTGTTTTCTGCTGCCCGGGAGCAATGCGACGATAGGCCGTTTCGGGTCAAGCCCATGCGCCTTGCAGAACTCCTTCTTTGTCTCGGTGTATCCACTCTTGAACTTTCTTACCTCATCGGCGGTCGGGTTGCCAACATAATGTACGGGATAGTTGTGCTTCCCTTGGAAGAAATCCACCTCAAAAGGCAGGATGCAGAACATTTCGTCGACATCCCTCTTGAAATTCTTTATGCGGTATTCCTTCCACGCCCATATCTTTGGGGCGATGTAGTAGAACACTTTCGGTTTCTTATCAGCCTTGAGTTTCCTGAGCCATTTGCATATATTGAGATTGAATCCGGCATAGTCTACGGGAATGACAACATCAGGCTGCCATGCGAGAATATCCTTCTTGCACTGTGCCATGCTGCTGAAAATCGTGCGCAGATGCGTAAGCACAGGGATGAATCCCATGTATGCGATTTCTTTGTAGTGGCGCAGCATAGTGCCACCTGCAGCACGCATGTTGTCTCCTCCTATGAAGCGGAACTCAGCTTTCGGGTCATGACGCTTCAAGGCTGTCATCAGATGCGCTGCATGAAGGTCACCGGAAGCCTCTCCGACGATAAGGTAGTATTTCATATTTCTGCCGGATTTTGCAAGTTAGAACTCAAGTGTTTTGAAAAGATTGTAGTCAGTAATGTCTATGGTGCAAGGAGTTACGGCAGCATATCCGTTGCGTATTGCCCATGCGTCAGTGTCCTCTGCGTCAGGTTCGTTGCTCTTATAGTATCCTTCAAGCAGGTACATCTGGTTTCCTTGTCTGTCGGTTCGGTCCTGAGGTGACACCTCATTGCGCCAATAGCCGTCAGCCATACGGCACACGCGGATGCCTTTCAGCTCGTCATAAGTTGCTGTTTTCGGCACGTTTACATTCAGGCAGGTGAAGTGTGGCAGACCTTCGTCAAACACCTTCCTAATGACTTTCTCCACCACAGGGCGCATTGGCTCGAAATTGGCGTCAGGCTCGAAGTCACAAAGAGAAAACGCTATGGACGGAATCCCTTTCATGCAGCCTTCGAACGCCACGCCTATCGTTCCGCTGTAATGTGCGTTTGTGGATGCGTTGTCGCCATGGTTTATGCCTCCGAGGATAAGTTTCGGCTTGCGTTTGCATAATGTTCCGTACGCCATTTTCACACAGTCCACAGGCGTGCCGGTGCAGAACCATACATCCACGTCCTCAGGGTAGCCCGCTTCGACGCTGCTGGCTTTATGCAGAGTGATGTCGCTCATTGTGAACGCCCTTGACTTTCCTGACTGCGCACCCTCAGGGGCACAGACGAGAACTTCTCCGAACTGCATCGCTATTTTTGCGAGTTCGCGTATTCCTTTTGCACGGTATCCGTCGTCGTTGGATATTAAAATAAGTGGTCTTTCCATAATCTTTTGTTTTCTTTTCCAAAGCATTTTCCATGCAGTCCGGCAAGTGTTGCAAAGCAGGGATGTATGTGCCGCATGGTGCTTGTAACTATCAATGTAACTTAAATAACGATGCAAAATTACTAATTTTTGGGCTAATATGCTAATTTCTCAAATAAAATCATTAACTTTGTACCCAAATATCCGGTACTTTGAGCCGGGGACAATGAAAAAAGATAATATTTCATATTATGGCAAAGATAATAGCTATCGCTAATCAGAAAGGTGGAGTGGGTAAGACTACGACTACGATTAACCTTGCTGCCTCATTGGCAACGCTGGAGAAGTCTGTACTTGTCATTGACGCTGACCCACAGGCGAATGCGTCCAGTGGTCTTGGTGTTGACATACAGGATGTGGAATGCTCCATATACGAGTGCATAATCAACCATGCGGATATTCGCGAGGCGATATACACTACAGACATTGAGGGACTGGATATTGTGCCAAGCCATATCAATCTTGTAGGTGCGGAGGTGGAGATGCTTAACGTTGACAAGCGTGAGATGATAATAAAGACAATGCTCGCACCGGTGGCAAACGAGTATGACTATATCCTGATAGACTGCTCGCCGTCACTCGGCCTTATCACGGTAAACTGCCTGACGGCAGCCAATTCCGTTGTCATTCCTGTGCAGTGTGAATACTTTGCGCTGGAGGGCATTACAAAACTGCTGAACACAATAAAGATTATAAAGACACGACTGAACCCGGCTTTGGAGATAGAGGGATTCCTGCTGACGATGTATGACAGCCGCCTGAGATTGGCAAACCAGATATATGATGAGGTGAAGCGCCATTTCCAGGAGCTTGTGTTCAAGACTGTAATCCAGAGAAATGTAAAACTATCCGAGGCTCCAAGTCATGGAATCCCTGTCATCCTTTACGATGCGGACTCTAATGGAGCAAAAAACCATATAGCTCTTGCTAAGGAGATTATCAACAAGAAATAACAAATGGCAGTAAGAAAGAAATTCACCACGCTTGGACGTGGACTTGATGATATATCCGCTCCGGGAAAAGGATTGGGAGCATTGATTTCCACTAACGATGTGCAGACAAGCGGCTCTTCAATGATCAACGAGATTCCTATCACACAGATTGAGCGGAATCCTGACCAGCCACGCCGTGACTTTGACCAAGAGGCACTGATGGAACTTGCCACCAGTATCAGAGAAATAGGCATAGTTCAGCCGATAACGCTTCGCCAATTATCAGAGAATCACTACCAGATAATTGCCGGTGAACGCCGATGGCGTGCTTCCCAACTGGCAGGGTTGTCATCATTGCCGGCATATATCCGCACCATCAATGACGAGAATGTCATGGAGATGGCTCTCGTGGAGAATATCCAGCGTGAGGACCTCAATGCCATTGAAATAGCGTTGGGCTATCAGCATCTCATTGACAATACGGGCATGACTCAGGAAAGGCTTGCCGAACGTGTCGGCAAGAAGCGCACGACAGTGGCAAATTTCCTCCGATTGCTGAAACTTCCTGCACAGGTGCAGATGGCATTGCAGAAGAAGGAAATTGATATGGGACACGCGCGTGCGTTGCTTTCACTTGATGATCCGAAGATGCAGATAAAGCTGTTCAAGGACATAATAAAGAGCAATCTCTCTGTGCGTAAGGTCGAAGAGCTTGTACAGCAGCTGAAGAATGGTGAGACTGTGGAGCTTGGCAAAAAGAAGGTAAAGGGAACTCCTGCTTTGCCGGAGCCTCTTGAGGCAGTGCGCAGGCATCTTGCTGAAAGGATAGGGCAGAAGGTGCAGCTTTCTTGTGGCAATAACGGAAAGGGAAAGATAACTATCCCTTTTGCCAATGAAGAGGAACTGCTGAGGATTCTGGACACGCTGAATTGATGAAAGAGTGGGCAGGAATCAAAAAACTCTTTTATGTCCTGATGTGACATGCTCTATAAATATAATGTGTAGAGTGGGATGTTGTTTTCAATAAATCAAGAAAAAAGTATCAGACACATACTGAACATATTGCTTGTGCTGATTATTACCAATGCTGATGTGGCTGCACAGGAAATGGCTGACACTACCTTCAAGAAAATGGAGATAGTGCAGGATTCTGTTGTTGGCAAGGATATGGAAAGCATACTCTTGTCTTCTTCCAACGAAGAGAAGGCTGTGGAGGCAAAGGCAGAAAAACAGGCAAGGGATTGGAACACATGGAAGCCGAATGTGAAGAAGGCGATGTGGATGGCTATTGTCATTCCCGGCGGAGGCCAGATTTACAACCGTAAATACTGGAAGCTCCCGATTGTCTATGGAGGATTTGTCGGTTGCGCCTATGCTTTGCGATGGAACGGGCAGATGTATTCTGATTATGACCGCGCTTACCGTGATATGATAGATGACGATCCGTCTACGGACAGTTACATGAAATTCATACATCTTGGAAACACGGAGATGACTCAGGAACAGATAGTCGAGAGATACAAGCCTATTTTCAAGTCCCGAAGGGACAAGTTCCGCAGGTGGCGTGACTTGAGCATATTCTGCATGATAGGTGTATATGCGCTATCTATTGTGGACGCGTATGTTGACGCTTCTCTCTCCGAGTTTGACATAAGTGATGATTTGACGATGAAGGTAGCCCCTGCGTTTATCGACGGAAGGGGACAGAAAATGATGGCGTCGCGCAGCAGCCTGCAGAATAATGGGGTGGGAGTGCGTTGCAAGTTGAACTTTTAAAAATGACTATGAATATAAAGAAATACATTACAGTAGCAGCTTTGTTGGCAGGTGGTGTCTGGGGGACAGCCACGGCACAGGTTGTTTACGTTGAGGATGAAGACAAGGATGTTGTGGTTAAAGACGATAATGGTGACGAAGAGACAATAGAGGTTCCCGAGGCAATGATGCAGGATCTTGACTCCCTTCTGAACTCGTATCACGTTCAGACTTATCTGAAACAGGATGAGGACTGCAACATGCGTGATGTGAATCCGTATTTTGAGCCGGATGTTTACCGAGAGCGTCTACGCAGACTGCCTACTCTTATGGAAATGCCGTACAATGAAGTCGTGCAGAAATTCATAGAGCGTTATGCCACAAAATTGCGCCGTTCCGTAAGTCTTATGCTCGGTGCCAATAATTTCTATATGCCGATATTTGAGCAGGCATTGGAGACCTATGGCATGCCATTGGAGTTGAAGTATCTTCCTGTGATAGAGTCTGCATTGAATCCAAGGGCAGTGTCTCGTGTCGGAGCTACCGGACTTTGGCAGTTCATGCTTGCGACAGGAAAGCAGTATGGCCTGAAAGTGAACACTTTGGTTGACGAACGCCGCGACCCGGAGAAAGCATCCTATGCTGCTGCACATTATTTGCGTGACCTTTATCGTATTTTTGGAGACTGGAATCTTGTTATTGCAGCCTACAATGCCGGACCGGAGTCTATCAACAGGGCTATCCATCGTGCCGGTGGGGTGAAGGACTATTGGAAGATTTATCCTTATCTCCCCAAAGAGACAAGAGGATATGTCCCGGCGTTCATTGCAGCGAACTATATCATGAACTATTATTGTGAGCACAATATCTGTCCTATGGTGACAACTTTGCCGGTTAAGACGGATACGGTGATGGTCACTCGTGATGTTCACTTGGAGCAGGTTGCAAAGGTGCTGGACATTGACATGGACGGACTTTGCGCCATAAATCCTCAGTACAGGCATAACATTGTGCCGGGCTCTGCGGAGCCTTCTCCTATCCGCCTGCCTGTGGCGTATGTGAATATGTTCATAGACAGGGAGGACTCCATTTACGCTTACCGTGCTGATGAGTTGCTGCAAAAACGTACGGAAGTGGAGGTTGCCGATGTTGTGATGTCCACACGCCGCGAGTCTGTCTCATACAAACGTTCTAAAGGACGGAGCAGCAGGCGAAGCAGAGGAGGACGTGGCTCGAAGAGTGTGACTATCAAGAGCGGGCAGACACTTTCAGAAATAGCACGAAAGAATCATACAACGGTTGCGAAACTGAAGAAACTGAACAAGATTTCCGGCACAAACATACGTGCAGGAAAGAAGTTGAGGGTAAGGTGACGTGCCTGATTGAATCATCTTTGGAAACCTGAATTTCATATAGTACAATACAGTCTATGGCAGAAGATATTCTCAAGAGAACGGATGACGAGAGTATGGTTGATGCAGCTTTCCGTAAATTACTGGACTGCTATATGCAATCATCCCATCGTCAGAAAGTGGACATCATAACGCAGGCGTTCAATTTCGCACGCCAGGCACATCGTGGTGTGCGTCGTCTATCAGGCGAGCCGTACATCATGCATCCACTTGCTGTGGCTTATATTGCCTGTAAGGAAATGGGGCTCGGCTCTACAAGTATCTGTGCTGCATTGCTGCATGATGTGGTGGAGGACACGGATTATACCATTGATGACATAGAAAGCATTTTCGGCTCTAAGATAGCCACGATTGTCAACGGACTGACAAAGATTTCCGGCGGCATATTCGGTGACAAGGCATCGGCACAGGCAGAGAACTTCAAGAAACTGCTGCTGACCATGAGCGATGACATCCGTGTCATACTTATAAAAATATGTGACCGTCTTCACAATATGCGAACACTTGCATCCCAGCCGGCAAACAAGCAATATAAGATTGCCGGCGAGACGCTGTATATCTATGCACCGTTGGCAAATCGCTTGGGACTGAACAAGATAAAGACAGAACTTGAAGACCTGAGCTTCCGTTATGAGCATCCTGAGGAGTACGAAAACATTTGCAAGAAGCTTAAGTCCACACAGGACAAGCGTGACATGCTCTTTGATGAGTTCACATCGCCTATACGTACCGCCCTTGACAAAATGGGCATTGATTACGAAATCAAGGCAAGAGTCAAAAGCCCGTACTCCATCTGGAACAAGATGCGCAACAAGCATGTCACGTTTGACGAGATATATGACATACTTGCCGTGCGTATCATCTGCAGTCCTCGTGAGGGCGAAGATGAGATAAACGAATGCTTCCAGATATATGTCGCTGTCAGCAAACTGTACAAGGCACATCCTGACAGACTCAGAGATTGGCTTAACCATCCGAAAGCAAATGGTTATCAGGCTCTCCATGTCACTCTGATGTCACTGCTCGGAAGGTGGATAGAGGTGCAGATTCGCTCCAAGCACATGGATGAGATTGCCGAGCAGGGATTTGCCGCACATTGGAAATACAAGACAGGAGAAAACACTCCTGATGATGACCGTGACAAAGAACTGAACGACTGGCTTCGCACAATAAAGGAAATCCTTGATGACCCACAGCCTGATGCAATGGATTTCCTTGACACAATAAAGCTGAACCTGTTTGCAAGCGAGATATTTGTCTTCACTCCGAAAGGAGAAATTGTGACCATGCCTGCCGACTGTACAGCCTTGGATTTCGCATACAATATCCATACGTTCATTGGCAGCCACTGTATTGGCGCAAAAGTCAATCACAAGTTGGTGCCGTTAAGCCATAAACTGCAGTCCGGTGACCAAGTGGAGGTGCTGACATCAAAGGCACAGCACGTACAGCCGGAATGGATAAATTTTGTGTTTACAGCGAAGGCAAAAGGCAAGATTCAGGCTCAGTTGCGCCGTGATGAGAAAATCATACGCAGTGAAGGCGAAGAGATACTGCGACAATGGTTCAAGGACCATGATACAGAAATGGCTGTATCCCTTGTCGACAAGCTCTGCGACCTTCTTGAAGTGCATAAGCATGAACAACTGTATCTGGGCATAGGGCGCAAGTCTTTTGTACTGGACGATGTTTTGTACAAGAAACTCACAGGCAAGAAGAGAAAGGCTGTTGACATTGCAGGCTGGCGCAAGTTTGTCCCTTTCATAAAATCAGATAAAAAGAAACCTGCCAAGACTGAGGATAAATTCATAGTCACAGATGATTTTGACAAGAAAAAGCCTGTATATCTTACGGAGGAGACAATCGGCAAATACATATTCCCGGACTGCTGCCATGCCATTCCCGGTGATGACATATTAGGATATATAGACAACAAGAACCGGATAAAGATTCATCGTCGTGACTGTCCTGTGGCAATCCGTTTGAAGTCAAGCTACGGCAACCGCATTGTCGACGCGAAGTGGAAGATGCACAACATGATGCTGTTTGATGCAGGAATCATGGCAAAGGGAATCGACAGAATCGGCTTGCTGAAGGATGTGACCCGGATACTCTCTGACGAGTTGAAGCTGAACATAAAGAGCGTGAACATAAATTGTGAAAATGAACTCTTTGAGGCACATTTTGCAATCAGGGTTCATCACCGTGCCGAGGTGCAGGACATAATAAAGAAATTACGTGGCGTTGACGGCATAGAGGAAATATCTATGGAGTGAAACCGTCACTGACACAATGGACAAACTGTTGAAATACAATCCCTTAATAAAACAAAATGATGAACAACTTCAAAAAGGTTTTGCTGGCATTTGCTGCCATAATGAGTGCTGTCTCACTCCAAGCCGCCAACAAGTATGATAATCCGGACACACTGTTTGTTGCCCGTGACGGCACGGCAGAGTTCCGCAATGTTGCGGAAGCGATAGAGGTTTGCCGCGCTTTCATGGACTACCATAAGGTGATTTTCGTGAAGAAAGGCATTTACAAAGAGAAGATCGATGTGCCGACATGGCTCACCAATATAGAAATATGTGGCGAAGACCGTGACAACACAATAATCACATGGGATGACCATGCAAACGTGAAACTGCCGGAGACAGGCAAGCCAATGGGCACTTTCCGCACTTTCACGGTGAAGATAACCGGTTCAAACATAACATTCAAGAACATCACGATCGAGAACAACTCTGCAAGGCTCGGTCAGGCAGTAGCCCTCCATGTCGAAGGTGACAAATGTGTGTTCCTGAACTGCCGTTTCCTTGGTCATCAGGACACAATCTATACAGGCCGTGGAGGCGCGCGCCAGTATTTCAAGGATTGCTACATTGAGGGAACGACAGACTTCATCTTCGGTCCTTCAACGGTATGGTTTGAGAACTGCGAGATAGTCAACAAGTCCGACTCCTATGTCACAGCAGCGTCAACTCCGAAAGACCAGAAGTACGGATATGTCTTCAACAACTGCAAGATAACCTGCCTTACCGGTGATGCCGCAGCAAAGAGCAACCGTGGCGGACAGGCAATCAAGAAATGCTATCTTGGACGTCCATGGCGGCCTTACGGATACACTCTGTTCATGAATTGCGAGTTGGGCGCACACATTCTCCCTCAGGGCTGGCATAACTGGGGCAATAAGGAAAACGAAAAGACGGCCCGTTACCTGGAGTACAACAACCGTGGGGAAGGTGCAAAGACGGAAGGCCGTGTTGCGTGGGCAAAGCAACTGACAAAGAAAGAGGCTGCGAAGATAACACCGGCAGAGGTGTTCGGCGGTGATACCGGGTGGCTCAGATAAATATTAGGTAAAAGATTCACCGGCAGACAACTGTCGGAAAAACAGCAGGAATCTCTTGACAACAATGGACAAATTATGGAATAGCAACTATGTGAAGGCATTGGCAGCGAATTTCATGCTGTACTTTTCCTTCATGCTGATAGTGCCGATTCTGCCGTTGTATCTTGCCGATACTTATGGAGCGGGAAAACATACCATAGGACTTGTGCTGTCAGGCTACACAATAACCGTCATGCTGGTACGTCCGTTCAGTGGATACATCGTTGACAGTTTTGACAGGAAGAAGGTGCTGACAGCATGCTATGGCGTGATGTTCATCCTCTTCGGCGGTTACCTTATAGGAGGCTCGCTACTGCTGTTCACAATCATAAGGACACTCCACGGTGCTCCCTATGGCGCGACGACAATCGCCAACAGTACGGTGGCAATCGATGTCCTGCCATCCTCACGCCGTGCGGAAGGCATCGGCTACTATGGATTGTCCAACAATCTTGCCACGGCATTGAGTCCTTCCGTAGGCATACTGATCTACGATGTCACACATGATTTCCGCATCCTGTTTGCCATATCCATGCTTGTCAGCGGCGTAGGACTGCTTGTCGCCTCTTCGATAAAGGTGAAATCCCGGGAATGCACGCAAAAAGCGGAACTGCCGAGGATGAAGCTCGACCGGTTCTTCCTTACAAAAGGGTGGAGCCAGGCACTGATAACCTGCTGTTTCGGACTGAGTTACGGCATCCTCTCCACCTATCTTGCCATCTACGGGCGTGAGCGGTTGGGGATAACAAGCGGCACGGGGATGTATTTCCTCATATTGAGTGTAGGACTGATGCTTTCACGTCTGCAAGGTGCAAAAGCATTGCGCGACGGCAACATAACACATAATGCAGCCGTCGGCGTGAGCATCTCTGTCTTCGGCTACATACTGTTTGCCGCTGTTCCTGACTTGTGGGCATACTATGCCTCGGCATTGATCATCGGTCTTGGCAACGGTCACATGTTTCCGGCGGTGCAGACAATGTTTGTGAACCTTGCGCCGAACAGCCTGCGCGGTACGGCAAACTCCACGCTGTACACATCATGGGATGCCGGCGTCGGACTTGGAGTGGTGTTTGGAGGCATATTGGCGGAGATGTCCGGCTATGGTCCCGCATTCTGGCTTGGAGCAGCGGTGAACTTATTCGGTGTGGTGTTCTTCTTCACCTATGTCCGCAAGAGTTTTGAACGGAACAGATTACGATAACCCCTCTATTTATACAGTTATGGCATTGAATACAAATAAGAAGCTAAAGCTCTACTACTCGATAAAGGAAGTGGCAAAGATGTTTGACGTTTCCGAAAGTCTTCTCCGCTATTGGGAGACAGAGTTTCCGACTCTCCATCCGAAGACCACATCGAACAATGTGCGCCAATACACTGAAGCTGACATAAAGCAAATCCGTAACATCCATAACCTTGTCAAGGTGCGCGGATTCAAGATTGCGGCGGCACGCAAGATGATCATGAAGAACCCCACTGTCGTTGACAAGAGCACGGAAATCCTCAACACACTTGTCTCTGTCCGTGACGAACTCAAGGCAATACGCAAGCAACTGGACACATTGCAGTAGATGCTCTCAACTCAAAGGTGACCTTTTGTTGTGCAAAGTGTTACTTTTAACCATGTGAAAGGTTACACTTTACCGTGTAAAAGATAACCTTTTTTCGGAAGAAATGTAAGTGGTTGTTACAGAGTGATATAGAAGTAAAAAACAAAATAGAATAAAGAATATACAGATGATGACAGCAAACGAAATCCGTGACTCATACAAGAAATATTTTGAGTCAAAGGGACATGCCATTGTGCCAAGTGCGCCAATGGTAGTGAAGGACGACCCGACATTGATGTTCACCAATGCCGGCATGAACCAATGGAAGGACGTGATCCTCGGAACACGCGACCCGGAGCCACGCCGCCGTGCCGACTCCCAGAAATGCCTGCGTGTGTCCGGCAAGCACAACGACCTTGAGGAAGTGGGACACGATACGTATCATCATACAATGTTCGAGATGCTCGGCAACTGGTCATTCGGTGACTATTTCAAGGAAGGTGCCATCGACATGGCATGGGAATATCTTGTGGATGTTCTGAAACTCAACCCTGCCGACCTTTATGTCACAGTCTTTGAGGGCGATGACAAGGAGGGACTTGCACGCGACGACGAGGCTGCCGGCTATTGGCTGAAGCACGTCCCTGCCGACCATATCATCAATGGCAACAAGCATGACAACTTCTGGGAAATGGGTGACACAGGTCCTTGCGGCCCTTGCTCCGAGATTCACCTCGACTCCCGCACTCCGGAGGAGAAGGCACAAGTGCCGGGACGCGAGCTTGTCAACAAGGACGACCCGCAGGTCATCGAGATTTGGAACATCGTCTTCATGCAGTACGAGCGCAAGGCTGACGGACATCTCGAGCCACTCGGCATGAACGTCATCGACACCGGTATGGGTTTTGAGCGACTTGTGCGCGCCATCCAAGGCAAGAACTCCAACTACGATACAGACATCTTCCAGCCTATCATCAAGGAAATCTGCCGCCTCTCAGGCAAGGAATACGGCAAGGAGGAGAGCATCGATGTCGCAATGCGCGTCATTGCCGACCACCTGCGTGCCGTAGCGTTCTCCATCGCCGACGGACAGCTCCCTTCCAATGCCAAGGCCGGCTATGTCATCCGCCGTATCCTCCGCCGTGCAGTGCGCTATGCCTACACATTCCTTGACCAGAAGGAGTCCTTCATGTTCAAGCTCCTTCCTGTGCTTATCCGGGAAATGGGCTCTTCCTATCCCGAACTGCCGGGACAGCGCGAGCTTATCGGTCGTGTGATAAAGGAAGAGGAGGACTCATTCCTCCGCACCCTTGACAAAGGTATCTCCATGCTTACAGAGGCAGTCGACGCTTTGAAGGCAGAAGGCAAGACAGTCCTTGACGGCTCAAAGGCATTCCGCCTGTTCGACACCTACGGTTTCCCTCTCGACCTTACCGAACTTATCTGCCGTGAAGCAGGCATAGAGGTGGACGAGAAGCAGTTCAATGTGGAAATGGAAGCCCAGAAAGCCCGTGCACGCAATGCGGCGCAGGTGGAGAACGGCGACTGGAACACTGTCGGCGACTTTGACATAAACGAAGAGCAGAAGTTTGTCGGATACGACTTCTCAGAACACAACTGCCGCATCACACGCTACCGTATGGTGAAGCAGCAGAAGACCACCTTCTACGAGCTTGTCCTCGACAACACTCCTTTCTATGGCGAAATGGGCGGACAGGTAGGCGAACAGGGCGTCCTTGTAAGCGAGAACGAGACAGTGGCAGTCATCGACTCAAAGCGTGAGAACGGTCAGACCGTACATATCGTAAAGGAACTTCCGAAGGACATGGAGGCAGAGTTCATGGCTTGTGTCGACACAGACAAGCGCGACGCATCAGCTGCCAACCATACAGCGACCCACCTTCTCGACTATGCCTTGAAGCAAGTGCTTGGCGACCACGTCGAGCAGAAAGGCTCTTATGTCTCCCCTGACACTCTGCGTTTCGACTTCGCCCACTTTGAGAAAGTCAGCGATGAGCAGCTCCGCGAGGTGGAGCGCATTGTCAACTCCATGATTCGTGAGGACATCAGCCGGCAGGAGCACCGCGACACTCCAATCGAAGAGGCAAAGAAACTTGGTGCTATCGCTCTCTTTGGAGAGAAATATGGCGACAAGGTCCGTGTCATACAGTTCGGCCCTTCCGTAGAGTTCTGTGGCGGTATGCATGCCACCTCAACAGGACGCATCGGCATGTTCAAGATACTTTCCGAGGCTTCTGTCGCTGCCGGCATCCGTCGTATCGAGGCAGCTACCGGCAAGAACTGGGAGGAGCGCTGCTATGTGATGGAGGACACAATCAAGGACATCAAGGCTCTCTTCAACAATGCGAAAGACCTTCACACTGCCATTGAGAAATTCATCTCTGAGAATGCTGACCTGAAGAAGCAGGTCGAGTCATTCAAGGCACAGCAGGTAGAGCGTCTGAAGACAGCCCTTATCGACAAGGCTCATCACCTCAATGACGGCACAACAGTCATCAAGACAGTCATCAACATTGATGCAGCCGCAGCCAAAGACCTTGTCTTCAAGATTCGCGAGGCTGTCCCTGAGAAGCTGGTATGCGTAATCGGAGCAGAGTCACAGGGCAAGCCATCATTGAACATCATGCTTTCTGACGACATGGTTGCTGCCGGACTTAATGCCGGCAAACTCGTCCGTGAGGCAGCGAAGCTCATCCAGGGCGGTGGCGGCGGCCAGCCTCATTTCGCCCAGGCGGGCGGCAAGAATGCCGACGGTCTCCATGAGGCGTGCGACAAGGTGCTGGAGCTCGTCAAGCAGGCGCTGTAATATAAGGATATATATAACGGAAAAATGAGAATCTTATAATGAGATTCTCATTTTTCCGTTATTGCTTTTTATTCAATATTTTAATTCCGACTTAGTCTTTCATGAAGACTGTATATAGCTTACAATTGTCATAGAATTCCTAACTCTTTCATCCATTTTGCTGCAAGCGCTGTCCATGTATCAGTTAAATCAGGGTTATTTGTCAGGTTGATTCCATGTCCCCCTTTAGGATATATATGAAGTGAAGAGTTCTTTATTCCTTTATTCTGAAGAGCAGTGAAATACATGACACTATTGATGTAAGAGACAGTGCGGTCGTTGGCTGCGTGAATGATAAATGCTGGTGGAGTTTCGGCAGTGACTCTTTTTTCACAAGAAAACATTGCTTTTTCGTTATTATTGCAGAATTTGCCTAACAGGTTTTCTCTACTGCTTTTATGTGCATATTCATCCATGGAAATAACAGGTGAGACTAATATTGTGAAATTTGGTCGTGCAGGAATTGTATCAAGTGTGTCTCCTGTATGAGAAATTACATCATCCATGGTTGATAGACACGCTGCAAGATGACCTCCGGCAGAGCATCCCCATGTTCCTATTTTGTTTCTGTCTATCTTAAAATGTGCATGATTCCCTCTTATTATTTTCATTGCTCTTTGTGCATCTTCTATAGGTGCGCTATGGTACATACCTGACTTCCCTGCAAGTGGGAGCCTGTATTTCAAAACAAATGCCGTTATTCCCATTGTGTTGAACCATTTCGCTATCTCAAAACCGCTCAGACGATATGCTTGATGTGCGTATCCTCCTCCGGGAATTATTAGTACAGCACTTCCGTTTCTGGTAAAATCAGAGGGTAAAAATGCATAGATACCAGGTGTCTTTACTGTAAATATAATTTCATGATTCATACTGTCTTTTGGACTTACACATGTATTCTCTTGAATGCTTCCTTTATGCCATAATGGTATGAATTCTTGTCCCAAGGCAGGAAATATAAAGAAATTACTTAGTAATAATGATAGTATGAAGTCTTTTTTCATTAAAATATTATTGGTATTTTTAATTGGGGATTTATATCAGCTGTTTCCACTTCAGGGCCGCCCAGCTTGCGATGCTGACGAAGATGGACATGAAGAGGGCGATGGCGAAGCCTAACGGGTTGTTCTCCATGCCGTTTACAAGGTTCATGCCGAACAGGGATGCGATGAGGGTGGGGAACATCATGATGATTGTCACGGAGGTAAGCGTGCGCATGGTGGTGTTCATGTTGTTGTTGATGATACCACGGTAAGTCTCCATTGTCGATTCAAGAATGTTCGAGTAGATGTTCGTTGTCTCGCGTGCCTGTGACATCTCGATGTTGACGTCCTCGATGAGGTCGGCATCAAGTTCGTCCACCTGCAGCTTGAATTTCAGCTTTGCCATAAGGTTCTCGTTGCCGCGGATGGATGTCTGGAAATAAGTCAGGGAGTCCTGCAGGCGTGAGAGGCCGATGAGAGCCTCGTTGTCCACATCCTCCATGTCCTTCTTTGCCTGGTCGATGCGTTGTGAAATCTGCTTCAGGCGTTTAAGATACCATACCGCACTGCTGAGGAAAAGCCTGAAAATCATGTCCACATAGTCCGTGAATCCCTCGCCTCTGCGCTTGTGGAAACTGATGAAATCAATCATCATGTTTGTCTCGAAATTGCAGACAGTGATGGTGACATCACGCTTGTGTATGATGCCCAAAGGCACTGTGGTATATGGCGTGCGTGACCTTATCTCCTTGACGTAAGGTATGCGTAGGATGATAAGCATCCATCCGTCGTCATATTCGTAACGCGCCCTCTCGTCGTTATCGGAGATGTCGGAAAGGAAATAATCAGGAATCTTGTATGTCTCTTCCAAGTGACGGCGGTCCTCGTCAGTAGGACATGTCACCTGTATCCAGCAGTTTGGCTGCCATTCATCAATCTGCTTCAATTGATGCTCGGTATTCCAATAATTCTTCATAATTTGTAAGCCTTTTTTGTACACAAAACATTTCCTGAGGCCTACAATCCCAAAGGTCGTATCCCCAGAATCACATGGTTTCGTTTTCCGGATGATAATCGTCCATTTCTTGTTCTTATTGGTTAAACATTGGCATAAAGAAACTACCTTTACACCGAAATCAGGTGCAAAGGTAGTAAATATATTCCTAAAATCAATGATACAAGTTGTTGTTTTATACTTTTTTTAACAACAAACCGTTGTATCCTGCTTCAAAATATCTGTTGTGCAAAAGCCTGTTATTTCTCCGGAACCTCTTCAAGGGTACACTTGATAAGCTGCCAGAACTTCCACATCGTGGAGATTTGGCAACGCTCCTGAGGAGTGTGCGGATGCTCAAGTGTCGGTCCTGTGCTGACGATGTCAAGTCCTGGGTATTTGCCAAGGATGACGGAGCATTCCAAGCCAGCGTGCACGACATTAACGAGAGGTTTGTTGCCGAACTCACGCTCATAGATAGCCGACATAATCTTTATCATCTCAGAATCAGGATTCGGGTCCCATCCGCCGTAGCTTCCGGAGAGCGTCACTTTCATCCCTGCCATGCAGAATGCGCTTTCAAGCACAGAAGCGATGTACTCCTTTTGTGACTCGGAGGCAGAGCGTGCGAGTATCTTTACCGAAGCCTTTCCGTCGCCGATGTTTACGATGGCAAGATTGCTTGATGTCTCCACAATCTCAGGAATGGACGGTATATAGCGCAATACTCCGTTATGGCAGGCATTGATTGCGTTGATGACATTGTCGGCAATCTCTTCCGGAATCTGTGTTTTTGGCAACTCCATGTCCTCGCTTGTCACTGTGATGCTGTTCTCAATGCCTTTGTATTCGTTGCAGAATGTGTCGTTGTACTCTGCCACAATCGCCTTCAGTTCCTCAACATTCTCTGCCGGAACGGTGAAGACAGCTTCACAGGTGCGTGGGATGGCATTGCGCATGTTGCCGCCGTTCCACGTCGCGAGTCTTGCGTCAAGGTTTGCAATGATGTCAACAGCGATGCGCGCCATGAGTTTGTTGGCATTGGCAAGTCCCAGGCCAATCTCCAGTCCTGAGTGTCCTCCGTGCAGTCCGTCGATAAGGATTTTCACGGCTTTGTCCTCGCTGTCGGTTGCCACCTCTTTATATTCTATCTCTGCAGTGACATCAACACCGCCCGCAGAGCCGATAATCATCTCGCCTTCTGTCTCTGTGTCAAGGTTAAGAAGTATCTCACCTTCGAGTTCCCCTTCTGGCAGGGCGTTTGCACCGATCATGGAAGTCTCTTCGTCGGCAGTGATGAGCGCGTTCAGAGGACCATGCTTGAGAGTCTTGTCCTCCATGATTGCCATAATGGCAGCCACGCCCATACCGTCGTCAGCGCCGAGAGTAGTGTTGTTGGCATACACCCAGTCGCCCTCAATGTGTGTCTCGATAGGGTCGGTCTCGAAGTTATGTGCGGATGCAGGGGATTTCTGTGGCACCATGTCCATGTGTGCCTGCAGGATGATTCCCTTGCGGTTCTCCATGCCCGGTGACGCCGGTTTCTTCATGACGATGTTTCCGGCAGGGTCTTGGAACGCTTCCACTCCCGCCTTCTCTGCGAAGTCAAGGAGGAACTTCCGGATTTTGTCAAGGTGTCCGGAAGGACGTGGAACTTGTGTGAGCAGGTCAAAATTGCGCCAGATGCATTCCGGCTTAAGGTTCTTAATCTCGTTCATAGTATTTGTTTTTTAGAGTTTGTCAATGATAATGCCACCCAGCTGTATATACCCAAAGCCACTACAAGCAGCGTCTGAACGGTATGTACGATGAGCACGAAATAAAGTGCGTTTATGTCAGCCACACCATAAAGTATCAGCATTGTCTTCACTGCGAAATGCCAAGGACCTGCACCGTTAGGTGTTGGGACTATCACAGCAATCGAACCGACGATGAACGTGACTAGCGCGCACATCACACCGAGGTCGGCTGTAAAGTCGAAACAGAAGAAAGTCAGATAGTAATGCAGGAAATAGCTTGCCCAGATGGCGATGCTGTAGAACAGGAACAGTGGGATGTTCTTAACTTGTTTTAATGACATCAGACCCTCCATCACGCCTTGTGTGGTGGCTTTCACCTTATTATAGAAAGACAGTTTCTTCCTGACAAAGTAAAGAGAGATGAGCGCAGCAATGCCGCAGATGGCTGTCACGACATAGCCCGTTGTGGTGAATCTGCCAAGGAAATCGCTGATGTTCACTCCGGTCTTCTCAAAGAAAATGCCGAACACCCGCATTTCGAGCAGCAGTGTGCAGGCTGTAATCATAAGGATAAGGACAGAATCGACCATCCTTTCCACAACAACCGTGCCGAGAGCTTTTGGGAACGACACTCCGTCCTTCTTGTTAAGCACACCGCACCGCATGAACTCGCCTACGCGCGGTATGAGCAGGCTTACTGCATAAGACAGGAAAATGGAGTTGACACTTGTCGATGTGCGTGGCTTCTCACCGATAGGTTCCAATGTGAGCTGCCACCGCCAGCCACGGAATGCCTGTGCAAGGATGCCGAAGGGGAATGACAGCCACATCCATGTCCAGTCCATTTCCTTCTCCATAAACCTCCACATCCCTTGGAAGTCAAAATCACGGTACATCCAATAGAGTATCGCGCTGCCAAGGACAAATGGCAACAGTATTTTGATTGTCTTTCGGATGATTCTTTCCATAATAACTGCAAAATTATAAAATAAATTCGTAACTTTGCATTTGGAATCACAAAAATAACTTTTATTATGATGAAAACGACAGGATTATGGTCAGCTTTTTCCTTGCATCACTGCCGCAAAGGACCGGCGTCATGGCTCAAAGGATGTGCTGTGGCTCTTACTGTTTTGCTCCAGCCGATGGCTGTTTTTGCAGACACGGAGGATGAGTTTGCTTCTGAAGAGAAACTTGAGGAGGGCTTTCTTACAAAATATGTCAACGAAGCCATTGCAAGGGAAATGGACAAGCAGGACAAGTCTGCGACGAATAAACTAACAGACAATTTCAGTGCACCTAAGTTCGGTGGCTATTTCGTGGGCAAATACAGCTATTCCACAGAGGAGGGGAAGGAGAGCGGAGACGGCTTCTCCCAGCGTTTCGTACGTCTTTATGTTGACGGGAAAATACTGAAGGATTTTGCCTACCGCATACAGGTTCAGACCAACAATGACAAGTTTCACATGAAGGACTATTTCCTTGAATGGCAGAAATTCAAGGAGTTCCGTGTGAAGATTGGTCAGTTTAAGCGTGCTTTCACTTTCGAGAACCCTATGAATCCATGGGATGTAGGCAACGGAAACTACTCGCAGGTCATGCTGAAATTGTCAAATTCTGGCGATTATCCGGGTGAGAACAGCAGCGGACGCGACCAAGGTCTGCAGGTTCAGGGCGACTTGTTCCCTGTCGGGAAGGACAAGCACAGCCTTCTTCATTACCAGCTTATGGTAGCCAACGGACAGGGAATCAACTGTGCCGATGCCAACAAGCACAAGGACATCCTTGGCACAATCCAGATTCAGCCCATCAAGGGACTTGTGCTCGGAGTATTCGGATGGACGGGCAACTTCACGTACAACGGTGTCACTACCGACCGTGAACGTTATGCTGTCTCCGCAAAATATGATGCTGCCGACTGGACTTTCCGCTCTGAATACGTCCATTCCGTCGGTCATCGGTATGCTGATTTTTCCCTTGATGAGCATGGCGAGGCTTATGTTTCCGGTGGCACAGGGCGTGCCGATGCATGGTATGCCACCCTCGGCGTGCCTTGCACACCGTGGCTGAAGACTTATGTAAAGTATGATGTCTACCGCGACCAAGGGACATGGGGCTCAGCAAAATCCATTTACAGTGTTACGCCACACATAAGACTTCATAAAAACCTTATGTTCCAGCCGCAGTTCAATTATGTCCACGACCGCAATCTTGCCAAGGCGGACTATTGCGAGTTTTGGTTGGAAACTTATGTCAGATTTTAACCGGGGAGGGAAATATGCAGATAAATATCAGACCGAAAACATTGGTTCTTAACAAGCCTTGCACCTTGGAGGGAGGCTTAAACAGTGAGAGACAGTTCGCTGTCATATCCATAATGGATGAGGAAAGTGACAGAATCGGTATAGGCGAATGTCTTGTGACGCCCGAGACTTTCGACATGCCTTCAGGCAAAATAGACCTGGAAGGCATGATGCAAGTCATTGCCGGACTGGTGGACAAGGCATTGCGCAGTGAGGATTATACGGCATTTCTGCGTCCTTATCCTGCACTGCTCTTCGCTTTGGAGTCAGCAATGTTTGACTATCAGAAGAATCCGTTGCTTTACGACACACCTTTTGCCCATAGCGAAATGGGAATTCCCGTTGTCTCCGAATTGCCGGAAGGCAGCCTCCTTGTCCGCCCGATGCTTGACGGCGGCATAACGGGAGCTATCGAAAGAATCCGCGATGCGCAGCAGAAAGGCGAGGAGGTAATCCTCGGAGCAACCTGCGAGAGTAATGTCGGCTTGCGCAACATTGCGCTTCTTGCCGGTCGTGTCGCACCTTTTATGATATACATGCCTGATTATTCCTATAAGGAAAACATTGAGATGGACATCGAAATCCGTGGCGGCAAGCTGTGGCGATGTGAGGTGGACGAGTGAGAAATGTCCCTCATGCGTCTAAAGATTGAATGATTCATCTTCAAAAGACGGTCTATACATTCAAGATAGAAGTGCAATTTCTTGGCTGTATATCAGTAATTTCTGACAATATTCCCAAGTGGTTTGCAACTTATGTTATTGATGCAATGGAGAAACAACCAACATAAATTGTTGAATATATGGAATGATACTGCTTGAGGAGTTCTAAGAACGTAAAGAATCTGTGTGATACATGAAACTGTTTTCACAAGTTCTGTGGTTTTGATAATGTTCATCATCTTTGCAGTGGAAAATCAACCAATTACAAAATCCTCATGCAGATTCTTGAATCCGCATGAGGGTTTTTGTTTGTAGTTATAAGAACAAATTAAACAAATATCCTGACAAGATGATGAACAGTGAGATAGTTCCGAAGAAAACAGCAATCAGTCTCCATGTCATCACCTTTTTAAGCATTGTGGCTTCGGGGAATGAAAGTCCTACCACAGCCATCATGAAAGCAATGGCAGTGCCCAATGGTATGCCTTTACTTACAAACACTTGAATCACAGGGACGATGCCTGCCGCATTGGCATACATTGGCACAGCGAGAATGACGCTCAATGGAACTGCATACCAACGGTCGGCGGACATGTATTCTTCAAAGAAACCTTCGGGTACATAGCCGTGAATGACAGCTCCTGCTGCAATACCTATTATAATATACAGCAGTACTCCTTTTACTATTCCCCAAGCGTCCTTTACAATCCGGGGCAAACGCTCACGGAACGAGATACGCCCACTTTCCCACTGCTCACTTTGTGCCATTGACTGTGCTTGCAACTGCAAAACCCAAGGACTGAGGAAGCGGTCCAAATTCATCCTGCCAAGGACAATGCCTCCAAGTATGCCCAACAGAATGCCGCTTACTACGTAAATGAGCGTCACTTTCCATCCAAACGAACCGAGGAACATGGCCACCGCAACCTCATTGACCAATGGAGAGGTGATGAGAAATGCAAATGTCACGCCCAAGGGAATGCCGCCTTTGACGAAACCGATAAAGAGCGGAATGCTGGAGCAGGAGCAGAAAGGAGTTATTGCTCCGAAGATACTTGCCAAAAGATACTGTGCTCCGTACATCTTATGGGTGGTGAGATAGGCACGCAGTCTTTCTATGGGGAAATAAGCGTTGATGATGCCCATCAGGATGCTGATGAAGAAGAGCAGGATGACAATCTTAATGGTGTCGTAGACAAAGAAGTTCAGGGCTGCTCCCAAGTGTGTGGAGGCATCCAGTCCACACACCGTATATATCAGCCAATCAGCAAATTGTTGTATCATAAGTCCTATTTTGTTATGCGATGAAATATGTGTGACAATAATTTACGCCTACAATGATGAACACCAAAGCCACAATGCGGTTGAACCAACGTTGGAACGCGTTTATCTTGCCCATTGCACGTCCCATGGAACTCACACTGAATGCCAGAAGCCAAGCTACCAAAAGCACCGGCAATGCTGTGGCTATGGCGAAGACAAATGGCAAAAGATAGCCTCCGCTTTCGACAGCTGACATGGGGATGAGCATACCGAAATAGAACAGTCCGCTTGTAGGACAGAAAGCCAGCGCAAAGAGTATGCCAAGCAACAGACTGCCAACGGGACCGCTCAGCCTCTCTGTCTTTTCGCTCGCCGAGAAACCAAACTTTCCGCCAAAAGTCACGAACTCACTCACAAGCATAATGATGCCAATCAGCACCAAAGCCGGTCTGAGCACTGTTTCGCCCCATTCGGAAATGGTCTGCTGCAGGCTGAACGTGTCAGCTCCTGTCCTTAGGATATAAATAAGGAGTGCCCCCAATCCCGTATAAGCCATGCAACGTCCGATGGCATAGAGTACACCGCTCCACAATACGCCCGAAGACTTGTCGCCATCCGGGCTTTTGCGGGCAATGAAGGCTATGGCAGTGATGTTGGTGGCAAGCGGACAAGGGCTCAAGGCGGTCAGCAAACCGAGTAGGAAGGCGGTGAGTATAGGCACCTGACTGCTGTCTGACAGTTGTTGTAAAAACTCCATTACTTGTTGGTGTTAAGGATTCTGGATTTCAGTTCCTTACGGAATCCTTCGGCGTTTCTCAGTGCATTGGAGAAAGCAAAACGAGTCATGTCCTCGGCTTTCTCATTCTTTCCCTTGCCGGACACAATGTAAAGCGACGACCAGGAGACCTTGTATTTCTGAGCCAGTTTCTTGCCTTTCGGAGTGGAAATGTCTATAACGCTCAATTTTGCCTTGCCTTTCAGTTCCTGCACCACGGTCTTTGTCTCCTTTTCAATGGCCATGCACGTCTTGCAACGCTGCTTGCCATGGAAATAAAGCACCTCTACGTTCTGAGCCATTGCTGTCATACTGACTGACAGCATGGCAAACATCATGATGAAAAACCTTTTCATACAAGCACTCCTTTTACTTGTTCGTAACTCAATTTTCCTTTTGCCACGACCTTCCCGTCTACCACCAGAGCCGGAAGCGACATGACGTTGTACTCCATAATCTTCATGATGTCCTCCTCCTTTTGCACGGAAGCATCCAGATTAAGGTCGTTTACCACTTTCTCCACTGTAGCGTACAAGGCTTTGCATCCTGCGCAACCTGTACCAAGAACTTTGATTTCTTTCATAATTGTATATAAGACATGAGTTTGTAGTTCGTAAAACACCGAACATAAAATGCTTGATTAAAGGCGGCACACCGATATGAAAGGTTAAACCGCCTTCTGTCTTTATCCGCAGCAAGAGCCTTCTTCCTTGCACACACACTGGTTCAAAAACTCTCCGAACAAGTCGCGAGCCATCTGCCAGTTCTCACGGTTGATGCAGTATTTCACTTTTGGAGCCTCAATCTCGCCTTGGATTAATCCTGCCTCTTTTAGTGCCGTCAGATGCTGGCTGACAGTGGCTTTGGCAATGGGGAGTTCATCGTGTATGTCACCAAAGTAGCAAGTCTTCTGCCGGGCAAGGAAAGTGCAGATGGCTATGCGTGCCGGATGACCCAATGCTTTTGCAAACTTGGCAAGCAGTTCCTGCTTGATGGTATATTCTTTTGATGTCATGGTGCTTTTTGTTTGTTGTTTGCAAATTTACGAACAATAATTGTTTTTGCCAAATAAAAAGCAAAAATTTCATTTACATTAACATCATACGACCATTCGCAAGAAGCGCAACGCGATAGGGGGAATTAGAAAACTCAGTGTGTTTTTCTCTCCTGAGAATCGCCAATTATAAAGAAACTCAAACTGACATGCTCAACTTTTTCTTGACGGAATAGTATGATTTGTAGGTTAAGTATGTTAATTATGGGTAAAGTTCATTAAATATCAATGCCAACAGTCATATATTTGTAATCAACATATCATAAAATAAAGAAATAATAGTATTTTTGCATATGTAAATAAACATTGCATAGAAAATGGCAAAGAATACAATGGGTACAAAACTTCCCAGAAAGTTAACTGAGAAGATGCAGATTGTAGGCGAGCAGATACGCCTTGCTCGTCTGCGGAGAAACCTTAGTATGGCTCAGGTGGCAGAACGTGCCACATGTTCCGAACTCACTTTGTCCCGTGTAGAGAAGGGACTGCCTACTGTAAGCATTGGCATCTACCTCCGTGTGCTGTATGCCCTTCAACTTGATGACGACATTCTGCTGATAGCCAAGGATGACCCCATCGGAAGAGGCTTGCAAGACTTGCAGCTGAAACGAAGAGAACGTGCAACCAAAAAAGTGTAAGGTATGGAACGATTGTTTGTATATGCTGATTTCAATTGGCTTGAAGACATAGAATTGGTTGGAGAACTTACCATGGAGAATATACGTGGTGGTGAAACCTATGGCTTTAAGTTTGATGCCGGTTGGTTGAAGAAGCATGGGAGTTTGACGTTGAGCGATGACATAAATAATTATGTGGGGATGCAATACACTCTGCCGGGCAAGGACATTTTCGGATGCTTCTCGGATTCTTTGCCTGACCGTTGGGGACGAACCCTTGTGCTTCGTCGTGAACAGATACTTGCAGCAGAAGAGAAACGACCGGTACGAAGACTTTCTTCAATGGACTATCTTCTTGGCATTGACGATGCTTCCCGAATGGGTGGCTTCCGTTTCAAGGAAACTCCTGATGGCGATTTCATCAATGCGGCCAATGAACTTAAGATTCCTCCTGTTACCGATATTCGCGAACTGATAGCCGCCAGTCATGAGATAGAACTCAGTGAAGAAAAGAGTACATTGCCTGATAAGAAATGGATCATGCAACTCGTCAGACCGGGAACTTCGCTTGGTGGTGCCCGTCCAAAAGCTTCTGTCGTTGATGGAAATAAGCAGTTGTACGTAGCAAAGTTTCCCTCACGCCAAGATTTGTATGATGTAGGACTTTGGGAGCATTTCGCACATTTGATGGCAAAAGCTGCCGGAATCACTTGCGCAGAAACCAGAGTGGTTGCGGCAGGCAGCAAATACCACACTTTACTTTCAAAACGTTTTGACCGTACAGAGGATGGTCGTCGCATCCATTTCGCTTCGGCTATGACGATGTTAGGACTGACAGACGGTCAGAATGCTTCTACGGGTAATGGCTATCTTGACATTGTGGACTTTATTCTTCAGGGATGTTGTGACGTGGAGCGTAATCTTCAGGAACTCTATTGCAGAGTGGCATTCAACATTGCCATTGGCAACTCCGATGACCATTTCCGTAATCATGGTTTCTTGTTGACCAACAGAGGTTGGACACTGTCTCCGGCATACGACTTGAATCCGACATTGAAGCGTGAACAAAGTCTTCTGATCAACGCGTATACCACAGAGGCAAGTCTGGATGTTTTGCTGGATTCGTGTGAGGATTATATGCTTACCAGGAAAACGGCAACTCGGATTATAAACGATGTGAGGGCTGTGATGTCATCTTGGAAACAGGTTGCGACATCCATAGGCTTGTCACAGTCTGAGCAAAATATGTTTAAGGACCGACTGGAAAATTAGAAAACTCAGTGTGTTTTTCCCTCTTGAGAATTGCGTAGAAATATTTTTCAGAATGTTGCTCGCAAATTTTGTATGGATTTTGGTTTTAGATAAGTGGTTGGTTATTAGTTTGTTGGTGTAAAACGCGCGCCAGTCTCTGCATCTTTTTATGGCATTCTGCACTGCAAAAGGTAACGATTTGCAGTGTAAAACCTTACCTTTTGCAGTGCAGAAACTTATTGTTTAGTGCTCGTTTCTTTATGTTTCGTTGCCAAATTGCCCTTTTTTGAGGCTGAAATAGTAAAGGAAAGGAGGCAGAAGTGTGTATTTTGCCCGTTATGATAAATAGGACATTAGAAAACTCATATCGTTTTGGGCATACTGTTTGTTGGTTATGGAGTAGGGGATCTGCCGCCTTGTGATACGTGACCCGTCACGGAAGGCATAAGGAGAAATGATGCATTGTCATCCGATAAAATTCACTCATAAACCTATAAAATAATATAATATTTATGCACTTATATGTATTTTTGTTGCTTTTAGTGGAAAAAATGATACCTTTGCAGATATGAATGTACCACAGGGTATTGTTTCCGTGGGTATATGAAGTACAATAAAGACAAACAAATAAAAACAATAACAAAGTTATGGAATACAAAGAATTCGACCGTATGGTCAACGAAATGGAAGGCGGTTCACGCCGTTCCTATGTGCCGTCAGTCAGCTTTCCGGCACTCATGCGCAAGGTCTACACATGGATGACACTGGCAATGATTATCACAGGTATCACCTCCTATGGTGTGGCAAACTCTCCGGGACTTCTCGAAATGATATTCGGTAACCGCCTTGTCTTCTGGGGACTGATTATTGCTGAGTTCGGACTTGTCTTCGGAATCTCAGGCATGCTCCACAAAATCAGTGTCGTGACAGCCACGATGATGTTCATTCTCTACAGTGTCATCAACGGTGCGGTGCTGTCAAGCATCTTCCTGCTCTATACAATGGAAAGTATCGGACAGGTGTTCTTCATCACTGCTGGCACTTTCGGAGTGATGTCATTGATTGGTTATACGACAAAGACCGACCTCACATCCATGGGCAAACTGCTTATGATGGCACTTATCGGCATTATCATCGCAACGGTGGTCAACATGTTTGTCGGCTCTACCGGTCTGCAGTCCATCATCAGCTATGCCGGAGTGCTTATCTTTGTGGGACTGACAGCCTATGACTCACAGAAGATCAAGCACATGCTCTACGAGCAGGATGCTGATGACGAAGGTGCACAGAAACTTGCATTGCTTGGTGCTCTGACACTTTACCTTGATTTCATCAACCTCTTCATCTATCTTCTCCGCATTCTCGGAAGCAGGAGAGACTAATGCAGAATGCGCATCCACTAACGGCGCATTTTAGTAATAATAAAAACGCTGCACCACAAAAAGTTATGTAAGGACTTTTGTGGTGCAGCGTTTTCTGTTGCAATGTGTTTGCAGTGTGTTGTATGGAAGAGTTTAGTTGTTTGCCAGTTCCTTTGCCTTTTCCAGTGCAACATCAATGTGCGGACAGATATGGTCCTCACCGATAAGGTCGTAGAAATGAGCCTTTTCCAAGACAGCATGAACCTTTGGATTTACTCCCGAAAGGACAACGTCGATGCCCTGCTGCTTGGAGGAGATAATGATGTTGGTGAGGTTGTGGATGCCTGTAGAGTCAATGAACGGCACATGGCGCATACGTATGATGCGGACAGCAGGCTTCTCGTTGAAGCGTGACATCAGTTCCTCGGCTTTGTTGCCCGCTCCAAAGAAGTACGGACCGTCAATCTCGTACATCTCCACGTTGCTTGGAACCACAAGGTGCTCATCATTGTGTGCAGAAAGGTCGGACTCAGCTTCGATGTCTATGTCGCGCACGAGATGCACATCACTGGTTTCCGCCATGCGTCGCATGAACAATAAGCATGCAATGACTATGCCTACTTCGATAGCTATGGTGAGGTCGAAGATGATTGTGAGGAAGAATGTCACGAGAAGCACTGTGACATCGGACTTCGGATTGCGGAGTATGCCGAGGAAAGACGGTATTCCGCACATGTTGTATGACACAACTACAAGTACTCCGGCAAGGCAAGCCATCGGAATATATTGTGCCAACGGCATGAGGAACAGGAATATGAGCAGAAGCACAACTGCATGGATGATTCCGGCAACAGGAGTCTTTCCGCCGTTGTTTATGTTTGTCATGGTACGTGCTATGGCACCTGTTGCCGGAATACCTCCGAAGAGTGGGCACACAAGGTTTGCAAGTCCCTGACCGATAAGCTCATTGTTGGAGTTGTGGCGGTCGCCGATTACACCGTCAGCGACTGTTGCGGAGAGGAGTGACTCGATAGCACCGAGTATGGCAATGGTAAGAGCCGGAGAGACAAGTCCCTTGATTGTAAGCCATGAAAGCTCAGGAACCTCAGCACCGGGGAGTTCGGAAGAGATGTTGAAGCGGTCACCGATGGTCTCGATGCTTTCCACTCCGGCATACTGTTTGAGCACAATGGCAACGATTGTCGTTGCGATAATGGCAATCAGGGAGCCGGGAATCTTTTTTGAAATCTTAGGAAGAAGTACGATAATGAGCACAGAGAGCACACCTATGCCGAGCGACCAAAGGTCGATAGTGTCAAAGTTTTGGAAATAGCATATCCATTTCTCGATGAAATCAGAAGGCACCTTGTCTATTGTAAGGCCGAAGAAATCCTTCATCTGTGTGGAGAAAATGGTCACTGCAATGCCTGAAGTGAATCCTACGACAATAGGATAGGGGATATATTTGATTATTGTGCCGAGGTGTAATAGTCCGAAGAGGACAAGGAACACGCCTGCCATCAGTGTGGCAATGGTGAGTCCGGACATGCCGTACTGCTCTATTATGCCATATATGATGACGATGAAAGCTCCCGTAGGACCGCCAATCTGCACTTTGCTTCCTCCAAATACGGAAATCATGAATCCGGCAACAATTGCCGTGATTATGCCTTTCTCAGGAGACACTCCTGACGCAATTCCGAATGCTATTGCCAGTGGCAGCGCCACAATGCCGACGATGATGCCCGCCATGATGTCTGCCATGAGAGTTTGTTTGTTGTAGTTCTTTAAGCAAGAAATAAGTTTTGGTTTGTACATGATGTTATTTTGATAATCTTTGTTTGGGTATTGTAAATTAGAGTTGTAGTAACGTTCTGACATAATTATTTGCACAGCATTCTGTCATTATGGAAAGAATGCTGTGCATACAACCATACCAATATAACAGTTACTGTTGTTTTGATATGGGATTACTTGTGGGAATTATTTGTTTTTCAGCAAATCCCTGATTTCCGTAAGTAGCTTCTCCTCATTGGAAGGCTCGGCAGGTGCTTCCGGTTTGGCAGGGACTTCTTCTTGCTTTTTCTTCAGTGAGTTGATGCCTTTTATCATCATGAAGATGCAGAGAGCCACTATAAGGAAATCAACGATGTTTTGGATGAACTGTCCGTACTTTACCTCAGCGTCAATGACTTTGAAGGACAGGCCGCTGAAATCAACGCCTCCGGTGAAGAGACCGATGAGAGGCATGATGACATCGTTGACCAGACTTGACACGATTTTGCCGAATGCTCCACCGATGATTACACCGACTGCCATATCCATTACATTGCCACGCATGGCGAATTGCTTGAATTCATCAACAAATTTGCTCATATGAAATTGATTTATATTATTTAAAAGTTTGATTTGCACTGCAAATGTACTACATTTTTTGTTAAAGTGGCTATTGTTTCCAAGAAAAGTTGTAAATTTGCAGTGTCAAAAATGACATACGTTAGGTATTATCTTTAAAATAACAACAAACAATGACAAAAATTGGTATTAACGGTTTCGGCCGTATCGGTCGTTTCGTTTTCCGCGCTTCTATGAACCGCGATGACATTCAGGTTGTAGGTATCAACGACCTCTGCCCAGTAGACTACCTCGCATACATGCTCAAGTATGACACAATGCACGGTCAGTTCGACGGCACAATCGAGGCTGATGTTGAGAACAGCAAGCTGATTGTTAACGGTCAGGAAATCCGCGTAACTGCAGAGCGCAACCCGGCTGACCTTAAGTGGAACGAGATTGAGGCTGAGTACGTAGTTGAGTCAACAGGTCTCTTCCTGACACAGGAGAAGGCACAGGCTCACATCGAGGCTGGCGCTAAGTACGTTGTTATGTCAGCTCCTTCAAAGGACGCTACTCCAATGTTCGTTTGCGGTGTTAACTTCGACAAGTACGTTAAGGGTACACAGTTTGTTTCTAACGCATCTTGCACAACTAACTGTCTCGCTCCTATCGCTAAGGTCCTCAACGACAATTTCGGTATCACAGACGGTCTCATGACAACTGTTCACTCTACAACTGCTACACAGAAGACTGTTGACGGTCCATCTATGAAGGACTGGCGCGGTGGTCGTGCTGCTTCCGGCAACATCATCCCATCTTCAACAGGTGCTGCTAAGGCTGTAGGTAAGGTTATCCCTGAGCTCAACGGCAAGTTGACAGGTATGTCTATGCGTGTTCCTACTCTCGACGTTTCTGTAGTTGACCTTACAGTTAACCTCGCTAAGCCAGCAACTTACGCAGAGATCTGCGAGGCTATGAAGAAGGCTTCTGAAGGTGAGCTCGCAGGTGTTCTCGGCTACACAGAGGACGCTGTAGTTTCTTCTGACTTCCTCGGCGACCCACGCACATCTATCTTCGACGCAAAGGCAGGTATCGCTCTTACAGACACATTCGTTAAGGTTGTGTCTTGGTACGACAACGAGATCGGTTACTCTAACAAGGTTCTCGAGCTCATCGCACACATGAAGAAGGTTAACGGTTAATCTGATTCTCCATTGTGATTGTGAGGAATCGTTTCCAAACAGTCAATGGGAAACGGGATAATCCGTTGAAATATTACAAAGCCACTTGGAATAGTCCAAGTGGCTTTTTCTGTATTTGCAATGTTTTTGTTAGGTGCGTTTTTATACGAAAAATGGGTGCAAAACAGGCTTTCGGTTGTTTGTTTTTGGAATTTTCGTTTTTTTTGACTAATTTTGCAACAGATTTTACACTAACAAGACTAAATAACTAATGAGGAAATTTTTTATTACCGCATGCTTCATGGCATTGGCGATGTCTGATGCATCGGCAGGAACCCAAGTAAAGGAAAAGTTGAACCGCGCTCCCGTGGCAGTTAAGACATCAGAGGGAATCTTGGTGTCTTGGCGTTATTTGAAGGCTGATGGCGGTGCAACATTTACCTTGTACCGTAATGGCGAAAAGATAAAAGAAGGCATTGCGGATGTCACAAACTATCTTGATAAAGAAGGAAACAGTGGCGATACATACAAAGTGCTGTCAAGCAATGGTGATGAGGCTTCTTGTAAAGCATGGGAAAGCATCTACAATAAAATCTCCATTCCTCGTCCTGCTAACCGCAAGGACAAGAATGGAAAGACAACAGGCCGCTACCGTCCTGACGATTGTTCTGTGGCAGATGTTGACGGTGACGGCGATTATGAGCTGATTGTCAAATGGCTGCCGGACAACAGCCGTGACAGCGGAAAGGATGGATATGCTTCTCCTGCATATCTGGACTGCTATGAGTTTGACGGAACTCAGAAATGGCGTATAGACATCGGCCATTCCATACGCTCGGGACAGCACACTTCACCGTTCATCGTTTATGACATGGACGGTGACGGCAAGGCAGAACTTATAACAAAGACAGGTCCTGACACAAAGGACGGTAAGGGTGCTTACGCTACCCAGGCTGCAAAGGACAATGCGATAAAGGGCATCAGCCCTGATGCAGTGACGGTTAACAGTAAAGGACGTGTCACCGAAGGAGCAGAGCTTCTTACTGTATTTAACGGTGAGACTGGTGCTGCCATGCATACAATATGGTATTCACCAAACCGTGCTATGATTGATTTCCCTTCTGCTGACGGTGCTTATAATTCCAAATGGGGAGACACAAGTTATAACCGTGGTGAGAGATACAATGCTGCAGTTGCGTATCTTGACGGACAGGCTTCATTGCCGACAGCTATCCTCCAGCGAGGATATTATACAGCATGCTACATTTGGGCTGTTGATTGGAATGGTACAGAGCTAAAGACCAGATGGTTGCATAAAGGCAGTTCAAAGGACGCTTGGAGCGTTATCGACGCAACAGGCAAGACTCTTTTTACAGGAACCGGTAAGTCAAGCTATGGTCAAGGTGTTCATGGTATTTCAGTAGGTGACGTCAATGGTGACGGCTATGACGACATCGTTACAGGCGGTGCTACAATCGGGCATGACGGACAGCTGATGTGTTCTACCGGTGTTGGTCATGGTGATGCCATTCATTTGGCAGACTTATGCCCTGACCGTCCGGGTTTGGAGGTGATGATGCCTCATGAGGATTCGCCTTATGGATACGATGTCCACGATGCGACAACCGGAAAAATTCTTGCAAGTGCCGTAGGCGAGAAGGATAATGGGCGTGGTTTGGCTGCGGACTTCATTCCTGCCAACCGTGGTTTTGAGTTCTGGTCATCACATGACGGCAACACTTACGATTGTGCAACAAACAATGTTGTTCTTGCGAAGAAGGCTGACACAAGTTTCCGCATCTATTGGACTGGAGACCCGTATGACCAGACATTCGACGGCCGTTATAACGAAACAACCGGTTGCGCTCCACGTATCCGAGCATACAACACTGCATCAAAGAGCATAACAACCTTCTTGGAGTTTGCCGGATACGGCAAACCGCAGACTGTCAATACAACAAAGGCAAACCCATGCCTTCAGGCCGACATCCTCGGCGACTGGCGTGAGGAAATCATAATGACAGGCTATGAGACAGATTGGAGCGCGCCTACATGCGACATTCTTATCTACTCAACCCCTGAACCTACACGCTACAAGGTGCCTTGCCTTATGGAAGACCACCTGTACCGTATGGGCGTTGTTTGGCAGAACTCTTCCTACAATCAGCCTCCTCATCTCGGGTATTATCTCCCTGATTATCTTGGCGTTGACGGAACGGTATTCCAGACAAATGTCAAGAGCCATGCTCCGGAGGTCGTTCCTGCCACTGATGGATCAGAAGCATTGAAAGCTCCTGCTGAGGACAAGGGCGTGATTGTCGGCGAATGCTATACAGCAGGCGCAAATGGTGAGATTACCAATTCAGTGTCAAACGGCTATCTAAAAGTGCGTACCGGTAATGCAGACAACACTATAACGTTCTCCGTGAATAAAGGCTATGTAATTACAAAGATGTATGTGGAAGGGTACTCAAACAACACTTCCACCACAGCCGACCGTTCAATCACTATGACAAGTGTTGCGGTTGACGGCGCGGACATTGCAGAGAGCACACTCGTTTTCCCGGGTGGCAAGGCTGGACAGACACCTGTTAACCGTACTTACAGCAATCTTGGTGCAAAGCAGGCAATTGTGCTGAACTTTGATAATTCAAAGATTACCACATCTGATGTCGATTCCAAGGGAAAGAACAAGCAGATATTCCTGAAAGTCACTTTCACTTATGAGAAAGTACAGACTGGAATATCAGGGATTGCTGTGCCTGAAAAGGCTCAGTGCAATGCTATCTACAACCTTGCAGGACAGCGTGTTGCAGAAGGAACAAAAGGCATTGTCATAAAGAACGGGAAGAAAGTTTTTGTGAAATAAAATCATGTTAATGTGAATGGCGGTGTGCTAAATGCTGCCATTCACATTTATTAGAAGTAACAAATGGAAAGAAAGATGATAACAATTGTCGGACCGACAGCATCTGGTAAGACAACATTGGCGGCACATCTTGCTGCAAGCTATATTGCTGAAGGACAGCCGGCAGAGATTATATCTGGTGATTCTCGTCAGGTATATCGTATGATGGATATTGGAACGGGCAAGGATCTGTGCGACTATTCTGTTGACATGTCCACCCAAGATATGAGGAAGTGGGCGTTGCCCGGCGTGCCTGCAATCATTGATGTCCCTTATCATCTGATTGACATTTGTGAACCCGGAGCCAAGTACAATATATTCCAATACCAGCAGGATTTCCTTAATGCTTACTCTGATTGCCAGAGTAGGGGAGTGCTGCCAATACTTTGCGGAGGTTCAGGACTTTATGTCGAATCGGTCATCCGTGAGTATAATCTTTCTCCCGTGCCAAAGAACGAACAGCTTAGGGCAGAGATGTCAACAAAGTCCATGGAAGAGCTGACCGCTATCTTGACGGATTTGAAAGAGAGGAACAACTCCGACATGCACAACAAGACTGACGTTGACTCGCCACAGCGTGCCATAAGAGCTATAGAGATAGAGGCATACAACCTTGAGCATAGGACGGAAGACAGACCTTTCCCTGTGATAGACACTGTCGTTATAGGTGTTGACATACCGAGGGACGAACGCAGGAGCAAAATCAGTTCCCGCCTTAAGGCAAGGGTTGACGAGGGGATGGTTGAAGAGATAAGGACCATTCTTGCTAACGGTGTACATCCTGATGACTTGATATACTATGGTCTTGAATATAAATATGTGACAGAATATGTCATCGGCCGCCGTTCTTACGAGGATATGCTCGAACAGTTGGAGATACATATCCATCAGTTTGCAAAGCGTCAGATGACATGGTTCCGAGGCATGGAGCGACGTGGCATAAAGATTCACTGGGTTTCAGCGCTTCTCCCGATGGAGGAAAAAGTAAGCCGGATACGTGAGATATATGACTCTGTCTGCCAGCAGGCAGAAAAGTGAAAATAAGGATGTAAGTTGCAATACTTCGGCAAAACATGGAATATATATAGTAAATAATGTTAAAAAAGAAGTTGTTTGATATTAATCAAGCAACTTTTTTGCTATCTTTGCCATAATGTTAGAGGAACATTTAGGATGTCCTCAAGAAATCTATGAAATAAATATTATTAACCTTAAAATACAACTATGAGTTATCTTAAATTTGAGAAGGCTACGATGACCAACTTGGAGGCCGTTTTGAGCAAGGAACTGCTGCGCACAAACCGCTCAGGGGCTTATAGTTATTCTACTCTCGTAGACTGCAACACAAGAAAGTACCATGGTTTGCTTGTTATACCGGTTCCGGAGATTGATGATGACAATCATGTGCTGCTGTCATCTTTGGATTGCAGTGTTGTCCAGCATGATGTGGAGTTCAATTTGGGACTTCACAAGTATCAGGGAAACAATTATGCCCCGAAAGGACATAAATACATCCGGGAGTTTGACTGCGACCATATTCCGACAACACTTTATCGCGTGGGAAGTGTTGTCTTGAAAAGGGAGAAAATCTTCCAGCATTACGAGAACCGCATACTTATACGATACACTCTTGTTGACGGACCGTCACAGACAAAGCTCCGTCTGCGTCCTTTTCTTGCATTCCGCAGTGTGAATGACTTGTGCCATGAGAATGGTGTCGCGTCACGTGAATACCAGGAAATAGAGAATGGTATAAAGACATCCTTATATGCCGGCTATCCTGAGCTTAACATGCAGCTGTCAAAGAAGAATGAGTTCGTCTTTGCTCCTGACTGGTATCGTGGCATAGAATACCCTAAAGAACAGGAGCGTGGATATGCTTTCCAGGAGGATCTTTATGTGCCTGGATATTTTGAGGTGACAATGAAGAAAGGAGAAAGTGTTGTGTTTGCAGCCTGCACCTCAAAGATAAAACCTTCCACCTTGAAAAAACTTTTTGATGAAGAGTGTGACCATCGTCCTGCACGAGACAATTTCTTCCGCTCCCTTTACTCTTCAGCGCATCAATTCTATAATCACAAGAAAGATGGCTCATACATAATTGCCGGCTATCCATGGTTCAAGTGCCGTGCAAGAGACACATTCATTTCTTTGCCCGGTCTTGCGCTTGCCATTGAAGAGCCGGACCGTTTTGAACTGATAATGAAAACGGCAGGCAAAGCTCTTAATGATTTTCTTATAGGCAAGCCTTTACAATATGACATTGCGGAGATAGAACAGCCAGATGTTCCGTTATGGGCTGTTTGGGCTATACAGCAATATGCTCACTCGCAAGGCGATGAGAAGGCATTTGAACTGTATGGCGAACTTGTATGGAACATCATCAATACCATAGAGGCCGGCAAGCATCCTAACATCTTTGTTGCAGACAACGGACTGCTGAAAATCAATGGTGCGTCAAAGGCCATGACATGGATGAACTCAACTGTGTATGGCAAACCTGTCGTGCCGCGCTCCGGTTATGTCGTGGAGATAAACGCTTTGTGGTACAATGCCTTGAAGTTTGTTGCGGAATTGGCACGTTTCAAGAATGACGGTTTCGCGTCTGACAAATATGAGAGCAAGGCTAATGCCATCAAGCAGTCTTTCCAAGAGGTGTTTGTGAATGAAAGCGGCTACCTTTGGGACTATGTTGACAATGGTGTGCCTAATGCAGAAGTGCGTCCGAACATGATATTTGCCGTTGCGCTTGACTATTCCCCATTGGAGACAGCACAGCAGAAGAGTGTCATAGATTTCTGTACCCGTGAGCTTCTGACAGCAAAAGGCCTCCGTTCTTTGTCACCAAAGAGTGGCAAGTACACTCCTTATTACGTAGGCACACAGAACCAGCGTGACTGGGCTTACCACCAGGGAACAGCATGGCCTTGGCTTGGCGGTTTTTATATGGAAGCTGTCCTGAAGCTGCATAAGCGTTCACGCTTGTCCTTTGTGCACCGTCAGATGGTAGGCTTTGAGGATGAGATGTTCTACCATGCGGTGGGAACTATGCCTGAGCTCTTTGACGGCAACCCTCCATTCCATGGAAGAGGAGGATGTGCTTTTGCAATGAATGTGGCGGAGCTGCTCCGTATGTCAAAACTACTTGAATCTTATACCTATTAATAATAAGGAGGAAAACATACTATGAAAGTTCTAATGTTTGGATGGGAGTTCCCTCCTAAAATCTATGGCGGACTTGCTGTAGCTTCTTACGGTATCACGAAAGGCTTGTCATTGCAGGGTGATGTGGAGACAACATTCTGTATGCCAAAGCCATGTGGTGACGAAGAGAAATTCCTGAAAATCATCAATATGTCACAGGTGCCTGTTGCATGGCGTGACGTGCAATATGACAATATAAAGAATCGCTTTGTCGGTCATACGGCGGAAGATTACTATCGTTTCCGTGACCACATCTATGCTGATTTCAACTATATGCAGGGGCTTGATGACATGGGTTGCATCGGCTTTGCAGGAGGCTATCCTGGCAATCTGCATGACGAGATAAACAATTTCTCAATCATAGCCGGCGTTTTGGCACGAAGCGAGCAGTTTGATTTGATTCACGCCCATGACTGGCTGACATTCCCAGCCGGAGTACATGCCAAGATGGTGAGTGGCAAACCATTGTGCATACATGTCCATGCCACAGACTTCGACCGTTCACGCGGTAAGGTGAATCCGACGGTCTACTCGATAGAGAAGAATGGCATGGATCATGCTGACTGTATCATGTGTGTGTCAGAGCTGACCCGTCAGACTGTCATCAACCAGTATCATCAGGATCCACGCAAGTGTGTTGCCATGCACAATGCCGTTTATCCTCTCTCGGAAGAGTATCGCAATATTGTCCCGAAGAAGATTCCTAACGAGAAGGTTGTCACATACCTTGGACGTATCACTATGCAGAAAGGTCCGGAATATTTCATTGAGGCAGCAAAACTTGTGTTGCAGCGTACACAGAATGTCCGTTTCTGCTTTGCTGGTTCCGGTGACATGATGAACGCTATGATAGAGCTTGCCGCTCGTTATGGCATTGCAGACAAATGCCATTTCCCGGGCTTCCAGCGAGGACGTCAGGTTTATGAGTGCTATAAGAATTCCGATGTTTTTGTCATGCCGTCAGTTTCAGAGCCGTTTGGCATAGCCCCATTGGAGGCCATGCAGTGCGGTTGTCCGTCTATCATCTCCAAACAGTCCGGCTGCGGTGAGATTCTCACCAACGTGTTGAAGGTTGACTATTGGGACATCCACGCAATGGCAGACGCGATCTACTCATTGTGCACCAATGAAGGCTTCCATAAATACATAGCTGAGGAAGGCTTGAAGGAGGTTGACCGGATTACATGGGAAAAAGTCGGCTGGCGCATACGCCAATGCTACGACCAGCTTCTTGCAAAGGGATGGTTTGACAATGAAGAATATCTCCGTAACTACATCAAGTGATGAAATAGCTTGATAATAAGCATAATAGCACATAAACAATAGAAAATGAAAAGCGATTTTATCGCATCCAAACATTAAACAAGTTAAAAGAACCACGCTATGAAAACAATATGTTTATATTTTGAGATACACCAGATAACACATCTCAAACGTTACCGCTTCTTTGACATCGGTACAGACCATTACTATTATGATGACTATGCAAACGAGCAGAGTGTCAACTATATTGTAAACAACTCTTATATGCCTGCTCTTGACGCCCTGCAGGAGATGCTTGACACCGCACCGGGCTTTAAGGTTGCGTTCTCAATCTCCGGTGTTGGTATGGAGCAGTTGGAGATGCACGCTCCTCAAGTCATCGAGAAACTGCAGAAGATGAATGAGACAGGACGTGTGGAATTCTTGACAGAACCTTATTCTCACGGTCTTGCAGGTCTTGTCAATGAGGAAAGTTTCAAGCGTGACATTGAGAAGATGTCCGACAAGATTCAGGAATGTTTTGGCAAGCGTCCAACAGTAGTCCGCAACTCATCCCTTATCTATACAGACGAGATTGGTGCACAGGTGGCATCACTTGGTTATAAGGGTATGTTGACAGAAGGTGCAAAGCATGTCCTTGGCTGGAAGTCCCCGCATTATGTTTATAACTGCAACATGGCACCAAACCTGAAACTTTTGCTTCGTGATGTCAACCTGTCGGACGATATATCACTCCGTTTCAGCAACAAATCTTGGTCAGGTTATCCGTTGATGGCTGATACTTATATGAATAATATAGCATCTTGCCCTGCCGAGGAACAAGTTGTGAATATCTTCATGGAGCTTACAGCTCTTGGCATAGCACAGCCATTGTCAAGCCATATCCTTGACTTCCTGAAGGCGTTGCCGTCACAGGCAAGCGAAAGAGGCATTGAATGGGCTACTCCAAGTGAGGTGTTTGAAAAGTTCGACTCAGTAGGTTCCATCGATGTTCCTGACACATTGTCATGGGTTGATGAAGAGCGCGACTGCTCGGTATGGCTTGGCAACCAGATGCAGCAGGAGGCTTTCAACAAGCTATACTCCGTTGCTGACCGTCTGCTGATAGCCAATGACCCTCGTCTGTTGCAGGATTGGGACTACCTCCAGGCATCCAACAACTTCCGCTTCATGACCACCAAGGCAAGCAACTGGGACATTGACCGTGGCATCTATGACGGTCCTTTCGATGCGTTCACAAACTACATGAACATCCTTGGTGACTTCATCTCTCGTGTCCGTGCACTATACGGTGGCATAGACAATGAGGAACTGGAGAATATGCTTACCACAATCACTAACCAGACAAAGGAGATTGAGAAGCAGCATAAGGAAATCGAGCGTTTGCAGGCAAAGCTTGCGAAGGTTCTTCCTGCTGAAAAAACTGCAAAGAAATCTGCAACAAAGAAGACGACAACAGCCAAGAAAACTGCAAAGGATGAGGCTAAGAAATAATGTGCCGGCTTTATTGCAAGCGAGAGGCGTTGGCATTAACCAATGGCTGTGTGCCTCTTGCTGATTGAAGGTTTAGGAATAAGAAGAAAGGAGATTGTCTCACAAGTGTGAGATAGTCTCCTTTTCCTATTTAAAACCTTGTTTTTAGTGTTACAAAACCCTTTGGTCATTACGCCACACGTTGCCGTCGTGACTTTTGTTGCCTGTCGATAATCGGTGCTTTTTTACACCATGCACGAATGATGGTCTACCACTCCGAGAAGCCTGTGGTCATCGTCTGTAACAAGCACACTGTGGATTTTATGTTCGTGCATTATGTTTTGGATTTCCGATATCTTAGCTGTCGGAGCCACACACTTCGGCTTCCGTGTCATAATGTCAGCGACAGTATGGTTGAAGAACTCAGCCTGCCACTTCTCCATGGCACGCCTGATGTCGCCGTCTGTTATGATTCCAATGATTTTCCCGTCCTTAAGCGCCACGCCCAGACCGAGTTTTCCCTTGCTGACATGTATAATCGCCTCTCCAAGATGCATATCCTGCGGAATGACAGGCATGTCATCCGTCCGCATGACATCGCGTGCTGTCGTAAGAAGCCTTTTGCCAAGTTCACCTCCGGGGTGGAACTGTGCAAAGTCGCGCGGCTTGAAGTCGCGCACCTGCATGAGTGCCACAGCCAAAGCATCCCCCATGACAAGCTGCGCCGTTGTGCTGCTTGTCGGCGCAAGGTTAAGCGGACAAGCCTCTTTCTCCACCTTCGTATTGAGATGTACAGAACTGTATTTTGAAAGTAACGAGTCCGGGTTGCCGCTCATGGCTATTATCGAAATGTTCATGTGCAGTACCATAGGTATGAACCGAAGTAGTTCATCGGTCTGTCCGGAATTGCTTATTGCGAGGACAATGTCATCCTGTGTCATCACTCCAAGGTCACCATGGAACACGTCCAACGGATTGATGAAGAATGACGGTGTCCCTGTACTTGACAGTGTCGCCGCTATTTTTGCCCCGATATGTCCGCTCTTTCCGACACCGGTCACAATGACTTTGCCGTGGCATTCATGTATCATCCTTATGGCACGCTCAAAGTTTTCGTCAAGACTTGGTATCATGTTCAGCACAGCCTGTGCTTCCTCTTTCATGCATGCAATGGCGTAATCGCGTGCGTTGGATAGTCTGTCATTCATTTTTATTGTACGTTTTCGTCAGAAACGCTGTTTTGTTTGTCAATATGTCGGTTGTTGTCAATCCGCGATAACCAATTCCTTTATGAGAGATTCGAGTTTCTCCAGCTCAAGCATGTTCGCTGCATCACTCAGCCCGTTGTCAGGGGCAGGATGCACCTCGAAGAAATATCCCGTGGCACCGAACGCTTTTGCAGCCTTTGCCATGGCAGGGACAAACCTCCGGTCGCCACCTGTTTTCCCTCCACTGGCTCCCGGTCGCTGCACGCTGTGTGTACAGTCCATAATCACGCGCGGCACAATGTCAAGCATGTCAGATATGTTTCTGAAATCCACAACAAGGTTGTTGTAGCCGAAACAGTTGCCACGTTCGGTGAGCCACACATCCTTTGCACCCGCTTCAAGTGCTTTCTCGACAGGATACCGCATGTCCTGTCCGCTAAGGAATTGCGCTTTCTTGATGTTCACCGTGCGCCCCGTCTTTGCAGCAGCCACCAGCAAGTCAGTCTGTCGGCAAAGGAAAGCCGGAATCTGGATTATGTCACACACCTCAGCCACCACCTCAGCCTGATGGCTTTCGTGTATGTCTGTAAGTATTTGAAGACCATACTTGTCCTTGATGTCTCCGAGCATCCTCATGCCCTGTTCTATGCCGGGGCCTCGGAATGATTTTATGGATGTACGGTTAGCCTTGTCGAAACTTGCCTTGAAGACAATGTTTGTGGACAAGCGGCTGTTTATTCTTGTGATTTCCTTGGCAACAATGTCAAGAAGTTCTGCCGATTCTATGACACATGGTCCTGCGATGAATATTGGTTTCATAATATGTCTGTTGTTTATGAAATATGCTTTGTTTGCACATTCATGGGCAAAGGTACTGATTTTTTTTGTATTGCGGCCATTGATTGCTGCTTTTTTGTTTGCGTATGCTGACATTTTTGTTATGCAAACGTAATCATTGCCGACAGTGATAATTATCATGTATTTTTTTGGAAAGTCGGATGAATTTTGTATCTTTGCAGATGTGAAAGGGCAAAGGTGACACTTTGCTGTGCCAAAGGTGACACTTTGCATTGTGAATGGTAACCTTTTGCATGGTCAAAGGTTACCTTTTGAAATATTGTTTTGCCTGTTTCGTATAACGTGTTGTGTACAAGTGTGTTGTACGTAGTCGTTAAATAAAAATAGATGATAACGCTTGTTATGGATAATCATAAAATTTCACATTATATATACAATGAAAATAGTAGTTCTTGACGGATATACAGTCAATCCCGGTGACATCAGCTGGGAAGAGGTTAGTCAGTTTGGGGAGTTCGTTTGCTATGACCGCACCGCTGCGGAGGACGTTGTCGAGCGTGCTGCGGATGCAGACATAATCCTAACAAACAAGGTCGTGATAGGCAGACATGAGATGGACAGTCTGCCGAAGCTGAGATATATCGGTGTGCTGGCTACCGGTTACAACGTTGTGGACTATCGGTATGCCCGTGAGAAAGGCATCACGGTCACCAATATTCCTGCTTACAGCACGGACTCTGTAGCTCAGATGGTCTTTGCGCATCTGCTCAATGTTGTCAACGGTGTAGCCCGTTATGCTGACGAAAACCGTCGCGGGTGCTGGTGCTCGTCACCGGATTTCAGCTATCAGGATGTGCCTCAGCGTGAGTTGGCGCAGATGACTCTCGGAATATTCGGTCTTGGGAACATCGGCATGAAAGTGGCGGAGATAGCCCATGCATTCAGCATGGAGGTAATGGCTGTTACGAGCAAGGGGCAGGATAGTCTGCCCGGCTATGTACGGAAAGTGACATGGGAAGCCATGCTTGCCGGCTGTGATGTCATCTCCCTGCACAGTCCGCTTGCCGATGACACGTTTGAGATTATTAATGCCGACACTCTCGGGCGTATGCGCAAAGGCTGCATACTTATGAATATGAGTCGCGGCCCGTTGGTGAATGAGCAGGATGTCGCCAATGCACTTGCCAATGGAAATCTCGGTGTGTATTGTGCCGATGTGCTGTCCATTGAGCCGCCTCGTGAGGACAATCCTTTGCTGACTGCCCCACGCTGTTATCTCACTCCCCACATTGCTTGGGCGACAGTGGAGGCAAGACAACGTTTGGTGCGGATTTGTGCACAAAACATTTACGGTTTTGTTAGAAATGCGCCCAAAAATGTGATAAATTGAAAGTAAAAAGCAAATTTTTGCTTAAACTTTTGGTGGATAACGGATTTTTACCTATCTTTGCAAGATAATTGTTTAAGGGGTCTTGTCATCCGCTTGTTCAAGGCTTGGTAAAAAGAAAAATAAAGATACAACATATTATGAAACATCAACTTCGCAGTGCTGTCTGTACAGAGGGACGCCGTATGGCAGGCGCAAGAGCCCTTTGGGTTGCCAATGGCATGAAGCGCGAGCAGTTTGGCAAACCGATTATAGCCATTGTCAATTCGTTCACACAGTTTGTTCCGGGACATACGCATCTACATGAAATCGGTCAGATAGTGAAGGCCGAGATTGAGAGCATGGGATGCTATGCCGCCGAGTTCAACACCATTGCGGTTGATGACGGCATTGCCATGGGGCATGACGGCATGCTTTATTCGCTGCCCTCACGTGATGTCATCGCTGATTCCGTTGAGTATATGGTCAATGCCCATAAGGCGGATGCCATGATTTGCATCTCGAATTGTGACAAGGTCACTCCGGGTATGCTTATGGCAGCCATGCGTCTTAACATCCCTGCGGTGTTCGTTTCCGGCGGCCCTATGGAGGCAGGAAAGTGGAAAGGTGAGAATGCCGACCTGATTACTGCCATGGTTAAGGGCGGCGACCCTACGGTCAGTGATGAGGAACTTGCTCAGATAGAGAGCTGTGCATGCCCCGGTTGCGGTGCCTGCTCCGGCATGTTCACTGCCAATTCCATGAACTCGCTGACAGAGGCTATCGGACTTTCCCTGCCGGGAAACGGCTCGATATTGGCAACCCATGTCAACCGTATCCAACTTTTCAAGGATGCTGCACGCCAGATTGTGAAGAATGCGTTCGCATACTATGAGGACGGCGACGACTCTGTCCTGCCGCGTTCCATAGCCACCCGTCAGGCTTTCCTCAATGCCATGACGCTTGACATTGCCATGGGTGCATCCACCAACACCGTGCTTCATCTCCTTGCTGTCGCTCAGGAGGGGGAAGTGGAGTTCAGCATGTCAGACATCGATGCCCTTTCACGCAAAGTTCCTTTCCTCTGCAAACTCGCTCCCAACTGGCAGAAATACAGCATTCAGGAGGAAAACCGTGCCGGTGGCATCCTCGGAATCCTTGGCGAGCTTGCCAAGGGTGACCTTCTTGACCTCTCATGCAAGCGTGTCAACGGTGCAACACTCGGTGATGACATCAAGAAATACAGCATAACGGGCAGCGAGATAGACCCGGAGGCAGACCGCATCTACCGTTCCGCACCGGGAGGAAAGTTCTCCACAACGATGGGTTCGCAGGATACACGATGGGAGACTCTCGACACAGACCGCGTTAACGGCTGCATCCGTGACATAGAGCATGCCTACACGAAGGATGGCGGCATGGCAGTACTTTTCGGAAACATAGCACAGGACGGCTGTGTCGTGAAGACTGCCGGCGTAGCCCCTGAGCTTTGGCATTTTGAAGGCCCTGCGGTAGTGTTTGATTCTCAGGAGGATGCCTGTGAGGGAATCCTTGGCGGAAAGGTGAAGAAAGGCGACTGCGTCGTGATAACCCATGAAGGACCGAAGGGAGGACCGGGCATGCAGGAGATGCTTTACCCGACTTCCTACATCAAGTCGATGCACATGGGCAAAGAGTGCGCGCTGATTACCGACGGCCGTTTCTCCGGTGGAACATCAGGACTGTCCATCGGTCATATCTCTCCGGAGGCAGCCAATGGCGGCAATATAGGAAAAATCAAGGACGGTGATATAATCGTAATAGACATACCGAACCGTTCCATAAATGTGAAACTCTCAGATGAGGAACTTGCGGCACGCCCCATGCAGCCGTTGAAGCGCAACCGTGTTGTCTCAAAGGCTCTCCGTGCCTACGCGCAATCGGTATCTTCGGCAGACAAGGGTGGTGTAAGAATAATAGACTAAACAAGGAAAATGACAGAAAAGATTTCCGGAGCAGAGGCACTTATGCGTTCACTTGAGTACGAAGGTGTTGACACACTTTTCGGCTATCCGGGTGGCGCGATTATGCCGACATTCGATGCTCTGTATGACCATAGAGACAGATTGAACCATATTCTTGTACGTCATGAGCAGGCGGCTGTCCATGCCGCACAGGGCTATGCGCGTGTCAGTGGCAAGGTGGGCTGTGCTCTTGTGACCTCAGGTCCTGGCGCAATGAACACCATTACCGGCATTGCCGATGCGATGATAGACTCCACTCCGCTTGTGGTCATCTGCGGTCAGGTCGGTGCGGCAATGCTTGGCACTGACGCTTTCCAGGAGATTGACGTTGTAGGTGTTACACAGCCTATCTCAAAATGGAACTATCAGATTCGCCGTGCGGAGGACATTCCATGGGCTGTTGCCCGCGCTTTCTACATCGCACGAAGCGGACGCCCGGGGCCTGTGGTGCTTGATTTCGCAAAGAATGCCCAGACAGCGATGTTTGAATATGAGCCGCAGCATGTGGATTTCATACGCAGCTACAACCCTAATCCGCTTTCAGACGTGTCCACAATCCAAGAGGCGGCACACATGATTAACAATAGTGTGAAGCCGTTCATGCTTGTCGGTCAGGGCGTAGAGATAGCCGGAGCGCGTGAGGAACTGCTTGCTCTCTGTGAGAAAGCGCAGATTCCTTTCGGACAGACAATGCTCGGCCTGTCGGTTGCGCCTACCGACCATCCGCTTAACATGGGCATGCTCGGCATGCACGGCAATCTTGCGCCAAACGTGATGACCAACCAATGCGACCTGCTCATAGCTGTCGGCATGCGTTTTGATGATCGTGTCACAGGCAATCTGAAGACATACGCCAAACAGGCGAAGGTCATACATTTTGAGATAGACCCTTCTGAGGTCAACAAGAATGTGAAAGTCAATCTTGCTGTGCTTGGCAACTGCAAGCAGACCCTTGCCGATGTCCTGCCTTATGTTGGCGAGGCGAAGCATGATGCATGGATTGACGGCTTCAAGCCTTATGCCGAGAAAGAATACAATAAGGTGATTTCTCCCGCACTTAACCCCACAGAAGGCCCTCTGCTTATGGGCGAGGTTGTGCGCAAGGTCAGTGAATTGTCCAATAATGAGGCTGTTCTTGTGACGGACGTCGGACAGAACCAGATGTTCGGATGCCGCTATTTCAAATACTCGAAGCCACGTTCCATTGTCACCTCCGGTGGTGCCGGCACAATGGGATTCGGTATTCCGGCGGCAATAGGCGCGACATTCGGCGCTCCTGACCGTACAGTCTGTATGTTCTGCGGTGACGGCGGATTCCAGATGACGATACAGGAGCTTGGCACAATCATGGAGCAGCAGTGCCCTGTGAAGATGATTATCCTGAACAACAACTACCTTGGCAATGTCCGCCAATGGCAGTACATGTTCTTCAACAAGCGGTATTCGTTCACCCCGATGCTCAATCCTGATTATGAGAAGATAGCAGAAGGCTATGGCATCCCTTGCCGGACCGTCATTGACCGCAAGGACCTTGACGCTGCAGTGCGTGAGATGTTGGCTACTGACGGACCATATATCCTGCAATGTGCGGTGAAGGAAGAGGACAATGTCCTCCCAATGACACCTCCGGGCGGAAGTGTCGATGAGATGCTTCTGGAAGTGAATTAACAGATTGTTCCATGAAGACAAACATATTGTCATAACGAGAAAACATAGAAAAATGGAAACAAACAAAAATGCCGGTGCTGCGGAATGCGGCGATTGCAACACTTGTGGAAAGTGTGAGGAACAACTGGAGATTACTCCCGAGTTGCAAGGATTCAACGATGCTGTCCGTGCTGCCGCCTCCCATGACTATAACTCTTACGAGAAAAACCTTGCCCGCCAGCGCAGGGCGACGCTTGACACTGACGCCGCACAGGGCATGCAGGTTGAGAGCTTCTCACGCAATGCTGTCATGCGGCCGTCGGTTCCGGGGCGTGAGGGTGCGCTGCTCAACAGCCGTGCAGGTCTGACACTGTACACTCTGATAATATATTCCGAGAACTATGCCGGCATCCTTAACCAGATAACGGCCGTCTTCACCCGCCGTCAGGTTAACATAGAGTCCATTAACGTCTCCTCATCATCAACTCCCGGTGTGCACAAGTACACAATCACCTGCTACTGCAAGAAGGACATGGCAGAGATGCTTGTCAAGCAGATTGAGAAAAGGATTGATGTCCTTCAGGCAAACTGTTTCGTCGATGACGAGATATTCATGGTTGAGACATCGCTCCTGAAGCTGTCGACCCCTATGGTTCTCGCCAATCCGGAAATCTCCCGCAGCGTGCGGCACGCCTCTGCAAGAATGGTGGAGGTGAACCCTACATACACCATTGTTGAGAAGACTGGTGTCACAGAGGAGGTGCTCGGACTGTTCCGGCAGCTTGACAGCTTTGGATGCGTCCTGCAGTTTGTGCGTTCGGGACGTATCGCAATCACACGCTCTTGCATAGAGCGCCTTGACCAGTATCTCACACAGCGTGAGGAAGAGCGTGACAATCAGGCAGAATAAATCCTTTGGAATAAAAAAAACAACAAACAAAGCATGGAGTTATCCGTAGAAGAAAGAATAGCAAAGTGGGGCAGGGTGGGACGCTACGAGAATGTCGCCGAACCATTCCACTGCGACATTGACCACAGTCTCTTTATGGGGCATCTCGGCAACCATCTGCTCAATGCGGCAGATTTCCACTCCTCCGACAGAGGTTTTGGAATGAAGTACCTGAACACTGTCAACAAGACTTGGGTGCTGTCGCGCCTTGTGATCGAGATGACGGACATGCCTAAGCAGTATGAACATTTCTTTGTCGAGACATGGGTGGAATCGGCAATGCGCTATTTCACAAACCGTAATTTCCGCATAGAGTCCCATGACGGCCGCTCCATAGGCTACGGCCGCTCCATCTGGGCCCTCATCGACACAGGGACACGGCAGCCATGCAACCTGATGGACATCCGTGACGGTGAAATCATGAGTTGGGCAGAGAAAGACAAGGAATGCCCTATAGCCAAGCCCGGAAGGGTGAAAATGTCCAAGGACGTGCCAATGGCGTCGGAACTTGTGGCGAAATACAGCGACATAGATGTCAACGGGCATGTCAATTCCGTGAAGTACATAGAGCATGTGCTTGACCTCTTCCCATTGGAGGCATACAAGAGCAAGACTCTTTCGCGTCTTGAGATAGCCTATGTGGCAGAGTGTTATGCAGGAGACACACTCCGCTTCTACAAAGAGCAGATGACCGAGGACGAATACGAGGTGCGCATTACAAAGGTGGTGCACACTGATGATTCTCACACAACAGAGACAGAATGTGTGCGCTCGTCTGTTAAGTTCAAAAACAAAATAGTTAAGTATAACAAATAAAATTATCACACTATGGCAAAAATGAATTTTGGTGGCGTTATCGAGGAGGTAATGACACGTGAGGAATTCCCGCTTGAAAAAGCTCGTGAAGTACTTAAGGACGAGAAGATCGCGGTTATCGGTTATGGAGTACAGGGACCGGGACAGGCCTGCAACCTTCGCGACAACGGTTTCGACGTCATTGTCGGCCAGCGCCAGGGCAAGACCTTCGAGAAAGCCGTCGCCGACGGATGGGTTCCGGGCGAGACACTCTTCTCCATCGAGGAAGCTGCCGAGAAAGCATCCATCGTCATGTGCCTCTTGTCTGATGCGGCAGTGATGTCCGTATGGCCCACACTGCAGCAGTACCTCACCCCGGGCAAGGCGCTCTATTTCTCCCACGGCTTCGCCATAACATGGTCCGACCGCACAGGCTGTGTCCCTTCCAAGGACATCGATGTCATCATGGTAGCCCCGAAGGGCTCGGGAACATCACTCCGCACCATGTTCCTCGAAGGACGCGGACTCAACTCCTCTTACGCCGTCTACAACGACGCCACAGGTCGCGCATGGGAGCGCACCATAGCCCTCGGCATCGGCATCGGCTCAGGCTATCTCTTCGAGACAACATTCCAGCGTGAGGCAACGTCCGACCTTACAGGCGAGCGCGGCTCACTGATGGGCGCCATCCAGGGACTCCTCCTTGCACAGTACGAGGTGCTCCGTGAGAACGGACACACTCCTTCCGAGGCATTCAACGAGACCGTCGAGGAGCTGACACAGTCACTCATGCCGCTCTTTGCTGCCAAGGGTATGGACTGGATGTACGCCAACTGCTCTACCACGGCACAGCGCGGCGCACTCGACTGGATGGGACCTTTCCACGACGCATGCAAGCCGGTGGTCGAGAAACTCTACGCCTCCGTCAAGTCCGGCAACGAGGCACAAATCTCCATTGACGCAAACTCAAAGCCTGACTATCGCGTAGGACTTGAGAAAGAACTCGCTGCCCTCCGTGAGTCAGAGATGTGGCGCACAGCAGAGGTGGTACGCCAGCTCCGCCCAGAAAACAACTGATAATATCTTTTTCATTAAGCATATTGGGATCGACCGTATGCTCAATGGAAAGACAAATAAAATATGCTCTCTTCCCGATGTGCTTACAGCGACCTTTGGGAAGAGAGCATATTTTATTTGTTAGTTGGAGAGTGATGTTGACAGAATGGAACAAAAAAACGGCTTGATACTTTTTTCAGTACCAAGCCGTTTTGTTTTTTTGCGGAGAGAACAGGATTCGAACCTGCGAATCGGTTTTGCCGATTACACGCTTTCCAGGCGTGCCTCTTCAACCACTCGAGCACCTCTCCAAGGCATGCTTTTGCGTTTAGCGATGCAAAGGTAGCAATAATTTTCTGTATATGCGGCAAATGGCGGGGATTATTAGAATATTTTAAGAAAATCGGTTTTGTGTGCCTGTTTTTGCTGTCCAAATCTTTTGTGATTTCTTGCATATCTCGATATTTTTCACGAAATTTGCATGCGTATTTATAATGAAGGAAAGCGTATGAGGAAATTTATATGGATGTTGGTGTTGGGAGTTGCTGTCATTGCTTCATGCACACGGTCGGCGTCACATCAGAATGGTCTGCTGGACGATGCGGAGCGCATTGTCCCGAACAGTCCCGACAGTGCATTGGCCATGATAGAGGGGGTAGAGCCTTCCGATTTGGCGGAGGATTCTCTTAAGGCAAAGTTCTATTATGTCATGGCGTTTGCGCATAAGGCACAAAACCGTTCAATGGTTTCTGACTCGTTGATACATTGTTCTTATGAATACTATAAGGGTCGGGACATTGCAAAATCTGTAGAAAGCGGGACTCTTTATGCGTGGCATAAGTTTTGGGTGGGCGACACTGAGGGTGCTGTGCGATTGCTGGATTCTCTGACGGCAAGTTCCGGAATTCCTGACAGCGTTGTCGTTGAGCCATTGCGCATGAGGGCGCTTTTGGGCGCGTCACTGTATGAAGGCGAGAAGAATGTTGCGATATTGAAAAGGTTGCAGCGTATCGATAAGTCTCCTAAAGCGCAACTGGAATACAAGTATCTTTTGTGCGAGGCTTATGAGTATGCCGGCAAGTGTGACTCAGCTTTGATGCTTATTGATGAGCTTATAGCTTTTGCAAAGGCGAACAAGATAGGCGACAAGCAGTTCCAGTTTGAGATGGACAGGGCTCAGATTCTTACGGAGTTGGGGCGATACGGCGAAAGTGACCATGCGATAGATGAGGTTTTCCGCAAAGCGCCGGACAATGGTGCTGCCCATTACCTGTATCTTCAGAAAGCGATGAACCATTTCAACAGAGGCGATCTTGCGGGTGCAGCTTCGGAATTGGACATCGCTGACAGCATGGCTTCGGAGAAAGAACAGAGCGAAAACGCCTATTTCCAAAGTTTCAGCAGGCTTTTACGCACGATGATTGACTACCGCAAGAGCCGGAAGTTATCGGTGAAGCATATTGCAGGTGTCACGAACCGCCAGCAGGAGCGGTTCAACAGGATGGCTGCGTCGCAATGGGAGACGGAACGGAACGCTTTGAGGAATGAGAACACAACGTTGGTGCTCAAAGCCAAGAACGAGCAGAAAGCGGCCGTCCTCATAATCCTGATTCTGGCATTGCTGCTTACCATGGGAATTTCGGTCTGGGTTGTCCACGACCGCCGCCTAAAGGTTGTTGAGGCGGAGGAGCGTGCCGAGGCTTTGCAGAAAATGGTTGACGAGCTGAAGGAAGCGCCTGAATCTCCTTCAGGCTCAAACTCCTCTGACGCGCTCCGCCGTGCAATGCTCCGGCAACTCGGCATAATCAAGATGGTGGCAGAGACTCCTACGGAGCAGAACCGTGAGATGCTGCGCAAGATTTCGTCATTGGACGGTGAGACAAACGGCGCATTGGTTAATTGGGACAACATCTTTGCCGTAATAGACAATCTTTATTCCGGATTCCACACTAAGCTCATTGCACGTTTCGGCGACATGCTTACGCTGAAGGAAACGCAGATTATAGTCCTCATGGTAGCAGGCTTCTCGACAAAGGAAATCGGTGTCATCACAAGCCAGACGACTGCAACGATCTATGTGCGCAAGTCCTCAGTGAGGAAGAAGCTCGGCGTGCCGGAAAAGGAAGATATTGTGGCGTTCTTGCACCAAACATTGGCGCATTAAGCAAACATTTATTACTCTCCGGTAAACATATACAATACAATTTCAGTTGTGACAAGCCCCTATCTTCGCATACAGCAACAGGATTTTCGCTGTAAAGTGTGGCGGAGCCACAGTCCTTACGGTACCCCCCCCCTGCTTCAGCAGTGGGGACAACAAGAATGCTCTCTGCATTGTGTGGTGGAACCACACTCCTTTATTGTGGTTAAGGAGTTGAAACAGAAAGGAGTGTGGCGCTGCCACACAACTTATGGAGATTATCTCTAATCCCCATGACTGAAGTCAGGGATGTTTGAGCTTCGCTCTACCTCCCCTCGCCACGGCATAGCTGAAACAAGTTTCGCTCTGCTCGTTTAGCTTATCGGGGAGGTTTCCCATAAGGGCTGTGGCTCTGCCACATCTTGTGCGAAACATTTTATATGAAAATTTGATTTCACAACAACTTGTGGAATTTTACCGGGCAGCATTAAGCAAACATTAAGGTTGGAAATGCCGATATTAAGACTTTTAATGGATTGTGGTGCTGATAATCAATACTTTGTGTAATGTAAATTTAGATTTGTATATTTGGAGTTAAGATAGTTTTAGGCGTAATTTTGCATCAGAAATCAGCGGTTAAGTGTTAGCTGGTTGGACTATTAAAAAAACTAATAATATTTTGATGCTTATGTCTAAAACTATCTCAATTCGTGCCATCGCATTTATGATGGCTTCGACAATGTTCTTTTCGTGTGGTAATCTTTCCGGTAAAGGTGACTGTCGTGACCGTAACCTTGAACATGCCGTACTCTCACATCTTGGTTCCAAAGGCATGGTGGAATATGTCGGCATGTTCGATGTCAAAGATGTGAAAGGAGGTTGCAGTGCAGGCGTGATTTATTATGTGGCAGACTCGCTTGGCAATAAAGTAGAGCGGAATGCACGTGTTGTTGGCAATGATGATTTCTCAAAGGTGTACTCTTGGGAAGACCTTAATGGGCGTATGCTTGATGAGGTCAAGCGGAAAGTGACAGAAGAAATGAAGGGAGCAGGGATTAACCTTGACGGAAGTCTTATTGATGCACTTGTGGAACTTAAAAAACGGGCACGATGAAACAGATTCTTTTATTTGTAATCGGCATTATGTCCGCTTGTCCGGCACTCTGCCGTGACATTAAGGGCACGGTGCTTGACGAAAGCAATGCTCCGCTTTCTTTCGCCAACATTGTACTTTATTGCGATTCAAACTACATGGCAGGCTGCATAACGGATGAGGCAGGCAGCTTTTCCCTTGCTTTGGAATCGGACTGTAGGCTGACGGCGAAAGTCTCGTTTGTCGGCTATGATGCCGCTTCTGTCGCTGTACCCGCGTCCGGTGATATGGGGACAATAATCCTAAGACCCGCTGCTGTCCAACTTGGCGATGTTGTCGTGAAATCGGTCCGTCCGACTACAACGCTGAAAGGCAATGCCTTGGTGACAACCGTTGAAGGCACTTCACTCGCCATTGCAGGCACTGCTAATGATGTGCTGGCACAAGTCCCGATGGTCGTTAGCAATGGTGGGGCTGTGGAGGTGTTCGGAAAAGGTGCACCGGCAATCTATGTCAACGGGCGCAAGGTCAATAATCTTCAAGACCTTGGACAGCTGAATTCTCAGGACATAAAGGCTGTAGAGGTCATCACCAATCCAAGTGCGGCATATTCGGCTGACGTGCAATCGGTGATACGCATACGCACAAAGACTCCGAAAGGTGACGGATGGAGCGGAACATTCAGGACGGATAACGGTTTCCTGCATTATTTCCGTACCGGCAACTCTATTGATTTGAAATACCGCACACGTGGTTTTGAGCTGTTTGCAAACTATGGATGGTGGCATGGCAACAGTCTGTTTGACCGCACTAACGACATGACCACAACAACTGCGGAGCACATTTACAAACAGCTTATCCGCACTTCGGGCAAGGATTCGTATAACGACATGACGGGAAAAGTGGGATTCTCCTGGATGATAAACAGCAATCATTCGTTAGGCGCATACTATCAGAACGGTTGGAACCGCCACAAGCAAACAGGAAGCATGCCGTCGGAAATATCGCGGAATGGCACGTTGCTTGACAAATATGACATCAATGTCGAGCAGGAATCCTTCGCTCTTCCGCGCCATTATGCCAACATCTACTACAATGGTTCTGCCGGAAAACTCGGCATAGACTTTAATGCCGACTACCTTTGGTATAAAAACCGCGAATCAGCGTTCAACGATGAGCAGAGCAAGTCGGGCGACGGCCGCATTGTCACCACAAGGACATCCACCCACAGCCTTATGTTTGCGGAAAAACTTGTCATAAGCTATCCGATAGGAAAAGGCGGCATAGAAATAGGGGAGGAGTACACCAACTCACGCAACACCAATGTCTTTGCCACAAACCTTGCGGAAATGGGAGGCTCAGACAGTCGTGTGGAGGAAAGCAACATAGCCTCTTTTGTGGAGTTCGGTCAGCAGATAGGGGTGTTCAATGTCGGTGTCGGTGTGCGTTATGAGCATGTGACATTCGATTATTATGAGAATGGGCAACGCAATGATGACCAGAGCCGTACATATAACAATATCTTTCCTTCCTTAAACATTGCCGCGCAAATAGGCAAAGTCAGAATGGGACTTGACTATTCCTGTAAGACGGTGCGTCCGGGCTACGGGCAACTTGACGGCACTGTCTCTTACATCAACCGTATGACATACGAGACAGGCAACCCGTACCTGAACCCTGCCAAGCTGCATACTGTCGGATTGACGGCGTCATGGCACCGGTTCTTTGCACAACTGTCCTACACTTATTTCAAGGACGGTGTGTACCATGTGACCGAACCTTATGGAGAGAATGGAGAGGCAACACTCATAAAGACGGAGAATCTTGACCGTCGCCATTGTTTTCAGGCGTTTGCCGGCGGCCGGTTTACGGTCGGACCATGGCAGCCAAAGGTCAATGTGGGCATGATGAAGCAGTGGCTTACGCTTGATGTCTGTGGCAAACCGATGTCGATGAACACTCCGATTTTCATGTTCCAATGGCAGAATGCCGTGAAAATGCCTTTGGGCATCTGGCTGAATGTGGATGCGCAGCTGATGACACGTGGCTATGACAGGAACACTTATTTGTCGAACACTCCGTGGCATGTCAATGCGAAACTGTATAAAGCCTTTTTCAAAGACACGTTCAGCATAACGCTTGAGGCAAAGGACATTTTTGACAAGTCGGGCAAGGATTTCTTCTTATATAGTGATGCTGTGCAGACAGCCCGGCGTGATTTCACCTCTTCACGTTCCGTTATGCTCACATTGCAGTACCGTTTCAACACAATACGTGACCGATACCGTGGCACAGGTGCCGGCACAACGGAGAAAGCACGTTTCTGAATCCATTTTCCCGAGTCGCCAACTCGAGGCGGTCAAGCCGGCGACTCGGGAAAATGCCTTTGTCGGGATGTTGTTTCAGTGTTGTTGCGGAAGGGGTGTTTTCTGTGGACTTTACTCGCGGATGAGGGTGATGTCGTCCACAAGGCAGCGTGCATTGGTATTGCCTTTGGCGTGGATGCCAATCTTCACTTTGCCACCTGTCAGGCGGATTCCTTTCAGTTCGACGGTCTGCCATTCGCCTTTTTGTTTTTTGGCAGAAGCCTTGAACTCCCTGCCTCCTGTTTCTGCGAAGATGCGGAGCTGTTTGAATGGCTGTTCTGTCTTGACTTTTGCCGTCATCGTGTAGCAGCCGTCGGGCAAGGGGACGTATGGCGTGGCGGTTATTTCCTGGCTGACACGGCGCTCGAAAGGCTGAGTGTCAGTGATGAGGAGTGCCATTTCGCCGGTGGTCTGCCGTCTGTCCTCTCGGCTTTTCGCGTGGTTAAGGCGAGGGGAGAGTGTGTCTGCCACAGTGGCGATGCTGCCCTTCAGGAATTCTGTTGTCCACCCTGTGAGGTAGTCTTGGCGCGGTTTGGCGGCGAGAGGGATTATCCTTCGGTCGGCGTCGAAGCTGCCGTTTATGGCATAGTTGTTCTTGCTGCCGACGCTCCATGAAGCGTTCTTAGGGTCAAGATGCCATTCCGAAATGGAGTTGAAGTGAGGGATTTCCCCGTCAAACGACAATGGCACCCATTGGTTGTAGCCGATGCCGTTGCCTGCGAACTCCGCCCAGCGGTCGCCGCAGTACAGGACAAGCTCGCCGCCGGTGCCGCGCAGTGTGTAGAAGAATCCCGTTTGCGAGAGGTGCGCATAGTCGCGCTCGCTGCCCGGCATTATCTGCATGGCGTTGCTTATGTTCAGCGGATAGTCGTTGTCCGGGCGCTTGTAGCCGGCTATCGCCTCACGGTAAGGTCCTTTCACATTGTCGGCGACAAGGAAATAGGCGTAGGAGCAGTCCCAGCCGTAGAGGTTTGAGGCGCAGAGATAGTACTTTCCGCCATACTTGAACATGCAGTTTCCTTCACGGCCAGCTCCCTCATAGACCTTTGTGCAGTCCAAAAGTCCTATTGAGCCGTCCTGGGTGCGTCCGATTTCCGCCACGAAGATGCGGTTGCGCCCGCTGCCTTTGCTGCAGACCAGGTAGCCTTTGCCTGTGTCCTCGTCCACGAAAACAGTCTGGTCGCCTGTGTTTGTCGTGCCCACCATGTCCTTCATGTTTATCAGTCTGCCCCATTTGAACGGGCCGGCAGGATTGGCAGACTCTGCCACAAGCACTTGGCTGCCGCACTGCACGAACATGGCGTAGACACTGTCCACCTTCACCACGCCGAGTCGTCCCAGCCATGTCCGGCCGGCATGCTTGTCAATCTCTTCGTGGCTGACTGCTTCGCCAAGGGATTTCCAGTTGGCCAAATCGTCAGAGACGTAGCATGTCACGCAATCATATTGCGCATTCGGCAGGGTGACCGAAGGGTCTTTGCGGTATTCCTCTGCGGCGTAGTATTTCACGCCGTACCAGTAATAGCGCATTTTCTTTGTCTCCGGGTCTTCGAACCGGAATATTCCTCCGCCTTGCGAATAGATAGTCTCCCCATCGACTGTCTGCCAGAAGCAGTCGTTGCGTATTGTTCTTTCTGTGTTTTCAGGCTTTGCAGAGCCATTTGTCATGGCTGCCGTCATAGCCAAAAGCATTAATGCTCGTTTCATTTTGTAGTTCATTTTGTTTTTTTTAGTTAGGTGTATTATTTTATTTTAAGTAGTGTACTATAAAAAATAATGCCAAGCAATCAAGCTTTTGTACATTAGTATCTTATAGTATTATTCTTCAAAAGGCTATAAAGGAGTGTGGCGCTGCCACACATTATGTATGGATTATTGACCTTTCCCATGACTAAAGTCAGGGGTTACCATAAGGACTGTGGCTCCGCCACACCTTCCACTGTTTTTTATCAATTAAGCCTCGTCCTGTGGTATGCTTGGGTTGGCGGTTATAGTCCGAGTTCTTGCTCTGTCCAATTCGTTTTGTGGAGCAGTTCGTCCCGTTGGTTGGACACACTGAGCCCCAGAAGTCGGATTTTATGCTCCTTGTCAAACTCAACATCGGCAAGAAGTCTTTTGGCAACAGGGAGAATGTTGTTCATTTTTGAGAACACGATGCTGTCGGTATGGCTTCTTGTTATTTGCGTGAAGTCGTGATATTTCACTTTAAGAGTCAGTGTATATCCTTGGAACCCCGATTTGTCAAGCCGCCGTATGAGCTCCTCTGCGATGTGGTAGAGTTCGATGATTACAGCCGCTTTCTTGTGGATGTCCTTCTCAAATGTTGTCTCGCATCCGACACTCTTGCGCTCCCTTTCGGCAATCACGGGGCGCTCGTCTATGCCACGGGCGAAATTGTAGTAGATCCTCCCCGCTTTGCCGAACTCCTTCGTCAGTCCTTGCAGTGACCATTGGTGCAGCTGGAATCCGCAGTTTATCCCTAATTGGTGCATGCGCCTTGCCGTGATGTTGCCGACTCCCCAGAATTTCTCAATCGGCAAGGAAGCTATGAAGTCAAGCGCTTTTTCGGGTTGGATTACGCACAGTCCGTCCGGTTTGTTGTAGTCGGACGCTATCTTTGCGAGGAACTTGCAGTAGGACACTCCTGCCGACGCGGTGAGTGCCAGGCGTTCTTTAATCTTCTGCTTTATCTCGCGTGCCGTCTGTGTGGCATAGACATCTCCCTGCTTGTTGCTTGTGACGTCGAGAAATGCCTCGTCAAGTGATATAGGCTCGATGAGGTCGGTGTATTCATGGAATATCTCGTGTATCTGTTTTGACACGCGCTTGTATTTGTCATGGTCTCCCTTGATGACAATGAGCTCGGGGCAGAGTTCCAAGGCACGCTTTGTGGACATTGCGGAGTGCACGCCGAATTTCCTTGCTTCATAGCTTGCCGTTGACAGCACTCCACGGTCGGAGAGCCCGCCAACGGCGCATGGCTTGCCTCTGAGCTCAGGATTGTCCCTTTGCTCCACGGAGGCATAGTAGCTGTCCATGTCGATATGAATGATTTTGCGTGTCAATTCAGTTGTGTTAAGTAACTATTGTAAATTACTTTATATTTAAGTTATGTTTGTACTAAACTAATTTCCAAAAGTTACTTACCTTATCTCGTCAAGCAATTTGCTGAAAGAGTCAATCATGGCAGAGGGGTGGGAGGATGCGATGCGTTCTGCCGGATGGTTGCCGTAAGTGACGGCTATGGTGCGGCATCCGGCACTGTTCCCCATTTCGATGTCAAACGTTGTGTCACCCACGACAAGAGCCTCGCCGGCAGTGATGTGCATCCGTTCCAAAAGTGCCAGCACCATGTCCGGCGCCGGTTTGGGTGCAAGATTGTCGGAGTTGGTTATCCTCGTTTCAAAGAATTTCCCTATATCGTGGTGTTGGAGAATCATGTCCAAGGACTCAACGTTCCTTGACGTGCATATCGCAAGCCGTATGCCTTTGTCGTGCAGGCTTTGCAATGTCTCCTTCACTTCGGGGAATATGGTGATGAGCGAAGCCTCCACTGTGACAAACAGGCGGCGGTAGATCTCTGTGGCTCTGTCGGTAGCCTTGTCATCCAGCCCGTTCAGCATTTGCAATGCCTTTGACAATGGAAGTCCGATAGTGGCGCGCATGTCCTGTTCCGAAGGTATAGGTAGTCCCATTTCTTGGAAAGTGCACTCCATAGTCTTCACAATCCCGGGCGCTGTGTCTGCCAGAGTTCCGTCAAAATCAAAAAGAATAGCTTTTACCATGGTTCGTTTATGTTATGTTTTTTTCTTGTCTGTATGATTCAAAAAACAAGCCCAACCGTCAAAGGTTAAGCTTGTTTTGTATCGTTTTGCTTATTTGCTGCATTTTTTTCCCCTGTTTCGAGATGTCCGAGGCAACTTCCTCGCTGACCTCTTTCACAGCGTCTGTCACTTCCATCCGTGCAGAATGGATAGAGGAAAGGAATTCGCTGAACGCCGTCTGCACCTTCGATGGTTGGCGCTTCTTTCTGTCTGCGTCAGGGTTTGTCACGATTTTTATTCCTTTCTCGCGTATGGAGATGTCAAGGTCAGAGTCAGCCATTATCGGGTCGCCGTCATAATGTATGACTCCCGGTTCTGTGCGGTGGATGCGCACATGCTTGGAGCGGAAAGTCTTTATCTTGGAGTTCTTGTCAAGTGTCTTGTTGAACATGTCTATCGACACCTGTGCAGCCTCAAGCATGTCAAACGGTTCCATGATGATGATGTCCATCAGTCCGTCACGCATGGAAGCCTGTGGCGCGATGTAAGCATCATTGCCGTATTGCGAGGCGTTGGCTATGGAGATGAGGAACGCCTTATGCTTCTTTGTGCCGCTCTCGTCCTCTATGATATATGTCTCAGGCTTGTACTTCAGCCCTTCTTTCAGCACGTTCTCGACATAAGTGATTGGGCCGCGCTTGCCGGCGTTCGCGAATTTCATTGATATGAAAGCGTCGAATCCCATGCCGCACGTGCAGAAGAAAGGCATGGAGTTTATCACGCCATAGTCAAGGTCATGGATTTCGCATTTGTTGATTATCTCAATTGCTCCTTTTGCGTTCAGTGGCAGCATCAGGTGGCGTGCAAGACCGTTGCCGGAGCCGCAAGGTATTATGCCGAGAGCCGTGGGCGTGTTGACAATGGCACGCGCCACCTCGTTGACGGTGCCGTCTCCGCCGACAGCGACAGCAATGTCGTAGTTCTCCCTGACAGCTTCGCGTGCCAGTTCCGAGGCATGTCCCGCATATTTTGTTTCCGCTATGGTGTAGCAAAACTTGTCCTTGTCAAGAATAGTGTCGATAAGTTGGGGGATACCGGCCTTGCTGGTTGTCCCGGAAATAGGATTGAGTATGAAAACAATTTTCTTTTTATCCATAATTGAAGTATGTGCAGCAGGTGGCAAAAATATTGTCACCCACTGTGGCATTTCGTTGCAAAATTACGAAAAAATCAGAGAATTATGCAATGGAATATAAAATATTTTTACATGAAATGCACTTTTTTCACTCCTTTGTGTACTTTATTAAAGTTTTTTTGTACCTTTGCATACAGAAAAATAATATTATACGAAAGTATACCTATAATAAAATGGGACAGTTAGCAGAAAAATTCAAGAGTTATCGCCTTCCACAGAAATTCATGGAGGCAGGTGTGTATCCTTATTTCCGTGAGATACTCGGCAGACAGGGTACAGAAGTGGAGATGGGAGGCCATAAGGTGCTTATGTTCGGCTCAAACGCATATACAGGTCTTGTCGGCGACAACCGCATTTGCGAGGCAGCCAAGGCTGCGATAGACAAGTATGGCACAGGTTGTGCCGGCAGCCGTTTCCTTAATGGCACGCTTGACATACACGTGAAACTTGAGAAGGACCTCGCGGAGTTCGTGCACAAGGATGAGGCTTTGTGCTTCTCGACAGGATTCTCCGTGAACGCAGGCGTCATTGCCATGGTTTGTGGTCGTGAGGACTACATCATTTGTGACGACCGTGACCATGCTTCCATCGTGGACGGACGCAGGCTCAGTTTCGCAAAGCAGTTGAAATACAAGCATAACGACATGGAAGACCTTGAGAACATCCTCAAGAAACTTCCTCATGAGGCTGTGAAACTTATCGTTGTCGACGGTGTGTTCTCCATGGAGGGCGACCTTGCCAACCTTCCTGCGATAGTGGAGCTGAAGCATAAGTACAACTGCTCAATCATGGTTGACGAGGCTCACGGTCTCGGTGTGTTCGGCAAGAACGGACGAGGCGTGTGCGACCATTTCGGACTCACGGACGAGGTGGACCTCATCATGGGCACATTCTCCAAGTCTCTTGCTTCCATCGGCGGTTTCATTGCCGGCGACTGGGACACAATCAATTTCCTGCGTCATAGTGCGCGCACATACATCTTCTCAGCGTCAAACACTCCTGCGGCAACAGCGGCAGCGCAGAAAGCTCTTGACATCCTGAAGGAAGAGCCGGAGATTATAGAGAAATTGTGGGACGTGACAAACTACGCCCTCAAGCGTTTCAAGGAAGAGGGCTTCGAGATTGGCGACACAGAGTCACCTATCATCCCGCTTTATGTGCGTGATGTGGAGAAGACATTCCTTATCACTGCAATAGCTTTCGAGCGCGGTGTGTTCATCAACCCTGTCGTTCCGCCGGCTTGCGCTCCGACAGACACGCTTGTGAGATATGCCCTCATGGCTACTCATACAAAAGAGCAGGTTGACCGCTCGGTGGAAATCCTGAAGCAGATATTTGTGGAGCAGGGTGTTATCAAATAGTCCTTGAGTACATAATATATTTTAATATGTTCGTGAAAGCGGACATGGTTTATAGTGTGACATCTCCTGATACATTGCAACGAGCATTGTGTCAGGAGATGTTTTTTTTTGTTTTTGTTGGTTGTAGGGTGTAGAATGTCACTTTTGATACACGTTTGACCGGCAGTGCAAAAGGTATCACTTTATAGTTTAAATCGTTACCTTTCGCATAGTGAATCGTTACCTTTTGTGGGGTAAAGTGACACCTTTTGCTCTGCTGTTTGCAAGTCGGTGAAAATGAGATGGTTGGTCTGCCTGCTGTTTTGTGAATTCGTATATTTCAAAATCCCGGTATGGCCTGACAAACAGCATTATCAGTTTGTTCTCGTTTATCTTGTAAAGCGTGCCGGCAACAGAGTTCAGGCTTCCGTATTCTGTTTGTGGCTCATCGTTCACTGACCATCCGCCAAGGAATATCATGTATGTTGGCTTGTTGGCATATATGAATCCGGATTTGCGTTGGCTGCCGGCAGTCTTTTCAAAGAATGGTTTGCCGTCTTTCTCTGTAAAGCGGCAAGCGAAGAAAGGGTAGATGAATATTCCGCTGTTGTTTACTTGTATGGAGCGCACACGATGATGTCCATGTAAATCCTCAAGTGAAATTTCCTGCTCTTTTTGGCTTAGAAGTTTCTTGACAGCCTTGCGGTTCTTGATGCCATAGTCGCTGTCGCCAAGTGTGGACAATATGTCCAGTGCCTTTTCCTTGCACATTACCAATGCATCGTAGTCGTCATGTAAGATTGTACCTCTTAGTGACGGGTTGACATAAGACTCCTCCAATGCCTTTGCCGGCATTTCTTTTTGTGCGCCACTTTTGTCTTGGGCGTGCAGACTTGTGCTTTGTGACAACGATAAGGTGGCGATGGCTAATATTGCTTTTGTAATTATCTTTGATGTCATGGTTGTTATGGGAATTTCCAATGCAAAGGTACTGATTATATCTGAATGGCGAAAACATTTTCAACTAAATGTTCAGACAATATTGGCAAAACATTATATAATATAATGTGTATAGCATGCATAAGGCTTGATTTATGTCTAATCATTAAGGTGGTTGTAAAAAAAACGCTTGATAATTTGCGTAATTGATAAAAAAGCAGTACCTTTGCATTCGCAATTCGGAAATGATTTCTGAATGATGCGAAAACAAAACCTTTCGGGGTGTAGCGCAGTCCGGTTAGCGCACCTGCTTTGGGAGCAGGGGGTCCCAGGTTCGAATCCTGGTACCCCGACGAGTTTTGGAAAGGAAAATGATTATTCGGGGTGTAGCGCAGTCCGGTTAGCGCACCTGCTTTGGGAGCAGGGGGTCCCAGGTTCGAATCCTGGTACCCCGACAAAACAAAGAGACTTAGGCACACTGCTTAAGTCTCTTTTGTTTTTATCCTACTTTAATGGAGATACATGTTTATGGGAAACAAAAAACACAAATGGTCTATCCTTCCCGGTCAGGAACTTACGGAGATGGACAAACAGATACTATATTGGCAGAACCGTTCGAAGAGTGTGCCAAGTCGTGACTTGGTGAAGACTCCGGAGCAGATAGAAGGCATACGCCGTGCAGGCGTGGTTAATACGGGAGTGCTCGATGCTGTCGCTGCAGTTATTCGTCCGGGCATGTCCACTCAGGAGATTGACGATATATGCATGGCATACTGCAAGGAGCACAACGCTGTCCCTGCATGTCTCGGGTATGAAGGGTTCCCGAAATCGGTGTGTGTCAGTGTCAATGAATGTGTATGCCACGGCATTCCGAAGCCCAACCAGATACTTCGCGAGGGAGACATCGTCAACGTTGACTTCACAACAATTCTTGACGGCTACTATGCCGACGCATCCCGCATGTTCATTGTTGGTGGCAAGACCACCCCGGAGTGTGAGCAGCTTGTGCGTGTGGCAAAGGAATGCCTTGAGATAGGAATGGAAGCTGCCAAGCCTTATTGCTTTGTAGGCGACATCGGAAACGCAATACAGAAGCATGCCCACAGATACCATTATGGTGTGGTCCGTGACCTTTGCGGTCATGGTGTGGGTCTGAAATTCCATGAAGAGCCGGACATCGCCCATTTCGGAAAGAAAGGCAGTGGCATGCTCCTTGTGCCCGGCATGGTCTTCACCATTGAGCCGATGATAAACATGGGCACTTACAAAGTGTTTATTGACGCTGACGACCCGTTCGGCTGGGAGGTTATTTCTGAGGATGAGCAGCCTTCTGCTCAGTGGGAGCATACGCTTCTGATGACAGAGACCGGTGTAGAGGTGTTGTCCTATTAGGTTGTTGGTGTGAGAAAATGAATGCTTGCATGGAAGAAAAACATATATTCATCTTGGCTATAGAGTCATCATGTGATGATACTTCGGCAGCGGTGCTGCGTGACGGTGTGCTTCTCAGCAACGTGACAGCTTCGCAGGCTGTCCATGAAGAGTACGGCGGAGTGGTGCCGGAGCTTGCGTCACGCGCGCATCAGCAGAATGTTGTGCCTGTTGTCGATGCGGCATTGAAGCGTGCCAATGTGGCGAAAGAAGAGCTTTCCGCCATAGCTTTCACGCGTGGTCCGGGACTGATGGGTTCACTGCTTGTCGGCGTGAATTTTGCAAAAGGAATGGCACGGGCGTTAGGCATACCGCTCATTGATGTCAATCATCTGCAGGGACATGTAATGGCACACTTCATCAAGGAGAGCGATGATGACGAGAATCAGCCTCCATTCCCGTTCCTGTGCCTGCTTGTCAGTGGCGGAAATTCCCAGATAGTGAAGGTCAATGCCTACGATGACATGGAGATACTTGGGCAGACCATTGACGATGCTGCCGGAGAGGCGATAGACAAATGCTCTAAGGTTATGGGACTCGGCTATCCGGGAGGTCCTATCATCGACCGTCTCGCACGCCAGGGCAACCCTAAGGCATTTCAGTTCTCAGAGCCGCATATACCGGGATTGGACTACAGTTTCTCAGGATTGAAGACATCCTTCTTGTACAATCTGCGCAAATGGGTGGCGGAAGACGAGAATTTCATAGAGAATCACAAGGAGGACCTTGCAGCTTCCTTGGAATGGACGATTGTCGACATCCTGATGAAAAAGCTGAAATTGGCTGCAAAGGAGACAGGAATAAAGCATATTGCCGTGGCTGGTGGCGTGTCTGCAAACAATGGATTGCGCAACGCGTTCCATGACTACGCAAAACGTTTCGGCTGGACAATATATATCCCAAAGTTCGGTTATACTACCGACAATGCAGCCATGATAGGCATTGTTGGCACGTATAAATACCGTGACAAGGACTTTTGTGATATCGATGCTCCTGCATTCTCGAAAGTGACATTCAAGTGATATAAGCTATAATGTTTCTTCCGGAAGCCACTACGATTATGGAAGAAGCACAATGGTTAAACTTATAATGACAAACAAATACAAAAAAACTCATAGCATCCTGAGGTTAAAGTCTGTTTCTGTGGTAGTGGACAGTGAAAGATGCGGATGCCAAACATTATGGAATTTGGAAACAAGGTACTAAGTAAGGAACTACTTTCATTGCTTTATGAGTCAGATAAAACCGTTGGTACAGCGGAAAGTTGCACGGCAGGTGGCATAGCAAGTGCCATAACAATGGTTCCTGGCGCATCAAACTATTTCAAGGGCGGCATCATCAGCTATTGGGATGACGTGAAGACCAATGTGCTTGGTGTCGATGCGGAAGTCATCGCAGAGAACACTGCTGTGTGTGAGGAAGTTGCGAAGCAGATGGTGCTCGGAGCAATCAACACTCTTGGTGTGGATTATGCTGTGGCATCAACAGGTTTTGCAGGTCCCGGTTCTGAAGGCGACATCCCTGTCGGTACGATATGGGTGGCTTGTGGAAACAAGGATGAGCAAGTTACTCTGAAACTCACGGATGACGAGGGACGTGACGAGAACATCGGCAATGCTGTGCTGAAGGCGCTGAAGCTGCTTTTGGATTTTGTCAGTGCGCATGAGCCGGCTCGCGTTGGGGATGAAGTCGTGGAACTGATTGCAGAGTGAAAATCTAATCTCTGCATTTCATCCCTTAGGGGATTATTGTGAGAAGGGCATTATGAAGACTCAGAAGATATATGAGGCATACGACCGGATGATTACGCTGATAGGTGATAATTACAATCTCCTTCAGTCACTTGGTCGTTTCGGCATAAACCTTGGTTTTGGCGACAAGACAGTGGAAGAGGTTTGCGAGGAGCAAGGGGTTGACACATACACTTTCCTTGCCCTTGTGAATTTCTCCATAAACGGGTTTAAGGAAATTGATGATGTTGATAAACTATCCATTGAAACTCTTTTGAATTATCTCCGTTCATGCCATAGGTACTACCTTGATTTCCAGTTGCCTTTCATCCGTCGGGAGTTGCTGCAGGCTTTGGATGAGAATGACAGTCTCGCAAACTTGATACTGAAGATTTATGATGAGTATGCCCATTCTATTCATCAGCACATGCGGTATGAGGAGACGGAAGTGTTCCCTTATGTAGAGAATCTGCTGGAAGGGAAAACCTCATCGTTGTATTCCATTGACACATATCTGCGCAACCATGGTAATACGGACCGGAAATTGCGTGAGTTGAAGAATATCATCATCAAGTATCTTCCTTCTGACGGTCTTCGGAATAATCTTTTGATGGCTGCATTGCATGATATTTTCAACAATGAGGAATGGCTTGTGCAACATGCAGAGGTGGAGGAGCATATCTTCATCCCTGCTATCCGCCATCTTGAGAACAGGCTGAGGCAGGATGATGTGTCTGTGAAGATATCCAGAATGATTCACCGTAATAAAGTGCAGGAAAGCCTGTCTTCACGTGAGCGTGATGTGATTGTGGCACTTGTGCAGGGAATGTCAAACAAGGAAATAGCAGACCATCTGTGCATATCCACCAACACGGTGATAACGCATCGCAGGAACATTGCGAAGAAGTTGCAGATTCATTCGCCGGCAGGATTGACGATTTATGCTATCGTTAACAACTTGGTGGATATTTCAAGTGTGAAATTATAGGATATTTGTACTATTTTTGGAAATATTTACCTAAATATTTGGATATATTGATAAAAATATATAATTTTGTACAAAAGTTAAAAACAAATAGGTTTGAGAATAGCATCATACATAGTAATAGCCGTTTTTTGCCTGATGTCCATTGTTGGATGTCAGATGAGTTTTTGGCCGAAAGCGGATGTTGTTGATGACGTGATGATTGAGCGTTATGACCGTATACAGAGCCGGTTTTTGACAACAGGTGATTTCTCTGCGCTTCAGCAGATGAACACGCAATATCCCATGGAGACTCGCACTTTGATTGAGAACGTGTTGTCGATAGGTAATGTGGACCAGGAGGACATAAACGAACGCCTTTTCAAGTTTTACCAGGACACTATCCTTCAAAACATCATCTTGGAAGTAGGGAAGCAGTACGCTGCCATGGATGACATTAAAGATGAAATGGCATCGGCATTTGCATTCCTTAAGGATGAGATCTCTGGTTTTGAGATACCAAAAGTGTACACTCAGATAGGAGCGCTTGGCTCAAGCATAATCATCGGAGATGGGAATGTTGGTATATGTCTGGATAAATATCTTGGGTCGGACTATTCTGTTTACAAGAAATACTATGCGGCATCACAGACAAAATCAATGACACGGGAGAATATTGTGCCGGATTGCTTGTTGTTTTATCTTGTATCGGTTTATCCGTTGAAGAATTTTGAGACAGCTCCGCAGAAAGTACGCGACAACTATATAGGGAAAATAATGTATGTTGTCAATAAGGCTCTTGACAAACCTTTCTACGACACTCCTGACACTCACAAGGTTGAGGAGTTCCACAAGAAACATCCGGATTATACTTTGAGAAAAATACTTGAACAATGAGAAAATCACTTATTTCATTAATATTTATTATGATTGGCGTGTCGGCATTTGCCGGTACGCCATTTACACTGGAAGATGCTGTCAGCGGGAAATTCCGTGCTGAGCGTCAAATGTCTGTCACTCCATTGCCTGACGGAGAGCATTATGCTTGTCTGGTGAAGGGAAAGGTGCTGTCATATAATTTCAAGAATGGCAAGCAAGCGGGAGTGTTGTTTGACCCGGCTGCGGCAAAAGGTGGCAAGGTCGATAAGGCAGAGTCGTTTGTCATGTCCCCAAGTGGCAATAAGATGCTGGTTGCAACGGAAATAAAGTACATATACCGCCGCTCTTTCACGGCAGTGTGGTATGTTTACGATTGCAACACCAACATGCTGACAAAATTGTCAGCTGAGCCTTGCCAGTCACCGGTGTGGAGTAATGACGGAAGCAAGGTGGCTTATGTCCGTGACAATAATATTTTCCTTTATGACCTGATGGCAGCAAAGGAGACACAGGTGACATTTGACGGCAAGCGCAACGAAATAATCAATGGTATTCCTGATTGGGTGAATGAAGAGGAATTCGGGTTCTCTTGTTCACTCTGTTTCAATGCTGACGGCACACAGTTATGCTGGATAAAGTACGATGAGTCAAATGTCAGGACATACGACCTGCAGTTGTACAAAGGTCTCAAACCGTCAAATGCAGCTTATGCGGATTATCCGGGATATTATTCTTATAAATATCCGAAAGCAGGTTACGACAACGCCAAGGTTACGGCATGGAGTTATGATGTGAAGACCGGAACAGCAAGGGAGTTGCAGGTTCCGTTGGAAGCCGACGGATATATATGCCGTTTGTTCCAAACTTCAGACGCATCGAATGTGTTGTTCGTGACTCTCAACCGTCATCAGGACAAGATGTGTGTCTATGCGACAAACCCTGTCACGGCAGCTGCCAAGCTGGTTATGAAAGAGGAGGTGGACAAGTACATCCCTGAGGTGGCTTACGATTTTGTCATGACAGACAAAGGCTTCATCATGATTTCCGACAGGGACAATTTCCGCCACATCTACCGTTACTCCATGGATGGCAAACTGTTGCAGAAGGTGTGTCCTGAGAATATGGATGTCACAGCTGTCTATGGTGTTGACAGCAAGACAGGTGACATATATTATCAGGCAGCTCCGACTCCGATGACACGCCACATTTATGTTGCTCACCGCAATGGCAAGATAGAAAGGCTTTCTGTTAAGGAAGGAACTAACAGTGCTACATTCTCTGCCACAATGAAATACTATTTCAACACTTGGAGCGACCGTAACACACCGTATGTCTGCACATCAAACACCAATAAGGGCAAGATTCTTTCAACCATTGTTGACAATAAGGCCCTTTGTGACAAGCTCGCACAGTACGACATGCCAAAGAAAGAGTTCTTCTCGTTTACGACCTCGGAAGGTGTTGTGCTGAACGGATGGATGATGCGCCCGTCTTGCAGCGCTTCACGCAAATGTCCTGTCATCATGCACCAGTATTCCGGGCCGTCGTCACAGCAGGTTCTCGACTCTTGGCGGCTTGGCTCTATGGGCGAGGGGGCAATCTACGATGCGTATCTTTGCTCTTTGGGCTTTATCGTTGTGACAGTCGACGGCCGTGGCACTGGTTGTCGTGGTGCGGAATTTGAGAAATGCACATATCTCAACCTTGGTGTCCTTGAGTCAAAGGACCAGGTGGAGGCGGCACTGTGGCTGGCAAAGCAGGACTATGTCGATGCCGACCACATTGGTATATGGGGCTGGTCCTACGGAGGTTTCAACACACTGATGTCCATGAGTGAGGGGAGGGACGTGTTCTATGCCGGTGTTGCCATAGCTCCTCCTACAAACTGGAAGTTCTACGACACGGTCTATACGGAGCGTTTCATGCGCACGCCACAGGAAAACCCTGACGGATATGCCGAGAATCCGATAGTAAGGGCGGCAAAGCTCCATGGGGAGCTGCTTCTCTGCCATGGCACGGCAGACGACAATGTGCATCCTCAGAACTCTTACGAGTACACCGAAGCCCTTGTGCAAGCAGACAAGGATTTCCGTGAGCTGCTTTACACAAACCGCAACCACAGTATCTTCGGAGGGAACACGCGCAAGCACCTCCTCCGTCAGGTGGCGCAGCATTTTGTTGATGCGTTGAAGAAATAATGTGCAAAATAATGTGAAATTATCACGCTGTCGTGTAGTTTTTTAGAGGCACGACAGTCTAACATACAGTTGGCATGCTGACAGAGAACCTTCTCCGTTGGTGCGCCATTATCGTACAAACAATATTTAAAATAAAGAATTATGGAAAAGACAACACATTCAGGAGAGTTTGAATTCAAGGGTGGCTCGCTCAACGGCTTTCTCATGATAGCCATTGCCATTCTGCTATGGTGTGCCACAGTGTTCTCCATTGTGCAAGGCATTGTCAAAGCTGACGCCGGAGAGCCGTGCACATGGTGGTTTGTCCTCGGAGGACTGCTGTTTCTTATTGCCGTGATATGTTCGTGCGGCTTCTCATTGCTTGAACCTAATGAAGCAAAGGTGATGACATTCTTCGGACGATACGTGGGCACGTTCCGCAAAAACGGATACTATTGGCTTAACCCTTTCATGAGCGTCAAGAATGTCAGCCTGCGTGCCCGCAACCTTAATGCCGAGCCGATAAAGGTCAACGACAAAGCCGGCAACCCTGTCCTGATAGGACTTGTCGTCGTGTGGAGGCTGAAGGATACATACAAGGCGATATTTGACATTGACACGGACGTGTCCGCCAACGCCCAGACTTTGAACAGCGCATCCGCCCGCATGAACAAGTTCGAGCGTTTCGTCGCCATACAGAGCGACTCAGCACTCCGTGAAGTGGCAGGAATGTATGCTTATGACAATGAGGGTTGCGGCAGCAATGAGGTGACATTGCGCGACGGCAGTGCGGAAATCAACGAAGTGCTTACAAGCAAGCTCAACGAACGCCTTGAAATGGCAGGACTTGAAGTGACGGAAGCCCGCATCAATTACCTTGCCTACGCTCCGGAGATAGCGGCAGTCATGCTCCGCCGCCAGCAAGCCGCCGCAATCATCACGGCGCGCGAGAAGATTGTCGACGGTGCTGTGAGTATGGTGAAAATGGCGATAGACAAACTTTCCGATGAGGGCGTTGTCGAGCTTGACAATGCGAAGAAAGCCGACATGGTAAGCAACCTGCTTGTCGTACTTTGCGCCGACGAGCCGGCACAGCCTGTTGTCAACGCCGGGAAATAGCTATATATAACCGGGAAATAGCTATATATAATAAGGTATATATATAATAAGGTGTAATAATCAAGCATCCATAAGTTAGAGTCAATCCCTCAAACTTATGGATGCTTTCATTTATACATGAGCGTAATGCAGAAATATCAGAGTAACGGCTCAAAATTCATTGCGCTGCGATACTCTGTGACAAGATTGTCCATAATCTCCGCCACCGGCATGATCCTGTTCACGGCAGAAGCCACCTGACCGATTTCAAGCTCACCCTCGTTTGTGTCACCCTCAAATATTCCGCGCTTTGAAGCCGCATGCCCAAGTATTCCGCGAAGCTCCTCGGCATCGGCACCGCGTGCTTCTGCCTCTGCGATACGGCCGTACAAATCGTTCTTCACAAGTCGGGTAGGAGCGAGCTTCTTCAGACAAAGCATAGTGTCGCCCTCTGACATTGCCACACACCTTTGCTTGAATGCTTCCGCAGCGGAACTTTCCTCCGCCAAGGCAAACAGCGTGCCAATCTGCACACCCTCGGCACCAAGAGCCTGTGCTGCCAAAATCGACTGTCCGCAGCCTATGCCACCGGCAGCTATCAGAGGGAGGCTTGTCGCTTTGCGCACCTGAGGGATGAGAGCCATGGTCGTTGTCTCCTCACGCCCGTTATGCCCTCCGGCCTCAAAGCCTTCCGCCACAATGGCATCCACGCCGGCCTCCTCACATTTGCGTGCGAAGAGACTGCTTGACACCACGTGTGCCACGGTGATTCCTGCTTCGTGGAGCATAGGCGTGAATTTCTTCGGGCTGCCGGCAGAGGTGAAGACGATGCGCACACCGCTGTCGATGATAATCTTCATAAGGCGGTCAATCTCCGGATACATCAGCGGTATGTTGATGCCCCACGGACGGTCGGTGGCTGCTTTCATCTTGTCGATGTGCTCTTGCAAAGTATCCGGGTGCATCGAACCCGCACCAAGCAGTCCGAGTCCGCCGGCGTTGCTCACTGCGGCCGCAAGACGCCAGCCGCTGCACCACACCATGCCACCCTGTACGATAGGGTACTTTATGCCGAAAAGTTCTGTTATTCTGTTCATGTTGTAAATGTGTTTTGAATTATATTTCTTGTGTTTGTAAATAACTGCTAAAAGACTGTGCTATTTGTTGGAAACATACTTGTCAAGTTGCGGCAGCGTCTTCGGGTCGACAGAGTCGCACACGACAGTGCCGACAGTGAGGTTGTTGACATTGGCACAAATGTTCTGCGGATTTGCGACACAGCCGACGCGGACATTGTCGATTGACACGTTCCGGACAGGCTTGCGGAAGTCGCCCTTAATCTCATACACACGCTTCACATCGCCACACTCGACATTGCTGACATGGATTCCGTCAATCTTCGTGAGCCGCTCCTCGTATGTCGGCACAAGTTTGCGCCACTGGTAAAGCACCTCGGTGTCAATCTCAAGCACGTTTATCGCTCCAATTGCCTTTATGCCATCCATGTAAATGTTCTCCACGAAAGCACCGCGCCTGTGGTTGGTCTTTATGAAAAAGAGCCTGTGCAACAGACCCGAAGCCACACAGTCGTGCATGTACACATTGCGGATGCCGCCTGAAATCTCGCTGCCTATGCCAAGCAGCGTGTGACCGGCATTGACGGTGCAGTTGCGTATCACAATGTTCTCGCTCGGAGTGGCAAGCCGCCACGCATCACGGTTGCGACCGGCCTTAATCACCACGGCATCGTCGCCCTGGTCGAACACACAGTTCTCGACAAGGAAGTTTCGCGTCATCTCAATGTCGATGCCGTCATTGTTGTGCCCATGTGCGTTGACATCAAGATTCCGTGCGATGCCTCCCTCGCAAAGATAGATGTGCACTGTCCAGAAAGGACTTTGGCGAATCCTGAAACCGTCCAAAAGCACATTCTTGCATCGGTTGAGGTGTATGAGGTGAGGGCGCAGGTGCTTCTCGCCATGAGCCATCTGCCTTTCCTCGACGGCGACATCCGTAGAAGCCTTTGTGTAAAGCTCTTTCAGCGCATCAAGGTGAGGCTGCGGACGGCCGAACCATTTCCGCCATTCTCCCATTATCGGGGCAAGCGTGCCTTTTCCGGTAATCGCCACATTCTCACAGTCGTAGGCGTAGACAAGCGGCGAATAGTTGTAGCATTCCATGCCTTCCCATGAGGTCATGACGGCAGGCAGATAAGCATCGGGACGGTCGATGAACTTCAGGACTGAGCCTTCGGCAAGCACAAGATTGACATTGCTCATCAGGTGCACCGGTCCCGTCAGCCATTCTCCTGCAGGTACAATGACTTTGCCGCCACCTGCTTTGCTGCATGCGCGAATCGCTTTGTTTATCGCCTTTGTGTTTATGAAACCGTCCTTTGCCTTTGCGCCGTAGGAGGTGATTTTGAATTCTTTGTCAGGGAACACACACTCTTTGATGTCAGGCATCTCGAACGGCGCGTCAACCTTGATTGTCTTGTAGTACACTCCCTCGGCGGCAAGATTGCCGATGCCGCAGATTGACAGCACTGTAAATAGAATGACGCGTAGCATGTTGTTTTCCATGTATTAAAATGAGCAAGGAATGGTAAGCAACTGGTACATCAGTGTCGCGGCCATTCGACGGTGGCCTTGGTTGTTCGGATGCAGGCGGTCTTTGTCAGGCTTGGCAAAGTATTTCGCATGTGCGTCAAGCATAGGGTAAAGCCCGCACAATGCCGAAAGGTCGATGACAGGCACCGCCCAAACCTGTCCGCATTCCTTTACGGCATCGACGTATGCGTCAAGATATTCGCCGCATCGGTTGGCATAATCCTCCGTCACCTGCCAGTTCTTGTCGTTGGCATAGAATCCTGCCCTGTGGATAGGAGTCAGCAGGACAATCTGCTTGTCAGGGAATGTGCGCTTCAGCGAGTCCATTGCGATGTTCATGCGTCCGCGGAATGTGTTTGTGTCCATGACAGGGATGCGCCTCATACGTGTCTCCGGGCGTTTCACATAACCGTGACCGTACTCGACGGTCGCCGCCACCTCGTCGTACCATCTTCCCAATGGCACGGCGTTGTTGTAGTCGTTGGTACCCATGAAGATGATTATTGCGTCAAAGTCGTCGCCATGCTCCGAACGCAGTTTGTCCGCCTGCCGTGGAATGTCATTCCACTGTCTGCCGCTGACGGCATAGACGTATGGGGTTATGCCAAGCCACTCGTCGAGCAGGTTCCAGTATTTGTTGTTGCTGCCGCTGTTGCGCGGGTCGGTGACAGAGTCGCCAAGATATGCAACCTTCTTTCCTGCCCATGGGTGGGTGATTGTCATTTGCGCGCAGACAGGCATGGCAAGAAGCACGCAAAGTAGGATGGATAATGTTTTCTGTTTCATTGTTTTTTAGTTGGCTTTAGGATTTATTTTTGAAAAGATAGTGCAAGGCGGATGCAGCAAGAGCTTGCTCTTATTGCCGTGTGCAGCTTATCGTCTGCAAAGATAGTAAATTTATCTCGAATGCTCAAATTATGTGAAAGTATTTTTGCAAGAATCGCTTCGTCTCTACATGTCTTTTTAGGGTGTCTTCTGCAACAGTTCTGACGGTTTTGTGTTGTCAGAGCAAGGAAATGCCGGCATAAAAATGAAAGGACAATTAGTTATATGGGCTGTGTCGGACAATGTTTTGGTGCGACATGATATATTTTCGGCGGCGCGCTACAGAATTTCGGCGGCGTGCTGCAAAATTTCGGCGGCGTGCTGCAAAATTTCGGCGGCGCGCTACAAAATTTCGGCGGCGTGGAACAGACATTTCGGCAGCGTGGAAAAAAAATTGCACGGCGTGGAACAATTGCACAAATAATTTTTACGCAGATTCAGACGCTTTGTGCATATTCTGTTGCATCACGTTAAATCGTCTGAGGCCTTTGCAGAAAAAAGAAGAAGGCGAGCCATGCCTAACTCTGCTTTGAGTAATGACTTGACTCGCCTTGCCTTGTTATTGTAAGCTGCTGTTGAAAAATGATTTGCAATGCTTACTTGTCAATGGGGCGTTTTTTCATATCAGTGGTATGCTTTTGTACCTCAGTGGTATGCTTCTATACCAACCCTTTCACTTTGTCTATGTTCTGCTCTATCAGTTCCTCCGGAACTTCGTAGTTCTGAAGGTTGCCTGCAAGATAGTTGTCGTAAGCCGTCATGTCGATGAGGCCATGCCCGGAAAGGTTGAAGAGGATGACTTTCGCCTCGCCGGTCTCCGTGCATTTCTTCGCCTCCCTTATCGCCGCCGCAATGGCGTGGCTTGACTCCGGCGCAGGGATGATGCCCTCGGCCTTCGCGAAGAGCACGCCGGCTTCGAAGGTCTCTAACTGCTTGATGTCCACAGCCTCCATGAGCTTGTCCTTAAGCAGCTGTGAGACAATCACACCGGCACCATGGTAGCGCAGCCCTCCGGCATGTATGTTGGCAGGCATGAAGTCGTGGCCGAGTGTGTACATCGGGAGTAGCGGAGTGTAGCCGGCGACATCTCCGAAATCGTAATGGAACTTTCCGCGTGTCAGTTTCGGGCATGACGCAGGTTCGGCAGCTATGAAGCGAGTCGTCTTTCCGTCCTTTATGTTATGGCGCATGAAAGGGAACGCTATGCCGCCGAAATTTGAGCCGCCGCCGAAACAGCCTATGACAATGTCCGGATATTCGCCCGCCATTTCCATCTGCTTCTCAGCCTCCAGACCGATGATGGTCTGGTGCAGTGTGACATGGCTCATGACAGAACCAAGAGTGTATTTGCAGTTAGGTGTTGTCTTCGCCAGTTCCACAGCCTCAGATATGGCAGTGCCCAAAGAGCCCTGATTGTTAGGCTCACGCGTGAGGATGTCCTTTCCGGCGCGTGTCGACATCGAAGGCGACGGAGTCACCTGAGCGCCGTAGGTCTGCATGATCGAGCGGCGGTAAGGCTTCTGTTCGTAGGAAATCTTCACCTGATAGACAGCAGCCTCCAGCCCGAACACCTTGGCAGCGTAGGACAGTGCCGTGCCCCATTGTCCGGCGCCGGTCTCTGTTGTCACGTTTGTCACACCCTCCTTCTTGCAGTAGTAAGCCTGTGCTATGGCAGAGTTCAGCTTGTGGCTGCCCACAGGGCTTACGGACTCGTTCTTGAAATAAATGTGTGCCGGAGTGCCGAGAGCCTTCTCCAGTCCGTAGGCACGCACAAGAGGAGTCGAGCGGTAGTAAGCATAAAGGTCGCGCACCTCTTCAGGTATGTCAATCCACGCATTCTCCTGGTCAAGCTCCTGGCGGCTGCATTCCTCGCAGAAGACAGGGTAAAGGTCCTCAGGTTTCAGCGGCTCCTTTGTCGCAGGATTGAGCGGCGGCAACGGCTTGTTGACCATGTCCGCCTGAATGTTGTACCATTGTGTCGGGATCTGTTCCTCGGTGAGGAAGTATCGTTTCTGTTTTTTCATGATTTCAATGTTTATACTTGTTCGTTGTCTTTTTACCTTAAATAAGTTGTCTTTTCACCTTAATAATATGTGTTTTCACTCTGCCCCTGTCCTTATGAGAGGCAGCTCATGCCGGCTGTTCATGCAGACTGACTGTCCATTATCGCCCGATGCCTGCCGCTTTTTCTGTGTCATTTTTCACTTTGACTGCAAAATTATAAATTTTCTTTCAGACTGCCAATGGTTTTGCTGTTTTTCTTTCAGATATTTATCCGGAAAGATGCTTTTCCTTTGTTATCATGCATCATGGTACATTTCATATTCGAATAAGGCGATTATAATTGCTTCACATTAATTCTTGTTAATTCTTTTGCGGTATTGACCTGTGATAAGAATAAATTGAGTATATTTGCATAGATTATTGTAAAACAATTGAAAAACTTAAAATAAATCACCTTAACCAATCATGAAAAAATTCAACGATCCGGATTTCCTGCTCGAAACCGAGACAGCGAAAGACCTTTATCACAACCATGCGGCTAAGATGCCGATTATCGACTATCACTGCCACCTTATCCCACAGATGGTGGCTGAGAACAAGAAGTTTGACTCTATCGCGCAGATTTGGCTCATGGGCGACCACTACAAGTGGCGTGCTATGCGTTCCAATGGTATAAATGAGCGCTTCTGCACAGGCAAGGACACTACCGACTGGGAGAAGTTTGAGAAGTGGGCTGAGACAGTGCCTTATACATTCCGTAACCCTCTCTACCACTGGACACACCTTGAGCTGAAGACAGCTTTCGGCATCGAGGAGACTCTGAATCCTGAGAATGCTAAGGAAATCTACGACAAGTGCAACGACATGATTAAGAATGACCCTAAGTTCTGCCCACGCGGAATGATGGAGCACTACAATGTTGAGATTGTCTGCACAACCGATGACCCTGCTGATTCTCTTGAGTGGCACAAGGTTGTGAAGGAAGACCCGACAGCAAAGACACGCATGCTTCCTACGTGGCGTCCTGATGCGGGCATGAACATTGAGGCTGCCACATGGAAGGCTTACATTGAGAAACTTGCTGAGGTTGCGGAAGTGGAGATTAAGGATTTCGCATCACTCAACGAGGCTCTCCAGAAGCGCCACGATTTCTTTGACTCTATGGGCTGCCGTCTCTCTGACCACGGCATCGAGGAGTTCTACGATGAGCCATACACAGATGCTGAGATTAACGCTATCATGGAGAAGGCACTTGCCGGAACTACTCCTACTGTTGAGGAGCAGCGCAAGTACAAGCATGCTTACCTGAAGGCTCAGGGCGAGATGGACTATGCTTCAGGCTGGACACAGCAGTATCACTACGGTGCTATCCGCAACAACAACTCTAAGATGTTCGCACAGCTTGGTGCTGATACAGGTTTCGACTCTATCGGTGAGTTCACGACTGCAAAGGCTATGTCACACTTCCTTGATGAACTTAACACAGAAGGAAAGCTGGCTAAGACAATCCTTTACAACCTCAACCCATGTGCAAACGAGGTTATCGCAACAATGCTCGGCAACTTCCAGGATGGTTCTGTGGCAGGAAAGATCCAGTTCGGTTCAGGCTGGTGGTTCCTTGACCAGAAGGACGGCATGGAGAAGCAGATGAACGCTCTGTCTGTTCTCGGTCTGCTCTCACGCTTCGTGGGTATGCTGACCGACTCTCGCTCATTCCTTTCTTACCCACGCCATGAGTATTTCCGCCGTACTCTCTGTAACCTCCTCGGCAATGACATCGAGGCAGGCATCATTCCTTTTACTGGCTACGAGGAGAAGCGTGTGCGTCAGATGGTTGAGGACATCTGCTACAACAACGCAAAGAAGTATTTCCAGTTCTGATCAACTGAACATAACACGAAGGACTCTCTCGTTCAGAGGGAGTCCTTTTTCTTTAAGTAACTGTTTTATAAGTAATCACGACTTCGAATATTATTTCTTTAAGACATATTTCTCTAAGAACACAAAGGATCCTAAGAATCGGCTTCGCCTTTGTGCGGCTTTTCGCTTAACGGAAAATTCTTTGGTTTTCTTTTGCTTCTTGGAGCGATACCATTGCTTTGAGGGATATAGTCGCAAAGAAAGTTACTCACACCTTATATGATTATTATGGCACAGCACAATGATGAGATGAACCTTGCATGGCAGTATATTGCCGGAACGCAGACAAGTGTGTTCCTGACAGGCAAGGCGGGTACAGGCAAGACGACATTTCTACGACGTTTGCGCGAACTGTCGCCAAAGCGCATGGTTGTGCTCGCGCCTACCGGTGTTGCGGCTCTGAATGCTGACGGACAGACCATACATTCCTTCTTTCAGCTTGACTTCAAACCATTCGTTCCAGGTGTGACAAACAATCCGGACGCAAAGCGAAGGGGACGACCTCCGAAGGATAAGAAGTATTTCAGCATGTCAAAGCAAAAGAAGAATCTTATCCGCACGATGGACCTCCTTGTCATTGACGAAGTCTCTATGGTGCGCTGCGATTTGCTTGACGCTGTCGATGATGTCCTCCGCAAGTACCGTAATCCGTTGCTGCCTTTCGGCGGAGTGCAGTTGCTGCTTATTGGGGATTTGCAGCAGTTGCCGCCTGTCATTAAGGAGGAAGAATGGAAACTGTTGACACAGCATTACGCCACCCCGTATTTCTTCAGTGCACAATCCTTGCAGTCCTTGCCGTATGTCACGATAGAGTTACGCCACATCTATCGTCAGCAGGACGAACGATTTGTCTCCATCCTGTCCGCCATCCGTGAGAACCGTGTGACGGCAGATGTCTTGGCAGCATTGAACGCGCGCTATGTCCCGGATTTCAGGGAAAGCGAGAATTGGATACGGCTGACGACGCACAATGCCATGGCACAACGCTACAATGACCGCCGTCTTGATGCTTTGCCGTCTCCGGCAGTGACATTCAAGGCAAAGATAACCGGCAATTTTCCGGAATTGTCCTTCCCGACTGATGAGCGTCTGGTGCTGAAAGCAGGCGCACAGGTCATGTTTCTTAAAAATGACAATTCGGCAGAGAAGCGCTATTACAATGGCAAGATAGGGCGTGTGGAAGAGATTTCCCCACGCGGGCTTATCGTCTCTTGCGCCAATGAAGCCGGCGGACGCTATAGGATAGATGTGGAACAGGAGGAGTGGGAAAACAAGAAATACATCATTGACGACGAGACCAAAGAGATACGCGAGGAAGTGGATGGCACATTCCGGCAGTATCCGTTGCGCCTTGCATGGGCGATTACCGTGCATAAGTCACAGGGACTGACCTTTGACCATGCGGTCATAGATGCAAATCAGGCTTTCACGCATGGACAGGTGTATGTCGCACTTTCACGTTGCCGCACGCTTGAAGGTTTGGTCTTGTCTGCTCCGCTTGACGCTGCGAGTGTCATAACCGACCAGACGGTCAACGACTATGTGTCGGAATCCTTGTTGGAATCTGCCGACAGCGAGAAGCGTCTGCCACGCCTGCGATATGAATACTATTATCAGTTGCTGCAGGAGCAGTTTTCCTTTGGCAAACTTGCGTATGACTTTGAGTATCTGATGCGTGTCGTATGCACCAATCTTCAAAACTCGCATCCCGGACTTGTTGACATAATCCGGGAAGCCCAGCCACGCATCCTCAATGAGCTGGTGGCAGTGGCTGATAAGTTCAAGGTGCAGTACGACATGCTGATTACTCATGCCGGTGTCGGTTATGCCAAGGATGAGCAGCTGAAGCAACGTATAAATTCCGCCTCAAAGTATTTCCTTGACAAGGTTCTTGACATCCTTTCTCCTGTAGTCAAAGCCTCGGGCATAATCATAAATAACAAAGCCGTCAAGAAGCAATATGGCAATGCGCTTGATGCGCTGCTCCTGTCCTACAACATAAAGGCAGGGACACTTAGGAGTACTTTTGAACACGGCTTCGATGTACGGCGTTACATAGAGAGTAAAGCCAAGTCATCGATAGAGGATGCCGGTGGAAAGAAGAAAAAGAAATAGCAGCTAATCTGGTCTCAGCTGAAAAACTTAGCGTTAAAGCGTCATTGCGTTTTTACCGTACACAATAATTCCCAATAGCGACTGATGCAAGCCATGCGAATGGAAGAAGCCGGAAGAAAAAAAAACTGTGAATATCTGCGGAATCTGCGTGACCCTATAAATCGCCTGATTTGTTAGCAAACCTGACTTGCAGATTCTTTTACCGGTGAGTTGAAGAGTTCCCGCAGATTACGCAGATTCTCGCTGATAGTTTTCAACAACGAATTAACGCAAGTCACGCGAATATAAAAGTCACGCTGATTACGCTGATTTCCACGGATATTTTCAACTATTTGTTTGGTAGAAAATCTCAGCAGCACTATCAATCTTATGAAAATAAGGTGATTGCGACAACTCGTCAAGATTAATGTACTGGCTTGTAGGGTCAAAGGTGAGAATGTTTTGTGCAGAGTCTCCGTCCATGACTTCGATATAGAGAAAATTCTCTTTATGGGTCAGTGCGCTTATTCCTTCAATAGTCTCATTTCCCCGTTCGTCATATTTGTCAAGTTTGTATATTTCGTCGTCGAAGTTGAACATTATGGATCGGGAGATACGGCAGCAAGACATATAGTGGATTCGGGTTAGTGTTGACATTCTCAGAATCAGGAATCTTGTGGTCAATGTAGTTCTCATAATAGCGGAATGTGTCTGTCCGAAATGGGTTGCCTGTTGTTAATTAAAGAGTGATTGTTATAGACGGTCTGGCTGTAATGGCTGTAAATAATTATATGTGTGCTTTCTTCATGAGTCACAAACTTTTGGTTTGTTCACTTTTCTCTTTCAATATTTTGGCTGTTATTTCGTCTGTTTATTTCTCTCAAGCCATTGCATACGGCGCAAATCGGGGAGGTGCTTGACAGTGAAATTCTCAAACTTCGCGTTAAAGCCTTCACCGTCAGGGGAGGCAGCCATAAGTCCTACCATTATCGGGTGGTTGTCCTGCATCCACGTGTTGCGCATCATGATGTACTCCTTGTCATCGTACGAATAGAAAATCTCTATCGCATCAAGACGGCGTACAGCCTTAATCCAAATATGGCTTATAGGGCGTTCCAGCGTGATAACGCTCCAGTCGGAAGTGCGGTGAGTGACAACAACACTAAGGTTGTACTTCCCGTCAACATACTCAATGCCAGCCTTTATGTAGTTCTCATGGTCAATGCGGAGCATCATTCCTGCCTGGTCAAAACGCGCCTTGTAGTCACCGGAGACTTTCACTTTCGCCTCAAACTCACCGCCATACATTGCATAGCAGAAAGGGGCGTCATCGACAGTGAAGCCATAGTGGGAGATTCGCCAATAATCCGTATGCGGTGTGACGAACATACTTAGTGTGTTTCCCTTTACCGACCATTGGTTTGGCTCGTTGAACCATGTCAGTTTCTCCAACGACTGTGCGGACATAGGCATGACGGAGGCTGCTGCGACAAGTGAAGTAACAATTTTTTTCATAATGGTTTGCAATTTTTCTTTCTTTATGTGCATGGATAAATGTTTTATTTTTATTACCTTTGCAAAAGATAAGCTGCACCTCGGCAATAAGAGCAAGCTCCATTGCATTCGGTTTGCATTAGCTTTTGCAAAGGTAACCATTTTAATGCCACTGTACAATAGCGAAAAATAACCATTTTTATGTCAGACACAGCGAAACAATTAGGACGCAGACTGTCAGCTCAGGAGTTCACGGACATTACGCTTGACAATGCCGCAGACCATTATCGCGGTATTGCGAGGGCGTATGCGGAGACGGAGAATGTCATCGCGGTGCTGAGCGATTTGAAGACAAACTGCAGCTATGTCTACTATGGCAAAGCGGTGAATATGCTTGCCATCGATGCCGAAATGGCACAGCACCGGATACCGACAATCTGGGAAGAGGAGATTTTCAGAATCGTCCATCCTGACGATTTGCGCCGCAAGCACCTTGAAGAACTGAAGTTTTTTGATTTCGTAAGTTCCCTGCCGATAGGCATCCGAGGTGAACATTATCTTCAAAGCCATTTGCGCATGCTCTCAAAATCAGGAGCTTATGTGACTGTGAGACACCGCATATTCTATTTTTGCAATACCTCAAAAGGCAGTGTCCGGCTGGCGTTATGCCTTTACAATGTTGCTCCTGATATGCGTTCCGCCACGGAAATCATCAATTCTGTCACAGGCGAAACGATTGATTTGACGGAGCATAATTGCACAGACATTCTTTCGCACAGGGAGATTGAGGTGCTGCGCCTTGTCGAACAAGGCATAAGCAGCAAGCAAATCGCTTCGCTTCTGCATAGGAGTGTCCACACGGTCAACCGTCATCGGCAGAACATCATCGAGAAACTTCGTGTGGCAAACTCCACCGAGGCATGCAAGGTGGCAAAAGATTTGGGCTTGCTTTAGGCACACTTTGAGCCTCGGGATGCTGTGAAAAAACATGCGAAAAAAATGCATGAGTTTTCTAATACTCTATTTATCATAATGTGGGAAATATGGCTTGGAATAGCCTTTTTTGACCTTCAGCAGTGGGGAAGGTTACCTTTTACACTGCGAAAGGTGGCCTTTTCCATAAGGAAAGGTAACCTTTTCCATAACAAAACAATAGGAAAACCACTGCTATTTGGGTAAAAAAATGCTCGAAAAGTGACGAAAAACAGTGTTTTTTATGTATGTTTAGTTTTGCTCTGAAATGTAATGATTTGATATTCTGATAGTTATTGAAAATTGAAAAACCATGCGATAGTCCGCAAATTATTTTCTTTGGTCGTTTTTATGCGAGATATTAATGGCAAAAATGTGGCGAGTTTTCTAATTATAGGATGTCATCATATATGAAAATAGCAATATTTACATGCAAAATGTACAGAAATACATAGAGATGACAAACGGAATGTGTACCTTTGCCGCATAACTTTAAAATCTATTTCAATGAGAAACATATTAATGTTTTTTGCAATGTTGTGTTCCGTTACGACTATGGCAAAGAAGGAAAAGAACGAACCGGCTGCGGTGATTATCACGGCAGGACAATCGAACACGGACGGCAGAGTGATGAACAGTGAGTTGCCTGAGTACATAAAGAGCAACGGTTTCAAGCACTGTTACTGGTGCTATGGCAGTGCAGGACAGTTGCGCACTGATGGTTTCGAGCTGTTTTGGCCGAAGATGGTGCATGACAAGAATCCGGAGCGTTGGGCGTATGATGCAGTGGTGTATTATCGTTTGGAGCAGGCTTTGCAGCGTGATTTTTATGTAATCAAGTGGTCACTTGGTGGTACTGCCATCGACCCGGAGTGTGCGAGCACGAGCAAGAAATATTGGACGGCGGACGAGAAATGGCTGGCTGAGAACACATCGACCCTTACAGGCGGGAAATCGCTGCTGAAATCGTTCACGGAGGAGATAGACCTCTGCATTGACAGGCAGTTGAGCCGGTTGCCGGAAGGTTATGAAATAAAGGCTTTCCTTTGGCATCAGGGCGAGAGTGACCGTAGGGCAGGGACGCGCTATTATGACAATCTGAAAGGCGTGGTGGAGTATGTTCGTCAGCATCTTGTGCAGAAAACGGGAAATAAGAAATATGCCAAACTGCCTTTTATCTGTGGCACTGTGGCAAGGAGCAACAGGCAGTACAACAAGGATGTTGAGGAAGCGCAACGCAAATTGATGAAGGACATGAAGAATTTCTATGTTGTGAACATGTCAGACGCTGAACTGCAGAGAGACCAGCTGCATTTCACAGCACCTGCGGCAGAGCGTTTGGGCAATGGCATGTATGAGATTCTTGCCAAGATGATGAAACTGAGATAGTTAAATAACTATTGTAAATTACTTTATATTTAAGATATGTTTGTACTAAAACGCAGTTGTTTTTTAGTATAAACTAATTTTCAACAGTTACTTATGCGGAAGGCAATTCTATTTCTTTTGTTGTTGGTTGTTGATGGCGGAAGTTCTGCCAAAGCCAAGCTGTTGCCAAAAGAGGGTGGCAGTGCACTGTCGGCAACCGTTGAGATTGCCAAATGGAGGCATGGCTGTCAGTATGCCGTCAGCTTGACATTCGACGACGGATTGCAAGAACATTATACCGAAGTTTTCCCGCGATTGCGTGAACAGAATCTGCAAGGCACATTCTGGCTGATAGGTTCCGCCATAAACAACGGAAGCTTTAAGCAATGGAATACAGTTTCTTGGGAACAGGCTAAGGAAATGGCTGACAGTGGAATGGAGATGTCAAACCATGGGTTCAATCATCGTTCTGTCAGCAAACTGACACCCGAAGAAGTTGTGGAACAGGCGCGATTGAATGACGATGTGATAGAACGATATACCGGACTCAGACCCACAACTTTTTGTTTTCCGGGCAATCAAAAGACTGAAATTGCAGACAGTCTGCTTTCTGTCGGACGAGTCGGATTGCGTACATTCCAGACATCGTGGGGTGGCAAGCGTATAAGCACGGCAAAGAATGATTTGATAGGATATTTCAAGGAAGCTGTGAAAAGCAATGATTGGTTTGTGACAATGACGCATGGCATCAGTTATGGCTACGATAATTGTGCAGAAGATACGGCACAGTTGTGGAATTTCTTCCGTTTCCTTAACGATAACCGTCAACTCTATTGGACGGCTACATTTCATGATGTAGCGGTTTACAGCAAAGTGCGCGACAATACTACACTGCTGGTTAAACGGAAACGCGGACGCCTGCACATCAGGTGCTCATGTCCATTGAATGAGAAACTCTATGCTACAATGCTGACACTTATTGTGAAGACTGCCAATGGTGACACAAAGTTTGTGGATGTGAATCCGTTTGGTGGTGAGGTTGTAATCGATTATTAGTCGTTTTTTGCGTGGCATTCGGATGTTTCGGTATTGAATATCCCTATTGATTGGTTCTATTGTGTATAGGTCATTTGTGAAAGTTGAAATAAAAATTGATTTTATTGACTAATAGAATCAATGCTATTAATGAAAAAAGCAAATTTCTTTCGCAAATTCAGTTTTTTTATATACCTTTGCATAAGTTAGGCTGCATCTCAGCAATTATAGCAAGCTCTATTGCATTCGGTTAGCACTAACTTTGCCAAGGAAAAGCTATGTACATGTGATTAAGGTTGCTTTTGAGGTGAAGACATGGCATGGGCGTATAATAAAGATTATAACTAAAACCATATACAATGAAGAATAGTATTATCCTGGCAGCACTTGTTTTGTGCTTGCCCACAGGTTTTCAAGCCGTTGGCGCAAAGAAGAAGGCGGCGAAAAAGTCACCTGTCGTCGAAGTCCTGAAGCCTACGATGACAGAATGGCATGATTTGAAGGTCAATGAGACAAACCGTCTGCCGGTGCACACCAACCTTTTCTCTTACGAAAGCCGTGAGAAGGCTTTGGAAAGGGACATGAAGAAATCTACCAATTATCTCTCGCTTGAAGGCATTTGGAAATTTCATTGGGTGGCGAACGCTGACGAGCGGCCGACAGACTTTTATCGTTTGGACTACGATGACAGCAAATGGGGCGAGATGCCTGTGCCCGGAATGTGGGAGTTGAATGGATATGGCGACCCGGTGTATGTCAACACTGGCTTTCCTTGGCGTGGACATTTCAAGGACAATCCACCCGAAGTGCCGGTGAAGGACAATCATGTCGGTACATACAGGAAGACTTTCACTTTGCCTGCCGGTTGGGACGGACGTCAGATTGTAGCCCATTTCGGCAGTGTCACTTCCAACATCTATCTGTATGTCAACGGACAGTATGTAGGTTATGCCGAGGATTCCAAGATTGCAGCTGAGTTTGACATAACAAAGTATGTGCATTCCGGTGAGAACACCATAGCGTTCCAAGTGTTCCGCTGGTGTGACGGAACGTACAGTGAAGACCAGGATTTTTGGCGTTTGAGCGGTGTTGCGCGTGACAGTTATATTTATTCACGCTCACTTGTGGCGCATGTCGATGACATTCGTGTGACACCTGACCTTGACAGCAAGTATAAGGACGGAACGTTGCGGATAAAGACAACGCTTTCGGACAATGCAACAGTGGAATATTCGCTTATGAACACTGCTGACAATCAAATCGTTGCAGTTGCAGAGACGGCAGGCAAAGGACTTGTCGAGACAACAATGGAAATCCCTAATCCCCGGAAATGGACGGCAGAGACACCGCATCTGTACACACTCATCGCCACTGTGAAGTCAGGCGGAAAGGTGTGCGATGTTGTGCCTGTGACAGTAGGTTTCCGCAAAGTGGAGATTAAGGACAAGCAGCTCCTTGTCAATGGAGAACCGATATTGATAAAGGGAGTGAACCGCCATGAGTTGGACCCGTACACAGGATATGTCGTGTCTGTAGACCGCATGATAGAAGACATAAAGGTGATGAAGAAAAACAACATCAATGCTGTTCGCACATGCCACTACCCTGATGCACCGATTTGGTATGAACTGTGTGACAAATACGGCATTTATGTTTGTGCCGAGGCTAATCAGGAAAGCCACGGATTGTGCTATGATCCAAAGAATTCGCAGGCATCTCTCCCTAAGTTTGCCAAGCAGATTTTGCAGCGCAACCAGCACAATGTCAGTGCACATTTCAATCATCCGAGTGTCATAATGTGGAGTCTTGGCAACGAAACTGTTGACGGGCCAAACTTTACTGCTGCGTATCAATGGATAAAGTCGCAGGATTTGTCACGCCCAATCCATTGGGAACCGGCATGGAATGGCGCAAATACAGACATTCGTTGCCCGATGTACGCTTCACACAGTTGGTGTGAGAACTATCTGAAGGATGCTTCCAACACCAAACCATTGATACTGTGTGAGTACAGCCATGCCATGGGCAACTCTTCGGGAGGTTTTAAGGAGTATTGGGATTTGGTGCGCAAGTATCCGCAGTATCAGGGTGGCTTTATCTGGGACTTTGCCGACCAGGCGTTGCATGGAAAGAATTCCAATGGTGAGGCTATATATAAATATGGTGGCGACTACAACACCTACGATGCCAGTGACAATAATTTCAACTGCAATGGCATCTTCGGTCCTGACCGTCAGGAAAGCCCTCAAGTGCCGGAAGTTTCATATTTTTATCAGAATATATGGGCAGAGCCTGTTGACATCCGACAGGGTAGGATAAAGGTTAGGAACGAGAACTTCTTCCGTGATTTGTCAAACTACAGCCTTGAATGGCAGCTTATGGAAAACGGAAAGGCTGTGCAGACAGGAGTCATTGACAAACTTGACATCGCTCCTAAAGCGACCAAGGAGCTGACTGTGCCGTTCTCGATGAGCAAGATTACTGCCGACAATGCCGAGGTGATGCTCAATATTGAGTTCAAGACCAAGAAGGCAGAGCCGCTTCTCCCGTCAGGGCATACTGTGGCGCACAAGCAGATTGCTGTCATTGAGAACCCTGCATGTGGCAATGCTGTGATTGCGACAGGCAAATACAGGAAACTGAAACTCACAGAGGACAAGCAGGCGAACCTTATTGTCGTTGGGAATAACACGTTTACAGTCTCTTTTGACAAGTCAACCGGGCTCATGCGCCGTTATGCAGTCAATGGCATAAAGATGCTTGGTGAGGGTGGTACTGTACGCCCAAACTTCTGGCGTGCAGTCACAGACAATGATATGGGATCGCAAATCAATAAGAAATACGCAAAATGGTGCGCGCCTGAGATGAAACTCCTGTCATTGGATGCCATAAAAGGGAAGAAAAACGAGGCTCCTGCAATCATCATTGCCAAATATGAGTTGCCGGCTATTGGTGCGCAGTTGTCCATGACATATTATATAGATAATAATGGTCAGATGACGATAGAGGAGAAAATGACGGCAGGCGATAAGGACAAGGATTCCGAAATGTTCCGTTATGGCATGGTGATGGAGTTGCCTTACGATATGGATCGCAGTGAGTACTATGGTCGTGGACCGATAGAAAACTATGCAGACCGCAAACTTTCCCAAAACATCGGACTATACAAACAGACAGCAGATGAGCAGTTCTATCCGTATGTTCGTTCACAGGAGACCGGCACTAAGAGCGACATTCGTTGGTGGAGTCAGACCAATGGTGCCGGCATGGGTTTCAGAGTTACATCGGATAAGCCGTTCTATTGTTCGGCACTCCATTATGCCGTTGAAGACCTTGACGATGGCGAAAGGAAAGAACAGCGCCATGTTCAGGATGTTCCTAAGAGCAAATTCACTAACTTGTACTTGGACAGTGAGCATGCCGGCGTGGGCGGAATAGACAGCTGGTCAGGCAATGCTCGTGCTCTGCCCGAGTATCGTGTGCACTACAATGACAAAACGTTCAAAGTGGTTATCACGCCAAACCTCTGAAATAGTGCTGCTCTTTGAGGAATGCATAAATGTGATAAAACGTCTTTAACACAAGGGCTGATGTTCTCAAACGAGAATATCAGCCCTTTGGATTATAGTTTTCCAATGAAGCCTCACTGCATTTTGCTGGACATCAATAATATTCAACAGCGAATTACCGCAAGTCACGCGAATAGAAAGGCCACGCAGATTGCGCAGATTTTCACTGATATCTTTAACTATTGGTGACCGAGAAAAAAATAGCAGCAGGCTGTGACATATTTGCGTATCCGTATCTTAAGCAACTGTTTAAAATAATTTATACTAAAACGACATTATTTTGCTTTAGGCTGCTTTGATGGCTAAATGTCTTCTTTGTTTATAGGAAATGCTGATTAATGAAGAATGAATTATATGCAGAACTATATAAAACATGCAATATAGGTGTGAGTTTTCAAGAAATATTTGACGCTTTCAAGAAAAAATATTATCTTTGCATAAGGTAAGTTTACATGAAAGATGGGACAACAAGATGTTTTTAGGAAACTTGTATAAGAATATGAACGTATTAAACTGCTGGTTTAAGGAGCGACAGATGGAATTTAATGCTTGGTGATGATATGCAGGTATCCATCCTCTTCTTTTGAATATTACAAATATATAAGAATCTTAAATAACCGAATAAAACAAGTTTGTAAATGGCAATATTGAGGATTATACTATATTCTACACAGAAAAGTCAGCGAATACTCTATCAAGATGCAGATGGTGTTATGACTTCAGAGATAGAGAAAGCATACTTTACAGGATGTGAAGTTGAACACAGAAATTCAGCATGGGCAAGAATTCTTGTGTCTGACAAGACAAGAGGCGCTTTGAAAATTTTGGAGACAAAGTATGATCGGTCAACAGGAAGGCATATAAGAAAGCTGCATGGCTTTATTTCTAAACTTGCTGATGGAGACGTATTCTATTATTTCAATGAAGATAAGGCCTCTGTTGTTGAAAGAAGAACAGCATGTTATTGCCTACAATTCCCTAAAACAGCATTTACTCCGATACACAATAGCATTTTCCATTATTATAGTATGCTGGATATTTATTTCCAATTTCTATCATACGGATATGATGGAATAGAACAATGGATTGGGGAAGAAGATCTCAATAGAAGGGTGTGCAGGTTTTGTGGATGTTCAAATCCTACTGTGAGTTTTAATAAAGTAGCTCATGCCGTACAGGATGCGTTGGGTAACAAACTGTTGTTCTGCTATGAAGAATGTGATACCTGTAACCATAACTTAGCACCTATAGAAGATAACTTCAGAAGAATAATGGACTTCCGCAGGGCGATGTTTCATATTCCGCGAAAAGGTACTACAGCAACGCCAAAGGTTGTTGGTAAAACCTTTGTCATCAAGCCTGCTGACAATGGACTACCAGAATTATTCATAATGGACGAAGCTATACCACAAGGTACAGATAGGACAAAGCGATTTATGATGCATCTGGAACTCAAAGATCCGCTAATCAATGAGGATATGTATAAGGCTCTATGTAAGATGGTTATTGATATGTTACCATCCACCGAGCTTCCCCATTTTGATAATTGCATAAAATGGATTTCGGCAAATGGCACTTGGATGCCAGATTCATTACCATCAACATTACTGACGGTTCTTCCTACTGATAAAGTAATCTATCCACAACCTGTCTTGGATATTTTCCTGAATAACAAAGGGATGATGCCCAACTCCCCATATTGCACTGCAATTCTCTGGATATATGACATTGCATATATGTTTGTGATGCCATTTGTTGATGTGGATGCTGGCCAATATAAATACGATAAAGATTTAGTATTTCATTGGCGACACATGTTTAACTTGGTGGGCATTCATCATTGGCAACCTCAGGACACTAATAACTACCATCAATCAACACCGTGGGTGGATTGGAATGTGGACTTATCCCTTCCGAACATCCATGTATTATCTAAAACAGAGCCAATATTCGAGGAATGTTTTAAGGCGAAGAAGGAACGCCCTGATATAGATATGCCGCCCTTCTCAAAAGACGGAATTGTATTCAACAAGGCAACTCAAGTGGAGTTCAATTCCTTGTATAACGGAGCTATAACCGATGATGACCTAAGAGATCTGACACTGCATATTGGAGGACCGAAATTTGTTGTTGATCCCGTAAATCTCCAAGTTAGCGTTGCAATATGGGTTGATGCAAATGACACGACTGATAAATTGTCTTATTTTAAATATTCATATGATGCAGTGTTTGATATTCCTTCGTTCTGGACTTACGTTAACATGGAAACAGAAGAGGATGGCTCCCTTAAGTCATTTGCTTTCCATTACGATTTGCGAGATTTCTTATACGAGGAATCACTGCGCTCTGTTGAGCCATTGATGTCAAAACAGAGAATAGGTACTCCCTTCACAAAATGCAGTTTGGAGAAAATGATTGGCTGTGAGAGAATATTCACAAAAGCATATTATATGGTGCCATATGGAAACGATGGATATTATGTTAAGGTGGATGATTCGACGATTCACCATATTGGGTATGAAGAGTAGTAGACTTGTACTTAAAATAAAAGATATACTTAAATGTGAATGACAAATATTTCTCCCAAAGTACTATACATTTTTGCTACTTTTGCATTTGAACAAATGGATTTTCCTTGAATATAATATTCTTGTTTTGGGTGAGTTTGTAGTATTTAACGTGAGTTCGGCGAAATTACTCGTCTGAAAATTTGGTGAATAGCGGAAATTGTTGTAACTTTATAGTGCTAAAATACAAAGAATTACAAACAATCTCCGCTATACATTCAAGATAGAAATGCAATTTCTTGGCTGCATATGAGTCCCCTCCTTCTGTGCGTACGAGGTTCCAGGAGCGTAGCGACAGGGTTCTCTTATGCACAGAAGGAGGAACCCTCCCATTAAAGACAGACCTGCAATGCAAATTCAACTGACTCAGGCACAAAGGTACACAATTTTTGTGTTAAAGCAAAAGAAATGGACAAATAAATCCATAGCTGAAGCCATAAATGTCCATCCCTCAACCGTCAGCCGCGAATTGCACCGCAATTCCATGGCTAACGGAGTGTATTACTATGAGAAAGCGGAGAAACTTGCCCGAAGCCGCCGCAACAGTGTTCCCGGCAACCGCTCCATAAGCCCTGCTGCCAGGATGGTCGCGCGTGACCTCATCCTTACCGAGGACCGGTCGCCCAAGCAAGTGTCAGGCTATCTGAAGCGCGAGAAAGGCATAAGCATATCCCATGAGACAATCTACAAGATGATACGCGAGGACGCAACCGGGGAGCTTGCCGGGCATTGCTGCCATAAGATGCGCTACAAGAAGAAAAAGAAGCGCAGGCGTGAGACAAAGGCCACGAACATAAGGAACAGGGTAAGCATACATGAACGCCCTGCGGAAGCAGACGGCACACGCTTTGGAGACTATGAGACGACCTCATCGTTGACAAGGGCGGCAACGCAATCCTTGTCATTGTCGAGAGGAGCACAAACTTCCTTCTCATGGCAAAGCTCAAGCAGGGCAGGAAAGCCATGCCGCCGGCCAAGGATGTGAGACGTTTGTTGCTGCCGTACAGAGGTGAGAACCTCAAGAGCATAACCACTGACAACGGAAGCGAGTTTGCGGAGCATGAATGGATCTCACGGCAGCTCAAGACGCAAGTCTACTTCACTGACTCATACGCATCATGGCAGAAGGGATGCGTTGAGAACACGAACAAGCTCATAAGGCAGTACATTCCAAAAGGAACTGACATAAGCACAATATCGGACAAGAAAATTGCCGTGATACAGAGGAAAATCAACAGAAGACCAAGGGAAAACTAAAATTCTCCACGCCAATAAGGGAGTTTTTCAAATACTTTATGTAACTTTGCAAAAACAATTGCAATTGCGGGTTGACTCTTTATTTTCGATTTTTAGTTTTCACACCAAAGCATTCCTTAGCAGTAAATGCTAATCAAAGAAGACTGAATTTTAGCTGAAAGCGGAAAAAATATTCAAATAATGTGCGGAGATTGAAAAAATATTCGTACCTTTGCGCCTACAAGGAAGCATTTATGTAATGCATCTTTGACAAGACAGGCAAAAAGTTGCTTATCCTGCTGATGAAAACGCCAAATTAATCATGAAGGGATATGCAATCAAAGCTCCTTTTACTCCTTTCGGCAAGAGAGGATTGATATGCTGTATCACAATAGAATGTGATAGAGACATATTGATTGTTATCTGTGTTGAACGGAGTGATTGGAGTGTACCGTAATGTATTCGGAATGATTTCTGATAGCAAACGGTGCAAAGGTTGTATTTTCCTCAGCTTTCACCTTTCAAGGGTGATTGGCGTTACCTATCAGCAGGTGTAAAGCGAGTAAGTCTCTCTTTGCGCCTTTCTTGTTATACATAGGTATCACCAATTTGTTAATCGCCCGAATTTCTGAGACTTGTTAGGGATAAAGATAATATCAATAAATTTTATGTTTTTTTTTAATTAAATCTCTAATTATGAAAAAGCTATTTTTACTATGGTTGTTGTTTCTTGCCGTAGGCAATATTTTTGCGCAACAAAATATAAATTCATTCTTGAGGACATATAACAGTAATATTAAAGTTTGCAACACACCATATGCCAAAGATTGTTTGTATGAAACGAATTATATACGAACAACTATATATGGTAATAAATTAACAATAGAATATGGTTTTTCATATGATCAGAAAAGTAACGATTATATTTCTCACAATAAAGTTGTGGTTGATTTATCTACTGCGTTAATATACACAGGACATTGGTGGTATATGCTTGGGGGATGGGAGCATTGTGGAGATAAAACAGTATTGACTATAGAAGACAAAAATGGAATTGATTTGTATAAAACAGGGGCACAAAGTTACAATGAAGGCACAAAGCAAAATCTGGTGGAATATATATGCTTCAGTTTTGGAACAGAGCCATTAGCCAATCGGGCATTGGCTATGTTTCAGCAGATGCAGCAAGGGAAAAGAATGGAAAAAGAGCCTTGGCTGGTTGTTCGTCGAATTGAAAAAAATAATGTTGACAAAAAGACATCTTCTATACAAACAAGAAGAATGAAAAAGAATTCAAGGCCAAAGAAGAATTCAATTTTAAAACAATCTAAATCTGGTAAATATGTACAATAATATTCTTTATATTTTCTTTATTGCACTATTGGTATGCTGTTCATCATGTAATAACAATAGTACAATATCAAGCGATTTTAGTTCTATGATTCGATTTGCCAAGGACACATTGTCGATTGACAATATGTCTAATAAAGACATTTTAATATTTGTCCAGGGCGAGAATGTTATGTCGTTCACCAATAGCCAAGAAAAGAGTCTCACAATTTCTTTGCTTGATGTGGTGAGAAAATGCAAGGATAAGAATAAAACCGCTTTACAAGCTTTTAAAAATAAAAATGTATTGCAAATTAAAGTCATTGTTGAAAATGAAATAGATACAACATACAATTATAGGATATCGCCATACTATGAAGATGATGTTACGTTCTCAATCTCAGGGCAATGTGCTCCGTTAATATCAAAATTTTCAAATAAGACACAAGCAATTGATATGAAAAAGTGGTTATTTAGAAAGGGCGAACATTTGGATAATGAAAACATACATTTGTTGTGCGGACTGGTTAATCAACTTTCCAAAACAACCCAAACAGAATATATAACTAGTTCAACCATTCCAGTTATTCATAGTTTCTCAGGTTTGAAATATAAAGTAAACTCTTCAATTCAGGCAGATTATTATGTTCTATATGCTTGTAATTCCACAAAAGATATACACAAATTTGTGGAAGATGTGATATCCAATGATTTTGATTTATGTGTAAAAAAATTGGGTGGAGGAATGAATTGTTATAGAAAATCTAAAAGTAATGGGTATAAATGTATATGTCTGGTTGCTATAAATAAAGATTGGAGTTACAAAATACAACCATTAGGACTTGTTGCGATCGATAATTTGCCACCAATTACGGCAATTACGTCATATGAGGATGATATTTTATCTATTAATTTTCAGAATAAGGTAAAGGTTATTTTGCCATCTGACAAACCGCAAATTAATGGATTTTGTGATGTTTCTATCGCTCATTCTGATGGTAATGGGGTAGAGTGTAATGTCTCGTTTCAGATTGTATTTGCAGGGGATGTAAAATCTGTAACTATAAAAAGAACTAAGCAACTTTGTTATGATAGCTGGACACATAAAATAGAGAACAAAGTTGTTGATTTAACAGATAAGTCTAGTCCATATATATTTACATACACATTACATTTCGCAGATGGAGACAACTATATTCCTGTTATAGTGGAAGATAATCATGGAAATAAACGTGAGTTCGAACTGACTAAAAGAGCTAAATTTGTGCGTGATAATTCGCCAAGTATAAGTATAGACAATAACATAAACATTGACAATTATTAGATTATGATTGTAAAACATAAAGACATAAAGGATTTGGATAACGATATTGTTTTATGGAAATATATGTCGTTATCTAAATTTCTGTATTTACTCAACACACATTCTCTATATTTTTGTAGGCTGGATTGTTTTGATGATCCATTTGAGGGTAGCCTTTCTTTGTTGGATAAGGGATTATTTCGTTGTACAGATGAAAATCGCCAGTATTGGGAAAGAGAAGTAAAAAGACATTATGCAAGTTGCTGGATAAAATCGGATCATGAACTTAATTTGATGTGGAATAGTTATGGTAAAGATGGAATAGCCATCAAGACCAATGGTGTTGAATATTTATCGTTTGTTTTTCACCAAAAGAACCTTTTTTGAACAAGAAAGAGAAGTGAGATTGTTATATTCTGTTTGCGATATTGAGAATCATATTAAGGGCATTCCTTTGTATGTTAATTTGAAAAAAATTGATACTCAGTATAGTCGTGTCACCAACGTCTGATGACTATCTTTTACCTTTGGTTATTGATAAAGCGAAAGTTCTTGGGTTAGAGACTAATGTAATGAAATCTAGTATATAGTATCAATAAGATACAGACTAACTTAAATGAATTGTTTATCAACCAATTCAATAAGAAAATAACATGAAAAATTTAATCGTTCCTTTTCTTGCCGTAATCAGCCTGCTAATGACTGCATGCGAAAATGATGAGCCGCTTGACAAGGTGCAAGTGATAAGGATGTCTGTTTCAAACGAAACAGGGATATGCAATACCTTCTGAATATATGGTTGATGATAAATGTCGTATCTATACAGATGATAAGCAAACCATGGGAATGTCATATGAAATGTGCCGTATTCATTTTGAGAATATACTTGATAAGGCAGACCCTAATTTCAATAAATTCAACAGTGTATCCTATATGGCTATATATTCGTATGTCATATCTCCGCTAAGTAAGTATATTCGTCTGGCTCGCAATAATTCGCATGGACCTATGTTTGACGAGGTTATCCCTGAAGAAGAATTCAAGTATATATGTGAGACACTGAAGCCGGAAGAGGAACTTAAATATGCGCTTGTTCTTGTCAATATTCACAAGCAAGGATTGCAAAAGTTGGAGTTCATTGTAAAGAAGAGATAAGTTTGTGATAAGAGAAATTTAGCGTAATGGAGTTTAACGTTACATCATACAATGATAGAGGGGACATCGTAATGATGCCCCCTCTATCATTGTATGATGCTTGGGTTTCAATATTGTTTTTTGATAATATGGCAATTTTTTTGCTAATAGGGTAATAATAGTGAGAGGCTTTCCGTTTTCTCATCATTCTCCGAACTTTATTGTCTTTGCAGGGTGGATGTGTGACACAAGGAAACTTGGCACGACGAGCACTAATGTGCAGATGGTGAATGTTCCGGCGTTCAGTAGCAGGATGGTTGGGATGTTGAGTTCTACCGGGACTTCTGAGACATAGTATGTGGTCGGGTCAAGTTTTACAATGCCTGTCCATTGCTGCAACAGGCAAACGCCAATGCCGAGGATGTTACCGATGATAAGTCCTTTTGCCATAATGAACATGCCGAACCAAAGGAAAGTGTGGCGTATGACACTGTTGCGTGAGCCAAGGGCTTTCAAGATACCAATCATTGGCACGCGTTCAAGAATGATGATGAGCAGTCCGCTTATCATTGTAACGGAAGCCACACAAACCATTAATGCGAGTATAATCCACACATTGAGGTCAAGGAGGTCAAGCCACGAAAATATTTGCGGGTTGATTTCTTGTATTGTCGATGATGCGAATGTGTTGCCATAGCTGTCTTTGGTACGGTTGACTTTATGAATCATCCATTCTGCTGTTTCGTCTATTTTGCTGAAATCCTTGACAGTCATTTCCACTCCGCTGACTTCATCACTATCCCAGCCATTCAGTTTCTGAACCGTATTGAGGTCGCAGAATACGATGGATTCATCGTACTTTGTAAGGTTTGTGCAATAAACACCGGATATGACAAAACGTCGCATGCGTACATCATTATTGCTTAGGAAATACGCAAACAGTTTGTCATTGGCTTTTACTCCCAGTTTGTCAGCCATGATCTTGGAAATGAGGATTTGCGGCTGAGTAGGCTGTGAGTCTTTGCTATAAATGAATTTTGGGATTGTGCCGTCAACAATGTTCTCGGCAATGAATGTTGAGTCCCAGTCTTTCCCGACACCTTTCAGCACAACACCGAGGAAATCGGTGTCGGTTTTCAGCAGTCCCTGTTTTATAGCATATCTTTGTATGTGGTCAATGTCGGGAGCTTTTTGCAGTACAGAAATCATTGAGTCAGACACACAAATCTGCATCATGTTGTCATTCTGTATGTTAGAGAAATTCTGCACGACAATATGGCTTCCGAACCCAATGACCTTGTCGCGGATAGTATGCTTGAAGCCAAAGACAACTGCTACGGAAACAATCATGACAGCAAGCCCTATCGCCATACCAAGTGTGGCGATACGGACTGCAGGAAGAGACACTTTTTTTGTGTCTCCTGAGTTGTTATATATCTGTTTTGCAAGGAATTTGCTGAGCATCAGTCCTCCATGATATGTCCCGGGTATGCCTCGAGTGCTTTCCTTAATACTATAAGTGCTTTCTCAAGGTCGTCTTTTTTCAGTACGTAAGCGATGCGGACCTGGTTTATTCCGGCACCGGGTGTTGTATAGAATCCGGCTGCGGGAGCCATCATGACCGTTGCACCCTCATATTCAAATGACTCAAGACACCAGCGGCAGAATTTCTCTGCATCATCGACAGGTAGCTTCGCCACAGTGTAGAAAGCTCCCATTGGAATTGGGGAATATACGCCCGGAATTCTGTTGAGACCGTCAACAAGGCATTTGCGTCGCTCAACATATTCGTCATAAACATCTCTGTGGTATTCCTCAGGAGCATCGAGTGATGCTTCTGCAACAAGCTGACCGATAAGAGGAGGAGAAAGACGTGCCTGACAGAATTTCATCACAGCGGCACGCACCTCGGCATTCTTTGTTATCAATGCTCCAATACGTATGCCGCATTCTGAGTAACGTTTTGAAACAGAGTCGATAAGCACGACATTATCCTCAATGCCTTCCAAGTGGCAGGCAGAAATGTATGGCGAGCCGGTATAGATGTATTCGCGATAGACTTCGTCGGAGAACAGGTACAAGTCGTATTTCTTTACAAGGTCGCGGATTTGGTTCATCTCGCGTCGTGTGTAAAGATAGCCTGTAGGGTTGTTGGGGTTGCAAATCATGATTGCACGTGTGCGCTCATTGATAAGTTCCTCGAACTTCTCAACCTTAGGCAGGGAGAATCCTTCTTCTATTGTTGTGGCTATTGTACGTATCTTTGCCCCGGCTGAAATCGCAAATGCCATGTAATTGGCATAAGCCGGCTCAGGGACGATGATCTCGTCTCCCGGGTTCAGGCATGCCAAGAATGAGAACAGCACCGCCTCAGAACCGCCCGCAGTGATGATGATGTCGTCAGCGGAAACGTTGATGTTGAACTTCTTATAATAGCCTACAAGTTTCTCTCTGTAAGAAAGATAACCTTGTGATGGAGAGTATTCGAGGATTGTACGGTCTATGTTTTTCAAGGCATTGAGACCTTCCTGTGGGGTAGGGAGATCAGGTTGTCCGATGTTCAGATGATAGACCTTTGTGCCGCGTTTCTTTGCTGCGGCTGCCAGAGGTGCCAGCTTTCTGATTGGCGATTCCGGCATCTCGTGGCCTCGGATTGAAATCTTTGGCATATTGGGATTTTTTTTGATTTGTGAATAATTGCGTGACTCCCTTCGTAGGGTGTCTATATTATTGGCAAAGGTAATGCTTTTTTCTGATGTCACCAAATATTTATGGGAATTTTAATTTCTTTGTTATTAAAAAGGGATAAACGTTTTGTCAAGTCGGAGAAAATTGCTAAATTTGCATCCTAATATGTGCGTGCGATAAAACAAGTACGCATGAATGGATTTAGGAAGAAACAAAAACAATCATAGAAAATGGCAAAGAAATTCGCTGAACACAAGAATCTTAACCTGACAGATGTCAATAATGAGGTTCTTGCTTTATGGAAGGAGAAAGATGTCTTCCACAAGAGTATAGATGAGAAAGAAGGCTGTCCGCAGTTTGTGTTTTTTGAAGGACCTCCGTCAGCTAATGGTCATCCCGGCATTCATCATGTCCTGGGACGTACAATCAAGGATACATTCCTTCGCTATAAGGCAATGAAGGGCTATCAGGTTAAGCGTAAGGCGGGTTGGGATACACATGGCTTGCCTGTCGAGCTGTCTGTGGAAAAGAGCCTTGGCATAACAAAAGAGGATATCGGCAAAAAAATCAGCGTTGACGAATACAACGATGCTTGTCGCAAGAATGTGATGATGTACACAGACGAATGGACCCAGCTTACCGACAAGATGGGATATTTCGTTGACTTTGAACATCCTTACATCACTTATGATATTAAATACATAGAGTCCCTTTGGTGGCTTCTTAAACAGTTGTATAACAAAGGCTTGTTGTACAAAGGATATACCATACAGCCATATTCTCCGGCAGCCGGTACAGGATTGTCATCCCATGAGCTTAACCAGCCCGGTTGCTATCGCGATGTAAAGGATACTGTCGTGACAGCGCAATTTGAAGTGACTGATGAAAATCCGCTTGGCATAGGGACAGAACTTCCGCTTTATTTCCTCGCATGGACAACAACGCCGTGGACATTGCCTTCTAACACAGCACTGTGTGTAGGTCCGAAGATTGACTATGTTGCGGTGAAAGGCAATAATCCATATAGTGGTGAAGAGGCTGTGTACATACTTGCCGAAAGTCTTTTGAACTCTTATTTCCTGCCGACAAAGGACGAAGAAGGCAATGAGATTCCTGTGGAGACAGTATGGAAAGGCAAGGGAACAGACCTTGTCGGCATACACTACCGCCAATTGATGCCGTGGGTGAAGCCTTGCGCTTTGGAGGACGGAAAGATTGTTGCAAAAGAATCGGAAGCATTCCGTGTAATTCTTGGTGATTATGTTACAACCGAGGATGGTACAGGTATCGTGCATATAGCACCGACATTTGGTGCTGACGACGCAAAGGTGGCAAAGGATGCAGGCATTCCTTCTCTGTTCATAATCGATAAGGCAGGAGACACTCGTCCGATGGTTGATTTCCAGGGCAAGTATTTCGTTAAGGACGATATGAACGAGGAGTTTGTCAATACCTGCGTAAATGAAAGCTACTGGAAGCATTCTGGTGACTATGTCAAGAATGCATACGACCCTAAATACAATGTCGATGGCAAATATGACGAGAAGGCAGCCCTGAAAGACATGGATCTTAATGTTGTCATTTGCCTTGAAATGAAAGCAGAAGGCAGTGCGTTCAAGATAGAGAAACATGTGCACAATTATCCTCATTGCTGGCGTACGGACAAACCTGTGCTCTACTATCCTCTTGATTCCTGGTTCATAAGGTCAACAGCGAAGAAAGAGCGTATGTTTGAACTGAACCAGACAATAAATTGGCATCCGGAGTCAACGGGCTCAGGACGTTTCGGCAAATGGCTTGAGAATCTTAACGACTGGAACCTTTCGCGTTCTCGTTATTGGGGAACACCGCTTCCAATCTGGCGCAACCGTGATACAAAGGAAGAAATATGCATCGGTTCTCTTGAGGAACTATATGATGAGATAGAGAAATCTGTAGCTGCTGGTGTCATGGAGAGCAATCCTTTGAAAGACAAAGGTTTTGTTCCGGGAGATATGTCACAGGAAAATTACGACAAGATTGATATTCATCGCCCTTATGTGGACTATATCAAACTTGTCGGTAAGAACGGTTCTGTGCTGACCCGTGAGCTTGACCTGATTGATGTTTGGTTTGATTCCGGTGCAATGCCTTATGCTCAGATACACTATCCGTTTGAGAATAAGGAGGCTTTGGACTCACGCAGTGTCTATCCGGCAGACTTCATTGCGGAAGGTGTTGACCAGACACGCGGTTGGTTCTTCACACTCCATGCAATAGCAACAATGGTATTTGACTCTGTGGCATATAAGAATGTCATTTCCAATGGTCTCGTGCTTGACAAAAATGGCGTGAAGATGTCCAAGCGCTTGGGTAATGTCATCAATCCTTTTGATTGCATTGCCAAGTATGGTACAGACCCGGTTCGTTGGTATATGGTGACAAACTCTTCACCATGGGACAACCTGTCTTTTGACCCGGATGGGGTGAAAGAAGTGACAAGCTCATTCTTTATCAAGCTTCATCAGGCATATTCGTTCTTCACATTGTATGCTAATGTAGATGGCTTTGACTATTCTGATGCAGATGTACCATTTGAGGAGCGTCCTGATTTTGACCGTTGGCTGCTTTCAGAGTTGAACACTCTTGTCAAGGATGTTGACAAATATCTTTCTGACTATGATGTGACTCCGGCAGGACGACTCATCCAATCGTTTGTTGTGGACAAACTGTCAAATTGGTATATCCGCCTGAACAAGAAGCGTTTCTGGGGTGGTGGTATGACACAGGACAAACTGTCTGCTTACCAGACATTATATATATGTCTTGATACACTTGCACGCCTTGTTGCTCCTATCTCACCATTCTATGCGGACAGATTGTTCCTGGATTTGAATGCTGTTACAGGAAAGGATTTGGCAGAGAGTGTTCATCTTGCTGAGTTCCCAAAGGCGGATGAGACAAAGATTGACACAGAGCTTGAGCACGCCATGCAAGTTGCCATGCAGGTGACATCCATGGTTCTGTCATTGCGCAAGAAAGTCAAGATTCCTGTAATCCAGGCATTGCAGATGATATCTATACCTGCAACAAACGCCGAGATGCGCAAGTGTGTTGAGCGTATGGCTTCCGTGATTCTCGCTGAGACAAATGTCAAAGAGCTGACATTCATAGAAAGCGGTGCGGGCATTCTGGTTAAAAAGGTGAAGTGCAATTTCCGCACAATGGGCAAGAAGTTTGGCAAACTTATGAAGGATGTCAATGCTGCTGTTATGGCAATGACTCAGGAACAGATTGCGGAACTTGAAGCGAACGGTTCTGTCAACCTGAATGTTGCTGACACTGTTGCCCTGATTGAGCGTGAGGATGTCGAGATTATCTCAGAGGATATTCCGGGATGGACAATAGCACAGGAGGGTACAATCACTGTGGCACTGGACATCAACATCACTCCGGAGCTTCGCGAGGAAGGTCTCTCCCGTCTTGTCATAAAGCGCATTCAGGCTATCCGTAAGGACAGTGGTTTGGAGATTACTGATCGCATTGTTGTTACAATAGAGGAAAAGCCGGAGCTTGCCGGAGTAATCAATCACTTTGGAGAGCATATCTCGGCACAGGTTCTTGCAAATGAGATAACTCTTGGTGACGCTACAGAAGGAATAGAGTCCGAGCTTGGAGATTTTAATGCCAAGATACTTGTTGTCAAGGCTTGATGCCTTCCTGTTGAATAGTTTAATCAAGCGGCATTATCGCTCGTAATACAAAAATGCTGGATAAAAAGAAGAAAACTCAGGGAATTGTCGCGTTCTTATTGTTCGCGTCAATTCTCATTATAGACCAATTGATAAAGATAGAGGTAAAGACTTCTATGTCACTTTATGAAAGTCATGAGGTGACATCATGGTTCTATATCACTTTCGTTGAGAATAATGGAATGGCTTATGGCATGACCTTCATACCGAAGTATGCCTTAAGCATATTCCGTCTTATTGCAATCTGCGTAATAGGATGGTACTTGTGCCGCCAAATCATGAATGGCGCACGTTGGGTGTACATAATCCTCCTTTCAATGGTACTTGCCGGAGCAACAGGCAATCTTGTTGACTGTATGTTCTATGGCATGTGTTTCACACAGTCAACACCGGATTATGTTTCGTATGTCGTGCCGTTTGGGGAAGGGTATTCGAATTTCCTTACTGGCAAGGTTGTGGATATGTTCTATTTTCCACTTATTGTCAGTACCTATCCTGATTGGGTTCCACATTTCGGCGGACAGCCTTTCATCTTCTTCCAGCCGGTTTTTAACTTTGCAGACGCAAGTATAAGTTGCTCTGTTGCAGCCTTGTTGCTGTTCTGCAGAAAAGAGTTGTCTGAGATAGGGACAATGTCAAGAGGTGAGGATAACTCCAATACAGACAAATAAGAAAAATGTACATTATCAGGCGAATACTATTGAAAAGAAATATTATTTACATATTGCTGATATCGGTATTGCTGGTGGCTTGCGAGTCGTCACGTCCTTCGTATGTACTTGATTCCGACGAAATGGAAGATGTGCTCTATGATGTTCATAGAGCGCATTTCTCATATTCTGACTACAATGACCGTGGAGACGGTGCACGTCAGTACGCATTGTTTTTGAACGTACTGAAAAAGCATGATGTGACACAAGAAGAATGGGACTCTTCGATGGTTTACTACACACGCAATGCCCATGATTTGGAGCGCATATATGAACGGCTTTTTGAACGCGTGAACAGTGAGGCGTCTGCGATGGGAGCCGGTGTTGGTGAGTTGGTTGACACTACCGATGTTTGGAATGCGGAACGGCAAATGCTGCTGTTTGACTATGCTCCTTATACTACAAAGACATGGAAGATAGAAGCAGACTCCATACTTTCTCCCGGTGACCGTGTCACATTGCGTTTCTCTGGGTTGTTCCTTTCTGAAAAGGCAGGGCGTTACGTGACTGCTGTTCTTGCGCTTCGGTTGGCTAACGACAGTGTTATCGTGCGTAACACCACTTGCTCAATGTCAGGTCCAAACACACTTGTTGCCTCTGACGAAGGACATTTGGGAATCAAGTCTGTTCACGGAATGTTCATGATGCACAAGACAACTCCTTCCTCTAATAGCACATTGCCGGAAACTGCGCAGCATCAGATATTCTCAATTTATGACATTCGCCTTACCCATGAGGCAACCGCAACCAAGAGTTTGCCGAAGCCGTCGCAAGACAAAGCAGAACTGCCAATGCAGGCAATAACGACAGACACCTTAAGCAAGCCGATAAAAGAACCTATAAACATAAAGCAACATGGCACGAAAACCCGCCTCAACGCATTACCGCAACGAGTTACAGAATAACATACTTACAGAGGCGTACAAATTGTTCATGAAATATGGGATTCGCGCTGTTAAAATGGATGAGATAGCGCACAATCTTGGTATTTCCAAGCGTACGCTTTATGAGATATATTCCAATAAAGAGGATGTTGTTCTTGAAAGTCTGAAATTGCATGTGGAGACATCCAAGCGCCACCTGTATGACAGGATAAGTCATACAGATGACGCTATGGATATCCTTACTGAATTTTTCAAAATAAGATTCAATGAGATTAAAGAAACGAACCCTTGCTTTTTTGATGATATTCGGATGTACCCTCGCGTATTGGATTTTTTTGAGAAAAACAGAAATGAGCATAAGGCGCAGACGTATGAGTTCTTTAGAAAGGGACAGGAGCAAGGATATTTTATGGGGGGGCTGAAATTTGACATCATCATGGATATAAGCGACAATATAACAGATGTGTTCTTCACCAAGTATATGAAAAAGCCCTATCCGCTCAAAGATGTCCTGCAGGTAATGATGATATTCTGTGTCCGCAGTATCTGCACAATAAAGGGAATAGAGCGTCTTGACAAAACAATATTAAACGGTGATTAGCAATATGAAGAAGATAAAATGGGGATTCATCGGATGTGGTGAAGTGACAGAAAAGAAGAGCGGACCTGCCTTTACGGAAGTGGAAGGGTCGGAAGTCGTTGCTGTCATGAGCCGTACCATAGAGCGTGCAAGAAGCTATGCCATGCGCCATAATATAAAGAGGTGGTACACTGATGCGGCAGAATTGATTAATGATCCGGAAGTGAACGCTGTGTATGTTGCCACTCCACCGGCATCACATCCTATATACAGCATCATGGCAATGAATGCAGGCAAGCCTGTCTATGTCGAAAAACCGCTTGCGGCAAGTTATGATGACTGTGCCCGTATAAACCATGTCTCTTTGACAACAGGAGTACCGTGCTTTGTTGCATATTATCGTCGCTATCTTCCTTATTTCCTGAAAGTGAAGGAAATTGTGCAGTCCAATGTTATAGGTGAGATACAGAACGTGCAGATTCGCTATTCTTGCCCTCCACGAAAAGAAGACATGAATCCAGAGAATCTGCCATGGCGTGTCAAGTCATCTGTGGCAGGGGGAGGATATTTTTATGATATGGCTCCGCATCAATTGGATTTGCTTCAGGAATTGTTCGGACTGATAACCCATGCCCGCGGTTATTCTGCCAATCGAGGTGGACTGTATGAGGCTGAGGACAGTGTCAGTGCATGTTTTCAGTTTGAAAGCGGCCTTGTCGGCTCCGGCTCATGGTGTTTCGTCGGACATGAATCCCATAATGAGGACCGCATAGAGATACTTGGAAGCAAGGGCACGCTTTGTTTCTCTGTGTTCACCTTCGCTCCGATACATCTGCGCACGCCGGAAGGCCTCATGGAGTTTGATATTCCTAATCCGGAGCATGTGCAGCAACCGCTGATTCAGACTATCGTGGAAACGCTACAAGGCACTAACACATGCGATTGCACAAGTCTTTCCGTGACACCGGTCAACTGGGTGCTTGACCGCATACTGAAGAAAATATAAACATAAGCAACAGACATCTCCCGTTAAGGTGCGATAGGGGAGCAACAGTAAGAGAAAACACTCGCATAAATGATACGAATCGTCCACATATTATTAATGTTATTTCTGTGCGGAGCCGGTTTTGCGCAGGACGATTCCACTGTTGTCGGGAAGGAGAAGAAACCTTCGTTTTTCCGTAAGATAGGCAAGGGCATCTCAATGTTCATCAAGGAGTTTGACACTGTTGACACAAACTATATCGAGCCTCAGCATTACAAGTTTCAGGCAATGCTCCAGTCAACAAGCAATCTTGAGGATTTTGAAATCAAGCATAAGGACGGCGCATCCGTAACATTCTCACCTAAGACAACAACAAAGATTGGCCCTTATGCCGGCTATTCCCTCATCTTCCTCGGCTATACGTTGCAGTTCAACAACTTGCATATTGCCGATAATGCAAAGACTTTCAACCTCAGTCTTTACACAGCCCTCTTTGGTGTGGATTTCTACTACCGTAAGATTTCTGATTTTCTCATGACAGATGTCAGGGCGGCGGATGGCAGCACTGTTGATGTCTCACCTCTTGTCGACAAGCCGTTTGACGGTTTTGATGTAAAGCGTTGGGGGTATAATGTCTACTACATTTTCAATCACCGCAAGCACAGCTATCCGGCAGCCTACAACCAGTCCACTTGCCAGCGGCGTTCCGCAGGCTCACCATTGGCAGGCATTGGCTATTCCAAGTACTCCCTTTCGCTGAATTGGAACCGAATTGTGGAGAGAGCTTCCGAATATGTCCCGGACTATAAGGACAAGATGGACGGACTGGAGTTCTTCGAGAACATCGACTATAGCTGCTACTCCCTGTATGGCGGTTATTCCTATAATTGGGTGTTTGCACGCAATTGGACTCTCGGAGCATCGCTGACGGCAGCAATTACCTACAACAAGTCAAGCGGAGAGCAGATGCGTTTGGAGAAATTCTTTGAAGATTTCAAATTCTCCAATGTGAGTTTTGACGGTGTCGGACGCATAGGAATCGTATGGAACAACACGCGCTGGTTTGCCGGTGTCTCGGGACAAGTCCATTCCTTCGCATACGAGAAAGCCCATTTCTCACTCCGCAACACCTTCGGGAACATCAATGTCTATTTCGGAGTTAACTTCGGAAAGAAGAAACGCTATCGCACACCGGGAAAGTTTTTTGAATTATGAGAAAAATATTATTGCTTTTGTTTCTCCTGACAATGCTTCACAATGCATCTGCCCAGGTAGTATATAAACCATCAGACAAAGCATACGTTGAGAAACTCCTAAAGGCTTCCGCATCATGGCGCACAAAGCCAATGTCGGAAACTGTCATTCATTTTGCGCGACTGCTGAAAGGAATTCCCTATGTAGGTGGCACGCTGGATAAAGGCAAGGAAGAACAACTTGTCGTGAACCTCCGCGAACTCGACTGTACAACTTATGTTGAGACAGTCATGGCTCTTACTGCCTGCACCCGGCGCGGCGAGACATCATTCGACGACTATTTCCGCCGTTTGAGAGAGATACGCTATGCCGACGGCAGGGTAGAATACACCGCACGCAAGCATTATTTCACCTATTGGATGGAACAGAATGAGCGTCAGGGCATTGTCTCGTGCACAGAACCCTCATCGTCGGACATAAAGTCAGGGAAACATCCCTTCACCGCATGGCAGGATTTCGCAAAAACTCCCGTGAACTACATGTCCACACATGTCTCTTCCTATAAGATGCTCTCCGCACATCCTGAATGGCTTCCCGGCATAAAGCGCATGGAAAAGACAATGGCAGGCAAGCGCTACCGCTACATCCCTAAGGCTGCTTTGGGAAAATCCGGCATAAGTCTCTTGCGCCGTTATGTAAAGGATGGCGACATAATTGCCATAATAACCTCCAAGAAAGGGCTTGACACCTCCCATATCGGCATTGCCGTATGGCATGCGGACGGTCTGCACATGCTCAATGCTTCACAAATCCATAAGAAAGTAGTGGAAGAGCCAATGACGCTTTATGCCTACATGCAGAAGCACCCTTCCCAGCTTGGCATCCGCCTTTGCAGAATGAACGGCAAGTGATGATTTTATCTGGCAAAACAAAAGGTTACACTTTGCTGTGCAAAAGGTAATACTTGACTTGATGAAAGGTGACACTTTGCACAGTGAAGTGCCACCTTTGATTTTTCTTTTACCGAACGACGCAAATAGTTGAGAATATCCGTGAAAATCCGCGTAATCTGCGGGACCTTTATCTCTGTGCGGAGAATTGCGTATGCGGGTTCCAAGACAAGACCATTTTGAAAAACTAACTCGGAGAATATTCCCTGCCACATCCGACAGACAAGCTCGCTAAGGGGTATTATATAGAGAAGCTCAATATGGTATATAGAGAGTCTCTATATGGTAAATCGGCAAATGGCGTTTGATACATCATTTTAATATAGCTGATGAAGCGCCGGATTGTTCTCCGACTTCATTGCCTCGCTTTATGTGTTTTCCATAACCGAATGTGTAGGTGGCGGTGAGGTTTATGCGCGGATGACAAGTAGTGCCTATAAGGGTCTGGTGTTCTGAATAATATGGAGAAACAGTCTCATTGACAGCGCTTTCCCAGCCTTTGTTAAAGAAATTCGCAGCCATGATGCGCAAGTTCCAGTTTGAGTTTGCCCAACCGGCGGTGACGCTATGGAAGTTTGTTCCATGGTTGATGCGCGGAGAAGCAGTGAACATGGATTTCTGCGGGCTGTCATAATATCCCCGGAAATAAAAGCTGCCGAGATACAAGGTTGCTTGTGCAGTGATTTGGAAAGGGTGGTATGTGCGGCTGTACATTCCGGTTGATTTGTAGAAAGCCTGTTTCGGGTTGGCATAGAGTTGGAGCTTTCCGTTGAAAAACTTGCAGTTTGCCGCGATGCCAATTTCTCCGTTCAGATAGTCTCCGTCATTGATATACGTGCGCAGCAATGTTTTTCCGTCCTGATATGGTGCGTATGTCAGCAGCATCCTGTCATACATGCCGAAGAACTTGCCATAGGCATTCATGCTGAAGGCGTTGGACGGCAGCCATGTGTAATTAAGGTAGACGGTGGTGTGGCGGCTGTTTTCCAATAGCGGGTTGCCTGAGATGTACATCAGTTCGTTGTCCTTCAGGATGTCGGAGGATTTCTCAGAAATGCCGGGACTGTTTGTGGCATATTGGAAATATGCCGAGAGCATGTTTTTGGGGTTCAGGGAATATCTTGCGCTGATATGTGTGAACGGATAAATGTCGTTATGTTTCTGTCCGTTGATGTCGCTGCCTTCCCACAAGAATCCTGCATCAATGTTCACCGAGGTGTTCTTTGACGCAAAGTTGTAGCCAAGCATTCCTGCGGCGAAGGCATTGTGGAACCTGTTGGTGAAGCCATCATTGCCTGTGTAAGTCAGACGGTTGATGACATCCCCGCCATTGCCTCCGACCATTATGGAGTGCTTCTTTCCGAACTTCTTGCGGAGATAAGCGTTTATGCGCCAATAGTATGCGTTTTCCTTTGCATGGCGGTATATGTCAGGCTGTGCGGTCGCCATGTATTCGGTATAGTCGTTGCTGTGAGTGTAATTGAATATAGGGGATATGTCGATGGAAAAGTTTTTTGGCAATGCAAAGAAATATGTGCCTGAATAGGATAGGGAATTAGACCTGTTCGGGTTCTTCTGCTCAAACACGTATCCGTTGACAGTGTTCGGGGAATAGCTGAGTTCGCCGGAATAATCGTTTGCAGGCATATCGAGATGGCTGAAGGCGAGAAGATTGCGGATTTGTACTTTCTTGCTGTTGTATGTGGCGCGGAAAGTCACAGGATATTGGTTTTTCTTGTAATGTGCGTCTTGCAGCGTTTCCTTTCTGGTTATGGAATAAGGCGTACCGTCATTGCCAGCCAGCAGGTACGTGCCTTCCGTTGACTTTCCCATATGGTGGCTGTCCCAGTTGTTTAATCCGGCATACAGGTCATAAGTCATCTTCTTGTATGTGAACTTTGAGAAGAAATTGGCACGGCTTGACAAGCCGATGAGGAAATTCTCGTTCGCAGTCAGCTTCGTATAGCCGCCATAGGCATACTCCTGTACGATAATGTTTATCACCCTTTCCGCTCCACGGAAACGCGGATCAGTGGGGAACTCAAGGTATTCCACGCGCCTTACGTCTGCCGTCCGCAGCCCTTCCATTTCCTCTTTCGATGCCTCCAGAAAATTGATGTATATGGCGACATTTCCGCCCATGTTGTCCGTGACGCTTTCATCTTTAGGATTAATTCTGATTTGTGGTATTGCCATGTGTTGCAGCAGGTCTATCGCGTTCTGTGCAGCGTTCTTCTGCCTCCCTGTCGGGATATAGGAAGTCGACATGGCGGATGTCTTTTGCATCCGGGCCTCTACAACGACTTCATTCAGATGCTGCACTTTGATGGTGTCTGTTTGTTCCTGTGCGGAAAGTTGCAGTATGCTTGCTGCCAACATAACCGATGTGATGATTCTTTCCATAATAATACGGGCTATTTAGTACTTGCTGTCTCTTTTCAATATGTAGTGTCTCTTTTATTACTGCTTAGTGTCGCTGACTTTCAGAAGAAAATCTTTCACAACATAGCACAAAGGTACTAATAAAAAACGAAGAAGCAACACTTTTTGAGGATTTTGTTTCGTTTTGTGGACGGAAAGTTTTCTTTTGTGCTGTAGAAATTACTTTTTGTAAGACGGCATGTTGCCTTCCTCCATGCGAAATGTCACGGTTGTCTGACCAGCTGTTATCATAAATGAAGTTTCAACGATACTCCGTCGTGTCACTCGTCAGTATCTGATTTTCTGAGAGTGTCACTGTTGTGTTTATGTCGTTTCCTTTAAGAATAGTGCCTTTTTACAGCTATTTTTTTTCTTAGAGTAATTTCCCATAAATCAATTGGAATAACCAATGAATTGCTATGAAAGTCAAACTGGTATATAACGACACGACTCGAAGCCCCTGGAGCAACTTTCTCTATTGTGGAGTTTTTGAATACTTTTATACATTCAAGATAGAAGTGCAATTTCTTGACTGCATAATTCAAAACTAAGGCATCATACTTTCAAGCGTGACCGCTCATAATACTGTTACATTGATTCGCCATATCTCGGACTTGGCTACTCAAACCATTCTTTTGTCCTTTCCCACCAATATTTTTTTTCCCACATTATTAAGATAAGACTCATGAAAGAAAACTCCACGTTTAAGTGCTTCTTCTACAGTTGTAAACTTGAATGGTCCTTCATTTTCTTTTCTTATATCTACAGGTGATAAATCCAAAAGGGCATTAAGCAATATTGTGAGTTCATCATATGGAACATCCACATAAGCATATTTTCTTTCTCCTATAATAGCTACGATTTCTAAAGCATCTTTAAACCCCATTTCAATAAAGACATTGCATTCCTTTAAATCTTTGGTTTTTGCAATACAATTTTTTATTATTTCCTGCTCTTTTGTCGTAAGCTGTCTCTGATGTGTGCTATGTACTTCTGAAAAAAAATCATATTCAGACAACAGTCCATTCATCACGCTGTCTTCATGTAAAATTTCGTCATAGAATTTGCCACACAATTCACCAGTTGAAACTTTCATTAGACCACTGTCATTTACCTCAATCAGGTAATTTTTATGTTTATAGCCTACATCAATTAATAGATACCTGCATATATTTCCGTTTGCAGGATATTTCTTTGGTGTACACGCTATAAAACACCAAATGACAAATAAGACCCATATAATATACTGTTTCATAACTTAATAATCTATTCGGATATTCAATCCTTGCTCTTTGCGCAAGATATCTTCTGTATATTTATAGCTACCTTTTATACCAACTGTCTCCAGCTCTTCTGTTTCTTGAGTTGCTTCATAGATTAGTCCATCAGAACCTTGATATTGGTATTTTGAGCTCTGCTTATCATTTTTTGCAACTCCATTCATTGATCTATGGGCATGAATTAATTCGTGTCCAAGTGCTATGTGACTTGGAATTTTTTCATAAACACTTTTGCCAGTCTGGCTATCACGTGTTAGCACAGGGGCGAGTTTGGAAAAATTATAGAAAACTGTCACATCCGTACCTTTTCCATTTATGGCATCCATACGATATTTGTCAGATTCCTTATTAAATTCACCTGCTTCAATCTCCATTGTTCTTCTATGATTCACCAATTCAGAAATAAGTTCTGTACCTTTTGTGAGTTGCAAATCTTTATTATAATAGTTTCCATGTTTACGAATAAAAACTACACCACTATGGCGTTTTACGGCCAACTGATCGTTTGTAAGTTTTTGCAGTTCTGTCAATACAGCTAAATTCTGAGCACGATTGCCTGTAAGTACAATCTTCCTACCGTCAGGATCTATATTGCTCACCGGATTATTCAAGCAATAAGCATACGGACTGACATGATAGTAGTTCTCGCACAATGGGTCAACACTCGTCCATTGGCACAGCACCGGGTCATAGTTGCGTGCCCCATAGTCATACCAATCCAATCCATGCATACGGTCAAGCTCCTTGCCGTTGTACTTGTATGGTTGTAAGGAAGGATTTGTGCTTGCGTCCGCAAAACTGTTTCCGAAAGGGTAGTAGTTCGTCATCTGCTCTATTGTTCCATTCTCGCTTACGACTGCACGGTTGTTTCCCAAATGGTCCTTTATATAATAATGAAACGCAAATTTGTCCGAATTATTGCCTTTACAGGAGACATAACCGCCGGAGAACAGAATTTTGTCTAATTTCCCGTTCTCGAATATCAAGTCGCCAAGATACTCTGTAGTGTCACTTGTCAGTATCTGGTCTTCTGAAAGTTTCACTGTTGTGTTTATAGGCACAACGATGTTGTCCACAGCAGTTCTGTGGATTCTCCGCAGCTTTGTGCCGTTGGCATCGTAGATGTATTCTGTCTGATTGCCGTTGGTGAACTGTATCAGTTTGGGAGTTCCCCAATAATTGTATCTTATCTTTGCAATCCCTTTGTTTGCATCACTTGTCAGTGAGCCACAGGCATCGTAGGTATACTCTTCGTCAAAGTCTGCGCTATTATTGAAATCTGTTGTTCCTAAAAATTTCATACCCGTTAATTAGTGACTATACGGTTATTTTTACATTCGATACTTCTTTTTACACCCCAATCCCTTAAATATGATGGTTCATCCTTAAAACCATATACAAAAAGACCATATTTTTTACTCCAATAAAAAAAATGAACTGCAGAAGACTTATCATCATTCTTTTCCAGTTTTGTGTTATGTTTGCCAAACCAGATACAATCTGATATACTGCCTATTATAGTGTGATAAGACCCAAAATCAATTTTTTGTTCACATGCGTATCGTGACCCCAGGCGTGCAGAAAGCATCACTGGTTGTCCATTACTCACTTTCTGTATTGTTAAACTACCTGTTAATGAATCTTGAGCTTGATAAACAACATAATCAATGTTGGCGTAAGCTATGTATTCTTCACAACTATCATGGGAAAAGTTGATAGGATTTAATGAATTGTGTATCACAATTTTCTTGATAATGCAAGTGGCACTATCGCCTTTCACGGTAGTGAAACGTGCAACTTCACCAATATATCTGTTTGTCACCCACTCTAAATCGTCTTCTGTCATGTGTGTAATTTTGCGGTATATGCATTTCTTGCAAAATAACAAGACAACAGAAATACAGAATGCAATCTTCAAAAATCGTCTCATTGCTTATTATATTTAATAAAAATAAAATTCACTATCATATCTTAACCTCTCATTTAGCTTTTCTTCTTCACGCAACATATTCTCTGTATATCGATAGTTGCCTGTAATGCCTACAGTCTCTAATTCTTCTGTTGATGCAGTTGTTTGATAAACTTCACCATCTGTATCTCTATATTGGTATTTCTCGTTTTTATTATTGCTACTCGCAACTCCATTCATTGCCCTTAGGCCATGAATAAGTTCGTGTCCTAAGGCAATGTGTGGTAAAATTTTTTCATATAAGCTTTTTCCAGACTTGCGATCTTGTGTTAGTATAATCGGTAGGTTTTCGGAATTGTAAGAAACTTTTACATTCGTACCTTTCCCATTAACTGCATCCAAAGGGTATTTATCTGCTTCCTTATTAAATTCACCTGCTTCAATTTCCATTGTTTTTCTATGATTCACCAATTCAGAAATAAGTTCTGTACCTTTTGTGAGTTGCAAATCTTTATTATAATAGTTTCCATGCTTACGTATGAAAACGACACCACTATGACGTTTTACAGCCAATTGGTCGTTTGTAAGTTTTTGCAGTTCTGTCAATACAGCTAAGTTCTGAGCACGATTGCCTGTAAGTACAATCTTCCTACCGTCAGGATCTATATTGCTCACCGGATTATTCAAGCAATAAGCATACGGACTGACATGATAGTAGTTCTCGCACAATGGGTCAACACTCGTCCATTGGCACAGCACCGGGTCATAGCTGCGTGCCCCATAGTCATACCAATCCAATCCATGCATACGGTCAAGCTCCTTGCCGTTGTACTTGTATGGTTGTAAGGAAGGATTTGTGCTTGCGTCCGCAAAACTGTTTCCGAAAGGGTAGTAGTTGGTAGTCTGCTCTATCGCTCCGTTTTTGCTCACTACCGCACGGTTGTTTCCCAAATGTTTTTTTTACATAGTACTGAAACGCAAATTTGTCCGAATTATTGTTGTTGCAGTAGGCATAACCTCCTGAGAACAGCACTTTGTCAAGTCTGCCGTTCTCATAGATGAAGGTTCTCACGATACTCCGTGGTGTCACTCGTCAGTATCTGATTTTCTGAGAGTGTCACTGTTGTGCTTATGTCGTTTCTTTTAAGAATAGTGCTTTTTTACAGCTATTTTTTTCCTTAGAGTGATTTCCCATAAATCAATTGGAAGAACCAATGAATTGCTATGAAAGTCAAACTGGTATATAACGACACGACTCGAAGCCCCTGGAGCAACTTTCTCTATTGTGGAGTTTTTGAATACTTTGATTTGCTCAATCAATATTTGCAGATTTCGTTTCATTCTTTCATATTCCTTTTCTTCTCCAATTATGATGAAGCTAAATTGTTGTTTTGGTGACAGGTATTTAATAAAGAGACTACAAATTACAGGTGTGTGAATAACATTACCGTCCATCATTAACCCATATAATGACCATTCTTCTTTTCGCAACCTAAAATAATCTTTTATAACATTAAGAGTATCTTTAGTTGTTGTGTCAGGTTCTAAGAAGCAGCAAACGTCAGTTCCACTGGTATTCTCTATTGTGACAATAAAATTAATTATTTTTTTATCACCTAACCAATACGCTGTACTATCTACATGCAGCTCGTATACTTGTGTCTCAGAATCTTGTTTCGCAAATAAGGTCAATGCGTTTGCGAGACATAATAGTAATAATAGTTGTTTCATTTGTTAAAAAATAAATTTAAAATTGTTTCTTTCCTTACTTTTAGTATTTCTTCACGGAGTAATGCGTTTGTTTCCATGCCATCATTTGTTATATGCCGCGACTTTTCACGGTCTTCAGTTTCCACATATATTTTTGCATGCCCATATCCTTCGTGACTGAAAGACTCAGCTCTTCCTACATCTGAGAGATTTTTGTTAACGACAATGAATATTTTTGAGTCGTCAATGGAATTCACCCCGCTATGTCCTTTGCCAGGCAAAAGGGAAATGCCAAACAGCCCAGTCTCTCCGGTTGTTAAACCATTTATATATTTAAAGTCACTATCAACAAAGTAAGGGTCTGCTTCTCCATATCCCATTGTATTGTGCAGAATCTGCCCTTCATTGTCCCTATATGTATATTTATCATCCAAATTTACATTAATGTCATAATTCGAATTCGCTAATATTGATAATGAATTGTAGTTATGACTGCTACTTGTATGATTGTTTAAGACTTTTGCATCAATATAGCCATTATTATCCAAAACAACAAATCTCCTGTCATGTTTTGGCAATGTATTCCTAATCATTATGAGTTCTTCATTTCCGGAAGGTTTCACCTTTCTCCCATCCGTGTCAATATTGCTTACCGGATTATTCAGGCAATAAGTATACGGACTGACATTGTAGTATTTCTCACACAATGGGTCAACGCTCGTCCATTGGTACAGCACCGGGTCATAGTTGCGCGCACCATAGTCGTACCAGTCAAGTCCATGCATGCGGTCAAGCTCCTTGCCGTTGTACTTGTATGGCTGTAGGGAAGGATTTGTGGTAGCGTCAGCAAAGCTGTTTCCGAAAGGATAGTAGTTGGTAGTCTGCTCTATAGCTCCGTTTTCGCTCACTACCGCACGGTTGTTTCCCAAATGGTCTTTAGCGTAATAATGGAATGTAATATTGTTGTTACATGATATATAACCGCCTGAGAACAGAATCTTATCCAATATGCCATTCTCAAATATCAAGTCGCCAATATACTCTGTTGTGTCACTTGTTAGTGTCTGATTTTCTGAGAGTTTCACTGTTGTATTTATAGGTACAACGATGTTGTCCACAGCTGTTCTGTGGATTCTACGCAGCTTTGTGCCGTTGGCATCGTAGATATATTCTGTCTGGCTGCCGTTGGTGAACTGTATCAGTTTGGGAGTTCCCCAATAATTGTAGCTTATCTTTGCAATCCCTTTGTTTGCATCACTTGTCAGTGAGCCACAGGCATCGTAGGTATATTCCGTCAGTTCATCAGCTCCATCATTGAAATCTGTGGCTCCATTGGCTGTGCATGATTCCCCTTTGTCAGTGACTTTCTTTAGTCTGTTGCCTGTATACTGCAATGAAAGGTTGTCAATTGTCTTGTACAGTCCGCTATCGTTTTTACCATTGCGCTTAATCATGAGTGGCGAGCCATTCCGGTTATAGGTGACGAACTCGTCATAATGGTTCTTATTGCCGTTAGTATCGTCATAGACAGCGTTTGCCAATCGGTTCAACCCATCATACGTGAAATCGTACTTTCGGGTAAGTTGGTCATTTGCATTTTTCCACTCCATGGAACTGATGCTGCCGTTGTAACAAGGATTCGCTCCTGTGGCATAGCCGAGATTCTCCGTGAAGGCATCACCTGTTATGGAGGTTGTCCATCCATGCAGGTCATAGGAGTAGGATGTGTTGTGCGCACCTGCGCCTTGCTCCATTGTGCTGATGCGTCCAAGGTTATCATATTCATAGGATGAGATACGCTGTGTCTTTGAACTGTTGCCGTCAGTAACGGTCAGGTCTGCATAGAGAAGTTTCCCGCTCTGCTCGTCATAGGTGTTGACCAACTCTGTCATATACTCATGTGCAAAGGCGGTCCCAAAATCTTTTATCACAGTTTGTGATGCGCGCTTTACAGTATTTGTAAATGTATAGTCGTTGCGTATTGATGTATAGGTTTTATCGGACGAAACGCTGCGTGAAGCTATCACATTGCCTCTGATGTCATAGAAAAAGGTTGTCAGCGTATAATGACCATCTGAGTCTACCATGAACTGCCCAGTCTTTCGCCCTTTGCCATAATCTATGCCCAAAGTCTCCAAGATTGGAGACTGTATGAGTTTCTGTTTGAGGCTGTCGGTTGGGAGATTTTTCAAAGCCCCACAGTAATCTACGAAATCATAGCTGTCATAATAGTTGACAAGTTCCGCCTTCGGGCTATTGTAGTTGTAAGGATGTTCTATGGTGTATCCTCCGAGGTCTTTTGTTTTGTCATGTGCTGCAGTGACATCCAAAATTGCGAGGTTGTCACCCGGATGTGCCACTCCTGAGCATCGTCCCTGTACTGCAAGCCGTCCGAATTTGTCATAGACATAGAATTCATGCCTGGGATATGATGATTCGTTCATTCTGCCGTCATGCATGGCAATAAGCCGGTCATGACTGTCGTACAGATATTTTGTTGGTTCGCAGCCAGGCAAGATTTTCTTGACAACATTCCCGCGGTCATCATATCTGTATTCATAGGCGTAAAGAGCTTTCTTTTCCTCGGCTTGGTATTGAGGGGTAAGGACATAGCGCAATTGTCCAAGGACATTGTATACAAAGTAAGTGTCATTGTCCCCATTACGCCGTTCGAGGATTTTGCGTCCTTCAAAGTCAGAGAACACCTCCAAAGTGTGTCCGTCAGCATCTGTTGTTTTTACCGATGACAAGGTATTTGGAGGATAATACCCATCCTTAACAAGTGAAATCTTATCACATGGGGCATCATATCTCTTTACAGAATTAGGTGCATTCGTCAGATATTCGTACGATAAACCTTTGTTTCCGGAATGCCATGCCTCACCGGGGATCAGTTCTTTTACAGGACGGTCTAAAATGTCGTAAGCCTTTAGTGAGTAGGCATGGCTATCAGAATATGTAGACTGTGTCAAAGATTCAAGAGAGGAAGAAGGCACAAAATCATGTGTCATGCCACAAACAACAGGCAGCCATGTCTTTCTTGCTCGTCCACGGTCATCATATTCCGTATATGCCGCAGTGTAATTGCCTGCTACGTTAAGACCGTTGGTGATAGTTTCAATAGGTCTGTTCAAACCATCATAATAAGCCATCTCCGTCTTTTTGTAGTTTCCGGCTTCGTCAAGCAATGTTTCTGACATGATATAGTTGCCGCTACCACTTTCATTGTAGTGGTAACGCTCTGTGGCAAACTCCTGTGCTGTGCCAAAAGTGGAGAATCTCTTGTTCGCCAATCTCCCCATTGCGTCATAGCCATAATGGAGTTTCAAGCCATTAGGAGCAATCTCTGATGTAACGCCTATTTGTGGGGTATATTCGAGGTTGTGCACTTGTGCGTCTGCCCATGTGTCAGGATCGTTTGTTGAATGATAACAATCGTCAATAATCTCTAATGTAGGATATTCATGATTATATCCCCATGCAAAACTATGCTTCAGATAGTCTTTTGTCTGCATTCTTGTGATTCGTCCATGGTCGTATGCATCTATAATCCAGTTTGGTATGGTATAATGAGATGCACGTATGCCGTTGTATTGTGTGAAATTAGAATTAATTGTTACCGGTTTGTAGGTGTATGACGACTTTGGATAATAAGAGCTGCCGAATTTAGCATATTCAGTAAGGACTGATTGTGCAACATTGCCTTCACGGCAGACAGTCTGCTCAACAGGGTAGTCAAGCATGTAGCTTTTTTTCATCTCCGTATATGGTGCCGCATTGATGTCGGAAGGATAGATGATTTTTGTCATTACTGTCTTTCCGACATTGTCGGTTATTGTTTCAGAACTCAACAGATTGTCGGAAGTGTATGTATATCTGTGTCTGATTGTGTTTGATGTATGTTCTCCATTTTCATAGAAATGCGTTGTGATGTCTTTGTTTGTAAGCAAGGAATTCCCTACAGCGAGCCAATATATTGAATAATAGTAGAATGCATGTTGCCTTCCTGCGAGAGCTCCATAGGTGTCAAACTTATCTAATCCCGTTTCCCTCCTGACTTCCATGCCGGAGACTTGTTTCATTTCTTTTGTTGTATAGGAGTAGTCTTCTTCTTCTTTGAGGATTCTGCCATTCTTGTCATAGTATTTTTTACTTTCCAACTGTCCGCGTCTGAAGAAAGCACCATTATATCCCATGTAATCAGAGTTGTTGTCAATATTTTGAATGTTGGTGTTAGACCATGTATTGTAAACACATCCATTAACCACTTGATATGCACAGTCAGTCGCGTTGGAACCTATGAAATGAGCGAACCCACTATACATATCGTCATCGTTCTCGCTATACAAGTCTGAGTAATTAGTGTCTTCAAGCATAGTGTGGTTGTATTCAACATACCCATCATCAAATATTTCCCGCACTTGTGGATACATTACATTATTGCCTTGCGCGACATAAGATGTATTTACAGCGTTTGGGCATAATTGCAGATAAGTGTCAATAGAATTCTGACGTCGTAAAGGGTCATCTTTCTGGCTACGTTCCTCGTAGAATCTGCGTTTTAAGAAATGAGGGTGTCTTGGCACGTCGCCTTCTGAATATTCGAATGACCTTGTAGATTCTGTTTCTCCATAATTCGAGATTATCAGCTTTATGCGTAATCCACCACCATAACAGCTAATTGATTCGGGATTTCCTTGTTGGTTCTTGAATCTGTCAACTGTAGAATAGTGGTTAGGTTCATAGATGAATTGCTCATACCCTCCTGAAGGAAAAGTGATTTGCTTTAATGAATATGCATGGATGTATGAAGGATTAGCATCAACATTACGCCCTTTATTGTAACTTACTGTTAGATTTTCACTATATTTCACAGTGTCACCCAACTTCCGAAAAAGGCAGAACTCCACATCCTTAAAGTTAGGGTAGGACATCATGGAGTCGTTTGCCTCATTATGTGTAGGCATACCATTACAGTATCCCCAGGCATCCTTGCCGGAGAAAGCATTGCGGTGGGGCATTGTAGGCTCACCTTCATCATCGCCATAGTAATTGAATTTATAAACTCTGGGCTCTGCATCTGTTGAGCCGTACTCCTTCAGACTCACCAGTTTGAGCCGCTTGTCATGGGCAGAACAGTAGGATGATTTCGTATGGGCTATGAAATAATCGTAAATGAAATCCCAGCGCTTTATACGATTACCCTGGGCATTATATATGTTTATCTGTGATAATCTTACCGGTGGTTCTTCCGATGAGCCAAGCGTTAGAATATCCTCACGGTCTTCTATATGGACAAATTCGATGGTAGTTCCATTGCTTGCTTTTATTTTAGAGAGCTTTTGGGTTATATGGGTATAATATTTGTCAGACAAGAACTGAAAACCTTCACCTCCACCAATTTTATTCGTTCCGTTAAGAATCATTCTTTTTTCCCACACTTTATTTCCATTTGCGCCATAAACCAAATTGGACATAGCTTTGATTCTATCGTGCTCCACAGAGCGTGTATAACTTAGTTGGATAGAGTCCATGGAATCAAAACTGACAAACTTTGACAGATGGTAAGCCGATGGCATATAATTCAGCCCGCCTGCATAAGTACCCTCCTCTGCATCTAACGTGAATCTGTTCCCCTTGTTATCCACGGCAGAGAAAACAACATCATACTGACTTGATGTGAATTTGACACTTTTGTCACCTGAAAAATTATACCATTTGCGCGAATTCCCGTCATAAATTATTTGTCCGTTATGGCCTAAAAAGTTATATGAGACGATATCAGGCTGATAATCCTTACAACACGTTTCATAGGCTGTATAAAGAATTTGTGTATCTATCCCATCGAAATGTTCATCATCAATGTCGTTGTGTGAAGGCAATGTGTCATTTCTCACCACATAAACATCATGATGGCCTACAGTTGTAATGCCAATAACTCCACCTGCGTTCAGACTCCATCCCAAACCTACCCATGAGGCTGTATCGTCAACCTTTATTCCTCCTGCATGGTAAGTTAAGGTTATTGGAAGTTCCAGCGAACCGCATTTGATGGTGTATAATGGTATCGCTATGTTCGGAATGCCTGTGGCGTAGCTTACCGGTGTTTCTCCATAACGGCATAAGGCTTGTACAGTAGGAGACGGAGGTGTTTTTGAGGAGTTTGCGCTTCTGTGTTTTCAGTTGCGGAAGCTGTCTGCGCTTTACGCATGATGATGCTGTCCTGTCTTATGGAATCACAAATGTTCTCTTCTGCGATTGCCATAAGAAATGGGTATGTTGCCAGTATGACAAGTGCAATTAGTCTGATTCTCATAGTGTTATTGTTTTAAGGTTATTTTGTTTGACGATTGTTGTCCATTTATCTCAAGGCTTATAACTACAATGTGGTCAACAGGAACACTTGTAATGGTGATGGATTCTGTATGACAGCCGATGTCGCGGATATATGATGCCGAGCCAATAGGGCGACCGGTCGTGTCACAGACAATCAGTTGTAATTTTCCAGGAACTGTTTGCTTGTAAGTCAGGTTGAGTCTTCTGTTGTCATTGGTTAGTGCTGCATTTAATATTACAGGGAAATCGTCATAGGCTTCGCCATGAGAACTGTCATGCGCCATATCACGGAAACTGTCACGTGGTTTTCTGCCTGATGCCGCTTCATCCCTGAGTCTCAGTTGCTTTCGCACTTTTTCGTTGGCTAAGTCTGTGTTCAAGTCCGAGCGCTGCTCTTCCGGAAGATAAAGGAATGATGTGGCAATCCCGCTATGTATGGAATCATTCTGTACGTGGGAAGTGACTACAGTCTCCATAACGGGGTATCTGTACCCCAGCTTATACCACAGATAACGGTCCTCACAGACATTGTCATAAGGTAGTGAGTCGATGCACTGTCTCAGATAAGCATCGGTGAACATGGTGTCTGGCAGATGTTTCGTGTCAGAGATGCGCCTGAACTCCATACGCCGGTGCAGACGGAGTATGTTTCTTAACGTGTCCTCACCGTTGATTATGATGCCTGTGGCATCTGCCACAACGTAGTTCTTTCCCCACATACCGATATGCAGCTTGTCACAGTACTTGCCTCGCGCCATAAACTCCGAGCTTATGCTGTCACTGTAAGCCATTGCTTTTGTGCGATAAAGGGCTGGCTTGACATAGTCCATTTTCGTCGTGCGGTTCTGGAAACCTGTGAGGAAAAGGCTGTCGCCGCATATCATGTAATAATAGTTTGTGTTGTGCTCTTGGCAGACAATGCTGTCACCTTTTGCGAAAAACTCCTGCGTATAGTCCTTGCCCTCATCCGCTTGTATGACTTCCCATACAGCATCCTTGCCACGGTCACCGTGGCTGATGACATCAATTTGCAGCTTTCGGAGACGGTCTCCGTCACGTGGAGCATTGCACTCAAAGGTGATGTTGTCCTGTGCCAAGCTATGGGCAAAGGAGAGGATAATGGAAAGAAACAGCAACAGTGGACGGATGTCCATTGGCTCTTTTGGCAGCATGGTAGTTAGCATAGATATATAGTTAGTGAATTTTCTTGAAAAGATATGACGCAAAGTTAAACATAAATTTATATAACACCAAATAAATTTTGTACTTTTTATACACTTAATGCTGTTTTTTTGTGCGTTACATTGTAATGGAATAGTGAGAACAGATACAGAGTACTTTGCTGCCTGCGATACTGTTGATTTTTAGAAAACTCATGCCTGTAAACCGCCAAATAAATCACATAGAAACAAAAAGTATTTCAAAAGTTCGGAAAATCGCGAAATTTTCGCATTTTAAGTAATTATCTGTAACTCTGGTGGTTATGTGGGATTATGATAACTGTGCTAACGGTTGCTTTTGCAAAAGGTTACTGTTTGCAATGCGAATGGTAACCTTTTATAGTGCAGAAGGTAACGAAATGCAGTGCAAAAAGTGGCATTTTCACCTCCTTTTTGCTATAAAAGCAACCATAAATGGCGGTCTTGAACTGCAAAAACAGCTGTTTTCTTGTTGCTTTTCATTATTATGATAAATAGAGCATTAGAAAACTCATGTCATTTTTTCTTGTCTTGAATTGGCGGTGTTTTGTGGGATTAATTTTGCAGACTAACTTAAATTATCTTACGAAATTGTATTTTGTTATAAAAGCGATACACTCTATCGGTAATTTTTTATATCTTTGCATAATGTTAACTGCACCTCAGCAGTTTTGAGCAAGCTCTATTGCGTTCGGTTTGCATAACATTTGCATAATGTTAGCTGCATCTCAGCAGTTTTGAGCAAGCTCAACTGCATTCGGTTTGCATAACATTTGCACATTATTTAATATTCTATTTGGCGCGCCGACAACTGTGCGTTAAGAGCAAAAAACATTGAAATAAAAACAAAAGAATGAAGAAGTTTAGACTTGTAGACAATGTCATGGGGTGGCTTACGTTCCTTGTCGCCGCTTTCGTCTATTGCTCTACTATCGAACCGACAGCGTCTTTTTGGGACTGTCCGGAGTTTATTACCACAGGTTACAAACTTGAAGTCGGTCACCCGCCGGGAGCGCCGTTCTTCATGCTTACAGCCAATATCTTCTCACAGTTTGCCAGTGACCCGTCACAGGTGGCAAGGATGGTGAACACGATGTCGGCTTTGCTTTCTGCCACATGTATCCTCTTCTTGTTCTGGTCGATAACGCATCTTACGCGCAAACTTATCATTGGCAAGGATGAGGTGATAGACACGGCAAAGCTGATTGCCATAGAGGCATCGGGACTTGTGGGCGCATTGATTTACACTTTCTCTGACACATTCTGGTTCTCGGCTGTAGAGGGCGAGGTCTATGCCTATTCATCTGCCTTTACAGCAGTTGTGTTCTGGCTTATCCTCAAGTGGGAGGACAATGCAGACCAGCCTCACAGCGACCGTTGGCTTGTGCTTATAGCCTACATGACAGGTCTGTCGATAGGTGTCCATTTGCTGAACCTGCTCTGTATTCCGGCGATTGTCCTTGTCTATTATTACAAGAAGAATCCGGCTGCAAGCCTGAAGGGGTCGCTTGTTGCGCTTGCCGTCTCCTTCGTCATTGTCGCTGCTGTGCTTTATGGCGTTGTGCCTGGAATCATTACAGTCGGCGGATGGTTTGAGCTGTTCTTTGTCAACACCCTTTCATGTCCGTTCAATACGGGTGTGATAATCTACCTTATCCTCCTTGTATCCATTGTTCTTTGGGCTATTTACGAAAGCTATACAGGTAAGAATAAGCGTCGCGAAGACATGTCTTTCCTTGCCTCTGTCGGCATGCTTGGCATCCCGTTCTATGGCTATGGATGGTCAGCCTTTGGAATAGGAGTTGTCGTTCTTGCCGTGCTGTGGGGCGTCATGCAGTACAAGCGCGAAGGAAAGGCGTTTGTGACTTCAAGGTTTAAGAACACGACGCTTCTCTGCATGCTGATGCTTATGATTGGTTACAGCACTTACGCCGTCATTGTCATACGCTCTGCAGCCAATCCTCCTATGGACCAGAACTCTCCGGAGGACATTTTCACTTTGGGAAATTACCTGAGCCGTGACCAGTATGGCGACAGGCCATTGGCTTATGGCGAGGCATATACATCACAGGTTGCTTTGGAAGTAGAGGGCAACATGTGCAAGCCTGTAATGAAGACCGGAGCTCCGATCATACAGAAAGTGGAGAAGCACAGTGAGGATGAGCCGGACAGATATTTCACAGTACGCACGAAGGACAAGTATGTCTATGCACAGAATATGCTCTTCCCACGTATGCACAGTTCTGCACACGCACAGCAGTATGAGGACTGGATGGGTGGCGTGCAGGGCACAGAGGTTCCTTTTGACCGTTGTGGCGAGCCAATAACAGTAAAGATGCCGACAATGGCGGAGAACATAAGGTTCTTCCTGTCCTACCAGTGCAACTTCATGTATTGGAGATATTTCATGTGGAACTTTGCAGGCCGTCAGAATGATTTGCAGGGCAATGGTGAATTGGAGCATGGCAACTGGATAACAGGTATTCCGTTCATTGACAACTGGATGCTTGGCGACCAGTCGCTTCTCCCTGACGAACTTAAGGAAAACAAGGGACATAATGTCTTCTACTGTCTTCCACTGCTTTTGGGACTGTTAGGTCTTTTCTGGCAGGCATTCCGTGGCGACAAGGGCATCCAGCAGTTCTGGGTGGTCTTCTTCCTCTTCTTCATGACAGGACTTGCCATTGTGCTTTATCTCAACCAGACACCGAGCCAGCCTCGTGAGCGTGACTATGCTTATGCGGGCTCATTCTATGCTTACGCGATATGGTGTGGCATGGGTGTCGCTGCGATACTTGACATTATCGAGAAGAAGTTCAAGAAGAGCAATGTCGTTATATCCTCTGTTATTGGATTGGCATGCCTCTTTGTGCCAATACAGATGGCAAGCCAGACATGGGATGACCATGACCGTTCAGGCAGATACACTTGCCGTGATTTCGGACAGAACTATCTCAACTCAATGCAGGACAGCGGTTATCCGATTATATTCACCAATGGTGATAATGACACATTCCCTCTTTGGTACAATCAGGATGTGGAAGGTGTCGGCACCAATGCGCGTGTCTGCAATCTCTCTTATCTGCAGACCGATTGGTACATAGACCAAATGGTGCGCCCTGCATACGATTCTCCTTCACTGCCTATCACATGGCCACGTGTAGACTATTGTTCAGGAACAAATGAGTACATAACCATAGAGCCGGAATATGAGTCACAGATAAGACAACTCTATGCAGAGAATCCTGAAGAGGCAAAGGCAGCGTGGGGTGAAGAGCCGTTTGAGGTTAAGAATATCTTGAAATATTGGGTGCGTGAGGGCAAGGATGCTGACGGAACGCATATCATTCCTACCGATACGCTCTATCTTACTGTCGACAAGGAGGCTGTCAAGAAGTCCGGAATGATGATGGCTGCGGACTCCATTCCTGACAGGATGGTTATTTCACTTGCAGGAAAGCGCGCTTTGTACAAGGGCGACCTGATGCTTCTGGAGATGCTTGCCAATGCTAACTGGACTCGCCCATTGTACGTTGCTACTACTGTCGGGCAGGAGAATTACATGAACCTCGGCGACAATTTCGTGCAGGAGGGTCTTGTCAACCGCATCACTCCTTTCACAACAAATGTTGAAGGCGCGAAGAATTTCGATACAGAGCGTGTCTACAACAATGTGATGAACCGCTTCAAGTTTGGCGGACTGGACAAGAAGGGACTCTATCTTGACGAGACGGTTATGCGCATGTGCTACACTCACAAGCGCCTGTTTGCTAATCTTGCGACAAACCTTATCGCAGAAGGCAAGACAGAGAAGGCAAAGAAAGTGCTGGCATATATGAACAAAGTCATGCCGGAGTACAATGTTCCGACAACCTATCTCTCAGGAGGTCTTGAATTTATCCGTTGCTATGCGCAACTGGGAATGAAGAAAGAGGCCATGCAGATAGTCAACAGTATGTGGAAGAACTGTACACAGTATATGCGTTGGTATCTTTCTCTTGACGCGAACCGTTTCTCTATGGCACAGCGTGACTGCCTGTATCAGATATATGTCATGCAGTCACTGATAGACTTGGCAGAAGTGATGGACTCTGCACGTGCAGACAAGATGGTGCAGCAGCTTTCTTCAACTGTCAACACATATCAGGGCAGAGGCGGAATAATGCCGGATGGGGTGTAAGGGATGTTTATAGAACAACCGTCAAAATGGCTGCGATGGCTTTATCCCAAGGCATTGTGGCGAATGGATGAAAATGAGCACTCGGTGTATCTGACCTTCGATGATGGTCCGATACCCGAGTCCACTCCATATATTCTGAAAACGCTGCGTGAGTTCGGAATCAAGGCGACATTCTTTGTTGTCGGGGACAATGTGAGAAAGTATCCGGATCTGTATCGTCAGATTATTGAAGACGGGCATCAGGTTGGAAACCATACGTATAACCATATCGGCTCGGCACGCCATTCGATAAAGTCTTTTGACGAGAATGTCGAAAAGTGCTTTAGGATAATGGCAGAACAGAGTCCGTTGCATGATGGCGATAATGCCGCAGACCATTCAAGGATAAACCCTCGCATGGTCTATAACAATCTCTTTCGTCCTCCTCATGGATGGATGCGCCATACGCTCTACTGGCGCTATAAGAACAAGTTGCGTATTGTCATGTGGGATCTTGTCACTCGTGATTATTCCAAGCTCCTTTCTCCCTATGATGTCGTGCGTAATGTGAAGAATTATACTCGTAATGGCAGTATAATAACGTTTCATGACTCGCTGAAGTCCATTGACAAATTGTATTTCGCCCTTCCTGCATCATTACGATGGCTGAAATCACAGGGCTACGAGTTCAGGACTTTCGATTAAAAAGATATATGTAACATTGACATTTTGGCATTTTCTGAATGCCAAAATGACATAAGAACCTCATAGGCACGACCTTTGAGGTTCTTTGTTTTAGAAACACTATTCTATTGGCAGCTATGCTTTATTGGCAAGGCAGGACCGGAGAAAGGAACATTAATACATATATAATAAAGAAAGGAGTTAATGATGAACAACTACAACATGAACAATGCAGGTAATGGAGGAAACAATTCCTTGCAGCATCTTCCAAAGTATGCAAAGAACCTTGTGGAGGATGCAAAACTTGGAAAACTCGACCCTGTAATCGGACGTGACGAGGAAATCCGCCGTGTGCTTCAGATTCTCTCACGTCGTACAAAGAACAATCCGATACTTATTGGTGAGCCGGGTACCGGTAAGACAGCTATTGTGGAAGGTTTGGCACAGCGAATTGTAAGAGGCGATGTGCCGGAGAACCTCAAGCGCAAGCAGTTGTACACTCTTGATATGGGTGCGCTTATCGCAGGAGCGAAGTATAAGGGTGAATTTGAGGAGCGACTGAAAGGTGTTGTCAATGAAGTCGTACAGTCCAATGGCGAGATTATTCTCTTCATAGATGAGATACATACTCTTGTCGGTGCTGGCGCCGGTGACGGTGCAATGGATGCCGCTAACATATTGAAGCCGGCGCTTGCCCGTGGCGAACTGAGGGCTGTAGGTGCAACAACTCTTAATGAATATCAGAAATATTTCGAGAAGGACAAGGCTCTTGAGCGAAGATTCCAGACTGTTATGGTTGACGAGCCGGACGAGCTGAGTGCAATCTCTATCCTTCGTGGATTGAAAGAACGCTATGAGAACCACCATAAGGTGCGTATACAGGATGATGCTTGTATTGCTGCCGTACAGCTTTCCGAGCGTTATATCTCTGAGCGATTCCTTCCGGACAAGGCTATCGACCTTATGGATGAGGCAGCCGCAAAACTGAGGATGGAGCGTGATTCTGTCCCTGAGGAGCTTGATGAGATAACTCGCCGGCTTGCACAATTGGAGATTGAGCGTGAGGCGATAAAGCGTGAGGACAACAAAGAGAAACTCATACAATTGGACAAGGATATTGATTTTCTTCGCAAACAGGAGAAGGATTTCCGTGATCGTTGGGAGGGTGAGCGTCTGCTGATAAACAACATACAGCAGAAGAAAGAGCTCATCGAGCACTTGAAATTTGAGGCTGACCGTGCCGAGCGTGAAGGCAATTACGGGCGTGTGGCAGAGATACGTTACGGACAGATTCAAGGTCTTGAGGCCGAACTCAAGAAAGCTAAAGATGAGTTGATAAACAAACGTGGCGTAGATTCTATGGATAGCTCTCCGCTTGTACGTGAGGAAGTTACCGCTGATGACATTGCCGAGGTTGTGGCTCGTTGGACAGGCATTCCTGTAAGCAAGATGATGCAAAGTGAGAAAGACAAACTCTTGCATTTGGAAGATGAGCTTCATAAGCGTGTAATCGGTCAGGACGAGGCTATCACAGCAGTTTCTGATGCTGTCCGCCGTTCACGTGCCGGTCTGCAAGACCCTAAGCGTCCGATTGCCAGCTTCATATTCCTTGGTACGACAGGTGTGGGCAAGACTGAGCTTGCAAAGGCTCTTGCTGATTATCTCTTCAATGATGAGACGATGATGACACGTATCGACATGTCTGAGTATCAGGAGAAATACAGTGTTTCAAGACTTATCGGTGCGCCTCCGGGATACGTGGGATATGATGAAGGTGGTCAGCTCACAGAGGCTGTGCGTAGAAAGCCTTACAGTGTTGTCCTTTTTGATGAGATAGAGAAAGCTCATCCTGATGTGTTCAACATTCTTCTGCAGGTGCTTGACGATGGCAGACTGACAGACAATAAGGGCCGCACGGTGAACTTTAAGAACACGATTATCATCATGACATCTAATGCTAAGCGTGAGATGCTCCACCGGATAATGCGTCCGGAGTTCCTCAACCGTATTGATGAGATTATTGATTTCCATAAACTTTCCGAGAAAGAAATCAAGGAAGTTGTACGCATTCAGGTCAATAATGTTGTCAAGATGCTTGCTGAGCAAGGGTTTACACTGAGGGTCAGTGATGCGGCAATGGACATTCTTGCACATGAAGGATATGACCCGGACTTCGGTGCTCGTCCTGTGAAACGTGCCATACAGCATTTGTTGCTTAATGAATTGTCACGCCAGCTGTTGAGCGGAGCGGTTACCACTGCATATCCTATCAGTGTGGATTCATCTGATAATGGGTTGGTATTCACAAACAAATAGGTAAAATAAAAGTCGGCAGAGTAGGGGACTTGTCCTTGTCTTTGCCGACTTTTTTGTTTATCCCAAACACTATGAGTGTTCAGAATATAGATTCTTTTATTGTCATCCGGTAAAACTCCACAAGTTGTTGTGAAATCACATTTTCATAGGAAATGTTTCGCATAAGATGTGGCGGAGCCACAATCTTTATGGTAACCGCCGGCTTTAGCCGTGCGGATTATAGCTAATCTCCATTAGTTGTGTGGCAGCGCCACACTCTTTTCTGTTTCAATTCCTTACACCCACAATAAAGGAGTGTGGTTCCACCACACAATGCGAGCTTTTCTGTTTATAGCCGCACGGCTGAAGCCGGCGGTTACCGTAAGGGCTGTGGCTCCGCCACACTTTACAGCTAAATCCTGTTGCTGTATGCGAGGATAGGGGCTTGTCACAACTGAAACTGATAATGTGTTGTATATATTTAGCGGAAACCAATAAAATTCTTTCTTTTCTTTGATTTCTTAGAGCTATAAATGCTAATCCTTTGAGTTCTGCCGGTTATTCCGCAGCAAGTTTTGTGCGGATAGCCTTTGTCTCTTCCTCATATCCAGGCTTCTCGAGAAGAGCAAACATGTTCTTCTTATAAGCCTCTACACCTGGCTGGTTGAATGCGTTCACACCAAGAAGCTGGCCTGAAATGCCACAGGCAATCTCGAAGAAATAGATGAGCTGTCCATAGTTGTAAGCGTCAAGTTTCTCGATTGAGATGAGGATATTAGGAACACCGCCGTCAACGTGTGCAAGGCGTGTGCCGAGTTCTGCATTTTTGTTTACCTCGTCAATGCGCTTTCCTGCAAGGAAGTTCAGACCGTCAAGGTTCTCTTCGTCATGTGGGAACAACAGAGTGTTGTCAGGATTCTCTACAGAGATGCATGTCTCGAAGATTGTGCGCTCGCCGTCCTGTATCCACTGTCCCATTGAGTGGAGATCGGTTGTGAAATCACAGGAAGCCGGGAATATGCCCTTCAGGTCCTTGCCCTCAGACTCTCCGAACAGCTGCTTCCACCATTCTGCATAGAAGTGGAGCTTTGGCTGATAGTTGATAAGAATCTCTATCTTCTTGCCGTTCTGGTACAGTGCGTTACGTGTAGCTGCATAGATTGCTGCAGGGTTCTCCTCGAAAGGAACGTCAACAGCGCACTGCTGCTCCATTGCCTGTGCTCCGGCAACAAGCCGGTCGATGTCGATGCCTGCACATGCGATAGGGAGAAGACCTACCGGGGTGAGTACAGAGAAGCGTCCGCCAACATTGTCAGGAATGATGAATGAGCGGTAGCCTTCCTTGTCTGCGCAAGTGCGTGCAGCACCTTTCTTTGCATCAGTTACGGCAACGATGAGGTCTTTTGCCTTTTCCTTGCCTACCTGCTGCTCCAATTGTGTTTTAAGCAGGCGGAATGTCAGCGCTGTCTCTGTCGTTGTACCTGATTTGGATATGTTGATGATTGCGAATGTCTTGCCCTGCAAGTACTGTGTCAACTCGTAGAGATAATCCTCACCGATATTGTTGCCGGCGAAAACAATCGCAGGAGTCTGTGCGTCTTTCACAAGCCACTGGAAAGAGTTTGAGAGACCTTCAATGACGCACTTTGCACCAAGGTAAGAGCCTCCGATACCTGCGATGACAATAACCTCTGCTTTTGAGCGCAAGTCCTCTGCCACCGCTTTTACTTCAGCGAGGAACTCCGGTGTGATTGATGACGGGAGGTGCAGCCATCCAAGGAAATCGTTTCCCGGCACTGTGCCGTCTTCAAGTCCTTTACGAGCGGCAACTGTCTGTTCTTTGAGTGCCATGATTGCGCCTGCAGGCAGGAACTGCTGCGCTTTTGTAATGTCTAATGAAATGCTTTTCATGTTAATGGTTATTATAAATTATGGGTTTTATATTGTTGAAATCATTGTCAAATGTTGTTGCTTCCAATGATATTTCCATAACGCTTTTTATGAAAGGTAATACAATGCCGTGCCTTGATGGCTGTCGTCATCAAAGCACGGCATATTTGTTGTTTAGCCTTCCATAAGTTTGCGATAGCGTGGGCGTTTTACTTCGTCTGTGCCAAGACGCTGCGCCTTGTTGATTTCGTAGTCCGAATAGCTTCCCTCAAAGAAGAATACATTGCCGTTGCCTTCAAATGCGAGAATATGTGTGCAGATACGATCAAGGAACCAGCGGTCGTGGGAGATGACCACAGCACATCCTGCGAAAGACTCCAGACCTTCCTCTAATGCACGTAGGGTATTTACATCAATATCGTTGGTCGGCTCATCAAGCAACAGTACATTTCCCTCCTGCTTCAGAGCGAGCGCGAGTTGCAGACGGTTTCTCTCACCTCCGGACAGCACACCGCAGAGCTTTCCTTGGTCATTGCCGGAGAAATTGAAACGGCTGAGATAAGCACGTGCATTGATGTCTTTTCCTCCCATGCGGAAAGATTCCGTGCCACCTGATACAACATCGTACACAGTCTTGTTCGGGTCGATATCCTTATGTTGCTGGTCAACATAAGCGAGTTTTACAGTATCGCCAACCTCGAATGTTCCTGCATCGGCATTGTCAAGTCCCATGATAAGACGGAAAAGTGTTGTCTTTCCAGCACCGTTTGGTCCAATGACACCAACGATGCCGTTAGGAGGAAGCATGAAGTTGAGGTCTGTGAACAGAGTCTTCTCGCCGAATGCCTTTGCAACATGTTCGGCATTGATAACCTTATTACCAAGACGTGGTCCGTTAGGGATGAAGATTTCAAGTTTCTCCTCACGTTCCTTCTGCTCTTGGTTAAGCATCGCGTCATAGCTGTTAAGGCGCGCCTTGCCCTTTGCCTGACGTGCTTTCGGAGCCATGCGAATCCACTCCAACTCACGTTCGAGGGCTTTTCTGCGCTTAGAAGCACTCTTTTCCTCCTGAGCCATGCGCGAAGTCTTCTGGTCAAGCCATGAAGAGTAGTTGCCTTTCCATGGAATACCCTCGCCACGGTCAAGTTCGAGAATCCATTCAGAAACATCATCAAGGAAATATCGGTCGTGTGTCACGGCGATTACAGTGCCCTCATACTGCTGCAGGTGCTGCTCCAGCCAGTCGATGGATTCTGCATCAAGGTGGTTGGTAGGTTCATCGAGAAGAAGTACATCCGGCTTCTGGAGAAGCAATTTGCAGAGAGCGACACGGCGACGCTCGCCACCGGAAAGTTTGTCAACAGCCCAATCGCCCGGAGGACAGCGCAATGCATCCATTGCTCTTTCTATGCGTGAGTCCATGTTCCATGCGTCCGTGCTGTCAATGATGTCCTGCACTTCAGCCTGACGTGCCATGAGTTTGTCCATCTTGTCCGGGTCGGAATAATATTCCTCCAATCCGAACTTCACATTGATGTCATCATATTCCTTAAGTGCATCATAAACATACTGCACACCCTCCTGCACATTCTCCTTGACTGTCTTTTCCTCGTTGAGCGGCGGATCCTGAGGCAGATAGCCCACAGTATATCCCGGACTCCATACAACATCTCCGGAAGTAGGTTGCTCTATACCGGCGATAATCTTCATAAGCGTAGATTTTCCGGCACCGTTAAGACCAACAATGCCGATTTTCGCTCCATAGAAGAAGGAGAGATATATGTTCTTAAGGACTTGTTTCTGGTTTTGCTGGATGATCTTGTTCACACCCACCATTGAGAAGATAACTTTTTTGTCGTCTACTGTTGCCATTATGTTCGTTTTTATATGTTTTGCCTACAAAGTTAATGATTTTTTCAGAGAAAAAGAAGAGCCTATTGTTAATTTTGTGAAAAACGTGTGACTGATATTCATTAGTATACCTTATTTATTATATGCGGAGCAAGCTATGTATGCACCTTGGCTTCTTTTTAGATGATTTGGGAGATAAGTTCTCAGGAGGAAATATGCACAGCTGTTTAAAAATGTGTAAAAAACTTATTAATATTTGCATTATTTATGCGTTAAAAGCACTTATCGCATATATATAAGTCATTTTTTTTGATTTTGTAACTTATATTTAAAATTAAATGTGTAATTTTGCATTCGATTTTATCATTAAACATTTTTCTAATAAATTATGTTCAAGAAACTAAGTTTTATTATGGCTGTATTGATGCTGACACTTGTATCAGGCGTCAATGCGCAAGTAACCACTTCTTCAATGGGGGGTATGATAACCGACTCTCAGGACGAACCGGTCATTGGTGCTACTGTCAGAATCGTTCATGAACCTTCCGGCACACAGTACAATACTGTTACCAACATGAATGGACAGTATTCTGTACAAGGTATGCGTGTCGGTGGACCATACAAGGTGACGATTTCTTATCTCGGTTCTACAACCCAGACATTCACAGGTGTTACTCTCCAGCTTGGTGAGACATATCGTTTGAATGCCAAAATGAAGGAAAATGCAGACATGCTTGAAGAGGTTGTTGTGACAGGTAAGCAGACAAAGTTTCACACCATGAAAACCGGTGCTGCGACCAATATCACAAGTGCTCAGATTACAAGCATGCCTACTGTTAACCGCAGCATTACCGAACTCACACGCCTTTCTCCTTATGGAGGTAACGGCATGACATTTGCCGGTAGTGACGGCCGTACAGCCAACTTCACTGTGGATGGAGCTGACTTCAACAACAATTTCGGACTTTCCGACGGTCTGCCCGGTGGCGGTAACCCTATCTCTCTTGACGCTATCGAGGAGGCTCAGGTGGTTATCTCTCCATACGATGTCCGTCAGACAAACTTCATCGGTGGTGGTGTGAATGCTATCACAAAGTCCGGTACAAACACCTTCAAGGGTACAGCTTATGTGTACCACAAGAACGAGAACATGATGGGTGATGCCATCTATGGTGAGCAGATTGCCGGTGCTCGTGAGAAGAGCAGTGAGACCACTTACGGTTTCACTCTTGGTGGCCCAATCCTCAAGGACAAACTCTTCTTCTTCGCTAACTATGAAGAGGTTAAGATTCCTACTGTTGCCAACCGCTGGCGTGCATCAGAGAATGGTGTTGCTGACCCTAACAATTATATCTCACGCACAACTTTGGCTGACATGCAGAAGGTCTCCGAGCATGTGATGAATAGGTATGGCTACGATACAGGCTCATGGACAAATTTCCCTGCTGACAAGAACAACCGTAAGATTCTTGCACGTCTTGATTGGAATATCACAAACAATCATCACCTTGCTCTGCGTTACAACCATACTCTCAACGAGAATTGGATTGCTCCAAATAAGACTTCTATGGATGGTGGTACACGTGCTTCTGGTGCTCGTATGTCACAGTACTCAATGGCTTTTGCTAATTCTATGTACTCAATGGAGAACAAGGTTAATTCTTGGTCATTGGATTTGAACAGCCGTTTCAGCGAGAAACTCTCAAATCAGTTACTTGCAACATATTCTCAACTTGATGATGTTCGTGGCACAAACTCTTCTGATTTCCCCTTTATAGACATTCTGGACGGTGCAGATCAGAACTATATGGCTCTTGGCTATGAGCTCTTTACATATAATAATGGTGTACATAATAAGGTTTATAATGTTCGTGATGATGTGACCTATTACACAGGTGCCCACAAATTCACAGCAGGACTCTCTTATGAGCATCAGATGGCTGACAACTCTTACATGCGTAATGGTACAGGATACTATCGTTATCGCACTCTTGATGATTTTCTTACCGGTGCTACTCCTGAAATAGTATGTCTTACTTACGGTTATGGTGGCGAGTCAAAGCCAGCAGCTCGTGTGACATTCAATAAGTTGGGGCTTTATCTTCAGGACGTATGGCAGGCAACAGATAAACTAAGTCTTACTGGTGGCATCCGTTTTGACAACATGATGTTTGACAATAGTGATTTGATGACAAATAAGGCTATTTACGATATAGACTATAACGGTCGTCATATTGACACTGGCAAATGGCCTAAGAATGGTTTTACTGTTTCCCCACGCGTTGGCTTCTCTTATGATGTTCTTGGTGACAAGTCTCTCGTAGTACGCGGTGGTACAGGACTCTTCTCCGGTCGTCTTCCTCTCGTATTCTTTACAAACATGCCAACTAATGGTGGTATGGTACAGTATCAGGCACAGATTAATGCAAAAAATGCTGCAGCGAAAGGTTTTGATATGAGTGTATTCAATGGTGGACTTGTTAAGCAAGATGGCTTGTCTTACGCAGAGTCTTTGCGTCAGAAGCTTGTCGGTCTTGGCTATCCAGAGACAATCAAGCCTGAAGATGGTGCTGTTCCTTCTGCTATTGCAGGTGTAGTAGATAATTTCAAGATGCCACAGGTATGGAAAACATCTATTGCTGTTGATTATTCTCTCCCTGTCAGCTTCCCATTGACCGTTACAGGTGAGTTTATTGTAAATAAAACTGTTAACGATGTTTGTATTTCAGACTGGTCTGTGCCAAGTGTTGGAGGTTTTGCTCGTTTCAATGGAGTGGACAATCGTCCTATATATCCTTCTAATTATCATATAGGTACAACTGCTTTCATGCTTGACAATACAAGCAAGGGCTATGGCTGGATGGGTAGCATCACTGTAAACGCTCGCCCAACAGAGAACATCAGCCTCATGGCTTCTTACACTCATTCTGTGAAGAAGGAACTCACAGGTATGCCTGGCTCTAATGCAGAATCTGCATTCACATATTTGCCTACTGTGGAAGGTCCAAACAATATTCGTCTGCATAATGCAATGAACACAACTCCTGACCGTTTCATCCTCAGTGGTACATTCAACGATAAGAGTGGTAACTCTCTAAGCCTTATCTACGAGACATATCGCGGTGGTTACAACTACTCTTTCATGACTACTAACGATATGAATAATGATGGTTATGCATATGATGTAATCTATATTCCAACTGATGAGCAGGTGAAGAATGGTGAATTCCGTTTCGTTTCACAGGATGACGCTGACCGCTTCATGGACTATGTACATAGCGACAGCTATCTGAAGAACCATCAGGGTGAGTATGCTGAGGCTTACAGTGTTTATTCTCCATGGGTTCACCGTGTTGACATCGCTTATAAGCATGACTTCAAGGTGAAGACAGGTAAAATCAACCACAAGCTGCAGCTCGGTTTTGACATCAAGAACGTGCTTAACCTTTTCAATAACAAGTGGGGTGTAGTAAAGTTCCTTAACCCGGAGATTGGCACAGAGGCACGTATTTTGAAGTATGAGGGTGCTGATGCCGATGGCATTGCAACATTCTCTACTCCTAAGGCAATCAACGGCAATACCAAGACTTTCACACCTAACCATGACCTTGGTCAGTGCTGGTACATGTCTATTGGTGTCAAGTATTTCTTCAACTAATCACTGTTTAATCAAGAACATAGAAAATGAAAATCAAAAATATATTTGCAGCACTCATCGCTGTTTTAACATTTGGATTAGTTAGCTGTAGCGAGGATTTTGCACCAACATATTTGGATGATATCCATGTGAGCAGCAGCTATATAACCTTCCCCCAGGAGGGTGGCTCACAGTCATTCATTCTGACAACTTCTGGCGATTGGACAATTAGTGATGTGCCAAAAGGCTTTGATGTTGTTCCTATGAGTGGCACTGCTGGAGAGAACACGATCACTGTCACAACAGTTGCAACAGAATTGTCAAATGAAGGCTCTTTCTTCATTAATTGCAATGATAACCGCCAGATTGTCAATGTGCAGCAGCAGGGGGTAAGTTATCCGGACTTTAAGGAAGGCAAGTATTGGATTATGTTCAATACAGGTGACAAGTGGGTAGTGGCAAAGCCTTGTGCAACAGAGATTGGCAGTGCGAGTTCATATGCTTATATCTATTGTGATGATGCTTTTGTTGCAGAGGATGGAACTTTGTCAAGCACAGCAGCCAATGTTTACACATTCAAGAAGACTGATGGCGGATTCCACCTTTCTGATTCAGAAGGCGGTTATCTTTACCAGTCTGGTAACTACAATAACTTCTACCGTGCTACAACTGGTGGTGAGTATATTTGGAAAGTCAGCCAGATTGGTCCACAGGCTTACAATATTGAGTCAAACACTTCACATATTATGTCTTACTCTGTAAGTTATACAAGCATAGGTGCCTATTCTGGTTTCTCTGACGGAAGCCTTCGTCCATATCTTGTTCCTGCCAAGGATCCTGCTCCTGAGGTAATAAAGATGGAGAAAACAGATATTTCCGTTAGCAAAGATGGCGGTAAGTTTGTTGTACCTGCAATGATTAATGCTGATAATGTATCTGTTGAATATGATGCAGCGTGGCTTCACTATTACGGAACAGGAGCAGACGGCTTCAATTTCGGTTGTGACGCTCTTGATGGTTGCCCACGTTCTGCCAGCGTAGTTGTAAAGGCAAATCTTGGAGAGTTCGCCGTTGAAGTGAAACTGAATATCTCTCAGGAGGGTACTATGGGTACGCTTGAGAATCCTTTGACTGTCCTTCAGGCTATTGAGGCTGCAAAAAATGGTGTGACCAGCAAGGTGTATATCAAGGGTGTCGTCTGTGAACTCGTTAAGGGCGGCTTCGACCCTGCTTACGGCAACGGTTCATTCTGGATTTCTGATGATGGTTCATATAAGGGTGACAAGTCAGTAGAATTTGAGGCTTACCAGGTTAACTATCTTGGTGGCAATAAATGGAACTCTGAGACAGACCCTCAGATAGCAGTTGGCGACAATGTGGTTATCTATGGCCCTCTTACAGTTTATCAAGGTACTGCTGAGACCCAGGGTAAGGGTGCTGCGTATATTTATAGCCACAACGGCAAAAAATAGTAATTAATCTTAATTCTCAATAAAAGTGGGGCTGTGTCATAATGACGCAGCCCTATTTTATTACGGTTGTGTAAAAAGCTATGACAACCAATGCTATATAATTCGTGGTGTCCAGTAAAAAAAATAATAGATTTTGTTATAAATATAGTTTGATCTCAAAACATTGTTGATATTGTTATGAAATCAATAAGGTTTTGAGTTAAAATCAATAAGGAAATTTTCATTTGGTAAACATGTTTTTTTGTGACTGATTTGTGGCTGTCGCTGAGGAGTTTTGGTTTCTTTATAACATTTACTGGGCATTAATTAACGTGAGTTAGACGAATTTGCTTTATCTGGTAAAAAGTAAAATGCTATAAAAAGCACCGTTTCACGGTGCTTTTAAGAGTATTTTTTATTTCCTCAGATGGTTGACAATTCGTTGAACTCAAAAGATTATTACTGCCCGCTAAATGATTAGAAAAATAAGTGTGCGCCTAAAAAACACTGCATTGGTATTTCTTGGCGCACACTTAATGAAAAATGGTATAAAGGAGAGATGTGTCAGTTGATGATTATTTTCTTCTTTCCCACAATATATATTCCCGGCTTCAGGAATGATTTGTCTGTTCCAAGGCGTTGACCTGAAATGCTGTATATACTGTTTGTTGCAATGCCGTCTTCTGCTTCGGCGGATTCTATACCTGTGCCAGGCAGTTCAACGGTTTTTGGCGAGCTCCATGCTGATTCTTTGTCACCGAATACAGCTTTTACCATGAACCGATACTGTGGAGATGTCAGTCCGGTAAGTGTGTAATGGTTGCCTGTGATTTCTTCGATGATGATAGTACCGTCGTTTTCTGTTATGGTAGCAAGCAACGGCAATGTCTTTGCAGAAGTCACACTTTGTATGTCCTCAAGTGTGAAATTACCGTCATAGACAGCTATTTTCTTGAGGTAAACACGTTTTGTTGGTTCGAGGATTATACGGCAGTCCTTATCGTATTCAAAAGTTACGGCTGTTGGTGTCTGTATAGCATCTGTGGTGAAGCTCTTTGCGTACATTGTTCCGTCGGCTTTTGTCAGTACGCCCTTTGTTTGTGGGTCGGCAAGCATGACTGTCATATTCTTATTGTCATTACCATATTGTTTCGTCTCTGTATAGATGGTTATATTGCCGGACTGTGGTGAGACGGCAGGAGTTATTATGTTATGCACTCCGCTTTTGCTGCTTCCAATCTTTATGCCGTAGGGCGATTCATACAATTTTGAGCCGCTCCAGTCATCACCGATGCTGCCTGAAATGTCTTTGTTGCTGTCGGATGTCACATCATAGTTGAATGTTCTGCTGAGCAATTCTGCTTCTTCAATGGCAGGTTTTGTGTAAGGGAATACCTTAAGTGTGTAACTGTCAGCGTCTTTCACTTCTGACCATGATGCGGTGAAACTGCCGGCTGTGATGTTTGTCGCATCATTCAATGTTGGTGAAGGCATGCCGCCCATGAATGTGAATGATATGAGACCATCGCTTGATTCTGTGATGTCGGTAATTGGTTTGTGCATATACTTTGAACCGTCGGTATTCGGATTGTACAGTGTGGCAGCAGGCTTTGTCTCGTCTGTGAATGCGGTATGTCCTCCTGTTCCCGGGAACGGGTCGCCCGCCAGCTGTGCATAGGTTGCGCTGTATGCTTTCATGCCGTTGCCAATATTTACCAATGTGCCATAGCTGTTGTCGGCTGCGAAGTATGTCATGCGCTGCCTTGATGCCATGTCGTTGGGAGCATTCTGCTGCCATGTGCCCTTGTCGTAGTCAACGTGGAGGATAAGCATTCCGTGACCTGTGCCGTTTCCGTTTCCTGCTGTATAGCTGTCCCAGCGCTTTGCCTGACGGTTTTCAAGAAGATAATGTTCATCGAGGTGTGCGTCGTTTGTTATTTTATATGCGACAGGCTCATCGTTCAGTGCCGGCATACCGGTGATGTATGTCGGAGAATCCAGTTCTATGAAATCAAGCCATCCTGCCCACCAGCGTTCGAATGATGTGAATGCGGCAGGCACTTCGCCGTGTTGGTTTGGTCCGTTGTAAGAACCTGAGTCCATCAAATCCCAGCTCATCATTCCCTGACCTCCGGAATAGTCCGTGTCGTAAAGGTCTGCATAGCCGAGGCAATGAGAGAATTCGTGGCATGCTGTGCCGATACCGTCGATAGTTGTGGTGCTTCCAAGCTCGCAAGAGACAGCATAAGTGTCAATCTTCACACCGTCAAGAGTCTGCGCGCCAGTGCCGTCGCCATAGCTTGCCCCTTCTGACAATGCCCATTCGTGTGGCCAGATGTCGTCTTCAACATCGCTTGCCGCCTCACCTGTTCCGGCATAAATAACGAAAACCTGATCCACTTCGCCGTCGCCGTCCCAGTCATAGTCGGAGAAATTCACTGCCTTGTCGGCAAGTTTAAGAGCTTCGATGACAAGCTCGCATGGATGGCTGTCATCGCCATAGCTGTCATTTCCACCGTAATAGCTATGGCTTTTGCTTGCCGTGAGAGGTCCGATTACATCGAAGGTCAGGTCGAACTTGCCATAGGACTGGTCGTAGAAATAATCATGGACAGAGCCGATATATCCCGGAGCATTGTAGCCTTCTTTGTTGAACCGTTCTTCAAACACAGACAGAGTGTGCTTTGGCAACATCGTTTTATCAGAGAAGTTCACGAGTATCACAAGACCTTTCTTTGAACCAATAAGTTCTGTCGGCACTCCGAATGCTTTCTTTTTGCCATTGGAAGCTTTTGCCATAGCAGCTTCACGGCGTGCAATCCTTCGGTTGTTGTTCTTGTGTGCACGGTTTTGCCGTGTGTTTTTCAAGGTTTCACTCTGCTCTGCAGTGAGGTAGTACAGTTTGCCCTCGCTGTTTTTGGCAAGAGTTTTTCCGTTTTCGTCAACATACCAATGGCCGTTTTCGTCGCCGACGAGCAAGGCACTTATTGTTGTTCCGTCAGTAAGTGGCATTGTGCGCCATACGCGTTTTGCAGGAATGGCAAAAGCCGTTACAGCCAAGAGTAGGGTAATGGCTGTAACGGCGGTTCTTATGTAATGATGTCTCATAATCATTTTTTCCGGCAGAATATGCCGGAAATGTGTTGTCGTGTTTGTAAGATTTATATTGTTGTCCGGTAAAACTCCCCAAGTTAAATTTTCATAGGAAATGTTTCTCATAAGATGTGGCAGCGCCACACTCTTTTCTGTTTCAATTCCTTCCGCCCACAATAAAGGAGTGTGGCGCTGCCACACAACTAATGGAGATTAGCTCTAATCCGCACGGCTGAAGCCGGCGGTTACCATAAGGGCTGTGGCTCCGCCACACCTTGCAGCGAAATCCTGTTGCTGTATGTGAGGATTGTGGCTCTGCTACATTTTACATTTGCTGTATGTGAGGATAGGGACTTGCCACAACCGAACCAGATGAGTGATTTTGTCACAACTGAACCAGATGAATGATTTTGTCACAACTGAATCAGATGAATGATTTTGTCACAACTGAATCAGATGAATGATTTTGTCACAACTGAACCAGATGAGTGATTTTGTCATGACTGAACCAGAAGAATGATAATGTGTTGTACATGTTTGCCGGACAGCAGGACAAGATTCATCAGTTATGCACGAGTGTGCCGATTTCCTCTCCGTCAATCACTTTCTTCAGATTGCCGAGGATATCCATGTTGAAGACATAGATAGGAAGGTCGTTCTGCATGCACATTGCCGTTGCGGTGATGTCCATCACTTTCAGCCCTTTTGCTATTACGTCAGAGTATGTGATGTCATGGAACTTTGTCGCAGTCGGGTCTTTCTCCGGGTCAGCGGTGTAGATGCCGTCAACACGTGTGCCTTTGAGCATGACGTCCGCTTCTATCTCTATGCCACGAAGTGAAGAACCGGTATCTGTTGTGAAATAAGGTGAGCCTGTTCCTCCGGACATGATGACTACTTCGCCGTTCTCCATGGCTTCAATAGCCTTCCACTTTGAATAGAATTCGCCGATAGGTTCCATGCGGATAGCTGTCAGGACACGGTTCTTCTGGCCGATAGCGCCGAGTGCGCTGGAAAGTGCGAGTGAGTTGATGACTGTTGCGCACATGCCCATCTGGTCACCCTTTACGCGGTCGAATCCTTTTCCTGCGCCTGAAAGTCCGCGGAAGATGTTGCCGCCGCCGATAACAATGCCTATCTGTACTCCCATTCCGGCTATTTCCTTTATTTGGCGTGCATAGTCGTTGAGACGTTCAATGTTGATACCTTGTTTCTGTTCTCCGGCAAGGCTTTCGCCTGAGAGCTTGAGTAGAATGCGTTTGAATCTTGCCATTATGAGTATAACTTTTTAGTGTTGATATTTTGATGTGTTCTGCCATGTTTTGCAAAAGGTTACCGTTTGGCTTGTGAATGGTAATGTTTTGCATGGTAAAGTGTTACCTTTTGCAGTGTCAAAGGCAACACTTTGTTTTGCTTGTGCAAATGATTGGGAATCAGTACTGTTCTTCCTCGTCCAAGAACTCTACTTCCTTACAGGCATAGTTCCTCAGCATGCCGTCGTCATCTCTGAGGTTGATATGTCCTGTTGGGTCAATGGAGATGAAGCGTGCCATGAACGTTCCGTTTGCATCACGGTATTTGTGGTATCCTCGTCCACGGTACAATGACTGTTCGTATTCAGCAAGGATGAAGTCGTACTGCTTGTGTTCGATGCGGAACAGATAGTCATGAAGGTTATGGATGATGTCGTGGAGCAGCACTTCACGGTTTGTCTTGCGGTGTATGATGTGTATGAGTGACAGCGGATGTTTCTCGACGGTGACGAATTCTTCCTGATTGACATTTATGCCGACGCCCATGATGCAGTCCTTCACCATTCCTCCTGAGAGGGTGCACTCAATGAGTATGCCACCCATTTTGTGTCCGTGCCAATAGATGTCGTTGGGCCATTTCACCTGTACATCTCCGATGAGGTGGTGGAGAGAGTCTTTCACCGCGAGGGCGATTGCCATGGAGAGGATGAACTGTCTGTTGGCAGGAACATGCTTAGGGTGGGAGAGTACGCTGAACAGAAGGTTCTTGCCTGCTTCACTTTCCCATGCATTCGTGCCTTGGCCTTTGCCCGCAGTTTGGTACTCGGCCTTGACGACTGTCATTTCTTTGCCTTTTTCATTGGAATACTTGCGAAGGTAGTTGTTTGTTGAATCCGTCTCTTGGAGGTGGATGTATTTTACAGAAGAGCGCAACATAGTTTGTTAGTTTTAAGGGGTTTTCAATATTAGGTTATTCCGTATTTATGCGGAGGCTTGCCACTGTCTTGTCAGAATGTTACGGTGCGTGTGCCGTCAGGATTCTCCTCTATGGCAATCCGCAGCGCATCTTCGGGAAGAAGGTCTTCGATGAGTTCGGGCCATTCCATGAGGCAGAGGTTTCCGCTGTAGAAATAATCCTCATAGCCCATGTCGTAAACCTCTTCGAGTTTCTTTATTCTGTAGAAATCGAAATGATAGACAGGCTCACCGTTCCCGGCTGTATACTCATTCACGATGGCGAATGTCGGTGAGGTGATGACATCTGTCACGCCAAGTTCCTCGCAGACAGCTTTTGTGAAGGTTGTCTTTCCTGCTCCCATTTTTCCATAGAAGGCAAGGACGCGGTGGTCTCCGATGCTGTTGATGAATTCACGTGCTGTCTCGTGAATCGATTCGATGTTCTTTATTGTCAGTTTCATACGTTTGTTTTTTTTTACAGGAAAGGACTCAGCAGATGTGCGAACCATCCGCGGAACCTTTGCCATGGGGTTCTCCATTTCTTGTATACTCCTTCCGTGAGTTGGAAAGAGTCTTTCTTGTCGTTGTCGAACATGTCGGACAATTGTTTTGTCACACTCTTGTCGATGATGGCGACATTCTCCTCATAGTCGCATTTCAGGCTGCGTGCGTCAAGGTTTGTAGAGCCTACGGTGCAGAACTTTCCGTCGACCATGATGACCTTTGTGTGATGGAATCCCGGCTGATAGACCCACACCTGGCAGCCTTTCTTCTGCAGTTTGTTGACATTGTAGAAGACACAGTCCGGAGTCAGCGGGATGTCGCTTGGCTCGGCAACCATAATCTGTACTACTACGCCTCTCTTCACTGCGCGGACGATGGCTTTCTTAATCTTCGGAATCAGGGTGAAGTATGGGTTTATGAGCCGTATTGTGTCTTGCGCTGCGTCAAAAGCGTGCAGATAGAATTGTCTTACAGCCTTTGGTGAGAGGTGCGGCTCACGGTTCACTATTCCGCACATCATGTCGCCTTTGAGAGCGATTCCGCCGTCCGAGTATTCCCGTTTTGTGGCGTTGAAGTATTTCTTGTCAACGATAATCTCGCCGGTGACTTTATGCCACGCACGCAGGAATATCTCCTGCAGTGTGTTCACTTCCGAGCCTGTCAGCCGGCAGTGCATGTCTCGCCATGCTCCTACGACAGGCGTTCCCTTTATGTAATAGTCGGCGACATTCATGCCTCCGGTATAAGCAATCTCTCCATCAATGACGACAATCTTGCGATGGTCTCTGCCGAAGATGTGGTTCAGCCATGGGAACTTTATCGGGTCAAACTCGTAAATCTGTATTCCACGCTTACGCAGGGCGGTGATATGCTTGGACTTTAGCGGCCGGTTGTTTGAGGAATTGCCGAACGCATCGTACAGCGCACGTATCTCGACACCTTCTTTTGCCTTTTCTGCCAGAATGTCAAAGAGGAGCATCGCTATGGAGTCGTTGCGGAAATTGAAGTATTCGAGATGTACGGACCGGCGGGCATTGCGGATTGCCTCGAACATGTCGTCAAACTTTTCCTGTCCTGTCATAAGCAGTTTCACATCGTTGTCGTTTGTGAACGTTACCCCGTCCTTACGCAGCTCGTTGACAACTATGCTGTCAGATGTGACAGGAATTTCATCGGCAAAGGTTGTCTGTGCGAAGAGGGACAGGACAATTATTGTAACAAAATGTCTCATTCTGCTGGGATAATATGTATATCGCGTTGTGGGAACGGAATTTCGATGTTGTTTTTGTTAAGAGTGTTGTAGACGCATTCAAGGATGGTACAGCTGTCAGCAGCAGCTGTCTGCGCATGGACCCAGCTGACAATCTTCAGTGTCACGCAGCTGTCCGAGAGTTCTTTCAGAAGCACGCTGACCTTATGCCCGTTTGTTTTGTCCACGCACGGCAGTGCTGAGACCGCTTCGACAATGAGCTTGCGGGCAAGGTCGACGCTTGTCCCGTAGGCGATGCCGGCTTCCACGACAGAGACCTCGAATCCATGGTTCTGGGTCAGGTTCTTGCAGTTCTTGGTGAACAGCTGTGAGTTTGTGAACGCTATCACGGAGCCGTCGACAGCCTCAATCATTGTCGAGGTGTAGGAGATGCTCTTCACTTTGCCGCGTATGCCGTCGCAGACAATGATGTCGCCGATGCGTATGCGGCCCGCCATGAGTGAGATGCCGTAATAGATATTTTCAATAATATCCTTGGATGCGAAACCGATACCTGTTGAGAATCCTCCCGAAATGACGACAATCCACTCGTTTGACACATGGAAGATGGAGAGAGAGATGAGGAACCATGCTCCGAGTATGAGTACCTGAATGACATTGACGAACATCACGGAGCGGCTTTCAGCATTCTGACGGTCAATCTTGTCGTAGTGGTAGCGCACCAAAGATTTCATCATGAAGTTGAGGTAGCTGAACACAAACCACAGTATGATCACGATGGAGATGCTGTTCAGCGACACGACGAAATTCTCGGAGTTGATGAATTTCTCGAGGAACACCTTCCGTGTCATGTCAGTGAGGTTGAACACCTCTGCCGCCCAATAGATGCTCAGCAGGAACGAACCGACAGCCGCTGTCGGAGTGATGACCTTTGTAAAGAAGTAGTAGAACCATGTCTTTGTGATAGGCATGGAGCTAATTTCCTTTCGTGCCGCAAGCCTTGAATACCAGTCCTTCAGGCAAGTGATTGACAGGATGCATGTGAGCTGCATGATCCACCAGATGAGAATCTGCACAGACATCAGTGTGTAGCCTATCCATGAGCAGATCACAGACAAGACAAAGACAGTTTGAGAAATGAGAGCGTAGTAGCTGTCTTTTTTCTGGACGAGGCTGCGGTATTTCTTTATTGTGTAGCCCTGCCATATCATGCATGCAAGGAGCAGCGGTGGCAGGAACAGGTTGACGATGTCATTAGGAATCAGCACTATGCGGAAAGCAATGATGATGAATCCCATAAAGAGCAGTGGCAGATAGATGAAGAATGTCTTCATTGTCCGCTCACTCTCCACCCTTATAAGGATAGAGATGAGTATCACGCTCATGAGCCATGCGAACTGCGTGAGCAGGTTGCTTGCCATAAGGATGAAATTCTGCTCCATTACCGCACTTATCAGGTTCAGGATGACGGCAAATGTGACAACAGTCGTTGTCATGATGATGCAGGCGCGCTTGGCGAAGAACTTTGTCTTTATGCTCTCGTTGAACAGTCCGCGGTGCATGAGGCGTGTGACAATGAGCCGCATAATGATCTGGTTCAATATGACAGCGATTATTCCGTAAACGAGGATTGCGCCAAAGAGGAATCCTATCACTCCTGCATCCCATTGCGACCTCGCCTTCTTGTCTGTCGTGTATTTGTCCTCTACTGTCAGCCTTGTGTTTGAAAGGTGGCTGCGCAGATTGCTTATTATGGCGAGATAGTTCTCGTCTCCGTTGCGGAAGATGCTGTTCTGAATGTCGCTGTAACGTTTCTGTGCATAGTCATTGAGGTTTTTCAGATGCGTCTCGGACATCTGGTAGTACCTCATGTACTCTTGCAGCGTCTGTGAGTTCTCCTGCACCATGCGCCGTATGTTGACAGCGAGTGCCAGGCAGACATTGCGGTCTATCCTCGCCCTTTCGTCAAGCATTATCACAGGCATGGTTGAAAGGCTTTGTATCAGTGAGTCGTAGCGTGCCACTTCCACGTTTGACTTGTTCACCCATTGGCGGAATGGCAATGCATCGTTATGGAATTTGTTGTATTGGTCTGTCGCTTCATGGCAGGCATAGGTGAGGTCGAACACGAAATCCTGCTTCTGCGAGTAGAGCATCAGGGCATTCTGGTTAGCGCGGCTCATTGTCTCGACAATCTGTTTGCGTATGTTGTCGCTGGCCTCGGTGAGTCGCTTCTGATCTTTTCCAAGGTCATTGTGTGCCTTTTCCAGTTCGTTGCGCAGGATGGATAGTGTCTGTGTGAGGTCTTTCTCCTTCAGTACAGCTTCCGACGGGATGACAATGACCGTCAGCATCAATATAAGTAAGAATGAACGTATTTTCATGTCTTGTGTTTGCTTTTGCAGCTTGTCGGCTTTCTGTGTTGTTATGATATGATCAATTGAATTTAATATAGTAAAAGGACTTAATATTCTGCAAAGTTACAAAAAATATTTGTAAACTATTGGAGGCTTATGGGTATTTTTATTATTTTTGCAGAAATAAAAATGGTAAAAAACATTAAAATGATGATTTTGTTGGCTGACGGTGGCAGCACGAAAGTCGATTGGGTGCTGCGTGACGGAGATGTTCGCATTGGCAGATATACGACAAAAGGATTGAATCCTGTCCATGTCGCGGAACATGATATAGAGAAGGTGCTTGTGGATCTTGTCCGTGAGCATCCTGAAATGTTGCATGTCGGTGCAATTGAGTTTTATGGAAGTGGCTGCCTGCCTTCCTCTGCACCAAAGATGGAGGGGTGCTTGAGGAGAATCTTTGGTGACAATATGAACATAGTTGTCGGCAGCGACATCATTGGAGCGGCAAAGGCTGTTTGTGGCGAGAATGAGGGGATCGCATGCATCCTGGGCACGGGGGCAAACTCTTGCCTGTGGAGTGGGCGGGAGGTGCTCGCGCAAACACCGGCCCTCGGCTATGTCCTTGGTGATGAAGGCTCGGGCGCCGTGCTTGGCAGGCTGTTCCTGAATGCTCTGTATAAGAATCCATTGTTGGCGGCACTGCGGGCGGAGTTTGAACAAGAATACGGCATAGACATGCCGGGCATTATCGAAAGAGTTTACCGCACCCCCATTCCCAACAGGTGGCTTGCGTCGCTGTCTCCATTCATTAACAAGCACCTTGATAACAGCATCGTGGAGGACATTGTGAAAGAAAACCTCTCATCTTTCTTCGCAAAGAACATCCTGCCATACAATCGTCCCGACCTGCCTGTGTCGTTTGTCGGCAGCATCGCTTTCCACTATGAGGCGCAGCTACGCAGCGCAGCGGAAAGTTACGGTGTCAAGATAGGAACTGTGAGAAAAAGCCCTCTGTGAGGCGCTCGTATGGCGGAATGACATGCTTGTGCAGTGCATTCGATTCAACCAATCAATCTTGTAGTTCATAGGTTCAACTGTTCGGTTCACAGGATATTGCTTTGAGATAAGCGAAAAACATCTTAATTTTGCAGACAACTTATAAAAGGGTCTGAGAAAATGAAAAGATGTATTTTATTAGTTTGCAGCACATTTGTGATTGTTGCAGCGTTTGGTCAAGTAACGATTCGGTGGGACTATTTCATGAACAGTTCTTTTCGTAACAGTGATAATGAAATCTGTGGCAAGGGCGATTTTCAGCGTGTCAAGGCTCGTGTCAATATTCCATTGTTTGTAAAACTTGACGACTATGGCAAGCCTCGTGTTTGGAATGCTACAATGACTGTAACGCATGGATGGCTTGGCAATTCTGGTTTGGCATGCGAATTGAATCCGTCAAGGATAATAAACTCAAATGTCTCTTTGTCACACATTCGGCATCTCAGTGAGAATTGGATGCTGATAGCTTCATTGGGTGCCGGCATATATGCTCCAACAAACAATGTCTCATTCAAAAGTGTCCTTGCCAATGGTGGCGCTATCTTTGCATATAATCTTACCGACAATTTCAGTGTGGGCCTCGGTGCAGGTCTCACAAATTCCTACGGGGCTCCAATGGTGATGCCTATGGGATATCTTAATTGGCAGTTAAAGGGACGGGTGGAGCTGCTGCTTAATGTTTCTAACGGTGTGAAGGCGAATGTCAAGATAAAAGCAAATGAAAGGTTGACTATGGACGTAACACCGATAGAGTTTGACGGAATGTCGGCTGTCATAAAGCATGACGGCAAAGACATGCTTTATTCGATGTTTATGATTCGCTCTCTGCTGGCCGTTGACATGGATTTGGGAAAAGGATTCTCGCTTCTTGGAGGAGCCGGAGGCGTATTGCTGCGCAATTCTTCCATACAAGAGCGTAAAATAGATAACCTGTTCAGTGGCGGCGATACAAACAAATATCGCCTTAAGACGACACCACAGTTTTCTGCTGGGATAAAATACGAATTTAAACCGCTTTATCATTATTATGTTATGAAATATCTGATAATTGAAGATGAACGCCTTGCCATGACCGAACTGAAGAGGATGGTCACAAGGATTCGCCCTGACTATGAATGTGCCGGATGGTGTGAAAGTGTCGAATCCGCTGTTTCTTTATTGGACGGGGATGAGCATAAAGCCGATTTGGTGTTTGCTGATATTCGACTGACAGACGGTGTCAGTTTTGAAATATTTGACAAGACAGGCTATGAAGGCCCGGTTATATTCACTACGGCGTATGATGAATATGCATTGAATGCCTTCAAAGTCAATGGCATAGATTATCTTCTTAAACCAATCGATGCACAAGAGTTGGAAGCTGCAATATTGAAATTTGAGCGCATCTTTGCCGGAATGTCTGAAAAGAGGGAGACGGTTTGCAGGACAGTAAAAGACCGCTTTCTTGTAAGAGTGGGTGATGATATGCTGTCGCTTGCAGCAAAGGATATAGCCTTTTTCAATAGTGAGGAGGGGTACACCTATTCCAATACGTTTGCAGGGAAGCGGTACATCATTGACATGAGCATAGAGACTCTTGCCGATATGCTGGACAAGGCAGTATTCTGCCGAGTGTCCAGAGCTTATATCTGCAACATAGAAGCCGTGGCAAGGGTTGCGAAAATGTTTGGTGGACGGCTGAAAGTCATCACCAAGCCTGACAGCCCGAACCCGATTCTCGTAAGCAGGGAACGGGCATTGCAAGTGACGAAATGGTTGAACGGAGACATTTGATTGATGAAGATAAATAAAAGAATCAGGCGGGCATTCATACTGGTGAGTGCGTCTATGGCGGTGCTTTTGCTGTGCTTGCTTACATTTTTCACAGTATCAGCAGGTCCAGAGGGCTTTCCAACTTCAAAGTTTGCCACATCGTTCATATTGAACTTGCCGTCATGCATTGTCATTGTCTATCTTGATATTTGCGTTATGAACCTCACATCGCGGTTCTTCAAATTGTCTCCGGCATGGAAGATTTGTGTGGACTTTCTTGCCACAGGCATTGTGATTGCCGGACTGAGCATATTGGTCAATGCGTTGTTTTCACTGAATGAGAATCTTGATTTCCTCCGGCTGGTGATGCCAAGTCTGCTGGTCGGCGGGGTGATTCTGTTGTGCGTTGAGCTGTATCAGTTTGGAGTGCGGCATTCCTATGACAGCAAGCGGCTTCTGGAGATAGAGAAGGAGAAAGCGAAGTATCAGTATGAGGCATTGAAAAACCAGATAAACCCTCATTTTCTTTTCAATTGCCTGAATGTGATAGCCTCATTGGCTTATGAAAGTCCTGACAAGACAAACTTGTTTGCCAAAAGGCTCTCCAATGTGTACAGATATTTGCTGTCAACACGCACCAAACATGTTGTTACAGTTGCTGACGAACTGAAGTTTGCAAGCGAGTATGTTTTCCTACAGCAGATTAGGTTTGAGGACAACCTTAAGATCGCCATTGGTGATTACGGTGAGCATGGGGACAGAATGATTATTCCGGCAGCAGTCCAGATGTCGGTTGAAAACGCAATCAAGCATAACGTGTGCAATAGCACTAACCCGTTGGAGATAGTGGTAGAAGCAAAACAAGATTATGTGGTTGTACGTAACCGTATTAACCGACTTTCTTGCGCGAATGGCACAGGAATGGGGATAGAGAACCTGCGTGAGCAGTTTCGGAATAATGGTGCTGAGGTTGTGATAACGGAGACTGAAACGGAATTTATTGTGAAACTTCCTTATCTGCCTGTTGCCAGAGAATGAACATAATCAGTATTATATCGCTTGTTGTTTGGCAGATATTACACCTTTTTGTGCTATATAAGAAACCAATACAGCTTCATTCAAAAAGCAACAAAGATTTTATTGGGAAATGTTTGGTGACACTTTAAGCTATGAAGTATCATTTTTTGCAAAGTCATGTGTGATCTTTTGTACAGTGAAGTGTCACCTTTTGTCAGAGTAATCGCATTGTGCTTATAATAAAAAACAAAGTCCGTAATGCCTTGTTGGGATTACGGACTTTTGTTTTTTATGAATGGCTCTTTTCCCGCTGTCCTCCGCTGTGATTGACATGGCGGAGGGGGGGAGTGCTCTTGGTCTTACTTGTCAAACACGAGTTTGAATTTTCCTGAGATTTTCTCTACACGGCGCTGGTGGCGTCCTGCTTCGAAATTTGTCTTGAAGAACGTGTCAAGGATTTTCTCTGCCTCATTGTTGTTGAGGAAGCGTCCCGGGAGCACGATGACATTGGCGTCGTTGTGCTGTCGGCAGAGTCCTGCCACTTCCGGGCACCATGCGAGTCCTGCACGCACTGCCTGATGCTTGTTGAGGGCGATGGCCATGCCTTCGCCGGAGCCGCAGATGCCGATGCCGACATTGCAGATGCCGTCCTCGATGCCTTCTGCCAGGGCGTGTGCATAGTCAGGGTAGTCAACGCTTGTGTCGCTCCAGCAGCCGTAGTCCTGCACAGGGTAGCCTTTCTCTTCGAGGTATTGCTCAACGAATTTCTTCAATGGGTAGCCAGCGTGATCGCTTGCGAGTCCTACTTTCTTGATTTCCATAGTTTTTAAATTTTAGGATTTAGAGATAGGCTCTGAGGCTTTTCGCCTCAGAGCACCGGATTCTTAGTGTGTGGGTTTAGAGAATAGCCTTTACTTGGTTGTAGACATTCTCTGCTGTGTAGCCGAGTTTCTCGTCAAGCACTTTGTAAGGAGCTGAGAAGCCGAAGCTGTTGAGTCCCCAGATTGTGGACTTGGGGTCTGCTCCGATGAGGAATGCCTGGAGGTTTACAGGCAGTCCTGCTGTCATGCCGAACACCTTAGCGCCTGCAGGCACGACTGTCTGCTGGTACTCGGTTGGCTGGTTGCGGAACACGCCTTCTGATGGTACGCTTACGATGCGGCACTTTACGCCGTCCTTGCGGAGAAGTTCTGCACCACTGACGAGTGTGGACACTTCGGAGCCGGAAGCCACCATGATGACGTCAGGGTTCTCGTCAGAGCCAGCCACGATGTAGGCGCCCTTGCGTGCCTGCTCGTAGTCATTGCCTTCAGGGAGGTCGGTGATGTTCTGGCGGGAGAAGATGAGGGCTGTCGGAGTGTCAGTGTTCTCCATTGCCATGGCCCAAGCGACTGTTGTCTCCTTTGCCTCGGCAGGGCGGAGTACGAGGACAGAGTTCTTGCCTGCATGGTTCTTGAGTTTCTCCATGAGACGAATCTGTGCCTCCTGCTCTACAGGCTCGTGGGTAGGGCCGTCCTCACCGACGCGGAATGCATCGTGTGTCCAGATGAACTTGACAGGGAGCTGCATGAGTGCAGCCATGCGCACTGCCGGCTTCATGTAGTCGGAGAATACGAAGAATGTGCCGCATGCAGGGATAACGCCGCCATGGAGTGCCATGCCGATGCAGCAGCATGCCATGGTGAGCTCTGCCACGCCTGCCTGGAAGAATGCTCCGGAGAAGTCGTCCTTTGTCAGGGCGTGTGTCTTCTTCAGGAAGCCGTCAGTCTTGTCGGAGTTGGAGAGGTCGGCGGAAGCGCAGATCATGTTTGGCACCTGCTCGGCGAGTGCAGAAAGACAAGCCGCAGATGCAGAGCGTGTTGCATCGTTAGCCTTCTGGCTGACCTTTGTCCAGTCAATCTGTGGAGCTTTGTTTGCAAACCAGTCTGCCTGCTGCTGTGCCTTCTCCGGATTTGCCTCTGCCCATGCCTTCTCTTCTGCATAACGCTCTGCAACGATAGCTTTCAGTTCTTCCGCACGTGCATTGTACATCGCCTGTACCTCAGGGAAGATTACGAATGGATTCTCAGGGTCGCCGCCAAGGTTCTTGACAGTGTTGATGTATGCGTCACCGCCGAGAGGAGCGCCGTGAGTCTTGCAGTCGGACTCGTAGGATGTGCCATCAGCTTTGAGTGCGCCCTTGCCCATGATGCACTTGCCGATGATGAGGGTCGGCTTGCCCTGCACTTTCTTTGCTTCCTCAATGGCTTTGCGGATTTGGTCAACATCGTTACCGTTGATTTCGATGACTTCCCAGCCGAATGCCTTGTACTTGGCTGCTGTGTCCTCGCACATCACTTCCTTTGTCTCTGTTGAGAGCTGGATGTCGTTGGAGTCATAGAACATGATGAGGTTGTCCAGACCAAGCACGGCTGCCACGCGTGCGCCGCCCTGTGAGATTTCCTCCTGTATGCCGCCGTCAGAGATGTAGGCATAGATGGTCTCTTTTTTGAATGTAGGGTTTCCGGTGTGCTCTGCAAGGAACTTGGCTGCGATGGCTGCGCCGACAGCGAACACGTGGCCTTGTCCGAGAGGGCCTGAGGTGTTCTCCACGCCACGTGCAATCTCGAACTCCGGGTGTCCTGTGGTAGGTGAGCCCCACTGGCGAAGCTGTGCAAGCTCGTCGAGTGTGTACTTGCCTGTCAGTGCAAGCTGGGCATAGAGCATAGGAGCCATGTGGCCCGGATCAAGGAAGAAGCGGTCACGGCCTACCCATTCCGGGTTCTGTGGGTCGTGGTTAAGATATTCTGAGTAAAGGACATTGATGAAGTCTGCTCCGCCCATGGCACCGCCCGGGTGGCCGGATTTAGCCTTCTCTACCATTGATGCTGCAAGGATACGGATGTTGTCTGCAGCAAGTTGCATTGTCTTGTTGTCGTTCATGGTTAAATTGTTGCTTTTATGTTTGGTTATTTCTTATGTTCAACAGCTGACTGCTCTATGGCAAGACCAGCCTTGTACTGTTCCATGTATTTGTTGAAGCCCTCCACATCTTCAGGTGTTGGTGATATTGCTGTGCCTGTGTTTCCGTCAAACACAACATATTCAAGATAGTCGGCAAGGGACTTTGACTCTTTGTTGACAAGGTAGCTTGCAAGAAGTGCAATGCCCCATGCTCCGCCTTCTCCGGCGGTTTCCATTACGGAAATAGGGGAGTTGAGGGCGGCTGCGAGTACACGCTGTCCCACGCCTTTTGTCTTGAAGAGTCCGCCGTGGCCTGTTATGCGGTCAACCTTTACTTTCTCTTCGTTGAAAAGAATGTCATTGCCGAGTTTCAGTACTGCGACAGTGGCATAGAGATGTGAGCGGAACAGGTTTGCAAGATTGAATTTGTCGTTGGCGGAGCGGACAACCATCGGGCGTCCTTCTGCAAGTCCTGTCACAGGTTCGCCGGAGATGTAGTTGTAGGCCAGTACGCCACCGCAGTCAGCGTCACCGGTCATGGCATTGTTGTAGAGTTTGCCGTAGACTTCATTCATGTCTACAGGAACGCCGAGCAACTCTTGGTATTCCTTGAACAGTTTCACCCAAGCGTTAATGTCCGATGTGCAGTTGTTACAGTGGACCATGGCTACGAGTGAACCGTCAGGAGTGGTTACCATGTCAATCATCTCTGATGGTTTGCTGAGGTCCTTTTCAAGGACGATCATAGAGAAAGATGACGTTCCGGCGGACACGTTGCCAGTGCGCTGCTTTACGGCATTTGTCGCAACCATTCCTGTTCCTGCGTCACCTTCCGGCGGGCAGAAAGGGATGCCACCCTTCAGGTTTCCGGAGACATCAAGTCTCTTTGCTCCCTCATCGGTAAGCACTCCTGCATTTTCACCTGCGCAAAGGACTTCCGGCAGTATGTCAAGCAGTTTCCAAGAGTATTCTTTTGGACGGATAAGCTTGTCAAACTTCTCAACCATTTCCTTATTGTAGTCCTTTGTCTCCGGGTCAATAGGAAGCATGCCTGACGCATCGCCCACACCGAGGACTTTCTTGCCTGTCAGCTGCCAATGGATGTAGCCGGCAAGTGTGGTAAGGTATTTGATGTTCTTGACATGCTCGTTGTCCTCAAGGATGCATTCGTAGAGGTGGGAGATGCTCCAGCGCAATGGGATGTTGTACACGAACAGTTCGGAAAGTTCCGCTGCCGCTTTTCCTGTGTTTGTATTGCGCCAGGTACGGAAAGGAACAAGGATTTTGTCGTTCTCGTCAAATGCCATGTAGCCGTGCATCATTGCAGAGATTCCTATGGCGGAAAGGCTCTCAATGACACAATCGTACTGTGCTTTGACATCCTTCACAAGGTTTGCATAGCAGTCCTGCAAGCCATACCATATTTCCTCAATGGAGTAGGTCCACAGTCCGTCAACGAGAGAGTTCTCCCATTCATGGCAGCCTTGTGCGATAGGCTTGTTGTTCTCGTCAATGAGAACAGCCTTTATACGGGTAGAGCCAAACTCGATTCCGAGAATGGCTTTACCTGTGGTGATAGTTTCTTTTACAGTCATAATGGTATTGTGTTTCAGCGCTTTGCCCTGTATTACATCAATGCTTTGTTAAGCATGTAATATATTTCGTTGATACGGAGGTCGCGCTTTACAGACTCAAATGTGGAATTCTTGTCGATGTGCAGGTACTCGATGTTAAGCATTTCTGCGTAGTCTTCCCAGTACTCCGGTGTGATGTCGTAAGAGAAGCAAGAGTGGTGTGTGCCGCCTGCAAGAATCCATGAGCCTGCTCCAATCTCGAAGTTTGGCTGCGGAACCCAGAGAGCGTTTGCCACCGGGAGTTTAGGCAGTGGCTTTGGCTGTATGCAGTGTACGTCGTTCACGATAAGGCGGAATCTGTTGCCCATGTCCACGACTGTCGCTGTCACGCCGTCACCAACCTTTGAGTTGAACACAAGGCGTGCTGTCTGTTGCTTGCGGACACCGATGCCAAGGTGGTGGACCTCAAGGCGAACCGGCTCGTCATCGACAGCGATGAGTGGGCATACCTCAAGCATGTGGCTCTGGAGGAGGGAAGAATTCTCACCGTCGAAGTTCAGTGTGTAGTCCTCGAGGAAGGAACATCCGGTAGGCATTCCCTGTGTCATATACCACAGTGTGCGATAGAGAGCCGCTGACTTCCAGTCACCCTCAGCGCCGAAACCGTATCCTTCTGCCATGAGACGCTGTGAAGCGAGTCCCGGAATTTGGTCAAAGCCGACAAAGCCTTCAGAATCAGGATCGTCCCAAGAGCCGAGGTCGTCAAAGTTTGTTGTGAACCCTTTCGCTCCCTTAGCCTTAAGGATGGCACGGAGAGCGAGCTCTGCGCGTGCGGCATTCCAGATTTTCTTGTTACCGATTTCCTCACCGGCTTCACAAGGAACAATCTTGTAAAGTTTCTTGTATTCCTCCACAAGAGCGTCAACATCTTTAGGGTCAACCTTCTTCCAGTAGTCCATCAGTTCTGATACACAGCAGTAGTCTACGTGGTAGCCGAGAACCTGCTCTGCGGCAACCTTGTCACCGTCTGTTACGGCAACGTTGTTCATCTGATCACCGAAGCGGATGATGAGCATGTCCTTTGCATCGGCTACTGCTGCTGCAACACGTGCCCAGACAGCGATGTGCTCCTGAGTCTTCTTTTCTTTCCAATAGCCTACAACAACTTTGCGTGGCTTGCGGAGGCGTGAGCAGATATGGCCGAACTCACGGTCGCCGTGTGCAGACTGGTTGAGGTTCATGAAGTCCATGTCCATTGTGTCCCATGGAATCTCCTGATTGTACTGTGTATGCAGGTGGAGCAAAGGCTTGTTCAGTGCTTGCAGACCGTGAATCCACATTTTTGCAGGAGAGAATGTGTGCATCCATGTGATCACACCGACACATTTCTCTTCATTGTTTGCTGCTTTCATGATGGCAGCAACTTCCTTGTCTGAATTTGCAGTGCCTTTATATACTACTTTGATTGGGATTATACCGGTAGCGTTAAGACCGTCCACCATTTCCTGTGAGTGTCCGTCTACAACCTTGACTGTTTCGCCTCCGTAAAGAAGCTGTGCTCCGGTAATCCACCAAAGCTCCAAATTTTCAAATGGTTTCATATTGGTTAGTTTTTTTGGGATATGCTCTGAATGATATGTTGAGTATCGGTTTCCCAAAGAGGAGGGTTGTCAGAGCATAGTGTTATTTATATAGTGTTTCTGTATTTTCTGTTTCCTTGTTTGGACAATGCATTAATGCTTCTGTCCCGGTTGGCCATAGTATGCATTAGGGCCATGTTTGCGCAGATAATGTTTCTCAATCAGCAGTGGGTTCATCGTTGTGTCAGGGTTGAGCGTCAATGACACAAATGCCATTTTTGCGCACTGCTCCATTACCTTCGCATTGTACACTGCATTTGCCGGGGATGTTCCCCAAGAGAAAGGACCGTGGCACTTTACAAGTACTCCCGGAGTGTGATCCGGATTGATATCCTTGAAAGCATCGATAATCACAGTTCCTGTTTCCTTCTCATACTCTGCCATCTCGCTTTCTACCATGTCGCGTGTACATGGGATGTCTTTGTAGAAATAGTCTGCGTGTGTAGTTCCGATGTTAGGGATGCTGAGACCTGCCTGAGCAAATGCTGTCGCGTATGTGGAATGTGTGTGTACGACGCCGGAAATGTTCGGGAACGCTTTGTAAAGTTCAATGTGTGTTGGTGTGTCGGAAGAAGGATTCATCGTCCCTTCTACAACTTTTCCTGTCGCAAGTTCTACAACGACCATATCTTCCGCTTTCATATCGTCATACGAAACGCCTGATGGCTTTATGACCATGAGTCCTTTCTCACGGTCTATTCCACTGACATTTCCCCAGGTGAAAATCACGAGATTCTGTCTAACGAGATCAAGGTTAGCCTGGAATACTTTTTCTTTGAGTTCTTCCAACATAGTTCTTTCTGTTTGTTAAGGTTGATATTCTGTTTAGAGTCTGAAGTCAGTCTCGTTGCCATTGTAACGATACATGACAGCTCCACGTTTCGAGGTCAGTTTGTCTATGACATTTGTTTCTTCAATCACATTGCTTTGTTTTGCACGCTTGCGGAAATTGCGCTTGTCTATCTCTTTGCCTACTATTGCTTCAAACACATTCTGCAGCTGTGTGAGAGTGAAAAGCTCAGGAAGCAGTGAAAAGCATATAGGTTCATTGGAAATACGTCTTCGCAGCATGATAAGCGCGTCTTCCACCATGTTACTATGGTCAGAGAACAGTGGAGGAATCTCCTCAAGGCTTACCCATTCAAGACCATATTGTTTCCGTAGCTCCTCATCATAATCTTTTACATTAATGAGTGCACAGTATGCAACTGATATCACTCGTGATTCCGGGTCACGGTTGACAGCTCCGTAGGCACCAACTTGGCGCATGAATATATTCTTTAGTCCGGTGAGACTTGTCAGAACTCTTTCCGCAGCATGTTCAAGATTTTCTGTTGCAGAGACAAAACCGCCATAGAGGGCCCATTCGCCTCGTCCCGGATTAATCTGCCTGCGACCTAAAAGCATCTTCAGCTTCCCGTTGTCGAAACCGAATACAATACAGTCTACAGAGATGTATGCCAGAGAGTATTCTTTGTAGTGATCGCCCATTTATCTGTTTATGTTTTTGCGAAATGAATTATATTGAAAAGTGTAGCTCTTGGTTTTCTGACCGCAAGCTACACTTTTGTAAATACATGTTTACCAGAGCACTATGTACAGTATGGTAAGTATTATGATAACTCCTGCAGCACCGATGTTAAATGCTTTGTCTGTCTTGAATATATCAAGGTCTATAGCAACAAGTTTCGGGTCTTGCACTTTGTCAAGAGCATTTGAACGGAGGTAGAATCCGATAGTTGCTGTTATGGCAGCGAAGAATATCATCGCTCCCTGCACACCGTGAATAGTAAGTGTCTCGTTGAAGAATGACATGACCAACACTACTATTGAAAGGACAGAAACAGCATAGAGAGCCTTGCTCCAGAAGAGCTGTGTCTTTATTGTCTTCTCGCTGAGTTCGTCTGCTTTGACAGCCTTGTTGCTGTAAAGAGATATTGTGACGAACATGATGGTAAGTACTATGAATACATAGCCGGAGCGGATGAGGAACGGTACATCAGGCAATGTGAACTTGAACAGGATAGAGAAGAAGAATGTGCCGAATGCCGCCGCAACAGCCGCTGCACCTGATGCACGCTTCCAAAGAAGGCCGAGTCCGAAGATTACTACAACACCCGGATATACGAATGCAGAGTATTCCTGGATGAACTGGAATGCCTGGTCGATACCTCCCATAAGCGGGTAAACGGCAACAAGAGCAATGAGGAGTGCGCTGACAGATGTCAGACGGCCGACGTTGACAAGCTGCTTCTCACTGGCATTCTTGTTGATGAACTGCTTGTAGATATCCATTGTGAACAATGTTGAAGTTGAGTTGAACATTGATGCAAGTGAGGATATGACAGCAGCAGCAAGAGCTGCGAAAGAAAGACCTTTGACGAAAGTAGGGGTGAAGTTGCGGATGAGGAAAGGATATGCGTCGTCAGAACGCTCAATGCCACCGGCAAGAGTCTGGCGAAGAGCCTCAAGAGCTTCGCCGTCGCCATTCATGATGTAGAATGCACAAACACCTGGGATACATACGATAAACGGAATGAGAATCTTGAGGAATGCTGCAAAAATCATACCTTTCTTAGCTTCGGCAAGAGATTTCGCTGCAAGACCTTTCTGTATGATGTACTGGTTGAAGCCCCAATAACCAAGGTTGGTGAGCCAGAGAGCGCCGAAGATGAGCACGATGCCCGGGTTTGTAAAGTATGGGTCTTCCTTCTGTACTGTAACTCCATTCTCCACAACACCATTGATTACAGGATAAAGCTCCTCATTTCTTGTGACTACAAGATTGAAATGCTTGTCGCCGGCTTGGTCAATGCACCAGCTGTAGATGTTGCCAAGAGCCTCAAGAGCTCCACAGCCCCACACCTCGGCACCGATTACAGAGAGTGCTGCGTATGCTGTGATGAGACCGCCACCAACGAGGAATGTCACCTGCATCACGTCGGTCCATGCCACAGAAGCAAGTCCGCCGTAAATAGAATACAGTCCGGCAATGACGAAGAGCACAAGGATGATGACCATACGGACCTGGTCAATCTCCATTCCTCCGAACTGCACAATCATGTCTGTCGGCAAACCGAGAATCTGCTGTATGGCAAGTGCTCCAAGCCAAGCTACGGAAGTGAGGTTGACAAACACATAGAGGAAGAGCCACAACAGCGAGAATGCGAGTCCCACTCCCCAGTTGTAGCGCTCACGCAGGAACTGTGGAATGGTGAAAATCTTCTTCTCAATCATCAGTGGCAGAAGGAATTTGCCGACTACAAGAAGGGTTGCAGCCGCCATAAGCTCATAGGCTGCTTGTGCGATGCCTGATGCAAATGCTGAGCCTGACATTCCGATAAACTGCTCAGCGGAGATGTTTGCTGCGATAAGCGATGCACCGACAGCCCACCATGTCAGTGTGTTGCCTGCAAGGAAATAGTCTGTTGATGATTTTTCTTCTCCTTTCTTGCCACGGCTGAGGAATATGCCGAGACCTACGAGTAAGACAATGTAGGCGGCAAATACGACATAGTCGATAGTTGCAAAGCCGTTGTTCTGTAATGCTTCAATTACGCTCATTGGTTTTTAGTTTTTACTATTTGATTGTTAGTTGTTATTATTATTTCTTTATTTAATGGAGAACTTATAAGCAGCATGGCTGTAATATTTCTCTCCCGGCTTCAGGGTTGGCTGCACCCAGTCCTTCTTGTTAGGAGAGTCCGGGTATTTCTGGCTTTCAAGGCATACGCTGACATGCTGAGGATATTTCAGACCGTGCTTGCGTACGATTGAGGCTTCCTTGCCGACACCTTGGAAATTGGCACTGTAAACCTGCACTCCCGGTTCGTTTGTGAACATCTCCATGAATATTCCTGTCTTTGGAGAGTAGAGTGAAGCGCAGACTACAGTGTCGTCACCTTTGCCGTCTTTGTAAGTGTTGAGACAGTAGTTGTGGTCATATCCTCCGGCATTCTTCACCTGTGCATATTCAGAGTTTATGGAATCGCCTACAGCATGTGGAGTGCGGAAATCCATAGGGGTTCCCTCTACCGGAACAATCTCGCCGGTGGTCATGAATGTGTCGTCAGACGGGGTGAAATTGTCAGCGTTGACATAAAGCACCATGTCTGTTCCAACCTGTGACAAATCGCCGTTGAGGTTGTAGTAGTTATGGTTGGTCTGGTTGATGATTGTCTCCTTGTCTGTTGTTGCCTCCCATACGATGTCAAGCGTATTGTCCGATGTGACTTTGTATGTTGTGGTGGCAGTTACTGTGCCGGGGAATCCGTTTTCTCCGTCTTCAGCGACTATTGTCAGTTTCAGTATGGAGTCACCGATTTGCTCTGCGTCATAGACTTTGTTCATCCAACCTGTTGTGCCACCACCGTGAAGGCAATGTTTCCCGTCGTTCTGCTTTAGTTGGTACTCTGTTCCGCTGATGGTGATCTTGCCTTGGTTGATGCGGTTGGCATAGCGTCCTACGGAAGAGCCGTAGTCACTTGGTGAATTCAGCGTGTCGGTATATTGCTTGAGGTTGTCGAATCCAAGCACCACATCGGTAGGTTTGCCATCCTTGTCAGGGACTACGAGAGATACGACACGTCCTCCATAGTTGGTGATGCACGCCTCCATGCCGTTGTTGTTCTTCAGAGTGTATAGCTTGACAGGTTTGTTACCGATGATTGAATCGAATGCGGCAGGGTTCAGCCCTGATACAGTTAACTGTGCATTATCGTTTGATGTGCAGGCAGTTATGGCCGCAGCCGCAACTGTTGAAATTAGGATTGTTTTTAGATAATTCATTTTTGAATATATGTTAGTTTAACTATTTTGGGTTCAAAGTTACTAAAAATTATTATAAATCAAGACAAAAAATGATGTTTTTTGCTTGTATGTATGAAAAAAAAGTTATTTGTTACAAAAAAGACGCCTTGTAGGTTGCCGATTTGCGTGTTATGATGCCTTTTTATTTTCGTATTGTCTCGTTGGTTCGCTTCTATAGCTTGTGTATTCAGGATTCCTCTGTTATAATTTAGAAAACTCATGCCCAAAAACACTCAAATATATCGCATAAAAATAAAAAAAAGTTTCGTTGGCAGAAAAAAACAGAAATTTTCAACCATGGCTTTAATATGTTGTTATTGTGTGAGTTACGGGAATAGGCACGTTTTTGTGTGACAGTGGTTTTTGTGAAAGCTAACCTTTTGCAGTGTGAAAGCTAACCTTTTGACATCCAAAGTGTAACGGATAGCATGGAAAAAACTGGTGTTTTGGCTTGTTTTTTGGCCAAAAACGACTGCATAACAGATGAAAACGGTTATTCCAAGTACTAAAAAACAATGAATTGTGACTACTGTTTCCAGTTATGATAAATAGGATATCAGAAAACTCATGATGGAATTTCGCATGTTCATGCGCATTGTTTTCCAATCATAAAAAGTGGATTTTGAAAGATTGTACGTGACTTGTCAGTACGAAAAATCTTCTGTATGAGTTGTTCCGGAAACAAAATCTTATATATTTTCCGTACGGAGGATATTATTTTTTTTATAATGACACATTATTCAAGTTTTTTTTGTAATTTTGCATCCAAATGTGAATTAAAGAAACAAAAACATGGCAAAAGAATTGAAAGAGCTCACAAAAAGAGCGGAAAATTATAGCCAGTGGTACAATGACCTCATTGTGAAAGCTGACTTGGCAGAGCAGAGTGCAGTGCGTGGATGTATGGTTATCAAGCCTTATGGCTATGCCATTTGGGAGAAAATGCAGGCGGAACTTGACCGTATGTTCAAGGAGACTGGTGTACAGAATGCCTATTTCCCACTCCTTATCCCGAAATCTTTCCTCTCTCGCGAGGCGGAGCATGTGAAAGGCTTTGCCAAGGAATGTGCCGTAGTGACACACTATCGCCTGAAATCTTCAGAGGATGGCAACTCTGTGGTTGTTGACCCGGAAGCACGCCTTGAAGAGGAACTCATTGTACGTCCTACATCAGAGACAATAATCTGGAACACATATAAGAACTGGATTCACTCTTACCGTGACCTTCCTTTGATGTGCAACCAGTGGTGCAATGTGATGCGTTGGGAGATGCGTACACGCCCATTCCTGCGCACTTCGGAGTTCCTTTGGCAGGAAGGCCACACTGCCCATGCCACTCGTGAGGAGGCAGAGGCAGAGGCACAGAAGATGCTGAAAGTCTATGCTGACTTTGCTGAGAATTTCATGGCAGTCCCTGTCTTGCAGGGTGTCAAGTCCGAGACTGAGCGTTTTGCCGGTGCACTGGACACTTACACTATTGAGGCAATGATGCAGGACGGTAAGGCTTTGCAGAGCGGTACATCACATTTCCTTGGCCAGAACTTTGCGAAGTCGTTCGATGTGACATTCCTTAACAAGGAGAATAAGCCTGAATATGTATGGGCTACTTCATGGGGTGTGTCAACACGCCTTATCGGCGCGCTCATCATGACACACTCCGATGACAACGGTCTTGTCCTTCCTCCGAAACTTGCACCTATACAGGTTGTTGTCATACCTATCGCCAACAAGCCTGAACAGCGTGAGGCTGTTACAGAGAAGATAATGCCTGTAATTGCAGAGCTTCGCAAGAAGGGAATTTCTGTCAAGTACGATGATTCTGACAACAAGCGTCCGGGATTCAAGTTCGCCGACTACGAACTGAAGGGTGTGCCTGTCCGTCTTGCAATGGGTGCGCGCGACATCGAGAACGGTACTATCGAAGTGATGCGCCGTGACACTCTTGAAAAAGAGACCGTATCGTTTGATGGTATTGCGGAGTATGTTGAGAAACTTCTTGTCGATGTTCAGCAGAACATCTTTGAGAAAGCACGCAAGTACCGTGATGCGCATGTCTATGAGTGTGACAATTACGAAGAGTTCAAGGAGCGTGTGAAGGACGGCGGCTTCTTCCTTTGCCATTGGGACGGCACAGAAGAGACAGAGGCGAAAATCAAGGAGGACACACAGGCAACAATCCGTTGCGTGCCTTTCGCTTACGAGCAAACTCCGGGTGTAGACATGGTTTCAGGCAAGCCGGCAAAGCACCGTGTCATCATCGCACGTTCATACTAAACAGACCGTTTCCGTTAAGGAGACATTATTATGAAAGTCATTGTATCATTAGGTTCAAACAAGAACCAAATTGAGAATATAGAGATAGCAGAGAAGGAGCTGAAGGCATTCTTCTCTGCTATTCGTTTTTCTACGACGCAATATACCGGTGACGGCTACTACAATGCTGTCGGGGTGGGAGAGTCTTCTCTGTCCTATGATGAACTGAAAGCCTTGACCAAGAATCTGGAAAAGAAACTCGGCAGGACAGATGACAGGGAAACCATACCGATAGATGTTGACATATTGGAGCACAATGGTCATTGCCACAAACCGGAAGACATGGCGCGTGAATATAACATTATATTATTAAAGGAGTTGGAATGATGAGATACTTTTTTGCAATCTTATGCTTTATGTTCCATTATTGGGCAGGAGCGCAGACGTTTGATGATTATTTTACAGACAAGACATTGCGTATAGACTATATATTCTCAGGCAATGTCAATGTTCAGATGATTGCTGTAGACGAACTGTCTGTGTTCGACGGTTGGTACGGAAAGCGGAATAATCTTCCAGAAGTGCCGGTGGAAGGCAATGGACAAATAATCGTCCGTGCCCATAAGGATGGCACTGTGATTTACCGCAACTCATTCTCCACTTTGTTTCAGGAGTGGCTCAGTTATGACGAGGCAAAGGAGAAGAACCGTTCCTTTGAGAATGTATTCCTCGTACCGATGCCGAAGGATACTGTCGATGTCACTGTAAACCTGATGGATAACCGACGTAACGTAATGTCAACAATGACGCATACTGTTGTCCCGAATGACATTCTCATACGCCGTCTGGCTCAATCGGGAACCACTCCGTACGAGATTCTGCAACAGCCGTCTGACTCGGAAAAGTGTATCCGTATAGCGTTTGTTGCAGAAGGGTATAAAGAATCAGAAATGCCGGTGTTTGTCCGTGATGCCAGGGTTGCAGTCGAGGCATTGTTTGCGCATGAGCCGTTCAAGTCCTATCATGAGAAGTTTGGCATTGTCGCTGTCAAATCGCCTTCCGTAGATAGTGGAACGAGCGAACCGGGGCAGGGATTGTGGCTCAACACCGCACTGCATTCAAACTTCGATACATTCTACAGCGACAGATACCTTACAACATTGCATCTGAAAGACCTGCACAACTGGCTTGCCGGAATACCTTACGAGCACATCATTGTCCTTGTGAATACAGATAAGTATGGTGGAGGTGGAATTTTGAACTCGTATAATTTGGCAATGGCACACCATCCGAAATTCCGTCCTGTTGTTGTGCATGAGTTCGGCCATAGCTTTGCCGGATTGGCTGATGAGTATGCTTATGAGGAAGAAAGTATTCTGATGTATCCTCTTGATGTAGAGCCATGGGAGAAGAACATAACTACAAATGTAGATTTCAAGGGAAAGTGGGAGAATCTTATCGGCAAGGTTTCCGGTGTCGGAAAGTTCGAGGGTGCTGGCTATTCTCTGAAAGGAGTCTATCGCGCTTGCCGTGACTGCCGTATGCGGACGAATGAGAATCCTGAGTTCTGCCCCGCATGTCGTCAGGCAATTACCGAACTTATAAAGTTCTATACGGAATGAATCCGTTTTTCATAATAGCAAAACAGCAGACAAAGATTGTATGTTTTCATCACAATTCTTTGTCTGCTGTCTCGTTTGTTATCCTTGTACAAGGCCATGGTTCATGAGCCGCTGCTCGGCAAGTTTCTCGTATTTCGTGCCCGACTGTCCATAGTTTGCGAATGGATAGATGCTTATTCCGCCACGCGGAGTGAAGATTCCGATGACCTCGATATACTTAGGCTTCATCAGGCAGACAAGATCCTTCATGATTTTGTTAATGCAGTCCTCATGGAAATCGCCATGATTGCGGAAACTGAACAGGTAAAGTTTCAGGCTTTTGCTCTCCACCATCTTCCTGTCCGGTATGTACATGATCTTTATTTCGGCAAAATCCGGCTGTCCGGTGATAGGGCACAGTGATGTGAATTCAGGGCAGTTGAACTGCACCCAATAGTCGTTTTCCGGATGTTTGTTTTGGAATGTTTCCAATACTTCCGGGGCGTAGTCACTCTTGTATTCCGTTTTTCGTCCCAGTAGTTTCAGTCCTTCTTGTTCTCTGCTGTCATTCATGTTTCTTGGTTTTTGTAAGAATTCTTATTGGTTTGGGACGGCTGCGAAGAAGACCAAGTCCTCATCCCCGGTGTTTAGAAGGCTGTGCGAGTGGCCTTTGGGGCAATATGCGCATTGCCCTTCTTTGATTTGTGAGCGTACACCGTCGTCAATGATAGTGCCTTCGCCCTTCAGGACAAAGAGGATTTCTGAGTTCGTATCGTGCAGATGCTCTCCTATGCTTGCGCCGGGGCAAAGCACACCTTTCATTATCCTGTTTGTGCCGTCCCAGAACATTTTTGCATAGAGTTCCTTTTCTCCGCCTTTGAAATTCGGGAAAGTGGTGGCTTCCATTGTGTTAAAGTCGATTATCATGATACTGATATGTTAAGTTGTGTTGGAATGTCCTATCTGTAAATGTGTCGTGCAAGTCCGTATATGTAACGCCTGAATCCCGGTTTGTAAGTAAGTATGCGGTCAAACCATCCGATATGCTGTCCTGTTACTCGCACTATCATGCCCACATAGAACATGGCGAACAGTGTTCCGAAACCAATGATATGCCACATCCATTTGCCGAAAAACGCAAAGCTTGCCACTATTCCGAGGATGACAAGCGTTGTGTCAACAATGATTTTCATCTTTGGGAAAGGCATTCCCGTCACTTTGCTCAAAGCTACAGGGAATCCTTCGCCCGGCATTGTCACACTTCCGCATCTGACTTCGAATGCAATGCCAAAACCAAGGATGGTGCATCCTGCAAGCTGTGCCGCGGCTTTCTGCCATATAGCAACAGGGGCAAGCCATGAAGTCTGTGCCATGTTGATGTCGATGAGGAAACCGAAAACGGTTCCAATGGCAAGCTGGAAGAGTTGGACTGGCTCGAATTTGCGGCGGAGAACAATTAGCTGTGCTGCGACAAGTATGCCGTTCATGATGTATGTGTACTGGCCGATGGTTAGCGAAGGAATGTCCGGAAATGCTTTTCCTGCACTCTCAAACACATAAGGCAGCACACTTATCACACTTGAACCGACACCTGAGCGCACGCATATTGCGACTCCAAGTGTCATGATGTACAGTGATACAAGTAACAGAAAGTGTTGCCAAACAAAAGAAATTAGTTTGTCTTTGATATTCATGGGCTTATTGTGTTTATATATGAAATTTTGCTTATGAAGAGCCATTGACTGCGTCAAGAGTTCTTTTGCTCAGTGTCCTCTGACGAACTGCCCCTCCGGCATTTCGGGGAAGCACCGCTCTTCGTCAAACTCTTCGTCCTGTATCAGTGCCTGCTCCTTGCAGTACCGCTCGTATTCCGTCATGCCGGCCTCAGCGAACAGTTTGCCAAGGACTCTCGGGAAGTGCTCTTTTTCAAGTTCATGGACTTTCCTTTCGATGTCTTCTGCACTGTCATTCTCGTCTATTGCGACACGGAATTGCGCGATATGTCCGCCTTTGTCAAATTCCGAGCAGACATAGTGTATGGTGATTCCCGTCTCAGTCTCTTTGGCTTCTTTCACCGCTTTGTGCACATGATGCCCCCACATCCCCTTTCCTCCGAACTTCGGCAGCAGGGAAGGGTGGATGTTTATGATTCTGTCCGGAAAGCGTTCGATGAGATAATCAGGGATTCGCAGCAGAAAACCGGCAAGCACGATATATTCACATTCCGTCACAGTCTGCAGGACAAGAGCCTGCTCCTGCTCAAACTGCTGCCTTGTTATTACTGCAGACGGTATGCCATGCTTTTCTGCACGTTGCAGGACAAATGCGTCTTTGTTGCTGCTCACCACAAGCGTAACCTCTGCATCACCACTGTTTCTGAAATGTTGTATTATGTTTTCACAGTTCGTGCCGTTGCCACTTGCGAAAACAGCTATCTTCCTTGCCATTCTGAATGTTATTGTTTTGTTGCCGTTATGAGTTCCTTTTGCTTGCGCGAGATGGATATGTTTCTGCCATATCTTGTGTTTATGTCCTTCATCATCTGCCTGAACAGCGGCCCGTGAGCACTCTTGTCCTTCAGTCGGTTGACAAATATATAATAATGTATCATCTCATGAATGATAATGTCCTCAAGCTCATTTTCCGGCAAATCGAAATGAGTGCTTACACGGAGTCGGAAATCCGAATATACGGTTCTGCCGTACCATGTCCTTCTGCGCTTGAAAGCAAGCTGCCCGAGTGACGTTTTCGCCTTGCTCAGTTTGATTGGAATCGCAGGCAGTTCTCCGTTGAATATCAGTCCGTTGTATTCATTAAACTTGCCTTCTATATATGGAATTGTTGCTACCATTCTTTGCTTTTATCCTGAACCCTATTGTGGAAAATCATAAAGAGTGTGTTGGAATCGTGATGCAAAAATACAAAATAATCCTCAAATAATAAAATTATTTCTTATAATTCAGTGTTTTCTTTTGAAAAATCCCTTGGAATTTATATCTTTGTGATATAGTGACAAAACAAAATATAGTATGCCGGTCTTGAAACATGCAGTCCAGTTGCCGTTGGCAATAATGTCAGGATGTGTGCCCACGTAGTGGAGTTGCCGGGAGGGATAATAGGCAGCGGAGCCGTTAACGGTGCCGGAAGTGTTGTTGCACGAGACACACCTTCCGGTGCTGTGGCATACGGAAATCCATGCCGGCCATACCGGAAGGCTGAGTGAACAATAACAGTACGGACTCTTTCTGATAATGTTTTTGCTTTACTTCCAATAAGATTCTATTGTGTGGTAAAGTGCTGAATTTCAGAGAGTAATCCTTTGTATAGTAAAAGGTGACACTTTGTACAGTAAAAGGTAACACTTTACACTGCAAAAGATAACCTTTTGTCATGCAAAGTGTCACACTTTGTATTTCGCTTGTTGGCAGTTTGTTTTTTTATCCTATGAAGCCATGTTATATAGTCATGTCGGAAGAGAAGAAGGAAGGATGTCCTATGGTGTTGAAACGTTACATTAACAACTCTTCCATAACAGCGTCAGCCATAGTGCTGTATGCCTTTTCGTTCGGATGCAGATGGTCACCGGAGTCATAACCGGTGTTGAATGCTTCCGTCTTTTCGGGATTGCGGACAGCCTTGTCGAAATCTATGCAACCGTCAAACAATGGCGATGTGCGCAGCCAATCATTGAATTCACACCGCATGGCTTCACGTTCGGTGTTGTATGTGCGCCATCCGAATATCGGGAGCAATGTGCCGCTCCACACCTTCAAGCCAAGTTCTCGGGCGTGGCGGATATAGAGATTCTCCATTCCTTGCTTCAGTTCGTTGACAGTAGGCATGTCGCTCCAAGGGCGGAAAATGTTGACATCGGAGCCGACAGGATGGATGATGTCGTTGATGCCGTGCTGAATGATGACATCCCGGGCACCGGCGACATTGAGTTCGATAGGGAATCGTGTCTCTCCTTTCAGTCCGTAAGCCTGGTAAGTGATGCAGTCATATTGGCGCAAGATGCGTGTTCCGCTTACGGCGCGCCTTATGACGGCGACATTCCTGAAGCCTTTGTCCCAAGCGCGCATGGCAAGATAGTCGGGCCAGCTTTGTGCCGTGATTGAGTCACCATAGCAAACCAAGGCATGGTTCTTCTCTTCGGTCAGGATGTCTATGGTGTTCAGAAAATAGAACCAGTTGGTGTTCCGTGACAAATCCACCGGGAATTGTTCCTCATTGATGAAATTCCCGTATGCATATTTTCCCTTCGAAAGTGGTCCGGTAATAAGTGTGCCGGCATTCATCTGTGTGCATTCGGCGAGATAAATGCTTACATCCACAGTGTCTCCTGCTGTCACCTGAAACGGAATCTCATCACTTGTGATTTCCTTCCCCGGTTCAATGATGACGCTTTCTTCTGTGCGAAATGTGATTACTGTATGGTTGATTTTTGCCGCTGATATTGTGATTGGCTCTGTTCCTGTAAGGTTTGAAAATCGGAATCTCAGTTTGCTGCCTGAGAAGACAATCCGTATAGGGTACCGTAAGGTGATGTCCTTTGCATAGACACACTCTTTTCTGTCAGTGATGGATGTGGCATTGCCCCAGCAGGCAACCCATTTTGTGAAGTTATTTGAAGGTTGTGGCATGGTATTATTAAAAATATTTTTTACAAAACTATTAATAATTTCTGAAATAAGAGACAAATATCAAATATTTTTTTTATCTTTGCACAAAATACATTGCGGCTTGATGCGAAATCCGCTTGATAGGAGATTTGTCCAATAGCATGATTTTCAGAGTTGATTCTCCATGCCGCATCTATAAATGTAAGATTATGCGTGATTTCAAAGACATAAAGATAGCGGTAGCCGGTACCGGATACGTCGGTCTGAGTATAGCCACTCTTCTTGCTCAGCACCACGATGTTGTGGCTGTTGATGTGATAAAGGAGAAGGTTGACCTTATTAACCAGAAGACAAGTCCTATAAAGGATGAGTATATAGAAAAATATCTTGCAGAGAAGAGTCTGCGTCTCAAAGCGACGCTTGACGGCAAGAGTGCTTATGCTGACGCTGACTTTGTGGTCATTGCTGCGCCTACCAATTATGACCCAGTGAAGAACTATTTCGACACTTCACATGTTGAAGAGGTCATAGACCTTGTGTTGGAGGTTAATCCCGAAGCGGTAATGGTGATAAAGTCAACAATACCAGTTGGCTATACACGCTCGCTTTATGTTAAATATGCAAAGAGGTTTAAGGCGGAGAACCGCCCTGTAGACTATAAACTCAAGTTGCTTTTCTCTCCGGAGTTCCTGCGTGAATCGAAGGCGTTATACGATAATTTGTACCCTTCACGAATCATTGTAGGTTATCCGAAGATGATAAAAGAGTCAGGTGAGGAGAACGATGCCATTGTGTCTGTCGGTAGCAACCATGCAAAGACTTATGCGGAGACTTTTGCAAGACTTTTGCAGGAAGGTGCGGAAAAGAAGGATATTGCGACACTGTTCATGGGCCTGAAAGAAGCGGAGGCTGTAAAATTGTTTGCAAACACATATCTTGCGTTGCGCGTCTCCTATTTTAATGAACTTGACACTTATGCTGAAGTGAAAGGTTTGGATACACAGGCGATTATTGACGGGGTAGGTCTTGACCCTCGCATAGGTACGCATTACAACAATCCTTCGTTCGGTTATGGTGGCTATTGCCTGCCAAAGGATACGAAACAGTTGCTTGCAAACTATCAGGATGTGCCTCAGCAGATGATGACAGCCATAGTGGAGAGCAACCGCACCCGTAAGGATTACATCGCGGATGCTGTGCTGCAGAAGGCTGGATGGTACGGCTATTCCCACAACAATCAGTTTGACTCTAACGATGCAGCCTTTCAGGAAGCTCCGACGATAGGTGTCTATCGACTTACAATGAAGAGCAATTCTGACAATTTCCGTCAAAGTGCCATTCAGGGGATAATGAAGCGCATAAAGGCAAAAGGTGCGCAGGTAATCATTTACGAACAGACCTTGGAGGACGGTTCGCTGTTCTTCGGCAGCAGGGTAGTGAATGACCTTGACAAGTTCAAGGCTATGTCACAAGTGATTATAGCAAACCGCTATGATTCTGTTCTTGATGATGTACGTGGGAAGGTCTATACTCGTGATATTTTCTTACGTGATTGATTGCACTTTGCCGTTTCATAAAAGCGGCAGAAAAATATAGTAGCATTATCAAAGAGGATGACTGTTCATTTATGTGACGGTCGTTGAAAACAAACTTATGAAATTCATTTCGGTAATCCCGGCACGATACGCGTCAACAAGATTCCCCGGCAAGCCTTTGGCAATGCTTGGAGGGAAAACTGTCATAGAGCGTGTTTACACGCAGACAAAGAAAGTCATAGACGATGTTTTCGTAGCCACAGATGATGAGCGTATACGGCAGGCTGTCATGCAGTTTGGCGGTGAGGTCGTGATGACAAGGTCTGATCATAAGAGTGGTACGGACAGAATAGAAGAGGCTGTGGAGACACTTGAATCATGTCTGTCGCTTTCCCCGTCGGATGTTGTTATAAATGTCCAAGGTGATGAACCTTTCATACAGCCTTCGCAGATAGAGGCGGTAATGCAATGCTTTGAAGACATTGATACACAAATAGCCACACTTGGCAAACCTTTTGGCAACGACATGACAGCTGTTGAGAATCCTAATTCTCCGAAGATTGCAGTGTCCCGGCAAGGTTATGCCTTGTATTTCTCACGCTCTGTGATACCTTTCTGCAGAGGAAAGGAAAGGAAAGAATGGGCGGATTCTTTCCCTTATCTGAAGCATATAGGGCTGTATGCTTACAGAAGAGCAGTGCTTGGCGAAGTGACACGCTTGCCACAATCGCCTTTGGAAATGGCTGAAAGTCTAGAGCAGCTCCGTTGGCTGGAGAACGGTTATAGGATAAAGGTGGGCCTGACTGATGTTGAAACCATCGGTATCGACACTCCGGACGATTTGGCTAATGCCGAGAAATTCCTTGCAAAAATGTACCTGTGATACATGTTTGTCGTGAGTTATGGGAGTGTGTTTCAAGGATAATGAAGATGTACGATGACAATGTTAAGTGAAATGTACTTATGAATTGGCAAGAAGAAACAGAAAAAATGGTCGAGCGTGGAGTCGGTTATTTCAAACAAGGCTATAACTGCTCCCAGAGTGTTGCAATGGCATTTGCCGAATGGTACGATGTGCCATTGACGCTCATGACACGTATGTCAGCAAGCTATGGAGGAGGTATAGGTCGTATGCGCGAAACCTGTGGCTCTGCTCTTGGCATGTTTATGCTTGCCGGACTTGAGATTGCCGGTGTGGAGGCAAATCAGGAGGTGAAGAAAAAGAATTATGAAGCTGTCCAGAAACTCGCAGCGGACTTTAAGGCACAGACTGGAAGCATTTGTTGCAAGGAACTGCTTGGATTGAATAAAAAGCGTGCCGACGGGACAATCCCTGACATTGTAATCAGTGCCACTCCAGAGGCAAGGACTGACGAATATTATAAAAAGCGTCCATGTGTGAGAATGGTGGAAACTGCGATAAGGGTTTATATGCGTTTCTTGGAAGAACGTGCGGAAAAGTGAAAAAACTTGAAATAATGTGCCTTTATGCATGCCTTTAAGTAAAAATTAGGTATCTTTGTAAAGGTAAAGAATTGTCAAACTAATGAATTATAATTGTGACTAATAGAATATATAAAATACTTTTGTCATTTGTGACAAGTGCATTTCTTTTTTGCGGAACGGCTCTTGCCCAAAAAATAACTCTTGGCTCCTACACTTTGAAGGACGGTGGACTCTATAAAGGTGAGATGGTCTCCGGCAAAGCAACAGGCAAAGGTGTAGCCACATACAAGAATGGTGACATGTATGAGGGCGGCTATGCAAAAGGAAAGCGTCATGGATATGGTGTCTACTCGTTCTCAGATGGCGAGAAATACGAGGGACAATGGTTTCAGGACCAGCAACATGGCAAAGGAGTGTTCTATTTTTCCAACAATAATAAATATGACGGTCTTTGGTTCCGTGACTACCAGCAGGGACATGGCGTGATGTACTATTACAATGGTGACATCTATGACGGTAACTGGCTTCAGGACAAGCGCTCAGGAAAAGGCCGTTACACTTTTGCTTCCGGTGCATATTATGATGGCGAATGGCTGAATGATATGAAGAACGGTAAAGGCAAGTACGATTGGGGGGACGGCTCTGTTTATGACGGACAGTGGCTCAATAACCAACGTTCCGGAAAAGGTGTTTACCGTTATGCAGACGGAGATGTTTATAACGGAATGTGGCAGAATGACATCCAGCATGGCAAAGGCATTTACCGTTACGCCAATAAAGATGTGTACGAAGGAAATTATGTCCAAGGAGAGCGTGATGGAGAAGGTATCTTCCGTTATGCCAATGGCGATGTGTACACAGGGCATTTCAAGGCAGGCGAGAAGGACGGGCATGGCACTCTTGTCTGGCGTAATGGCGACTCTTATACAGGGCAGTGGAAAGCCGACAAATATGATGGAAAAGGGACTTTGAGGAAAAAGACCGGTGACACATTTGACGGTTATTTCAAGAATGGTAAGATGAATGGCGAGATGATTATACATTTTGCCGATGGCAGCAAGTTCAAAGGAACATATAAAGACGGCTATCCTCATGGCAAGGCTATCGAAGAAGACAAGGACGGTAATCGCTTTGAAGGAAGTTATCGTGACGGGGAGCGTGACGGACCCTATGTGATGAAGGACCGTAACGGACGTGTCACGAAAAAAGGAAAATATTGATTGTAGGATGTAAAAATCCGATATAACAACTAACATTTATAAAACCCGAATCATCATGGTAATAGACAAAATTGAAAATCTTCAGCATTATGCATCGCTGAACCCTTATTTCCCGCAGATTATTGAGTTTATCAAAAACACAGACCTCAATAAGCTGGAAAACGGAAAACATGAAATCGACGGAAAGAATTGCTTCGTAAATATCATGGACACTGCAGGCAAGACAAAGGAAGAGGCTGTAATGGAGACACACAAGAATATGCTTGACATCCAGATTCCGTTGAATAATGACGAGATTTACGGGTATACTCCAACAGAACTCCTCCCAGAGTGTGAGTATAATGCAGAGAAAGATGCAACAAAATATCCCGGTGTAATGGCAGAAGGATTCTGCACATGCCATCCAGGAATGATGGCTATTTTCTGGCCACAGGACGGACACCAGCCTTGTATAGGCACAGGGACAATCCACAAGGCAGTCTTCAAAGTGAAGTGCTGATTGTGTTCCTGCCATAGACCTTAACAAACAAATGAAAACACTATGACTTGCGCAAAGAAGACAGCCACAAAGAAAGCTGTCACCCCTAAATCCCCCAAGAAACCGCAACATATCGGTTTGGTAAAGAATGACCCATGGCTTGAGCCTTACGAAGCTGCAATCCGTGGACGTCATGATCATGCAGAATGGATGATAAATGAGCTTACAAATGGCGGAAAGAAGACACTTTCCGATTTTGCAAGCGGATACTTGTATTTCGGGCTTCATCGTGATGCTAAAGGTGGCTGGGTGTTCCGTGAATGGGCTCCTAATGCCACCGAGATTTATCTGATAGGTGATTTTAACGGCTGGAAAGAGCAGAAGAAATATGCCTGCAAGAGAATCAAAGGCACCGGCAATTGGGAGCTGAAACTTCCTGCAACCGCAATGAAGCATGGTGACTTGTACAAACTGAAAGTCAAGTGGGAAGGTGGTGAAGGCGAGCGTATTCCGGCTTGGGTTCGTCGTGTTGTACAGGATGAGGAAACGAAAATCTTCTCCGCTCAGGTTTGGGCTCCTGCTGAAGAGTACAAGTGGAAAAAGAAGAGTTTCAAAGCCAAGAAAGACCCTCTGTTTATCTACGAATGCCACATCGGCATGGGACAGGCTGAGGAGAAGGTTGGCACTTATGCCGAATTCAAGGAGAAGGTTCTGCCACGTGTGATAAAAGGGGGGTACAACTGCATCCAGATTATGGCAATTCAGGAGCATCCTTACTATGGCTCATTCGGCTACCATGTCTCAAATTTCTTTGCATCTTCAAGTCGTTTCGGAACTCCGGAAGAATTGAAGGACCTCATAGACACTGCACATCAGAAGGGCATTGCCGTCATAATGGACCTTGTTCATTCTCATGCGGTGAAGAATGAGGTTGAAGGTCTTGGCAATTTCTGTGGTGATCCTAATCAGTATTTCTATCCCGGTGATCGCCGTGAGCACAACCAGTGGGACTCTTTGTGCTTTGACTATGGTAAAGGAGAAGTGATGCACTTCCTGCTCTCAAACTGCAAGTACTGGCTTGACGAATTCCATTTTGACGGTTTCCGCTTTGACGGTGTGACTTCCATGCTTTACTATAATCATGGTCTTGGTGTGGATTTCGGCGGCTATGGCGATTATTTCAATGGCGGACAGGACGATAATGCTATCTGCTATCTGGCTTTGGCAAACAAACTCATCCATGAGGTGAACAAGAATGCCATTACCATTGCCGAGGAAATGTCCGGTATGCCGGGATTGGCAGCGAAGTTTGATGAAGGAGGACTCGGTTTCGACTATCGTCTCGCCATGGGCATCCCTGATTATTGGATTAAGATGATCAAGGAAAAGCGTGATGAAGATTGGGGCGTGTTTGACATCTTCTGGAAGATGACAGATCGTCGTTCCGATGAGAAAACAATCTCTTATGCTGAGTCTCATGATCAAGCCCTTGTCGGTGACAAAACAATCATTTTCCGCCTGATTGACAGTGATATGTACTGGCATTTCAAGAAAGGGGATGAGAATGATGTCGCTACACGTGGCATTGCCTTGCACAAAATGATTCGCCTTGTTACTGCATCGACAATCAACGGCGGCTATCTGAACTTCATGGGCAATGAATGGGGACATCCTGAGTGGATTGATTTCCCAAGAGAAGGCAATGGGTGGAGCTACAAATATGCGCGCCGTCAGTGGAACTTGGTTGACAACAAAGAGCTGTGCTATCATTGGCTTGGAGACTTTGATGCCAAAATGCTGGAAGTACTGAAGCTGGAGAAGTCCTTCAACAAGACTCCTGTGCAGGAAATATGGCACAATGACGGTGACCAAGTGATAGCCTTCTCTCGTGGGGAACTGATTTTTGTGTTCAATTTCAATCCTACAAAGTCTTTTACAGACTATGGATTCCTCGTGCCGACAGGCGCATACTCTGTCGTGCTGAATACAGATAACCCTGATTTCGGCGGCTTTGGCAGTTGCGACGATACTGTTACCCACCTCACAACCTATGACCAAATGTATGTGGAGGAGCATAAGGAATGGCTGAAGTTGTACATCCCTGCTCGTTCTGCTATGGTACTGAAAAAGAATTAATTCATATTGTGCAGCTTTGGCTGCGTGATGAAGAATGACAATGTTGCTTTTAGAAATATCAAATGGCTAAAAATAGAAAAGATAGCACCACAGCGATAAAGGCTGTGTGTGCTATCGTTTTTATACTCTTCTCTTTCTCTTACATATATTTTTACCAGACTCCCACACTGACTTACGAGCAGCATATTCTGTCTGGTGGAGTTACTGTATACCATCCCTTCATCAGTGCTGTGATTATAGCAGTGGTAGGGATGATAGTACAATTTTTTATAAACAACATCTGCAGACTCACAAGCGGATGCCACGCATTGACCTTCTTCCCGTCAATGGCATTGCTTGCTTTTCTGGCTTGTGGAGAAAATGATGGCAATGGAGGGCTTGTTGCCGGGAATTCAATATGGATAATAGCCGGTTCTCTTTTAATCTATTTTGCGGTGATGTTTGCTGTCCGGAAAATGTCCCCTCCGGCCAAATTGCCAAAAGAGCCGTTCCTCTTGTCAAAGGAACTCACGCTGAATCTGTGCGTTATGGCGCTCATGATGTTTTTTGTCATCAGAAACTCTAATAACGACAGACTCCTGCATCGGCAAGTTGTAGCAGAAAAACAGCTCGTTGCACAAGATTATGAAAATCTTGCCAAAGAGGGGCAGAACAGGGAGGGGTATAGCTATCCTGAAACAAATCCCACACTGACACTTCTGCGCTATATAGCATTGGACAAACGAGGAGAACTGGCGGAAAAACTCTTTACGCAACCTGTCATAGGTTCTACTGCATCATTGTGCCGTTTGGAAGGCATAACTCCACTGATAGTCAGAAAGAAGATGTTGTCCCGATACAAAGGTTTTGATTATCATCTTTGCGCCTTCCTCTGCGATAAGGACTTAGATTCTTTTGCATGCCTTTTGACTGATAGCATTGACATCTCAAAACCCGGCATCTGCGATTCCCTGCCTATCCATTACCGTGAAGCCCTTGTGCTGTACAGGCATCAGCGCTCCAACCCTGTCTCTGTATACAATGATAGCATAGTTGAGGCTGATTACAATGATTTGCAGCAGATGATGCGTTCCAGCAAGACAGAGAACTTGCGTCGTGACAATCTGCGCCGGAACTATCAGACAACATACTGGAATTATTACTATACGATGCAGAGCAAGCTGAAAAGCAAATGATGTGTGGTGGTAGTGCCAATGCCAGCTATTTGCTGCAAATTACGTTAGAGTAGAGGATATTCTATAAAAAATATCTCAGTAGGAAATTTTATTCTTGTTTATAAATAAAGGAATGGCAGTCGGACTTGTTAAGTGTCCGGCTGCCATTCGTGATTAATTACCTCTATATGTTTACTTTACCATGACCTTCTTGCCATTGATGATGTAGAGACCGGCAGGAAGAGAGTTAAGCTCCGCCTTGTCGCTTGTCACCTTGACGAGAGAGCCTTGCAGGTTATACACCTTGTATGTGTCATTCTGAGGCACATACACCGGCACTTTGTCTATCGCTGTCGTGAAGTCATAATCCTCCATGAAGAAGAACTCCTTCCATTGGTCTGCTGCCTGATAGTTTGCTTTTGCAGCCCCCTTGACATATAGCGTGCATTCCCATTTGTTGATGCCGTCCAATGCCTGCGTATCACAGATAGGAGGAGTTGTGGGCTCTGCATAGAGCTTTGTCATTGATGTACAGTCGGAGAAAGCCTCCTTGCCAATCAATTCTATATTTTCACCGAAATGGAATGCCGTCAATGATGAGCATCCACTGAAAGCATAATCAGCAATCTTCTTCACCTCATTGCCAAGAGACACCTCTTTAAGGTTTATGCAGTCATAAAACAGATTGGTAGGTACTTCTGTCGGTGTATCTGTGAATATCACTTTCCTAATGTTTGTGCGGTAGAATGGGGAATATCCTTCTTTTTCTGTTGTGCCATATACAAGGTTGCGCCCAATATGTACTTCTTCCAGTGGAGAACTGGAAGCTGGCGTTCTATTGTCGCGAAATATATTACCGATTTTTAGTTCTGTGTCCCCATCCGATATTATGAACTTATTAAGAAAATGGCAATTTGCAAAAGCTCCATTTGCTATTTCACCCACCGTTTTTGGTATTGTGATGGTTTGCAGTCTTGTATCTGCTAAAGCGTCTGTCTCGATTGTTTTTAGCCCCTCTGGCAGTTGAATCTCGGTAAGAGAATAACATTGTTTAAAGGTTCCATCTTCTATAGATGTTATTTTGCTTGGAATATTAACACTGCTTAATGACAGACAGAAATAAAATGCATATTTTCCAATAGAACAGGTGTTGCTCAATGCAACATTTTTAAGATTGGTGCATCCTGCTGCGAAATAATCAGGTATTCCTGCATTTGTGGAGACGCTTATAGACTCAATATGCTTATTATTGCTAAGTACATGACTATTGATTTCAATAATAGACATGTCTACACCCTTATATTTCACAGTGTTTCCGATTACAATATTTTTGTCACCTGAGGAATATGTGCAGTCTATTGCTGCACAAGTCCGTTCTGATGGAGAAATAGGGACATAAATAATCCCATCAGCTTCGAACATTGAATTCAAGAAATCATATTTTTTGATAGTACCTAAATCATATTTATTGTAATTATCATTTGTAACATAAACTATTTGGTTGGTTAATTTGCGAAATGCACCAGAAAGGCCGTTAGGGGGTGTGTTTGGAAGTAAGATTATTTTAGAAAGGTTATTGTTATAGAATGCACCGGAGCCAATCGATTTTATCGAATTCGGTATTGTCACCGATTCAAGCCCAGTACAACCATAGAAAGCCTCGTACCCAATCGATGTTACTGAATTCGGTATAGTCACTGATGTAAGATTGCAGTTATAGAAACACTGACTCGAAATATATGTTACCGAATTCGGTATTGTCACCGATGTAAGTCCAGTGCAGTTATAGAAACACTGATTCGAAATATATGTTACCGAATTCGGTATAGTCACTGATTTAAGTCCAGTGCAACCATGGAAAGCTCCGTCCAAAATCGATGTTACCGAATTCGGTATGGTTACTGATGTAAGTCCGGTGCAGCCATAGAAACACTGATTCGAAATATATGTTACCGAATTCGGTATAGTCACTGATTTAAGTCCAGTGCAACCATGGAAAGCTCCGTCCAAAATCGATGTTACCGAATTCGGTATGGTTACTGATGTAAGTCCGGTGCAGCCATAGAAAGCTTCGTACCCAATCGATGTTACCGAATATGTCACTCCGTTATATTCCACGGTTTTTGGAATTATGGCATTTCCAGTGTAATATTTGTTAGAACAGACTGTGATAGTTTTATTTGTTTCCGATGTGATGTTGTAATTAATTCCACCAGCCTCGAAAGCTGACACTTGCAAACTGATGAATGTAAGAGTTGCAATAATGAATAATTTAATGATTGTCTTCATAAGTTTTGATTTTGTTTGTTACTTTTCTTAAGTTTTTTATTGCGTTTTTATTTTCAAGAACCCCTTTTAGATTATAAATTTGTGATGAACTCGTCTCGAAATAGAGACATTCCACACCATTGTCATTCACAAACAGGCGGATACCGTTTTTGTGTGATGCGCAATGTCTCAGTTTGAGCATTAATTCGTGAATAACCTTGTCCTGTGAGTTCTTTGCGTAAAAATAGATAGTGTTAGGAATGATGTCTTTATAATCTAATCTGTTGATTTCATATGCTTTTCTTTTGTGGATAAAAGTGATCCCTAAATTTTGTATGGTTTCGATTGGCATATCAAAACATTTTTCATTCACTTTGTTCTCGTAGAAAGAATTCAGCAACAGTAGGAACTTGTTATAGTATTTTGTGTCAAGTGATTCCATGCAGTCTGTCTCTATAATAATTAGATAACCGTTATATAGTTGTTTCGACGCATTCCTGTACACAGAGACAATGTTTTTCAGATTTGAGATAGTAAGCTGTGCTATTATACTATTTGGTATATTGGTCACACAGCTTACCAAGAACGCTTTATCCCAGTTTGTGCCGCTCTATTTTGTTTAGCAGTTCAAACACCTCTTCCTCGTTTTCTTCTTCGTAGGCAATGACTCCGTTTTGGATGAATCCTTTCTTTTCAAGTTCGTCAAGTGCTTGCAATGCACTTTGGGTAAGGCGTTGCGGATCAATTATTAATCTTACTGTTTTCATGTTTTTTTTGCTGCAAAGTTACAAAGAAATAATCGTAAAATGTCGTTTTGGCATTTCCGATTGGTTAACGAAACGTTGCCAATTAGTTAATGGTTTTGTTGTTGCTCAAAGAATTCACAGAAAAGAAAGAATTTTTCTTTGGATGTACACTTGATGATAAGTGTAATGGTGAAGTGAATTCTTTCTTTTCTTTGGATTCTTCGAGCAATATTGTTACTTGATTTTTCGGAGACCGAGAGGGTAATTAGAAAACTCACGGCATTTTTGCCCTCTGAGAATTGGCTGTAGATTTTTTGAAAGGAAAATTCTCTGAAAATCGCGGGATTTTGGTGAATATCTATTATTTTTGATAACCAGTGAGTTATATTTCTTTCGCTTGTTTGTATGTGCAAAAAATGGCTCGTTTCGTTACTTTTTAGTGCGCAAATCATAGCTTTTTGCTATCTAAAGTGATACTGTTTGTATTGTAAAAGGTTACCTTTGGCACTGTTGGAGGCTGTCTTTTCCAATGTGAAGTGTGATTTTTCGCTTAAAAAATCCTTATTTTTACTATTATGATAAATAGGCAATTAGAAAACTCATGCAGTTTTTTCGTATGGGAATTCGCTGTTTTCTGTGTGCCATTTCCTGTATTCGGATGCAAAAAAAAGGTCTCATACGGATAAAGAAGATTCCTGTTGGCTCTTAGAAAGATAAGTCCGTTATGTATGGGGCAGCGTTACAGGCTTTTTGCAAGGTCATCAAAGAAATTGTGGTTGAGGGCTTTACAGATGCGGGCCAGTGTGTCGGTGTCGATATATTGGCGGCTGATTATTTTGCAGACATTGGCAGGGGAGCAGTTAAGTGCGCGTGCCAGCCACGCCTGTGAGCGTTGCTGGCGTTTCAGTTCCTGTTCTATCAGTTTTCCGACATGCATGGTGTTCGCAATGAGCCGTCCTGCTCCCAACGGGCGGAGAATAAAGAAATGGGGAAATTGTGCCGGCATAGATACAAAAAAGTGTGGGAGTCCTTGCCGCTCGTCCCACGATTCGAGGCTGTCGCATTGCCCATCACAGTTGAACGAGCAACGCCGAAGCCCACACCGATATGTTGATACACAGTCCATCGAAAGAGTGCTTCTGTGCGCTCCATGACAGACCGTAAAGTGTATAACACACCCATAGGGCGTCCCCGCTGCCTTGTTCCTGACTGTGATTGGAGGTTGCGACATTCCGAATCGTCAAGTAACAAGCGTTAAGTTACGCTCTTTAATAAATATGCACCCACCCTCATCCTCTTACAGCTTCGACGCTTCATTGCTGAAGGTTCTCGGAACAGGACATCTGGATAGGTTTTGCAAAATTAAGCATTTGTTTGGAAACCGCCAAATTTCAGGGCAAATAATTGTTGTTTTCTCGAGTATTTATCTAAGAGGGAATCGCTCTAAGAAAATAAAGAAAGGAAAGAATTTGCTTCGCTTTAGTGTTTGTTTTTCGGAGGAGCTCATTGTTTTCTTTGGGCATGATGGTTGCTCTAAGAAAACAAAGAAAGAAAAGGATTTGCTTCGCTGTAGTGTCTGTTTTCCGAAGCTTATTGTTTTCTTTGGGAATGGTGATTGCTTTAAGAAAAGAAAGAAAAGGATTGGCTTCGCTTTCGTGTTGAGGTCTTATGCGGACAAAGAAGATGGCAGTGTATTCTGCCAAAAGAAGAGACATTAAGAGAACAAAGAATCCGCTTCGCAGATACATTGAAAAACAGTGCAATGGCGAAACGGATATGGAGCACGAGCTATTTAGAATGCTAATTTTGTGGACTAACTTATTTTCTCAATTTCCTGTAAAGTTTCCAGCCAAGGAGTGCGCCGTCCATGAGCCCCAATCCGGTGTTGGCATATTTGAGGAGGCGCTGGGATGGAGTGCTGAAAGTTTTGTCCTCTTTCGGATGAAAGACATCTTCCCAAAGGATGGAGATTTCTTTTTCTTTCCGATTGATGGCTTTTTGCAGTTCAGCTTTCTTGGCTATTATGTCGTCGATGTCGTTGTACATGGAATGGGATCAGTTTGTGAGTATTTCTGCAAAAAGTTTGATTAGAGGTTTCTGTATCCATGCTTTGCGTTTGGCAGATATAAGCATGAACAGCAGAAGATAGAATCCTGCAACAGTAAGGAAAGCTGCGTATGTAGGCATTATGTCACTTAATGCGTATGCGGCAGCGAATGAAAGGAATATGATGAAAAGCAGGATGAAAAATGATAATATGATAGCCAGCAGGACGAATGTCAGCAGGCGTACTATTTTCTCAACAGCACTGAGTTGCAGAAATTCCTTCTGCAACCCAATGTAGTCTTTGATTGACTCTATGATAAGAGCCAGTTTTTCTATGTTCTTGTCGTTACTGAACATTATTACTCTGCATTGATATCAACGAGGTCCTCTGCGAGTTCAGCCATTTCCTTCTTGGAAAGCTCAAGGTTGTGCTTGTCACAGAAATCCTTGATTGTTGATGAGATTTTCTTACGTGTGTCTTTTCCTGACTCCGGAGCTGCGAGCAAACCGATTGCTGCACCAGCGATAGCGCCACCGAGGAATGCGCCAATGTAACCTAATGTCTTCATAATTCTTTAGTTTTTAAGTTGATGATAATTACGATTGTGAATTCGTGTCGCAAAAGTAAGAAAGATTTTATACCCGTCCAAATATTCCGTCTAAAATTATGCTAAAACGCAGGATAATTTGTTGAATTTATTATTTTTATACAGTTTTTGTTGGATATGTCGCGATTTATTATTAATTTTGTACCCAGATAAAATCAGTCAGAAACAATCATTATTTTATATATCATGAAGAAAAGTATTACTATGTGCGCGGTTATCTGCGCAGGTTTAGTGTTGGCAAGCTGTGGTTCAAGCAAAGAGTCTGCATACCGCAAGGCGTATGAGAAGGCTCAGGCTCAGGAGAATACAACCGTCATAGAGCAGACAACAGAGGAAGTGGTGGCTCCGGTTGTGGAGCGTCCGGTTACTGACAACCGTACAATGGACAACAATGACAATGTTGCTGTGCGTTCAGAGAAGGTGCAGCTTGTCAGCGGAGCAGGAATAAAGGGCTTCGGCGTGGTTGTCGGCTCTTTCGGACTTAAGGCTAATGCTGAGAATCTTCAGAGCCGTATCCCTGGTTCTCAGATTGTCTTCAACCCTTCTAACAACATGTACCGCGTTGTGGCTACGACATCTGACAGCAAGGCAGAGGCTGTGCAGAGTCGCAACAACCTCCGCTCACAGTATCCTGACGCTTGGTTGCTGTACAGCAAATAATGTAAATGAAAGTTGCACGTTTAGAGAATTTATATGCGAATACTTTCTGTTGACTACGGAAAGAAACGTACAGGTTTGGCAGTCACTGACCCATTGCAGATAATAGCAAACGGGTTGGTGACTGTCGCTACATCTGATTTGATGCGGTTCCTGAAGGACTATTGCGCAAAGGAGGAGGTGGCGACGATTGTTGTCGGTGAGCCATGGCAGCCGAATGGCAAGCCAAGCGAGAACCTTCAGCGCGTCCGCTCGTTTGTCGGGCTTCTCAAGAAAAGTTTTCCTGACAAAGAGATTGTGCTCTATGATGAGCGTTTCACATCTGTGATAGCCCACCGCACTATGATTGACGCCGGGTTGCATAAGAAAGCCAGGCAAAACAAAGAACTTGTGGACGAGATTTCTGCAACGATAATTCTTCAGGATTACATGGAATCGCGTCGTTTCAAATAATAATAGAGGAACAATTATGATATTACCTATATATACTTATGGGCAGCCTGTATTGAGAAAGGTTGCTGAAGACATTACCCCTGACTATCCGGATTTGAAGCAGTTCATTCAGAATATGTGGGAGACACTTGCTGTGAGTGAAGGAATAGGGCTTGCAGCACCTCAGGTTGGCAAGTCGGTCAGGGTGGTTGTCATAGACCTTGATCCATTGGCTGATGAATTCCCTGAATACAAGGATTTCAAGAAAGTCTACATCAATGCCCACATTATAGAGGCTGATGAGGATGCAAAGAAGGAGACTCTACAGGAGGGATGCCTGTCTTTGCCTGCTATCCACGAGAATGTCACTCGTCCGACACGCATCCATGTAGAGTATGTGGATGAGGACTTCAATCATCATGACGAATGGGTGGAAGGTTATCTTGCGCGTGTGATGCAGCATGAATTCGACCATTTGGAAGGACACATGTTCATTGACCGTATTTCTCCATTGCGCAAGCAGCTTATAAAGTCAAAGCTGAAAGCTCTTCTGCAGGGGCGTTTCCGTTGCGGATACAAGACAAAGGCGCCAAGAGTGTGACAGGCTGTAGTTGTTTGAGTGAAAAGGAAACGGATTCCGGTTGTATAGCAGTTTGAACAGAATACTGACATTTGCAATGCTTTTGTGCTTTTCCTTGGTAGGAAAGGCACAATTCAATACCGATCGTCTCATGACGACCGGAAAAATTGCATTGCATTATGAGGACTATGCTTTGTCCATACAGTATTTTTCACAAATCATAAATGCCAAGCCGCATCTGTATGAGCCATGGTATATGCGTTCTGTAGCGAAGTTCTATCTTGACGATTACAGCGGTGCGGAGCTGGATGCCACAGAGGCGCTGCGGCTGAATCCTTATGTGTCGGAGCTTTATGACCTTCGAGGCATAACGCGTATTCGGCAAAAAGACTATTCGGGAGCGATTGCTGACTATACTGATGCGGTAAGACGTAATCCTACCAATAAGAGCTATTGGTACAATCGTGCTGTCTGCCGTATGGAGAACAAGGAATACGACAAGGCGCATCTTGAACTCGATACGATTATTGGCAAATGGAACACATTCTCAAGTGCTTATAACATTAAGGCAGAATTGTTTATCCAGCAGAAAGATACTGCGTCAGCTACCGATTGGCTTGACAAAAGTATTGCGATTGACCCATACAATGCTGATACATGGATGACACGTGCAAGCATTTCTTTGAACAGGAAGGAGTGGAAGGATGCAGACGAATATTTGTCAAAGGCGTTGCACATTCGTCCGAAATTTGTTGCCGGTTATATAAACAGAGCCCTTGCACGCTGTAATATAAACAATCTGCGTGGCGCAATGTCCGACTATGACATAGCTCTTGACATAGACCCGAACAATTTCCTCGCGCATTATAACCGCGGGCTTCTGCGTCAGCAGGTCGGTGATGACAACAGAGCCATAGAGGACTTTGACTATGTGTTGCAAATGGAGCCGGGCAATATAATGGCTTTGTTCAATCGTGCCATATTGCTTGATGCAACAGGAGATTTGCAGGGAGCGATCAGGGATTATTCCAAGGTTATAGATGAGTTCCCTAATTTCTGGACAGGATTGTCGCGCCGTGCTAATTGTTACCGCAGGCTTGGCATGACAGGAAAGGCGGAAAAGGATGAGTTCAGGATTTTGAAAGCCCAGATGGACAAGCATTTGGGAATACAGAAACGTTGGAGCAAGTCCAAGCTGAAGGAAATGCGCAAAAAGAGTGATATTGACCTTAGCAAGTACAGTTCGCTTGTTGTCGAGGACGATAATCAGAAAGAGCATGAGTATCAGAGCGAATATCGTGGTAAGATTCAGAACAAGAGTGTTAAGATAGAGCTTCTTCCGGAAGATTTCTCTTCAAGTTTGGAGCCGACAGAGGCTACAGACCACTATGTTCAAGGCACTCGCATGGCAAAAGTCGGAGACTATAAAGGTGCGATAGAGGCTTTCACACAGGCGATAGAGAAAGATTCGCGAATGCAGGAAGCGTATTTTAACCGTGGACTGTGCTATGTCTTCTCCGATAAGCGGAAAGAGGGCATGAATGATTTGAGCAAGGCCGGTGAGTTGGGCCTGTATAGTGCTTACAGCGTTATGAAAAAACTGAATAAAGAGAAAAATCAACGTTAAAAAGGAATTTGCGGACAAAAAAGTCTGTTCTTTTCTTTGATTTAGAGAAAAATATATTAATTTTGCATATTGAATAATAATGTGGCATGTCATCCGTACGACTTGCCTGTAAAAACAAATTAATCAATGATAAAAATAACATTCCCAGACGGTAGCGTGCGAGAATACGAGGCAGGCGTTACCGGTTTTCAAATTGCAGAGAGCATTTCTCCGGCTCTCGCACGCAGCGTTGTATCCTGCGGCGTAAATGGGGAGACCGTAGAGCTTAACAGACCGATAGAGACTGATGCTCGTATCGCTTTGTACAAGTTTGATGATGAGCAGGGAAAGCACACATTCTGGCATACAAGTGCCCATCTTCTTGCCGAGGCTCTTCAGGAGTTATATCCCGGAATCCAGTTCGGTTTCGGCCCTGCTGTTGAAAACGGTTTCTTCTATGATGTCCTTCTGCCTGATGGCGAGATGATAAAAGAGGGGGATTTCAAGAAGATAGAGGACAAGATGATTGAGCTTGCACGCAAGAATGAGACTGTTGCTCGTCAGGAAATCTCAAAAGCCGATTGCCTTGCACAGTTCGGTGCTGCCGGTCAGACGTACAAGTGTGAGCATATAGAGCAGGATCTTGCTGATGGCTCTATTACAACATATACTCAGGGCAACTTTACAGACTTGTGTAAAGGACCTCATCTTGTTTCCACTGGAGACATCAAAGCGATAAAGCTGACTGCTATTGCCGGAGCATTTTGGCGTGGCGATGCCACCAAGGACCAGATGCAGCGTCTCTATGGCATATCATTCCCAAAGAAAAAGATGCTTGATGAGTACCTTCTTATGCTTGAAGAAGCAAAGAAGCGTGACCACCGCAAGATAGGCAAGGAGATGGAACTCTTCATGTTCTCTGAGAGAGTGGGCAAGGGTCTTCCTATATGGTTGCCGAAAGGCACAGACCTCCGCATCCGTCTTCAGGATATGCTCCGCAAGATACAGAAGAACTTCGGCTACCAAGAAGTTATAACTCCTCATATCGGTTCCAAGAATCTGTATGTGACTTCCGGTCATTATGCGCATTATGGCAAGGACTCTTTCCAGCCAATACATACTCCGGAAGAGGATGAGGAGTATATGCTGAAACCTATGAACTGTCCGCATCACTGTGAGGTGTTTGCATGGAAGCCACGTTCATACAAGGATTTGCCATTCCGTTGTGCTGAGTTCGGAACTGTTTATCGTTACGAGAAATCCGGTGAGCTTCACGGCTTTACTCGTGTACGCTCATTCACTCAGGATGACGCACATATTTTCTGCCGTCAGGACCAAGTCAAGGATGAGTTCCTTCGTGTACTGTCCATTATCCAAACTGTATTCACAATCTTTGGTTTCGGAGAAGAGCAGGTAGAGTTCCAGATATCTTTGCGTGATCCGGAAGACAAGGAGAAATACATCGGTTCTGATGAAGTATGGGAGTCTGCAGAGCAGGCTATCATTGATGCTTGCAGGGAAAAGGGCATTAAAGCGCGTTGCGAGTTAGGAGAGGCTGCATTCTATGGACCAAAGCTTGACTGTATGGTTAAAGACGCTATCGGTCGTCGCTGGCAGCTTGGTACAATCCAGGTTGACTACAACCTTCCTGAGCGTTTCAATCTGGAATATACAGCAGAGGACAACTCCAAGCGTCGTCCGGTGATGATTCACCGTGCCCCATTCGGTTCTTTGGAACGCTTCACAGCTGTACTCATAGAGCATACTGCAGGGCATTTCCCACTTTGGCTTGCACCTGAGCAAGTTGCTATCCTTCCTATCTCTGAGAAGTACAACAACTATGCTTTGGAGGTTGCAGAGTATTTCGACACTGTCGGTGTGCGTGCCACAGTGGATAACCGCAATGAGAAAATCGGTCGCAAGATACGTGATAACGAATTGAAGCGCGTGCCTTATATGGTTATTGTCGGTGAGAAAGAAGCTGCAGATGGAACTGTTGCAATGCGTCAACAGGGTGGTGGCGACCAGGCCGTTATGCCAAAAGAGGCATTTGCAGAACGTGTACTTGGTGAAGTCGCAGAAATGCTGAAAGCTACCGATTTGAAGCCTGAAAACTGAGTTTTGTTGTAAATAATGTTAAAAGTCGTGATGCAAAGATACTTTGATACTATGTATATTAATGAAAATTAGTATCTTTGCATCCGATTTTTTGCAAAATCAATATTTAATGGTAACAGCCAAACCATACAACGTTTAATGAAGATAGACAAAAAGAAAGAGCAAAACCAATACCGTATCAATGAGCAGATTCGTTGCAAGGAGGTACGTATTGTAGGTGATGACGGAGCTATGGTCATCTCCACACGTGAGGCTCTCCAAATGGCGAGAAGCCGTGAGGAGGATCTTGTCATGATTTCGCCAAATGCCGAACCACCGGTTTGTCGCATCATTGATTACTCCAAGTTCCTTTACCAGCAGAAGAAAAAGGCAAAGGAAATGAAGCAGAAGCAGGTGAAGGTGGAAGTCAAGGAGATTCGTTTCGGACCTCAGACGGACGAGCATGACTATAATTTCAAACTCAAGCATGCAAAAGAGTTCCTTGAAGAAGGAAACAAGGTTCGTGCGTATGTCTTCTTCCGTGGACGTTCCATTCTTTTCAAGGAGCAGGGAGAAGTGCTTCTTCTGCGCTTTGCCAATGACTTGGAAGAATACGGAAAGGTTGAGCAAATGCCAAAGCTTGAGGGCAAGAAGATGTTCCTCTTCATAGCACCAAAGAAGTCCGGTGTGGCAAAGAAATCACAGCAGAAGCTTGACCGTGAACGCCGTGAGGCTGAAGCAAAAAAAACTGCACAGCCGGCTGAAGCAGAGACTCCTGCAAACGGCGGACTTGCAGCAAATGCCAAAGGTGCAGAGGCTCTTGCCAATCTTAAATTTGAGGATTAATATCCCATAATAGCATAGAAAATACGTGCGTAACGCCTGGTATATGCGTTGCCACAATATATTAATAATTAATTAAACAACAAAAAAATGCCAAAAGTAAAGACTAATTCCGCTGCAAAGAAGCGTTTTTCTTTCACCGGATCAGGTAAGATTAAGCGTCGTCACGCTTTTCACAGCCACATTCTGACAAAGAAGACAAAGAAGCAGAAGAGAAACCTTCTCGGTTCTGAAATCGTTGATTCTTCAAACACAAAGCAGGTTCGTGACTTGCTGCGTCTACGTTAATCTTATTGTCTAACTTTTTAAAAGTAAGAAAACTATGCCAAGATCAGTAAATCACGTTGCATCTCGCGCAAAGCGCAAGAGAATCCTTAAGCTCACCCGTGGCTATTTCGGAGCACGTAAAAATGTTTGGACTGTTGCCAAGAATACTTGGGAGAAAGGTCTCACTTACGCGTATCGTGACCGTAAGAACAAAAAACGCACATTCCGCGCATTGTGGATTCAGCGTATCAATGCTGCAGCTCGTCTTGAGGGACTCAGCTACTCTCAGTTGATGGGTGCTCTTCACAAGGCTGGTATTGAGATTAACCGTAAGGTCCTCGCTGACCTCGCTGTTAACCACCCGGAGGCATTCAAGGCAATTGTTGCCAAGGTAAAGTAATTTAGTCAGAAAACTACATTTACCAACATAAGTCATAATACTTATTAAAATGAGTATTATGGCTTTTTTGTATATGATTATTACATGTTTAGATGAGAGATACCTGTTAATTAATATTTATTATAAGTAAAATATAATAATACTATTTGCTTTTGTAAAAATATTATATAATTTTGCAATGTGTTTTTCATGGTATTAGATATTTAAGGTAACTAAGAGCGTTTGTCGTGAGACAAGCGATGTAAGTTTCAGCCACCTTATCTTCTATTTAGGTGGCAAAACGACCGATAGTTCGTTTGGGGAAAATCCAAACGAACTATCATTGTTTTTGTAGGATATATACGATTTCAGACAAATCGAGGGCGATGGGTGTTATGGTGGCAGCGGATATTATTTGGTTGAGGTCATCTGACAGATTCTTGTTTTGCTGCTTCCCAGCCAATAATGGCTGTTTTGCGGATTTCTCCCCAATGATAGTTGCCGATTTCTCCTGTTGCGCGGATTACACGATGACATGGTATAAGGAACGCGACAGGATTTTCACCAATAGCTGTACCTACTGCACGGCAGGCTCGTGGATTTTCGATACTTGCAGCAATGTCGCCGTATGTGGTCATTCCACCCATAGGAATTTTTAATAATGCTTCCCATACTTTCATCTGAAACTCAGTTCCTTTCAAATGTAGTTTTATTTCACTGAGTTTACTCCAGTCTTGTGTGAAAATGAACAAGGCATTCTGCTGAACGCTGTCAAGTATCTGATTGAACCTGGCATGTGGAAATTTTCTTTGCAGTGAGCTGAACGCTTGAATATGGTCATCGGCAAATTCCATACTGCATATACCTTTTGGAGTAGAGGCTATCAATATATCTCCGAAAGGAGTTGTGTCAAAGCTGTAATTGATTAAAAGATTCTCACCGCCGTTTTTGTATTCTCCGGGTGTCATCCCCTCGATGGTGATAAACAAATCGTGTAGCCGTCCTGTACCGGATAATCCCACTTCCAAAGCTGTGTCGAAAAGTGATGCGTGTGTCTGTTGCAATATGCGTTTGGCATATTCTATGTTAAGATATTGCAGAAACTGTTTAGGAGTAATTCCTGCCCACTCCTTAAAAATCCGCTGGAAATGAAACGGACTCATATTCACGGCCTCGGCTATGGTTTTCAATCCTGGCTGTTCTTTACGATTATCCCTTATGAACCTGATGGCTTCGGCAATACGGGCATAGTTAACTTCGTCCTGTATTCCTTTCATTTCAATGATGCTTTTACAGAACACCTTCTAGCTCCAACAACAACTGTTTGGCTTTCAAACCACCTCCGTAACCTGTCAGTGAACGGTCGCTGCCGATGATACGGTGGCATGGAGCAAGAATCGAAATAGAGTTAGCACCATTTGCATTGGCAACCGCACGGACAGCTTTTGGCAAACCGATTTCTTTTGCCATTTCTCCGTATGAAATCGTTTTCCCGAAAGGTATTGTCAGCAAGAAATTCCATACAGTTTTCTGAAAATCCGTACCAACAAACATCAATGGCACATCAAACGTCTTGCGTTCTCCGGCAAAGAACTCGTCAAGTTGCTTTTCTGCCATATTGATAACCTCTGATGTCCCTTCCTCAAACTCTGCTTTCAGAATTCGTTTCAGACGCCTGTCCACATGGTCACGATGCTTTTCGACCTGCCAGTCACAAAGGCAGAGCTTGTCGCTAAACGAGCCGAGCATCAACACTCCACGTGGCGAGTCGTAACGCTTTATCTTAATGATATTCTTCTCTTTCATAACTTTCATACATATTTTACAAGACCTGTATCTTTCCTTTCCCTTTCCCTTTCCGTCCATTGCTTTTCTGTTTAGGTAAATAGTCTTTCAGCCCTTCCACTGCACCGGCCGACACAGCCCAAAGATAGATGCAGGCAACGCTGCCATAAGGAGAATAGCGACGGCGGTACTTCTCAAACATGGAACGGGTAATCTTGCGGTGGTGATACAACATCCTCAAACCACGTTGCACAGCTAAGTCTCCGAAACTCAGAATATCAGGGCGTTGCATAGAATGGAGCATCAGCATTTCCGCTGTCCATACGCCAATGCCGTCCAATTCTGATAGCTTTGCGCAAACTTCGCTGTCGTCCATTTCACAAAGCGCTTTGATGTCAAATTCGCCAGATACGATTTTATGTGCTGTAGTCCTTATATAGTCCACCTTTTTGAATGTGATACCGAACGATTGTAGTTCTTCGGGTGAAATACTGAGAACCTTCTCCGGGGTAATTTCGCCAAACGCATCAACCATTTTAAGCCAAATTGTATTATGCGCTTTGGTCGAAATCTGTTGTCCCACAATGGAATGGACAAGGGCAGTGAAGAGGTCGGGAATTACCTGCCTTTTCACCATGCCCACTTTGTCTATTACTTCTCCGAGCCGTTTGTCCTTGTTTTTAAGATAGGCAATTTCCTTTTCTCCGTATAGAAAAAATTGCTCTGTGCTTCTTTTATGTTCTTCGGTTATTGTGTTGTGCATACCTTGCAAAAATAGATATTCATTTGTATTACGGTGCAAAGGTACAACAACATTTTTTATTTGGCAACCCGAAAATTGCTATTTATGCCTAATACAGTCCAAAACAAGGTGTTATCAGAGAATTTCCGCCAATGCCCATGCCTGATAGCTACTTTATGAAGTTTGTCTGTTGTGGCGCTTCGTCAAGTGTTGGAATGCCGAATTTTTCTTTCCCAAGCCCAATACTTTTGACGAGGAAAGCCATATTCTTTCCAAGTCGGCGCATGGTCTGGAGTCCTTCAGCATCCTGCAATGCTTCACCGGGTGTGCGTCCGTAGACCATGTTCCAATACTGTGAACTTGCGACTGGCATTCCGCAGATTGTGAAATATTTGTTCAGTACATCGAATGTCGATGACATTCCTCCACGGCGTGCCACAGTGACAGTTGCTCCGACCTTCATCGTCTTATCAAACTTTGCAGACAGGAACAGCCTGTCAAGGAATGAAATCAGAGTGCCGGCAGGGGAAGCATAATAGACCGGAGAGCCAATGACAAGCCCGTCTGCATCACGGAACTTCTCAGCAACCTCATTGACACAATCGTCAAATACACATTTTTTCAGTTCCCCACACTTATAGCAACTGATGCATCCACGCACGTTTTTATGCCCGATATGTATTATTTCCGTTTCTATCCCCTCTGCATTAAGCGTTTTTTCCACTTCGTGTAAGGCAAAATATGTGTTGCCCTCTTTCTTAGGACTTCCATTGATAAGTAGTACTTTCATATTGTAGATATTAAATTGTTCTGTTTTTCTTTACAGGCTCTATGTGTAGCATGATATGTGTGGATTGTCCGAATTCCTCACGTAGCTTTCTTTCTATAGCAGACGCATGTATGTGTGCTTCCTCTATTGTTATGCTTCCGGGAAGACGCAGATGCATCTCTATCGCAATACGACTGCCAATGCGGCGTGTATGCAGGTTATGAATGTCACTTACAAGCGTATCTTGATAGACTATTGACATGATTCTGTCCACTGTCTCTTTTGGCAGGCTCTCCTCCAATAGTTCACCTGACGCCTGCCGTAAGAGTCTGAGGGCTGTACCTATAATCAGTATGCTGACAATGACAGCAGCAATAGGGTCAAGTATAGCCCATCCGTTCCCTAAAAGCACTGCCCCTCCGATTCCTATTGCTGTTCCTATCGAAGACAAGGCGTCGCTTCGATGATGCCATGCGTTAGCCTCCAAGGCTTGTGAATCGATCTCTATGGCAACCTTTCTGGTCATTCGGAAAATCCATTCTTTCAGTGAAATACTTGCTATTGCAGCCACCAATGCAATGAGCTCAGGAGACTGAATTTCATCTCCTTGGGCGAACATTACAATTTTCTCAATGCCGTTCCAGCCGATTGTTATGGCAACAATAAGGAGCACCATGCCAATGACGGATGTTGCAATGGTCTCATACTTGCCATGCCCGTAGTCATGATTCTCGTCTGCCGGTTTGCTGCTTATGCGGACGAAGATAATGACAACAATATCGGTAAGGAAATCACTGAGAGAGTGTATTGCATCGGCAATCATGGCAGCGGAGTGTCCGAGAATCCCTGCTGCGAACTTGATAATCAGCAGTATGAAGTTCACGACACTTCCCATGAGTGTCACTCTGTATATGCGTTGGTCGCGAGTCATTCTTGTTTCGTTTTTTTGGGGGCAGACTTATTTTGAAAGAGCGAAGAATTTCCACAGAGGTGCTGCCATAAGCGACTGCCTGATGCTGCCACTTATCAATAAGTCCTTGACTTCTTCCTTGCTCATGAGATGTACGGAGATGTCTTCGGTTGGCTCAAGATGTTGTGTTGAAATCTTTTCAACATCCGTGGCTATGTAGCTGTAACTCAAGTTTGTCATCGAACTTGGGTTAGGGGAGACCGTCATCCACAGCTCCCATTTTCCATTGCCGTAGCCTGTCTCCTCGTACAGTTCACGCTTGGCTGCGGTGAGAGGCTCTTCTCCGTCGTCACATACACCGGCACATAGTTCGAAACTTGTCTCTCCGATGCCGTGCCTGTACTGACGAATCATCACAAACTGCCCTTCCTTGGTAATGGCAATGATGTTCACCCAATTCGGATATTCCAGCACATAATATTCTGGAATTTCATTGCCATTAGGCAGCCGGACATGGTCACGACGTGCCGTAAGCCATGGTCTGCGTATCAGATACTCGCTTTTCAGCACTTCCCATTTCCTGTTCTCTTTTTCAGCCTGTTCCATATATAAAATGATGATTATTTGTTATCTGATACAAAGGTAGGAAAAAAATCAAAGACCACATTTATTTGTAACAGGATGTTAATTTATTTTAGTAGATGATTGTCTACTTTTCCTTTTTTTGCATTTATTTTAGGCATTTCTGTTCGTAAAGAAGTCAATAATGTTCTGCCTGAACGTTTTGGATAAAGGAATTTCTATTTGCATGTCCAGAACAACAGTGCCGTTGCCTACGGATTTCACATGCGAAAGATTGACAATGTAAGACTTATGCACTTGCATGAAGCCGTTGGTGGGCAACGAAGATTTCAACTCCTTGAAAGTCATTCGTGCGACAATGCGTTCTTGGGAAGAGGTTATCCTGACATAATTTCCCATGGATTCGATGTAGGCAATGTCTTTCACATCCAACCGATGCAGCATCCTGTCAGCACGTACAAACATGTAATTGTCAAGATTCTGTCCTTTCTGATATTCAATGTATTGCACTGCCTTGTCGATGGCTTGGCAAAACCGCGCAAACGGCACAGGCTTCAGCAGATAATCACAGACATTCAGTTCAAATCCTTTTAATGCATACTTTTCGTGAGCTGTGATGATTATGACAGCCGACCTTATTGTCTGCGAAGCGATAAAGTCCAACCCTGTCATGCCCGGCATTTGGATGTCCATGAAGATTATGTCAGGCGCATCGTTGGCGGACAAGTATCCGGCAAGTGATGCGACATCATGGAATTCTCCTTTGCAGCACAGGAAATCAATACGATGGATATAACTTCTTACTCCGTAACGTGCCGTGTACTCGTCATCAACAATCACACAGGTAACAGTCTTGTTTGTCATTTCAGGAATATTTTCAGGTAAGCTTTGTAACTTTCGTTTGTTGTGTTTGTATAAAACTCATAAGAACCGGGATATAGCAGTTCAAGCCTTCGCTTCAGGTTTGCCAGTCCGAGTCCGGATGCGCCAACGGTTTCCACGGCAGGTTCTGAGATTGTGTTTTCGATGCAGAACTCTATAACGGAAGGTTCACGCCTAAGATTAATCTCCACTTTCGGGATATTGCCGCCAATGTGCTTGAAAGCATTCTCGACAAGAGGCAGGAGAAGGAAAGGATGTATCTTGTCATACCCGAACCGCCTGTCCATGTCAACGGAAACATTGACCAAATCTCCAAACCTTAACACATAAAGCTTGATGAAACTCTCCAATGTCTCTATCTCCCTGCCGACAGACACTTCACTATCGTTCTCGTAAAGCGAAGCCCGAAGAATGTTTGACAAATGCTCCACAAGGTCACGAGCCTGCTCGTTGCTTTCCTCTATCGTGAAGTATAGCGTGTTCAGCATATTGAAGAGAAAGTGCGGATTGACCTGCGAGCGCAACAGCCGCAATTCAACTTCCGTTGTTATGTTGCGGGCAATCTGTTCATCAATCTTCGCTTTGGCGTACAATTCGTTCATATACTGATATTTCAATGACAGATATATCCATAATGACATCATTGCGGAAATGACGACAGGGATTATCAGCGATGGTATTTCCGTCTGCAACCGTACATCATGCGACAGGCTCATGACCATAAGAGCCTGGGCTATCGGCAGGAAAATGACCGGAGCAAATTCCATGGTCGCATTCATACTACGCTTTACACAGACTATGCTCCATTTCTTTGCCAGGAAGCAATTCAGGAAACAGCTTGCAAGGACGCCACACAACTCTATGGCAATAAACTGCCATGAGTGGGCAAGATAATTCTCACCGTTGGGGATGTCGTTGACCAGGCGGATGAGCAAAAACAGTATGAATGCGTAGATTATAGGGATGAAGTTCATGGCTGCCATATATGTTTTTGACTACAAAGTTACACGTTCCATTTCATTAATCCAAGATTTCCTGCCATCTTTTTTGGAAGTCCGCACACCGCCACTGAGATGGAAGGAGAGTGAGACGCCTACTTTCCGCATGCTTTCAAATTCTTTTTCATACAGTATCGCCTGCCTTCCTGCGAGTGATATGATTGAATTGAAATGGTTGGAGTCAAACAAATCCTTCGCATACACGGACACTGACAATCGGCCTTTGTAAAAAGATTTCTTCAGATACAGCGATGTGTTCCAATAAGATGATGTCCGGGCCTGCCCATAAGCCAGGCGTCCCTTGAAAGAGACATTCAACTCCGCAGAAATCTGCCATGGTAGAGTGAAAGCATTCTTCATCTCCGCCAACGGGGTGAACAGCACATTCGGTTCCAGATTCATGTCGTCAGGGAAGCGGTAATAGGAATAGACCATGCCGGCGGTTGCCGACAGAAGCCACCACGGACTAATCTTTACATTGTATCCTGATACAGAAGCCACCAAGCGAAGATGCCGCGGCATGTTCTCCGGAGTGACATAAGCAATCCTGTCGGTAAGCTCACGGTAGCATTTCACAATCTCTCCTTGCACGGTTTCTCCTGATACATTCACACGCAAGCATTTGCCGTCCGACCATGTGATGCCTAACGCGTGGGAAACGGATTCCTGCAGATTGATGTTTCCGCCGACATGCGTGATGTCGTCAAAGATGTGAATGAACGGGTCAAGGTCATTGAAGCGTGGGCGCGCCACCTTGTTGCTGTATGACAACATCCACGAACCGACACTTTCCGCTGAGAACATAGCCGACAATGAAGGGAACAGGCGGAACGAGTGGCGCGAATAGTCGCGATGCTCTGCACTTTCATTGCCGGAAAACTTTGAACTGAGGTTGCTCTGCTCTGCACGCATTCCCATGTTCAGTTTCAGTCTGCCGAATGTTGCCTTGCCTTCGATGTAAGCAGCGTTGACATTCTCATCGTAGCCGAATGACGACCCAAGAGAGCCGGTCTTTCCGTCAGCATCAGGCCGGCTTTCTGTGCTCTCCGAATATCCGTCCTCGCTATCCATGCCCACCTTTGACACACGCACACCGGAAGAAACAGCCCAATGCGGTGACAGTCTGCGCTTGTAGTCGAATGTCATCACGATGCCATAAGTCCCGGCATACATGTCGCCGTCGACGGTATTTCCTGCATTGTCCTCCATGAACTGCCTCTTGGAGTTCGTGTGGCGGAAGAAATCGCACGCAAGCAAAAGGTGGCTCTCCGGGGCAGAAAGTTCCTGTTTCAGATAAGCTCCACCGAACAGATTGTTAGTGACAAAGCGTGCAGTGTTGGAGGTTACCACCGATTCCTGTTGGAACGGTATTGAAGTGGTCATCACAGCCGGTTCGGTTCGGCTGAAATAATTATAGTTCATCGATGCTCCCATAGCCAAATTTGCCTTAGGCTTGTAGTCATATGAAGCGGCAACATAATGCATGACATCCTTTCTTTTCCTTTCATATTCCTGCGTAAGTCTCTCGGAATAATCAAGATACGGGCGGTCTGTGAACAGTTCGGAAGGGTTGTGCGCTACAAGATTGGAGAGGTTGACGGCAATGCTGTGCGCCTTCCGCACATACTCGGCATGCACGGATTCATACGCCTGACGGGCTTTCCCGATTTGCCCGTCCACATTCGCGCCGACCGAATAGCCGTCACTCTTGTTCCGCTTTTTCCTAAGGTTGATAATCATTGACGGCTCAGTGCCCTCGGATTGCGCGCCTCCATGGTTCATCACGTCAATCTTCTCAAAGTCAGAAGCCGGGACAGACCGCAGATAGGACAGGAGTGCTTCACCGCTCAATATGGATTTCCTGCCGTCGATGTGCACCGCAACCGACATCACTCCGTTAAACGTTATGCCGCCGCCGGAGCTGACGGTAATGCCCGGTATGCTTCTGATGAACTCATACACATTGGATTGGCTTCCCGTGACCATGGCGGAAGGCAGATAGGAAATCCTGTCCTCCCTCACAATCATTCCGCGCCTTTTGCCGGTGACCGTGACTTCTTTAATCCTTGCTGACAGCAGAGTGTCCTTCGGTTGGCAGGCGGTGGAGTCTGCCGAAGTTCCTGCAAGCATGCAACTTGCATATGCGGCAGCCGGCAGTAAGAGCATTGTTCTTTTGAGTCTTTTCATATTCTTTTTGACGCAAAATTACAGCCTTACGGCGACATTCCAAAGTTAAAGTGATGTGACGCCTGCTTTCTGTGACAAAATCAATCCCGAAAGCAGGCGGCACCGGCTTTCGGGATTGGTTTGATAGTCTGCAATCTCATCAATCAGGTCAAATATCTTGACGAGAGTCTTCTTTGCTCCTGACCTCTTGAAGAAATCGAGGTCATCTTCGGCTCTGCCGGATAAGGTAGCATAATACATGGTCAAAGATATTTTGCCCGCAAATCATTGATGGCATAGCGGTGTCCCTTGCCTGCATTCAGTTCGTCAAGGGCTTCTTCAAGAACTTTCATGTTCTCAGGACTGTAAAGTGCATCTGTATCTGTTGTGTTGACTTTGACAAGATAAGATTTCATCTTGCGCACGATGTCTATATCGGTCAGATTCAGTATGCTTTTTATCAAATCGAGCTGTTCTTCCTGTAATGTCATATTGTTTGTAGCCATAACAAAATTATTTATGTTCGCAAAGGTACAAAGAAGTGGGAGATTTACAAAATAAAAATGAAATTATTTTCAGTCCTTGCAACGCACAATCGGACGGATTGCCTGCAAAAAATCCCGAAAGCCAACGTTTTGCTGCTTTCGGGATTGAGTTTTTTGCTTATAGAGCGAGGTTTTATCCTCCGAAGTTGTCGAATCGAATCATCTCGTCTTCCACGCCGAGGGAGTGGAGAAGATCGAGGACAGTCTTTGCCATCATAGGCGGGCCGCAGAGGTAGTACTCGCAGTCCTCAGGGTTTTCGTGCTGCTTGAGATAGGTGTCGCCCATGACAGGTGCCACGAATCCCGGAGTGTACTTTATGCCTGCCGCGTCCGCCTTAGGGTCAGGACGGTCGAGTGCGAGGTGGAAGTGGAAGTTGTCGTAGTCCTTTTCCAGCTGCAGGAAGTCGTCGAGGAACGGTATTTCCTCCAGGGCGCGCGCTCCGTAGAAGTAGTGCATCTCGCGGTCGCGTGTGTTGAGTGTCTTGAGCATGTGCATGATTTGCGCGCGGAGCGGAGCCATACCGGCGCCACCGCCCACCCATATCATCTCGCGTCCTGTGCCGTACTGTGGGCGGAACTCGCCGTAAGGTCCTGACATGATGACCTTGTCGCCCGGCTTGAGTGAGAAGATGTATGAGGATGCTATGCCCGGATTGACGTCCATGAAGCCCGGTCCCTGCTCTTTCGGCTTGAACGGAGGGGTGGCGATGCGCACGTTGAGGGTGATGATGTCGCCCTCATCCGGATAGTTTGCCATGGAGTAGGCGCGGATTGTAGGTGCGGGATTGCTGCACTTGAGGTTGAAGAGTCCGAATTTCTCCCATGCCGGCAGGTAGGTGTCGCCTATGAGACTCTTGTCGATGTCCTTGTCATAGTCCATTTCGAATGCCGGGATGCGTATCTGCGCGTAGGAGCCCGGTTCGAAGTCCATGTGCTCTCCCGGTGGCAGTGCCACTTTGTATTCCTTGATGAATGTTGCGACGTTGCGGTTGCCGATCACGGTGCATTCCCATTCTTTCACGCCCATGACGGATTCGTCGACGTGGAGCTTCATGTCGCTCTTTACCTTGCATTGGCAGCCGAGTCGCCATCCCTCCTTGATTTCCTTGCGTGTGAAGTGTGACTTCTCGGAGTCGAGGATTTCGCCTCCGCCTTCAAGGATCTGCACTTTGCACTGTCCGCAGGACGCTTTGCCGCCACAAGCGGAAGGGAGGTAGATGCCGTTGTCATTAAGGGTTGCCATTACAGACTCTCCCTGTGGCACATCAAGTACTTTGTCGTTTATTGTTATCTTGACATTGCCACTCGGTGACAAGTAGTTTTTTGCAACGAGCAGGATGATGACCAACATGATGATGACCACCAGGAATACACTAATGCTCGCTAAAATAAAATTAATGTCCATTGTTTATTCCTTTCCTGTTTTTAGATTTTAAGACCAGAGAAACACATGAATGCCATTGCCATCAGACCCACAGCTATGAATGTTATGCCAAGTCCGCGCAAAGGCTTTGGTACATCAGAGTAGGCAAGTTTCTCGCGGATTGCGCCGAGAAGGCATATTGCGAGTGTCCAGCCGATGCCTGAGCCTATGGCGAATGCTATCGCGTCAGCTATGCCGCCGATGTATTGCGAGTTGGACGGGTCGAGGTTGATGCGCTGCTGCATGAAGAGCGACGCGCCCATGATTGCACAGTTGACGGCTATCAGCGGAAGGAAGATGCCGAGAGCGGCGTAGAGTGACGGGGAGAAACGCTCCACAACCATCTCCACGAGTTGCACGATACCTGCAATGACGGCGATGAACAGGATGAGGGAAAGATAGGAAAGGTCTACGCCGAGTATGCCGTCGGCAGCAAGCACCTTTGTCTGCAACAAGTAGTCGACAGGCACTGTGATGAGAAGCACGAAGGTTACAGCGCAGCCGAGTCCGAAGGATGTCTTCACGCTCTTTGACACGGCAAGGTAAGAGCACATGCCGAGGAAGAACGCGAAAATCATGTTGTCAACAAAGATGCTGCGGAAGAAAAGTGAAATTATATGTTCCATGGTTATGCCTCCTTATAGAAATATGCACGATGAACCCAGATGACCACACCGCAGAGGATGAGTGCCATTGCCGGCATTGTCATCATTCCGTTGTTGATATAGCCGAAATCATAGGCGCTTTCCGGAATGATCTGGAAGCCGAGGAGCGAACCTCTGCCGAAGAATTCGCGGACAGCACCGACAGCGACAAGGATGTAGGCATAGCCAAGTCCGTTGCCTATGCCGTCAAGGAATGACGGCCATGGTGTGTTTATAGAAGCGAATGCCTCAAGTCGTCCCATGAGTATGCAGTTGGTGATGATAAGTCCCACGTATACAGACAGCTCCACACTGACATCATATACAAACGCTTTAAGTACCTGATTGACGATTGTCACCAAAGCAGCCACGACAACCAGCTGTACGATGATGCGGATGCGTGAAGGTATGGTCTTTCGGATGAGAGAGATGATTACGTTTGAGAATGCTGTGATGACGGTCACGGCAAGTCCCATGACGATAGCCGGCTTCAGCTGTGATGTCACGGCGAGAGCCGAGCAGATGCCCAACACCTGTACGAGGACAGGGTTGTTGCCGTTGAGCGGAGCCATGAAGACATCCTGGTTCTCTTTTGAAAATAATTTAGACATGTCTTGGTTCTCCTTTTAATTTTTAAGATTTAAGAAATCGCTGTATTTCTTGAGTCCCTCTTTGAACATGAGGTCGACACCGTTGCAGGTGAGGGTTGCGCCTGTCACTCCGTCGACTGTGAAGTCCTTTTCGTCAGGCTTTATGTCTGTAGGCTTCTTCACCCCCAGCTTGACTTCTCCGTCGATAATGGCTTTCTTTCCTTTGAACTGGTCCTGCCATTTCTTTGAGTCTTTGATTTCCGCACCAAGACCGGCTGTTTCGGATTCATGATTGAAATATGCGCCATAAACAGTCTGCTTGTCTGCATTGAGTGCTACATAGCCCCAGATAGGTCCCCAAAGTCCCATACCTTTTACAGAGAGGATGTATTTGTACTCACCATTGAGTTTGCAGGTGTAGATGATTGACTTTGTCTCTGCGTCTACGGTGTCTGTCATGATGACGATGTCCTTGTATTGCCTTTCTGCGTCAGCGTCGTCGGCAAACTCGCGGATGTCAAGTGTGGCAAGTACCTGCTTCTTGACATCGAGTGCCACGTTCTTGTCTTGCTGCTCTTTCAATGAAGAATACACGAAAGCAAGGCAGAAAGCAACAATCACTACAAGTACAATACTATATATTATAATGTACGAGTTGCTGTTAGTATTAAGTTTCTTTGCCATAATGATTGTTCTCCTATTTCTTTAGACGGTTAGCACGGCGAGAAATGTTGCGCTGAACAACGCACCAGTCGATGAGAGGAGCGCACACATTCATGAGCAGGATTGCGAGCATCATTCCTTCAGGGTAACCCGGGTTCATGACGCGTACAACCACAGCTACAAAGCCTATGAGAAGACCATATACCCATTTGCCGCATTCTGTACGTGCTGCTGTCACAGGGTCTGTCGCCATGAACACTGCACCGAAAGCAAAGCCTCCAAGCACAAGTTGGTCATACCATGTCATTGTTGACATTCCCAGACTGTTGAACATACATGCTGTCAGTCCTCCTCCAACAAAGACGGAGAGGATTATTCTCCAAGAGGCTACGCCTGTGAAGAGCAGGAACAGAGCGCCAAGGGCTATGGCAATGACTGATGTCTCTCCCATAGAACCAGGGATAAGTCCGATGACAGCATTCATTGTATCAACGGAGTAGCCCGGGTCTTGTACGACAAGTCCGAGTGGTGTCGCTGCTGTTGTCGCATCGGCAACTTGGTAACCCAAACCGAAGACTTGGTCTTTAGCCACCCAGCAGTTGTCACCGGACATCACGGTAGGGTAGGAGAAGAAGAGGAATGCACGTGCGGCAAGAGCCGGATTGACGAAGTTCATGCCTGTTCCTCCGAAGATTTCTTTGCAGAATATCACAGAGAAAGCGCATGCAATAGCAAGGCACCACAGTGGGCAGTTTACAGGAATCACCATAGGGATAAGGATACCTGTTGCAAGATAGCCCTCTTGTATTTCCTCGTGCTTCCATTGTGCCCATGCAAACTCAATGGCAAGTCCTACAATGTAGCTTACAAGAATCTTAGGGAGCATTTGCAGGAAGCCGTATAGGAACATGCTGAAATGGCATGCATCTGCAGGCAGTGTTCCTCCGTTGGCATACAGCGCATTCTGGTAGCCGATGTTGTACATGCCGAAAAGAAGGGCAGGAATAAGGGCGATTATTACAAAACTGATAATGCGCTTTGAGTCTACAGCATCGTGGATGTGTGTTCCGCTGTTTGATGTTGTGTTAGGTACAAACAAAAAAGACTCGAAACCTTCAAACACACTGCCGAAAGCTTGAAACTTTCCGCCCTGTTCGAAATGAGGTTTGACAGAGTCAAGATATTTCTTTAATGGATTCATTATGTGTTCTCCTTTCTCAGAATGTCAAGTCCTTCGCGGACAATCTTCTGTAATTCAAGTTTTGAAGAATCGACAAACTCGGCGACGGCAAAGTCTTCCGGAGATACCTCATAAATGCCGAGGGCTTCCTGACGGTCAATGTCACCGGTGATTATTGCCTTAATCAGATACTCGCCATAAATATCCATTGGGAGCACTTTGTCATATTCTCCTGACATAATCATGTGGCGTTCACCACCCTTGATTCTTGCGTCACATTTGTATTCCTTGTTCTTGGGCATAAGCCATGAGAAGTATGTACGGCTGAAAGAGAACTGGTTAGGGCGTGGAAGAATCCAGCCAAGCATCTCGTCGGCATTGTCTCCTTCCGGAATGACAGTGACTTCGCTTATATGAGGTCCCATGTAGCATTTTGGACACGCCTTTTTACCTGTAAGCGGATTGCCATTGATGATACGGACATTGCTTCCTTTGATTCTTCCTTCTGTAAGAGTTCCTATTCTTTGTCCGACCAACACTTCTGAATATGCCGGATTTGCAATTTCTTCACCTGCAAGTGCAACTTTATGGCGGAGGTCAACCTTGCCTGTAAGGAACAGCCTGCCAATGAATATCACGGTTGTCGGTGACACTGTCCAAACGACTTCACCTTTATTGATAGGGCTGATATTGTTTATCTGGACTCCTACATTGCCGGCCGGACATTTTCCGTCAAACACAGTGAGCTCACAATCACAAAGATTGCCGAGTTTGTCTGTCTGGTGAGGGTTGATGCCGACGAAGGTCGTCTGTATTTTTGACAATGCAGTGATGCCGGCTTGGAATGCGTTTTCGTTACCAGCAAGTTCATATAGGAAATTTGCAGAGAGTGGCATGTCACGGAATGCGGACACAAAAATAGCTTTTGGCTCAGTCTGCGGATTTGTACTTACTGCATAAGGCAACTGATTGATGTAACCAAAAAGACCTGCCTCAAGCAATGCTTCTTTCACTTGGCTGCCACTGAGGGATTTGACATCCTTTTTGCCGAACTCCCTGTATTGGGTCTCAGCATCAGCGTTAACCTTGATAGATAGTACTTTGCGACGCTCGCCACGTACTATGGCTGTGACTGTTCCGCTGACAGGGGAAGCGAATTTCACTTCCTGGTACAGCTTGTTCACGAAAAGCGCATCGCCCGCCAAGACCTTGTCTCCCTCCTTTACCACAACTTTGGGTGTTACTCCCTGATAATCATCAGGACAAAGAGCGAAATCATTCCCTCTCTGAACAGCAACATCCTTCAGTTCTGCGGTTCCTCGGAGTTTGATGTCGAGGCCTTTGCGTAACTTGATAACGTTAACCATTTAGTTCGATTTTAAAATATTATTAGAGATATAATGATTGTTCATCTATTATCCATAAGACCTTTGCAAAATTAACAAAAAAATCGGTAAAACCGTAGAAAAAACATATTGATTATTTCTGTATAAGACAAATTTCTTGTAAATTTGCAACAAAAATTAAAATATATCAAGCATCTAAGACACATATTTGCTTATACAGTATGGACCGTGGTAGGAATCTATGCTGTAATTGTTGTGCTGTTACATATTCCGACAGTGCAACGTTTTTCTGCGTCGGAATTCTCAAAAGCCCTGTCCGAGAAACTGGGCACTCAGGTAAAGGTGGAAAATCTGAACCTGTGTTTTCTGAACCGTGTTATTATTGATAATGTGTTGATTGAGGACCGGAATAAAAAAGAAATGCTGGCATGTCATCGTATTTCTGCAAAAATAGATGTTTTGCCATTGCTGAAAGGCAAAATCAGCATATCATCGGCACAGATATTCGGTATGCGCTTGAATTTGTATCGCCAAAACGGAAATTTTCCGCTGAACTGTCAGTTTGTCATTGATTCATTGGCATCCAAAGATACTACAAAGCATACCCCTTTGGATTTGCATATAGCCTCACTTGTCATCCGTAATTCTTCCATGAATTATGACCGTAAGGATATGGTTTACAAGAAGGGATTCGATGCGAATCATGTCGCTCTTGACAAAATCTCAGGACATATCATGCTTTACACATTGACAGATGATAGTATATCTGTCAAATTGAAAAAACTGTCTTTTGACGAATTGTATTCAAAGTTTTCGTTAAAGAACATGTCTTTTTCGGCGGATGCAAACAAACAGCATTGTTCTCTCAATGATTTCAATTTGCGTACAGCCGAAAGTGATATAACACTTGATGCTACAGCCAATTACAAAGACAACAAACTGAATGCATTCAATGTAGTAAGCAAAAACTCTCATGTAGGGCTGAGAGATATTGCCTGCTTTGAACAAGCACTATCTAAGATAGACAGCAAAATAGCGTTTGACATTAATATTGAAGGTAATGATAATTCTCTGAATATTCGGAAATTAGACTTGAAATCTTGGAATAAAGATTTCATGCTGAATCTTTATGGGGGCATTACTTCGAAGACATCTGTCTTTAAGGCTTTCTCAAAACCGGAGGCATTGACGTTCAATCTCCATTCTAATCTTCATACAAACAGTGGATTCATTACAGACATTCTCTCTGCGTTTGGAGTTCGTAGCCCTGTTGTTAGCAGGTTAGGAACAATAGACTATACAGCGGCAGCCGAGGGGCGTTATGGCAAATATATTCTGACGGGTGACCTTTCCACCGGTGTCGGGACTTTGCGACATAAGCTTTCTTATGCAGACAAACTCGTCACTGCGGATATAAGTACTATAAAAGATTTGCGTCTTGGTTATCTCCTGAATACGAAAGTGTTGGGAGATGTGAAAGCAAAAATATATGCAGATGCTGCCATTACAAAAGATTCTAAAACCGGAAAGACGGCATTGCGTACAATAGATGCCAAAGTGGACATTCCGTACATTGTAGCAAACGGTTATGAGTATCGCAACATAAAGCTGGACTCTAAGGTTCAAGATGACATGGCAGAGTTGTTCCTTGGTATCGCTGACATGAATGCTAATGGCAATATAACACTTGTGGCATCTAACTTTTCAAGCTTGCTCAAGGGACAGGCAAGAGAACTTCGCAATATAGGAATAACAGCAGATATTGCACATCTCAATCCTTATGCGTTAGGTATATTGAAGGCTGACACAATTTCCCATACACCTTTGTCATTCACTGTACAGGCTGCAGCTGATAAAATTGGGTATGGACATGCCTCAATCAGGTTTGAGTCAGATTTCGCAAATGGCATGGCTGAAGGAGAGTTTGACCCGTTCACCATTCAGCAGACTTTCACCAATCTTGTGGCACAACGCCTTCCCACTCTTCCCGGTATGCCTATGTATAAGGAGACAGGTAACAGGATAGAATTGGATGCCAATGTTACAGACATGGGACGTTTGGGAGAGATTCTTGGAGTGAATTTGGAGTCACAAGAACCATTGGCTGTTGTTGGACATGTCAATGAGCCTATGCAAAGTGCAGACATAAGTATTAGTGCTCCACAGTTAGGGTTCTCCGGCAGAATGCTTGCCGACACGAAGTTGCATATCTATTCTGTTTATGATACATTATATATAAATGGAGGAACATCACGTGTGGGATCCGATGGCGCAAAATTCTCCGTGTCATTGCAAGGCAAAGCTTCCGACAACAGGTTGCAGACAGCGATAGATTTTGACAATGGACGTGAACGCAGAATGTCTGGCAGCTTAAACACTAACAGCTGGTTTTTCAGAGGTTCTGACGGAAAGCCAGTTGTGAATGTCAGTGTGTTGCCGTCTGAGATAATGATGGGTGATTCTCTTTGGTATCTCCGTAGCTCTGATATTGTGTACACTGCCTATAATTTGAGTGTTGACAATTTTGTGCTGGAGCATGGGCAGCAAAGTATCAAGATAGACGGTGCGGCGACACGTTCCATGGAGGATTCTCTGGTTGTGGATATGCAGGATGTCGATGTGGCGTATATAATGAATCTGCTTGATTTCCATAGTGTTGAGTTTGATGGATTGGTGACAGGCAAGGCTGTTGCCAAATCATTGTTCTCTACTCCTGTGGCATATTCCGATATAGATGTCCAAGATTTCCGTTTCCAATATGGCAGGATGGGTGTCTTGACTTGTCATGCCAATTGGGACAACGAACTTGGACAGATAAATATCGATGCTGTTTGCAATGATGACAATGTTACTCCTGAGGTTGACGGAAGACTTGACATCGATGGATACATATCCATAAAGAACAACTATATAGACCTTGGGATGAAGGCTGAGAACACACGCTTTGAGTTCTTGCAGTCATTCTGTGAATCGTTTATGAAGGATGTGAAGGTTTATGGGACAGGAGACATACGTTTGTATGGTCCGCTAAATAAAATCAATCTGACAGGGGATGCCGTTGTCAATGGTTCTACTGTAATAACACCTTTGAATACAGAATACACACTCAAAAATGATACTGTTCGTTTCGTTCCTAACGACATTAGGTTCGCAAATTGTGTTTTCTATGACAAGTATGGAAATCGGGGAACAATATCCGGTGGTTTACATCATAGGAATTTGGGAAAGATGACATTCGATTTGGATGTTAAGGCAGAGCATTTGTTATGCTATGATTTTCCAACACTGGATGGCTCAACATTCTGTGGGCGTGTTGTAGGAACCGGTAACTGTAAGATAACAGGACGGGCCGGAGAGATAGTGTTTGACATTGATGCTTATCCGGAAGAGACATCGGAATTCACATATAATGTCTCGTCACCTGATGCGTTGCAGAACCAGTCATTCATAACTTGGAAATCCAAGGAAGAAAAAGGCAATACCATGCAACAGGATAGCACATTGTCTGCTAATATAGAGCAGAAGCATCAATTGTCTACAAACATCCGCATGAATTTCTTGGTTCATATCACGCCGGCAACCACAATTCAACTGCTTATGGACCAGCGCACAGGCGATTACATCAAACTTAAAGGTTCAGGGGATTTGCGTGCAACATATTTCAATAAGGGTGGATTGCAGATTTTTGGAAACTATAATGTTGAGGATGGAGAATACAAGATGACAATACAAAAAGTGCTGTCAAAGAATTTTACTTTTCTTCCAGGTGGTTCTATCTCTTTTGGAGGAGAACCATTCCAGGCATTGGTCAATCTGAAAGCACAATACATAGTTCCTTCCGTGCCCTTGTCAGATTTGAATATTGGAAATTCGTTTAAGAATAACTCTGTCCGCGTCAACTGTCTTATGAACATTACAGGCACAGCAGAGCATCCAATGGTGGATTTTGATATGAATCTTCCACAGGCAAGTGCTGACATACAACAAATGATAACATCAATTATTGATTCTGAACAGGAACGTAATCAGCAGGTTATCTACCTTCTCTCGATAGGCAGGTTCTACTCTGACAATACAAATGCATCGTCTGACCCTGCATCCATGTCTCAAGGTTCATTGGCTATGCAGTCTTTCCTGTCCGGTACGGTTTCACAGCAGATAAACAATATTATCTCAGACATGGTGCTGAAAAACAGTGATTGGAATTTCGGTGCAAACATATCTCCAGGAGATGAAGGCATGAATAATGCCGAGTATGAGGGGCTTATCTCAGGTAGGATGTTTAATAACCGTCTGCAGATTAATGGTCAGTTCGGATATCGTGACAACAAGAATGCTACAACATCATTCATTGGTGATTTTGATGTCCGTTATCTGCTCTTCCCAAATGGTAATCTGTCTGTGCGTGTATATAATCAGACAACCGATAGGTATTTCACAAAATCAAGCCTCAATACTCAAGGTCTTGGAATAGAGTTCAAACATGATTTCAACTCTTTCATTCCCGGATTTTTGCGAAAGAAGAAAAAAAGTATTTTGAAATAAATAGAATTAGAGAATATGATAGAACAAGAGTTTGACCCTATAGATGATGACCGTAATGATGACGGAAAAGACCCTGCAGAGGAAATGGCAAGAGAGATGCGTGAGATGTTCCAACAAGCATCACGTGCACTTCATAATTCTTTTGCAAATGCTGCACGTCGTGAACGTGCAGATGAATCTTTGATGATAGGACGTCCCGGTAATACCAAGACACCATTTCTTGATAAGTACAGTCATGACCTGACCAAATCGGCAGCAGAGCATAAACTTGACCCTGTTGTCGGTAGGGACAAGGAAGTATATCGTCTTGTTGAAATCTTGGGTAGAAGAAAAAAGAACAATCCTGTCCTGATTGGTGACCCTGGTGTTGGTAAGAGTGCTATTGTTGAGGGACTTGCACAGCAGATAGCAGACGGGACATCCTCTCCGGTGCTGCGTGGTAAAAGGATACTTTCCCTTGACCTTACAAGTGTGGTTGCCGGGACACAGTACCGTGGTGATTTTGAGAAACGTATGAAGGGAATTATTTCCGAATTGGAACAGAGTCCTGATGTTATTGTTTTCATTGATGAAATACATACATTGATGGGAGCCGGTTCGGCTTCAGGAACAATGGATGCGGCAAATATTCTGAAGCCGGCTCTTGCAAGAGGTACGGTGCAGTGCATTGGCGCTACGACGCTTGATGAATACAGAAAATCCATAGAGAAAGATGGTGCTTTAGAGCGTCGTTTTCAGAAGATTATTGTCAATCCCACTTCAGAGGAAGAAACAATTGAAATATTGGAGAATATCAAAGCACGTTATCAACAGTATCACCATGTGATATATCCACAGGAAGTGGTACGTGCTTGTGTTGTGCAGACACAACGCTACATTACTGACCGCGTGTTTCCGGACAAAGCTATTGATGCTCTTGACGAGGTCGGTTCACGTGTACATCTCCGTACAGCTGTCATATCGCCAAAGCAGAGAAACCTTGAGAATGAACTTGCAGAGGTGCGTCAGAAGAAGAAGTCTGCTGTTGTGCAGCAGAACTTTGAACTTGCCGCAGCCTTGCGCGACAGACAGGAAGAGTTAGAGCGCCGGCTTCTTCTGTTACAGACTTACGGTGATGATGATGCCACGAATTATGTAACTGTGACGGAGAAAGATGTCTGTGAGGTCGTATCGTTGATATCCGGTGTTCCTGTGTCTCAGATAAGTGAAGGAGACAATGTTCGGTTACGTAGATTAGGAGATATTCTTAAAGGCAGTGTCATCGGTCAGGATAAGGCAGTGGAAACCTGTGTGCGTGCTATTCGCCGTAATAGTCTCGGATTGCGTTCCCACAATCGTCCGATAGGTGCATTCCTATTCCTTGGACCTACAGGAGTAGGTAAGACATACCTTGCCCAACAGTTGGCGAGAGAAGTGTTTGGATCCGCAGATTCTCTTATACGTGTTGATATGTCGGAATTCAATGAGTCATTCAACACCTCTCGGCTTGTTGGAGCTCCTCCCGGATATGTCGGATATGACGAAGGCGGTCAGTTGACAGAACGTGTATGGCGACATCCGTATTCCGTTGTCCTTCTTGACGAGATTGAGAAAGCTCACCAGAATATTTTCAATCTTCTTCTTCAGGTGCTTGATGAAGGCAGACTGACTGATGGCAACGGACGGTTGATTGATTTCCGCAATACCATAGTTATCATGACCTCAAATGCCGGCACGCGTCAGCTGAAGGAATTCTCACGTGGAATAGGATTCGGTGCTGTAGTATCTGACGGGAATATCAATAGCGACTATGCACGCTCAATCATTGAGAAGGCATTGAAAAAACAGTTTGCTCCGGAATTCCTTAACCGTCTTGACGAGATAGTTATGTTTGAGCAATTGTCCCTTGACTCTATAAAGCAGATTATCGACATAGAGATGAAAAGCCTTTATGCACGTGTCGCGGAATTGGGATACAAACTCAAAATGTCGGATAAGGCAAAGGAGTTTGTGGCAGAGAAAGGCTACGATGTGCAGTATGGTGCACGTCCATTGAAACGTGCTGTGCAGCAGTATGTTGAAGATGAACTGTGTAACCTCTTGCTTGACGGCACTCTGCAACAAGGGGATGTCATAAAAGTCGGTAAGCCGAAAAACTCGGAAAAATTGGTTTTCAGTGTAAGTAACTTATCCTCCAAATAGTTTCATTTGATGATTAGCAAAGCAAAAATAAAATTCATACGCGCTTTAGAGCATAAGAAAGCCAGAAAGGAAGAGGGGCTTTTTGTGGCAGAAGGTCCAAAGGTTGTAGGGGATTTGATGAAAGTCGCATCCCCGAAAATCATTGTTGCCACAGACCAATGGCTTGGGGAACAAGGAGATGTGCTTGAGAATAAGGGCATCGAAATTATTCCGGTGTGTCAGGAGGAGCTGGCAAAAGTCTCTTTCCTGCAACATCCTCAGCAGGTATTGGCTGTCTTCAACAGGAATCTTTCAAATTATGGTGACTGCCTATGCAATGGCGGTGCATTGCTGCCGGCTTTGCAGTTGGAGGGGAGCAACAGCCTTGCCATTGCGCTTGATTCTGTACAAGATCCTGGCAATCTGGGAACTATAATCCGTATAGCAGACTGGTTTGGCATAGAGCGCATATACTGTTCGTCCGATACTGTCGATGCTTGGAATCCGAAAGTGGTTCAGGCTACAATGGGAAGCATAGCACGGGTGAAAATCAGTTATTGCAATCTTCATGATTTGCTTGATGAGATAGAGTCCTACAACTCTTCGCTCTCGTCCTCCGGCAAACGTTTTCCTGTTTATGGAACATTGCTTGATGGAAAAGATATAACGACACAACCGTTGGAAAACCACGGTCTGGTCATTATGGGCAATGAAGGTAATGGCATTTCTCCTGACATAGCTGCAAGAGTGAGCCATAAACTATTAATACCGAATTATCCAAAGGGTAGGGAGACTGCCGACTCGCTCAATGTTGCTATAGCAACCGCTATAACTTGTTTTGCTCTAAGGAGATAAGGAACAAGATGTATTTAATCTCTGTCATGAAGTACAGGAAATTTCTTTCTGAAAGAATTCAGTTTCTCCATATCTATGTCAAAAGTCATTGTTGTAGCACAGTTATCATCACAGGAAACCATGATGCGTCCGTAGGCATCATAAGCTTTAGAACAGCCGTTGTATTTGCATGTTGGATCATTGCCAATGCGATTCACGCCTATCACATAGCATTGGTTTTCAATGGCGCGAGCACAAAGGAGAGTATTCCATACATGTATTCGGCTTTCAGGCCATGAAGCAACGTATATAATAGCATCATAGTCATTCTTATTCCTTGAGAAACAAGGAAAGCGTAGGTCATAGCATATTTGTAGCAGGAAGCGGACACCTCTCCATGTGACAATAACACGTTTGTCGCCAGATGTATAGGAATGGTGTTCATTCCCGTATGTGAACAGATGGTGTTTGTCGTAATGTCGTGGCTCATTGTCTGGTGTAACGAAGTAGAACCTATTATAGAAATGCCCGTTTTCGTATACAGCAATGCTTCCGCAGACGGCAGCATCAAGTTCTTTTGACATTTTATTCATCCATGCTAAAGACTTGCCATCAGACTCGGCTATGTTTTCAGGGTGTGTTGCAAAACCAGTACTCCACATTTCCGGAAGTATGTATATATCGGATTTTGGAGCATTAAGTATGGCTTGTTCTGCTGCTTTTTGATTGGCAGCAGAATCAGCCCATTTTATGTCCATTTGTATCAGTGTAACTTTCATCTTGTTATGGGTTTTTGAACGTTAATCCTATGACATTAATCTCATTCTGTAGCCCAGGCGGAACAGTTCTGTGGCAGCACCAAGACGATACATTTCCTTCAGTGTGCGAAGGTATGCATGGAAAGCCATCGGTGTTCCCGGCTCAATGTTTTCTTTCCTTAGGATGTCCAATGCTGTTTGCGAGCAGTTGCCGACAATCTTTTCTACAGCGTTGTATTTTTCTCCTTTCAGATTGAGAACTTTTTCACGTATAGCCTCATCCATGAGGTCATAACCTCGTAGTGAGCGCATGTAAGTGTACAGATTACCTGCGCCGAGAGCTTTTACCCAATCCTTGTCCCAAAGATGTGCGACAGCCATGCCTACATACATCATCCAGCCAAGAGAGACCAAAGGATAATTCTGAAATTCACGTATGCCATCAGGCAGATATTCTGTGGCGATACTTTCCCATTGGCTGTCGATGTCCGGCATGTCCGGCATGCGTTCATCAATGAGATTTCCTCTTAAAAGAAGAAGGTATACAGCCTTGTGTATACCCTCTTCAAATTTATCTAAATATTCTTTGTTTTCCATTCCGCAGGGTTAAAGGCCGAGAGCTTTCTTTATTTCCTCAACACGAGCGTCAGCCTTTGCTGTTGCAGCATTGTAGTCGCCGTCAAATTCACCCGGAACAGGAACCTCACAGTAGAACTTAATCTTTGGCTCTGTGCCTGAAGGGCGTACGGAAACTTTCAGACCATCTTCTGTGAACCACTGAAGAACATTGGATGTCGCTGGCATTTCGAAATCCTTCTCCACACCATTGTCGTTCATCTTCAATGTCTTGTAGTCCTTTGTAAGAATAACCTTTGAACCTGCAATCTCTGTTGGAGGAGTCTGACGGAAATTCTCCATCATCTGTTTGATTTCGTCAGCACCAGATTTTCCAGGCTTAACTACATTGATTGTAGTCTCTTTCTGGAAACCATATTCCTTGTAGATGTCAAGAAGCAAGTCGAAGAGAGTCTTGCCCTGATCCTTTGCCCAAGCTGCAATCTCACAGATGAGGCAGATTGATGCAGGAGCGTCCTTGTCACGCACTTTGTCGTAAGGCAGATAACCGAATGATTCCTCACCGCCACCAATGTACTTGCGCTTTCCTTCGAGTTCGCGTATGCGGTATGCAATCCACTTGAAACCAGTGTACTCATCGAAGCACTCCACGCCATTCTTCTTTGCAATCTTGGCGATAAGCTCAGATGTCACAATAGTCTTGACCATGAAGTCTGAATCCTTAAGCTGTCCGAGAGCCTTCTTGTTCTTGATAGTGTACCAGTAGAACATGCACGCTGTTTGGTTGCCGTTGAGAATCTGCCATTCGCCCTGTCCGTTGCGGCATACTATTGCGAGACGGTCAGCATCAGGGTCTGTTGCAACAACGAGGTCGGCATTGAGCTTTGTACCGAGCTTCATGCCAAGAGTCATAGCCTCGGCATTCTCAGGGTTTGGTGATACGACAGTAGGGAAATTGCCGTCGATAACCATCTGCTCCGGCACGACATTGATGTTCTGGAATCCCCAAGAGCGCAGACATAGCGGAACAAGTACGCGTCCTGTACCATGCATTGCTGAATAGACGATGTTGAGGTCTTTGTTACGAAGGATAACATCCTGGTCGACCATACCTTCCTTGACGGCTGTCATATAGTCGAAATCCATCTCGCCACCGATGATTTTGATGAGGTCTGGATTAGCTTCAAACTTGACATCCTCAATCTTTACTTTGTTCACCTCTTCGATGATACCTGTGTCATGTGGTGAGAGAACCTGTGCACCGTCTTCCCAGTAAGCCTTGTATCCGTTGTATTCTTTCGGATTGTGGGAAGCTGTTACATTTACACCGCACTGTGCGCCAAGCTGACGGATAGCGAAAGAAATTTCAGGAGTAGGGCGCAGGCTTTCAAAGAGATAAACCTTTATGCCGTTAGCAGAGAATATTGCAGCGACAGTCTCAGCATATTCACGTCCGTTGTTACGACAGTCATGTCCTACAACAGCCGCAAGGTCAGTACGTCCCGGGAAAGCCTTCAGTACATAATTTGCAAATCCCTGTGTCGCCATACCGACGATGTACTTGTTCATGCGGTTGGTTCCTACCCCCATGATGCCACGAAGTCCACCTGTTCCGAATTCCAAAGACTGGTAGAATGCATCGATGAGCGCTGTCGGGTCTTCTGCGTCAAGCAGTGCCTGAACCTCAGCGCGTGTTTGCTCGTCAAATGATGGTGACAGCCATTCTTGTGCTCTCTGACGGCACTGGGCTACAAGTTCTGTGTTGTTTGCCATAGTTTTTAGGTTTTATATTAATTAATGAAATATTACTTTTATATTGCTACAAAATTAATTATTTCTTTTGGAATGAGCAAATTTTCATGGGAAAAGTTCTGAGATTCCCCAATTATTTATTAATTTTGCAGCAGATAAACCGTATCGGCGATTTGTTATAGGCAATGCTGTTTATGCGGATTGGTTCACGAATTTACAGATAAAAAGATATATGAAAGCAGAACTTATTCAGGTGGGAAAGACCGTCAATAAGAATTTCATTGCAGGCATCGGGGATTATGCCGAGCGCATAGGGCACTATATGCCTTTTGTGATTACTACCATTCCTGAGTTGAAGAACACCAAATCACTCAGTGAGGAACAACAGAAGGAGAAGGAGGCGGAAATGATTCTCAGAGCCGTACAATCTTCAGACGTTGTAGTTCTCTTGGACGAGCAAGGGACAATGTTTCGCTCTGTAGAGTTTGCTTCATGGCTTGAACGCCAACAGCACACTGCACGCCGGTTGGTCTTTGTCATAGGAGGACCTTATGGCTTTGCCCGTTCCGTATATGACAGGGCAGATGCCAAGATTTCTCTTTCAAAAATGACTTTCTCCCACCAAATGGTCCGCCTTATATTCTGTGAACAGCTGTACAGAGCATGCACAATAATAAAAGGAGAGCCTTATCACCACGAATAAATCAAAGCAATAATAAATATGGCAAAGTTCATTGAAAAGACACTCGAACAAGGTGAGCGCATCATGTACAAAGGGCGCTTGCATTGGTATTTTAATTTCCGCTATACACTATGGAGTATACTGTTGGTTGCTGTGGGACTGTTCTGCCTTGCTTATGCCGCAGGGAATGTCCTTGAGCCTGCAACTGTCAATCTTCTTGTAGGAGTGGGGATTATTGCGTGCGTATCAGGATTAGCTTCTGTCTTCTTCGGTTATTTCCTAAGAGTGAAGACAGAGTTTGCCATTACCGACTCACGCTTTATACAGAAAGACGGAATCTTTAACATAAGACTGACAGAGATTCCTTTGTTCAAGATAGAGACTGTGAACTTTGAGCAGTCGTTCATGGAACGTATTGTAAATACCGGTTCGATAGAGCTTGTAGGCAGTGGCGGAACAAACCATAAGGTCAGTTTTGTGCAGAACCCTCTCAAAGTACGTAATCTCATAACTACATATATGAAAGAGGTGAATGCCGGAAAGCAGGATTTGGTTGCAGAAGGAACAACAGCGTACTAACTTATCAATTTGCATTATCATTTGTCATATTGATATGCCAACCGTTCATCACCATTCCAGCAATGGATGATTCCACAGTATCGGAATCCTGCCTTATTGATGACATGCTGCATAGGTTTGTTGTCACGGTGAGTGTCTATCCTGATAGTGTCGTGATGTCGGACTGCGTATTGCATGACATGAAGGAAAATGCCTTTTGTTTTTCCGCTACTTGCAATCCTATGGATTGTCGCGTAGGGGTTGTCGTTAGTCCATGCACCATTATATATAATATTGTATGTTGGATCCTTTCCATCACGCAACACAAATGTTGCCACAATCTCTTCTCCTGATGTGCATACATAACTGTCGCCATGACAGATGTCGGCAAGAAGCAAGTCCTTGCCGGGATAATCCTCTGGCCATTGGCAGGGATTTCCTGTGTCTTTCATGAATTTGCGCGCAATGGAGAATATCTCCATGAGCCGTGGGATATCATTAGGACATGCCTTGCGTATTGAAACAGTGTCTTTTGTGCAACTGTTGTGGAGGATATTTTTGATATTCATTTTTTTCAGTTTATTTCCCATTCAATCTGTGTCATGTCGTTCTCAAATAGGTTGAATTATGGGTTTGTATCTTTCAAAATCTTACGGAGTTGTGTTTCGTATTGTGCGGAATCATGGAACACAATACCGGCCATACCAAGTTGCCTTGCCCCTATGATGTTCATTTCCAGGTCATCGGTAAAGACACACTCTTCCGGCTTTAGATTGAATTTGTCGAACAGTTGCCGATAGATTTCAGGTTCCGGTTTGACAATATGTTCTTCGGAGGAGATAACGTAACCGTCCAGCAGTCGGAATATATCAAACTGATTCATAGTATGATATACTTTGCTGCACCAGTTGCTCAGACCGTACAGTTTGAACCCTTCGTCCTTCAAATGTAGCAACAAGTTTTTCATTCCTTCTACTTCATTTGTGACCAATTCCGGATACTTGTTACAGAAGATACGTATTTCATTCTCAAACTTTCTGTTGTCTTGGATTATGTCCTCCATAATCTCATCGAAAGGCTTTTCCTCTCTGTCAAGCAGTTCCTGAACCTCTTCATTGCAGAGTATGGGCAGGAATTCTTGGTATCTTTCCTCATCGTGAATGTATTTGTGGAAAAACATCTCAAAGTCGTAGTCTACAAGAACTTTGCCAAAATCGAATATAAGATTCTTTATCATAATGTTTATAGTTTTATTCCATATTTTATTATCCGCTCCTCCAGCATGCCTTTGGGCATAAACCGGATGAGAGTCTGCGTAATGGTGTTCAGGATTCCCTGGCGGATAAAATCTTCTTTTATATAAAGTGAGATGCAACGTTGTGACAAGTGGTCACCGTCAATGGGGCGTACGTTCTTTCGTTGTTTCTCGGAAAGAAAGGGGAGATGCATTTCCGGTATGATGGTGAAACCTCCGTTCTCATCAACAATGCGTGTCAGTGTCTCGATGCTTCCTGCTTCGTAAATATGGTGTCCTTTTGTGCGGGCTTTGCAGAAACTGAAGGCACTGTTCCGCAGGCATTGGGCTTCTTTCATTATCCACATGCTCTCATGTTCCAGGTTCTCCGGTTTGAAGACAGGCAATTTGCGCCAGCAGCTTTCTGCAAGATATACAAAGAACCGTTCCGTATAAAGCGGTATTTCCATTATTCCACTCCGTGCATTGCCGCTTATGGCAATGCCGGCCTCTATCTTTCCTTGCTCCAAAGCCTTCAGCATGTCTTCGGCTTTCATCTCCGATATGCCGATGTTCACCTGTGGATAGTTTTCCCGATAGTGTCTGATGAATTTTGGCAAGATGTATGGGGCTATCGTCGGACCGATAGCCAGCAAGAGTTTTCCACTGATTTTGCCTTTTTCCTCATGGACAAGCTCGTTTATACGTTCCGTTTCCATCAGCACTTTCTCTGCCTGGCGGATGATTGTCCTTCCGATTGCAGTAGTGCTGACCGTCTTGTTTGTACGCTCAAAGATACGCACATCGAGTTCTTCCTCCAGTTTGATGAGCATTCCGCTGATTGTCGGTTGCGTGACATCAAGTGCCTTGGCAGCATTTGCAAAGTTCTTGTATTTGTCGATTGCAATGATGTATTTTAATTGCTGAAGTGTCATAAACAATGCTTATGATAGATTTTTTCAATGCAAAAATAATAAAAAACATTCGTTTGTCTATGGTTATTATTGTAATTTTGCATCAACAAACCCAAAAATATAATATTTATCAATTGAAAAGTAATATGGCTGCAAAACAGTTTCATCGTCATTTCCCGACAAAGGGGATTTCGCTCTATTGGATTCTTATAGTTTATCTTATCATTGGTGCGTTCTATCCAATCATTGGTCTGCTGGCACTTGTCTGCATGATAGCTCCGATTGCGTTCAGCTTACGCCGTGGACGATGGTGGTGTGGCAATGCTTGTCCGCGTGGGAATTTCTATGACCGCGTGCTTTCGAAGTACTCTCCCCATAAACCTATACCGGCATTCCTTCGTTCAAAAGGGTGGCGAGTGTTCATGCTGTTTGTAATCTTCACAATGTTTGGTGTGCAGATGTATTTTGCTTGGGGCAACTGGTCGGCGATGGGCAGAGTGTTTTGGAACATCATTTTTGTTACGACAATTGTTGGCATTGTGCTTTCTTTCATATATGCGCCACGCACATGGTGTTCATTCTGTCCTATGGGAACACTTTCTTCATGGGTGGCACCTAAGGGGGATAAGCTCCCTTCTGGTTACAAAAGCATACATGTGAGCAGTTCATGCCAAATGAAATGTAAGAGCTGTGCGCGTGTGTGCCCTATGCAGCTCACTCCGTATGACAGTCGCGGGCAGGAACAAGGCTATCTGCACCCTGACTGCATCAAGTGTGGTAAATGTGTGCAGGCTTGCCCTATAAAAATCATGAACTTGGAGGCTGAGTGACGTTTCTTGTTTCAGGAATTGTGTCAGAACCCTGCTTGTGTCAAAATGCGAACAAAATGGTGTGAATGGTGACAGAACGACAGTAAAACCAATGGTTTCTGAAAACTGATAATGCGGTAAATGTTAAAACGCTACGTGTGTGGCAAAAGGTGACACTTGACTTTGCGAAAGGTAAGACTTTGCACTGTCAAGTGTTACCTTTCACATTGTAAAAGGTTATCTTTCATTATGTCAGTCGTGATTCTTGGCTTTTTATTCCGATAAATCCTATTTTTACAATCAATGGGGAAGCTTTTGTGTCGGTTCTTTTCTGGTTCTTGCATATCTTTGTGAACATTTTATATTAATTTTGTCCAAATTTAATGGTCATAGTTGTAAAGGAGTATTTAAGGGGCATGGTTAATTGTTAAAATCGGACAAATATGTTAGTGGATGTTTGGAGTTTACCGTCTTCTGCCTTACCTTTGCATTAGCCGAATGATAAAATGTTAATAGAGATAAACAATAATGCATCGGTAAAATTATACACGAACACTTGTCCACTAAACTGTGTTCCTTGGTTAGAAAGACATAAAACCATATACATAAGATGAATAAGAAATTTGTTTTAAGTGCATGTCTCATCGCTGCGACAATGTCTGTCAGCGTGAATGCAAATACTCCAAGTGCACCGGTACTCCCAACTATCCCTGTTGCAGGGCAGGCTGTTGATTTGACAGTAGCTGCCGAAAAGGCATTGCCTTGCGTGGTGCACATCAAGTACCTTCAGAATTCCAAAGTCCGTGAGGTAGAGGTTCAAAGTGACCCTTTTGGAGATATGTTTGACCCATTTGGATTTTTCGGTGGCAGACAGCAAGGGCAGAAACGCAAGGTGCAGACTCCTAAACGTGAGGGAGCGGGCTCAGGAGTGATTATCAGCAAGGACGGCTACATTGTCACCAACAACCATGTGGTTGACGGAGCCGACGAACTTACAGTCACACTTTCCGACAACCGCGAGTTCTCAGCACGTATAATCGGTACTGACAAGGCTACGGATTTGGCACTGATAAAAATAAATGCTTCCAATCTCCCTGCGATAACTGTGATTTCTTCCGATGACATAAAGATAGGAGAGTGGGTTCTTGCCATCGGTCATCCTCTTAATCTCCGTGCGACAGTTACAGCCGGCATCGTCTCTGCAAAGGCACGTAGCCTTGGTGCAAATGGTGTGGAGGCATTCATACAGACAGATGCTGCAATCAATCAGGGTAACTCCGGTGGCGCACTTGTCAATGCAAGGGGAGAACTTATCGGTATCAATGCCATGCTGACATCTCCTACAGGTACAAATATCGGTTATGGCTTTGCCATACCGACAACTATCATGAATAAGGTTGTTGCCGACCTGAAGCAGTACGGTAATGTGCAGCGTGGCCTGATTGGAGTAAGCGGACAGGATGTGCGCAGCTACATTGACATGCAGAAAGAGGAAGGCAAGGAAGTTGACCTTGGCACAAACGAGGGTATCTACATTGCCAAAGTACAGGAGGACGGCGCAAGTGCCGATGCCGGCATACAGGAGGGTGATGTCCTTACCTCTATCGATGGTCATAAGATAACAAAGATGGCGGAACTGCAGGAGTATCTTGCAAAGAAGCGTCCGGGAGACAAAGTCGTTGTGACCTACGTACGCAAGAAAGCAAAGAAGACTGCAACCCTCACATTGAAGAATGAGCAGGGCAACACAAAGGTTGTTAAGGACAAAGACCTTGATATCCTCGGTGCAAACTTCCGCTCTGTCAACGAGAATGAGAAGAAGGAACTCGACATCACTTACGGCTTGAAAGTAGGAAAGGTGAACTCCGGCAAGTTCAAGGAAGCTGGTGTGCCTATGGGCTTCATCATACAGAAGGTTAACGATGAGAGTGTTAAGACAATCGAGGATCTTAACCGAATTGTCAAGGAGTCAGGAAAATCCAAATCTCCTGTACTGTACATACAAGGTATCTATCCGACAGGAAAGAAGGGGTATTTTGCAGTACCTTTGGAGGACTGATATGAATAAGAGCATAAAGGATGTGCATTCCTCCAAAGGTGGGGGATGCACACTTTCACTATAATAAAAACGTAAAACAAAATGGATATCAGAGAATTAAACATAAGAATAGAACAGGAGTCCGGATTTGTCCAGAACATAGTGAATGGCATGGACAAGGTGATTATCGGGCAGAAGCATCTTGTCGATTGCCTGCTGATTTCGCTCCTTTCCGACGGTCATATACTGCTTGAAGGTGTTCCGGGCTTGGCGAAAACACTTGCAATCAATACTTTGGCGAAACTTGTGCAGGCAGATTTCAGCCGTATCCAGTTCACTCCCGACCTCCTTCCTGCAGATGTCATAGGTACGATGATCTACTCACAGAAGGAAGAGAAATTCCAAGTGAAACAGGGACCGGTATTCGCAAACTTCGTGCTTGCTGACGAAATCAACCGTGCACCGGCAAAGGTACAATCGGCACTCCTTGAGGCTATGCAGGAGCATCAGGTGACAATCGGCGACACATCGTTCCGCCTGCCGTCGCCGTTCCTTGTTATGGCAACTCAGAACCCGATAGAGCAGGAAGGCACTTATCCGTTGCCTGAAGCCCAGATGGACCGTTTCATGCTGAAGGTTGTCATTGACTATCCTCAGTTTGAGGAAGAGAAACTCATCATCCGTGAGAATCTCGCGGGTAAACTTCCGGAGGTTTCTCCGGTCACAACGACACAGGAGATAGAGCGTGCGCGTGAGATTGTCCGTGAGGTATATATCGATGAGAAGATAGAACAGTACATTGCTGATATTGTTTTTGCTACACGTTTCCCGGCACAATATGGTCTTGACGAATTGAAATCACTCATTTCGTTTGGCGGTTCGCCACGTGCTTCGATCTCTCTTGCCAAGGCAGCACGTGCGTATGCCTTTATCAAGCGTCGCGGATATGTGGTGCCTGAGGATGTACGTGCCGTGGCTTATGATGTCCTGCGCCACCGTATAGGACTCTCTTATGAGGCAGAGGCAACCAACGTGACAGCGGAAGAGATTGTGTCACAGATTATCAATAAGATACAAGTTCCATAATGAATACCAACGAGATACTCTCACGAGTTCGAAAAATAGAAATCAAGACCCGAGGATTGAGCAGCAATATCTTTGCGGGTCAGTACCATAGTGCTTTCAAGGGACGTGGTATGGCATTCTCTGAGGTGAGGGAGTATCAGTTTGGCGATGATATCCGTGATATAGACTGGAATGTGACGGCCCGTTTCCACCGTCCTTATGTCAAAGTTTTTGAAGAGGAACGTGAACTTACGGTGATGCTTATGATTGATGTTTCAGGTTCCCTTTCTTTTGGTTCACAGCATCAGTCAAAGAGCGAAATGGTTACCGAGATAGCCGCTACATTGGCGTTCTCTGCCATCCAAAACAATGATAAGATTGGTGTTGTGTTCTTTTCCGACCATGTTGAGAAGTATATTCCACCTAAGAAGGGCAAGAAACACATTCTTTATATTATACGCACATTGCTTGATTTCAAACCGGAGAGCAACCGTACGGATATTGCCGGGGCTATAGAGACTCTTACACGCATGCAGAAACGCCGCTGCACAGCATTCCTGTTGTCGGACTTCTATCAGCAGAAGTCTTTCAAAAAGGAACTGCAAGTCTGCAACAGAAAGCATGATGTTGTGGCGATACAGGTCTATGACCATCGTGACAATGAGTTGCCTGATGTAGGATTAATGAGAGTAAGGGATGCTGAGACCGGATACGAGCAATATCTTGACACATCTTCCAAAGCTGTCCGTACGGCATATAAGGCAAAGTGGCTGGAGAGACAGGCAAAGATAAAAGAGACATTCTCACACTCCGGAGTAGACTATGTATCTGTCTCTACTGCTGATGATTATGTGAGAAGTCTGATGATGTTGTTCAAGAGACGCAGTTAGACGAATGTCAGGCGATATTTAAGAAAACTATGACAGACAGACTGTACAAAATACTAATGATTCTCATGCCTATGCTGTTTGGCGTAGGTATCGCAGGGGGTGTCCATGCTCAGAAAGTACAGGTAGAGGAAAGGATTGACAGTATGGAGATTCTTCTCGGTGACCAGTGTCACTTGTATCTTACTGTAACGGCAAAGGACAAATCCATTCTGATGATTCCGGACTTTACCAATTCACGGCAACTTATGCCGGGCATAGAAGTCTTGGAGCAGGCAATGGTGGATTCTGTAATGCTTGATGACGGATGGGCACGTACCACTTATGAATACACAATAACATCGTTTGAGCCGAAATTGCATTATATAGCTCCACTGAGTGTCATTGTTGACGGCAAGAAGTATGTCGGCAACAAACTTGCATTGAAAGTGCTGGATGTGCCTGTCGACACAACAAAAATGGAGCAGTTCTTTCCTCCAAAGGATGTACAGACCAACCCGTTCCTTTTAGATGAATGGATTCCGCTGATTATCCTTTATGGAATAGCGTCCTTTATGGCAGTGTTGGGAATGCTTTCCTATCTGTTGAAGAAAAGCAACAAACCGATACATATCTCTTTCAGGATAGTGAAGCGTGTGCCGGCACATGTCAAGGCAATCACGGCCATCGACGAACTGAAGCAGGAACGCATGGTGGCATCTGACAATCAGAAAGAATATTATACCCGCCTCACTGACACTCTGCGTAAATATCTTGAAGAAAGATTCGGCTTCTCTGCCATGGAGATGACGACAGCGGAAATAATAACGCGCTTGTCAAAGGAAGACCCGATGAAGGTTGCCGAGCTGCGTGAGCTGTTTGAGACAGCCGACCTTGTAAAGTTTGCCAAATACTCAACCCTTATAAATGAGAATGACCGCAACCTTGTCTCTGCAATAGATTTCATAAACTCTACAAAGACTGAAGAGGTGGTTACGGAGCAACGTGAAGAAACAGCATTGACAGAGGATGAAAAGCGCAAGAATATTTCTTTCACAGTATTGAAATATACTGTATATCTCTCTGTGGTTGTTGTCATTGCATTGCTTGCCTATATCCTTTGGCAGGTAGTATTACTTATAGAATAGACACATGGAATTTGCGAATAAAGAATATATGCTCCTGCTGCTGTTGCTGATACCGTACCTGATATGGTATGTGCGTTTCCGCAAGCATACAGAAGCAACAATGACACTCAGTGATACATGGGTATTGAAAGATGCTCCCAAGACATTGCGCCAGCGTCTGTCATGGCTCCCAATGGCATTGAGATGCCTTACGCTTGTGCTGATTGTATGTGCGTTATGCAGACCACAAACACATAATGCGTGGGACGAAAAGACAGTGGAAGGTATAGACATCATGCTTGCAATGGATGTGTCGACATCAATGCTTGCTGAGGATCTGAAGCCTAACCGTATAGAAGCAGCAAAGAATGTTGCATCGGCATTCATCTCAGACAGGCAGAACGACAACATCGGATTGACAATATTTGCCAGTGAGGCTTTCACGCAATGTCCTATGACGACAGACCACGCGGCCCTGCTTAATCTGCTGAAGAATGTGCAGACAGACATTGCGGCACGTGGACTGATAGAGGATGGTACAGCTGTCGGTATGGGACTGGCAAATGCAGTGACGAGGCTTAAGGATTCCAAGGCAAAGTCACGTGTTGTCATACTTCTTACAGACGGTTCCAATAACCGTGGCGAGATTTCACCGATGACAGCAGCAGAGATAGCCAAGAGCCTGGGTATACGTGTCTATACCATTGGTGTCGGAACAAATAAAGTTGCGCCTTATCCTACGATTGTTGCAGGTAGTGTGCAGTATGTCAACTTACCCGTTGAGATTGACACAAAGACTCTTGAGGATATAGCGAAGAAAACGGACGGCAATTTTTATCGTGCGACAAACAACAAGGAACTGAATCAAATCTATCAAGATATAGACAAACTTGAACGTTCAAAGCTCAGTGTAAAGAAATTCTCTAAGCGGTATGAGGCTTTTCAGCCTTTTGTCATTGCGGCTATACTTTCATTGCTGCTTGAGGTTCTTTTACGATTAACATATTTCAGAAGGATTCCATAATGAGATTCGAAGATTCTACATATCTTATATTATTATTTGTTATCCCGGTGCTTTTTGCATTGAGGTTCTGGATGCTTTGGCTGCGCAGCAAAGCATTACGACGCTGGGGCGGCAAGGAGTTGACATTGCGACAGATGCCTGATGTATCACGACATCGTCCTATGATAAAGTTCTGCCTGCTTATGGTGGCTTTGGCTCTTATGATAGTCATGATTGCCCGCCCACAGATAGGTACAAAGGTTAGCAATGAGAAGCGCAATGGCATAGAAGCAATAATATGTATGGATATATCCAACTCTATGCTTTGTGAGGATGTTCAACCGTCAAGGCTTGACAAATCTAAGATGCTTGTTGAGAATATGGTGGAACATTTTGTAAATGACAAAATCGGTCTTGTCGTCTTTGCCGGTGATGCATTTACTCAGTTGCCGATAACAGCAGATTATGTCTCTGCAAAGATGTTTCTTCAGAGCATAACACCTTCACTCATAGAGGAACAAGGTACAGACATTGCAAAGGCTATTGAATTGGCACAAAACAGTTTCACGAAACAGCGGAATATAGGAAGGGCAATAATCGTTATCACTGACGGTGAAGACCATGAAGGCAGAGCCATGGAGGCTGCAAAAGCAGCAAAGAAGGCTGGAATAAAAGTATTTATTCTTGGCGTTGGTTCCGGTAGCGGTGCACCAATCCCAAATGGTGAAGGTGGATATATGACAGATAATTCAGGCAATGTAGTCATGACACGTTTGAATGAACAGATGTGTCGCGACATAGCGTCAGCAGGAAGTGGTACATACATCCATGTAGACAACACTAATGAAGCGCAGGAAAGATTGAACTCTGAATTGGCAAAGATGCAGAAGAGTGAGGTCAGTTCTGTAATATATAGTGAGTATGAGGAGCAGTTTCAGGTTGTTGGATTAATCGCCATATTGCTTTTGGTGCTTGAAGTCCTTGTATTTGAAGCGAAACCATCATATCAAAAAGCCATGAATCTGTTCAAAAAGAAGCATCTTGTCATGGTTGCTATGTTGGTACTTGCCCCGGCCGCCTCTATGGCGCAGAATGACCGCATGTTGATTCGTCAAGGAAACCGCCAATTCCATTCTCAGCAGTATGAAAAAGCAGAGGCAACATTCAGAAAAGCGGTTGCCGTAAAGCCAAACAATCCTGAGGCTCAGTATAACCTTGGATGTGTATTGATGGCACAACAGAAGGATTCCATGGCAATCAAATGTTTCCAAAGAGCAGGAGAACTGCAGCCTAACAAGTTGCGCCGTGCACAGGTCTATCATAATATTGGTGTTATCTTCCAGCAACATAAGCAATGGTCTGAGGCTATAGAGGCATATAAGGAATCATTGCGCATGAATCCGAAAGACAATGAGACACGTTATAATCTGGCATTGTGCATGAAGCAAAAGAAGGATAACGACAAGAACAAAAAGAATAAAGATAAAAATAAAGAAAAAAACAACAAAGATAAGAACAAGGATAATAGCGAGAATAAAGACAAGAGTAAAGATAAGGACAAAAATAAAGAAAAAGACAATCAGCAGCAGACTCCACAAGACAAAATGAGTAAGGAGAATGCTGAACAACTCTTGAATGCTGCGATGCAGCAGGAGCAGGCTACCCAGCAACGGTTGAAGAAAGAACAGACGCAGCCACGTCGCTCCCGTCATCAAAAGAACTGGTAATTTTATGAAACGACTATACTCTTTTTTTATACTGATAATCTGCATAGCTCATGCAGCTGCGCAGACTATAAATGTGACTGTGCCACAACATGTTGCTGTCGGTGAACAGTTCAAATTGATGTATACCATACAGACGAAGGATGTGAAAGGGTTCCGTGGTGGCAATGTTCCTGATGGAATAGATGTACTGATGGGGCCTTCTACAAGTACGCAGTCAAGTTTCCAAATGGTTAACGGTCATACAAGCAGTTCTTCTTCCATAACCTATACTTACATATTGTCAGCTGAAAAGGCGGGTACATATACGATTGGTGCAGCGCATGCGAAGGTGTCAGGAAAGGATGTTGTGTCAAAGGCTGTGAAGATAAAGGTCAGTGGACAAGCCCAAGCAACGAATAATGGTGGAAGGATGCAGCAACAACATGGTGCACAGATTCGTCAGGCAGGTTCGAGAATATCTGGAAATGACTTGTTTATAAAGGTGACTGCCAACAAAAAGACGGTCCATGAGCAGGAACCGATATTATTGACATATAAGGTCTATACACAAGTAGAACTGACACAACTTGAAGGCAAAATGCCTGATTTGACAGGATTCCATACTCAGGAAATAGCTCTGCCACAGCAGAAATCTTTCCATATTGAGAATGTAGATGGACGCCCTTATAGGTGTGTCACATGGAGTCAGTATGTGATGTATCCTCAGATGACAGGAAAGTTAGAAATTCCGTCAATAACGTTCAAGGGCATTGTCGTACAGGAGAATACAAATGTGGATCCGTTTGAAGCTTTTTTCAATGGTGGCTCCGGATACATAGAGGTAAAAAGGAATATTGTGGCTCCTTCTGTCAATGTCAATGTATTACCTTTGCCGACTCGTCCTGCAGGATTCTCAGGAGGAGTCGGAACATTCTCCATTTCCAGTTCATTGAACAAAAAGATGGTAACAGCCAATGACCCTGTTACATTGCGAGTCGTAATCAGTGGTAATGGTAACCTGAAACTGATAAAGCAACCTGTTGTCCAGTTTCCAAAAGATTTTGACAAATATTCCCCAAAGTCATCTGATAAGACGAAATTGACAGGAAATGGATTGGAGGGCAGCATGATTTATGATTACCTCTTTGTGCCAAGGCATCAAGGAGAATACACAATTCCTGCTGTTGAATTTACGTATTATGATATAGAAGCAGACTCTTATAAGACTATAAAGACACAACCGCAGACAATTAGTGTAGCTCCAGGAAAGGGCAATGCAAACACTGTTGCCGATTTCTCGGAGAAAGATGAAGATATCCGAGGCTTACATTATACTGATGACCATACACTGAAGCGGGATATTATCTTTGGAAGTGCTGTTTACCAATTTGTTATAGTTCTTATAACTTTAGGATGTCTTCTTCTTATATGGATATTCCGTAAGCGTGCCGTCTCAAATGCAGATATTGTTGGCATGAAGGGAAAGAAAGCCAATAAGGTGGCAGTAAAGCGTTTGAAGCGTGCTGCAAAACTTATGAAAGAGCAGAAGGAGTCAGAATTCTACGATGAGGTGCTACGCGCTTTGTGGGGGTATGTTGGTGACAAACTCAATATACCTGTCTCTGAGCTTTCACGCGAAAATATTACAGAGCGTCTTGCAGCACGTAATGTAGGAAAGGGAATAATAACAATATTTGTTGATGCTATTGACGAATGTGAATATGCCCGATACGCACCGGGAGAAGCGTTGGGAAAAATGTCTGCTGTTTACGAAAAAGCTATGAATGGAATAACTGATATCGATGATTTCTTGAAATCCGGCAAATCGAAGAAGTCAAATGGGGCGGCATTTGTTGTAATGCTGCTGATGGTTCTGCCGTCAGTGGCAATAGCTAACAACACTGCGTCAGGTGCATACGTTAATGGTAACTATCAGCTTGCAATAAAGCACTATGGGCAGCTTGTAAAAAAAACACCATCTGCTGAAAATTACTACAATCTTGGTAATGCATATTACCGCAGTGACAATATTGCGCAGGCACTTATCGCATACAACAAAGCATCGCTTCTTGCCCCTGCTGACAAAGATATAGCGCATAATCTGCATGTGGCACGCTCAAAGACTATTGACAAAATGCACCCAACAGCAGACACTTTCATTGTAGCTTGGTGGAATGCCTTTGTACAAATGTTCAATACAAATGTTTGGGCTGTTATGGCAATAGTATCTTTGATTGCTGTTGCTGCTTTTGTCCTGATATTTTTATTTGCGGACATTGTCATACTCCGTCAGATAGCATTCTTTGGTGGAATTGCCATGTTTGTCTTGTTTGTGCTGTGTAATTTGTGTGCCTATTCACAGTATCGGGCATTAATAGCCAACGATGGGGCGATTGTGATAACAACTGACAGTGCTGTAAGAAAATCTCCGGAAATGAAGTCGCAGGAAGAAACTGTAGTGCACGAAGGCACGCACATGAAGATAACGGATGAGACAATAAAAGGCTGGTATGAAGTGCGCCTTGATGACGGAACAGAAGGCTGGGTATTGGCAAATACAGTTGAAAGGATAGTCATCCCATAAATATAAATAGTTACATTCATAAAATATTATGCTGAATATAAAGACATTTGAGGTTAATCCACTGCATGAGAACTGTTATGTTGTCAGCGATGATACAAAAGAATGTGTCATCATTGACTGTGGTGCATTTACACCTGAAGAGCAGAATGAGATAATAGACTACATAAAGTCCGAAGGGTTAAAGCCTAAGCACCTCGTTGCAACACATGGGCATTTTGATCATAACCTTGGCATAGATGCCGTATACAAAGAGTTCGGACTGAAACTTGAAATTCATCGTGGCGATGAACGCGTAATACGTGAGATAAAGGAGCAGGCAGAAGCCATGTGTGGAATTGTTGTCGGTTTTGTTCCACAGATAGGTCAATTCCTTAATGGTAATGACGAGATTAGTTTCGGGTCGCATACAATGAAAGTCATTGCTACTCCTGGGCATTCTATGGGAGGCGTATGCTACTATTGTGAGGAAGAAGGTGTGCTTTTTTCTGGAGATACCCTGTTCCGTTTGTCAATTGGCAGGACAGATTTCCCGGGAGGCTCTATGTTCATGATAATAAATTCCCTTCGTTATCTGTGCCAATTGCCTGACTGCATTACTGTCTATCCAGGGCATGGGCCACAGACAAATATGGGATATGAGGTTGCCCACAATCCCTATTTGGATCGATAATAAGAAAGTCATTTGATGAATCCACCTGAAAAGATAATCTTGGGTATTGATCCAGGCACGAATGTTATGGGATATGGTGTACTGAAAGTTGTCGGCAACAAGGCTGCAATGGTAAGTATGGGCGTGATTGACATGAGGAAAATGAGTGACCCGTATCTCAAATTGGGGTATATCTTCAAACGTGTGACAGGAGTCATAGAAGAGTATCTGCCTGATGAACTTGCCATAGAGGCTCCATTCTATGGGCAGAATGTACAGTCGATGTTGAAACTCGGCAGAGCACAGGGAGTGGCGATAGCTGCTGCTATACAGCGTGATATACCTATCCATGAATATGCTCCTCTGAAGATAAAAATGGCTTTAACTGGCAATGGGGGAGCTTCAAAGGAACAAGTTGCAGGCATGTTGCAAAGAATGCTTAACATAAACAAGGATGATATGCCAAAGTTCATGGATGCTACCGATGCGCTTGCTGCAGCATATTGCCATTTCATCCAAATGGGCAAACCGGAGACCGGAGCAAAGCATTATGGTTCATGGAAGGATTTTGTCACGAAGAATTCTTATAGATGCAAAAAATAATAGATATAGAGAATGGGGTGTGCCGTATGCCGCAATGGAGAATGGCTAAACCTGTAGATTTTACTCTCTGTCAGGGAGAACATATCGCTATTGTCGGACCTAATGGCGGTGGAAAGTCCATGCTTGTCGATATTATCACTGGGGCACATGCATTGCAGCCAATGAATCCGGTGCATTATGACTTCGCTCCACGCAAGGCTAAAATGGTTTCCGATAACATAAAGTACATGACTTTCCGCGATTCTTATGGCACCGCGGATGGCACATACTATTATCAACAACGCTGGAACCAGAATGACATTGAAGAGTCTCCTCTTGTTTCCAACCTTCTTGACGAGGCTTTCCGCATAGCAGAGGAGGGACTTGTGCGCAAGACAGTCGTTGATAAGTTTGTTGTCAGGGATGAGACTCTTGAGCAGGAAAGGCAAAGGCTTGCAGAGGAAGAAGCTGACCGTAGAGCCATGCACAATGAACTTGAGAAAGTGCGTAAGCGTCTGTATGACATGTTCAATCTTGAAACCCTCCTTGACAAGCATGTCATCTTGTTGTCAAGTGGAGAGTTGAGGAAATTTCAACTGACCAAGACTCTTTTGACAAACCCTCGTGTGCTTATTATGGACAATCCATTTATTGGGTTGGATGTTACTGCGCGCCAACAGCTTCATGATTTCCTGAGAGTACTTGCCTCAGAAACAACAGTGAGCATCATTCTTGTTCAGTCGAAAAGTGATGACATTCCGGATTTCATTACTCATGTAGTTGAGGTAAGGGATATGGTTGTTGGTGAGAAAAAGTCTCTCGCACAATATAAGGAAAATGTCAGTCCTGTTCCTGAACATGTTCTTGATGAATGGCGGGAGCAGCAGATAAAATCATTGCCGGACACTTGCATTGATGCAGAAAGTATTGTTGATTTCCATAATGTAAATATCCGTTATGGTTCACGCACAATACTGAAAGACCTTTCACTTTCTGTGAAGCTTGGTGAGCATTGGGCACTGTCTGGTGAAAATGGTGCTGGCAAGTCAACACTTCTTTCTATAGTCTGTGCCGACAATCCTCAGGCTTATGCCAATGAGATTGTGCTTTTCGGACATCAGCGTGGAAAAGGTGAGTCTATATGGGACATAAAGAAGCATATCGGATACATATCACCCGAAATGCATCGTGCATTCCAACGTGACCTTCCATGTCTGCATATTGTTGCGTCGGGAATGTCTGATATGAATGGATTGTACCGAGCACCGAAAGCACACCAAATAGAGCAATGCCTTTTCTGGATGAGAATCTTTGGTGTGGAGCATGTTGCAGAAAGGACATTCCTTAAACTTTCGAGTGGTGAACAGCGTCTTGTACTCCTTGCCCGTGCATTTGTCAAAGATCCGGTACTGCTTATTCTTGACGAGCCATTGCATGGTCTTGATTTATATAATCGGCGTATGGTGAAAGACATCATCAATGTTTTCTGTCGGCGTCCTGGTAAAACATTAATTATGGTAACACACTATAAAGATGAGTTGCCAGACTGCATTGACCATGAGATATTTCTTAAACGAATGAGCTGACGGAGTTTGTCTGTTTTGTATGTCAGATGTTTCTTAATGAAAAATATAAAGATCCGAAATCTATTTTGTATGATATATGAATAAGGGAATGACATGACTTTGTCATTCCCCTATTAAATTTGTATTATATCATGTGAATGTCTAATGTTTGTGCATGGACCGCTCATTATAAGCGATATAGGTCTTTTACCACGCAAACATTGGATAATCCGCCATTACATCGTTGACACGCTTGCGTACAGCAGCGATAACCTCTGGATTCTCAGGGTCGTTGAGTACAGTTTCAATAAGTTCTGCGATAAGAACCATCATATCCTCTTTTGCACCACGTGTTGTCATTGCAGGAGTGCCAAGACGGATTCCTGATGTCTGGAATGCAGAACGTGTGTCGAATGGAACCATATTCTTGTTAACAGTGATGTCAGCTGCAACGAGAGCATTCTCAGCAACCTTACCTGTCAGTTCAGGGTATTTGGAGCGGAAGTCAACAAGCATAGAGTGGTTGTCTGTTCCACCGGAAACGATTGTGAATCCACGCTTCATCAGTTCGTCGGCAAGCACCTGAGCGTTCTTCTGCACCTGCTTTGCCCACTCCTTGAATTCCGGCTGGAGAGCTTCTCCGAATGCAACAGCCTTGGCAGCAATGACATGCTCCAACGGACCGCCCTGTTGTCCTGGGAACACAGCTAAATTAAGAAGTTGTGACATTTTCTTTACCACACCCTTTGGTGTTGTATAGCCCCAAGGATTATCAAAATCCTTACCCATAAGGATGATACCACCACGAGGACCACGCAAAGTTTTGTGAGTTGTGGATGTAACGATATGCGCATATTTCACAGGATTGTCAAGTATGCCTGCAGCAATAAGGCCGGCAGGGTGTGCCATATCAATCATGAGCAGTGCACCAACCTTGTCAGCAATCTCGCGCATGCGCTTGTAGTCCCACTCACGTGAATAAGCCGAGCCACCACCGACAATGAGCTTTGGCTTATTTTCGATAGCGAGCTTTTCCATGTTGTCATAGTCGACACGTCCGGTCTCTTGGTTGAGTTTATAGCCAATAGGGCGGTAAAGTATACCGGAGGTATTCACAAGAGAACCGTGTGAGAGGTGGCCACCATGGTCAAGATCCATGCCCATGAAACAGTCTCCAGGTTTCAGGACAGCAAGGAATACGGCAGCATTTGCCTGTGCGCCGGAGTGAGGCTGTACATTGGCGTATTCTGCTCCGAACAGTTCGCATACACGGTCTATTGCAAGTTGTTCCACTTTATCCACTACTTGGCATCCGCCATAATAGCGTTTGCCCGGGTAGCCTTCTGCATACTTGTTTGTAAGGCAGGAGCCCATAGCCTGCATTACCTGGTCACTAACAAAGTTCTCACTTGCGATGAGCTCCATGCCTTTATGTTGGCGCTGGTGCTCCTGGTCGATTAAATCGAAGATTACTTGATCTTTTACCATTGTCGTCTTTTACCTATGTTTGGGTTAATGATTGTGCATGTTTGCCGGAATAATATATGTAGGAACTATTTGCAAAGTTCCACCTTGTCTATGTCCTGCACTTTGTCACAGTAACGGCAGCGCAGTTCCGGATGTGGAGAAAGTTTGTCTACTACGGTGAAATATGTTGACATGGGTTCATTGTTTGTAATGCATTTCGGATTGTTGCATTTTACGATTCCGAGCAGTCTGTCGGGTAGGGTAACTGTCTTTTTCTCCACCACCTCATAATCATGGATTATGTTCAGTACCACACGATGAGCCACAACAGAAAGCTGTGATATTTCTGCGTCGCTGAAATATTTGTCCTCTACTTTTATGATACCTTTTTTGCCGAGTTTCTTGGAAATATAGTTGGATCCTATGGTAACAGGTGTGTCAATCTCTGATATTTTCAGAAGGTTTGCCACCTCATAAGTCTTTTCTGCCGGGATATGGTCAATGACGGTACCGTTCTCGATTGCCGCCACAATACGTTCTTTCTTGGACATATCGTACTGTTTATTGTGTTTGAAATGTTGCATCCCTGCCATGCCCATCTGCATCAGGTGTCTACGGTATAACTTGTGGATGAATTATGGCATGCAAGGGATTGCGCTGTTATATGATTGTCTTGTCGTTGCGCACATCCTCAAGCGTTATTCCCAAAGTATGGCAGAATATAGCCTCACGTGCAAACAATCCGTTACCTGCCTGCTGTATATAGTATGCGTGTGGGTCATCGTCAACATCGTATGCAATCTCATTGACACGTGGCAATGGGTGGAGTATACGCATGTTTTCCTTTGCCTTGCATAGCATATCGCGCTTCAATATATAGACGTTCTTGACACGTTCATATTCCATGAGGTCGGAGAAACGCTCCTTCTGTACACGTGTCATGTAAAGAATGTCTGCATCTTTTATGACATCTTCGTTGAAATCTGTATGTTCTTCAAATGTGATGCCATGGTCTTTACAATAAGTCTTGTATTCATCAGGCATGGCAAGCTCTTTCGGAGCTACAAAGTGGAATGTTGGATTGAAATGCCGCATTGCGGTTATCAGACTATGCACCGTGCGTCCATATTTCAGGTCACCTACAAGATAGATGTTCAGGTTGTCCAATGTCCCTTGTGTCTTGTATATGGAATAAAGATCAAGAAGACACTGGGATGGGTGCATGTGCGCTCCGTCGCCGGCGTTGACAATAGGTACAGGTGCAATCTCCGAAGCATACTGTGCGGCACCTTCTATATGATGGCGCATAACGATGACATCGGCATAGTTCGAGACCATAAGGATAGTGTCCTTAAGTGTCTCGCCTTTTGTCGCACTGGTAACTTTCGCGTCGGAAAAGCCGATGACGCGTGCCCCAAGACGGTTTGCGGCGGTTTCAAAACTCAATCGTGTGCGTGTGGAAGGCTCAAAGAAAAGAGTTGCGACAACTCGGCCTTTAAGAATCTCACGATTAGGATGTAGCTCAAACTCCTTTGCCATTTCCAGAAGATACATTATCTCTTCTTTTGACAAGTCGGCAATAGTGACAAAATCTTGTTCTTTCATTATTGAAAAATATGCCTTTTTGACGATTTGATGCAAAGTTAAGCATTTTTTCCCGAAATTTCTCCCAAATGTCAAAATATTATTGTATTTTTGCAAAAATATTTATCTTTGATAATTAATGAGACGTACATTCATACATACCCTGTGGGCTTTGCTTTTGCTTAGTATGGTATTGTCCATATCGATTGGTGCTGCCATTTGGAATGGCTGGATAGGCTATATGCCTCCGGTTGAGGACTTGCAGAACCCCATTGACAAGTATGCCACACAGATATACTCTTCTGACGGAAAAGTCATAGGCACATGGAACCATAACAAGAACAATCGTATCCGTGTACCTTATGACAGTATTTCCCCACATGTGGTACAGGCTTTGATAGCTACCGAGGATATTCGCTTCTACGAACACTCCGGTATAGACTTTTGGGCTATCGGCAGAGCAGTCATCAAGCGTGGATTGCTTGGACAGACAAGTGCCGGTGGAGGCTCAACTATCACCCAGCAGCTTGCGAAACAGCTGTACAGTGACCATGCTGAGTCCAAGTTCGAGCGTATCATGCAAAAACCTATCGAATGGGTCATTGCATTGAAATTGGAGCGATATTATACAAAGGAGGAGATTATCGCAATGTATCTCAACTATTTTGATTTCCTGCATAATGCTGTAGGAATCAAAATGGCTGCCAATACTTATTTCAGCAAAGAGCCAAAGGACCTTAATGCTTGTGAGGCAGCAACACTTGTCGGCCTTTGCAAGAATCCTTCATATTTTAACCCTGTACGCTATGGCGAACGGTCGGAGAGCCGACGTAATGTTGTTATTGGACAGATGCTAAAGGCTAATTATATATCACAGGCTGAACATGACAGTCTTGTGGCAGAGCCATTGCAACTGCATTTCAGGACGATAGACCATAAGGATGGCAGTGCTACATATTTCCGTGAATTCTTGCGTAAGTATATGACTGCCACAAAACCTTACCGACAAGATTATCCTTCATGGGCAGGCACACAGTACTATGTGGACTCTATTGCATGGGAAAATGACCCTCTCTATGGCTGGTGCAACAAAAACACCAAGAAAGACGGCACTCCTTATAATATATATACGGACGGATTGAAAATCCGCACAAGCATCAACTCACGCATGCAGAAGTATGCTGAAGAGTCTGTGTATTACCATGTTGCAAAGTATCTTCAGCCGAAATTCAATAAAGGAAAGACCACGAAACCAAATTTCCCATATACGGAAGATTTGACAAAAAAGCAGATTGCAGATATTTTCGCACGTGCCATGAGGCAGAGCGAGAGGTGGCGTGTAATGCATGAAGCCGGATACAGTGATGAAGAAATCAAGAGCTCTTTTTATAAGAAGACGGAGATGAACATCTTCACATACCATGGTGACATTGACACGATAATGACACCTATGGACTCTATCCGCTACTACAAGTCATTCCTTAGGGCAGGATTTATGAGTATAGATCCACATACTGGTGCTGTAAAGGCTTATGTCGGAGGATTGGATTACTCACATTTCCAATATGATATGGTCATGCTTGGACGTCGTCAGGTGGGATCCACAATCAAGCCGTTCTTATATTCCCTTGCCATGGAAAACGGCTACACTCCTTGTGATGAGGCACCGAATGTGCAGCAGACATACATGGTGGCTGGCAGGCCGTGGACACCACGCAACGGCTCGCGCTCAAGGTATGGTGATATGGTCACACTGAAATGGGGACTGCAGCAGTCCAACAACTGGATTTCCGCATATTTGATGTCAAGACTTAATCCGCAACAGTTCGTGGCATTGCTGCAGAAATATGGCATAGACAGTCCCGATATCCATCCTTCAATGGCTCTTTGTCTCGGGCCGTGTGAGGTTAGTGTTGGCGAAATGGTCAGTGCCTACACTGCTTTTGCAAATAATGGCATACGTTGTGCACCATTGTTCGTGACACGCATAGAAGATAACAGCGGCAATGTTCTGGCAGAGTTCCAGCCTCGTATGATAGAGGTCTTGTCACAGGAAGGATGTAATAAAATGATAGATATGCTTCGTGCCGTTGCCAATGGTGGTACAGCTTCACGCCTCCGCTATATGTTTGACTTGCATGGGGATATAGGTGCAAAGACCGGAACGACCAACAGAAACTCTGACGCATGGTTTATGGGAATAACTCCTGATCTTGTCAGCGGATGCTGGGTTGGTGGTGAAGACCGCGACATTCATTTCAATTCCATGAGTCTTGGGCAAGGTGCGGCAATGGCATTGCCTATCTGGGGATATTATATGAAAAAAGTGTACCGCGATAAGACTCTTGGCTATGACCCGGATGCGAAATTTGACATACCGGCAGGCTATGATTCTTGTTACAAGGACAGTATTGAAAGCGGTGTCTCTGTTGAGGACGTATTTGAGTAAAGTATACATATACAGTGGAGTAACAAATAAAATTAATACTAAAAACACATCGAATTATGGCAACAGTTAAACCATTCAAGGGGATTCGCCCACCGAAGGAACTTGTCGAACAAGTGGAATCACGCCCTTATGACGTACTTGACTCTGAGGAAGCGCGTATAGAAGCAGGGGACAATGAGAAATCGTTGTACCATATCATTAAGCCGGAAATCAATTTCGAGCCTGGAACAAGTGAATATGACCCGAAGGTTTATGACGAGGCAGCCCGCCAGTTTCAGATGTTCCAGGATAAGGGGTGGCTTGTGCAGGATGATAAAGAGCAATATTACATATATGCACAGACATCATGCCTTCCTGCCAATGGTGGCAAGGAGAAGACCCAGTATGGTCTGGTTGTCGGTGCCTATTCCGGGGATTATGAAAGCGGTATAATCAAGAAGCATGAACTTACACGTCGTGACAAGGAAGAAGACCGCATGAAGCATGTCCGTGTCAACAATGCGAACATTGAGCCGGTGTTCTTTGCATATCCGGACAATGAGGTCCTTGACGCACTCATAATGAAATATGCCAAAACAGCGCCAGAATACGACTTTGTTGCCCCTATAGACGGTTTTGGGCATAAACTGTGGATTGTGTCTGATGATAATGATATAAAGACTATTACTGAAGAATTTGCCAAGATGCCTGCACTCTACATTGCTGACGGCCATCACCGCTCTGCTGCCGCTGCGCTTGTCGGCACAGAGAAGGCAAAGAACAATCCTTCACATAGAGGTGACGAGGAGTATAACTACTTCATGGCAGTGGCGTTCCAAGCTTCCCAACTGACAGTGCTTGACTATAATCGTGTTGTAAAAGATTTGAATGGCAACACAAGTGAGCAGTTCCTTGAGAAACTGGCACGGAATTTCACCGTAGAGAAAAAAGGCACGGAAGAATATCGTCCGCAGAAACCACATGAGTTCTCACTCTATCTTGATGGTGAATGGTATTCTTTGAATGCGAACCCCGGCACATTCGATGAGAATGATCCTATCGGAGTGCTTGATGTTGACATATCCTCACGCCTTATCCTTCAAGACATCCTCAACATGGGTGACCTCCGCTCCTCACAGCGCATTGATTTTGTCGGCGGACTACGTGGTTTGGGAGAACTGAAGCGTCGTGTCGATAGTGGTGAGATGCGTGCAGCCCTCGCATTGTATCCGGTATCCATGAAGCAGATAATGGATATAGCGGATTCTGGCAACATCATGCCGCCAAAGGCAACTTGGTTTGAGCCAAAGCTACGTTCCGGATTGGTTATTCATAAATTATCTTAATGGAAGACAGTTTCAAGACAATAGGCAAGGGAGGCGAGGGATTCTATTCCGAGAAAAGGAGTAAGTTCCTCGCCTTCTCTCATCATGTAGAGACAGAAGCGCAGGTGAAGGAAATCATCTCGTCTTACAAAAAAAAGTACTATGACGCGCGTCATGTCTGCTATTCATATATAATTGGTGTTGAAGGTGTTGGTGATGGTGTCTCTTTTCGGATGAATGACGATGGAGAACCGTCCTCAACAGCCGGCAAACCTATCTACGGACAACTTGTCAAGGCGGAACTTACCGACACTCTGATTGTTGTTGTAAGGTACTATGGCGGAGTAAACCTTGGTACATCAGGACTGATTGTTGCATATCGTGAGGCTGCACTTGACTGCATAAACAATTCGGGAATAGAAGAACGCATTATAGAAGAAAAGATAGAGTTTTCTTTCGCTTATCCAATGATGAATGATGTGATGAAAGTAGTGAAAGACCTGCAACCTCGCATTGTAGAACAGCAATTTGATAACACATGTACTATCACACTGGCGATCCGTAAGTCGGAGGCAGAACGATTAAAAGGTCGTCTTGAACAATTGGCGTTCAAATGACACAAATATTGTAAAACAGTTCAATAACCTTGAATTTCAAAAGTCAGACCTGCATAAAAACAAACAGCTCAGAATGACATTATGAAAGGTAATGTTTTGTACGGCGAAAGGTAATACTTGGCTTGGTGAAAGGTAACACTTTGCACAGTCAAGTATTACCTTTTGTCATATAAACGATTTCTTAACGCTTGTTAAGGTTTTGGTTTTGCAAAATATTCCTTTATGTGTCAATTTGCAGGAAAATACCCATTTAGGGTTACAGGCTGCCCAATGGACAGGTTTTTATTATTGGCGAGATATTCCATGTTCTATGAATTATAGGAAACATATTTTGCTCGCATAAACTGATTGGCAAGAAGAATACATCATCGTGTTTTGGTAAAAAAGCCTAAAAAACGCATTTTTTTTCGTTCTGACGAGTTCTATGTCTGAAAAAAGAGCTAAATTTGTAAATTAATATTTGCAGGCAAAAATCGTTAGAACGAAAAAGAACTACTAAATACGCTAAAATGGATATAACACAGACTGTTGATAATGACAGAATTCTTCAGATAGACATTGAGCAGGAAATGAAGTCAAGTTACATTGACTACTCAATGTCCGTCATTGTTGCACGTGCCCTTCCTGATGTGCGGGACGGCTTCAAGCCTGTCCACCGCCGCATCCTGTATGGTATGATGGGCATTAACAATGTAAGCAATCAGCCATATAAGAAATGTGCACGTATTGTCGGTGAGGTGCTTGGTAAGTACCACCCTCATGGTGACAGCTCCGTTTACGGTGCATTGGTGCGCTTGGCCCAGGATTGGAACATGCGCTATACTCTTGTTGACGGTCAGGGAAACTTCGGCTCTATTGACGGAGACTCTGCGGCTGCAATGCGATACACCGAATGTCGTCTTTCAAAGATGGGCGAGCACATCATGGATGACTTGGAGAAGGATACTGTCGACATGATGAACAACTTCGACGACTCTCTTCAGGAACCAACTGTCATGCCTACAAAAGTGCCAAATCTCCTTGTCAACGGAGGTAACGGTATTGCTGTCGGTATGGCTACAAACATGCCGACACATAATCTCGGTGAGGTGATTGATGGCTGCTGTGCATACATCGACAATCCTGAGATAGACACGGACGGTTTGATGCAGCACATCAAGGCTCCTGATTTCCCGACAGGTGCATACATCTATGGCATCCAAGGCGTGAAGGACGCATATGAAACAGGTCGAGGACGCATCATAATGCGTGCAAAGGCCGAGATAGAGAGTGACGAGCAGCATGACAAGATTGTAATAACAGAAATTCCTTACGGTGTCAATAAGGCACAACTGATAGAATACATTGCAGAACTTGTCAAGGAGGGAAAGATTGACGGCATCTCAAACGTTAATGACGAGACAGGTCGTCAGGGAATGCGCATTGTTGTTGATTGCAAGAGGGATGCAAATGCAAATGTCATACTGAACAAGCTGTTTAAGATGACAGCGCTACAGAGCTCTTTCTCAGTTAATAACATTGCTCTCGTTAAAGGACGTCCGCGCCTTCTGACACTGAAGGAGTGTGTTAAATATTTCGTGGAGCATCGTCATGACGTGACAATACGCCGTACAAAATATGACCTCAAAAAGGCACAGGAACGTGCGCATCTCCTCGAAGCTCTCATCATTGCTTGTGATAACATTGACGAGGTCGTGCGCATAATCCGCGGTTCAAAGACTCCGGCTGTTGCGGTGCAGAATCTTATGGATCGTTTCCAGTTTGATGAGGTGCAGGCAAGATATGTCGTTGACATGCGACTGTCACAGCTCACAGGTCTGAGAATGGACCAGTTGCATAATGAGTATGACGAACTGATGAAGACCATCGACTACTTGCAGTCCGTTCTTGACAATCCGGAACTTTGCAAGAAGGTCATGAAAGATGAACTTCAGGAAGTCAAGGAAAAGTATGGTGATGAGCGCCGTACTGAGATAAAGTACTCTTCAGAGGAGTTCAATCCGGAGGATTTCTATCCAAACGACCCTGTGGTTGTCACTGTATCACATCTCGGATACATCAAGCGCACTCCGCTGTCTGAGTTCCGTGAGCAGGCACGTGGCGGTGTCGGATCAAAAGGTGCGTCACACCGCAATCAGGATTTCACAGAGTCAATCTATCCTGCGACACTCCACAACACGATGCTGTTCTTTACAAAGAAGGGACGCTGCTATTGGCTCAAGTGCTACGAACTTCCGGAGGGTGGCAAGGATTCAAAGGGACGTGCCATACAGAATATGCTTAATATTGACGCTGATGATTCTGTACAGTCAATCCTCCGCCTCCGTGGTCTGAATGATGAGGAATTTGTGCGCAACCACTATGTTGTGTTCTGTACAAAGAACGGCACAGTGAAGAAGACATGCCTTGAGCAGTACTCTCGCCCACGTGCAAACGGTGTGATAGCTATCAACCTCATAGAAGGTGATGACTTGGTTGACGTTCGTCTTACAAACGGAAAGAATGAACTAATCATAGCATCACGCAACGGTCGCGCATGCCGTTTTGATGAGAATGACATCCGTACAATGGGACGTGTATCTACGGGTGTGCGTGGTATGCGCCTTGATGGTGATGATGACGAGGTGGTAGGAATGGTTGTTGTGAACAATCCTCTTGAAGAATCTATCCTTGTTGTATCAGAGAAAGGCTATGGCAAGCGTACTCCTATTGATATGGAGAATCCTGAGGCAGAAGATGGTGTTGACCACATCTACCGTATCACGGCACGTGGCGGCAAGGGTGTGAAGACACTTGACATCACACAGAAGACAGGCAAGCTCGTTGCCATAAAGAATGTGAAGGACGAGAATGACCTTATGATTATCAACAAATCAGGCATCACTATCCGTCTGTATGTTCAGGAATGTCGTCTTCAGGGACGTGTGACGCAGGGTGTGCGCCTGATAAACCTTGAAAAGAAGAACGATGTCATTGCTTCTGTCTGCAAGGTTCTTGGACAAGCATCTGTAGAGCAATTGAACCAAGAGGATGTGACTAAGGACGAATCTTCAGAGCAACAAGAAACAGAATAAAATAATTAACTTAAAACATTCAACTATGAAGAAAATTATGTTGATGGCTGCCACAGTGATGATGTCACTCGCAGCAAATGCGCAGAATCCTGACGGTCTCAAGAAGGTTATGTCTGCTTCAAACTACAGTGAGGCAAACGGACTGCTCAAGACCGTTGCCGCAACAATGACGAACGTTGAGAAGGCTAAGGCCTACAACAAGCTTGTTGACCTCGCCATCACTGAGAGCACAAAGGCTGAGGAGGGTGCAGTGAAGGCGCAGCTCGCACAGAACACTGACGAGATGAACAAACTGAATATAGAGAAAGCGAAGGCATCCTATAATGCTGTCGAGGCTGCTCTGCTCTGCAATGAGGCTGACAACCAGCCTAATGAGAAGGGACAGGTGAAGCCAAAGTTCATGTCAAAGAATGCCGGACGTATCCTTCCTATGCGCAACAACCTTATCAATGCTGGTCTTGATGCGTATAACTCAAAGGACTATGCGTCTGCAGAGAAATATTTCGGTATGTTTGCCGAGGCACGCCAGAATTCACTCTTCGCAAAGACGGATTTCTCCGCAGAGACAAACTATGGTCAGATTTGCTACTATGCAGCACTTGCGGCATATTTCAACAAGGACGGCAAGAAATGCTCTGATTATGCAGACTATGCTTTCAAGTCTGGCGACAAGGAGATTCTCAATGACGTAATCACTGTTAAGCTCGGTGCACTTGAGGAGCAGGCTAAGGCTGCTCAGATTGATACACTCAAGTATATCAAGGAAGTAGAGGCACTTTCTAAGACTTTCCCTGAGAATGAGGGCATCTTCGGCAAGTTGGTGGCACTCTATGACGAGTCTGGTGACAAGGCCGGTGCAAAAAAGGTTCTTGATGCACGCCTTGCAAAGAATCCAAATGATGCCATGGCTAATGCTTATGTGGGTCAGAACGCGCAGGCTGAGAACAAGTTCGACGAGGCTATCGCCGCTTACAAGAAGGCTCTTGCAGCAAAGCCTGATTTCCTTGCAGCAAAGCTGAATGTCGGCATCTGTTACCTCACCAAGGCTGCCGGTGTCATTGACGCAAACACTGACGCACGTGGCAATCTCAAGCCAGAGGTGAAGGACGGCGTCATTGCTGACCTCAACAATGCGAAGACTGTTTTCGAGGAAGTTAAGGCAGCTGATCCTGATAAGACTCAGGTTAACTGGTCATTCCCATTGGAGCGTGTGAACTATATCCTTGAGAACATCAAGTAAGGCATTTGTGACAATGTAAATACTGTACTTGTCACATATACTAATTTATATCTCCAAGAAGCATAAATATATGATGCCTCTTGGAGATATTTTTATTGAAGACGATACATTGCACAGTAAAGTCGCAGTCTCGCCTTTTGGCATATATTTGCCTTGGTTTCCTTGCTTTGTGTTAAATAAACGGATTAGTTTTGGCTATTCGGGAAAAATGATATAATTTTGCATTATAAATCAAAGACAGCACGGAATATGGCAAACAAGATAATGACATTATTATTCGGGATAACAATTAGTATTGGTTGCTTTGCCCAAAAAGCCGATATAATAGAGGCGCGGACAAGCCTAAAGGCAAACAAGAACCTTGACAATGCTGAAAAATTGATGAGGAAAGTCGTGGCAATGCCCGAACAGAAGGAAAAGGACAGGCTTGCCAACTATATTCTTTTGGCCGATATTGTCAAAAAGAAATACGAGAACTTTAATGAAAGTCTTTATTTGAAACAGTTGAAAGACACATCAGCAATGTTCTTGTCTTTATGCAATATGATTGACACTTTCGAATCCTTGGACTCCATTGACGCCATGCCTGACAAGAAGGGCAGGGTGCAGTTGCGCCTGCGTAAGAAGAATTCGGAATACCTGAATCAGTTCCGTAAGAACCTGATGAAGGGTGCACAATACTATCTTTCAGGCAAGAAATACAATGAAGCATACAAATGTCTTGACACATATCTTGACTGCCATAGGCAGCCTCTGTTCTGTGCTTTTGATTTTGCTAATACCGATACGGTGGCATCAAAAGCTGCATATCTTGCCATTTATTGTGCCTACAAGGGAAAAAACTACCCAAATATAGAAAAATATGAAGAGAAAGCGTTAGCGTACAAAGAGAAGGCGCCACTGACATTGATAATACTTTATAAGTGTTATTTGGAACAGAATGATATGAACCAGGCTGTTGAGTATCTGAAAAAAGGATTCAATGACCACTCTGAAAATACATTCTTCTTTCCTCGTTTGGTAGACTATTACGCATCCGTCAATCAGTTGGACACTGTGCAAACCATTGTGGAGAAAGCATTGGAGATAGAGCCGGGAAACTTGTTTTACCGTCTTGCCAAAAACACATTGCAATTGAATAAGGGTGAATATGACGACTGTGTGGTTTTGGGTGACTCCATTCTCCATAGCAACGACAAGATTGCTGAAGCATATTTCAATGTTGGCTCTTCTTATTTCAATAAAGCTCTTTTAAGGAATAAGCAAGGCAAGGAGTCCAAAGTGAAGCGTGAGGAAGTCAATTCATATTACAAGCAGGCATTGCCGTATGTAGAGAAATTCCGGCGTCTCAGGCCAAAGCAGCAGGACAGATGGATTCCGCTCCTTTACACAATCTACTTTAACCTGAACATGGGAGAAAAGTTTGAAGAGATTGACAACTTGGCGAGAAGTACGGAAATAAACAAAGAAAAGTGACAATAATATGCACATGTTTGCAATAATGTGTACAGAATATTTGTCTATATCGACAAAAAGTTGTAATTTTGTAACGAAATAAATACAAAAAAGGATTACAAACCCATATAAACTCATCTAATATGAAGAAGTACAACTTTAATGCTGGTCCTTCAATTCTTCCACGTGAGGTTATTGAGCAGACTGCGGCAGCTTGTCTTGACTTTGAAAACTCAGGACTTTCACTTATGACAATCAGCCACCGTGCTAAGAATTTCCAACCGGTAGTAGACGAGGCTGAAGCTCTTTTCAAGGAGCTCCTCGATATTCCTGAAGGGTACAAGGTGCTGTTCCTTGGTGGTGGCGCTTCACTGGAGTTCTGTATGATTCCTTACAACTATCTTGAGAAGAAGGCTGCTTATCTCAACACAGGTGTATGGGCAAGCAAAGCCATGAAAGAGGCAAAACTCTTTGGTGAAGTCGTTGAGGTTGCAAGTTCGGCAGACAAGAACTTCACATATATCCCAAAGAACTTTGAGATTCCTACAGATGCAGACTATCTGCACATCACTTCCAACAATACTATTTACGGCACAGAGCTGCGCAAGGACATTGATTCTCCTGTTCCTCTGATTGCCGACATGTCTTCAGACATATTCTCGCGCCCTGTTGATGTGAGCAAGTATGCACTCATCTATGGTGGCGCACAGAAAAACCTTGCCATGGCGGGTGTGACATTTGTAATTGTGAAGGAAGACACACTCGGAAAGGTGTCACGCCAGATTCCTACAATGCTTGACTACCGCACACACGTGAAGAAGGGGTCAATGTTCAACACCCCTCCTGTCGTGCCTATATATTCTGCACTCTTGAATCTCCGCTACATCAAGGCGCAGGGTGGCGTGAAGGCAATGGAGAAGCTCGCAGAAGAGCGTGCAAAGATTGTCTATGGAGAGATAGATCGTAACAAACTTTTTGTTGGTACAGCAGAGGAAGACAGCCGTTCTTTGATGAATATTACATTCGTCCTGAAACCTGAGTATCAAGACCTTCAGGAGGAGTTTATGGCGTTTGCCACAGCCAAGGGCATGGTGGGTGTCAAGGGACACCGCGATGTCGGAGGGTTCCGCGCTTCTTGCTACAATGCCATGAGCATAGAGGGCTGCGAGGCTCTTGTGGCTTGCATGAAAGAGTTTGAGGCTAATCATTAATTGATGGATATCCTTATGTCCTGAATACTCTGGTGTCCTACCCGGAATATTCAGGACAATATTATTTAACATATATTTTAATCATATTCCTATGGCAAAGGTTTTAATTGCAACAGAAAAGCCATTCGCCGCCACTGCGGTTGCTGGTATAAGAGATGTTATTGAAGGTGCAGGCAACGAGCTTGTACTTCTTGAGAAATACACAGAGAAAGCACAGCTCCTAGAAGCAGTTGCAGATGTTGATGCTATAATCATACGCTCTGACAAAATCGACGGTGAGGTTATGGACGCAGCCAAGAATCTGAAGATTGTGGTTCGTGCCGGTGCCGGTTATGACAATGTTGACCTGGCAGCTGCAACAGCACATAATATTGTTGTGGAGAATACTCCGGGACAGAATGCTAATGCTGTGGCAGAACTCGTGCTTGGACTTCTTGTCTTCACAGTGCGCAATTTCTATAATGGCAAGGCCGGTTCTGAACTTATGGGCAAGACAATCGGCATTCTCGCTTTCGGAAATGTCGGTCGTAATGTGGCGCGTATAGCAAAAGGATTCGGTATGAATGTGATTGCGTATGACGCTTTCTGTCCTGCGGAAGCCATTGAAGCTGCAGGCGTTAAGGCATGTGCGTCACAGGAAGAACTGTTCAAGGAGGCAGACATCGTATCTCTCCATATCCCTGCAACAGCAGAGACAAAGCTGTCTATCAATTACGATTTGTGCAGCACTATGAAGAAAGGTGCAATACTTATCAATACTGCACGTAAGGAAGTTATCGACGAAGCCGGACTTCTCCGTTTGATGGCTTGCCGTGAAGATTTGAAATATATTACTGATATCAAGCCTGATGCAGATGCTGATTTCGCTAAGTTTGAGGGACGCTATTTCTCTACACCAAAAAAAATGGGTGCACAGACTGCCGAAGCGAACACAAATGCCGGTATCGCAGCCGCTAAGCAAATCAATGCATATTTTGCAGACGGTTGTACAAAGTTCCAGGTGAACAAGTAATTGTGGACAAGAAAGTTCTTGATGAGAAAAATCTTATTTAGCCTTGGGATATTCGCATTGACGAGTGTATGCTCGTGCAATCATAACAAGTCCTCTGAGGCAGACAAACCGACCGTCGCAGAAGAGAGGGACTCCATGATCTATGGTCTCTCCTGCGACGGGACTAATGATTCTGTCATAGTGTTCCTGCCATTTGAAAGTGGGGTAGATCCGATAATTTACAATATCGAGACAGCAAAACGGGCTGGAAAAATCATAGGGCAGCCACAGATTGGTGACTGGGTTGGCCTGATGATAAATCCGGAAGACAGCACAGAAGCAACCATGGTTGTAGACCTTGACCAATTGAAAGGCACATGGACTTTTGAGGTCCGCCCAACTTGGAAAGATGCTGCACACATGTCTCGCCGTGCATTACGCAGGAAACTGAACGAGATACCGGATTCACTGAAAGAAGCATATCTTGTGCCAAGGGAATACGGATTCTCCCTGAAACGTTCAAGTGTTGCTTCTCCTGTGGGGTATGTCATGCAACATTCAAGTCTTGAGGATGACAGTCCCGTTGAGTATCCGGAAGTCAAACATTACACCGGCTGGAAATGCCGCAACGGACGCCTGATTCTGATTAGTTCACCAAAAGGAATGGCAGGTGTGAAGAACTCTGAAGGTGATGCATCAAAAAATAAAGATGCAGAACCAACAGAGGTGTACGACACACTTGACTTTGTCTTTATGACAAATGATTCGCTTGTGCTTCTGAACAACAGCGGGCAGCGAATGGCTTTCCATCGTAAAGCGAATGCTATGGCAGCAAACGCTAATGCACAAAAAGCTGCCAAGGTTATAGAGAAGAAAGTCATGAAATGATACGTTTTTTCTATATGCCAAGAATGGTATGTGGAATTATTACATGGGATTACTGACAATGTCGGAGGTAGTCTCATGTATAGTATTTTTTTCGCAGTTTTTGTAGTCATAATTATTTGGCAAATGATTGTTTATGTTGGATTATTATAAGATAATAAATAGCTATTATCCCAAGGGTTCCAAACTTCGGGATATATTTTATGTGCATAGCAAAAATGTTGCAGACTATGCGATGAACATCCTTGACAGACACCCGGAAATAAAGGCAGACAGACAATTTGTGTATGCTGCAGCAATGCTTCATGACATTGGCATAATACGCTGTGATGCAGAAGGTATAGAGTGTTTCGGTACAGAGCCTTATATATGTCATGGTACTATTGGCGCAAGGATGCTGAGAGAAGAATCCGGAATCTCTTCAAAAGAGGTGGAACCATTTGCTCGTGTGTGTGAAAGACATACAGGCACAGGATTGACAAAAGAGCAAATAATGAGCAGAAACCTGCCATTGCCACCTGTGGATTTGGTTCCGGAAACATTGGAAGAGCAGCTTATCTGTTATGCCGATAAGTTCTTCTCAAAGACACATCCTGATAGGAGAAAAACTTATGAACATGTTGAGCGCTCTCTGATGAAATTTGGTGAAGAATGCGTGTGCAAGTTCCGTAAATGGCACATTCTTTTCGGTTGATATTTTACTTAGTCGAAACTTAAGCAAGTATACCTTAACTTATTAAGAAATCCTAATTATTGGAGTTCGTGGACTTTGTTCTCATTAAAATTATGTAATTTTGCAATATATTATGAGGACGAAGTTCGTTATATCTATATTTTCCTTTGTTGCCATTTTTGTGGCTGCTGCGGATGTTGTACCTGTTGCCGGGAAGAAAGACGGCAAGGACAGCGTCGGCAATGCTGCCATAAAAGACTCTGATACAGTGAGTATCAGGGATATAGACACACTTGCATTGGACTCTCTCCAACTTGCAATCTACAAGCACAATAAGGCCATTGACGACTCCATACGTTTGGATTCCATCAACAGGTCTAAGAAAAACGGCATTGATGCGCCGGTGGTGTATTCCGGTACGGATTCTATGGTCTATTATGCTGACTCAAAGACTGCACACATTTTTGGTGAAGCCAGTGTTGATTATCAAGACATGAAGCTCAATGCTGAGCAAATCCACATGAGCTTGGATTCAAGCCTTGTCCGTGCCGAAGGGGGCAAGGATACACTTGGTGTTGCGTTTGGCACTCCGGTCTTTAATATGGGCAATGACAAGTATGAGAGTGAGAAAATGGCTTTCAATTTCAAGTCAAAAAGAGGTCTCATCCAAAATGTTTATACAGAGCAGGATGACGGCTTTATGCGTGCAGAGGTTTCCAAACGTGACAGTTCTGGTGTCGTGTACATGAAGCATGGCAGGTACACAACTTGTGATGCAGAGGAACCGGATTTCTATATAGCACTTTCCCGTGCACGTGTGCGTCCTGGCAAAGATGTCGTGTTCGGACCGGCTCATCTTGTTGTGGCAGATGTACCATTGCCATTGGCTATTCCTTATGGCTTTTTCCCTTTCTCAAAGAGCTACTCTTCTGGATTTATCATGCCGACTTATGGTGATGAGTCTGCACGAGGATTCTATTTGCGCGATGGTGGATACTATTTTGCCATAAACGACAAAATGGATTTGAAACTGCTTGGAGAAATATATACTAAAGGCTCTTGGGGTATCTCTGCGGCAAGCAATTATCGCAAGCGCTATAAGTACAGCGGTTCTATCTTCATGTCCTATCTTGATACAAAGCATGAAGACGACAACCTTCAGGCTTCCCATACCAAGAGTTTCAAGATACAGTGGAGTCACAGACAGGATTCCAAAGCAAATCCTTACAGCTCACTCTCGGCAAGTGTCAATTTTGCTTCTACCTCTTATGAATCAAGCAATCTGAATTCCATGTACAACCCACAGGCAATGACACAGAGCACGAGAACATCTTCTGTAAGTTACAGCACAACATTCTCAAGTATCGGAATGTCATTGTCCACATCCATGAATGTGTCGCAGAACATGCGAGACTCTTCCATTGCTATGACACTGCCGGATTTGAATATATCCATTGCTCGTTTTTATCCTTTTAAGCGCAAATATGCGGTAGGAAAGCAGCGGTGGTATGAAAAAATATACATGAGTTATACAGGACATATCTCAAACTCAATCAACACTAAGGAAGACAAACTTATGCATTCCAACCTTGTCAAAGATTGGCGTAACGGTTGGCAGCATCAGATACCTATTGGTGCGTCATTATCTCTATTTGACGTTATAAACATAACACCGTCATTCAATATCACAGACCGTACGTATTTCCAAAAGATAAACAAGTCATGGGATGACGTGGCACAGAAGGAAGTTGCTGATACAACGTATGGATTCCATAACGTTTATAATTGGAATTTCTCTGTTTCGGCAAGCACTAAACTTTATGGCTTTTATGTCCCTAACAGGAAACTGTTCGGTGACAAGATACAGGCTGTGCGCCATGTCTTTACCCCGTCATTAAGTTTCAGCTACGCGCCGGACTTTTCAGCTCAGAGTTATGGCTTTTGGGACTCATACCAGAAGACGAATGCTGATGGTACGGTAGAGCTGGTCCCTTACTCACCATATTCAGGCATGCTTTTCGGTACTGTTTCACAAGGAAAGACAGGCAGTGTTTCGCTTGACATCAGTAATAATATAGAAATGAAAGTGAAGTCAGACAGAGACTCCACCGGATTCAAGAAGCTAAGCATCATTGACGAACTTGGTTTCAGCATGTCATATAATATGGCGGCAAAGGAAAGACCTTGGTCAGACCTCTCTACGCGTCTGCGTCTGAAATGGTGGAAGAACTATACATTTAACATGAATGCTGTGTTTGCCACTTATGCTTATGAATTGGATGAGAATGGCCGCCCATATGTCGGAACGCGCACAGAATACAGCTATGGACGTTTTGGACGTTTCCAAGGAATGTCGCAGAACATTTCCTATACAATCACTCCTGAAAAGATTATGAAGTTGTTTGGTAAAGGTTCTAAGGACGAAGACGCCAACACAAAAGACGATGATGAAGAAGATACAAGGGTGGAGAGCAATATAGATGACGATATGCAGAAAGGTCAGAATGGAGCTCGTAAGAAGAATGCCGGCATGGCGGAGACTGACGAGGATGGATATATGAAGTTCTCCATGCCATGGTCGCTCACCATTGGTTATGGCATAACGATGCGTGAGAATACCGGTGGCGAGTTCAATACAAAGTCTATGCGCTATCCTTACAAGTTCACTCAGACACTCAACTTCAGTGGCAATGTGCGTATAGCGGATGGCTGGAACATATCGTTCTCAAGTGGATATGATTTTGATTATCATAAATTGTCCATGACTACAGCATCTCTTGCGAGGGACTTGCACTGCTTCAACATGTCATGTTCGGTTGTGCTTTCACCATACACATCATATAATTTCTCTTTCCGCTGCAATGCTGCAACTCTGACAGACGCACTGAAATATGATAAGCGGAGCAGTTATTCAAACTCAATAAGATGGTATTGACCTGATTCCATAATAAACAATGATACAAGATTTAGCACTTATACTAATTGTCGCAGGCATTGTGACGCTGCTGTTTAGGAAACTTAAGCAGCCGCTTGTACTTGGCTATATTGTAGCCGGATTTCTTGTATCATCCCACATGCCGATACTTGTTCCTGACGTAGAATTGCAGAACATAAGAGAATGGGCGGACATTGGCGTGATGTTCACCCTTTTCTCACTTGGTCTTGACTTCTCTTTCAAGAAAATTGTGAAGATGGGCGCAGCACCAATCATAGCCTCCATGACAATCGTTTTCTGCATGATGATGTTAGGGTATACAGTTGGACAACTGTTCAATTGGAGTCATATCGACTGTGTATTTCTTGGTGGTATGCTTGCAATGTCATCCACAACAATCATATATAAGGCTTTTGCTGACCTTGGAGTAAGCCATCAGGGCTTTGCATCAATGGTGATGAGTGTGCTTATCCTTGAAGACATTCTCGCCATTGTCCTTATGGTGATGTTGTCAGCCATTGCCAGTGGAGAGAACATAGAGGGAGGAGATATGCTTGCATCTGTCTTGAAAATAGGCTTTTTCCTTATCTTATGGTTCGTTGTTGGCATCTTTGCAATTCCTTTGTTCTTGAAAAAGACCCGTTCGCTCATGACCGGAGAGACCTTACTTGTCGTATCGATAGGTCTTTGCTGCCTCATGGCAGTGATCTCGTCAAAAGCAGGATTCAGTGAGGCTTTCGGTGCTTTCGTGATGGGTAGTATTTTGGCAGAAACAGTGGAGGCGGAGAAAATCATAAAAGTCACAGAATCGATAAAGAATCTTTTCGGAGCAATATTTTTTGTGTCAGTGGGAATGCTTGTTGATACAAATATTCTTTATGAATACTCTACACCTATAATAGTACTTGTCTTGTCTATAATTATAGGTCAGACAATATTTGGCACATTAGGATATTTCCTTTCTGGGCAATCGCTACATAATTCCATCAAGTGTGGCTTCTCCATGACACAGATAGGTGAGTTCTCGTTTATCATAGCTTCACTTGGAATGTCGATGCATGTGATTGCGGACTACCTTTATCCTGTCATTGTGGCAGTTTCTGTCATAACCACATTCACAACTCCGTATATGATTCGTGGTGCAGAGCCGGCGTATGCTTTTATAGAAAAGAAACTTCCTAAATCATGGATTATAGCAATCAACTCTTTGTCTTTACGACGGAATGATGATGCAAGCGGCCAAATGGCTGACAGCATGGTACCTGCAAAGGTATTATGGAAGCGTCTGTTGAGGTCTATGGTAGTCAATACCGTGGTGTACTCTATCCTTATTGCAACCGTGACTTACCTCATGCTTTCATTCTTCTTGATATTCTCAAGAACCATTATCCCTCATTGGTGGGCTAATGGATTGACAGGTGTGCTTACAGTAGTGCTTATTGCACCGTTTATGCGTGCGATAATAATCAAGAAGAATCATAGTACAGAATGGCAACAGTTGTGGAACATGTCTGTACTCAATCGATTGCCATTGATTTCTACAGTAGTCGCGCGTGCAGCAATATGCCTTGCGTTCTTGTTCTATATCTGCAACTATCTTGCACGCTTTACCGATGCCGTTGTTATATGTCTTGGTGTGATTGTCATAGTGTTGATAGTCATATCACGTTCTGTAAAGCAGCGCAGCATAAAACTGGAGCGCCTCTTTATGAACAACCTCCGTTCACGCGACATCGCAGCTCAGGTAAAAGGAGCCAAAATGCCGGCGTATGGCGAACGTCTTGTGGAACGCGACTTGAATCTTTCGGAGATAGTTGTGCCTGCACATTCTTTATGGTCAGGGCAAACCCTTGCAGAATTGAAACTTGCACAGAATTTTGGTGTACATGTCGCAAGCATACTGCGTGACGGCCGTCGCCTGAACATTCCTTATGGAAAAGAGAAAATATTCTCTGGTGACAGGCTTCAGGTTATAGGTTCTGATGCACAAATCTCTCGGATGAATGAAGTCATGCTGTCTGATGTATATCCTCTTGATAGTAATATCTTTGAGGAGAGGGAGATGCTTCTCCGTCAGGTTGTTGTCACATCCAAGTCATTCATCGTTGGCAAATCATTAAGGAATAGTCATCTGCGTGAAGAGTATGCCTTGCTTGTCGTTGGAATGGAAAGTGAGTCGCAAGAACTTACAAAGATAAATCCAGACTATATTTTCGAACGCGGAGATGTCCTTTGGATTGTTGGCGAGCGTTCTTCGATAGAGCAGTTCGGCCTATAATGATACATGTAATAACGGACTCAAGAGTTGCCAATAAATCATAACTAACAATATTCTATTAATTTATATAACAAACTTAAATCCAACAATTATGAGAAAAGTTTTTCAAACACTCGCATTGTGTCTTATGCTGCCTTTTACAGCTATGGCTCAGGATGCGTGGAACACGACTTACAAGGAAATCAGTGCACGTATAGTTGCACCGACATTCAAGGAAAAAGTGTTCAAGCCTTCAATCAAACCTTCTGCTTCCGCAAAGGCCAACCAGAAAGCTATCAACGCTGCAATCCTAAAGTGTAGCAAGTCCGGAGGTGGTAAGGTTGTCATCCCTGCAGGAAAGTATCAGACAGGCGCAATAACCCTCCGCTCCAATGTGAATCTTGTTGTGGAGAAAGGTGCAGAACTTGTTTTCGCTTTCGACCGCGACCTGTATCCTAATGTGGAGACACGTTGGGAAGGTCTGAATATCATTAACTACCAGCCATGCATCTATGCTGTCGATGCGAAGAACATAGGACTGACAGGTGAGGGAATAATCAATGGCAATGGTTCAAATGAACGTTGGTGGTACATGAAAGGTAACAAGCGCCATGGATACCATGAAGGTGTGGACGAGTGGCAGGGAACTGACAAAGTCGGCAACCGTGCTAACCTTCTCAAAATGGCAGATGCCGGAGTTCCTACAAAAGAGCGTGTCTTTGGCAAGGGAAAAGGTCTCCGCCCACAGCTTGTGAACTTCGTACGTTGTGAGAACGCTATCATTGAAGGCGTTGAACTCCGTGATTCTCCATTCTGGGTTATCCATCCGCTGTTCTGCAAGAATCTTACAGTCAAGGGAGTTACAATCTACAATGAAGGTCCTAATGGCGACGGTTGCGACCCAGAGTCATGTGAGGATGTACTGATAGAGAATTGCACATTCCACACAGGTGACGACTGCATTGCATTGAAGTCCGGTCGTAACGCCGATGGCTTGAAAGCCAACATTCCTTGCAAGAACATCATCATCCGCAATTGTAAGATGGCTGACGGCCATGGTGGTGTTGTAATCGGTTCTGAAATCTCAGGTGGTGTGCAGAATGTCTTTGCAGAGAATTGTGAAATGGACTCTCCTAACCTCGATCGTGTCATCCGTATAAAGACAAACACATGCCGTGGAGGTATCAACGAGAACATCTATGTACGTAATATCCGTGTCGGTCAGTGCCGTGAAGCTGTGATGCGCATCAACCTCGTTTATGAGCCAAAGGAAATTGCTGAGCGTGGACACATCCCGACAGTGCGTAATGTCTATGTAGAGAACGTTACTTGCAAGAAGTCAAGATACGGCATACTCCTTAATGGTCTTGAAGCAAAAGATTCAAAGGAAGCACAGATTTACAACATAAATGTCAAGAACTGTAAGTTCGGTGGACTTTCCGATGTCCCTGTATACAAGACAGGCTTGGTAAAGAACATACATCTTGATAATGTTACTGTAAGCGCAGACTTCTAAAATCTATCATTAACTAATAAAAACAAAACATGAAAAAACTCTCAGTTTTAATTTTTGCTCTCTGTCTTCTGAGTGGCTCGGTCTTCGCAGAAGGGTGGGACGCTGCTCTCTATAAGAAGATAGAGCAGAGCATCAAGGCTCCGACTTTTGCAGAGAAGGTGTACAAGCCTTCAATCAGTGTTAAAGCCAAAGCCGCAAAGAACCAAAAAGCCATTCAGGCTGCCATTGACAAATGTTCTGCAAAAGGCGGCGGTAAGGTAGTCATACCGGCAGGCACATTCTGGACAGGCGCAATCACTTTGAAGTCAGATGTCAATCTGGTACTTTCCAAAGGTGCTGTGTTGAAGTTCGCTTTCGAACCTGAACTCTATCCGAAAGTCTACACACGCTATGAAGGACTTGACCTCTACGGCTATTCTCCATGCATCTACTCAAATGGTGCAAAGAACATTGCTATCACAGGTGAGGGCACCATCGACGGCAACGGAAACAAGAACACATTCTGGATGTGGACCGGAGAAGAATGGTGGGGATACAAAGGCGGTGAGACATCACGCTCAATGAACGGCGTCATGGGTTCACGCGAACTCCTACAGAAGATGTGTGACGAAGGTGTTCCTGTCGAGCAGCGTCAGTTCGGCATGGGCAAGGGACTGCGTATGCAGCTTGTCAACCTTGTAAATTCAGAGAACATCCTCATCGAAGGTGTTACAATGATAGACTCTCCGTTCTGGGTGCTGCACCCACTGTTCTCAAAGAACATTACCATCCGTGGTATAAAGGTCATCAACGAAGGTCCTAATGGCGACGGTTGTGACCCAGAGTCATGTGAGAATGTCCTGATTGAGAACTGTATGTTCCATACTGGTGACGACTGTATCGCAATCAAGTCCGGACGTAATGCTGACGGACGTCGTGACGGTCGTTCTTCAAAGAATATCATCATCCGTGGCTGTACCATGGAAGACGGTCATGGCGGTGTTGTAATCGGTTCTGAAATCTCTGCCGGTGTAGAGAATGTCTTTGCAGAAAACTGCAACATGTCATCTCCTAATCTTGACCGTATTCTCCGCATCAAGACAAATACCTGCCGCGGCGGTGTGACAAAGAACATCTACATGCGTAATGTGACAGTAGGCGAGTGCAAGGAGTCTGTAATGCGCATTAACATCAACTATTGGCCAAAGGAAGTTTCCGAGCGCGGTCATATCCCTTATGTGCACAATGTATGGATGGAGAATGTAACATGCCAGAAGTCCAAATATGGTGTACAAATCAATGGCATAAAGGAGAAAGATGCTGTATACGACATCCATGTCAAGAACTGTACATTCAACAACGTAAGTGTCAAGCCGTTCCTTCGTGAGAACCGTTGCCACGACATCTTCTTTGAAAATGTAAAGGTAAATGGCAAGCTCATGAACACTTCTGGTTCTGATTTCATTGAGAAGGCTCCATACAAAAGCTACGCTGAGTGGATGACTTACTCTGAGATGAAGCGCAATCCGAACCCTATCTACCTTGACTTCACTGACTCAATCAAGCATCCAAAGGGAAAGTGGTCATACGTTATGGGTATCGAACTCGAAGGTATGCTTGATACATACTATGCTCATGGTGGCGAGGCTATCAAGAACTATGTAATGCGCTACCCTGCACAGATGATTTCAGATGAAGGCAAGACAACAGGATTCAAATACGAAGACTTCAACCTTGACAACATCCGCACAGCACATTTCATCTTCCGTGTTGACTCTCTCGCTCCACGCGCAGGTGTGAAACTCGCACTGAAAGAGTATTTCCGTCAGCTCATCAACCAGCCACGCACTGATGAAGGCGTTTACTGGCATAAGCAGATTTACCATGACCAGGTATGGCTTGACGGTATCTTTATGGGGCTTCCTTACAAGACAATGGCTGCTCCATACATGGTGAAAGAAGGTCTGACAGTTGCCAACAAGGGCGTTGCTCCTGCAGGCAAAAAGAAGATGAACAAGAAAATCGCTGCTGCTCAGCAGAAAGAACTCATGGCTTTCTATGATGACATCGTAGACCAAATAACCATGACCGATGCACGCACATACGACGCAAAGACAGGTTTGTGGAAGCATGCATGGGACTCCAAGCGCGGAATGTTCTGGGCTGACAAGACTACAGGACAGAGCCGTCACACATGGGCACGTGCCATGGGATGGTTCACAATGGCACAGATTGAAATCCTTGACTATCTTCCAAAGGATTATGCACGCCGTCAGGAAGTCATTGACATGCTCAACAAGACTCTTCGCGCATGTATCAAGTATCAGGACCCAAAGACAGGTGTATGGTATGATGTAATGGATGTTAAAGACCCACGCAACTACATAGAGTCAACAGCTTCCTGCATGTTTACCTACTGCCTCCTCAAAGGCGCACGCCTCGGCTATCTTGACGACAGCTTCCGTCAGACAGGTATCAAGGCTTACAAGGGAATCATCAACAACTTCATCCGCGTTGATGTGCCTAAGGATGGTTCAACACCGACAATCTCACTCACAGAAGGCGTGAGCGTTTCCGGCCTCGGCCCTGAAAAGAACCCACGCCGTGACGGTTCATTCGACTACTATATGTCTGAACCTATCCGTGACAACGACGCTAAGGGTGTAGGTCCGTTCCTTTGGGCTACGCTCGAAATGGAAAAACTTGGTTACAACACATCAAGCCAGTATTAAAAGATAACAAACAAAATACAGGTAGGGGACTATGCCCTTACCTGTATTTAATTCATTAATCATGAACGGAATTTACACTTTATTGCTGCTTATAGGTAGCAATTTTTTTATGACCCTTGCATGGTATGGTCACTTGAAACTGCATCAAATGAATGTGACAAACTCATGGCCACTGATAGGTGTCATCGTGTTCTCTTGGTGCATTGCTTTTTTTGAATATTGCCTTATGGTGCCCGCCAATAGAATAGGCTTTGTTGACAATGGAGGACCGTTCACACTTATGCAGCTGAAAGTTATTCAGGAAGTCGTTTCCCTGACAGTGTTTACTGTTGTTGCAGGTTTCTTATTTCAAGGAGAGCAACTCCATTGGAATCATTTTGCAGCTTTTGTATGCCTGATTCTCGCTGTCTACTTCGTATTCATGAAATAGGCACTAAAGCTGTATTTGTAAACCATTAAGAATCAGTAAAATAGTTGTTTGTAAAATTCCGCCCAACAAAGTGTAACCTTTTATGATACAAAGTGTAACACTTTAGTGGATAAAAGGTTACTTATTACGATGTGAAACGATACCTTTTGAAAAGATGGCGCTATCACATACAACTATATTATCATAAGGCACCTTGTCCCACGAAAAGAGTGGGATGAGGTCTTTTGCTTTTATTGCCTCAGGCGACTCTGTCAATCCGGCATGGAAAGCGAGGAAACCGATGATCTCTTCTGGTGCAAATGTCCTGCGGATGTACTCCATGTCGAGACTTTTGTCACGCTTCGAAAGCCGTTGCCCTGATTCATTGCACAATAAAGGCAAATGGCAGAAAGACGGTGGGGTGAAGCCCAGCAGACCATGAAGATACTGTTGCTGTGGCACGGACAGAAGCAGGTCGCGTCCCCGTACCACTTCTGTTATGCCCATAAGTGCATCATCAACAACCACAGCAAATTGGTATGCCCATGCGCCATCGCCTCGCCTTACGATAAAATCCCCACATTGCCTTTCAAGATTAACACTCTGTTCGCCATAGTGCATGTCGGTGAATGTCACATCTTTGTTTGGGACAATGAGTCTTGTGGACCTTATTGTACGGTTGTCATTCAACCTATGAAGACGGAAATCATTCAATCTTTGGCACTCAGTGTGAACCACTCTGCCGTCAGACTCATGTGGCGCCTGTGTTGCCATAATGTCCGCACGTGTGCAGTAACATGGGTATGTATGTCCACTGGCTTCCAACTTATGCAGCTGTTCTTCGTAAAGAGGAAACCTTTCGCTTTGCACATGTTTCTCGTCCCAATCCAACCCAAGCCAATGCAGGTCGTCCTCTATCAGTTCCGCATAGGATTTCTTTGAACGCTGTTGGTCAATATCCTCTATTCGCAAGACGAACTGCCCGGCTTGGCTTCTTGCTGAAAGCCAAGCCAATAAGGCTGAATAAACATTGCCAAGATGCATCCTGCCTGTTGGTGACGGAGCAAATCTACCTTTCATTTTTCGTGATTTTCCAGCCTAAAGCTGCATGAAATATGGACATTAACGGTGAGAGATAGCAGAAGAAGCAATAGGGGAGATAGACCAGTGTCGCAACTCCAAGGACTGTTGCCTGCGTCATGCCGCAGGTGTTCCATGGAATGAGCACGGAGACAACAGTGGCACTGTCCTCGCATGAGCGGGAGAGCAGACGGGATTCATAGCCCTGTTTGCTGTATTCTTCTTTGAACATGTTCGCTGTAAGGATTATGGATATATACTGGTCACCTGTCATTACGTTCATGGCTATGCCGTTCATCACTGTTGCAGCGATAAGTCCGACACGAGTCTTTACCATACGGCGGAAGATAGCATGCAGGAAACTTTTCAGCATTCCGCAAGCCGTCATGGCTCCACCAAAGACCATGGCTGAGAGGATAAGCCAGATAGTGTTCAGCATTCCGGTCATTCCACTTGTGGATACAAGGTCATTGAGGATTGGCACGCCCGTATTGACAGCAGTTGACTGGCTCAGTGTTATGATGATGGATTTGAACAGGGAGTCGGAGATTTGCAGGAGAACTTCTCTTTGGAAGATAAGCATCATTACCACTGCCATTATGGATGAAGAGAATAGGACAATGAGTGACGGAACCTTTCTATAGATAAGGTATGCTGTGACAATCGGAACTATCAGCAGCCACGGTGTGATTGTAAATGTTTTCTCCAATGCACTTGTGTACAATGCTGTATCACTGCTGTTTACATTTCCCATCCACAGTCCGGCAATACTGAATATCACAAGTGTGATGACGATTGTGGGTGTTGTTGTGAGCATCATGTAGCGTATGTGCTTGAACAGTGGAGTTCCGGAAACGGAAGATGCAAGCACTGTCGTGTCACTTAACGGTGACACCTTGTCCCCGAAATATGCTCCGGAGATTATTGCACCTGCTATCCAGCCGTCTTCAAAGCCGAGAGCTCTGCCGATACCAAGCAGGGCAATGCCGATTGTCGCAATTGTTGTCCATGAAGAGCCTGTCATTATAGAAATGAATGCACTTATGGCACAAGCGGATGCAAGGAACACTGAAGGGTGGATGACTTGTATGCCATAGCAGATAAGAGTGGGGACAATACCGCTTATCATCCATGATGCGGAAAGCATTCCAATGACAAGCAGTATGTATATCGACACTGTTGTCTCTCGTACTTTAGACTCGATATTCTGTTCTATAGTGCTCCATTTCACTTTGCATACGCCCATGCCGAGAGAAACGCAGACAGCGGTGGAGCACAGTAGTGCTATTTGTGATGGTCCTGCTAATGAATCACTGCCAAAAACGGAGATTGTTACACTGAGTAGTACAATAAGAGTTATAAGGGGGATTGCACTGAGCCATGCTGATGGTTCTTTCATTATTCTTATTTGCTTTTCTTTCTATTGTGTTTTTACTGTTGTTCGGGTAAGAGTTCCTGCAGGCGCAGGAGTTCGTCGCGATACTGTGCCGCCTGTATGAAGTCAAGATTCTTTGCCGCTTCCTTCATCATAGCGGTGGTATGGAGGATTGACTTCCGAAGTTCTGCCTCTGTCATGTTGCGCATAATAGGGTCTGCAACCATCTGCTGGTCGTCATCAGGCAGGATATATTTGCGTTCTTCCGGTTCAATGTATGCTCCTTCTTCAATGTGCAGCCTCTTCTTGTTCTCATCATAGACACTCTGTCGTGATGTTTTTGCAGTACCTTTGACAGCATCAAAAGCCTGCTGGCGCATGGCTGAGAGTCCACCATCCTGAATATCTTTGATAATCTGCTGAGGTACGATTCCATGCTCTTCATTATATTGCATCTGCTTTGCACGACGGCGTGCAGTCTCGTCAATGGTTATCTGCATGGATTTTGTTATGCGGTCGGCATACATGATGACAAGTCCGTTTACATTTCGTGCAGCACGTCCAGCCATCTGTGTCATGCCACGGGCATTGCGAAGGAATCCTTCTTTGTCTGCATCAAGTATTGCTACAAGAGACACTTCCGGTATGTCAAGTCCTTCACGCAACAAGTTGACTCCGACAAGCACATCATAAGCTCCGGCACGTAGTTCGTTAAGAATCTTTATACGATCAAGTGTATCTACATCGGAATGTATATAAGCTGTTGGAACATCGTGGTTTAACAGGTATTCTGTCATCTCCTCCGCCATGCGTTTTGTAAGCGTAATGACAAGTGTTCTCTCTCCTTTCTCCTTATGTTCGACAATTTCATTCAGAAGGTCGTCAACCTGATTGGCAGTCGGGCGCACTTCTATTCTTGGGTCAAGGAGACCAGTCGGGCGGATAATCTGCTCGACAACAACGCCTTCCGCCTGTTCAAGTTCATACGGAGCAGGTGTTGCAGAAATATATACAACCTGCTTGGAAAGTGTCTCAAACTCTTCAAACTTCAATGGTCTGTTGTCAAATGCGGCAGGCAGCCTGAATGCATATTCCACCAGATTCTGTTTCCTTGAGCGGTCATTTCCATACATGGCATGAAGCTGAGGAATGGAAGCATGGCTCTCATCAATGAACACCAGCATGTCGTCCGGGAAAAAGTCAAACAGGCAGTAAGGGCGCTGCCCGGGCTCTCGCCCATCGAAATACCGAGAGTAATTCTCAATGCCGGAGCAATGCCCCATCTCCTTAATCATGTCTATGTCATATTCAACTCTTTCCTTGATGCGCTGTGCACGTACCGTATCGCCAAGTTCTTCATAGAACGTTATGCGCTCCATGAGGTCATCCTGAATGTTGCGTACGGCTGATTCTATCTGGTCCTTTGAAGTGACAAAAATATTGGCAGGATAGACCTGATATTCCTCAAACGATTCAAGTCTTGCAAAAGTCATTGCGTCAAGCTCTGATATAGAATCAATTGTATCATCCCACATTTCTATGCGGAGGATTCGTTCGGAATATGCCATCGCAACATCTATTGTATCGCCTTTGACACGGAAATTTCCTCTTTCCAAAGCAAGGTCGTTTCTGACATACAAGGCTTCAACAAGTTTTCGCAACAAGTCATTGCGGTCTATCTGCATACCGCTTTTCAGCGTAATCACGGAGCCTTTCATGGCAGCAGGTCCTCCCATACCGTAGATGCAAGAGACTGATGCAATGACAATAACATCCCGCCTGCCTGATAGAAGGGAAGAAACGGCAGACAGTCGCAGGCGGTCAATCTCTTCGTTTATGGCAAGGTCTTTCTCGATATATGTGTCGGAGGAGGGGAGATATGCCTCCGGCTGGTAGTAATCGTAGTATGAGACATAATATTCCACCGCATTCTCTGGGAAGAATCCTTTCATCTCCTTATAGAGTTGGGCAGCAAGAGTCTTGTTATGTGAGAATACAAGTGTTGGGCGGTTACACTCTGCAATGACATTTGCCATGGTGAAGGTCTTGCCGGAGCCTGTTACTCCAAGCAGAACCTGAGCCGGGTCGCCACGCTTTATGCCTTCCGTCAACTGGTGTATTGCTTCCGGCTGGTCACCGGTAGGTTTGTATTGAGATGTGAGTTTGAATTTGTGCATAGATGCAAAATTACAGATTTTTTCCGAAAGATTTGTTATAAATGATAAATAATTTAGGAAAATATGTTGTATTCTTTTGTATTCTGGGAAATTATGAGTAATTTTGCAATCTAAATGTGTGCATATATAGCCACAGTTGCTGAATAAAGTAATACGGAATGAAAAATATTTTTATAGCGTTATTTGCAACCACTTTGTTGACAGGATGTGCCAAAGAGTTCAACTCTGTCTACAAACTTTCTGACAGCGAATATAAATACGAGTATGCCAAACAGTGCTTTGCTGCTGGAAAATACAGCCAAGCTTCAGCTTTGCTTGGAGAACTTGTAACTCCGATGAAAGGCACTGACAATGCGGAAGAGGCTTTGTATATGTATGCGATGTCATTGTACAAAAGCAAGGATTATGAGCTTGCAAATGAAGCATTCAAGCGGTATTCTACATCATATCCGCGTGGCATGTTTGCTGAAATGTCTTATTTCTATGCTGCGGAAAGCCTTTCTGAGAGTTCGCCGGAACCTCGTCTTGACCAAACGCCTACATTGGCAGCGATAAAGGCTTATCAGGATTATCTTGACATTTACCCTCAGGCTGTACGTCGTAAGGAAGCGCAACAGCGAATGATTGCTTTGCAGGATAAGCTTGTTATGAAAGAATATTACAATGCTAAGTTGTACTATAATCTTGGAACTTATTTTGGTAACTGCCTTTCTGGAGGTTCTAATTACGAGGCGTGCATAATAACAGCAGAGAATGCTTTGAAGGATTATCCGTACATGGATATCCGTGAGGATTTTTCTCTGCTTATCATGAAAAGCAAATTCTATCTTGCACAGCATAGTGTCGAGGAAAAGAGACAGGAGCGTTATCAGAATGCAGAAGATGAATGTTACGGCTTCATTAATGAATATCCTGATTCAAAAAACCGTGATATTGCAGAACAATTCATTACAGTCTGCAAAAAATATACAAATGTACAATAATATATTAAGGTAAAAGATATTAAGTAGAAATAAAACTAAAAATATGGACTACAAGAAATCAAAAGCCCCAACAAACACTGTTACACGTAACATTGTTGAACTGAGTAATGATACTGGCAATATATATGAAAGTGTTGCCATCATGGCAAAGCGTGCCAATCAGATAGCTGCGGAAATCAAGCAGGACTTGAACAAGAAACTTGCTGAGTTTTCTTCTTACAATGATTCTCTTGAAGAGGTATTTGAAAATCGTGAACAGATAGAGATTTCACGTTATTATGAGAAATTACCAAAACCAACTCTTCTCGCGGCAGAAGAATTTGAGCAAGGACAGGTTTATTGGCGTGACCCTGCTCGTGAAAAGGTAGAGGAGGACTGATTATGATTCAGCGCATTCAAAGCGTCTACCTTTTTCTGTCGGTTGTATTGGTCGTTATCTGTGCATGCCTGCCCATAGGTAGGATAAATCTCGTTGGTATGGGGAGCGCCTCAGAAATGTACAACATGTGCATTATAGATGGGAATACAGCTAATGTAAATTTTAGTGTTGTTGGACTGTTTGCTTTACTTGCTGCAAGTGTCATAACATCGGTAATCAACATATTCAATTACAATGACAGAAAAAAACAGAGTCGCAATTGTTTGGTAACAATAATGCTTCTTCTTCTATGGGTTGGACTTTATGCTTTTGAGATGTATATGTTCAATACCGAAGGTAATACTTTTGAGACTCGTCTTGTTGCTATCCTGCCGGTTGTTGCTATTGTTTTCCAATGGCTTGCACGCATGGCTATAAAGAAAGATGAAAGACTTATCCGCTCAATAGACAGAATCAGATAAGTTTTCATAGATAGTTAGATAAAATAAGAGACTGCATCGATAATAAACAAACGAGCAGTCTCTTGTTCTTTTTATATTTGGAGAACTATACAAAAAGAATAGATGCACGCAATGTGCATCTATTTTTTGTATCATATACTGATTTGATAAAATTATTTTGATTCCTTATAGTATGGAGTGTTGTATGTAAGTCTTATTCCATTATTTGTCTTTGAAAGAGCAAGCACTGTACCATCATTTCCTATATTATACAGATATGTTCCATTAGCATTTGAAACCTGATGATAGATGACATTGAAAGTCATTGCTATATCAGCAAGAGCATTAGCGGACTTCATCGGAATGTCAACAGTGAGCTGGCCGATTTTGTTCCTCTGCTTTACATCTTGGTAATTGATTGTGAGGTAAATCTCTGTTCCTTGACATGTTCCTCTCAGGCAATCTTTTGCTTCATCATACACATAACCTTTTGCTGAGATTTGACGAGTAATCTCTACAACATTGCCATTAAGATCGATACCATCAAAGTCGAAAGCGTGTGCACTAATGCTCATTACGAGTGTCATAAGTGCAAGAAAAATCTTTTTCATCTCTTTATTATAAATGTAATTTTAAGTTGTTATTGATATCGAGTGCAAAATTACATAATATTTTAGAAAAAGGTAAGCAATTAGGTGAAAAAGTTGTATAATTTACGATTTGTTAACGTCATTATGATAGATTGAGGATTATCATGTTGGATTTACATCCTATGAATTCTCAACACATATAGAGTGCTGTTTTAAAGACATTCAGATGAAAAGAGATTATACATATAGAAAATGGTGTGCCAATTGGCACACCATTTTCTATATCAAGTAAGTACTAAAGGAATTAGTCCTCCCAATTCTCAGCAGCCTTGCGTACATAAGTCTTGTAGCGCAGCTGTGCCATACGCTTAGCCTCTGCGAAGAGTTCATCAGCCTCCTGTGGATAAGCCTTCTTTACAGAGAGGTAACGTACCTCACCATCGAGGAAGTCCTGGAAGAGATCCCAGTTTGGCTCCTTAGAGTCAAGAGTGAATGGGTTCTTGCCCTGCTCTGCAAGTTCTGGGTTGTAACGCCAGAGATGCCAGTAACCGCAAGCTACCGCACGTGCTTCCTCTGCCTGTGAGCGTCCCATGCCACCCTTAATCTTCAGACCGTGGTTGATACATGGTGCATAAGCGATGACGATAGATGGACCGTTGTAAGCCTCTGCCTCGCGGAATGCCTTGAGACACTGAGCATTGTCAGCACCCATTGCAACCTGAGCAGCGTAGATGTAACCGTAAGTTGTGGCAATCATGCCAAGATCCTTCTTGCGGATACGCTTGCCCTGAGCTGCGAACTGTGCGATAGCACCGAGTGGAGTTGCCTTTGAAGCCTGACCACCAGTGTTAGAGTAAACCTCAGTATCGATAACGAAGATATTAAGGTCCTCACCGGAAGCAAGTACGTGGTCAAGACCACCGTAACCGATATCGTAAGAAGCACCGTCACCACCGATAATCCACTGTGAACGCTTCACGAGATAGTGGTCAAGAGTCTTAAGCTCTGCGCATACAGGGCATCCAGCCTCTGCGCCTTTCGCGATTTCCGGCTTGAGGATTTCTGCAAGACGCTTTGTCTCGTCTGCATCATTCTGCTTCTCAATCCATTCTGCAGCAGCAGCCTGATATTCAGCAGAACCCATCTTCTCGTCAACAACCTTCTTGAGGAGGATTGTCACGCGCTCCTTCATCTTCTTGTTACCAATTACCATACCGAGACCAAACTCACAGAAGTCCTCGAACAGAGAGTTGTCGAATGCAGGACCCTGTCCCTTCTCGTTTGTTGTGTATGGTGTTGAAGGAATAGAAGCTGAGTAGATTGAAGAACAGCCTGTAGCGTTAGCGATAATCTCACGGTCACCGAAGAGCTGTGAAATAAGCTTAACGTATGGAGTCTCACCACAGCCGGAGCATGCGCCAGAGAACTCAAAGAGTGGGGTAGCGAACTGAGAGTTCTTTGGATTAGCCTTGATGTCAATGAGGTTCTGCTTTGAAACCACATTGTCAACGAGATAGTTCCAATCATTAGCCAGCTTCTTCATATCCTCTGCATCTGGGTTGAAAGGAACCATCTTGAGTGCCTTCTCAACCTCACCGGTCTCCTTGTTCTTCTTGCCAGGACATACATCGGCACAGTTGCCACATCCGAGACAGTCAAGAACAGATGGTTCGATGATGAAATGCATACCCTTCAGAGCTGCCGGAGCCTTGATTTCCTGCATAGGAGCATCGATACCCTTCTTCTCTTCATCTGTAAGAGCGAATGGACGGATAGCAGCGTGAGGACATACGAAAGAACACTTGTTACACTGGATACAGTTGTCAACATTCCATACAGGAACGAATGCTGATACACCACGCTTCTCCCAACGAGCAGCACCATTGTACCAAGTACCGTCAACAGTATCGAACTTAACAAAGTCAGAAACCTTGAGGTCTTCACCCATCTGAGCGTTGATAGGACGTACAAGTTCCTTAACGAATGCAGGAGCATTGTCCTCAACAACAGCATCGTCAGCGAGGTTAGCCCAAGCCGGGTCAACATCAAGCTTCTTGTACTCACCACCACGGTCAACAGCAGCGTAGTTCTTCTTTACGATATCCTCACCCTTCTTGCCATAAGACTTAACGATGAACTTCTTCATCTGCTCTACAGCGAGGTCAACTGGAATCACCTCTGTAATACGGAAGAATGCAGACTGGAGGATAGTGTTTGTGCGGTTGCCAAGACCAATCTCCTGTGCAATCTTTGTTGCGTTGATGTAGTAAACAGTGATGTTCTTCTGAGCGAAGACACGCTTAACCTTGTTAGGGATGAAGTTAACAAGCTCCTCACCCTCGAAGATTGTGTTAAGGAGGAATGAGCCGTTCTCACGGATACCACGTGTAACATCATACATGTTCAGATAAGCCTGAACGTGGCAAGCCACGAAGTTAGGTGTTGTAATCTGATATGTTGAGCGGATTGGCTCGTCACCGAAACGGAGGTGTGAGCATGTGAAACCACCTGACTTCTTAGAGTCATAAGAGAAGTAAGCCTGGCAGTGCTTGTCAGTGTTGTCACCGATAATCTTCACAGAGTTCTTGTTTGCACCGACTGTACCGTCAGCACCAAGACCGAAGAACTTAGCCTCGTAGATAGACTTTCCACCGAGTGCCATCTCCTCAACGAGTGGGAGAGATGCGAATGTCACATCATCAACGATACCGACTGTGAAGTGGTTTTTTGGCTCAGGAAGTTCAAGGTTGTTGAATACAGAGATAATCTTAGCAGGAGTGATGTCGGAAGAACCGAGACCATAGCGTCCACCAACGATTACAGGGCGGTTCTCTGCGTCATAGAATGCAGATTTAACGTCAAGGTAAAGTGGCTCGCCCTCTGCTCCAGGCTCCTTTGTACGGTCAAGGACAGCAATCTTCTTCACTGTCTTAGGTACAGCCTTCATCAAGTACTCAACAGAGAATGGACGATAGAGGTGTACAGCAACCATACCCACCTTCTTGCCTTCGCTTACGAGATGGTCGATAGCCTCACGTGCAGCCTCTGTTGCAGAACCCATAAGGATGATGATGTTCTCTGCATCAGCAGCACCATAGTAGTTGAAGTTATGATACTCACGGCCTGTAATCTTAGAGATTTCGCCAAGGTAGTGCTCAACTACGTCAGGGATTGCATCATAATACTTGTTGCAAGCCTCACGGTGTGTGAAGAATGTCTCAGGATTCTCAGCTGTACCACGTGTCACAGGACGCTCAGGAGTAAGAGCACGGTCACGGAAATTCTTGATGTCTGCCTCGTCAACGAGTGGGCGCAAGTCTTCCATATCCATCACCTCTATCTTATGGTACTCGTGAGATGTACGGAAACCATCAAAGAAGTTCAAGAAAGGAACGTGGGTCTTCAGTGTTGCAAGGTGAGGAACGGCTGTAAGGTCCATAACCTCCTGTACAGAACCTGAGCAGAACATTGCGAAGCCTGTCTGACGGCAAGCGTACACGTCCTGATGGTCACCGAAGATACAGAGTGAGTGAGATGCAAGTGTACGTGCAGAAACATCAAACACGCAAGGAAGTAGCTCACCTGCAATCTTATACATGTTAGGAATCATCAGCAACAGACCCTGTGAAGCAGTGAATGTTGTTGTCAGTGCACCAGCCTGCAAAGAACCGTGGACAGCACCGGCAGCACCGCCCTCAGACTGCATTTCCTGTACACTTACTGTCTGTCCCCAAAGGTTCTTGCGACCACGGGCAGCCCAGTCGTCTGTGTGCTCCGCCATAGGAGATGACGGTGTGATAGGATAAATTGCGGCAACTTCACTGAACATATAGCTCACGTGTGCAGCAGCCTCATTACCATCACAAGTAATGAATTTCTTTTCTTTTGCCATGTTTTTGTAAATAAAAAAATATACTATGTTATGTATGTATTATCTGTGCTTTCTCACTTGCTGGATTTCTTTACAATGCAAAGATAATAAATTATTTTGGAAAAGGTGTTTTATGGTGCTTTACCAAGCACTTGATTTTAATCATTTTAACAATTTAAGCATTTTTTATCACTTAATTTATATCAACTTTTCGCTTTTCTTGAAATTATCATTACCTTTGCATTGATTTTGAAGTTTTCCATAAAGAGATAAACCTATTGATTAAAGACATCATGACATTACACATCTTCAATCCCGAACACGACATCGCACTTGCTGCTGATTCTCCTTTTTGGACCTCACCAAAGGCAGGCATCATGCTCCGCCGGAGTCTTGGCTGGCTTCCGGCATTATGGGCAAAAGACGGAGATATTGTCGTTGTATCCGATGTCTCTGAAGCACATTCTGAACAGGAAGCAGTGGAAAGCATCTTGAGAAGAAGATGTATAGAGATACATTTTTGCACATTAAATGATGTCATCAAAAAAACTTTCCGGAATAACATCGACAATGTGGATGTATGGGGATGGGATTCTGCGATTGTCAATCAGTTGGCAAGGGCAGGTGTTCCTCGTGGACTGATGCCGTCTGATGAGGTCCTGAAACATCAAAGAGCATTGTCAGACCGCGCTACTTCTGCAAAACTTCTTGACCACCTTGTACATCTTTCAGATATTTTCTGTGGTGAGGCGATTGCTGTACATAATATAAATAATATAGAAATACTTGCGGAAAATTGGGGCAGTATTGTGTTGAAATCTCCATGGAGCAGCAGTGGCAGAGGGGTCAGGCAATGGATGGATGGGAATCAGGCTACAAGACGGTGGGCGGAAAAAGTCATTGAAAGCCAAGGACATATAATGGTGGAGCGATATCTTGACAAAGTAATGGACTTTGCTATGGAATTCAACGTAGACGATGATGGCACAGTTAAGTATCAAGGGTTGTCACTGTTTAGCACATCTGGCAGTGCGTACACGGGCAATATGCTTGCTCCTGAAGAAGATAAAAGGAAGATACTTTCAGCATATATTGCTGCTGAATTGTTGGATGATATAGCTTGTGAAGTTTGTCAATGGATGCAACATGCTCTTTCAGGCTACTACATTGGACCGTTCGGTATAGACATGATGATTGTCCGTATAAATAGCGGTAACGGTTTTGGTATCAATCCTTGTGTGGAAATAAACCTGCGCCGCACAATGGGACATGTTGCACTCTGCATATCGGACACCGAAGGTGCAAGAGGAAAAACTATGAATGTAGTTTTCAGAAACAACAAGCACAGTTTCTGTATAGAGTAAGATACATTCGTAGCCAGAATAAAATTTATATGTCAGGAATGTTAAAGATACAGATGACATTATGAAAGGTAACGCTTTACAATATAAAGTGTTACCTTTGGTATTGCAAAGCGTTACCGTTTACCATACAAAGTATTACCTTTCGAAAAACCAATATTGTTTTAACATTTGTTACGGTTTGAGTTTTTCAAAATGCCAACATATTAGTCATTATGTAAAGTAATAGTTCCGTTTTGTTTACATATTGAAAAAAAGCCAACCATGAAACAAACTTCCTTGTCATTATTTTTCAAAATGCTGGTAATCTTTCAGAGATTTCCATGCACCTCCCCATTTGAATCCATGCCGGATAAAGAGACGGTAGCATAAGTCATTCTTGTCGATACGTGGCTCTTTAGGTGTGCTTTTCCTTGTTCTCTTAGCATTCTTTGGTTCAATGAGCCCTGTATTTCGGTCTGAAATGTGAATGCAAGGATTCCATAACGGGTTGATGTCTACTGCCATTCCACGGGCATGTTTTGACAATCCGCCATTCCTTGTACGCCGTGGATTATAGCATGATGTGTTATTGTTGGACATGGAACGCTCGTCATCATTTCCGTATTCCGATGCCGGACGTATAGAATGGATAGGATAGCGTGCCTTGTACAGATTCCGGAAAATATCAATAAGGTCTTTCGCTATCTTTTTATTGCAGATGATAACACCCTTGCAGGTCTTTCCGTTCTCATCGACATGCAGAACAGAAAGGCTTGCAAGGGTAGTGTCTGTTTTTACTTCTGATATGGTGAAGTCGTTTTGTGAGAATCCTTCTGTACATACCAAAAGCGACATTAGGAAACAAAACAATCTGTGACTAATCTTCACGATGTAATAGATAATTGAAAATCTGTATAATATCACTGTCTCCTGTAACCTTACCTTTATCTTCAGACATCTTGCAGGTCTTGCTCCAGTGGCGCTTCTCTGTCATTTTAATGCCAAGAAGTTTTATGACGATGTTTGATGGCTTGATATCCCATAATGCACCGTCAGCAGATAGGGCTGTACCAATACCATAACTGTCTATCACACGACCGTTGACAGCCTTGTGAAGCTTGATGGCGGACTCTTCGTCAAGCGCATTGGAGAATACAACTTGCTTGGTTGACGGGTCCAAGCCCAGTTCCTGGTATCTGTTGCATATTTTTTCAAGTTGCTCAAGGTTGTTTCCGCTGTCGACACGTAGCCCGGCAAAAACACGTGCAAAATGTTCTGAGAAATTTGCCGCAAAAGCGTCGAAGCCATAAGTGTCATAGAGGAAAATGCCAAGTGATCCTATGAAAGTACGTTGCCACATATCCATTGCAATGTGGTTCGCTTCCTGCGGACCATACATTCCGGCTATGGCTGAGACAAATTCGTGAGCCATCGTTCCGATAGGAATCACGTTGTATTTCAGTGCAAGCCATACATTTGAAGTTCCGGGGAAAGAACCTTTATATTCTTTTCCCAGTTCTTTGCGCAGGTCACGGTCTGCATCCATGAATGCTTTGACAGCCATGTCTTCTGTCGCGAGTGAAAATCGGCGACGTGTTCCAAACTCTGAGATACACAGACCGGCACTAAGCATACGGCGCGCCTTATCATACGACATTTTATAATAGTCTCTCAAATCAATCTTGTCAAGTTCTCCTGACAGACGGTGATGCAGTTCTGATATTATGGCAAGAATCATCACTTCGAGAAGTACCGTTTCGTGCCAATATCCTTCAAACATTATTTCAATGTGTCCTTCCTCATCCTGATGGACATTGACCCAGTCACGCTTGAAGCGGAATCCTTTCAGGTATGTGAAGAACCATTGTGGAATATAGTAGCAGCGTTTCTGCATGAATATTCTCTCTTCTTCCGTGAAGCGGAGATTTTCAAGGTAAATAATCTGCTCCTCTACGAGTTTGCCGAATCCCGGAGGGTAGACTGTGTTGTTGCGGTCGACAAACTTGTACTTTGCCATTGCACGCGGATAGCAATTGAGAATGGCGCAGCACATTGTTAACTTGTAGAGGTCTGTGTCTGTAAAGTGGGTTATTATTGGTTCCATTTTTTTATTGATATGGTTGTGAGTTCCTTTCCCAAAAGACACCGTCCTTATACCCTTGTATTGTCCGGTTGTCTTCCGCGATATTGAGTCTTTTCTGTGCTACAAGGCAGTATTCCTCTTCTATTTCGCATCCGACAAAATGTCTTCCGAGCTTTTTTGCGACAACAGCACTTGTGCCGCTTCCGAGGAATGGGTCGAAGATGGTGTCACCTTCCATGCTTGACGCAAGAATAAGTTTTGCATAGAGCTTCTCCGGTTTCTGGGTTGGATGCTCGGTGTTTTCCGGCATTGACCAGAACGGTATGGAGATGTCGTCCCAGAAATTTCCCGGACATGTGTCTCTGAACCTGCCATCTTGGCTCTGATGCCAGTCTTTCGGTTTGCCGTCTGTTTTGTAGGGGGCTTTTACAATGCGGCGCATTTTCACAGCGTCAAGATTGAAGTGGTAATTATCCGGGGTCTTCACTGCAAACCAGATATCCTCCATCGAATTTTTCCAGTTGGCAGTTGCGCCGCGCCCTTTGTCACGTTGCCATGTGATGCGGTTAATGATATGGAGATTCTCGGCAAGGACGCGTTGCAGTATTGATGTGCAGTGCCAGTCCCCGCACAGGTAAAGAGAGCCGTCATCCTTGAGTTTCCTGCACACATCTGGTAACCATGAACGCAGATATGCTTCATAGTCCTCTTCTGTTTTTTTCGAGAAGAACTGTTTCCCGAATTTCCGTGAAAGGTTGTATGGAGGGTCTATTATAATCAGGTCTGCAAAAGCATCAGGCATTTCCTTTAGAACATCCATGATGTCTCCATGTATAACACAATCCGTCCAGCCACGGCCGTTACGTAGTGTACCAACCGTGGCAAGACGGTTTTTCAATTCTTGCTTTTCGTCAAGTTGTATTGTTATGGTCTTATTGCGTGGTGCACGTTGCTTCATTACAGCAGAGCCTCAAATTTCTCTTGGATTTTAGCTTTGTTTACGGCACCGACAACCTTGTCAACAATCTCTCCGCCTTTGAAAAACACGATTGTAGGGACATTACGGATACCAAGATCTACAGCGATGTCCTCGCACTCCTCAACATCACACTTTCCGACGGTGATTCTTCCGTCATATTCCTCAGCAAGCTGTGAGATGATAGGTGCTATCATCCTGCATGGTCCGCACCATGTTGCCCAAAAATCAATGACTAATGGTTCATTGCCATTTTTCAGTGTCTCGTAGTTCTCGTTTGTAATTTTTATTTCCATGATTTATTATGGTTTTTATTTAACAATTAGTTATATGTCTTTGTCAGTTTATATAGTAATTCCAGTTTTCATGTTCTTTGATAAAATCAAGAAGTTCGCTCGTGACTGTAATAGTGTTCTTTACACGTAGCTTCAAAGACTTTCCTGATTCGGAGTCCATGATTTCAAGGCATGCTTCTGTTGGTCCTGCTTTTTTTGAAAGGATTGTGGAGAAATCGCTTATGTCATTCTCTGTGGTTGTGCTTGCATCAGATTGTTCAAATTGCTTTGATGGAATAGCTATTGTTATGCGATGAAGGCTTTCTTCCTTGATTTTTTGGAGGAATTGCATATCAATCACATCAATGTTGTAGTAGTTTGAGTTTTGGAATTTCTTTGCACATTTCATTGTAATGTATATGGAGCAGCCTTCCTGCATCATTCCACTCCATTTTGCCCAATCTTGACCGAAGAATGCAAGTTCTCCGGAGTTTTCAAAGTCCTCAATGGTCACACGCCCCATAGGATTTCCGTTTTTGGTGAATCCTGTGCGTATGCCGGTCACGATGCCACCAAGTGTGATGCTTTCCTTCTGTGACAGTTCCTCTCTGTCTGCACCTTGTCCAAGTTCTGCAGGGTGGGTGTTGCACATGTTTTCCAATATGACACGATATTCGTCAAGAGGATGTGCAGACAAATATATTCCGACAAGGTCGCGCTCCTTGTTCAGTTTTTCAATAGCACTCCATTCTTCAAACTGCCCTGGTTTCGGCTTGGCAATTTCAATATCATCGAAACCGCCAAATAGAGAATTTTGTGCCTGTTGCTTCTCTTGCTGGAAAAGTTGTCCATATCTGACAAGTGCTTCCATGAAGGTGGTCCCTTTCGAGTCAAGTGCAAAGAACAGTTCACGTGGAGAGCCAAAGCTATCAAAAGCACCACTGAGAGCTAATGACTCAAAACATTTCCTGTTGACAAGGGAAAGATTGACACGTTCCATCAAGTCGTAAATATCTTTGTATGGTCCATTGTTTTCTCTTTCAGATATTATCGCCATGGCCGGTCCTGCTCCCATACCTTTGATGGCTGCAAGGCCAAAGCGTATTTCCCCCTTTTTATTGACACCGAAATCAACATAAGATTCATTTACATCCGGACCAAGGCAAGGTACATTGATTGCCTTGCATTCGTCCATAAGCTTTGTTATTTCCCTTATATCACTCTTACGCCTTGTCATGATTGCTGCCATGAATTCGGCAGGGTAGTGTGCTTTAAGGTAAGCTGTCTGATATGCTACCCATGAATAACAAGCAGCATGTGACTTGTTGAAAGCGTATGATGCAAATTTCTCCCAGTCTGTCCAAATTTTCTCAAGCACTTTCGGATCGTGACCGTTTTTCTTTCCGCCCTCAATGAACTTAGGCTTCATCTTGTCAACGATGTCCTTCTTCTTCTTACCCATCGCTTTACGCAAGGCATCTGACTCGCCACGTGTAAAATTGGCAAGCTGGCGTGAAAGAAGCATCACTTGCTCTTGGTAGACAGTGATACCGTAAGTGTCTTTCAGGTACTTTTCTGTTATGTCGATGTCATAAGTGATAGGTTCTTTGCCGTTCTTGCGGGCGATGAATGATGGAATGTAGTCCATAGGTCCCGGGCGATAGAGTGCATTCATCGCGATAAGGTCTTCAAACACAGTAGGGTGGAGTTCGCGAAGATATTTCTGCATACCGGCAGACTCAAATTGGAAAGTACCAATGGTTCTTCCGTCTTGATAGAGTTTGTAAGTCAGCTCATCGTCAATGGGTATATTGTCAAGGTCTATGTCAACGCCATGCACAGCTTTTACAATACGACAGCATTCCTTCTGCTCGGAAAGAGTTTTCAATCCGAGGAAGTCCATTTTGATAAGTCCTGTGGACTCAATCACATGACCGTCATATTGGGTGACAGCTGTCTTTGTGTTTGGAAAATCCGGGTCGTCTGCTGTAGAAACAGGTACATGATCTGATATTGGGTCACGGCAGATGATGAAGCCACAGGCATGGATGCCTGTTCCTCTGACTGTTCCCTCCAACATCTTGGCATATTTTATTGTATTGGACTCACGTTTGTCAGGCGAAGCTTCGGCCTCCCTTAGTTCTGGTGTGCATTTTATTGCGTTAGGGAGATTCATCTTCAACCCGTCAGGCAGACGGTCCGGTATGGCTTTACAAAGAGCATTGCTTCTGTCAAGAGGAAGTTTCTCTACACGGGCGACATCTTTCAATGAGTTCTTTGTCGCCATTGTGCCATATGTTATAATATGCGCACAATTCTCGTGACCATACTTGTCCATAACCCAGTTCAAGACTTTGCCACGTCCGTCATCATCAAAGTCTGTATCAATATCAGGCAGAGAAATACGGTCCGGATTCAAGAAACGCTCGAACAGCAAATCATACTTCAAAGGGTCCAGCTTCGTGATGCCAAGGCAATAAGCCACAACAGAACCTGCAGCAGAACCACGTCCGGGACCGACCCATACCCCCAATTCTTTACGTGCTGAGTTGATGAAGTCTTGGACAATAAGGAAATAGCCGGGGAAGCCCATTGTTTTCATGATGTGCAACTCAAAGCGTATACGCTCGTCAACTTCTTTGCCTATGCCATTTTCCTCTGCCCATGAAGACAGTTCATCCGGCTGCAGTGCTTTATCATAAGGAATAACCTTGAATTCATTACCATACAGACGTGATGCACCTTCGTATGCAAGTTTTCCCAAATAGTCAGCCTCAAACTTGATACGATACAGTTTGTCATACCCTCCAAGTTTTTTTATCTTCTGTACACCTTCTTCTTCAGGTAGCTGGTTTTCGCCATATTCGTCGGATGTGAATTCTTTGTATAAGTCTTGCTCTGAGAAATTCTCCCTCCACATCTCTTCCACACCAAATTCCTTTGGGATAGGGAAGAATGGCATTATCGGGTCCGAATCAAGATCGTATGTCTCAACTTTATCAAGTATCTCGCATGTATTGCTCAAAGCCTCAGGTACATCACTGAATATGGCATTCATCTCTTCACGCGTCTTGAACCATTCCTGCTTTGAGTACAGCATTCTGTTAGGGTCATCCAAATCCGCTCCTGTAGACAGGCATAGCAGATGGTCATGCGCTTCAGCATTTTCCTCGTTTACAAAGTGGCAGTCATTGGAGCAAATGAGTTTAACTCCTTCCTCTTTTGCCAACTGTATTATGACATTATTGACTTTTTGTTGTAATGGAAATGTCTCGCGATTTGCACGCTGGTTAGGGTCTGTAACCTCATGACGCTGCAGTTCCAGATAATAATCGTCACCAAACACACTTTTATACCAGCGGAGAGTCTCTCTTGCGCCTTCGATGTCATCATTGAGAATTTTTGAAGGCACTTCACCGGCAAGGCATGCTGAACAGCAGACAATATCCTCATGGTACTTCTCCAAGTCATAATGGTCTGTACGTGGCTTCTTGTAAAAACCGTCAACCCATGCACGACTTACAATCTTTATCAGATTCCTATAACCATTAAGATTCTTCGCAAGTAATATAAGGTGATAACGTTTACGGTCTTTATCCTTGTCCTTATCCTCCTTGTGGCGTGGCGCAACATACACCTCACACCCGAAAATAGGCTTGAAAGGCTCTTTGCCTTCTTTTTTCAAGGCTGAATTTTTCTTGTTGCAGACATCAAACAATTCCTTGACACCAAACATGTTGCCATGGTCGGTTATAGCCATTCCCCGCATTCCGTTGGCAATGGCTTTGTCGACCAAAGCGCCAACAGGCGACTGACCGTCAAGTATTGAATAATAAGTATGAACGTGAAGGTGTACGAAATCTTCCATGAAAAGTGTTTTTTATTGTTTGACACGATATGCCATCTCAAAAGATATTTCAAGGCAAAGTTAGACATTTTATTTTACACCTACAACAATTTCTTCTAAAATAAACTAAAAAAGCGTGTTTTGAACAAAAAAGACAATTTACATTCCTTATTTTAAATTAATTTTATTAACTTTGCAGAAAATATAATCAAAACAAATCTAACGACCTGTTTTTAATGGGAAAGAAAATGCAGAAAATCAAGCGCATCAAGCGTATCAGAATACATCGTGAAGGAAATGAGACCCTTATTTATTCAGCATTCGTGCTTATAGCTGTCGCCGTTGTCCTATGGCGTGCTTTTGAGTCACAAGTTCCTTTTTGGACTTTTGTGATTGTTTTTGGCAGCATATGGTGTATAGTTCTTAACTTCTTCCGATGCCCTATACGCAAATTTCCAATTGACAGCGAATGTAGCACAGAATGTAAAGTTGTTGCCCCGGCTGATGGAAAAATTGTTGTCATTGAAGATGTTGATGAAAATGAATATTTCCATGAGAAGCGCAAAATGGTCAGCATCTTTATGTCATTGTTCAATGTGCATGCCAATTGGTTTCCTGTTGACGGACATGTGCTGCAAGTTGAGCATTTTGACGGAAACTATCATAAGGCATGGTTACCAAAGGCTGCTGCAGAGAATGAGCATGCAGATGTCATAATTGAAGCTACAAACGGGCAGAAAATCCTTTGTCGCCAAATTGCAGGAGCTATGGCACGACGAATTGTCACATATGCAAAACAAGACGATGACTGCTATATTGATGAACATTTAGGCTTTATAAAATTCGGTTCACGTGTAGACCTCTTTCTTCCAATAGACGCAGAAGTGTGTGTTGAAATGGGACAAAAGACCGTTGGCGACCAAACAATAATAGCTTATTTGAAACAGCCTTCAAAGGAAATATAGTCTGTATCTCCAAATGAGTCTTGGCAAACAACGGATAACTTAAATTTTAGCAAATTGAAACAGAATATTCCTAATATAATAACATCTTGTAATCTTGTTTCAGGGTGTATAGCAACATACTACGCATTTTATGGTTATGCGTCACTTGCTTTGCTATGGATTGTTGCCGGTGCTGTATTTGATTTTTTTGACGGAATGTCAGCACGCCTGCTTAAAGTGTCCTCACCAATAGGCAAAGAGCTTGACTCTCTTGCTGATGTAATAACATTCGGTGTGGCTCCAGCGACAATACTGTTTTCAGAACTGATAGCTATTGATTATCCGTCTTTCCTTGAGCCTTTTCGCAATTTAGTACCATTCTTTGCGTTTATAATGGCAGCCTTTTCCGCTCTGCGATTGGCAAAATTCAATCTTGATGAACGACAGTCAATGGGATTCATAGGTCTTCCTACGCCGGCAAACGCATTGTTTTGGGGAGCACTCATAGTTGGTTATAAAAACTTTTTAGAGTCAAACAATTATGCAGTACTGACACTTCTTGCCCTGATGCTTGTCAGCTGTTGGCTGCTGATTTCTGAAATTCCGATGTTTGCATTGAAATTCAAGCATTGGGGAATAAGCCATCAAGGCAATCCGGTGAAATATGGCTTCATCGCTTTCAGTGCCGTTGTTTTGTCAATATGGCAGATTGCTGGTATTGCTGTTGTGATATTAGCATACATTGTTCTATCTGTGATTCTTGATGTCGTAAAGAAATAACTATCTTTTCAAGGTCATTTTTACATAATTAGAATTAGTGATATGGTTATTATAAAGTTTTTAGGCATACTTGTCTTGATTGTCGTTTCTGTCGCTGTGATACTTTTTGTCACAATATTGTCAAAGTTCCTGAATATATTCAGGACATTCCGAGGGCAAGCGGCAACATCAAGACATAATAAAAAACAACATAACCCGACAGTTTCCGGACAGCCAAAACCACGTAACAGCAAAATAGACAAAAACGAGGGGGAATACGTTGATTTTGAGGAGATTGATTAAAATCTAAAACAAGGATAAACTTAGTATAGCAAAAGGTAACACTTTATATGCCAAAGTGTTACCTTTTGCTATGTAAAATATAACCTTTTGTAATATGAAGTGTTACCTTTCATTTGCGATTGATTATTTTATATATTTTTGGGTGTGGACATTGATGACAGCTATTACTTTATAGCCCCAATTCATCAAAGTTCCATAAATGCAGCTTCATGTCCACACATCCATTTGCCTTTATTGTAATACCTTCTGCTTTTAGCAACTCCGCTTGCTTTGTCCATCCCGGTGCAAGTCGTCCGCTGCTGTTTACAACTCTATGACACGGTATGCCATTTTTTGCAGAACATTCTTTCAGCAGATGTCCCACCATACGGGAACGGTTTGGCCAGCCTGCAAGTTGCGCTACAAGTCCATAAGTCAGTACCTTACCCGCAGGAATAGCGTTAACCACCTCATAAACACCGTCTGTAAATTCCTTTTCCATCATTTGTAGGATTTGCTCTGCCGTATGATACAAAGGTACAAAAATAATTGTACCCCACAATAGCAGGGTACAATTTCTGTATAAGTAACTGTTTTTTTCGTATAACCTAATTTTCAACAGTCACATGTTATTCCCACTCGATTGTTGACGGTGGTTTTGAGGAGATGTCGTAGCAAACACGGTTGACTCCCTTGACTTTGTTGATAATCTCGTTGGAGCATTTCGCCATGAAGTCGTAAGGGAGGTGAGCCCAGTCGGCTGTCATCGCATCTGTTGAAGTTACGGCACGGAGAGCCACAGGATGCTCGTAAGTGCGCTCGTCCCCCATAACACCTACTGAACGGACTGTTGACAGAAGCACTGTTCCTGCCTGCCAAATCTGGTCGTAGAGTGATACTTCAATCTCGCCATTCTCCATGTCAGCCGGTACTCCTGCAGCAAGGACTGCACGTGCCTGCTCACCGGAAAGACGTGTCTTGTATTCGCGCAGACCACGGATATAGATGTCATCGGCATCCTGAAGGATACGCACTTTCTCAGGTGTAATATCACCAAGGATACGCACAGCAAGTCCAGGGCCTGGGAACGGATGACGTGTGATGAGATGTTCCGGCATTCCCATTGAGCGTCCGACACGGCGAACCTCGTCCTTGAACAGCCACTGCAGTGGTTCGCAAAGAGACAGGTGCATCTCTTTTGGAAGACCACCGACGTTGTGATGTGACTTGATGACTTTACCTGTGATGTTCAGTGACTCGATGCGGTCAGGATAGATAGTGCCTTGTGCAAGCCATTTTGCATCCTTGATTTTCTTCGCCTCCTCGTTGAAAACTTCCACAAAGTCACGGCCGATAATCTTACGCTTCTGCTCCGGATCTGAGACACCGGCAAGGTCTGCAAAGAATTTCTCGCTTGCGTCCACACCGATAACATTGAGTCCGAGACACTTGTAATCCTCCATTACATCACGGAACTCGTTCTTGCGCAGCATGCCATGGTCAACGAAAATACATGTGAGACGGTCACCGATTGCTTTGTTCAGAAGCACAGCTGCAACAGAAGAGTCGACACCACCGGAAAGACCGAGGATAACACGGTCGTCACCAATCTGTGCTTTCAACTCCTTTACTGTTGTTTCAACGAAAGAGTCCGCACTCCAATCCTGCTTCGAGCCACAAATGTCGACAACGAAGTTCTTCAACAACTGTGTGCCCTGAACAGAGTGGAACACTTCTGGGTGGAACTGCACAGCCCACACCGGTTTCTCGGTGGAAGCATAAGCTGCGTATTTCACATCAGAGGTTGACGCTATGCACTCGCAGTCCTGAGGAACAGCAGTTATGGAATCACCGTGTGACATCCATACCTGAGAGTTGTCGTCAAAACCTTTGAAAAGCGCATTCTCCTTATTTATATAAGCGAGATGTGCGCGACCGTATTCGCGTGTGTTCGTCTTCTCAACCTTTCCACCATTGGAATAGGAGTAGTACTGTGCACCATAGCAGATTCCGAGAACCGGCAGTCTGCCCACAAATCGTGAAAGGTCAGGTTTGAAGCCTTCCGGATCATGCACAGAGAATGGTGAGCCTGAGAGAATTACGCCAATGACATCGGAATCATCCTCCGGATATTTGTTGTACGGCATAATCTCACAGAATGTGTCAAGCTCACGGACACGGCGGCCTATCAACTGAGTTGTCTGGCTGCCAAAGTCTAAAATGATAATCTTTTGCATTCGGTTTTATAATTGATTAAGAAATTCTTTTGCATTTTCAAGAGTATCCAACTTGCCAACATCCAGCAGTTGTAAGTCTTCCTTCACCACGCCTCTGACATTGTGTTCCATACAGATGTCAAGGTAGAAGTCCATAATGCCAAATCGCTTCGGCAGTGGAGTCATCATCCTTAAGAGTCCTGGAGAGAACATATGGAGGCCGGAGAATGCGAGCTTCCGCAGTGGAGTGGAGTGGAGCACAAGTAAGTCTGGGGCATTGCCAGCTTGTTCCCGCAATTCCTTGTATGGTGACTTTATCTCACCTGTACTTGTATTTATCCAACCGACAAGGCGCATATCGTCATCAAACAGCAAGTAGCGTGATGTCTTGCGTGGTGACACAAGCAGGGTGGCATCATTCTGCATGTTATTCCTGTAAAACTCCTCAATGTCAACATTTGATAAGATATCAACATTGTGAATCAGTATTGGGGCATCTATGTCAGCATCTTGCTCAGAGGATTGGAACAGTGGGATGGCTTGCCGGAGTCCACCTCCGGTGTCAAGCAACATGTCCGTTTCATCAGACAGTTTTATCTCTGATTTCCAATGATGCTCGGTTATTTTGATGAAATTGCGAATCTGTTCACTATGGTGATGAATATTGATAACCACGGTGTTGCCCGGCTTGTCGACTTTTTCAAGGATTCGTTGCAGCAACGGTTTGTCACCGACGGGCACAAGCGCTTTTGGGATTATGTCCGTCAGTGGTTTCAGGCGCGTGCCAAGTCCAGCTGCGAAAATCATTATTTTCATTCTTATGGAATTATAAGGTTTGCCAGAGATTCATGGGAGTTTCCTCACTGTTGCCTTCAGCCTATTTCTTTGCTTCACGCTCTGTTATGAAACCGTGGCGGTAAGCGTAAAGGAGTTTGTTAAGGTCACTTATCTGCTCACGCAACTCTGCTCCTTTATCGATGTCAGCCACAAGCATACGGTGGTTTGCCATCTCGATAATCTGTGTTGTGGAAACGATGTCCGTCCCTCTAAGCACAGCATCCTCCGCACTTGTGAACGGTTCGTGTTGCACCAATTGGAAACCACGTGAATGGTAGACGAGTGTATATCCGGCAATACCGGTCTCTTTGTGGTAAGCCTCCGAGAATCCACCATCGATAACCATGAGTTTTCCATTGGCTTTGATTGGGTTTTCGCCATTGGCTACATGAACTGGTACATGACCATTGATGATATGCCGGTTTTGTCCTGTCAATCCGAAAGCGTCCATTATGCCGTCAATGATCTTCTCATTATCACGGAGCTTGAAATAATATCCTTTTTCCTCTTTATGCAGAGCTTTGTCAGCTATGAAGTAACGTTCGAATGTTGACATTTTGGATTTGTCGAACAGTGGAGAGTCTTTTCCACACCAAAGGTACAGGAAATAGTCACGTGCATATTGCCTGTCTTCCGGTGAAGAGTCCTGTTGGAATGCAGAGCGGACAAGCATACCGATATTGTGCATCAACTCCTTGCCTTTCAGGAATGTGCCAGGAGTTATCTCCACTTCTCTCAGAGAACCGTCTTCATTGAGCGGTATGGAGGCATGGAACAACAGGTTGCCATTGTAAATGGCATACATGCAACCATGTGATAACATAAGGCGGATGTGCTTCTGCAGTTTCTCCGACACACGGAAAGAATGGTGCAGCCGCTTCATCAGCAGTCGTTCTTCATCAGTAAGCGTTATGCCTGTCGGGAATGTGGCATATTGCATTTCGTATGTTTCTCCGTCAACACGGCAAGTATTGTTCTCAAGATCCACCGTAGAAATTATATCGCGGTTTTCCATGTGCCAATTCGGATGACGATGGAACAGCTCAGCCTCAAGTTTGAACTGTATCACAGAGATTGCCTTGTGCATCATTGCTGTAAGGCGGCACTGCTTCTCATCAAGATTAGTGTTGCCGTCAAGTACTATCGGTTCGAATCCGGTGCATGGGTCATCATTATAATGTTCCATGGCGAATGTCGCAAGCGGCACAAGATTGATACCATATCCTTCTTCTATTGTGGTAAGATTTGCATATCTGAGACAAATACGGATGACATGACAGATACATGCGTCGTTTCCTGCTCCTGCACCCATCCAAAGGATATCATGGTTTCCCCATTGTATGTCCCAGGAATGGTAGGTGTTCAGAGTGTCCATGATGATGTGGGCACCAGGTCCACGGTCATATATATCGCCGAGAATGTGGAGCTGGTCAATGGATAGTCGCTGTATTACGTTGCATATTGCTATGATGAAATCGTCTGCACGCTGTGTAGAGATTATCGTCTCGATGATGACATTAACGTATGCCGCCTTATTCTGGTCTTCAGTGCGTTCGTGAAGAAGTTCCTGTATGATGTAGGAAAACTCTTCCGGCAGTGATTTTCTTACTTTTGAACGGGTATATTTTGAGCACACATCACGCAGTAGAGCGACAAGCTGGTGCAACGTTATGTGATACCAGTCGCCAAGATTTTCTTCGTTGGCTTTTACCAACTCAAGTTTCTGTTCAGGATAGTAGATAAGCGTGCACAGTTCTTTTTTCTCCAATTCACGTAATGTGTTGCCGAATATTTCGTTCACTTTGCGCTTTATGTTTCCCGATGCGTTTTTAAGAACATGCAGGAAGGCCTCGTGCTCACCATGTATGTCAGCAAGGAAATGCTCTGTACTCTTCGGGAGATTGAGTATAGCGGAGAGGTTAATTATCTCCGTTGCGGCGGAAGATATTGTCGGGAAATTGCGCGCAAGAAGTTGCAGGTAGCGCATATCCTTTTCTATTTCGTTGTTTGTCATAAGATGCTAAGGTATATATATATATATGGATTATGTTGTTTTTATCGGAATATTGAAATCGTTAATTTTCTTGTATAGTGATTTTGCGGCTTTGGCAGATGCAGGGTCAAGTGGCATAAAGCCAATTGGAAGTTGTAGTTTTTCTGCGAGTATCTGCATTATGCAGGAGCAGAAATCCGTAATTCCAAGGCGCTTGATTATGTCACGGAATGCTGCTTCATCATATGGAGTGTACAACAGATTTTCATAAATTGATAGAAGCATTACACCCGGTGGTTGCCAAGCACTGTCATATTGATTCTTGCCAAGCATTTTATTCAAATTCAATATATCAGTCGCCAAAGTAAGTGCATTCGGCTCCCAATCGTGATTCCGCAGTATTTTAAGTTCTTTGCTGGAGACTGTGCATGGAATGATTGTTGATTTTGTTTTGAAGCGTGCAGGCAAAGCGTCTATAGCAATCGGCAACTGCAGCGCCAGTGAGTTCGCCCCAGAAATCAGTAATTCTTTTATACCATGGTCGATTGCATAGATTTGCATGTTTTTCCAATTATGTGTGGATAGCTTGTGCAGCATTTCCAATGCTTTCGAGTCCACAGCCGGAATGTATTCTATATGCGTCAAGAATGAATCGCTGTCTTCAGACTTTATATGTTGAGAATGGCGTGCGATGACAGAAGCATGCAACAAAGCCCATACACATGCTTCTTCCTTCTCTGAAAGCTTGTTGCGTTGAGCTGTATCGATGACTTTCTGGTACAAAGCACGGAATGTCTCAACAAATTGCTCTTCATTTTCGCTCCCATTCGGTTTTGGGATAAGGGCAATGCGTTTTTTCCAACCAAGTTGCTTAATGTCCTCAAGCTCTTGCGACGATGTCACATGCAGAACCATAGCCTTTCTTATGGCAAGGAATTGATAAGTGATGATGCATGGCAGTTTCTTCTTCCAGAAATCAATCTGTATTTCTCTTTGCGACAGTCCGTTATGTGGAGAAAGAACGACAGGGATATTGCTGTGCAATGCCCATAGTTCCACAATGGCAGCTTTAGCACTCCAGCAGCCATGTATATGGATTATGTCCGGTTGCAGTTCATTTGTCCTTTTGTTAAACTCTGTTCGTGAGATGTTGCCGGAGATAATGTTTGTTTCCACGGTTGTTCCCATAATGACTTGAAGCATTTGGACAAACTTTGCAGCCTGCCCCATACTCTTTTTGAAGTTTGGTATGTAGTGTAGAACTTTCATGCCGTGGAGTCTAATTTACTTATATATAAATCTGCTTGTATATTATATTGCGGAGCGACATATCACGGATATAACTATCATGCAGAAATGCTATGGAAAACAGCCCCGCATTTTCCTTGCTGAGATACAGGCTTTTTCTGTTCACTCCATGTGGCTTACACCATTTCTTGATAATTTTCCTCACTTCACGCTTATGTTTATAGCGTTTGAAAAATCCTATCTTCTTAATGTGTGCATCTCCAAGCATAATCGGTCGATTGTCGTCTGACAATGGATATTCCTCAAGAACATTGCCGACTTGTTGAAGCCATTCGTCCGACTCAGGAGAGAATGCAGGAGAAATCATTACCACATTGTCATACTTTGCCGCTTTTACTCCAAGTAAGATTTCTATTTCCTCATTAGTGACATATTGCGGCTGGTCAGGAAGATATGTTGAGTGAAGATTTTCATATTGCTGATAGAACGGCTCAAGAATATCTTTTATGTCACCCTTCTTTGTCTCACGGACGACAATCACCTCAAACCTGGCATCATATTGCTGACACAATACTGTTGGTAATGTGTCACGCAATACAATGTCATTGTCATTGGTTATTATTATTATTGAAATGTTCTTGCTCATATCGCTTCAGGCATGATTACAGCCTTACTGTTGTTTGTTATTTGAACTCTTCAGAAAGATACCCAATTGGCAATGGGCGGCAGTTATATTGTGATGCCATAATCTCACCATAAGCTCCTGCAGAGCATATTGCTATAAAGTCTCCACGTTTCGTTTCTGCCATATTATAGTTTTTGGCAAACACATCGGAAGATTCACAGATTGGACCTACAACATCGTATTCCTTTATTGTCCCATTTGGATTGGAAATATTCTCAATATAATGATAGGCATCATATAGAGCAGGGCGGATAAGGTCTGTCATTCCGGCATCAAGTATGCAGAACTCCTTCTTTGTCCCTTTCTTTACATAGATAGTACGTGTTATGAGAGTTCCCATTTGCCCAACAACGGAACGTCCGGGTTCAAAATGAATTTTTTGCCCATGACGCACTTTCATGTTTTTTGCATACACTTCGAAAAAGGATTTGAAATCAGGAACAGGATTTTGTTTTGGATTCTCATAGTCTATACCCAAACCGCCACCAACATTAATGTTCTGTACCACTATACCTTGTTCCTCAAGACGTTCTTGCAATTCATTAATACGGTTGCACAATGCCTCGAAGTCCTCCATCTCAAGTATCTGGCTTCCAATATGGAAATGAAGTCCTATGAACTCAATGTTTGGCATGTTCTTAGCCAGCATAATGACCTTTTCCATGTCTGCCATGGGAATGCCGAATTTGTTTTCAGCAAGTCCCGTGGTTATATTGGAGTGAGTGTGTGCACCAACATCAGGGTTAATGCGGAATGCTATTTGTGCCTTTTTGTGTCGTGATGCAGCAAGCTGCTGTATAACTTCCAGTTCTTCAATGCTTTCGCAGTTAAAACAGAAGATGTCATTGTCTATGCCCAAAAGAATCTCCTTATCAGTCTTGGCTACTCCTGCGTACACTATTTTGCTTGCAGGAAAGCCGGCTTCAAGAGCAGCCTTTATTTCATTGCCACTGACACAATCTGCACCCAATCCAGCCTCAGCGATTATCCTAAGTACCTTCTGGTTTGCGTTTGCTTTTATAGCATAATGTACACAATAGTTCTCATACTTGCCGATTTCGTTATTTATTGTGTTTAGTGTTGTGCGGAGCAGCTCCGTGTCGTAATAATAGAATGGGGTTTCTATATTTTGAAATTTGTCTATCGGAAACATCGTTGTGAAATATATGTACCTTGATTTTGGAAATATTGTAATTGTATATCAGTCCTGAGTACATGCCGCATATCATCATTATATGCGGCATGTATCATTGGTTATTTGAACAATGCATCAGAAAGATTCTGCAACGCTCTTTGCTTGTCACATTCACGTATGAGGAATGATATATTATAGTTTGAACCACCATAAGATATCATGCGTACAGGAATGTCTTTCATTGCAGCCGTTGCCCTTGCCTCGAATCCGACATTCTCCCAATCAAGGTCGCCAGCAACACAGATGATGCACATGTCCGTATCAACAGTCACTGTGCCATAGTGCTTCAGTTTATCCACAATGGCATCAAGATGAGTAGTGTTGTCTATCGACATTGAAACACCAACTTCCGACGTGCAGACCATGTCAATGGAAGTCTTGAATTTCTCAAAAGTATTGAACACTTTGCTCAGAAACCCTGATGCAAGAAGCATACGCGATGATTTTATTTTGATGGCTGTAATATTGTCTTTCGCAGCAACAGCCTTTATCGTACCACGCTGAAGTTCATTATTGATGATAGTTCCTGGAGCTTCCGGAGCCATTGTGTTCTTCAACGCAACAGGAATTCCTGCATTCTTTGCCGGCTGAACACAAGTAGGGTGGAGTATCTTCGCACCAAAATATGCCAGTTCTGCAGCTTCCTCAAAGTTCAACTGATGTACAGGTTCTGTATGTTCCACAATACGCGGGTCATTATTGTGCATACCATCAATGTCTGTCCAAATCTGAATTTCCTCTGCCTTTATTGCAGCACCAATGATGGACGCTGTATAGTCTGAGCCACCACGCTGCAAGTTGTCAATCTCGCCATAAGCATTACGGCAGATGAATCCTTGGGTAATATAAATCTGGTAACCTGGGTTCTCATCAAGAATCTTGCTGAGATTCTCCCTTATGAAAGCCATGTCCGGTTCTTGGTTCTTGTCGGTTTTCATGAAATCAAGAGCAGGGAGCAGAATAGCTTTTATTCCAATCTGCCTGAGATAAGCAACCACCATATTTGTAGACATTATCTCTCCCTGTGCCACAACGGCACGCTCTTCGAAACTTGTGAAAGTGTCTTTTGAGAAAGAATGCAGATACTGGAAACGGTCATTCAGAAATTCGGTGATTTCAGCCTTGATGCCTTTATCTGTGTACAACTCATCAACGTGCTTCATGTACTTCTTTTTCAGTTGGTTGATGATGTCGTGCGCTCCATCAATGTTCTTCTTGTAGAAATAGTTGGAGATCTCAAGAAGAGAGTTGGTAGTACCAGACATGGCTGACAGAACAATGAATGTTGATTCACCACTTTTGGTGATGAGTTTGCATACATCTTTCATTCTTTCTGGTGAGCCGACAGATGTGCCACCAAATTTCATTACTTTCATAATTCTATATGTTTTTATTGTTTATTTCTGTTAGTGTGCTATTTTCACAGCGATAGACAATTCCTGGGAATTTGTCAAGCATAGGTATGTTGTGTGTGGACATAATAACTGTTGTCCCTGTGCGTGTGATGCCTTTCAGCAGTGCAACTATATTCTCGGCAGTTTCTGGGTCAAGGTTTCCAGTCGGCTCGTCGGCAATTATAACCTTCGGCTTATTGAGCAAAGCACGTGCAATAGCTATACGTTGCTGTTCGCCACCCGACAGTTCATGTGGCAGGCTTTCCTTGGCTTCTGTCATACCGACAGCCTCCAGCACCTCATCTATTCGTGTATCGATTTCATCTTTTTTCTGCCATCCTGTAGCTTTTAGCACGAAATGCAAGTTGTTGTACACTGTGCGATCATGAAGTAGCTTGAAATCTTGGAATATGATGCCCATCTCACGCCGTAGCTCAGGAATATGCTTGCGCTTTATCTTCATGATTTCACGGTCAAGAACCATAGCGTTCTCTGCCTCGTCAATGTCGAGTTCGCAATAGAATGTCTTCAGTAGGGAACTCTTACCTGAACCAACTTTGCCAATAAGATAGATGAACTCTCCCTCATCGGCTCGGAAATTAATGTCTTTCAGGATGCACTGTTCGTCCTGATATATTGTAGCGTTTTTATAGTCTATAAGCATTTTGTCCTTTGTTAATGTTTCCGCCAGTTAGGGTCATGGCGCACCTGTAACTCCTTTGCAAGGTCTTCGATACGCAACCCTTTTGATGTGAGAAGCACAATAAGGTGGTAAAGCATGTCTGAACCTTCATAAACCAGACGGTCATTTGTGCCATTTGTAGCCTCTATGACAAGTTCAAGAGCTTCTTCACCTACTTTCTGGGCCATACGGTTCAAACCATCTTTGAACAGGGATGTCGTATATGAACCTTCAGGCATTTCCTGATGACGCTTTTCTATGAAATCCTGTAATTCAGAAAGAAACAGGAGTGGATTTTTATCGTTGTTTATCATGACTATATTTCTTTGTAAATGACTTTTATTTGTTTTCTTCGCCCCAACATGTATCAGTGCCTGTATGGCAAGTCGGACCATGCGGATGAACCTTCAAAAGAAGAGTGTCATTGTCGCAATCTACCTTTATATCAACGAGGTCAAGGAAATTGCCGCTTGTCTCGCCCTTCGTCCACAGGCAGTTTCTGCCACGACTCCAGAATGTCACTTTCTTTGTATCAAGTGTTTTCCTGAGAGCTTCCTCATTCATATATCCAAGCATCAGGACATTTTTCGTTTCTGCATCTTGGATGATAGCTGGTACAAGTCCGCCGCCTTTTTCAAAATCTATATTCATAATCTCATATTTATGCCTTCATTATTCAAATATTTTTTCAATGCAGGAATGGAAATCTCCCCGAAATGGAAAACAGAAGCTGCGAGTGCAGCATCAGCCTTACCAATGGTAAAGGCCTCTTTGAAATGTTCCATCTTTCCTGCACCTCCTGAAGCTATTACGGGGATGGATAACTCGTCAGCTAAACGCGCCAAGGCTTCATTAGCATATCCAGTTTTCACTCCATCATGGTTCATTGATGTGAACAGAATCTCACCGGCACCACGCTCCTGCGCCTCTTTTGCCCATCCAAAAAGCCCTCGTTCTGTACGTATGCGCCCGCCATTCAAATAGCAATGCCAGCCATCTTCATCCATACGCGCATCTATAGCGCATACACAGACCTGGGAACCATACAATGACGTTATTTCCGAAATCAGCTCAGGGCGTCTTAGGGCGGCACTATTTACGCTCACTTTGTCAGCACCGGCATTCAGCAGATTGGTGACATCCTCTAATTGATTAATGCCACCTCCTACGGTGAACGGTATATTCACCTCCTGCGCAACACGGCTCACCATTTCAACAAAGGTCTTTCTCTCCTCAAAGGATGCTGTTATATCAAGAAACACAAGCTCATCAGCACCATTCTCCGAATATATTTTGCCTAATTCCACAGGGTCTCCTGCAGAACGCAGATTAACGAAGTTTGTTCCTTTGACAGTCTCGCCATTCTTGACATCGAGACAGGGAATTATTCTTTTTGCCAGACTCATTTGGTAAGGTGTTTTGTTATTTTATTATCAGCTTTGTGACATCTATGCGCCCCTCATAAAACGCTTTGCCAAAAACAACAGCTGGGATACCACTGTTGTTAAGTTCCTCAATGTCTTCATTGGAAGAGACTCCACCAGAAGCTATCAAGTGCAAGTCCGGAAATTCTTGCATGACTTGCTTGTACAATGCTACCGCCGGACCTTGCAAAGTCCCATCTTTGCTTATTTCTGTACATAGCACATTCTTCACCCCCATACCTACATATTTCTGCAGAAAAGGGAGAAGGTCTTCTTGTGAATCTTCCTTCCAGCCATTGATACTGATTTTTCCGTTGCGTACATCAGCACCAAGTATGATTCTTTCCGCCCCATATTGTTGTAGCCATTGAACGCACAGTTCAGGAGAAGTCACAGCAATACTGCCGAGTGTAACCATTGCTGCCCCTGCCTCAAATGCCTTTTCTATATCAGAATCCGTCTTTATTCCTCCACCGAAATCAACGGTCAGACTTGTAGCAGAAGTTATTGCACGAAGTGTTGCGTCATTTACAATGTGACGTGACTTTGCACCGTCAAGGTCAACAACGTGCAAACGCTTGAAACCAAGGCGCTCAAATTCAACGGCAACGGCAACAGGGTCTTCGTTGTACACCTTCTTGCGGTCATAGTCCCCTTTGGTAAGTCGGACGCATTTGCCGTCAATAATATCTATAGCCGGTATGAGTTCTATCATTATTATTATGCAGTCTGCGGACATTCCGCTGTTAAAGTTTTATGAAATTTTCTAAGATACGGGAACCGACATCACCGCTTTTTTCCGGATGAAACTGAGTAGCGTAGAAATTTCCCGTATGGATGGCAGCCGAATATGACAGAGTGAAGTCAGCTGTCGCGATAGTATAGTCCTTATGGAGAGGGACATAATAGCTATGCACAAAATAGACATAATCGTTTTCCATGACATTGTCAAACAGCGGAGACTTCAAGTCCGTAATGCTGTTCCAACCCATTTGTGGAATTTTTTCCTCATGACAAGTAGGGCAGAAGCGTTTCACTTCCATTGGAAATATGCCGATGCAGTCTGTGTCGCCTTCTTCCGAATGACGGCAAAGAAGCTGTTGTCCCACACATATACCGAGAACCGGTTGCTTCAATGAGCGTATAACGCTGTCAAGGCCACGCTCGCGCAGATATTCCATAGCAGACTTTGCCTCACCTTGTCCCGGAAATATCACCTTGTCAGCATTACGAATCTGCTCGGCATTGTCAGTGAGTATCGGCTCTATGCCTATACGGCGCAAAGCGTTGACAACGGAATAAATGTTTCCTGCATTATATTTTATTATAGCTACTTTCATGCAAATATATAAGTATTGCTGTTCTTATTGTGAAGACACCGGAAAGAAACATCATAGGTGTTATTCCGGATATTGAAGATCTAAGCTTTGATTTTCGGATATTTTCTGAACCAACCGTCAAGCCTTAGCCTCATCACTCCGAAGAATGCTTCCCCAAAAATGCCGCCGGACATTTTGCTGGTGCCCTCGCGCCTGTTGACAAAAATGACCGGAACCTCCTTGATCTTAAACCCAATCTTGTAGGCGGTAAATTTCATTTCAATTTGGAAAGCATATCCCTTGAACTTTATCTTGTCAAGTTCTATGGTCTCAAGGACCCGGCGCTTGTAGCACTTGAATCCGGCAGTAGTGTCGTGAATCTTGAAACCAGTTACAGCCTTTACGTACTTTGAAGCGAAATATGACATGAGCACTCGCCCCATAGGCCAGTTGACAACATTCACACCACTGACATACCGCGAACCGATAGCGACATCGTTTCCCTCGTCAGCGCATGCGGAATACAGGCGTGGAAGGTCGTTGGGGTCATGTGAAAAGTCTGCATCCATTTCAAAAATGTAGTCATAACCTTCCTTGAGAGCCCACTTGAATCCCGTGATATACGCTGTTCCAAGCCCAAGTTTGCCTGAACGTTCGATAAGGAACAGGCGTTCTTTAAACTCCTTTTCCATTAGTCGTTTCACTATATCCGCTGTACCGTCAGGAGAGCCGTCATCGATTACGAGGATGTTGAAAGCCTTCTCAAGCCCGAACACGGCACGCACTATCTTTTCGATGTTCTCCTTCTCGTTGTAAGTCGGTATGATTATTATGCTGTCACTTTTCATGATTCAAAGTGTATTTAAGTCTTTTTTGCTGCCTTGTCAGGCATGTATTTAGTTGTTCAGTCTTTGCTCAACTTATTCCACATATAGATTCCGTAGAAAGAGTTGATAAGGTAGACACTGTACTTCGCCACAGTCATAAAGGAAAATTCCGAAGCGGACATCAGCCACATTGCTATATAGGCGACATTGATTGCAAGCCACATATACCACTGTTCCACAAACGCTTTGACAGAGACATACATCGTGATTACTGACATCACCGTTGTGAAAGAGTCAAGCCACAGCTGCATTGGGTGGTCATAGTCCAGCTTCAGGGTCTTGAACTGCATATCAGGCCAAATAGCTTGCATTGTATCTATCATCCATGGACCAAAATATATAAGGAACACTCCAAGGGCAAGAGTGCCTGCTGCTACTGCCACGGCTGTCAGAAACCGCTGCTGCCATGTCATGTATCGTGTATGGATAGTCTGCGAATCATCATCACGCATGCGTTTTTTCCACTTCTTCCAGCCAACAAACTGCATTGGCAGGTTGTACACCAATCTCTGGAGCATATCACCATATATATGTGTGAAGAAGCATATATAGATATGCAGGAAGGCTTCCACCGTGCCAAATATCCAATTTGCGATAGAGCCTTTTGCACCAAGTACGACACAGAACACACCCAATATGGCTGCAATGGCTGCAATAGTGGTGTTGATTGTCACTTCCCCTTTAATCAAAAAGCCTATTGCCGTGAGAGCAAGAATCGTGATTAAGAGTGTAACTTCAAATTTATTGAGTCCTGTAACGGATTTTTTTGCTATTTCAATATATTTGTTCATTGCTATGCGTTCCCAAGATTATTGAGTTGTGGAGCTTTGTTTCCTAAGTTGCAAACTCAAGTTTGCTTCCTTTTTCCTGTGCTTTTGAATACTTTATCAAGGAATTTCACAGTGTGATTGACTGTCGGTTGAAACCAAGGATGAAAGAACCAAAATGTGTGCAGTGGCGCATCATGCATGTAACTTTCATGGTAAATGCCATAAGCATCCAGCTTTTTGATGAGTTCCTCTTTGCCGTCAGAATAACGTGGCAGCTGACTGTTTATGAAACAGACTGGTGCAGAATGCCTTGAAACCCACGCCACAGGCGAAGCCTCTGTCCAGTTTTCTTTGGCATCTTCATACAATCCGCCAAGCCATTGAGCCGTCATTGGCATTTTGTTATATTTGCGCGCCTTCTCATTCGTATCATCTATGTTATTCTGCGATATGAATGTTGAACAGCCATCCATACTGACAACAGCTTGTATTTTGCTGCTCTGCTTCGCCCATTCTCCATTACCTTCGTGACGTTTCGAGCCGTTGGTCATGCCTACAAGTGTGGCAAGCTGTCCTCCGGCAGAGCAACCGGACATTGCAATCCGCTTTTTGTCTATGCCATACTGTGCCGCATTGGCACGAGCCCAACGCACAGCCGTCTTCAAATCGTGCAAGGCGGCAGGGTAGGTGGCTTCCGGACGAAGGCGGTATTCGACAGTAATCGTGACATAACCTTGCGCAGCGATAGCCATTGCCATAGGGACTTGCAACGATTCGTCACCGGAGTTCCAGCCTCCACCATGCACCATGATAAGGGCAGGGCAGACCTTTTTGTCCTTAGGACGATAGATGTTCAGGCGAAGTTCCCGCTCACCATAAGGCGTGTTATGCAGTGTTGTATATACAACATTCTCGTAAGCAACAACATTCTCAGGCAGCTCCTGTTTCGCAAGCTCTATGTTGGGATGATATTTCTTGTTATGGAGAAACGTTGAAACTATCGTGTATGATGTATCCCTCGGAACTTCCACAGATTGTGCGAAAGTGCTGATATGGCAGCACATAAGCAAGGACAGTATGAGGAGGCATGACTTTTTCATGAAATCTTTATATTTTTGGCTGCAAAGGTACTGAAAAAAAACGATATTGACAAAATATATCAAACAAATTCACGTGTGTGTTACAATTATTCACGAATCAATGCGCATTATGTCATTTCTTACGTTCAAAATCACAAGAAAATACGTTGCTACAAAGCAGCTTTCATCGTTCCTACCCATTGCGGTTATGGACAGAAATGCTAAAGGTTACGTTTCGCATTGTGAAAGGTAACCTTTAGGGTGGTGAAAGGTAACACTTTACCACATGAAAGGTAACACTTTGCAAAGAGGTTTTATATCTTTTTGGAATTCATTGATATTCAACGAGAAACAAGTATGTGGCCATATGTATTCCTTGGCAGCCCCGGCAGATTTGCCGGCGGGTCGCTGATAGGTTTGCAGCTGCGGCATTTGCTGGTCAATCCTTCTTCGGCGGCATTGCTATCAAGTTCCGGTGTAAAAATGTTGCATATTAGAAAATATTGTTGTAATTTTGCAGACGAAACATTTCAGGCTATCATTTTTGACACAAGGCGCCGGCAATCCGGTGTCTTGTGGTTGCTGTTGTAAAAAGAATCATTAAAAGAGATGAAAGAAAACAATATCCTTTCGCATTATGCGGAGTCTGCACAGGCCGGAGCTCTTGCCAAGGAACTGGCAGACAAGTCTGTACATACAGTCTTTTTGGAAGGGCTGTCCTGCTCAGCCGTCCCCTTATTGCTGTCAGCCGTCAGCAGCAGGCTTGCCGATGCAGCGAATGTGTCAGGGAAAGACGCTGCATTTGGCGGTGCAATGCTTTTTGTACTTAATGATGCTGACGAAGCAGGATATTTGTATGCAGATTTGTGCCGATTGGTTGGTGATAGTGAGGTGTTCTTTTTCCCTTCATCCTACAAGCGTGCCGTAAAATATGGTCAGCATGACCCTGCAAATGAGATTTTGCGTACGGAAGTGTTGGCAAAGCTGTCAGAGAGTCAGAATTTGGGGAGACGCATTGGCGGCGGACGCCTGCTGGTTGTGACACATCCGGAGGCATTGGCGGAGCTTGTTGTCTCCAAGCATGATGTCGATACGCGCAAACTGCCATTGGCACGTGAGCAACGGATTGACATCATTGATGTCGAGCATCAGCTTCGCGAACTTGGTTTTATGCAGGTGGACTATGTGTATGAGCCCGGACAATTTGCTGTCAGAGGCTCTATCCTTGATGTTTATTCATTCTCTTCCGAATTTCCCATAAGGATAGATTTCTTTGACGATGAGATTGATACAATACGAACTTTTGAGGTTGAAACTCAGTTGTCAAAGGACAGAATGGAGCAAGTTGTCATCGTGCCACAACTGTCGGTGGTGGAAACAGAGAAACGCCCATTGACATCTTTTTTCCCGGACAGTGTTCCGCTGATAACAAGGGATGCTGCTTTTGTCCTCGAAAGGGTGGGGCAGATTTATGAAGAAGGTTTCTCGAAACAAGCACTTGAGGAGCGTCTTGCCAATGCTACTGAGATGGAACAGGCGCAGATAATAAAGGAGATGCGCCGTGACTCTCAGCTATGCACCCAAAAAGTCATGCAGGAAGAGTTTGCGAGAATGAAGATTGTGGAGTATGGCTCTCAGATGCAGGGTTGCAGGAAATATGATGCGAGGATGCGTTTTCACATCGTACCACAGCCTCTTTTTCACAAGAATTTTGATTTGTTGCGTGAGACACTTCGTCAACATGTCAATGCCGGATACAGGATTGGTGTGCTCGCTGACAGCGAAAAGCAGGTAGAGAGGCTTAATGAGATACTTTCTGCTACAGACGATAACAGTGTGAATACTTGTAAGATAGAATTCCAAAGCATAGGCTTTACTTTACATGAAGGATTTGTCGATAACGACTTGAAGCTATGTCTTTTCACCGACCATCAGATTTTCGACAGATTCCATAAATACAACCTGAAGTCCGACAATGCGCGGCATGGCAAAATGGCTCTTACGATGAAGGAGTTGCAAGAGTTGGAGCCCGGAGATTTCATCGTTCATGTTGATTTCGGTATAGGAAAATTTGCAGGTTTGGTACGTGTGCCTGTAGGGAATTCATATCAGGAGGTCATCCGTATTGTCTATCAGAATAATGACAAAGTGGATGTGTCGATACATTCTCTTTACAAAATAAGCAAATACCGCAGCAGCACAACCGGCGAGCCGCCACGTTTGTCACATCTTGGCACCGGAGCATGGGAACGCCTGAAAGAGCGTGCGAAAAAGAAAATCAAGGACATTGCGCGCGACCTTATAAAACTGTACGCAAAGCGCCGTCATGAAAAGGGCTTCGCTTTTTCTCCTGATTGCTACTTGCAAAACGAGCTTGAGGCCTCATTCTTGTACGAAGATACACCGGACCAGCTGAAAGCGACACAAGAAGTGAAGCACGACATGGAGTCATCGCGTCCTATGGACAGGCTTGTCTGCGGAGATGTAGGCTTTGGGAAAACAGAGGTGGCAATACGCGCTGCATTCAAGGCAGCGTGCGACAGCAAGCAAGTTGCTGTGTTAGTGCCAACTACTGTGCTTGCGTTCCAGCATTATAAGACATTTGCAAAACGCCTTGACGGACTGCCTGTAAGAGTGGATTACCTGTCACGTGCACGAACTGCCAAACAAACCACGAAGGTGCTGAAAGACCTTGCAGAAGGTAAAATCGACATACTTGTCGGCACTCACAAACTCATAGGAAAGTCGGTGAAATGGAAAGACCTTGGACTGTTGATAATAGACGAGGAGCAGAAATTCGGTGTTTCGACAAAGGAAAAGCTTCGTCAGGCGAAGACAAACATTGATACGCTGACGATGTCTGCCACGCCTATCCCACGTACTCTTCAGTTCTCGCTGATGGGAGCGAGAGACATGAGCATCATGCGCACGCCTCCGCCAAACCGTCATCCTATACATACGGAGCTGGGGTCTTATGGGCACGAAATCATAACCGATGCAATTGAGTTTGAGATGTCACGCAACGGGCAAGTGTTTTTTGTAAACCCTCGCATTTCAAACCTTGCTGAAATAGCGCGACTTATAGAAAAACATGTTCCTGATTGCAGGGTTGCCATAGGTCATGGACAAATGAATCCTGATGAACTGGAAAAGATTATCATAGGATTCATGAACTATGATTATGATGTCCTGCTGTCGACAACAATCGTGGAGAATGGCATTGATGTCCCGAACGCTAACACGATAATAATAAACGATGCGCACAAGTTCGGGCTTAGCGACTTGCATCAGATGCGTGGGCGTGTCGGCAGAGGCAACAAAAAGGCATTCTGCTACTTGTTGTCTCCACCTCTGTCTTATTTGTCTCATGACGCAAAGACTCGTTTGGAAGCTTTGGAGACTTTCTCTGATTTGGGAAGCGGCTTCTCGCTTGCCATGCAAGACCTCGACTTGAGAGGAGCCGGAAATCTGCTTGGAGCGGAGCAAAGCGGATTCATGGAGGATCTTGGATACGAGACTTACCAGAAAATACTGAAACAAGCTGTGCAAGAACTTAAGAACGAAGAGTTCCAAGACCTTCAGGAAGAGCAACTGCTTGAAGCTCAAAGCGAAGGGCGTAGCATTGAAAACTTGGACTTTGTCGATGACTGCGGTGTGGAGAGTGATTTGGAAATGTATTTTCCGGACATGTACGTTCCGGGAAGTGCCGAACGCATGCTGCTTTACCGTGAACTTGACAAGATAGAGACAGACAAGGATTTGGAGGACTATCGCAAAAGATTGGAAGACAGATTTGGGCCTGTTCCCCATGAAGGTGAGGAGCTGATGTCGGTGGTTATGCTGCGCAGGCTTGGCAAACGTCTTGGTTGTGAAAAGATTGTGCTTAAGCAAGGACTGATGCAGTTGCATCTCCTTCGTGACCAAAGCAGTCCTTATTATAAGACCAAGGCATTTGGAAGTATCATTGGATATGCCACATCCAACCCGCGCCGTTGCCAATTTAAGTCTGTCAGCGGTTCGCCACGCATTGTCATCTCCAATGTTCCTACTGTTGGAGATGCATTGAAGATATTGTCAGGAATAATGCCAAAATCAGAATAAGCAAACAACACACACTTTGTATACCAAAGGCAAAAACAAAAAAGACTATATGGTTTGCTTTCATTCCATATAGCCTTTTTTATTATATAGTGGGCTTTTCTGCCTATCAGTCAATTTCTGTCAGTTGAAAGTTTGTGTTAAATGAAAGTTCCATACGGTTGGAGAGTTTTACCTCATATCCTCTGCGGTCTCGTTCTATCTTCACGATTTTCTCATGCGGATAGTTGGCTTTTACATAACCCAATATTTTAGCAGGGACAACCTTATTTGGAACAACTGTAGCCTTACAGTCTATCTCCTCCCAATTTCCCTTGCTGTCAAAATCTATTTTATTGCCATTGACAAATGTCACTTCATAATCCTTTGCAATGATTTTGTTTTCCATTTTCACAATTGCCACTTTATTGGTGTTAAAATGTGATTTCAGGAAGACCTGTGCGGTATGAGGCAACTGTTTTACGGTTATGACTTTGTCATTGCCTGCAAAAGCAAAGATTGTGCATACAGAGAGTAGACAAATGAGGAGAAGTGCTAACTTTTTCATACGCATTTTGTTTTTGTGTGGTTAATACTAATAATTATTTAACAGAGCCATTATTGAGCAGAAATACTATTTTCTACTATTACTCTGTGGGCGCAAAATTACTGATATTTTCCCAACAAACGCATATTTGCCATGCTTATATTAACAATAATTCCGTACAATATGCCCCGTTTCACACTTTTTTTATATGCAATATCAGGATTTGGCTCCTAAAATTGCAGTGTTTAAGAACATAGCGTTTCAATCTTCATCATTGATATCAGCAACATTCAGTGGGCGTGATATGGCAGCATTAAACGATATTATTGTCTCTGAACGTGAAAGTCCGAGTGGTTGCAGCTTGTCGTGTATGATACTTAACAAATGATGATTATTCTTCGCATATAGTTTTATGAACATATCCATACCACCGGTTGTATAATGGCATTCTACAACTTCCGGCATTTTCCTCAGCTCTTCCACAACATTATCAAAACGCTCAGGGTACTTCAAATACAATCCAACATAGGCACAAGTCTCATAGCCTATCTTCTCTGGGTCAATGATGAATTGTGAGCCTTTTACAATTCCAAGACTCTGCAGCTTTTGGATGCGTTGATGTATTGCTGCACCACTGACATTGCATGCACGTGCCACTTCAAGAAATGGCACACGTGCGTCATTGCTAATCATTCGGATGATTTTCTTATCAAGGGCATCAAGAGTGTATTTTGGCATAATTGTCTATGTTTACTTGTTTTCTTTCTTTTGTTGATGTTCTGTTATTTCTGTGGCTGAATAGTTGATTTTCAACGCATGGGCTTCTCGCAAAGCCTTTTTCACTTGTGCAAGGACACCAAGTGGAGTGTCTCTGTCAGCTTTTATGGAAACAGTGAAATACTGCTGTTCTTCTATAGGCAAAGCTTCGCGTTGCCTTCTGGCGTATTCTGTAAGTTGGTTGAAGTCAACGATTTCATTATTGAACTGCACTTTTACATCATCATTCTTGTCCTTACCTATATAAATGTATGCCGTGGCATACTTCTTCTGAAGTTTTTGCAACTGAGTGCCTTCCGGTGAATCAAGTCTAACCTTTACGTCAGTCTGCCTCATGTGAGTGACTATCATGAAAAAGAAGAGGATTGTAAATATAAGGTCTGGCAAAGCGGATGTGTTCAGTGTCGGTGTCTTTCTGACTCTTTTACGGAACATAGGTTTCACTTATTCGTTGTTTGTACTTTAGTTTCAGGTCATCACGGTAGACGCGTGTCAAGATATTCTGCAAATGGAAATATCTGTCATACGATGCAGTGCGACTTGCCTGTATCTCTATGATATGTTTGTCTCCAAGTTGCGGGATAAAGATTGCCAACTGTTTACGCAGTTCCGCATCAGTGCATGGTGTTGGCTCGGCTTGTCCTGGCAGGCTGTATGTGTACCTGTTTTCCGCTGTTATGCCAACAGCCATTACGGTATTGACATCAACATCAGTTGCTATAACTTCTTTGTCCTCATTCTTTGGAGGCAGCTGCTGGCGCAATCCTTTGTCCGAATCCATTGAGGTGGTTACGAGAAAGAATATGAGCAGCATGAAAGAAATGTCCGCTGTCGATGTCGTGTTCAGTTGCGGTACACGGCGCTTTTGGTGCTTGCGTATCCTATTTGATAATCTTATCATTCGCCTTAATGTTTAAGAGAAAGCAATAAATGGTAGCGCATGTAGCGAACAATACTGCCATACATCCTGTAAACACAAGCATATTGGATGCTCTCAGCCAAAATATGTCATTATATAAAACGAAATTTGTTTTTACAGGAGTAGTGTCTGCAAATACAAATGACAGAATGAGTATCAGCAACATGCCAACTCTTACTGTAATGCGTATCTTGCGTTTCTTTATACCATTGGATACTCCGGATGTCTTTCCTGCAATTCTGAGTTCCCGGCATACAGACCATATTGTCACGCATAGTATCGTGGCTATGGCAAGATACATCAAGATTATGATTAGTTCTATCATATTTAATAAGGTATTTCTTATTTTTGTGGGCTACTGTTTTCTGAGAATCTCTATCAGCTCAATGGCGGCCATCTCCATTTGCGATGTCAGATGTTCTATACGTGAGAGTATATAGTTATAGAATATCTGCAGCACCACGGCGGAGATAATACCGAAGATAGTTGTTATCAATGCCACCTTCATACCTCCTGCAACAATTGTAGGAGAAATGTCACCTGCCACTTCGATGTCATCGAATGACATAACCATACCGATTACAGTGCCAAGAAATCCGAGAGATGGCGCAATAGCAATGAACAATGTAATCCATGAGCATCCTTTTTCGAGCTTTGCCACTTCCAAATCTGCATAAGATGCGACAGTGCGCTCTATGTCATCTGCTGTGTCCTCAGAATGCAACAAGCCCTGAAAGCAAATGCTTGCCACAGGTCCGCGAGTATTACGACAGAAATCCAATGCTGCCTCTTTACTATCTCCTTTGTACAGTTCTTCGAGTTTTGAAAGGAACTTCTTTGTATTTATGTCCGCAAGAGCAAGGTACACAATACGTTCTATACAGAATGTCAATCCTATGATGAGGGCGATAGCCACAAAAGACATGAACAGAGGGTTGCCCTCTATGAATTTCGCTTTCAATACTTGGTGCATTGACTCATCTGCCAAAAGTGATATAAAAATTGTTTTCATAAAGTGTGAATCTATTGGTTCTTTTGTTGTGATTTCAGTTTCTTCAGCCGTTTGTTCGCGTCATTATATGTTGGGCAAAGCCGTAGTGCCTTCTCATAATTGGAGATTGCGGCAGTGGGAAGATGCTCTTTTTCACATTCCTTGCCCATAATGACATATTCAACGGCAAGTTCCTTGAGAAATTCGTCATGCTTTTCCCGTTCCTCCTTTAGCCTGCTGATTTCTTCATTGAGGCGGCTTATTTCCTGCTCAAGCAAAGTAATCTTCGACAGTTTCTTCCTTATCAGGCGGCGTGCCGCCGGCTTTTCAATGTCATAACGTTGGTGTATGGCAACGAAGAAATGGTCAAGAGTACTTTGAAAGTCGCCTTTGTCAAAACAGTCGATGGCTTCTGCATACTCAATGTCAGCTTGGGACTGTCGCAATGCACTGTCTATCGCCCTTTGGTCATTGTATTGTCTGGCGAAAAGCTTTACTTCCTCACGCACAAAAATGTCTTTCTTGCGGAGAGGCTCTTTCAGCGTAATGCCTTCCAGCGAGCGGCAACGTGACAAGGCAACATAAGTCTGTCCGCCTGCGAAAGCGCCTCCTGTCAGGTCGATATTGACATTATTGAATGTCAGACCTTGTGACTTATGGACTGTAATAGCCCAGGCAAGGCGGAGTGGATATTGGGTGAAGGTGCCAAGTTCCTCCTCTTCGACTTTCTTTTCTTTCTCATTGAAAGTGTAACGGACATTGGACCACTGGGCTTGCTCCACATCGAAATCCTCACCGGCTTCCGTATGTACATATAGTTTTCCTTCGCCTTCATCCATTCCTGTGATAATTCCTAACGTGCCATTCACCCACCGTTTGTTCTGGTCATTCTTAATGAAGATGATTTGCGCACCCGGCTTCAGCTCCAGCTCCATAAGGGTAGGGAGCATGGATTCCGGGAAATCGCCAGTGATATGTCCCTTGTAGACAGAGACTTCACCTTCAAGTTCATTCAGCTCCTTATGGTTTATATAGTCCACCGTATCACGCCGTGTAGAGAGCGTTATGGCTATTGAGTCGTCTGCGTTTTGTTGTTTCGCAGGCACAGGGGCGACTCTGCTGTTTATGGCCTTTATGTCCGCTTCCAAAACAGCAGATTCGCGTATGCGGTCAAGGATATTAATGAATTCCCTGTCAGACTGTCTGTACACCTTTTTCAGTTCTATGCTTACAAGCTGCATTTGCCGCCACACGTGTGCAGCAAAAAAATATCCTGAAGTGTAGAATGGCTGAAGGAGTTTTCTGTCGTCATCCTTCAGGACCGGTTCAAGCTGGTAAATGTCACCAACAAGCAGCAGTTGCTTTCCTCCGAAAGGCTGTCTCATGTTCTGCGAGTACACCCTGAGCACCTTGTCGATGAAATCGATGATGTCTGCGCGCACCATGGAAATCTCATCGATAATGATTAGTTCAAGTTCGCGTATAAGCTTTATCTTTTCCGCGCTATACTTCAATGTGCCACGAATGTTCCTGGCATTATACTGAACATCGGTTGGCAGCAAAGGATGAAACGGTATCTTGAAAAACGAATGCAGTGTCTGCCCGCCAACATTTATAGCAGCAATGCCTGTCGGCGCAAGGATTATATGCTTCTTCTTTGTTGTCGCGTCTATATGTCGGAGGAATGTGGATTTGCCGGTTCCTGCCTTTCCTGTGAAGAAAAGGGAGTTCCGGGTGCGCTCAATTATGTTAAGCGCATCCTTGAATTGCTTGTTTGAAAAATCCAATTCTTCTGACATATCTTTGCACTTTCAGTCTATAGATTCCAACAGGTAATTTACTTAAAATCAGCTATATAACATCGCAACATAAAAAAGTAACACTTTACAGGGTTAAAGGTAACACTTGGGGTTGCAAAAGGTGACCTTTCACCATATAAAAAGCCACCTTTTGATATGTGCGATGTTATTCCATGATATTCTATGCGTTAATCAGGGGGCATCGTGCATAGAACATCAAAGGTCTTCAAGCATAATCTGCTGCTCATTGGTCTGAGCAGGCTCTGGAGCAGGTTGTGCCGTTGGAGCTATCGGATTTCCGTTGTCATCTATTTCAACCATGTAATCCTCGAAATCAAGGCTGTCAACATCGAATGTGTCTTTTTTGTGCTCATAATAGCTGTCACAGATATACATACCACGCTCTATGTCCGGATCTTTCGGTATATCAAACTTTGCACGATAGTGCTTGAAGTTCGGATCGTTAAGTACTGATTGCAGGAAATATCCGCAGATAGGCAAAGCTGTGCGAGAACCTTGGCCAAGAGCGCCCGTGCGGAAATGGATGCACCGATACTCACCGCCAACCCATGCTCCGACAACAAGTTTAGGGGAGATTCCAACGAACCATGCATCGGAATGATTGTTTGATGTTCCTGTCTTTCCTCCAAACTCTGTATCACGGAATTCTCCGACATATCCCCAAAGTGCCTGACTTGTTCCTCCCGGTTCGCGCATGCCTCCCTGCAGGAGCTGCTGCATGAGGAATGCAGACTTGTATGGTATTACCTGAGTCTCCTCTGTCGGTCCAACATAAATTTCCTTGCCGTCATGGTCAAGTATACGTGTCACAAGGACAGGCTCATGCTGCATGCCATTGTTAGCCACAGTGCAGTATGCGTCCGCAAGTTCAAGCAGATTCACGTCACTGGAGCCGAGTGGGAGAGAAGGGGTTTCGTCAAGTGGGGACTTGATGCCCATGTCATGTGCCGTGCGTGCGATATTCTTTATTCCCATCTCCTGACCGAGACGGACAGCTACAGAGTTGATACTCCTTGCAAATGCTGATTTCAGCGCCATGGAGTCGTTGGTGAAATATCCGTTGGCATTTGTCGGCGCCCATGTCACCTCCTTCTTCTGACGCTCGTCATATACTTGCATTGAGAAATATTCATCACGGCGCTTGTCGCACGGCGTTAGTCCCTGATTCATGGCTTCTGTATATACAAACAGCTTGAATGTGGAACCCGGCTGACGCATGGCTGTTACCTTATCGTATTTCCAATGGTCAAAATCGATATCGCCAACCCAAGCCTTCACATGTCCTGTGTTTGGCTCCATGGCGATGAATGCGCAGTGCATGTAGCTTACCATATAGCGGATAGAGTCCATAGTCGACATAGTTCTCTCTATCTCACCTTTCTCATAATCGAAGAGCTTTACAGTGTGTGGCTTGTTAAGATAATAGTTTACAGAATCGGAGTTCTCACCATATTTGGCAACCAACGCCTTGTAGCAAGGCTGTTTTTGTGCGATTCCTTCAATGAATCCCTCTATTTCCTGATGCTTCTCATCCTGCCACGGCTTCTGTCCCGGCATGAAATTGTCTTGCGTGCGGCGCAGCCCCCAATGGTTGTTGAAGTTTTGCTGAACTTGCTTCATCTGCTTTATGGCGGCCTGTTCGGCATATTTCTGCATGCGGGTGTCTATGGTAGTATAGATTTTCAGGCCATCACTGTAAAGGTCATAACCTTCGTCCTTGCACCAGTCCTTCAGATAGTCAGCAACAGCATTACGGAAATATTGTGCCTTGCCGTCATAATTCTTCTCAACACTGTAATTAAGCGTAATGTCCTTAGCTTTCAGAGTATCACACGCTGTACGTGACAAATCGTTATGAGCAACCATGTTCTCCAGCACTTGGTTGCGCCTGTTTTTTGAGTTTTCAGGGTTTACAAGCGGGTTGTAGAATGTGGTTGCTTTCAGCATTCCCACGAGCACGGCTGCCTCTTCGGTCTTAAGTTTGTCCGGAGTCGTATTGAAGTATGTTTTTGAAGCAGTCTTTATGCCAAAAGCGTTGCTGCCAAAATCCACTGTATTGGCATACATGGTGATGATTTCCTCTTTTGAGTAGCACATTTCAAGTTTTATGGCAAGAATCCACTCTTTAGACTTCATTATGAGTATCTTAATGCCGGGAATGCGACCGAAAAGTCCTGTCGAATAGTTTGTGCGCACGCGGAAAAGGTTTTTCGCGAGCTGCTGCGTTATTGTTGACGCTCCTCTTCCTCCACGTCCTGTCACAGCGTCCTTCGCTGCGCCAAAGAGACCGATAGGGTCAATACCGGCATGCTTATAGAAACGCTCATCTTCTGTATCTATGAGAGCGCGCCAAAACTGCGGGTTGACGTCTTTGTATTCAACCGGTGTTCTGTTTTCATTGAAATATTTGCCAATCTGCACACCATCGGCAGAGTAGATTACCGAAGCCTCGTTTGTTTTTGGGTGCATGATGTCAAAAAAGCCAGGGGACTTTCCAAACAGCCATAAAAAGTTCAAGTCCACGGCTCCAAGATAGACAAATAAGAGCACGAACATGGAGACTATGCCTGCAGCAGTCTTTTTGTACCATGGTTTGCCTTTGTAAAGATTTTTATACCAAGCCCAGAACTGCTTAGACCATTTTTTGACTTTCCCGATATAACGCTTTGTTTTCTTCATGATATTTGTACGTTTCACGTTAGAATGCAAAGTTACGCATTTTTATCTTTACTTAAGAGAGATGTCTATATAATTTATGATTTCTTTATATTCCTTTGGGTTAAACCATTTTATATCCTTGTCCCTCTTGAACCATGTTTCCTGTTTCTTCATGTAATGACGGGAATTTGACTGTATCTTGCGTATAGCTTCTTCTTTTGTTATTTCCCCATCAAAATAGGAGAACATCTCCTTATATCCAACAGTGTTCAATGAATTGAGCCCACGCTTGTGGTAAACGCTGCGTGCCTCTTCTTCCAAACCCATTTGAATCATTTGAACCACTCGCTCATTGATACGGGCAAAGAGTTCCTCACGTGGTCGTGTGAGACCGATTTTGATGACTTTGAACGGTCGCTTTGGTCTCTCTTTTGCCATGAAAGAAGAGTAGGGCTGACCTGTCTGAAGACAAACCTCAAGTGCATGGAGTATGCGCCGCGGATTCTTTTTATCCACTATGTTCCAGTGCGTTGGGTCCAGTGCTTTAAGTTCTGCTACAAGAGGTTCAAGGCCTTCTTTCTCTAATCGGTTCTTCAGTTTGGTGCGAATTGACTCGTCAATGGTCGGCATTTCGTCTATGCCGTTGCATACTGCATCAAGGTACATCATGGAACCGCCTGTAAGCAGGAAAGTCGCATCCTTATCTTGCTTTTCAAGGAAATGCAGCACATCCTGTTCGTATTCCGAAGCGGAATAGTAGTCATCGACAGACAGATTGCCAACAAAATAATGCCGCACCTGCTGCTGCTGTTCAGCAGTAGGTGCGGCAGTGCCTATTGGTATTTCACGGAAGAACTGCCGTGAATCACAGTTTATTATCTCACAGCCAAGGTGCTTTGCAATATTTATACACAAATCTGTCTTGCCTACACCTGTTGGTCCGAGTATGACAACAAGTGTTTGCATTATCTTAGTATGCCACGCTGGGCAGTCTCAATGAAATCAATGATATATTGTATTTCCTTGGTAACTTCCATTGTGTCCTTGACTTCCTGGATTCCTTCTTTCAGAATGCCTTTCGCATAAATCTTATTGTACGCTTCACGTATAGCGGTTATTGTCTCGGCGGAGAAACCACGACGACGCAGACCTACAAGATTGAGTCCTGCAAAACGGATTGGCTCTTTGCCCGCAACAACATAAGGTGGAATGTCCTGACTGGTGCGGCTGCCGCCTTGAATCATGACATAACCTCCAATATGCGTGAATTGGTGGAACAAGCATTCTGCAGAGATTATCGCAAAGTCATCAACAACAACCTCACCGGCAAATTTTGTTGAATTGCCGATAATACAATAATTTCCTATGAAACAATCATGCGCAATGTGCATGTTTTCCATAAGCAAGTTGTTGGAACCGACTTTTGTCGTTCCCTTGCTTGCCGTACCACGTGATATGGTCACACACTCACGAATGGAATTGTTGTCACCAATCTCACAGATTGTAGCCTCGCCTCTATATTTGAGATCCTGAGGTTTTGTAGAGATGCTCGCACCAGGGAATATCTCATTGTTTGACCCCATTCTTGTACCTTGGTTCAAGGTTACGGAATTCTGCATTTTATTATTGTCACCAATGACAACATCAGCGTCAATGTAGCAGAAAGGACCGATAATATTGTTATCACCCAGCTTTGCATCCGGATGAACATAAGCCATGGGACTGATTTGGTTTGCCATATACTATTTGTTTTTTATTATTTGCGCAGTGAATGTTGCCTCACTGACCACCTTGTCGCCAACGAACATGTAGCCTTTCATTGTCGCTATTCCATGACGCACCGGCCCTAAGAGCTCCACTCTGAACAGCAAAGTGTCCCCGGGAACAACTTTTTTCTTGAATTTCACATCCGTTATAGCCAAGAAATATGTTGACCAGCTTTCCGGATTCTCAAGTGTGTTGAGAATAAGCAGTCCTCCGCACTGTGCCATCGCCTCTATCTGCAGCACTCCCGGCATTACAGGCTCGTTAGGGAAATGCCCTGTGAAGAATGGCTCGTCAGTGGTTATGTTCTTCAGACCAACAATAGAATTAGGGCCAAGCTCAATAACTTTGTCGACCAACTGCATCGGATAACGGTGTGGCAGGAGTTCACGGATGCGGTTGACATCCATCACCGGCTCTGCCGTCGGGTCATATATTGGTGCCTGAATCTCATGTTTCTTTATTTCCTTGCGAATCAAGCGCGCAAACTTGTTGTTGATTGTATGTCCCGGGCGTGTCGCCACAATTCTTCCCTTGATATGCTTGCCGATGAGTGCCATGTCACCTATGATATCAAGAAGCTTGTGACGAGTGCATTCGTTGTCCCATACAAGAGGGCGGTGCTGGATGTAGCCAAGCTTTGTTGCGTCAATGCGTGGCACTCCCAATGTGTTGCAAAGCGTGTCGACCTGCTCTTGTGACTGTTCACGCTCATAGATTATGATGGCATTGTCCATGTCGCCACCTTTGATGAGACCAGCTTGCAGCAGCGGGAATATGTCACGCACAAAAACGAATGTGCGTGCTTTTGATATTTCCTCTACATAATTGTCCATGTGGTCAAGAGTCGCGAATTGACTGCTTATGAACTTTGAGTCAAAAGAACACATGGCAGTGATGGAGAACTCCTCGTCAGGGAAGATAGTTATGCACGAGCCTGTCTCTTCATCCTTTACTTCTATTTTCTTGCGTATGATATAGTAATCCTTCGGCGCATTCTGCTCTTCTATGCCTACTGCGTTTATTTTTTCGACATAAGGAGCTGCAGAACCATCCAAAATAGGGAATTCCGGTCCGTTGACTTGAATCAGGCAGTTGTCTATGCCGAGTGCATAGAGTGCAGAAAGACCATGTTCTATTGTAGAAACGCAAATATCGCCCTTTCCAACCACAGTGCCACGCTGGGTGTCAACGACACGCTCAGCGACAGCCTCTATGATAGGTTCGCCTTCTATATCAATGCGTTGGATTTTATAGCCGGTATTTTCTGCGGCAGGATTAAAGGTTACTGTAAGGTGTAATCCTGTATGAAGTCCTTTTCCACAAAGGGAGAAACTTCCTTTTAGTGTTTTCTGTTTAGACATTGCTTATTTAGATTTGAGTGCCTCAACTTCTTTTCTTAACTCGTTCAATTCTTTGTACATGTCAGGAAGTCTTCTGAAGATTGCCTGAGAACGGAAATAAGGCTTCATTTCCATAGGAGGCGTGCCGATAAGCTGCTGGTTGTCCTTAATGGAGCCGGGAACGCCAGATTGTGCTCCAAGCATGACTTTGTTGCCAATGGAGATATGACCTGAAACACCGACCTGTCCGCCGAACATGCACCATTCACCGACTTTTGTTGAACCGGCAACACCGACTTGGCTTGACATTACGGTGTTTGCACCGATGTCCGTGTTGTGGGCAATCTGCACTAGGTTGTCAAGTTTCACGCCTTTACGCACGAATGTCGAACCCATGGTCGAACGGTCGATGCAAGTGTTTGCGCCAATCTCAACATCATCTTCAATGGTCACTATGCCGATTTGCGGAATCTTGTCGTACCCATTCTCTGACGGAGCAAAGCCAAATCCGTCAGCACCAATGACGCAACCGGCATGGAGGATGCAACGTTTGCCTACCTTGCATCCGTGATAAACCACGGCATTGCTGTAGATTTCTGTATCCTCGCCAATAACAGCGCCTTCACCAATTGTCACATGTGGATGCAAGACGCAACCGTCGCCTACTGTTGCGTTTGGCCCGATAGCCACGAAAGGCCCGATATAGCAGTCTTCTCCAACCTTGGCTGTGGGGGCAATGAAAGCAAGTGAGCTGATGCCTTTCTTTTTAGGCTTCATGGACTCATAAAGCTGAAGCAGCTTGGCGACAGCCTCATAAGCGCTCTTGACACGAATCAGTGTGCCTTTTACTTCCTTATCAAGCTTCAGACTTTCGTCAACAAGTACTATTGACGCTTCGGTCTCATATATATAGTGTACATATTTTGAATTTGACAGAAATGAAATAGCTCCTTGTTTGCCCTCTTCGATTTTGGCAAATGTATGTACAGCGGTGTTTTCGTCACCTTCTACATGTCCCTGAACAAACTCTGCTATTTGTTTTGCGGTGAATTCCATAATTACATTTATATTTTTTGCAAAAATACAAAAAGTTTTTGTATCTACAAAGAAATAACAGTTTTTTCCGTGTTTTTACTATGCTAATTGCGCAAGTTGGGAATAAGTTTTTACATTTATCTTGTTTCTTACCGCAACAAGAATCACTGTTTCTGAATCAGGGGAGTGTTGGACAGAGCCGTGCAGTCAACTCGAAATTCGTCACAACCCACTGTCAAAATCTGCCAAGGGAAAAATATATCCACTCAGATTTCACCCTCTTCCTATTATTACTATACCTGCGCAGCCATCGCTTGGAAGACCTCTTGCCCCGAACTCCCCGGACTATAGCCGGTGGTAGGACAGATAGTATTTCGGTTTCTTGTGGCATAGCAATGCAGCATTCAGAAGGTCGGAAGTGTTGCAAATGTCCTGTGTGAAACCGTTCTTCATGAGCACTCTGATGCTTTCTCCGTGGATGTCATACATGTCCTTCTTGATTGTATCGACGCTGTACAGATATTTTGTGTCATCGAATGTGATGCCACAACACTCCGCGAGCATGTTCCGAAGTTCCTCGATGCATTCATCTTCCACAGGCGCGTCATGAATCTCCACCTTGAATTGCTTGCGGTTGACAAGAGCGTTCGCCAGCATGCTGAGTATCTTGTCGTCATGTTTTGCCCACACTTTTATCGCAGACCATATATCATTGTCATCAAGCATTGCATAATTGTCCAATGCTTGCGGGTCATGGTCAAAGACCGCCCTGTCCAAATCATTGTATATGAAATATTCAAGATATGGCGAACAGAACAGCTTTACTCCGGAATTTGCCAAATGTTTTGCACGCAGTAACAGATTAACAAGCATTTTCTCGCATGCCACAACGGTTTTGTGCAGATAAACCTGCCAATACATGGAACGGCGTGATGTCAGGTAGTTCTCAATGGAGTAGACTCCTTTTTCATCTATGACAAGCTCGTCGTCAACGACATTAAGCATATTCAGGATTCTTGCGCCACCGACAACTCCTTCCTGCACACCGGTGAAAAAAGAGTCACGGCTAAGATAGTCAAGGCGATCCATGTCCAACTGCGATGATATAAGCTGGTGCAGGAAATGCTTATGGTACTCGTTCTTGAAGATTGACAGAGCAAGGTTCAGCTGACCGCCAAGGTCATGATTGATTTGCTCCATCATCTTCAAAGAAATATCTTCATGGCATATTCCTGAAATCAACGTATTTTCCAACACATGGGAGAACGGACCATGCCCGATGTCGTGCATCAGGATTGCTGCTTCAACGGCCTCTGCTTCTGAATCAAAGATAAATATCCCTTTTTGTGTAAGAGCATGGACAGCCTCACTCGTCAGGTGGTATGCACCTATCGAGTGCTGGAATCTTGTATGTTGTGCCCCGGGGTACACAAAGTTCGACATCCCTAACTGCCTGATGCGCGTAAGTCGTTGCATCAACGGATGTTGGACTATTTGCAGTAGCAGTCCTTTTGGTATCTTTATGAATCCATGGACAGGGTCGTTGATTATTTTCATCTGTTGTCTGTCAACCGTTATGCTTACAGCAACGCCGCCATTTCAGCCTGCAGTTCCTTTGCCTTCTGTCCTGCGACCTCGGCAAAGTCTGTGCCATTGGAAGCATAGATGATTCCGCGTGAAGAGTTGACAAGAAGTCCGCAGTCCTTTGTCATGCCATATTTGCAAACCTCCTCAAGCGAGCCGCCTTGCGCTCCGACACCGGGAACAAGGAGGAATGAGTTAGGAGCGACCTTACGGATGTCCTTGAACATCTCACCACGTGTCGCACCAACAACGTACATCATGTTCTCGTCATTTCCCCATTGCTGAGACTTCTTGATGACTTTCTCAAACAGTCTCTCTCCGTCTACATCTTCTGTCAGCTGGAAGTCAAAAGAGCCTTTGTTGGAAGTCAAGGCAAGCAGAATCACCCATTTGCCGTCGTAACCTTCAAGAAACGGTGTTACAGAGTCTTCGCCCATATACGGAGCGACTGTAAGTGCATCGACATCATATTCTCCGAAGAATGTCCGAGCGTACATCTTGGATGTGTTGCCAATGTCGCCACGTTTGGCATCCGCAATGATGAACTGCTCAGGATAGTTCTCTTTCAAGTATTTCACAGTTTTCTCAAATGCCATAATTCCCTTTACGCCAAATGCCTCGTAAAACGCAAGGTTTGGCTTGTAGGCAACGCAGTAGGGTGCTGTTGCATCGATTATGGCTTTGTTGAATGTGAATATCGGATCTTCCTCATTCAGAAGATGTTCCGGAATCTTGTTCAAGTCAACATCAAGTCCCACACAAAGGAAACTTTTCTTCTTTGATATTTGGGATACTAACTCTTCTCTTGTCATACCAATCTGTGTTTTTATAATGTTTGTGGAATAGTATTCTATGCCAATTGCTTCACAGGATTACAGTTCCGCTTCCTTCATGCGTTCTGCATTTTCTGCGACTGTAAGAGCGTCAATCATCTCCTGTATGTTGCCGCCAAGGAATCCGGAAAGGTCATGGGTGGTGAATCCTATGCGATGATCCGTGACACGGCCTTGCGGGAAATTGTATGTGCGTATCTTCGCAGAGCGGTCACCTGTGGACACAAGGCTTTTTCGGCGACTTGCTATATCGTCAAGGTATTTTTGGTGTTCCTTGTCGTATATGTAAGTACGCAGGCGGGCAAGTGCTCTTTCCTTGTTCTTTGGCTGGTCACGTGTCTCTGTACACTCTATAAGGATTTCTTCAGTCTCACCTGTGTTCGGGTTCTTCCACATATATCGTGCACGCACACCAGACTCGACCTTGTTGACATTCTGGCCACCGGCACCTGATGATCGGAAAGTGTCCCACTTAATCTCGCCTTCGTTGATTTGCACATCAAACGCTTCTGCTTCAGGGAGTACGGCAACAGTGGCAGCACTTGTCTGCATACGGCCGTTTGACTCTGTCACAGGCACGCGCTGTACACGGTGAACGCCGGATTCATATTTCAGAATGCCATAGACATTTTCTCCGGAAACAGCAAAGTCTATTTCCTTGAATCCGCCGACAGCGCCCTCGGACACATCCGTAACCGAAAGACTCCACCCTTTGGATTCACAATAAGCCTTATACATTTTGAACAAATCGCCGGCAAACAGGCACGCTTCATCACCACCTGTGCCTGCACGGATTTCCATTTCCACGTTCTTCGCATCTTCCGGATCTTTCGGCACAAGGGCGAACTTGATTTCTTCCTCTAATTTCGGCATCAAAGCCTCATTCTCTGCGAGTTGCTCGCGAGCCATCTCCTTCATGTCAGCATCCGACTCATTCATTATAATGTCTTTGGCTTCTGCAATGCCTTCCAAGCAGTCTACATACTGCTTGCGGAGCTTCATAATGTCCTCAAGGTCTTTGTATTCTCGTGTCAGCTTAACATAACGCTGCTGGTCAGCGATGACATTCGGGTCGGCTATGAGAGTTGAAACCTCTTCATAGCGCGCTTCAAGACCATCAAGTTTTTGTAGTATGTTGTTTTCTGTCATTTATTCTCCTGCTATTCGTTTTATCCATTTATATTTCAGTGTGACAACATTATATGTGATGGACAGCCAACTAAATATTGCAAAACCTGTCACAACCATCCTTGCTGTCTCAGTCTTCCTCATGAAAGGATTAGTAATCAAACGTTCCGAATTCCGATTTGATTGTCAGCGACTTCTTTCCTTCCTCAATATGACCGATAATCTGTGCATCAATGTTGAACGACTTGCTGATTGCTATTACTTGTTCCGCAATCTCAGGACGAACATAAACTTCCATACGGTGTCCCATGTTGAAGACCTGGTACATTTCCTTCCAATCAGTTCCGCTTTCATCATGAATCATCTTGAAGAGAGGAGGCACAGGGAACATGTTGTCCTTTATGACGCGACAGTTGTCATTCACGAAATGAAGCACCTTTGTCTGCGCTCCACCTGTACAGTGTACCATACCATGAATCTCCGGACGGAGCTCGTCAAGCATCTTCTTTATCACAGGTGCATAAGTGCGTGTCGGAGAAAGCACGAGCTGTCCGGCATCAACTCCAAGTCCTTCTATTGCATCAGTGAGTTTCTTTGTACCGGAATAAACAAGTTCGTCAGGAACTTTCTGGTCATAGGACTCCGGATATTTCTCCGCAAGATATTTTGAGAACACATCATGACGGGCTGAAGTGAGACCATTTGACCCCATTCCGCCGTTGTACTGCTTCTCGTATGTAGCCTGACCGCATGATGACATGCCGACAATGACATCGCCTGGCTGTATGTTCTTGTTGTCAATGACATCGCTGCGTTTCATGCGGCAAATCACGGTAGAGTCAACGATGATTGTGCGTACAAGGTCGCCGACATCCGCAGTCTCGCCACCGGTAGGGTAGATGCCCACTCCCATTTCACGCATCTCGGAAAGAAGCTCATCTGTACCATTGATGACTGCAGAGATAACCTCGCCAGGGATTAGCATCTTGTTACGTCCGATAGTTGATGAGACAAGAATATTATCCACTGCTCCGACACATAGAAGGTCATCGGTGTTCATTACGATAGCATCCTGCGCAATACCTTTCCAAACATTGATGTCGCCTGTCTCTTTCCAGTACATGTACGCCAATGATGACTTCGTACCTGCACCGTCTGCGTGCATTATGTTGCAATATTCCGGATCTCCTCCAAGAATATCCGGGATTATCTTACAGAAAGCCTGTGGGAAGATTCCTTTGTCAATGTTCTTGATAGCGTTATGCACATCTTCCTTTGCGGCACTCACACCGCGCATCATATAACGATTGTTGCTCATTTGTCTATAGAAAAATAGTGTATTTTACAAAATGCTTTTCTTATTATTTGTTGTCCTAATCCTGTTTGTCCGAAATACGCAAAATGGAAGGATGTGGCATAACACTGTAATTGCCACTTCCTTCCGTTCTTGCCTATTCATTCCAAAACTCCCACGAAGCATAAGCTTGAAGCAGGAGCATCTCCAATCCGTTCTTGGTTACGGCACCATGTTCGCGTCCTTTTTTCATGAAAAGAGTTTCGTCAGGGTTGTATATAAGGTCATAGAGTAGAGTATGACTGTCCATGGCTTCATACGGCAGCAATGGGCACTCCTCTGTGTTTGGGTACATACCGACAGGAGTGCAGTTCACTATTACATTATATTCCCATACAACATCTGCTGTGACTTTCTCATATTGGATAGTGTCAGTACGCTCATAGCGGCTCACCTTCACAGTCTCAAGTCCGAGTTTCCTCAACCCATATTCCACAGCCTTTGACGCGCCGCCGGTACCAAGAATGAGAGCTTTCTTGTGGTATTTCTCCAAAAGAGGTTCTATAGAGCGTGTGAATCCAATCACATCACTATTGTACCCTTTCATGCGCATTTCACCATTCTCATGGGAGATGCGCACGACATTCACCGCTCCAATCTCACGAGCTTCATCACTCAATTCGTCAAGATACTGCATTATCTGCTGCTTGTACGGTATGGTGACATTCAACCCGCGAAGTTCCGGATTTGACGTAAGGACTTCAATGACAGCCTCAATTTGCGGAAGGTCAAACATCTCATAGACCGCATCGATGCTCTCGTTGCGGAATTTCTCATTGAAAAATCCGGGAGAAAAAGAGTGGCCGAGTGGGTGGCCTATGATTCCATATTTGTCCATCGTCTTTATTGATTAAGGTTGTTGTTATAAATTATTGGAGTCCTCGTAGCTTCTGAAACAGTTTTCAATCAAGAATGCTGCTTACGCTTTGCGTGCCGCAAGATATTCAGAGACATTCTTCTCTATGCGGGCATTGATGTCGCTGACATCCTGCGCCTTGTCGAATTCCTCACCTGTAATGCCTTCGTAGAGCTCGATATAACGTTCAGACACGCTTTCCGCATACTCATCTGTGATTTCAGGCATTGTCTGTCCAGGCTCGTTCATGAAGTCATGCTCTATGAGCCACTGGCGCACAAACTCCTTTGAAAGCTGCTTCTGCGGCTCGCCCTTCTCGAACTTCTCCTCATAACCTTCTGCATAGAAATAACGTGAAGAGTCCGGTGTGTGGATTTCATCGATAAGGTAAACCTTGCCGTCACGCTTTCCGAACTCATATTTTGTGTCCACAAGTATGAGTCCCTGCTTTGCAGCAATCTCCTGACCACGTGCAAAGAGCTTGCGTGTGTAGTCTTCCATCACAGCGTAGTCCTCAGCAGACACGATTCCTTGTGCGATAATCTCTTCCTTGGAAATGTTGAGGTCATGCCCCTCGTCCGCCTTTGTGGTTGGAGTGATGATAGGTTCTGGGAAACGCTCATTCTCACGCATTCCTTCCGGCAATTGCACTCCACAGATCTCACGGCAGCCTTTCTGGTAGTCGCGCCATGCAGAACCTGTAAGTATGCCACGGATAATCATCTCTACACGGAAGCCCTCACATTTAAGTCCCACTGTAACCTGAGGGTCAGGAGTAGCCAGTTTCCAGTTTGGGCAAATATCGCTTGTCGCATCAAGGAATTTCGCTGCAATCTGGTTCAGCACCTGTCCCTTGAAAGGAATTCCTTTTGGCAGGATGACATCGAATGCTGAGATACGGTCGGTAGCCACCATTACCATCAAATCATCGTCGATGTTGTACACATCGCGCACTTTTCCGTGATACACACTTTTCTGTCCGGCAAACCGGAAATCTGTCTTAGTCAATGCTTTCATTGTCGTATTTATTAAATGCGTTTACTATCCTTGTAACGAGTCTGTGGCGCACAATGTCGCTCTGGTCAAGATTGATTGTTGAAATTCCCTCAACCCCTTCAAGTATCTTCAATGCTTCCCCAAGTCCCGAGCGGGTGTTCCTTGGCAAGTCTATCTGGGTCAGGTCGCCCGTGATAATCATCTTTGTGTTCCAGCCCATTCGTGTGAGGAACATCTTTATCTGTGCCGTTGTCGTGTTCTGAGCCTCATCGAGTATCACCACGGCATCGTTCAGCGTCCTGCCTCTCATAAAGGCGAGCGGTGCTATCTGTATGATGTGCTTCTCCATCATGTCCTGAAGCTTCACCGCAGGAATCATATCCTCAAGCGCGTCATACAACGGCTGCAGGTAAGGGTCAATCTTATCCTTCATGTCTCCGGGCAAGAATCCGAGTTTCTCACCGGCCTCAACAGCAGGGCGGGAGAGAATAAGCCGCTTGACTTGCTTTTCCTTCAAAGCCTTCACCGCCAAAGCTATCGACAAGTAAGTTTTGCCCGTTCCTGCCGGTCCGACAGCAAATGTCATGTCATCCCTTTCAAACGCTTCTATCAGTTTCTGCTGGTTGGCAGAACGGCTCTTTATCGGCCGGCCGGAGATACTGTAGCATACAACGCCTTTTATGGCGTCCGCTTTCGTCTGCTTGCCTTTTACTATGTCGATTATGTCTTCATCGTTGATAGAGTTGAATTTTATCAAATGCTTGCGCATCGTCTCAATGTTCTTCTCAAACAGACTTGTCTCCTCCTCGTCACCAAGCACACGGATGACATTGCCGCGAGCATTTATGCGCAGCTTGGGGAACAGGGATTTCAACATCTGCAAATGAACATTGCCAACCCCATAGAACATTACAGGATCAACATCTTCTATTATGATATGTTTCTCTATCAACCTTTATTAAATCTTAAAATTTTCCTGCAAAGTTACAAAAAAGTTTACAGATTTCAATCTTTTTCCTTAACTTTGTGCTCCGAATTAAATAAACTTTAAGAATGAAAGTATCAAAATCCTTATATTTGCAGGTCTTTGGTATTGTGGTTGTTGTGCTTGCATTGTTCAGGTGTGCCTATCCGGAAGTGGCTATGACCAAAACAGAACGCATGCGGAAGGACTCCCTGGCAATGGCAGGAAGCTACGGCGGAGCATCCACGACAGATACGATAACGACCCGTGACATCGTAGGCAATATTCCGACTGCAACATCAAACGCCCATAACTCCAAACATGCCGTAACATACGACAAAGCATTTGTCCCTCACCCGATCTATTCTGTGCCAAGATTCAAGGACTGTTTCCCTGACAGCCAGGCCGTCCACCTCTCCGGAGCAGAGAAATGGGGAGTAAAGCCTGTCGCCAACCGCCTTGATGCAGAGAAAAGGATGTCGGAACTGGTATATATCGGGGCGAATCCATATTTCTATGTTGACAATCTGAAGAGCAGCATACCGTATCTTGTGCCACGGGCATCAACACTGCTGAACGACATAGGCAGAGCTTATTTTGATTCATTGTATGTAAAAGGCATACCGTTTCACAAAATCCTTGTCACCAGTGTGCTGCGCACCCGTGAGGATATTGGCAAACTGCAAAAGCGGAACATCAATGCAACGGACAACTCCTGCCACCTTTACGGTACGACATTCGACATTGCGCAAAACCGCTACAAGACCGTATACGACCCTCGCCAAGGCACTCGCCGTGAAGTGCAGAACGACACTCTCAAATGGATTCTTTCCGAAGTGCTGAGGGATTTCCGTGAGGCAGGACGGTGCTATATAAAATACGAAGTGAAGCAGGGATGCTTCCATGTCACGGTAAGATGAAGCAGGACAACAAGAAACAGAAGATGGAGATTGTTTTTCATTAACAATTTTCATCTTTTATTTTTGTATGCCAAATTTCTTTAATGTTCAGTAATATAGCCTATTTTCAGAAAGAAAAATTTTCTGTGCCGCAAAAAATAACTATCTTTGCAGCCGTAAAACCAATAATATTAAACCATATGAAAAGGACAATAATGACTTTTGCGGCTGCCATGATGATATTTGCCGCAGGTGCACAGACACCTCTGAACAAAACCGTGCGTTTCCAGAAGGATTCAGTGAACATAAGTGAGTCCCAGAAACTGATAATAGCCAATATTGCAGAATATATGACCAGGAATCCTGACAAGAAAATCATTATCGGTGGATATACAAGTGCCACAACTGCGGTAGCCAATGTCAACTCTATATGCGAAGAGAGGGCTGCCAATGTCAAGAAATATCTTGAGGAGCAGCACAACATTCCGGCAGAGCGACTTGTTGCCATAGGAGTCGGAGTAAGCACGAAATATGACGAACCGGAGTTCAATGAATATGTATCATTCTATAAATAGCGCATTCTTCTTTCATGAAATAAAGAAGCATAACCAACAAACAGGTATTTATACAAACAACTTAAACAACAATATTATGAATGTAGGTGACAGAATCCCGGAGATACTCGGAAAAGACCAGAATGGCAATGAAATCAAGAGCAGCGACTACCGCGGACGTAAGATTGTGCTCTATAGTTATCCAAAGGCAAACACGAGCGGATGCACTGCTGAGGCTTGCTCTTTGCAGGCTCACAAGGCCGAACTTGAAGCTGCCGGCTACGCTATCATTGGCGTAAGCAAAGACAAAGAGTCACTGCAGAAGAAGTTTGCAGAGACACAAGGTCTTGAATTCCCACTGATTGCGGACACAGAGACAACACTTCTGCAGGCTCTCGGCTGCTGGGGCGAAAAGGTGGCATGCGGCAGACGCACCATAGGAACTTTGCGCACAACTTATCTCGTCAATGAAGAGGGCGTCATTGAGAAAATATTCTCCCCGAAAGAGATAAAGACCAAAATCCATGCGGAACAAGTTCTGGACTATATCAACAAGGAGTAGCAGACAACATTCTGATGGGCAAACAAAGTTTATAGAAACAATAAACAGCTGAAACACAAAATTTTAATAACATTCCAAAAGGTAGCACTTGACTTAGTGAAAGGTAATGCTTTACATAGTCAAGTGCTATCTTTTGTTATATAACATAATCATGGAACCGCATTGCAAACCATTACCATTCGCAGTATGATTCGTTATTATTAGTCTCACATATGTCTTTATAAAAATCTCGGAAAAATTGGGAAATTTTCATGGATTTGAGAAGCGCAGAGTCTGTTTCATAGATTTCTATTCAGCCTCAACAGTTTTCATTACGATGCCTTTCTTCTTCATGCCATCAACCTTCGCCACCAGAGGTTTCTCAAGCCTTATGTGGCGGAGATGCTTTGTCTCGTTGTGTGCCGGCTGTCGGTCAAGCCATTCCTTGTCGAAAAGCCCATCATCCTTGTACGGATTTATTGTGAAGTAAGCCACACCCAGCGAAGTGAGGTTCTGGAAGAAATGCGTGCCTTGTGACGGGTCTATACGGTAGTCGGTCAGACCACATTCTACAATAACTTGCGCACCGGAGATAGCAGGCCATTTCACCGGTATGCCGAGCCACGAGTCGCTTGACCCCCATCTTCCCGGACCGACAAGTATGTAGCCTTTACCCTCCTGAAGCATACAGTCATTGATTTTCTCCATTTCATCGGCAATCTCAGGATTCATGGATGCGTTATATCCGTCAGTCTTTACATATACAATATCATAAAGGTCAGACATTATGCCATGTCCTATCGCACTTTCGGAACGCAGTACAAGGTCTGCATCATTTACAGCGTCGAGGTCTTCGTCAAGCATCATCTTGTTATCAACCATCGGTCGGATTTGCAGCAGATAGAACTCGCCGGTCTTGTCATCGTTGACTGTGCAGGCAAACTCAATCTCCACTGGGCGCATCATTTCCTTTGCGCCATATTCAAGAATCTTCTGAAGGACTTGTGGCAATGGCAGCACATTGTACTGGAGTATGCCGCTGAAGGATATTACTTTACGGTTTCGTCCTTCATAATATCCGTCACGTATCACTTGGTCATACGGGTCAAACGTAGAGCACAGCCATTTCAGCACGCCATCCTTGTCCGCCTGGCGCACGGAAAGGTTCAGCAGGTTGAAGCCGTCGTCAGTCTTGAAGTTGAGCTTTGTCTGTGCAAGGTCAAGCGCAAGGAAACGCGTCTGTGTCTCACGCAGTGCGATTTCCATTTCCGACAGCTGCATAATCTTCTTCGGCAGATAAGGGTCAACGCGCAGGTTCTCACCTCCGTCCACGATATATTTGCCGAGACCGAGAGCCATGTTTACTATTCCGTCCTCCGCCTTTTGGTCTTCGACAGGATAATAGTTTATGGAACGTGCCACGCCTGATATGTGCGGATAGAAACGTGTCTCATGCGTCTGTCCCACAAGTTCCTGAATGATGACCGCCATTTTCTCTTGGTCGATGATGTTTGCCGTGGCAGTCATGTATGCTTTTGAATCCTTGTAGAAGACAGAAGCATAAACAGCCTTTATCGCATCAGCAAGCATTTCGAGACGCTCACCGGTATCTTCTGTAGGAGGAATCATATAGGTTGAATATATTCCGGCAAACGGCTGATAGTGTGCGTCTTCAAGGAGAGAGGAAGAACGTATGGCAAGCGGTCCTTGGACTACCTCGACAAGGCATTTAAAGTCCTCCTCCAGCCGTTGTGGAAGATGCGCTTTGACGAACGCGTCAAGAATCTCTTCATCAGAAGCATTGGACAATGCCACAGGATAAAGGTCGTTTTTCTCCATGAATTCGTCAAAGACATCCGTGCACAAGACCACAGTCTTAGGAATCATGACAGGAAATTGCTCAAAGCAGTTAAGGTCGGCATGTTTCTTTATCAGGTGGTCAAGGAAAGCGAGGCCACGTCCTTTTCCTCCGAGTGAGCCGTCACCGATGCGTGCAAAATTGGAGAAATGGTCGAAGCGTTCACGGTGGAACACCGCCACAACACCCTGGTTCTTCATTCTGCGGTAAGCCACAATGGCATCGTAGATAATCTGTCGGTGCTTGTCAACATCCTGCAATGACTGCCATGTGATTTTCTTGAGGAATTCCGAAATAGGGAAAAGTGCCCTTGAACAGAGCCATCGGGAGACATTGTTGCGTTGGATGTGCATCAGCAAAGCCTCACGCGGAAGGGTGAATATGTTGTCCTGCAACTCTTTAAGATTATGTATGCGGACAAGCGGTTCAAGAGTTTCGGAGTTTCGGAAAATGAAATCCCCAAAACCAAACTTATGCAGGATGATTTTCCTCAGGTCGTGGTCAAGGGATTTTGAGTTCTTGTTGATGAATGAAGCGTCACATGATACTGCCGCTTTCACATTACTTTCCTCGGAAGAGTCCATAATCAACGGTACGAATCTGTCAACAGCACGGACAGCGCGAAGCAGCTGCACACCGGCATCGGGCACAGTCTTGCCACCGTCAGTCATAGGGAAACGGCAGTCGGAAATAACTCCTAAAGTATTGTCAGAGTATTTTTGGTATAACTTCCATGCTTCCTGGTAATTACGTGCAAGGACAATTTTTGGTCTTCCACGCATTCGGAGTGTCTCCAAAGTGTTGTTCAACGCTTCGGACGCGAAGTTCAATGACTGTTGCAGAATGAACTTGTAAAGTATGGGAAGGAAAGAAGAATAGAAGCGTACAGAGTCCTCTACAAGCAGAATCATCTGTGCTCCTGCAGACAGATCTTTCTCCAGATTCATCTTGTCCTCCATCAGTTTGATAATGGAGAGCAGCAGGTCAGCATTGCCAAGCCAGCAGAATACATACTCGAAGGCAGACAAATCCTCGTTCTTCATGCGCTCATTCACACCATGGGAGAACGGTGTGAGCACTACGATGGGAAGGTTGGGGTAGGCGGCTTTTATCTGACGTGCAATGTCAAATACGTCGTTTGACTCCGTACTTGGCATGCAGATAATCAAATCTGGCTGCTTATCTGTCCATTTCTCAACATCTTCACGTGAATAAGCACGGAAGAAACGTGGCGGATAGCGTAGTCCGAGACGTACATATTCATTGAAAAGCTTCTCGTCGATACGCCCGTCATCCTCCAACATAAACGCATCGTATGGATTTGCGACAATGAGCACATTGAATATTCGCCTTTGCATCATTGACATGAAGTCTGTATCTCTGAGAGTCAATCTGTTTTTCTTAGGTAACACCTCTATTGGCTTCTGTTCTTCCATTGTATTTTTTTGTTTTCGTTCCTTTGGCAAAGTTACTAAATAAAATCAAGGTTTATTAAAATAAAAAGGAAAAATTATAATTTGTTTGCAGAGAAGCGTAACGACCAGTCTGCCTTTCTGTGCAATCATTGGTTGGATTTCCTTTTTGGGGCGATGTGAAATGTCATAATGAAAGGTAACGCTTCATTGTGTAAAAGGTAACACTTGACTTGGTGAAAGGTAACGCTTTGCATGGTCAAGTGTTACCTTTCATTGTACATGTGGTATATTAACGTCTGTTAAGTTTTTGGTTTGCAGAAAGAGGTGATACGCAAGACAAATTGCAAGTTTACGCCCTGTATTTGCGGCAAATTGTCAAAATGGGCAATGCGTTAGTCTTTTCAAAGGGCTTTCTGTTACCAACTGTCATTCTCTAAATATGATTTTTGCACGCCAAACGGTAGTCTGCAATGTATGCGAAATATGCCCCATTTCATTCTTTCGGCTTGTATTTATGGTGCTTTACCGCTTTTTGCGGAGTGATATCCATAGGCGAGGAATGCGCCTGTCCTCTGTATCCGGCATATCTTTGCATTATCTTGCTGACATAACCAACTGTTTCCGTCCCTCGCATATAGCCGTATTTCACAACAGGGTCATTATAATATTGTGCTTGGGACAGTTTCAGCACATACTCTTGGACATTACTCCATTGGCGATGGTCCTTGCCGTGTTTTTGTGTCAGAGCCATTGCATCGCGTATATGATGCTTCCCTCCATTGTATGCCGCCAAGGCGAAACGTATGCGGTCTCCGTTTCGTGGGATGTCCCGGAATTCAGACATCAGCATCTTCATATACCGCATTGCAGCAGCTATGTTGTGCTCCGGAGAATAGATGTCCTGCATTGACAGCCCAAGCACCTGTGCTGTCGACGGCATTATCTGCATCAGTCCGCATGCTCCTGCCCATGAGTGGGCACGTGGGTCAAAGCATGATTCCTGATAGCATTGTGCAGCAGCAAGCCGCCAATCAAGCCGCGCCGTCGGGGCGTATTTCCTGAACATGCCGTCCCACCGTGAGATGATGCCTTTCTGCCTGTCCATCATCGGTTGGTAGACATGGCGTGTCACACCACCGGTGGCAAGCAGCGATTTCTGCATTTTTTCTGTTTCGGCAAGCATACTGTTATGATACCATTGCTTGACACTTTCAGCCACATCCCTGTTGTTTGTCAGCCATTTTGGTCCACAACTGTAAAGCCCTTTTCCGGCTTTTACCTTTGATTCCGGGACAATTACAATGTCCCCCTCACTGGCAGCAAGTTTGCCAATCATTTCAGCACTGTCACGACACACTTCAACACGCAGCTTGACTCCAAGTCTCTGAGCATACTTTTCAGCAAGAAGATAATGCAGACCCATCCCGTGACCACGGTATTCATAGTAGGTGTCAGGACCGTTTGTCGTGAAAGCGATGAGTTCACCTTGGGAAACAATGTCGTCAAGGGACAATTCTGTGGCAGAATCTGCCTCAACTTCTTCTGTAACAACATCCCCCCATGGAGTCTCTATCTCTTCATGTGACTGTTTCTGTGTGCACGCAGTTATGACAAATGGCAATATTAATAAAGATATATATTTCATTTTTATATTTATCAAGTACAAAATTAGACATTTTATTGCGCATGTCAAAATTTTATTGTAACTTTGCCACGAATTATAAGATTTATTTACACAACAGGTGCTTCTGTTCAGGAGTGCCATTTTCAGGAACAACAAATATGTTAAGAATCGCTGTACAGTCAAAAGGCCGCCTTTATGAGGACACGATGAACCTCCTTAAAGAGACGGGAATCAAAATCAACAGTGCCCGCCGCACACTTCTTGTACAATCTGCAAATTTCCCATTGGAAGTGCTTTACCTCCGTGACGATGACATTCCGGAGTGCGTTGCAAGTGGTGTTGCGGACATAGGAATTGTGGGTGAGAACGAGTTTGTCGAGCGTGGAGAAGACGCAAACATAGTGAAACGTCTCGGCTTCTCCAAGTGTCGAATCTCGCTTGCCATACCGGAGGCTGTGGAATATACCGGCGTGAAATGGTTTGATGGAAAGAAGATTGCCACGTCCTATCCGAATATCCTTCGGAAGTTTGCCGAGAAGGAAGGCATAAGCATGGACATCCACGTCATTCAAGGCTCTGTGGAGATTGCTCCCGGTATTGGGTTGTCGGATGGAATCTTTGACATTGTCAGCTCCGGTTCAACACTTGTCAGCAACAAGTTGCGCGAAGTGGAGACTGTTATGAAAAGTGAGGCTTTGCTTATCTGTAATAAGGAAATGACTCAGGAGAAGCAGGCTATTTTGGACGAACTGCTTTTCAGGATGCAGTCTGTCCTTGTTGCCGATGACAAGAAATATGTCCTTATGAACGCTCCCTCGGATAAGGTGAAGGATATTTGCGCCATACTTCCCGGCATAAAGTCTCCAACAATCCTTCCTTTGGCGACAGAAGGCTGGACATCAATCCATACCGTGATAGACCAAAAGCACTTTTGGGAGATTGTAAACCAGTTGAAGACTGCCGGTGCAGAAGGCATCCTTGTGCTTCCTATCGAAAAAATGATTCTTTAGTCCAATATACCTGCAACCATGAATGGCAAGCGCGTTTTGGGTGCAGGCTGTATTTCATACTTGTTTCTGGAATGAATATAATAAAGTATCCGACTGTATCTGAATACAAGAAAATATGTGAGCGTCCTCATTTCGACGCTACACAGTTGAATAAGGTTGTCTGTGGCATTCTTGATGATGTGCGTTGCCAAGGCGATATTGCCGTAAGGGAATATTGTGAAAAGTTTGACAAGGCATGCATTGAGAACCTTTTGGTTACCAATGCGGAAATAGAAGAGGCGTACGACTCTGTAGCCCCGGAACTTCGTGATGCCATCATCCTCGCTCACAAGAATATCAAAGAGTTCCATGAGTCGCAACAGTTCGAAAGCAAACCTGTGGAAACCGCTCCGGGCGTTGTCTGCTGGCAGAAATCAATTGCCATAGAGAAGGTTGGATTATACATTCCCGGTGGCACAGCCCCTCTGTTCTCTACGGTTCTTATGCTTGCCACTCCGGCAAAGATAGCGGGATGCAAAGAGATTGTACTGTGCACTCCGCCTGACAGAGAAGGTAAGGTAAATCCTGCTGTCCTCGTTGCTGCAAAGGTTGCAGGAGTATCCAAAATATTCAAGATTGGTGGTGTGCAGGCTATCGGAGCAATGGCTTATGGCACGGAATCTGTGCCGAAGGTCTATAAGATTTTTGGTCCGGGAAATCAGTATGTAATGGCAGCCAAGCAGCAGGTTTCACTCTCTGATGTCGCAATCGACATGCCGGCGGGCCCGAGTGAGGTGTGTGTCGTTGCCGACGAGACAAGCAACGCTGAGTTCGTTGCTGCCGACCTTCTGTCACAAGCAGAACATGGCGTGGACTCACAAGTAATCCTTATATGCACATCAGAGGACAAAATCAATGAAGTGCAAGCTGAGGTTGACCGCCAACTGGCATTGCTGCCACGCAAGGAGATTGCAGCAAAGACACTTGAAAATTCACAATTTGTGCTTGTGGAAGACACGCATGCTGCCATGGATTTATCCAATGCCTATGCACCTGAACACCTTATTATATGTACTAAGGATTATAATGAATTGGCAGACATGGTCATCAATGCAGGAAGCGTATTCCTTGGGGAATACGCATGTGAGAGTGCAGGCGATTATGCTTCAGGCACGAACCACACATTGCCCACCCACGGGTATGCGACTACATACAGTGGCGTGAATCTTGACAGTTATAACAGAAAAGTAACCTTCCAGCATTTGACAGAAGAAGGCGTGAGTTCAATAGGGCGCGCGGTAGAGGTGATGGCAGAGAATGAGCATCTTGACGCTCATAAGAATGCAATGACAGTACGTCGGGTTAAAGTGGAAGGAATTTAGTGTAGAACAAAAGGAAATTGCCGATAAATGAGACAGTTAAAGGAACTTGTAAGAAAGAATATTTGGGCTTTGAAGCCTTATAGCAGTGCACGTGATGAATATAGCGGGCATGTTGCCCATGTGTTTCTTGACGCAAATGAGAATCCGTACAATGGTCCATACAACCGTTATCCGGATCCTTTGCAGCATGAAGTCAAAGATGCAATATCCAGGATTAAAGGTGTTCCCTCTGATTGCATCTTTCTTGGGAATGGGTCTGACGAGGCAATTGATTTGGTCTTCAGGTGTTTCTGCGAACCGGGCATCGATAATGTCGTTGCGATAGAGCCGACGTATGGAATGTACAAGGTTTGTGCGGACATTAATGATGTTGAGTACAGACCGGTCTTGCTTGATGCCAACTACTGCATGTTATCAAGTGCTGTCCTTTCGGCTTGTGACAAATATACAAAGGTTGTGTGGATCTGCAGTCCCAACAATCCATGTGGCAATGACATCGACAGGGAAGAGATAAAAAAAGTCATTGAAGGCTTTTCCGGAATTGTTGTCATTGATGAGGCTTATTCGGATTTCTCTACACAAAAGACTTTCAGAGCAGAACTGGATGCTTACCCTAACATTGTAATACTCAATACAATGAGTAAGGCGTGGGGATGTGCAGCGATACGTCTTGGCATGGCATTTGCATCAAAAGAGATTATTGGCATTTTCAATAAAGTGAAATATCCTTACAATGTCAATCTTATGACTCAGCAGAAAGCACTTGAGATTCTGCAAGCCAATGCTGATGTTTGCCATTGGGTGAACATTTTGTTGGAAGAGCGTCATCGTGTCATTGCTGCTTTCAAAGAATTGTCTATATGCGTGAAGACTTTTCCGACATCGGCAAATTTCTTCCTTGCCAAAGTCACTGACGCACAGGGTATTTATGATTATTTGGTAGACAAAGGTATCATTGTTAGGAATCGTACAAACGTGCAGCTGTGTGACAACTGTCTCCGAATAACGATAGGAACTCGCACTGAGAACAACGAATTACTTGGTGCATTACGTACATATACAGCAAACAACTGATTTGTACGAAAACAAAACATGTGTTTTTTGCTGATTAATGTTTCTGAAATGATAAAGGAATTACAAATACGTGTATCGCCACAAATAGCTTCACAGCAAAGTCTGATCCGTGATTATATTGGTCGTGAACATGGAATTGATGCCAGGACGATAACCCATATACGAGTGTTGAAACGCTCGATTGATGCCAGACAGCGTCAGATTTATATAAACCTCACATTACGGATGTATATAAATGAGGAGCCACAGGACGAAGAATATGAAAAGGTCGTGTATAATGATGTGTCTGGAGCACGCCAAGTTGTCGTTGTTGGTGCCGGTCCCGGAGGTTTGTTTGCTGCTCTAAGACTTATAGAATTGGGGTTGCGTCCCATTATCATAGAACGTGGTAAGGATGTGCACGAACGCAAAAAAGACCTTGCCCGAATCAAAAGAGAGCAGGCGGTCGATGCTGAATCAAACTATTGCTTTGGTGAAGGTGGTGCAGGAGCTTATTCGGATGGAAAGCTATACACCCGTTCCAAGAAGCGTGGAAATGTTGACAAGATATTGCGTGTATTTTGCCAGCATGGTGCTCCTTTGTCCATTTTGTCGGACGCTCATCCGCATATAGGTACAGATAAGTTACCCAGCGTTATTGAGTCCATGCGCAACACAATTGTAAAATGTGGAGGGGAAGTGCATTTTCAAACGAAAATGACAGAACTGATTCTGCAAAATGACACTGTGCTCGGTGTTATTGCCAATGGGAAAGAATTCTTTGGTCCTGTGATTCTGGCAACGGGACATAGTGCCCGTGATGTCTATCGCTATCTTGCACTTGCAAATATAAAAATGGAGGCAAAAGGTATAGCAGTCGGAGTTCGGTTGGAGCATCCGTCTGAATTGATAGACCAAATACAGTATCACTCAAAGCAGGGTAGGGGAAAGTACCTTCCTGCAGCAGAGTACAGTTTTGTGAACCAAGTCGACGGACGTGGTGTATATTCTTTCTGTATGTGCCCCGGAGGATATGTGATTCCCGCTGCAACTGATAAAGAGCAGATTGTAGTGAATGGGATGTCGCCAAGTTCACGTGGAGGCAAATGGTCTAATAGTGGCATGGTTGTTGAAGTACGTCCTGATGACATAGAGGGAGGAATGGATGATTCATTGAGCATGATGCGTTTTCAAGAGAAACTGGAAAAGGATTGTTGGCAGCAAGGAAACATGAGACAAACGGCGCCTGCCCAAAGAATGGCAGATTTTGTCAATGGTAAATTAAGTTATGACCTGCCACAGTCATCCTACACGCCTGGACTGATAAGTTCTCCACTTCATTTTTGGCTGCCTCAGCAAATAAGCAAACGGTTGCAGGAGGGATTCAAGATGTTTGGCAGACGCTCCCATGGATTTCTTACAAATGAGGCTTGCATGATAGCTGTTGAGACAAGAACATCGGCTCCGGTGCGTGTGCTTCGTAACAGTGACAATTTACAGCATGTGGAAATAAACGGATTGTTCCCTTGCGGCGAAGGCGCTGGATATGCCGGTGGCATTGTTTCAGCAGGTATTGACGGAGAACGGTGTGCAGAAATGGTAAACTTTTATTTGTCATAGCAGATAAAAGTTTACCATTTCTGTCATTATGTGTAATTATGTCTGTTATCGTAAATATATAGACTATTTATTTGGGTTTTCACTCACATCTCACTGTTTTACAGCATATTATATGTGACGCTGTAAAATATTTCCAAAATAGTCATAGTAATATTTTGAGTTTTGTTTTTTTTGTATTACCTTTGCAAAAGATTTCCAAAACGGAAAACTTTCAGGTTTGAATTTTGGAAAAAGTTTCCCGAAATGGAAAATTATTTTTAGAGACCAAGGTAATTAAATTGCAGGATTTTTACATTCTTATACTCATATTTGAACAATAAATGGAAATCAAGAATTTTACAATTACAAAGCGTGACGGAACCAAAGACGCATTCTCGCTTGACAAAATCATGAATGCAATAATCAAGGCGTTCAATTCTGTTAACGAACCGATAGACTTGGGACGTATTTCAAAGATTTTGAGCAATCTTGATATAAATGATGGAGTCACAGTGGAAGATATCCAAAACCAGACGGAGATTGCTTTAATGAAGGAAGGATACTATAAGGTAGCCAAATCATTCATGCTTTATCGTCAGCGCCATACAGAGACACGTGACGAATTGGATCGTATGAAGTTCTTGGCTGATTATTGCCATGCATCAAATGCTGCAACAGGAAGCAAATTTGATGCAAATGCCAATGTGGAACATAAAAACATAGCAACTCTTATAGGAGAGTTGCCGAAGGGCTCATTCATTAAATTGAACCGTCGCATGCTTACTGACCGTATAAAGACAATGTACGGAAAGGAACTTGCAGACGAGTACATGCAGCTCTTACAGACGCATTTTATATACAAGAATGATGAGACCTCTCTTGCGAACTATTGCGCTTCCATAACAATGTATCCATGGTTGATAAACGGAACAGACGGCATTGGCGGCAATTCTACAGCGCCGACAAACCTGAAGTCTTTCTGCGGAGGCTTTATAAACATGGTATTTATTGTCAGTTCAATGTTGTCAGGTGCTTGCGCTACTCCCGAGTTCCTGATGTATATGAACTATTTTATAGGCAAGGAATATGGTCTTGACTATTGGAAGCATCCTGAACAGCAAGGTGATCTGTCATTGAAAAAACGTTCAATTGATAAAATCATTACAGACTGCTTTGAGCAGATTGTCTATTCCATAAACCAGCCGACAGGAGCCCGCAATTTCCAGGCTGTATTCTGGAATGTGGCATATTATGATAAGTATTATTTCCATTCATTGTTTGAGAATTTCTACTTTCCTGATGGTTCCCAGCCGGATTGGGACGGACTTTCTTGGCTGCAGAAGCGTTTCATGAAATGGTTTAACAAGGAACGAACAAAGACAGTACTTACTTTCCCTGTTGAAACCATGGCTCTTCTTACTGAAAATGGAGAACCTCGTGATAAGGAGTGGGGCGATTTTACAGCAGAAATGTATTCAGAAGGACACTCCTTCTTTACATATATGTCGGATAATGCAGACTCTCTGTCATCTTGCTGTCGCTTGCGTAATGAAATCCAGGATAATGGATTCTCTTATACTCTTGGCGCAGGTGGAGTGTCAACAGGTTCAAAATCAGTGCTGACAATAAATCTTAACCGCTGCATTCAGTATGCAGTGAATAACGGCAAAGATTATAAGGAGTTTCTTGATCATATCATAGATTTGTGTCATAAAGTCCAAGCGGCTTATAATGAGAACCTTAAGGAATTGCAACAAAATGGTATGCTCCCACTGTTTGATGCCGGGTATATAAATATTAACCGTCAGTATCTAACAATAGGTGTGAACGGTTTGGTTGAAGCTGCAGAGTTCATGGGGCTAAAAATAAATGATAATCCAGAATATAAGGCTTTTGTACAAGAGATTCTTGGTCTTGTTGAAAAATACAACAAACAATACAGGACAAAAGAATTGATGTTCAACTGTGAGATGATTCCGGCAGAGAATGTTGGCGTAAAACATGCAAAATGGGATAGGGAAGACGGTTATTTCGTTCCACGTGATTGCTATAATTCCTATTTCTACGCAGTTGAGGATACATCTTTGACAATCATTGATAAATTCAAGTTGCATGGTGCACCATATATAGAGCATCTTACTGGTGGTTCTGCCCTGCACATGAATCTTGAAGAGCATTTGTCAAAAGAACAATATAAGCAGCTTATACATGTTGCTGCTGTTGAAGGATGCAACTATTTTACATTCAATATTCCTAATACAATCTGTAATGATTGTGGAGCTATAGATAAGCGTTATCTGCACGAATGTCCTAAATGCAAATCCCATAATGTGGACTATATGACACGTATTATTGGATACCTCAAGCGAGTAAGTAATTTCTCGCAAGCAAGGCAGGAAGAGGCACAGCGCCGGTATTATGCTGGTTCTGACAAGATGTAGCCTTTATATTGTCAACATTAATATTTCATTTACCGAGGGACTCGACATTATTTATTGGAAAGTCCCTCGGTTTTTACAGAATCATACAATCTTTTTTATATATCTATGAAGTTTGTCAATGAAAGTATTGTCTTTCAGGAAATTCCTGATGAAGTTACACTCGCAATAAATATAAGTAATTGTCCTTGTTGTTGCCCTGGTTGTCATAGCAAATACTTGTGGGGAGATATAGGAGATGTTCTTACACACGATTTGTTAGAGAAAATGATAACAAAATATGACAATGCTATCACTTGTGTAGCATTTATGGGTGGAGATGCCACAATCAATGATTTGAATGATTTAGCTATTTATATGAAAAATATACATCCTGCGTTGAAAGTTGCATGGTATAGTGGCAAAACATTGATAGCACCAACATTGAACAAAGAATATTTCGATTACATTAAAGTCGGCCCTTATATCGAACATCTCGGTCCTTTAAATAAAACAACAACCAACCAACGATTATATAAAAGAACAGGAAATGACTGGCATGACATAACTTCAAGATTTTGGACAAAATAAATAACTCATTGAGGTCACAACTCTGTCATGCGTTATCAAAGAATGCGCATTATGATAAATAGGACATAGTATAGTTACATAAAAGAAAGTCCCCTGCTATTTTACAACATAGTACATAAAACGAAATAAGCGATATTTACCAACACAGCATAAAGAAGGCAATGGTTGTATTTTGTTCCTTCTGCTTTGATAGTAACTCGCCACAAAGCGCAGGCCGGGAAAAATATTAAAGCCGGCAGATCCCAACCAAAGGCTAAAACAGAAAAGCATGGCATAAGAAGTATGTATATAAACATAATACACTCAGCACCACGACAACCAATGCGAACCGGAATTGTACGTTTTCCTACAGGTATATCGTCTTGTATATCACGAAGATTGTTTATCATCAAGACACACATGGAAATCAATCCACATACCGCGCCTGCATAACATGATTTAACTATGAGCGGATTAATGGGGGCTGAAATCATACCTGCCATTTCCATATTACATTCATTTGAGGATAAAAGCAGATATGTCGTTCCACCACTCGCAATGACTCCATAATACAAGAAGACAAAGATGTCAGCGATTCCCAGATATGCCAGGGAATGACTTGTTGCAGTATACAACCATGCGAAAAGCAATGCCGTAAGTCCGATGGCAAGTATAACCCATCCGCCAAGAAGAACAAGGGGAAGGCCAAGCAGGCATGCTATGAATGCAGCTATAAGGCATGCACGCCGCATTGCAGAGACTGTAATGCTTCCTTCTGCCATTGCACGCTTATACCCTACTCTTCCTGCTTTATCTGCACCTTTAAGGAAATCATAATAATCGTTTGTCAGATTGGAGAGTATCTGAAGTGAAACGGCACATGACGCCGTCAATACTGCTGTCATTATATTTATAGGAATTCCACTCTTATCCACTACTATAATAGCCACAAAAACAGGAATGAGGGACAATAACAGGGTTTGTGGGCGTATGGTACGAAACCAAAGTATGATGTTGTCACATATTTTACTCATATCTTGCAGTTATTTCGTTGCTGTATAGACAGTTGTAATTCCAAATGTCAATGGTTGAAAACGAACATTTTTGAATCCGGCATTTTGTATATGGCTTACCATTTCCTCTCCCCACATAAATTCTTTTACAGAACGGTTCAGGTAAGTGTATGCGGACTTGTCGTGGCTGAAAACGCGTCCGACAAAAGGCAATACATGTGTAAAGAACAAGTCATATCCGAATCGTATGACACGATTTTCCGGATAAGAGAATTCCAATATGGCCAGCTGTGCTCCTGGTTGCATGACACGGTAAAACTCTGCCAATCCTTTATCTGCATCCGGGAAATTTCTTAATCCATAAGCACAAGTGAGAGCGTCGAAAGTGTTGTCTGCATAAGGCATTTCAAGCGCACTACCATAATCAAAACGAATATTTTCTGCAAATCCGACCTTGCTTACTTTCTCTTTGCCAATACGCATCATCTCACGTGAAACATCAATGCCCTGTATTTTTGTTGCTTTTTGTTGCCGCATAATTTCCAGTGACAAATCAGCAGTGCCAATCGCCACATCCAAAAGGTTTTGTGCATGAGTAAGTTTCTGCACAGTTCTGCGACGCCATGATTTATCTATGTTAAGCGACAAAAGATGATTCAGCATATCATAAGTTCCCGCTATACCATCAAAAAGCGTTCCTATACTTTTTTTTTCTTCTAACATTTTGTATCAGTTATTATTCAGTTGCTTACAAAATTCCCGTCCAATCTTTAGCCCTTCCTCATAAAGTGCCTGCATCTTCTCTGCATTTCGTTCTATGCGATCCACTTTTATTGGTTTCTCAGGTCTGATGACTATGATTTTGCCTTCTTCCTCTAATTTCTCAACCAATTCCAGCTGGTTGTTGTACACCTCACTCCTATGTTGTAGTGCCTTACGGAAATGTGGATATTTTGAGTAGAAAATCCAGCGTGTGGCTGATGATAAAGCAGAAACCAACCAATTTCGCTTGATTTTTTTCCGATACCCTTTGTTCCGAGTCAGTATTACAATACACTTCTTATACCCTAACTCCATAGCATGCAATACAGGTATACTGTCAACAATTCCTCCGTCAAGCATAGGCACACCTAAAACATTGACAATGTTACCGACATAAGGCAAGCTGCTGGACGCAAGTACAACATCAAGAGATAATTGGTTGGCATCGTTTGCATTGCTCATTTCTTTGTATGCCGGCATATGATTGGATAAGTATTCCGCCTTGCCTGTCAGCATATTTGTGACAACCATTTCAAATGTTTTCGGTGTCGAAAAATAAGTATGGAAATCATAAGGCCACAATTCATAAGGAAGAATACGGTATAGCAAATCAACATTAAAGATACAGCCCGTTTTGAGGAATTGGCGGAGCCCAAGATACCTGTGTCCGTAATCTTTCAAAAGAGTGACATTTGAGAAATGCGCCCTCCCCTTTTGCTTGGTCAAGAAACTGCAACCGTTACATGCTCCGGCGGACACACCGACAGAGTACGGAAACTGCAGTCCTGCCTCCATAAATGCGTCCAAAACACCAGCTGTGAAGACGCCTCTCATTCCTCCACCTTCAAGAACGAGTGCGGTATTTTCCATTCTATTTAATTTAAATAATGTAAATTCCTATCAATTACTTTGCAAAGTTAATAATTTCTCGGAAATAATTTGTAACTTTGCAAAGTTTATTAACACCTATTAAACAACATAGATTAGCAACTTTTTATTCTGAAAAATAGAAAATGTTTGGAAAAGATACATATACAGAGCGTCGGCAAACGCTGAAGCAGCTTGTCGGAAATGGCATAATAGTGCTGTTCGGCAATAATGAGTCACCATGCAATTATCCTGCAAATTGCTATTTCCCTTTCAGGCAAGACTCCTCTTTCCTGTACTATTTTGGTTTGCAAGAGATAGGGCTTGTCGGTGTGATTGACTGTGATAGCGGTGAAGAATGGCTTTTGGGGAATGATGTCGATGTTGAAGACATTGTCTGGTATGGCACTGTACCAACAATCCGCGACCTCGCAGAGAGCGTTGGGGTAACCAACAGTGCACAGGCCGGAAAGATTAAGGACATTATAACAGAAGCGCAGAATAAAGGACGGAAAATACATATACTTCCGCCATACCGTCATGACAACCAGATTCAGATAATGGATTTGCTTGGCATTCACCCTTGCAAGCAGAAGGAAGCGGCATCACTTGAGCTAATAAACGCTGTCGTGAAAATGCGTTCCACAAAGACTGCAGAGGAAATTGAAGAACTGGAGCGCGCATCGCTGATTGGCTACGAGATGCACACAACCGCCATGCGTCTTGTCCGTCCGGGAAGAACAGAAAGATTCATAGCCGGCAAAATCAACGGTGTTGCCCACTCACTTGGTGCGCATGAATCCTTTGCCACAATCTTTTCACAGCATGGTGAGATAATGCACGGTGGTCCGTCCATGAACAAACTTGAAGCCGGACGCCTTGTGCTGTGCGATTGCGGAGGTGAGACAATCAACAATTATTGTTCTGACCATACACGCACAATGCCCGTCAATGGCAAGTACACACCACAGCAAAAAGAAATTTATGACATCGTGGACGAATGCCACGACTTGGCATTGGGTATAGCAAAGCCGGGAGTGAAATATTTTGATGTACATCTTGCGGTATGCCGCCTGATGACAGAGCGTCTTAAAGAATTGGGACTGATGAAGGGAGATGTTGATGAAGCTGTTGCACAAGGTGCACATGCGATGTTCTTCCCTCACGGTCTCGGACACATGATGGGCATGGATGTCCATGACATGGAAGGTCTCGGACAAATTCATGTGGGCTTTGACAGTGAGACACGCCCTAATCTTGAGCAGTTCGGTACGAATTGTCTCCGTATGGGAAGGCGTTTGGAAGAAGGCTTTGTCATAACGGATGAGCCGGGAATATACTTCATTCCTGCGCTTATAGATGATTGGAAAGCGAAAGGCCATTGCAAGGATTTCCTGAATTTTGACATGATAGAGAAATATCGTGATTTCGGCGGCATACGTATAGAAGACGATTTGCTCATAACAAAAGACGGTTGTCGTTTCCTTGGTGAAAAGCGCATCCCTTACCATACTGCCGATGTGGAGAAGTATATGGAAGAACATGCAGAATGAAATATAATTTAGGTTTAAATTACAAATAACAAACAGTACATGAAAAAAACTTTTATTATGGCAGCAATGATGCTTACAGCAACAGCATCAATGATGGCACAGCCGGCTGCAGACAAGACAGCAGAGAAGAAAGACTCTGTGAACCCTAACGCGCCTGTATTTACTGTGATAAAGGAGAATCCTATCACATCAGTAAAGAACCAGGCAAGGTCAGGCACCTGTTGGAACTACTCTACCCTCTCCTACTTTGAGGCAGAGATTCTCAAGAAGTCAAAGAAGACTTATGACCTCTGTGAGATGTTCGTGTGCAACAAGAACTATATGGATCGTGCAGTCCTGACTGTGCGTATGCATGGTGACGCACAGTTCTCACAGGGTGGCTCTGCTTATGATGTCCTCTATGTTCTTAAGAACTACGGTATCTGCCCTGAAGAGGCAATGCCACTCCCTGGAACAATGTATGGTGACACACTGAACAACTTCAATGAGTTCTTCTCTGTCATGGAACCTTTTGTTGACGCTGTGGCACATAGCAAGGCAAAGACAATCAGCCCAACATGGAAGACCGCTTTCCAAGGCATTCTGGATGCATATCTTGGCAAATGTCCGGAGACATTCAAGTATGAGGGAAAGGAATACACCCCGAAGTCATTCGCACAGTCTCTTGGTCTTGACTGGAACGACTATGTTACCGTGACTTCTTACACTCATCATCCTTTCTACACAGAGTTCCCCGTCGAGGTACAGGACAACTGGCGTCAGCCGGGCTCTTGGAACCTTCCTATGGACGAGATGGCACGTATCATTGACAATGCTGTCATGAACGGCTATACAGTCGCTTGGGGTGGTGACGTAAGTGAGGACGGTTTCACACGCGATGGTCTTGCTCTCCTCATCGATACAAAGAATCAGGCACTTGACGGCTCTGACATGGCTCGTTGGCTCAAGCTCACTCCTGCACAGAAGAAGGACAAAATCAAGGAAGCCGGTGTGACTGTCAAGGAAATGACTCCTTCGCAGGAACAGCGTCAGAAAGAGTACGACAATTGGACACTGACAGACGACCACGGCATGCTTATATATGGTATTGCAAAGGATCAGACAGGCCGTGAGTACTATATGGTGAAGAACTCTTGGGGCAAGACCGGTGACTATCAGGGCACTTGGTACATGTCAAAGAACTTCATCGTGGCAAAGACTATGGACTACATGGTCAACAAGAATGCCATACCAAAGGACATCCGCAAGAAGATGGGCATCTGATTCTCTGCGGTCTGCTTATTTTCACATAACCCCGGCGAATAATTTGGCAATCTGCTTGTTTCCTATCAGATAATGGGATGTTACCAGTCAAAAAACAAACCATTACCTTTGGCACAAGAAAGTGATACCTTTTGTGTCATAAAGTAATACCTTTTATGATACAAAGTGTTACCTTTTGCAAAATAATAGGCAAATCGCTGATAACCAAAGTGATAGCTATTAGTGGTCATTAAATATCGCTGATGGGTTTTATACACAAATGGGTTCTACAAATTGCGTATATATTTAATGTGGTTTGTAGAACCCATAACTCTAAAATTAAAGGACAATAAATATGCATTTCAAATGGAAATATACTCCGACCTCAGAGGCTGAGGAAGGCATGGCACAGACACTGGCAGCAAAGCTGAACATTGCCCCTGTGCTTGCTCGACTCCTACTGAGGCGTGGCATTACCACTGAATCGGCAGCAAAACGCTTCTTCCGTCCGCAGTTGACAGATCTTATCAATCCATTCCTCATGAAAGACATGGACCTTGCAGTAGATCGCCTCAATGATGCGATTGGCCGCAAAGAGCGTATCCTTGTCTATGGAGACTATGATGTGGATGGCTGCACGGCTGTGGCTTTAGTATATAAGTTTCTGAAGCAGTTCTATTCCAACATAGATTACTATATTCCTGACCGTTATGATGAAGGGTATGGAGTTTCAAGGAAAGGTGTCAACTATGCAAAGGAAACAGGTGTGTCCTTGATTATTATCCTTGACTGTGGCATAAAGGCTGTTGATGAAATAGCGTATGCCAAAGAGCAAGGTATAGACTTCATCATCTGCGACCATCATGTCCCTGACGAGAAACTGCCGCCTGCAGTAGCTATCCTCAACCCAAAACGAGTGGATGACAGCTATCCTTTCAAGCATCTTTGCGGATGCGGCGTAGGCTTCAAGTTCATGCAGGGCTTTGCACGCAACAATGGAATACCATTCTCACAGTTGCAGCCATTGCTTGACTTATGCGCTATCAGCATAGCGGCTGACCTTGTTCCCGTTGAGAATGAAAACAGGATTCTCGCTTATCATGGGCTGCGTCAGTTGAATCAGTCTCCTTCTATCGGTCTGAAAGCCATAATAGAGGTTTGTGGGCTTTCTGAAAGGCAGATAACAATGTCTGAGATTATTTTCAAGATAGGGCCACGCATTAATGCCAGCGGACGAATGGAGAACGGCAAAGAGAGTGTCGACCTTCTTGTCGAAAGGGACTATAACGCTGCAATACGGATATCCGAGCATATCAACGAATACAATGAGCAGCGCAAGGATATTGACAAGCAGATGACAGAAGAGGCGAACAATATTGTGGCACGCCTTGAGTCACAACGTCATCAGACCTCCATTGTCCTTTATGACGAGAATTGGAAAAAAGGCATTGTAGGTATTGTTGCCTCACGACTGACAGAGCTGTATTTCCGCCCTACGGTTGTCATCACTCGCGATGGAGATGTTGCAACGGGTTCTGCACGCAGTGTGGCAGGGTTTGACGTGTATGCCGCAATCAAGTCATGCCGAGACCTTCTGTTGAATTTCGGAGGACATACTTATGCTTGTGGACTTACATTGAAATGGGATGATGTAAAGGAATTCCAGCGCAGGTTCCAGAAATATGTTGAGTCCCACATTATGCCGGAACAGACAGAGCCAATACTTGAAATAGATGCGTCGCTTGAATTCAGGGACATCACAAAGAAGCTGCATTCCGATTTGAAGAAGTTTGCACCATTCGGACCAAAGAATCCAAAACCGCTTTTTGTCACTAAGGATGTCTATGACTTCGGAACATCAAAGGTTGTCGGACGACAGCAGGAGCATATAAAACTGGAACTTGTGGACTCTAAGTCCAATAATGTCATGAACGGCATCGCATTCGGGCAGTCAGGAGCAGCAAGATACATAAAGTCACGCCGTTCTTTCGACATAGCCTACACGATAGAGGACAATGTCTATCGCCACGGTGCGCCACAACTGCAAATAGAGGATATACACACAGTCAATGATTGACACATTGAAACCGGATTACAGGCAAATACTCAAGCAATATTTTGGTTACGATAATTTCCGCGGAATACAGCAGGAGATTATCGAAAGCATCGGGTCCGGGCATGACACACTCGGACTGATGCCGACAGGTGGAGGAAAGTCCATTACGTTCCAAGTGCCGGCTTTGAGTATGCTGGGAGTTTGTCTTGTCATCACTCCGCTCATCTCCTTGATGAAAGACCAGGTGGACCACCTGCGCCAAAGAGGCATTCCGGCATACGCCCTGCATTCAGGATTGTCACATAATGATGTTGTGCAGATTCTTGACAACTGTATCTATGGCAGTATTAAATTCTTGTATGTATCTCCGGAGCGTCTTTCGTCTTACATTTTTCTCGCCAAGCTCCGTCACATCAAGGTAAGTTTTATCACGATTGATGAAGCACACTGCATTTCGCAATGGGGATATGATTTCCGTCCGGCATATCTGCGTATTTCCCAACTGCGCGCGTTGCTTCCCGGAAAGGCTGTGCTCGCACTTACCGCCACCGCCACCCCACCTGTCATTGAGGACATACAAAAGCAGCTTGCTTTCAATGAAGGCAGAGTGTTCCGAATGTCTTTCCGCCGTGACAACATATCATATATTGTACGTGAAACGGTTGACAGGCGAGCCGAGATAATCCATATCCTTAATAGTGTCTGTGGGAGCGCTATTGTTTATGTCAATAGCCGGCAGGCTACTAAGGAATTCAGCTCTGTGCTCAATCAAGCCGGAATCTCTGCAACATTCTTTCATGCAGGGCTTGACATTGCCGTAAAGACAAAACGTCAGCATGACTGGCACTGTGGCGCGATTCGTGTGATTGTTGCGACCAATGCCTTTGGCATGGGAATTGACAAGCCTGATGTCCGTCTTGTAATCCATGCCGATGTCCCTTCTTCCATAGAGGCTTATTTCCAAGAAGCAGGCAGAGCAGGACGTGACGGAAAATTATCATATGCGGTCCTGATAACAATGAAAAGCACACCGGCATTCATGCGTCGCCGCCTTTTGCAATGTTTTCCTGATAAGGAGTATATAAAAAAGGTATATGAACGGCTTGCGTATTTCTACGAGATAGGTGTTGGCATGGGAAAAGGATTGTCAGTTATATTCCCTTTGGACAAGTTCTGTCTTGTGTACAGCTATTCCACTTATGCTGTTGATGCATCCTTGCATATTCTTGACAATGCCGGATATATCAGTTATGAGACAAATCCGGATGACAATTCGAGAGTGAAATTCACAGTGTCCCGAGATGATCTTTATCGTTTACGCTCAATTCCTAAAGAGGAAGAAGACATGATAGACGCAATGATGAGAATCTATTCTGGACTTTTCTGTGACTTTGTGTATGTGGACATAAGGGCGATAGCCTTTAAGTGCTCCTCCACCCCACAACGCATCTATACGCTCTTCAAAGACCTTCGCCAAAGAGGTATCATAGAGTTCATTCCTCCGAGGACAGAGCCGCGACTGACCTTTCTTGTAGACAGAGTCGATGAGAAGCATGTGTACATTTCCAAAGAGGCGTATGACAATCTGCGTGACAGAATGGTGGAACACATAGAAAGCATGATTCATTATATTAATTGTGATGTCATTTGCCGTCAGCAGCAGCTTATCAGATATTTTGGTGAAGACTCCGATTACGAATGTGGAAAGTGCGATGTATGCATAGACAAAAGAAAGCGTCCGCAAGATCCGCCCGTTGAAGTCAAAAAAGCTATATTGGATTTGCTTGCAGATGGCAACAAGCACCATATCGTGGAAATTGTACAATTGCCTTATAAAAGAGAACTCATAAACCAAACCTTAACGGAACTTCTCGAGAATGATGATATAACATCTGACGGTGCAATGGTTAAAATTTCATAATGCAAAGATAGTTTGCATAACGTTTTCTTGCTAAAATGATGCAAAATATTTAATTTTGCAATCAAATAAGAGAAATAAATATGAATAAGTCATTTACATACTTCTTTTACTTTTACTTTGCAGGGCAATGTGAAGCGGGAAGTTGCGTGTGAATTTCAACTTATGAAAGCAGATATATAAACATCCATATATGCAAATCCCGCCCAGATACAAGTCTGGCGGGATTTTTCATTATATTATAAAAAAAATCACATATCAATGAAGCGAATAGCAATACAAGGTTTTGAAGGCAGTTTCCATGACATTACGGCACACCACTATTTTCAGGGTGAGCAGTTACAGATGATATGTTGTGCGACATTTGAAGAAGTGTTCGAGCACATGAAGAATGACCCGACAATCATAGGACTGACAGCAATAGAAAATACTATTGCCGGGTCTCTTCTTCATAACTATGAATTGTTGCTTCAAAGTGGAATGACAGTCGTGGGTGAGGACAAGACACATATCAGCCACTGCCTTTGCTGCCTTCCGTCACAAAACATAGAGGACATAAAGGAGGTTCACTCCCACCCTGTTGCATTGATGCAGTGCCGCAAATATCTGTCACAACATCAGAACATGAAAATCATTGAAGCTGACGATACTGCAGGGGCGGCACAGTGGATAGCAGAAAGCCAAGTTACAAGGGTTGCCGCCATTTGCCATGCTGATGCTGCAAGACTTTATGGACTGACAGTACTTGAGAACAACATAGAGGACAACAAGCATAATTACACCCGTTTCCTTGTACTCTCCGATCCACGCAAGGCAGACATGCTCCGCCCTATCAATGAAACAAACAAGTCAAGTCTTGTGTTCTCTTTACCGCATGAAGAAGGCTCATTGTCGCAAGTGCTTTCCATTCTGAGTTTCTACACCATGCAGCTGACAAAGATACAGTCATTGCCGATAATCGGAAGAGAATGGGAATACATGTTTTATGTTGACATCACTTATGACAATCTTGTGAGATACCGACAGGCGGTTGATGCTATAATTCCATTGACACGTGAATTGAAAATCCTTGGCGAATACAAAGCCGCATAATGATAAAATGCTAACACTACTATGATACAGCCCGCAGACAGACTGAAATTAGTCCAGGAATACTATTTCAGCAGGAAATTAAAGGAAGTGGCACAGCTTAACGCAGAAGGCAAGGACATCATCTCCCTTGCCATCGGCTCACCTGACATGCCGCCGTCCGACGGTACAGTGAAAAGACTGTGTGAAGTTGCCAATGACCCGACAGCACACGGTTATCAGCCGACGGTAGGCACACCGGAGCTAAGGAAAGCCATGGCAGGATATTACAAAAGATGGTTTGATGTAGCCCTTGACTGGCAGACAGAAATACAGCCTCTCATCGGCTCAAAGGAGGGAATACTGCATATCACTCTTGCTTTCTGCAATCCGGGAGACAAGGTGCTTGTCCCAAATCCGGGCTATCCTACATACACTTCACTTTCAAAGTTGCTCGGACAAGAGATAATAAATTACAACCTCTGTGAGAAGAACGGTTGGCAGCCTGATTGGGAACAGCTTGAAAACATGGATTTGTCCAATGTGAAACTGATGTGGACCAACTATCCTAACATGCCTACCGGTGGCAATGCACAGATAGAGACTTACGAAAGACTTGTTGATTTCGCAAGACGGAAGAATATCGTTGTTGTGAATGACAATCCTTATTCCTTCATCATCAACGATAACCCTATCTCGCTCCTTCAGGTAAAGGATGCCAAGGAATGCTGCATAGAGCTGAATTCCATGTCAAAAAGCCATAATATGCCGGGATGGCGTGTAGGACTTTGCGCATCAAACAAGGAGTTCATATCATGGATTCTGAAAGTGAAGTCAAACATTGATTCCGGCACTTTCCGCGGACTGCAGCTTGCGGCAGCAGAAGCTTACCTGAACACTGACGAATGGCATCATGAGGCAAACTATACGACATACAAACGCCGTCGTGTCATAGCCGAAGAAATAATGGCAACCTTAGGATGCACTTTTGACAAAGACCAAGTGGGAATGTTCCTTTGGGGAAGGATTCCTGACAGTTGCGATTGTGAGGAACTGACAGAGAAAGTGCTGCATGAAGCCAGAGTGTTCATAACTCCGGGATTCATCTTCGGCTCTAATGGAGAGCGTTTCATACGAATCTCCCTTTGTGCCAAGGATGAGAAGATGAAGGAGGCACTGGAGCGTATCAAAGCTGTCATGTGAAACGTGAAAATAACAAATACTTGCAACAATATGTTGTAATAATAATAGTAACAACGAATATCTTATAAAATAATGGAACTCAATCTTAAACCACTGAATTTACCAAGCGATCAGAAACGCCCGTTTGTCATCGCAGGTCCTTGCTCCGCAGAGACAGAGGAGCAAATAATGACCACTGCCACCGAACTTGCAGCAAAAGGCTGTCACATGTTCCGTGCCGGAGTGTGGAAGCCACGTACCAAACCGGGCGGCTTCGAAGGACATGGCGAACCGGCTCTGCAGTGGATGAAGCAAGTGAAGGATACCACCGGCATGTACATCGGTACGGAAGTAGCCACACCTGAGCATGTCGAGCTGGCTATGAAATACGGCATTGACATTCTTTGGATTGGCGCACGCACCTCGGCAAACCCATTCGCCATGCAGGCTCTTGCCGATTCAATGAAAGGACTTGACATTCCGGTGTTTGTCAAGAACCCTGTCAATCCAGACCTCGAACTGTGGATTGGTGCACTTGAACGACTGAATGCTGCCGGTATAGAGAAACTCGCAGTTATTCATCGCGGATTCTCCTCATTCGACAAGACCATCTACCGTAACCAGCCGATGTGGCAGATTCCTATAGAGTTGCGCCGCCGCATTCCTGAACTGCCTATCATCTGCGACCCTTCCCACATGGGAGGCAAACGCGAACTCATTGCGCCACTGTGCCAACAAGCTCTCGATCTCGGTGTCGACGGACTTATGGTGGAAGCGCATTGCAATCCTGATAAGGCGTGGTCTGACGCAAAGCAGCAGGTCACTCCTGATGTCCTTGACTACATATTGTCATTACTCGTTGTCCGTGATTCCGCCTGGACAACAGAAGGAATACAGCAGCTGCGCCATGAGATCGACGTTTTGGACAACCAACTGATGGACCTTCTTTCAAAACGCATGCGTATCTGCCGTGAGATAGGACAGTACAAGAAAGAACACAACATGACCGTCCTTCAGACAGGACGCTATAATGAGATTCTTAACAAGCGTGCTGCACAAGGTTCTCTTTGCGGTATGGCACCTGAGTTCGTGAAGCAAGTCTTTGAGCATATCCATGAAGAGTCTGTGCGCCAGCAGCTTGAGATTGTAGGAAAATAAAATAATTACTGTATGAAAATCCTTGTTTTGGGAGCGGGAAAGATGGGCAGCTTCTTCATCGACTTGCTGAGTTTCGACCATGAAGTCGCAGCATTTGAGAAAGACCCAAAGCGTCTCCGCTTCACATACAACTGCCAACGTTTCTCCAAACTTGAAGAAATAAAGGCTTTCGAACCTGAACTTGTCATCAATGCCGTGACTGTGAAATACACAATCCCGGCATTTGATGAGGTTATGCCATACATTCCTGAAAGTTGCATACTTTCCGATATAAGCTCTGTAAAGACTGGGCTGCGCGAATATTACGAGCAGACCGGTCATCGTTATGTCTCAACCCATCCCATGTTCGGACCGACATTCGCCAATCTTCAGCAGCTCTCCGAAGAGAACGCAATCATCATAAACGAGGGCGATTACATGGGACGCTGCTTCTTCAAAGACCTTTACTCGCGCCTCGGACTGAACATTTACGAGTACACCTTCGAGGAGCACGACCGCACAATGGCTTATTCGTTGAGCATTCCGTTTGTCTCCACCTTCGTCTTCTCAGCCGTAATGGAGCATCAGGACGCACCGGGCACGACCTTCAAGCGCCACATGCGCATAGCAAAAGGCGTACTCAATGAAGACGACTACTTGTTGCAGGAAGTTCTTTTCAACCCCTATACCCATGACAATGTGGCGAAGATACGCACGGAACTGAAAGAACTCTTGGACATTATCGACCACAAGGACGCGACAGGCATGCGCCGTTATCTTGATAAAATCCGCCACAATGTCGAGCGGGACATCAAGGAGATAAAGTAACCAACAGATAGCAAGATGACCAAAAAGATTATATTCATGGGACTCATGACTTTCATTTGCAGCCTTTTGGGATGCAATGCCCAAACGGACATGTTCAAGAGTGTTGGAGCGGAAGAGTTCCGCACAGTCATTGCAGACACAGCAACCGTGCTGCAGGATGTGCGCACTCCTGAGGAATATGCCGATGGACACATCGCCAATGCGGTAAACATTGATGTGCTGAACGATAATTTTCAGGCTGAAGCCTTGAAATCATTGCCAAAAGAAAAGACCATCGCCCTTTACTGCCGCAGTGGCAGGCGCAGCAAGAAGGCAGCCACGATTCTTGCACAGAACGGCTACACAGTTGTAGAATTGAACTCCGGTTATCTCGGATGGACAAAGTATAATGCACAAATAGAAAAATAGCAATTTTCTCTCTGCTGCGGGGCAAAGATAGAATGCCATGAAAAAAAAGAAATTGCAGTCTTTACAGATGTTGCGTGGGATAGGAACTTCTTATCTTTGTCGGACATTTCGGTTTCAAAGGAGCAGCCATAAAACCTTCCGGTGACATGGCTGTCTCCATATTTATGATGCTAAGCGGATTCGTGCTTGCCTATACCTATATGCCGCAAGCTGAGAAAGGAATCATTCCAAAATATATGCCATGGCTTCATACCACACGTGGAACCATGTCAAAGCTAAACATCGACTTGCCTTTAATAGTAGAGTTTGCAATCAGTCTGCCATTGTTGGTAATTGTCTCAATCATAGTCAACCGCTTTTTTGAAATTCCTGTCAGCCACTGCTTGAATTCTTTGCTGAACAGAAAATAACACCACTAAAAAAACGGCGGTATTCCCGACCTCCATCAGTGGAGCAGAAAAACCGCCGTATTTTGAAATGCCGGTCCAAGGGATTCAGCATTAAGAGATATCATCTTTCATAGCGTTGACGTGGGGATTGTCAAGCAGGCTTTGCTTCTGCCGGTCGCCAACCTTTTGGCACGCGGCGACATCACAATATCGCAGATTTGCTTTGCGTATCGATATCCACATCATTGAATTTGTGCTTCTTGCCGTAGTTGAAGCGATAAGAGACGCTGATGTTGAAGAGGTTGTAGGCTTTGTACGGCTCATAATAGCGTAATGCTTGGTTGAAACCATCAACGGAGTAGGCAATCTTTGTGTGGCAACGCATGAATGGGTTCTTGGTGTAGAAATTCAGGTTCAGGCCTTTGTGGTTGTAGCCTGCGGAGAATCGGAGTGAGGCCGGCATCGTGATGGTCTTGCCGAGGTCGATGTATTTTGACTCAGACGTGTATGACAGCTGCACATTGAACTTTTTCGCGATGTATGTCAACTCGTAAGTCTGCCAGAGAAAGTCCACAGTGTTGCGTGGTACGCCGTGCTCTGTCTTGTGGTTGTATGTCAGCCCGACAGCAAACTTTAGTTTCTTTGGGATGATGTTAAGCTGTCCGTTGGCATTGATTCCAAAATCCTCTTTCTTGCCGCCGCTGAGAAAAGAGTGACGGAACACGTTTGCCTCTGAATCATAGGTAGTCGTTTGATAGATGACATCGCTTGAATGCTCGTAACTACCGTACAACTGCAGGTAGCCCCAGTTTCGCTGCATATAGAAGCTATAGTATGCCGACCACACGTCTCTGATAGGCAAGTTTGGATTGCCGGTAAGTGTCTGGTATGGGTCAATGGACTTCACTGTTGTGTCGTATAGGTTGAAGTCCGGGTTGAACACGCCCATGAACGCGCCTAACGACAGCTGGCTGCTTTTTGGCATTTCGATGGTGAAGTATGCCTTCGGTGTGAAATAGCTTTTGTTGTACGACATGATGCTGTTGTCAACGTTCACAAAGCGTTGCTGAAGGTCTATCGACAGCTGGAATTTCTTCGAGAAGCGGATGTTGTCAACGAGGTCAATGATGAGCTGTCCGAATTTCAGCGTACTGCCGTCAGAGTTCGCATTCTCAAGATACGTTATCTCAGAATTGTCATAATAATAGACGCTTTTGAGCGAGAAGGCATGCTTCTTCCATGGCATGTTGATGCTGAGGCTCGGGTGCAGTGTGTAGTAGTCCTCCTTTGTCTCCGAGAGAATATTCTTCACAGTCATGTAGTCACGGTTGTTGTTGTTTCTTGTGTAACTGCCTCTCATTGTTGCCCGAATCTGCAGACCGCAGTCGAAAGATTTCTTCCAGTACAGCCGTGCCGATGTGGCAATGTTGTCGCTGTGTGTCCTGTCGGTTGTCGAGCGCGAATCAACCTCGTTAGAGAATCTTTCGACAAGATTGTTACCTTTCGCATCATGGCTTTTGCTGAGGAAGGCTGCTGCCTGAAACATGTCCTTCTTGCCGATGTAATGCAGAAGCGAGAGTTTCCCGCCTATCTTGTTACGGTGTGTCTTTGACGGCGTGTTTGCTGTGGTTTTTGTTATCTCTTCCGAAGGGAACATCATGTTTGTTTCCTCTTCTGTGCCACGCGGACGGCTGAAATGGGCATAGTCGCCTGACACTTTCACGTTGTATTCAGTGTTCTTGCGGTATGTCTTCCAGTCTGCGATATCGTTGCCCGAGACTATGTTAAGGTCTTCGCTTGCATGGAGATACATCTGTCCTCCGTGGTCTCTGCGCTTTACCCTGAAATCAATCACTGTGCCTGCCGTTGGGTAGTCGGCGTTGTAGTAAGGATAGTAGTCGATACGCTCAATATCCTTCGGATTGATTGTCTCGATCTCGTCGCTGTCCACGGGGCGTCCGTTGAGACAAATGAGGAGTCCGGGCGCACCAAGTTTTGTGATGCTCTTGTTTACAGCATCAACATCGATGCCGGGAAGGGTCAGCAAAGAAAGCGCACTGTATCCGTCGTAAGCGTTGTTCTTCAAATCCTTTGAAAGATAGAACTTCACCTTGTCGCCGTCGCGCACTGCCTCCTTCTGCTCCACTTGCACAGCCTGTAGCATGATGCCCGCCTCGCGCATGGAAACCTTGCCTATGTCGGTGACATTATACAGCCGGGTGATGGTTTTGAAGCCTACGCAGCTGATTTTTGCCAGCACTTGCTTTATCGGGGAAGGGATGACAAACCGTCCCGCCTCATTACTTACACCACCGGTGATATACGTGGAATCCTTAGGACTGAGCAACTGTATGTTGGCATAAGCCACCGGTTTGCCCTTGCTGTCGACAAGCTGGCCGACAAGACGGCTTTGGTCGCTGTCGATGCACTCCACGAAAATCAGGCTGTCGCTCTCCACGATGCGTATCGGGTAGAATCCCACCGCCTCGCGTATGGCATCGGACACTTTGTTGCGCTTTATCCGCTTTGTAATGGAGAAATCTTCCAAATCGTTGTAAATGAATGATATTCTCTTATCTGCTGTCTTGCTCAAATCCTTGAGAACTTCCGGCAGCGGTGTACCGTGGTAATTGCGGACAATCTTCTGCGCGTGGGCAGAGGAAAGTGCTATACATAATATTATTGTGAAAATAATTCTATTCATGATTATGGTGTGCGTTTATTTGACGGTAAGCAAAATCTGCCCGCTGTCTTCAGTCATAGACAGGGAGATTTTATTGAAATTGGATAGTTCCTTGACAACATCAGAGAGCGGCATCGCGCTGTCCCATTCGTAGAATATTCTGATTTGCCTCGCTTTCTCATTCTCGAATATCACGGTACAGCCGTAATGGCGCGCCATCTCTGCGAAAACATCGTCAAGTGTGGCATTGTCGAATGTTTTCCGTACCGCGCTTGAGGCTGTTGTCTTTGCCGGCATTGTTTGCTCCGCCTGCATCACTTGCCGCTCGCTTTTAACGCTTGCCGCCTGTCCTGAGGGGACATCGTCATGTCGGAAAAAGCCGGTGCTCACAGTAGCGATGGCTATTCCCGACACAAGAAGCGCCGCAAGGGACGCTGCCCATTGGTATCTTTGCACAAAAGGCTTCTTCTTGCTGCGTCGTGATGCCTTGTACATACTGTCAACATCGCAGACGGTGAGATACAGCTTGAGGCACTCCTCATCGGAGAGAATCTCTGCGATTTGCTCTTCGGTAAAATTCTCCGGCTTCTCAATAAGTTTGAGTATAAGATCTGTTTTCTCCATTGAATCATCTTTTCAGGGTTGTTACTATTATGGGTTGAATCTCTGTCTCAGCTTTCTGATTCCTTGCGCAAGGTGCTTATATACAGCAGCCTCGCTGATGTTTAGTTTGGTCGCTATTTCCGCATATTTCATATTCTCTCGGAATCGCATCCGCATCACTGTCTGCGTCTGCAGAGTGAGGTTTTCGAGGATGAATGCTTCGATGGCTTGCATTCGCTCTTCCGCTTCCATGCAATAATCATTGCATGATATATTGTCAGGAACGTTCTCTATGGGCAGGCATCTTTTCACCTTTTCCCTGTGGCTCAGGCTCTTGAGTCTGTTCAAGCATCTGTTGCGGACCGTCGTAAGGAGATAGCCTTCAATGTTTGCAACATTGCCGATGCCGCAGTCGGATAAGGACAAGAACACATCGCTGACGGTATCCTCCGCAGCCTGTGTGTCCTTCAGCAGAAGCGTCGCCAGACGAAGCATCTTGCTCTGATGTCTTTTGTAAATAATGTCTATGTCGTGCTCTGTGTTGTGCATTGTTGTCATGTTGTTTGATTATATGACAATAAACATTTGATTTTCCCAACCCCTAAAAGGATATTTTTTTACATATAATATATTTCCGTGCGCAAAGTTACATAAATATATTGAGGAATGCGTTCAAATCAAAAAGGTTTTGCGATTAGACACGAATGACACAATGAATGGTATTTGATTGTTGTGTAATTCAATACGGATGACAACATGATTCAATACTAATCTTCTAGGCACAAGTATGTCCACAAAATTATAATCAACGACTTGGCAAACCCATGTGACATCATTAGCTCTGACACTCTATCTGCAAGACATTGTGCTTCTTTTACTGCAACATTACTGTAACTATATTGCAGCGTTGCTGTAGTGTTAGTACAGCACTACTGTAGTATCACTACAGCGTTACTGTACCGTTACTACAGCAACACCGCACAACAATTATTTCCTTTATGTAATATATATAATTGACTCTCAAGATGTTACAACATTTTATCACAGTTATTAGTATCCGATGATATATATATGACACAATAGGAACAGCAACACGCCATTACATGGCAAGCCAATTATGCAAATGAAGTTTGTAGACTAACTTAATTTATAATAAAATAATATGGGAAGATTTTGCTGTTACACTATTTATTATTAAATTTGCAAACTAAAGTGAAATCAGAACATTAAGCAATAAGAACAGATATGAACATTTTAGAACTTTCAGAACAGGAGATTGTACGCCGTCAGTCACTCGAAGAATTACGCAATATGGGAATCGACCCATATCCGGCAGCAGAATATCCGACAGACGCATTCTCCACAGAAATCATAGAGAACTTTGTCGACCTTCCAAAAGAAAAGGATGAGGAAGGGAACGAAATCCCGGGAAAGGCGACACCTGAGAACTCACGAATGGTATGCATTGCAGGCCGAATGATGTCACAGCGTATCATGGGCAAGGCGGCTTTTGCAGAGATACAGGATTCCAAGGGGCGCATACAGGTGTACATTCAGCGTGACGCCATCTGTCCTGACGAGAACAAGGAACTTTACAATAAAGTATTCAAGAAACTCCTTGACATCGGCGATTTCATCGGTGTCAAAGGCTATGTGTTCCGCACACAGACAGGTGAGATTTCCGTTCATGCCATGGAACTGACAGTACTCAGCAAGAGCCTTAAGCCACTGCCTATCGTGAAGTACAAGGACGGTGTGGCATACGACAAGTTTGACGACCCTGAGCTGCGTTATCGCCAGCGTTATGTTGACCTCGTTGTCAACGAAGGCGTCAAGGACACATTCCTCAAACGTGCGACAGTGGTACGCACAATGCGCAGAATACTTGACAATGCAGGATACACAGAAGTCGACACTCCTATCCTGCAGAATATTGCCGGCGGTGCAAGCGCGCGTCCGTTCATTACTCATTTCAATGCTCTGAATCAGGACATGTACATGCGCATCGCAACAGAGCTTTACCTCAAGCGACTGATTGTCGGTGGATTTGAAGGTGTGTATGAAATGGGAAAGAACTTCCGCAATGAGGGTATGGACAAGACACATAACCCGGAATTCACATGCATGGAGCTGTATGTTTCCTATAAGGACTACAACTGGATGATGGAATTCACAGAGAAGATGCTTGAGGAAATCTGCATTGCTGTGAACGGCAAACCGGAAGTGGAAATTGACGGCAAAGTCATCTCATTCAAAGCTCCATATCGTCGCCTGCCTATCCTTGACGCCATAAAGGAGAAGACCGGTTACGACCTCAACGGAATGACAGAGGACGAGATGCGTGAGGTGGCAAAGAAAGTCGGTGTCGAAGTTGACGAGACGATGGGTAAAGGAAAACTCATCGATGAAATCTTCGGTGAAACTTGCGAAGGAACATTCATACAGCCGACATTCATCACCGACTACCCTGTCGAGATGTCTCCGCTTACAAAGATGCACCGCTCAAAGCCTGGACTTACAGAACGATTTGAGCTTATGGTCAACGGTAAAGAACTTGCAAATGCCTACTCGGAGCTGAATGACCCTATCGACCAGGAAGAGAGATTCATAGACCAAATGAAACTTGCTGACAAGGGTGACGATGAAGCGATGATTATCGACCATGACTTCCTCCGCGCACTGCAGTACGGTATGCCACCGACATCAGGCATCGGTATCGGTATTGACCGTCTTGTGATGCTCATGACAGGGAAGTTCGCAATAGGCGAAATAATGCTCTTCCCACAGATGAAGCCTGAGAAGAAAGCACCACGCTCAACAAATGCGGAATGGGCAGAAGTCGGTGTGACAGAAGAATGGGTGCCACTCTTCAACAAAGCGGGTTATTATCTCGTTTCTGACATCAAGAATGTAAAAGCACAGAAACTGCAGATGGATGTTTGCGGTGTAAACAAGAAGTACAAACTCGGATTAGAGAATCCTAAGGTAGACGAGTTTGAGGCTATGATTGAAAAAGCCAACGCATAACACTTAAACTTATGTTTGATTGTGGAAAAATAGCAATAATCGGAGGCGGTAGCTGGGCAACAGCTATCGCCAAGATTGTTGTCGCACATACACATCACATCGGCTGGTACATGCGAAGGAATGACCGCATAGAGGATTTCAAGAATCTGCAGCATAATCCTGCATACCTCACAGGCGTTCATTTCAATATCAATGAAATCTTCTTTTCGTCCGACCTCAACGATATTGTCCAAAACTATGACACGTTAGTGTTCGTCACGCCTTCACCCTACCTCAAGAACCACTTGAAGAAACTGCGTGCACGAATATCTGACAAGTTTATTGTCACTGCCATAAAAGGTATTGTCCCTGACGAGAATCTGGTATGTTCGGAATATTTTCATCAGGTTTATGATGTCCCATACGCAAACCTTGCCTGCATAGGAGGACCGTCACACGCAGAGGAAGTGGCATTGGACCGTCTCACATATCTTACCATCGGCTGTGCCGACACTGAGAAAGCCCAAGCATTTGCAGAGGTGCTGAAATCCAACTCAATAAAAACAAAGACATCATCCGATGTTCTCGGAATAGAATACGGCTCTGTCCTGAAGAATGTCTATGCCATAGCTGCAGGAATATGCTCCGGACTGAAATATGGTGATAATTTCCAAGCCGTACTCATCTCAAACGCCTTGTTGGAAATGAACCGCTTCCTTCAGGTTGTGTCTGCCGCGGAAGGACTGGAGTGCTCTTCCATAATCGACTCCGCATATATGGGCGACCTCCTTGTAACCGGTTACTCTCATTTCTCAAGGAACAGGACGTTCGGAACGATGATTGGTAAAGGATATTCTGTAAAGTCGGCACAGATAGAGATGGAGATGATCGCCGAAGGTTACTTTGGCACGAAATGTATGACGGAGATAAACCGCAGAATGCATGTCAATATGCCAATCCTTGATGCTGTACACAATATATTATATGAACGCATCGCACCGCAAGTGGAGATAAAACTGCTTACCGATTCATTCAGATAATACTCTCTTGTCCATATTTGTCCATAAAATAAAGCCAATCATATTTCATACAAAGACATTTGATTGGCTTTTCCATGCTCACTTGTCACAAACTGTTTTCATAAAATACAATTCTATAATTTTTATGAAGATCACAAACACATCTTCAACAGCTTGGGGATACCTACTGGCTATGATAGGTTCTGCCAGTTACGGGCTGAATCCTCTGTTTGCAATGCCACTCTACAATGAAGGAATCACTCCAATGAGTGTACTCTTCTACCGTTATGCCATATCTACAGTACTGATGGGCATCTATATGCTGGCCAAAGGACAATCCTTCCGGCTCACCAAAAACGAGGCATTGGCAACAATGATTATGGGGACACTCTTCGCAAGTTCATCGGCAGGACTCTTCTTCAGCTTCAAATATATGGACCCCGGACTTGCTTCGGTAATATTATTCACTTATCCATTGTTTGTCGCACTACTTTCATGGCTTGTGTTTCATGAACACATGTCACGCAATACATTCCTTTGCATAATTGTCACATCTTTTGGCATATGTATGCTGAAACAAGATGGAACAGGTGGTGGTTTCAGTCTGATAGGAATGACATTAGCCATATTGTCAGGACTTACATATGCAATATATCTTATTGGAGTAAACAGAAGCATACTAAAGGACATGAGCATATCCCGTCTTTCATTCTTTGCTTTAGCATTCGGAACAATAGTATTCTTCATTTCCAACAATTTTGGTATGGATATAGCACCACTGCCTGACATACAATCATGGGGCAATGCTTTTGGGCTGGCTGTTTTCCCGACAGTAATATCATTATTGCTCATAACCAAATCCATCCATATCATTGGCAGCACACCGGCAAGTATCATTGGTGCGCTTGAACCTATCACGGCATTGGCTGTATCACTGGCTGCATTCGGTGGAGTTATCACAGGCGGTAATCTTATCGGCATTGTCCTTATACTCTGTGCCGTAATGTTCATGGCATACAGCAATAAGAACAATGTAAAAGCAAATACATCCACAATTCAGAAATAGGCATAATATCTACCAAACGTTAATACAGTTCTATAATCAAATAAACCCCTGCTTTGTTCTTCATGCAAAGCAGGGATTTTCATTGTAAACTAATTCTATATTGTATTATGGCAATTACATCATGCCCATTCCCGGTGCGCCACCCATTGGAGGCATTGGTGCTTCAGGTGCAGGAGCATCACAGATGCAAGCCTCTGTTGTCAAGAATATGCCGGCAATGGATGCAGCGTTCTCAAGAGCGACACGACTAACCTTTGCCGGGTCAATGATACCAGCCTTGCGAAGATCCTCATATTCTCCTGTGCGAGCATTGTAACCAAAGTCACCTTCACCCTCAGCAACCTTATTGACAACGACAGCGCCCTCAATACCAGCGTTGAAGCATATCTGACGCAATGGCTCCTCAACGGCACGCTCAACGATACGGATACCAGTCTCCTCGTCCTGATTGTCTCCCTTCAAGCCTTTCAGAGCTTCAAGTGCACGGATATATGTTGTTCCGCCACCGGCAACAACACCCTCCTCTATCGCTGCACGAGTAGCGCAGAGAGCATCATCAACACGATCCTTCTTCTCCTTCATCTCCACTTCAGAGTTTGCACCTACATAAAGCACAGCTACACCGCCGGCGAGTTTTGCAAGACGCTCCTGAAGTTTTTCCTTGTCGTAAGAAGATGTTGTAGAATTAATCTCATTCTTTATCTGGTTCACACGATCCTTTATCATCTGTGACTCACCGTGTCCGTTGACTATCGTTGTGTTGTCCTTGCCAACAACAACCTTGTCACAAGAACCAAGCATCTCTATTGTAGCCTGCTCGAGTTTCAAGCCCTTCTCTTCAGAGATTACAACACCACCTGTCAGTGTTGCGATGTCCTCAAGCATAGCCTTACGACGGTCACCGAAGCCTGGAGCCTTAACAGCACAAATCTTCAGGCCACCGCGGAGACGGTTGACAACAAGTGTGGTAAGAGCCTCAGAGTCAACATCCTCTGCTATAACGAGAAGTGGACGTCCACTCTCTGCTGCAGGCTGAAGGATTGGCAGGAACTCCTTGATGTTTGAAATCTTCTTGTCATAGAGAAGAATGTATGGGTTCTCGTACTGGCACTCCATTTTCTCTGTATCAGTTACGAAATAGCCGGACAAGTATCCACGGTCGAACTGCATACCCTCAACAACACCAATGTATGTCTCGCGAGACTTTGATTCCTCAATTGTGATGACACCATCCTTGCTTACTTTGCGGAAAGCCTCTGCAAGAAGTTTGCCGATTTCAGGGTCATTATTGGCTGACACAGTAGCAACCTGCTCAATCTTTTCATAATTGTCGTCAACCTTTTCTGCATTTTTTGCAATGTGCTCCACAACAGCCTTGACAGCCTTGTCAATACCGCGCTTGAGATCCATAGGGTTTGCACCTGCAGTGACATTCTTAAGTCCCTCGTTAACAATAGACTGTGTAAGGATTGTTGCAGTTGTTGTTCCGTCGCCGGCATCATCACCTGTCTTTGAAGCAACACTCTTAACGAGCTGTGCACCTGTGTTTTCAAACTTGTCTTCAAGTTCAATCTCTTTAGCGACAGTAACACCGTCCTTTGTTATCTGAGGTGCACCAAACTTCTTTTCTATGACAACATTGCGTCCCTTAGGACCAAGAGTCACTTTCACAGCATTTGCAAGCTGGTCAACGCCACGCTTCAAAAGTTCGCGAGCGTCACTATTGAATTTAATATCCTTTGCCATTTTTCTTCTCTTTTGTTAGTTCACTTATAATTCTATTATGCTAAAACTGCCAGTACATCAGACTGACGCATGATGAGATACTTCTCGCCCTCCAACTCAACCTCTGTTCCGGCATACTTTCCATAAAGCACATTGTCACCGGCTTTGAGAATCATCTCCTCATCCTTTGTGCCGTTTCCTACTGCGACAACAGTTCCCTGGATAGGTTTCTCCTTACTTGCAGTGTCAGGAATAATGATACCGCCGATTTTTTCTTCTGCCGCCATTGGTTGTACCAATACGCGGTCTGCTAATGGTTTAATTGTCATAATTCTGTTATTTTTGATTTGTAATGTTCTATTGAATTGATTTACATAAAGCATGCCAATACGGACTGTCTGCCAATTTGTCACACGTGTCAAGTTTCAGGAAGCAATTATAGGCAGCATGCCTGACAGATATACCATCATCTTTCAATGCAAGGCTAATTTGGTCCATCAGTTCTTCAAGTCCCCGTGCGTCAGGGATTTTCCCCTCGGAGAACAAACGTGAAAGGATGTTGTAGCCAAGTATTTGGTGCATGACATCGCTCTGTGCAATCAGTTTGTATGCCATTTCAGGAGCATACTCCACTTTCGAGAACAATAGTGTTGCCGCCATCTCCGCTATTTCCTGCGATTTTATGTCATCCACCCATATACCGGCGATGTCAGGAGTGAACTCTTCTACCGGCATAAGCAGGAGAGCCATAATTTTTGATTCACGGACATTGTCCTTCCATAACTCTAATGCTACATGGAAATCAGGCTCATAGTCTTTTGCCAAATCCTTGATGTGCATAAGTGACACACCCCAATTAATACGGTAGCTTGCACCACTGTTACGCATGTTCTCGGAAACCACACCGTCCATAAGTGACCGAAAACGCGAACGAATATCCCTTGCTGTCTCGTGACTGTCCATAACTTATATTTTATTCATAACAACTTGAAAATCAGAGCATAATTCCGCAACAAACAAAAGGTAACACTTTATCCTCCAAAAGGTTACCTTTTGGCATGCCAAAGGTAACACTTTGTACAATGAAATGTAACCTTTTGCCAAACAGTTGTTGGCGCTTCTGCAAAACACAGAAAACACATTGCTTGCGAATATGGTTTGCAATGTCTCATGCAGAGTATTCTTTTGAATAGCGCATCATCTGCTCTGAGTAAGATTCTGTATAGTTGGCAACTACGTCTGTGACATTTCCGTCTGCATCAAAGACCTCTGTCAGTACCGGATTGATGAAGCCCTTGTATGGAGCAATCCCAAGTTTCTCGTAACGGCTCTTTATCTCCTTATGCGTCTTTTGATTAATTTTCACGCCATAAGCCTCAACGAGGTCACGTGCTGCGTCATGGTCGCCTTCGCTTTTTATGCGCTGAACCTCAGCAAGAAGTTCTCCGAAAAGCGTGCGGAGCGCAGGATAATCATTGATACGCATATATGTCTTTCCATCCACCTCATACAATTCAACACAAGGCTTTTGTGACATTTCTTTCTCACATGCACATTTTGCCTTTGCATAAACCCAATTGGCAATAATGGCACGGTTACGCATGTGAGCCTCTTGGATGTCCTCGCCAATAGGAATGCGAACGCATTGTGTCAGCAGACCGTTAAGCATGTATGTGTAATACTGTGCTTTATAAGCCTCTTCATTAGGCAGCAGCCCAAGTTCTACGAGTTTCGGGTCTGCCATATAATACAGCCCGAAAAGGTCCGCACGTGCCTCCTCGATTGTCGATGCATAGGATTTCAGCATGTCAAGCGAAACTCCCGGTGCCATTTGTCCCGAACCATGACCAAGGCACTCATGCAAGTCAGTATGCAAATCGTCCGTTATATATCCGTATTTTCCTATGAGTTGCAGAGTATCCGCTTCATCAATGTATTCCTCCCTGAAGCCACTGTGCTTGGAAGCGCTATCGTAAGCAGCAGTTATGTTTGATATTGTGATTGACTTCGAGCCATGCTTTGCCCTTATCCAATCGGCATTAGGAAGGTTTATGCCTATTGCTGTAGCCGGATATTCGTCACCGCCAAGCATGGCACAGCATACAACGTTTGCCGTAACACCTGTGACAACAGGCTTCTTGAAACGGCTGTCAACAGGAGAGTTGTCCTCAAACCACTGAGCATTTTCAGCCAATATCTCTGTGCGATGCGTCGCTTCAAGATCCTTATAGTGCACGATGCCTTCCCACGAACCTTTCAATCCGATGGGGTCGCCATAGACTTCGATGAAGCCATTGATAAAATCAACTCGCGGAGAGGTCTGCCCTACCCACTTTATTGAATACTCATCAAATTCCTTCAGGTCACCGCTTCTATAATAGGAAACCAATGAAGCAATCACTTCCTTCTGGGATTCATCCTCCGCAAATTCCATTGCTTTTTCCAGCCAGAATACGATTTTCTCGATGTATGCGGAGTATTTTCCACCTATTTTGTATGTCTCTTCTGTTATGTTCGTGCCGTCTTTCACAAGGCGTGAGTTCAGTCCGAAAGACGGCAGCTCATCCTTCGATGCCTCAGGATGGCTCTCTGCCCACTCTTTCTTCTTGTTCTCGTAGAATGAAACAGCCTCTTCTTGCGTGACACCGTCATAGAAATTGCATGCAGACGTTGCGACGAGGTCTTCACCTTGGCGTTGGTTGACACGCTGTGGCATAACTTCTGAATCGAACATTACCGGAAGAAGCTCCGCTATAAGGTCATCCACAGTCTGCCCTTTTTTCAAAGGAAGGTTCTCCTTAGGGCATGACAGGAGAGCCTGAATGAAATCCTGTTTCGTAAAATCCGGTAAGAATTTCTGACAGCTGTAGTGATGATGTATACCACTTGAGAACCATACTCTTTTCAAGTATTCAGAGTCAGGGAAACATATTTCAAGTATTTTCCTTATCTTCAGGTTGTAACTTCCATGTTGGTCGAAAGTTATGTCCCTACCCCATAATGTAGCCTGCGACAAGCAATACACCAAACGCTTCTGACTAATGGTGAGAGTTTCAAAGTCTTTCAGTTTGTATCTTAATAGTTGAATATCAGCAAAACGTTCCATAATATGTAATAATAATAATCCTTGTTTGTAAGATGTCATTCAAAAGCAATGCCGCCAAAAGGAGTGGTAGCCTTTAACTCTTCGCGCTGCTTCTCCTCCTCTTCGCGTTTCTTTTCCAATTCATTGGCAAGCCATTCCTTAGGCTTCATTCCAACAAACTTGTTGAAGGCGTTGTAAAAACTTTGACGTGTGGAGAAACCGGCAGAATAAGATATGTCCTCCATGGTCAGAGTACTGTCTGGTGCAAGCATGATTTGCTTTGCCTCATCCACACGCAGTTTGTTGACAAGTTCTGAGAAATTGCATCCGTAGTGCAGCCTTATCGCAGCACTTAGGTATCGCGTGTTGGTGCCAATATTCTTCGCCAGCTGCGCAGCCGTGAAATTGACATTCCGATAACGTCGCCCGGCAAAAACATACTTCTGTACACCGTTTTTTATTTCCATGAGTTTCTGACGGCTTATACGTGCGCTATACTGTTTCTCTTCCGGCATATCAAAATCAATCATATCCGTATAATATTAAATCCACCAATCAAATGTATTCATCTTTCTGCAAAGTTACAAATTTATCGTTATAACTCCAAATCTTCCCAAATTGATGTAAACATTTTTCACATTTCATACCTAATAGTTGGTATTTGTTGTTTGTGACAGTGTAAAACATTTGATTATCTCATAAATAATAATTAATTTTGCATTCAAAATTATAAAGAACATGAGATTATCAGAGCTACATACAGGTGAAAAAGGAGTCATTGTGAAAGTGCTTGGCCATGGAGGTTTCCGCAAGCGTATTGTTGAGATGGGCTTCGTAACAGGAAAGGAAATAACAGTGTTGCTTAATGCTCCGCTGCAAGACCCTGTCAAATATCTCATCATGGGATATGAAGTTTCCATGCGCAGGGACGAGGCTGACATGATTGAGGTCGTCTCATCGCAGGACATACAGAAGGTGCAGAATCAGCAAGAGGTGCAAGACTTGTTGCTTGACTGTGGCAAAGAAGAAGCCATGTATGAAATGGCAAAGAAGAAACGCCACCATATAGACGTTGCACTTGTAGGAAATCCGAACTGTGGCAAGACTTCATTGTTCAACTATGTGTCAGGCGCGCATGAGCGTGTCGGCAATTATTCCGGTGTAACCGTTGACGCCAAGGAAGGCATCGCTTATTTTGAGGACTATGAGTTCCACATCGTCGACTTGCCCGGAACCTATTCCCTGTCAGCATATAGTCCGGAAGAACTCTATGTGAGAAAGCAGATTGTAAACCACACTCCTGATGTAATACTTAATGTTCTCGATGCATCAAACCTTGAGAGGAACCTTTACCTTACGACACAACTGATTGATATGCACTTGCGTATGGTGTGCGCTCTCAACATGTTTGACGAGGCTGAGAAACGTGGCGACAGCATTGACCACAAAAGTTTGGGAAACCTTCTCGCAATACCTATGGTGCCGACTGTGTTCAAGAGTGGCAGAGGTGTGCAAGAACTATTCCATACGATAATTGAAATTTATGAAGGGAAGATAAAAGAGGGGCATATACATATCAATCATGGGAAATATATAGAAAAAGGTATCGAGGATGTACGTGACTTGCTATATACGGATGAAGGTGTGAAACGTCGCTACTCCACTCGTTTCGTGGCAATAAAACTCCTTGAAGGTGACAGCCAGATAGAAGAATATGCACGAACCCTCCCTCATGCAGAAGAGATATTCGCAGTAAGAGACAATGCTGCCAAGGAGATAGAACAGGAGCTGAAAACGGATGCAGAGACTGCCATAATGGATGCTAAATATGGTTTTATCAATGGCGCACTGCAAGAAACGGAATATGGCATTGGGGCAAAACAGGACACATACGAGGTGACACATCTGATTGACCATGTCATCACACACAAATATCTTGGTTTCCCACTGTTCTTTGCCGTTATCTTCCTCATGTTTGAAATGACATTTACCATTGGGCAATACCCTGCCGACTGGATAGAAGAAGCTGTGGCATGGTTCGGAAACTATGTAAGTACATACATGCCGGATGGTCCGCTGAAGGACATGACTGTAGATGGCATTATTGGTGGTGTTGGTTCTGTGATAGTATTCCTGCCACAGATTCTCATCTTGTACACTTTCATCTCATTTATGGAAGACTCCGGCTATATGGCACGTGCTGCCTTTATCATGGACAAGCCTATGCACAAAATGGGATTGCATGGAAAATCGTTTATTCCTTTGATTATGGGATTTGGATGCAATGTCCCTGCAATAATGGCTACGCGCACGGTGGAGAGCAGACGGTCGCGTTTGATAACCATGCTTATAATGCCGTTCGTGTCATGTTCAGCGCGCCTGCCTATATATATAATGATTGTAGGTGCATTCTTTGCAGTCGAATATCAAGCCTTTATACTTATCTGCATATATGCGACAGGCATACTAACGGCAATAGTGGCAAGCCGTATACTCTCACGTTTTCTTGTAAAGGGAGAAGACACACCTTTCGTAATGGAACTGCCACCGTATCGTTTCCCTACGGCAAAAGCAATCCTGCGCCATACATGGGAAAAAGGCAAGCAGTATCTGAAGAAGATGGGTGGCATCATTCTTGTAGCATCCATCATAGTATGGGCTCTCGGCTATTTCCCACGGACACCTGAAGGCACTCCGTTGTCACAGCATCAGGAGCAGAGTTATATAGGCAGGATAGGCAAAGCCATAGAACCTGTATTTTATGCACAGGGATTCAACTGGAAACTTGATGTGGGACTGGTTGCCGGTGTCGGTGCAAAAGAGATTGTAGCTTCCACAATAGGAGTGCTATATTCCGGAGACAGTTCGTTTGGTGACGATGAGGAAGTCGTTAGCGGAGATACAAAGTACAATGTCCTTCGTCAAAAAATGGAGGCTGAAGGTATAACAGCATTGAGTGCAGTTGCCTTTCTGTTGTTTGTACTGCTATACTTCCCTTGTACAGCTGCCATAATAGCAATAAAGAACGAATCCGGCTCATGGTGGTGGGCGGTGTTTGCAATAGTATATACCACTGCTGTGGCATGGATAGTTTCTGCCTTAGTATACCGGATTGGATTGCTTATATTGTAAGTTGGTTTAATAAAAACGTATGGAAATGATACAATATATTATCGTTGGCATTATAATTCTCCTTGCCATTATCTTTGTGGCAAGGAGAATATATTATTCTTTCAAGAACCCGACAGAATGCAATGGAGGATGTGCCGGTTGCAAGCTCTATGACCATTGCAACAAACAAAAGGTGGATTGATGAAATAGCCCTACTTCACCATTGTTGTGATGTCAGCAGGAACTGCGGCAAAGTTTTCTGCGCCATTGGCAAGCAAGAATTCTTTGTCGCGAAATCCCCAAAGGACAGAGATGCAAGGTATCCCTGAGTTTTTTGCTGTCATAATATCCACATCAGAATCTCCTATGTATATCGTATTTTCAGCAGTGCAACCTAACTCTTTCATTGCGATGTGCACCATGTCAGGAGCAGGCTTTCTCCGTACATTCGGACGTTCACCAATGGCTATGGCAATTGTATCTTTGAAGAACTTTTCATGAAGTTCTGACACGCCTTCTTGTATTTTATTGCTGACGACTGCCATTCGGAAACCTTTCTTGTGCAACTCTTGCAATGTGTCCGCAATGCCCGGATAAAGGTCTGTATGATCTTGGCAATGTATCATGTAATACTCCTTGAACTTGGCAAAAACCTCTTCAAACCGAGGGTTCTCCTCACCATCGGGAACAGCACGGATTATCAGTTTTCTCACTCCATTACCTACAAACTGGCGGATTTCATCTATTGTCCTCTCAGGCATGCCGAAAGCCCGCAATGCGAAATTCGTTGCATCTGCCAAGTCTTCCAATGTGTTCATGAGAGTTCCGTCAAGATCCCATATAATATTGTTATACTTCATTTTTTAGTCTTCATTTAATATTGGCAATTGCCAATGGTACGTTATTGCACCAACACGCATTACGATTACAGAGACGGCGCATGCTATCTGTGCTGTGATGATTGACAGTCCAAACAGAAGTACTGCGGTATAGACTATTCCACCAACAACACATGCGAGGGCATATATATCCCTGCGGAATATAAGTGGCTCCTCATTGATTAGAATATCACGAATCACCCCTCCTGCCGCACCGGTCATAACACCCATTATATTTGCCGTCCAGAAAGAGAAGCCGGCATCCATGGTTTTCTGGAATCCAACGACAGTGAACAGTGCCAAGCCGATGGAATCGAAAAGAAACATTGTTGTTCCAATCTTGTTGATGAACTTGTGAAACGGAATATAAAGGAGGATTGCGAAGCCTGTGATGGCGAGATATACCCACTGTGTCATCCAAAACGGATTCATACCCAGCATAATATCTCTCAAAGTGCCACCACCACAGGCTGTTGCCATGCCAACGATAAATGCACCGAAGAGATCGAAGTTCTTTTCTGATGCAAGACGTATTCCACTTATCGCAAAGGCGAAAGTTCCTATATAATCTATTATGTTGACAAATGTAAGTTCCATCATGATTGCCGTTGTGGAATTATTCTTTATTGGAGTTTTCCCATTCTTCCCATTCACGCAGAGCCTCTTGCCAATCAGTCTGTTCACCATTGTCAACAGCCTGCTCCATAACCATAGTAGCATCACGTTCACGGTCTCTTTGACGCTTCGCTTTCATGTCTGCGATGGTTGCATCATCAAGAATGCGGATAGCACCTCGTTGGATGGCTGCCTGTAATTCCTCATAGCCGAATGCTTTTCCCGGTTCATTGAAATCAGAAATATTAAACTCAAAGTTTGTCCGCAACTGATGTCGTATGAGTTTCTGCTGGAAACGAGTTCCGGAACATTTCTTTCTAAGAAGCATTCCGATAATGTCTATCTCATGTTGAGAATATTTATTACGTCCCATATCTATGTTATTAATCGTTTGTTTTCTGCTCCTGTGCATTTGCAGATTCCTGACTTAGGGCTTTCGGTTTGCGTCCGCCACGCCGTCCATTACGGTGTTTTGTCTTCTTTTCCTGCTGTTCCTCTGTATGCTGTGGGATTTCTGCTTGTGACACCGGTGCAGCTGTGTCTGTCTTTGGTGTCTCAGCCTGAGTCTGCACCGGTTCTGCTTTCTTCTGTTGCTTTGCTGATTCTTTCTTCTGTTCCTGAGCATTATTTTGTTTCTGCCTCTGACTTTGGTTGGCATTCACACGGTTTTTCTGATCATTACCATGTTTCTGTTTATTTCCCTGTTTGTCAGAATGACGGTCGCCAGGACGGAATCCGTCAATCCACAGTTCCAACGGAGTTACAACAGACTTGTGCATTTGCTGTGGCACATCTTCCATCCACTGCTTTCCGGCTGCCATCTGCAGGAAATGATACTGGCGGGTATAGGCATCAAGAATCTTCAGATCATCAAATGTCATTACCATCGGACGAAGCGGTGCATAAACGCTATCCCAAGTCTCGTCATCTATCCCATTGGTTCTCTGAAGGTCATCGCACATCCCCATGGAGCGGATTGCAACAGATGCATCATTCGTAAGGAGCAGAACTCTCTTTCCTTGGGCGAAAAGTTCTACACAGCGACGGATTATCGCAGGGTCGGCAAAAGCACTGTGGTGGCTCTCGGCCCCTATGCCTTCTATACGCAGACGGTTCTCACGCTGTTGCGAAAGTATCAGACGCTTGGCAAGTCGTGCTGCAATATTCCGGCAGACAGCCTCGTCTTTCATATCTGCATCTACTGCAGGAGGTTCCATTTGTGTGGCAAAACGGTCGATTTCCTCATACGTTTCAGACATCATGGAGAAGCGCGCACCACGGAATTTTGAAAGTCTTGAGATGAATTCCAACTGTCTCTCAAACTGCAGACGCGCATTAAACCGCGGGTCAGAGTGGGAAGAGGTGTGTCCTGTAAGGAGTTCTATCCAAATATTCGTGTCAGATAGAACGACATCATAGTTCAGTACAAGGGCGAGGGTTCCTTCTATCCAACGGAAACGTTTTGCAGCCTCTTCCGCGGTTAGTTGCTGTATCTGCTGGTCATTCAAGAGCAGCTGACGCTGTGGGGCATTGACAAGATCCACAATGTCCTTTATAAGCAATGTAGGACATGGTGGTACTGGTTTTGGTTCTTGTTTCTTTTCTGTCTGATTATTAGAAACCTGTTCCTCCTTTTTGGCGGTAGTTGCTACATCTGCTGTCTCTACAGATGGTTCAGGAAGCACTTCCTCTGCCTTTGCTTCTTCTTGCGCCACTTCCGCTTTCTTGGTGTTCTTTCTGCGAACCGTGCGTTTTGGCTTTACCTCTGTAGTGGCGATTTCTTCTGCAGAAGTGTCTTCCTGCTCTTTTATCGTTTTCTTACGTGAAGTGCGTTTGGCAGAAGTCTTCTTTTCTTCTTCCTGCAATTTCGGTTGTTCTGAGACCGTAGTCTCAACATTTTCTACTTTCTTTTTTGCCATAAGTTGATTGAATGGTTAATAAAGTAGATTATTCGTTAATCAAGGCCGCAACTCTATCATATGTCAGTCCTTCAAAATCATCAATGACATAGTTGCACTTGTCCTGAATCTGAGCACGGCTATTGTTTGTTGCCAATCCTATTGTATATATTCCGGCAGACATACCTGCCTGCAATCCTGTAAAGGCGTCTTCAAATACGACACATTCCTCCTTTTTACAATCAAATACGGATGCACCTTTCAGATAGCAATCCGGATTAGGTTTTGACGCAGCGAAATCCTCAGACGTGAGGATACGGTCAAAAAGGGTGCGGAATTCAGGAACCTTATCGGCAACAACCTCCATCTTCTTTATGTTGGAACTGGTAACTATGGCACAACGCACTCCATGACTTTTAATATCATGGACAAAGTCAAGTGCACCAGGAATGAAGACATAGTCCATCTGCTTCTCCCACTCATCAAGCGCCAAAGTTATCTCTTCCTGCCACTTCTTGTCTGGAAAGTAACGCTCAAAGATCTGTATAAGCGTTGTGCCTTTGATAATCTGTTCAAGATTAGGGACGTCAGGGCGATATTTCGCCGCCATCTTTCCCCAAAACACAGTGTACTGTCCCTCAGTGTCCATAAGAGTACCATCGAGGTCGAATAATGCTACTTTAAATGTATTCATAACCCGTTAACGGATTTTCATTTTAATAATTTGTTTTTTATAGAAGCTCGCTCAGTTCAAGCCAACGAAGTTCTTTCATGTCCAATTCCTCGCTAACTATCGGGAATCTTTTCGACATTTCTGTGATTTCCTCTACACTTGCCGTTCCGGAGGACAATGCACGTTCTATGTCTTTTTTCTCTTCTGTGAGCTGTTCTATATCTTGTTCCAATTGTTCAAACTCACGTTTTTCCTTGAACGACATACGCCGTTTGTTTTCTCCGCCATCACGCCGGCTGCCGGTTTGTTTAGAGACTGTCTGTTGAACCGCAGAGTCTGAACGCGCCGCAGATTGTGAGGACACAGATTCTTTCGGCAATAGCTTTTGATATTCACGGTATTGTGTATAATTACCGGGGAAATCCTGTATCTCACCATTACCATGGAAAACAAGCAAATGGTCGACAATTTTATCTGTGAAATAACGGTCGTGGGAAACCACTATTACGCATCCCGGAAAATCCTGTAAATATTCCTCAAGAACCTGCAGCGTCTTAATGTCAAGGTCATTAGTAGGTTCGTCAAGAACAAGGAAATTCGGATTCTTCATCAATACCGTGCATAAGTACAGTTTTCTCTTTTCTCCTCCGGAAAGTTTATATACATAATTATATTGCTGTTCAGGAGTAAACAAGAAATACTGTAAGAATTGTGATGCAGTAAGATGGCGTCCTTGCCCCAAGTCTATGTAATCGGCAATCTCACGGATGACATCAATAACTTTCTGGTCTTCACGGAATTTCAAACCTTCCTGTGAGAAATAGCCGAAACGCACAGTCTCACCAATATCAAAGCGTCCGGAATCAGGCTTCTCAAGTCCAAGGAGCATCTTTATGAAGGTTGACTTTCCTGCACCATTGCTACCAACAATGCCCATTTTCTCAAAACGGGTGAAATTGTAGTAGAAGTCCTTCATGATCACAAGTGGCCCACTGCCTTCACGTTCCCATGACTTACTGATGTACTGACACTCAAAGATTTTAGAGCCTATATATACAGTGGAGGCCTTCAAACGTATTTGCCGTTCTTCCATACGCCGCTTGGCTATGGCTTCCAATTCATAGAAAGCGTCTTCACGGTAACGCGCCTTATGCCCACGTGCTTGTGGCTGACGGCGCATCCACTCCAATTCACGGCGGTACAGATTGTTTGCGCGTTGAATCTCGGCACGCTGATTGTCTATACGCTCCTGACGCTTTTCAAGATAATATTGATAATTACCACGATAAGTGTACATAGCCCCACCGTCAAGTTCAAGTATGACAGAGCATACACGGTCAAGGAAAAATCTATCGTGGGTGACCATAAGAATGGTCTTGTTGCCACGGGAAAGGAAACCTTCAAGCCACTCTATCATTTCAAGATCAAGGTGGTTTGTCGGTTCATCCAATATAAGGAAATCCGGGTCTGTCATCAATACGGCAGCAAGAGCGACACGCTTCTGCTGTCCGCCGGACAATTGTCCCATGGGCTGATTCAAATCACGGATTTTGAGTTGTGTAAGAATCTGCTTTGCATTGAGATGTTGTTCATGTTCTGTCTGCCCTGCCGTGCAGGTCTCCAGCACAGATGCTTCAGGATTGAAATCCGGAGTCTGACAAAGGAAACCTGTCTTTATGTCATTACGATAAATAATTGAGCCGGTGTCAGCCCCCTCAATACCCATAAGCATTGAGAGAAGAGTAGATTTGCCCGTGCCATTCTGAGCAATAAGACCTACATGTTGTCCTTCGGCGATAGAGAAACTGATATTGCAGAACAGCACTCTCTCGCCGAAGGATTTGGTCAGATTCTGTACATCAAGAACAGGATTAGCCATTTGCCAATTCGTTATTGATTGATTCAATATAGTCAAGAACCTCATCTCTGCCAATGGCTTTTTCGGACGAGGTTATAAAGTACGGAGGTAATTCCTCCCAGCGGTCACGCAATTTCTCCATCCATGCATTGGCTGCTGCACGAGCCTTTACAATTCCAAGTTTGTCTGCCTTTGTGAATATTATGGCAAAAGGAATGTTCGATTCTCCGAGCCAGTCGATGAACTCACGGTCTATCAGTTGTGGGTCATGACGGACATCGATAAGCACAAAAGTACACACTAACTGCTGCCGCTGGAGGATATATCCGGCTATCATCTGCTCAAGTTTCTGCTTAACAGTTTTCGAGCGTTTTGCGAAACCATAACCGGGAAGGTCAACAAGATACCACTCCTTGTTTATAATGAAGTGGTTTATCATCAGTGTCTTTCCCGGTGTGGCAGAGGTCTTGGCAAGTCCTCGATGCTTGCAAAGCATATTGATTAGCGAGGACTTGCCGACATTACTCCTACCGATGAATGCGAACTCGTTCTTTGTATCATTCGGACATTGTCCGACAGTTGGAGAAGATATTGAATATTCTGCTGTCTTTATTATCATCTGTATATTCTATTACCAAAGTTTCAGACGCTTTTCTGGAGCAATGTACATCTTGTCAGAAGACTTGACGTTGAATGCATCGTACCACATATCAATATGTGGAAGCGCACCGTTCACTCTCCAGCGTCCAAGTGAATGAGGGTCGCTCTTTGTACGGTTACGGATTTCCTTCTCTGTGATATTGCCTGCCCAAACGCCGGAATAAGCCAAGAAGAAACGCTGGTCCGGAGTCAGACCATCAATTGTCTTCAAAGGAGCATTCTTTGTAGCGTTCTTGTATGCATTAAATGCAACCATAAGTCCTCCATGGTCAGCCAGGTTCTCACCCAAAGTAAAGCGGCCGTTAGCCTTCAGATCAGGAAGCACATTGATTGAAGAGAAAAATTCTGCATACTGGTCGCCAAGTTTCTTGAAATTCTCAGCATCTTCCTTTGTCCACCAATCACGCATGTTTCCGTCACCATCGAAATGACAGCCCTGGTCATCAAATCCGTGAGTCATCTCATGACCTATGACAACACCTATTGCACCATAGTTGAAAGCGTCGTCAGATGCAGAGTCAAAGAACGGATACTGAAGGATTCCTGCCGGGAAACAAATCTCATTTGTTGTAGGATTGTAGTAAGCATTTACAGTCTGAGGAGTCATGAACCACTCGTCTCTGTCAACAGGCTGACCTGCCTTTTCCTTGATAGCCACGCTGTTCCAATGAGCACGGCAAGCCTTGACATTCTCATAATATGACTTTGAAGGGTCTATTGTCAGACCGCTCATGTCCTTCCATTTGTTAGGATAGCCAATCTTTACATAGAACTTGCTGAGTTTCTCAAGAGCAGCCATCTTTGTCTTGGTGCTCATCCAGTCCTGAGCAAGGATGCGCTCGGCGAGTGAAACCTGAAGATTCTCGACAAGTTTCTCCATTCTTGCCTTTGAAGAAGCAGGGAAATGACGCTCACAGTAGATTTTGCCAAGAGCCTCACCCATAACACCTTCCACCTGCGCTGTAGCGCGTTTCCAAAGCGGATGCTCTTCCTTGCTGCCACGCATTGTCTTGCCGAAGAAATTAAAGTTCTCCTGACGCACTTTGTCACTGAGATAGTTTGCTGCGCCATGGATGACATCCCACTCCATGTATGCCTTCATTTCGTCAGCAGTCATCTCGCCAAGCACCTTGTTTGCACCCTCTACGAATGTCGGTTGGCCGACGATAAGCTCCTGCATATATTCACTCTTCGCACCCTCGGCATTCATCAGCTCCTCAAGTTTCACATTAGGGTACTTTGCCTTGAACTCCTTAAGAGTCATCTTGTTGTAGTTGGCTTCTACATCACGAAGTTCTGTTCTTGACTTGGAAACCTTTGCCAATGCAGTCTCAACCTTAAGGACAGCCTCCATTTTCTTCTGTGCAACCGGCTTCTTGAAGCCGAACAGCTGGAACATATTTACAATATGCTGCTTGTAAGCGGCACGGATGTCACTTGTTGCCTTGTCATCATCAAGATAGTACTCTTTCTGTCCGAGAGTCAGACCGCCTTGGTAAACATTAAGAATGTTCATCTTGGCATTCTTCTCATCAGCACCGAAGCCGATACCCATAGGCACACCATAGCCAAACGGAGTGTACTTCAGTTGGAGAGCCTGCAGATCAGCAACACTCTTAGCAGCCTCTATGTCGTTGAGAATAGGCATTACAGGCTTGACACCTTCCTTATTGCGGCGCTTCTGATCCAAAGCCATTTTGTAGAAATCAGCCAACTTACGCTCAATGGTTCCTTCATTGAAACTGCCTTTGAGCATGTCGTCAAGGATAGCGTTAACACGCTTATTGTTATCCTCGCCGAGCTGGTCAAAGCTGCCAAAGCGTGAATAAGCTGCTGGAAGTGGATTGAGTTTCATCCAACCTCCGCAAGCATACTGGTAGAAATCTTCTGTCGGATTAGCCGTCTTATCAAGATTCTCCATCTTGATTCCGGCTCCAAACTCTTGTGCACCGGCAACAACAGGTGCTGCTGCGATAGTCATTATCGCCATTAAGTTCTTGAAATTCATTTTCTTTGTTTATATAATTCGAGATTTATTTACTATACATAATGAATGTTTATCAGGTAAACTCTTCAAAAGACTTACCGTTAACGCAACTCTTCAAGTTCCTCGCACAGTTGTTCCCAACGGCTTGTTTCTGTGTCAATCACTTGCTTGGTGGAAGTGTACTCGTTGACAACAGCCATGTCACTTGCTCCTTCCGGTGAGCATAGTACTGCATCCAACTCCTTCAAACGCTTCTCAAGAGTCTCTATTTTCCGCTCAACCTCCTTGATGGATTTCTCCAATTTAGAGATTTTCTTGTTGCGTTCCTTGCGCTCGGCATAGCTCAACATGTCATCCTTTGAAGGCTCTTCACTCTGCGGAACTTCATTCTGCACGGGAGTTTCCTCAACTTCTTTTGCTTTCGGTTGTGATATTTCCGCCTTTGATTGTTCATGAGAGCGTATCCAGTCGTATATGCCGCCAAGATATTCGCGCACCTTGCCTCCACCGAATTCATATACTTTGTCGACAAGCCCGTCAAGGAATTCGCGGTCATGGGACACAACAATGACTGTTCCATCAAAAGCCTTGATGGCTTCTTTCAGCACATCCTTTGACTGCATGTCGAGATGATTGGTCGGCTCATCAAGGATAAGGAAATTGACTGGCTCCAAAAGCAGACGAATCATGGCAAGGCGAGAACGCTCACCACCGGAAAGGAATTTCACTTTTTTCTCTGACGCTTCACCACCAAACATAAAAGCTCCAAGAATGTCATTGATACGCAAGCGCACTTCACCTTTGGCAACACGATCTATTGTCTCGAACACTGTAAGCTCATCATCAAGCATTTGTGCCTGATTCTGTGCAAAATAACCTATTTGCACATTATGCCCAACCTTTAGTGTTCCACCAAAAGGAATCTCGCTCATGATACATTTCACAAGCGTGGACTTTCCCTCGCCGTTCCTGCCGACAAAGGCAACTTTCTCGCCACGCTTTATGATGAGATTGACATTCTCAAAGACAAGATGCTGGTATGTCTTCTCCACATCCTCGCATATCACAGGATAATCGCCGGAACGCAGGCATGGAGGGAACTTCAGACGCAGGGCAGATGTGTCCATCTCGTCCACTTCTATCGGCACAATCTTCTCCAGTTGACGTATACGCTGCTGCACCTGCACCGCCTTCGTTGCCTGATAACGGAAACGCTCAATAAATGCTTTTGTGTCCGCAATTTCTTTCTGCTGGTTCTCATAAGCACGCAACTGCTGCTCACGACGCTCCTTTCTGAGCACTACATACTCATCATACTTAACCTTGTAGTCCTCGATATGTCCGCAGACTATCTCTATTGTACGGTTTGTCACGTTATTGATGAAAGCGCGGTCATGGGACACAAGGACTACAGCACATGACGATTGTGCCAGATATTGCTCCAACCATTGTATTGATTCGATGTCAAGGTGGTTGGTAGGCTCGTCAAGCAACAGAATGTCAGGCTTCTGCAACAGAATCTTTGCAAGTTCTATACGCATACGCCAGCCACCGGAAAACTCCGCAGTCGGTCGGTCCAAGTCCTGACGTGAGAAGCCAAGTCCCTGAAGCGTGCGTTCCATCTCCGCCTCATATTGTTCGCCTCCCAGCATCATATACCGGTCATGGAGGTTGGTGAAACGTTCCACAAGGTCCATATATCCTTGGCTTTCATAATCCGTACGCTCAGCCATTTCCTGCTGCATTGCCTCGAGCTTCTTGCCCATCCGGATGGTATCGGAAAATGCCTTGCGTGTCTCGTCGCGGACTGTGGTGTCGTCCTGAATCTTCATCACCTGCGGAAGATAGCCGACCGTAGTACCATTGGGAATAGTGACATTGCCGCTTGTCGGTGTCTGTATGCCACTGATTATTTTAAGAAGTGTAGATTTTCCCGCACCATTCTTGCCCACAAGGGCGATGCGGTCTCTGTCGTTTATCACAAACGAGATATGGTCATATAAGGGGCGTGCACTGAATTCTACGTGAAGATTGTCTATTGAAATCATAATGGAATCGTTATTTTATGCCACGTGCATTAAGGGCTGCCGTGTATTTCGCAGCGTTTTTAAGGTGCTCAGGATAAGTCACGGCAAAATTGTGGGTGCCGGAGAAATCCTCTTTTGCACACATGTACATGTAGTCGTGGTGGACATGGTTAAGGACAGCGTCTATGCCTGCCACGGAAGGGATGCGGATTGGTCCCGGAGGAAGACCGGTGTTGCGGTATGTGTTATATGGCGAATCGATGAAAAGCAGTTTGTTGTAGATGCGTTTCAAGCCAAAACGCTTCCAAGCATACTTGACTGTCGGGTCTGCCTGGAGCGGCATTCCGGATTTCAAACGGTTGACATACATGCCGGCAACCATGGGTTTCTCGCCATTGTTTGCAGTCTCTTCATCGACAATACTTGCCAATGTGATGACCTCTACAGGTGTCATTCCCGCCTCCTTTGCCTTTGCCTTGCGTTCGGAAGTCCAGAATCTGTCGGACTCTTTCTTCATTCTGTCAAGGAATTTCTCTACAGAGACATTCCAATAGATGTCGTAAGTGTTGGGGATGAACATGCACTGTATGGTCAGAGTGTCAAAGCCATACTTCTCACATGTCGCTTCATCGGCAAGCGCGGACAGCAGTTCTTCCTCAGACATCATCAGCCGCTTGGACATTTCTTCGGCAAATCTGTCAATGGTTCTTACTGAAGGAACGGTCAGCATGACAGGAGCTTGCTGCCCATTGCGCATGTGGCGCAGCATCTGCAAAGCACCCACCCCACTCTCCAAGGCATAACGTCCGGTACGGACATGTCCGGCATAACCTGACACAGAAGACAAACACTTGAATGTGGCAAGCGAATAGCCATGGCTTATTGTGTCCAGCTTTGCGTAGACAGAGTCTGCATTGTCGTCAGCATCAACATAGACATAACGAGTGCCGCCAGCGTTTGACATCGGTGTGAGCAACAAAAATGCAATCAGAGCGCAACATAAGACAATGACTGCGAAAATCTTTTTTATCATAACCAATAACGTGTACTATATTAATATGTCATTTTCAGGAAATCTTTGCAAAGGTAATAAAAAAAACATAATTCATGCTTCCTTTATTGACATTAATTTGTAACTTTGCAAAAAATTCACAATAATTCACAGCAAAAGATAGCGACAATAATTTATGACAGACTTCAAGACACTGGTGCAGACACGCCGTTCGCACCGCAAATTCTCTGAGAAACCTCTTGACGGAGATGACGTAAGACTGATACTGCGTGCCGGGCTTATGGCACCGACAAGCAAATCCACACGCGCATGGCATTTTATCGTTGTGGAAGACAGGACCGACCTGGAGAAACTTTCAGACGCAAAGGACCTCGGCGGTGCTTTCATAAAGGACGCACCGCTCGCAATCGTCCTCACGGCAAGCCCTCATGAATCGGACTGCTGGATAGAAGACTGCTCCATCGCAGCGATAAGCATGCAGTATCAGGCAGAGGAATTGGGTATCGGTTCGTGCTGGGTACAGATGGACAAACGCGGACTTAGCGACGGTACAAGTGCCACCGAGGTAATCCGTGGCATACTTGGCATTCCAGACGAACAGAATGTTCTTTGTGTGATAGCCTTCGGCTTTGCGACAGATGAACGGAAACCGCAGAACGAAGATAAGCTGAAATGGGAGAATGTGCACATCAATACATTTCAAGCTATATAACGGTTTTATAATAAGTTATCACAAATTAATTCATCCAAAGCTTGATATACAAAAACAAAAGGTTACAGTTGACCATGTAAAAGGTAACGGTTTACTACATAAAAGGTAACCTTTCACCATGCAAAAGGTTACCTTTCGCAGCACCATTCATAACACTGCGTTTCCATACGTTTACTGTTGTACAAAAAAGGCATTAACGACAGTAATAATTTCCAATAAGGAAACACTACAACTCCAATAAGAAAACACCATATAATCAATAAGAAAACATAACATAACAAATACAACAATGATTATCCTTGCAAGTAATTCCCCAAGACGAAAAGAGCTTCTTGGCGGACTGGACATGGAGTTCAGGACATGGGTCATTCCAGGTATCGACGAGTCTTACCCTCGCACAATGAAAGCGGAAATTGTGCCTGAATACATAGCACAAAAGAAGACCATTCCCTATTTCAATGATGTAAATATAGGCGAAATCAACGATGAGGACATTGTGCTCACAGCCGACACAGTCGTAATCCTTAATGGCGAAGTGCTGGGAAAACCGAAAGACGAGAAGGAAGCATGCCTTATGTTGCGGAAACTCAGTGGCAAAACCCATCATGTCATCACCGGAGTATGCCTCCGCACAAAGACAAAAATGCGCCATTTCAGCGTGAAAACCGATGTCACTTTTGCCAACCTTACAGACGAACAAATCGAATATTATGTATCAAACTACCATCCTCTTGACAAAGCCGGCTCTTATGGAGTGCAAGAGTGGATAGGCTATGTCGGCGTGACAAAGCTCGAAGGCTCCTATTTCAATGTTATGGGGCTGCCTGTACAAAGAATTTACGAAGAATTGAAGGTTTTTTAGCATGTTTTCATCTTTTCATTGTGAAAATCTGTTATTTTTCTTTCATTATTCAAAAAAATAATATAACTTTGCAAGCAACATTATTGCCTTAAATCATATCATGCGCATATTTTGACACATATACGCTCGCATGTGACACGCAAGAGAACACTAATGAACGAACAGATAAAACATGATGGCGTAATCATTTCCATTGAAGGCGAACACATACAGGTGCGCATCGCCCAGACAGCTGCATGCCTGCATTGCAAGATTGCAAGTCACTGCAATTCCGCAGACAGCAAAGAGAAAGTCATTGATGTCTGGACACGCAAATCCGGCAAATACCGTGTTGGTCAGGATGTCTGTGTCGTCATGGGAGGAAAAATGGGTCTGACAGCGGTACTTATAGCATTTGTCATACCGGTTGTGCTGGCGGTCGCTGCAATTCTCTCTATCCTTAACATGACAGAGCCTGACGGATTCTGCCCTGTTGCTGAGCCGTACAACCAAGGTTACGCAGCTATTGGCGGAATGGCTGTGTTCGGCATATATTACATTGCGCTTTATTACTGTAAGAACCTGATACAGTTGAAATTCCGGTTCTCGATTGAAGAAAAGTGAAAACTACACATAATAACTAACAAAATAAACAAAATTATGAATGAGATTATCGTTCCAGTACTCGTCTTGGGTGTCATAGCGCTCATCGCTTCGGTGTTGCTCTATGTCCTCTCCAAGAAGTTTGCTGTTGAGGAGGATGCCCGACTGCCATTGATTCTCGAGGCTCTCCCTGGCGCCAACTGCGGTGGCTGCGGCTTCCCCGGTTGTGCCGGTCTGGCAAATGCTCTCATCAAAGGCTCTAATGAAGGCTCCATTGACGGACTTTCATGCCCTGTCGGAGGTGAGGACACAATGTCAAAGATTGTTGATTTGCTCGGTGCGGCTGCAGCTAATCCTGCACCTGCTGAAAAGCCTGTCGCAAAGGCTGAAGGCGGAGCAAAGAAGTCTTTCAAACCTGCTCCTGTGGAAAAGGCATTCGTTCCTACTGCCGTTCCTACAGTAAAGCCTTGCGACAAGCCTATGAATATGCCGGCAGGATGCAAGCCTGCAGACATGAAATCACTCAAAACCATTTAATTCAAGGAGGTATAGCAAATGAAAGTACGTACTTTTAGACTTGGTGGCGTCCATCCGGAAGAGAACAAACTGAGCAATGACGCCGTTACAAAGCCTGCTCCACTTCCTAAGCAGGCTGTATTGCTGATGACACAGCATATCGGAGCTCCTGCAAAACCTGTTGTCAAAGAAGGTGACAAGGTCAAGGTCGGAACACTGATTGCCGAGGCCGGTGGCTTCGTCAGTGCTCCTGTCCACAGCTCTGTTTCCGGAACTGTGACAAAGGTTGGTGAGGCTGTCGATGCCGTAGGAGCAAACAGACCTGCTGTATATATAAAGGTTGAGGGTGACGAATGGGAACCAACAATTGACCGTTCGGAGAAGCTGGAGACACTGGAAGCTCATCCGGAACTTACACCTGAGGAAATTGTCAACCGCATCAAGAATGCAGGTATTGTGGGTATGGGTGGCGCTTGTTTCCCTACATTCATCAAACTTTGCCCCCCACCTACTGCAAAAGCAGAATGCATAATAATCAATGGTGTGGAGTGTGAGCCCTATATCACTTCTGACTACCGCCTTATGCTTGAGAAAGCGGACGAACTCATTGAGGGCGTGAAAATTCTCATGAAGGGCGCGAAAGTGAATCAAGGATATATCGGCATTGAGGAGAACAAGCCTGCTGCAATAAAACTCATAGCAGAGAAGATTGCGGAGAAGAATATCACCAACATAGAGGTTGTGCCTCTTGCAAAGAAATATCCACAGGGTGGCGAGAAACAGCTTGTCGATGCTGTCATACGCCGTCAGGTTCCGGCACCTCCGGCAATACCTGTCAATGTAGGTGCAATCGTACAGAACGCTGCGACTGCTTATGCTGTATATGAGGCAGTAATGAAGAATAAGCCTCTCTTTGAGCGTTATACAACCGTTACCGGCAAACAGATAAAGACTCCTTCCAACTTCGTTGTACGTATGGGCACATCGTTCCAAGAGCTTATAGATCTGTGTGGTGGCATGCCGGCAGGTGACAACAAGGTTCTTGCGGGTGGTCCTATGATGGGACGTGCCGTCAATACACTCGATGTTACAGTAGGAAAAGGTCAGAACTGTATCACTGTCCTCACTGATGCTGACGCTAAGCGCAAGGAGGCAGACCCTTGTATCCGCTGCGCAAAATGTGTAGGTGCTTGTCCTATGGGTCTTGAGCCTTACCTCCTTGCAACTTGTTCTTCAAAGAAGATGTGGGATAAGGTTGAAGCAGAGATGATTACATCTTGTATCGAATGTGGTTCTTGCCAGTTTACATGCCCTTCTCATCGTCCTCTCCTTGACAACATACGTGTCGGAAAGTCTACGGTAATGGGCATCATACGCTCACGCAATGCAGCACCGGCTCCTGCACCGGCAAAGAGTGGCAGTGCACCGGCACCGGCAGGAAAGGGAACGGCAAAGCCTATGTCTACTGCTGACAAACCATTCGTTCCTACTGCAATACCGACAGTAAAACCGGCAAACAAGCCTGTAAACTTACCGGCAGGATGCAAACCGGCTGACATGAAATCACTTAAATCAATTTAAATCCCTTATAAATTAAAATAATAAAATGGGAAATCTTATAGTTTCATTTTCTCCGCATGCACACGGAAATGACAGTGTGAGCAAGAATATGTACGGTGTAATCATCGCACTTGTTCCTGCTCTTCTCGTCAGCTTCTACTATTTCGGGCTTGGTTCTGCCATTGTGTGTGCCACAAGCGTTATTGCCTGTGTATTCTTTGAATGGGCAATAAGCAAATTCATTCTGAAGCAGGAACGTATGACTGTATGCGACGGTTCTGCCGCTCTCACCGGACTTCTGTTGGGTATGAACCTGCCGAGCAACCTTCCAATATGGATGATTATCGTTGGCGCGCTCATCGCTATCGGAGTAGGCAAGATGACATTCGGCGGGCTTGGACAGAATCCTTTCAACCCTGCACTTGTAGGACGTTGCTTCCTGCTGGTCAGCTTCCCTACCGCAATGACATCATGGCCGCTTCAGGGACAGATGACAAGCTACCTTGATGCAGAAACAGGCGCAACCCCTCTCGCACTCATGAAGCAGGCGATAAAAGGTGATGCTTCGGCATTGGAGCAGCTTCCTTCTGCAACAGACATGTTCCTCGGTAATGCAACAGCCGGTGCCGGAACAATCGGTGAGATTTGTGCATTGGCACTCCTCCTCGGACTTGTCTATCTCCTTTGGAAGAAAATCATCACTTGGCACATACCTGTATCAATCATTGGCACAGTATTCGTACTTGCCGGCCTTCTTTGGCTTTGTGACTGCAATACTTATGCTAATCCGTTCCAAGTGCTTTTCGCAGGTGGTCTTATGCTGGGTGCAATATTCATGGCGACAGACTATGTCACATCTCCAATGTGTGCGAAAGGCCAGATTATCTATGGTGTGTCAATCGGCGTCCTGACAGTTATCATACGTAACTGGGGTGCTTATCCGGAAGGAATGTCTTTCGCAATCCTTATCATGAACGCATTCACACCACTCATTAATATGTACACCAAACCAAAGCGTTTTGGAGAGGTTCCGGCTAACAAATAAACAGGAGGCAAAGATATGGAAAAACTAAAATCAAATCTTCAGAATATGGTGATTGTCCTCGTAGCTGTGGCAGTCATCTGTGGCGGTCTCCTCGCATTTGTCAATCAGGCGACAAAGCCTGCCATTGACAAGCAGGCTGAGAAAACTCTTGCTGACGGTATCAAGTCTGTTCTTGCTGCTGACCAGGTGACTGTACAGGATACAAAAGAGGTTACACGCAACATTGACGGCAAGGATCTGGTTTTTGTCATCTACACAACAGACAAGGGAACAGCAGTGCAATCTACTGACCCTAATGGTTTCGGTGGTAACCTTAAGGTTCTTGTCGGCTTTGATGAGAATGGTGTAATCCTTGGTTACACTGTCCTTGAACATGCTGAGACTCCGGGACTTGGTGCAAAGGCTTCAGACTGGTTCCAGAAGGATCAGCCGGGATGCATTGTTGGCAAGAATCCGGCAGAGAGCGACCTCACAGTATCAAAGGATGGCGGTGACATTGACGCTATAACAGCATCAACAATCACATCTCGTTCTTTCCTGCGCGCTGTACAGCAGGCGTTCAACACATTTAAGGAAAACAAATAAAGGAGGAACACATTATGTCAAAAATTGGAATTATCATTAACGGCATCGTAAAGGAGAATCCTACCTTTGTGCTGATGCTTGGTATGTGTCCTACCTTGGCCACTACCACAAGTGCCATAAACGGTATGATGATGGGACTTGCCACAATGGTTGTGCTTATTTGCTCGAACATTGTAATCTCTCTCATCAAGAAACTCACTCCGGATATGGTGCATATCCCTGTGTACATTGTTGTAATCGCCACACTCGTGACCATTGTGCAGTTCTGTCTCGCAGCGTACGCTCCGGAAGTGAACAAATCTCTCGGACTCTTTATCCCACTTATCGTGGTGAACTGTATCATTCTCGGTCGCGCAGAATCTTTCGCATGCAAGAACAATGCTCTTGACTCTGCCCTTGACGGTATAGGCATCGGACTTGGTTTTACAATCGGTCTAACAATACTCGGTATCTGCCGTGAACTTCTCGGCAACGGTACTGTGTTTGGACTTGAACTCATTCCTTCCGAGTATTCTATGTTGATTTTCGTCCTGCCTCCGGGAGCATTCCTCACACTGGGCTATATCATCGCAGTCATTAACAAATTCAAGAAGGCTTAACTATGGAATATATATTGGTATTTATTGCAGCGATATTCGTTAACAATATCGTCCTGTCACAGTTTCTCGGCATCTGCCCATTCCTTGGTGTCAGCCAGAAAGTCAGTACAGCATTGGGCATGTCCGGAGCGGTTGCCGCAGTCATGTTCGTTGCTACTTTGGTGACATGGTGTCTTCAGATGTTTGTACTCAATCCATTCGGGCTTGGTTATCTCCAGACACTTTCATTCATCCTTGTAATCGCTGCTCTTGTGCAGATGGTGGACATTGTTCTTAAGAAAGTTTCCCCTCCACTCTATCAGGCTCTCGGCGTGTTCCTCCCTCTGATCACAACAAACTGTGCCGTACTCGGTGTGGCAATCTCTGTAATCCAGAAGGACTACTCACTCCTCATGTCTATCGACTATGCAATCGCATCAGCATTAGGCTTTGGTCTTGCCCTGATTCTCTTTGCAGGACTTCGTGAGCAGCAGGAGTTTGCAAATATTCCAAAGGGAGTGAAAGGAGTTTCTATAACTCTCATTACAGCATCTTTGCTCGCCCTCTCTTTTATGGGCTTCTCTGGTGTAGATGGTGGTCTGAAAGTTCTTTTCGGACTCAACTAAAGATAATAAAATAGGCTTGACGGGATTGTCCATGAGAGCCTATTTTGTGTTTGTGTTGTTAGCAGGTTTCGTCGTGAGACGGAACCTGCTTCTTTCTAAGTTAGTCCACAAATGCATTATCTGTGCTGTTATTTTGAGGGAAAAGTGTAAGTTGAAGAAGGAATATAGGATACATCACCGATTATGCCTATGGTCTTCCGCCCACAAGAACAAGCAGAGAAGGCGAAAGACAAGCCCATACATAACGATTGGAAGATAATATCATTTTAATTTTGTGGATTAACTTATATATGTTACTATTATAAACGATTGTTATGTAGGATAAAAGTTTTTGTAATTTTTCTATAAAATAATTTGGTTTATAAAATAAACTTTATTATCTTTGCAGCAGAATTAAGAGTGGCAGCGCGCGCCCGCTCTTTTTTCAGAACACTATGGTTTATAAAATAAACCTAATTACAAACCTCTCAAAAACTCTTGATTATGAACGACAAGAAACTCACCCCACAGGAAAGTATGGAACTGATTACCTCCATGATTCAGAACTCCAAGCAACGTGTAGCGATGTCCGATCTCCGTATCTCGATTATGTGGGCAGTTGTCACTATTGCGACTGCTGCCGCAACGTGGATTCTTATCACTACCACGCATAATCCTTGGTTTCACTTTGTTTGGTTCGCCATTCCTATCATCGGAATTCCGGCAAACATAGTTCTTGCATCAAAGGTTGCCGATACAAAGAGTGCCAAAACCTATGTTGATTATGCAACAGACAGACTATGGCAAATAGTAGGCTATATAGCTATCGGCATTAGTATTGGCTGCTTTATAGCCCATCAATGCGGCTATCCACAAGCATGGATTGCCATGCTGTTCTACGCTTTTATCATTGTAGGCTTTGGAGCAACAATGACCGGTGTACTGTTAAAAGAGAACTCGTATGTGTTTGGCGGTCTGTTCTCCATCTTTTCCGGAGTAGCAATGATCATTTGTACTCTTTGCCGCATCCCATTGCTTTATTCATGGGTTGTGCCACTCTACATGCTATGTTTTCTTCTGATGTTTATTGTTCCTGCATTTATTATAGCCAAGAAAATTAAAAGAAGCAAAGAGAATGAAAGAACTTGACCCATTGCTACACTCACAACTACGATTGGCTGTGATGTCAATTCTTATGAATGTGGAAGAAGCTGATTTCGTTTATCTTAGAGAAAAAACTGGTTCTACTGCCGGAAATCTCAGTGTGCAACTTGATAAACTTTCTTCCGCTGGATACATTGCGTTGGAGAAAGGGTTTGCAGGAAAGAAGCCCCGAACCACCTGCCGTGTAACAGATTATGGACGTACAGCGTTTGAACGGTATGTTCAAGACCTGCGACAACTCCTTAATCTATAGAGTCATTATGTTTATAGTAAGTAATTGTTGGAAACTAATTTATTACTAAAAATCAACTGCGTCTTAGTACAAGTACAACTTAAATGTAAAGTAATTCCCCAATATTAGTCCGCTAATTCCTTTATAATACTCTACAAAAGAAATCCGCACATATCCCATTGTGAAATAAGATATGTGCGGATTTAAGTTTTTGTCTGAGAAATTGTAGAAGCATTTCCAGACAAAAGATTTCTTCGGTCTTTGAGAAGAAAAAGAAATTAAGCCTCAGCAGCTTCTGTTGTCTCTGTCTCTTCTGCTGCAGCCTCAGCCTGTGCAGCAACAGCGGCAGCCTTCTTTTCAGCTACAGCCTTTGCCTTTGCTTCATTCTGTGCTTTCTCAGCCGCAAGCTGTGTTGCTTTTGCAGCTTCCTTTGCCTTTGCAATAGCAGCCTTTGCAGCATCAATACCGTTTACTTTAGCCTGCTTCCAAGCGTCAAACTTCTGCTGAACAGCAGCCTCATCGAATGCGCCCTTCTTAACACCACCTTTGAGGTGCTTCATAAGGTAAACGCCCTCTTTGCTGAGGATGTTGCGTACTGTGTCTGTTGGCTGAGCACCACACTCTACCCAGTAGAGAGCACGCTCGAAATTGATGTCAACAGTTGCAGGGTTTGTGTTTGGGTTGTAAGTTCCAAGCTTCTCGATGAAACGACCGTCACGTGGAGCACGTGAATCTGCGATTACAACACTGTAGAATGCGTAGCCCTTACGACCACCACGCTGGAGGCGAATTTTTGTTGCCATGAGTTAAATAATTGTTTTGTGCGGCACACGTGCCACGGTTAATAATTAGATAATATGCTTCCAACACGTGAAAGCGAATGCAAAGTTACTCATTTTTAGCAAATTAACACTACATATCGTTTACTGAAACATTATATTTAATGTTTTTTTGCAGTTTCATGAGTAGAAATTGAAATAAATGTATGCCAACCCTGCAAGAATGATGATTGTTATGATTGTACGTATCAGGCATCCAACACATCTTTTCAGAAGCCATACACCAATGATAAAGGCTACAATGCAGAGGGCATAGTATGTTAAATTTTCCATGTTACATTATTCTATGTTATGGTTTCGATTGTTCCTGCATATTATAGATTCATATTTATGAAGCAAAATATACACATCGTATTAATGGGTAGAATTATTTAAAAAGCCTACGGAAGGTGGAAGGTATCGGTGTTGTAAATTCCATTGGTTCGCGTGTTACAGGATGGTAGAAACACAGCATATATGCATGCAGGCACAGGCGGTGCAACGGATCATCCCCATTACCATACTTTACATCTCCACATACAGGATGCCCAAGGTCGGCTGTATGGACACGAATCTGGTTTTTGCGTCCTGTTTCCAATTTATATTCCACAAGCGAATGCTCAGTTGTGCGTGCCAATGTCTGATAATGTGTCACAGCATATTTTCCACCATTGTCTACAGGAGAACTGTAAGTTACGTATGCTTTGTTGTCCTTCAGCCAGTTTGCAACAGTACCTTGGTCATCCTCCATCTCACCGGATACCACAGCAACATACCTACGGTCAAACACAATATCATGCCAATTGTGCTCAAGTATCTGCTCAGTCTCCATATCTTTTGCATACACCATCAATCCGCTTGTATCACGGTCAAGGCGATGGACAGTATGTGCACGGCACTTTTGTCTTGTTTTGCAGAAATATTCGTCAAGGACAGTTTTTACATTGAGTGTTGTGTGTGCCCCTGCCATGGAAAGAATACCCGGCATTTTCTCCACAACGATAAGATAGCGATCTTCATAGACTATTTTAACCCACTTTGACTTGAATGTGTCATTGCGCTTCGACTTTGAGATCGCGAGTTTCATTCCACGCTTTAATGGATAATCGAACTGCGTGACAGTCTTGCCACCAACTTTTATTCCCCTCCCCTGCAAAGTATCCTTAATCTTATTGCGTGACATTTTCACGTTTTTCAAAAGATACTCAAGCAGTGGAGCTTCATACTCGACCTGAATATAAGAATAATCCTGTGGGGTATTGTTATAGTAATGTTTCATATTCTTCGTTCTAATGTGTTTATAATCTGCATCTTATTTTATGAATTCAATCAATTATTAACGGAAGCACACTTCTTCTCCACGTGATTCTTCATCAAATACACCATTCGCTAATATATGTTTTCCATTACATAATGTGTGAACTACATTCCAATGAAAGTTCTTCCCCTCCAGCGGACTCCAATGGCATTTGCTTTTTATGCCATCAGCAGTAAGTGTCCACCCTTCAATATTTCTTGAAACAATGACAATATCCGCTTTATAGTTCTCACGCAAGAAACCTCGGTCACGAACAGAGAACAACCGTGCCGGATTATGGCACATCAGATCTGCCAATTGCTCTATTGTTAAGACACCATCGTCAACAAGCGACAGCATCGCCACTAATGAGAATTGTAGCATAGGCATTCCTGAAACAGCTTTTGACGCTCCACCTGTTTTCTCTTCGAGAGTATGTGGAGCATGGTCAGTTCCTATGGTAAATATGGTTCCATTGGAAAGTCCTTTACGCAATGCTTCCCTATCCGCAATGCCTTTTATTGCAGGATTACATTTTATGCGCGTTCCCAAAGTTTCGTAATCCTTATCACAGAACATCAAATGGCTTACTGTTGCCTCACATGTTATCTGAGGAATGCTGCTAGTAATTTCTTTATTCACGCATTCGGCGTTAATTTTCTTGACAAGGGCAAGTTCCTCTTGCGTTGAGACATGAGCCAAATGAAAATGTGTACCATATTTTTTTGCGAGTTCCAATCCTCTTGCCGCAGATGCCATACATGCTTCTTTTGAGCGTATAATAGGATGTAATCTCACATGCGGGTCTTCACCATATTGTGCTTTGGCTTTCTCCATATTGGAGTCTATGATACCGGTATCCTCACAGTGCGCCATTAATGGTAAGGAAAGTTCTTTTGACACTTGGAATATTTTTTCCAATGATTTTCCACTATCTACGAGCATGTTTCCTGTGGAACTACCCATAAATAGCTTTATCCCTGGAATACGGTGACGGTCAATACCGGAAAACAATTCCACATTATCATTAGTTGCGCCAAAGAAGAAACTGTAGTTCACATGGCTTTTCTCCTTTGCTATAATGAACTTGTCCTCCAAAGCCTCAAGCGTTGTTGTCTGAGGTTTTGTGTTTGGCATATCAAAATATGTGGTCACACCACCATAAGCAGCAGCACGACTTTCGCTTTCGATGTCTGCCTTATGCACAAGTCCGGGCTCTCTGAAATGCACATGTGAGTCTATCACTCCGGGAATAACAAAACACCCTGTGGCGTCTATCTCTTCGTCATAAACACCACAGGGAGTTTCTTCTGATGGGACAATGGCATTTATCCTGTCACCATCTGTAATTATATTGCCAACAAAAGACTTTCCCTCATTGACAATCGTTCCATTCTTTATAAGTATTCTCAAAATATTATATTTATTGCTGCTCCACCGGTTCAGCCATGTCAGCAGGAGTCGGTGGCATGGATTCAGTTGAACTGATAGGAGCTTGTGGTTGTGGCGCTGGAGTCTCCATGCCGTTCATTATGTTTTGGTTGCGCTGTGCAGCATCCATATAATCCTTCACATAGCTATCTGTCTTGAACGTATCTGTCGCTTTGCTCATTATGTCTTCTATCCATGGGGTCAGTTCCGGATACTCATATACAGATGTAATCATCATAAACACGCCAGGACCAAGGATATTGTCGAAATTATCACAGATAAATCCTGTTATCAATTTATCCTGCGCTACAGCTATACGCTCGGCATCAGCAGTAAGATTCTTATAGACATCATTCATGTCTGCACCATCCATAATCGCTTGGTTCTCGCGATGCGAGAGGTCATTATACTGATTTTGCAGCCTATTGTAGTTGTCTATAAAATGTGACAGTTTGTCATTAAGTGCAGTACCTGTACAGTTCTGCTTTGTATTATTAAGCTGAATGGATATTTTACCTTCCTCCAGCACTATAGGCATGACACTTTCGTTGTCCATAAAGATAGTTGCCATATATACAGAATCTGTTGAGCCAGAGAACTTGAACTGTCCATGTACAACCTCGCAAGAGTCAATATTCTTTAATTCACCGTTCTTGATAGCCTTCAAATACAGCATCTGACCATCAAGTGTGGAAATATTGGAAGTACCCTGCACCTCAAACGTCTTAGAGCAGGAAGTACAAGTCAAAACTGTCAGTATGGTGTATAGTATTTTATTCATCTAATTAAGGTAAAATATAAGTGCTTTTGCAATGCAAAGGTACTATGATATATTCAAGAATGAAAAAAAATTCATTCAATTTAATTTTATCCTACCATGTTTTATAGGTTTTTAAGACTATTTTTTCATCTCTGACGATATTCTGTGAGTCGTGTACATTTGCAATATTGCACCAACAAGAAGCAGAACAACCCAATTGTTGTGGACAAACTGGATATATGTGAAATAACCATCAATGCTGCTGACAATGAGTGGACGCAGGAAATGATAAACATTCTCTACCATCAACAGACCAGCTAAAACAAAACAAATTCCAGAAACAAGCTGGATAGAATACAACCTCCTAAGTGTCAAAGTTCCGTTATCAGCAACATCCCTGCGCTGTGCTACAACATACGTGGCAGAACCTACTATATATGTCCATGGAACAATCTTCGCAGCAACAGAAGCCCAATCGTATTCCGACATTAGCATTGAGGCTACGAGAAGACCTGTACTTATTACCATCAGAAGCCCACCAATGAGCATGACAACACCATTTGATTTATTCATTTTCCTCTTCGCTTTTAGTTGTTTGGAATTCGTTGACATAACGTGGATCTGTACTGAGCACGAAGATATCCTCGTTGTCTGTCTTCATAAAATAACGTTCACGAGCTATGCGTTCTATGTTTCTCGGATTACGCTCAAGATCACGTAGCTGACTTTTATCTTTCTCATAAATCTTAGTGTATTGTTCTATCTCTGACTGCAAATCTAAGATTTCATATTGGAGCAACACACGATGATACAGGCTATTCGAATCCGCAAAACCAACGACAATAGTGCCAATAACAAAAGTTATCAGATATTTATATCGTGAAAGTATGCTATGTATTGCCGTTTTGTTCATAAAAACATATTACAAAAAATCATCTTTGCAAAAGTACGCAAATTTCCCGTACTTTTCAACCACCAAGCGCAATAATTAAGATTTGTTTGTAAAATCACCTGTTCCTTATAATTTCTTAATTTATCAAATACCTTATTTAATATCTCATCCATTTTTCGTAACTTTGCGAAAAATAACAATAACCGACAACTGAATTATGGAATACCAAGTTTCAGCACGCAAATACCGCCCCATGTCCTTCGCATCTGTTGTAGGACAGGAAGCTCTGACTACCACGCTGAAAAACGCTGTCAAGTCAGGAAAACTTGCACACGCATTTCTTTTCTGCGGTCCACGTGGTGTGGGAAAAACAACATGTGCACGCATTTTCGCCAAAACAATCAACTGTGAAAACCCTTCTGCCGACGGTGAAGCTTGTGGAGAGTGTGAGAGTTGCAAAGCTTTTGCAGAGCAACGCTCCTACAACATATTCGAACTTGACGCTGCATCAAACAATTCTGTCGAAAACATTAAGCAACTGATGGAGCAGACACGTATTCCACCACAAGTTGGCAAATACAAAGTCTTCATCATTGATGAGGTCCATATGCTGTCCACACAAGCATTCAACGCTTTCCTAAAGACACTTGAGGAACCGCCATCGTACGTTATATTCATCCTTGCAACGACAGAGAAGAACAAACTTCTCCCGACAATCCTATCACGCTGCCAGATTTATGACTTCGACAGAATGACAGTACCAAACACTGTCAATCATCTGAAAATGGTTGCCGAAAAGGAAGGATACACCTATGAAGAGGAGGCTTTGGAAGTCATTGCTGAAAAAGCGGACGGTGGGATGCGTGACGCTCTTTCCATCTTCGACCAAGCGGCATCATTCTGCCAGGGAAACATAACATTGGAAAAAGTTGTCAAAGACCTTAACCTCCTGGATATAGAAAACTATTTCCAAATTGTAGACCTTGCACTCCAAAACAAATGTGCGGAGACAATGGTATTGCTCAATAGAATGCTTTCCGACGGTATGGATGGCGGAAACATTGTCAGCGGACTTGCCGAGCACATACGCAACGTGATGATGGCCAAGGATGCACAGACAATCCCGCTCCTCGAGACAAGCAAGCGTTATGCACAGCGCTATCAGGAACAAGCGCAAAAATGCTCTGCATTGTTCCTCTACAAGGCTCTGCAGACACTTACACGGTGCGACCTTAACTACCGTCAAAGCAGCAACAAACGGCTTCTCGTCGAACTTACACTCATAGAAGTTGCCCAAATAACACAACCGGCAGACAGTAGCGACGGTGCGCCCCGTCTGGGGCGAAGATTGAAATCCCTGTTTAAGAACATCACTCCCAAACAGCCAAAACCGGCAGAGCAGGTGGCCGGGGCTGTGAATTCCTTGCAGAACGCAGAGCAGACAGCACAGCAAGGAAGCGGAGTAACCGTATCTGCCACAAATGCCGGAACAGCAGTCTCAGAGAACAAGCATCATGATATGCCAAAGTCTGTCTCCGGTATGCCAAAAATGAAACTCGGTGCTCTTGGCGGAACATTCAGTTCTCTCTCCAAAAAGGACAATGTACAAGCCGCCAACGTAGAGACAAAGGTTATAGACGACGGTAAAGCAAAAGTTTTCAACAATGACGAACTTGCCTTGCAATGGATGGCTATGTGCAACCGCATGGCACAGAAACGCGAATACATCGGGCTTGCAACAAGCATGCGTAACCTTGAGCCACACATCACGGACTTTCCGAATGTGGAAATAGTTGTTACAAACAGTATCTTACTTGACCAACTGAAACAAATCCATACAAGAATTTGGGCGACACTGGCAAAAGAACTTGCAAATTCCGAGATAAACATATCCTACCGTCTGGCTGAGAATACGGAACTGAAGAAAATCCTGACACCGCCGGAACTATTTGCGAAATTCAAGAGTCAACTGCCATCGTTCAATTTCCTTGTAAGGGAACTTGGTCTCGAACTCATGTAGCAATCTACATATTACCCGGTTGGACATCCCAGCACATTCCAGCATAGACTTTCCGGTTCACCTTCTTTATCCATGAACAGACAAATCCTTGACATTGCCCTCCCCAGCATAATCTCCAACATAACAGTGCCACTGCTCGGACTGATAGATGTCGCAATAACAGGGCATCTCGGCTCGGCAGCATACATCGGTGCGATAGCTGTTGGCGGAATGTTGTTCAATATTATATATTGGATGTTTGCTTTCCTACGTATGGGAACAAGCGGCATGACAGCACAGGCTTACGGAAGGAAAGACTTTCAGGAGATAAGAAAGCTGCTTGTATGCAGCCTTGGAGTTGCATTGCTGATATCCACTGCACTCATCGTGTTGGCTGTAATTATCAGAGAGACAGCTTTTTTCATCATTGCCCCATCGGAAGATGTAGGCAAATTGGCACGTATATATTTCAATATCTGTATCTTTGGAGCACCGGCATCACTGGGATTGTTCGCTATCAACGGCTGGCTGATAGGAATGCAAAATTCCCGTACACCAATGTTCATAGCCATAGCACAGAACATTTTGAACATCATCATCAGCCTTTCGCTTGTCTATGGATTCGGAATGAAGGTTGAAGGCATAGCTTTGGGAACAGTTACTGCACAATGGGGTGTTTTTCTCACAGCTCTTCTTATGCTGAAGAAGCAATATCAAAAGATTGTTTTTTCAGAAACAAACCGACTTGCAGAAGTCATAAAGCAGATTTCCAAAGATGACTTATCAAGGTTCTTTTCTATCAACAAGGACATATTCCTCAGGACAATATGTCTTATCACTGTGCATTTCATATTCATAGCGGCAGGCTCACGCCTCGGTGACACAGCACTTGCCGTCAACACAATCCTTATGCAGCTATTCACGTTGTACAGTTATTTCATGGACGGCTTCGCATTTGCAGGAGAAGCTCTTGCCGGCAAGACCATAGGGGCACAGGACAGAAAAAGCTATAACCTCGTTGTACGCAATCTGTTCATTTGGGGAGGCATAATGATTGCTGCATTCACATTGACGTACCTTATCGGAGGACAATGGTTTATCAGTATGCTGACAGATGATGCCGATGTACGCAACTCTGCAATGGACTACAGGCTGTGGATTCTCTTGTTCCCAATATGTGGCATGGCAGCATTCATTTGGGATGGCATCTATATCGGTGCGGCAGCCACACACTATATGTTGCTGTCCACAGCTGCCGGAATGGTGATATTCATATCCCTGAACTACATGCTCTACCCCACTCTGCAGAACCATGGACTGTGGGCAGCATTCAACTGCTACCTTTTCACCCGAGGAGCTATCCTGACGGCAACAAGAAAAAGAATATTCCGAACAGCTGTATAGACATTATACGCCGGTAAGAATAGACATAATAAAACAACATACTAATCCTATTAACTAAACAAAAACAATGGAAAAAACATTGGTTATCCTCAAACCTTCATGTCTACAGCGTGGACTTGTCGGTGAAGTGACGAAAAGATTTGAACAAAAGGGACTGCGCTTGGCAGGAATGAAAATGTGCCGGCTGACGGACGAAGTCCTCAGTGAGCATTATGCCCACCTTGCCGAACGTCCGTTCTTCCAACAGTTGAAGGACGCAATGATGATAACTCCGGTAATAGTCTGCTGCTTTGAAGGCGTTGGAGCCGTTGAGGTTGTAAGACAGATGGCAGGCACCACCAACGGACGCAAAGCCCTTCCGGGCACAATACGAGGAGACTTCGCCATGTCATCCCAAGAGAATATTGTGCATACAAGCGATTCCATTGAGAATGCGGCAATCGAACTTAAACGTTTCTTCAAGGACGAGGAAATCTTTGATTACAAGTCTGCAGCCACTGCTTTCATATACGCTGCAGATGAAGTGTAACGTGCTGTAGCATAACAAAGAGCCACCTCTGTTCTATTATAATCTGCGTAAATCCGTGAAAAGAAATTTTCTTTCAAGACCGGAGATTTTACATTTCGACAATATATCAGCAGAACAGGACAGTTGCTTACAAATTGTCATATATCTTATTGTTTTAGCAAACATAAAACACAAAAGATGTTAAAACATTATATATACAATGAAAGGTAACACTTGACCACTCAAAGTGTTACCTTTCATTACACCAAGCGTTACCTTTTATAATACAAGAAGTAACCTTTTATTATGTCACTTCTTATTCCTGATTTTCACGTAATATCATATACCTTTCTCACTTATGACAACCAAGAAACCGATGTGACACAAATTTTATCCCAAACCGGCGTTGCAATACCTCATTTGCTCAAAGTCTTCTTGCAAGATTGGACATGGATACAGCCTGCAGACCGGCAGTTTCTGTACGCAAACGGCTCTTGCCAAGTGTGACAGACTCATAACCGTTGTCCATCGCCATGCGGACTTCATCGATGCTGAAATCGCCTTCCGGACCGACAAGCACGGTTATATCGTCACTTTCATGCAAGGAGTCCTCGTGTGAAACAGAACTTATCAACCTGAAAAAATCCTTTTTAGAGATTTCTTCATAGCAGTGACAGATGAACTTACGCCCCTCACGTGGCTGACGAATGAAGCTCTTGAAATCCTGCATCTCATTGACTATAGGTTTCCAAGCCTTGTGGCTTTGTTTCACAGCTGACACTACGATTTTCTCAACCCTGTCAGTACGGATTTTTGTTCGTTCTGAGAAGCGGCAGTTGAGGAAGGAAATCTCATCAAAACCAATCTCGGTTGCCTTTTCAATCATCCATTCAATCCTATCCATCATCTTTGTAGGGGCAATGGCAAGATGTATGTGTCCATGCCAGGTTGGCTCTTGTGGCATTGTCTCCACAATACGGTACAGGCACTTTTTATTCGTGACAAGTGTTATTTCGGAACGGTGGAACGCACCCTTGCCATCCATCAGGAATATCTCATCGCCTGGCTGCAGGCGTAGGACACGAATGGCATGTGTCGCCTCTTCCTGTGGCAATTCTTCGGACATTGTCGCTTCTGGTGCATAAAAAAAGCGGACTTCTTTCATTTTATGGTGAATTATGTTTTTTGTCAGTATAGGAATTGAATTTTGCAATAAAAACAAATTATGGAGAGAAGTACTCTACAGAAGAATCACTATTCTAAAGTTTCCCCCTCTTCCTCAGTTCGTCACGAATTGCAGAAGCCATTTCGTATTTTTCCTGTTCTACCGCGCTTTGCATCGCATCCTGCAGCATTTTGTCTGACAAAGCGTTGTACGGAAGTGCCATTGATATGCCACCGTTAGTGGCGGGAACAGCTTGGCGCTTCATCAGTTGCATGGTGGCGTAGAGCGGTGTCTTGGTGATGACATGCATTAGGATTGCATCAGAGGCGCGAAGAGATAAAGGCTGATTGGTGTCTGTATTGATTATCATTGCCTTATACACACCGTCAACGATGTCATTTATCACAAGCTCGCACTTGTAGCCGACTTGGTTGAGGAGTATGTTCGCCAAAACATCAGGCAGCATCGTATTGCACACTCTTTGTTTGGAGATATGCATGTGAAGGGATTCTTTCATCGCCTTGTCACATACAATAGCAATCTGCATGACTTCAGCCTTGTCCATCAGCACGACAATACCAACTTCAGGGTTGCCGACAATCTCTGAGACACTATGAACTTTCAATTCAACTTTTTCCTGCATAAAGAAGATGAATTTGATTATTTAACGTAGCATTAAACAATAGAAGAGGGGGACTTGTAATCATCCCCCTGCTCCACACATTTTATTTATTTGGTTGTTTTCTTTGGTTGGAAGATTATTGCAAACATCACGAGAACCACAAGAGCGTAGCCTGCAAAGATGAACCAGCAAGTGCGCCATCCTTCAATCTGGAGACTCTCTGGTTGATAGAATACATAATTGTTTACGACGGCTTGCGCGGAAAGAGTACCGACCGTGGCTCCAAGTCCGTTTGTCATAATCATAAACAGTCCCTGAGCGGAAGAGCGAATATCAGAATCCGTGCTCTTGTCCACAAACAATGCTCCAGAAATGTTGAAAAAGTCAAATGCAACACCATAAACAATGCAACTGAGAATAAACATCCATACACCGTCTCCGGGATTGCCTGTGCCAAAAAGTCCGAAGCGAAGCACCCATGCTCCCATTGCAATCATCATGACACTCTTTATTCCGAAACGTTTCAAGAAAAATGGGATCAGAAGGATGCAGCATGTCTCACTGATTTGGGAAATGGAAATCAGAATATTCGCATGCTGTGCACCGAAAGTGTCTGCAAACTCCGCAATTTCTTTGAATGCTGATATGTAAGTGTTACCATACCCATTTGTGATTTGCAGACTTACTCCAAGGAACATTGAGAAGATAAAGAATATTGCCATTTCCTTCTTCTTGAAAAGTTGTATGGCATCCAAACCAAGTTTCTGAACAATAGTTTCCGAATTGTCTGATGTTGTACAAGCTGCCTTTACAGGAGATGCCGGAAGAGTAAGTGCATAGACTGCAAGAATGAGACTGAGAGCACCTGACACTATAAACTGCTGGCTTGTCGACTGATAACCACAAATGTCTACGAGCCACATTGTACAGATAAAGCCAATTGTTCCAAAAATACGGATTGGCGGAAAATCTTTCACCGTATCCAATCCGGCTTTTGTCAAAGAGTTGAAAGCCACAGAGTTGGACAATGCCAATGTAGGCATGTAAAAAGCAACACTGATTGCATACAATGTGAAAAGCAAGCTTATGTCACAGCCATCAGACATTCCATAGAATCCGGCAACAGCCATGAAAGTTCCGGCAACAAGATGACACAAGGAGAGAAGACGCTGAGCCTGTATCCAACGGTCCGCAACAACACCCATTATGCCTGGCATAAACATACTCACAACTCCCTGAATGGAATAGAACCATCCGATTATTGAACCAAAACCTGCATTTGCTAGATAATTGCCCATACTTGTAAGATACGCTCCCCAGACGGCAAACTCCAGGAAGTTCATGATAGTCAGACGAACTTTTATGTTCATAGTTATTTAAGATTTATAAGGTTAGTCGTTTTAATGAATCTATCACCTCAATAGGATTGTCAGCCTTGAATATGTACGAACCGGACACAAGCGCGTCACAACCGGCCTTGACAAGGCGTGGAGCAGTTGAAGCATCAACACCTCCATCTACTTCAATCAAGGCTTTACTGCCACATTCGGAAATCATGTTACGCAGGGCATGAATGCGCTCGATGGTTGCCTCGATGAATTTCTGACCGCCAAAACCGGGATAAACACTCATTACGAGAATCATCTCCACATCGTTTATGTATGGACGGACAGCCTCAACCGGAGTGCCCGGACTGATGGTAACGGCAGCTTTCATTCCTTCAGCATGGATGCGCCTGATAATATCCGGCAGCCTTTCACCACAAGCCTCTATATGAACATTCATGGATTTTGCGCCAAGCTTTGCAGTTCTTTCTATGTAATCTTCCGGACGCATTGTCATGTAATGAACATCCATTGGCTTCTTGAGAACTTTTGCTATGGCGTCAAGCACGCTGAACCCGAACGAGATGTTTGGTACAAACATTCCATCCATAATATCCAAATGAAGCCAATCTGCTCCACTTTTGTTTATCATCTCTATGTCCTTCTCCAAATGAAGGAAATCCGCTGCCAGCAGCGAAGGTGAAACTATTGCCATTATTTATATTCTGACCAAGATTTTATTGCAATGTTTTCTATTGGCATAGTGCAGAAAGCGTGTATGAATGCGCTTGCAAGCCGTGAATTTGTAATCAGTGGGATATTCAAGTCTATTGCCGCACGGCGAATCTTGTATCCGTTGTCCAGCTCACGAGCTGTATGGTTCTTTGGTATGTTGACCACCATGTCTATTTTCTTTTCATGAAGCATTTCGAGAGCCTGTGGATATTTCCCCTCATCCGATGGCCAGAACACTTCAATATTTTCCACACCATTCTCGCAAAGGAATCTGTGCGTGCCACCGGTAGCATACAGCACATATCCATTCTTTATCAACTCATGTGCAGCATCAAGCATTTCCGCTTTCTGCTTCGTTGCACCAGTTGAAAGCAGGACTGTTTTCTTTGGAATACGATGACCCACTGAAAGCATAGCCTTCAAAAGAGCACATGATGTGTCGTCACCGATACAACCAACTTCTCCCGTTGATGCCATGTCAACGCCAAGCACAGGGTCAGAACCTTGCAAACGGTTAAAAGAGAATTGGCTTGACTTTATACCTACATAATCAAGGTCAAACAGATTCTTGTCCGGCATATCAAACGGAACATTAAGCATCACTTTCGTTGCAAGGTCTATAAAATTAAGTTTCAAGACTTTGGAAACGAATGGGAATGAACGGCTGGCACGAAGATTGGTCTCTATTACAAGAATATCATTGTCTTTCGCCATATACTGGCAGTTGAAAGGACCTGAGATATGCAACTCGCGTGCAATCTGCTTCGTTATACGCTTTATGCGACGCATTGTCTCAACATAGAGCTTCTGTGGAGGAAACTGCAAAGTTGCGTCACCGGAATGCACTCCGGCAAATTCCACATGCTCGGAGATGGCATAAGCTATTATTTCACCATCCTTTGCAACACCATCAAAATCAATCTCTTTAGCATGCTCGATGAATTTTGATACTACTACCGGATGTTCCGCTGATACGTTCGCGGCAAGCTGAAGGAAACGCTCCAGCTCCTCACGATTGGAACAGACATTCATCGCTGCTCCGGAAAGCACATAAGACGGACGGACAAGAACAGGGAAGCCTACCCTATCAATAAAATCATTGATGTCGTCCATACTGGTCAGCGCTGACCATTCAGGCTGGTCGACGCCTATTCTCGCAAGCATAGAGGAGAATTGTGCGCGGTCTTCACAATTATCAATATCCTTTGCTGAAGTTCCAAGGATTGGCACATTTTCCTTATCAAGTTTCATGGCAAGATTGTTTGGGATCTGGCCACCGGTCGACACAACCACACCATGAGGAGACTCAAGCTCAATGATGTCCATAACACGCTCAAACGTCAGCTCGTCAAAATAAAGGCGGTCGCACATATCATAATCCGTGGATACTGTTTCCGGATTATAATTTATCATAACAGAACGGTATCCGCTTTTGCGTATAGTATTGAGAGCTTGTACGCCACACCAGTCAAACTCAACAGAAGAACCAATACGATAAGCACCAGAGCCAAGCACTATCACAGTTTTATTGTCTTTCTCAAACTTGATATCGTGCGCTGGTTTTTCTGTACTTCCTATACCGGAATATGTCATATACAAATAATTTGTATGTGCCGGATATTCTGCTGCAAGAGTATCTATCTGTTTCACAACAGGCAAGATGTTGTATGATTTACGGAGAGCACGCACAGCGAGAAGTGCCTTGTGCATATTGCCCATTTCCTTTTCAAGCCCAACAGCGCGAGCTATTTGGAAATCTGTAAATCCATAAATCTTTGCAGTGCGCAATAACTCCTTGTCAAGAACATTGACAGAGGTGCAATGGCGTAATTGCGTATCAATGTCCACTATATGCTGAAGTTTCTCGAGGAACCATCTGTCAATTTTCGTTATTTCATGAATCTGCTCAACGGTGTAAATCTTACGTTGCATCGCCTTGGCTATGACGAATATGCGCTTGTCTGTAGGCTCCTTCAAAGCAGTCTTGACGTCAGCGACCTCAAGTTCTTTATTTTCCACAAAACCATGCATGGACTGCCCTATCATGCGCAGACCTTTCTGTATTGCCTCTTCAAAGTTACGGCCAATAGCCATAACCTCTCCGACAGATTTCATTGAAGAGCCAAGTTCTTTGTTTACGCCACGGAACTTGGAAAGATCCCAGCGAGGAATCTTACATACAACATAGTCCAATGCTGGTTCAAAGAATGCAGACGTTGTCTTTGTAACAGAATTTTTCAGTTCAAAGAGACCATATCCCATACCAAGCTTTGCTGCAACAAATGCAAGAGGATAGCCTGTTGCTTTTGAGGCAAGAGCAGAAGAGCGTGACAAGCGTGCGTTCACTTCAATGACACGGTAATCCTCCGACTGCGGGTCAAAAGCATACTGTACGTTACACTCGCCAACAATACCAATGTGCCGAATTATCTTTATTGCAAGGGCACGCAGCTTATGATACTCGGAATTTGTAAGTGTCTGGGATGGTGCTATGACTATTGACTCACCGGTGTGTATGCCAAGTGGGTCAAAATTTTCCATGTTGCAGACTGTTATACAGTTATTGTATCTGTCACGCACTACCTCATATTCAATTTCCTTCCAGCCTTTCAAAGATTTCTCAACAAGAACCTGTGGAGAGAAAGAGAATGCCTTTTCAGCAAGAGTGTCAAGTTCTTCTTCATTATCACAGAAGCCCGAACCTAAACCTCCAAGGGCATATGCAGCTCTGATTATGACAGGATAGCCAAGTTCCGAAGCAGCCTTGCGAGCATCCTCGATATTGTCACAAGCCTGGGATTTTATTGTCTTGACATTAATTTCGTCAAGTTTCTTCACAAATAGCTCTCTGTCTTCTGTGTCAATAATCGCTTGCACAGGCGTACCCAAAACACGGACATTGTATTTTTCAAGCACACCATTTTTATACAGTTCCACACCACAATTAAGAGCGGTTTGTCCTCCAAATGCAAGAAGAATACCATCAGGGCGTTCCTTCTCAATGACACGCTCTACAAAGTATGGCTGCACCGGGAGAAAATAAATTTGGTCAGCAACACCTTCAGAAGTCTGGACTGTTGCAATGTTTGGATTAATCAGCACTGTCTTGACCCCTTCTTCACGAAGAGCCTTCAGCGCTTGTGAACCTGAATAATCAAACTCACCGGCCTCACCTATCTTTAAAGCTCCGGAACCAAGGAGCAAAACTTTCTTTATATCTTTGTCAACCATGTTTTTAACTGAATAAGTTTATAATATGTCCATAAACTCTTTTATGTAAACAGACCAAGGGCCTTAAAGCAATTCCACGAATCTATCAAACATAAATTCTGTATCAACAGGGCCAGAACATGCTTCAGGATGAAATTGGGCAGAGAACCAAGGAAATTTCTTATGCTTTATACCTTCATTAGAGCCATCGTTCATATTGACGAACAAAGGTTCCCAATCAGAACCAAGTGTCTTTGCATCAACTGCATACCCATGGTTTTGTGATGTAACAAAGCATGTCTCTGTGCCAACCATACGTACAGGCTGATTATGTGAACGGTGTCCATACTTTAGCTTATAAACAGTTGCCCCAGCTGCCTTTGCCAACAACTGGTTGCCCATACATATTCCCATAATAGGACGCACGCCACAGTCTGCTTTCTTGCTTTCACGCTCAATGAACATGCGTATATTGTCAACAGCCTCAACACACATGTCCGGATCACCAGGTCCATTAGCAAGAAACAACCCGTCGAATTCCATGTTAGTAAAGTCATAGTTCCAAGGAACTCTTACTACATTTACTCCACGATTGATAAGGCATCTTATGATATTTGCCTTGACGCCACAATCAACAAGCACGACAGTTTTTGCTTCGTTTGGTGTTGCCACATTTGCCGCATAATGAATAATTTCTTTGCATGAGACCTTATCTACAAAGTTTACACCATTATATTCTGCTTCCGGAATATTGTCAGGCTGGTTGTCAAAAAGAATTTTACCCATCATTACACCGTTTTCACGCAAGACTTTTGTCAGTTCACGGGTGTCAATGCCTGTTATGCCTGGAATTTCTTCACGCTTGAGCCAATCCGAGAGACTCTCCTTGGCATTCCAATGGCTATAGCTCTCACTGTAATCGGAAACAATTAATGCCTTAGCGTAAATCTTATCACTCTCCATGAATGTAGCGATGCCATTTTTTTCGAACGAAAATGCCGGCACACCATAATTACCCACCAAAGGGAATGTAAGCACCATTATTTGGCCTGCATATGATGGATCCGTAAGAGATTCAGGATAGCCCATCATTGCTGTGTTGAAAACAACCTCACCAGCAACCGGATTCTCATAACCGAATGATTTGCCGTGAAATTCTGTACCGTCCTGAAGGACAAGTGTTACATCTTTCATTTTTAATATATATAATAAAAATCACTCTACTGTTACAGACTTTGCCAAATTACGTGGTTGGTCGACATTAAGCCCCTTTGCCACAGCGACATGATAAGACAACAGCTGTAATGGTATGACACTTAATAGAGGAGCAAGGCACGCCAAAGTCTGTGGAACTTCTATAACCTCATCTACCATTTTATTGATTTCCTCGTCACCTTCAGTAACAATTGCTATGATGTGCCCCTGACGAGAGATGACTTCCTGCATATTGGAGATATTCTTTTGGTAAAGGGAATGATGGGTTGCTATGAAAACAACAGGCATTTCCGCATCAATCAAAGCGATAGGTCCATGCTTCATTTCTGCTGCAGGATAACCTTCAGCATGAATGTATGATATTTCTTTCAGTTTCAGAGCACCTTCCAAAGCCACAGGATAATTCCATGCGCGACCAAGGTAAAGGAAATTGTGCGCATAGGTGAACTTCTGTGACAAAGCATGTATCTTGTCATTCTGCTCAAGAATCTTGTTAATCTTGTCAGGTATGGCAACAAGTTCATTTATAGTTTCCTCATATTCCTCTTGTTCAACAGTTCCCTTTGCCATGCCAAGGGCAAGTGCTATCATTGTGAGAACAACCAACTGACCGGTAAAAGCCTTGGTGGATGCGACACCTATCTCCGGTCCGACATGGATGTAAGTACCAGTGTCCGACTCGCGTGCAATGCTGGAGCCAACACTATTGACTATTCCAAATATAAGAGCACCCTTCTCTTTTGCCTGTCTGATTGCTGCGAGAGTATCTGCAGTTTCTCCGGACTGTGATATTGCCATTACGACATCATTAGGCTCTATGACAGGGTCGGAATAACGGAACTCCGATGCATACGCCACTTCCACAGGAACACGGCAGAAATGTTCTATCAGCTGCTTGCCTATCAGACCTGCATGCCATGATGTTCCGCAGGATACAATGACAATGCGCTTGGCCTGTAAAAGTTCACGACGATGGTTCTTCACTGCAGACAGAAGGACTTCCGGCTGGTGAGAGTAAGGAGACTCAATGATTCTGCCACGCATACAATCCTTCAAAACATTCGGCTGGTCAAAGATTTCCTTTAACATAAAATGAGGGAAGCCCTCATGATCAAGCATAGACAAATCCACATCAACCTCCTTCACAACAGCGTCAGTAGCCTCACCATTCAGTTTGAAGACTTGCAACGGTTTGCCGCACTCCATAATAGCCATCTCCTCATCATTGAGATACACAATCTGCATTGTGTACTCTGCTATTGGGGAAGCATCTGACGCAAGGAAGAATTCAGAATTGTCCTCTACCACACCAACTGCCAACGGTGAAGATTTCCTTGCTGCTATCAATTGTTCAGGATGGCGACTGTCAATAACCGCTATAGCATATGCACCAAACACTTGGTTCAACGCACCGCGTACGGCTGTGGCAAGGTTGACATTGTTTGTCGTCATTATATAGTCTATCAACTGCACAAGAACCTCTGTGTCTGTTTCGCTCTTGAACTTGTATCCACGTTCCATAAGCTGCTCACGAAGAGTAGCATAATTCTCTATTATACCATTATGTACAAGAGTAAGATTGCCGGACTGTGACACATGAGGATGGGCATTCGCCTCACTTGGTACACCATGTGTAGCCCAACGTGTATGGGCGATTCCTACACAACCTGTTGTATCACCTTTCTCTGCAACAGCTTCCAATACAGATACTTTTCCTTTGGCTTTATAAACTCCAAGGTCGTTATTTTCATTTATCAGTGCAACTCCTGCACTGTCATAGCCACGATATTCAAGTCTTTTAAGTCCCTTAATAAGAATAGGATAAGCTTGTCTTTGTCCAATGTAACCTACGATACCACACATAATATTTTACTTTATTTTATAATTAACTTGAGTTTTATTTGATTATGAGAAAGTAATTTATGAAATTAAAGAGATACAGGCATTTCCTGTATCTCTTTATATTTTATCTTGCAATACTTATTACTAAAGAAGCTATTGATACCAATGATGTTATAACCGTCAACCATATTGTTGTAGAGGTGCCTATGGCAGAATTACCACTTTTCACTTTATTTGGTTCAACATAAATAACATCATTCTGCTGAAGATAGAAATAAGGTGAATTAATTATATTTGCATCAGTAAGATCCAGCCGATGCATTTTCTTCTCACCTTTTTCATCCTCCCTTATAAGCAATACATTATTACGCTTTCCGTAAATGCTCAAATCACCTGATTCGGCAATAGCCTCAAGAATACTCATCTTTTCTGCCGATACAGGAACAACTCCAGGACTTGATACTTCTCCAAGAACTGTTACACGGTAATTTGCCATGCTTACCTTGACCAATGGGGATTCCTCTTTTAAGAAATAAGGTTTCAGTTTGGCAGCAATCATATCCTGACATTGGTTTTTTGTCAGTCCTGACACATGAAGTTTACCCAATATAGGGAATTCTATATTACCATCATTATCAACAAGATAACCGTTATTACTTGTACCTCCAGCTCCCTGACTAGAAGTAATATTAAATGGAGCAGAAGCCTGCGCGTCTGTAGTGTGTACAGAAATAGACAGCAGGTCTTTCGGCATTATTTTTGCATCATACAACATACGAGAAGCCTCAAGGCTTACCTCATCTGCATTCTGAAAATAGACAATCTTTTTAGAAGTTCCACAACTCATAAGAGTCATCACTGCAATCAGGAGAGGGAAAAAGAAATATATTTTTTTCATATACTATAATGTAAATTTTATGCAAAGATAATAATTTTTACTACAACCTCCAAACTTTTAATAAGAAAAGTATGTTTATTTTTTACAAAACTTTATTTTGTCGGTTGAGTGCTATTTTTCAATTAATTTTTGTATCTTTGCAACAGCAATATTAAAATCATGTCATGGAACAAAAATATACAATTATAATAGTAGCAACATACCTCTTTTCACTGATACCTACTTACATCAGTGCTCAACGCCATGAAATCCTCTCACCAGAGATAAAGTCTCTTGAAATTGTTGCGGACCAGAACTGGCTTGGATTACCTATCATTTCTCTCAGACGCGATGAAAGAATAAATATAGAATTTGATGACCTTACACATGATTATCACCGATACACTTACAAACTCGAACATTGTGAGGCGGATTGGACACCAAGCAAAGGACTTTTTGAGACAGATTTCATTGATGGATTTTACAATGGGCTGACAATTGATGACTACCAAGAATCCATAAATATGGCTACACTCTACACCCATTACCGTCTCCAGTTACCTAATGAACAATGTCGCTTAAAACTCTCCGGCAACTACAGAATCACAATAACAGATGACAACTCTGGAAAAGACATAGCAAAATGTTGCTTTATGGTTATAGAACCAAAGTTCAGTGTAGGTATTGACATGACCACAGCAACAGATATTGATTTTAACAATGCACACCAACAACTCACTGTTCGTCTCTCATATAATAATGTCAGAATACAGAACCCTGATAACCAAATAAAAACAATTGCTCTGCAAAATAATAGGTGGACAAGCGCACGATGGCTGCCACGCCCGACATTCCGCTCTGCTGATGGAATGGAATGGAAGCATAGCAAAGATTTGATTTTTACAGCAGGAAACGAATACCGAAAATTTGAGTTTCTTGACCTCCATAGAACCTCCATGGGAGTTGACCATACGGATTTCGACGGAGAGAACTATCATGTATGGCTATTCACCGACAAACCACGCCCGAATTATGTCTACGACGAGGATGCCAACGGAGCATTCTACATTCGCAACACTGACAACATAAACAATGACACAGAATCAGAATACTTTATTTGCCATTTCACATATGACTCACCACGACCATTCAAAGGTGATGTCTACCTTAATGGCCAATGGACAAACGACCGTCTACTAAATGAGTATCTTATGGAGTATGACCCAGAACACAAGCAATACCATTGCGCTGTCAAACTTAAAATGGGATATTACTCATATCAATACCTCCTCCGCCAGAATAATGGAGAAACAATAACACTACCAACAGAAGGCAACTACCACCAAACGGAGAATCGCTATTCGTGCCTGGTTTATTTCCGCCCGACAGGCGGACGTGCAGACTTACTCTATGGCTTTGGTGAACTGACACGTTAACAATGCTAATGCCAAAGATTCTTCAAGTAAAGTTTGCAAATTCTCTTTCCGCCTCCTCTATTCTATAATCCAATAGAGCGGTACTAAAAATACCCTTGTACCACTATTTTTAGGTACAAGGGCTATAAAAGTTTAGAAATTATTTTATCGTATGACTCGAACTTCCATCAAAACAATGGGTACATATCTTGCACTTTGGCAAACCTATAGCTTCTATAATATCCTCTATTTTTGTGAAACGCAAGGAATCAAGATTTAGTCGTTTCGCTATCTCTGCAACCATTGCCTCGTATTCAGGAGAGCCTGTCTGTGCATATTGATGCAGACGCTCGTCAGAGATTTCCATCTCAGACACATCATCTCCTTTTGTTCCACCAGAAACATCACTCAATTGTGTTGCCTTTGTTCTTCCTGACTCAAAATCCTCAATAACACGACGTGTTATAAGTTCCAGAACATTCTTTGATGCAGAAAAGTTTATGAATGGGCATGCCCATATAAGCGGCGGACAGGCAATGCGCATGTGAACCTCCTTTGCACCAAGTTCTTTGAGAATCTTCGTGTTTTCACGCAGCTGTGTTCCGCGGACAATGGAGTCATCGCAGAAAAGGCAACGCTTGCCTTTGAGCATGGACTCGTTTGGAATCAACTTCATCTTCGCTACAAGGTTACGTGTCTCTTGGTTAGTTGGCATGAAAGAACGTGGCCATGTAGGAGTATACTTTGAAATTGCGCGCTGGAAAGGAACATGATGACCAGCAGCATATCCCACAGCCATGCCTATACCCGAATCAGGAATTCCGCCTGCACAGTCAATCTCTGTATCATCTTCCTCACCCATAGCAAAGCCTGTCTGATAACGCATTTCCTCTACATTCTTACCTTCATAGATTGATGTAGGGAAACCATAGTATATCCACAGAAAAGAGCAAACTTGCATTTGCGTCTCCGGTTTACGCAACTGTTGCATGCCGCCAGCTGTCAGTCGCACAATCTCACCCGGTCCTATAAAATGAGAAATTTCAAAACCAAGATTAGGGAAAGCTGTGGTCTCAGACGTTACCGCCATGGCTTCAATGCTGCCATCAGTGTCTTTCCTTTGTCCAACAACAATCGGTGTCCTGCCCCAAAAGTCACGTGCTGCTATTATTCCGTCCTCGGTTAGAATAAGCATAGAACAAGAACCTTGAACATTCTTGTAAACATTCTCAATTCCTGAGACAAAATCCTTGCCCTTGATTATCAAAAGCCCGATAAGCTCAGTAGGATTGATTCTGCCAGAAGAAAATTCAGAAAGCACCATGTTTTCCGCAAGCAGTTTGTGGGCAATCTCCTCTGCATTATTTATTCTCGCTACTGTAACGATAGCGAATCTGCCAAGATGAGAATTCATCAACAAAGGCTGGGCATCCGTGTCTGATATTACCCCAATTCCTTGCTCACCGAAAAATTTCGGCAACTCGTCCTCAAACTTAGTCCTAAAGTATGTACTCTCCAGATTGTGGATTGAGCGTTTGAAACCACCCGTCTCCTTGCTGTAAGTAGCCATACCTCCACGTTTTGTACCAAGATGTGATTGATAGTCTATTCCATAAAACAACTCCTCAACACATCTTTTCTTTTGAATCGTCCCGAAAAAACCACCCATTGTTTAGAGAAAATAATTTATTATTATCCTTAATTACTGCAAAGGTAATAAAAAATAATGAAATGGTTTTACCTCACTCTTTAGTTTTTTAAAACAATAACACTTTTATTGTTTAAGGACAATAAAAACAATCGCCCAACTCCAATGCGATGCACTGTATGTGGACGATTGTTTGTCTTATGAAATGTCGAGTGTATATTTCTACATTGAGCTTTATTGCTTTTTCTTCTTGAGTATGAGAGAAGGTATCTTTATTTTTTGTCCTTCACGCAATTCTTTCGCTCCGCCATTGACAGCTTCTACATAGCATTCCATTCCAGGACCTAAATATGTCTTTGAAATGCTTTCAAGGGTCTGCCCCTTTTTCGCAGTTACAGTTTTTTCTATGCCGGTGATAATATAGGCTCCTGTACGTATTCTCGGGTCGGAATCGTATGAATTTACAAGGATTTCCTTTTCCGGACTCTTTGACGGTTCTACTGTTGGCTGTTGTGAAACCTCTGCTTTTGGCTGCTCCACATGGATAGTATCTTTCTTTTTGACAGCTACTGGCTTAGGAGCGCTTTTTACAACTTTCCTTATAACAGTCTTTTTCGGAGGAACATTTGTCTGAGAGGTTGCAGCATGTTCTGTGGTCATCGTCATGCGACCTGTAAAGAATCCAGCTACAAAAAAGGCGGCAAGGAGCACACTGTAAAGGAAGAACATCATCTTCTTGCCTGATCTGTCAGAAGACGGTTTGTCATCTTCGGCATTTTGTTCTGGAGATTCTTCTTCCGTTGCATTTGTCTTCGACAGTAAGGATTTAATGTCTGAAGCGTTTATGTTTTCCGAGTCTGTTGCAACAACCTCTTCTTCAACCTTCCGCTCATCTTCAGGAATGGTTTCATGTTCTTGGTCCAGAATTTCCTCATGATTGCCAGAAATCATCTCCTGATTCTCTGGAATAGCCTCATTACTTGCTGAACCAATATTCAGATCCTCAGGAACAGTCGGTATAATCTGTACATTAGTTATCTGATTAGAAGGTTTTGGCATAGCTTCTTGCATGCTCGGTTCTATACGAGGTTCATCGGAAATTCCCACTTCGTCATTTGCAGGATTTTCCATATCATCAAAGACAACCCCATCATTGAGCACGACTGTCTCGAAATGTCCGAAAGGTTTATTGACCGCTTCAGCCATAGCCTTATCCGGTGTGAAAGTTATCTTCTCATGAGAATCAATCAAAACCCTTTCACCGGTATTCACATTAATACTACTGCGTGATTTTACTGTCTGAACCTTAAATGTGCCCAGTCCTTTGACTTTCACCTGATCATCGGAATGCAGGGTGTATTTTATGAGGTCAAACATTGCATAGACAAACTGTTCTGCCTCCGCACGTGTAAGTCCCTGTCGTTCAGACATCGTGCGTGCAAGTTCTTTCATCGTACTCATTCTACTCCTCCTCTCTTCATATTATCCTTAACATTTGCAGCAGGCTTAAAGTTAAGCACAATCTTTGGAGGAACAAGCATACGCTGTCCAGAAGAAGGATTAACAATGATACGTTCTGTACGTTTCTTAGGTTCAAAAGTGCCAAAATTAGCGACAGTGACATTATCACCATCGTCGAACGTTGCAGACATGGCTGCTATGACAGCATTGACCAAAGTCTGTGTCTTCTCTTTGCCAATACCTGTATTTTTTGCCAGAGTAGCTATAAATTCCTTATTATTCACAGTCTGTATGTTTATGGATAATGAGCAAAACTATTCCACAACCGCTGCATAGAGGTCAAACTCCTCGGCAGCGGTTATGGTGACATCATAGAAACATCCTTTGCGGAGAGTTTTCTCACGAGCAGGCACAAGAACTTCCGGGTCTACTTCCGGCGAACTGAACTCTGAACGGCAGATATAATAGTCACCTTCTTTTCTATCAACAACGACAGTCATCGTTTTTCCGATAAGCTTTGCCTGCAACTCTGCAGAAATGTTCTGCTGCACACGCATAAGCTTGTCAAGCCTCAGTTGCTTTGTCTCGGAAGGAATATCATCTCTATAATGCAAGGCACTGTATGTACCCTCTTCTTCCGAATAGGCAAATGCGCCCATACACTCAAAGCGTGCCCATTTGACAAAATCAACAAGTTCACGGAAATCCTCATCAGTCTCTCCAGGGAAACCAACCATGAGAGTTGTGCGCAAGTGTATTCCGGGAACAGCTTCACGAAGGCATTCTATAAGTTGCATCGTCTCATCCTTTGTAGTATGGCGATGCATACGTTCAAGCATATTATCAGAGATATGTTGCAGTGCAATGTCAAGATACTTGCAGACATTCTTGTGCTTACGCATCACGTCAAGGAGTTCCATTGGGAATTGATTAGGATAAGCATAATGGAGACGTATCCATTTCACTCCTTTCACATGAGCTATTGCATCGATAAGTTGTGCTATACGACGCTCACCATACAGGTCTATGCCGTAATATGTCAGTTCCTGAGCTATGACATTGAATTCACGGACGCCATTGGCTACAAGAAGACGAACCTCGTCAAGGATGTCCTCCATAGTACGGCTCTTGTGCTTTCCTGTGATAAGAGGAATAGCACAGTAAGCACAACGACGGTCACACCCTTCACTTATTTTGATATAAGCATAGTGCTTGGGAGTAGTTGTGAGTTTCACATCACCATCATTGAGATTGCAGCCCAGTTCCGGTAATGAGTCGGCAAAGTCCTTGAAATCAAACTTACCGTAATACTTGTCTACTTCAGGTATTGACTCCTCCAAATCAGCGAGATACCTTTCTGACAGACATCCCATGACAATGAGTTTTCCTATCCGTCCTTCAGCCTTTGCTTCTGCAAGTTCCAAGATAGCATTAATGCTTTCTTCCTTTGCATCACCAATGAATCCGCAAGTATTTACAACAACATATTCACCCTCAGGAACAGTTGGCTCATGACGTACATCATAGCCTTTCTTTCCCAAAAGACGCATCAAAGACTCACTGTCAACAAGATTCTTTGAGCACCCCATCGTGATTATGTCAATTCTTCCTTTTATCATATCAATATAATAGCTTCAACAACACGACATTAAACTTATAATGTCCTTATTTCTTGCCAAACAGAGAGTCAACAAAATTCCTGCGGTTGAACAACTGAAGGTCTTCCATATTCTCACCAAGTCCGATATATTTCACAGGGACTTTCAACTGGTCAGATATTCCGATGACAACTCCTCCTTTCGCTGTTCCGTCAAGTTTTGTTATGGCAAGGGATGACACTTCTGTAACAGCGGAGAACTGTTTCGCCTGCTCAAAAGCATTCTGACCTGTAGAGCCGTCAAGGACGAGCATAACTTCGTCAGGTGCTTCAGAAACAACCTTTCTCATGACATCCTTGATTTTTTTGAGCTCATTCATCAAGCCCACCTTGTTATGAAGGCGTCCGGCAGTATCAATGATTACAACATCTGCACCATTCGCCTTTGCTGAGGCAAGTGTGTCAAACGCGACACTTGCCGGGTCTGCTCCCATTTGCTGCTTTACAACCGGCACACCTACCCTTTCTCCCCAGATAACTATCTGTTCGACAGCTGCCGCACGGAATGTATCCGCAGCACCGAGGTAAACCTTCTTGCCGGCACGCTTGAACTGATATGCCAGTTTGCCTATTGTAGTTGTTTTGCCTACACCATTAACTCCCACGACGAGAATAACATACGGCTTATGGTCAGAAGGGAGATCCCAATCATCAAGGTCACCTGTATTGTTCTCCTCAAGTAAAGAGGCAATTTCCTCACGGAGGATATTATTAAGTTCTGATGTGGAGACATACTTGTCACGCGCCACACGTTGCTGTATGCGTTCTATGATTTTAAGTGTAGTGTCAACTCCGACATCTGATGTTATCAGCACCTCTTCGAGGTCATCAAGCACATCATCATCGACAGTGTTCTTTCCGGCAATCGCACGGCTGATTTTCTCAAATACACTGGTCTTGGTCTTTTCAAGCCCCTTGTCAAGAGTCTCTTTTTTCTTAAAAATACTGAATATTCCCATGAGTGGTGTTTTTATTTATTGTCTCTGTTTACTATCCACACACCGACAAAAATCAATGCTGTGGCAACAATGGTCTGCATGCTAAGCTGTGCCAATCCGAATATTACTGCATAAGTGGCAGTTACGACAGGTTGCAGGTAATTGTACATAGCCACCGTTGTCGGTGACACTTGCTTCTGACCAACCGGAAGGAGGAGGAATGCAAGGAATGTTGCAAAGGTGATGATATACCCAAACTCTATCCACATGTCTGTTGACAGCAATGTCCAGTCAAGTGCCATAACGTCCGGTACATATAGCGGCAACATTATTACAGCGGAAATCAGGAACATCCATTTCATCAGTGTGAATGATGAATACTTTCCAAGAATATCACCGGAAAACACAAGATAGATGGCTCCGCATACCTGGCTCAATACGAACAGAGTGTCACCAAGCACCGGATTGCTGACATGCATCGCAGTATTTACATCGCTGCCGAATACAAACAGTAACATACCGGCAAACCCGAGGATTGCTCCTAAGTTTTTTATCCATCCCACCCTCTGCTTCAGGAAAACAACTCCTAATACCAAAGTAAAGAATGGTGTGATACCACATAATACCGTTCCGTCGACCGGGCTGGCGTACTTCAATCCTAAAGTGATGAATATCTGATTGGCAGCGATAATCATCAGTGAAGCATTCAAGATTTTCAAATAGTCCTTCTTCTCAATATGCTCTTTGGAAATAGTATGGGAAGGCTTTACAATACGGAATACAGCCCAAAGCACCCAAAACAACGCCGCTGCACCGGCTGTCTTTATGCCGGCAAGAATGAGGGGTGGTATAATCTGCGCATTCAGCAAATCTTTACATAACGGAGCATATAACCCCCATATAACGTTTGCACCGATAAGTGCAGCATGTCCTTTGATTTTTCCCAATCCCATATCTAATCAGAAAATCCGCACAACGCTCTGCGTTGCAGAACTTTGTGCGGACAAAAGTATCTTTTTCGAATATTACGGTGAAAGAAATCTTGATTTATTTGAAGAAATCCTTTACGTCCTCGTTCTTGACCATCTGCTCATCAAAAATATAAGCACCGGTCTTAGGACTTTTCACCATCTTAATAACCTTAGTGTAAGCGCGACCATCCTGCTTGCCTTCGTGGAGGGTTGCGACCGCTTTCTTTGCCATTGTCTAATCGGTTTAATGGATTATTTAATTTCCTTATGCACAGTCATGCGCTTAAGGATTGGATTATACTTCTTGAGCTCCATACGCTCCGGAGTGTTCTTTCTGTTCTTAACAGTTACATAACGGCTTGTTCCAGGAAGACCACTTTCTTTCATCTCAGTGCACTCGAGGATAACCTGCACTCTGTTGCCTTTAGCTTTCTTTGCCATTTTGATTATTCTCCTATAACTTTAATGTCCTTCCAATCAACATAACCGTTTGCCACAGCCTTCTTGAGAGCTGCATCGAGACCGATTTTGTTGATCAGACGCAGACCAGCTGCACTAATCTTAAGTGAAATCCAGCACTGTTCTTCTACATAGTAGAATTTCTTGCTGAAGAGGTTTACGTCAAAGCTGCGCTTTGTGCGGTGCTTTGAGTGGGAAACATTGTTGCCTATCATGGCTTTCTTTCCCGTAATCATACAAACTTTAGACATTTCTATCCTAAATTTTTGCGTTTCTAATTGATACTTATTCCAAACAGAATGCAAAATTACATATTTTTTGTGAGAACGCCAAGAGTATGCAACCGTAATAAGTTGTATTTATTTTTTTTTAACACTACATTCTCTAACACTTTCCGTCTCATGTACAAAACGGAAATCATTCATCTTCCAGCATATAAGCCTTGATGATACGCACATCTTTCACCGGACGGTCATTGGCATCAGTATCAACCCATTGAATGTCTCGCACAATGTCAATGCCTTCTACGACTTCGCCAAAAACCGTATATTGCCCATCAAGATGCGGAGTGCCTCCTATGCGTTTGTAGACCTCTCTGGCTTCCGGTGTAAGCACGACTTTTCCTCCTGCAGACGCATCAAGTCGTGTCTGCACCTTATCCAGCATATCATCATTGAAACGTGTTCCGTAAACGATGTAGAATTGATATGCCGACGAAGCTCTCTGTGGATTGACAGCATCGCCTTCACGTGCCATGCACAACGCTCCACGCTTGTGCAAAAGTTCAGGGTAACGAATCTCTGCAGGTACTGTATAAGGTTCCGAGGTGTCGCCAAGCAATTCTCCGGGAGCAGCAGAGCGGCTTGTAGAATCGCCAGCCTGAATCATAAACTTATTTATGACACGATGGAACAGCAGTCCGTCATAGAACCCTCTGTTCACCAACGACTTGAAGTTCTTGCTATGTAGCGGAGTCTCATCGTATAGTACCACCTTGATGTTTCCCAATGTAGTCTCTATCACAATCCGAGTCCTGCCGTCATTCTCACCTTGGGCAGCAAGAGGCAAGAGAATGATTGTGGATGCAAAGAACAAAACTGTGGTGCGAAGGCAGGCACCTAAATGCAAAACAATATTTCGCAAAAAAATTGACATGGATAAGGATTTTTATTATTATAGCAACATTAAGTCATGACATGACATTATTTATATAGAACAGACCGTAATCTGTCATGAATCTATATGGTATTCGTTTTCATTGCAAAAGTACAGCATTTTGTGGAATTATACAAATTATTTCATTATTATAAACAAAAAAAACAACCTACACATCCAAATTGCTGCAATTTGAGCAAACGATGAATGCACAATGTCCATAGCCACTCGCCGCCGTATGACAACAATCAGCCCATAAAGGATGGAATTGGCAAGGCTGCCTGCTGACATCAAATCAAAAAGACAATGAATGACATTATGAAAGGTTACTTTCCGCAATACAAAGCGTTACCTTTCGCCTGACAAAAGATTACCTTTTACAACACAAAGTCTTACCTTATGCCACAGCAACAGCATTTTAACATCTGTTTTGTTTTCATTTCACCACAAACAACAAATACCCGACATCTTGCAAGCATTTCCCTTTATTTTGCTTTCATATTGGCAAAACAACATAATTTTCCACTTTGAAATGGACATTCTTATCCCGAACTCATGTATTCATCATCCGAAGCGTGACCTCTTATAGTCATGATTATATTACCTTTATAATGAAGTTGTTTAATCTAATTCATATTCGTTAAAAATATCTTAAACCCAATTGGCGTAAGCAAAACATCAATAAAAACAACTAATTTTGCATTCAGGCAAAGGCTACCCTTTCCAAGACATAAGCAAAAAGAAGCATTATGCTCATCTTGCAACTTGAAAACCTGCGCCAATTAAATCCATTGTATTTTCTTTAAGTGCAACAAACAACCACGAATATGAAAAAACACTGAAACAGCTACAATAAAAGGCTATATGATGCGTTATACAATCAAGACGAACAAATATTAACCAATCTCTATTGCCTATGTTATATTTTACCCTTGAAGAATTATCACCACGGAAATCCACGTTACAGATTATTCTGCAAATAGCACATTCGTACAGAACTGTAAAAGTCGGAAACGAGACAGCCGGATACACCTTGACGTAAGGAATATCCGGCTGTTTCGTTTCTATTCTAGAATATGATTCCTGCTCTACAACCCAAATATGCGTTTGGCGGTCTTTGTCGTTATTGCATCAACCTCAGCTGCTGCAACGCCATAAGCCTCCGCAAGACGATTGCATACCATTGCGACAAAGGATGGCTCATTACGCTTTCCACGATGCGGAACAGGAGCCATGTATGGGGAGTCTGTCTCAAGCACAATGCGGTCAAGCGGCACAACAGACGGCAATGTCTGAGGAAGGTTGCTCTTCTTGAATGTCAATATGCCTCCGATTCCCAACACAAACCTTTCAAATTCGAGAAGTTCCAATGCCTCATGCTCATTGCCTGTAAAGCAATGGAACACTCCGCCCGGCAAGTCTTTCTCATACCTGCGCAACAGTTTCACCATTTCATTCTGCGCCTTGCGGCAATGAATCATAAGTGGAAGCTGTGTGGCAACAGACCATTCCACCTGCCTCTCAAAGCAGGCAAGCTGCTCGTTCTCGAACTCACGGCTCCAATAATAATCAAGCCCCACCTCTCCTATTCCGATAACATCTGGTGACAATAGTGCCATAATGCCATCCATTTGTTCCCGCCAATCATTCTTGACTTCCTCAGGGTGAATGCCAATCATTGGATGACAATAGTCGAGATATTGCCGGCATAATGCCAAAATCCGCTTGCTCGACTGCAAGTCTATGGCGGGAATGAATGCCTTCTCTATTCCCGCAGCCTTTGCACGCATTATAACTTCCGAAAGGTCATCCTTGAATTCCTCTCCGTCCAAATGTGTATGGGTATCTATCACGGCTCTTTTATGTTTGTTGGATAGTAGTGTTATTTCTCACGCTTCATCATATTTGCCGCAAACTCACGCAACTGTGCCTTATTGCTTTCCGGAACAGAGACAGCATCAAGATGACTCAAGGCTTCCTGATAATATGCTTCCATACGCTGTTTTGCGAGTTTCCCTATGCCTAATTTGTCATAAATGCCTGTCACTGCTTTTATTTTCTCGTTTCGGTCGCAATCTCCGGTCATCACCTGTTCTGCAGAGAATGAGCACCATTTTTCTAATTCAGCCTTATCATCACCTTCTGCCAGCTTCGTGGCATTGATGAGCATGAAAGTCTTCTTGTTCTCAATTATATCGCCACCGATATTCTTCCCAAAGACCTTTGGGTCTCCATAAACGTCCAAATAGTCGTCCTGCAACTGGAAAGAAAGACCAAGTTTCTCACCGAACATGTAAAGGTTATGCCTGTCTTCCTTAGAAGCATCGGCAAGGATAGCACCAATCTGCATGGCACAGGCAAGCAGTACACTTGTCTTCAGGCGTATCATTTCTATGTATTCCTCCTCACAGACATCATTGCGTGACTCGAATTCTATGTCATACTGCTGTCCCTCATCTATCTCGAGGGCGGTTTTGGTAAACAGTCTTATCACGTCAGGCATGTGCTTTGCGTCGCACTCTGCCATACGGGAAAAGGCAGTAACCAACATTGTGTCTCCGGACAAGACAGCCATGTTTGCATTCCATTTCTTATGTACAGTTTCCTTTCCACGACGCATGTCGGCATTATCCATAAGGTCATCGTGAAGCAAAGTAAAATTATGATAAGTCTCTATGCCACAGGCACAAGGTATTACAGCTTCAATGTCTTCTTTATACATATTGTAAGCCAAAAGCATCAGTATCGGACGAATGCGCTTGCCACCAAGAGACAAGACATACTTTATTGGTTCGTAAAGAGACTGAGGCTGCCTATCATAATTTATATTATCAATATACTCATTGATAATGGCGAGTAGTTCTTTTGATGTTTTCATACTTGTGTTATAATAATTAATTCATAATTTTGTTGGAATCACAAAGCGAAGACAATCGGTATAGCAACAACTGTACGTGCTGGCTTTCCCTTTTCCTGCCCTGGTTTCCATTTTGGCATAGCCTTGATGACACGTAAGGCTTCAGTATTTAGAGGAGCGTAAGACGGCTGGGCTATCTCAACATTTGTTATAGAGCCGTCTTTTTCCACAACAAACTTCACAGACACCGTGCCCTGCTGATTCGCTTTGCGACAAGATGGCGGGTAGTGGAGCTCATTGGTAAGCCAAGTCATGAATATAGACATTCCGCCTGGAAACTCCGGCAACTGCTCTACAACACGCAATGGAACATCTTCACCGGCAACAGAAGCGTTGGCCGGGGCTATCGGATCAGCCTCGCTCTCTTTCAGTTGGTCAGCATTGTCTGACTCTGAAGTGGTGAACTTCACCTGCTCCTTTAATTCCTCAAGTTCTGCTTGGTCTGTCAGTTCATCAACCTTGTTTATTTGATCCGTTGAGGAAGGCTGCTCATGAACCTTGGCGGCAATGACATCCTCTTCCGGTTTCAATGATGCCAGGAAATCCATGTCGACTTCGACATCATCAGAAATGTCTTCCAAAAGACGGGATGTGAAATTCACAGATTGCCATTGCAGTACCAACAAGAACACCCCTACAACAGCAATAAAAGCCAGTAGGAATATCTTCGGACGAAGCCGGTCTATGTCAGCACGATATGTCTTTCTTACTATCAAAATCGTTATTATATTATAAAATAATATGCAAATATACATCTCTTTTCTGGAAAAATGACTAACTTTGCTGATAAATTATAAATATTTATATGAAGAGAACACTTTCCACTTGTCTTTTCCTCATTTTGACCGCAAACCTATGGTCTCAGGACGAGAGTCGGACAGAATATAATTTCCTTCGTCTTCCGGTTAGTGCTCACGCGGCAGCTCTTGGAGGCGACAACATCACGATACCTGATGACGACCTGATGATGATGTTCCAAAACCCTTCACTAATCATAGGAGCCACACCAAAGACGGTCGGTCTACAATACATGAACTATATGAGTGGATGCCATAATGCCTCTGCTGCTTTTAATATGGTGTTCAAAGAAAAGTGGAATGTGGGAATTGGAGTGCAATATATGGGATATGGCTCCATGCAATACAGGGACGAGCACAACAATGACCTTGGGACTTTTTCTGCTACGGATATAGCTTTGAGCGGGGTTCTTGGATATGAACTTATGGAAAACCTTGCCGGTGGCATTGCTGCAAAAATGGTATATGGAAATATCTCTTCATACACATCACTCGCCGTTGCCGTCGACCTTGGATTGAACTACTATCTTCCGGATGCGGAATGGTCATTCAGCCTCGTCGTCAAAAATCTTGGAGGACAGATAAAAGCGTATGATAATAATTATGAGAAAATGCCTCTTGACATACAACTTGGTGTCAGCAAGCAATTGGGCACATCACCATTGAGACTTTCCGCAACTCTTGTTGACTTAAATCACCTTAATTACAAAATTATCAATCATTTAAGTATTAGTGCAGAAGCTCTGCTCTCTGAACAGTTTTATGTTGCGGGAGGATACAGCTTCCGTCGTGCAGACGAGATGAAGACCATTGACAGCGAGGGGAACTCTTCAGCCCATTCTGCCGGTCTGTCTATTGGAGCAGGCATAAACCTTGAACGATTCAGATTGAACTTGTCATACGCAAAATATCATGTATCATCATCAAGCATCATCGCAAACATAGCTTTCATACTATAAAAATATAACAAACAAATCTTATAATAATATATGAAAAAAATCTTGATAGCCATAGACGGTCACTCTTCCTGTGGCAAAAGCACAATGGCAAAGCAGTTGGCTAAAGAACTCGGATATATCTATGTAGACACAGGTGCCATGTATCGCACGGTAGCATTGTATGCTATGCGCAACAATCTGATAAGCATGGATAATAAGGTTGACATGGACCAACTCTGCAACCAAATGCCACAGATTAACATTTCGTTCAAACTCAACGCAACAACAGGATGCCCTGACACTTATCTTAATGAAGAGCGTGTAGAGGATGAAATCAGAAGCATTAAGGTCAGCAAGCATGTCTCCCCTATTGCCGCCATCCCATTTGTCCGAGAGGCAATGGTGAACAAGCAGAGAGAAATGGGTAAAGGAAAAGGTATTGTCATGGATGGCAGGGACATTGGCACTACGGTGTTCCCCAATGCCGAACTGAAAGTTTTTGTCACAGCGTCGGCGGAGGTTCGTGCTAAACGCAGATATGATGAACTGCAAAAAAAGGGTATGCCGGCAGATTATGACGAAATACTGAAAAATGTCAAGGAGCGTGACCACATGGACTCCAATCGTGAAGTGTCTCCACTAAAACCGGCCGATGACGCTATCCTTCTTGACAATAGTAACATGTCAATTCCGGAGCAGCAGGAATGGCTACTGGAAAAAGTGAAAGCATTACTTGAAGATTAAAATCGCAAAGAGGTTCAAAAATGCTTTTATCAAATCATTTGGATTGCTCATACTGTATCTGTCAACAATATGAGTAATCCAAATACATTACTTAAAATGTCATTTCGTTAATGATTGCGAACCAGCAAATGGCAACTAATATTTACTTGCAAGTTTTTGTGAAAAAAATCATCAAAAGACCCAGATAATCATCAAAACACTAATATTTACAGCATTTTAACGTTTTTTTTTATTGATTTTAACCGGAAAATTTGGAGGTATTAAGAAAAAACAATAATTTTGCAGAAGATATGATTAATTTCTTATTCCTTAATAAATATCAAAAATGAAAAAGAGTCTATTTATTGCAGTCTTTAGTATAGTTGCAATGGCTGCAAATGCACAAAACAATGAACACGGTTTTTATGGCAACAAGTTTTTTGACAACTGGTACATTGGCGTAAATGGTGGTGCATCAACAAAAACAACAAACCAGCCTGACAAATTCAGCGTAAACGGAAATGCAGGTCTCCGCATTGGAAAATGGCTGACCCCTTCTTTCGGTCTTGCATTAGAAGGAAACTATTATTTTTCCACTAAAGCAAATGGTAAGAGTGTTGGTCAGTATATCAACGAGATGTATGGTGAGAACTTAGAAAAAGAGAACACACGTTACTGGACAGCAGGAGTTTTGGGTTCATTAAACATCAGCAACTGCTTCTGGGGATATTTGGGACAACCACGCAAGTTTGACATACATGTCATAACAGGTATTTATTGGGGACAGAACACAAGCAAGAATGGAACTGTAAAGAATATGCTGAACCATAAGATTGGTTTGGACCTCAACTATAATTTCGGTAAAAACCGTGAATGGTCTGTATACGCAGAGCCTGCTATCATCTACAATATAGCCGGTGTCAACTCTGACCCTTATTCACAGGGCTTCCAAAGCGTGAAATACCATAGCAATGCTTCATTCTTGCAGCTCAACGTAGGTGTAAACTACAAGTTCAAGACTTCAAATGGTTCACACAATTTCCTCATTGTCGAGCCATGTGACCAGAACGAGATTGACGCTCTGAATAACGAAATCAATAGTCTCCGTGCAAAAAATGCTGCAGACAATGATGAAATCCAGAGACTCAGAAACGAGATTGCAAATCTGAAAAAAGCGCTTGATGATTGCGAAAAAGCACCAAAAACGATTATCAACGAGCCAAGTCTGCCGGCTGTATTCTATCAGCTCGACAAATCCGTAATCACTCCTGAGCAGGCTAACAATGTAGCGATTGCAGCAAAGATGATGCAGAATCACCCTGAACTTAAAATACAAATCAAGGGCTATGCATCTCCAGAAGGTCCACATGATAACAACATGAACCTTAGTGTACGCCGTGCAAATGCAGTCAAAGACATGCTCGTTAAGAAATACGGCATTGACCCAAATCGCATCACAGCTGAGGGTTGCGGTGAAACAGACAAACTGTTCGAAGTATACGAGTTCAACCGTGTTGCAATGCTTTATATTGAAAAATAAAACAACAATCAATTCACGCAACTATTTTATTTAATAGTTCTTTGAATAAAAAAATATCGCCACTACTGACAAGTGCATACTTATTGGTAGTGGCGATATTTTTTATAACTTAGGTTATATAATGTTTGAAAGCATATTAGTGCTCAGACAAACAAAAAAAACTAGCACAAGCATATCAAAGCATATTGTTACAAGGCATATTACCTTTAACTTTCCGCTTTGCACAAGCAATACTCGGTGGCAGAACAGCCGGCAACATATCCAACATGTTGAGCAGTTCTGCATAAAGTTCTGGATAAGGCTTGCACATCTTTGCTGCAAGGTATATCATAAAAGCACGGCTACTGGGGCTCTCTTTCTCGTCACACAGATGTTCCAGACAATAATCAAGCAAATCTATACGTGGATTGTTATCTACAGGAAAATCAAGTAACAAAGAAAGAATCATCTGACGGCGGAAGGGCAAATCACACATGGCAAGGTCAGTCAATTCATCCCGATATGGCAAAAGCAGCCTTGTACGAGTATTCCTATCAATATTGTTCAATACCCATGCAGCATTCATCCGCACACGCTTATCAGAAGAATGCTGCAACCAATCAATAAGTTGCCTTATTTCAGCACCATCACACGACAATTCTTCTGCAATCTGCCTAACCTTTCCAATTGCATATCTGCCAGAAAAATCATTTTCATTCATCATTTCTTCTTGGTTCTTTTCTTTGGGAAATATTACTGTCCCTAAAAATTATTGATTCCCCACAAAGATAGGGCTGACTTCCGATTTGGAAGTTCAGCCCATGATTACCTTTACATTACCACACAACAAATGTAATCACAAGCAATCATATTGAACGGACGAGCATTATGCATTGTCCGTCCTAATCATCAGCTTAACTTTGGAAATACGCCTGTCTTCCAATTCAAGAACCTCAAAAGAATAATTCTTATATGCCAATTTTTCATGAAGTATAGGGAAATCACCTTTCAGTTCCAAAAGCATGCCTGCTACAGTACCATTGTCGCCACTTGCCTCGTCAAATTCATCATCATTGACATCAAGAATCTTCACAAGGTCTGTTATCAATGTTTTTCCTTCAAACACGTATACACCATTGGCAATCTGCACGTACGAACGTTTTTCATCATCAAACTCATCATTAATCTCACCTACAATCTCTTCAAGAATGTCTTCAAGAGTAACGATTCCTGATATTCCTCCAAACTCGTCCACCACAATGGCTATATGCACTTTGTTCTTTTGGAAATCACGCAGCAAATCATCTATCTTCTTTGTCTCAGGAACAAAATAAGGCGGTCGAATAAGCGACTGCCAACGGAATGTCGACGGTTTGGAGAGATGTGGCAGCAAATCTTTGATGTATAGCACACCACAGATATTATCCTCGCTTCCCTGATAGACAGGAATGCGACTGTAATTATTCTCTATAACACATTTCAACACATCGGCATACGAACTCTGAATCTCCAAATCCACAATGTCCTGACGGCTGGTCATGACCTCTTTTGCCATCTCATCACCAAAGCGGACAATACCTTGGAGAATCCTTTCCTCCTCACGAATATCCTCCTTGTCTGTAAGTTCCAATGCCTGTTCCAACTCATCCACACTAAGGACATGATTATCCTTTTGCACAACTTTGGAGGCTAAAAAGCCAGTTGACATCAGTATAGATTCCAACGGCCAGAATACAGTCCGGCATACCATCACCGCTCCGCATATCCTACGGCAAAATGCCAATGGATTCTGACGGCTGTACACTTTCGGAAGAATCTCTCCAAAGAGCAATAATATAAATGTCAGCAGTACTGTAACACAGAGGATTTCAAGCCATACAACACCACCGAAATCAACAATATGTGTGAAAATATAGTTACACAGCATAACTATAGTCACATTGACAAGATTGTTGACAATCAATATTGTAGCCAAAGTGCGCTCGGAATCCTCACGCAAACATTTGATGGTAGCATCTGTACTGGAATGTTCCGGGGCGAGTTCCGAAAGTTCATTCGGTGAAAGAGAGAAAAAAGCTATCTCCGAGCCACTCGCCAACCCGGAAAAGAATATAAGAACGAGCGTCAGCACGAAAGCAAAAACAACACCAAATGTTGGTGTTATGAAATGCACTTGCCCTAATGATTGTAATATAATGTCCAAGTCCATCTAAAATGGAATTTCAATGTTATCTTTTTCCTGTCCCATGGCAGCAGGTTGCGTCTGCCCTGTATTCTCAGACTTCCTTGGTGACAGCATTTCCATATTATCAACAAGAATATCGGTTACAAGCTGACGCACTCCACGCTTGTCCTCCATAGTACTGTATCTGATACGTCCTTCTATATAGAGTTTGTCGCCTTTATGGACGTAGCGCTCCACAACCTTTGCCAATCCCTTGCCAAAAGTAAGGGAATGCCAATCCGTGCGGTCAGGAACCTGAGTTCCGTTGGGGAGGGTGTAGCCACGTTCAGTTGTAGCAAGCCTGACATGAGCCACGGCTTGGTCTGCCGCATAATACCTGACATCAGGCTCCTTTCCCACATTGCCTATAAGCATCACCTTATTCATTGTACTCTATGGGTAAAGGTTTGCATTCGCCAAGGAACTTATACCTGAAATTCTTGCCTTTGGCTGACGGGAACTGGCTGCGTCCGTCAACACGCGAATACAGATGGTCAACAATGCGATTATAGCAATCCATACCAGACATAGCCTTGCATCGTGCTACGAAATGCGTATCACGATATTCGCTCTTGCCTGTGGACGGGTTGGTCACGACACGCTTGAAATCAAGACAGCCTTCATACCAGCCGAAATGTTCCTTCTGCAAAGAATAGACAGCCGATTCAACGTTATGCACATTAGAATTTCTATAGTCATTATACCCCTGACCATAGAAAGAGTTATGCATGCTGCCTTCGTTTGCCTGTGATACAGATTTTTTGCGATAGTCCTTGAATGCCTGCATCGTGTCCGCATCAGTCTTTATCATAATAAAATAGACCTTCGGACGCACTTTGTAGCGTTTAGGGAAACGGTTGTCACTTTCGTAATACTCACGTATATCCGAGGCTATGCGCTCATTCATACATATCTCGTCTATACCATACAGAAAAGAGATAGCGTCATCGGCATTGGTCACCAATATTTCGCTATCAAAATATCTTACATATAAATTCATTAGTGATGTCGTGTTTTTTCTTTGTTTTCCTTTTAAGAAAAGAAGAGCGGAAAACGAGACTCGAACTCGCGACCCCAACCTTGGCAAGGTTGTGCTCTACCAACTGAGCTATTTCCGCAAGAAAAATACGGAGAACTTGTCCGCATTTGACAAGATTCCTTGAGTGGTGAAGAGGAGGAGACTCGAACTCCCACGTCACGATTGACACTACCCCCTCAAAGTAGCGCGTCTACCAATTCCGCCACCTCTCCAGCATATCTCAAATATACCTTATACTGATAAAGTCAAAAACTTCATCTGCTTCCCCTTTTAAGGAAAATAGAGCGGAAAACGAGACTCGAACTCGCGACCCCAACCTTGGCAAGGTTGTGCTCTACCAACTGAGCTATTTCCGCAAGAAATGCGGAGGTTCAATCCGCATTCGGTTAAGAATCTTGAATGGTGAAGAGGAGGAGACTCGAACTCCCACGTCACAATTGACACTACCCCCTCAAAGTAGCGCGTCTACCAATTCCGCCACCTCTCCAGCATATCCCAAAATCACAGAACACTCTGCAATATTGTGTGCCCAGAACAGGACTCGAACCTGCACGCATCGCTGCACACGCACCTGAAACGTGCGCGTCTACCAATTCCGCCACCTGGGCATTAAAACCTTTCTACTTCCACAAGAAGAAAGCCATTGTTCAAGATGTGAGCGGAAAACGAGACTCGAACTCGCGACCCCAACCTTGGCAAGGTTGTGCTCTACCAACTGAGCTATTTCCGCATTTCAGTATTCTTTATCAGAAGCATTTCTCCAAATGCGAGTGCAAAGGTACTTATTTTTTCCGAATCCTCCAAAATATTTCAAGCATTTTTTTATAAAAAGGCTATTTTTCCGCATTACACCTTAATAATATTAATAGCATGGCGTATCATGCTTCACACGGCACCTTGCAAGACTCGCTCACAAAATTGACACAACAAACCAAATGTAAGAATTGGAAAACTCAGAGTCTTTTTGCCCTCCATATTTCATGCAGAAACAATATTGAGATGACAGGCTGCCAAATATCGCATGAATCTTCCCATTCGTTATTTCACTGTATACCAGAGCATTATCATTGTAATACAAAATCACAATCACAAGAAAGCACCGCAAATCGTTACCTTTCGCCATTTTTTTGTAACGAACAACAGTGATTTTCCTAACCTTCCTCATTGCAAAAGGTTGCCTTTGGCAGTATGAAAGGTTACCTTTCACAACACGAAAGATAACGATTGGGGACATTAAGTGTCACATTTCATCTCGGAAATCTTAGTTTTTCCGATTATGATAAATAGAGGATTAGAAAACTCATGACATTTTTTTGCTGCAAAAAGTAAGGTATATGGGTATCTCACAACAGGCGATATTTTTCTTGCAACAGCAACAAGACACCATAGAAAGCACTTTGGATGAAATGATGCTTACTTAAGGTTGGCATGTGCCCGATACCGCCGGACTCACAGCCACGACATGAGTCGGCATGACAGAAATCCAATATTGCAAACGCAACCTATTCTTTACTGTAAACACAGGCATATGCATTGCTTTTCCAGCAAAAAACACACAAAAACGAGCAAAAGGACAAAAAACACATACCTTTTTCTTAAAATTATTTTGAAATAACAAAAAAAAATCATACCTTTGCACAAATTTCCAAAGGCACATTTCCTTGACGTGCCTTTTTTCTAAAATTCACCCGACTTTATTCTAACAATACAATATGGTTGATACAGAAGAACCTATAAAGCGCATGCGTAAAAGAGTTGTCAAGAAAGAAGCTCCGGACCATGTATACAGTGTAAATGGCATTGAGGGAGAAAACCTTGACACCAAAGCATCACAAAAGAGAGCCATGGAAAACGCGCAAGTATTCTCAACACCAATGGTCACAGAGTCCGACTCCACAGCAAACCCTTTCCCTAAACATCGTGGGCGAAAGTCAAAAGCTGAATTGGAGTATCTTGCAAGAATCGCTGAGGAAAATGCGAAAAGCCAGAGTTCCCTTGAAACAGAAGTTGCTGACGAGGATTACAATGATGTGGATGCAGAGCAGCCGGAATTTCCGGAAACTATCAGTACAACAGACTACACAGATAATCAGGAATACGACAATTCTGAGGATGATGCCATACCTGAGGAAGAGATTGTCGATGATGCCACCATTGCCCAACTCCAAGAAAAGATGAACACACAGAACATGTCCGAGGAAGACACCGATGGCGAGGATGAGGACGAAGAAGATGACGAAGAGCAAGACAGTGACTCTGAAGAAGATGCAGAAACCTCAGAAAACGGAATCTGGCTCGGAGACCCCGGCGACGGAACAGACTTCATCACAATAGAGGATTTGCCAATTGTGGACACAAACATGACTGTCAATGTCGACATATTTGACAATCCGCAAACAAACAAGATTCTCTCTGCATCACTGCAAGTGTCAGAAGACAGCATACCATGCTTTGATTTCAAGGAGAGCATCAAGGCTATCGGTTTCACAGAAGTGATGGCGGAGGGCTATGCTTTCCTGCGCTCAAGCGACTACAATTACCTTTCTTCACCTGACGACATCTTCATCCCTATGCCGAAAGTGCGCAAGTTAGGACTGAAAACGGGAGATATGGTAGAATGCACAGTGTGCCCGCCAAATACCGGAGATAAATATTTCATTTTGCAGGATGTACTGAAAATCAACGGCAGAGACCCACAGGAGATTCGTGACCGTGTGCCTTTCGAGCATCTTACCCCACTCTTTCCTGACGAGAAATACAATCTATGCGGCAATCCAAAGACAACAAATCTGTCAACACGGATAGTAGACCTCTTCTCCCCTATAGGAAAAGGGCAACGCGCACTTATTGTCGCACAGCCGAAAACAGGTAAGACAATACTGATGAAGGACATCGCGAACGCTATAGCATCAAGCCATCCAGAGGCTTACCTGATGATGCTCCTCATCGATGAACGCCCGGAGGAAGTCACCGATATGGCACGCACGGTGAACGCAGAAGTCATCGCCTCAACTTTCGACGAACCTGCAGAGCGTCATGTGAAGATAGCAGGTCTTGTGCTGGAAAAAGCAAAGAGGATGGTGGAATGCGGACACGATGTGGTGATATTCCTTGATTCGATAACACGCCTTGCACGCGCATATAACACTGTCGCGCCTACAAGTGGAAAGGTTCTCACCGGTGGTGTTGATGCCAACGCACTGCAAAAGCCAAAGCGCTTCTTCGGTGCAGCGCGCAACATAGAAGGTGGCGGATCATTGACTATAATTGCGACAGCACTCATCGACACCGGCTCGAAAATGGATGAGGTTATCTTCGAGGAATTCAAAGGAACCGGAAACATGGAGCTGCAGCTTGAACGTTCACTTGCCAACAAGAGAATATTCCCTGCTGCGAACCTTATCCTGTCAAGCACTCGTCGCGATGACCTGCTGCAGGACAAGACAACTCTTGACCGCATGTGGATTCTGCGCAAGTATATCTCCGACATGAACCCTATCGAGGCTATGACGGAAATACAGAACCGTATGCGCGGCACACATGACAATGAAGAGTTCTTGCTTACAATGAACTCATAAAAAGAACAAACTGCGTGTCTTTTGCGAGTGCAATTCATTGTTTTAAGAACATGAAAATACTTAACAAAAGCACTTATGCGAAATGTCCTCAAAGCCGAATCGGTTTTGAGGACATTTTCATATATAACACTCTGTCACGCAATTTATTTGCGTTTGACTGTTATCGACTTGACAAGCCTGAGATTATATGTAACAGTCGCGCCTGCAGAACCAATCTTCCCATTCACAGCAAAGGTGAATGTAGATTTGCCATTATTACAAAGGTAACGAACGTTCCCACCAGTTTTTGTCTTTGACAATTTCGCACCACCGGCATTGGAAATCACACTATTGAGTTCCTCCAATGCCGAATCTGACGAATAAAGCTGATTCAACACCGTAGCTTCTTCTGTTGTCGGGAAACGCCATTCCATCAGACCATTCTCTGCATATTTGCTGACAAGCGCAGTCGTCTCCGCTTTATGGCTCTCATTTGCCATTGAATAAACATTGCTCCATTCATCAAGGGACAGCAACACTATATCTGCCTCTTCTGACGATTTCTCATCCGAAATCACAACAACATGTCCATTGACAACTTCACCTGCTTTTGGTAAAGAAGACATATACCATGTTGTCTCGTTATGACTGCCACCTGAGTTTACACCAGGACCAAAATCAAAGGTTGTCTCAATAGGCTTTGCCCACTCCCCTCCTTGGATTGAAGCAGTGATGTCCGCATCGGATTCCACTCCATCATATTGTCCTGTAAACACATAGGGGACACCTGCGTTCAGTATGGCATTGTAAGTGTAGGAATATGACTGTGAGGAGCCATCATCAAATGTCAGATGCATCGTCAGCATAGTCTGCGAGTTCTGTGTCGGCATTACATAAAACGTTTCCGTAGTCCATGAGTCTCCGGATTTCCGGCTTGGGACTGTAACAGACTTTGCGTTGTCATACAAACCGTTAAATGACATGGTGCTATACGGTGTACTGAGAGAAATATCCATACTGGTGACGTTTGCCGGCGTATTGAGCAACCTTACGTTTACAGCAGCCTGCCTGTATCCCATCCTGATACTTACAGACTGTGACGCAGACGATGACACAATAACGTCGGCATTGCCCGTAGAAAACGGTTTCATGGCATATCCGCATTCCGGCATGCGAATTATTGTTGAAGACAGCACATCGCCATCCACAAGCGAATAGTTCTCCGGCAATGAAACTGCTGCCAACCGGTAAGTGCCTTTGGGGAGTTTAAGCACGACTGTGTTTTCCGCATCAGAAGTTATTATTCCCGAAGCTTTGCACATACCACTCTCATCAAAGGCATATACGCGGACAGGATACTCTATCGGCGTGTCACTGGCACTCCTTAATGAGATGTTCACAGATTTTCCCTTTGCAGATGGTACAGTTTCAACCCCCTCTCCTTCATCAGGCGTGAAATCAGCTTGCTCACAGGAGTTAAAAGTCATCGCCAACAATGCAGCGATGCATACAATAATCTTTTTCTTCATAGTTTCAGTTGGTTTTAGTTTATCAGAAATAATGTATATGAGCAGAATGTAAAGTTATATTCCAAATTCCCTCCGAATCTTTTATTCATTAAGAAATGTCAGCAAGCTCACAAAGGAACCTAACATCAGCAAAGGTAAACCAATTATATTGAAATCTCATAATATGAAATGAAAAATTATCAAAATTTCACAATTAACACCCTCGTTCACAGATATCAGGCGTAAAAGAGAAGGAAAAACAGTGGTCATTCCGCTACAAGCAAATGCAAATCAACAGAAACTACAATGTCACATAACCCAGCAAAAAAGAAACTATCAAGCAATAAGCCTCATTAAATGCCACAGTTTTGTTATAGTAACTTAAAATCTTAATTTTCAACTCAGTATTTTTATATATTTTTTGTATCTTTGCATTTTAGATAACAAATACAAAGAAAAGATATGTTTGAAAACTTGAATGAACGCCTGGAAAGGTCGTTCAAGATACTGAAAGGTGAGGGGAAAATCACCGAAATCAATGTTGCGGAAACACTTAAAGATGTGCGCCGTGCACTGCTTGATGCCGATGTAAACTATAAAGTTGCAAAATCTTTCACAGACACCGTGAAGCAAAAGGCATTGGGCATGAATGTGCTCACTGCCATAAAGCCTGGAGAACTCATGGTCAAGGTTGTCCATGACGAGCTTGCAGCACTCATGGGTGGTAAGGCTACAGAACTGAAACTGGAGTCCACTCCGGGACATCCGGCTGTCATCCTCATGGCAGGCCTTAACGGTGCCGGAAAGACAACCATGTCCGGAAAACTTGCCCTGATGCTTAAGTCCAAGCAGCACCGCAAGCCATTGCTTGCTGCCTGTGACACTTTCCGTCCTGCAGCCATGGAGCAGCTCCGTGTACTTGCAGAACAAGTTGCTGTGCCATGCTATATAGAGGAAGGTGCGACAGACCCTGTTTCCGTTGCAAAGGCAGCAATCAACCATGCGCGGCTCAACGGCAACGACATTGTCATCATCGATACCGCAGGCCGTCAGTCTATCGACGAAGAGCTGATGGTACAGATTCGCGACATCAAGGATGCAGTGAATCCGGACGAGACCCTCCTTGTCATCGATGCAATGATTGGCCAGGAAGCTGTCACCACAGCAAAGACATTCAACGACAGACTTGAAATTGATGGTGTTATCCTTACCAAACTTGACGGTGACACACGTGGTGGTGCCGCCCTTTCCGTACGTGCCGTTGTCGACAAACCTATCAAGTTCATAGGCACCGGAGAGAAAATGGAAGCATTTGATGTCTTCCATCCAGAACGAATGGCAGACCGCATCCTCGGCATGGGTGACGTTGTGTCACTTGTGGAGCGTGCACAGCAGCAGTTTGACGAGGAAGAAGCAAAGCGCCTGGAGAAGAAAATACGTAAGAACAAGTTCGATTTCAATGATTTCCTCGGACAAATCCAGCAAGTAAAGAAGATGGGTAACGTCAAGGATCTTGCCGCCATGATTCCGGGAGTAGGCAAAGCTATCAAGGACATAGAAATCCCCGACGACCCTTTCAAGAACATTGAAGCCATCATCGGCTCCATGACACCGAAGGAGCGTGAGAACCCGGACATCATCAACCAGTCACGCCGCCAGCGCATAGCCAAAGGTTCCGGCACTGACATTCAGGAGGTTAACCGCCTGATAAAGCAGTTTGACCAGACACGCAAGATGATGAAAATGGTGACAGGCATGGGACCCGGCAAGATGATGGCTATGGCAAACGCCATGAAAAACCTTAGACGATAACATATAGTACACATGCGTTGCCACATACACGGCAACGCATCTTAATTTATCATATTTCCATTCCCATGTACCAATTAATAGACGGAAAAGCAACAGCTGCAGCCATAAAGGCAGAAATAGCAGAAGAGGTCAAGGAAATCATGGCAGCAGGCGGCAAGCAACCGCACCTTGCCGCAGTGCTTGTAGGACATGACGGTGGTTCCGAGACTTATGTGAAAAACAAAGTTCTTGCATGCGAAGCCTGCGGCTTCAAGTCAACCTTGATTCGTTACGAGGACGACATCACTGAGGAAGAACTGCTTGATTGTGTTGACAAACTAAACAAGGACGAGGACGTTGACGGATTCATTGTACAGCTCCCACTCCCGAAACACATCAATGAGCAGAAAATTATTGAAGCCATTGACTACAGAAAAGACGTGGACGGCTTCCATCCTATCAATGTCGGCCGTATGGCAATCGGACTGCCATGCTTCATTTCCGCCACACCACTTGGCATCATCACCCTGCTGAAACGCTACAACATTGAGACCAGCGGCAAGAAATGTGTCGTTCTCGGGCGCTCAAACATTGTAGGAAAACCGATGGCACAGCTCATGATGCAGAAACAATACGGTGACTCCACCGTTACCGTGTGCCATTCACATTCTGCAGACCTCAAGAAAGAATGCCGCGAAGCGGACATCATCATTGCAGCAATTGGCAGTCCTAACTTTGTCACAGTAGACATGGTAAAGGAAGGGGCTGTGATTGTAGATGTCGGCACGACACGTGTACCTGATGCAACACGCAAATCCGGCTTCAAGCTGACAGGTGACGTTAAGTTCGATGAAGTTGCAGAGAAATGTTCCTTTATCACCCCTGTACCCGGCGGTGTCGGTCCTATGACAATCTGCTCACTGATGAAGAACACTCTCTCAGCCGGAAAGAAAGAGTTCTACAAATAAACAATACATGATGAAATAACATCTTGGAAAGGATTTTTTCAAGCGTAAGTTGTGCGAATAATAGTTTGCAGAACTTACGCTCTTTTTATGCACAAGCAAACAAAGTTACACAGTGATTATCAGACACTTGCATTAATTTATTAAACTCAAGATAGAAATCATTTGCCCAATACTTGTCAAAAGGTAACACTTTGCAGGGTGAAAGGTTACCTTTAACATGGCAAAACACAACCTTTTGCATTGTGAAACGTTACCTTTGACCATGGCAGCATTTGCGTTGCACTTTTACGATTGCCCTCTCTTGGTCTCCGTCATACCTTCGCCAATCAGTCATAATACTAAAAAAAGCAAACAAATTACATATTTAATCATAGAAAAGCATCGTTTCTTGAGAAATTATTAGTATATTTGCACTAAATTATCATTCATTGGGCAAAGGCCGGCTTTGCAGTTTGTCTTACGCAAGGGAATCCTCTTTTGTTTTGAGGTCTTGAACGAGGACGGTGCCGAACCAGCATGTGCCCGGATGTGTAACCGTCTCCGTCCCCTTACGTATCGGGGAATGCAAGCAGACCAAAAACATTAATAGAACGAAATGAAAGTATTGAAATTTGGCGGAACAAGTGTAGGTTCTGTTGAAAGTATTCTCAGCCTTAAGCAGATTGTCCTTAACGCTGCAGAAGAGCAACCGGTAGTTGTAGTTGTCAGCGCCCTTGGCGGCATAACCGACAAACTTATCTCCACATCACGCCTTGCCGTTGAAGGCAAAGACGAGTGGAAACAGGAATTTGACGCAATGGTTGACCGTCATCATAAGATGATTGACACCATAATCACTGATTCCAGAAACAGGGAAAAGCTTTTTAACATAGTCGATGCACTTCTAGAACAGTTGCGCTCCATCTACTCCGGTGTCTACCTGATACATGACCTTTCGCCAAAGACTCAGGATGCCATTGTTGCCTATGGAGAAAGGCTTTCGTCACAGATTGTGGCAACACTTATTGAAGGGGCACATTGGTTTGATTCACGGGAGTTCATCAAGACTTCTTCCAAGAATGGGAAGCACATCCTTGATTCAGAATTGACAAACAAACTTGTCAAAAAAACATTTGCCGACCTTCCACGCATCTCTCTTGTGCCGGGATTCATCTCCATGGACAAGGACAACGGCGAGACTACGAATCTTGGACGTGGCGGTTCGGACTATACGGCATCCATCATTGCAGCCGCACTCGGAGCAGAAATTCTTGAGATATGGACTGATGTTGATGGCTTTATGACCGCTGACCCGAGAGTCATACCGGCAGCATACACCATCAACCAGCTATCTTTCATCGAAGCCATGGAGCTGTGCAATTTTGGTGCGAAAGTAATTTACCCTCCGACAATCTATCCGGTGTGTGTAAACAACATTCCTATCAGGGTAAAGAACACGTTCAACCCACAGCATCCGGGAACACTCATCAAGCAGAAGGTTGACGATGACAACAAGCCAATCAAAGGTATTTCGAGCATCAAAGGCACGACGCTTATCACCGTGACCGGTCTCTCCATGGTCGGTGTCATAGGTGTCAACCGCCGTATTTTCACAGCACTTGCCGAGCAGGGCATTTCCGTGTTCCTTGTTTCGCAAGCATCATCCGAGAATTCAACATCCATCGGTGTGCAGGATACCGATGCGGAACGTGCCGTGACTGTGCTCAACAACGAATTTGCAAAAGAGATTGAAACTGGAGCAATGTTCCCTATGTCAGCAGAAAGTGGTCTTGCCACAGTTGCCATTGTGGGTGAGAACATGAAGCATACTCCGGGCATTGCCGGCAAACTGTTCGGTGCATTGGGACGTTCGGGCATCTCTATCATCGCATGTGCGCAGGGTGCTTCAGAGACAAACATCTCGTTTGTCGTGCAGGAGAAATATCTCCGCAAGTCGCTGAATGTTATCCACGACTCCTTCTTTCTCTCGGAATACAAAGTCCTCAACATCTTTATCTGCGGTGTAGGAACTGTAGGCGGCAAACTAATAGAGCAGATACGCGACCAGCAGGAAATACTGAAAAAGTACAGCCGCCTCAACCTCAATGTCGTAGGAATAGCCTCTTCAAAGAAAGCGATCTTCTCACGCGAGGGTATAGACTTGAACAAATATCGCGAGCAACTCGACAAGGCGGAGCCAAGCAATGCAAAGAAAATGCTTGAAGGCATACTGAAAATGAACATCTTCAACAGTGTTTTTGTCGATTGCACAGCATCCATTGAGGTGGCAAAACTCTATCAGGAGCTGCTTGAGCATAATGTCAGTGTCGTGGCCTGCAACAAGATTGCCGCCTCTTCCAAATACACTAATTACAAGCATCTTAAGGAAACGGCACTTGCTCATGGCGTGAAATTCCGCTTTGAGACAAATGTCGGAGCAGGACTGCCTATCATCGGAACAATCAACGACCTTGTGCATTCCGGTGACCGCATACTCAGGATTGAAGCAGTGTTGTCCGGGACACTGAATTTCATCTTCAACGAACTTTCCGAGGATGTGCCATTCTCGGAGACGGTACGTCTTGCCCACGAGAAAGGATATGCAGAACCGGATCCGCGCATAGACCTTTCCGGCATGGATGTTGTCCGCAAACTTGTCATTCTCGCACGAGAGGCAGGCTACAAAGTGGAGCAAGACGATGTCGAGAAGCACCTTTTCGTTCCGGATGAATATTTTGAGGGCAGCCTGGAGACTTTTTGGAAGAGACTTCCGGAACTCGACAAAGAGTTCGAGGCAGAGCGTAAAGTGATGGAAGAGAGCAACATGAGGTGGCGTTTTGTAGCAAAACTTGACAATGGCAAGACAAGCGTCTCACTACAGAAAGTCCCGCAGGAGCATCCATTCTATGAACTTGCAGGCTCAAATAATATTGTGCTTCTGACCACAGAGCGATACAAGGAATATCCAATGCTTATTCAAGGCTATGGTGCAGGAGCTTCTGTCACAGCCGCCGGTGTGTTCGCTAATGTGATGTCCATAGCTAATATATAATGTGAATTGTAAATACAAGAACCTATGAAACACATTATTATAGTAGGTGACGGCATGGCAGACTGGCATAACGAAGAGCTTGGCGGCAAAACTCTGTTGCAAGCTGCCAACACACCTTATATGGATATGCTTGCCAAAAACGGGCGCACAGGCATGCTGAAAACCATTCAGGATGGTTTTCACCCAGGTTCAGAAGTTGCTAATTCCTCCATACTCGGATATGACCAAGAAAAGGTTTACGAAGGGCGCGGACCGCTTGAAGCAGCATCTATCGGCGTGGAACTCGCTCCTGATGATATGGCTATACGCTGTAATCTCATCTGCATTGAGGGCGAGAACATCAAGAACCACTCCTGCGGGCATCTTGACACGGAAGAAGGAAAAGTGCTCATTGAATATCTGCAAGAGAATCTTGGAAATGAAAGAGTTCATTTTTATTCAGGCGTACAGTATCGTCACCTCCTTGTAATCAAAGGCGGCAACAAGAACATACTATGCACCCCGCCCCACGATGTTCCGGGACAGACATGGCGTCCCCTACTTGTCAAAGCAGACAATAACAGTACAGCCTGCAATGAAGCCACAGAGCTAACACCCTGGCAAACAGCTGACCTCATCAATAATCTGACAATCAAGTCACAAGAGCTTCTCGCTAAACATCCGCTAAACATAAAGCGCATTATGCAGGGAAAAGACCCTGCAAACAGCATCTGGGCTTGGGCTGGCGGTTACAGGCCACACATGACAACATTACAAGAGAGATTTCCACAGATAAAAAAAGGTTCAGTAATCACTGCTGTAGACCTTATTCGTGGCATAGGCACTCTTGCGGGGCTGACATGTATTGATGTCGAAGGTGCTACAGGACTCTACGACACAAACTATGAAGGAAAAGCAGAAGCTGCCATAAAGGCGTTAGATGAAGGCGACGACTTCGTATATCTCCACATTGAGGCAAGCGATGAGGCCGGGCATGACGGTAACCTTGAATTGAAAATAAAGACGATAGAAGCTCTTGACTCACGAATAATAGGACCTGTCTGTGAAGCTGTAAATGGAAAGGATGTTGCAATAGCTGTTTTGCCAGACCATCCGACACCTGTCCACCACCGCACGCACACATCCGCCCCTGTGCCATTTCTTATCTATGCACCAAACATCGCCCCTGACTCTGTACAGCAATATGACGAAGATGCTTGTAAAAACGGATGTTATGGGTTGCTTGAGAAAGATGAATTCATAAAGACTCTAATGTCAATCTGACAATTACAAACACAGAAAAAACATTATTATGCTATATTATTCAACAAACAAAAAAGCCCAAATGGCAACGCTTGAAAAGGCTGTTGTAAAAGGATTGGCAGAGGACAAAGGACTGTATATGCCTGAGCATATCAAGCCACTCCCGAAAGAGTTCTACGACAATATTGAGAAAATGTCCTTTCAGGAGATTGCGTACAAGATTGCCGACGCTTTTTTCGGTGAAGACATTGACGCAGAATCCCTTAAGGAGATTGTGTACGACACATTGCAATTTGATTGTCCTGTAAAGAAAGTTACAGAAAACATATACACACTTGAACTGTTCCATGGTCCGACACTTGCCTTCAAAGATGTCGGAGCACGCTTCATGGCTCGAATTCTACAATATTTTTTGAAGAAAGAAGGAAAACTCGACAAAGAGCATCAAGTGAATGTCCTTGTCGCAACATCCGGTGACACAGGCTCTGCCGTGGCAAACGGATTCCTTGGTGTTGAGGGCATACATGTCTATGTTCTCTATCCGAAAGGAAAGGTCAGCCCTATCCAGGAATGCCAGTTTACGACTCTTGGAAAGAATATTACCGCCATTGAAGTTGACGGAGTGTTTGATGACTGCCAAGCACTTGTAAAAGCGGCATTTATGGATGAAGAGTTAAACCGAAAATTGAAACTCACATCAGCAAATTCAATTAATGTTGCACGCTTCCTGCCACAAGCGTTCTACTACTTTAATGCCTATGCTCGCATGAAAGAAAAAGGTCTTGCAGACAAGCTGGTTGTCTGTGTTCCGTCAGGCAACTTCGGAAATATATGTTCAGCACTCTTTGGTAAGCGGATGGGACTGCCGATAAAACGTTTCATTGCAGCCAACAATGCCAACGATATTTTCTACAAATATCTGCAAACAGGAGTCTATGAACCGAAAGCCTCAGTCCAAACCATCGCAAATGCCATGGATGTCGGAGCGCCTTCAAACTTCGCACGTATCATTGAACTGTACAAAGGAAGTCATCAGGACATTTGCGCCGATATTGCCGGTGCCACATACAGTGACGAGCTTATCCGTGAGACAATGAGACAATGCTATGCTACTACCGGATATATACTTGACCCTCATGGCGCATGTGGTTATCAAGCCCTTGAGGAACAATTGCAGGACGGTGAGACGGGAGTGTTCTGCGAAACGGCTCATCCGGCAAAATTCAAGGACACCGTTGACGGAATCCTTTCAACAGACATTGAGATACCGGCACGTCTACAAGCATTTATGCACGGAAAGAAAGTGGTTATACCTATAAACAAAAAATTTAATGATTTCAAACAATTCCTTCTTAATCAACAATAAACATGAAAAAACTTATCATCCTTGCCATTGCCTGCCTCCCTCTAAGCTCAATGGCACAATCCGAATGGGAATTGCCGGAAGACACTAAAGTAGAGAACACTAAAAACTCTAACAGAAAGAAACAGAAAGAGCAGAAAAATACTACAGCTATTTCCGCACATAAGGGGACAAAGCAAGCTATTTCTAAAATAGAGCCAAAATATGCTACAGGAAAAGTGCCGGAAGTGAACGGTAAGGTGGAATGGGACAAGACAATAACTGTTCCCGGTGTTTCTGCTGACGAATTGTACGACCGTGCATTAAATGTCATACAATCTCTTACAAAAGACTCACTGCAATCCGACAGCCGTATAGCCGCAGTAAACAAACGCGAACACATCATCGCTGCGAAACTTGATGAGGAAATGGTGTTCTCCTCCTCGTTCATTTCAAAGGATTTCACACAATTCCGCTATACACTCATAGCCAATTGTAAAGATGGCGCCGTGGATTTCAAGCTCTGCCGCATTTCCTACGAATACAGAACCGACAAAAAGGAAATATACACTGCGGAGGAATGGATTACAGACAGCAAAGCCATAAACAAGAAAGGCACACGGCTTTATCCTCTGAGCGGAAAATTCCGCAGAAAAACTATTGACCGTGTCGGGGAAATATTCAACTATCTTTCAAGAATCAGCAACAATAACTAAGCAAAGAATGGAAACACATAAAAGAAACATGGACAACGAAGATAATGGAGGCAGGAGCAGGGTTTTCATTATACGACAGATTATGAACATCATTTTCATGATTGGCGCAATAGTGGGCGGTCTGCTCTACTGGTTCCAGCCCGAACCAACATTAGGCATTCTTGTCATTATGACAGCCATGTTCTTCAAAATGGCGGAATGTGTATTGAGATTCCGAAAATAACAAGCGGCATCCCAACAGCACCATTCCCTATCATTGTATAACTCATAATTCTATAAGTGGAAAGACTTCTTGTAATATCACTCCTGTTTCTCTGTGCAGCAACAGCCAACGCACAATTTGACGACACACTACTCTCTGACGATGGAACAATGGTCGATGCCGATGGCAATATGACAAACGGACGCCGTGACTCTACCGCTCAACATAAAAAGATTCCTAAAGGACTTTATGTTTGGACAGTAGACGCTTTGTCCGGAGACATTGATGACGCCGAACCTGACACAACCTCCTATCTCCGTATGAACCATGTGTTCCCATCAGGAATATATGGAGAATATCAGACACTTGGCAATAACGGCTCACCACGCCTTAATAGGATTTTCATAGATAGAGATGATGATGACGAGGAATTCATATTCACAAGCGGATGGTCGCAAATCCTTGTCAAACCGCAGGACTTCCATTTCACAAACACCTTGTCTCCAATAACAAACTTTGAGTACAACCAATGCGGCAACAAAACTAACGGTGAAGACCACCTGAAAGCTTTGTTTGCCGTAAACGCCGGCAAGAAACTCGGAGTGGGATTCAAGTTTGACTACTTGTACGCAAGAGGATATTACCAGAACCAAAGCACCTCGCATTTTAACTACACTATGTGGGGCAGCTATCTTGGCAACAGATACCAGGCACATCTGCTGATGTCCACAAACCACCAGAAACAAGCAGAGAACGGTGGCATACTGGATGACAATTACATAAAACATCCGGAAATGTTCACGGACAACTTCAGTGAGAACGAGATTCCCACAGTCCTGAGCAACAACTGGAACAGGCACGACAATCAGCACGTATTCTTCACCCACCGCTACAGTTTGGGCTTCACACGACGTGTTCCAATGACGGAGCAGGAAATAGAAGCAAAAAAGTTTGCCATTGCTGCTGCAAAGGAAAAGGCAGAGAAAGAAAAGAAGGAGAATGAGGAAGCCGGCAACGGGGAAATCATCGAGGAAAAACCACAACAAGAGACAGAGGACTTCACCAAAGAAGAATACGTTCCTGTTACAAGTTTCTTCCATACAGCACAGTTTGACAATTACCGCAGAACATATCTTGCATACAAATCGCCTGAGAATTATTACAGGGATGATTTCTACAATCTGGAGACAGACTCCATCAACGACAGATACAAATATTCATGTCTTCGCAACACTTTCGGAGTCTCTCTTCTCGAAGGATTCAACAAATATGCGAAAGCCGGACTCAAAGTGTTTGCGACAAGTGAACTGAATCACTATTCAAATCCAATCTCACCATACGAATTTAAGAGCTGGAACGATCATAATTTCATTGTAGGCGGACAACTCTCGAAGCATCAGGGCGAGACTTTCAACTTTGATGTCACAGGTGAGGTATGCGTTGCCGGAGACGATGTAGGACAGTTCGAGATTGAAGCTGAGGCGGAAGTCAATTTCCCATTGCTTGGGGACACTGTGACACTGGAGGCAAAAGCTGAGTTCAGTCTTGATGATGCAAGCGAATATTTTGAGACATTTACATCTCGGCATTTCCAATGGAATGAGGACATCGATAATACAACACGCACTCATATCGAAGGTAACTTCTCACTTCAGCGTACGCAAACACGCTTTCGGTTCGCTGTCGACAACATCACAAACTACGCCTACCTCGGCACATCATACGAATTGGGAGAAAACAACGCACACATCGCCACAACAGCAGCACCGCATCAGGCATCGAGTGTACAGGTCATCACAGCGCAGTTATGGCAGAACCTGAAATGGGGCATACTACATTTTGACAATGTGCTCACATTCCAGAAAAGTTCAGACGATGTTGTATTGCCATTACCTAAATTCAATGTCTACAGCACTCTGTACCTGCGCTTTAAGATAGCCCGAGTACTCGCAACAGACTTCGGTGTCGACATGCGCTACTTCACAAATTATTACGCACCGGAATATGTTCCTCAGCTACAAGCATTCGCTATCCAGGAGAACCCGGACATACGCACAAAAGTTGGCAACTACCCTATCTGCAACGTCTATGCGAACTTCCAGCTGAAACAATGCCGCTTCTTCTTTATGATGAGCCATGTAAACTGTTCTGGAAAGGGCAACTATTTCCTAACCCCACACAACCCTGTCAACGGACGTGTGTTCCGCTTTGGACTTAACTGGACTTTCAATAACTGATATGAACCTTGAAATAATGAATTTTATCGAGACAGAGATTCTCCCTCGATACAATGATTTCGACCGTGCACATTCTATACGGCACGCAACAAATGTGATTAACAATTCCCTGAATCTCGCACGCAATATCGGTGCGGACGAGGATATGGCGTATGTCATAGCAGCATACCACGATCTGGGACTTGAAGGTCCTCGCGCCATACACCACATAACATCAGGAAAGATTCTCATCACCGATGCAAGACTGAGACGCTGGTTCTCACCGGAGCAGCTGAAGATAATGAAAGAGGCTGTGGAGGATCATCGCGCCTCTGCTTCAAAAGCTCCGAGAAGCATCTATGGAAAGATTGTTGCTGAGGCTGACCGTGAATTGGAGCCTGAAACCATCATGCGCCGCACAATAGAATACGGTATGGACCATTATCCGGAGAAAACCAAGGAGGAGCATTTTGAACGGTTCTACAAACATTTGGATGCAAAATACTCCGCCCGTGGCTACATCCACCTTTGGATTGCCGGTTCGGAGAATGAACAGCACCTGAAAAACATACGTAATATAATAGCCTCCCCTACACTCCTTCGCAGTAATTTTGAAAGGATTTACGCACAGATTCTCTCGGAATAAGCCCTATCCCTATATAATAAAGAAACTGCTGAGAACCAATTTATAAAACTCCATATAAATTAGTTCTCAGCAGTTTTCTTGTTATCTTGCACTTTTGTTCTTAAGATATTCATCAAGTACAACCATCGCAGCCATAGCCTCAACAATAGGAACTGCACGCGGCAGGACACAAGGGTCATGGCGTCCCTTTGCCTTCAGCACAGTCGGATTTCCTTCCACATCGATTGTCTCCTGCTCTCTCAACAATGTCGCGACAGGCTTAAAAGCCACACGGAAGACAATATCCTGTCCGTTCGACAGTCCGCCTTGTATTCCGCCGCTATGGTTAGTCCGTATCCGTACAGAACCGTCCGCATCCGTATAGAACACATCGTTCTGTTCCGAACCACGAGTACAGACACAATCAAAACCATCACCGTACTCAAAGCCCTTAACGGCATTGATGCTCAGCATCGCTTTGCCAAGGACTGCATGAAGCTTGTCAAACTCCGGTGAGCCGAGCCCTACGGGACAGCCTTTCACTACACATTGGATTATACCGCCAATGGTATCACCTCCCGACTTCACTTCCTTTATCAGCTGTTCCATCTCCGCCGCCTTCTGCAAATCTGGGCAACGGACAGCATTTGTCTCCGCCAATGACAAGTCATATTTCTGATAATCCTTTCCTATCCCGACATTGCCAACCTGCATTGTGTACGCATGAATCTCCACACCAATCTGTCGCAGCACAAGTTTTGCCAACGCACCGGCAACACATCTGCTGATGGTTATGCGTGCAGAGGTCCTGCCACCGCCACGATGGTCACGTATGCCATATTTCTCATGGTATGTGAAATCAGCATGGGACGGACGGAACAAGCAATGCATGTTCTCATAATCCCGGGAATGCTGGTTCTGGTTATAAACGACAAAACCGATAGGGCATCCGGTTGATTTGCCTTCAAATATTCCACTGAGAAACTCAACCTTATCCGGCTCATTACGGCTTGTGGTTATCGCGCTCTGACCGGGACGACGGCGATTCAGCTCCTGCCGAACGAACTCTTCGTCTATTTCTATTCCTGCCGGCATACCATCAACAATACCACCAATGGCAGCACCATGGCTTTCGCCGAAAGTTGTCAACGTAAAGATTGTACCTGTGCTATTCGACATAGTAATCGGGTTATATATTATTGATGATTCTTATATTCCAAGCTCTTCCGCTTATTTGCAACCGCCACAGCCGCCGTCACAGCTTCCACAATCGCCACCATGACAACCACCGCCGCAACTTCCGCAACCGCCCTCACCGGCAAGATGCGACATCATTGCCTGTATCTCCTGTGCCGAAGCCTCAATCTTTTCAACAATGCAGCCGACAAAATTCAGTCTGCGACCGGCCAAAGGATGATTAAGGTCCATCTTTACTGTAGTGTCTGTGATTTCCAGCACATGTCCGAAGAAACGTGCGCCATCCTCATTCTGCAAAGGCACAATAGCTCCGACCTTTATGTTCTCTGCGTCAAACTTTCCGTCGACAGAGAACATGTCCTTGCTCAAATCCAGCACACGGTCAGCGAAATAGTCACCATAAGCATCCTCCTTCTCAATGGTGAAGTCAAAAGTGTCACCGACATTAAGTCCGACTGTCTCTTCTTCAAACTTATCCAATGTCATCGCAAAACCGGAAAGATAGCGGAACGGCACATCCTTTGTTGTCTCTTCCTCAAGAATACGCTCTCCGTTATCTCCAACTGTATAGAGCTTATAATCAACTCCAATCCTATAATTCTTTATATCTGCCATAAGATTCTAATGTTTTTTATTAAGTTTGTGATGCAAAGGTACAAAAAAAAAACGAGATGTCCCCAAAAACAGTTTGGAATCTTTCAGGAAGCATCTCATTTTCTTAAATCTTCACGAACAGCAAAAGCATCTGCAATGCTGCACAAAAGAAAAAGACTCTATTTGTCCGTAATATGCAGGAATCGTGTTGCACGTGACAACAGCGAGCGATCCTTGTTGTCAATGAAAGCATCAAGCAACAACGACCTGCCATTCAACGGAATCACATCATAGTCTGCTATCGCTGCCGGAATAAGGCACGAATGTCCTTCATGAAGGATAATCTCAGACTCCGATGACAAATCGGAACGCATCCGCAGTTTGCAGTCTCCTTCCAAGCACATCGTTATTATGAACGAATCGTATTTCAGAAGATTACGATGAAAAGGAGCCTCGACATCCACGACGCGGACATTGAAGAAAGGTGAGTCAATGCAGTGGTTTGCGCGATGAGCATCATCATCATAAATCGTACGGTATTCGTCTATAACCTCAAAATCAAGAGCCTTTGATGCAAGTTCCGTATGCAGCTCACGAGGTTTGCCGTCCATGCCAAGACGGTTATAATCAAATATACGGTAAGTCACATCGGAAGACTGCTGCACTTCCGCAAGAAAAATGCCGCCACAAATGGCATGAACCCTTCCAGCAGGAAGATAGAACACATCGCCCTTGTGAACCTCATGCTTCGCAAGACTCTCACAGATTGTTCCATCCGCCACCTTTCGCGCATATTCCTCCGGTGTAAGATTTTCCTTGAAACCGGCATAAAGATAAGAACCGGGCTTTGCGTCAATGATGTACCACATCTCACTTTTGCCCATTTTGCCATGCTCCCTCTGCGCCATGTCATCGTCAGGGTGAACTTGTATGGACAAATCCTGCGCTGCATCAATGAATTTCACGAGCAAAGGCAACTCACAATCATATTTCTTGGCGACCTTCTCCCCAAGTATTCCATACGGACACTCCTTGATAACCTCAGAAAGCAATCTGCCTTCCCACCTGCCATTGGCAATGACCGATGTTGATGAAGGCACACAACTCACCTCCCATGACTCTCCGACAGGCGAACCGGTCCTGCCAACTCCTTTCCATTCTTCAAGTCTATTCCCTCCCCAAACCACAGTATGTAGATTTGGCTCAAACAAAAGTGGATACATTTCTTTTTATATTTATTATGGTTACAGTTCTATGGATTCACTATTCTATTTCCATGAAAATCATCAGCCATTTCCCATTCGGCGGATTGACATTTCCCACTCATGGGATTAATAAATGAAAAAGGGCTCATGAATTTCTTCAAGAGCCCTTAGCGGAGAGAGAGGGATTCGAACCCCCGGTACCTCTCAGTACGTCGGTTTTCAAGACCGATGCAATCGACCACTCTGCCATCTCTCCAAAAGGCCTGCTTGCCTGCAAAGGATGAGTGATTTCCTAATTGCGAGTGCAAAGGTACAGCTTTTTCGCGAACTGTGCAAATATTTCGCGAACTTTTTTCTATTTTTCTGCATTTTTGTTGTTTTTGGAGGTGAAAAATGATAAAAACAACGGTTTTCCCCGTAAAATCCAATTTTGACGGCATAGCAAACCGAAGGTGACCTTTTGTACTGAAAAAGGTTACTTCCGACCAATAAAAGTGTGACATTCCGTCATCCGAAAGGTCACACTTCATTTCTTTCATTGCCTGTTCAAACAAAATTCCTTTACAGGAAAACCACAAGCGAACTATCTGCCAAGCGGGCGAGTCACCCAATACCAACCGGGCTTTATCTCCTCTGGAAGTTTTGCATATGGCTGCTGGCATGGCTTGCTCTCATTGCCATAACGGTCCATCGCTGTGACAGCGAAAAACATTTTCATAGGTTTGGCGATTGCTATGGAGGTTTCCTTTCTGCGCACGCACAGCAGATTCTCCGCCTTGCTCACATCCACGGGGTAAGAATCCGACACATACACATTATATAATAAATCCTTCCCATTGCCATTCCAACTCACACTCGTCCCGTCCGCCGAACTGAACACTTTTATATCCGCAGGAACCGGGACAACGTCACTTTCACGGCCGCACATCACAGGCGCAATGGCAGGATAACGGCAGAAGATGTGGCTCACGAAGTCATAAATCCCCTTAACATTATCTGTGAAAAACTTTGAACGGAACATGCAAAATCCCGCACCTTCATGACGAAGAACATAGAGTTCACGCGTAATGTCATCCAAACTCCAGTTGCTCTCACGCGGATGCAACATATAGATTCCCAGTCCCGGCACCATTGCCTTGCCATGGCAGCCTTCTATCCAATCAACAGCGAAAGGATAGAAATTGTCTCCACGGAAATACATCATCGGGTACTCTTGGTCCATATATCCCAATCGCATCCATTCCTTGGCATCCTGCAGCACACGACTTCGCGCGTTCCAGCCACGGCTCCAAAAGCGGCGCGTATCATCATGCTTCCCGACAGGGGAACAACTCAACTTCACCCACGGCCTCACCGCCCTGACGGAATCGTGCACCGCTTTCACGATACGGGTGATGTTCGCCCTCCCAACATCCGCACGCGGCAGTTTAGCCTGCGCTTCCGGATAGCGAATGTAGTCAAGACTGATGCCGTCAACATCGTATCGCCGTGCAATGTCAGCACAATAGCGCGCCAAATATACTGCCGTACGCGAATCTTCCGGACGCATGTATCCCTCCTGCCCTATTCGATAGACAATCCCCGGCTGCGAATTGCGGAGATGCCGGCAGCCCGCCCCATTCCATTTTCCAACTGGAATGGCGACCACCCACGCATGGCACTCCATGCCACGGCGGTGACACTCTTCCACCGCAAAAGAAAGAGCATCATATCCCGGAGACTTTCCGGGGAAACCAGACAAGCAGCCGTCCCACGGTTCGTTGCCCGAAGCAGCTGTCGTCGGGAAAATGCTTGTCGCGCGTATGCGCGTCTGAAGCAACACTGTATTAATGTTCGCACGCTGCAGTTTGTCAAGAATCGTCCGCAGTTCTTCCTGTTGTCGTGCCATGCTGTACTGTGACTGGGAATAAGAATGCGGCCAGTCAAGTCCGCCTATGGTGGTCAGCCACACCGCCCGAACCTCACGTTTGGGATGTTTTATGGCAAAAGAACTGACACCGAACAAGCAAAACAGCGACAGCGCAAATAATATTTTCCGTTTATTCAATTTCAATCAAAAAGATAGAATTCCGCATTTGCATCCACACCGGAATGCAAACGCAAAAAAGACAACAAGACGAAGATGCAGGAATGCACACAAAGACATGACACCCTCGCATCTTCGTCCTATGAATACTTTACTGTTTTTTCTCAGATATTCTTCAATATTTCAAGCAAATGATCCCACACCATCTGCACTGACGGTATGTGGAGCTTCTCGTCCGGAGAGTGCACGCCACGGAGTGTCGGTCCCATGCTAACCATGTCGAGGTTCGGGTAACGCTCTGCAAACAATCCACATTCCAGTCCCGCATGGATTCCCAGAATCTTAGGTTCCTTGCCAAACAACTTGCGGTAAGTCTCCGCAGTAACATCAACAAGATGTGAGTTTGCACGTGGCTGCCAAGCCGGATAGCCATCGCCCTGCTCCACCTCCGCACCGGCAAGCTCAAAGCATGCCTTCACTGTAGCAGCGATATTGTCACGCTGGCTCATGACACAAGAGCGCTGCGATGTAACAATCTCCATTTCATCACATTGCGTGCGAACACTTGCTAGATTGCTTGATGTTTCCACAAGCCAAGAAAGCTCTTCGTCCTGACACATTGCGAACACTCCGTTGTCAACAGCCTGCAAGCAACGTACAATGCGGTTACCGGCTTCCTCCTTTATCACATGACCGGCTTCTGCCGAACCCATCAGCATTTCTATACCCGGCTCGGTGGCATGGTACTCGTCGGCAACTTCCGCAGCAAACACATTCCAGTCCACCTTCACCTCTTCCTTCTTTGCCACTGGAACGGCAAAGACTGCCTTGCAGTCACGCGGAATGGCATTGTGAGCCTTTCCTCCTTCAAAGGAGACAAGGCGCACCGGCATCTTCTGCATTTCATTGTAAAGGAAGCGCGCCATCAGCTTTATGGAATTCGCACGCTTCTTGTTGATGTCGTCCCCAGAATGTCCTCCCAGAAGTCCCTTTATCTCTGCCTCCACAAAGAAGAAGTCACCGCCAATCTCCTCCCTGTTGTACCTGAACACTGCTGTAGTGCCAATGCCGCCTGCACAGGAAATGAAGAACTGCCCTTCATCCTCCGAGTCCAGATTGATGAGATAATCACCGGTCATGAAACCTTCCTTGATGCCCATCGCACCCGTGAGTCCTGTCTCCTCGTCACGAGTGAATACGCACTCTATCGGACCGTGCTCCACATCATTGGAGCGCAGCAATGCAAGCTCCATCGCCACACCGATGCCGTCGTCAGCACCGAGAGTGGTGCGGTCGGCCTTCAGCCACTCGCCCTCAACGTAAGTCTCTATCGGGTCGTTCTCGAAATCAATCTCCTTGCCTGCAAGACTTTCGCAGACCATATCCATGTGCGACTGTAATATCACCGTCGGCTTGCCCTCGTAACCCGGAGTGGCAGGCTTCGAGATGACCACATTGCCGACCTCGTCCACCTTCGTAGGAAGACCAAGCTCCTCACCGACACTCTTGAGATACTCTATAATCTTTTCCTCATGCTTTGAAGGACGCGGGATTTCGTTTATTTTCGCGAACTCATCAAACACGATTTGGGGTTTTAATTCATTTTTAGTCATTATTTAATATAATTAATAAGGTTATATGAACTTTTTTTACTAATTTTGCACCTGAATACATCAGAAATGTGTTGCAAAGATACGAAAAAATGATTGAAACTCTATTATTTTCGATGTTAATTATTGCTATCGGCATGGCATTTATCGGAATAAAGGTGCTGCTGAAACCCGATGGTGAAATGTCGTCAATCCACATCCACGACTCCCAAGCCATGAAAGACAGGGGAATACACTGCGTCATGGACCAAGACAAGGAAGAACGGGAACGCGCAGAAACCGTCAGCAGGAAAATGCGCAAGAAAGCATGACCGCACCCCGAATCACCCGAATCAATCGAGAAACAACAAACAAAAACCATAAACAAGAAATGAACAAGAACATCTTCCGTGCAGCCGCCATCGCTGCACTCACCACTGTCTCACTGACAGCCTGCGACAAATCAAAGAGCGCAGACGAAGCTGCCGCACCGGCACAGAACGCACCGGCAGAACTCAAAATAGCGTATGTGGAGGTCGACTCTATCATGACACAATACCAGTTTTGCAAGGACTACACACAGATTCTTACCAAAAAGGGACAGAACATCGAGGCTACCATCCAACAGAAAGGTCAGGCTCTGCAGACTGCCGCAAACAATTTCCAGCAGAAGATACAGCAGAATGCATACACACGCGAACAGGCAGAAGCCATTCAGGCTGGCTTGCAGAAGCAGAACGCTGACCTTCAGGCTCTTCAGCAGCGTCTTGGCGCAGAGTTCCAGCAAGAGCAGGAGAAATACAACATTGCCCTCCATGACTCTATCGCCAACTATCTGAAAAAGTACAACAAAGACAAGAAGTACTCTATAATCTTCTCAAAATCAGGAGACAACCTCCTCTATGCTGACAAAGCATACGACGTGACAAACGAAATTATCGCAGGACTCAACAAGGCATATAAGCCGGCACCTGCCGCAAAGAAAGAGAACAAGAAAAAATAATGACAAAGAAGGAGCGTACAGAACGCATACTTGAATATTTCCACGCACAGCAACCGGAAATCACCACCGAACTGGAGTTCGGCTCGGTATTCCAGTTGCTGTGCGCTGTCGTTCTAAGTGCACAGTGCACCGACAAACGCGTGAATATGGTGACACCTGCACTGTTCAAGCATTTCCCCACACCACAGGAAATGGCGAAAGCCGAAGCAGAGGACATACTTGCATATATATCAAGCGTAAGTTATCCTAATGCGAAATCTCTTCATCTTGTGCAACTTGCAAGAAAACTTGTCACGGAATTTGACGGTGAGGTGCCACATGATTTCGACGCTTTGGTCTCGCTCCCCGGAGTCGGAAGGAAGACTGCAAATGTGATGCTTGCCGTCGCATTCGACCAAGCTGCAATGCCGGTCGACACACATGTATTCCGCGTAAGCCACAGACTCGGGCTTGCAACGAAAAAAGCCGACACTCCGGAGAAGGTGGAACGCGAACTTGTGAAACTCATTCCGGCAGAACTCTTGTCCCGCGCCCACCATTGGATACTTCTCCATGGCAGATACATCTGCACAGCAAGAAAAGCGCATTGCAATAAATGCCCGATATCAGAATTATGTCCTTCCAAAAACAAATAATGGCAAAAGACAAAACAGCTTATGTCTGCTCCAACTGCGGACAGGAATCATCAAAATGGCTTGGCAAATGCCCAAGTTGCGGACAGTGGAACACATTCCGCGAGATACGTATCGCAGGCAACTCCGCAAAGAGTTCTTTAAGTATCGGGCAGAAAAACACTCCGACATCACACAAACTGCGTGACATAGCAACAAAAGACGAACCGCGGCTCGACATGCACGACAATGAACTCAACCGTGTGCTCGGAGGAGGACTCGTAAAAGGAAGCATCGTGCTGCTTGGAGGCGAACCCGGCATCGGAAAATCAACGCTGACATTACAGACAATACTCAACATCAGCGACATACGCATACTTTACGTCAGCGGAGAGGAAAGTGCGCACCAGCTAAAGATGCGTGCGGAGCGTTTAAGCAAGGGAAGCAGTGCAAACAACGACAACATAGATGTCATATGCGAGAACTCATTGGAGAACATCCTTAATCTCATGAATGACATTCACCCCCAGCTTGTCATCATCGACTCCATACAGACCATCGCCACAGACACAGTAGACAGTTCGCCAGGCTCCCTCACACAAGTGCGCGAATGCGCAGCAGCATTGCTGAGATACGCGAAAACAAGCAGCACACCAATAATCCTCATCGGACACATCACAAAAGACGGAGCCATTGCCGGACCAAAAATCCTTGAACACATCGTCGACACTGTCATACAGTTTGAAGGTGACCAACATCACATGTACCGCATCCTCCGCTCCATAAAAAACCGCTTCGGCTCAACATCCGAACTCGGCATCTATGAAATGCAGCAGACTGGACTCCGGCAAGTGGAAAACCCATCCGAACTCCTCCTCACACAAGACCGGGATGGCATGTCGGGACTTGCCATCTCGGCTGCAATAGAAGGTGTGCGCCCATTCCTTGTTGAGACACAGGCTCTTGTCTCCACAGCAGCCTACGGCACTCCGCAACGTTCGGCAACAGGATTCGACCAGCGACGGCTGAACATGCTGCTCGCCGTGCTCGAGAAACGCGTGGGATTCAAACTGATACAGAAGGATGTCTTCATAAACATCGCCGGCGGACTACGCGTCACGGACATGGCAATGGATCTCTCCATCCTTGCCGCCGTCATCTCAAGCAACATCGACATCCCCGTCGAAGCCGGCTGGTGCATGTGCGGCGAAGTCGGACTGTCGGGAGAGGTGCGCCCCGTAAACCGCATAGAACAAAGGATCGCCGAGGCAGAAAAACTCGGATTCACAGACATCATCATTCCGAAACACAACACCGCAGGCATAGACTTAAAGCGATTCCACATCAGCATCCATCCCGTAAGAAGAGTGGAGGAAGCCCTCAAACTACTGTTCGGATAATCAAATAATTCCAAGAAAATTTTCCGGAAAACAACATACATACAAACAAAACCAACTACGGCAGGCATTCAAACATGAATACCTGCCGTAATTTATGTTGTCCATATACAAAGCTGGCCTTTATCAATCGTGGAAGTTCTTTATACGCTGCTCTTCCGACAATTTACATATCAACAATGTATCGTCTTTCTCTGCTACAATGTAGCCGTCAAGTCCCTGTATGACAACCTGCTTCTCCTCCGTTGTATGCACAATGCAGTCATGAGAATCAATCATACGCACATTGTTGCCGATGCATCCGTTGCCATTGACATCATGCTTGACAAGAGTCCACAACGAACCCCATGTGCCAAGGTCACTCCAACCGAAATCAGAAGGCTGGACATATATTGCCTCTGCATTTTCCATAATGGCATAGTCCACAGAGATACTCTCGCACTCCGGATAAACTTTGTCTATCATAGCCTGCTCCTCGGGTGTGCCATAAACGCTCTCCAAATTCTCGAATATACGGTTTATCGTAGGAGCGTAAAGGCGGAAGGCATTGACAATGGTTGAGACGCTCCACACAAAGATTCCTGCATTCCAGAAATAGTTGTTCTGCTTGACATACTCCTTGGCTGTCTCAAGGTCAGGCTTCTCACGGAACTGCTCGACGGCAAAGATTTCCTTGTTGCGCAGAGTGTTTGAAGCAAGGTCCGCCTGTATGTACCCATAGCCGGTCTCCGGACGTGTCGGCTTCATTCCAAGAGTGACAATGGCATCGCTCTCACTTGTGAACTGTAAAGCAGACTTTATCACGCGCTGGAACTCCTGTGTGTCTGTAACGATATGGTCACTCGGTGTCACAACAATATTGGCATTCGGATTCTTTGACTTTATGCGCCAGCTGACATAACAAATACATGGAGCTGTATTGCGGCGGCAAGGTTCACTGAGAATATTCTCACGTGGAATCTCAGGCAACTGCTCATGAACTTTCTCCACATAAGCAGCATTTGTGACTACCCATACATTTTCCGGGGCACAGATTCCTGCGAAACGCTGCATTGTCAGCTGCAACAACGACTTTCCTACACCAAGCACATCAATGAACTGCTTTGGTGTCTCTTCTGTACTCATTGGCCAAAAGCGGCTGCCTACGCCACCCGCCATAATCACGAGGTTATTATTCTTCATAAATATATCAGGGGATTAAAATTATTACCGTATTACTGCATCATCAGCGCATACCCTTTTCTGCATCAGACAATTACAGGCTGTCGAAGAAATCATCAAAAAGACCGGGCGCCCCCTTCTGTTCCTCCTCATGCTGCTCCACCGCATTTTCTTCTTCCTGCTCCCTAAATTGAAGCATCAGTTGCCTGGACTCTCCGGAATCAGGATTCAGGCGGTAAAAACCGCGCGCTCCCACACGTTCGATAAGAGACCCGGGAGTCTTACTCCGTCGCTGAAGATAGGAGGCTACATCACGACTGACTTCCTCCATGGATATTGTCTCAAAGAACGTATTGTGGGCATTGTATACATGCCGCACAATCTTCCTTAACGGCAATCCGTCAGGAATCCTCAACAACAATTCTGTTATGTCCTTACTGTAATCTGCCAAATGATGCGTGAATCTTTTTTATTACTTTCGTTGTATCTAATCAGGAGAAAAGCATACTTTTGCACAAAAGCAACCTTCCTCTAAAAGAGCAAAAAGGAATTCTGCCTGCCTTATAATGGACCGGTAGAATTCCTTTGTTTATTAAGAGTGAGATATTTCAGAAAACGACTCCTTATTGATGAGCCTTTTCTTGATTAAGCAAGGATGAGTTTGTCTGCTTCTGCAGCAACCTTACCTTCTTTCATCAACCAGCCGGCTCCCATGAGCACTTCTGTCTCACTGATGTTTGCAGCCTTTGCTATCTCTGCCACTGTCATTGGCTGTGCCTCACTTGCGAGTGTCTGATAAACATCACCTGCACGGAAGCCTATATTCTCAACTGCCATGTCAACAGCCTTGGCTGTCTTGGTTGCACAAGTTTTCTTTGTTGTACAAGCCTTTTTCACTGGTGCAGCTTTCGCCACCTTTGTTGCTGCTGCCTTTGTTGTTACAGTAGCTGTTTTCTTTTCTGCCATAATTATTTACCTGAAAAAATATAAGTCTCTTTTCGTAATTATGATGCAAAAGTAAACATTATTTTCGACATGAGCAACAAGAATCGCACGATATTTCAAGCATTTACGCCATTTTGACAACAGACACGCACTTTTATTGACAAACATCAAAGTCCACGACGACTAAACATCAAGGATTCAATCCTTCAAGTCCAATTTCAGTTGCAACTCATCAAGCTGCTTCTGGTCAAGAGTTCCAGGTGCGTCAAGCATTACATCGCGCCCACTGTTGTTCTTAGGGAATGCAATGACATCACGTATGGAGTCCAAGCCTGCCATAAGACTTACGAAACGGTCAAAGCCGAATGCGAGTCCTGCATGTGGAGGAGCACCGTACTTAAATGCGTTGATGAGGAAACCGAACTGCTGCATTGCTTTCTCAGGAGTGAACCCAAGCACTTCGAACATCTTTGCCTGCAGCTTGCCGTCATGAATACGGAGTGAGCCGCCACCGACTTCCACACCGTTGCATACAAAGTCGTACGCCTTTGCACGAACCTTTGCAGGGTCAGTGTCAAGCAATGGAATGTCATCCGGATTAGGCATAGTGAACGGATGGTGAGTAGACATCAGACGCTGCTCCTCCTCACTCCATTCAAACAGAGGGAAGTCTATGATCCAGAGGCACTCGAACTTGTCCTTGTCCATCAGTCCAAGGCGCTTGCCCATCTCAAGACGCAAAGCGCACAGCTGCACACGTGTCTTGTTAGGCTGCTCACCACTAAGGATAAGAATCAAATCGCCTTTCTTTGCTCCACACTTGTCAGCAACAGCCTGCAACTGTTCCGGAGTATAGAACTTATCTATGGATGACTTTATCGTACCATCGGCATTCAGCTTTATGTACACCAGTCCTTTTGCACCAACCTGCTGTGATTTCACAAAATCAGTCAACTGGTCAAGCTGCTTGCGAGTGTAGGTTGCACAGCCATCAGCAACAATACCGCCAACATAGTTAGCGGAGTCAAACACCGCAAACTGTCCTGCCGGGAAAACCTCCTTCAGTTCCCGGAACTCCATTCCGAAACGAAGGTCAGGCTTGTCAGAGCCATATTTTTCCATCGCCTCCTTCCAAGTCATCTGACGCAGCTTTGCAGGAAGTTCCACGCCTCTGATTTCCTTGAACAGTGAGCGCGCCATATCCTCAAAGATTGCTATGACATCGTCCTGGTCAACGAAGGACATTTCACAGTCAATCTGTGTGAACTCCGGCTGGCGGTCAGCACGCAAGTCTTCATCACGGAAGCATTTCGCAATCTGGAAATAACGGTCAAACCCGGACACCATGAGCAACTGCTTCAAAGTCTGCGGAGACTGTGGGAGAGCGTAGAACTGTCCCGGATTCATGCGTGAAGGCACAACGAAGTCGCGCGCCCCTTCAGGAGTGGAACCGATCAGAATAGGTGTCTCAACCTCGATAAAGTCACGTGAGTCAAGGAAATTGCGTATAAGTATCGCCATGCGGTGACGCAATTCGAGATTCTTGCGGACGCATGAGCGACGCAAATCAAGGTAACGATACTTCATTCGCAGTTCATCGCCACCGTCAGTATTGTCTTCTATCGTGAAAGGAGGAGTCTGGCTCTCGCTTACAATATTCAGTTCGGAGACTATTATCTCTATATCTCCTGTCGCAATCTTGGAGTTCTTGGAGTAGCGTTCTGCCACAACACCTGTCGCCTGAACGACATACTCACGTCCAAGATGACCGGCTTTCTGGCGGAGCTCCTCCGGAGCATCATCACTGAACGCAAGCTGCGTAATGCCATATCGGTCACGGAGGTCAACAAAAATCAAAGCACCGAGATTGTGCACGCCCTGCACCCAACCGGCGAGAGTCACTGTCTGACCTACATTCTCTATGCGGAGTTCACCGCAGGTATTTGTTCTGTACATCTTACTATATAAATAATGTATGTTTGTTTACGGAATGCAAAATTAAGAAAAAATTATGGAATAATCAAAATTTCCCTTGTTTTTATTTGCTATAAGAGAAAAAAGTTGTAATTTTGCACATGGGTCATACTGGTTAGATCGGGGAACTCATCAAATAATTCAAGAAAACTGAGAACGCGTGTACTCAATGGCGGGCCACAACGGAGCAGGTTATCGCGAGGTCACTGTCGAGACTTGTCCTTCAAACCTCACCTCTGCCCTACTCCAAGCCATATTTTCAGAGCCGGTGGATTACAAAGATACATGGCACTCTACCTACATAAGGAGTTTTCATCACAATCACAGTATGACCCTTTTTCACTCCACACAGACTTTTTTCAACAAACCGTTCAAACAATAAAGCAGCAAAGGCTCCTTTTCGAAGCCTTTGCTGCTTTATTGCAATCACACCATAAATTATTGCCAAGAATCATGTTCAAAGGACTTTCATTGTCAGTTTCCCTTGCTTGGAAACAATCATCTTTATCCTATACGATGTAGGCGAGTCAGGCACACAGACAGAGGCTGTCAGCTCAACACTGCCGTTTGAAACCCCATCTATGCCAATATCACTCAGCACTGCCTGCCGGAGATATGACTCCGGAACATATTTTGCAAAATCACGCTTATACACGTCTGCAGAGAAAAGCCGTTGCGCACCTTTATAGACACACACATTAATGACATTATCGTAATAGACTTTCTCCACCAATATGCCATTCTCATTGTACGATGTCCTGACAACCTTGTATGTCGAAGGGTTGACTTGCGTATACACATGATACCTGTCCTCACCATCCCCTACTATGGAGTCACGCTTTATCAGGCGATGCTGGTTAAGCACAACAGGCTTCCTCCCGTCAAAGATGTATTTGTCATAAGGATTGTCCGACTTGCACAGATGCACAGCATCACCATTACGGTTCTCAAAATCGAAAAGGTGAGCCGTATGCCTTGTGATAGCATAACGCGCCTCGGTGTTTCCGCGAAGCATCAGCGTATCACCTATAATGGCAAAATAGACAGGAGACAGCATGGAATCCGCATAGATGATACTGTCGCCTTTCACCATCATCGTCACCTCACCATCGTCACCGTTAGTCCAAACGCCTTGCAGAAGAGCTTTCGCGTCCTTGTCTTCTTCAAGAACGGCAGTATTGTCCCTGACGGCATCATAACATGACACAGACAGCAAACAGGAAGCCATAAAAAAGAATATCTTACGCACAGCAGTAAAATCCATTTATCATCCAAACAACACCTGCCGTTCACACCGCACTGCAAACGGCAAGCCTCTTACCCGAAGACCTCGGCATCCTTCAGCCACTTCGCCTTCATATCCTTCTCGCTCGTCAGGATTTCATTTGCGTCTATCGGCCACTTGATATTAATGTCCGGGTCATCAAAGCGGATGCTCGCCTCACTCTGCGGAGCATATACATTATCTACTTTATAAGTGAAGACAGCCTCATCGCTAAGCACAAGGAAGCCGTGGGCGAATCCCCTCGGAATAAAGAACTGAGTCTTGTTGTCCTCGCTAAGTTCCACCATGACATATTTTCCGAATGTCGGCGAGCCTTTCCTGATGTCAACCGCAACGTCAAGCACCCTGCCCTTTATCACACGGACAAGTTTTGCTTGCGAGAATTCGCCTTTTTGATAATGAAGGCCACGGAGGACGCCATAGCTTGACTTCGACTCGTTGTCTTGGATGAACTCTGTATGCCCTCCAATGTTAGCGTCAAAATCCGCCTGACGGAATGACTCAAAGAAATATCCGCGCTGGTCGTTAAACACTTTTGGCTGAATGATATAGACTCCCTCTATTCCGGTTTTTTTGTATTCCATGTTCTATTATTTAGTATGTTAGAATTCTATTATCAGCATTTAGAATGAATTCTCCAATCGTCTTGCAAAGTTACCTCTTTTATTTCACGTACGCAACTATTTTGGATATTTTTATAGAAAACTCAGCCATTTATTGCTTTGTAAAGAGTCAACCCGCAAGTGCAATTGTTTTTGCAAAGTTACATAAAGAATTTGAAAAACTCCCTTACCGGCGTAGAGAATTTCAGTTTTTCCCTTGGTCTCTTGTTGATTTTGTGCTGTATCATAGCAATTTTCTTGTCCGATACAGTGCTTATGTCC